>NZ_CAJHBQ010000001.1 GCF_904846685.1 Psychrobacter submarinus
TAAGTGTTGGGGGTTTTTTTATTGGGTTGTTTAAAGCAGTGCTCTCATGTATTGATTGGCTACTAGTTATTATTCGTTCATTCCATTACACTATTTATAAAGTGCATTTAAGCTATTTAAAAGGAATGAAAATGACAACCTCAAAAGTAACCTACCAAGGCGACTTGCGCACCACCGCCATTCATTTGCAATCAAACAATGACATCATTACGGATGCGCCAACAGATAATCAGGGCAAGGGTGAGGCTTTTTCACCGACTGATTTATTGGCGACCAGCTTAGCCAGCTGTATGCTAACGATCATTGGGATTAAAGCGCGTGATATGGAAATCGATATTGCTGGTACTACCGCTGAGGTGACCAAAGTGATGACAGCTGATCCAAGACGTGTCAGTGAAATACATGTCGCGATCTCTTTTAATCAGCAGCTCGATGAGAAAACGCAAAAGATATTTTATAACGCAGCGCTGAGTTGTCCAGTTGCGAAAAGCATCCATCCTGATATCATGCAAAAGGTGAATATTCATTCTAAGAACTGATATATTTTATAATGGTGATTAATATGGCTTTCAAGACTTTACTTATCGTCGCGCATGCACCATCACCGAATACTAAAAAGTTGGCGCAAGCCGCTCATGACGGTGCCAATCACCCTGATATAGATATCAACGTGGTTCTCAAAGCACCACAGGATACGCAGCCTGAAGATATAATGGCAGCCGATGCCTTATTGTTAGGTACGACTGAGAATTTGTCTTATATGGCGGGGCTGACCAAAGACTTCTTCGATCGCTGTTATTACGCGGTATTAGAGCATAAACAGGGGCTACCTTTTTCATTATATATTCGCGCTGGGTTTGATGGGACGGGAACTAAACTGGCTATGAAAACGATTATCACTGGTTTGCGCTGGAATCAAATCCAAGATACGCTTATTTTAAAAGGTGATTGGCAAGAGGTGTTTGTGGAGCAAGTGGAAGAGCTTGCGATGACGCTAGCTGCTGGTATTGAGGCAGGTATTTATTAATATATTAGCTTTGGATTGATATTTTATATATAAGAAAGCAATCGTAAGGACGTTATGAATAAAGACAATCCCGGAAATACCGATATCAGTAGCACAGACAGACTACCTTTTTCACAAGCGTGTGAAAATAATAAAGCACCTATCTTAAACGTGCTACAAAAAGAGCTACAAGAGCATACTCATGTCTTAGAAGTCGGCTCAGGTACCGGCCAGCATAGCGTTTACTTTGCACCAAGATTGCCGCACCTACAATGGCAAACCAGCGATGTAACTGATAATCATCAGGTGATACAAGCTTGGCATGATGCCTATCCCGCATCAAACCTGTATGCACCGTTGGCTTTTAATTTGTTAACAGATTCTATTCCAAAAACTAATACTGGCGAACCTTATGACGCTATATTTACTGCTAACACCTTACATATTATCGCTTGGCCTTTGGTTGAGAGGTTGTTTGAGTTGGTCGGAGAAGCACTACCGTTAGACGGCAAGCTGATTGTTTACGGGCCATTTAATGAAAACGGACGCTATACCAGTGCGAGTAACCAGCAGTTTGATAGCACTTTGCGCCAGCGTGATGTTGGTAGCGGTATCCGGCATAAAGAAGATATCATTGCTTTAGCCAACACTCACCATTTAACATTAATGACTGAATATCAGATGCCAGCGAACAACCAAATTTTGGTTTTTCAAAAAATAACCGCTAACTAAGTCAGCGGTTATTTGCGTTTTAATATCAGTATCAAGTTCTAACCAGTATTACGTAGTCCTGCTGCAAGGGCATTGATACTGCGAATTAGTGGATCTTCTACCGCCAGTTTATCGGTGCTTTTAGCATTATTATTATCAGGTTGACGCATGCGTTTGAGCAGCTCGATTTGGATATAGTTGATCGGGTCTAAGTAAGCATTGCGCCATTGTAAAGACGCTGCCAGCTCTTGCTGCGTGGACAATAATGAGGTTTGCTCGAGCAGGGAGTTTAGGCCAGAGTGAGTAAGCGCGTGCTCGTGCTCGACAGCCTGCATGACTTGTGTGCGTAAGCGCTCATCTTTGCACAGATGACTGTAGGCGTGGGCGATATTCATCTCCGATTTGGTAAAGGCCATTTCGATATTGCTGATAAAGGCGCTAAAAAACGGCCAGTTTTTATTCATCTCTTTCATCAATCCTTCGTTTTGTTTGACACTCTCTAATGCCGTGCCCACGCCATACCACGCAGGAAGGGTAAAGCGGGCCAATGACCAGCCAAACACCCAAGGTATCGCCCGAATTGTTGATTTGCTTGGCAAGCCTTTTTTGCGGTGGGCAGGGCGCGAGCCGATATTTAGCAAAGAGATCTCTTGTACGGGCGTGGCCTCGGAGTAAAACTGATAAAACCCGTCTGTATTATCCGTCAATGCTCGATATTGCTGCTCGCCTGCATCGGCTAAATCTGCAAACAGTGCTTCATAGCTATCGAGCTGGGCCGGCTGCGCCACAAAGCGTGACGAGCTGGCTTTTAGTGCGCCTGTGATACCCATTGTCAGCTCAAACACTGCTGTATCTGGATTGGCGTATTTGGCATAGAGCACTTCGCCTTGCTCGGTAAACTTGATTTGTCCGTTTAATGTACCAGCAGGCTGCGCGGCAATGGCCTGATGAGTTGAGCCGCCGCCGCGACTGACAGAGCCGCCACGGCCATGGAACAGACGGGTGTTGATGCCGTATTGGTTGGCAATACGAGTGATGGTTTGCTGGGCGCTATACAGCTGCCAAGCCGAGGTGATAATGCCGCCGTCTTTAGAAGAGTCGGAGTAGCCCAGCATAATCTCTTGAATATTGCCTGAGTGCTCAAGTAGCTCGCGATACAGGGGGTTGTCCAGTACCGTTGGCATGATTTTATCGATGTTTTTGAGGTCTTCGATGGTTTCAAACAGTGGCGCTACCGGCAAGGCGGCAAATAAGTGTCCGTCGTCATTGATACCAGATAAACCAGCAAAACGCATCAGTAGCAGCACTTCTAGTAGTTGACTGGCGTTATTGGTCATCGAGATGACGTAGCTGCCAAAAGTATCGTCGCCGACCAGTTTGCGCAGTTTGGCCACCGACTGCATCAATGCCAGCTGCTCACAGGTTTGGTCGCTTAAATTATCGGTATAAATCAGCAGTGTGCCTGGTTTTTGTAGTAGGCGGGTCAGCCACTCTTGGCGCTCTGCTTCGCTTAGCGCCTTGTAATCGGGCAAGTTGGAGGCATTGGCAAAAATATCGGCAATGACCTCGCCATGATAGCCTGAGTCTTGGCGAATATCGAGCGCGGCTAGATGGAAGCCGCAGGTTTTGACCAAGCGGATGGTATCTAGCAGTAGCCCTTCGGCATGGGCGCTATCATGCGTGTTGACGCTCTTGCGGATAAGGCGTAAGTCATCTAACAGTGCGGCCGGCGATAAGTACGCGTCTTTTGCTGCATTGTCGTCTGTGCCTTGGCTTTGGATATACTGGTTGGTTGCTTTTATTTTGGCAAGGATGAGTGATAACAATCTACGGTATGGCTCGTGATTATAATCATCAGGGTTATAACAAAACACCTGCTGATCCAGCTCGCTATAGTCTTTAATTCGCTCATAAATCTCGGACGCGATGGTGACGATGCTATCGCTATGAATCAGCTCGCGGCGCAGCTTTCGGATCAATACTTGGTAATGGCGCAGCACGGTATTGGCATGCATCAACACGGCCATTTCTGTGGTCTCATGAGTGACGAAGGGGTTGCCATCTCTATCGCCGCCGATCCAAGAGCCAAAATTGACAAAAGCGGGCAGCGCATAGTCACTAAGCTCTGGATAAATCTCTACGATTGCGTCTTTGATATTGCGATAGACTTTCGGTATGGCGGTAAAAAGACTGGCATCAAAATAATGCAGGCCATTATTAATCTCATCATAGACCAAGGGTTTACGAGTCCGCACCTCATCTGATGACCATAGTAGATCAATGGTTTCTGCGGTTTTTTGTTTGGCCTGCTCAAAGGCGCGACTGCCCTCAGGATAGACACCCATGGCATCGGTATGTTCGTATAGCGTTTGCAAGATATTCATCGTCGTACGGCGACGCGCCTCGGTAGGATGCGCGGTAAAGACTGGGATAAATTTTAGCTGATCGATGAGCTCTTTGATTTGTTCAGGTTCGATCTGGCGCTCACGGCATTCTGATAAAGTACGGCGAAAAGAGCCTTCCCAGCTTTGGTTGGACTCCGCGCGCATCACTCGCCGCTGCTCACGTAAGTAGTTTTCTTCGGTCAGGTTTGCCAAAAAAAAGTAAATAGAAAACGCGCGAATGACGTTTTTTAGTGTTTGATTGTCTAGCGAGGCGATGAGCTCGATAAGTTGTTGTTTTTGTCCGTCGTTATGCTCGCGGCGCTCTTGGATAAAACCTTGGCGCAAGGTCTCGATGGTATCTAAGGTTTGTTGCCCAGATTGGCGAGAGATGGCCTCACCTAAAAACGATCCTAATAAACGAATGCGCGCACGCAATACGTCGTTATCTAATAACATAACTGTCTTCCTTGTCTTCTAACAGACTGGTTAATAAATAAGGTTCGCTCTTCTTATAGGGTACAAACTAAAGTTATTTATATGCATTGGATAAAAAATCTGTATAACGTCTCCAAGAGCGCTCATCGGCACGAGCATTGTATCTATCAGGATTATCGAAGTCAGTAAAGGCATGGACTGCACCGCTATAAGTCAACATCTCATGGGGTACTCCACTGGCTTCTAACGTCTTACCAAGGGCGGTAAAATCCTCAAACGGCACGGCTTCGTCGGCACTGCCATGAAAGACTAAAATCTCGCCAGTGGTCTTGTCATAACTTTGACCGGTCGGAGTATCAAAGGCTCCATGGAAGGGGACAAAGGCTTTTTGCGGGAAGCCTGAACGTGCTAACTCTAATGCAACCGTACCACCGAAACAATATCCCATGGTCGTGCCGTTGCGCACATCATTGCCCTCCAGTCGTCCAGCATTCAATGCACCTTGTAGTATGCGGCGCATTTTGTTGCGATCGTCATACAATTCGCCTGTTAAACGCTTATTTTCTTCGACAGAGGTCGGACGAATGCCTTGCCCAAACATGTCTGCTGCCAGTACGTTGTAACCTTCATGCGCTAGCATATCAGCGCGTTTGCGCTCATAGTCCGTTAGACCATCCCAGTCATGAATCAACAAGATAAAAGGAGCGTAGGGCTTATTTGCTTTGGCGTAATAGCCCTCGTATGCTTGGTTATCCACTGTATAAGTGACGTTCTTGGTCGTGATAGCGGCAGCGGTTTGGCTGATGGTCAATGCCAGGAGCCCCATTGATGCACCCGCCAATAATGAGCGGTAAGGTTTTTTGGACGAGAAATTCGAAGTTGGTAACATAGTCGACAGCCTTATAGTTATATAAAAAAGAGATAAATATATGGCCAAAAACCATGCCAATGTTATTTATCGATGATCTCTAGTACGCCATAAAGCATACCTTAAAGAATAACTAAATTACAAGATTGGATTGTTAACGTTTAGGCTGGCTCAAAAGCCGTCAAGCGGTTGAGTGACTGCGCACGTAAAATTTAACCAAACATCAACAACTTTCACTATATACGCAACTATAAGCGACTTAGTTTTTTGGTAAGATAAGCCGTATGCCTTTGCCTTTTATTCCTTTATCTTTTTTAATAATTGGTCATGCAGCATCACAGACAGATAATCGACAGATGAAGTCAGTATTATCCCAAAGGATACAACACCTGTGTAAGCACATTTTTAATGGTCTTAGAAGAGACTATTTTACTCATTAGATAGGATGTTTTATGAATAATAATATCGATCATACCGACCCAGCCAAAGACATGAATACTGAACGCGGCAATGGCGGCGAGACTCACCAACGTGCAGACGACGACACAAAGGCGCTCACTACGCAGCAAGGTGTTGTTATCTCTGATAATCAAAATTCTTTGAAAGCCGGTAGCCGAGGCCCGAGTCTTTTAGAAGATTTTGTATTACGCGAAAAAATCAACCATTTTGACCATGAGCGTATCCCAGAGCGTATCGTCCATGCTCGCGGTAGTGCGGCACACGGTTATTTTGAGCTGACCGAATCATTAGAAGAGTATACAACGGCCAAAATTTTGACCGAAACCGGTAAGCAAACACCACTCTTTACCCGTTTTTCGACCGTTGCTGGTAACAAAGGCTCAAAAGACACGCCACGTGATGTGCGCGGATTTTCTGTCAAAGTTTATACCGAAGAAGGTAACTGGGATATCGTTGGTAACAACATGCCCATCTTCTTTATCCAAGATGCGATTAAATTTCCAGATTTGATTCATGCAGTCAAGCCGGAGCCTGATCGTGGTTTTCCGCAAGCGGCGTCTGCCCATGATACGTTTTGGGATTTTGTCTCATTGAGTCCTGAAACCATGCACAATCTGATTTGGCTGATGAGTGATCGTGGCCTGCCACGCAGCTTACGCATGATGGAAGGTTTTGGTATTCACAGCTACCGTTTGATTGATAAAGACGGTAAGAGCACCTTTGTACGTTTTCATTGGAAGCCAGTACTTGGCGTACAATCAACCACGTGGGACGAAGCCGTAAAAATCTCTGGCGCAGATCCTGATTATCATCGCCGTGATTTGTTTGAGTCAATTGACAATGGCATGTATCCTGAATGGGAATTTGGCGTTCAGTTATTCACTGAAGAAGAAGCCGATCAGTTCCCGTTTGATCACCTCGATGCGACCAAGCTGATTCCAGAAGAGCTAGTGCCCGTGAAAATCGTTGGTAAGATGGTCTTGAATCGCAATGTAGATAACTTCTTTGCAGAGACAGAGCAAGTCGCATTCTGTCCATCACATGTGGTACCAGGTATCGATTATAGTAATGATCCATTGCTCCAAGGCCGTCTATTTAGTTATCTAGATACGCAGTTGTCACGTTTGGGCTCACCAAACTTTGCGCAAATTCCAATCAATGCACCAAAATGCCCGTTTGCCAACAACCAGCAAGATGGCCATATGCAAATGCAGGTGCCTAAAACGCGGGTGCTCTATGAGCCACAAAGCCTTGATCCAACGCGTCCACGCGAAAGCGCCAAACGCGGATTTGCCTCATTCCAAGAGCGGATGGATGATGGCGTTAAAGGTCGCATCCGTGCCGAAAGCTTTGCCGATCATTATAGTCAGCCGCGCATGTTCTATCGCAGCCAGACAGAGGCAGGCAAAGCACACATTGCCTCTGCTTATGCGTTTGAGCTGGGTAAAGTAGATGCGCCGCATGTTCGTACTCGTATGCTCAGCCATCTGCCGCATATCGATGAAGACTTGGCTAATCGTGTGGCTTCAGCCCTCGGTATGGAATTACCAGAGCCTGCTGATGCCGCTGCACCTGTACAAGATATGGACACCTCTAAGCCTCTGCAAACGATTGGTCGTACGCCTAAATCACTAAAAGGCCGTTTGGTTGGTATCTTAGTGGCTGAAGGATCAAACCATGAGCAAGTTAAGAAGTTTGAAGATGCTATTAACGCTCAAGGCGGTATGGTCAAAATTGTTGCTCCTAGCAAAGAAGTTAAGCTTGACGACGATACGCGTATCCAAGCAGATGAGCGTGTCGCTGGTGCACCCTCTGTATTCTTCGATGCGGTAGTGAGTATCATTATGCCGGATCAAGCTAAGAAACTAGCAGAGGATAGCTCAACGCTAGATTGGTTCACTGATGCTTATGTACACTGTAAAGCCATTGCTTATTGCGGTGCAACGGATGAGTTTATCTTAAGTAAACTTCCTGTAGAAAAAGATGAGTTTGTCACACCGCTCGCTGAGCTTGACAGCTTTGTAGAAAATGCAAAATCTCGTCTATGGGAGCGTGAGCCTAAGGTTCGTGACTTGGCTTAATCCTATGAAGTTGTAATCATGATGAAGAAAAACTCAGCCTAAGTGCTGAGTTTTTTTATTTATGAGCTTATAAATATCTAAACATGTCGTTTTATACGCTAATAAAAGTTTGCTCACAAGCGTTCACTGAATATCACTGACTAATAAAGCGCTAAGGTTATAATAGGGCGTGTTGAACATTCGCAAATGCGCACTGCTGATCGCTAAAATAGTTCTAGTCTAAGTGAAAATTGCAGGTAATGCTTATTGCATTGGCTAGATTTTCGCAACGACTAGGGCGATTTTAGCATCAGCCCTCACGACAACAACAGGGACAGGACTATTTTTTGCCGCTTTATTGATAAAAATAGACGCTTAGAACAACTAAACTTACCATTTTTATCTGCAAATCGCCTAAAAAATAGTCTCTGTCAGTGCCAAGGTCGAATGTTCAACACGCCCTAGTAAGATTGTATTTATTGATAGGAGTAGTCTGATTGGATCAGGCTTAAGGTTTAATAATGGATTTAATAAATATTGTAGCAATAGAGGGATATATTCAGACCACTTATATGGCCGTCTATCCTGATAAGTTGTTATTGCTAGACTCAGGATGTCGATGTGATGTTGATAGCGTTTTGAACTACATTACAGATACCCTGGAGCGTCCTATCGATCAGCTCAAAACGGTTGTAGTCACTCATATGCACCCTGATCATGCTGGCGGGGCTGAGTTGTTAAAACAAAAAACGGCTTGCCAGGTAGTCAGTGCAAAAGCTGATAAAGCTTGGTATCAAGGAGTGTTAGGCAGAGTTTCGCATCTGAACGATTTAGCGCTCACTTATTATGTGGCCAATAGGCAAGGAAAGTCGATCGCTAACGTTTGGTATGATCCTATCTTAAAAGTTGATGTTGAGGTTGAAGAGGGTGACCCGATACCAAACTTTGAAGACTGGGTGGTTTTGGAGACGCCTGGGCATACAGATCGCGACTTGACATTATGGCACGCGCAGACCAAGCAAGCTTACACTGCAGATCTCATATTGAGTATCAAAGATAAGTTTGTATCGCCTTATCTGATTACCCTACCTAATGCTTATCGAGCTTCTTTAAATAAGATCAAAGCATTGCAGCCAGCAGTGGTATTACTGGCTCATGATAAAAGGGTCAAAATCAATGATAAGGACTTTGATCTTCTTATAGACAGAGCACCAAAGCAGCCCCGTAAGACCTCGTTTAGGAATATTTTGAGTACCACGATACCTAAGCTTAGGTTTGCTCGTAAGAGAGTCAAAACGCCTTAATCAAAGTACGCATTAAAAAGTACTAACTAAGTAGTCAGCAGCTCATAAACAAATAAAAAAAGCCCCACTACCAAAAAGTAGTGGGGCTTTTGTAATATGGTGGGCCGACCGCGACTCGAACGCGGGACCAATTGATTAAAAGTCAACTGCTCTACCAACTGAGCTATCGGCCCTGAGAAGCGTGAAAAAATTGCATTGCAATTTTAGCTTCGTAAGGGAAATCCTTTAAATAGGATTTCCTAAAACTTGATACCTTAACGATATCTGACTAAAAAAAGCACTGCTTTTTTAGCTCTGCAAGAATAATCTCCTGAAAGAGGAAAATTATTTAAAACCAAACTTATTAAGCTAATACCGAATAGGGCAGAATACTTAATAAGCGTACTACTAAAAATGGTGGACCGACCGCGACTCGAACGCGGGACCAATTGATTAAAAGTCAACTGCTCTACCAACTGAGCTATCGGTCCTGAGAGACGTTAAAAAATTGCACTGCAATTTTAGATTCTCAAGAGAATTTACATTTTCGTAAATTCTAAAAGCTACGTATCCAAACTAAGGTTATACTAAGCTTTGCTAGCAACTTAAGTTTAAACATTAAGTAATTCGCAAAGCTTTCTCTCATTCACATCTAGATAATTTGTATCCCTAAACGTGAGAGCACATTATATATATTCCTGCGATAATTACAACCCCATGAGGAACAAAAATTATGATTTGAGCGTAAATTTTATAGATTTTTTAAACTAACCAACTTTATTAGAAATGTTTATATCTTTTGAGCTTAACAATAAGTACAGATCTAATCTCTAGACAGCGCTTCCACTGGGTCAAGCTTGGCCGCATTACGCGCTGGTAAAAAACCAAAAATGACGCCAATTAAAGTTGAGCAAACAAAGGCGGCAATGATAGAAGTTGGGGAATAAATCACTTTAAAGCTATCACCAGCGACACTATTGATAAGCTCGCCGATAGCAAAGGCAAGTCCGATACCCAATAAGCCGCCTAAAATACAGACTAAGATAGCTTCGATCAAAAACTGCTGCATAATGTCGCTTTGACGAGCGCCGACTGCCATACGCACGCCGATCTCGTTGGTGCGCTCAGTGACTGAAACTAGCATGATATTCATCACCCCAATACCGCCGACGATCAAGGAGATGATAGCAATGGATGAGATAAGTAAGGTCATAGTGCCTGTCGTTGACTCAATCGTTTGACGAATAGAGTCTGAGTTACGAATACGAAAATCGTCGGTACCGTGACGACCTTCCATAAGGGTGGAGATGGCAGACTCAGCAGCGGAGGAGGAGATACTGTCGTCGATTAAAGCGACGAAACGCTCAATATTGGGACTACCTACTAAGCGTGACATCATGGTCGTATAAGGCATATAAAGGGTAGGCGACTCTACTTGACCGCCAAAACCACTGTTGTTCGGTTCCAATACGCCAATTACTCGCCCGGGTACACTACCGATTAACACGACTTCGCCGATAGGGTTATCAACATCAGCAAAGAAAGTCTGCTTAGCATTGTCATCGATAATAATATCTTGCGTGCGTTTTAAGATGCTTTGCTCATCGAAGCCTTGGCCTTGGGATAACGTCTCACCACTAACGTCAAGATAGTCTTGACCGACGCCGCTTACGCTAGCTGCTTCTTGTACGTTGCGATAACGTACACTCATGTTACTATCAAGCTGCGGGCTAACGCTGGTCACATAAGGCTGATCAGCGACCGCCTGCGCATCCTCAGGCGTGAGATTGTCGTCATTGTACTGACGTCTAGGATCGCCCCATGGATAACCGTCTATTACGGTAATAGTGTTGGTTCCCAATGAGCTAATATTGGCCAGTATCTGCTCTTGTGAGCCTTTACCTAACCCTACGACTGAGACTACCGAAGCGATACCAATAATAATACCGAGCATCGTCAAAAGCGTACGCATTTTATGCGCGCGCATGGCGAGCAGGGACATCTTAAAAGCTTCAAACAAACGATCAATAAAGCTACTTATCTTGCCTTTACGATGCCTGTTGAGTATAGGCTCTGGCTGCACTCTATTATCAACTGCCGTTTGCTGATAATGCTTGGTACGATAGTCCTCGATGACATAGCCGTCTTTGAGCTCAATGACGCGCTCAGCCTGCTCGGCAAGACCGGGGTCATGGGTGACCATGATAATGGTATGACCTTGCGACTTTAAGTCATGCAAGATGGCCATGACATCTTCGCCTGACTTGCTATCGAGCGCCCCTGTGGGCTCATCAGCTAAGATAATATCGCCGCCATTCATTAGCGCGCGAGCGATTGATACCCGCTGCTGTTGACCGCCTGAGAGCTGATTCGGACGATTATTGACCTTATCCGCAAGACCTAAATCTGACAGTAGCTGTTCAGCGCGCTCGCTGCGAGCCTGCCCATCCATACCCGCATAAATGGCTGGCACAGAGACATTATCGCGAGCATTGATATCGCCAAGCAGATGATAGCGCTGGAAGATAAAACCAAAGTGCTCGCGGCGTAATTTCGCCAGCTCATCGGCATCAAGCCGGCTGACAGGCTGTCCATAAATCTTATAGTCACCTGCTGTCGCCTGATCTAAGCAACCCAAGATATTCATTAGAGTAGACTTACCAGAGCCAGATTGCCCGATGATAGCGACCATCTCGCCTTGATGAATAGTGAGGTCGATATCATGCAGCACGCGTATCGTCTGCTCGCCTGCACGAAACTCTTTAATCAAGCCTTTGACTTGCATCAGCGGCGTAGTTGCTGCGCTATTGGCATTGGTTTTTAGGGGATCCATGAATACGACGACCTATATTATCAAATCAGAAAATCACTAAGGGTCTAAAAGTTATAGTGCTCTAAGCTTAAAGGTTGCAAGACGTTCAACAGCACTGGAGCTAACTGAATCTAAGTACCTTAACTGGTACGTTAGCTAACATGACCTGTTAAAAAGGGGGGCCTCCTCTACCACCTTGACTACCCCCTGCTTTTTCTTCACTCAATATCACCTCATCGCCTGCGCTTAATCCACTTAAAATCTGGGCGTTAACGCGGTTGTTAATGCCAACGGTAACGCGTTGTTCAACGACTTCGCCGTTGTCTTTGAGCACGCGAACCACGCCTGCGCTAGTAGAAACATCAGTATCAGTACTTGAGTCGCCAGTAGATCTTTTACTGTTTTTAGCAGGTTGTAGGGCAGCAGAAGGAACAAGCAGCGCGTTTTTAGCTTCATTAATAACGATATAAACCTGTGCGGTCATGTCGATACGAAAGCGGCGCTCAGTGTTTGGCACTTCGATGTAACCGATATAATAGATAGCAGCATCAGTAGAGCTGGTATCACTGATATTCTCGGGCGCAGGTTCAATAGCTTTTAGGGTAGCGTCATACTTTTGGTCAGGATTACCAATGATATTAAAATACACCGGCATGCCTGCTTGCACGTTGATGACATCGGCCTCAGAGATCTGCGCGTTAATGCGTACGGTTGAGAGATCGGCTAAGGTCACAATCGTAGGCGCGGTTTGATTGGCGTTAACGGTAGTGCCTTGCTCAGTGGTGATAGAGACCACTGTACCTGATATCGGCGCGCGAATGGTGGTGTAGCTCAAATCCTCCACAGCGGTACTGACGTTGGTTTGCGCTTTACGTAAGGCGGCGCGTTGGCTGTTGATATTGGCTTGAGTGGTGGTAATAGCGGCTTTGGCAGTATCGATAGCGGCGCGAGCATTATCAACCGCGGCTTTGGCGGTTGCCACACTGGTGGCCTGAGTATCATATTCCTGTTGCGAGATGGCATCGATAGCGACTAAGCCCTTGAGACGCGCAAAGTCAGATTGGGCTTGCTTGTACTCAGATTGACGGCTGGCCAGATCAGCATAAGCGCTCTTTAGGCTGGCTTGACGACTCAGTAGCTCAGCCTCAGCACTTTGAATGGCGGCTTCGCTTTGCTCGAGGCTGGCTTGCTCATTGCTTAGATTGTTTTTTTGGGTGACTTGATCGATTTGGGCAATGAGCTCGCCTTGCTTAACCTCGTCTCCGACTTCCACGAACAGCCGTTTGACTTCTCCTGACACCTGCGCGCCAACGTCAACGGTGTTAAGCGCCTTGACTTTACCGGACGCCATGACGTTGTTTTCGATATCACCTATCTCAGCGGTGGCGGTAATGTAATTAGGACTCTCTTCTTTGGGTTGAAAAGTCCTGTAAGCCAGCACAATAAGTGCAAGCACAACTAAGGCGATAATGCCCCATTTTATAGCTGATTTTTTGGTGATTTTGCCCATGCTCAAAGTCCACTTACCATCAAAACAATTTTGACTATAGTAAAGACTTCAGGGGCAAATTGAAATGGTTATTAGTTTGCGAAAGGTTAAGGAAAAGCGGGGTAGCTGCAACATAAGAGGGTATAAAAAAGGCTTTATTAAAAGGTGTAAGTCATTATTTGAGTAAGCTATTAAGCAGCAAAGAGCTTTTTCCCTGACAGCTCAAGCGCAGCTTGTAATAACAGCTCCCAAGCAGGCTGACGAATGAGGCCTTTGATGGCCTGATCACAGCGATATAGCAAATCCGGCCACTCGGCGGTTTGCGCAAGGGAATGACGACGACAAGCTTGGCTGTATAAGCCTTGCTTACTACGCCAGATTCCTAAGCTTTGCGGATCTTGTCCATCCATTAGCGCCATGACCAACCGCATGTCTTTGGCTATTGCCCAAAGTACCAAAGTCGTTGGTTCATCAGTAGCTTGTAGCTGAAACATGATTTTTGCTACCTGCATGCTATTGCCTGTGAGCATAGCATCGGATAAGTCAAAAACGCTGAATTGCGCATCGCTGACTAAAGCAGCTTGCAAGTCAGTAATACCTAGAGCTAGGTTCTTATGACTGGCCGCGTCGCTATTACGATTGTCGGTAGTAGGACTGAGACTGTCGTTATTATTTTCAGATAACTTTGGAGCGAACAGATAGGATAAGCGCCAAAGGGTTTGATAAGCGCTGAGTAGGTGATGCTCGGTGTGCGACATCAATAATTGCCAAGCCTCTTGCGAAAGACGTAGGCCGAATTGCTCTGCTTGTACTTGCAATAACTGCTGACGCGCGCGCTCATCGTATAAGTTACCATCGATAACTTGGCCATACTTGGCAAAAGGCGCAAACCACTTGCTGGCTTGGCTGCGTTTATCTTGTTTCGGCGTTAGCCATAATAAGCTATGACTATGAGCGCCGGCTTGTGCATCGATAGCAAACTGCTCAAGCTCGGCGATAGTGGCTTTATCCGGCTTATGATTGCCCGTCACGATGAGCGCGCTGGCATCATCAAAGAGCGATTGGCTACCTAATTCAGACAACACCTCTTGCCAAGACTTCACCGATATGAGCTCAATGCGTTTGATGGCGTAGTTTTGCTCGCGCCAATGTGGCCGCAGCGCATTAATTAACCATTGCTGCAGTAAGGGCTCATCACCGTGCGCCAGCCACAAACCCGCTACAGCTACTGAAGGTTGCAGCAGTTTAGGATAGGCTTGGATAAAGGTCTGCTGCATAAAAGATAAGCCATCAGTTGCTGATTGGAAGTGAGGATTAAAGGTATCAGTTCAAAGTGTCAATTCAACGTATTCACTTAAAGCGTTCATTTAAAACGTTAAGAGGTCGGGGTAGTCACCACAGTGGTCGAGGGCGCTGAGTGCTCTAATATAGGTGCGGTTTGGCGAGCCTTACTAGTATTGGGCGACACTTTGGGTAAGCTGACAGCGACATACTGATCGGTAATACGGCGCGCAAGACTATCGTAGAGCCAATCGCGGATCTGATCGCCTTGTTGATCGTCAGTGCTGACCGATGCCTCATTATACTGATAGCTGCGCTCCACTTGGATAGGATTAGTCAAAGTCACTGGCTGCCCATTTTGATAAGTGTCATAGGTCACATCAGCAGAGAGTACCAAACGTATCTCTGTTAAGACGCCTACTAGCTCATAGCGCCGAAAGCGTAAATTGTCTACTTTTATAAGGGCGATTTTTTCGGCATCGGTGTTATTGGCTTTGCTATTGGCGGCGTTTTCAATCATCGTCATACCATCAACGACGTCTACTCCCAAAGTCTCTAAGCGTCTAGTTAGTGGCAACTTCAATGGGAACGAGCGACGATTATCTTCAATCACTACCGCTGTTTTTTCGACTTCAAAATTTAAAGGCGCATCCAGTCCGCGCAGATGAAAGCCGCAGCCCGTAAGGCTAGTCGCTGTCGTCACCACCGTCATCATAGGTAGTACTGCTAACAAAGAAGTGGCTAGCGTTTTACCAAGGCTTTTGCCTTTAGCAGGCGTACCTAAGCTGTTCTTACGTGCTGACTGCATGTTTTGCTGTTGATACGCCATAACCTTCATCCTTCATCGCCATAAAAAGCCAAAAACATCACTTGTAGTTAAAAAATAAACTAGCCAACAACGACAATGTTCACTAACTTATTAGGGACAACGATCTCTTTTTTGATCTCGCCGGTAAGAAACTTAGCGACGCTATCGATGCTGCGTGCTTGAGCTTTAAGCTCTTCAGGGTCACTATTAGGCGCGACGTCCATTTTACCGCGTACCTTACCATTCACTTGCACCACCATAGTGATCGTATCTTGTACTAAGGCACTCTCATCGACAGCAGGGTAGCTCATCGTTAGTGTATCCACGCCTAATTGCTCAAGTAAATACTCGCCAGCATGCGGCGCATAGACCGAGAGCATAATGAGCAAGTCTATCAAAGCTTCATGCTGCACTTGTAAGTCTTGCTCGCCGTTGGCTTTAAAGCTTGTGAGCTCATTAGCAAGCTCCATAAGACTCGATACTGGCGTATTCAATGCCAAGCGCTCGCCTAAGTCGTTATCGATTTTACCTACTGTCTCGTGAGTCTTACGGCGTAGGTTTTTGGCCTCGCGGCTTAGATTATCGGTAGTTAACGGCTGATCATTTAAAGTAGCAAGCGCTAAGTTTGACGCGCTTACAGCGTTAATATGATCATGAGCCAGACGCCAGACTTTTTTGACAAAGTTATAAGGTCCTTTGAGCGCATCATCTGACCACTCAAGGGTTTGATCGGCAGGCGCAGTGAATAGAGTATATAAACGCACCGTATCCGCGCCGTATTGATCGATAGTGGTTTGCGGGTCGACGCCGTTATTCTTAGACTTTGACATCTTCTCGATTTTGCCAATATTTACAGGCTGTCCATCTGCTTTAAGTGTCGCTTTAATCGGTTGACCGCGCTCGTTGTAGTCGATATCGACATCATCAGCGAAATAATACGTCGTACTGCCATCGCTATTGATACGATTAAAGGTGCCAGCGAGTACCATACCTTGCGTCATCAAGTTCTTGAAAGGCTCATCACCTGAGACTAAATTCTCATCTCGCATGAGCTTATGAAAGAAACGCGCATAAAGCAGATGCATCACTGCGTGCTCAACTCCACCAACGTATTGATCAACCGGTAGCCACTTGTTAGCGGCTGATTTATTGACCATGTGTTGGTTGTCGTTGGGGCTAGCAAAGCGCGCGTAGTACCAGCTGGATTCGACAAAGGTATCAAAGGTATCGGTCTCGCGCTCTGCCGGATTACCGCATTTAGGGCAACTGGTATTGACAAACTCAGGCATATTTTTGAGCGGATTACCGCGACCATCAGGCACGACCTCAGTCGGTAGTACGACTGGCAAATCTTGCTCTTCTACCGGCACCGTACCGCAGTGCTCGCAGTTGACCATCGGAATCGGGCAGCCCCAATAGCGCTGGCGAGAGACGCCCCAATCGCGCAGACGGAACTGAATCTTTTTATTGGCAAGGCCTTTTGGCTCGAGCTTCTCAAGCATCGCTGCAAAAGACTGCTCAAAATCCATACCATCAAACTCGCCTGAGTTAACTAAAGTATTGCGCTCAGTATAGGCGAGGTTAACTTCACCGCCCTCGGCTTCGGCCTCAGCTTTTGCCGCATCAAAATAACCGGCAGGGACGTCGATGACTTGTTTGATTGGCAAGTCGTATTTAGTCGCAAATTCATAATCGCGTTCATCATGTGCCGGTACTGCCATGACCGCGCCTGAGCCATAGCTCATCAGCACGTAGTTAGCGACCCAAACTGGCAGCGCCTCCCCAGTCAGTGGGTGGGTAACGGTTAAGCCAGTATCCATACCGATCTTCTCTGCTTTGGCCAAGTCGGCTTCGGCAACTGAGCCTTTTTTACACAATGCATTGAACTGGGCGATGACCTCATCCTTTTCAGCCGCATATTTCGCTAATGGGTGCTCAGCTGCAACAGCGACATAAGTGACTCCCATCAAGGTATCAGGACGGGTGGTAAATACATCTAAGGTACTCTCTTGGCCTTCAAGCTCGTAAGGGAAATGCACTTCCATACCAGCACTACGACCGATCCAATTGCGCTGCATGGTCAGTACTTCTGAGGGCCAATGGCCTTCTAGCTGATCTAAGTCATCGAGTAATTCATCAGCGTATTCGGTGATATTGAAGTAATACATCGGAATATCGCGCTTCTCAACGAGTGCGCCACTGCGCCAGCCTTTACCATCGATGACTTGTTCGTTGGCAAGGACAGTATTATCCACTGGATCCCAGTTCACTGTCGCAAGCTTCTTATAAACTAAGCCTTTTTTATACAGCTGCAAAAATAGCCACTGCTCCCATTGATAATACTCAGGACTACAAGTAGCAAACTCGCGCGACCAATCGATCGACAGGCCTAACAGCTTAAGCTGCGCGCGCATATTATCAATATTCTCAAACGTCCATTTGGCAGGCGGCGTCTGATTGGCAATGGCTGCGTTTTCTGCTGGCAAGCCAAACCCATCCCAGCCCATTGGCTGCATGACTTCAAAGCCTTTAAGGCGATAATAACGGCTCAGCACGTCTGAGATGGTATAGTTACGTACATGACCCATGTGCAGCTTACCGCTCGGATAAGGGAACATCGATAGCATATAGCGGCTAGGTTTGTCGCTTGGCTCATTGCTGACTTCAAAGCGCTTATCTGTTGCCCATTTGGCTTGCTGCTGCGTTTCGATCAGCTGCGGCTGATAAAGCGTATTATCGGCGGCTGAAGTAGCGTTATTATTAGGGGTAGAGTGGTCAGAGGTCACAGCGTGGTTCATAATTGGCTCGAAGTTAGATATTTTTATTGACGTTTTGGAGTGTAAGTTCTAAAAACAAATAATTAGTAAAATGAGATACGCTAGAATAGCGCAAATTGGGAAAAAATGCGATGGGCTAGGGTAATAATAGCGCAGTATTAAAAGACCAAAGTTTTAATTTTTAAGCAAGCATAATATAAGGAATAACGATGACAATCACTATCTATGGTATCAAATCATGCAGCACCATGAAAAAGGCCTTTACTAAACTAGACGACTTAAACATCGACTACACGTTTCACGATTATAAAAAACAAGGCATCGATAAAGATAGTGTGCAACGTTGGGTCGATCTATTAGGGTTAGATAAGGTGTTAAACAAACGCGGAACCACATGGCGGAAATTAACTGATGAGCAAAAGCAGGCCGCAGACGCTGATGTCAACACAGCTATCGGTTTATTACTCGAAAATACAAGTATGATTAAGCGCCCAATTGTAGAAGGGCTGCATAATGAGCAGCCCATTCTACTTTGCGGTTTTGACGCGGATGAGTTTGACAAAGCCTTTGCTTAAAGCGCTCACCGCTCACTGTAGACACTATAAATACTGTCGCAGTAGCACGAGACTACAATAAAACCTGACCTTAATGACCTGACCTTAATGAGAGTTTAATAAAATCTAAGCTCAGGTTTTATTACCCCTACGATAAACCAAATCACGCTAAACAGCCAAATGATGAGGACATAAAGTCTGATTTGCTCTGCAGTCCAATCAAGGGCAAACCACTCAATCATAAAA
This sequence comes from Psychrobacter submarinus, assembly GCF_904846685.1. Taxonomy (GTDB): domain Bacteria; phylum Pseudomonadota; class Gammaproteobacteria; order Pseudomonadales; family Moraxellaceae; genus Psychrobacter; species Psychrobacter submarinus. The sequence continues at coordinate 19,174 of NZ_CAJHBQ010000001.1, forward strand.
AACGACTTCCAGCCCTCGATCCATTTGGCACCGCCATAACCTATGATCCACCAACAATAGAGACTTTCTAAAATAAAAAGCACACACCACATGATTAGTGACATAGTAGCGTCATCCTTTATTAGCGCTAGCTCATGGCTGAGTCGACTTCACGGCTAATCAGTGTACCGACGCCTTCATTAGTGAAAATCTCGAGAAGCGTCGCATGCGGTACACGGCCATCAACGATAACCGCACTTTTGACGCCGTTGCGCACCGCATCTAAAGCGCAGCCGATCTTTGGAATCATGCCGCCTGAGATGGTGCCATCCTCTATCATGGCATCCACTTTTTTGGGTGTCAGGCCAGTAACTACTTTACCATCACGGCCTAATACGCCTTTGATATTGGTAAGTAGCATTAGCTTCTCGGCCTGCAAGAATTCAGCCACTTTACCTGCGACCAGGTCAGCATTGATGTTATAAGTATCGCCATTGTCATCGACACCAAGCGGCGCAATAACGGGAATAAAGTTGGAGGAGATGAGCATGTTAATCACGTCTTTGTTGACGCTGACTACATCACCGACATAGCCCAAATCGATAGGTGCCTCAACACCATCATCATCGACCTTTTGCATGAGCATTTTTTTAGCATGAATCAGGTTGGCGTCTTTACCGGTCAGGCCAATCGCGCGGCCCCCGTGTTTATTAATGAGGCTGACGATCGACTTATTAACGCCGCCGCCAAGCACCATCTCGACGATATCCATGGTGCTTTTGTCCGTGACACGCATACCATCGATACGCTCTGATTTGCGTCCGAGCTCTTTGAGTAAGGTATCGACTTGCGGGCCGCCGCCGTGTACGACCACGGGATGTAGCCCAACTGTCTTTAGCAGCACAATGTCACGAGCAAAAGAGCTCTCAAGCTCAGGATCGGTCATGGCATTACCGCCGTATTTGACGACGATGATCTTATCGACAAAACGTTGAATGTAAGGCAGTGCGGTGGTCAAAACCTCTGCGGTGGTTTTGGCGTCATTAAAATTAAGGGACATGAGGGACTCCTAAAAGGTAGCTCAAGATATCAGTTTAAAAAAACCAGTTTAAAACAGGTCGAATCAAAACGTCAGCGCAATATAAAAAAAGGCGGCAATCTCCAGAGACTGGCACAAAATCATTGAACAGTAATTATTAAACAATAGCTATTAAACAATAACTATAGTCAGTTCAAAACAAAAGTGTTATGGCTAGGACAAACATCATAAAATAATTTGGATAAGTCATTTTCCATCCACCCTTGGCGTAGAAACTTCACTTGAGCCCATTTTTTCTCAATAGGGTTCAAGTCTGGGCTGTACGGCGGCAGCCATAGAATACGATGACCATGCCTGTTCAGTAATTTTTGGATACGTCTACTTTTATGAAACCGAGCGTTATCCATGACAATCACGCATTTGGTTTTAAGGCTTGGGATTAGGGTGTGTTTGCACCAATCGTAGAATATGCCGCTGTTAATGTTGTGTTCAAAGTAATCCAGTGCAAATAGCATCTTTTCATATAGAGCCCCAATGACGTTGGTTCGCTTTTTACCTTGCCAGTTGTAGCTGTCGATACAGGGTTTGCCTATCAGTGCATAACCATGAGGACGAATGGTCTGGCTTTCAAAACCGCTTTCGTCCATATACACAATGGGGTAACCTTGCTGTTTAAAGTTATCAAGCTTACTCTGATACGCCGCTCTTTTTATTGGACATGCTTTTGGATGCTCTAAGGTCTTTTTTTTGACTGATGCCTAGGCGTTTTAAAGCCTCACAAATGGCTGGGGCAGTACAGTTGAACCGTCTTGCTCTCTCATAGTGATAGTCATCAGGGTAACGCTCAACGTCTTTGCGTAGTGCATCATCCGGTATTTTTGATGGCGTAACATTGCGAGTGCTCTTACTATGCAGCCGTTTCTTCCACTTTTGAATAGTGGTTGGACTAATGTCATAAAAAGAGGCTGCCTCGGCAAAGGTCATGCCATCTGCTAAGCTTTTAAGAACTTGTTTGCGATAATCTAGTGAGTAAGTCATGATAATTGAGTATATCTGTTGAGATGTTTTATCTTATAACATTTTTATATTTAATACACTATACTGTAGCGAATAGTAAAAAAGATATTGTGACCCAATCGCGTCAAATCGAGCAGCTTTTTGCTGGGGTCGATACCCAAGACGGCGCTGGTGTTAAACTCACTCGCGTACTGACGCAGCAGCTGCAACAGCGCCTCGACCCTTACTTGATGCTCGATAACTTTAAAAGTGACAATCCAGATGATTATGTCGCAGGGTTCCCCAATCACCCGCATCGCGGCTTTGAAACCATTACTTATATGATTACAGGCCGTATGCGTCATCGTGATAGCGCGGGTAACGAAGGGCTATTACAAAACGGCGGCGTGCAGTGGATGACAGCGGCGAGCGGCGTAATCCACTCAGAGCTACCGGAACAAGAAGACGGCGCGATGGAAGGCTTTCAGCTGTGGCTTAATCTACCTGCCAAAGATAAAATGAATGACCCTTGGTATAAAGATTTTCAAAGTGAGGACTTGCCTAAATACACAACTGAAGATGGCGTAGACGTTACGGTAATCGCAGGTAGATCGCATGGCGCAGAAGGTGCAGTCACCCGCGACATTACTGAGCCGACGTATTTGGATATTCATCTACCCGCAGGGACTAGCTTTAGCCAAGCGATTCCAGCCGATCACAATGCCTTTGCCTTTGTCTATCGCGGTACGGTAGACATTGAAGGCGAAATCGTACCGAGTAAAAACATGGCTATCTTGAAAAATGATGATAATACTGATGGCGTGACCATTACCGCCGACAGCCAAGAAGACACTAAAGTGATCTTAATCACTGGCCGCCCACTACGCGAGCCGATTGTGCAATACGGTCCCTTTGTTATGAACAGTCAGCAAGAAATCATGCAAGCCGTCACTGATTTCCAAAGTGGTAAGTTTGGTGAAGGGGCTTAACTGTTAGGTTAATTTGTTGAATACTTTATATAAAATTAAAGCCCGTATTAGTTTGCTAATATGGGCTTTTTTTATAAAATGAAGCAACCTTTACATACAGCCTCAATCACTGAATGAACCGCTTTACTGATCGCTCACAAATAGTTTATTAGAGGTTCTTTTAATAGATACTAATTCAAAAAGTTCTTGTAGTGAGGCATTCTCTGAATCAAATATTGCAATGTTAACACCAGCAGGGTTTTTTACACTATGGTAACGTAACCCTAAAATAGGCTGTGCATTTTCAGTTTGGAATCTAAATCTAAAATACTCAGATACAATTTGGGTCGGTACATATTCAACATGCTCTCTACCATCCTTTGAAACAGGTAAAGTTAACTCATCCACAAACGAATGAAGAAACAACATATTTTGCCTAACGTCATACTTCTCAGGCTCGAAAATACTCGGTATTCTAGGTAGATCAACAAAATCTATAACCTGAATATCTTTTAACAATTTAAACTTGGCAATTGACCATTCTGTCGCATCTGTGATCACTTCTTTTTCAGCTGTAGCTTGTTCATAAGCCAGATAGAAATAAGAAATACCAGCTGGATTCATGCGACCAGCATTAGCTATTCCTTTTGGTGCGACACCAACATTAGAAAACTTCTTAAACTCTTCTCCCTCTTGAGTATTAACTCTAACTCGATAAAACTCGGTTCCGGCAGGAATAATAGTAATTAGTTTTTCTGCATTACAAAGTGCTCCAAGAGCATTGAGCATATTTGAAACAGGAATATAATCTGGTCTACCAGAAGAAAATTCATCTTCAGGTTCAGACAAGAATAAATAGCGCGTCTTGTATAGAACTTGATTCTTAAAAGCTGACCAACCATATGATAATGCTGAAGATGAACTTTCAACAGACCAGTCATTTTTGACATGCTCTACTAAATACAGACTTGCATCAGAGCTATTGATTAAATCTTCGCAAAACTCTCCACACCAACCAGGATCAAAATCCCAAATAATTTCCGATATATTAGTTTCTGATATTAACCATTCTTTTTCAACCCATGGCATACCTACGTCTTGCGCGTCTGCATAATGCTGAAATATTGAGTCATATATCCGTTCCATCACTACATTATATGGAGCGGCTATCAAATCACCTTCTTCATTCTTTTCGCCGCAATAGGAGCATGAATTTGAACTAAGATTGGTAGCAACTAAATTAGCTAATGAACTGTCTAAGACACAATCTGCACATATCGATTTGTTAAGACCACTAAGCTGAGGTGACTCGTGCATAGAAATCGATAAATCTGAATGATATCCCAATTTTTTCTCCTAGGCTTACAATTATCTCTCTACTGCTTCACTTTCTAAAATAAATAACTGATTTATTAGCATAAACTCTCGAATATCATCGCTTAAATTATGTTTGGGTTCTTGATGTGCACGATTATTGCGATAAGCCATGAAAACATTAGTAAATAGAGAAGCTCTTCCTTTAGACTCACCTGAATCTAAATTCTTCCAATATAAAACCGGGTCATTACCTTGAAAAGCTTTTGCGAACAGCTTAGTGCTGCTTTCGTTATTTAAGCCAGTACGCTCTCTAACAATAGATTCAATTTTTCGGTATCCATTCATAATTGCGTTGTCGGGATTTGTTTCAAACTCTAAGGCTTGTTCAATAAGACGTGGATCGATTAAAGCCATAGGAATAGTAAGAGGAAACTCACTAAAAACGTTGTTTCTATTTTCGTTACTGAATTGAATAAACTCATACCATCTAACAGGACGAACTTTTCCAATACTATTGATATATTCTAAGTCTTTAACGGTTAAGCTTGAGCTAGATATGCGCTCAAAAATCCTCTGTGGAACGATATATTCATCTATATTATCCGTATATTGCGCCAACAAGTTTAAAACGAAAGCATAGCCTTTTGGCCCTTCTCCATTATAATCAGAAGCAAAACCACCTTTAATGACTATCTGAATATCATACTCAAGGGCTAGCAATAAAGCGTGAGCTTTTGAATAAGGCTCTTCAAAGGTGAGTATTTTGACCTCTTCTATTCTTTCACCAGCGTGTACTAGGTTTATGACTGCTTTCTTACATTCTTGGGTAATACCACTTTCACCTAAGTATTGAATACCTGCTAATTTAGCCTTCACTATTGTTCCTTAGTTCTCAAACTAAGAAAGAGTATACTAATTTTTTGTAGAAATATACCAAAAAAAAACCCCCAACACTTATATGTCGGGGGCTTTTAGGGTATAGAGAGCTGACGATGACCTACTCTCACATGGCCGGAGCCACACTACCATTGGCGCAACGATGTTTCACTTCTGAGTTCGGGAAGGGATCAGGTGGTGCCATCGTGCTATTGTCGTCAGCAAAGGGGGTTAGATATGAGTCTGTTGTGTGACTTTTAATAAGTATCACTTATCCTAACTGAATCAAGGATAAAGGTGATATCGATATAATGCTTGTCTAACTATAGAACCAAGTTCTGATAGATAGCTACAAACCACTTGGGTGTTGTATGGTCAAGCCAAACGAGCAATTAGTACAGGTTAGCTACACGCATCGCTGCGCTTCCACACCCTGCCTATCAACGTCCTAGTCTTGAACGGCTCTTTAGGGAAATCTAATCTTGAGGTGGGCTTCCCGCTTAGATGCTTTCAGCGGTTATCCCATCCGAACGTAGCTACCGGGCAATGCCATTGGCATGACAACCCGAACACCAGTGGTTCGTCCACTCTGGTCCTCTCGTACTAGGAGCAGATCCTCTCAAATTTCCAACGCCCACGGTAGATAGGGACCGAACTGTCTCACGACGTTCTAAACCCAGCTCGCGTACCTCTTTAAATGGCGAACAGCCATACCCTTAGGACCTGCTTCAGCCCTAGGATGAGATGAGCCGACATCGAGGTGCCAAACACCGCCGTCGATATGAACTCTTGGGCGGTATCAGCCTGTTATCCCCAGAGTACCTTTTATCCGTTGAGCGATGGCCCTTCCATACAGAACCACCGGATCACTAAGACCTACTTTCGTACCTGCTCGACTTGTGGGTCTCGCAGTTAAGCGCGCTTTTGCCTTTATACTCTTCGACCGATTTCCGACCGGTCTGAGCGCACCTTCGTACTCCTCCGTTACTCTTTAGGAGGAGACCGCCCCAGTCAAACTACCCACCATACATTGTCCTCGGCATTGTGATGCCTGAGTTAGAACCCCAACATGACCAGGGTGGTATTTCAAGGATGGCTCCACAAACACTGGCGTGTCTGCTTCAAAGCCTCCCACCTATCCTGCACAAGTCAGGTCAAAGTTCAATGTAAAGCTGTAGTAAAGGTTCACGGGGTCTTTCCGTCTAGCCGCGGGTACACAGCATCTTCACTGCGATTTCGATTTCACTGAGTCTCTGCTGGAGACAGCGCTGCCATCATTATGTCATTCGTGCAGGTCGGAACTTACCCGACAAGGAATTTCGCTACCTTAGGACCGTTATAGTTACGGCCGCCGTTTACTGGGGCTTCGATCAAGACCTTCGCTTACGCTAAGCCCATCAATTAACCTTCCAGCACCGGGCAGACATCACACCCTATACGTCCACTTTCGTGTTTGCAGAGTGCTGTGTTTTTAATAAACAGTTGCAGCAGCCTGGTATCTGCGACTACCAGCAGCTCAAGGAGCGTGTCCTATCACCACCAATAGCGTACCTTCTCCCGAAGTTACGGTACCATTTTGCCTAGTTCCTTCAGCAGAGTTCTCTCAAGCGCCTTGGTATTCTCTACCTGATCACCTGTGTCGGTTTAGGGTACGATTCGTTTATGACTATCGCTTAGAAGCTTTTCCTGGAAGCCTGGTATTTGCCACTTCGTCCTACAAGTAGGACTTGCTATCAGATCTCGACCATATAGCAGCCCGGATTTACCTAAGCTGCAAGCCTACATCCTTTCACCTAGATAACCATCACTAGGCTGACATAACCTTCTCCGTCCCTCCATCGCATCATAAACAAGTATCGGAATATTAACCGATTTCCCATCGACTACGCCTTTCGGCCTCGCCTTAGGGGTCGACTCACCCAGCCCCGATTAACGTTGGACTGGAACCCTTGATCTTCCGGCGTGGATGCTTTTCACACCCATTATCGTTACTCACGTCAGCATTCGCTCTTGTGATACCTCCAGCATGCTTTACAACACACCTTCACAGGCTTACACAACGCTCCCCTACCACTTGAAAACAATTTTCAAATCCGCAGCTTCGGCTCCTAGTTTGAGCCCCGTTACATCTTCCGCGCGGGCCGACTCGACTAGTGAGCTATTACGCTTTCTTTAAAGGATGGCTGCTTCTAAGCCAACCTCCTAGCTGTCTATGCCTTCCCACCTCGTTTCCCACTTAACTAGGAATTTGGGGCCTTAGCTGGCGGTCTGGGTTGTTTCCCTCTCCACAATGGACGTTAGCACCCACTGTGTGTCTCCCGGATATCACTCATCGGTATTCGGAGTTTGCATCGGTTTGGTAAGTCGGTATGACCCCCTAGCCGAAACAGTGCTCTACCCCCAATGGTGTTCGTCCGAGGCGCTACCTAAATAGCTTTCGGGGAGAACCAGCTATCACCGAGTTTGATTAGCCTTTCACCCCTATCCACAAGTCATCCCCTGGCTTTTCAACGACAGTGGGTTCGGTCCTCCGGTGCCTGTTACGGCACTTTCAACCTGCTCATGGATAGATCACTCGGTTTCGGGTCTATACCCTGCAACTATGACGCCCTATTAAGACTCGGTTTCCCTACGGCTCCCCTAAACGGTTAACCTTGCTACAGAATATAAGTCGCTGACCCATTATACAAAAGGTACGCGGTCACACTGCAAGAGTGCTCCCACTGCTTGTACGCACACGGTTTCAGGTTCTATTTCACTCCCCTCACAGGGGTTCTTTTCGCCTTTCCCTCACGGTACTGGTTCACTATCGGTCAGTCAGGAGTATTTAGCCTTGGAGGATGGTCCCCCCATCTTCAAACAGGATTTCTCGTGCCCCGCTCTACTTAATATGTTATCTTCAGAATTTAAAATACAGGACTATCACCTACTATGGTCAGCTTTCCCACGCTGTTCTTCTATTCTAAAGATAATCGGCTTCTCCCCGTTCGCTCGCCGCTACTTGGGGAATCTCAATTGATGTCTCTTCCTAAGGGTACTGAGATGTTTCACTTCCCCTCGTTCGCTTCTTATACAAAGTATAAGATACCTAGCTTATGCTAGGTGGGTTTCCCCATTCAGAAATCTCCGGATCACAGGATATTGCCGCCTCCCCGAAGCTTATCGCAGGCTGTCACGTCTTTCATCGCCTCTGACTGCCAAGGCATCCACCATGTGCGCTTAATTACTTGACCATACAACCCCAAGTAGTCTTGGTTAATTGTTAAGTTTATCTCTATTAGTAGTAAAAGTAGCCTCGAAGTAATTCGAGGTATTTTACTACTGGATAAATCCAGTTCTTAACATGGTTGTTTGTCGCAATTATAACGATATCACCTATGTTTACGCTTGATTCAGTTCTCTTTACTTTGAAGATTAGCCCTTGGGATAACAACAATGTCGTTAAAAGGCTAATCTTCAGGTTAGCAATAACACGTGAAATGTTATTGCTAACCCAGACTCATATCTATGTTTTTAAATAGTTCCTATCTCTTCGTCAGATGATAGGTTCTGTATAAAACAGAAGTAAATAATCATCTACGATTACTTAGTTCTATTTATACTTATTTGCTTTCGCTTGTTTATAAGAGTGGTGGAGCCAAACGGAGTCGAACCGTTGACCTCCTGCGTGCAAGGCAGGCGCTCTACCAACTGAGCTATGGCCCCTGAGAGCCGCTCGGGCGAAGCACTGCTTCGCTAGGCTCGCAAGAGAAAATTGCTTAAAGGCAATTTTCTATAAGTCTTGCTAACGCTTGAGCGTTTCTAACTGTTTTAAGCACTGTACCTAAATAATGGTAGGCCTGGGCAGACTTGAACTGCCGACCCCCGCGTTATCAACACGGTGCTCTAACCAGCTGAGCTACAGGCCTGAGAAGCGTTTAAACAAAGCACTGCTTTGTTAGCTTCGCAAGGAAAATCCTTTAAATAGGATTTTCAGTATGCGTAACTTACAATGACAACGCCTGTTATCTATCCGCCTGTTAGGCTTATAAACAATCTAAACTAAAGAACAACTTGTTGTGAATTCTTGCTGAGCGAATGCCGTCTATAAGGAGGTGATCCAGCCGCAGGTTCCCCTACGGCTACCTTGTTACGACTTCACCCCAGTCATCAACCACACCGTGGTGATCGCCCTCTTACGTTAGGCTAACCACTTCTGGTGCAATCAACTCCCATGGTGTGACGGGCGGTGTGTACAAGGCCCGGGAACGTATTCACCGCGGCATTCTGATCCGCGATTACTAGCGATTCCTACTTCATGGAGTCGAGTTGCAGACTCCAATCTGGACTACGATAGGCTTTGAAAGATTCGCATCACATCGCTGTGTAGCTGCCCTCTGTACCTACCATTGTAGCACGTGTGTAGCCCTGGTCGTAAGGGCCATGATGACTTGACGTCGTCCCCGCCTTCCTCCAGTTTGTCACTGGCAGTATCCTTAGAGTTCCCGGCTTAACCCGCTGGTAACTAAGGACAAGGGTTGCGCTCGTTGCGGGACTTAACCCAACATCTCACGACACGAGCTGACGACAGCCATGCAGCACCTGTATTCTAATTCCCGAAGGCACTCCCGCATCTCTGCAGGATTCTAGATATGTCAAGACCAGGTAAGGTTCTTCGCGTTGCATCGAATTAAACCACATGCTCCACCGCTTGTGCGGGCCCCCGTCAATTCATTTGAGTTTTAACCTTGCGGCCGTACTCCCCAGGCGGTCTACTTATTGCGTTAGCTGCGTCACTAAGTCCTCAAGGGACCCAACGACTAGTAGACATCGTTTACGGCGTGGACTACCAGGGTATCTAATCCTGTTTGCTACCCACGCTTTCGAACCTCAGTGTCAATATGATGCCAGAAGGCTGCCTTCGCCATCGGTATTCCTCCAGATCTCTACGCATTTCACCGCTACACCTGGAATTCTACCTTCCTCTCACCTATTCTAGCCTAACAGTATCAGATGCAGTTCCCAGGTTAAGCCCGGGGATTTCACATCTGACTTATCAAGCCACCTACGCTCGCTTTACGCCCAGTAATTCCGATTAACGCTTGCACCCTCTGTATTACCGCGGCTGCTGGCACAGAGTTAGCCGGTGCTTATTCTGCAGCTAATGTCATCGCTAACGGGTATTAACCGTTAGGTCTTCTTCACTGCTTAAAGTGCTTTACAACCAAAAGGCCTTCTTCACACACGCGGCATGGCTGGATCAGGGTTGCCCCCATTGTCCAATATTCCCCACTGCTGCCTCCCGTAGGAGTCCGGGCCGTGTCTCAGTCCCGGTGTGGCTGATCATCCTCTCAGACCAGCTACAGATCGTCGCCTTGGTAGGCCTTTACCCCACCAACTAGCTAATCCGACTTAGGCTCATCTAATAGCGAGAGCAACAAGTTGCCCCCTTTCTCCCGTAGGTCGTATGCGGTATTAATTCGAGTTTCCCCGAGCTATCCCCCACTACTAGGTAGATTCCTAAGTGTTACTCACCCGTCCGCCGCTCGACGCCTGGGAGCAAGCTCCCATCGTTTCCGCTCGACTTGCATGTGTTAAGCCTGCCGCCAGCGTTCAATCTGAGCCATGATCAAACTCTTCAGTTTAATCTTGCTTGAAGTCTTCACTATAAATAGTAAGACGACTTCTAATCTTGGCTCATCTAATCTAGCATTTGCTTAAAATTATGTTCGTAATGAATTAACTTTGAGTTTTTCTGCTGATTAAATGATAATTTTTATAGTTAGTATAAACTCCGAAAAGAAGTTCAAACCAACTTTATTTTTAGCATTCTTATCTCAGCAAAAATCCACACAAGTTGTTCTTTAGTTTCGCTTTTAAATAGTGTTCCACTGCTGTCGTCCAGTCAGTGATTTAATCTAATATCTTGTTTGCTAAATTTGCTTCAAACCCTTAGGCTCTTTGCTATCTAGCGAGCCGACTATCTTATCATAGTAGATTAGTTTGTCAACTCTTTTTATAATTTGTTTCGCTAAGTTAAGAACTTGATTTGACTAAAATTATGAGTCTCTGTCTTGTCCTATCTCTTATCGAGGTGCGTATTATAGACGCTTATTATTTGGTGTCAAGGGTTTATTTTTAAATTGTTTTAAACGCTCTATTCTCAATCTATGGCTGTGTGATAAATCAAACTGCCTTCCCTTTCGACTGGGTGGCATTATACGCATGTTTAAAGTTGGGTCAAGGGGTTTGTGAAAAGAATTTAATATTCATGTTTTACCTTATCACTTTTTACTCCATTAAAAGCTAATGCAAGCTTACTATCTTCTGATGGTAAGCTTGCTTATTCTACTTATTAATTTAAAGGTTATTTAGTCAAAGGTATAACTGACGCCGACATTACCACCATTTTGACTGCCACTGCCTCCAAAGGCGCTGCTAATGGAGAACTGTCCATCTGATGTAGTATAGCCTATACCTACTGCGTAACCAGACTCTCCTTCCCATGTGCCGCCACCAAGACCAACACTTACTTTGCCTGGGACATTAGGATAGCGTAGAGCGCCAAAGGCGAGAGCACCAGCAACGGCTGAATGAGTTTCTCCTTCGAGATCATCTATTCTTCTATCTGTATAACCAAAGGCTTCAGCACGATTTTGATTGAGCTGAGAGACGTTAACTGCATCGTTCGGATTGATACCTGCTGCAACGTTGGTGATACGGCGCTGGTTATTTGCGTTACCTACTGAGACGGTATTATCCGCACTAGTCTGTGAGTTAGCACCAAGTGCTACCGAATTGCTATTAGTCACACTACTATTAGAGCCGATAGCCACTGCATTATTTGCCTGCACGTTGACCGACTCACCAATAGCAACAGAGTTTGAGGCGTCCGTTGTATCAGTAAAGGTTGGGGTGCCATTATTGTTAGCTGTTGCTCCTGTAGCACCGACGGTAGCGTTGCTACCTAAGACTACTGAATTACTGGTCGTATCACCAATGATATTGTCATTACCGACGGCATAATTAGCACTGCCACCTACGATATTGGGATCGCCAAACGCTCCTGATCGGTCGCCTGAGACAATGTTGCCTTTGCCGACGCTAGTAGATTGATCACCCGTGACTATGCTATCTGTTCCTACGGCGATACTGTTAGTACCTGCAGATTTGGTATTAACACCAATAGCAATCGCACCATCAGCTGTCGCACCGTTACCATTATAATTACCTGCATCTTCGCTATCACTAGAACCGTTGACACTAAAGAAACGAGCTTGGCTGTCTTCGATTTGCTCTACTAGTTCAGCTCTAGCTTCTTCACTGATGCCAGATTCGCCTTTATCACCCTTATCGCCCTTAACACCTTGGGCACCCATCGCACCGTCTTGACCATCAATGCCATCAGTCCCATCAGCACCGTCTTGACCTGCTACGCCTTGCAAACCTTGCTCGCCTTGAGCACCAGTTTCGCCTTGAATGCCTTGTTCACCCTGAATACCCTGAGCACCCATTGCGCCGTCTTGACCATCAACGCCATTAGTACCATTTAAGCCATCAGCGCCGTCGATACCGTCTTGACCTGCTACGCCTTGCTCACCTTGTAGACCCTGCTCTCCTTGCTCTCCTTGCAGACCGCGTTCACCTTGAATACCTTGCTCACCCTGAATGCCTTGCAAGCCTCGTTCACCCTGATCACCCTGATCACCCTTGGCACCTTGAGCACCCGTTGCACCGTCAGCACCATCTTGACCTGCTATACCCTGCAAACCTCTCTCGCCCTGCTCACCCTGAATGCCTTGTTCGCCTTGAGCACCAGTCTCCCCCTGAATACCTTGAGCACCAGTTTCGCCTTGTATGCCTTGTTCACCCTGAATACCTTGAGCACCAGTCTCACCTTGGATACCACGCTCACCTTGAAGACCTTGAGCGCCCATAGCGCCCATTACACCATCCTGACCGTCCGCACCGTCTTGACCTGCTATGCCTTGCAAACCTCTCTCGCCTTGTTCACCTTGAATACCCTGTTCGCCTTGAGCACCAGTTTCACCTTGGATACCTTGCTCTCCTTGCAGGCCGCGTTCGCCCTGATCACCCGTTGCACCGTCAGCACCGTCTTGACCTGCTACGCCCTGCAAACCTCTCTCACCTTGTTCACCTTGTTCACCCTGAATGCCCTGTTCACCTTGAACACCCATTGCACCATTAGCGCCATCTTGACCTGCTACACCTTGGATTCCTTGTTCGCCTTGTTCACCCTGAATGCCTTGTTCACCCTGTGGGCCTGGTGTAAGTTCAATGTTATTAATTTGTCCTTGCAAGTCAGTCAGTCTTCCATCAACGGCTGTGAATGCTGAACCTACGTCGTTATAATTAGTATTATTAATACGATAGGTCGGTGCTTGGAAAGTGCCGTTCATGTTGAACGCGGCATTACCACCAAAGGCAGAGGCTAGGTTCTGTGCTTGAGAGAAGCTGTTCGTCTCTACTCTTTGTAGCTGTGCCACATTGACCGCATCAGTATCAGTCGTCCCTGCGGCGACGCCTGTGATTTGACGGGTTTGCCAATTGGCAGGATCAGCATCACTAATATTACCAACACTCACTGCCGCTAGCGTTGATTGCCATACTGGTGTGGTTCTAGCGTCTGCACCAAAGCCTTGTACGCCTGCATCAACTGTAGTAACGCTTTGGCTGCCTAGTGCAATACTATTATCAATATTAGCTGTTGATCCTGTACCCATCGCGATGCTATCGCGAGCGCTTGCGACTGAGGTATTGCCAACCGCTGTTGCGCGAATACCACTCGCGGTTGCGCCTATGCCTAAGTCTTCATAATCTGCTGCTGCGAACTCAAATATGGGATCATTATTAGTGTCTAATTTGAAGCGTCGACCTTCGTCATCAACTTCTATATCTGTTGTAGCTGCTGCAAACTCTGCTTGAACTATCGCGCCATCGATAGCTACTAGGCCATCTTCTCTACCACTACCAACTGCTGTCGCACCCGTAGCTGAGGCAACACTGCTACTGCCCATTACGCTACTAAATATACCTGAGGCTTCGTTAAAACTACCTATTGCTGAGCTAAAATCTCCAGCTTCATTTTCAAAACCAACCGCCGAGCTATTAGTACCTGAGGCTATGTTAGAACGACCCATCGCTGAGCTAAAGTCACCTGAGGCGTCGTTGCGATAACCCAACGCTGAGCTAAAGCCACCTGAAGCTTCGTTGCTATAACCTACGGCGGAGCTGGAACCTCCTGAGGCTGTGTTACTACGACCGACCGCTGAGCTATCGATGCCTGAGGCTTCGTTGACACTACCCATCGCTGAGCTATCAGGACCTGAGGCTGTGTTACTACGACCGACCGCTGAGCTATCGATGCCTGAGGCTGAATTAAAACTACCCATCGCTGAGCTAAAGCTACCTGAGGATGTATTACGGTTCCCTAGCGCTGAGCTATAAACTCCTGAGGCTTCATTATTAAGACCCATCGCTGAGCTGGCATCACTTGAGACTGTATTATTACGTCCTACTGCTGAGCTAAAGCTACCTGAGGCTGTATTAGAATCACCCACCGCTGAGCTAAAGCTACCTGAGGCTGTATTAGAATCACCCACCGCTGAGCTAAAGCCGCCTGAGGCGTCGTTGTCAAGACCACAAGCAAAAGCAAAACCACCAGTAGCGGTGCTGCTGCCAGTCGAGTTACCAGAATCAAGTATACAGACCTCTGCCTGAGCGCTCATCATTGTCAGTCCTAAGATACTGCCTATCGCCACCGCTATCGCTTGGCGACGCCATAACTTGTCTGTAGTAGTTGCTGGGATAGCGCCAACAGTACCTACTTGAGTTGAGCGACTTGACTTGCCGCCCGATTTAGTGATTTCACTCACTGCCATATAGCAGCCCGTTGAGCGATTGAAGATGACACGATAGACATGGTTTAACATGATTATTCCCTTTTATTTCTGTATGTTATATCTTGTAATCTTAGTGTAAGCTATGGATAAGGTTTTTGTAATAGTACAAATATACTATTAAGTATGAACGGTCAAATATGAAGACAGACGGTATAGGCTCTTTTGAGTCAAAGGGCATAGCATTTGATTTATCGGTTGTGACACGATGAGTGAGTAAAACGAAAAGAGAATAGATTGAATATGACTGAAGAAGTAGCCAAAAAAAGTTTATTGCTAGTAGATGACCATGCTTTGTTTCGCGCAGGGTTACGTCTTATTTTACAAAGTAAAATAAAAGCAAATATTACTGAAATTGAGAAAATTAGCGATGTGAGTGAACTAGATGTAGAAGTAGATGTGATCTTATTGGATATCTGTCTGCCAGGACTCAATGGCATTGACGGCATGAGTATTTTGCAAAAAAAATGGCCACAAGCGCGTATTATGTTGCTATCGGCACTTAGTAACCATCAAGATATCAACAAGGCACTGGCATTAGGGGCCAGTTGTTTTTTGAACAAAAATACAGATCCTGCGGTTATTTGCACTACGGTACAATCGCTTCTAAAATTGCATGTGTCAAATACGAGTAGTCAGGTCACCGCTATACCCCTGCCAGCGGTTACAGAAGCCAAGTCGCTGCTTAGTATTCGATTATTAGAGGTGTTAGGGCTTATGGCTGAAGGTCATAGTAATAAGTATATCGCTGACAAACTATTTCTTAGTGAGCATACGGTACGCAATTATACCGTTACACTAATGAAGCATTTTGAAGTCAATAATCGCACCAAAATTATCATTGCAGCGCAGCAAGCAGGGTATCTTACCTAATCGGCTCATTATCATCTTTATTAGTATTTTTTATACTCCTCTATAGTTTGAAAAGGTATGGTCATAGATTATGTTTAAAGACGATATAGAGGCTCTACCTAGCCTTATCCCAAACCACTATGATCCCAAACTAGTACTAGCAGAGCAGACCAAACTGGCTCATAGATATCTACCCTTAGCATTGTTAGGCACGCTTTTTACAGCACTCTGTTTTGTGGCAACGATGTACATCACCTACGATCTCAGTAACAATCAAAAGATACTCAATATATTCTGGATAGTCTATCAGGCGATTATTTTAGGGTCATTGTGGCAGATCACTCAACTAATACTAAAGCGGGTAGAGAGTCTTAGTCTTAAATTTTTAAAAAATATATTCATCAGTTTTGCTATATTATTTTCGTCGGCTATGATCTTGGGTATTATAGTCTTTACCGTTATGCTGCTCCATACGCCTGAAATGATGCTGCTTGCTACAAATGCTTTAGTCGTTGTTTGGATAGTATTTCATAGTATTATTCTTACCTTTTGCTGGAGCCACTGGGAAAAAATAAAAGCTTTATTTCATAAGCTTAATGCGCCTGACAAGCCTATAGAAACAGACCATACTCAAATGCCAGTTCTAAGTGCGGCGACTTCTGTGAGTCATGCTCATTATCTAGCTAACTACGCCGCTTATAGTGTGTTATTTGTCTGTGCACTTGCCATTGCCTGTCTATGGGCACTGGCTATTGGTAAAGCTTTTACGACTAACATCCAAAACTCAACGCAAGTAATAGTCCTGCTAGGACTGCATTTGGGTCTGTTAAGTGGTGGCATCTCATGTTTGGCAACGTTTTGGCGAGTTTATATTGCCTACGCTCTACCTAGTGTTTTTGTATGGATTTTTTTGTTGAGCTATATGACCGATACTGGACTCATCATTTTAGCTTTTGCTGTCATTGGGCTATTGTTCTTTGATATTTTCTTTGCTCGCCATACCTCTATTAATACCTTGAAGGCGATTTTGGTTTATATAGAAAACGAGAGTCTGATTGCTCAACTGCAAATAAAAACTCGCCAAGTCGAAGAAGCAAGCCTAGCGAAGACTAAAATCTTAGCATCAGCCAGTCACGATTTGCGTCAGCCTGTCCACGCGCTAAGTCTATTCATCGAAGCATTGGCTGATACTGACCTTGATCTTCATCAATCGCAGATAGTCGACTATGCAAAATCTGCCAGCCACTCTAGTCGAGAGATGCTCAATACGATATTAGATTACGCGCACATTGAGTCCGGTCAGATGACCGCGCAGTATACTGCTACCAATCTTGATAGTATTATTCAGAATCTGATCGATGAGTTTGGGATTCAGGCTGATAACAAAGGCTTATCCCTACGCTATACACCCAAAGGTACTTGGGTTATGACTGACCCTACTATGATCGCGCTTATCCTCAGAAACCTCATTAGTAATGCCATACGCTATACCAATGAGGGCGGTATAGTCGTTGGCGTACGCAAATCTCCAATAGTAAATCAATCTATCTTGATAACGTATTGTCGCGTTAGTGTTTGGGATACAGGAAGCGGCATGACTGCTGATGAAACGGAACAGATATTTGAATCGTTTTATCAGATAGAGCGTAACAAAACGACAGATCAAGGATTGGGTCTGGGTTTGGCTATCGTCAAAGGTATGACGCAACTGCTAAAAGCTGAGCTCGACGTCAAGTCAAGTATTGGTGTCGGATCGCAGTTCTCGATTGTGCTCCCAACTTGCCAGCCTATTAATGATGGGAATCTAGATAATAATACGACTATCGATCATCTCAAACAAAAGGTTGTGTTAATCATTGATGATGATGATGCGGTGCTAAAGTCAATGCAATTACTCCTCGGATCTTGGGGCTGTCAGCCTGTTGCCGTACAGACGCTTGAGGAGGCAGTAACTGCTTTTAATAAGTGTCATCCTGACATGGTCATCACCGATTTTCGCTTAGCTAATGGCATAACTGGTGAGGATATTATCTTTGCGATTAGACAAAGTAGTGACTCTGCCCATTTGACGCCGTTTGTCATCTTGACTGCCGATACGACGCCGCAGCTATTTACAGCTACTAAAGCGATAAACCCTTTAGTCCTACATAAACCAATAGATCCAAAGAATCTACGCCAGCAGCTCCAACAAGTACTCGCACTTATCTAAACCAAAAAAGCCGCCTACTATCATTAAATAGTAAGCGGCTTTATTTTAATTGTTTCTAAGTTTTACATTTTTGCTTTTATCGTTGTCACAATACCTGACAAAGCATAGATGATACCGATAGCTAAGATACCCACAGGGATATCATAAATAAGAATACTTAGAACTAGAACGGCAACGATCAAAGCGACAAAAGGCACTTTCTTTTTATCGAACTCTTTAAAGCTATAGTACTTAACGTTACTAACCATCAGCAAACCACAAATCACCACCCAAGCGGCGAACAAAATCATAATTAAAGTGTCATATTGACCCACCCATTCATTGTGGTCAATGGCAACCATGACCGCTGCGGTGACTAAGATCGCCGCTAAAGGACTAGCAAGGCCCACAAAGTACTTTTTATCGACGATGCCCACTTGCACGTTAAAACGCGCCAAACGAAACGCGCCGCAAGCCGTAAAGACAAAAGCACAGCCTAAACCAATACGGCCTAAAGGCTCTAGGGCAAAGCTATAGACCAAAATCGCAGGCGCGATACCGAAAGCCAACAGGTCAGCTAAAGAGTCATACTGCTCACCAAACGGGCTTTGCGCGTTGAGCATACGCGCTACTCGTCCATCGGCACCATCCAAGATAGCTGATAAAAATATCGCTAAAGCGGCTTTATAAAACTCGCCACTGGTGCTCGCTAAAATCGAATAAAAGCCAGACAACAACGACAAGGTGGTAATCAAATTGGGGGCCAAATAGACACCGCGACTCACTACTTGCTGACCCTCGGCACCTTCTGCCTCAATGACTTCAAAGGTGAGGCCTTCATAATCGTCATTATCTGCTAAGCGAATGTTAAACTCATGCTCATCAAGATAAGGCGGCTGCGTGGCGGCACTATCACTAATATGACCTAAATTATCATTGAGCGGCAGCTCAGCTGATTTTTCAGTAACACCAGTAGCTTGATTATCGATAATTTCGTCTTTATTACTAATGCCGTTCTCCATACTCATAACCTATCCTTATTCGCCGACCAGCCAGCGTACATTGGTCGCGCTATCAGGGGTCATGTTTGGTGCATCAGCAACTTTAAGCGCAGGCTGCAAGAATCGCAATATCTCGCGCGCTTGGTTGTCAAACTGCCAAGGCGGATTGATAATAAGCATACCCGTACCGTTGAGACCAACCGCGACATCGTTAGGATAGATGTTGAGCTCACAGATCAGCTGACGTCTGATATCAGTGCGTTTTAGCTTTTTGTAAAATAGCTCAACCGCTTCGATGTTTTTGATCGGGAACCATAGCGCATAGGTACCTTGAGGCCATTTATTATAAGAGGCGACAAGCAAGTCAATCAGACGGGTAAAGTCCTTGTGCTCTTGCTCATAAGGAGGATCTAAGAATATTAGACCACGGCGCTCAGCAGGTGGAATGACCGCGCGGATACCTTCAAACGCATCACGGTGATGAATACCAATGGGCAACTTATGCAGTTGATAATTAAGCGCGTCATACTCGCTCGCTTTGGCTTCAAAGGCTTCGCCGCGTACGCCGCCGTCAGGGTTCTTTTCGACATGGTGCGCAATCCACCATGGTGAGCCGGGATAGACTTTGCTATCGTAGGTAAAGCGTGCTTGCTTGATACCTTCTATATAGTCTTTAATAGCGGCTGGGGCTTTTTCCATATCGATATCGGCATTTTTAAGCAGCGCTTGTATACCGCCTTTGGCCTCGCCTGTCTTGCGCGCCTCTTCGCTTGCGAGCGAATACAGTCCGCGCCCGCCATAAGCATCTAGCACATAAAAAGGCTTGTTCTTTTGGCTGAGCTGATTGAGGAGTTGTACGAGCAATATGTGTTTGACCACATCAGCAAAGTTACCGGCGTGGTAGGCATGTTTATAGTTCATAGTCTCAAAAGTTTAAATAAGAAAAATTGCATCTATGGTAGCATAGACAGCATAAAAGATAACGAGGTTTCGGTAACTCGCCATTGAATAAGAAAGGTGAAAAAGTCGTTTGACTATGCTTATTATAAGGATAAAAGATGACAACGATTCATAGTAATACTGAGATGATGAATTCTGATTTGGATAAATTGACTGTTAATAAGCCAGTAGAATCTGATAATACCTTGCTACTTGTCCAAGATATTGCCACTCTGCAAGCCGCTGACTTTGTTGTCAATTGGGAACAAAGGCTTACCGATATGCAGCTAAACAAGCTTAGTTTTGAAGGTTTTATCATTATCGATAATGTCTTTAGTGACAAAGCTCTACTCGCTTTGCAGGCAGAGAGCGGTTTCGTTGATTATCGAGAGGCTCATCTTACAGCTGGCGTGCGTTTAAGTCATATACGCGGGGATAAAATCCGCTGGATTAATAACCACTTTTTAGCAGGATCCTATTATTTACAAAGCATTGATAAGCTCGCTGATGTTTTAAACCGTGCGCTATTTACAGGGATTCGCCACAGCGAGGCGCATTATGCCTGCTACCCTGTTGGCTTTGGCTATCAGTGGCATAGCGACAATCCTGCGGGGCGTGATGAGCGGGTGCTATCAGCGGTGTTTTATCTTAATGACAATTGGGAGGCAGGTGACGGCGGCGCAGTAGAGCTCGTTGATAATCACGGTATCTCTCATACCATTATGCCCGTTGCCAATCGCTTGATTATCTTTGCTAGCGACTTACAACATCAAGTACAAATTGCACATCGTCAGCGCTATTCTATCGCCACTTGGATGCGCCGTGACGGTTTAGTGCCTTTTGTTGAGGAAGGTTAGTTATCCGTTGAATTGTTTATTCTAATAAAATTAATTCTAGTACAAGGTTTCTTATGTCAGAAAATAATAACAAAAACGTCTTAGCGCAAAACCATCAACAAGCCACGCTAGATCTGAGCATTGAGCTGCTTGAGCGTCCTTCAGTTACGCCAGATGATGACGGCTGTCAAGATATATTGTCAGCGCGATTAGAGCAAGCAGGCTTTGACTGTGAGTTTATGTACTTCGGTGATAGAGACAAAACAGGTGAACATGCTGAGGTCAAAAACTTATGGGCACGGCGCGGCGCGGCTCATCCTGTGATTTGCTTCGCCGGTCACACCGATGTCGTACCGACTGGTGGTGTCAATAATTGGACCTATCCACCCTTTACACCAACTATAGCGGATGGCTATCTATGGGCGCGCGGTGCGGCGGATATGAAAACAGGCATCGCGGCTTTTACCATTGCAAGCGAGCGTTTCGTTGCTAATCATCCTGAACATAACGGATCAATTGCTATGCTGATTACCTCTGATGAAGAAGGCCCCTCTATCAATGGTACGGTGAAAGTCATCGAAACCTTGGAAGCGCGCGATGAAAAAATAACTTACTGCCTAGTCGGCGAACCTTCAAGTACCGATACGCTTGGCGATATTATCAAAAACGGTCGCCGCGGCTCGTTAGGCGCAGAGCTGACGGTCACTGGCAAACAAGGTCACGTCGCCTACCCGCATTTGGCCAGTAACCCAATTCATGCGGCAATGGCAGCACTGGCTGAGCTGACTGCTGCTGAATGGGATACTGGTAATGATTACTTCCCTGCCACTTCCTTGCAAATATCTAATCTCAATAGTGGTACGGGCGCGACCAACGTCATTCCTGAAACGCTAGAAGCTGTATTCAACTTTCGTTTTTCGACTGAAACGACTGAGGAAGAACTCAAAGAAAAAACTCATGCTATCTTTGACAAATATTTTGCTGGTAGTAAAGCCAACTACGATATCCGTTGGAAACTATCAGGCAATCCATTTTTAACGCCAGAAGGTAAGCTTGTCTCCGCTTGTCAAAACGCGATTAAATCAGTGACAGGTACTGATACGACTTTATCTACTTCTGGCGGAACCTCCGATGGACGCTTTATTGCCCCGACTGGTGCGCAGGTTGTTGAATTAGGCGTACGTAACGCCACCATTCACCAGGTCGATGAAAAGGTTGAAGTTGATGATTTGGGCAGGTTAGCGCAGATTTATGAGGGAATTTTGAAGAATTTGTTGCTTGATTAGGCTCTACCGTATCAATGACGTTAATAAAACAGCAACAATAAAGGCAGCGCTTAAATGTTTAGCGCTGCCTTTATTTGTTTTAAGTATTATTGTAGCCTAATAAATAACCTGTATTAACAGTCACTTAAGATGATAACCACTAAAATTTGGGTAGATCCATTAAAAATAGGATATATAAATGTTGCTTACTGCTTGCAAACGATAATCATTATTGTTAATATTCGTTTTTACAAAAATGCAGCATTAATTTTTATGTTTTCGTTTTGGAGCCCGTGCGATGTCTCATCCTTATAAGTCTGTTACTATATTTTTATTGTCCACTTTAGCCTTGTCCATGCAGGCAGTTTATGCGCAAAGCGTTGATACCCAGCAAGGTAATCTCGAAGAATCAGTAGTCTCGGTAACCTTAGACGAAATTACTGTTATCGGTAGTAAAGACAATGTGCCCTTGATGACGGGTTCTGGTTATTACGTCGATAACGAACAGTTAGAAAATGAGTACATTACAGATATTAACCAAGTTTTAAAGACCGTGCCAGGGGTTTACGTCTCTGAAGAAGATGGGTTGGGCTTACGTCCTAACATCAGTATTCGTGCTGGTATCGGTGGACGTAGTAGTAAAGTGCATTTAATGGAGGACGGTATTCCTATCGCACCCGCTCCTTATGCTGCCCCTGCCGCCTACTATCATCCGACAGCGCTGCGTATGTCAGGTGTTGAGATTCTAAAAGGCGCGCCGCTGCTACGTTATGGGCCGCAAACGACTGGTGGCGTTATTAACTATTTATCAACCCCTATTCCTGCCACTAATGGCGGTCAAGCGATGACCTCAATCAACGACCGTGGCGGTGTGGATGTTCATGCTTATGCTGGTGGACGCGAAGGCGACTTTGCAGGCTCAATTGAAACTGTGCAACAACGAGGCAAAGGCTTTAAAGAAATTGATGGTAAAGACATTGGCGACTATGACAATCAAGATTATGTCCTAAAGGGTCGTTATCAGATCAATCCTGCGCATAGTTTGTTTGCCAAAGCACAGTATTCTGATAGATCTAGTGATGAGACTTACTTAGGTTTAACAGATGCTGACTTCAATAAAAATCCTAACAGACGCTACCCGATGTCTGCGCTTGATAACATACAAGACGAACATACCGGACTTAACTTGACGCACAACTGGATCACGGATAATAATAGCGAGCTACGTACTACCGCTTATTACAATAAAACCCATCGTAACTGGTATAAGCTCAATGATAACAAAATCAATGATTTTTATGAAGGCAATATCACCCAAGGGCAGCTAGATGGTACCGAGGATTTAGCAGGTATCGAATTAAAAGCCAATGATCGCACTTATTATAGTACCGGTGTTCAGACGAACTTCAATACTGACATTTTAAGTGCCTATGGCGATCACAATATTGATGTAGGTGCTCGCTATCACCGTGACAAAGTTGAGCGCTATCAGCCAAGCGATATTTTTAATCAGGTAGACGGTAATTTAATTTATCAAAGCACCAAAGTCCCTAATGGCAGTAATAACCGCGAAGAAAGAGCCAACGCAACTAGTCTTTGGCTAACTGATAAGTGGCAAGTGACTGACCCCTTACTTCTAAACCTAGCCATGCGTTACGAGTATATTGATACTGAAGAGACACGCGGTGTTGATACTGATAATCAAGCACGCGTGAGCAATACTCAGTCTATATTTTTGCCAGGTTTATCCGCAAGCTATCAACTCAATGATGAAGTACAGCTTATAGGTGGGGTCCACAAAGGCTTCAGCCCATTAGGTGCTGGAGTGTCCGAAGATGACAACACGGATCCTGAAGAAAGTATCAACTATGAAATCGGTACGCGCTATATTGATGGTAACAATTATATTGAGGCCGTTGGGTTTTATAGTGACTTTGATTCTGTAATCAGAAACTGCACAGAAAACGTGCCTTGCGGCAGTGGCTCAGATGCCATAACGTCAGGTACCGAAAAAGAGAGTGGTTCTGCGGTGATCGCAGGGCTTGAGTTAATGGCTGGCACTCGCTTTGATGGAGATGGATTCAGTATTCCGCTGCATGCCACTTATACTTACACCCAAGCTGAGCTTGCCGAGGACTACAAAGACACTTTAGATGGCGATCGCTTAACGCTAGTGCCCAAAAATCAAGCCAGTGTACGCGCCGGAATCGAGATGGATTCAGGTTGGGATACTTACTTGACTGCCAAATATGCTGGCGGCATTTGTGAATCAGTGGGCTGCAATCGTACTAATGAGCCGCGTAGCGAGACTGACTCGTTATTCACTTTTGATGCTATTACCCACTACCCTATCGGTTATGATGCTAAGGTCTTTGGTAAGGTTGAAAACATCGCTGACAAACAAGTTATTGTGAGCCGTACGCCATACGGTGCTAGACCAAACCTACCACGTACCTTTACCATTGGCGTGACTAAAGCTTTTTAACTAGCATTGAATAGATAACCTTGATACATTACTCCTAATGGAAAAATCCCCAGCTATAATAAAAATATAGCTGGGGATTTTTTATGACTGTATCAATAAGCATAAATAATGCTTCGTCGGCCTCATTGATCCAACTTACCTGAATAAATGCTTCTATCGTAGAGTAGCTACCTATTAAACAATACGCGCATAAGCTACACGCCTAAGCATCTTAAAAATCACTCATCTGATAGCTCAATTGATGCCGCGGCGCAGATTATTAGACCTCTTGCAAAAGTACCAGTTCATTGACTTTTACTGACGGAGTTACAAGGGCTAGCGATGACTTATCCAAGAGGTCTATTATAGTAAAGTAGACTTCTTATAGTGTTGATATGATAGCCTCACTCAATACCAATATAAAGATCCAATTGCCCATATTCTAAATTACCCCCAATATAATGCTCAAAATCGACATTATAAGTGCGAGTATGCTCGCAATCACGATCATGGAAGTACTCCCAAGCCTTCTCCCATGCATTCATGACCGTGTTAGGCATTCTGCCCTCTTCGGTGAATACTAAATACTTACCTTCGGGGATTATGACGCTGACCACATCGCTACCATGAGCGGCGCTAAGAATATTCTCAGGACTTAAAACATTACTGTCTTTGCTATTATCTTCGTTGTCATTCTCATTGCCATCCTCTCCCTCTACCGGCTCGCTCTTTACCTTCCAGCTGGCGACCACATCAAAAGCACCGACTAAATCATCGCTCTCGTAGTTATAATAGACGCCGTAAATATCTTCACCTTCAGCAAGATGACTAACGTGGTTTTGATAGAACTTTTGCCACAATCGACCTAATTTAGCCGTGTCATGGCTAATCTCAGCGTTGTTAGTGGTACGAGCACTGATGCCTTTGCAAACTATCGCTGTCGATAGCTCTTTAACTTGTGATGTCATAATGCTGCCTATTCTATTTTTGTATTGGAGTTATTATTAGTAATACGACTTAAATGATAGAAATCTTATTAATCGGCTTCATCGATCCAATTCATCTGAATGGCTTCTAAAATACCTTCGTTTGAGCGCTGCGGATCATCATCAAAGCCTTCTAATTCCGTCACCCAGCGATGCAAATCGGTAAAGCGTATGTACTGCGGATCAGTCTCTGGAAATTTTTCATAAAGCTCGATTGCGATATCTAAGCTGTCTGTCCATTTTAATTTTTGTGGCGTCATAACGGTACCTTTTTTTAGTCGTTTTAGAAATAGTAGTGTCGCCTTAGTATTGGCGATTTGATAGGCTCTATCCTACCAAAATTCAGCAAATGATTATAGTCAAGTTGTTTTACCCTGTTATTGTCAGTACGCTTTTTTCGTGCTGTTTTTGACATTATCTATGCTGACTTGGCCGACTTAACCGCGACTTGGTGCTGATTCCAACTATCAATGACATCGCTTAGCTTCTTACCATTCATATCTAGCACACGTGGCTCGCATTTATTGCCTTGCTTATCTTTTAGTACAAACTTGGTCATCCCAACGCCCATCAGTTGGCTTTTGACAAAAAAGCGGCTTTCAAAGTAGATATACTTGTTATCCCAGCCGGCAAGTACACTACTGACCGTCATTTTATCCAAAAAATTAATCTCTTTAAGATAGATCATCTCTTGCATAGCGATGACCCAGTTTAAAGGCTTAATACCCTTTTGATGGACACAAGCCATGAGCCAACGGGTAATATTGAGCTCAATAAAGGACAAGTACCGATAATTGGGTAGGTGATCGCGAAAGCCCATATCATGCGGTAGTACTCGATAATGGCGAACAATTGGCGCGCTTAACGCCTCGCTATCTAGGGTTTTATTATCACTCTTTTCTTGCTGCTTGAGCTGTTGTTTGAGTAAGCTTGTCATAATAAAAAAACGGATTAACATATTCATAAGGAACTCTTTTCGCGTTTATTCTGTGTGTTATAGTCGATTCTAAATAAAATAGATATATGGTTTTTAGCCGCGGAACTGGTATAAATTTTACTGGCGTGCTGTGCCTACGCAGACAGAGGCTGCATAACTAATATTTAAACAAAAGCATCCCAGTCCCGCTGTGTCGTTTTTATAATGAACTCACTATATAAGTGAAATAATGGCGCTATACCATAACGCAAAAAAGCCACCGGAGTGACTTTTTTACTGGAAATGCTTATTAAAAAGTACTAATAGCTAATTAATGACCGCCGCCATTGATACTGCGTACCATCTCTTCCACCATTTTCTTGGCATCACCAAAGATCATCATAGTCTTATCCATATAGAACAGACTGTTATCTAAACCAGCATAGCCTGTGCTCATTGAGCGCTTGATGACCATAACCGTTTGCGCTTTGGTTACCTCTAAGATAGGCATACCAAAGATTGGTGACGTGGGATCGTCTTTGGCTGATGGGTTGACCACGTCATTAGCGCCAATGACGAGCACCACATCAGTACTTGGGAAGTCTGAATTAATCTCATCCATCTCCAAGATATCATCATAAGGAACGTCAGCCTCTGCCAATAGTACGTTCATGTGACCGGGCATACGACCGGCAACCGGGTGAATAGCAAAGCGCACGTTGACGCCCTCTTCTTTTAGTAGCTCGTATAGCTCTTTGACCGCATTCTGTGCACGGCCTTGCGCCATACCATAACCCGGTACGATAATGACGTCGCTAGCATTAGACATAAGAAAGCCTGCATCTTCTGCTGAGCCTGACTTATAGTTCTTTGGCGCGCCGTCATCAGCGCCGCCTGCCACCGCTGCACTGCCCATTCCGCCGAATAAAACGTTAATCAATGAGCGGTTCATCGCCTTACACATAATATAAGATAAAATTGCCCCTGATGAACCGACCAGTGAGCCTGCAATAATTAGCATCGAGTTACCTAAGGTAAAACCAATACCTGCTGCAGCCCAACCTGAGAAGGAGTTAAGGAGCGACACAACCACTGGCATATCACCGCCGCCGATTGGCGCAATCCACATCCAACCAAAGGCGATTGCTAATACCGTCATCACGTAGAAGGCAGTGAGCGAATCAGTAACAAAGTATACTGCGCCAAAGCCTAGCATCGCGATAAATAATAGCGCTTGCACGGGCTTAACCCAGCCGCCATTAACCGTTTTTGCCCAGCTTTTTGCGGCAAGTTTACCAAAGGCAAAGACCGAGGCTGAGAAGGTAATCGCACCGATGAAACAGCCAATAAATAGCTCTAAGCGGGTGACCGTATTGTACTCTTGATCAGAATGTAATACCGTTGCCAAAGCAATCGCTACTGCTGCCAGGCCAACTAAGGAGTGCATCAAAGCCACGGTTTCTGGCATTTGTGTCATCGCTACCGTTTTTGACTTCCAAATACCAACCGCTGCGCCTAATACCATGGCACCAATGATCATCCACATTATCGGACCTTCGGCCAAGAAGAAAGTGGTGATAACGGCAATAGCCATCGCGACCATACCCAAACGGTTACCGCGGATAGCGGTCTTTGGGCTTGAGAGTCCACGTAAGGTCAAGACAAATAAAATAGCGCCAACTAAATAAAACCAGTCCGCATTAGTGGCGATAAAGTTTGTTAAATCACTCATGCATCACCTCCATTATCCGTTTTTACCACTGGCGCTTTTTTGGGTTTAGGTTTGAACATAGACAGCATGCGCTCCGTCACTGAGAAGCCACCAAAGATATTGATACTGGCCAAGAACACCGCAAAAGCACCGATCAAACTCGTCGCCGTAAACACTTGGTTATCGATAACAACGGTCTGCAAAATCGCCCCGACAATCACAATACTAGATAACGCATTGGTAACCGCCATCAAAGGCGTATGCAGCGCTGGGGTCACACCCCAAACCACGTAATAACCCACAAAGATCGCGAGTACAAATACGGTGAAAATTGCGACAAATGGCGTGCTAGCCATAGCGGCGCCAGCTGGCGCGGCTGCTAAAATAGTGGCAATCATTTTATCCTCCTAAAATTTATTCGTTACTGACAGATTCATTAGTGATATAACAAAGACTCATAGCTGAGTAACTCAGTAGTCAGCCGCTTAGCGCTTCGCCAATCGTACTTGACCCTCATGGGTCACTGCCAGCGCGCCTTGAATCTCATCTTCCATATCTAAATGAAGTGCCAGTTGGTTCGGTGCAGCGTCAGTATTCGCATCATCTTCAGCAATCAAAGTTGTGATAAAGTTCACTAAGTTATTGGCATAAAGATCTGAGGACTGCGCGGCGAGCATAGACGGAATGTTTGCCGCGCCAACGATACGCACGCCGTTATCTGTAGTGATGGTTTGCTCAGCAACTGCGCCTTCAACGTTGCCGCCGGTGCCCGCTGCCATATCGATCAGCACGGAGCCGGCTTTCATCTTATCGAGTGTGGTCTTATGCACCAATCTTGGAGCGTCACGACCTGGTATCTGCGCGGTGGTAATGACGATATCAGCGCCGCTTAGCGCTTTATCCACCACTGCCGCTTGATCTTTCATATACTGCTCTGAGGGCGTCCATGCATAACCGCCGGTTGCTTTGGCCTTTTGCGCTTCTTCCTCACTCATCGGTACATCTAGCCATTTACCGCCAAGCGACTCGACTTGCTCGCGTGCAGAAGGACGCAAATCACTTGCTTCAACCACAGCGCCTAGACGCTTTGCCGTAGCAATCGCTTGCAAGCCTGCTACGCCAACGCCTAAGATGACCACCTTGGCCGGCTTAACTGTCCCTGCTGAGGTCATAAACATAGGAAAAGGACGTGAGTACTCATTGGCTGCTAAGAGTACCGCTTTATAACCGGCAAGGTTGGCTTGTGAGGATAAGACATCCATGTTTTGCGCGCGCGACAAGGTACGTGGCAATAGCTCCATCGCAAATACAGTCGCGCCTTTGGTCGCATAAGTCTCTAGCTGAGTATTACGGTAAGGATCTAGCATACCCACGACGATTTGCTTAGGCTTTAGCGTCTCGGTGAGCTCAGCTGGCAAGTCACTGATAGTGGTAATAATTTGCGACTGCTCAACCACCTCAGCGCTGCTGCTAGCAATATCAGCTCCAGCCGTCTGATAGCTGTCGTCTGTATAATAGGCTGCAAGACCTGCGCCTGACTGAACGACGACCTCAAACCCATGTCTACGCAGTTTTTTGACCGCGTCTGGGGTTAGTGCTACGCGGCTCTCAGTTGTGCTGTCTGCACTGATAACACCGATTTTCATATCGTCTCCTTACATGCAAATACTTGACTGATCACAAGCTTTGGCTTTATGGCTATATTGAGTGATAAAATAGTGGGCGCAAAAAAAACCCTGCTCAGCTCGTACTCTGTGAAGTAAAGCACTGAGCAAAGATTATCAATTCCCTAAATGATAATACTATCTTCATCATCTGTTTTTATTATAGAGACATCATCCCCTACCTTTCATTGTTTAATGATGACTCATAAGTAAATAAAAAGTTAGAGGTCGCGTCTGGGCTATAACTTTTATTGTTATATCAGAAAATTATTGACAATAATAGCCGTGTATACATTCTATTTTTTGCATATATTGCTGCTTTGAGCGCACCGATGGTTTACTTAGTCAATGCCTATCCTCTATCGCTATAGGTTTATGCTATGGTAGTGCCATGACTGACATCACAATTGGCTAAGTTTTTGCTTGCCCTATTTATTGATAATTACTCGATACTTAAAAAAGGAGCCTCTATGTACTTTGTACTCTCCCCTGCCAAGTCTTTAAATGAAACGGACGCTATACCATTGAACCTTGGCAATCATTATAGCCAGCCTGCCCTCATTGACGACTCAGCTCAACTGATAAAAACCCTTAAAACCAAAGATCCGATGGATTTGCAAGAGCTTATGAGCATCTCCGATGATTTGGCGCAGCTAAATAGCGAGCGTAATCAAGCATGGCAAATGCCGCATGACTCGGACAATGCCAAGCCTGCCGCTTATCTGTTCGATGGTGATGTTTATACTGGACTTGCCAGCTATGAGATGGATAAAGACACCATGCTGTATCTCAACGAGCATTTGGGTATCTTATCTGGTCTATATGGCGTGTTAAAACCGCTGGACTTGATGCAGCCGTACCGCTTAGAGATGGGCACTAAGCTAAAAAACGCGCGCGGTGGTAATTTGTATGAGTTCTGGGGCGAGAAAATCACCGATATTATTAATAAGCAGATGGCCGATAGCGATGACAAGGTACTGATTAACCTAGCGTCTAACGAGTACTTTAAATCGGTTAAGAAGAAAGCACTGGACGCGCAGATTATTACCCCTAGATTTGAAGATGAGAAGAACGGTCAATATAAAGTGATTAGCTTTTATGCCAAAAAAGCGCGCGGACTGATGGTGAAATATGCCGCGGACAATAAGCTGACCAAAGCGGAACAACTCAAAAAGTTTGATTTGGCAGGTTATTATTATGTCGATGAGCTGTCTGATGATACTACTTGGACATTTAGAAGAGATGAGGTAAATTCTTAATTTGTAGCGAATTAAATAAGGACAAAAAACCCCGATAAGCTCTCGCCTATCGGGGTTTTATTTCCTGTGTACTATAGCGTAAAAGCTACAGTACTAAGCAGTACGGGTCAAAGGGCTGATTACATCATGCCGCCCATTCCACCCATGCCGCCCATTCCACCACCAGCGCCAGCAGGCATAGCACCCATGCCGTCATCGCTTTGTGGTAGATCAGTGATCATCGCTTCGGTCGTCAGCATAAGACCTGCAACAGAAGCTGCGTTTTCCAGCGCTGAGCGCGATACTTTAGCAGGGTCTAAGATACCCATCTGTAGCATATCGCCGTATTCACTAGATGCTGCGTTGTAACCGTAGTTACCGCTACCGCTCTTGACTTCGTTGACGACGACTGACGCTTCTTCGCCAGAGTTAGTCACGATTTGACGTAGCGGCGCTTCCATCGCGCGGCGTAAGATATTGATACCCGCGTCTTGGTCATCGTTATCGCCTTTTAGCTCAGATAAAGCTTTCATCGCACGAACGAGTGCAACACCGCCGCCAGGAACGACACCTTCTTCGACAGCCGCGCGAGTGGCATGTAGCGCATCATCAACGCGATCTTTTTTCTCTTTCATCTCAGTTTCAGTTGCCGCGCCAACTTTGATAACTGCTACGCCGCCAGCAAGTTTTGCCATGCGCTCTTGTAGCTTTTCTTTATCATAGTCAGAGGTAGACTCTTCCACTTGACGCTGAATAGAGTCAACACGCTCGTTGATAGCTGTGGTTTCGCCTGCACCATTAACGATGACGGTGTTTTCTTTACCGACAGTGACTTTTTTGGCAGTACCGAGCTGCTCAAGAGTCGTTTCTTCTAGGCTTAGGCCAATCTCTTCTGAGATGACCGTACCGCCAGTCAAGATAGCGATATCTTGTAGCATCGCTTTACGGCGATCGCCAAAACCTGGTGCTTTTACGGCACAAGTTTTTAGGCCGCCGCGCATGTTGTTGACAACTAAGGTCGCTAAGGCTTCGTTTTCAACATCTTCAGCGATGATAAGCAGTGGCTTGCTCTGCTGCATGACTTGCTCAAGTAATGGCACGATTTCGCGGATGTTGCCGATTTTTTTGTCAACCAATAAGATATATGGGTTTTCAAATTCAGCAGTTAAGCTATCTTGCTTATTAGCAAAATATGGGCTGATATAACCACGGTCAAACTGCATACCTTCGACCACTTCTAGAGTGTCCTCAAAGCTTGAGCCTTCCTCGACAGTGATAACGCCTTGCTTACCGACTTTTTCCATCGCTTGCGCGATAAGCTCACCGATTTTGGTATCTGAGTTCGCTGAGATAGAACCTACTTGAGCAATAGCTTTTGAGTCGTCCGCTGGCGTTGATAACTGATGAATCTGCTCAACTGCCGCGCGTACCGCTTTGTCGATACCGCGTTTGAGATCCATAGGGTTCATGCCGGCAGCGACTGACTTCATGCCTTCTTGCAGGATAGACTGAGCCAATACTGTCGCTGTCGTAGTACCGTCACCGGCAACGTCGTTGGTGCGGCTAGCGACTTCGCGAACGAGCTGCGCGCCCATGTTTTCAAACTTATTTTCAAGCTCGATCTCTTTGGCAACCGAAACACCATCTTTAGTAATGGTCGGTGCGCCAAAAGACTTATCGATTACCACGTTACGACCTTTAGGTCCTAGAGTGACTCGTACTGCGTTTGCTAGAACGTTGACACCGTCCATCATTTGCGTGCGAGCATCAATGCCAAACTTTACGTCTTTTGCCATGTCAAATTACTCCAATATTATTTTTGTTAATGTTTAAAAAGGTTTTAAATAAGTGAGCAGAAGGTATGAAAGTCTAAACTTAACCTTCTAGTACACCCAATACATCAGACTCTTTCATAATCAGTAGCTCTTCGCCGTCAACTTTTACGGTTTGACCAGCATATTGACCGAACAAAACTTTATCGCCGACTTTAACATCCAAAGTGCGGACTTCACCGTTGTCACGAACCTGACCGTTACCCGTCGCTAGGATCTCACCCTGTGATGGTTTTTCTTGCGCTGAACCTGGTAATAAAATGCCACCAGCCGTTTTGGTTTCTTCTTCTATGCGGCGTACGACAATACGATCATGTAAAGGACGAATATTCATCGTTAGGACTCCAAAAGTTGTTTGAATAAAAGGTTCCATGTCAGTCCAATAATAGCAGCGCCGTCCAGCTTTTGTTTTTGACTACGCTATGGGCGCACTATTATAGACTCGCTTCAATAATAAGCTTCGAGCTTGTTTCAAAAAGTGGGGGCATAGGCATATCGCTTCAAGGGCGTGGGCCAAAAATTTACAAGAATAATGCAGATAAAAAAGGGTTTATCCCAAGTTAACAGCAAGCTTGCTGACAGGATGTTACTAAGCCTAAATGCTGTCCTGTTTTGGGTAACATCAACTACAAGAGCTAGACGTCTACCCAAAGGGCAAACCTTGAAAATGTAACAAGGTATGACCATTATAGTAGCTGACAATCTAGTGCTATAGTCAATTCGAAATAAAATCGATACATTAATATTGCCGTGCTACTGGTACAAATTTTCCTTGCTTGCTGTGTGCTTTGCACTTTTCGATGCTGCATAAAATTCATCCCAGTAGCACTGTATCGGTTTTAAAGTGGATCAGCTATAACAAAGAAACACTAATAGCTACTGAGCGGCCACCATCGAATCATTAAAAGTCGAAACATGAAAAGTTGAATCGTTAAAAACGAATCATTAAAAGTTAAACAACTAGAACTCGAACAATCGAAAGTTAAATTATAAAAATCTTGCCACTCATTAGCGGTATACTTATCAAGGAATATCCATGACTGTATTATCTTCTTTAACTGCCATTAATACGCAACAACGCAACAACAAACGTACTACGCTAATAACAGGCGCTAGTATCGCTGCTATCGGAGCTTTATCTATGACCGCCCCTACTCTGGCTAGCGCCAAAACCATTCAGCCTTCGACCGCTGATTATAGTTTTACTGTTGAAAATAAATACAAAGGTAACGCGACTCGTACCCTCAAAAAATCAGGCAATACTTGGAACTATAATGTGAAAGCTCGCGTGGCCGGCGTTGCAAGTGCATCGCAAAGTAGTACCTTTACTATTATGGGCAACAATGTCACACCTTCTAAGGCGAGCACCACTTATAAGCTCTTAGGTATTGGACGTACGCATAATCTAAGTTTTGATTCGGCAGGTAAAAAGGTCACGAGTAGCTATAAAGGCAAAACCACAACGTCAAATATGGCGCAGCAAGCGTTTGATGATTTGAGTTTAGAAGTGCAAATTCGTCAAGACTTGTTAAATGGCAAATTCTCGGGCAACTACTACATGGCCAAAAAAGACAAAGTAGAAAAAACGCCGTTTAAAAAGGTAGGCAATACAAAAGTCACTGTACCAGCGGGTACGTTTGATACGGTACGAGTGGATCGTATCCATGATGATAGCGGTCGCTCAACCAGCTTTTGGCTTGCACCAAGCCTAGATTATCTGCCAGTAAAAGTCAGTCAGATTAACGATGGTAAAAAGATGGACTTAGAGTTAAAAAAAGTGCGTTAAATGGTAATGCATTTAAGCTTTAAGCTCTAAGCTGCAAAACTAACAGCTCCAAAGCTAAAAAGTACAAAACGAGAAGGTACAAAACGAAAAGCGGCGCTCTACTATTGATAGAGCGCCGCTTTTTTATGTCAAAACATGCCGCTATTTTTGTACTTTATTCATCGAAGGTAAGCGCTTGAGCAGGATAAACAACCAAACATTGATTGCAAATAATAAAGCAAAATCAAGCCCATAAACCAAAATCTCTGTCCAACTGGTCCCATAAAAGCGCGTGAATAATACGACGCCGCTAGCGCCTAGATACACTAAGGTCAACATGCTGCTGACCAATAACATATAAGGAGAGCGCCCGCGTAATATGACAGGGGTGATAATAAAGGCCGGTATTAGCCATAAGCCATACCAAGCGATGCCGCCAATAATATCGGGATTGCTCGGATTAAACAGACTAATAAATATCGGCAGCACTAATAGCCGATACACTAGCCACACTAGCCAAGTTAGCAGCAAGCGCTGCTGCATAGGCGCAATAGGCTTTTCTGGCTTGACGGATTTAGCGGGTTTAGGGCCAGATGTTTGCTTAGAAGGCGTAGAAGTTGTGGACATTAGCGGCGGTAGTTTCCTAATTTATAGCACGTTTTTCGTTTAGCTTTTTGTCTGTGAGCTCATAAGCTCTCAGCCTCTAACGCTTCCAGTTTGCTTGCGACAGCGCTTGGGCAGTAATGGCTAGCCTGTGACCTTGAGCAATGGCCAGTTCGCGCTCATCATCGGTTATAGGCTGATCATGGGCGGCGCCGCTGACATGGCTTGCACCATAAGGCGTGCCACCGCGCTGGGTGCGATTGAGCGCCGCCTCACCATAAGGCAAGCCTACGATCATCATGCCATGATGCATAAGTGGCAACATCATCGTCAGTAGTGTCGTCTCTTGACCGCCATGCATAGAACCGGTTGCGGTAAATACGGATGCAGGTTTG
Source organism: Psychrobacter submarinus (assembly GCF_904846685.1). GTDB lineage: Bacteria > Pseudomonadota > Gammaproteobacteria > Pseudomonadales > Moraxellaceae > Psychrobacter > Psychrobacter submarinus. The sequence goes on from NZ_CAJHBQ010000001.1 coordinate 54,903, forward strand.
TTTTGTAGATTACCTGCCAGCCATAAGGTCACTGTATTATCCCAGAAGTATTTCATGGGGGCAGCCATATTACCAAAATGCGTCGGACTGCCTAAGGCCAATCCAGCGCAGTTCTTGAGATCGTCCATAGTACAATACAGGTCGCCCTCATCCGGTATTGCCGCTTTGCTTGCAGTCGTCTCAGCTGCCACCGTCGGCACCGTACGAATACGCGCGGTCATCCCGGCATCTTCTATCCCCTGAGCAATGGCATAAGCTAAAACGTTCGTGGTGCCATGACTTGAGTAATATAGCACTAATACATAGGGATCAATCTGACTCATTGGCAAAGCTTCCTTTTGGCTGATACTTGTCGAAACGATAGAATTGCAGGCTACATTATGCCCGAGTCGTTGACTGACATGCAAACTGGCGAGTATTGCCTAGCATTTTGACACAAATAAGTGGCAACTGACGCTAGGACATTTTGTTACACTACTCTCACCTCTATCTTTCTACATGGTCAGTATGGAAAAATTAACTCAAAAACTCCCTTTTTTGCAGCAGCGTTGGTTTAAGTTTACCCAGTTTTTGGTTCGTCACTTCTTCGAAGATAACTGCCAGCAAAAAGCGGCCTCTTTGACCTACACAACCATGTTATCGATTGTGCCTATCGTAACGGTATTGCTGATGATTTTGTCTTCAGTGCCGGCGCTAGCTTCTGCCCGCGCGCAGATATACGAGGTGATATATAGTAACTTGCTGCCGCAATCGAGCCTGCAAGTCAGTGAATACATCAATAATTTTGCCGAAAAGTCGACCAACTTGACCGCTATCGGTGTCACGATTTTATTTGTCACGACTATCATGACTTTGACCACTATCGAGCGCGCTTTTAATCAGATTTGGCGCGTCGATGAACGTTCGGGCGGTCTCAAAAGTCTGCTGCGCTATTGGACGATTATCACTTTAGGACCCTTAGTGTTAGGGACGGCTTTTATCGTCTCAAGCGCGGTGCAAAGCTTGAGCTTTCTAAATCGTCAAATAGCTGGGTATGGTATCGATTGGTCGTTTTGGGTGCAGATGGTGTCGCTCGGCATTACCGTTGCAGGCTTTATTGGTATGTATTGGTTTATTCCCAAAGCGCGCGTACCAGCGAAAAGCGCTATTATCGCGGGGGTTATCGTCGCGGTGGTGTTTGAGCTACTCAAGCATGTGTTTGGTACGGTGATGACCAACTTCACCAGCTATGAGGCGATTTATGGTGCTTTTGCCGCGGTTCCTATTTTTCTGTTATGGATTTATTTGTCTTGGAACCTGATATTGCTAGGAGTTGAGATCAGCTATACCTTGACTATTTTTGAGACCGAAGAGGTCTATCCGCGTCATCCGTTACTGAGCTTGCTCGATATGCTCAACTTAGTTTATAGCCGTTACCTTAAAGGCGAGGTGGTCAGTGAAGTAGAGCTGCGTAACGTCTTGGGCCGCAAAGAGCTGCCTAAATGGTATCTTTATATTAATTACCTCAAAGACAGCAATCTGATCACTATGACTGATGACGACGATTATGTGCTTAAAAAAGATTTGAGCCGAATGACGCTATGGGATTTTTATCGGACGCTGCCCTATCCGCTACCGATCAAAGACGAGCTTGATGAGATGACGCTAGAGGATCAAGAGCCATGGCTGAGCTTACTAGTTGATCGGTTTGAGGATACAGAGGCTTTTGCTAAGCAGCAATTAAACCTGCCACTAGCTGCTATATTTGCGCATAGTCATCCGCGCAAAAAACATCCAGTAAAGGCCGGTAAGTCTGAGCCCTTCAAAGATAAGCGGACGCCGCCTTTTGAGCCTGAAGCTTATGATAAAGACAGTGATGTCTCTCAAAATGATGATGATCTACAAGCCATTATCCCTAAGGGAGAGGTAAAACCCGCCAATACCGCTCGCCACAAAACTAGACGTAAAACCTTGCAGCGACGTCCGGCTACTAATGAGGGTAATATCATCACTGAAGCCGATAAGCCGAACTAGAATGATGAATACCTTTATAAGCATTGCTTTAAGGTCACCTTGATTAAAAGCCATATTAATTAAAGGTTATCTTGATTAAATGACCGTTAATAACGACTGAATAATAAACAATAGGGAGTCTGCGGCAGTGAGTGACCATACCAATAATAAGCACAAAAACTTACTGCATCGTTTTATCACTATAAGCTTACATAGCGTTAAGCACTTTACGAGTCTTTTATCAAAGCAGAACCTAACGAGCCTGCCAGATCGTCTAAAAAACATTTGGGAGCGGCTGCTAGGTACTTATTGGTTTATCCCGACCTCCTTTGTACTCCTAGGCATTCTATTAGCGCCCCTACTCATCTCTATCGATCAGCGTTTAGATCGTGAGACGGTTCGAGACATCAGCTTCGCGTTTACCGGTGATGATGATGCCGCGCGCGCTATTATGACATCGATTGCAGGCGCTGTACTTGGCGTGGCGGGTACTACCTTTTCTATCACCATCGCTGTACTCTCCATGGCGTCCTCACAATTTGGCCCTAGACTACTACGGAACTTTTTGACTGACACTTCTAATCAGTTAGTGCTCGGGGCCTTTATCGGCACTTTTAGTTATAGCCTTTTGGTCTTAAAGTCGATTCATAAGTTTGACGTGAGTTTCGGGGTTCCGCAGCTGGCAGTAACTTTTGCCATTGTTATGGCTATTATTTGCGCTTTATTATTAGTGTACTTTATTCAGCATATGGTCCATGCGATTCAAGCTTCGCATGTGATTCAAGGCGCTAGTGATGATGCTATTGCTAATATTGATTATTGGTATAGCGAGACCTGCGACATCGAGCATCAGCGCGATGCCGCAGATAAGGATATCGATGATTATTTGTCTTGGGCAGCTGCGCCCATCTATGCTCCAACCTCAGGTTATCTGCAGCAGATATATATTGACGCCTTAATTATTTTAGCGAAGGACTACGGCGGGATAATCCGATTACAGACGAACCTTGGCAGCTTTGTCACCGATAAGAATATTATGGGCTATTTTTATCAGCGCCCTGCTAGAGATGATAGCTACTTACAAAAGACCAAAACCTCAAACTTAGCCATTATGCCGCGCGCTCCTGACGCACTGTTTTGGCAGCGTTTTGCGACTGGTATTGAGTTAGAACAGCGCCCATCACATAATAACGATATCGGCTACAGTCTAGGACAGATCACTGAGATTGCCATACGCGCTTTATCTCCTGGTATCAACGACCCCAAAACAGCAGTGAACTGCATTCAGTCCTTGTCCTCTTGCTTAAGTCTTATGATGCGCCGTCAGCCGCCAAGTCCCTATCATTTCTATCATCCGGCGCGTAATAAAGATATCAATGAGGTTACGGTGAGTCAGTCGCGGGCGTCTACCTTGGCAGTGGTGACTAAAACGCCAAAGATATCTGACTTTATTGACACCTCTTTGGGTGAGATACGCCGTTATGCGACTGCTGATCTGATGGTGCTCAAAGCGCTTTGCCAAGCGCTAACCGATCTTAACTATGCTCGAGTCAATAGCGCGCAGCGCCAGTCCTTGCTGCATGAGCTAAAACTCATTGAAGCGGCCGGTCAACAAAACTTGGCTTATGATGAGCTGACAACAGATTTACTCGATATGTGCTGGCAAGCTCGGCAGTTTATCCAAAGTGAAGATGCGCAGCATCAGTATTTTACTTATACCAGCACCTTTGACAGACATATTAGCAAAGCATTAGAGAGCCAGTCGAGATAACTTAATGCCGCTTTAGCGCGGTAAAACACATCGCGGCTTTTATGTTAATTCGTTTACTTTAATACCTATCTGAGACAATTTTATGGCATCTACCTCCGGCCTAAGCATCCTTGAGATCAGCGCTATCTTCTTATCGATAACTGCGCTTTTAAGCTACGTTAACCACCGTTTCATTGGTTTACCCACCACTATCGGGGTGATGGTGATATCCATTTTGCTGTCAATCTTTGCGATATTTTTGGGGTTTTTGGGTTTCGATCAGCTGATCGATTATGAGATCAGTTTATTAGAGCAGCTTGATTTCACCGAAGTCTTGCTCGACGGCATGCTCTCTATGCTGCTATTTGCTGGCGCTTTGCATGTCAATATTAGTGACTTGCGCCGCTATAAGCTGCCTATTGGTATATTGGCTTGTATCGGTACTATTGTCTCAGCACTTCTTATTGCGACAGCGATTTATTTGATGCTGCCGCTACTAGGTTTTAGCTTGCCTTTTATTTGGTGCTTATTGTTTGGCGCTTTAATCTCACCAACCGACCCTATCGCTGTGATGGGTATTTTGGCCTCTGCTGGCGCGCCCAAAAGCTTAGAGACCGTTATTGCTGGTGAGTCATTATTCAATGACGGTATCGGCGTCGTTATCTTTGTCATTTTGCTTGGAATTCTGACCAGTGGTGATATTCCAACGGCTAATTATGTGGCGCACACCCTAGCGGTTGAAGCTGGTGGCGGTATCGTTTTTGGCTTAGTGTTAGGCGCGATTTTGTATTACTTAATCAAGAGCATCGATAGCTATCAAGAAGAGGTGCTCTTGACTTTAGCTGGTGTCATCGGTGGTTATGCGCTCGCCAGCTATTGGCACCTGTCAGGGCCGCTCGCGATGGTGATGATGGGTCTGATGTTAGGCAATCGCGGTCGTGCATTAGCGATGAGTGATCAGACTCGTCATTATGTTGACTTGTTTTGGGAGCTGATTGATGAGATTTTGAACGCTATTTTATTTGTCTTAATCGGCCTTGAGATTGTAATGATTGCTTATTCTAGTAATTTGTTTATCGCTGGCGGCTTGACCATTATCATTGCGCTACTAGCGCGCTTTATTGTCGTGGGTATGACCACAAAGACCTTTAGTCGGCAGCTGGACTTGCCAGGTGGCGCTTGGAAAGTGTTGACTTGGGGTGGTTTGCGCGGTGGTATATCCGTCGCCTTAGTATTGCAGCTACCCATAGGCGCTGAGCGTGACATTTTATTAGCCCTAACCTATGCGGTGGTTATATTTTCAATTTTAGTACAAGGCTTGAGTGTCGGCAGGGTCGCAAAAAGTATTGGGCATGATAAGCCTTCAAAAGCTGGCTCATAAGTTTGAACTGCCTAGCAGTTAAATCGATATAAAGTAAAATTAGATAAAAAAAGCAGCTATTACTCTAATTCTTAGTCATAGCTGCTCCGTTTATGAATACAAAATACATCTCAAGGACTAGCAGCACTTTTATATTAAACCTTTACGCTTCATATTACGATAAACCACTATGACAATGATAATGTTTAATACGATGATAAATAACTTAAACCAGTCAAAAGCGCTAGTGATGAGATAGTACACTTCAACCGGGATAAATATACCGTAACCAAGCACGCTAAACCAATAAGCCCACGTCCTATCCTGCCACAAGCCATACGCCTCGATAAAACGAATACTCGCGTAAGCACAGATAAACAGCAAAAATAATGGCCAATTTTGACTGGCGCGCTGCGCAATCGCAACGACACTGTCAACCTGCGGCGCTAATAGCTGCCCAAAGTACTGCTGCCAAGAGTGCGTTGCAGTCGCTAACCACTCTTCAAGATCGCTATGCCATAGCCATAATGCTCCGGCACCTAGTAGCGCGCCCACGCCTTTAACAATCTCATAAATGGCGACCGCTTTTATCGATTCGCTAGCCGCGCTGGTCTTTTGCCTAGCTATGTTAGACAAAGAAAGTCTCCACAACTCGGCCTTGCAGCTGCTGCGCAAAGAACGGAGTGTTTTTACCATTAGACAGCATCGTCTCGCTTGTCACTTGCCACTCTACATTCGGATCGACTAAAATTGCGCCGCCAGTGTTTTCATACTGCGCGCTGATACCAGCAATTTTGGCAGGATTAAGGCACATCTTATCGACCAGTTGCTCTAGAGTTAAGATCTCATCGCGTACCAGCTGGCAAGCAAGCGCCATAAAAGTATCAAAGTTAGAAATACCTGGAGTGCTCTCAGCAAAAGGCGCTTTTTTGGCAGTTGCATTAAGAGGTTCGTGATGGCTGCAAATCGCATCTATGGTGCCATCTTGTAGACCACGGCGCAGCGCTTGCTGATCGGTGTTACTACGGAGCGGCGGCAACACGTAAGCTTGAGCATTAAATCCTTCCAAGTTATCGTCAGTGAGATACAATTGATGCATAGCTACATCGCACGTCACCGGCAGACCTTTATCTTTTGCCCAGCGCATCAGCTCCACTGAAGACTTGCAAGACAATTGGCTAAAGTGCGCAGCGATACCCGTCTCCTCCACCATCAATAACTGCTTCGATAGGGCAACGGTTTCAGCGATCCACGGAATACCTTGCAGACCATGATAAGACGCAATGTAGCCTTCATGTGCGACCCCTTCACCGGACAGACTCGGCTCATCAGGATAAAAAAACACTTTTAGACCAAAAGTGGCGGCATACTCCAAGGTGCGCAATAGCACTAAATCATTAGCGAAAGGCTGGCGGGCATTAGAGACAGCGATACAGCCGCCTTTTTTTAGACCGGCAATGTTAGAAGGATTATCGCCTCTTAAGCCTTCGGTCAAAGCCCCAAGGATATGCAAATAAATACCGCCATCTTCAAGCGCGCGCTCACGCAGACCCTTAAGCAGTGAGCCATTTTCTAAGATAGGGTTGGTATCCGGCGGAATCACCACATGCAAAAAGCCATTACCGCGAGCAGCACGACCCTCTGAGATTAGTGTGCCATGCTGCTGTTGCCCCGGCTCGCGCAGACGCGCGCATAGATCTACTAATGGCGGTAGTACCCACATCTCGCGATCGGCTGTCAATGTTGCTAACTGAGCTGTCGCCGTGCTTGGCAGTGATTTTTTGAAAGCTTCTGGGAGTAAGTCGTGCATTTGAGTGTCTGAACTTGTGAGGGTTGTCATGAGCGTTATTACCGTATCAATAAGCGGGATAAATAAGAATAAAATAGCATAGTAAGATACTAGGGCTTGACCCTATACTCTACTAAATGAGATTAGCTACGAGCTGCTTGGTGCGCGCGCTGTCCTTCCATCGCCAAAGCCAATACCGCCATACGAATAGCCACCCCATTACTGACCTGCTTTAGGATCACTGACTGGGCGCCATCTGCCACACTAGAGGCAATCTCGATGCCGCGATTCATCGGCCCCGGATGCATAATGAGGGCATCAGGCTTCGCTAGCGCCACGCGCTCAGGGGTGATGCCATAATGTTTGTAGTACTCACTCGATGAGGCCAGTAGCGGCGAGCCAATCCGCTCGTTCTGTATTCTCAGCCCCATGATGACATCACAGTCAGCCACGCATTCATTCATATCCTCATAGACGTTTACGCCAAAACGTTCAATACCTTTAGGCAAAAGTGTGCGCGGCGCAATGACTCGAATGTCCTTGACCCCTAACGTTTGTAGCGCACTAATATCTGAGCGCGCGACTCTTGAGTGTTTAATGTCGCCAATAATCGCCACCGATAGCTCTTCAAATGGGCGCGGCGCTTCACGATGGATGGTGAGCATATCGAGCATACCTTGGGTCGGATGCGCGTGCCAGCCATCACCGCCATTGATAATGGCAATATCTGGGGTGACCTCTGTAGCCATAAAATGCGCTGCCCCTGAGGCCGAATGACGCACCACAAAAATATCCGCGGTCATCGCTTGCAAGTTCCATAGCGTGTCGCGTAAACTCTCCCCTTTTTTGGTACTTGAGCGCGCAATATCGATATTGAGCACATTAGCGCCCAGACGTTTTTCAGCTACCTCAAAGGTGGTGCGTGTCCGCGTTGAGGGCTCAAAGAACAAGTTCATGACCGTACAACCCTCAAGCTCAGGCCGGTTTAACAATTGACCTTTTTCATCGATAAAAGTCTCGGCCTTAGCGATGATGCGTTGAAGCTGCGCCTTATTAAGTCCTTCCACTCCTAAGAAGTGGCGAATGCTGCCATCATCATTGAGCTGCGGGCGACTCAGCGAAATATCGAGCTGCTTATGGATAGCGCGAGGATCGACCTTAGCGTAGTCTGTGGGCGAGATATTGACGGTTGAACGGATATCATTAGAAGTTGGCATAGTCACGAATCTTTATTATTGATGTAGTAGAAAGATTTTATAAAATAAGTTTAATATAGATCTAAAGGCTCTAAGCGATAATATTGTAAGCAAACAGCAAGCCTATAATCGCAGACAAAAAGACTTTGTAGTACTTATTTGCTACACTTTACGTGACTGCATTGCTGTCGTCGATAATGATAATAACAAATCAGTAGTAATGTCCGTCATAGCGATAGTGTAGCTGATTTTTGTAGTCGTACAAGGGTCCCGCATTATCTATTTATCACGCTCATTTATGACGTGAAGCATTATTGCCTTTTTAATAGTTTTTGCAAGTCCAGATAGCGCTAGATAAGAATAAAATAATAGTTACTTATCATAATAGTTACTTATATTGTATCTAGAGTATGTTGAACCTACGCTACCCTATACTTTTAACCTCTACCTTTACATCTCCTAGGAAACCCTATGATGACCTTAGCACAATATCTAAACCACCACTCCGCAAACCCTGCGGTCACTGAGCTTATTACGACGGTTACTGATGTGGGTAAGACGATCTCACAACTGCTTCAAAAAGGCGCGCTAGCGGATATCCTAGGAGAAGCGGGTAATCAAAACGTGCAAGGCGAAGAACAAAAAAAGCTCGATGTGTTAGCCAATGACTTATTGCTAGAAGCTTTAGCAGATAACAAACATTGTGCTGGAGTAGCATCAGAAGAGCTCGATCACGCTACACCTGCCAATAAGGATGGTAGCCTACTTATCTTGTTTGATCCTCTAGATGGCTCATCGAACATCGATATTAATATGGCAGTGGGTACTATTTTTTCTATTTTGCCTTATCAGCGTCAAGGTCAAGTCAGCGCTGATGAAGACTTTTTGCAAGCTGGCAATCAACAACTAGCAGCAGGGTATCTATTGTACGGCACCTCTACGGTTCTTGCTTTGACTATAGATGATAACGTCGCTATGTTTAGCTTAGATCCCGATAGCGGCGACTATTTGCTGATCGAAGAGCAAGTACAGATCTCAGCGGATACTAGCGAGTATGCTATCAATGCCTCGAACTATCGCTATTGGCAGCCGCCTATGCAGCAGTATATCGATGAGCTAATCGCTGGCAAGACTGGCGTTCGTGGCCGCGATTTTAATACTCGCTGGGTTGCGGCCATGGTCGGCGATGTGCACCGAATCTTATGCCGCGGCGGTCTTTTTACTTATCCATTCGACACTAAAGACCCCAACAAAGCCGGTAAACTGCGCTTAATGTATGAAGCCAATCCGATGAGCTTACTTATAGAGCGTGCAGGCGGCATGGCAACCGACGCTATCACACGTATACTAGATATCGAACCCACCGATATCCATCAGCGTGTACCGGTGGTGCTCGGTAGCAAAAACGAAGTCGCTTATGTCAAACAGCTCCATAGCGCTCATAATGAGTCGTAAGCTTAATTAGCTAAAGTAACGCTGATAAGGAGTTACTGAGATCAACCTTATCGGCGGCCCTTTGACTGGCTCTATTTCTATCGCCTTTGTAGTTTTTATTTTCATTATCACCTTTTAAGCAGGCTGCTATGACCTCTACTCCTATTGAGCTGATTACCTCTGATAAGAACCAAACCGTAAAGCTGGCCAAAGCACTCTTAACTCAAGCTCGCCAGCGAAAAAAGCAAGGACAAACGGTCATAGAGGGCATTCACTTAATGGACGCAGCTCTGCGCAGTGACTACCCCTTAGTGCAAGTGCTATTAGCGCAGTCCGCACACAGCCACCCTGAGGTGCAGCAGCTATTAGCTCGCCTGCCTACTTATACCAGTATTTTGACTGTCGCCGATTCGCTCTATGCCAGCATTCGCAGCTTAGGGGCAGGCGTAGATATTATGGCAATAATCGATATACCGGCCCCAGCTCTGCCTACAATTGATCATGACTGCTTGATCTTAAATGATGTACAAGATAGTGGTAACGTAGGCACCTTACTTCGTACGGCCGCGGCGGTCGGTATCGAGACCGTGCTTTGTAGCACGAACACCGCGCAGGCATGGTCGCCCAAAACCCTACGAGCCGGCATGGGTGCTCAGTTTGCTCTGAACATCTACGAAAACTTAGCTATAGCAGATATTTTGCAGCAAGTACAGACGCCGCTACTTGCGACTAGTTCTCATACAGATACCTTGATTTATGACTATGACTTACGTAGCCCTATTGCGTGGATAATGGGACACGAAGGCCAAGGGGTGAGTGATGAGCTCATGCAGTGCGCGACCCCTATTGCGCTACCGCAGCCCAATGGTCAAGAGAGCTTAAATGTGGCTATCGCAGGGTCGCTATGTCTATACGAAACGTTAAGGCAAAGACAATATAGCTAAACCTCCTTAAACTCCACGCTAGCTGACGTAAGGGTTTGCTCGTAGCCATTTAGTGGCTAAAAACTTCGTGCCTTTATTTACTGGCATGCCTGCGTGTAAGCTTAAAGGTTCGATACTGCCATCAAACTTGGTGTTAGCAAAATATAATGCCATGCCCTTTTTGGGTCTGACTTCTAGATTTATCTTTGGAAAGTTAGTACCACCGCCCGCCTCGACATCCGATAGATACATCAGCAAAGTACCGACGCGTTGACCGCCTTTACCGATGTTTTTTTGATAATTTGCGTTTTTAGGATCAAAAAAATCATAATGTGGGCGATATTCTTGGCCCTTACCATACTTTAAAACCTGTAACCCTTCTCCATGAACCACTGGCCAATGTAATAGGGCTGCTATCCTATTTTCTATTGTCGTTATCAAAGGCGTAGCACCGCGCTGGAAGCCGTGGCTTTTACTGGTTCTGGCATCGTGCTCTGCAAAAGTACCATCGACAGGGCTCACAACTCGAGAGTCTCGCATATTACCTTCAGAACTGCTTATCAGTTGATCACACTCTTTATGACTTAAGAAGCCTTCGATGACGGCGACAAAGGGAGGGTAAAAAGTCGATGCCAGTCTCACCGTCTTATCCGGCAGCACTATCGAGTTATGGCTCATACCCATATAAGGAATATTGATCGTACCTGATTGCTGCGACATTAGCTCATAGGCTGCGCCATAAAAACCTCTCTCAAAAAGCGTATTAATGATTTTATGATAAGCGACGCCGCGATTTATATTGTTTGCGATCCACTGCTGCCAAGTCGGTTCTAACTGTAAAATTGCATTCATACTGATTCTCTACCTTCTCGTCCGTGACAATTATCTCAATAGCATTGTAGAGTCATATAGTAGCCTAAACGCAGCCTCTATCCGATAACCCCACCCTAACCAACACTACTTCAAACTACTATAAAGTGGATTTTTATAAATTATAAGGTCGACTCAATATATAATCTTAGTCTAATAATCAGTCCAATAGTCAGCTCAATAAAAAGCCCCGCTATATGATAGCAGGGCTTATATAATACAAATTAAGTTTCTTAGTAGTCAAAAGCGTTGAGCTTTATACCTTGCTAGTCAATTCAGGTAAAGCTTCGAATAGATCTGCTTCTAAGAAGTAATCGGCAACGCTAGCAATAGGCGCTTCTGGGTCATTATTGATCGCAACGATAACTTTAGAGTCTTTCATACCTGCTAAATGCTGAATCGCACCAGAGATACCAGCGGCGATATAAAGCTGCGGCGCAACAATCTTGCCTGTTTGACCGACCTGCATGTCGTTTGGCACATAACCTGCGTCTACAGCGGCGCGTGATGCACCGATAGCAGCGCCTAGCTTATCTGCTAATGGCTCAATGTATTTAGTGAAGTTTTCACCATTTGCCAAGGCACGACCACCTGAGACGACAATACCAGCTGAAGTCAGCTCTGGACGATCTGAGGCTGCCATCTCTTCATTAACGAAGCTTGACTTACCTGCGTCTTGTACATTATCGATGGTTTCAACAGAGGCTGAACCACCTTCACTTGCTACTGGGTCAAAAGCGGTCGTACGTACAGTGACAACTACTTTTTCTTCTGAGGTTTTCACTGTCGCAGTCGCGTTACCAGCATAAATAGGACGCTCAAAAGTATGCGCGTCTACTACTGCTGAGATCTCAGACAGCATACTAACGTCAAGTAGCGCTGCAACGCGAGGCATAAAGTTCTTACCGGTTGTGGTCGCAGCGGCAACAATATGGCTGTAATCACCAGCAATATCAGCTACCAATAGCGCAACGTTTGCGGCTAGTTGATGCTCATAAGCGGCATTATCCGCTAATAAGACTTTGCTAACACCTTCAGCTTTTGCTGCTTCATCAGCTGCTGCTTGAGCGCTACTGCCAGCGACTAATACATGGACGTCATCGCCCATTTGCTTTGCCGCAGCGATAGTATTTAAGGTTGCCTTTTTTAGACTGGCATTGTCATGTTCTGCATATACCAAAATGGCCATTGTTTTTGTCCTTTATATATTCGCGTAATCGTTTATGTGCTTTAATATCTATGATGGCAGCTTTTGTGATATGTCTTATTCTTCAGTCCCTACTCTATCTTTTAATCAGACGGATTTTAAAAGAAACTATGCATATCACTTTGCCAAATATATAGTCAATATTAGATTACTTTAGCTTCATTTTTTAGCTTATCAACCAACTCATCTACAGACTTCACAGTGATACCTGCCTGACGCTCTGCTGGCGGCTCAACTTTAGTAATTTGCTGCTTAGATGCCATATCTACACCAAAATCAGCTGGTGTCTTTTCATCAAGTGGCTTTTTCTTTGCTTTCATGATGTTTGGTAGCTTAGCATAGCGTGGCTCATTTAGACGTAAATCAGTAGTGATAATAGCCGGTAGATCTAAAGCAACGGTCTGCAAACCACCATCAATCTCACGAGTGACGTTGACTTTATCGCCTTCTACTTTGACCTCTGAAGCGAAAGTACCTTGACCTACGCCCATCAGCGCCGCTAGCATCTGACCGGTTTGGTTGTTGTCATCATCAATAGCTTGCTTACCTAACAAGATGATATCAGTGCTCTCGCTCTCAGCGATGTTTTTTAAGATTTTAGCGACTTGTAGCGGATATGGTTTTTCATCAGTTTGGACGAGTACACCACGATCAGCACCTAGTGCTAAAGCTGCACGGATCTGCTCTTGTGACTCTTTTGGTCCGATTGACGCGACGATAATCTCATCAATGACGCCTGCTTCTTTTAGGCGTACTGCCTCTTCTACAGCGATTTCATCAAATGGGTTGATAGACATCTTAGTATTCGATAAGTCGACACCTGAGTTATCAGCTTTGACACGAACTTTTACGTTATAATCAATGACACGCTTGACCGCGACTAATGCTTTCATACGTTCCTCGTTTATGAATATTATGAATTAAAGCCATTCATTGATGGCTAATATAGATCTTACTTTTATTAATCTTACCTTTGACACATAAGTTTACTATAGTCAGTAAACTGGGATGTGGTAAATATTTACGCTTAGCTTATAAGACCCGACTATCTTGCGTGAGCAAGGCTTTTAGGTCAAGATGACGCCGTGAATAATGGGTCATAAATTTATAAGCATTTGAATAAATACTATAATTAAAACAATGATAGCTTTGCTCGTTTTCCTAAAGCCTTGTTATTAGTACCCTTTATAGCATCTGTCACCTGCAAATTGCTTAACGTTTTGTTATTATTTCGAAAATACGTCTACCCTACTTTGCTGCTCAATACCATTATCGTAGGTCGTTACCAAAATCTCATTATCGCGAATATCGTCAAATAGCGACCAATCAGGACTGGTATCGCTGGATTTTATAACGCTTATGTCAGCTGTCGTCTCCATAATCACTGCAAAAACTTCTGATTTAGATTTTATGCCATTTTTACGTAGGATTTGTTTGATATCGTTCTCGCTAAGCTTTGCTTTTTTTAGATTGTCATAAAGATACGCTCCATTCGCCATCAAGATAATAGGCTGATTATCTATAAGCGCTTTAAATGGCTTGAACTTTCGTCTAATGATGGAGAGTACTGCTTGCAGCGTGAACAGCATCCCAATAGCAAACACGCCTTGCAGCAGCGACGTTGATTTTGACAATACGGTTGATGCCAATATGCTACCGATACCGACAGTCATAGCCAAGTCATAACTCGATAACTTCGAGAAGCTACGTAAACCAACAATACGAGTAAACAATATCAGACAAAAATAAAAGCCGATAACTGACAGTGCTATACCGACAACTTGTTGCCAATTAATCGAAAACCAAGTTTGCCAATCCATATTCTTATCCTAGTCGTTTTGTTTTTGTAGATGACATTCATTGTAAGATATCAGACAAGATTCGCTTGTTACTTTCTTTTTATTATCTCCTGCAAACTGTTGAACATGAGTAAGTAATGCTTTAATTCAAAAACGGTTGTCTCTCAAAGCGCTATCGAGGTATTTGCAGATAGCCTTTTGTACAATTTATCCAAAATTTAGACAAAAAAAAGCAACCCGATGAGAGGTTGCTTTTGCTATACAGTCTAAACAATAGGTTTGTTGTTCTCACAACATAGTCATTTGTGCGTGTAGATCTATAAATAAGAGTAACTGATATCAGTTATCCCCTATAGTAAATACACTTATAGTGCTTCGATTTGCTCAGCTTGTGGACCTTTTTGGCCTTCACCTAAAACGAATAACACTTTTTGGCCTTCCGCTAGTGTTTTGAAACCACTACCTTGGATAGCGCTGTAATGAGCAAATACATCTTGACCGCCATTATCTTGTGCGATGAAACCAAAGCCTTTAGCTTCATTAAACCACTTTACGGTGCCTTCAACTTTATCAGACATAATTTTTCCTAACTCTTAAACGATTGGTGCGACATCAGTCATCACCGATTAATTGATAAATACCCATCTGCTTTTGGATTGAACCCTTAACCAAACACAATAATTTATCTTAGCGATTGCTTACCGTTATTGGCTTACAGCCTATGAGCACTCTTCGATTATAGCAGTTTTTATCAATAGTGACAGGTTAAATTAGGTATTTTTGTAAAGTTTTAATTGTTATTCCTTGCCAATGAGTGAGTCTTATGTCCATACATAATAGACAAGCTTTAACTTGCTATAGGTAACCAAGGTGACGCTAATACTAATAAACACAGAGCGAAGAATATCAATGCAAAAGATTGGCTATACGCTATATATTTGACGGGTACCACCAAATCTGCAGGTGAGTCTGGAATGCCTTTGCGCTTTAGTAGTCGCGTGCCATATATCCAGCCAAAAACAGTATAGATACCATAAGCGGCGGGCACAGCCACAGCAAGTGGTGCTAAATCTATAGCGTACAAAGCGATAGTTGAGACAAAAAACCAAGCGGTATCTGCAAATGAGCTGAACTTAAATAGCGCTGACTTAGGTAGCTTACCGTCACTGCGCTTGAGCATTGAGCACTCAATCCAAATCAAAACAGCGACTACGGCGCTAAGAGTAACATATACGAACTGCGGCGTTAGCCAGTCTGGATTTGATATTTGCACAACACAACCTATAGTTAACATTAAATTTAGTTTTGTCTTATTTTTTGCTTAGTCTGGAGAGAAGCACATAAATCGCGCTTTTAGATCGATAGTTGTAAACCATACATTCATAGTAATCATGATAATGACTCATGCAGTAACGACTTAAAAAGCATATCGAGCACTACAAATACTGATTCAGAGACTAAGCTGAGTGCTTATATGAGGCAATGTCTACTCGTTTTCAAGATCCTTGTTGGACTAGACGGCGCTTTTTCTACTATAAACTTTTTACTTATAAAAAACCCATGCCATCGAGCGGATAGCATGGGTTAGTATTTTGATTGAAACTAAAATCTTAGAACTTATATTTTAAGTACTTAGATTTTAAGTACTTAGATTTTAAGTACTTAGACTTTAAAGACTTAGACTTTAAAGACTTAGACTTTAAAACTTAAGTCCCAAAACTACAAAGACACCTTATTCAGGTTGGCTTTAGTTTTTATCTTTATCGATGATTTTGTTACCACCGATCCAAGGCATCATGCCGCGTAGTTTGGCACCAGTGATCTCGATTTGATGCTCAGCGTTGTTACGACGACGCGCAGTCATTGATGGATAGTTGGTTGCGCCCTCAGAGATGAACATCTTGGCATACTCACCTGACTGGATGCGTTTTAGCGCATTGCGCATCGCCTCACGTGATTGCTCATTGATGACCTCGGTACCTGTGACGTATTCGCCGTATTCAGCGTTGTTACTGATAGAGTAGTTCATATCAGCGATACCGCCTTCATACATGAGATCGACGATAAGTTTGAGCTCATGCAAGCACTCAAAGTAAGCCATCTCTGGAGCATAGCCAGCTTCGGTCAGGGTTTCAAAGCCCATTTTGACCAGCTCTACTGCGCCGCCGCAAAGTACCGCTTGCTCGCCAAATAGATCCGTTTCCGTCTCATCTTTGAAAGTTGTCTCGATAATACCTGAACGACCACCGCCCACACCTGCTGCATAAGATAAAGCTAATTGCTTGGCTTGACCAGAGGCATCTTGATAGACAGCGATAAGATCAGGGATACCGCCGCCTTTAGTGAACTCGTTACGCACGGTATGACCAGGCGCTTTTGGCGCGACCATGATGACATCAAGATCTTTACGCGGCTCGACTTGATTATAATGAATCGCAAAACCATGAGCGAACGCTAGCGTTGCGCCTTCTTTGATATTTGGTTCGATCTCATTTTTATACAGCTCTTTTTGGAACTCATCAGGCGTCAGAATCATGACCACGTCAGCGGCTTTTACCGCTTCAGCGACGTCTGCGACTTTTAAGCCAGCGTTTTCAGCTTTTTTGCGAGAGCTTGAGTTAGCACGTAGACCAACTGTGACGTCTACGCCAGAGTCTTGCAGGTTTAGCGCATGGGCATGGCCTTGTGAGCCATAACCGATAATAGCGACTTTTTTGCCTTGGATGATAGATAAATCACAGTCTTTATCATAAAAAACGTTCATACAGAGTCCTTTTCCTTAATCATGGAGAGCCATGGCTAGTAACACTTATAGTATCGCCAATGTATTCATTGATTGTACGCTATAAGCTTGTTGTTAATTTTAAGTTATCAGTTTTAAAGTCCTGATAACTGACAGTGTTAATTTCGATATCAAACTTAAAATGAGTTTTATATACTTAGCGTTTTTTCGCCGCGGGCAATACCTATCACCCCAGAGCGGACGACTTCAAGTACGCGCTCACGGCCTATAGTCTCAATGAAACCATCGAGCTTGGCTTTATCACCGACGATTTGGATGGTGTATAAGCTGGCATTGACATCGACGATCTGCGCGCGAAAGATATCTGCGCTACGTTTAATCTCTTCACGGACATTACCAGTCGCGCGCACTTTAATCAGCATCAGCTCACGCTCAACATGAACTGTTTCGGATAAGTTAAGCACTTTAACGACTTCAATAAGCTTATGCAACTGCTTAGTGATTTGCTCTATTTTCTCTGGAGACGTGATCGTCGTTAGCGTCAAACGCGAGATTGTAGGATCATCAGTTGGGGCGACGTTCAAAGTCTCGATATTATAGCCGCGCTGCGAGAATAAGCCGACCAATCGCGACAACGACCCTGCTTCGTTTTCCATTAATACCGAGATCAGATGTGGTTGTTGCATTAAGTACGCTCCCCTTTGGTTAGCCACATATCACGCATCGTCTGTCCAGCCACTTGCATCGGATAAACATGTTCATTGCGATCTACATAGACGTCGATAAATACTAGCTTGTCAGTCATCGCCATAGCTTCTGCTAACTGTGCTTCCATGGTTTCAGGATCGGTAATCTTGATCCCAACATGCCCGTAGCTCTCAGCGAGCTTGATAAAGTCAGGTAAAGAGTTCATGTAGGACTGAGCATGACGACCTTCATATAGCATGTCTTGCCACTGCTTAACCATACCAAGCTGCGCGTTATTGATGTTCAAGATTTTGACAGGCAGATTGTACTGTAAGCATGTGGATAGCTCTTGGATATTCATCTGAATAGAGCCCTCACCGGTGATACATACCACGTCGCGATCTGGACAAGCTAATTTGGCTGCCATAGCATAAGGCAAGCCCACACCCATAGTGCCAAGGCCGCCTGAGTTTAACCATTGGCGCGGCTCTCTATAGGTATAATACAGCGCGGCAAACATCTGATGCTGGCCGACGTCGCTTGTGATAATAGCGTTACTATTGGTCACTTTGTCTAAAGCTTGTACGACGCTTTGCGGCTTAATACCATTTTCGGTGCTAGTGTCATAACGTAGGCCATGACGCTTACGCCACTCATTGATTTGTGACCACCAATCAGTTAATGCTGGCTGATCAAGCTCTTTATCATGTCCAATGCTATCAAGCATATCAGTCAAGACAGATTTGACATCGCCAACGATAGGAACATGAGCGAAGATAGTCTTTGAGATAGAAGCCGGATCGATATCAATATGAATAATCGTCGCATTCGGGCAGAATTTTTTGACATTGTTGGTGACGCGATCATCAAAACGCGCTCCTACCGCTAGGATGACGTCAGCATGATGCATACTCATATTGGCTTCATAAGTACCATGCATACCAAGCATCCCGAGGAACTGCTCGTCGGTACCATCAAAAGCCCCTAAACCCATTAGCGTATTGGTCACAGGCAGATTCAAACGGTGCGCAAGATCGCGAAGCTCTTCATAAGCATTGCTCCAAATCACGCCGCCACCTGAGTAGACCACTGGGCGCTTCGCCGCTAATAAAGTCTCGACCGCGCGTTTAATCTGACCGCCATGGCCTTTTTGTGATGGCTGGTAAGAGCGCATGGATACCGATTCTGGGTACTCATAAACGTATTTTTCGCTCGGCGCTGTCATGTCTTTTGGCACATCGATAACGACTGGGCCTGGACGACCTGAGCTTGCGATATGAAAGGCTTTTTTGACGATGGTAGGGATTTCGCTGGCATGGCGCACTTGAAAGCTATGCTTGACGATTGGGCGCGAGACCCCAACCATATCAGTCTCTTGGAACGCATCTTCACCAATTAGGCTACTAGGGACCTGTCCTGAGATGACTACCATTGGCACTGAATCCATAAAGGCCGTGGCAATAGCCGTTACCGTATTGGTCGCGCCTGGGCCAGAGGTGGCGAGCACAACACCCGTATTGCCTGTCACTCGCGAATAGGCATCGGCCATATGGCCTGCCGCTTGCTCATGACGCACTAGAATATGCTCAATGACTTCTTGCTGAAATAGCGCATCATAGATATGTAGAACCGCGCCGCCGGGATAACCGAAGATATACTTAACGCCTTCGTCAGTCAGCGCTTGTATTAGCATCTCAGCGCCAGAGAGCATGACAGGCTCATTCTCAGCTAGCTGCTGTTGCTTTTCTTCAAAATGTTTGGCGGCGTTAGCCGTTTGCGTGTGTCCGGTCATATTCGGACTTTGCGTAGTTTGCGTCACTATCATCACCTTTATTTACAGCGCAGATGCAGCTTTTATGAGTATAGATCAGAGCACAAAGACTTATTGTGCCGACATCTACTACCCAAAGTTGTGCTTATCTTTGTCCATAGAAGAGTATCTACTCACTATGCAAAAACAGCTTGGCTTTATAAAAAGCATAAAGCAGCTTGCTACTTGAACACAGCCATTTTAAGGTCAGCTTAAAGAGGTATATCGATATATGATGACTAGATGCGAATGCATCTATAAAAGAGGCTTATTATTTAGATACCAACCAAATACCAATAGTGCGTTACTACCAATAAAGGCTAATGAGTCACTGAACCGCTAAAGATAAAAGAGCTCAAACTCACTAATAACAATTATGATAATTGCCTCTTAGTGTCTTTGCGTAAGCGATTCACCTTTTAAGCTTATGGCATCAAAACTAGTTTGTAGCATTGATACGCCATTACTCATGGCAACAAACCGACTTGGCGGTAAAGGGTTAAAAATAATAAGTTTATCTTAGTCATTGTAGACCGATAAGTCCGGAGACAAATAGCACAATCAACAATAGGCCAATGAATGACCGCTATCCTTGCTCTGCTACTGTCACAAAGAAAATAAAGCTATCAAGCCACCGATAAGCAGCCTAAGAGACTTTGTTCTCAAGTGCTACGGCAAAATTATAAATGCCGCTCACTGACCAACTGTTATTATAGTCACTGTTTTGGCTATTATTGTCAAGAGAAACTTATGAAGTCTAAGCCCAACTATAAGTTTTACAACTCCCTTTGAAACAAAATAATTGGTATTTAGTTTTAAAGATTTTTACTAAAATGAAGTTAGGCTTTTTAATTGAGCTAAGCTTTTTTAATTATGTATAATGTGGCTAGGCTTTAATGCTTACCTATAGATATCGATAGATAAACACCTCCTGTTTTCTCATTGGCAAAAAGGATTCTGAAAATGGCTTACGCCCCCTTGACAACTATCGCCTCTAAGCTTGTTTTTGGCTTATCGACTTGTAGTATTTTGTTATTGTCTATGAATGCCAGTCATGCGATTCAGGTTTACAAGTCTATTGGAGCGCATGGGGAGATTAAATATAGCCAACACGCCCCGCATAATGGCGAAAACGTTGAGATGATTGAGTTTCGCAGTGATGGTCGTCAAACTGATGCCGGCCAAATGGCTAATAGAACTAGCGATAGTCCAGATACTGCCCCTAAAGACGCTGAAGCTCAGCGAGTCGCTCAGCTTGAGGCTCGTATCAAAGAACAAGAAGCCAACGCCAATGCCCAGCGCTGCCAATCACTACGTAATAACTTAACTAACCTCAATGTGGGTGGGCGCATTTATGAGATGGACGCAAGTGGTAATCGCGAATATCTAGACAGCCGTGAGATTGAGCTCAAGCGTGAACGAGTACAACAAGCGATTAGCCAGTATTGTAGCTAACAAAACTAAGCTCGCTCAATATACTAAGCGAGCTTATAAACGGTTTGAAAAAACCTATATTATCGATGAGGTACTATTAAGGCCTCCATCACAGAGCGAACAGCCGCTGGCATATCTTGCGCCTGCATGCCGCGCTGCCCTACTCTCAGCGATAAGCCACTAGCAACGCCAGCCTTATCACTTGTTAATTGATTCAGTAAGGCATCACCTGCTAAGCCGTGAACAAGCACAGCCTGTCTGAGACTGCGCGCCTCATCGGCCAAGTCTAGCTGCGCTAACAGCCCTGCGCATACTCCTGATAACACATCGCCCATGCCCGCCGTTGCCATTCCTGCATTGCCAGTAGCACAGACATATACCTTCGGTTTATTATTATTTTTATCATGTAGATTCTGCTCTAATATAAGCGTCCCTGCTCCTTTTAGCACCCAATTGCCACCATACTGATCCGCAGCTTGCTTGATGGCGGTTAAGCGATCTTCTTCTATTTCGCTAATTTCTTTATTTAATAGCATAGCCGCCTCGCCACTATGCGGCGTCAGATACACTTTATGCTGAGTACTATGTGCTTTTAGTGCTTTAACTAACTCATGCTCATCACTTTGTAAGGTCGCTAAATGGTACAAACCATCCGCATCAATGACTATAGCTTTATCCGCTTCGATGGCCGCGTTTAGGTAAGCGATAAATAAATTTTTAGCCTTATCATCTCGGCCAAGTCCCATGCCTATAGCGATAACGCTAGCATCTTTAATCAAGGTTTTGACACCTTTAACATCGTGCAGATCGATAGTCATTGCATCTGGTAATGAGGTCAGTAGTGCTCCATGAAAAGCGTCGTGACAAGCTACCGTAATTTTGCCGGCTCCAGTTGCCATAGCACTTGATGCTGATAAAATCGCTGCGCCGCCCATGCCTTGCGAGCCATCCACACGATTGCCAGCTATTATTAACACGTGACCATAACTACCTTTATAGCTGTTTTGTTGACGCGGCGCTAAAGCATAAGCGGTCTGTAATAAAGTAGCCGCAGGCGATTTAGAGATGATAGGTTTAGAAGTGATAGGTATGAGCGGAATGTCCAAAACTTCACCAGCATAGTCTTTACCATCTTTGGTATGTAAACCAAGTTTACGCGCGACAAGGCATAAAGTAATATCAGCACGTACTGCCAAACGCTCAAACACCTGCCCTGTTGAAGCCACAAGACCACTAGGAACATCTACCGCTACTACCAAAGCACAGTCACGCTCAGTCAGCCGGTTAAAAGTGGTAATCGCTTGCTGATAAATACCTGTTGGTGCGCGATCTAGGCCGATACCAAAGAGCGCATCGATATAGACATCTGCTCTAGGGAAGTCACTCTCATCAAACTCCTTATCTTTAAAACCCTGATCTTCAAAACGTAGATAAGAGCAACCAGCGGTCAGTGCTAAGCGCTGGGCTTTAAGAGCATCACTGACCTGCTCTGTCTCATCGCTATTGTTTGAGTCATTATTCTCTTCTTTGTCGATAGCGGCCATGCCAACGGTCATAACTTTGACCTGCCAGCCTGCCCGCTGTAAATATAAAGCAATCAGCCAGCCATCACCGCCATTGTTACCTTGCCCCGCCCAAATAACGGCGCGCTTGTCTCTATTGTACTGCTGAGCTGTGAGGTGGGTATCCTCATGACTCAGCCTGCGACTTTTTTGACTTTGCACGATATCGTCAACGTCTATAATGCGCTGCGCCATCTGCCAAGCGGCCTGCTGCATCAAAGCAAAACT
Source organism: Psychrobacter submarinus (assembly GCF_904846685.1). Taxonomy (GTDB): domain Bacteria; phylum Pseudomonadota; class Gammaproteobacteria; order Pseudomonadales; family Moraxellaceae; genus Psychrobacter; species Psychrobacter submarinus. The sequence continues at coordinate 77,687 of NZ_CAJHBQ010000001.1, forward strand.
GCTATAGCCATCAGCAAACCAATCTTGCTCTATAGCATAGACTTGCGAGCTAGTATACAAAGCGATGGGCAGCGTTGCAGGACTTGAAAGTGACTTTTTAATAGTAGGCATAGATAATCCTTATAAAGCTTAGAGTACAAATAGATGAGAATAAGGGTAGCAAATGTCGAAGGCCACTTCTGTATGGATATCATCAGTATTATGCTATCTTTTTGGGTCAGAGCGGCTTGTCATGGCATAATAGCTGTCGTTCACTTAATCATCCGTTCGCTCAATTATCCGTTTACTCAATTATCCGTTTACTCAATCATACAGGCCACTTATCTTATCCTATGAAACCATCTTCTAGCCTTATCCCTAGTACTGACAAACCCAGCTTTTCTTCGCCTGAAGAGATAAAGCAGTGGATTAAGGCGCAAGCGCAAGATTTAGGATTTGCCGATTGCGGATTTATATCGGTGCAGCATCCTTTATTTGCGCAGCAGCTTGAGCAGTTGCAGCTTTGGTTAGCGAAAGGTTATGAAGGACAGTTACAGTTTATGCATGGCAATCACCACCTGCGTGCTCATCCTGAGCAGTTGGTAGAAGGCGCTAAGACTATCATTAGCGTGCGTATGGACTATTTGACTGAAACGCCTAAACCGCGCACCGTTGAAGATGACGATCGCCCAAACCACGGTATCATTGCGCGCTATGCTCGCGGGCGCGACTATCACAAGACCATGCGCAGTCGCCTCAAACAACTGGCTTTGAGGATAGAAGCGATGCTGCCAGAATGGCAGCAACTAGCTATTGGAGACGATATTGGTGCAAATAGTGATTTTGTCTTTCGGCCTTTTAGCGACTCTGCGCCTATTTTTGAGCGGCCTATCGCTGATGCTGCTGGCCTTGGCTGGACCGGCAAGCACACCTTGTTGCTCAATAAACAAGCCGGTTCTTTTTTTGTGTTGGGCGAGCTATTTATCAGTCTAGAGCTACCTGATGATCAGCCGGTTGCCGCGCATTGCGGTAGCTGCCGCGCTTGTATTGATATTTGTCCTACTCAGGCTATCGTGGGTCCGCATGAGGTCAACGCAGCCGCTTGCATCTCTTATTTGACCATCGAGCATGACGGCGTTATTGATGTTAAATATCGCCGCGCTATTGGCAACCGTGTGTTTGGCTGCGACGACTGTCAGCTGATGTGCCCTTGGAATCGTTATGCCAAGCTCACAACGGTTGAGGACTTTGCCCCAAGGCATAAACTCGATAGTAGTAGTCTGCTTGAGCTTTGGCAATGGAGCGAGGCGGATTTTTTACAATACACCCAAGGCAGCCCGCTACGCCGTACCGGCTATGTGAACTTTCTGCGTAATATCGCTATCGGTCTAGGCAATGCCACTGCTGATGATATTAATATTGAGCAATTAAAATCTAGACTTGGTCAACACAATGACGTTTTGGATGAGCATATTCACTGGGCTATAGAAGAGCAAACTAGCAAATTAACCGCTAACAAGACTACCCCTTCAAGTTAAACCAATAAAAAACGCCTCTTATTAAATAAGAAGCGTTCATCAAAATATTACTTTTTACCCAGTTAATGGGTTAAAAATAAGTTGGCAGCATTATGGCTTAGGAATACGCAGTACTTGACCGGGATAAATCTTATCTGGATCTGACAGCATAGGTTTGTTAGCTTCAAATATTTTCATATAATCGCTTGATGAGCCATAAACGTCTTGAGCGATTTTTGAGAGACTGTCACCTGATTTTACTGTGTACATGGTAGATTCTGGCGCATCTTCTTCGATATCGATATTGTCGATAACCTTTGCTACGTTTTGGACGTTACCAATAGCAATAATCGCTTTTTCGCGGTCCGCTTGAGTCTTTGCATTACCGCTGATTTCAGCAGTATCAGTAGAACCATTATATTTGACTTTTAAATTACTGATCTGCAGATTCTGCTGCTGAATACGACGCAGCAAAATATTCGCCACCGACTGCGCCGATGGTTCGTTATCTTTTACTGGGGTATTAGCGTCTGCTTGAGTTTCTTTTTTTGCATCGTGCTTGTCATCATCACGATTAAAAATCTTATCACCAATGTCTTTTGCAAAACTGAACATTCCCATCTAATTACTCCTTTTGATGTTGTTATCTATTATTTACTTTATGAGTATAACAAAGGCTATAGTTTTGCATAGTAGCGGTATGTTGAGTAATGTTAAACTTATGAAAACTTATGTCACCTTATGGAATGGGTTTAGCTTAATATCAATGCTAGTCATAAAATGCGAGCCAAAAAAAACCGCTTATCTATTAAGATAAACGGCGCAGCAGCTCGCTGATAATAGGGCAAACTGATACCATATTACAGCTGGGCTTGTACGTAATCGATAGCTTTTTGTACTGTAGTCAATTCTGCTGAGTCTTCATCAGGGATAGTGATACCGAAATCACTTTCAAATGACATAACTAGCTCAACTAAGTCCAAAGAGTCAGCGCCTAAGTCTTCCATGAATGAAGCTTCGTTTTTGATATCTTCAACGTTCATGCCTAACTGCTCTGCTACGGCAGATTTTATTCTTAGCTCAATATCGTTATTGCTCATACAAAGTACTCCTTAGTGTCTATCAATTTGGGAATTATAGCAATTATCTGAAGCGTTAAGGGCTTAGTTAAACTGTGATAGTGCTGACTGGTTACAGATAGCTCGATATCATTATCAGTTTTTGACCCGAATAACCAATTGCTATAATACAGGGGTTTGGCCTAAAAGTGTCCATTATTATAACAGCATTTATTAGAGTTTACACTCGTTCACACAGTTTTTTATTGTGCTAATGTAACTTTTTAATATTTAACTTTTTGTGCTTAGTGTAGCGCACTACATATAAGCACAGTATATCAGTGCAGCGCACTACATATACATGCCACCGTTGACTGGAATGACCGCTCCTGTGATATAACTGGCTTCGTCACCTGCTAAAAACAACACCGCAGCAGCGATATCTTCTGGCTGACCCAAACGCCCGATAGGCACTGCATCTAACATAGAGTTGAGCAGACGCTCGTCAAGCTCGTCCGTCATATCCGTTTCGATCAGACCGGGTGCCACGCAATTGATAGTCACCTGCCGTGAGCCGATCTCGCGCGCAAGCGTTCGGCTAAAACCTTCAAGACCTGCTTTAGTCGCGGCGTAGTTCGACTGTCCAGCATTACCCATCTTAGCGACTACTGAGCTGATATTGATAATACGGCCACGGCGCGCTTTCATCATACCGCGAACCGCACGTTTGCTCATCCGGTACACTGAGGTCAGGTTAGTGTCGATGACACTTTCCCAATCTTCATCTTTCATACGCATAAGCAAGCCGTCTTTAGTGATGCCAGCATTGTTAACGAGTACTTGTACCGCGCCGTAGACACTCTCAATCTCTTCAAACAGCTTATCGATTTGTTCAGGGTCTCGAACGTCTAATACTCGACCTATACCACCTGAATCATGCAGATAATCATCGATGAGGGCTGCGCCCTTCTCAGTCGTTGCGGTACCAATGACAAAATGACCTTCTTTAGCAAAGCGCTTGGCAACCGCCTTGCCTATGCCTCGGCTAGCACCAGAAACTAAGGTAATTGTACGACTCATGATAGTGCCTCCATTAATTTATCAAGACGAGCAGGCTTGTCCGTTGGATAGCTGGTAATCGGTTGAGCTTGACGCTTGGCCAAATTGCTCAGTACATTACCACTGCCGCATTCGATTAGAATATTGATTTGTTTGTCTGCGAGCTCTTGCATAGTTTTTGACCATAGCACCGCTTCACTGAGCTGCTCGGTCAACGCTTGCTTGATACTGGGCGAACTGGTCTCGACCCGTGCATGGCGATTTTGGATCACCGGAATCGTCGCTTGATCGAAATTAATAGCTGCCAAAGCTTCGGCTAATGCTTGGCTAGCAGGTTCCATCAAAGCGCAATGAGAAGGCACACTGACCTTGAGAGGTATCGCTTTTTTGCCCGTGTTCTGTACTTTGTCGATGACGGCAGCAACGCCTAGCGCATTGCCAGATATCACCACTTGCCCAGGGCTATTGAAGTTTGCAGCGTTAACAATAGCATCATCTACATGCTCAGTCGCTTGCTCACATAAGGTTTCGACGCGGCTATCTTCAAGACCTAATACAGCAGCCATAGCAGTATCGATACCGGCAACCGCCTCTTGCATTAGTTGACCACGTTTATGTACTAGCTGTATCGCATCAGCAAAACTAAGCACTCCAGAAGCACACAGCGCACTGTACTCTCCAAGAGAATGCCCCGCTAGGTAGCAAGGAGTAATATTCGCCTCAGTCAGCTTTTCTTGTAAGATACGCCAAATAGCGATACTCGCTGCTAATAGCGCAGGCTGAGTATACTGAGTCTGGTTGAGCTTATCCTCGTCTTGACAAATCGCCCACAAATCCTCTCCCAGCACAGTGCTAGCCTCAGCGAATGTATCACGAATCTGCGGGTAGATTTCGCTCAGCTCTGCGGTCATGCCGACTGCTTGCGCACCTTGCCCAGGAAAGACAATTGCTATACGGGGCTTCGTTGTTATCGTATCAGGCGTTAATGCCATAGCCAATATTCCTTAGTGATTAAAAGCGCTTTTGATAATAAGCAAATATAATAAACGGGTCAGTTATCATAAATTGTATTTAGCAGCTCATCGTCTGTAATAATAAATAATAGCTCATTCATTTATGATTCATCATAATCATGGGCAAACTATACACTGCTCTGCTCAATTATCATAGTTAACAACTGTACTCAGATTATTATAGCGCTAATAAATGATATCAATTAAACAATCACCATATATGAGACGGTGACTACATTGTTCATCAAATTCTAAATAGCAAAAAGCCAAGCCACCACGCTATACAATATATGATAGCAAGATAACTTGGCTTTTTTATAATCTGTATGTTCAACAGCAAACATCTTAACGAATAATAGCTACTATTATAGTTAGCTACTATTTATTGATACGTTTACTTATCAAGCAATAGATTAAGCGTCTTGAGCAACTTTGAACAACTGGCGACCGCGATAGAATCCGTCTTTAGTCATATGATGACGACGATGTTTCTCACCAGTAGTAGCATCTACGCTCAGCTCAGCCACTTCCATACGGTGGTGTGAACGGCGCATGTCACGACGAGAACGGCTTTTACGACTTTTTTGAACAGCCATGATATAGCTCCTATACTTAAAAAGGGGTAAGCTTAAAATTCAGCTTTAATCGATACTGACTTAAGCTTATGATCTATCAAACATCAACCACGAAAACTTAACACAGTACTAAATTAATGAGTTTGCTATCTGTCTAACCTGCCAATTGAATCTCACTAAGCCTTTATTAATACAAGCTCAGCGACCAGCAGCGCCTTACTAGAATGCAATAAACGGGACATTATACGCGGATTTATCAGATTAATAAAGCCCTGCGTCAAACTCTTCTGTGCCTAGTCACAAAATAGGCTAGTAAAAAATTACAGCTTGCCCTTTAACGCTGATAAAGCGGCAAAAGGGTTTTCGCCCTCTTCCTCTTCTGGTATCTCTCCAAACTGCTCAACGCTCATTTCACAGTCGTCATGTTTGGGCGCTAAAGGCATCTTGAGTAGTAGCTCATCTTCAATAAGCTTTTTGAGCGGTAGTAAGCGCTCAGGAGTTTGGTTATCCACTATTTCCTCAAGAAGCAAATAGTCTTGCTCCTCATCGACCAAGCTTGCCTGGCTATCATCTTCTAGCAATGCAATATCATAGTCATCGGTTAAGGACGTCGCTACAGGCTGCAAACAGCGTTGGCAAGTCAACCACACCTCGCCTTCTACCTCAAAGGATAAATGCAAAACATTATTACGACGGTATATATGCGTGTGTACTGGCAAATTAGTTTGTTGATGCTCATCTGTCAACGAAGCGGCTAAGCGCTCAAAGGAAGTAGGATCGACTTCACCTTGCCACTCAAAGCCCGTATCTTCCCATTTGTTCAGAGAGATGTATTCAGGCATACGTACGTGAGATGACGCTTTATTATCTTGAGTGACAGTCTCTGATTTAGAGTTAGTTTGAGAAGGTGACATAAGCGGCCTCGCTGATCAAAATGGGGTATAATATTGCTTGCCATACTAACTGAAAGCGCGGTAGGACACTAGCACAAGTATGTTACTGTTTTTGCAGCGTTAAAACTGCGAATTATTAGTACCAATAGCTCTGTTTTTAGTCATCAATTTTTAGGGCGTGTCCCTAATTCAAGCGTTTATGACTAAATGGGCTAAAAATGGCTAAATCTTTGGCAAACGGTGTCAAATAGCTGGCCAATATCTTGATATTACCTACGCTATTTTCCTTGTTTGCCTGCGATTTATCTCATTTTTATCACCATTTTTAAAATAGGGACACGCCCTAGTCATTTGTCGCTAATTGTTACGAGCGACTTTTCTATATAATTAAAATCTCTATGATAACCACAATCCTGACAACTGATACTCATATCGACTTCTCTACTCTGTCGACCAACGGTGACGCTAATAGGCTCCTAGAAGCGCTTAACGCCTTAGCTGATAAGGAAGCTGATAAGTCTAGCTCAACGAATAGCAGTTTGACAATCGATTGCAGTAGCTTTGATGCTGATGATCTAAAGCTATTGGCAGACGATGATAAAGCGACCACAGCTTTGATACAGCTATTTAATCAGCTCTTTGTTGATCAGCAGGTAGAGCTGGTGCGCGGTGCACATGAGCCAGAATACTTCCCAGCGAATAACGGTAACCTAGCCCGTATTGAGTTCGCGCATGGGTTCTTTAATAGCGCTTTGCATGAGATCCACACATCTCCTTATAGGTTGACATGCTAGAAACCTCTTATTCTAATAGTGTACATCGCTATATTATTTGTAGGCATCTAAATTAAAACTATCACTTCGGTGATTATTACAACCTATCAGAACAAATCACTTTTACCTATCCAAAAGATAATGGTCGTTCTATCAATTAGGTATCATAACAATTAAGTTTTTCAGGTATCTTTCACATCTTCAGAAGCATTCTTTCTAATATCATCCTATCTAAGCTATAAACGCGGACATGATGCGCTTCGCTACGTCTATCTATTAATGGTTACTTTTGATCAATCGTACCATCCTCTAATCCAGTAGATTTTATCTATGTCAGATAGGTAGAAGTAAAAGTAGTTTTCTGCTATTCATGTTTATCATTAACGTCTTTGCACATAGTATTGTCAGTTGCAAGATATCGAATCATATGAACACGGATATAATGATGGTAATATTAAAGCACGCGAGTGTAGATAGAAGCAGACCCAAGGATGTAATTCACCACGGTGATATTAGGTCTTAATGCTTATCTATTCACTAAGCGAATAAGCTGACTAGCTATAGCATTATTATGTTTGTGGGCAGAATAGTTATTCTTTATTTCGGAGATGGCTGGACGAGAGTTAGTGATACTGGACTAGTAATCTTACATAGGTGAAATGATTTGATAAATATGATTGAATAGCACAATTAATTATGTTTCATCTTTCGATACTGGCTGTGAAAAGCAATACTATAATAGCTTAGCAACGTCGGGCTCAAATTATAAGAGCTAATTATCTTCGAGCGCTATCTTAGTATAGTGAGCATGTAGCAAAGCTTTTACTTCCTTGCTAGTTGCAATTTTACCTTCTTCAAAATCTTTAAAAAAATGCTGAGTATCTGGATTAACAGGGATATTATCTATTGCAAAGCTGCTCAAAGTATCAGAGTTGATGCGGCGGCGCTTTTCTATCTCTTGTCGACTAACAAGAATAGGTCGATCGCCAACAATCGGTGCTTTAGATTTAGAATCTTCCATACTAGCTCCTATCAGTAGTAATAAAATTGTTCAGCAAGTCAGATAGTCTTCTATCTAGATAACTTTTCTCTCATTGCTATGTCTTATTCGGCTGATTTAATTGTATTAATGATTTAGACATCGGTAAATCATGATTGTTTAATATCAAGAGCTATTGTGACTGAATAATTCGTACTTCTAGCATCTCCTAGAGTTGCATAACTTATTTGCTCTAAAGTTTTTTGAGACCTATATGGGCTGAATAGCTCATTAAGAGTATGGTGAAAACCACCATCATCTACTCCAAATACATAATCAAAAAATATTTTGGCCATTGCAGACTGAGGGTGGCTAGCATCGCGAAAAGATTTATTGTGACTCCAACTACCACTGTATATTTTACTGAATACTCTTTCTATATTACCAGAAACAGAATTTGAAGCATGTCTTCGAGTAATACCTGGTTTTTGCACGTATGCAGCAGCATTTTCAACAGACTTCCAAATTACATAATGCATAGTTGATACAGAGCATTCAGCTAGACATGATCTGAGAATGCTAATTAGCTTATCGCCAATAGGCGGTGCTAGATAGTTCAGTCTTGACCTAGTAATCAGGTAGCTTAAACACTCTCCTAGCTGTAACTTTTCACACCAGCTCTTAAATTGACTATCCGCTACTAGAGCACTGGTATTTTTTTTAGATCTAGCGTTTATCAAGATTTTAGTAAGATTCTCAATACTATAAGCAAACTCAAAGATCGCTTGATAGAAATCTATCTCTAGCTCTTTTTCTTCGTTGATAGTTACGTATTCGTAGCTATTTTCAGGAGCGAGTATAATCAGATTTCGGTTAAAGAGATGCTGTAGTATTTCTTCATCTAATTTAGAGAACGGTGATAAAGGTAATGATAAATTGTCACGTAGAGAGACTGTATTCCTTATATTATCTGCCCCTAGGCTCTCTACAGTCGCTGCGAGTAGAAGTTTATCCACATCGTTAAGCTCAGCGACTGAAGGAATACTGCTTAATTGAATGCTTCGGCATTGATTGATGTACTCTAGAGCGGTCTGTCTCTTTTCTTCTGCTAAACGGTCTTGTTTAAGACGATACTCTAAGTACTCTTGATCCATTCTTTTTTCAAGCGCCGCCCTGCAATCATCACACCGCCATCTAATAAGATCCAATCGAGTTAGCTGTGAGCGAGTATAGCAAATCTTAGTTGTACCGCAGTCTATGCATTGGCAGTCTAGTACGACAAGATGAGCATTTATTTTAACGATACTAGGTATATCCTGATGCTTAACATCAAACTCTTGACCTATTTCTTTACAGGTATATATAAAACCACTTCGTTTATCGCCTTCTCTTAACCAATACCTCTCACAGATCAGCTTATTAGTTTCTGTTATATCTGACTGATACTCTAGTTTAGTTTCCACGCTCACCTCTCAATACCGACTATATCCCGTGGATATTGTAGCTTACCACTGTGAGTATTGCTATCTTTAGCAGTGGTTAATGAAATGACAACAGATGATCGCATGATTGCCTTTGGAAAGCGTGTCCGTGAGGTACGAAAAGGTAAAGGAATATCTCAGGAAAAACTTGCAGAAATGGCAGGTATTGATCGAAGCTATATGGGAAATATCGAGCGTGGAGAGAAGAATGTTACTCTTAAAAAGGCGTATGAAGTTTGTGATGCACTAGAAGTGGATATAAAAGATTTAATTTGAAATCATATTCTCAAAAGACCTAGGTTGGTTATCGATACATGATCAGATAGCAAACCGAGACCATCCCAGATTCTGTGTAACTGACGTTTAGATTAAATACTTACACAAAATTTAGGAAGGTCTCAGATTTTGAGAAAAAACCGCTAGAAAATTATTTGAAATAACAGCTATTAATGGCACTCCATTAACATTTCTGTAAGTACATTACCGTTAAATGATTACCCTGCGCAGCAAGATAGCTCTTTAACGTCTTTGCTAAAGGTTTGAGCGCATAACTTCAATCCTTCAACCATCGTCAAATACGGAAATAGTTGACCTGCCAATTCTTCGACTGTCATTTTATTATGAATAGCAAGAGCCGCACTTTGAATCAGTTCTCCGCCTTCATGGGCTAAAATTTGTGCGCCTATCAGTTTTCCCGTGGATTCTTCAGCTACCAACTTGATAAAACCATCCGTTTCAAAATTTGCTAAAGCTCTTGGTACGTTTTCCATATCAAGTACACGACTTATCGTATTTATTCCTACCGCTGAAGCTTGTACTTCGGTTAGACCTACCGTAGCAACTTGTGGGTCGGTGAATATAACAGCAGGCATGGTAGATAAGTCGAGTTGCGCATTTCCACCTGTCATATTAATTCCAGCCCTACTTCCGGCAGCAGCAGCAACATAAACAAATTGTGGCATATTGGAGCAATCTCCAGCGGCATAAATGTTAGCTGTTGATGTTTCCATCATACTATTAACAACAATGGCACCACTTTTATCTGTTTCAACACCAACATTTTCTAAACCAAGCTTTCCAGTATTTGCATGGCGACCCGTAGAGATAAGCAATTTTTCAGCGATTAATGTTCCTTCGTTAGTTTCCAATGAAAAACCATTGCTATCATAAGAAACATGACTTGCTTGCGTATTATTAAGTACCCTAATACCTTCTTTTTCAAAGCACTCTGCCAGTTTTTCACCTAATAACGGATCTTCAGCATATAAAAGGGTATGTCTGGCTAGAATTGTCACACGGCTACCTAAACGTGCATAAGCTTGCGCAATTTCCAGAGCAACAACGGAGGAGCCGATGACAACTAGACTACTCGGTAACTCTTCTGCAAATAAGGCTTCTGTTGATGTCCAATAAGGTGTATCAACTAAACCCTTAATTGGCGGAATGCTTGGTGTAGAGCCTGTTGCAATTAAAATGCGATCTGCAACCAGCTCTTCTTCACTACCATCAGACTTGTGAACTAGCAAGGTATTTTGATTTTTAAAACGTGCATAACCTTTAAGTAAAGATAGCGCGGGATTACTCTCTAAAATACGTTGATATTTAGCATCGCGTAGTTCTTCGACGCGAGCGTTTTGCTGATGTGCTAATAAGGAGCGGCTAAGTTGTGGCTGAATATTTTCTAAACCATCAAACGGGTTAGTACGTTGCTGATGCGCTAATTGCGCAGCACGGATCAATATTTTTGAAGGAACACAGCCGACATTTACACAGCAACCTCCGATTACATCGGCTCCTTCAATGATAGTAACTCTTGCTCCGCCTTCTGCTGCTTTAATCGCACTGGCAAAGGCCCCTGAACCACTACCAATAATGGCTACATGTAATTGTTCTGGCTGGATGTCATTTGGCGAGCAACAACTATTCGTTGACATATTTTATTCCTCTTAAAAAGTTAAGCGGTACAAGTTTCATCATCACAGCGTTTATTCGCAGGAGAAACCATGTCCCAAATTGATACAGCAACCATTAGTCCTAGCCCCGTATAAGTAACGTATGAACTCCACCCGTACTGGAACCAAGGGTATAAAGAGAGTAAAACCAAAATGGGGCCAATTGAACCGATAAAACTACGGTGCCATTGACGATGGCTAAACCAGCCTAAGATATTCATTACCAGCGCTAATACTGCAAACAGTGGTAACAACGTATTGATAAATACCCCTTCCCACTGACTAAGAAATCCCATCCCAATTGCCGCACCAAGACTAGCTATCGCGGGAAAACACATGGCGCATCCCATTGCCGAAACAAGTGCACCTATAGAGCCTGCTTTATCTCCGATACGCGTAACTAGTTCTAAGGGGCTAAATATTACTTATTTTCACTTTTTAAATTTGAAGGGTAGCCGGCGTTGGTAGTCGCTGCAATTAATGCATTGATGTTGGTTTTAGTGTCATCAAAAGAAACAACAGCTAGCTTAGGCTTGTAGGTAACTTTCGCATTTTCAACGCCATCAACATTTTCTAATGACTTTTTAACTGTGATTGGACATGTCGCACAGTTCATCGTTGGCACTTCCAGTGTAACTGTTTTTACTTCAGCAAAAGCACCAAAACTAGAAAGTGAAAGCAGTGCGGTTAATAATAATTTTTTCATAATTAGCTCCAAATTTTAAAATGTTATAAATTTCTTGATCTGTATATTAAGCAAACAAAAGTATCCAATAATTACTGGTCACTAAAATTGTCGCAACTATAGCGCTCAGCCAGAAAATGACTTTTCGTTGTTGCTGTTTCTTAGGAATTGCACAGGCCGTTCCCGGCTCACACTCTTCTACAGGACGGTAAATTTTCCAACCTGAGTAACCAAACAACAACACTACAAATGCGATAAATAATGGCCTATAGGGTTCAAATGCAGTTAAATTACCAATCCATGAGCCACTTACCCCAAGTAATAACAGGAGCAAAGGACCTACACAGCATACGCCTGCGCCTAATGCTGCTATGATGCCTCCTATCATTGGAAGGTTTGATTCTTTTTGATTCATATAGATACCTCATTAAGTGATAATGCAAGTGTATTGCATGTACCTAAGTACGGAGTCAAGGGTGATTTATAAAAAATTTATCTTTGATAATCTGCTACGACAGATACGGGGAATAAGCTAACTTGAATTAAGGCGCAGAAGTAAAATTGGATATGCTGTTTTAGTGGGAAATGGTAGTTAAGTGAATCATTTACTTCGATTGCAACGAATCAATTATTGGGCAGTGGCTATCGTCATCATTATTTTGGCATTGTCCTAAATGTTCTTCCAAAGCGTGTTCTAACAACAACAAGTCAGCCATCTTTTTTTGTACTGCGATCAGCTTTTTATTAGCTAATTCTTGTACTTTACTACATGGACTATCGTTTAACGCAAGTAACCCTTCAATCTCATTTAGCGTAAAACCTAATTCTTGAGAACGCTTGATAAAATGTATTCTATTTACCGTTTCTTTCGGGTAATGTCTATAGCCCTGCATAGGCTTTGGTGGTTGTTTAATTAAGCCTTTGCGTTCATAAAAGCGAATTGTTTCGACATTTACACTCAGTTCTTTAGCCAACATACTTATGGTTCGTTTAGACACGTTATCAATTACCTTACTGACTTTTTGTTTACTTACTTTATATCTAATTAAAGTGACCATCAATGAATACCAGTTTAAACATCGCTAATTGATTTTGTTTTTTCTTTTATTAAATCTTAGATTAACACATGAAGTGCAATACCAAATGCAAGGTGAAAAAAAGACCTAGATGCGCTAGCATCAAAGTTTTTATCCACCGACCAAAGTGAGATTGCAACCATGAGCTATACGCATCTAAGCCTAGGGGAACGATACCAGATTTATGCCCTTAAAGGGGCAAAACATAGTATTAATTTCATAGCGAGGGCGTTAAACAGAAGTCCCAGTACCATATCAAGAGAGCTTAGGCGTAATAAAAGCCTACGAGGTTACCGAGCAAAGCATGCTAATAACAAGGCTTGTGACAGACGGGCTAACAACGCCACAACTATTGTGGCTGACCTCTGGGCATGGGTGACAGACAAGCTTAAAGAGAACTGGAGTCCTGAGCAAATATCTGGCGTTCATGCTGGTATCAGTCATATGAGCATTTATCGCTATATTTGGCGTGATAAGAGGCAGGACGGTACATTGTGGCAGTGTCTCAGACGTAAAGGAAAACCATACCGGCAGCGTCTAACCGCTGAGACTCGAGGCCGTATCAATGACAGAGTCTCGATTCATGAGCGCCCTTGTATTGTTGAAGAACGCTCACGTATTGGAGATTGGGAAGCGGATACCGTTATCGGTCAGCATCACAAGCAAGCGATTGTCACGCTCGTTGAACGTAAAACGGGGCTATTGAAGATGAAGCGTGTGGGTCATAAAACAGCACAGCAAGTATCAGAGGCAATGATAGAACTCTTAGCGCCAGTGAGGTTGCAGGTTAAGACCATTACCTCTGACAATGGTAAAGAGTTTGCTCAGCATAAGAAGGTGAAACAAAAGCTCTTTAGCCCTTTCTTCTTTGCCGATGCTTATGCGTCATGGCAGCGAGGAACCAACGAAAATACCAACGGCTTGATCAGAGAGTATCTGCCTAAAGGCTGTGACTTTAGACAAGTCTCTGATGATGAGATGCAGGACATTGAGAACAAACTAAATAACAGACCAAGAAAACGCTTAGGGTTTAAAACGCCTATGCAGGCGTTCTATAATATTAATTAGCGTTGCACTTGGTGTGTTAATCTAAGAATAAGTAAAGTTACCGTTGTTACAACAATATTAAACCACAACAATGTATGGTTTATCCTTTTTCATTATCAAAGTCCAAATTAGTGTTATTACATGCAGTTCTACATGAGTATGCCCCAATGGATCCAATGAAACCGAATCATTCTATCTAAAACCATTTACCATAATGTACCTTTATGAGAAAGGTCAGGTTTTTTAGAGTTTTATAGCTTCTTTAAGCGTAGCTCATAGCCAACCCATAAAAAACGAAAGTAGTGCAACTGAGATAAACCCTATATCATCATAAGTGTGTTGTGATTTCAAATAAACAGCAGATTCATTGATAAAACCCTCATCAGTATGCCGCCGCTTTATACTGGTTAGGCAATTTTAATGATAATAAAGCCGCGATTGCCACAAACGCACTCGATATCCAAAGACAAGCCTCTAAGCCAAACTCTTGGTAGACCCAACCTGACAGCACCGTGCCAATCAATCTGCCCATCGCGTTTGCCATGTAGTAAAACCCCACATCCAATGACACGCCATCACTATCAGCATAGCTGACGATGAGGTAGCTGTGTAACGAAGAATTGACGGCAAAAACCACACCAAATATCAGTAAGCCAATAATAACCGATGCTTGAATATAAAAATCAAAATATAAAGCCAGCGCGATCGCCGCAGGAATAAACGTCAGATAGCTTGCCCACAAAAAGGCTGCACGACCCGTTGGCAACACGCCTTTTTTCTTGCCCGTAAAGTAAGGCGCAACCGACTGGACAATGCCATAACCGATGACCCAGCTTGCCATAAAACTGCCAACCCACCAGTGACTCCAGTCAAAAGTCGCTGCCAAAAACACAGGGAGGGCCACCACAAACCAAACGTCTCTTGCCCCAAATAAAAACATGCGGGCAGCGGAGAGGATATTGATAGCAGGGCTTTTAGAAAAAATGTCTTTAAATTTAGGTTTGTTGGTGGCTTTGCCGATGTCTTCTTTTAAGACTATTAAACTAAACACCCAGACGATGGCCAAAAGTGATGCCATCAGTATCATAGCGCCTTTAAACCCAATCAAGGTCAGTAGCAAACCACCGATAAAAAAACCCACGCCTTTTAGCGCGTTTTTAGATCCTGTGAGTAATGCCACCCATTGATAAAGCTTACTCTCAGCATCTTTTGGCACTAATAATTTGATGGCGCTTTTGGCACTCATTTTATTCAAGTCTTTGGCGATACCTGAGAGCGCTTGGGCGATCATCACATAAACCACAGTCAGCATATCCGCAGGCACAGCAAGCATGGCAAGGGCGACGATCTGTATGGCCAACCCAATATTCATGGTTTTGTTGAGCCCAAGACTGGTGCCAAGCCAACCACCAACCAGATTGGTGATAACCCCAAAGATTTCATAAAACAAAAATAGCATCGCAATGCTTAACGGACTATAGCCTAACTGATAAAAATGCAACACAACGAGCATTCGTAATGCGCCATCCGTTAAGGTAAATGCCCAATAGTTGCCAGTGATGACTAAGTATTGCTTCACTTGCGACGATAAATCCGTAACGGATAGCAGTCCCATGATTAACCCTTATCTGCTAGACCAACCATTTGGACCAATTCAGCCGTTCTATTGGCGTAACCCCACTCATTGTCGTACCAAACGTAGAGCTTTACTTGGGTATCGTTGACGACCATCGTCGATAGCGCATCAACGATACTTGAACGTGGATCGGTTTTATAATCAATCGATACCAGTGGACGTGTCTCAAAGCCCAATATGTCTTTTAGCTCAGTTTCAGATGCTTGTTTAAGTAGTTCATTGACTTCCTCAACCGTGGTGCCACGCGCCATTTCAAACACACAGTCGGTCAGCGAAGCATTAGCCAAAGGCACACGAATGGCATGACCGTTTAGCTTACCTTTTAATTCAGGGAAGATATGCGTAATGGCAGTCGCAGAGCCTGTCGTGGTTGGGATAAGGCTCATACCGCAAGCACGTGCCCGGCGTAAGTCTTTATGCGGTGCATCTAATATCGTTTGGGTATTGGTAATGTCATGAATGGTGGTCATCGAGCCATGCTTGATGCCTATTTTCTCGTGCATCACTTTAACCACAGGCGCTAGGCAGTTGGTGGTACAAGAGGCAGCAGTCACAATGGGATAGATGTCTTTATCATATAAATGCTCGTTTACACCCATGACGATATTTAACACACCTTCTTCTTTGACGGGGGCTGTGACAACGACACGTTTGACCCCTTGATCTAGATAGGCTTGTAGTAAAGCCTTGGTTTTTATCTTGCCTGAGGCTTCGATGACCACATCGCACAGTGACCAGTCGGTGTCTTTGGTCGCTTTGTTTTGCGTACAAGGAATGGCTTTGCCATTGATAATCATGGACGTGCCTTCGTGGGTAGCGTCGTGATGCCAGCGACCATGCACAGAATCAAACGTCATTAAATGCGCGAGCGTCTTAGCGTCACCCGCCGGATCATTGATGTGGACAATCTCGATGTCGTCCCAATCAAATGCCGCGCGCATGGTCAAACGTCCCATACGTCCAAAACCATTGATACCTACTTTGATTGTCATAAAATTGTCCTTTATCTTGTCCAAGTGTTATCAGAAAAAAATATTAAAAATGCTTAGGTTTTTTTAAACCAATGTTGTGTGCGGTTAATGATATAGACCAGCGATAACATCACAGGCACTTCAACCAACACGCCGACGACAGTCGCCAGTGCAGCGCCTGAGTGTAATCCAAAGAGGGAGATAGCCACTGCAACTGCCAGCTCAAAAAAGTTAGAGGTGCCTATCAAACAAGCAGGGCCTGCAATATTGTGCGGCAGTTTTAACCATTTAGCAGCGATATAGGCAATGACAAAAATGCCATAGGTTTGAATCATGAGAGGAATGGCAATGAGGCCAATAACTTGGGGTTTGGAGACTATGGTCTCGGCTTGAAAGCCGAAGAGCAGAACCACAGTGGCTAACAAGCCTACCATCGACCAAGGTTTAAGCACTGATAATAGATTATTCAATGCGTCCTTATCACGGCGCTTATTGAGCATATTGCGTGTCAGCACACCAGCAATCAAGGGAAGCAGAACATAAAGTGCCACAGAGATGATCAACGTCTCCCATGGCACCTGGATATCACTAACGCCCAGCAAAAAAGCAGTAATAGGAGCGAAAGCAAATATCATAATGACGTCATTGACGGACACTTGGACCAAGGTGTAATTAGGATCCCCTTTGGTTAACTGTGACCAGACAAAGACCATGGCTGTACAAGGAGCCACACCTAATAAAATCATTCCAGCGATATACTCTTGAGCCGATGCGGGATCAACTAAGTTGGCAAAGAAAATGTTAAAAAATAACCAGCCGAGGCCGGCCATAGTAAAAGGCTTAATGAACCAGTTGATAATGATCGTTAGAAACAACCCTTTTGGGTTTTTACCTACATCTTTAATGGCAGAAAAATCTATCTGTACCATCATGGGATAAATCATGACCCAAATGAATACCGCAATAACAAGATTAACATGAGCAATTTCGAGGTTTGCAACCAACTGAAATAAATCAGGCTGCCATAAACCCATTACCACGCCGAGAATAATGCCCAAACCTACCCAAACTGATAAATAGCGCTCAAAAATACCCATTGTGACTCTCTTAATATGTAACGGTTGATTATTGGTTATTTACAAAAACTGGCTCTGTCAGGTCTGTTTTGCATCGTATCTAACCGCCCAATCTCACGCTCAATCAGATGAGTGTTATTTTCTGTTGTTTGCGCCACCACAGTCTTCGCCCATAACGGCAGTTCAGGATTGATACGATAAAACACCCACTGACCGTGCTTTCGATCAATAATGACGTTTGCCTTCTTTAAAACGGCAAGGTTACGGGAGATTTTGGGCTGAACATCCTCTTCCAAGGCTTCCATCAACTCACAAACACACAGCTCACCATGATATTCAATCAGCATCAGTGCTTTGAGGCGAATGTCATCAGTCAGGCTTTTGTAAAAGGTAATGGGGTCAAAGTCTGCAAGCGGCGTGTCTTGTATAGCAGTAGGTTTAATATCTTTCGTATTTTTTGTAGGTTTGTTCTCCACGAAGAGAAACATCGTTAAACGATTACTTAATTCACTTAATGTGGTGGCAAAAGGATGAGTACCAGCGCGAGTTTTTGGGTCAGGAATATCCCATGCTAGCTGCTTTCCGGTATTGGGATAACTTCTACATTCGGCACTGGCTTTTTCGCATAAAGTAATCACATAGTCAAAAAACTGCCCTTCAAACTCGTCGACATGCTTGGATCTTAATCCACTAGCGTCGAAATCGAACTTTTCTAAGGCCTGGATGGTGCGTGCATCGACTTCACCTTTTTCTACGCCTGCGCTATAAACCTCATAGATATCGCCCGCTTTATACTTCAGTAATGTTTCAGCCATTTGTGATCTGGCCGAGTTACTGGTACAAAGAAACAGCACCTTTTTCTTATTCATATTTTCCATAATCATACTCATTAATAAGCGCCTTTACATATGAAATATTATATATATAATAATTCGTATGTAAAGGCGCTTTTAGGTTTGTGTTCGAAGTATGATAAATAGAATGGCTGTAATTAAGATCATAAAATATCTGATACTCTAAAACTTGAAGTCAATAAAGCGTATATCACGGAGTCAATATGAAAAAAATCTTATTCCTTTGTGTGGCCAATTCAGCTCGCAGCCAAATAGCGGAAGGGTTGGCTCGGCATTATTTACCGAAGGACATTGAGGTATATAGTGCAGGGTCCGCCCCCTCGCATCTTCATCCTCATGCCATTACTGTCATGTCAGAGATTGGCATTGATATTAGTCAGCAATACGCAAAATCTATTGATGAGATAGAGGATGATCGTATAGATACCATCATTACTCTGTGCGCAGAAGAGATCTGTCCTGTTTTTTTGAGCGGTGGTCAGCGCATGCATTGGCCTATGAGCGACCCTGCTGCTGGCTCTGATTTGCCAGATAAGATGCTAGAGAGCTTTAGGGAAGTGCGCGATCAGCTGTTACAACGTATTTTAGTATTGGCTGAGCTCATTAAAATGCCCGTTGGCATTCCTTCAATAGAATTTCATAGCAGTATTCGAGTGACTGACTTGGCTAAAAGCACCGCCTTTTATAGCTGGTTACTAAATACTTGGCCAAAGGAATGGACGCATCGTTATGCTACCTTTATCCGCCCAGATCTCAATTTAAATATGGTATTGGTAGTATCTGACGGTAAGCAGCTTAATCACGATACTCTTTACCATTTAGGTATCAACGTCAATAATAAGCAAGAGGTCATTGAGGCTTTTTTTAAAGCAAAAGACACAGGCTTGAGTGTTTTTAAACCACCACGAACGACTTGGAAAGGGACGCCCTTACATGAATTATGGTTGACTGATCCTGACGGTAATTTAATTGAAATATATGCTCGCTTAACGCCTGACGAGCTGCAAGCCAAACCACAAAACGAGCAACCAACATTTTTGGTAGCAGGGACTGAGGACAGTTATGCCAACTAAAGTATTCGATACCATCATTATCGGCGGCGGACAAGCAGGTTTGGCAGTCAGCTATTATTTGAGACGCGCCAAACTTGATTTTATTATTCTTGACGATCAGGACAAGAGTGGCGGCGCGTGGCAACATACTTGGCCATCATTACGGCTGTTTTCTCCTGCTGTTATGAGCTCTCTACCAGGTCAATTAATGCCAAAAGCAAAAGATAGCGAGTATCCCCATCGAGATGAAGTTCTTGGTTACCTCAGCAATTACGAGCAACATTATAAGCTGCCGATATACCGGCCTTATCAAATACAAAGCGTCCAGCGTGATGATGAACACGATTGCTTACGAGTGACTGATGGACGTTACACATGGTTGGCGAAAACGGTAGTGAGTGCAACGGGAACGTGGAGTAAGCCTAAAACTCCTTTACTTAAAGGTCAGCAAGAGTATCTGGGGGAGCAATGTCATTCCGCTCATTATGATGGCCCAGACGCCTACAGAAATAAGCGGGTACTGGTAGTCGGTGGTGGTAATTCGGGTGCACAAATTTATGCTGAGCTGGCTGACGTGGCAAACGCTAGCTGGGTGACACGTGAGCCACCCTTGTTTTTAGCTGATGATGTCGATGGACGCGTATTGTTTGAAAGAGCAACAGCACGTATTACTGGCAGCCGTAACGATGACCCTGTCGGCGGTATTGGTGATATCGTCATGGTGCCACCAGTCAAAGCGGCACGTGATAAAGGGATATTGAATGCGGTACCTATGTTCAGCAAATTTACTAAGCAAGGCGTCATTTGGGCTGATGGTAGTGAAGAAACGATAGATGCCGTTATTTGGTGTACTGGGTTTGAACCAAATCTTGACCATCTAGCACCTTTAAATGTCTTAGAAGCTGATGGAAAAGTGCAAGTTAAAGATGGGCAAGCGGTCAAGGAGCCTCGGTTATGGTTATTTGGTTATGGTGACTGGGCAAGCCCAGGTTCTGCCACTCTGATTGGTGCTGGACGCAGTGCTAGAGAGAATGTTCCCACTCTATTGGAGTTTTTAGCACGTGATGGTTAAAACAACCGTATCCTATGTATTGCGCGGTGCAAACATAATAATAGCCATACCTAGAAGTGCCACTGCTGTACCTAATATGTCCCATGTCGTTGGTCGAATACCATCAACAGCCCATAACCATAGAATTGCCATTGTTACATACACTCCACCAACTCGTCACCTACTAACAGATCTTGGCGGTCATAAAAGTTGCCCCAACGCTTATAATTATTATCCGTTCTCGACTCAGGGTTATAAGTAATGGCGATGTAGGTTTGAATTTTATTAGTGTCCTAAATTAGTTGACCACCACCAGATTCTTATCAAAGACTTCATCATCTATTATTCGCCAAACGGCAACTTGCTGATGGTCTTTGGTGGTGACTAGATTTAAAGTTTGTTCAATCATTGCTTGAGGTCTCATATCCTTATGATGTTTATTTGCTTCAAACCCAGTTACTTTACACTTAGCGGTTTAATTAAGCTACTTACTTGAGCTATTTGCTTCAGTTATTAGGCTTGGCTACTTACTCAACTTCAATATTCTAAAGGCGCCCTGAATAACTAAAGCAAATACGATGCTACCAATAATCAAATCAGGCGTACTAGAGTGTAACCAATTAACCAAAATCCCTGCAACAATTACCCCTAAATTGATAATCACATCGTTTGAAGTGAAAATCATACTGGCTTGCATATGGGCTTCTTCTCCTTCTTTGCTTTTCGATTTTTGTAGTAAATAGAGGCAAATCAAGTTTGCAATTAGCGCAAGAATCGATATGACTATCATGGTAGAAAAGTCAGGTAACTGCTCATTGCCAAAGAAACGTCTTAGTACTTCTAAAAAACCAAGAATCGCTAGCGTAATTTGAAAATATCCGGCAATTCTAGCAATCCGTTTTTTCTTAATGACCGTTCCACCGACCGCAAATAAGCTAATTCCGTACACCAAGCTATCTGCTAACATATCTAAGCTGTCGGCGACCAACCCCATCGAACGAGAAATCAGTCCCGTGCTCATTTCAATAATAAAGAAAGCAAAGTTAATGACCAGCACTATCCATAGTAGCTTTCTTTGCTCAGCATCTTTTTTGTGACTAGAGTCAGCATCAATTTTAAAATTATTGTTGGGATCAGAGGGGTCAATGGTTTCGGTCGAGAGTAGGGTGTCTCCTAATTTTAGGTCATGAATAGCAGTCTCTATCCCTTCTATATTGTCATGATGAAACACAGTTAATTGACGGTTAGGAATGTCGAACTCAAGATGTTCAATATTCGAGTGGCCCTCTAATTTCATTCGGATTAGGTTTTCCTCCGAAGGGCAGTCCATCTTCGATATTTTAAAAGTTGTTTTATTCATAGTTACATTTATATCCGGGTGGTGGTTCAAAAAGTAGGCTGAAAAAAAACAGGCTGAGAAATTGATAAATAGTGAAATGCAAATGACACTATACATCAAATGCCCAGCCTGTCTAAGTAACAATACCTTCCAGTTCACATTTTATAAACATACTCAAGTATAAAAAGTATTTTTCCGTATAGAGTGAATACGACGCTAGTTCATTTTGTTTGTGATAATCGGCATCAATGTGCTTATTTATTACGCTTACTTTCTAAAAATATCATGTCAATTATAATCAATGCGACACCGACACAGACACCTATATCTGCAACATTGAAAAGAGGATAATTCCAGACATCAGCATAATGCACATGGATAAAGTCAACCACTTTACCAATTCTTAAACGATCGATTAAGTTGCCAATCGCACCACCAAGCATTAAGGCCAACCCCATAGATAATAGCTTGGCTGCACGTGGCGCTTTGATTAAATAAACCGTTAAAAAGATAGCCATTACAAAAGCTACGCCTGAGAAAAACCATTTCTGCCAACCGCCAGCGTTGGCTAAAAAGCTAAATGCTGCCCCATAGTTATAAGCGAGTGTCCAGTTGAGAAATGGTTCAATGACCGGTACGGGGTCATTGAACGCTAATGTGGTTTGGGCCAACCACTTAGTCCATTGATCAAGTATTAATACCATTATCGCCAACAAATACCAGATAAAAGCGCGACTGCCATTGGCAACCATTTTTGGCATTTTGTCCAACTTATCTTTAGGTGTTATTGAGTTGCCTGAAGTCACGTACATAGCTTTAGGCGTATGATTTATGGTTTTAGAGTCAATCGATTGATGAGTACTACTCACAGCTATAGGTACCTTCTTGTCAGCAATATTAGTACTAGCCGATTCAACGCTATTCAATTTAGTACTATCTAATCTGTCGGTAGATTCAGTCATAGTTGTTTCCTTTATCTATGTTTATACAATGAACAATGTTAAACGTATATGTTTTTGGTATACGATTATTAATCGCGCCACTTTCATAAACGGCTCCACTTACCGCTCTGGTATTATGAAACTTACGGTAATAATTTTTTATTAGGGAATCTGTTGATTGATTTCAACATTGGCCTGATTTTGATCGGCACTAATGACCACAGGGTTGCCAGACAAGTCGCCTGACTCAGCCGCCGCGGTGCCGCTATGACTGATACGAGCGATCACTGCCAGCTGTACCTTGTCTGCACGCGCCGATTGTAAGGTGCGTTCAGGCATCATCGCATCGAGATCGCTTAGACTGATAGTGGCCTCGCCTTGTTTGATCACGCTGATCGGTAAGCGCTTGGCGGCAAATGGCGGTCCACCGTTGACATCACGTATCGCCACAAAAAGTACATCGTCTCCTTTTACTAGCGGCAATAAGCTTGAGTTGACCACAACCGTAACATCCACACCTTGCGCCGCTTGCGTTTTTTGCGCGTTAATATTGGCGCTGAGCTCATCTAAGCTGGCAAGCGCTCGGCTATGATCGCCAGGCTTCGCAGCAATGCTGTTTCGCAGACGGCTGATCCAGCCTTGCGCCTCATCGAAGTTACTACTACGCGCCTCGCCCATGGCCATCAGCATTTGCGCGCCTTCGTGGCGTGGGTTTTTGGCCAGCACGTCCTGCAAGACGCGGCGACTGGTGGCGTCTAGTTGGCCTTTATTGGCAAAGAAGCTGATCTGTGCATAGGTCGTCGCAATCTCCTCGTTATCAGGCGATAAGCGATAAGCACGTGACAATGCCTCTAGCGCCGAGTCTGTCGCTTCTAATGACAAAAACAGCTCAGATAAACGCATCCAGCGATCTGGGTCATCAGCATGACGATAGACATTGGTCTGCATCGCGCTGATTAATTGCGTACCATCTTCAATCGCCCAAGCTGGTGGCTGGTTAATCTTACCGGTTAATAAATCATCGGCTACTTGGGCAACTTTATCTTCTGCTGTCCACAGATCAAACACAGGCGTTCGGTCACCCACCATCAGATACGCCAGCGCAGCCAATACAGGCACCCAAACCATGAGGATCAAGCGGCTTTTGATACCAGGGGTGACCATCGGCGTGACTTCACGCTGGGCATCCAATAGTTGCCGCTCAAGCTCAAGCTTTTGGTTTTGGTAGTGAGCATCATCGATGGTGCCGCTGTCTTTATCTGTTTGTAGCTCAGCTAAACGCTCACGGAATACCGCGACGTTGATATCGAGCAGCTGATTGTCTACTGGGTTCGATTTGATACGCGCGGCGCGTAGCCACGGAGTAATAGCGATAACCGCCAAAATCAGCGCCATAAATAAGCTTAGAGCAATAAATAAGCCGATAGTAGAAAATAGAGTCATTTTTTGTCCTCTATGCTAGTAATATCGTGGTCGACATTCTCAGCTTGCGATAATAGACGATCAAGCTCAGCCTTTTCCGCAGAGGTCAAGGCAGCAGTACTGTTCACTGTAACGCCGTTTTGGCCACGGGCGACAACTTGGCGGCGTTTACTTTGCCAAAACCACCCTATCAATAATACGATCAGTAGCAATGGCGGAAAAAACCATAAAATCCATGTCGATGGACGTACAGGCGGCTTGTAGCTGATAAAATCGCCGTAGCGCTCTTGCATATAATCCCGGATTTCCGCATCACTACGTCTGTCTTTAATCAAATCATAGACTTTTTGCTTTAAGTCTTGGGCAATCGGCGCATCAGAACCTGCCAAGTTTTGGTTTTGGCATTTCGGGCAACGCAGCTCTTCGATTAGCCCTCGATATTGGGCTTCTTGTTGTGCAGAGTCAAAATCATATACCTCTATCGCCGCATAGCTGGTCACACTTAGGAGACAGGCAAGTATTAAGCTCGCTACTTTTATCGTAACGGCCTTTATTGAACGGGCTATCATTTGCACACCTCTTCAACCTGAATCGCATCTGGACTGACGTTATTATCATTGGCATCATTGAGTACCGTTAAGCAAGGCTCAATACGATCTTGCCAGTTACTCTCGTTAATCTCACCAACAATGTGCTGGCGAATAACGCCTTCACCATCGACAGTGAAAGTCTCAGGCGCACCCGTCAACCCTAAGTCCAAGGCAAATTGACCAGATAAATCTTGAATAGACATGGAGAATGGGTCGCCGCCACGATTTAAATATCCTAGCGCATCACCGATGTCATCTTTGTAATTAACACCAACCAAATTGACTCCGCGCTCTTCTAATTGCATTAAAAAAGGATGCTCAATAACGCAAGTTGGGCACCAAGAGCCCCAAATATTCATCAAAAAGGGCTCATCAGGTAAGTTGTCATTGGTCATGATCCGACTGGTATCGGACAACAATGGCAGCTCAAACGCTGGTACTGGGCGTTCAAGCGCGGTATTGGTTACGATTTCAGTCGGCTGCCCCAAACGAAAATAAAGCATAACCATAACAGCAGCAAAGATGATCAGCGGGATCAAAAACCATATTCTAATTTGGCTTTTTTTCATTGTTCGATTACCTTTTGTTTCAGGGGGTTGCTCGGAAAAATGATTAGACTTAGTCATTTTGCTTCTCCCCTATTAGTGTCGTGTTATTAGTAGTGCTTTTAACATCTAAATCAGTAACCGTCGTAAAGCCTGACTTACTCGCTGCAATTTGTGCAGGGGTCTTGGATGTTTTGAGACGATAGCGCCTATCAAGCATACTCAGCAGACCACCCAATGCCATAATAATAGCGCCGAGCCATATCCAACGAATTAATGGTTTTACATAAATCCTTAATGCCCATTGGTTACTACCATCGGCAATAGGTTCGCCCAGTGCGACATAAACATCGCGCATAAGACTGGGGTCAATAGCAGCTTCAGTTGTTGGCATCGTGCTGATAATATAAGTACGCTTTTCTGGAGTCAGTTTCGCCACTTCACGACCGTCTTTGGATACCACCACTTGCGCTTGCGTTGCATCAAAGTTACTACCCTTTATTTCAAAAAATTCAGTTACTTCAAAATCGTAACCTTGGACATGGACCGTTTCGCCAACACTCAATGCCACATCGCGCTCGATACTCAAGGTACTGGTAAAGGCAACACCGATGACCGCTACAATCACACCAATATGTGCCGTTTGCTGACCCCAGTAGCTTAAACGCAGCTTATTTAAGCCTTGCAAAAAGCTTGGTGCATTTTTGGTTTTGTCTTTGAAATCAACCACCATCCAGAACAGTACCCAAAAACTTACTGCTAGTGTTACACCAATATTAAGCATGGCAGATGGACTGACAAAGTAAGTGATGACTGCAGCTAATACTAGACTGCTCACCCAACGCCTGGCCGCAACACTGCGCTCGGCAAAGTATTCAGTGCACCAGGCCAACGCCAGGGGAACAAGAATCAAACCGACAAACGCACTTACCAGTTGGCTGGTCACCACCGTCTGAAACCACGCTCCGCCCAGGAATAACCAGAGGTAGACCGGCAGCATCAGCATTTGCACCACCAGCAGCACGGGCGTGGCGGCAATGGCCCGGCCTGCGTCACCCTTGCCCAGATGGGTGAAGCTGATAAACCAGTCCGTGCAGGGCACTAGCAGCACCAGTAACACCCCGGCCTGGACGGCGGGGGACAGGGGAAGCAACGCCACCAGGGCATCGAGCAGCAAGGGCGTGATCACAAAGTTGCCCAGCACAAGCGCCGCCAGGAATCGCCAGTCACGTAACCCCCGGCCAATGTGCGTCAAAGGCACCTGGGTAAACGTGGCATAGAGCAAAACGCCCAGCAGTGGCCACAAACCCGCTTCCAGACGCGATGCCGTGTCCGGCAGGGCAATCCCGACGGCAAGACCCGCCAGAATAAAGGCCAGGTAAATCCAGGATTGATGTCGTTCCATCTGGTCTCGCATGGGAAAATCCGGCTCCAGGATTGAGTGCGAAAAGTGAGTCACCGCGTCAGTGAATCGGGCGGTCAGGCCTCCAATTCGCCTCCACGATCTACCCAGGCTTCTTTGCCGCCCACAAAATGATGAATGTCGGTATAGCCCACACTGACCAGGCGCTCAGCGGCACGACCGGCCCGTTTGCAACGGTCACTGGTACAATAAACCACAATCGTCGCGTCTTTGTCTGGAAGCGCGGCGGGGGCCTCGTCGAGAACATTATCGGAAACAAGATTGATGGCACCCGGCAGGTGCCCTTCGGCAAACGTCCTGGCCGGCAGGGTATCCACCAGGATGAATTCCCGGCCCTGCCTCTGCCAATCGCGCAGCGTGTCGGCGTTGATCGCTTTCATGAGGCCTTCCCGTCGCCGGCGGATTGTACCGGCGCAAAATAACGGTCCAGCCCCCAGAGCAACAGGCCGAACAGCAGGTGTGGCAGCGCGGAGGCGACGATCAACTTGGGACCAATGGCCAGGCCAGCAACGCCCCATCCGACCAGCGGAAAGAACACCACCAGTATCACGCCCCAGAGCGCGGCGGCCAGCCCCAGTGCGGTCGCCAGGCTCTTGCGCGGGAAGTAGCGAACGAACACCACCGACCAGAAGGTCACGTAAGCGGTGTGGAATAGCAGGCCAGCCGGTAGTGGCAGGGTCCGTCCCAGCAACGTCTCGGCAAAAGCCAGTGATGGCGGCTTCGGAAACGGTGAAACACCCGCCTTCAACAAGGCCACCATCACAATCGCGGTGAGGACCGAGACCGCAAGGCCAATGCCGAAGGCTCTTGGGAAAGACGGTTTGATGGGTATCGTGGCTGACATGGATGGCTCCTTTTTGGATTGGAAAAGTTAGTGTCCCGCCTCGTTGTCACCCGCGCTGTCAGCGGCCGTCGGACAGCGTGGCCCGCACCTTTCGCTGGACTCGCGACAGCAGGCGCCGACCAGGTGATCGGTTAGTGACAACAGGGACTCAAACGCGGCGCAGTAATAGACGAACTGGCCCTCTTTGCGCGACGTCACCAGGCCAGCGTAAGCCAGCTTCTGCAAATGAAAGGTCAGTGCGCTGGGGGCCATGCCTACACGCTCGCCGAGTTTGCCGGCCGAGAGGCCAACCGGTCCCGCCGCCGTCAGTTGACGGATGGCGGCAAGGCGCGCGGGGTGCGCAAGCGCGCCCAGTTGTTTCGCGAGGATTTCTTCGTTATGCCGTTTCATGGTTCCATGCTAGGTTATTTAAGTATTTCATGCAATATTGAAATGCTGAGCCTCACAGAAGTCGTACCAGATAAATCCTGAAACGCGCGATACATTCAGGCTGTGTTTTCTTCGACACCCTCATAAAGAGACGTAATGAGCGGGCATTTCACGTCACCCTGCGCAGTGCAGCACGCCTGCACTAACCCGTCCAGAGCGCGCTCGATACGCTGCAGGCTTGAAATTTTCTGTCGCACACTGGCGAGCTTCTGCTCGCCCAGTACCCGTGCTTCATCGCAATGGGTGCCGTCTTGCAGTGTTAGCAGTCCTCCGATTTCATCCAGGCTGAAGCCCAACCATTGGGCCGTTCGAATGAACTGAAGACGCGCCAACGCCTGATCGTCGTAATGGCGGATGCTTCCATAGGGTTTGTCAGGGGGCCTGTGGAAGAACCGACAAATTTGACAAGTTTGGCTCTAACGCGATCACAGCGAGCCCTGTAGTTGTTTGAACTGTCCCAGGATCATCGCCTTTTCCTGAAGTATTACCTTGTTCTCGTCAGTCAGAAATGCAATTTTGTCCTGACAGACTTTTAGTTCGGCTTTGGTGGTCTCCAATGCTTGAGTTAACACAGCCACTTGCTTATCGACATCTGCTTTCTGAGTGGTAATCACTGCCGCGTTTTCCGCCAGTTGTTCATTTTTATGCTGAAAATCCCGGCACTTCGTTAAGGCATCTTCAAGATCACGCTTCAGATTTTGAATATCCTCTATCTTTCCGTTTAGCTCCCTGTTTAGCGTTGCATTGGCCTGTTCAAGTTTACCAGCGTCACTTTGTAACTGAGCATTGGCATCAAATAACTCGGACGCTTTGAACTCGGCCTGGGTGAGCCGGTGTTGCAGATCCCGAACCTGGTCTTTTAATCCCTGAGTAACTGTACGAAACTGTTCGCGCTCCTGCTGACGGTCTTCCGCTGTGCGCTGCTGATAGTGTTCAAAGTGTTCTCGAATATCCTTGTTTTCCTGCTTGAGTTCAGCAACGCTTTCCTTCAGTTCAGTGGTCCTCGCAATCGCTTCGTCTCGTTGGGACTCGGCTTTAACCAGGCTAATACGGACATCTTCCAGAGACTTTTCTGTCTCACCTTTTTCTTTGTTTTGCCGCTCAATCTGGCTATCAAGGTCTTGCTGTCGGGCAGTTAGCTGCACGATGGTGTTTTTGGCATCGGACAACTCTTTGCGAAGCGCTTTATTGAAACCTTCAAATTCCTGACGGACCTGCTCGATACGATGGTCGGCCATTTGTTGTACCCGCTCATGCAGTGACTTTACCACTTCGATCAAATCGTTCGGTAACCCGCCGGTATCGACCGCCTCTCCGTTATCGGATCGCCAACGTTTGAGCAGTGGCGCGATGGTGCTTTTGCTGCCGGTGCCGAGATGTTCACGCACCCGGTCTACAGTAGGTTCTTGGCGCTGACTTTTGATGGCCTCAGCGGCTTTGGCAACGTCGTGGTAAGTGACACCGGCACGGGCCATGGTGAATTCCTCATAGATTATTTAATAACGTATTACGTATCACGTAATATAACATTATATATGTGAAATTCAACTGCACTTGAATTGCAATTATTAACCCTCGATAATGAGTATTATCGTTGGTTATAATAGTCAGACAGAATTTTTCCACTTGTAACGCCGGTACATAGCCGCCTTTTGAGCGACTCCGGTAGGAATCCGATACATGATCAATAAACCGACCAAATTAGCTACTGACTTATCGTTACGTAATGATGAGCCAGGTCAGATTGCCCGCCAGGACTCCGAAGCGCTGCGTCATTACCTCCAGGCAGCCACCTCCGACAACACCCGCAAGGCGTATCGGTCGGCCATCCGACAGTTTGAAAAATGGGGTGGGCGTCTGCCCACGGATCGGGATACGCTAATTCGTTATCTGCTGGCCCGTGCGGAGTCGCACAACTCTCGAACCCTGGATCTCCATTTGACGGCTATCAGCCAGTGGCACCACTACCAGGGCATCATTGACCCGGTGAAAGATCCGCTCGTTCGAAAAACAATGGAGGGCATTCGACGTACCCATGGCCTGCCCAAACGCAAAGCCAAGGCACTGCGCCTGTCGCACATTGCGCAGATGGTGGATCACCTGAGGCATTTGCCAGACTGTAAAAAGAAATGTAGAGATATTGCATTGGTGTTGACTGGCTTTTTCGGTGCCTTTCGCCGCAGTGAACTGGTCAAAGTGCAGGTTAGTGATCTGGTGTGGGAACCGGAGGGGCTGATCATCAAGTTACCCCGTTCCAAAACTGACCAACAGGCGATGAGTTTGATACGAGCTTTACCCTTTGGTGAGCAAAGCTGCTGTGCTGCGACGGCAGTTAAAGTGTGGATGGAAACGGCAGGCATTGACGAAGGGCCACTCTTTCGACCAGTAAACCGATGGGACCAGGTTCAAGCAAGACAACTAAATCCGGGCGCGATTAACGACTTGCTCAAGTCTTTGGGCAAAGCCTGTCGCTTCGATTTTGTGCCGGATCTAAGCAGCCATAGCTTTCGTCGAGGTTTGTCCACCTCAGCAGCTCGCGAGCGTATAGACTTTGAACTGATCAAAAAGCAAGGTGGCTGGAAAAGCGATGCCACCGTGTGGGAATACATCGAAGAAGGACAGCAATTGTCCGAAAATGCCTCTTTGATACTTATGGAAAAGATGGCAGCGATGATTTCAACTGATAGCTAAGCGAATCAGACCCTCCACTTGACTCCGTATCTTAGTACAGAGTTTACTATATTCTACCCTTTCCACTAATCAGCATGTTGAACAGGGTTTCTCAAACGAATTGCAACCTTAGTCACGAGGAATAATAGAGCACGAATGAACAGAACGATCAGCAAATTGGCCAAAGCACTCAATATAAATGTCGAGACGGTTCGTTTTTATGAGCGCCGGGCGTTAATCACACAACCACCCAAACCGGATACTGGTTATCGTCATTATCCAGAAGAGACGGTTAATCGCATCCGCTTTATCAAGCGTGCGCAAGAGCTTGGTTTTACCTTGGATGAGATCTCCAACCTGTTAAGCCTGAATGATTACCCCTGCAGCCAAGTGCAGGATCTAGCCGAGCTCAAGCTCATCGCCGTGAAAGAAAAAATGGCCGATTTACGGCGTTTGGAAAAGGCGTTAAAGGCGTTATTAGCGCAATGCCAAAGCAATGACGACGACAGCCATTGCCCCATCATCGATTCCCTACAACCCTGATCAGATCGACCGATAATAAAATTCCACTTGACTCCGTACATTGGTACGGCGTTTAAGCTTTACGATATGCAACGCTCGCCCAATTGTTGATGCGCAACAGTGGAGGCATCTTGCATACCATTTACCAATGAACCTAGGAGTAACGTTTATGAGTGACAACAACCTGCACATTGCGGTGATTGGCAGCGGTGGCAGTGCCATGGCTGCGGCCCTGAAAGCGACGGAGCGCGGTGCCCGGGTGACGCTGATTGAGCGCGGCACCATCGGCGGAACCTGCGTCAACATTGGCTGTGTGCCCTCTAAAATCATGATTCGGGCGGCTCACATCGCCCACCTTCGCCAGGAAAGCCCGTTTGATGACGGCCTGAGCGCCCAGGCGCCGGTGGTGAATCGTCCGGCGCTGCTTGCTCAGCAACAGGGACGAGTGGAGGAACTGCGCGAGTCCAAGTACCAGAATATTCTCAATGACAATGCCGCGATTACCGTCCTCAAGGGCGAGGCGCGGTTCGTGGACGAGCGCACGCTGACGGTTACGCTCAACGCCGGCGGCGAACAGACGGTGAGCTTTGACCGGGCCTTTATCGGCACGGGCGCAAGACCCGCCGAACCACCCGTTCCGGGGCTGTCCGAAACTCCCTATCTCACCTCCACCAGTGCGCTGGAACTGGATCACATTCCCGAGCGCCTCGTCGTAATCGGTGCCTCGGTGGTGGCCATCGAACTGGCGCAGGCCTTTGCACGCCTCGGCAGCCAGGTCACGGTTCTGGCCCGCAGCCGGGTGCTGTCACAGGAAGATCCGGCGGTGGGTGAAGCCGTGGAAGCGGCCTTCCGTCGTGAGGGCATCGAGGTGCTCAAGCAGACCCAGGCCAGCGAAGTGAGCCACGACGGTCAGCTGTTTACCATGCAGACCAACGCCGGCACGATACAGGCAGAGCAACTGCTGGTCGCCAGTGGTCGCACACCCAATACCGAAAACCTCAACCTGGAGGCCATCGGCGTTGCCACCGAGGGCGGTGCGATCCAGATTGACAAACATCTCCAAACCACTGCGTCGGGCATCTATGCCGCGGGCGATTGCACCGACCAGCCCCAGTTTGTCTACGTGGCCGCCGCCGGTGGTAGCCGGGCCGCCATCAATATGACCGGCGGTGACGCCAGCCTCGACCTCAGCGCCATGCCTGCGGTGATTTTTACTGATCCGCAAGTTGCTACCGTAGGCCTGTCCGAGGCAGATGCTGCAGCGGTGGGATATGACACCGACAGCCGCACCCTGACCCTCGATAACGTGCCACGGGCGCTGGTTAACTTCGATACCGGGGGCTTCATCAAGATCGTCGCGGAGCGTGAAAGCGGGCAATTACTGGGTGTTCAGGCCGTGGCAGGCGAGGCCGGTGAACTGATTCAGACTGCTGTGATGGCCTTACGCGCACGCATGACCGTTAACGACATTGCGAATGAGTTGTTTCCCTACCTGACGATGGTCGAAGGGCTCAAGCTCTGTGCCCAGACCTTTACCAAAGACGTCAGCCAGCTGTCCTGTTGTGCGGGATAAGACGGTGCCGCCAATGTATAACATGGATGAGATCGTGGAACGGCTGGGTCTGACCGGCGAAAGGGAAGCCGCGCTTCATGTGACGCTGTTGCGCGAGCTTGCCCTGGGACAACCGGTCACTGTTGAGCGGCTCGCGAAGTCGCTCAACTGGACGACTGATGAGGCAGAGTTGGTGCTGGAAAAACTGCCCTGCGGGACCATCGAGTACGACGGCCAGGGACGGCTGATCGGCTCCGGCATCACACTGCGAGAAACCCCGCATGCATTTGTTGTCAACGATCGGCCACTTTATACCTGGTGTGCACTGGATGCCTTGATGTTTCCAGCTGTCATCGGCGAACGGGCGCAGGTGCAATCGCGTTGCCCGCAGACGAACAACCCGGTCACCTTGACGGTTACGCCACAGGGAGTGGTTTCGCTTGAGCCGGAGGACGCGGTCGTCTCTTTAGTCTCGGTGGCCGCAGCGGGAGACATTCGAAGTGCGTTTTGTTGCGACGTCCATTTCTTTGCTTCACGGCAGGCCGGGGAGGCCTGGGGGCGGGATAAAATGCATGTGCACATGGTGAGTGTTCAGGAAGGTTTCGAACTGGGGCAGCGGATTGCGCACCTTATACTCAACAGGGCAAGGAGTGACCAACATGGGAGCTAATACCCGAATGGTAAACCCCAACCTTGAAGGTGGGCCGGGGGCGCAAAAAGAAGGCTGTGTCATTTCCGAAGCGGCCCGTCTCTGCGGCCTGTCAGTGCATCAGATCCGGACTTATCTGGACATGCGATTGGTGTACGCCTGTGGCACCACTCAGGGGGGCTCTCGCTTGTTCGATGACGGCTGCCTGCAACGGTTGGCGTTGATCCGCTCCTGTCGTGAAGCCGGTCTCGGTCTCCCCGAGATTGCCGAATTTATACAGGCGCTCGACAACGGGGATAAAGGGCAGTGTCGAGCCGTCGAACGGCAAATTCAACACACAATTGCTGTTAAACGAGCCGCACTGAATCGCTGCACCCAGGCACTCACCAAGGCGGCGCATGGAGTGAAGTTGAGCGCTCTCAAAGGGCCGTAAGTTGAGGTGGCACCGGACAGTGGCCGAATTGGGCTTTTGCAGGGAGTCGTAACTCTTCAATGCATTGGAGGTGGTTTATGACGAACAATGAGCGCGAACCGACAGAAGTATCCCGGTCGCGCAATGGTTACTTGTGGGGGATATTGGCCGTGCTCAGTTGCCCCTGTCATTTGCCGATTCTCGCCATCGTGCTGGCTGGCACGAGCGCCGGCGCTTTTCTCGGGGAGCACTGGGTAATCGTGGGTATCGCGCTGACCGGCCTGTTCGTGCTGTCGCTGAGCCGACTACTAAGGGCCTTCAGCAAGTAACGGTCCGGTGTCGTATCCGGTATGGATCGCGGCCCACTGTATGTCAGATGCTAATCACGCGAGTTTACATTTACATAATAGCTGGAGAAAACTAAATGAATTTCGACAATCAACTGTTAAGTAAAGAGAAATACATACCACTTATACTCCGGGTCATTGTTGGCCTATTGTGGGTTTGGATGGGCATCGTTCCCAAGCTAATTTATCCTGAACCGAGAGTTGCGATGGTGAGTAAAAGCTGGGTAATTGATTTGCTACCCATGAGTCCGGCGCATTTCATCTTTATTCTGGCAATAGCCGAAATAATAACTGGAGTAATGCTTCTCTTAGGCCTGTTCACAAGACTTGCTTCAATAGCACAAGCATTAATGATTATTATGATTATTGTCGGTGTTTGGAATATCGCTGCGATGCATGGCATTACTTCTCCTCATGCACATTTGCTTATGAAAGATATTCCATTATTCGGGATAAACATGGTGTTAATAATTACTGGCGGAGGTCTGTACTCCATAGACAATTGGAGAAAACAGAGTAAGGGTGTTTAAAACTCTGAAGACTCTGATTGAAGTGTTCGACATAGGCGATAATATAGCTCTCGTCAACCGCATAGGATCGTTGCCGCCATGAACCAGTTAACCCTCTCCGAAGCCGAGTACCAGACCAAGAAGAGCAAAATTCGCCGCGAAATCTTTCTCGAACGAATGGACACGTTGATTCCCTGGAAACAGCTGGAGAAGAACGTAGCGCATTATTACCCAAAAGGTCAGGACGGACGGCCTCCTGTCCCGTTGTCTTCCATGCTGCGCGTTCATTGTATGCCATTGTTCTATAACCTGAGCGATCCGATCTTGAAATGCAGTCAACGCCGCGCGATCTAGACTCGCCCGAGGCTATCGCCGAAATGCTGGACGCCTTCTACCGGAAGGTCCTGGCCGATGATCGCCTGCGTCCGCTGTTCTTGGATGTGGCAGAAATTGACCTCAGAACGCACCTGCCGTGTATCCGCGCCTATTGGTGCAAGCTGCTGCTCGGCGAACGCGACGGCTACCAGAGCAACATGGTCGCCCGCCACTTGGCGTTGCACGAGCAACACCCTTTGCAGCTAGATGACTTTGAGCGCTGGCTGGAGCTGTTTCGGGAGACCGTGAACGCAGATTTTACAGGGCCGAGCGCAGACCGCGCCAAGACATTAGCAACACGGATCGCGGGGAATCTTGTGCGACTTACACGTTCACCTATCAGCACGTAACGGACGATCGCACAACCCACTTGCATCGGGAAGCTGAATCATAAGACATCGCAAAACACTTTTTCGGGTTCGATAAGGAGTCACAACCATGAGTCATTCCAACGACCAAAGCTTCGGTGACGACGGTCACCTGAACGGGATTTTTGACCAACTTGACGTCCCTGAGGACGTTCGCAGGCGTCTGGCCCAGGCGCAGCAAACCGTACAAATCAACATCCCGATCCGCATGGACGACGGCGCCTTGCAATTCTTTCCGGCCTGGCGCATTCGTTACGACGACACGCGTGGGCCGGGCAAAGGGGGCATCCGTTTCCATCCGGACGTGAGCTCGGAAGAAGTCACTGCGCTGAGCTTCTGGATGACCATCAAGTGCGCCGTGGTGGACCTGCCATTCGGCGGTGCCAAAGGTGGTGTTCGGGTCGATCCCAAGGCGCTCTCCCGACTGGAACTGGAACGTCTGTCGCGTGGCTATATCCGCGCTTTTCATGACCTTATCGGGCCGAACAGTGACATCCCGGCACCGGACGTCAACACCAACGACACCATCATGGGCTGGATGGCCGACGAATTTGCCCAGATCGAACGCCGTCAGGTACCGGCCACCATCACCGGCAAGCCTTTAGGGCTGGGCGGTTCCAGGGGACGCACCGCGGCCACCGGACGTGGCGCGCTGCAGGTGCTTGATCTGTGGGCCGAGCGCCGCGGCAAAACCCCTGAAGAACTCCGTGTGGCGGTCCAGGGTTTCGGCAATGCCGGTTATCACTTCGCCCGACTGGCCCGCGAGCGCGGCTATCGGATCGTCGCGCTGTCGGATTCCCAGGGTGCCATTCATGCCGCTGACGGACTTGATCCAGACCCGATCTGGCGCCATAAACACAAAAACCGGGAGCTCAAGGGCATGGTTTACTGTGATGAATCGATCTGCCAGGAAGCCGACGTCGAGCAACTGACCAACGACGAGCTGCTGGCGATGGATGTCGATGTACTGGTACTAGCCGCACTGGAGGACGCCGTCACCGAGCAAAATGCCGCGACCGTGAACGCCGCCACGATCCTGGAAATCGCCAACGGGCCCGTCAGTAATGAGGCCGATGATCAACTAGCCAAACGCGGCGTCGAAGTGCTACCGGATGTATTGGTCAATGCCGGCGGTGTGATCGTCAGCCATCTGGAATGGGTGCAGAATCGCATCGGTGATACCTGGTCCGAAGACGAAGTCAATCGGCGCCTCACCGAACGCCTGGCCCGCGAGGCCGCCGCCTGTTTCGACCGGGCGGAGGAAGATAACATAACGCTGCGGACTGCGGCCTATACACAGGCCATCGGCCGCATCGCCGAGGCCATGACCCAACAAGGCACTCAGGGCTATTTCAACCATCATCAAGGATAGACGGTAAAGTCGTGCTCGGTAATGAGGTGGTCATACGGCTCGGGGTCTTCACGGGCATTCTGTGTGTCATGATACTTGCCGAAGCCGCCGCGCCACGTCGCGACCAGCGCTACACTCGCCGGCAACGGTGGCCACATAACCTCTTGATGGTCGTGGTGGATACCCTGGTGGTTCGGCTATTGTTTCCCGTGGCCGCCGTCGGAGCGGCGGTGATGGCGAATGAGCAGGCGTGGGGACTGTTAAATCTGGCCAATCTGCCAGTTTGGTTGTCGGTCCTTCTGGGGACGATCGCGCTTGATCTCGCAATCTACTTTCAGCATCGCATCTTTCATGCCGTGCCCTGGCTCTGGCGCTTGCATCGTATGCACCACGCGGATCTGGAATTTGACGTAACGACGGGCCTGCGTTTCCATCCTCTGGAAATTGTGCTTTCCATGGTCATTAAAATCTCCGTCGTGGTTGCGCTGGGAGCACCTGCGATCGCGGTACTGATTTTCGAGGTGATTCTCAATGCGACCTCAATGTTCAACCACGGAAACGTACGATTGCCTCAAGGACTGGAGCAAAAGTTGAGACCGGTGGTTGTTACGCCGGAAATGCACCGCGTGCACCATTCGATTGTTCCTGAAGAGACAAATAGCAACTTTGGTTTTAATTTGCCTTGGTGGGACCGGCTTTTTGGCATCTATCGCGATCAGCCTGCCGCTGGCCATATTGGAATGATCATCGGCATCGAGGATTTTCGCGAGCCGCAGGACCTCCGGTTGGATCAGATGCTGATTCAGCCATTTCGTCGGACCCACCGACGGCCTTGATTGTAATGGGCAATAGGATTTTCAGGAATTATTGATCTTTTATTCGGCCAGAGAGGTCCCTTAAAAGGGCCGAAATATCAAGGGATTGTCCATGAGTAGCCTCCATGAAACCGCCTATCCAAGATTGAAAGCGGCCGTCTCCGACCAGGAACTGGCAGAAATTTATACACCCACGGTCAAGGAACGATCTTTTGCCAGACAACATGGTCGAACACCCGCTGCTCGGGGCGCTCTGCTCATTCTCCTGAAAACAGTTCAGCGTTTGGGCTACTTTGTCAGTCTCAAAGCCGTTCCCAAATCGATCACATCACACATTCTCGCCTGCGACGACCTCTCACATCTCGCACTAAGCCGACTCAGGGAATACGACCGCAGCGGCGGCGTCCGTCAGCGGATGTTGGACGCGATTCGTCAACAGGTGGGCATCAAGGCGTTTACCGTCGAAGGCAAGGCGGTCGTGCGGGACTTGGCACGAGAAGCGGCGACCACCAAACAGGATCTGGCAGACATTATCAATGTGGTGATCGAAGAGCTGGTGCGCCAGCGTTTTGAGCTACCCGGTTTTTCAACGCTGCAACGGACAGCCCGTCAGGCTCGCAGCCAGGTCAACACGGGGTTCTTTCGGACACTCAATGCGGCTTTGACGGAGCAGCAAAAACAGGAATTTGACCGGCTGCTGCGTGTGCCTGACGATTCACCTCATACCAGTTGGCATAAACTGAAACAGGAACCCAAAAAACCGACCAATACAGAAGTGAAGAAGTATCTTCAGCATCTGGAGTGGCTTCAGGGCTGGTGTCAACGATTGCCCGCTGTTGATCACATTCCAGCCGCCAATCCTAAAGTTCTGGTCTTTATCACCGCCGAATGGTGTATTGCATGCCGGATTATGGATAAAAACTTATTTCATAATCGTCCTGCGCAAATGCAAGATTGGCAATTGGTCAAACTTGATATCACAGAGACTACAGCGGATTCAAAAGCAATCTTAGCGCGTTATAAACTATTTGGTCCGCCAGCATTGCTGTATTATCAAGACGGTCAATTGGTCAATCAACAAGTGGGTGAAATCGGGCGCGCAGCGTTTGAGCAAACCTTAACCGCGTTAAACTAATCGTTTAAATGTAGATAAATTCCACATCATTTCTACCCATTAAAAAGCCAACTTCCTGTGATAGTAGGACGTTGGCTTTTTCAATCTTACTAAATAGCCTTTTTAACATAGACGCTAAATCCTTGGTTTAGCATTATTTATTACTACTTACTTTGCTACTTACCTTATTATTTACATCAGTATTTGCTCGCAATAACGCTAGTATAGTGCCCTTATTTTCATTACAATAAAGCAACATTGCTAAAGGCGCATTACCACGAGTAATGGCTACCTTGCACGTCCATATTTATTGATTTTCTTTAGGGCGTGTCATCAATTAAGCCAAACGACACAAGAAACTAAGTGAATGGCACTAAGGAAATGACTGGCTAACTTATCATAGCGAGTGGCAATCGCACGATACTGCTTAATCTTGGCAAAGAAGTTCTCTATTAGGTGCCTCGCTTTATAAAGCTCTTTATCGAAGTCTCTTGGCTGCAGCCGATGACACTTAGATGGTATAACTGCATTACCTTGCACTGCTTTAATCGGTTCAATAACGCGGGCATCAGCATCGTAAGCTTTATCGGCAAGCCACGTTTGGCTAATACTGACATCAAGCAATTCATCTGAGCCACACAGGTCATGAGCTGCCCCACCTGTTAGATAAAAGCCAGTAGGATTGCCTAATGCATCTGTTCGAGTATGTATTTTAGTCTTCAGTCCACCTTTGCTGCGTCCAATGGCTTGATCCCTTTTTTTCCAGCACTGTGCTGGTGGGCTTTAACAATCGTGGCATCTAGCATGGCATATTCGTCATCGGATTGTTCAGAGAGTTGATTAAAAACCTGCTCCCATACGCCTTTTTTTGACCAGCGACTAAAACGAGTATGAATCACTCTGAAGTCGCCAAAGCGTTCAGGTAGGTCACGCCAAGGTATGCCGGTCTTGTAACGGTACAGAACCGCTTCTACGAACAAGCGGTTATCCTTTGCAGTAACACCAACGTCACTTGGTTTACCAGGTAGAATGTCTTTAATTCTCTCCCATTGGTCATCACGTAGGGCATGTCGTCTTGTCATAGTCATTGAGCTCAAATTCCTAAATACGATCTAAGTATAGCTTATTCTGAAATATCTATGCTAATTGATGACACGCCCTAGTATGGCATACTTATTTTATCTCAAATTACTTTATAGATATTTTAGATAAAATCTCATGTCCACTAATATAAAGTTCATTAGACATGCACATCTCACTCCATCCCTTCCAGTAACTATTAGCTTTCTTTGAATACATTGACCTATCCCAAATATCTTCAATCCAAGAATTGTGACGATACTTATCAATTACTTTGATCGGATTTTGTTTGGCCCAAATTAATTCGTTAAAGTCTGGTTCTGAAACTATTGCTCCTCTGATCTTTGAGATATGGTACTTACAAAGATACTTTAATGTTAAGGATAGGAGCGCTCTGTCTTCAGAGCCACCTATACCTACTTTGTCACTGACATGCACACGAGAGTCTAGAATCAAACCATGCCAACTATCGTAATGCTTGATAATAACTAGTTCACCGTTTTCAGTATTGTTCCGAGCAAACCAGACCAACTTAACCTCATCTTCATTATTACCTTTTAATAAGCTTCTAGCATTCTCTTCAATATCATAACCAAACTCAAATGTTTCTTTTGCGAAAGGCCTTCCTTCATCATGAGCGAGCCAATTCTTTTGGCATCCAAAGTATGTGGCTAATTTTTCTAATTCGTTAAACGATGGCTCTTTTCGCCCTTCAAACCAATCCTCAGTAACGCCCACACTATTGTATCCCAGGGCCTCAGCAACTCTAGAAATACTTGGGGTATGAAAACTATCAGTTGCCTTAGCTTCACTCAAGAGGAAATTTAGTTTGCCAGATAGTAGATTTAAGCGATCGCTACGTAAATGAGCATCAAAAAAACTCTTTAAATCGTCGATAGCTTCGATATAACTTCCTTCTTGACCTTCAAAAGATTTTTCTAGTCGATACTGTGCCTCGGCATTAATTGAACGTCCACTAACTTTTGAGGCATCGGAGATCAGGGCTTTCAATTCAGTAGGAATTCTTAAATTAAACTGCACATTTTTTGACATTTTAAAGCCCAAATAGAATATTGAATTTAAAACAAATAATATTACCATAAGGAACTTGCGGCAATGATAGCATAATGCTATCATATTATGTAACAAACCCTAAAGAGGTAAATACATGTCAAATCAGAAGGTTCAGATGAACGTCCGGGTACCTAAAGAACTTAAGAATTTTGCCATAAATGATGCAAAGAACCAGTTCCATTCGTTATCTCAATATATAGAAAAGCTTATGTTTAAAGCCAAAGAACTCAGTGAACTAGAAAAGAGATGAAACCTTATCTTAAAGACCTTTTTGACTCTAATGCAAAAGTAATTTATCTAAGACGGTTTAGATTGCAGAATGCAAATTGGTCAAAGACTTCTCAGGCTAATGATTACGATTACACTTTTAGCTCTTTAGCTAACTCAGATTATCACTTCAGAATGCCTGTTATCATTCAATCAGATGGTTTACCTTGGAAAATAGGTAACCTATATCTCATGGGACAACTAGACACTCCTCCTGCGCTTTCAAATATGAAAACGTTATCCGCAAGAGCTATCCACCTAAAATACTATCTACAGTACCTAGAACATAGTAACCAACACTTTTTAGACTTACCTACCCAGTATCAGCAAAGGGTTCCTCGCAAATTCAAAGCTTTTTTACAGGCTGTAATAGAACAGCACGACTTTAGCTCTCAATACATTAATAACATTCTGTCCTCTGTTGCTCATTTCTATAATTATATACAGCATCAATCATTCGTATCTCAGTCTGATATAGAGAATAAGCCCTTTAGAGAAAGGAAGGTTTCTATACCTATTCATAATAATGTAGGAATAATGAGGAATATTAGTGTTATTACAAATGATCTCAAGCTAAGAAGCAGCAGAAAACCCTTACCATCACTAGGTAAGTTGAGAGATGGAGGCAGTCTGCGTCCTTTAAGCTCTGAAGAACAAGAAATTATTTTCAGGGCATTTGATAAAAACTATGCGTCAATAGAGTTAGAGCTAATGATAAGAATAGCTCTCGGAACAGGAGCTAGACAACAAAGCGTATGCACTCTCTCTATTGCTTGTATCAAAACTGCTCTCCACTACTTAGAACAAAATGCTGATTCAAATTATGCCGTGATAAATACTGGATATAAATACAGAACAGATTCAAAGGGTGGGCGACTAAACCGCTTAATGTTTTCACGTAACCTAATTGATCATTTAGCAACATATATAGATTGCGAAAGAGCGGAACATAGAAGACAAAATATAAACAGCTTTTATGCAAATACTGACGATAACTATGTGTTTTTAACTCGAACTGGAAACCCCTATTTAACTGCTGAAAGAGAAATTATAGATCGTAATCGTAACAACCCTAAACCAGTTTGGAACACTGAAGCGCCCGTTATGGTACCTAAAAACGGCCAATCTTTAAGAAATGAATTAAAAAAATTCATTTCCAAGGTTCAAAAATTTGAACCAAGTCTTCAAAATTTTTCATTCCATGATTTGCGTGCTACCTATGGGATGAATATCGTAAGAAACCTTAGAGCTAAGGAATACCCTGATTCTAAGATATTTGA
The DNA here is from genome assembly GCF_904846685.1 of Psychrobacter submarinus. GTDB lineage: Bacteria > Pseudomonadota > Gammaproteobacteria > Pseudomonadales > Moraxellaceae > Psychrobacter > Psychrobacter submarinus. Next base: position 120,332 of record NZ_CAJHBQ010000001.1, read on the forward strand.
TCATGTCAGACAAAGGTTAAACCATAGAAGCCTAACAACCACTGAGGCCTATCTAAAATTCGACTCGGAAGTAAAAGAATTCAATGATATACAAGATACGTTCGGCGTAACATTTGATAAGGGCGAATACAATGTCTAATTCTTTCAATGACAGGCAGCTTATTGAGATAAGCACTAAGCAAATAGAAGATATCGTTGATCCTCAATACACAGTAATTGTAGGTTCAAGAGCTGATGGTGTGTCCTTTAAAGTCGATATTGGTAGAGTCTGCTATACCAATAGAGAGAACGATTCTGGTCATTCCCGAGATAAAACTAAGAGCTATATTACGGGCCTAGTTGATGAATCAACATTGTCTATAGAACGTGTAGAATGGTTGAGAAGGTACCTTAGGGAAATCCTTCAAAAAGGGTTGAGAGATGAAACGGTGCGAGGTTACCTTCATAATTTAAGATATTTTTTTGATTTTTGTGATTTTGAAGGCTCTAAGCCTCTTACTTTAGATGATTTAGCATCTAATTATAAATATTATCAAATTAATCTCTATCAAAAGGCGCGTTTAAGTGGTGCAAAATCTATAAGCACTACAACTCTTTATGACAAGCTAAATACTGCAAGAGATTTCATAAAAATCGCTTATAACTTATCTGATATCGATATACTTAGTATTATTCCCAAGCATCGTCATATGGGGCATAACAGTAAAGAAAGAGACTCCTCATTAGAAGACTTCAAAAACTTCTTACAAACCTGCATTACATACTTTAATGAATTCTCATACGCCATATTAAATAAAATCTACCCTATACCTATTACTTTAGCAAAATCATCAAGTAATGATTATTATTGGGATTCAACTAGAAAATATGGCATAAAGAAACTACCTAATTGCTTCTACAATAGTGGTGAACCCTTACCCTTTAATGAGGTAAAAAATGCTTTATCAAATTATTATAATTGTGAGCATACTAAGAAAGATTTCTATAAAAACACATTAATAAACAACAGAAATACATGGATCAATGAGAATTTAGACTCTAGAAAAATTTATGCTTATAACCTATGTACATATTGCTTTTATTACATTTACCTTTCTTTCACTGCTGCTAATATACAACCCACACTTGATTTGAAAATATCTGATTTAAATTTGGAAAACCTTGGCTTATCAACTTTTGCTAAAAAACATAAATATCGAGCAGGTAGACAGATTGAATTTTCCGCTCCTTCTCACTTAAAACGTTATCTCATACAGTATTTGAAACTTAGAGAGTGGGTTGATAACCTTCATCTTCCTGGAGACTGTCAAGAATACTTGTTTATGCGTATTGGAGAACATCGTCAATTAAAGCGTTTTGCACGTAGCTCTGTCAGTTCTATTGACGACAATAGACCTCTTGCAAAAGTAGCAGAGAATTTTACAATAACTGAAACATTCATAACTGTCTAGGAACCATGCCAAACATAGATAAGCTACTCAAACAAAGTAACGCTGGTTTTAAACGCTACACTGGCATTCATAAAGCCACCTTTTATGAGATGCTTGATGCCATGCAAGAGCATGAAGCATCTAAGACCAAATCAGGCAGACCAAGTGTGCTCAGTCTTAAGGAGCAGATACTACTAGCCCTGACTTATTGGCGTGAATACCGCACGCTTTATCATATCAGTATGGACTTTGGTATTCATGAGTCTTCTGCTAGCCGTATCATTCGTAAAGTAGAAGACACACTGATTGACTCTGGCAAGTTTGAATTGCCTAAAAAGCTGCCTAGTCGTGTCGATGAGGACATCAATTGGTCAGTCGTCATCGTCGATGCCACCGAAACCCCTATTGAGCGTCCAAAAAAAACCAAAGCGACTACTACAGCGGCAAGAAAAAACAACACACCTTAAAAGCGCAGGTTATCGTCCATTGGCAAACCGGCTTGATACTTGATGTGCAAACCTGCAAAGGGTCAATCCACGATTTTAAGCTCTATAAAGATACTTGTCCTGATTGGCTTCCTGACAATGCTAAATTACTAGCAGATAGTGGCTATCAAGGTATAGCAAAGCTACATAAGCAAACCTTCACCCCTTTTAAAAAGCCACGTGGTGGTCAGTTACTGGAGATATGCAAACAGGCCAATCACTATCTGGCAAAGTTCCGTATTGTGGTTGAGCACAAAATAGGCTTAATCAAGTTGTTTAAAATCGTGGCTCATAAATATCGCAACCGTCGTCAGCGCTATGATCTTAGAATGAAGCTGTTTGCTGGTATCATTAATTCCGAGCTTAACCTATGACTTTTGCAAGAGGTCTAATACTCCACTTTTTAAAGGGGTTAAAAGGGTTACTGCTAGAGACATTAGAAACCTATGTGCGGAATACTACATAAAACATTCTAAAGGAAATTTGTCATTAGTAGCTAGGAAGTTGAATAACTCTTTAACTACAGTAGCTAAATCTTACACTTCGATCGATATTGAGTCTCAAGCAATAGAGATGAATCATTATCACGAAAAAATGATTACCGCAGTTCTTAGGTCTAATCGAACTAATGAACAAACTATATCTATCAAGACTTCAACTAACTATGATACGGAGAAAATACCAGCAGGATCTTGTTCTAACCTATCAGATAATGATCCTGTTAAGGCATTGGGCTTTAATAATGAAGCCCCCAACCCTTCCTGTGCTACATTTGAAAGTTGTTTGTTCTGTGAATTTTTTGCAATTCATATAGATTTTGAAGATATACATAAACTATTAAGTTTGAAGGAGGCTCTACTAAAGTCTTCTATGATTCGTGATGATCCTGAATATCATCTTCTCTCTATAGAACCATCACTATTTAGAATTGACGAGATTATCAATATTCTTAAAGGAAAAGATAATAGAGTAATTGAACTCGTTGATGATGCTGAACAAAAAATAAAAATGCAAATTTATAATGAGTATTGGGATGAGCATATAAATTTTCTCACTGTAGCCTCAGAATCTAACAGAAAAAGCTTAAGTTTATGACCAAAATAATGATGCGTGAACCCCTTGTTAAAGAGATACAACCAATATCTAAAGACCTAATCGAGAACCCATCATCTGATTTGATTGTAACGCTTTCCAAGAGTGGAGATGCTTTATCATTATTCTCTGATGATATTTGGGACTATAGTGCTACTAGCAATTCACATAGAACTATTAATTTTAGAACTAAAATTCGGAACCTATCCTCATCTATTAATACCGACGGCAAAAAATTCAAATCAGCAGTTAAATTCTTGAAGGTATTTACTCTCAATTGGAATTGTGAGATGAATGGATGTTCTATGTCAAAATTGAATAGTGATATAGTCGCTATATCTTTCCTAGTTAGTTACTGTGTAAACAATAATATTGACTTTAATAATATATTTACTGACAGTAGTGCAATCGACTTCCTAGTAACTAATAGTTCGACGGAGAAACAAATAGGTTTGCATTTAGGCAAGATACAAAGGTTTATTGATACAGCATCTGTTTTAAATCGAAACAATTTTTGGTGCAATATACAACCTTCAGAAGAATTTTCAAGCAGTTTAAGAAAAACTAGAAAGTCTTTCCCTGAAACCTCTCAAGGTCTTCAAACTATGATTATCCCTTCACGCATTTATCAGAACCTGCTAAAAGATACCATTGAAAGCTTACAGATTTTTAATAAGCATGCTGAGAAGATATCATATGTTTTTTCTGCACGTACTAAAGTAAGGGATGAAGCTTTAAGACTAGATCAGAGTATGCCCATAAGTAAGCTTAATAAATCACAAACAAGTTTAGTCTCATTTTATTGGAAAACTGCCTTAAAGAGAGATAAAAAGCTAACTAATATTTTAGCAGAATTAACAGATTTAAACATCATCAAGAATGCTAGTTGGTTAAGTTTAACAATCAGCCTAGGTCAAATACAGATGAAAAGCGCTTTTGTTATAGCTGCGTTTACAGGTATGCGTAAAAATGAATTACTATCTATCCCTTTCAACGGGCTAAGACATATTCATTCCGATACTGGAAATATACCTGTAGTATGGTCAACTACAACAAAATTGGAAAGTAATGGAGTACCAAGATTTACAAAATGGGTAACAGGTTCAATTGTTGAAGAAGCTTTTGAAGCAGCTAAATTTATCACTCAAGGAGCTTTGAACTGGTCTGCTAATAAGAGTCAGGTGGCAGAAGATGAGAGTAAGTTACCGTTGTTTTTTTCAATTGAAAATGGGAAATCTGGAAAGCCTCATCCGCATTTTGATTATGCAACAACTGCCTTAAATAGCAACCTCATTCAAAAAATAATGTCATCAGAGCACTTATTGATTTCAGAACAAGACTTAAAGGAAGTCAGTCAATTTTTATACGGCGATGAAATACCTAATAATATTAAATTAGGTGAGCCTTGGCCTTTAGGCTTTCATCAGTTTAGACGCTCCTTAGCCGTGTATGCTGCTTCTAGTGGTTATGTTTCATATCCTACCCTTAAATCCCAGCTAAAACATATAAGCATGATGATGACAGTCTATTACACGGACTCAAACTCTAGAGCGATAAATATTTTAGGCAACGGCCCTGAAGTCAAAGCTATGGAAAAGGAATGGCAGGAGGCCCAAGCAAGAGTAGAGTCAGATAGTTTGCATGAATTGTTAGATAGCGGGGTGACACTAACTGGTGCAGCTGGTAAAAATCTACAAAAAAGAAAAGTAGAGAATAAGCTTCCTAAGTTCTTAGATAATAGAAATAGTACTAAGAAAGCAGTCAAAAATGGCAAAATTCGTTATCGATCTACTTTAGTTGGCGGATGTATGTCTATTAAACCTTGTGATAAAGGTGCTGGTGTATTGGCATCTGCTTGTATTAGCTGTGAAAATGCGGTGTTTTCACCAGAATCCAAAAGTATTTTGCTACAAACTAAAGATTTTTATAAGTCTCAACTCACTTTAGATATTCCAAAGCGTGTTCATCATGAATACGAAGTGAGTATTAAAAAAATAGACAGTCTTCTTTCAGTATTAGAAGTAAATCAAGAGAAATAACATGAAAACTAGCCAGGCAGAACAGGCTTATTGGGATGCTTTGAATCGTCTACAAGATGGTACAGCCAAAATTGTCAATACAAAGTCATCACGGTTTAAGTTTACTAGAGACGCTGTAGGTAGAGAGGCAGGTAAAGGAAAAGGGTATGTCCGTAATGAGAGATATCCAGAACTTTGCGAAGCAATAACAAAAGCGGAAGAAGAACGCAAAAATCGTGCTCAAGAAAAACCTAATACTTCTACTAAGTTAAAACATGAAAAAGAGCTCAAAATAAAAGCTAATTTGAAATACGACATGATAAAAGAAGAATATGACATTATAATGCAAGATTATCTTAACATTCTAAGACAGAATTTTGAACTTCAAAGAGAGTTAGCAGATTCTCCACATATAAGATTAGTGAAAAGATCTAATAAATAGCTTAATCTTGTTCCTGTTTAGCTCAAATACAATCTATGAATAAAGCCTCTCTAAAGCTTTATTTTTCTCATATTACGGCTATTAAGATGCCTTAAAAGTATTCCTATGAATGACGATCATTTGTGTAACAAACTAAAAATTTTATTTGAACATCTGTTTCCTACTCTAACCATAATTGGTGGAGTAGATGAACCCTACTATGAAGCGCCAAAAGCAGATACAAATGCGAAGATCTTTTTTAAAGAAAACTACCCAAGAAGCCTATTACATGAAATTGCTCATTACTGTTTGGCAGGGCAAAAACGACGCAAATTAGATGACTATGGTTACTGGTATACTGAATGTGGTAGAACAAGTGAAGAGCAAGAGCTATTTCAATTGGTTGAAGCAAGACCTCAAGGCTTAGAAAAGGCTATGTGTGAAGCTATAGGTATACATTTTTCACCTAGCTTTGATGATTTTTCAGGTCGACCGATATCAGAGATGTTTCTAAAAAACTTAGAAGTTAATTATCAAGAGATGATTACGAATCCTCCTCCTACGGCTAGAATAGCTTTAGAAACATTAATGCATACAGATTTTTCTACGTTAAGGGATAATTAGTTTATTAACTACATATTGCAAATTCATACTTACTTAATTTTAAAATTTCAAAGCAGTCATGTGAAGTATATTCATCAGGCTACTATTCAGCCGATGATAACTATAGTAAATATTCTAGCCTTCCCAATTTTATTGAAAAAACAAAGAATATCTACTAAGAGAAGAACCAACAAAAAGTCCCGATCTATTCATCAAAAATAAAATATTGATATGTCTCGATTGTATATACACGGCTAATATAAGCTTCTTAGTGCTTTGAAAAGTGATAATTCCAATGACTCACTTAATGTACAATATCTCCTTTTATGAGGAATATTGTACATTTTTTTATCAAGAAGCTGATTTTACATCATTACAATTACTTCTTTATCAATCAATAACTTAGTAATGTACATTTATAGTTAAGAGTTTACTAGAATCTAGCCACTGGTGTATCGCCGGACAGGCACGGCGACAGTTAAGCGACTTTGGCTATTGGTATGCAGCAGATGGTCGCAGTGAAGCCCAGCAGCATGCTTTTGAGCGTGTTGAGGTCAAACCGCAAGCTTTAGAGTGCTTGTTTACTTTAGCCTGTCAGCGCCCCTTTCAAGTATCCCAAGACAATCTATTTGCAGAATTCGATACTAGCCGTAGCACTTTTGCCAGTGACGTCTATCGGCAAGCACAAAACTATATCGCTCAGCCGCAAAGCTTACCTAGGGATGCTCAGACTTTACTAAAAACACTCTTGAGCTTATTTGCTGATAAAGACACCCAATCAATTTATTAATAAAAATTACCAGTTAACGATTCGCCACCATTTGTAACCTGTCACTACTACTATCTAAAACTTTTTTGATTTTATACTGGGTATTGAATCGTCATTTATTTAATATAAATGAGAAAAACAATAAAAAACAACTATAAACGAGGAGCTATTATGCAAACGCTGTATATTCATCCTGACAATCCGCAGCCTCGGCTTATCAAGCAAGCCGCTGACATGCTGCGAGATGACAAACTTCTTATTTATCCGACTGATACTAGTTATGCGTTTGGCTGCCGTCTAGGCGCTAAGGACGCTTTAGAGAAGTTAAAGATGATACGCGAGCTTGATGATAAGCATCAATTCACCTTGCTGTGCCGCGATCTAAGTGAGATTGCCACTTATGCTACGGTCGATAATGTCCAATTCAAACAACTAAAAGCGCATACTCCTGCGCCGATTACTTTTATTTTGAATGCCACCAAAGATGTCCCAAAAAAGCTCGCTCATGCTAAGAAAAAGACCATCGGTATTCGCGTACCGAGCAATCCTATCGCACAAGCACTATTAGAAGCGATGGACGAGCCTATCTTGACCAGCTCACTTATTTTACCTGATCGTGACGATATTTTAGATGATCCTTTCGATATCGAAGAGCTATTAGATAATCAAGTTGATGGTCTCATAAATGCCGGCATTAAGACTACTAAGCTGACTACTATCGTCGATATGACCAATAGTCAACCTGAGGTTATCCGGCAGGGCGCGGCGGATGTTAGCGACTTGTTACTATAAAGGCTTTGCATTATTTGTATTTTCAACTGCTCACTAAACGTAGGGTGCGTTCCACATACCGATTGCTTTTAAGAACCATTTAAACATTAGTGCATAAAATGCACCTTACAAATAATGTAATAGCTTTAGACCTAAATTTCAGACATAAAAAAAGCGCCAATAAATTGGCGCTTTTTTGTACAAAACCTAAACAGCTTATAGACTAGTCGCGGTCAACTAATTCTACATAAGCCATAGGTGCGTTATCACCATCACGGTGACCACACTTAACGATACGCAGATAACCACCTGGACGCGTTTGGTAACGAGGACCTAACGTGCTAAATAGTTTACCTACCATAGCTTTGCTACGCATACGGCTAAATGCCAAGCGACGGTTAGCAACGCTATCTTCTTTTGCTAGAGTAATTAATGGCTCGGCAACGCGGCGTAATTCTTTAGCTTTTGGTAAAGTTGTTTTGATCAGTTCATGCTCAAATAATGAGTTGGTCATGTTCTGGAACATTGCTTTACGATGACTGCCGGTACGACCCAGCTTGACTCCACTCTTACGATGGCGCATAGTCAAATATCCTTAATGTTTAACGGCTGCGATAAGAGAAGCGATCATCAACCCGCAGGTCAGCTGGTGGCCAGTTATCTAGGCGCATACCAAGCTCTAAATCTTTAGACGCCAAAACGTCTTTGATTTCGGTTAATGACTTCTTACCAAGATTTGGGGTTTTTAGAAGTTCAGTCTCTGAACGCTGTACCAAATCACCGATATAGTAAATGTTTTCAGCTTTTAAGCAGTTGGCTGAGCGAACCGTTAGTTCAAGATCGTCCACAGGGCGTAATAGCACAGGATCGACCTCTTCTTTCTCTTTCACAGGCTCAGGCGCTTCTTCAGCTTCTAAATCAACAAAGATTGAAATCTGTTGTTGTAAAATAGTGGCCGCTTTACGAATTGCTTCTTCTGGATCTATAGTGCCATTAGTTTCAAGCTCAATGATAAGACGATCAAGGTCAGTACGCTGTTCAACACGAGCGTTCTCTACTTGATAAGCAACCCGCAGTACTGGGCTAAAGCTTGCATCAAGCTTTAAGCGGCCAATCGCTTTGGTGTCACCATCTTCACGGCGCTGATTTGCTGGCTCATATCCACGACCCATCACTACGCGCAGACGCATCTTAAGATGACCGCGCTCACTCAACGTACCCAATACTAACTCTGGGTTAATAATGTCTACGTTGTGCGGCAATTCAATATCTGCAGCAGTAATGGTGCCTGGACCTTGTTTATCCAAGGTCAAGAATACTTCATTTTGGTCATGAAGCGTCAATGCCAAGCCTTTTAAATTCAAAAGCAAGTCAAGGACATCTTCTTGCAGACCCTCTAAAGTTGAGTATTCATGGTCAACACCATCAATCTCAGCTTCGATGACTGCAGCACCAGGTAATGAAGATAACAAGATGCGACGCAGGGCATTCCCTAAGGTATGACCAAAGCCGCGTTCTAACGGTTCGAGCGTGACTTTCGCAATCGTCTCGTTAACCGTATCCACGTTAATGGCATTCGGCGTTAGAAACTCAGTTGCATTTAGCATCATGATGTCACCTCGATTTGTTTATCTGGATTAATTAACGTTAATGGCTCAATGCTATAAGCATAACATTGAGCAGTACGTTACTTACTTAGAGTATAGCTCAACGATCAAGCTTTCGTTGATTTCAGCAGGTAGATCAATACGATCTGGAGCATGTTTAAACGTGCCCTGTAGTTTGCTGTTGTCAACATCAAGCCATTCTGGAATACCACGTTGTGATGCTAGTTCCATAGCGTTTTTAATACGTAGCTGTTCGCGAGACTTCTCTTGAATAGCAATGACATCACCATCTTGCAACTGGATTGATGGAATGTTCACACGAACAAACTCATCACGGCCAGCTTTTTTTACCATAACAGTGCGATGGCTGACTAGCTGACGTGCTTCAGCGCGAGTTGAGCCAAAGCCCATGCGGTATACCACGTTATCCAAACGACTCTCAAGCATAGCTAGTAGGTTCTCACCCGTAGCACCGCGCTTACGCGCCGCTTCTTTGTAGTAGTTTGCAAATTGACGCTCAAGTACGCCATAGATACGCTTAACTTTTTGTTTTTCGCGTAGCTGTAGAGAATACTCTGAGCTCTTGTTACGGCTTACACCGTGCTGACCAGGTGGACGACCAGCTTTCTTTGTTTTAACATCATACGGCTTAACACCAGACTTAAGGCCTAAGTCAGTGCCTTCGCGACGTGATAATTTGAGTTTTGGTCCAATATAACGGGCCATTGTTCTGTCTCCTTTAAGCTCTTATTATTAAAAGCTTCGTCTCTAATATTAGACGCGGCGCTTTTTCGGCGCACGGCAACCATTGTGTGGGATTGGGGTTACATCAGAGATGCTGTTAATTTTATAACCCAATGCACCTAGTGCTCTTACCGCAGACTCACGACCCGGTCCTGGTCCTTTGACCAAAACATCGACATTCTTAACACCATATTCTTGAGCCGCTTTACCAGCGACTTCAGCTGCAACCTGAGCGGCAAATGGTGTAGATTTACGTGAACCACGGAAGCCTTGTCCACCTGAAGTGGCCCAAGCCAATGCATTACCTTGACGATCGGTAATCGTTACAATGGTGTTATTAAAAGACGCATGGATATGGGCAACGCCCTCCGATACTGAACGACGAGTCACCTTTTTGCGACTACGAGTGTCTTTAGCCATCTTTTAGCTTCCTAAGTTAATTATCTTTTGAGAGGGCGTGTCGGACCCTTACGAGTACGAGCGTTGTTTTTGGTATTTTGACCACGAACAGGTAGGTTACGGCGATGGCGAATGCCACGGTAACAACCTAAGTCAACCAAACGCTTGATATTCATTGACACTTCACGACGAAGATCACCTTCAGTCATGTATTCTGCAACTTGTGCACGGATAGCATCTAACTGTGTATCATCTAACTGACTAACTTTAGTAGTAGGGGCAATGCCAACTGCTTCTAGAATTTTCTGAGCAGTGGTACGACCTATACCAAAGATGTAAGTTAGTGAAATAACAGCATGCTTATTATCCGGAATGTTTACGCCGGCAATACGAGCCATTGATTTCTCTCCATTAAAGAAAAATATGCATTATTTATTATAAATAGCGCATTTTTCAGATTTGTTGCTGTTGATACCTCACTTCTATCTCCCTACTTTGAAGCTTTTATTATCATTAACAGATAATAAGAGTGCTACTAAAGCAGAAGTTATAAAATTTTTTGGTATGAACTACGGCAAGTGGCGGATGATATCGCATCCGCCACTTTTTTTCAAGTATTAATTTAATAAACTGTTTAGGCTTAACGCCATGATCAGTTTTTAATTAACCTTGGCGTTGCTTGTGGCGCGGTTCAGCTGTGCAGATAACATGTACACGACCTTTACGGCGTACAATCTTGCAGCTACCACAAATCTTTTTTACTGAGGCTTGAACTTTCATGGAATGCTCCTTGAATAACCACCACACTCGCTTATGGCTGAGTGGGTGATTGAATTAACGTCTGATCATGGTATTGATGGGTCATCAAATGCGCTTGAATTTGCGAGATGAAGTCCATTACCACAACCACCATAATCAGTAGCGACGTACCACCAAGTTGGAACGGCACACCAAATGAGGATTGAACGACCATCGGCATCAAACAAATAACCGTCATGTACATCGCGCCAATAAAGGTTAGTCGATTTAACACATGGTCAAGATAACGCTGAGTTTGTTGTCCGGGGCGAATACCTGGAATATACGCTCCACTACGTTTAAGGTTTTCTGCAACCTCGCGTGGACTAAAAACCAATGCCGTATAAAAATAGCAAAAGAAAATAATCATCGCACCAAACAGTACTAGATATAGCGGCTGTCCAGGAGACAACACCAACGCTATATTTTGTAATATCTTTTGGGTAAAAGTAGGATCAGCCGATTGACCAACCCACTGCCCTAAACTCGCTGGAAACAGTAATAAGGAGCTAGCAAAAATAGCGGGAATAACCCCTGCCATGTTTAATTTCAGCGGCAAATGTGACTGCTGCTGAGCATAAATTTTGCGACCTTGTTGCTGCTTTTGCGCATAGTTTACTGGGACACGGCGCTGCGCACGTTCGATATAAACGATACCGGCGGTTACCGCAATGCCTAATATTACAAAGATAAAGAGTACAATCAAGTTCATCTGACCTTGATTGACCTGTTCGATCGATTGCGAAATAATACCTGGCGTACCGGCGACAATGCTTGCAAAAATAAGCATTGAGATACCGTTACCTACGCCGCGCTCTGTAATCTGCTCACCAAGCCACATCAAGAACATAGCGCCTGCAACCAATGAGGTTACAGCAGGAATATAAAAGGTCAGACCGGAAGATAAAGTCAGATTCTGACTGATCAAACCGGCACACATCCCTAATGACTGCACCAAAGCCAAAGCAAGCGTCCCTTGACGGGTATACTTGTTCAGCGTACGTCGACCTGCTTCACCCTCTTTTTTGAGAGCTTCAAGCGAAGGTACGACTGCCGACATCATCTGTACAATAATTGACGCTGAGATGTACGGCATGATACCTAGTGCCATAATTGACATACGCTCAAGCGCGCCACCTGAGAACATATTAAACATGCTCAAAATAGTGTTTTCGTTGCGCGAGAACAAATCTGCCAAGTTGACCGGGTTAATACCCGGTACTGGAATATGAGACCCTAAACGATAAACAATCAATGCGCCAATCAAAAATAACAAACGCGTCCAAAGCTCGTCATACTTACGTATAAAAGCGAAAGGATTAAGCGGAATACCACTTGAGGTCATTGATTGTTTTGACACGTTACTACTCCTCGATGCTACCACCAGCAGCTTCGATTGCTTGCTTGGCGCCTTTAGTTACTTTGATACCTTTAAAGGTATAAGCTTTAGTAACTTCGCCTGATAGCATAACACGGGCACGTTTCATGTCGTGACGGATAAGGTTAGCTGCTTTTAGAGTCTCTAAGCTAATCACATCGCCTTCAACTTTATTCAGCTCAGACAAACGTACCTCAGCGGTAGTCATTGCCATTTTACTGGTAAAGCCAAATTTTGGTAGACGACGATATAAAGGCATTTGACCACCTTCAAATCCTGAACGAACGCTAGAACCTGAACGTGATTTTTGACCTTTTACACCGCGGCCACCTGTCTTACCAAGACCTGAACCGATACCACGACCACGACGTTGGGCAGTTTTCTTCGCGCCAACACCTGGTGATAATTCGTTTAATCTAAGTCCCATTACGCTTCCTCCACTTTTACCATGTAGTTGACGCGATTGACCATACCACGAGTTGAAGGAGTATCTTCAACGACCACACTATGACCAATACGGCGTAAACCCAATCCTTTCAAGCTAGCTTTGTGGCTCTTGAGGCGATGGGCACCTGATTTAAATTGAGTGACTTTCATTTTTTTCATCGTAACTCACCTAGTCTAAGTTAACCCAAAATTTCGTCTACAGATTTACCACGTTTTGCTGCCATCTTCTCTGGAGTTGACATATCACGTAAACCGTTGAATGTCGCGCGAACGACGTTAGCGGTATTGGTAGAACCATGACACTTTGTTAAAACATCTTTAACACCAGCAACTTCTAATACCGCACGCATTGCGCCACCAGCGATTACGCCAGTACCTTCAGATGCAGGCTGCATATAGACCTTGCTCGCACCGTGACGTGCTGCAATAGGATGATGCAAAGTGGCTTCATTAAGATCCACAGTGATCATGTTGCGTTTAGCTGCTTCTAAAGCTTTTTGGATAGCAGCTGGTACTTCGCGCGCTTTACCACGGCCGAAACCAACGCGGCCATTACCATCACCCACTACCGTTAAAGCAGTGAAAGAGAAGATACGACCACCTTTAACCACTTTTGCAACGCGATCAACGGTAACTAGGCGTTCTACTAAACCATCGCTTTGTTCATTTTTATCATTTCTATCGTTTCTAGCCATGATTAAAACTCCAATCCATTTTCGCGAGCAGCTTCAGCTAAAGCTTTTACTCGACCATGATATTTAAAACCACTACGGTCAAAAGCAACTTTCGTAATACCAGCTGCTTTTGCGCGTTCTGCGATCATTTGTCCTACAGACGTCGCTGCATCAGCGTTACCAGTCGCGCCTGAACGCAAGCTGCTGTCTAAGGTAGATGCCTGAGCGATCACTTCACCACCGTTCGGAGAGATAATCTGGGCATAGATGTGCTTTGGTGTGCGGTTTACCGTAAGACGATTAACGCCTAAATGACGGATATGTGCACGGGTTTTTTTAGCTCGACGCAGACGAGCTGCTTTTTTATCAAACATGTCCTCTCACCTTATTTTTTCTTGGCTTCTTTGCGAATAATGCGCTCGTCACTATAACGAATACCTTTACCTTTGTAAGGCTCTGGCGGACGGAAACCACGGATATTAGCCGCTGCTTGACCAAGTTGCTGCTTATTGTTTGATTTCAAAACAATTTCAGTTTGCGTTGGCGTTTCAGCTGACACACTTTCAGGCAACGTATATTCTACTGGATGTGAATAACCAACGTTTAGGGTTATTTTATCGCCAGCAGCTTGTGCACGATAACCAACACCGATTAGCTGAAGGCGCTTCTCGAACCCTTCGCTAACGCCTTTAACGTGGTTGTTAAGTAAGGCGCGAACGGTGCCAGTGTGCATCATGGCTTCTTTTGAATCGACTGTAGGTGAGAGAATGATAGTATCATCTTCCTGTTTCAGCTCGACCAATTCATGCAGGTGTAAAGACATAGTACCGTTCTTGCCTTTCACTTCGACCTGCCGATCGTTCAAAGTAACACTTACGCCGCTAGGCAGTGTCACTGGGGCTTTAGCCACACGAGACATAGGAATATTCCTTAAAAAAATTAAAACATCTGTTAGCTGACCACTATCAAAACATAAATTAAATTCAGTTAGGATAATAGCGAAAAAACTAACAGGCTAAAAAGCGTGTTAGTTTATCATAATTGATCTTAATTAACACCTATCAATTTATAATTAGTAAGTGCTGATGTGATATCAGGCTTACAGCTATTCAAAAAAATAGTCTGTAAGCTTAATAAGATACAAATAGACTTTATCGTTTTATTGCGTAGCAAAAATGCTAATTAAGCAACAAATGCAACGATTTCACCACCGATACCAGCAGCGCGAGCAGCACGATCACTCATGATACCTTGACTGGTTGATACGATAGCCACACCCATACCTTGCTTAACAGTAGGGATATTGTCTTTACCGCGATGCTGGCGTAGGCCAGGACGGCTATAACGTTGAATAGTTTCGATGACAGCTTTGCCTTCGAAATATTTAAGCTCGATAGTTAATGTCGCTTTGTTGTTCGCTTCTTCGCTAACTTCAGCGCTGGCTACATAACCTTCACTAACCAAAAGGTCAGCGATAGATTTACGTAGTTTTGAGCTTGGCATAGCTACGGACACTTTATTAGCCATTTGTGCGTTGCGAATACGGGTTAGCATATCCCCAACAGTATCTTGCATACTCATATGATTACTCCTTACCAGCTTGCTTTACGAACACCAGGCACATCGCCTTGCATGACACGCTCACGCAGCATATTGCGTGATAAGCCAAACTTGCGGAAGTAACCGTGAGGACGACCGGTGATAGCACAACGATTACGCAGACGTACTGGTGATGAGTTGCGTGGTAGAGCTTGTAGCTCTAACATTGCATCCATACGCTCTTCGTCACTTGCGTTGATGTCACTGATAGTTTCTTTTAGCTTCACACGCTTCTCAGCGTATTTAGCAACCATTTTTTCGCGCTTTAATTCGCGGTTGATCATGCTCTTCTTTGCCATAACGTCTTTACCTTATTTAAATGGGAAGCCGAATGCTTTGAGTAACGCACGACCTTCTTCATCAGAACTTGCTGACGTAGTGATTGTCACATCCATACCACGGATACGATCAATTTTATCATAGTCTACTTCTGGGAATACGATTTGCTCTTTGATACCCAATGAGTAGTTACCACGTCCGTCAAAAGCTTTAGGTGAAAAACCACGGAAGTCACGAATACGAGGAATCGCAATAGCAATGAGACGATCTAAAAATTCGTACATTTGCTCACCGCGAAGCGTTACTTTACAGCCAATTGGCCACTCTTCACGAATTTTAAAACCAGCAACTGATTTGCGTGCTTTGGTGACAACAGGCTTTTGACCAGCGATAGCGGTCATGTCTGCTACAGCACCTTCAAGTAACTTCTTATCTTGTGATGCGCCGCCGACACCCATGTTCAATGTGATTTTAGTGATTTTAGGCACTTGCATCACATTTTCTACACCGATCTCTTTTTGAATCTGCTGCTTGAGTTCATTGTTATATAAAGCTTTTAATCTTGCCATTACTATTACACCCTTAGTGTCTTACGCAGTCGCCACTACTTCACCATTTGAGCGATAAACGCGTTGTTTCACGCCTTCATCGTTCGTCTGATAAGTAATACGGTCTGCTTTTTGGGTTTGCGCATTTAAGATTGCGACATTTGAAATATGCAAAAAGGCTTCTTGCTTAACGATACCACCCTCGCTACCAGTCGCCTGATTTGGCTTTTGGTGTTTGGTGACGATGTTAATGCCTTCGACTTTGATGCGATCGTTTTTAACAGCTTGTACAGTACCTTGCTTGCCTTTGTCTTTACCAGCAATCACGATAACTGTATCGCCTTTACGTAATTTAGCCATGGGTTACCTCACAATACTTCTGGTGCTAGGGATACAATTTTCATAAACTGATCACCACGTAGTTCACGAGTTACCGGTCCAAAAATACGAGTTGCAATTGGTGCTTTGTTTTGGTTGAGCAATACCGCAGCATTGTCATCAAAACGAATCACTGAACCATCAGAGCGACGAACGCCTTTTTTGGTACGTACAACTACCGCATTCATCACGTCGCCTTTTTTGACACGACCACGAGGAATAGCTTCTTTAACCGTTATCTTAATGATATCGCCGACAGATGCATAACGACGATGAGAACCACCCAGTACTTTAATGCACTGAACTCTTCTTGCACCGCTATTGTCTGCAACTTCCAGCATAGATTCGACCTGAATCATAGCGTTACTCCACACGTATGAGCAATAAAAGCCAGTTGCTGCCGCTTGCACAGTATGAGTAAGCGGCAGGTTTATACTAGTAGCCGCATTTTACTCATAGGTGTGTGATAAACGCTCGGCGCAATCAGCATCCCTAAAAAGGCGGATATTTTAACAGCTTCTGACTTTCAATGCAATTTACTTAAATTTTTTCTACAGTTTCAACCACGTCAACTAAAGTCCAAGACTTTGTTTTTGAGATTGGACGCGTTTCTTTGATGCGGACAAGATCGCCTTGTTGGCAGACATTGTTCTCATCGTGGGCTTTGATTTTAGTAGAACGACGAAGCTGTTTGCCATACAAAGGATGACGAACCAGACGCTCAATCAAAACCGTGATGGACTTATCCATCTTGTTGCTCACAACACGTCCTGTTAGGACGCTAGCATTGGTAGTTGCTTGATTGTTATCGCTCATGAGTCGCCTCGTTGTTTCTCGTTGATCAAAGTCTGAAGCTGAGCAATCGTACGACGATTGGCACGTACTTCATGGGTGTTCCCCAACTGACCGGTTGCTTTAGCCATACGAATACGGAAAGCATCAAGTTGCTTTTCATCAAGTAACTGGGTCAGTTCTTCTAATGATTTATCACGTAATTCACTGATCTTCATTACATTATCGTCCGCTTAACAATGGTAGTTTTAAAGGGCAGTTTTGCTGCTGCAAGCGTTAAGGCATCGCGAGCAAGCTCTTCTGAAACCCCTTCGATTTCGTATAGCACTTTACCAGGTTTGATTTCGCAGACCCAATACTCGACAGGACCTTTACCTTTACCCATACGTACTTCTAGAGGCTTATTAGTAATTGGCTTGTCTGGGAAAACACGAATCCAAATCTTACCACCACGCTTAATCTTACGAGTGATAGTACGACGTGCTGCTTCAATTTGACGAGCAGTCATACGACCACGAGTCAAAGATTTTAGACCAATTTGTCCGAATGCAACGGTGCTTCCACGATGAGCGAGCCCTGTGTTACGACCTTTGTGCATTTTACGAAACTTGGTACGTTTTGGCTGTAACATAGTTTAACCTCTGTCTGAGTTTCGACGGTTTGAGTTTCCGCGACCACGGCGTTTTGGCGCACGAGTCTGCTCTTCTTTGACCGGATTATAAACACTGTTCATACCGTCAAGGATTTCACCGCGGAAGATCCAAACTTTTACACCGATAGTGCCGTAAGTCGTTTCCGCACGTATTGACGCATAATCAATGTCAGCACGTAGTGTGTGCAATGGCACACGACCTTCACGGTACCATTCAGTACGAGCAATCTCAGCGCCGCCTAGACGACCAGAGAGCTCAACTTTGATACCTTTCGCACCAGAGCGCATGCTGTTTTGTACCGCGCGCTTCATAGCACGGCGGAACATGACACGGCGCTCAAGCTGGCTACCGATACCGTCTGCTACCAGACGAGCATCAAGATCAGGCGAGGTAATCTCTTCGATATTGACCTGAGCAGGTACGCCCATAATTTTGGTCAATTCTTTTTGCAATCTTTCGATATCTTCGCCTTTCTTACCGATAACGATACCAGGACGCGCAGTGGCGATGGTAATCTTAGCGGCGCCAGTAGGACGCTCGATCGTGATGTTGCTGATCATCGCGTTGTCTAGCTTTTTGCGCAAGTATTCACGAACTTGGATGTCGTTGATGAGGTATTCTGAGTATTGCTTTGGATCAGCATACCAGTTTGCATTATGCTTTTTGACAACACCAAGACGAATTCCGATTGGATGTACTTTCTGACCCATAGCTTATTCTCCTACCTTTATAGTGATATGACAGGTACGCTTACTGATACGATCAGCGCGACCCTTAGCACGTGGTAGGATACGCTTTAGCGTAATGCCTTCATCAACGTAGATAGTCGCAACTTTTAGGTCGTCGATATCTAGGCCGTGATTATGTTCGGCATTGGCGATGGCTGAGTTAAGGCATTTCTTAACAAAGACTGCGCCTTTTTTATTGCTATACGTTAGGATATCCAAAGCACGCTCAATCGGCTTGCCACGAACTTCATCAGCAACGAGTCTAACTTTTTGTGCCGAGATGGCGGCACCGCGTAATTTTGCAGTTACTTCCATGGTAAGCACCTTATCTTTTTGCTTTTCTGTCAATGCCGTGACCACGATACGTACGAGTCGGGGCAAATTCACCTAGTTTATGACCAACCATCTGCTCGCTGATAATGACAGGTACGTGAGTACGGCCATTATGAACAGATAAGGTTAAGCCAACCATTTGGGGCAGAATCATCGAGCGACGCGACCATGTTTTAATGGGCTTGCGTGAGTTGGTGTCAATAGCATTCTCAACTTTGGCAAACAAATGCGCATCAATGAATGGGCCTTTTTTCAATGAACGAGGCATGAAATTCTTCCTTATTTCTTCTTGGCGCGGCGGCGACGGATGATCATATTGTCAGTACGCTTATTATGACGCGTTTTAAGTCCTTTAGACTTCTGACCCCAAGGGCTAGTTGGATGGCGACCTTTAACACGACCTTCACCACCACCATGTGGGTGATCAACCGGGTTCATAGCGACACCACGGACTGAAGGACGAACACCACGCCAACGTGAGGCACCGGCTTTACCAAGTGACTTCAAGTTGTTTTCAGTGTTAGATACTTCACCAATAACCGCACGGCACTCAACGTGTACACGGCGAGTCTCGCCTGAACGTAGACGTAGAATCGCGTAGATACCATCACGGCCTAGTAGCTGTACGCTTGCACCCGCTGAACGAGCCATCTGTGCGCCTTTACCGATTTTTAATTCGATATTATGGATCACAGTACCCAAAGGGATGTTTTTAAGCGGCATACAGTTGCCTGGACGAATTGGAGCCGTATCACCTGATAATACTGAATCACCAACTTTTTGCTTCTTAGCAGCAATAATATAACGGCGCTCACCATCAGCGTACTTAAGTAGAGCAATATGAGCAGTACGGTTAGGATCATATTCGATACGCTCAACCACAGCTGGGATATTGTCTTTAGTACGTTTGAAGTCAATGATACGATAATGATGCTTGTGACCACCGCCGATATGGCGAGAAGTTATGCGACCATTGTTATTACGACCACCTGACTTACCTTTTGATTCGACAAGTGCTGCATAAGGACGACCTTTATAAAGGTGTGGATGCACCACTTTTTCAACAAAACGACGGCCTGGTGATGTTGGCTTTGCTTTTACGATAGGCATGAGTGTAATCCTTATTCGTTGTTCGCTGTTTCACTAGTAGAATCAGTCGTATTTGCGACCTCTTCACCAGCATCAGCCATTTGTACATCTTGACCAGCTTTTAAGGTAACATAGGCTTTTTTGAAGTCATTACGACGGCCGATGCTTCTACCAAAACGCTTTGTCTTACCTTTAACATTCAAAGTGTTCACCTTAGTGACTTCAACACCTTCAAACATCAACTCAACTGCTTTTTTGATTTCAAGCTTAGTGGCATTAGAATCAACTTTGAATACTTGCACACCAAATGAATCACCAAGCATTTGAGATTTTTCTGAGAATACAGGTCCTCTTAAGACCTGATAAAGTCTTGCGTTATTCATGCTAGTGCTTCCTCAAATTGTTTCGCAGCTTCAACTGACATGATGACTTTGTCAAAGGCGATCAGGCTCACTGGATCCACTTCAGATGTACCTAGTACATTGACGTGTGGAATATTGCGAGCAGCTAAATATAAATTCTCGTCAACTTCTTTGGTGACGATCAATGCGCGCGGCGCATCTAATTCATTTAGCTTTGCGATCAGCTCTTTGGTCTTAGGTGCAGAAACACTTATCTCTTCAACTAAAATCAAACGCTCTTGGCGAATGAGTTCAGCTAGGATGCACTGCATAGCACCGCGGTACATTTTGCGGTTAACTTTTTGTGACCAGTCTTGTGGCTTCGCAGCAAATGCGCGACCACCAGAACGCCAGATTGGGCTACGAATAGAGCCTGCACGAGCGCGACCAGTACCTTTTTGGCGCCATGGCTTGATGCCACCGCCAGAAACTTCGGCACGGGTTTTCTGCGCACGTGTACCTTGGCGAGCACCAGCTAAATAAGCGGTGACGACTTGATGCACTAATGCTTCGTTGAATTCACGACCAAAAGCCGTATCAGAAAGCTCAACCGCCGCACCTGTAACTGTTTTTAAATCCACGTTAATCCCCTTGCTTAGGCTTTGACTGACGGACGTACGATGACGTCGCCACCGGTGGCACCAGGGATGGCACCCTTGATGACAAGTAACCCTTTTTCAGCATCAACTGAGACCACTTCTAGGCCTTGTACGGTGACGCGCTTGTTACCCATCTGACCTGGCATCTTTTTGCCTTTGAATACTTTACCTGGTGACTGGTTTTGACCAGTTGAACCAAGGGCACGATGAGAGACTGAGTTACCATGAGTGGCGTCTTGCATGCTAAAGTTATGACGCTTTACGCCGCCTTGAAAGCCTTTACCTTTACTCTGTCCTGTGACATCAACAATCTGACCTTGTTCAAATAGGTCAGCTAGGATCTCACCACCAATCTCACGGCCTTCAAGATCGCTATCATTGGTACGAAATTCCCAAACACCGCGGCCCGCTTTAACGCCAGCTTTTGCGAAGTGACCTTTTTGAGCTGCAGTTACGCGGCTGTCACGACGAGTGCCTGTGGTGATTTGAATGGCTTGATAGCCATCTACGTCATTAGTTTTTACTTGAGTAATGCGGTTTGCATCGACCTCAATCACAGTAACAGGGATAGAAACACCTGCTTCTGTGAAGATTCGGGTCATGCCGCATTTTTTACCGACTAAACCGATCGCCATTTTAAACCTCTTTATATCTTCTATTAATGGATTGGGCGTTGTTGCGTATTAACCCAAAGCAATTTGGACGTCAACACCTGCCGCTAAATCTAACTTCATTAACGCGTCCACAGTTTTGTCAGTAGGCTGAACGATATCAACCATACGCTTGTGAGTACGGATTTCGTACTGGTCACGAGCGTCTTTGTTGACGTGTGGCGAGGTTAAAACGTCGAAGCGCTCAATGCGAGTCGGCAACGGTACAGGACCACAAACTTGCGCACCGGTGCGCTTTGCTGTATCAACAATCTCTTGTGCCGATTGATCAATCAGACGATGATCAAAAGACTTAAGACGGATACGGATTCTCTGGTTAGCCATGCCAGCAAGCTCCTAATATGTGCTTTGTTCATTCTTGCGCTGCAAGTGGATAAACATAAGCCGTTTGGTTAAAGATCTACTTTAAGCGGCTTCTTATTCTTTGTCAGACTTCTCTGAAAAATCAGGCTCTTGAAGAGAACCAGCAGCGTGCCAAAAGCAAAATAATTTAAAGCCCCGCCGACTCTTCCAGTTATCGGAAAAATCAGCAAAGCCATAATGAAATAGTGCTAGAAACGATGCTCTAGCTGTCATAGCAGCCGCTTTTTCTTAGGCGGATGCTTATAATTCAGTGGTGTGTATTATACACACCTTGTCACTCATTGCAAGGGTAATATTAATCCAAAACGATATCGTACTGCTCTTGCGTGTATAAGTTCTCTACCTCAAAGGTAATAACTCGCCCTAGTAGATACTCCAGATCAGCGACAGTATCGGCCTCTGTGGTTAGCAGTAAGTCAATCACTGCTGCATGAGCGACTACCATAAACTTCTTTGGCGAATTATAAGTACGCGCGCAGCGCATAATTTCGCGAAATATCTCAAAGCAGACAGTCTCAGCGGTTTTGACAAACCCGCGCCCCTCGCAAGTGGCACAAGGCTCACATAGCTGCTGACCTAAGGACTCACGCGTGCGCTTACGGGTCATCTCAACCAGACCCAGCTCGCTGACTTGGGTGATATTGGTTTTGGCATAATCTTCGGTCAATTGCTGCTGCAAGCTGCTTAGGACATCATCCTTATGCTCTTGCTCCAACATATCGATAAAGTCGAGAATAATAATACCGCCTAAATTACGCAGACGCAGCTGCCTTGCTATTGCATGCGTGGCTTCAAGGTTGGTTTTATAAACGGTATCCTCTAAGGATCTACCACCGACAAAGGAGCCAGTATTGACATCAATAGTGGTCATCGCTTCAGTTTGATCGATAATCAGATAGCCGCCTGATTTTAGGTTCACTCGGCGTTTTAGGGCATCGCTTAGATCGTCTTCAACACGGTGGACATCAAATAAAGCAGGCTCAGCGGTATAATGAATAATACGGTCATAAACAAAAGGCACAAACTCTTTGGCAAAGTAGCGTAGCTGCGCGTAGATTTGAGCATCATCGATGATGACCTTTTCGGTATCGATATGGACTAAATCACGGATGGAGCGTAGCGGCAACGATAGCTCTTGATAGATAAGCTCTGAGCTTTGATGATGTCTCATTTCTTGCCGGCGCGCACCGATAGTACGCCACAGCTGCAGCAGATAATAGATATCCTCTTCAAGCTTATTGACTGGGACACGCTCAGCGGCAGTACGCGCGATCAGGCCGCCTTGCAGATTAACCGTTTGCATCAGGCAAGTCAGCTCAGTCTTTAGGCGGCTGCGCTCCTCCTCGCCATCAATACGCTGAGAGATGCCGATATGATCACTAGATGGCAAATACACCAAATAACGTGACGGCAAAGAGATGTTAGTAGTAAGGCGCGCACCTTTACTGCCCAGCTGATCTTTAGTGACTTGTACTAAAATGCGCTGACCTTCATGCAGGCGATGTTGAATGAGGTTTTGGCTAGCCGCAGAGACGATTTCAGTGGTTTTGACCGCTGTACTTTCAGCGCTGACTACCGGCGGCGTAGCAGCGAGTGTCGACACTAAGCTTTCAGCCTTGTCTTGTTGCATCTTAAGCGTGCTAGTCGTTTGGCTGTTACTGGCTGGATCTGGCTTTCGGCTAGGCTCGCTTTTACTGACAGCTCTAGGCGGACGCTGCATATCGTTGACATGCAAAAAAGCAGTACGCGATTGGCCGATGTCGACGAATGCAGCTTGCATACCAGGCAGCACTCGTACCACTGTTCCTAAATAGATGTTGCCAACTAAGCCAAGTTTATGATGGCGCTCAATGTAGATCTCACTGAGTACCCCATTATCCATAACTGCTACGCGCGACTCCATCGGACTAACATTGATCAGCAGCTCTTCAGACATAATGCCTCTTCTTATATGGTCTTATATGACACAGCTTTAATGACAGTGACTCTCGTTAAGGATTTATAGTGTAGCAAATAGCACGCGCATCTGCCCACTCCCCTGCCGTATCATTATGTGAGTTTGCTCCTCTTAGCTAACTTGCAGCTCATCAATCAAAGCGACAGTCTGCGCCAAAGGCAAACCGACGACATTGGTATAACTGCCGCTGATACGAGTAACCCAAGCAGCTGCTAAGCCCTGAATACCATAGCCGCCCGCCTTGTCTGCCGGCTCACCGCTGTCCCAATAGCTATCCATCATTGCCTGAGTTAACGGGATAAAGCTGACATCGGTACTCTCCATCATTTGCCGCTCGGCTGTGATCTGCCACAGCTCTACTCCCTTATCATCGCAAGTAAGCTGCACTTTTACCGCACGTACTGCCGTCCAGACTTGATGAGTACTATCAGACATCTGCTGCCACATGCTATGCGCATGAGCGCGATCAACTGGCTTGACCAAAACCGTCTTGCCATCAGCTAGCACGCCAATGGTATCTGCGGTCAACACAATAGCCGTTGGCGTGCTTGAGATACTCGTACGCTCAGTACGATCCGCTAGCTGTAAATTCAACTGCTCAATAGCTGCATCAGACTTATCTTTGACCATCCGCTTTATATAAGTGGTCGGCAGCTCATCGGTAAGAGGCGTCTCATCGATATCGACACTCATAGTGTCAAAGCGCAATTGCGCTAAATCTAGCAGCTCACGACGACGCGGTGAGCCAGACGCTAAAATGATAGTAGACATAATACTTTTAGGGTTCTTAGGATTGATTGCTTACAGGTTTATTGATAAAAGCGCGGATTTATAGCATCGCAAAAGCTTATGGTTAGGCTTAGTTTATAAGCCTATGATTGATCTTAACGAGTAAACTTGCGTAAAACTAAAAGCACCAAAGGCCAGCTAATGATACTTAACGCTAATGCAAAAGCGGACTGAGCGATAAAAGTGCTTTGGGTGATTAGTTGTAATAACCAAAGCGTCGATTGAAATACCAACAAGCTTATGGTGGCGACTATCCAAGCGCTAAGCGTATTTAACTGCTTGAGATAAATACTAGAGAGTCTAATCGTAAAGGCCACGACCACAGCAGCAAAAGCCTGTTGACCAAGAAGGCTATCGGTCAATAAATCAGCGATAAGACCTATAGTAAAGGCAAGAAAGACACCGGCATAACGTGGCTGGAATAATAGCCAAAAAATAAGCACCATCACCATAAATAAAGGTCGTAGCGCAGCCAAATACTGACCCAAAGGATAGACGCTGAGCGATGAAGCGACAATAAAGCTTAGCACCATAGCGCTTATCAATAGCCCAGTAGGATGTTCAGAGTCCGGATACGCCATAACTGCTACCTGTACGAAAGCTTAGCGAGTATTGCTGATAGGTTTGCTAAACATAGATAAAAAACCTTACAGCCTGCTGTTTAAGTTACGATTAGAAGTGATACTGATAAGGCTCTTAGCGGCTTAGTTAATGACTAGCTACTTCTCTAATTCGCTAACTCACGAATTGGGCGCTCTTTATCCTGTAGCACTAAGACGTAGGCGTTATCCACAAAATTGGCCGCGGGCGTCACCTTAATGCTCTTAAAGTTATCCGCTTGCGTATCTTCGATATGTGCAATCGTACCGACGCGGTAGCCTGCTGGAATACGGCCGCCAAGGCCTGAGGATATCAGCACATCACCAACGCGCACATCTGAGGTCTTAAACACATAATTTAGACTCAAAGAGGTCGGCAGACCGACGCCTGTCACAATCGCGCGCTGACCGGTGCGCTTGACTGTTACCGCCACAGATTGCTGCTCATCACTTATGAGTAATACACGGCTAGTATTGGGATAGACGTTAATGACTTGCCCTAATATGCCCTGCTCATCGATGACGGTTTGTGCCACTTGGACGCCATCGCGCTCGCCTTTGTTAATCACCACGATTTGCTTGAGCAGGTTGGTATCGGTGCCAATAACTTGCGCCAGATTGAGATCAAACTGCTCAGGTCTTGTGGTTGATAAAATACCTTGCAAGCGTGCGTTTTGTGCCAAGATATAATCTTGCTGCTGAAGCTTGGCCTGCGCGTGTAGCAACTGCGACTTGAGTTGCACATTCTCGCGGCGCAGCGACTCTTTGGACTGTAGCCTTCCACTCGCCCAATGTTTGGCGTAGCTTGGGAGCAGCGCTGATTGATAAATCGGCTGCATAGAGGCGTGGCTAGTATCGCGTATCGGCTTGAACCATTCTGGATTCTTACTATCAAACCACATCAAAACCAACGCCACTATCAGAGCGATAGCAGTGACGCGTAATGACAAAGGCTGACGAGCAAAAATACTGGGAGTCATATAAGATCTAGCTTCTTTAAAGAGTATAAGGGCTAAGCGGTTATTAAATATCTATAACTGATAGCAATAAAGGCCGCCTTATGACCGCCTTTATCGATAAATTTAATGAGGGTTGCTCATTTACTAAGCTGCTCATACTAAGCTGCTCATTGACTAAGCTGCCCATTGACTTAGACGCTTAAGCGGTTAAACGAAGATCATATTCAAGCTTTTGTTATTAATAAAATCAAGCGCCATACCGCCGCCGCGACTAACACAAGTTAATGGATCTTCAGCGACTGTCACCGGTAGGCCGGTCTCTCTTGAGACAAGCTTATCCAAATCGCGTAGCAAAGCACCGCCGCCGGTCAAGACGATACCGCGCTCAGCGATGTCCGAAGACAGCTCAGGCGGGGTCTGCTCAAGCGCGGCTTTGACCGCACTGACGATACCACTTAGCGGATCACTTAACGCTTTTTGAATCTCTTGCGAATTGATCGTAAAGGTTTTAGGCACCCCTTCAGCCATACTACGGCCACGAACCTCTACTTCTAGCTGCTCTTCTTCATTGAGCGCTGAACCGACTTCAGTCTTGATGCGCTCGGCAGTGGTTTCACCGATCACGCAGCCGTGAGTACGGCGCACATGCGTGATGATCGCTTCATCAAAGATATCACCGCCAATACGGATAGACTCAGCATAAACACAGCCCGATAGCGCGATAACTGCAATCTCAGTAGTACCGCCGCCAATATCGACCACCATAGAGCCACTTGCTTCATGGACAGGCATGCCAGCACCAATAGCCGCTGCCATTGGCTCCTCTAGCAACAAGACTTTGCTTGCACCTGCTGAAGATACCGCTTCACGAATGGCTTTGCGCTCTACTAGCGTTGACTTACAAGGTACACAAACCACCACGTTAGGCTGAGCCAAAAAGCGTTTGGCTTTTACCTTAGTAATGAAGTGTTTGAGCATCTTTTGCGTCACTTCAAAATCAGCGATGACGCCATCTTTTAAAGGCCTAATAGCGGTAATGTTCGCCGGCGTTCGACCTAGCATTTGCTTGGCATCGATACCTACCGCCGCAACCGTCGGATTTTGAGTGCGATTGCTGCGCAAAGCAACGACTGTTGGCTCATCGAGCACTACCCCTTTATTAGGGATAAAAATTAAGGTGTTGGCAGTGCCAAGATCAATGGCGATATTACTTGATAAAAATCCAAACAGGTTCATGACTATTATATCCAGCGTCTTACAAATGAAGGCAAATGAGGCGAATGAAACGGCTAAGGCGTACTTATTGGCAGTGTAAGGTCGGTATTTACCGCCTATGGTAACGAAAGCTTACCTATACAACAAGAGGGCCCTAAACTACAAAGATGAAAGTGGGCTAAATTATACCGATTTAGGATAAAAAAAACATGGCTATTTACAGGAGTGAAGTAATAAATAACATCTTAAATGCTAGAATTTGTTACAAAAACTAAAGCGATGCCGTTCATAATTGATGCCGTTTTTAATTAGTGCAACTAAGATACAAGGTATCATCCGTCTATGCTAGTTTTTATTACGACGCTGTACTCATCAAAACAAATTTATAGCTGAGACAACCTCTCTTTAAGAAGTAGTGAAATGCCGGTAGAAGTAACGGCAAGAATAATAAAATTAAAGAGCAAATTTAGGACAACATCGTCAATACATTGTGGTCAATTGGTGGCTAATATGCACCTCTACTCTGTAAACTTAGCTTAGATGCTTTATAATAACACTCATATGGCTATCGCGTATCAGCTCGCCCTTTGAGATTTTGAATTTTAAGCTTTTGAATACAGATAAGCGTCTCTTATTAATGAGACTTATCAAGGGGCCACAGCACTTTTATTATTTACCTTTCGTTGGAGAAATTATGTCACAGCAAGCACCCGACAAAACCTCTATTGAGCACGACCATGTAAGCCGTGAAGAGATTTTAGAAATCGCCACCTTAGCACGTTTAGGAGTGGATACAGACACCGCTGGTAGCTACGCTGAAGATATCAGTAAAGTATTAGGCCTGATGAAAACTCTAGGCGGCGTTGATACTACAGGTATTAAGGCTTTATCTAATATTCATGAAGTCTGCCAAGAACTACGCAGCGACGTCGCCAAACATGATATCGACCGCGAGCGTAACCAGTCTATGGCACCTGCAGTCGAAGACGGTCTCTATCTCGTACCGCAAGTGATTGAATAGCCTATAGACACCAGCTTAATAGGCCCTTCTACTTTTATTTCTCATTTAGCTTTTTTTAATTAGCTTTATAACTACTAGCTTCATAACTCTTAGCCTTATAACTATAACGGACGACACCTTATGTCTGAGATGCATCTCTTATCCACCGAGCAGCTGATTACAGGCTTGCAGGACAAGCAATTCAGCAGTCTAGAGCTGACCGAACATTATATCAAGCGTATAGAAAGCTTAGATAACCAAGTTAATAGCTTTATTACCACAATCTTTGATAGCGCTCGCGCGCAAGCCAGCGCCGCTGATGCTATGCGTGCTCAAGGCGACAAACGCCCACTGCTAGGCGTACCAATGGCGCACAAAGATATCTTTTGTACTCAAGGGGTATTGACCACTTGTGGCTCGAAGATGCTGCATAACTTTATCTCGCCTTATGACGCGACTATCGTCAGTAACATCCGCGAGGCTGGGATGATTAATCTAGGTAAGCTCAATATGGATGAGTTTGCGATGGGCTCAGACAATAGCAGCTCATATTATGGCAAGGTGCAAAACCCTTGGAACCTAGAGCGCGTTCCTGGTGGCTCATCAGGGGGTAGCGCGGCAGCAGTAGCGGCAGGATTTGTACCTATGGCAACCGCTAGCGATACCGGCGGCTCTATTCGTCAGCCGGCATCGTTTTGTGGTTTAACCGGTATTAAGCCCACTTATGGCCGCGTCTCGCGTTTTGGCATGATTGCTTATGCGTCAAGTCTCGATCAAGCAGGCACTATGGGTCGTAGCGCGCAAGACTGCGCTTATCTTTTGCAGCCTATGGTCAGCCATGATGAGCGCGATGCTACCTCCGTCAAACATGACATTCCAGACTATGTACAAGATATCAAAGACGCTGAAGCTGCAGCGGGTGACAAGCCTCTTGATGGTCTGCGTATCGGTGTCGCAAAAGACTACTTCACCGAAGGTTTGAACAAAGAGGTCGAACAAACCGTGCGCGCGGCACTAAAACAATACGAGGCGCTTGGCGCGACGATTGTAGAGGTTAACATTACTAACCCTGACATCACGCTCGCGACTTATTATATGTTGGCCCCTGCTGAGGCTTCCTCTAACTTGTCACGCTTCGATGGCGTGCGCTTTGGCTATCGCTGCGAAGAGCCAAAAGATTTGACTGATCTTTACACGCGCTCGCGTTCTGAAGGTTTTGGTCCTGAGGTGCAGCGCCGTATCTTGACCGGCACCTATGCGCTATCGGCGGGATACTTTGATGCTTATTATACCAAAGCACAAAAAGTACGCCGTATGATTGTTGAGGACTTCGACAAGGCCTTTACTCATTGCGATGTCATCGCCAGTCCTACTGCGCCAACTACTGCTTATAAGCTCAGTGACAACCTAGATCCAGCCGCTATGTATCTAGGCGACGTTTATACTATCGGGGTCAATTTGGCAGGCTTGCCAGCACTTAGCCAACCAGTAGGTCTAACCTCTGATGGCTTACCTGTCGGTCTACAGCTCATTGGTCAGTATTGGCAAGAGAGTAAACTGCTGAGCACCGCGCATCTGTTTCAGCAACATACTGATCATCACTTGCAAAACTCGCTTATCGCGAAGCAAAACGTATAAGTTATCTGTTGATGGTCAAATCACTTACAGTATAAGACTACTTGGTTTTGCTGATTGGTTTTGCTGAGTAAAACTGGACTCTAATAAGGATATAAGATGACTGTTATCGATATGTTGAAACAAGATTACGGCTTAGATAATGACCAAGCAGCTGGCTTGCAGGCTAAGCTAAAAGAGTTAGAGGCGTTTTTTGATAAAAACTTTGAAGATAGTCCAAGCTTTTTCAAGACTTTCTATAGCAAGTTTGAAGAGACGATTGCTCCTTACGGTTTTGAGGAAAGGGATGCAAAGCAAGCCGAGCCTTTGGTAAGTGATCTGTATTTGCAAGGCGATTTTAAGATCTTGGTCAGCTACATTATCCCCGCTTATTATCAAAGCGGCGGCGATAGTGAGGTTTTCTCAGATACTTATACCCAACTGATGAATAGCTATTAAAGTCTGAAAGCTGAGCTAACAGCACGACACATTCGGCGGTAGCGAGCTAATGAACTACGATAAGACGATAAATGGGCACAAATACTATTATCGTCGCTCGCGACTATGAGCCTAGAAGACTTTTAGCATACCCCTGTTTTATTTAATTTTTCGATAGGATTTTATGATGGAAATGACAGAATTTGCAACTCGTAAAGAGCTGCTCGTCGACGGCTATGAAGTCGTCATCGGTATTGAGATTCACTGTCAACTCAATACCGACAGTAAAATATTCTCAAGCGCCCCTACCGACTTTGGTAATGAGCCAAACACTCAGGCGAGTATCGTTGATCTAGGTCTCCCTGGTGTATTACCTGTCTTAAATACAGGTGTTGTCGACCGCGCCTTAAAGTTCGGTATCGGCGTCGATGCCGAATTAGGACTATTTAATACCTTTGATCGTAAAAACTACTTTTATCCTGACTTGCCTAAAGGCTATCAAATCACGCAAATGGCAAACCCTATCGTCGGCAAAGGCTATATCGATGTCGTGGTTAATGAAGGCGAAAAGAATGAATATCATAAACGTATGGGTATCACTCGCGCGCATTTAGAAGAGGATGCTGGCAAGTCTGTCCACGATGCAATCGATGGGATGACGGGTGTCGATCTGAACCGTGCTGGCACGCCGCTCATCGAGATCGTCTCTGAACCAGATATGCGCTCAGCGGCCGAAGCTTTGGCTTATATCAAAGCCATCCATCAACTCGTGACTTGGCTTGGTATCTCAGACGCCATCATGGCAGAAGGCTCGTTCCGCTGCGATTGTAACGTCTCTGTGCGTCAGCCAGGCGGTGAGCTTGGCACTCGTACTGAGCTAAAAAATCTAAACTCATTTCGTTCAATCGAACGCGCTATCGCTCGTGAGATCGAACGTCAAATCGATATTATCGAGGACGGTGGTAAAGTCGTGCAAGCGACGATGCTCTATGATCTTGAAAAAGATGAAACCCGCGTCATGCGTACCAAAGAAGACGCCAATGACTATCGCTACTTCCCTGATCCTGACTTGCTACCTGTACGTATCGAGCAAGCCACCATTGATGCAATAAAAGCGGCGATGCCTGAGCTGCCTGCTCGTCGCCGTGAGCGTTTCGAGAATGAGCTTGAGCTATCAGAATACGATGCGCGTATCCTAACTGGTAGCCGTGCGATTGCCGACTACTTCGAAGACGTCGTTGCTGAGGTTGGGCAAGACAATGCTAAGACTGCCGCAAACTGGGTCATGGGCGATCTGCTCGGCGCGCTCAATAAGGATGATACAGATATTACCGACTCTCCTATCAGCGCTAAACAGCTAGCAGGACTGCTTGCCAGACTGTTTGATGATACTTTATCAGGTAAATTGGCCAAGAAAGTCTTTAGCGCTTTATACGCACGTGAAGGTGGCGACGGCGATGATGCCGCAGATATTATCATCAAAGATAAAGGTCTCAAGCAAGAAACTGACACCGGCGCGATTAAAGCGATGGTCGAAGAGGTGATCGCCAACAATCAAACCATGGTCGATGAGTATAAAGGCGGTAAAGAGAAAGCCTTTAACGGTCTGGTCGGGCAAGTAATGAAAGCCAGCCGCGGTAGTGCTAACCCTCAGCAAGTCAATCAGATCTTAAAAGAGCTGCTTGGCTAGAGCGTCAGTAAGAGAGCTATGGCTGTTATAAGTGCAATTAAAAGGTGATAAAGCGCCGTAACAATTAGCTCTTGCAATCTAAAGAAATTTGGGTAGAATAGCAGTCATTCGGGGCGTAGCGCAGTCTGGTAGCGCACTACACTGGGGGTGTAGTGGTCGCAGGTTCAAATCCTGCCGTTCCGACCAAACATAGATTTAGGGCAGGCATTAATTGTCTGCTCTTTTTTCTGACTTCGGAAAATCATACTTAATTTAAATTTTTTTATAATATTAGAATAAGTTGGAATCCATCTTGAAGTATTAGACTTATATCTACTTTCTGTAGATAGACATCTCCAGTAATTCTGTTATTGTTACTTATCCTATTAGCTATAGTAGCCTCTCAATGAAAAAGACAACATCAGAACAAAAGGATCGGCTCAAAAAGCTCAATATAAAAATGAGAAAGAGCCATAGTAAAGAAGATAGAACTATTAGGCTAATTTCTCATAGTAAGAAGCGAATTGAGTTCAATAAGAAATTGAGTCTATTTCATAGTAACGAGAGAACTAAAATACTAAAGGTATTGAGTTCCTTACCACAAAACACTTATAATCAGTTATACCTTGATTTTAGAAAGCTAGAACTGATTGAACCTTTGACAGCTCTCCACTTGGTACATGTATTAAATAAGTATAAATATATTGATGCAAAGTTCAAATCACGTCATAGCCAAAGCATAGTACCTAGAGCTGTTTTTACGCTCTTAGGTTTAGACAAGGTATTTGGGTTAAGTAAAATTAGAAAGAATAAGCATATAGAGATTGTTGATAACTGGCATATGTTTTCAGGAAATAACTGTGATTTACCAGAAGATATGCAAAATCATATGTTAATGATTTACCAGAAGTTTGATGATCAGACTATCCCTTTCAAGCTAGTAACTGCTATTAATGAAGCTATTAATAACGTTATTCAGCATGCTTATACAGATAGCTCAAATATTGATTTTCAAAAGTGGTATGCTCTTACACGCATTGATGAGAAGTGCATTGTAGTTGTAGTATCTGATTTAGGGGTAACTATTCCTGAAACAGCGCCTCTATCTATTTTAGAATTTTTTCAAGGAAAGGCGAACAAGGCTAAAGAAGTAATACTAGGAGCAAATTTAGCTTCATTAAAAGATCATTCTGACTCTAAGCTAATACAGCTTGCTACAAATTTAGACACTACTCGTACCAAAGAAAAGGGTAGAGGAAAAGGCTTTAATGATATATTAGATTTGGTTAGAAGAACGGATGAATTTCCAGAGATTGAGCAGGTACACACCTCAGTATTAAGTAAAAGTGGTAGTTATTTACTACAATCTAACTCAGACGGTAGTGCTAAAGAGGTATCTCTTAACAAAAACTTCGACGATTTTGAATCAAAAATTGAAGGTACCGTAATTTCTTGGGTTATTAGATTAGTTTAGGGAGTTTGTAATGATGGCAACAATTAATGTCGCTAAAGATTTTTCTTTAATGCCTTCAGGTAGATCCTATACTGATGGAAGCTATACGGGTGAACACTTTTATGATTATTTAGTTCGTGTCATGAAGAGTATTCCTGAAGACGAGAAAATTATAGTTAATTTCGATGGCATATTATCAGCAGGTTCTTCTTTTTTGGAACAGTCTTTCGCTGGGCTTATTCGTAAGAAAAATATAACTAAAAGTAATTTTTCTAATAAATTCATTATAGAAGCTAATGATTATCCTGAAATTAGAGAAAAGATATTAAGATACGTAAAAGAGGCTTAAACTATATTATATTAAGGCTCTAAATCTAAATATAATTGATTATTTAACTGTATTTTCAATTATATTAGCTGTTATTTTTTTTCATTATCAGAACCTTAAAACTAAACAGCATCGTTGTTTAGATGAAGTGATCAATCGTCTTGATATTATAACTACTATTGCTTTAAATTCTTGTAACACCTTCCCCTATGCCCGTTCTCAAGGTGAGTATGAATTTAATTCTAAAATATTATTGAAAAGTATTGATAACTTTAAATCGAACGCTCCTACTCTATTTTTTAAAAAACACGAGTTCGATATACTGTCGAGAGAGTGTACAGAATTGCTAGAATATATTGAGATGCATACTCCAGTCGAGTCCCCTGAGAATATAGAAACGGATTTATTTGGAGATATGATCAATAAATTACCTACTACTCTCAAAGTTCATATGCTTGCCAATAAAATAGTAAGTAGAATATATAAATTATTATGAACGAAAAGCCAGCCATTACGATTAATGACTGGCTTTTTTATGCTTCTTAATCTTCATTTATTATAAAGATACTTCAGCACAGTTAATAGCCCTTCATTTATTATAAAGGCTCTGGGCTTAATATCTTCAAAAATAAATATAAAATTTTAGTCTTTAAGTAAA
Source organism: Psychrobacter submarinus (assembly GCF_904846685.1). Lineage (GTDB taxonomy): Bacteria > Pseudomonadota > Gammaproteobacteria > Pseudomonadales > Moraxellaceae > Psychrobacter > Psychrobacter submarinus. The sequence continues at coordinate 155,080 of NZ_CAJHBQ010000001.1, forward strand.
CGTATTAAGATATCTACTTGCATTTTTCAAGTTATCAAATTCATAATTACTAACTTAGCAGACCTCTTGCAAAAGTATCAGTTTATTGACTTCCACTGACGCAGTTATAAGGGCTAGCAATGACTTATGCAAGAAGTCTAGTATCTCTATTTTTCTGTCCATCGCTTGTAGACTAAAATGCTTACTGTAGCGAACTCATTTCAAGAATTAATCATCGAAACTATTAACTATCTGATTGCTTCAATATTAGCAGATACTCACCATAACTAGACTTTTACAGAGCAAGCCGTTAGGGTAAATGCTACATCACAATGATGGTTTATCCTATGCCCGAGCCTATCAATAAACCCACACATAATCGCCTCATAGATGATGAACCTTGGGAAGCGTATAAGCGACCCTATGTGCGTGATTTGGCGTATGTACTTGCTTGCCCTAACATCTTAACTCACTGGATCGACTTCTCGCCAGATCAAATTACTCATCCCATCGCGGTTCATAATAGTGAGTTTTGGCTAGCGCAGTTTCAAGCGTACCAGCAGCGCTTAGAGCAGCTTGATAACACTAACGCTTATCAAGATTTGACGCGTTATCTATTATCGCGGCCTAGTCCGAATCGTTTAGGCTTTCACTTTGAAGGCTTGCTATCGTTTTGGTTAGAAGACGGGTTTGCACGTGGGCTGCACGCGTTTGAGACCTTAGCCAGTAATATTCAACTGTATAATGATAAGCAAACGGTAGGTGAGCTTGATTTAATTCTTTATAATCATGTGCAGCAGCAGACGGAGCATTGGGAGTTAGCGATTAAGTTCTTTATGGGCTCGCAGCCATTCGCACCGCAAGACTGGGTTGGCATCAATTCAAACGATAATCTTCAGCGCAAAATGACTTATATGCAAAATAAGCAGTTTCGCAGCGTTTGGGTAGATACTGAGGATCATGGGCGCGTCAAGATTGATAAACGTTATGGAGTGATCAAAGGTCGCTTCTTTTTGCCTGTTCATTGTACTGATTTTACTTATCCTGACTGGCTAGAGCCGACATTTCCTATGCATGAATGGTGCGATATAAACGATGAAACTACTCTTGCTCATCTCGATAAAAGCTCGCTACGCCAAGCCCACTATATCGAGTGGTTCACCAAGCGCGACTTTTATGACGAGCATCAGTCGTTATTTAGTCTGCCACTAGGGTCAACGGGACAGCCACCTAAAGCGGGGTTATACTTCATAGAAGAGCGCCCACTGGTGATTTACCCTTATGTGAGCGCTAGTAGTGAGAATAAACTCTAAGGTGGAGCCTTGTTTCAATAGTTCTCAATGACCTGCATAATCTCGTATCTGAGCATATCGGCGCTCGGCATACGCTCAGCATGAAAGCGGACGATAGCGATACCGGCACTGGCTAGTGCTTTGTCTTTTTTATCGTCGGCCTTTTGCCGCGATTTACTGCTGTGAGTCCAGTCATCCAGTTCGATGGCGACTAAAGTGGTTTGTGCGTCGATATCGGTAATCACATAATCGACGCTTTGCCGGCAGATGCGATTAAACCAAAAGCTGCGCTCGCTGGCCTCCTCAGAGTTGGCTTCGATAATGCGGGACAACTGAACTTGGACGAAGATATGATATTCAGGGAGGGCATTTTTGAGCTTATTAAAAAAGATGACTTCGGTATCGGTCATAATAGGCATCGGCGCAAAAGGCCAAATCGCCAAATCGTCACCACCTACCGGTGCAGGAGCCGGCTCTTCTCTTTTTGAATTTGACTGATGCTTTATCACCACTATCAGAGTCAAAAAGCCGATAGCTGCGAGCAGAAATACAATGCCAAGTGACATAGGTTTACCTTATAAATTTGAGGCGACCGCCCAGCCTTTGTAGGCTGATAAGTCATACAGTAGGAAATAGAAAAGCAGCCGCTATCGTATACAAGCTTAACTCAATCAGCAATCTATAAAATAAAAAACACGACAATACATGTCGTGTTTTAAGCTAAAGTTTTGCGCTATAGATGGTTTCGAGCTAAAGATAGATACTCATAAGAAAGTAAGTGTTTACCAATATTTGACCCAAGCACCGCTAGTATCTACTTTGGGGTCGTTGTTAATCTTATCTTTTAGCGCTAATGCGGCCACTTTACCGCGCTCAGGACCAACGACGACGCGGACACCGCGACTGGTCTTACTCGTTGTCACTTGATAGCCTGCATCTTTGAATTTTTTGGCGACTCTATCGGCACCGGCTTGATCGCTAGCTAGCGAGACTTGTACGCCAAAGCTGCCCTTAGCATCGGTTTGTTTCGCTTCTCTACGAGCCTCTACCAAGCGCTGCTGCGCATCACGCTTTGCTTGTGCTTGCGCTTTTTCTTGTTCCCGCTTACGCTCTGCTTCTGCCGCCTCACGCTCTAAGCGCTGAATCTGTTTACGCGAAGGAATGGTAATCGTCTGCCCTAATTGTAAGGTAGCAGATGGTGAGGTGTTATTGGCTTGGGCCAAGGCTTCAACGGGCACATTGTACCGACGTGCTAGCTTGATTAAGCCATCACCGGACTTGACTTTGTATTCGCTTGGTGAGCTTGGTGGCTCGGATTCAGCCGCTTGCGCTTTTTGCTCAGCTGCCTTGTTTTCAGCGGCTCTTTGTTCAGCGGCCTTTTGTTCTGCCGCTCTTTGCTCGGCAGCTTTGCGTTCGGCTTGTTCTTTGGCTGCCGCTTTTTCTCGGGCCTCAGCTTCTGCCTTTTGTTGAGCAGCGCGCTGCTGCTCTTGCTCAGCTGCTCTTTTTGCTTCAGCGGCGCGGCGCTTTTCTTCTTCAATGCGACTGTCGTTACTTACAGCGTTTGCGCTCGTACTAGTAGGTGTCACTGTCACGGTATCTTGCTGCGTCTGTACTGCAGGGGTGTCTGATGTGATGGGCGTTTCTTGTATCGCTTCTTCTTCAGCAGCTTTGGGCGTGGCATTATCGATATAGCGTTGGTTTTCTGCGCGTGCTTTAGCGAGTGCTTTGGCCTCTGCAGACTCTTGCTCAGCCAAAAACTGCTCGGCACGCTTTTCTTGTTCCGCTACTCGTAGGGCACGCTCTTTTTGTTTTTGAGCCAATAGCTTTTTTTCAGTTTCGATATCTGTGGTCAACGGGGTCACGGCCTGTTGCTCTTCAGCGCTAGTCTCAACGATAGCTGGGGCCGCAGCGGTATTATCATTGGTTCCAATCTGTTGCACCATGGCATATAGCATCACGCTACCGCCAATAATCATGCCGATGCCCAATAAGGCTTGTCTAGAAAAATTCATCCGTTTCATTTCCTCAGTTGGTAACAATGATCATTTCATACCCTCAAAGCTTTATACGCACTGCTTATACTGCAAACTTATGTGATAAATGAATACTATTTTTACGAAAAAATAGCACTCATTCATTTATAAAGCCTTTTATTATCATAACAAAGCGCTTTGATTATAAAACAATTTTTTCATATTGTCTGCTAACAGGATACTTCAACAGACTATGCAAACTGCGTTACCTAACAAAAGCTAAATCAAACTACTTATCGGCTGAGCTTAATGTTTTTAGCTTGACCATGTTAGTTTGCGGCTCTGTTCTAGCGCTATGTTGGCTCAAGGGTTAAAGCTGAAAGCGTCTCGCCAATGGTATGAAAAGAGCCGCAAACTAGCAGGAGATCGTGTGGCTGACTCGCCAAAATAGCCGCTTGCGCCGCCTGCTGTAAACTCTCAAAAGTATGGATGCGCTCTTGAGGAATATAAGCGCTCATCGCGGCTACTAATTGCTCAACGCTCGCTGCTCTTGGATAATCTATCTCAGCGATAAACCACTCAGACATCGGCAAATCAGCTTGCGTTAAACGTTGAACAACCAGCTCGATATCCTTATCTGCGAGCATAGAAAACACTACCTTAATCGTCGCGGTTTTATTACCGGCCAGTTGCTTGTGCTGCTGCCAAAGCGCTACTAACTGCGCGAGCATAAAATCAACGCCATGCTCGTTATGGGCGACATCGAATAGCCAATGGCGATCAGCCAGCTGCCGATAATCAAAACGCCCTGCTAGCTGAACGCTACCCAAGGCTTGCTTGATAGCGTCAATGCCGATATCGAGAGGACTGGCTAGCACGGCTGATACCGCATTAGCAGTATTGGTCAGTGACAGTTTTGGCCGCGGTAGTTGCAGTGTCACTGCCGCATTACTATATTGCCAAGTGGGCTTAGCATTAGTATTAAGCTCGTTATTAAGCTCGTTATTAAGCTCATTATTAAGCTTAGTATTTATCTTATCTTCGCTACTACTCTTAACTTCACGGTAATAAAAATCCTGTCCCACTTGATAGCAAGTGACATTATGCTGCTCAACAAGTTCTGCAACGCTGGCGGGCATTTCAGTAGCGCCGTAAATCAGGGGAATACCTTCACGTAAAATACCTGCCTTTTCACGGCCGATATCTTCAAGGTTGTCTCCGAGCCAATCCACGTGATCGATACCGATATTGGTAATCACTGCCAGATCAGGATCGATGATATTGACCACATCTAAGCGCCCGCCCAAGCCAACTTCTAGCACCCAAACCTCGCAGTCTGCGGTCGCAAATATCAAAAGCGCGGCTAAAGTCGTCATCTCAAAAAAGGATAAGGTTAGTCCGCATTGCAGCCTTGCGGCCTCAACTTGCTCAAAAGCCGCTATCAAAGTCTTATCACTAACCATCTGGCCATTAATACGTACGCGCTCATTGAACTCAATTAAGTGCGGCGACTGATACAGCGCGGTTTTATATCCCGCAGCTTGACACAGCTCACTGATCATCGCAGTCGTGGAGCCCTTACCATTGGTGCCTGCTACCGTAAAAACGTAGGTATTTTCTTTGGCCGACTGGACGACTCCTAAACGCTCAGCGACCGGCAGCACTCTGGAGAGCCCCATATCTATCGCTGAGACGTGGATTTGCTGCATATAATCTAGCCATTCCGTCAGGCTAGAGTCTTTAGTCGGCTTATACGCCTGCGAAGTCAAAGAAGAAGAGTCCATAAATAACCTATATCAAAAATGGGCGTAAAAAAAGCTATAAATCGTCATTATATTTGCCTCAAAGTGTATAGCAAATTCAATCAAAACCCCAATTCAAAATGACAAGTCAAAACCAAAAAATAGCACTTACCGCTTTTGACGATAAATGCTATTAAAAGTGTGCTAAGTGTACTTTAAAAACAGCTTAAATGCAGAGCTAAGCATCCACGTTTGGCTGATGACAAAGCTTAGCAAGCAGGCGATAAATGGTATCTATCATTTGATGACGATGCACCACTTCATCTACAACGCCGTGCTCTAATAAAAACTCAGCGCGCTGGAAAGGCTCTTCTAAGGTCTCGCGTACGGTTTGCTCAATGACGCGCTTGCCGGCAAAGCCTATCATCGCTTTTGGTTCGGCTAAATGGATATCACCAAGCATGGCAAGCGATGCCGTCACGCCGCCGTAAACGGGATTGGTCAACACCACGATATAAGGAATACCTGCCAAACGCAGACGCTCAACCGCAGCTGCGGTACGCGCCATCTGCATCAAGGACAGTAACCCTTCTTGCATACGCGCACCACCAGAAGCAGCAAAACAAACTAACGGTTTACGCTCTGCTAAGGACTTCTCCGCCGCTTGTACAAATCGATCGCCAACCACTGAGCCCATCGAGCCGCCCATAAATTGAAAGTCAAAAGCACAGGCCACGACTTCAAGATTGCGTAGCTTGCCATATAGCACAATCAGCGCTTCGCTCTCGCCCGTCTTAGTCTGGGCTTGCGTCATACGCTCAGGATAAGGTTTGCTATCGACGAAGCCTAACGGGTCTTTTGCGACAAACTCCTGCCCAATCTCGCCATCGACTTGCTCCAAAAACCATTGCAAGCGCTCACGAGCAGTCATCGCCAGATGATGATCGCAGTGCGGACAAACATAACAGTTAAAGATAAGCGCCGTATTGGTGATCATCGACAGGCAGTTCGGGCACTTAGTTGAAGGCTCAGTCTCAACTGCAGTCAGTTGCGGCGTGAGCTGCTGCTTAACGCCCGGTACGGGACGATTAAACCACGATTGGCCTGCCATATCGGTACTGGTTTTGGCACTGATTTTGGCACTGTCCTCTGACATCTCAGTTTTTTCTATAGTTTCAGTCATATTATTCGCCATTATCAAAAGGTTATCCGGCACGTTTGCGCATAACCGTTTATAGTATTATGAATGATTGCTCATGCATCATTGCAGATATGGTCTTAGTTTACACACGTAAACTAAAATTAGCAAAGCCATTCAACATATTGCTATTAACGGCTTTTCTCGATAGTTTACTGGAGTAATAGTATATAAAACCCGCACTGACGATAATATTACAAACTATCTAAAGCGTCTCTTAGCTCATCCATTTTGGTCATAATACGCTGCTGTGCTTCCGCTACCGCCTTGCTATCATTGGCATCGATATCAGCAAAGTTCTGCACTAAGGCACTCCCCACAATGACCCCATCGGCGTGCTCGCCAATGGCTTTGGCAGACGCACCATCACGAATACCAAAACCAACACAAACTGGCAAATCCGTCTCTGCCTTAATCGCTTGTACTTGCTGCGCGACATCATCAGTATCGAGCGTAGCAGATCCGGTAACGCCTTTGAGTGACACGTAATAAATATAACCGCCACAATGGGTCAAGACTTGCTCACGGCGCTCAGGTAAAGTCGTCGGCGATAATAAGAAAATCTCATTCATCGCATGCTCGGATAGATGCTGAGTAAAGCTGCCCGCCTCGGCTGGCGGCAGGTCCACCATCAAGAGACCATCAACCCCTGCCTGTTCACACAGCTGCACAAAGTTATCATAGCCAATGATTTCCACAGGGTTAAGATAGCCCATCAGGATAATAGGCGTCTGTGTATCTTGCTTACGAAACTCGCTTACCATATTTAGCGCATCACGAGTGCTGGTACCTGCCGCTAACGCGCGCTCGCCTGCTAAAGCTACGGTTGGGCCATCGGCCATAGGATCTGAAAACGGTAAACCGACTTCGATCATATCGGCGCCGTGTTTGACAAGATCATGTAGCAAGCCAACAAAGTTACTCGGATTGGGATCGCCTGCCATCACGTACGGAATCAGCGCTTTTTTGTTCTGTGATTTTAAAGTTTCAAAGGTGCTTTCAATTCGGGTCATAATTTTCTCTAGTTATTATTTAATAAAAACAAGAGGCTATTATTAGCCTCTGTTAATCATATTATTGAATGCTACAGCTCAATCCCTTCCGCCTTCATCACTGAATGCAAATCTTTATCGCCGCGACCTGACATATTCACCACGATAGTCTGCTCAGGTGACATGGTTTTGGCCAGTTTTAATGCATAAGCACAAGCATGAGACGTTTCTAAAGCTGGAATAATACCTTCTTTACGCGTCACTTCATGGAAGCCCTCTAACGCCTCTTTGTCGGTACAGCCAACATATTCAACCCGGTTCATGTCTTTTAGGAAACTATGCTCAGGACCAACACCTGGATAATCAAGACCTGCCGAGATAGAATGCGTCTCTTGAATTTGGCCTTCATCATCTGCCATTAGATACGTACGATTACCATGCAACACGCCGATACGGCCCGCCGCAAGTGGCGCTGAATGACGACCACTTTCGATACCATCGCCTGTAGCTTCGACACCATACATCTTCACATTGGTATCGTTTAAGAAGTCAAAAAACAGACCAATAGCATTCGAGCCGCCGCCAACACAAGCGACTAGTGCGTCAGGTAACTTACCCGTTTGTTGCAAGTGCTGTACACGCGTCTCTTTACCGATGATCGCTTGGAAATCACGCACCAGTAGCGGATAAGGATGCGGGCCTGCGACCGTACCAATAATATAATAAGTCGTATCGACATTGGTGACCCAATCGCGCATGGCTTCGTTCATTGCATCTTTTAAGGTGCGCGACCCTGAAGTCACTGGCACGACAGTCGTGCCTAAGAGACGCATACGGTAGACGTTCATCTTTTGTCGTTCGACGTCGTCTGCGCCCATATAGACGATGCACTCTAAGCCCAAACGTGCGGCGATAGTCGCGGTTGCCACGCCGTGCTGACCCGCTCCTGTCTCCGCGATAATGCGTTTTTTACCGCACATTTTGGCGAGTAGCGCCTGCCCGATAGTATTATTGACCTTGTGCGCGCCGGTATGATTGAGATCTTCACGCTTAAAGTAAATTTGCGCGCCGCCGATTTCATCGCTTAAACGCTTGGCATGATACAGCGGTGTTGGACGACCGACGTAATTGACCAAATCGTTATGATACTCCTCCCAAAAATCCGGATCAGCTTTGACTTTGGTGTATAGTGTCTCAAGCTCTTCTAGCGCTGCCATCAAAGTCTCAGACACAAAGCGGCCGCCATGCACGCCAAAATGACCACGAGAATCAGGGTATTGATTGAAATCGGCGACGTCTTTTGGATTGGTAAAAGTATTGATCGTTTGTGCTGAATTATTTTCGGTTGTAGTACTCATCAAAATATCCTGTAGATAACATATAGGTTAAAAATGCTTATAAATTAAAGGCCAAACGATTAAAACAATATAGGGCTTATAAATAAATCGATAAAACTCTTTGCCTTGATCTCGGCCATAGTCAATCTCTTCACCGATCATTGCCATCGATCTCGTTTGACCGCTTTCATAAAGCCGCGCATTTTGTCTTCATCCTTTTTACCTTTCGCGGACTCAATACCGCCGCTCACATCGAGCGCGTAGAGCGCATGGATAGGTAGATCTAAAGTTGCAGCGACATTATCAGCATCAAGCCCGCCTGCCAATATAATAGGCAGCGCACTGTCTGTTGGGATCAAATCCCAATCGAACTGATCGCCCGTACCGCCATATTTCTGCGGATTATAAGCATCAAGTAAAATACTACTTGCACCAGCGCTAGCAAAATCGTTAATTTTAGCTTGGACGCTCGCTAGCGTATCTTGTTCGCTATTGATACGTAGCGCCTTTATCCAACGTTTATGCACGCTATTAGCCAGTTGCTGACATTGCTCAGGGCTCTCATCGCCATGAAACTGGATAATATCAAAAGCGACTTTATCGGCTAACTCCATAAGCTCGTCTTTATCCACATTGACCACTAAAGCGACGACGCTAGTAAAGGCTGGTACTCCGGTAGTCAATTGCTGCGCTTGCGCTATGGTCACCGCACGCGGACTTGGCGGATAAAACACTAAGCCTACCGCATCGACCCCTAGCTGGATAGCTGCCTCAATATCAGCAAGCTGAGTGAATCCGCAAAATTTTACCTGCATATTTTGACCTTAGCCAAGTAAACTTGAAGTTGTCTTAATAAAGTGGCTGTTCATAAATTAGCGATTAATAGAGGCGCCCAGCTCTAGAAATGAGGGTGATTTGTTAACTCAAAGCCAAATCAATTGCATCCAAAAACTTATCCTAGCATACTTTTATTCATAGTTTTGTTTATGATTACCATAAGGACTTTTCAATGTCTAAAAAGACAGCGGCAACTAGCAGCAGTAAAGATAACGATAGTAAAAAAAAGCCGGATAATAATGCACATTCGCCCCATTATCTAATGTGGTTTCGTCGTGACTTGCGTAACCATGACAATACCGCTTTGGCCGCTATTTGTGAACAGGCTAATGCCAGTGAAGCGCCTGTTACCGCCGTCTACTTTATCACTCCTGAGCAATGGTATGAGCATGATGACTCGCTCGTACAAGTCGATCATATCGCGCGTACTCTGCCGATACTAGCGCAAAAGCTAGAAGATCAGTTAAATATCGCTTTAAACGTCTATCTATGTGCCGATTTTGATAAGTCTATAGACGCTATCACTGAGCTATGTGCAGAGCAAAAAATTACTACCGTTATGGCCAATCACGAGTACGAAGGCAATGAAATCGATCGCGATGAAAAGTTGACAAAGCAGCTTGCTAATGATGACATCGAGTTTATCCGCCATCATGACCAGTGTATATTGCCGCCGCTGAGCATCACCACTAATGACGGCGATAGCATGTATAAAGTCTTTACCCCATTTTATCGTAAATGGCGCGATACGTTGGAGGCAGGTTCGCTTAGCGCTCATAAAGCTACAAAAGTGACTGCTAATAATAAAACCAAAGCTCGCATAAAATCTATGACACTAAAGTCTGCCACAGACAATGCCAATACTAGCGCCAGTATAGAAAAGCTTGCGCACAAAATAGTCGCTGACTATCAAAAACCTTTAGAGGACGACGAGCAAAAATTCACCGATAAGTCTGCGCAGCTTAAGCAAGCACGTGAGGATTATCCAGCAGGTGAAGACGCTGCTATACAACGTTTAAAGGAGTTTGTCGCTGAGGATATCGAAGATTATGATGTCAGTCGTGACAAGCCTATTTTGCAAGGTACCAGTCACCTGTCGGCCTACTTAACGATTGGCGCTATCAGTCCAAGGCTATGTTACCTGCAAGCAGCGCAAGCGCAAGAAAAACTGCACGGTAATGATAGCGATAATGAGGACATCAATCGCTGGATAAGCGAGCTGGCTTGGCGCGACTTTTATCGTCATGTGTTAGTCGATAAACCCAAACTCATCGAGCATAAAGCTTATAAAGAAGACGCCGATAATAAGGTCAATTGGTCATATGATAAAGATGACTTTGCCGCTTGGTGCGCAGGCAAAACAGGTGTGCCGTTAGTTGATGCCGCGATGCGTTGTCTGAATGCCACAGGCTTTATGCATAATCGCTTACGCATGGTGACGGCAATGTTTTTGACCAAAGACTTGCTCATCGATTGGCGCTGGGGCGAGCGCTACTTTATGCAGCAGCTGATCGATGGTGACTTTGCTTCTAACAATGGCGGCTGGCAATGGAGCGCTTCTACGGGTACGGATTCTGCGCCGTATTTCCGCATTATGAACCCCTTTAGCCAAGGCAAAAGCCATGATGCTAAGGGCGAGTTTATCAAGACTTGGCTGCCAGAGCTCAAAGACGTCCCTGTTAGCACGTTGCACTCTGAGGACACAATGCGTAAAGCACTAAAAAAAGGCGGCGAGTTTGCAGATATAGACTACCCTGTGCCTATGGTTGAGCATAAAGAAGTGCGCAAACTGGCTATTGCTGAGTTTAAAAAATAAAGCATAGCTCAGTATTTATACGAAAAGCATACCTCTGAAAGTTGCCATAAAAAAGCGCTCAATTATCGGTAACTGAGCGCTTTTTTATATTGAGCTAAACACTTAGAACTTATCTAGTTTGACTAAGTTAATTTGAATCAGTTAATTTGACCAAGTTAACTCGCGGTACTCGCCGGCATGCGACAAGCGCCCGCGCCTTGCGTGGTAACAGTAACTACCGCTCCTGTCATCGCAAATAGCTGCTGCAATTGTGTTTGCGCGTTGCTCAGTGCCATGGTCATCATATCACCGCGGCAGGCACGCTCAAGCACTTCTTTTTTGGCCATACTTTGCGCTTGTGCCAATATCGCCGGATCAACTTGCATCATCCCAAACGCGCCCGTTTGCCAGTCGTATATCTCGATATCATCAAGATATACGGCAAACACCTCTGAGGGCGGTATAGTGATATTAATCTTTGGCATGATCGATGATGGCGTAGTCGAGTTATCCGCGGCTTCGAGCTGCTCATTAGTAGGCTGCACCACTTGTACCATCTCAGGCGTCAAGGCGCTCAGATCGATACCTGCTTGCACGCGTCCTTTAGCAATGAACAACGCCTTTTGCTCATCTTGCCACAGCTTTGCCCAGCTGCCCTCGCGCTCACTAGTAATAATGGTATCGACACTAAAAGCCACCGTTTGCAGACGATTAAGCTGCTGAATTTGGGTGACAACGCCTTCTCTAGTAATCGTCTCAACAGGCTCTTCCTCAGCACTGTTTTGCATGATATAAATCGCAAAAGCCAACGCCGCCAGACCCACAAAAAGTAGTAGCCACGACATCTTAGCAATTTTTGGCTTAGCCTTACGCTCTTTGACAAGCCTATTATTAGGATCAGAAACGGGTTGCTCAGGAGTACTCATAGCGGCTACCTTTTTATGGATTATTTGTTGTGTGCAGCTTAAAAAATTCAGTGCAGAATATTTATCTTAAAATCATAAGCTTAAATAAATACTGCTACTTAAATGCTATCAAAGCACCTAACTTCAAGGCGTCGCTACTTATTGTCAACACAAACCTTAAGTGAGTTATCTTTTAATCATTCGCTTTGTGTTAATAATAAAGGCTTGCTAGGATGGAAATGACAAAAAGTCATTGCGTCTGAGCCTAACTTTACCTAACATAGACAGGTTACGCTGAAGCATTATAAAAGCTCTATTATAAAGAGCGTTAATCGACTCGTTTCAGCGACTTCTTACCAAGGCAAGCTAGCGCTGGCATAAAATTTTAGCCTTACGTTTAGCGTCTTTTTTATTTATTGTATGATTGAAGATAAGGTTACGCTTTATTTATGAAAGCCAGTCAGTTCTTGTTCGCCACGCTAAAAGAGACCCCAAGTGATGCCGATATCGCCTCCAGCCAGTTGATGGTGCGTGCCGGTCTTATTCGTAAAATCGCTTCTGGACTCTATATTTGGTTGCCTTTAGGACTACGCGTCTTACAAAAGGTGGAACGTATCGTCCGTGAGGAGATGCAAAATATCGGCGCGCAAGAGGTGCTTATGCCAATGACTCAGCCCGCTGAGCTATGGCAAACTACCGGCCGGTTTGAGGACTATGGTCCTGAGCTGCTACGTTTCAAAGATCGCCATGATCGCGACTTTGTACTTGGGCCCACCCACGAAGAGGTCATCACTACTTTAGCTCAAAGCGAGCTACGTAGCTATAAGCAGCTACCGATTACTTTCTTTCAAATTCAAGGCAAATTCCGTGATGAGATTCGTCCTCGCTTCGGGGTGATGCGCGCGCGTGAATTTACTATGAAAGACGCCTACTCGTTCCATGTCGATCAAGCCTCGCTTGCCAAGACTTACCGGGATATGTACGACGCTTACACGCGTATCTTTACTCGTCTAGGCTTAGATTTTCGTGCCGTACAAGCAGATACCGGCTCTATCGGCGGCTTTGCCTCGCATGAGTTTCATGTATTGGCGGACAGCGGCGAAGACGATATCGCCTTCTCTGACTCCTCTGATTACGCGGCGAATGTTGAGCTTGCCGAATCTTTATCCTTTAATATGGCTGAGCGCCAGCCGCCAAAGCAAGCGCGCGAAGATGTGCTCACCGAAGGTATGACCTCTTGTAAGATGGTTGCTGAACATTTAGATATCCCGCTGGCGAATACGGTAAAGACTTTGATCGTCCATGGTCATAAAGAAGACGATACGCCGCAGCTAATCGCCATAGTTTTGCGCGGCGATCATCAGCTCAATACCATCAAAGCAGAGAAAATCGAAGAAGCCAATGTGCCACTAACACTTGCCTCTGATGCAGAACTAAAAGCGGCGGGGCTGCATAAAGGCTATATCGGCGTTGACCTAGATATGCCTGTGTTTGTCGATCGCTCAGCGGCCACTTTATCCGACTTTGTGGCCGGCGCTAATGTCGTTAATAAACACACTATCGGTATGAACTGGGTGCGTGACACCCGTATCACCCGCATCGTCGATGTGCGCAACGTACAAGAAGGCGACCCTTCTCCTGATGGTAAAGGCACGCTAAAAATCAAGCGCGGTATCGAAGTCGGTCATATCTTCCAGTTGGGCGATAAGTACTCTCAAGCGATGAATGCTACTGTCTCTGGCGAAGATGGCAAGCCTGTGACGCTCATGATGGGCTGCTACGGTATTGGCGTGAGCCGTATTATCGCCGCTGCTATCGAGCAAAATAACGACGAGAACGGCATCATGTGGCCACAGACGCCAGATGTTGATGACTCCTTAGCGCCATTTGAAGTCGCTATCGTACCAATGAAATCCAAAGAAGACACGGTGATGGAGACGGCAACTGCGCTTTATGAAGAGCTAAAAGCGAAAGGCGTCAATGTCCTACTCGATGATCGTAATGAGCGCCCAGGCGTTAAGTTTGCTGATCTTGAACTGGTTGGTATTCCGCATCGCATTGTGGTCTCCGATCGCAACTTAGCTGAAGATAAGTATGAGTATGTCGATCGCCGCGATAGTGAGAAGCAAATGCTAAGCCGCGAGGAAGTATTGGCAAAGGTCGTTGGTTAATACGCTTCAATATAAAAAATAGCCTAGCTCATTAAATGAGCTAGGCTATTTTTTTTGCGGCCTATTCAATGACACGCGCTACTGGCGAATCAAACGACTTGGCTTCGGCAATAGTGAGATATCACTGACACGGCAAGGGTTAATATCGATACCGCCGCGGCGCGTGTACCAAGCTCTGACCATCAGCTTTGTAGGCTGATAGAACTCACTTAAATCAGCGAATATCTGCTCGACACACTGCTCATGAAAACCATTATGCTGACGAAAACTTAAGATATAGCGCAGCATACTCGCGTCATCAACTTCGATAGCGCTACTCACCTCTACTGCTAGCGTTCCCCAATCGGGCTGATTGGTCACCGGACAATTACTACGCAGTAGATTGGAATAAAAGCTGAACCGCTGACTACTGTCACGACTTGATTGTTGCGTTTTAGCTTTTAATAATGAAGCATCAGGATGCGAAGTCAGAGCTATTTTTTCGTCACTATCCGCTAGCGTATCATCGATACATACGCCCTTCGGCTGAGTAATGAGTAGCTCTGAATCTCTATTATTTAAATCAAATAATTCAACTTTGACTTCACCTTGCACGCAGTTAGATAAATCTTTGCTTAGCATTGTCTTAACCTCGTCCCAACTGGCAAACTCAGTAAAATTAATACTATTCAGATAAAGCTTCAGCGATTTGGACTCGACGATAAAAAGCGACGTCGCAGGGATACTAAAACGCGCCATCGCGACTTGCGAGATACCTTGCGTGTTTAGCCAAGAGACTTCAAATGCGTGCCACCAGTCCATACCGATGCTAAGTTTAGCAATACTGGGCTTATCAAATTGCCAGCCTATAGCTTCGCGCCCCATACTACGGTCAATCGGATACAGGGTTTCAGGACTGTACTTGGTCGGATAGTCGGTGGTTTGCTCGCCTAAAATGCCATGGATACTCATAACTTGCCTTTTGTCTATGCTATTAGGGCGTGTTGAACATTCGACCATGGCACTGACAGCGACTATTTTTTAGGCGTTTCGATGTTAAAAATAATAAGTTTAGTCATTCTAAGCGCTTATTTTTAACGATGAAGCGGCAAAAAAGAGTCCTGTCCCCTGCTTTTATCGTTGGGTCTGATGCTAAAATTGCCCCATACTGCGTTACAAATCTCGCTAAGGCATCTGCATTATCGTCGCTTTGTGTCTTGTCTGGAACAATTTTAGCGATCAGCAGTGCCTATTTGCGAATGTTCAACACGCCCTAAACGTGACTGATTAAAAACGAACTATCGTAACTCAAGCTACAAGCGAATCCGCGAGCCGTCACTGAGCAAGCGATAAGAGATGACATAGAACACTACGCAAAAGACAAAAATAGCCGCCATCGAATACCAAACGTTGACGTCAGAGTAACCCAAGATACCGTAACGGAATGAGTTGACCATATAGACAATCGGGTTCAATAGCGAGACGTTTTGCCAAAAGCTCGACAAATCTTCCATCGAATAAAACACCCCACCCAAAAAGGTCAATGGCGTCAATACAAAGCTTGGAATGATAGAGATATCATCGAACGAGCGCGCAAATACCGCGTTAATAAAGCCGCCTAACGAGAATAAGATAGACGTGCCAAGTACCGTAAAGATAGTGACAAATAAATGCTCAATTCCCAAATCGGTAAAGAACAGCGCCACGATAGAGACAATAAAGGCAATCACTAGCCCGCGAAAGATACCGCCGCTGACATAACCCGTCAAAATCGCATGCTTAGAGACGGGCGATACCAGTAGCTCTTCGATACTGGCAGTAAACTTAGCACTAAAAAAGCTTGAGACGACGTTTGAATAGCTATTGGTAATCACCGCCATCATGATAAGGCCCGGGACGATGAACTGCATATAAGGCACGCCGCCCATCTCGCCCACTCGATCGCCAATCATGCGCCCAAAGATGATAAAGTATAGAGTCATAGTGATGACAGGAGGTAATAAAGTCTGCGGCCAAATACGCAAGATGCGGCGGATCTCTTTTAATAAGATGGTCTTAAAAGCGATCCATTTTTTGCTCCAAGACATAGACTCATTCGGATCTACAACGACGGGCTCTCTCATAGTCCTGCCTCCTTCATACTATCTGCACTCTGAATATTTTGCTCCACCAAACGCATAAATAGCTCTTCTAATCGGTTCGACTTATTACGCATACTGGCGACATCAATATCGCGCTCTGTTAATTGCTCAAACACACAGTTCAGAGTCTCGCCTTGGGTCAAGGTGACCTCCAAAGTCATCTCATCGGGCTGCGCAATATCAGTGACTTGCTCAATAACCAAAGACTCTGTCAGCGGTTTTGTTAAGTCTAAGACAAAGGTCTCAACTGATAGTTGCCCGAGTAAGTCTTTCATCTCAGTGTTAATGCGTATTTCACCATGATCTAAGATAGCGATACGCTTACACAGCTGTTCCGCTTCCTCTAGATAATGCGTAGTCAAAATAATCGTGGTGTTTTCTTCAACGTTGATCTGCTGCATAAATTCCCACATAGAGCGGCGCAGCTCAATATCGACACCCGCTGTCGGCTCATCAAGAATTAACAGCTTTGGCTTATGAATCAGCGCGCGAGCAATCATCAAACGCCGCTTCATACCCCCTGAGAGCTCACGCGCTTTACTACCGCGTTTATCCCATAATCCCAAAGCTGTTAGCAAGCGTTTGGCACGCGGCTTAGCTTCGCTCGCTGGTATACCGAAGTAGCCTGCTTGGGTGATCAAGATATCGCCAACTTTTTCAAACATATTGAAATTAAACTCTTGCGGCACCACGCCAAGGTACTGCTTAGCGACTGAAGGATTGGCTAATAAATCGGTGCCCAAGATCTCTACACTGCCGGTCGTTGGCTTAAACAGTGAGCTGATAATACCAATCATCGTCGACTTGCCAGCACCATTAGGCCCAAGCAACGCAAAAAACCCACCTTGCGGCACAGTCAGATTGGCCCCTTTTAGAGCTGAAAAGCCATTATCATAAGTCTTGGACAAGTTTTTAATCTCAAGTGCTGGTACCTCAGACATGAAGACCTCTTTATTGATTCTATAAATGGTTTATGACGTTTTTGTATTTCTATAAGATTGCTTTATCATCATTGCTGCAAGCTGTCTAAGTGAGGCTAATCTACAGGTATTTCAACTGAGTTTTAAGGGGAAAGTCTTAACTACAGTATTAATAATTTTAATCATTACCAAACTTGCAATATTACGCGCTAAAAAAACGCCTATCTCAACTTATGAAATAGACGCTCATTCAAAAAACGACTGCTGATTAATTGTAAGTTGGTTACTGGTTAAGCATCACTTATATAATAGCGTTACAGCAGCTTAACTTGCTTCGGCAATCATATAATCCACTGCGTTTTCGACTTCTTCGTCAGGGATAGAAGCACCACCTTTAGCAGGCATAGCATTAAAGCCGTTGATGGCATGATCATATAAAGTCGCTTCACCTTTGGCGATACGCGGTCCCCAAGCACCAGCATCACCTAACATAGGCGAGCCTAATAGGCCAGATGCGTGACAAGTCTGGCATACGGCATTGTAGACCGTTGCACCATCACGAGGGCCGTCACCTGCTGCAGGGGTAGCAGCGCGAGTCGTAACGTTACAAGTCTCGCCTTCATAGCAGATGTTGCCGACAGGCTGAATACGAGCAATGAGATTTGGGTATAACGCGATTAGCTTTTGTACTTGCGGTGTATCTTCAGGGATTGGCTCTTCTTCAACAGCAGGGGTCGCTGCCGCTTGCGCCGTTTCGTCAGCCGCCGTGTCGTCCTCAGCCATTGCCGCATCACCCTCAGCTACTTCTTCGGTGGTATCAGCTGCTGCTTGGGTGTCATCACCCAATACTTGCGGTGCGTTTTCTACCACTTCCTGCGCTTCTTCTACATCAGAGACGCTTACAGGCGTATCCACTATTTCTTCAGCTTGGCTCACAGCGATACTAGCGATTCCTAGAATGGCAGCTGCCGATAACATCACTACTTTTCTCATTCGTCACGTTCTCTTATTACGTAGACAAGTGGCGGCGTTGAATAGCTGACGCCTTACCCTTATGACAGCATAACTTTGATAATTCTCGAGTTCGCTGTTGGGCAGCAGGCATGATTATTCTATATGCAGGCGCACTTGTCATCGGTGATTATTTATCAGTATGAATTCTCCCTAACATTATAAGGGAAAAGGCGGGTAAATTGCCATGCCTGTTTACTGACTATGCTGTTTTTTCGCAAAAAAGCATAAAGCGCCGCATCAATCGTTGGCTTTGCTGCTTTTATTTGTTAGACTAAGCGGTCTTTATTTTTAGACAAGCGCTCGTAGCTCAGTTGGATAGAGTATCGGTTTCCGAAGCCGAGGGTCGTGGGTTCGATTCCCGCCGAGCGCACCAATCATCGTATTTCGCCCTTCCTAAGATTGCGCTTTTGGCTTAACGGCTGACGCTTTTCTTTTGAGTGAATCCCTCAGTACTATTAAAACTCCTCAGTACTATCAATAAGCCTCTAATACGTATCACTATTAAGCATTCCGCTTATAGTTCAGTGCAGTCTCTAGCTCTAGTATCACTTAAACCAAGATTCTATCGCTGTAAAATAGCAGCAAACATAAGACAACTGCGCTTATTATTTAAGCATAACGTCTAAGTATAACGTCGTTGCAAGTCGCATCAGATGCGCTCAAGACTGCACGATTTATAGGCATAAAAAAAGCCCTCTTAAAGGCTTTTAGTCTTATTATCAATCATACAAAATATATCGGTTTACTGTTGCTGTGTTCATATGTTTTTTACTCAAGGCATTGCTTGTCTTGTTACTTCGTTATTTTTAATAAACGATTCTGATGACAAGAGTGGCCGCTAGTAGAGCAATCAAACTAAACACTGCAAGCGAATACGAGAAAAAGCGAATATTACTCATAAAGAACTCTCTTTATATATAGCAAAGGCGCCCTGTCACTCTAATATATTTTATTTAATCTTCATTGTATAGAAATATTAAAATATAACTAGGGCGTGTTGAACATTCGCAAATAGGCACTGCTGATCGCTAAAATTTTTCCAGACAAGGCATAAAGCGACGATAATGCAGATGCCTTAGCGAGATTTATAACGCAGTATGGGGCAATTTTAGCATCAGACCCAACGATAAAAGCAGGGGACAGGACTCTTTTTTGCCGCTTCATCGTTAAAAATAAGCGCTTAGAATGACTAAACTTATTATTTTTAACATCGAATCGCCTAAAAAATAGTCGCTGTCAGTGCCATGGTCGAATGTGCAACACGCCCTAATAATTAGTTAGTAAAACAAGTAAATTATAGAGCTTATAAAAAGAGCTAGGTTGAGTTATCGCTAAAACTGGATTTGCTCTACTCTGCGTCTGCTAAATGAGCCGTCAACACATCGCGACTAGGCACGCGGTGATAATTCATAATCGGCACTTCACCTAATCTGCGCGCACCGGCAGCAAGACTCTTGTCAATAGTAATCATCGCGACTTTTTTACCTTGACGGCTGATGAGTAGATGCTTGGCTTTGCGGCTGACTTGATACTCAGGAAAAATCCTTTTGACTAAGGCTGCAGTCTTTTGCAGTGGGTCGTTCTTGGGTAGCTCATTAGTACTGGCGCCATTCGCCGCTTTGGCACCACGCGCCTTGGCCAGTAGCCATAGTCCAACGACTACACTTATGAGTATGACAAGCCACCATATTCCGTCTATCATAAAGGGAGACATCCATCGTTATTGAATTGAGTTTAGACGAGTAAACGTTAGAGAATGAGGGTTCAGTTATGGTAGCAGAATTATCAGCGGAGTTAATAGGACAAGTTGAACAAGCGGCGCAATTATTGCAGTCCGCCAAGCGCGTTTGTATTTTGACTGGTGCGGGTATCTCAGCTGAAAGCGGTATCCCAACCTTTCGCGATAAGCAAACCGGCTTATGGGAGAAGTTTCGCGCCGAAGATCTAGCCAGTCCTGTCGCATTTGCGCGCGATCCTAAGCTGGTCTGGTCTTGGTATCAGTGGCGTCGGCAGTTGGTGCATGATAAAGCGCCCAACCCCGCGCATCAAGCCTTAGCGCAGTGGCAAGCCGCAAGCTCATCATTAGGTCAGCATATTACCTTAATCACCCAAAACGTTGATGACTTACATGAGCAAGCAGGCAGCGACGCTATTCATTTGCATGGTCATCTGTGGAAAAATCGCTGTAGCCAGTGCGATAGCGTTTATGAGGATAATGCCAAAGACAAGCCGCTTGATTTTGATGAGCAGCTCATCACTTGCCCTCACTGCGGCAGTTATATTCGCCCTGATATCGTCTGGTTTGGTGAGGCGCTACCGGTTGCTGCTTGGCAAATGGCTGAAGAGGCGGCAGCGAATTGCGATGTCTTTATGAGTATCGGTACCTCAAGCCTCGTCTATCCAGCTGCAGGTCTTGCGCAATTGGCGAAGCAAAACGGTGCCAAGATCATCGAGGTCAATCCCAACCCTACGCCAAGCACGGTAGTCGACATCACACTAGCAGCTAAAGCAGGCGCAGTAATGCCAGTATTGATTAATCAACTAACAGACAAAACAGATAAGTAGCGTATCAAGACACAAGCTAAGTATGATTTGCTATAAGCGTTGTTAACTACTCACAGCAGCATCTACTTTATCTAGATACGCTTGCTTTAGCTCCTCGCTGATAAATGCCGATTTAAAGGAGTTTTTGACTAAAGTTATCATGTCGTCTGCCGACAAGTCGATATGCTCATAAAGATTAATAAAGTTTTGATTAATATAGCCTTTAAAATAAGCCGGATCGTCAGAGTTGACACTGACATTTAGGCCATAATCGAGCAGCTCCTTGATATTGTGCTGCGGATAATCGTCAAATACCTTAAGCTCAATATTAGAATTCGGGCAGACAGTAAGCGGTATTTGCTCTTGTTTTAGACGCTGCATCAGCTCTGGGCTATTGATCGATTGTACGCCGTGATCGATTCGCTCAATCGCTAGTAAGTCTAGAGCCTCATTGATGTAGCTAAAGTCCGCTTCCTCACCAGCATGAGCGACAAGCTTGAAGCCTTCTGCTTTGGCGCGTTTGAATACCGCTTCAAACTTGGCCGGCGGGTTACCTATCTCAGCTGAGTCGAGACCGACACCGATGATATCGTCTTTGTACGCTAAGGCTTGCTCGAAGGTCTCAAAGGCTTCTTGTTCAGACAAATGCCGCAAAAAGCACATGATAATAGCGGAGGTAATACCGTACTGCTCCTTGGCATCGCTAAGCGCTCTTTTGATACCACCGATGACCGTTGCAAACTCAATACCTCTTTCGGTATGGGTTTGCGGATCGAAAAATATCTCAGTATGAACGATATTATTGTCCACGCACTGCAGCATATAAGCCCAAGTCAGATCATAAAAATCCTCTTCCGTAATTAACACCTTAGCCCCAGCATAATAAATATCTAAAAAGCTCTGCAAATCGCTAAAGTTATAAGCGGCGCGTACCTCATCTACAGTCTCATAAGGAATAGTCACGTCATTCTTCTTCGCTAGCCTAAACATCAACTCTGGCTCAAGCGAACCTTCGATATGTAAATGCAGCTCCGCTTTTGGTAGTTTTTTTATCAGCTCAATCATTGTTTTACCTTTACTCTGCGCTCTTTTATACGTTCTAATATTGATGCCTTACTTCAAAAAAACTACTCCATCGGATAGCTCATTACCAGCAGGGTCATGCTCGAGATGGTAGTATTGGCGCAGCAGCTGCCCAATCTCATCAAGCAAATCGGCTAGACTCTCCTCGACTTTTTTACTAGCGATACCGGCGACCGCCTTATCACACATCGCTCGCCACACAGTTGGGCTAACATGAGCACTGATACCGCGATCAGCAATGATATCTAAGCTTTGCTCACAGATGTTGACATAGACTAAGACTCCAGTGTTCTCTTCGGTATCCCAAACGCGGTAGTCGCTGAAGAGGTCTACAGCACGCGCACGCGCATCCATATGATAAGCGGACTGTATCGGTAAGGCATTTTCTATAATCAAGAATACCTCACCGCGATGACCGATCTCAGCTTCAGTTACTTTCGCCGTCAGACGTGCACGAGCTTCAGGCGTCAACCACCTACTATGTAGCACGGGTACAAATGCGACCTGACGCCATAAGCGAGCGAAACTTGCCTGCGACGAGTTATCTTGGACCATGCTTGTTTATCCTCAAATATACTATTGCTCTATGAATAAATACTGACTCAATTAGGAATTAGGCGCGGCCAGATGAATAGCGCGCAGGCTACCAAGAGCCGCCAGCGCCGCCGCCACCGAAGCCGCCACCGCCACCGCCGAAGCCGCCACCACCGAAACCACCGCCGCCGAAGCCGCCGCTACCACCGCCAAGACCGGGTAAGAATATCATACCGCCGCCGCCGCCGCGTCCACCACGGCCACCGCCGCCTGAGCCGCGAGAGATTAAGAATAGCCATATAAATATAGCCATAATGATGGTCATAAAGACACCGCCGCCTAAAGCCAAAGAACCGGCAAAAAACCCGCCTGCGGTCAGAATAGAGCCGAGCACACGGCCAAATATATTAGTAATAAAGCTACCGAATATCATCGCCATAAGGAATAAAAAAATAGGCGATGGCACCTCATCTGAACCTTGCTCAGCGCGGCGCGCTTCTGCTTGCGCATCGGCGCGGGCCAAGATCTCTGGATCGGCAGTTAGGCGCTGTTCGATTTTATCTAAGCCCGCTAGTAGTCCAGCGCCATAATCGTTTTGCTTAAAGTAAGGGGTGATATCTTCACGAATGATACGGTTGAGAGCAGCATCTGGTAGCACGCCTTCTAACCCATAACCCGACTGAATATAGATATCACGATCGTTCACCGCCACTAGTATCAAAAGTCCATCATCGGTATCAGCCTCGCCCAATTGCCATTTTTCAGCGGTTTGCAAAGAGTAGTCAAAGATAGGTACGCCGCCAGTCGTTGGTACAATAACAATAGCCGCTTGCGCAAGCCCCTTACGATAGATGCCTTGCAACTGTGCCTCTAGACGCTGTTTTTGTTGGGGGTTCAGGATATTAGCTTGATCGACGACTGGACTGTTGAGAATAAGCTTATCTGCATCAACGCCGGTAGCAGTAGAGCGTACAGGCGGCTGATTGTTCGCTTGATTTGGATTAGCGGCATTGCTATTAGCATTAGGGTTGATAGCATCGTTACCTAATATAGCGTCGTTGATCGCCTCATTACCGAGCACCGCATCATTGATCGCTTCATTGGACTCACCCGCTTTTGCAATAGCGACTAAGTCTTCAACGCTGCGTTGATTCTGCACATCCCCGTCAGCGCTAGCCACAGCGACCTCATTCTGCGCGGCAGACAGCGCAGAAGTGCTCGCAGTGCTAAGGGCCAATAATACGGCGGTTACGATTGCTCTAGAGTTACTCATCTGATCTATCTTACCTAATGTTTTTTTCAAATAATGACCTGCTAAAAACTATTCACCAAAATCAACTTCAGGCGCGGTAGAGATAGCGTCTTCATTAGCTACCGTAAAGTTCGGCTTAGTCTCCATGCCGAACACTTTAGCCGTAATATTGGTCGGGAACTGGCGCACGGTCGTATTATAGCCTTGCACTTCTTGGATATAACGATTACGCGCAACCGCGATACGATTCTCCGTACCTTCTAACTGCGCTTGTAGGTCTTGGAATAGTGCATCAGACTTTAAATCCGGATAGCGCTCGGACACTGCCATAAGACGTGATAGTGCGCCAGTCATCTGCGACTGGGCTTCTGCATAACGCTCCATTGCTTCTGGGTCATTAAGCAGCTCTGGCGTCACGGTGATTCCGCCCGCTTGTGAGCGCGCCTGCGCCACTTGTGTGAAGACCTCCTGCTCTTGCTCAGCATACTGCTTGACCACATTGACCAAGTTTGGCACCAGATCGTCACGGCGCTGATATTGGTTGACCACCTCTGACCAAGAAGCAGTAACTTGCTCATCTTGTGATTGCAGATTGTTATAACCACAACCGCTTAGACTCACCGCTGAGGTCGCTAATACCGCTGACAATAATAAGGGTTTAATAAAAGATAAGGGCTTAGTAATAGATTGTCGTGCCATTGATATATCTCCAAATAATAATCTCATAATGAGTCAAACTTATAGACCGCTACATATAGCGTTTCTTAAGACGGCATGTAGGCAGCCTAAGTCTATGCTGCTAATGATGGCAACATCATAGCGGTTTTACAATTGACCGTTACCAAAACACAACCGCAAACTAGTAGCTGCCTACCTTGCAAGAAATCAAAATCTTTATTCGACAACCTTCATATCATTCTAATCCTAGAACTAAACTTAAATTGCCTTTTAATTTATATAATCAAAAAAGAGGTTATGAGGTGAGAAATATCTAGTAATTTACCAAAAAATATGGCAAATTGCTGTTACGCAGCCGTACGGTTAGCATACATTTAGTAGTAGATTTAATACTAGATAGAGATAGTCTGTTACAAAGTCTGATTTTGACATATAGTGATTACGCTAACTGTCAGTACTAATAAACTGATTATCGACTTAGCATAATGTTTTAAAAAACTAACCTATGATATTTTTTAAGTCATTATGACATAAAGATATTACTATCGTGTAGTGACTAAGACGGCCAATGGAATTGCACCGTAGCTCATGGTTTGTTGGAACGTTACAAAAAAGTATTCATGGAATGAAGCGATGAGCCGCGCGGGTAAACACAAAAAACTCATACTCAGTAGGACGTTCAATAGAAGCCCAAGATAGCTTGTATCACGCTGCGGCTTCTATCATTATCGATACGCTACTGAGGACGTTTGAGGAATATAGATATGGAAAGTTTAGTTGGTTTAGCAAATGACATTATTTGGAGCCCAGCGCTGGTATATTTATGCCTAGGCGCCGGGCTTTTTTATTCTATAATGACGCGCTTTGTGCAAGTGCGTTTATTCGGCGAGATGTTAAGACTATTATTTAAGGGTAAACCTGATAATGATGGTATTTCATCGTTTCAGGCACTAGCCGTATCACTGGCAGGCCGCGTCGGTATGGGTAACATCGCCGGGGTCGCAGCCGCTATCGGTTTCGGTGGCCCAGGTGCGGTATTCTGGATGTGGGTTGTCGCCTTCTTGGGCGCATCAACGGCTTATGTCGAGTCTACTTTAGGTCAGATTTATAAAGAGCGTGACGTCGTCACTGGCGAGTATCGCGGTGGTCCCGCTTACTACTTTGAGCGCGCACTTGGCCAAAAATGGTACGGTATTTTATTCGCCATTGCGTCGATCGTCGCTTGTGGGGTGTTCCTACCGGGCGTACAGGCAAACGGCGTTATTAATGCTGTCGCACAGGTCGCAGGCGAAGGTTCAGCGATGAACTTTATGGGCATAGACACAGGCTCTACTCGTCTAATCGCTTTAGCTATCATTCTAGTGGTTCTAGGCTTTATCATCTTTGGTGGTATCAAGCGTATTGCAACCTTTACTGAATACGCAGTTCCTTTTATGGCTTTAGGATATATCATCCTAGCGCTACTTATTATGTTCACTAACTTTAGCATGATCCCGCAAGTATTCGGTATGATCATCGGTGATGCCTTTACCGCACAAGCTGGTTTTGGTGCTGCTATCGGTTGGGGCGTGAAGCGCGGTATTTACTCGAACGAAGCCGGTCAGGGTACAGGCCCACACGCAGCATCAGCTGCAGCGGTTGACCATCCAGCGCAGCAGGGCTTGGTACAGGCATTCTCAGTATATGTCGACACCTTGCTCGTTTGTTCTGCTACTGCCTTTATGATCTTATCTACCGGTATGTACAACATTCAAGGTGAGTTGGCTGATGGTCAGTTCATCGTACAAAACGTCGCAGCTGACGTTGAGATAAGCTCGCCATCATTTACTCAGATGGCAATGGAGTCAGTCTACGGTACTTTCGGTGATACCTTCATTGCTGTTGCGGTATTCTTCTTCGCCTTTACTACTATTCTGGCTTACTACTACATCGCTGAGGTTAATATCTCTTTCCTCACCCGCTCTATGGGTAAAGGCGCTAGTAAAACCGGTCAATTCGTGGTCAAGCTAGTTATCATGTTCATGGTTGCTTACGGCGCGCTTAACAGCTCTGGTTTCATCTGGGGACTTGGCGATGTCGGCGTTGGTCTGATGGCTTGGCTCAACATCGTTGGTATTATCATTATCTTCTTTGTGGCGCGTCCTGCTATCGATATCCTGCGTGATTACGAGGCTCAGCTCAAAGCAGGTGGTGGTACGACTGCTAATAGATTCGTCTTTGATCCTAAGAAGTTCGGTATCAAAAACGCAACTTATTGGGAAGATCGTCATGCCGCTGAAGTGGCATTAAAGAACCAAGAAGCAGGTCTGCGTAAAGATCCTAGAGTTTAGACTCTAATCAAAGGCCGCTTCAAGAAAGAATAAACGTCCTATTTATAGAAACTCGCAGCTTAGGTTGCGAGTTTTTTTATGGCTACTTTTTATTTTTTTTGATTAACACACAAAAAAAGCTCAGCCTTTGAGGCTGAGCTTTTTCAAATAGCTTCTTTAAATGACTTCTTTAAATACAGTTACACTATAAAAATTTGCTTAAGGTCTGCTAGAGACTATTCAGGCATAAGTACTGTATCGATAGTATGGACCACACCATTAGTCGCCATGATATCAGTTCCAGTGATATTTGCTGTGTTACCCGTCGCATCAGTGATAATGTTAGCGTCGCTGATAGAGATTGTCTCGCCATTAGCAGTCTCGATATCCGTACCATACGGGATTTCAGTAGCAGTAACTACCATAGGGACAACGTGATAAGGAAGTACTTCGTTTAATAACTCAGTATTCGCTAATAGCTCTTCTTTGGTAACGCCTAACGCATCTAGTACTGGTACAAAAGCATCATCAGTAGGTGCAAATACCGTATACTCCCCTGCGTCCATCAGCATAGTATCTAAGCCTGCTGACTGTAAGGCGGCGGTGAGAATGGTTAAGTTCTCGTTATCTGCTGCGATTTCCGCAATAGACTGAGTCGCCATGGTGTCCATCATGGGATCTTCAGTGATCATTGGATCGGTTTCAGCAGCAGGATCAACCATCACCTCTGTTTCAGTGACTTCAGTCGTAGTCACTTCTGGCTCTACTGGATCGGCAACCGTTTCTGTGTCGTTACAGGCTGCTAGCGTCAAGGCAGAAGTAGCGACCGCTAGAGATAGTAGTGTCTTCTTTAACATAATAGTATCCTTTCTAATTAGTATATAAGTGGTGCTATGAATAACGTTCATGACTAAACATAACTAATTGCACAATACTTGCTGTCTTAATTAACGATAGCAATTCAAGTTTGAGAGTAACACATCAAATCGCCAGTACTATGTATAGGTAATGATATGAAGTTTAGGCTTATTGTGGGCGCAGTACTTTATCTATAGTATGTACCACGCCATTATTAGCTTGTATATTAGTAGCCATAATATTTGCTTTTCGACCTAATAGGTCCTGAATGACATTATCATTGTCAAAAGTAATCTCTTTACCATTTAGCATCTCTTGTTGACCTGACATTATCTCAGAAGCAAAGACGCGATCATCAATGACATGATAAGTAAGCACTTCTGTTAGGAGCGTTTTGTTAGTTAACAACTGCTCTTTAGTAACTCCTAGCTCAACTAATAGATCTGCAAAAGCTGCATTAGTAGGAGCAAGAACGGTAAGATTAGCATCTTCATCAGACAAAGTATCTGCTAAACCTGCCGCTACGACTGCCTCTACTAGTATACTCAAATTACCTGTCTGCATTGCTAGCTCGACAATAGAGTCAGTCGAAGGAATAAGCACCTCATCGATAGCATGGACGACACCATTAGTTGCTAGAATATCAGTCTGAATAAGGTCAGAGTCCATATTACCGCTAGCGTCACTAATAGAGTTATCATCATTGACAATAATGGCTTGTCCATTTAGAGTCTCAATGCTGTCGCCAAAAGGAATATCACTAGCCGTAACCTTAGCCTCTGCTACTACATGATATGCTAGAATCTCTTTAAGAAGATCGTCGTTCTCAAGGAGTTCCTCAGCTGAAATGTCTAGGTCAGTCAACAGATTAGTAAACGCATCATCTGTTGGTGCAAAAACAGTAAATTCGGTATCCATAGACATCAAATCATCATCAAGATCAGCCGCCTTCAAAGCAGCAGTCAAAATAGTGAAGTTATCATTATCTGCTGCAATCTCAGTAATATTTTGGGTAGGAACTTGTACGACAGCCGAAAAATCATCATCATCGTCATTACAAGCTGCTAATGGCAGCACAGTCATGGCGAGAGCTAAAGATAAAAAAGTCCTTTTTAACATGATAGTATCCTTATAAGTTAAAACTGATTCATTCGATAAAACTAACTATGATCAAAATAAGTACTTAAGAATAATACCAACATCAAATGTATTCGACATTGGTATCGTCAATTATTACGCTAAACACACATTATCAAGCTTATTGCAATGAGTTATTCTGGCAGTAGCACTTTATCGATGACATGTACTACACCATTCGTTGCTGCGATATCAGTCTTAATAATAGTCGCCATACGACCGTTTTCATCCATTAGCATTTTTTGCGGGGTAACGACTAGCGTATCTTTACTGGCGGTCGTAACATTGCCTGGCATAACGTTTTTGGCATACATAGGCATATCACTGCTGACCACATGGTAAGCTAATATCTTTTTTAGTAATGGCTTATTGGCAAATAGCTGAGCTTTAGTCATACCAGTCTCTGCTAGTGCTTGCGCAAAAGCGGCATTGGTTGGAGCAAATACCGTATAGTTAGCATTAGGGTCAGATAACATACCTGCTAGCCCGGCTGCTTGCACCGCTTCTACAAGTATCGAGAAGTTAGCGTCGCTCTGAGCCACTTGTACAACATTCATTTTTGCCATATTTTGCGTAGTTACAGGCGCTTTCATGGGAGCAGTTTTGGCTGGCATAATGTTATTACAGGCCGAAAGACCTGCCATAGATACTGCTAATGCACCGATAGTTACTAGTTTAGTCATTTTCATAATTATATCCTTTAATTGTGAAGTATCTCCTAATAGCTAGGAGTTGGCTTGCTTTTATAAAAGGTGCACTATCATAAAATGTTCTAAAATCAAACCAAAGATCTAATAGTTGCTGATTTATAAGAAAACCTTATGTAAGAACAATCCTTCTGAAATTAAATTAACATATAGAATTTCTGTATAAATCTGTTGTTACGCTACTTTTTGTAATGCCAGTGTAATTTTTGCTCAATTTTTAGGCAGATGCTGAAGTATTCATTTCATTATGAAATTTTGTCGACATAACCATTAATATTGAGAAACAATATCAAGAGTCGAAATAATATCTATTCAAAACCGTTTTATTTAGCACTCGCTTATCTAGCGAATACCTTGAGAGACAGTTGAACGAAACAGGCACCTATATCTTTTTATTGACTCCTTAGACAATTAAAGTCATAGAAACTGCGCTTAAGTGATCCATGAGTGGTTTACTTTTCATGTTAATATGCCTACATTTACTTTTATTAGACCGCTACTCTTTTCTTTTAGACTTCATGATATAAGTGCTTCTCCTATGACTTCAAAAACCACGACTAATGATTTTGTGCTAACACCGCCTAAAGTATTCCCCTATAAAGACCAACAGCTCACGGCTCGCGCGCGTATCGAAGCTGAGATGACCAAGCGTATCTTGATGCTTGATGGTGCGATGGGCACGCAGATTCAGACTTACAAATTGGAAGAAGATGATTATCGCGGTGAGCGTTTTGCCGATATCGAGCAAGATGTGCGCGGTAATAACGATCTGCTCGTGCTGAGTCAGCCGCAGATGATTACCGATATCCATCATGACCACCTAGCCGCTGGCGCTGATATTATTGAGACCAATAGCTTTAATGGTACGCGGCTATCGATGGCCGACTACGATATGGAATATCTGGTGCCAGAGCTGAACAAGACCGCAGCGCAGATAGCACGTAAGGCTGCCGATACCTTCACCGCAAAGAACCCTGATAAACCGCGCTTTGTCGCCGGCGTCATCGGCCCCACTTCACGCACTTGTTCGCTATCGCCTGACGTTAACGACCCTGCTTACCGTAACGTGACCTTTGATCAGCTCGTCGATAATTATCGTGAGGCGACACTGGCGCTGATTGAAGGCGGCGTCGATATTATCTTGATTGAGACGGTATTTGATACGCTCAATGCCAAAGCGGCAATCTTTGCCATTACGGGCGTCTTTGATGATATTGGCTTTGAGCTGCCTATTATGATTTCGGGTACGATTACTGATGCCTCAGGTCGTACACTATCTGGTCAAACGGCGGAGGCGTTCTATAACTCAGTACGTCATGCCAAGCCATTATCCGTTGGCTTTAACTGTGCACTCGGTGCCGATGCACTGCGTCCGCACATTCAAACACTCTCAAACATTGCTAACACATATGTCTCAGCCCATCCAAACGCCGGCTTGCCAAACGAGTTCGGTGAATATGATGAAACCGCCGAAGAAACTACGGCGCTATTGGAAGGCTTTGCCAAAGCGGGCATCTTAAACATCGTTGGTGGCTGCTGTGGTACCACCCCTGAGCATATCCGCTTAATCGCAGAGATGGTGGCTAACTACCCGCCGCGCGCTATCCCAGAGATTGCCCCTGCCTGCCGTCTGTCTGGGCTAGAGCCATTTACCATCAATGCTGACAGCTTGTTTGTCAATGTCGGTGAGCGTACCAACGTCACAGGCTCAAAGAAGTTCCTGCGTTTGATTAAAACCGAAGCTTATACCGAAGCGTTAGATGTCGCGCGTGATCAGGTCGAGGGCGGCGCGCAAATCGTCGATATCAACATGGACGAGGGCATGCTCGACTCTAAGCAAGCGATGATTCATTTTGTCAACCTAGTTTCGGGTGAGCCGGATATTAGCCGTGTGCCGTTGATGCTTGACTCGTCAAAATGGGATATTATCGAAGAAGGCCTCAAGCGCGCGCAAGGCAAATGCGTGGTCAACTCCATCTCTTTAAAGGAAGGCTACGATGAGTTCGTGCGTCATGCCAAGCTGTGTATGCGCTACGGCGCGGCGATCATCGTCATGGCCTTTGATGAGGACGGTCAGGCCGATAGTCTTGAGCGCAAAATTGAAATCTGTCAGCGCAGCTATGATGTACTCGTTGATGATATCGGCTTCCCGTCTGAGGATATCATCTTTGACCCCAATATCTTTGCGGTCGCAACCGGTATCACCGAGCACAATAACTACGGCGCCGACTTTATTGACGCGACCAGATGGATCACAGAGAATCTGCCTAATGCTATGGTGTCAGGCGGCGTCTCTAACGTCTCGTTTAGCTTCCGTGGTAACCCGATTCGTGAAGCCATCAACTCGGTCTTTCTCTACCACGCCATTCAAAACGGTCTAACCATGGGTATCGTCAACCCCTCAATGTTAGAGATATACGACGATATCCCCAAGGAAGCTCGCGATGCGATTGAGGACGTCATGCTCAATCGCAATCAAGGTGAGAGTGGCCAAGATGCGACTGAACGCCTAATGAGCGTCGCTGAAAACTTCCAAAACGACGGTAAGAAAAAAGACAGCACTGTCGATATGAGCTGGCGCGAAGGCACAGTAGAAGAGCGTATCGCTCATGCGCTAGTCAAAGGCATCACCACCTTTATCGAAGCCGATACCAAAGAAGCATGGGAGAAATACCCCAAACCACTCGACGTTATCGAAGGACCACTCATGGACGGTATGAATATCGTCGGTGATCTATTCGGTGCGGGTAAAATGTTTTTGCCGCAAGTGGTCAAATCGGCGCGCGTGATGAAGCAGTCTGTCGCTTGGCTCAACCCGTATATCGAAGCAGAAAAAGTCGAGGGCGAAGTCAAAGGTAAAATCTTGATGGCGACGGTCAAGGGCGACGTCCATGATATCGGTAAAAACATCGTCGGCGTGGTCCTCGGCTGTAATGGCTACGACATCCTTGATCTGGGCGTGATGGTGCCGTGCGAGACCATTCTCGATACCGCTATCAAAGAGAAAGTCGATATCATCGGCCTATCGGGCCTGATTACCCCGAGTCTCGATGAGATGGTCTATGTCGCCAAGCAAATGCAAGAGCGCGGCATGACCCTACCCTTGATGATCGGCGGCGCAACCACGTCGAAAGCGCATACGGCCGTCAAGGTCGAACCGCAGTATCAAAACGATGCGGTCATCTATGTCTCTGATGCCTCGCGCTCAGTCGGCGTGGTGACTAAGCTGCTCTCCAAAGACAACCGTCAAAGTCTCATCGATGAGACCCGCGAAGAGTATATCAAAGTCCGCGAGCGTCTCGCGAAGCGTCAACCCAAAGCGGCGAAGCTGACTTATGCTGAATCAGTTGAGGGTGGTTTTCAATACGATTGGGACAACTATACCCCGCCTGTGCCGAATACACTTGGTCAGGTCATATTGGACGACTACCCTATCGATAAGCTGCTCCCTTATATCGACTGGACGCCGTTCTTTATCTCTTGGGGTCTGGCAGGTAAGTATCCAAAAATCTTGCAAGATGAGGTCGTTGGAGAAGCGGCGCGTGATCTGTTCGATAATGCGCAAAACCTGATGCAAAAAATGATTGATGAAAAGTTAATCACCGCTAAAGGGGTGTTTAAAATTGTTCCAGCCAAACGCACTGGCGCAGATACCGTCACCGTCTATGATAACGCGCTGGAAGACGGCGGACAGCCAACCCATACCTTTGAGCACTTGCGCCAACAGTCGGACAAAGCCAGCGGTAAGCCAAACTTTAGCTTGGCCGACTTTATCTCGCCGTTACAGGACTCTAACGATTATATCGGCGGCTTTACGGTGTCGATCGTTGGCACCGAAGACCTCGCTGAGCAGTACAAAGCGGCAGGCGACGATTATAACGCGATCATGGTACAAGCACTATCTGACCGCCTAGCTGAAGCCTTTGCCGAGCACTTGCACGAGTTAATCCGTAAAGAGTATTGGGGCTATCAGGCTGATGAGACTCTAACCAACGATGAGTTGATCAAAGAAAAATACGTCGGTATCCGCCCAGCGCCGGGCTATCCGGCTTGCCCTGAGCATACGGAAAAAGGCAAATTGTTTGATTGGCTGGGTACAGTGGACGCTATCGGCACGACGCTAACTGAAAGCTATGCAATGTGGCCAGCGTCTTCGGTCAGTGGCTTTTATTACTCACATCCAGACAGCGAGTACTTTAACGTCGGTAAAATCGGCCGAGATCAGTTAGAGGATTATGCCAAGCGGAAAGACTGGGATATAAAGACGGCTGAGAAGTGGTTAAATCCGAATTTGGCTTAGGTTAAATATTTTTAAATGGACACTATAAATGATAGATAAAAGCAATTTCAAAGACATACTTAGATATTTAGACTTTGAAGAGAGCAGCGATATTTTCATCCATCGCTATGCTAATAGCGCTTACCTAAAAGTTGACTTCAACAAAAAAGAGTTGATTTACCCAGAAGATGAAGGGCTGACTGTTAATGAGCGGCAAACTTGTAACTTTTCGCAAAATGAAAACTTTGTTGTCTTCGAATGTGTGCATCGTTTATTAGCTCAAGGGTATAAACCTGAACATATTGAGCTTGAACCAAAATGGCAAGTAGGTCATGGTGCCAGCGGTGGACGCGCCGATGTTCTAATTAAAGATAATCAAGGTGACACTTTACTAATTATCGAATGTAAAACAGCTGGCAATGAGTTTAGTAAGGCATGGAATCGAACGCTTCAAGATGGCGGTCAGCTCTTTAGCTATGTGAAGCAAACGAGTACGACTCAATTTATTTGTCTGTATGCCTCTAACTGGGTTGATGAGCAAGTCAAACCTGATTACTACCTCATCTCACTTAACGATAATGAAAGTTTGATTCATGAGCTTAGTGAATTAAGCGACGAGCCAGTATTAACCTATGCCGATAGCAAATTGCGTAATGTTGAGGACATCGTAGCCACATGGAAGGAAACTTATCAAAGCGACTATACCACGCGCGGATTGTTTGAGCCTGACATTCAGCCTTACTTTATAGGTAAGAAAAACTATTCATTAGAAGATTTGGATACTATCAGTAGCAGTGATATTCAAGGTAAATACAATGAGTTTGCGACTATCATGCGCCAGCATAATGTCTCAGGGCGCGAAAATGCCTTTGATAAGCTGGTCAACTTGTTTCTTTGCAAAATCGTTGATGAAACCAACAACCCGCAAGACCTAAAGTTCCACTGGAAAGGTATCAGCTACGACAGCCCTTTTGATTTGCAAGACCGCCTACAAGCGCTGTATCAACAAGGTATGAAAAAGTTCTTAGATGAAGACGTCACTTACGTGCGCGATGATGAGGTTGAGACCGCTTTTCGATTTTATAAAAATGACCCCGTAGAGACGCAAAAGGCAATTAAGGCAATGTTCCGCCGTTTGAAGTTCTTTACCAATAATGACTTTGCTTTTATCGATGTTCATAACGAAAGGCTATTCGGGCAAAACTCAGCGGTACTGCTCAAAATCGTCAAAATGCTGCAAGATATTCGCCTAAAAACCAATGAAGAAAATCAATTCTTAGGTGATATGTTCGAAGGCTTTCTTGACCAAGGTGTTAAGCAGTCCGAAGGGCAGTTTTTTACCCCGATGCCGATTGTGAAGTTTATTATGAACGCGCTGCCTTTGGACAGTCTCATTGCCACCTCGGATGATATACCCAAAGTGATTGACTATGCTTGCGGTGCAGGGCATTTTTTAAACGAGTATGCCACCTCGATAAGACCTACTATTGAAGACGATCCTGATAAAAACCTAGCAGAATATTACGATAGTATCACTGGCATTGAAAAAGAGTACCGACTCTCAAAGGTGGCTAAAGTCTCCGCCTTCATGTATGGTCAAGATGATATCAATATCATTTATGCCGATGCGCTAGGCAGTAATGACGATATCAAAAATAATAGTTACTCGGTGTTGGTCGCCAATCCGCCCTACAGTGTTAAGGGCTTTTTGGATACGCTAAAGCCTAGCGAGCGCAGACAATATGAGCTGCTTAAGTATATCGATGAGAAAAGCTATACCGTCAATAACAGTATTGAGACGTTTTTTATTGAGCGTGCCAAACAACTGCTAAAAACGGGCGGCGTTGCGGCTATTATTGTACCTTCCTCCATTCTGACTAAAGGTAAGGCGGCTAGTACCTCTACCTCTAAAAACGTCTATGTTGCGACTCGTGAAATCTTATTAAAATACTTCGATATCATAGCGATAGCCGAATTTGGTAGCGGTACTTTTGGCAAAACGGGCACGAATACAGTGACGCTATTTTTGCGCCGTAAAACCACGGATGCGCCTGTCGAAGCTGATCACTATGCAGAACGCGTCAATCGCTGGTTTAACCCTGTGCAAGCAAGTGTATCCAATAATGATGCGGTAGATACCAGTGAGGTTTTTGCGGACAGTCACTTTATTGATGACTACTGCGCCCATCTTGAGCTGGACGCTGATGACTACAAAACGCTACTAGCTGGCAACCCAAGCCAGGCGCTATTAGATAACGAATATTTTGCCAGTTATGTCAAAGAGTTTGATAAATGGTCAGAGATTAAAAACCTCAAAAAACATAAGTCGTTTAAAGCGCTCTCTAAAGATGAGCAAAAAGCTGAACTGCGCAAGCGTTTGATCAATTATCTAAAAGCAGCTGAACAAGACAAAGTCTATTATTTTGTGCTTGCCAGTCTCAATCCTCAGCCTGTGCTTATTATTAAAAGCCCAAGCAAGACCAAAGAGATGAAAGCGTTTTTGGGCTATGAGTGGAGCAGTGCCAAGGGTAATGAAGGCATTAAATATCTAGGTAGTGTAAAAGTAGAGGATGTCGAAGCCGTCGATAAAGACAGTGGTGAGGTGGCGCTTGAGGAAGAAGATAAGCGAGTATTAAGCAATCTGTATAATTTGGATAATATCCATACGCCACTGTATAACCCAAAAGATAAACACGATGCTAATAAGATTAATCACTTAATAAATCAAAACTTCCAACAGGAACAATTTTTGATTCCAGAAGAACTAGAGCCATTTGTCACTAAAGCACGATTGGTTGATATGTTAGATTTTACTGTGGTTGATTTTAATAAAGCGATTAGTTTGATACCTAGAAAAAAGATTTCTATAGATACAAAATGGGCTTTGGTAAAGATAAAAGATATTTGTGAGATTGGTAGAGGCAGAGTCATTAATCATCAATATATTGATGAAAACCAAGGAAGCTATCCAGTTTATTCTTCACAAACTAAAGATAATGGAATTATGGGCTATATAGATACCTTTGACTTTGAAGGTGATTATGTCACATGGACAACGGATGGGATATATGCAGGAACTTGTTTCTACAGAACTGGGAGATTTAATTGTACCAACGTATGTGGCACGCTGAAAATATATGATGAACAAATCATTAGCTATTATTACTTATCAGAAGCTTTGAATAAAGAAGCTAAGAAATATGTCACTCAGTCTGCAAACCCTAAGCTTATGAATAATGACATGGCTGAAGTTAAAATCCCCTTGCCGCCTATAAATGTTCAAGAACAGATTATTAGTGACTGTCAAGAAATTGATGATGAAGTCGAAGAGGCAAAAGAGAACATTAAAGAAATATACCAAACTATAGAAACGGCTATTAATAAATATTATAGCCAAGGCTATCCTATTAAAAAACTGAATGACTTTGCTATATTCAATCCTTCGAAGAGTGAAATAAGCTCAAAACGAGATAATTTAAAAGTGTCTTTTATTGAGATGTCATCTGTAAATGAAGACGGCTATATTGATTATAAAGAAGACAGATTGCTCAAGGATGTTAAAAAAGGCAGTTATAAATATTTTGCTGAAAACGACATTATCATTGCTAAAATCACGCCTTGTATGGAAAACGGGAAATGTGCAATAGCAACGGGGCTGACTAATAACATAGGATTTGGCAGTTCAGAGTT
Source organism: Psychrobacter submarinus (assembly GCF_904846685.1). GTDB lineage: Bacteria > Pseudomonadota > Gammaproteobacteria > Pseudomonadales > Moraxellaceae > Psychrobacter > Psychrobacter submarinus. The sequence continues at coordinate 192,426 of NZ_CAJHBQ010000001.1, forward strand.
CCATGTCATTAGAGTAGATGATAAGGTTAGCTCAAGTAATTATGTATTCGCTTTTCTAAACCGCGAAACTATCAGACTAGAAGCCGAGAAACACATGACAGGCTCAAGCGGTCATCGTCGTGTACCAGCAGGATTTTATCAAAATCTCGAAATTCCACTACCAAACATTGATGAGCAAATTAAATTGGTTAATACGATAAATCAGCTTCACAATCGTATAGCACAAGCTCAAGCCATCATTGATGCAAGCGTAGATAAAAAGCACGCCATTATTGAAAGCTATTTATAATCATCTATCGTAAGGGCGACTTAGTCTTTATCGCCCTTTTTACTTCGCCGACAGCGCTCAGAACAATAAATTACATTGTCCCAATCCTTTTCCCACTTCTTGCGCCAGGTAAAAGGGTGTTGGCAGACGGGGCATATTTTTTGCGGTAGGTTTTGTTTTTTATGTGCCATGATGGTGCCTTTTACTATCTATGACGCTGGGCTAAAAGCGCCAGCCTACATCAAGAGTATAATTTTGAGATAGTGATTATATATTGACCACTACTTATTCATAATCCTAAAGTGTTTTTTAACCTATTGAATAACCTTATAGTTTAATACTTTCCATCACAAGCTTACTTCATACAATCGTTAATTCTCTCTAAAAAAACGCCTTACTTAAAAAGTAAAGCGTTCTTTATTGACGGTATCAATGTCATCTTGCGTTAGTATCGGTCTTATATTTTATTATTAACCGATCAAAACTAAAAAAATCTCTACTTAGCAACAGCTTTAAAATGCGCCACTTGATTGTCATTACGAATGGTCAAGATAGGTACATTATTTGCATTTCTGTTTAGGCTATATTTGCCTTGTACCGTCGCCATAGTAGCAGTATCAAAGCTAGCTTGTGGTTCAGGGCAGGCCTTCATAGTGCTGATGACGTTGCCTAGCTGTACATTATTATTGACGATGTGATAAGTGCCACCGATGTTATTACAGGTATTCATAAAGCTGACGCGCTGGTTGCCGTTGTCTTTAAAGAAGTTCAAAGTCAGCGGATTATTTGGCATAGTAAACAGCTGAGTTACTTTTTCGCCATTTACGCGCTTAGCATCAACTAACTGCCAGTTATAGGCTTCTAATGCATCAACGGTTAGCGGCTGAGCAGTAGGAGCAGTGACGCTAGGAGTGGTTTGGCAACCGGCAAGCGTACCAACAGCTAGTGTGGCAGCCATAGCTAATGTAGTCATGTTTTTCATAGTCTCTCCTAGTCATCATTGAAGGTAATTATTAAAAATAATTTGAGTTATTTATTTTTCTAAATAGAGTAACTATTGTGCCTAACAACAGTATCACTGTCATCATTAGTTAAGTATATGCTTAACCCTCGCTTTGTTCCACTTTGCAGTGGTTTTGCTAACGGTATTTGCTTGTTGATGTCTGAGCTGCTAATCACCTAACTGCTAACTTGTTACCATCTGATAGCTCGTAACAAGTTGCTCTAAGATAAATTTGACTCTAGAACTAGCCAAAAAAACCTCGCTAATTAGCAAGGTCTTAAAGGTTAAAAGAATAAAGTAGCTTCTACGCGCTGTAACCTCAGTTTAGATCACATCGGTACCAGTGATATTTGGCTCTTCAGTCGCAGGCGCTGTCATACTTGACATCGACTGGCAACCGACGAGTACCGTTACCATGACAATACCAGTCATCAATGCTTTGGTTAAGTTTTTCATATAAGCTCCTAGAACAATTTTAATAAACGGTTGGTTTTAGCAAAGTATCACTATCGTTGTATTAAAGCCACAGCCATTGGATCGTACTTTTCCCAATCACCATCGCTTATTCACACTTTTAGCATACCTGTCCCTTACATTACGGTAAGTTATTTAATGTTAATAAAGTGCATCTATTGAGTCTTTGTTTTTTGCAGCGCAGCATAGCCAGACAGACGCTTGCGTTCAGCGTCATCAAAAAGTTGCTGCTCAAGCTGCTCGATCTGACTTTGCGCCGCTGCTGGATCGGCACTTTGACTCAATAGCTGCGCCTTTTGCGTTTCATACTGAGTAAAGCGCTGGTCAAAATTGGCATCTTCTTGATCGACTTGCGCCAGTCTCTCGGCCGCTGGTACACCCACTAGCTCTCGGCGCATGTTGTATAGCGCTTCAGGACTGGCACCTGCTGCTTTCATCCGCTCAGTACGGATCATAAGCTCATTAAGATTGGCTTGCTGCAGGATATTGGTTTTGATCGCACCATCTGGTAGACGGCTCACATAATCTTGTCTGGCAGCCTGTTTTTGTGCCTCGCTCATTTGCTCGTTTTGGTTGATTCTGACCATCTCCATACTATAGTCATCGTAGTTATCTTCTGCACCAAAGAAGGCTTCGATGGTGGTTTTGTCAAAATACTGCTGACGTAAACTCGCTACCTCTTGCTTTTGCTGAGCAATGGCATTCAAATCCAGCTCACCGCTTTTGCTCGCTTGTAATTGCAGATTGCCATAGCGTTTTTCTATATCTGGCAGTGCTTTGAGATACGCCACATAGTTGCCAAAGATAGCGACCGCTTGGCTGGCAGCTGGCTCTGGGGTATGGTGACGGATATAACGCTCAACACGCGCAAAAATAACGGCTTCGTCCTCTTCTCCTATTGCTGATAAAAAATAATCGAACAACCGCCGTAAGCCTTCCGTAACGACCAACTGCTTGTTTTCATCGATGATGATTTCGCCGTCCACTTGCGTGCCTTTCAATGAGCGCGGCAAACGCTCTAACCCAGTGACAAATGCAGACTGGTTCTGGGCTGAAGCGGTTTGTTCTGTTTGCTCACTATTCAGCGCAGTGGACAACGTACTCTCAGAGGTATCTGCAGAGGCAATGGACGCTGATTGTGCTGTCTCCATTCGTTGACTATCTGGCTTAAACCACATAATCACCGCCGCCGCGATGACTATGATGACCACAACGATGATAGCGATTGGTAAATAGGCTGGACGGCGATTATTCGACATAGATGAGAGTTCTTTTTACAAGTCAGCTTAAAGATTGGCGTTTTTTAGGCGATTGACCTGAGTACGATAAATGGACTTGGGCTTAGACTCGCCCCATGCGGTCAAACCTAATACCTGATCGGCTGAATCCAAATGGTTCATGATGTAGTTGTCACGAATCACATACCCGAGTCGGCTTGAGCAGACAGAGACCAGACCATCATTGGCATCAAATAAAAACGGTACGCCTGTTACTGCAAGCAGATAATCACTAGGGTCAAGGGATCTCATGACTTGTCCTACCCCACTAAATGAGTAATATTTGATACCGTTTGCAGAGGTACTGGTTGGCTGACCACAGTAACTTGTTGGCATTGCTGCGGGGAATTTGGCATTGAATTTGGCCGCACCATCGGTTGATAGCGCCATGAGTGCTTGCCAGCCATCTTGCGCTTGTATCTCTTTAAAACTGATGCCTGATCCCACATCTGTAAAGCCGCCAATCAAATTAAACACCCCTGATACCAGCTGTGTCGTGACGTTTGATGGCTCACCTGTGTCATTGTTTGGTTCAAGGACGTTTTTGACAAAATCGGCTGTTTTTGAGCCTTGCTCTGGGCTTGATACGGCGGTGACCGAGGCGACGTATTTTGGTGCAACGCCAGCGACATAGCGGATGTCTATACCGCCTTGACTGTGCCCAAACAAATTGACTTTTGGATCGCCTGAAATGGCAGTGATGGTTTTGACTTGCTGTAATAGCTGCTCGCCGCGGACTTCGCTATTATTCACCGCTGATGTTTTGGTGGTGTACACCTCTGATCCACCTTTCATCAGCTCACTAGGAATCCCGTTGAAATAATCTAAGACCCCAAACAGCTTGGTAAAACCGCCAAGCCCATGAGCCATGACCACTGGATACTGAGTCTTGGTATAACTAGAGGTAAAGTATTTGCTATCGACTAGCGTGCAGCCATTGGCGTTGGCACAATTATAGTACTGCCCTGCCGCTTGCGCTGAGGTCGCTGGCATGGTCATTAATAGCGCACTAGTACCTAAAGCACTGAGCACAGGCAGCAGTTTGTTTTTTGAGGTCGTGAGGAGAGTTGTCTTAAATGTCATGAGCACTTCCTTGTCTTTACTGAGGTTAATTGGTCTTTTTATAAGCTCAATAACACAAACTACTTAATACAGCATATTTGATTGCAGTCAGTAGCAGCTCGCAAAAAACCTATGCCAATCCATTTGGCATTACAATTACATTACTCATATAATTTGCAATAATCAATTGAAAATTGGTTTTTTTTTAAAACTGATAAGTCAATAGCCAACTTTTGATTATTAAATAGATATTGTGATTTACGCACATTATCTCCATATAATGAATTATAACCTCTTCAATCCTCTAATAAAGCATTTATGCTATAATTAGAGCACTTCAAATCTATAACTGTAAGTATAAGAATATGATAAAGAAATCCCTCATTCAGTCTCCTGAAGCCATAGATAAAATGCGTGTAGCGGGCAAGCTCGCCAGCGACGTCCTAGTCATGTTAGATGAGCATGTCAAAGTTGGCGTCAGTACCGAAGCGCTAAATCAAATCGCTCATGATTATATCGTCAATGAGCAAGGTGCTATCCCAGCACCGCTGAACTATAACGGCTTCCCAAAATCTATCTGCACCTCTGTTAATCATGTGGTTTGTCACGGTATTCCTACCGAAAGCAAGCTGCTTAAAGACGGCGATATTATCAATATCGATGTAACGGTCATCAAAGATGGCTACTACGGTGATACCTCAAAGATGTGGATCGTTGGCGAAGGTTCTATCATGGCTAAGCGCATTTGTGATGTCGCGCAAAAGGCACTGTATGCGGGTATGAGCGTAGTCAAAGACGGCGCGCGTCTCGGTGATATTGGTGCGGCGATTCAAGAGGTGGTCGAGCCTGAGCGTTTTAGTATCGTACGTGAGTTCTGTGGTCATGGCATCAGTAACGAGTTTCACCACGAGCCGCAAGTGATGCATTATGGCAAAAAAGGCACAGGCTTTGAGCTAAAAACGGGCATGACCTTTACCATTGAGCCGATGATCAATCAAGGCACTTGGCAGACCAAGATTTTGCCAGATGAGTGGACAGCGATTACCAAAGACCGCAAACTGTCCGCTCAGTGGGAGCATACGATGGTCGTAACAGACAATGGCTGTGAAGTATTTACCACGCGCCCTGAAGAAGATTTGAGTTTTTTGACCCAATAGTTACCTAAAAAAGATCGCTTACGCGGTCTTTTTTTTGCGGTTGATTTATACTTTATAGTATTAAAAAAAACATAGTATGACAACCTTCAGTATAGCTTTATAGCTCTCGGTTTTCTGCTTTCTAAGTATTTGATTTATGGAATAACAATCATGTTTACTTGCGATGTTGCCTCTGTTTATATCACGCCTCTACCTGCATTAGCTGCTCCTGATGAGTCAGCAGGCACGCCTTTATTGGTCGTCAATGACCCTAGCAAAAAGTCCTTGCTAGGCATTCCTGAGTGGCTAGCTCAGATCAATGAAGATATCAGCCGAGCGCTTGAGCGCGGGGTCAATATCAGACAATTAGTTGCGGCGCGCGCCTGCGCTATCGATGAGCTGTTAAGCAGTCTGTTTTTATGGTTTGAATTGGAGCAGACTGATCTGGCACTGTTTGCTATCGGCGGCTATGGTCGCGGTGAGCTGTCTTTGTATTCAGACATCGATATTTTATTACTCTCTCCTGATGATATCGGCACAGAAGTCAGCACAAAAATAGATCGCTTAGTTGCTATGCTTTGGGACGTTGGCTTGGAGCCTGCGCTTGCGGTACGTAGCGTTGACGAGTGCTTAGAGGCCGCTCATGATCATACCGTTGCCAGCTCCTTGCTCGAAGCAAGACTACTCATCGGTAATAACGATCTAAAAGATACACCTATCGCCGTCGTTAATAAGCTATGGTCGCAGCTCGATTTCTACGAGATCAAAATAGAGGAAGCCAAAAACCGGTACCTACAGCACAATGCCACCGAGTATAATCTTGAACCCAATATAAAAACAGCCCCTGGCGGTCTACGTGATATCCATATTATAGGCTGGGTGACTAAGCGCTATTTTCGAGTCGGTAAGCTCTATGATTTAGTTCAGCAGAGCTTTTTGACCGAAAAAGAGTACGATGAGCTCAGCTTTGCCGAGAGTTATATCTGGCAGATACGTCATCATTTGCATGAGCTGACCGGCCGCAATGAAAATAGGCTGTTGTTCGATTATCAGCGTGATATCGCGCAGCTCATGGGTTACGAGACTCAGCCTGATGACGAGCCCAACGCCGCAGTCGAGCGTTTTATGCGCGATTACTATCGCTGTGCCATGCAAATATCAACGCTGTCTGAGATGCTGACCAATCATTATTTTGAAACTATCATAGAGCCGCACTTGCCTGAAGAGCAGCGCCCAAAAAAACGCCCTTTGAATGCGCGTTTCAATCAAATCGGCGATCAAATCGCTATCGCCCATCATCGTGTGTTTGCTCAGCATCCAGAAGCGATACTAGAGATGTTCTTACTGATGGGGCAGCACGGTATCGACAAGGTTCGCACCCATACGCTACGCGCGCTCAAAGTCGCAGCCCGCGGTATTGATCAGAACTACCGTGACACACCTGAGCATCAAGCGCTGTTTTTAGCCAATCTTAAAGAGCAAAACTATTTGTTCCACCGTCTGCGAACGATGAACCGTTATGGCGTCTTAGGTAATTACATCCCCTCCTTTGCACAAGTAACAGGACTCATGCAGTATGACTTGTTCCATCGCTATACGGTCGATGCGCATACGTTATTTTTGATTCGAATTTTGCACCGCTTTACCGATCCTATGTTTTCTGAAGAGTTTCCACTGGTCAGCGCTATCTTTCAGCGTATCGAGCGCAAAGAGATTTTGGTATTGGCGGCGATGTTTCATGATATTGCCAAGGGCCGCGGCGGCGACCATAGCGAGCTTGGTCAGACAGAGTCCATTGAGTTCTGTCTGTCACATGGCATGAGCTTAGCCGACGCCAATTTGGTTGGCTGGCTGACTCGCTACCATCTATTAATGTCGATGACCGCACAGAAAAAAGACATCTCAGACCCTGAGGTGGTGACTGTCTTTGCAGACCTTATCGGTAATGTGACGCACTTGAATCATCTGTATGTACTGACGGTTGCTGATATGAATGCAACCAACCCACAGCTATGGAATAGCTGGCGGGCAACGCTAATGAAACAGTTATACTCGCAGACGCGGCGGATATTACGCGCCGATATTGATGCGCCTACCAATCGCCAAGATATGATCAGTGCCACTCGTGCGCAGGCGCTCGCGATGCTAGATAATGTCAATAATCAGCACATGAATCGCGATGAAGTATTGCGACTATGGGACGATTTGGGCGATGAGTACTTTTTGCGAGAGATTGCAGAAGACATCTTGTGGCACACCGAAGCCATCTTAAACCATCCACCGATTGGGCTTGCTTCTAATGCGGATAGTCCGCCACTGGTGGTTTTGCGTGAACATCGTGAACTGGCACTGGATGCGGTACAGGTTTTTGTCTATACCCAAGATCAAATAAATCTGTTTGCTGTTACGATGGCGGTGTTCGATCAGATGAATCTTGATGTATTAGATGCGCGTATCATTACTGCTACCCGCGACTTTGCCTTGGATTCTTATGTGCTGCTAGATCCTAGCGGTACGCTGTTAGTCGATGAAGACAGTCAGCAAGAACTTAAACAGCGCCTGATTAATGCCTTTAAAGATCCAACAGTACTAAAGCTCACCAACAAACGTATGCCACGCCAGCTCAGGCATTTTGAAGTGGCTACGGTGATTAACTTTGAGTTTAATGAAGCGTCAGATCAGCATATCATGAGCTTAGAGACACTGGATCAACCAGGACTTTTGGCCCGAGTGGGACAGGTGTTTTTGCAGGAGCAAATTGAGGTTCATGCGGCTCGTATTACGATTCTAGGCGAGCGCGCTGAAGATATGTTTTATATTAGCGATCAAAATGACGCGCCCTTATCTGACAGTAAGCTTGAAACCCTAAAAGAGGCCTTGATAGCCAGTCTAGCGACCAAAAGAGAAAACAACGTGGTTTATAGCTATTAATTGACGTTATTAGGAGCACGTTTTATAACGTGCTCTTGTATATTATATTGTCAGCATGTTCTATCAGCTCTACATCAGCAAGCTCTGGTGGCAAAACACCTACTTCAAGTAGCTGCTGCTCCATGATTAATCGTCCAGCCTTGATTTCTTTTTGTAATAAGCAATGCAAGCTTGATAGGTGAAACTCGCCATTAAGATAGTCACCCAGTTGCCTTAAAGAAATCGGCGACTTGGCATGCACATCCGGATAGAGGCTATCTTCTGCAAGTACAATCATCTCATTTAATGCCTGCTCTCCCTGCAGATAATCCTTATCAATATCATTTTGTAATTTATTGGCCAGTCGTCCTTTGGCCGCAAAAATACTGACAAAAAATAGGGTCTGTAAGATAAATAAAGCAATGTATTGCCACAAGGTCAACGAGATATTCATCATATTATTAAGCAACATGAGTACCATCGCTACCGCCACGTAGCCAACCAGCTGCCACAATAGCCACATGATGAGACTGTTTTCGCCATACCAAAACACTTTTTGTTCTTGATGTTCAATCAGCTGTTGACGAGATTGCCACCAACACTGCTCACGCTCTTTTAGCCGAGCGTACAACTTGATACGCTGCGAGTCGGTATCAAGGTTTTCATTATTGATATCTGTCGCGATGAAGTCATTATGATCTAGTGCACTAGGCATATCAAACTATCCTTAAAATGATCTGTCTCTGTCTCTGGCACTGACAGTCATCTTTTATATTGTTATAAGTTATCAGACGCGAAGCGTTTAATGCGCTTTGTAAGTAGGACTGAATAGGCTATGATAAGATCAGCCGTTCAAGCACAATAAATTCGCATTCACGTTATAAGAAGAAAAAGACAAAAAATAAGAGAGGTGCTACACTGCGTTAATGTTATTTTTCTTTATTACTTTATTATTAATTGTCTATTATAGTTACTACGTCTATGAATCACAACTTACAAGCCCTGCACCCTTATCCTTTTGCCAAAATGAGCGACCTACTCGCTAACAGTAAGCCAAATCCAAGCTACAGCGAAATCAAGCTAGGTATTGGTGAGCCAAAACATGAGCCGCCTGCCTTTGTTTTGGACGTTCTACAGCAAAACTTGGACAGTTTAAGCCGTTATCCCACTACTAATGGGACTTTTGAGCTGCGGCAAACGATAGCGCACTGGTTAGAAAAGCGCTTTTTTTTGCATCATGTCGATGCTTATAAGCAAGTACTGCCCGTGATGGGTACTCGCGAGGCTATCTTTAGTTTTGTGCAAGCGGTTATCGATCATAGTGACAACTACAGTAATAATAATAGTGACAATCATAGCGAAGAGACGTCGCCGCCGATGGTGGTTATGCCCAATCCTTTTTATCAGATTTATGAGGGAGCGGCGCTACTGGCCGAGGCGACGCCTTATTTTGTTCCTTGTACCTTAGACAATAACTTTAAGGGTGATTATCGCTCGGTGCCGGTTGAGGTTTGGGAGCGCACTCAACTGCTATTTGTCTGTAGTCCAAACAATCCAACAGGCTCAGTGATGAGTTTGGACGATTGGGAATTTATCATGCGTTTATCTGATAAATACGGCTTTATCATTGCCAGCGACGAGTGTTATAGCGAGCTGTACTTTGACGAAGCCCCTATCGGCTTATTACAAGCGTGCACAGCGTTTGGTCGAGATGATTTTAGGCGCTGTATCGTTTTTCACTCCTTGTCCAAGCGCTCAAACTTGCCCGGTCTACGCTCAGGCTTTGTCGCAGGTGACGCAGCCCTGTTAAAGTCTTACTTGCAGTATCGCACTTATCAAGGCTGCGCTATGCCTATCCCGCATCAGCTCGCCTCTATCGCAGCTTGGCAAGATGAGAAGCATGTCGCTCATAATCGAGCGCTATATAAAGAAAAATTTGCCTTGTGGATGGCAGAGCTTGGCGATTTATTAGAGCTGCGGATGCCGGATGCTGGGTTTTACTTTTGGGTAAAAGTGCCGGAGCTATTTGCAGGCGACGATGAAGCGTTTGTAAAGGCGCTTTATGAGCAAGCAAATATCCATGCTCTAGCGGGGCGCTACTTATCCCGCGAGGTCAATGGTAAAAACCCTGGACAAGGATATGTGCGTATGGCACTGGTAGCAAGCGTTGAAGAGAGCCGCGAGGCGATTGAGCGTATTCGTCAATTACTGACTGGCGCGGCTGATAGCAAATAACTAGGGGCTGTATAGAATTGAGAAAACATTGAAAAAAATAAGCAACGCCTTACTCTAATGTTTACCACAACAAAGAAACAAGGCGTCACTTATGGCTCGCACCAAGCTCAACGATGAACATTGGCACAAGCTATTTATTATATTGCGACAAATTAACGTATATAACAAGCCCAATCTAAGACGTACCGTTGAAGGCATGTTGTACCGCATACGAGTAGGCTGTCCATGGCGAGACTTACCTTCTTATTTTGGTCATTGGTCTAGCATATATCATCAATACCGTTACTGGCGTAAAACCGGTAAATGGCAAAAGCTCATGAAGATAGTCACAGCAAACTATGATAGTGAATGGTTATTTATAGACGGTAGCGTGGTCAAAGCTCATCAGCATAGTACAGGCGCAGCCAGTCATCTTGATGAGGCCATTGGTAAAAGCGTTGCAGGTAATAGCAGCAAACTGCACTTAGTGGTCGATGCTTGTGGCAACCCTATACATGTTGAGCTGTCAGGTGGGCAAGTACATGACTCTAAGATGGCAAAGGCGTTGATATTTAGCACGATTAATAACCAGACTAAAGCGGTGATTGCAGACAGGGGCTACGATAGTAGCGATATTAGAGAGTGTATCTTCACGCACTGTGCTCAGTCAGTCATACCTGTTAAGTCGAACTCTAAAAGCTGTAACGACACACTAGATTGGTATTTGTATCGTTGCCGTCATTTGGTAGAAAACGCTTTTGCTAGATTGAAACATTTTAGGGGCATTGCCACGCGATATGATAAGCTCAAAGATAGCTATGCAGCGGCGGTAATGCTCGCTTGTGTCTTTATCTGGTTGCCCCTGATTTGAATTCTATACACACCCTAGCAAGTAACTGGCAAATAACATTAGCGCCAATGTGGTCACTAATCCTTAATAACCCTAATGTTATTAAGGATTATTTTTTATATAATGCTATAGTAATCAGACAACGACCCTATTTATTACTATAGCGGATTGATAACGCTATCACGGATGATGCCATGATCCCTCTTGATTTCACCCAGCCGCCCTTTGATGTTTTGAGCTTAGCGGAACGCCAAAGTATCAGAAAACACACGCAGATACGTTATCTAGCTGCCGATGAGCGCTTAACGAGTGATGATTTACTCTACTTTTATGTGGTGATAAAAGGTCAAATCGAGCAGACCTACGCGGACGAGTTTGTCGCGGCCTACTTTGGTAGTAATCACTCCGACCACTTTCACAGTAACGACTGGTTCGATAGCCGCCGTACCCCTAAAAAAGCAACCAACACGCGCTCGCCTTCTTCCTCTTATGACTACCGCGCCGTTGAAGATACGCTACTGCTACAAATAGACGGTACGGCTATTGATAAGATTAGCGCCCAAAACCATCTAGTGCGTCAGCTGCTCTCGGATAAATTACCCGAAAAGCTCAAGGCCCTACAGCAGCGCCAAAGCACTAAGTCGCAAAAGCTATCGCTGAGTCATAGTGGCTACACCGCCCAGCAAGAAGTACAGCAAATCATGCTGCAGCCAGTGACCGATGTGAGTTTATTACCGGTACATATCGTTGAGGCAGCTTCTAGCCTACAGCAAGCGGCACAGGTCATGACCGAAGCTAAGATGAAGCACGTGTTGGTGCGTCCACTAGCAGATAAAGCCAATAATATTAGCGACAGTCCGCTAGGGATTTTGACTGATGCCGATGTTTGTAGGGCTGTCAGCGATAGACAAGACCCAGCAACTACCCCTTGCCAAGACTATGCCAGCTTCAACCTACGTACTATCAACGCTGATAGTGAGATTGGCGATGCACTACTGACTATGACTCGCTACCGTATTCATAGGCTACCCGTCCTCGATGATAGTGGCCAAGTCGCCGGTATCTTGGGGCAAAGCAATATGCTTGCCTATATTGGTCAGCACTCGCAGCTGATCAGTATTCAGATCGAGCAAGCCAAGGATTTTGCTAGTATTGATACCGCTGTCGAGCTGATTGGGCGCTATATTCGTGCTCAGCAGCAAAACGGTGTCAAGATTGGTAACGTCAGCCGCATGGTTCAGACGCTTAATGCGCAGGTATTTACTAAACTGTGGCAGCTTATCGTGCCAGAAGAGGTCTTTGACAACACTTGTGTGATCGTGATGGGCTCTGAGGGGCGCGGCGAGCAGATCATGCGTACCGATCAAGACAATGCGCTGATTATACGCGATGGCTTTAGTCATCCAAATCTCGCTGAATTCGCCGACTCTTTCAATCAGCAATTAGCGGCATTAGGCTATCCGCTGTGCGATGGTAATATTATGATGACTAACCCTATGTGGCGACAACCGCTACAGGAGTTTACCGCGCAGATCAGCCGGTGGTTTCAAAATACTGATCCGATGCAGGCGATCTATCTGTCCGCGATACTCGATAGCGAATATGTTTGCGGTGATGAGACGCTATTGACTCAAGTTCGTGAGCATCTCAAAGTTGCGCATCGCCACTCTGACCCTATGTTTGTGCGGCAATTCGCGCGCGCGGCTTTGCAGTTTGGCGATGTCAATCAGTGGTGGCAGCGCCTTGCGCCTTTGTTGGGTAAGACCAATGACGCCACTATCGATCTCAAAAAGTCTGGCCTGTTTCCGTTAGTGCATGGCATACGCAGTATGGCATTGGAATATGACATCCTACACGTGCCTAGTACTAGAGGTCGACTCAGGGCACTCGTGCAAGCTGGAGTATTCAATCAAGAGCGAGCGACCACTTTAAACGAAGCATTGGAGTTCTTTATGGGTCAGCGCTTGGCAGTAGCGCTTGCGACTGATAATAAGTATGCTCGGCAAGTCGACCCTATGACCCTATCGGCGCTTGAGCGCGATGTATTAAAAGAGTGCTTATCGGTCGTGAAGAGCTTCAAAAACCAGCTACGCCAGCACTACCAGCTCGAGATCGGTTAAGGCAGAATTAAACGGTGTAAGCGCTATACTGCTTATTGACTACCACTATTATTGAGAAGCAAACACTTATGAGTTGGCTTAAGCAATTATCAAACCAATGGCAAAAAAACAAGCTACAGCGTGCGGAGCTTGCCCCGATGTTTGAGCCGCCTATAAAAGATCAATGGGTGGCGATAGATTGTGAAATGACAGGTCTCAATCCTCGTAAGCATCACTTGCTCTCAGTCGCCGCCATTCATATCAATGGCGATACTATCGATACTGGTAATGGCCTACATCTAGTCTGTCGCCCGCCGGTCATGCCCGATCGCGATACTATCATCATTCATGGTCTACGGAGCGCCGATGTCGCTCAGGGTCTGAGCTATGATGAGATGCTGTCCATGATACTGCCCTTTATCAGTAACCGTCCTATCGTTGGGTTTTGTCCGCAGCTAGACATCGCGTTTTTAAATCCCTTAATCAAGCAATATATGGGTACTACCTTGCCCAATGAAGTGCTTGATGTTAGACGCTTATACAGTCAACGTATGGGCGAGCGCGACCCGAATACGCCCAAAGCATCACAGCAACTGTCCAAAATACTCGCTCATTATAATATCCCTGAGTTTGGTAGCCATGATGCTTATAATGACGCCCTAATGACCGCTATGGCTTTTTTGCATGTGCGCTAAGAGGGCGATTTTAGCCTGTGTTTTATGCGCTTTTTGAGACTCGCGTAGCCACTCATGTTACTATAAGCCGTTTTACGATTTAAGCTCGATGCCTCATGACAATACTATCTAGATTCTCAAATCTGCTTACTATCTCTTGTGCTACTGACTCTGCTAGCCGCCATCGGCATGTCCAGTGCTCAAAGCTATTGACGGGCATTATGCTGAGCGTAATGCCGCTCACCTCACAAGCCGCGCTACCCGCTTCTATCGAGGCGGCGTTAAACAAAGCCGAGCTCAGCCCTGATACGATAAGTATCCTCATTACTCCACTCGGCGATACAACCAAGAGTCGTTTACCCGCGATTATAGAAGTCATCGATAGCGATACTAATGATAACTCTAACAATGATTCTGAGGGCAGTGCTGAGCGTAATAGCACGGATTCGACGACGGTATCCGTAGACAAAGTGGCAGTAAGCGCCAGTGATGCTCCTGTTAACGATCCTGCCGATGATAATGTTTCTGTTAATAGCAGCAAAGCCGCGAATGTAACCCTTGCTGTCGACAAGCAAGCCATCGAGCAACAGAATCGTCAGCTGCAAGCTTATACCGACGACCCTTACATTTATCAAAGCTTAGAGAACCCGCCGCCGGTACTGACCATCGATGAAAGCCGCAGCGTCCGCCATAGCGAGAGCAAAGATACTGGCAAACGCCAACTTACCCCCCTGATTAGCCATAATATCGATACCCCGCGTACGCCTGCCAGCACTATGAAGCTGATACCTAGCTTTGTGGCACTCGACACACTAGGCGCAGATTTTGTTTGGTTTACTCGGGTCTATCATACCGGCCTCATCCTTGGCGATAGACTGCAAGGCGACTTGATCATTCAGGGCAGCGGCGACCCCAAAATGACCCACGCGCGCTTAGAGCAGCTCCTTTATCAAGTACAAAAAACCGGCATTCGCCACATCGATGGCGATATCATTGTCGACAGCTCAATATTTAATAACGTCAGTAAAGATCCAGCCGCTTTCGATAACGCCCCTCTGCGCCCTTATAATGCCAGTCCAGATGGTTTTTTAGTGAACTTTAATAGCCTTGCTATTAGAACGTATCCTATGGCAAATGGACAAGCAAAGCTCACTTATACCCCGCAGTTGGCCAATTACCAGTTGCCAAGTCACATAGGCACTCGCAGTGCCCGCTGCTCGCAGGCTCGTAATAGCTTAGCGCCGCGCTGGCAACAAGATAAACTCGCCCTTAATGCCAAGCTGCCAGAGAGCTGCGGTGAGCATGTCTTCTATGTAAACCATCCAGATGCCAAAGACTTTACCGCTCGTGTCATCGCTAGTAAATGGCAGGCGCTTGGTAATACGCTTAGCGGAGAGGTACTCAGTCAAGAAAAGCCTTACGCGGCGTACCACTCAACTAGTGGTTTATCTTCTCTACCGTTATCGCCTTTACCGCTAGTCAGTTATCCTTCTTATAATTTGACGCGGCAAATATACGATATCAATCACTTCTCCAATAATGTAATGACTGAGCAAGTAGCGCTCTCCATTGGCAGTTATTATGATGCTAAGCGCCCAAATATTATTGATACAAATAACAGCGCCGCGAATAGCAGCGCTGTTAAGGGTCAGACTATAACTGACGTTAATAATACTAAACCAAACGCTACTAGCCTGTATCAATTTGGACAAGCAACAACGACTGATTACCCGCAGGCATTAGCGCGCATCGATGACTGGTGGCAAACCAATCTGACCACTACCCCGCCGTATCTGACCAATGGTTCAGGACTATGTCGCGATTGCACGCTGACCGCCGCCAATCTTAATGAGCTACTGAGCTTTGCCTATCGCCATCCCAGCTTTGACGCTTATGTCAACTCATTAGGCATTGCCGGAGTTAGTGGCACAATTATGCATCATAGCGAACGCTTGCCAGAGTCAAAGGCTATAGGCCGAGCTTGGATAAAAACCGGCACTTTAAGCAATGTCACTGCCATGGCAGGTTATGTCAAAGGACAGTCCGGACAAGACTATGCGGTAGTCGGAATCATAAATACCGACAGCGCGCTAAATCCTTATTTGGCACGCCCGGTACTCGATGCTATGCTTGATTGGACTGCCGAAAAATAGTCTTAGCTGTATCGTTCAGCTCGTAATATGTTTATATAGGCAAAGTTATGTCGCGCAAATCTGCAAACTTAAGTAATTCTAAAGCTCAGTCAGTCAAACTCGCACAGTATTTAGGGTTTTTTATGGTGGGTTATATTCTCGCCAGCGCTTTATTAATGCTGCTGCAAACGCAAATTGCGCTCAATCCGCAGTTGGTGACGTTACTCTCTATCTTAGTCGGCGCTTTTATTGCCGTGCACAAATTTATCAAACATTACAGCCGTGCGTTACATAAAGCTGAGATGATCAGACTAGCTATTGGCGGTACGGGCATTGTTTGGTTGCTGAACGCGCTGTACTTTTTTACTATTTGGCTATGGCTATTTGATGAGGCCAATCGGCAAGTCTTTATAGAAATGAGCCTACAGCAGCCGCTGCCATTGTTGTTCGCTCTAATCGCGATTGTTCTGCTCACCTTTGTCAGCGCTGGCATCGGTATTTGGCTGTTTAATCGGCTACTAAGCCTAAAGTAGCTTTTGATCAACCTATCAATCTCTCCACACGTCAACCTACTAGCCTGTCAACGACTGGCCGCTACGCAAAATGTGGTGAGTCAAAACAGTGCTATAAGCTGATTTTTATTAGTTTGTCTCTAAATTCTATGTGAATACAAAACTTCTATCCTACTACGCTATTACTACGCCACAAAATCCGTTAGGCTGAGCAAATTATGCACTGCGTTTAACGAACAGCGGTTTGCAATCAGTAGCTAGAAATATAAATAGAGGTGATCGTTATGGATATGCTGTTTTTTGGCAATATAGAAAAGCTTTTACGTATTGTGCTGACTGCTGTGCTGGTCTACATCTTAATTGTCGTCACCACCAAAGTCTCAGGTAAGCGCTCAACCTCGCAGCTCAATAACTTTGACTGGATTGTGACGGTGATGATCGGCTCGTTGGGCGCTAGTACTATCTTGCTCAAGGACATCCCGTTCATTGAGGGTAGTGCCTCTATTGTGACCCTATATCTATTACAGTATGCGGTGACCAAGTACGCTTCTTACTCGCCTTACTTTGGCCGTCTTATTCTCTCTGAGCCGCGTATTTTATTTTATCAAGGGGAGTTTTTGACAACGGCGATGCTTGAGGAACGGCTCACTCGCCAAGAGCTTGAAAGTGCGATGCGTAAAGAAGGTATCCATAATATAAATGATGTCGAAGCTATCGTCTTAGAGTCTGATGCTATGCTCAGCGTCATCCCTAGAAAACACGATGGCCCTAATGACACCGACAACACTGACCCTAGTGACACTTTAGAGCCGCTCATAAGGCAGCCGTAATGCGCTGATCATGAGAACTTCGTTATAGCTTTGTTGCTTATTCCAAAGAGTCAGCATAGAAAAGGAGGACTAATAATGATTAGCCCTCCTTTTTATTTATATCTGTTTACGCCGATTATTTGATACGCTGCCAAGTCTGTGAGCGGCCAAACAAAGGCGTACCCACGTAGCCGCGCAGATCTAAGCTCTGACCATTGTCACTCAAGGTAATCTTTCCTGAGTAGACTTTGCCAGACTCCGGATCAACCAGCTTGCCATCGCTCCACTGATTATTACCGTCCGCTTTTAGACCTGTTAGACTCTGCAGCCCTTCGACTGGTTTGTTTTTTAGGCTGCCGGAACATTTAGTACAGACTGCCTTTGCTTTTTGTTTATCGAGTACCTTGATGATTTTGCCGGAGACTTTGCCACCTTTTTCATTTAGCTGAATGATGGCTTTTTTTTCGCCGGTTTTGTCATCGACTGTTTGCCACTGAGTGCCATCTAGCGAGGCGGCAAACACAGAAGTGGACAGCAATGCTGCTGCAGTTAAGGTGAATGTGCTTGATATAGTACGGTTCATAAACGACTCCTTTCGTAAAAACTTATAATTAACTCCATAAAAAAGATAACCCAGTGACAGGTTAGTGACAAAACAAACTCTTGTTTATCGAATGCCAGTTAAGCATAAAAAAAGGCAGGTAAAAGGCTTGTTTGTTACATTAACTTAAGCGTAGACTTCTTTTGTTATTTTTACTCAATTATTGGAGTGCTAACTGTCATGAAAATAAGAATACTGAGCGTCGGCAATAAGATGCCTAAATGGATACAGACCGGGTTTGATGAATACTTCAAACGTATCCAGCCTATGATTAGCACAGACATTGTGGAGATTGCGGCGGCAAAACGCGCAAAAAACCCATCGACCGCTAATCTAGCTCAGTACCGTGAGCAAGAAGGACAGGCGATACTGGCGGCGCATAACGCTTCAGGTCATGAGCAGTTATGGGTACTCGATGTCAAAGGCAAGATGCTCTCAACTGAGAAGTTGGCAGATAAGCTTGCCGATGTAATGCCGCAAGGCATGGATGTGGCGCTCGTGATAGGCGGCGCTGATGGCGTCTCACCTGCTGTACTAGCAAAGGCTGATATGATCTGGTCATTATCTGCGCTCACGTTACCGCACCCGCTAGTGCGCGTCGTGCTGATGGAGCAGCTGTATCGCGCGATGAGTATCAATAACAATCATCCTTATCACCGCGGCAACTAGCACCAGAGCTAAGCGAAAACAGCCAAGCGGATTGAAAAACGCGAATCTGCCCTAATAAAGCTGACATGAATCAATCAAAGTCAGCTAAAGCCACAAGCCCGCTAAATCACAGCTTGCATCATGAAAGCCTGAATACCACTGCGCCTATCAGTGGTGCGGCGGCTTGGTCAGATGCGCCTATAGGCTTGACTAACGCGGCCAAACTGCCTGCTTTATTTATCTCGCATGGCGCGCCGACCTTAGCTATCGAGCAGTCAGCGACGACCAGTGCGCTTGCACGTATCGGACAAAACCTACCTAAGCCGCGCGCCATTATCATTATGTCAGCGCACTGGGTATCTACTCAGCTTGAGATTAGCAGTAACCCGCAGCCCAAGACTTGGCACGACTTTTCAGGTTTTAATCAACAGCTACACGAACTACAATACCCAGCTTTAGGACATGCCGCGCTTGCTGAGTCTTTAGCGCAGCAGCTCAGCACGCGCGGTATCAATACTGCAGCGAATCCGCTACGAGTCAGCGATCATGGCGTTTGGTCACCGCTTCGTCATCTCTATCCTAATGCCGATGTACCTGTGGTACAAATATCGCTACCACAGCATTATGACAGCATAGCATGCTATCAATTGGGCGCGCAGCTTGCTCGTCTGCGCGAGCAGCAAATTCTAATCATCGGCTCAGGCAACATTACTCATAATCTACAAGCAATGCGCTGGGAAGCTGATAGCATTGATAAGACGGCAAAGGATTTTAAGCTCTGGTTATTGCAGCAGCTCAAAACTGATATCCCTACCGCCTTAAATTGGCAGCGATATCCCAATTACAAAGATATCCATCCAAGCGATGAGCACCTATTGCCGCTGTTTTTTGCTTTAGGTGCGGGTCAACGCGTCAGTGTCGTGCATCAAAGCATGGCGCATCATAGCTTAGGAATGGATATTTACCGCTTCGATTAGCGTCTTCTTATCTACCTATTTTGCAAACGCTGGTTTAGTAAACATGCCAGCGCGTTCCATCTCTCCTGCCACACTAAATAGTGTCGTCTCATCATTCATACGCCCGATCAGCTGCATGCCAATAGGTAAGCCTTTTTTGCTCATGCCGACGGGTACAGAAACTGCAGGCAAGCCTGTGACATTACCTAATAAGGTAAAGGCCATTTTACTGAGTACCGGATGGCTAAGCTTCTCTATCATGCCAGAGCTAAAGGCATACTTGCCCATATCGATGCCTTTATTAAGCAGCTCAGCGCTGCGCATCAGCATCTCATCCATCACGCTTGGTGGCAGTACACCGTGTTTGACCGCTGGCGTCGGTACGGTCGGACACAAAATCATGTCATAAGTTTCTAATAACAATCCGGTCTGATATTGGCTATTGTGCCAGCCTTGCTTAGCGTGCGCTAAATCAACTGCGGATAGCGAGCGTCCTAGTAGCGCCATGTTTTGAGTTTGAGGTTCTAGCTTTTTGACGTGATGAGCACCATAGTGGCGCTCAATATCATCGATAGTAAAGGCGGTATGAGTACAGACGACCACCATAAAATCATGCCAAAACTGCTCTATGTTGATATTCGGCTCGGCAGGTACCACGCGATGCCCCATGGCCTCTAACTGCTTAGCCGTTTGCTCGAGTACCGCTAGCACCTCTTTATCCACTACTGTACCAGCAATCAGCGGCTGCTGATGCAGCGCAATGGTCAGCGGCTTAGGTGCGCGCATCGCCGCCTCTAAAAAGCTACCTTCGGGTGGTGCAATCACGAATGGCGCACCAACCTCGGCCCCGCTCGTGGCATCAAGCATCGCAGCACTATCACGCACACTGCGGGTAATCACGTGATCAGCAACCGCGCCTTCCCAACCTTCTCCTACTTTAGGACCCATTGGGTTACGACCGCGGCTAGGTTTGAGACCAAACGCGCCGCACCAAGCCGCTGGGAAACGAATAGAGCCGCCGCCGTCACCCGCGCCTGCCATGGGTACGATACCACTTGCTACGGCTGCCGCGCTACCACCCGATGAGCCGCCCGAGCTATAGCCTTTTTTAAACGGATTATGAGTGGCACCATGCGCTTTGGGCTCAGTGGTAATAATCAGTCCAAACTCAGGCGTATTGGTCTTGCCAAAGGTATTGACTCCTGTGGCCTTCATACGTTTGACAATTTCACTATCATAATCTGACTGAATATTAACGCTACGGCTACCCATGGTCAAAGGCTCGCCCTCGAAGCTGTATGATAAGTCTTTGAGTAAATAAGGCACGCCTGTAAACGCACCAGACGGTAGCCCTGCTTGCGCCTGATCGTAAGCGCGCTCATCGAAACGGTGAATTATGGCATTGAGTTTGGGGTTGAGCTTGTTGGCGCGTGCAACGGCACTATCAAGCAATTCTTTGGCGCTGACTTCGCCTTTGCTGACGAGATCTGCTAAGCCTAGCGCGTCATATTGGGTGTATTCTTTAAACATAAAGCATCCTTGCATAGCTATTGGTTGCAAAACATATCAGCAAACACTATAGCCCAGAATTAGGCGAGAACACAATGTACAACAAAAAAACGAGCCACTCTCGTGACTCGTTTTTTGCTAGATAAACCCAATCTAATTGCAGCTACATCAGCAGCTCACGCTTACCGCTTTTACCCATAGAGCTGACCAGACCGGCCTCCTCCATTGAGTCTACGATACGCGCCGCGCGGTTATAACCGATACTAAATTTGCGCTGAATGGACGAGGCGGAGACTTTGCGCGTCTCCATAATAAAGGCCACTGCTTCATCATAAAGATCGTCATCTTCGCCCGACGCGCTGCCACCAGAGCTACCACCGCCAGAGCTTGATAACTCAAAGTTACCCGCCATATTATCGATATAATCTGGAGCGCCGCGCTCACGCCAGGCATCACAGACACGGTTGACTTCCTCATCACTAACATAAGCGCCATGCACGCGGTCTGGCTCAATTTGACCTGGCCCTAAGAACAGCATATCGCCATTACCGAGCATGTCTTCAGCGCCGCCACTATCTAGTATCGTACGCGAATCGACTTTTGAGTTGACGCGTAGAGCCGCGCGTACGGGAATATTGGCTTTGATCAGACCGGTAATCACATCAACTGAAGGACGCTGAGTCGCTAGCATTAAGTGAATACCAGAAGCCCGTGATTTTTGCGCTAAGCGGGTGATCAGCTCTTCGGCTTGTTTGCCGACTTGCATAATCATATCGGCAAACTCATCGGCGACGATGACGATCATCGGTAATGTTTTAAGCTTAGGCGCTTGATCGATACTGACATTGTCATTGGGCCGCCATAAGGGATCGAGCATTGGCTTACCTGCTTTTTCAGCGGCGAGGACTTTCTTATTAAACTCATTAAGTTTACGCACCTTTAGCAGGCTCATCAGCTGATAGCGGCGCTCCATCTCTGCCACACACCAAGACAAGCTACTGGCCGCCTCTGTCATATCAGTAACTACCGGCGTCAGCAGATGCGGAATCTCATTATAATTGGCCAGCTCAAGCTGCTTAGGATCAATGAGGATCAGTCTGAGCTCATTAGGGGTGTATTTCAGTAGCATCGAGAGCAGCATAGAGTTGACCAGTACCGACTTACCAGAGCCTGTGGTACCAGCGACTAACATATGTGGCGCGCGTGCCAGATCAGTAATGATAGGCTTGCCGCCGATATCTTTACCCATCGCCATGCTAATTTGCGCGCTAGGGTCTTTATACTTGTCGGTATTTAATAACTCAATCAAACGTACCATCTCGCGCTGCTTATTAGGTACCTCGATGCCGATATAAGGCTTACCCGGGATGACCTCGACCACGCGTAATGATGCCATAGATAACGAACGAGCCAAATCGCGCGCGATACCGGTGACTTTACTGGCTTTGATACCGGCAGCAAGGTCAACTTCGAAACGGGTGACGACTGGTCCTGGAATTGCTTGGACAACTTCGGCTTTGACATTGAACTCTTGCAGCTTGATCTCTAGTAGCTCTGATAATTGCTCAAGCTCGGCTTCGGTATAGCTCGGCTTGCGATCAGGATCAGGCTCATCGAGAATGGACAGCTCTGGGATTTTACTGAGACTACTGCGGTACTGAGCGGTTTGCATCGATCTTGAGCGCTTAGTGAAAGCGTCATCATCATGAATATCCGGCATGACTGGCTCATCCAAGTCCTCATTACTTGCCGGACTATTGTCTTCCGGCATCATATCAGTAATGAGATTGCTCGCATCGCCATCAGGTACCGCAAAGCTTACCGCAGGTTTTGTCACTGGTGCTGACTCTACCGGTAATTCCTCAGTCGTTTCCTGCGCTTTAGGCGCTTCTTTTGGATTGGACGGCGGCGTATTGGTTGGGGTCATATCTGTAAGCGAGGAGGCACTGGCTGTCGGCGCTGGCTCACCAGCAGGGCTAGCTATTGATGCCGTTTGCGTAGCTGCACGCTCTGTAGCCACTGCAGCGGCGGAAGGTTTTGTTATAGGATTCGCGGCCACAGCTGATTCAATCGCATTATTTTCGCTAGCTGCTGTCTGTCTGCTATTTGTCTCGATGTTATTTATTTCGGCGCTAGTTATTTCAGTGTCAGTGGTTTCAGTACCAGTGGTTTGCATGGGCTCTAACTCAGCATCAGCCTGCTGAGTAGTTGAAGCTTGAGGAGCGCTTACGGTTTGTTCAGCGGTGCTAGGTTCAGCGGTGCTAGGCTTAGCGATACTCGCTTCGACAGTGCTATGCTCAGCCAACCAAGCATCAGCTAGATCATCAACCTGAGCTGACATTGCTGGTACTGCTTTGCTGTCTAATACCTCATTATGAGTATCAGTATTGGCTGATTCATCATGACCTTCATTATTGATGGTAGCGTTTGCTCGATTCATTTCTGCATCATTAGCATCGCTAGCAGCAGTCTCAGTTATCTCTTTTGGCTCATCAAGCGTTGTTTGCTTAGACTCTAAATGAGTCATGTGCTCGATTGGCCCGCCCTGCTCTGCTTGCTCGATAGCGGCATCACGCGCGAGCAAGTCAGCTACCGTTTCGTCATCATTCCAAGCAAAGCTTGGCTCAACTTTGCGTAGCGGCGCAGTAGCGGCGCTGGTGTTTTGTTGGCGCGGATGAGCCAGCTCCTGAGCGTTCTGCGTATTCGCGGTAGCAGTAGCGGGCTGTAGATGATCGCTCGCAGCTTTATTAGTCGCCGCCGCTTCAGCATTTGCTATCGCCTCTTTGACGCTAGCTCCTAATCCTGACTTAGCTAAAAAGTCAGTCAACACATGGCTAAAGCGGCCGCTATCTTGGGCAGCGGTGCTAGACTCTTGTGGCAGCTCAAGTGGTAGCTGTTCATAGTCTGCAGCTGGCGTAGGGGCAGCGCTGCTTTGATCGATCACATCAATGCCATCATCGCGGGTCAAGGCACCGCTATCCAAAGCTTGGTCAGTATCAGAGACTGTACTAGCTGTACTGCCTATGCCAGAACCGAGCCAATGCAGATCAGTCAATTTACGATATAACGATAACCAATGAATGTTAAAAGCAAAAGTGGCCGTCACTACTACAAAAACACTCAAAAATAACAGGCTACCCCATTTCGTTAATAACAGCGCTAAGCGTGCCTGTAGCTCAAGCCCGATGATACCACCAGCGACGCCTTTGAGACCTGATGTCACCGGGTCTGCCACTTGCTGGATTAATGCTATTAATTGCGCGAATAAAGCGCTAGCGCTCAGCAGCAAAAAGACATAAGCCACCAAACGTAATATCCAAAAGGTAGGTTTGTTATTCCACCAAATCAGGATAGACTCATAAACCATAAATACCAGCAGCCACCACGCGCTATAGCCAAAAAAGCTATAAAGCAAGTCAGACAACCACGCACCTGTCGCGCCGCCCATATTATTGATGGTTGTCATATCGCTACTGATATGTGACCAGCTAGGATCATTCCCGGTATACGTCACCAAGATAATGAACAGATAGACTGCTAGCATTAGCCCAAGAATGGTAAATATCCCTTTTTTTAAATAGTCTATAACTGCTGCTGATATCACGTAGGATCTGCCTTTATCAATATATTGATACTAAATAAATGGTAACACACGATTGCTGACAATCGTGCTTAGGTGTTTTTATGCTTACTTTCTAAATTTCTAACTTTCCAGCTCACTGTCAGTAAAGCTCAATCCATATGACTTTATATTTACAAGTCGCTGTTTCTATAGCTTTTACTGCGGCTTTTACTGCTTTTACTATCACTGCTTATGATAACAAATACCTAGCCAAAGTGGTGACTGTGTATTAAGAAAGCGGGCTTTAATTTTGAGGTGTCGTTTAGTTCTAATCATAGCGATGTTTGTTTTAGCAAACTTGCACTTTTTGCCCGCTGCCCTTATGTTATTATCACATCGCACTTTAACAAACTACTTTAGTCGCAATTTTTTATTTTTCATTTTAATAACTTATAACGCTTTATATCTATAACTAGATCATTAAACCATTAGTAAGGAATATGTTATGGCAACTGACACTACAGCGCCGCGTCACGAAAAACTCATTATCTTAGGCTCAGGCCCCGCAGGTTATGCCGCTGCTGTCTATGCTGCGCGTGCTAACCTCAAGCCGGTCATGATTACCGGTCTCGAAGTCGGTGGACAGCTGACGACCACCACTGAAGTCGACAACTGGCCAGGTGATGCTCACGATTTAACAGGTCCGGCGCTGATGGATCGCATGAAAGCGCATGCCGAGCGTTTCGGTACCGAGCTGGTCTATGATCATATTAATGAAGTACAACTAACGGAGCGCCCTTTTACTTTGATTGGTAATAATGGCAGCTACACTTGCGATGCGCTCATTATCTCAACTGGTGCCTCAGCGCAGTATCTCGGCTTAGAGTCAGAAGAGAAGTTCAAAGGCTTGGGCGTATCTGCTTGTGCCACTTGTGATGGTTTCTTTTATAAAGATCAAAAAGTCGCGGTCATTGGCGGTGGTAATACGGCGGTTGAAGAAGCGCTATATCTATCCAATATTGCCTCAGAAGTGACTTTAGTGCATCGCCGCGATAGCCTACGCTCTGAGAAGATCTTGCAAGACAAGCTATTTGAAAAAGCCAAAAATGGCAATGTCAAAATCGAGTGGAATCATACCGTTCGCGAAGTCGTTGGTGATGATATGGGCGTCAATGGCGTCGTTATCGAATCCACCGAAGATGGCGCAACCAAACAGCTAGATATCCATGGTGTATTCATCGCTATTGGTCATAAGCCCAACACTGACATGTTCAAAGGCCAGCTTGAGATGAATGATGGTTATATTATCGTCAATAGCGGTATCAATGGTAATGCTACCCAAACTAGTATTGAAGGCGTATATGCCGCAGGCGACGTTGCTGATCATGTTTATCGTCAAGCCATTACCTCAGCAGGAACCGGCTGTATGGCTGCTCTCGATGCTGAAAAGTACTTAGATGCTATTGGCGAAACAGTTGCTGCTGATCACACTTACGCCTCGACTTTGACGATAGATTAGAAAGTAATCGCCAAAAGACTGAGTGAAATAATAACCTATATGCTCAATAAGCTTAATATACACAACATGACGCCTGAGACTTTTTATAAAACCATTAAAAGTCTTGGGCGTTATGACTTTCCCAATCCTAACGCGGTCGATCCTGATGGCTATGGCGTAGTAGCGCTAGGCGGTGATCTGGCGCCTGAGACGCTGATATCGGCGTATGCGCAAGGGCTCTTTCCTTGGTTTAATGAAGATGAGCCTATTGCTTGGTGGTGCCCGGAGCCGCGCTGTGTCATTGTGCCAAGCGACTATCAGCCCAGCAAATCGCTACGTAAGCAAGCTCGGCGCTCGCGTTGGCAGTTAACGGTCAATCAAGCGTTCGATGAAGTCATTCATGCTTGTAGTTTGCCACGTAATAATGGACTGCCTGAGGGTGAGCACACTTGGATTCATCAGGAGATGATCGAGGCTTATACCGAGCTCCATCGCTATGGTTTCGCTCATAGCGTTGAGGTGTGGGATGAGAATGGACAGCTGATAGGCGGGCTTTATGGACTAAAGATTGGCCACATCTACTTTGGTGAGTCGATGTTTCATCGCGCCTCTAACGCCTCAAAATTAGCGTTTTGGGGTTTGATGCAGCTCTGTATTGATAGCGGCGTAGCGTTAGTCGATTGTCAGCTGACTAATGACCATCTACTAAGCTTAGGCGCGACTACTCTTGGCCGCCATCAGTTTTTAGCGCAGCTGGAGCGTTTATTACACAAAGGCGCTGTTAGCTGGCCCATTCCGCCCCATCAGCAAATGCCTGTGGCTCAGCTTGATAGCTCTAATGGGCGCTCTAATGGGCATTCAAAATTTTGGCCACTCTAAACTGCTACTAATGGCTCAAAATGGATGACATTTAATCGATAAGATTGACATACATAAAGAGACTGCAATGCCAGATACTGCGTTTTTACTCATAGGAGCTTTGGCCAAAAGAGCCAATACCACCAAAGATACCGTGCGTCATTATGACGAGCTAGGTCTGCTGAGGTCTCGTAAGCGGCAAGCAGGTTCGCGGCTTTATACTGAGTTTCATCCTGAATGTATTGAACGTATTGAGCTGATCAAAAGCGCGCAGGCTATCGGCTTTACGCTAACGGAGATAAAAAATAGCTTGGATGACTATTACGATGGTAATCTAAACCTTGATGAGCAACTGCTAGTCACCCAGCAAAAACTAGCACAAGTCAAAAAACAACAAGCCAATATCAATCTGATGGTGGAGATGCTAACTCAGCGTATTACTCTGCTGACGCGTATGCAAGAAGATGAGAGTTATGTACCTTCTATAGAGGACTGCAAAAATAACAGCTCTAAGCTGCCTTATCATCGATAACCTTATCCACTCCTATCTGCTTTATTTTTATAATTAAGCTGCATAATTAACGCATCGACAGCAGGCTTGTGTGCCGTTTTATAATAGCCTTTGCGCTGATGGATCGTCTCAAAGCCTTGCTGCTCATACAGAGCTATCGCTGGCAAATTATCTGCCCGCACTTCTAATAATAAACTCTCAACAGTTAACGCTTGTAGCTGCTGATTTAACTCGGCCACTAGGTTTGATGCGATACCTTGACGTTGATAGTTAGGGTGCGTGCCTATACGCAAGATTTCTGCCTGCTCGAACATCACTTGATAAAGACAGTAGCCAACGACTTTATCACTTTGATAAACGACTAATAAATCAATGCTATCTTGCTCAAGTAAGTCTACTAGAGTCCGATAACTCCAAGCATCTTGCGGTTGAATAAGAGCTTCGATATCGGCAACAGCTTGGATAATGCTTTGCGCTTTAAATAAGTGTTTATTGAGTAACTCTATGGTTAGCACCACTCCCTCTCCTACCTTTAATCATTATTAATAAATACAACTATTAGTATAGCCGTGTAAAGACTATCTTAACTCTTATTACCACCTATAAAAAATATAGCCACCCACAAAAAAAGCCGCCCTCAATGAAGAGAGCGGCTTTTGACTTTGCTAGTACCTATTAAGATTAAGTTAAGAAAATGACACCTAAACTTTATAGGTAAAGCTCAGCTCGTTACTAAGTATTAGTTGCTTACGCTTGCAACCACACCAGCACCTACAGTACGGCCACCTTCACGGATAGCGAAACGTAGGCCTTTGTCCATAGCGATTGGGTGGATAAGCTCTACGCTCATCTCAACGTTGTCACCAGGCATAACCATTTCAGTACCGTCTTGTAATTGGATTGCGCCAGTTACGTCAGTGGTACGGAAGTAGAACTGTGGACGATAGCCGTTTAAGAATGGCGTATGACGACCACCTTCTTCTTTTGATAGTACGTATACTTCAGCGTCGAAGTTGGTGTGCGGGGTGATTGAACCTGGCTTAGCTAGTACTTGGCCACGTTGTACGTCTTCACGCTTGGTACCACGTAGTAGTACACCACAGTTCTCACCTGCACGGCCTTCGTCTAGTAGCTTACGGAACATCTCAACACCAGTACAGGTGGTTTTTTGAGTGTCACGGATACCGACGATTTCGATTTCGTCGCCAACTTTTACGATACCAGATTCAACACGGCCAGTTACTACGGTACCACGACCTGAGATTGAGAAGACGTCTTCGATTGGCATTAGGAATGCTTTGTCGATGTCACGCTCAGGCTCTGGGATGTAGCTGTCTAGGGTTTCTAGTAGTTCTACGACTGCTGGTTCGCCGTATTTGCCGTCGTCGCCTTTTAGGGCTTGGGTGGCTGAGCCTTTCATGATTGGGGTGTCGTCGCCTGGGAAGTCGTAGTCGTTAAGAAGTTCACGTACTTCCATTTCGACGAGCTCTAGCAATTCTTCGTCGTCTACTAGGTCACATTTGTTCATGAAGACGATGATGTATGGTACGCCTACCTGACGTGATAGCAAGATGTGCTCACGAGTCTGTGGCATTGGGCCGTCAGTTGCTGATACGACTAGGATTGCGCCGTCCATTTGAGCGGCACCGGTGATCATGTTTTTGACATAATCGGCGTGACCTGGGCAATCAACGTGGGCGTAGTGACGAGTTTCGGTGTCATATTCTACGTGTGAGGTGTTGATGGTGATGCCACGTGCTTTTTCTTCTGGGGCTGAGTCAATTGACGCGTAGTCTTTGGCTTCGCCGCCTGAGGTTTTTGCTGCTACGGTTGCGATTGCGGCAGTTAGTGTGGTTTTACCATGGTCAACGTGTCCGATGGTGCCGACGTTGACGTGGGGCTTGTTGCGTTCAAACTTGGCCTTTGCCATGAGTATTTCCTTTTTTATTGGTGAATCTTTATGCTTAGAAAATGATAAACAAATAAGATCGATAAATAGATATTTGACGGTTCAAGATGCCTATTCATTCTGCTGACACGACCATCAAACCGTTGACGCTATGCTATTAACACTGCATTATTATCAATAATTATAGAAGCTACATTCTACGGACTATTGGTAATCATAGACCAGTAACCATATATCAGTAATTATAAACTATAATGCTTAATTTTAACTACTTTATAACAGTATCACATTAGCAATATCGAGCTACTGACAGCACTAAAAGGCAACACCTCAGTGTCACCCTAAAATCATCATTTTACTGAGTAGGCTTTATATTTTTTAATATTCGCATAACTCTTATAATGCTATTGAATATCTCGATAGTATTTTTTATACCATCTGGCTTTTTATATACTAACAATTAACAAGCAGCATTAGCAAATAGAATAATAAATGGAGCTCATATCGAGAATTGAACTCGAGACCTCTCCCTTACCAAGGGAGTGCTCTACCGCTGAGCTATATGAGCCTATCTTAAATAACCAAAAACCTATCGGTTATATAAAAAAATATCACGAAACAGCTATAATAAATGACTGTCGTGATGTATGGGTGCTGGCTATTTACATTGCTATGAATGCTTGATCAATGGATGCCGCGTATATGGAGCGGGTGGCGGGAATCGAACCCGCGTCATTAGCTTGGAAGGCTAAGGTGTTACCATTATACCACACCCGCAATAGCTCTATTTATAACCAAAATATAATTGGTATTAGAGTGCTTTTGGTGCTGTAAAAAATATGGTGGTGGGAGAAGGATTCGAACCTTCGAAGCTTTCGCGACAGATTTACAGTCTGTTGGGTTTGACCGCTCCCCAATCCCACCTTAGTTTGCTTTTAATAAACGCTATTATTACTGTAAAAATAATATAAAGCAATTCTAAAAAAAGCGACTTTGAAAGAGATGGTGCCGACTGCCGGGATCGAACTGGCGACCTACTGATTACAAGTCAGTTGCTCTACCAACTGAGCTAAGTCGGCTTGTTCTCTCAAAGTGGTGGCTATTCTATCAAATATTTGCTGGAACGCAAGACCTTTTTTTATTTTTTCCTAACTTTTTAAAATTAAATTTTAATACTTTGATTATATTGATATTTTTTATTCGCTATAAATAGCCGCTGTGAGTCTCGGTTTCTTATCGCTAGAGCCGTCGTGCAATCTTAACGAATTCTAAGACCATCACAAGCCATTTTTACCGCTTTAACCAGTGCTAAGGCTTTTTTGTTGGTTTCCTCCCACTCCGCCTCAGCCACTGAGTCGGCGACGACCCCTGCCCCAGCTTGAATATGGATCTTACCGCGGCGCATAACTGCAGTGCGAATTGCAATCGCGGTATCCATGTTGCCATGCCAGCCTAGATAACCGACTGAACCGCCAAATACTGTGCGGCGTACAGGCTCTACTTCATCAATGATCTGCATCGCTCGTATTTTGGGGGCGCCAGACAGCGTCCCTGCAGGAAAAGTGGCACAAAACACATCTAAAGCATCTTTATTAGGTAAGACAGTGCCCTCAACGTTAGAGGCGATATGCATGACTTGTGAGTAGCGCTCAATGAACATCTTGTCGGTGACTTTAACACTGCCATACTCGCAGACGCGGCCGATGTCATTACGGCCCAAGTCTATCAGCATCAAGTGCTCAGCGATCTCTTTGGTATCTGAGAGTAGCTCTTGCTCTAATGCCAAGTCCTCGCTCTCATCCTGACCACGTTTGCGAGTACCCGCTAAAGGGCGCACCGTGACTTTACCATCTTCAATGCGCGATAGAATCTCAGGGGAGGCGCCAATGATGTCAAAGCGCTTGTGATCGTCCAACGTATATCCGTGTACTAAGAATAAATAAGGCGATGGATTGAGGAATCTTAGTGCTCGGTATACAGCCAGCGAATCGCCACTGTAGTCAGCGGTTAAGCGCTGTGCTGGGACGACTTGCATGACATCGCCTGCAAAGATATAGTCCTTTATTTTATTGACGTCTGAGCAGTATTTATCTTGCCCGGTTTGCGAGACGAACTTCGGCGTTGGCATAATAGGCGCGCTCAAATCTGGCATCTCGGCAAGCTTGTCCTCTATCCTTTCAAGCTCGCGAATTGCCGCGCCATAGCCATCCTCATCACTACAATCAGCGTAAACGATGATAGATAAGGTGTTTTCTAGATTATCAAAGACAATGACGCTCATCGATAGCATCAGCCACATATCAGGCAAAGTCATCGGATTAGGTGTCTCTGACAAGCCCACACTAGGCTCGATGACTCGTACCATATCATAACCAAAATAGCCGACTAAACCGCCGCTAAAACTTGGCAACGAGGGAATATCATCCACTGTTGGCATGTTATAATCGGCCATAAGCTTACGTATATAAGCAAATGGATCATCGACGGCATCGACATTTATCTGATCGTCTTGCTTGATAGTCATATTGCCATCAGCATACTGCAGTATCAGATCGCTGCCGAGGCCAATCATCGAAAACCGTGCCCAACGCTCGCCGCCGACTACTGACTCAAACAAATAAGCAGAACCACTCAAGTCACGCACTTTTGAAAACACAGATACGGGTGTCTGCGCGTCCATCAAACGCTTTTTGACAAGAGGAGCATGGCTAAAGCCTTTGGTTTTTAGGGTATTGTATTCTTCGAAGGTCATCATAAGACGTCTCTGAGCACGGTATTAATTAACAAGGATAAAGTAAACCACAGTGATAATCGAGAAAACTCGTAAGTTTCAGTGATAGTTAAGTAAAGGGTTAAAACGAGGGCTAAACAAAAGCGAGCCAACATTAGGCTCGCTATTATAACAAAATAGGATAGTAAAGTTGCTCATATCATAGGACTTCGGATACCAGCCCGTCAGCGAATCGAATTACGCGCCGCCCATGTTAAATAACCACAGCGCGATACCGATAATAATAAGAGCGATAAATACCCAGATAAACCAACCGCCGCTCGGCTTTTTCTCACTAGCGGCAGTATTGGCTGGGTTGTTTACCGCTTGATCCATAGCATTATTACCCGTCGTTCCTAGGTCGCGGGACTGACCTAGATTTGCCGTTCCTGAGAACTGCGCTGTAGCCGCTTGCTTAGCGCGTAAGACCTCTGGATCGGCTTCTTCTTGTAGAGACGTGGTCGTGGTTTTGTCATGCTCAGGACTTTGACGTTCGGCTACGGGTGCTTCGGCTTTTGGCTCTTTTACTATTGGTTCTTCAACGACTGGATCTTTAGTGGCCGGCTCTTTAACGACTGGATCTTCGACTACTGGCGTTGCAGCGACTTGTTCTTTGGCTACTGGCTCACTAGGTGATGCAGGTCTTGCTGCGATCGTTTCTTCAACAGCGGCAGGTGGTAGTGATGACTCTGTTGCCGACTGCTTCGATGGCGTGCTAGTGCTCTCTAGATCTTCTTGCACTGAGCCTACTATCTCTTCTGGCTCTTTTACTTTCGGCTGTTTGGTGGCTGGATCAATGGCGCTTGACTCTATATCCTCGGCAGCTAAAGCCATGACTTGAAACTCAAAGCTAGCAAAGCCAAGCTTATCGTCGGCGTTCAGCTGAACCGTTTTATTCGCCTCAATACGCTTATCATTAACAAAGGTCCCGTTAGAGGAGTCTAAGTCTTTGACATAAAGCTCAGTATCCAGCACGCTCAGTACTGCGTGGTTACGCGAAACCGCTTTACTGCCTAGCACCACATCATTATCGCTGCCACGGCCTACTGATAGGCTGTCACTAACGCTCAGCTGTAAGTCGCCAAGTGCAGCAGTCAATGCGGTCAGCTGCCAAGTCGTAGTAGAGCTAGATAACTCAGATGTAGCATCTGGGGTTACTGGGTTCGATTGGTTGGTATTGTCTGTCATGTGGTTCTTCCTTATTATTGGTAAGTGTTATTATTGATAAAATAAAATTTAAAACAATGAACGCTTATAAGCGATGTTTAGATGCTAGGCAAAAAACGCGGCTTGAGGAGGCCATGAAGTTTGCTATACGCAATTGTTAGTACTGGCATACCATAAGCGTAAGGGCCAATAGCATAAGGCTGATAACGAATATCAACGCCTTTATCAGTCAGAGTTATGTTGTGACTCAAAGTAAAAGGCCAGCTCTGCTCATAACTTTTGACATCCTCATCCATTGACTGCACCCAAGATTGATACGCGTCATAGGCCAGAG
This sequence comes from Psychrobacter submarinus, assembly GCF_904846685.1. GTDB lineage: Bacteria > Pseudomonadota > Gammaproteobacteria > Pseudomonadales > Moraxellaceae > Psychrobacter > Psychrobacter submarinus. The sequence continues at coordinate 226,169 of NZ_CAJHBQ010000001.1, forward strand.
CGTTAAAACGCGCCTGCTGATTCGGCTTTAGCATATCCTCGAGAGTGATTTGCTGTTTGCTTGCCGGATCAAATACCAGATACTCCCTAGAAGGCATGCCATGAGCGCCGCCTGTAAAGACGTAGGAGCTGATTTCAAATAGCTCTAAATCCTCTCCTTGTCCAAGCTTAACGTGGCCCAAATATTCAGGGGTGACGATTAGACTATAGGACCATTGCACCTCATCTGGTAGGTCAATCATTTGCGACTGAGCAAAGTCGTCGATAGCGAGTTTGGCCGCCTTATCATCAGTAGCGTTACTCACTGGCGACTCACTCATCTTGCTATTAATAACAATATTATTCACGCGTTTATTGACGATATCATTCAGCCAGTCTTGGTTGGCTTTTAGATATTTAACCTTAATCTCTGGGCAGTTGTTTTTCTCATAACATTGCTCTTGTACGCTGTCTGGAAACTCGTAGTCTATGTATTCAGTACTACTGATTAAAGTACTGGCGTTTGCTGCTAGGCTAGCGAAGAGTAAGCCACCAGTGACAAATGTGAGTGAAAAAATCCGAACAACGTCTCTTTTCGCTTTATTGGCAGTGTTTAAGAAGGCAGATACCACAGTAGACCTCAGTCTGTTATGAATAAAAATTATTATGCTTAATTTTTATAATCATAGCGTATCTGCTGATACTCATTGTTTAAAATGTGTTGAAGGTTATGCGCTACTCTAGATTGAATGACCCGCTACTTCTCTCAGATGTTATCTAAAGTGGCATAAAAAAAGACACGCTAAGCGTGCCTCTTTAAAAATAAAAACTAAAAATCAATGCTCACGGGTATTACTAAACGTCACTTCCGGATAGCGCTCTTGCATCAGCTGTAGATTCACCCGTGACGGTGCTAGATAAGTCAAATAACCGCCACCATCAATCGATAACTGGTCATGTGCTTTTTTCTTAAACTTCGCCAATGCTGCCTCATCATCACAGTGAATCCAGCGTACGGTAGCGATAGAGACCGGCTCAAAGCTGCACTGTACTTTGTACTCTTCTTTGAGACGATGAGCGACAACTTCGAACTGCAGCACCCCGACCGCGCCTAAGATTAAGTCGTTATTAATCTGCGGCATAAATACCTGCGTGGCGCCTTCCTCGGAGAGCTGCTGTAAGCCCTTTTGTAGCGCTTTGGACTTCAGTGGATCCTTGAGCACCACTCGGCGAAACAGCTCAGGCGCAAAGTGCGGTATACCAGTGAAATTCAGCGCTTCGCCTTCAGTGAAACTATCGCCAATCGAGATAGTGCCGTGATTATGTAGGCCAATGATATCGCCGGGATAAGCTTCCTCTAGTGCCTCGCGGTCACCTGCCAAAAAGGTCAAAGCATCAGCAATCCGCACGTCTTTACCTAGACGCACTTGCCGCATTTTCATGCCTTTTTCGTACTTACCAGAGCACACCCGCAAAAACGCAATACGGTCACGGTGACGCGGATCCATATTGGCTTGAATCTTAAACACAAAGCCAGAAAACTTAGGCTCTGTTGCCGAGACAATACGCTGCTCTGTCGGATGCGCCTTGGGCGGCGGCGAGTATTTAACTAACGTATCTAGCACCATATTGACACCAAAGTTACCTAACGCGGTACCGAACAATACCGGCGTCATCTCCCCTTTTAAGAACTCCTCAGTATTGAAGTCCTCAAGCGCCATCTGTACTAGCTCAAGCGACTCCTCAAAAGCGTCAAACATCAACTTGCCTAAACGCTCGCGAATATCTGGATAATCATAACCTTCGCGGGTCTCGGACACTGTGATCTCGCCGCCATGACCTTTTTCATAAAGATAGGTTTTGTCTTCAGTCAGATGATAGACGCCCACGAAATCCTGCCCCATACCGATGGGCCAAGTCAGCGGAATACATTTAATTTTTAGTACAGATTCAATCTCGCTGAGCAAGTCTAGCGGCTCACGAATCTGTCTATCAAGCTTATTGACAAAAGAGATAATCGGCGTGTCACGCATGCGGCAGACTTCCATCAGCTTGATGGTTCGCTCTTCCACGCCTTTAGCGCCATCGACCATCATTAGCGCACTATCGACAGCAGTCAGAGTACGATAAGTATCCTCACTAAAGTCAGCGTGACCTGGTGTATCAAGCAGATTGACCATGTGCTCTTTATAAGGAAACTGCATGACGGATGTGGTGATAGAGATACCGCGCTCTTGCTCCATGCTCATCCAGTCAGAGGTGGCATGGCGATCAGTCTTGCGGCCTTTGACCTCGCCTGCCACCTGAATCGCTTGACCCCATAAGAGTAGCTTTTCGGTCATGGTGGTCTTACCGGCATCAGGATGCGAGATGATAGCGAAGGTACGACGTTTGGCGACTTCTTTGTTTAAAACTTTTGGATCTACGCTCATAATTTTGACTTCGATAATGTTGATTTAGAATATTGCTTTAAAATGTATTCTAAAAATAAAATAGTGCGCGTATTGTAGCCGATTTCGTCTTAAGGTGCCCAACTTGCGCAAAAAAAACACGCCTTAGACGATTGCTAAAGCGTGTCAAATTTGAAAACCAGTATCTCCACTCAGCCCTATAGGCTAATTATTATCGGCTAATTGCGATGGCTATCACTATCAATAGTAGCGACGAATACTATCTTCAATAAAATCAGCGGCGACTTCATTGACTACCGTGCAGTCTACGACACCGCGAACGCTGTCCTCATTCGGGCGTATAGCGTTTTTATCGACAAAGTCAGTTTCATAAATGTCGTTATCATAATTGACGCCGTTAAATAGGTACTCAGGATCATTATTGGTCGCAAAAAAGGTCACTTGCGCTGCTGGGTTATCATTATTTGCACCAATAGAGCGCTCAGAGGTTCTAAAGTTCCTATTGTCGTTGAAGCGATCTTCTGCCGCGTCTATCCAGTCATCAAGATCTGAATAATTGGTCTTGTCTTTATTATTAAAAACAAAAAATGAGCGATCACTAGTGGTCACTGGAATATAGCAAACCGAGCCGTTCGGGAAACTAAGCGTGCTAGGCGCATTACTGCCAACACTAGGATAAGTATTTAAGGCTGTAAAGATACCCCGAGCGGCATTAGCGCCGTTCCCTGCTCGATAACCAAAGACATTTACCCCTGCTAGATTCAGCGTTCTATAAACCGTCTGATAATCAAATTTATTATTATTGTTTTTTTCATAGCAAAATATCCTGTTGTCAAAATAGTCTTATATCGGGCTGATTTATAGCGCTGACATCGTTTATTCTTTTTTGGAATTTTACAGTACTGTTATGACTATTCATAGATGCCGCTTGTATGTCTCCTGTTCATTGTGCAGTTGTGCTTACAAATTCACAGTATAGCTTTACGACCTTTATATAACCTTTTGTGCAAACCTTGCTATGCTCAATAAGTGCTAAACAGGTAATACAGGTTACTCATACTAGTAGCCTTAAAAAAGCCATTAATAAAAACTTAAAAAGGACAAAGTATGAAAACTCTATACTCAACCAAAGCCACAGTCACTGGTGGCCGCACTGGTAATGCGTCACTCAATGACAGCGATCTAAAAATCAATATGGCGCCTCCTGGCGGTAACATGGAAGGCAATAATCCTGAGCAATTATTAGCAATGGGTTATGCGGCTTGCTTTGATAGCGCCTTAGGTGTGGTCAAAAAGATGGAAAAAGCCAGCTTTGGCTCTACCACTGAGACCACTGTCGATCTTAAGCAAGGCGATAACCATGACTATAAACTAGCAGTAAAAATTCACGTTATTGCCGATAGTACGGATATCTCAAGCGATGAGTTTCAAAGACTCGTAGAAAAAGCCAATGAGGTCTGCCCTTATTCAAAAGCGACTAAAGGCAATATCGAGATGGAAGTGACCTCTGAAGTCAAATAAAGCAAGCCGCTACTTTATGTTATGACATATCTTAGAGTATAAAAGTCAGAGCATAGAAGCACAGAACGTTATCAGCATTTATCGTGCTCATAGCGTTCTTTTTTTAGGTTTTTAGGTATAGACCTGATAAATTTTACACCATTCGGCACGCGCTCGTTTTATCGTTATAATATGGTCATACTATATTTTAATACTTGCTAAATTTTGCTACCTGCTAATAAGTGACCTCTTATGACTACTCATACCAAAGACAACGATCACAACTCCCACTCGCCTATCGACCCTGATACCTTGCCTAACTTTGACGCTATGCCAAACGTGGCCACTATGGACACCAGTCAGGTCAATAAAGATCAGCCGCCTTTTATCTTGGTTGACGGATCATATTATCTGTTTCGCACTTATCATGCGCTGCCCAAAACCATGCAAAACACCCAAGGGCTGACTACTAATGCCATCCGCGGTACATTGAACGCGCTGCTTAAGCTGATGCGCCGCTATCACCCGACTCATATGGCGGTGTGTTTCGATACTAAGTCGCCCACTTTTCGCCATAAAATGTCAGAAGAATACAAAGCCGGACGTCCGCCAATCGATGCCGAACTGGTTGAGCAGATCCCTTATATCCATCGTTTGGTCACCGCATTAGGGATTCCCTTGCTGCGTATTGAAGGCGCAGAAGCCGATGATATTATCGGAACGATGGCTTATCGCGCTGTCGCACAAGGCCATCACGTGGTCATCTCCACTGGGGATAAAGACATGATGCAGCTGGTCAATGATGCGGTGATATTAGAAGACAGCTTCACGGGCAAGATTACTGACACCCAAGGGGTCATCGATAAGCTTGGCATCGAGCCTCGCCAGATGATTGATTATTTAACACTGATGGGTGATACCTCTGATGGTATCAAAGGCGTGCCTGGTATCGGAAAAAAAACGGCTAAAGATTTACTCGTTGAATACGGCGATATCGATAATATGCTTAAGCACATTGGCTTTATTAAAGGGCGCGGTGCTAAAGGCTTAATCGAGCACGCCGATGAGATTCCGTTGAACGCACAGCTTGCCACTATCATCACCGACTTAGATATCGGTCATGACTGGAATGATCTAAAAATCAACACTGATCCTTGTGCCCATATCGATGAGCTACGCGATCTGTACACTGAGCTTGAATTTAAAAATGAGCTGGCATCCTTAGACCACCCCAATCATCCGGCCAATGCTAATGGGCAAGGCGCGCAAAGCGTTGCCGAGACGCAGGCCAATAGCGAATCGCAAGCGCAAGTGGCTAAATCATTACAATCGACTGCCCTTGAGAACATCAAAGATAGCAAAAGCCATGACAAGGCTTGGCATACTATCCTCGACATGCCCGCCTTTGACAGCTTAGTTGCGCAGCTAGAGGCAGCGCCGCATTTCGTCCTTGATACTGAAACGACTAGTATCTACTGGCGCGAGGCGGAGATTGTCGGTCTATCCTTTGCCGTGCAAGCCCATGAAGCTTATTATGTACCGCTGACGCATCGCTTAGAGGGCGATGAGCTAACCGCCAAACAGCTCGATCGCGATACGGTACTAGCGCGTCTTAAGCCAATATTAGAAAACCCCAAAATCGGTAAGATCGGTCAGCACTTAAAGTACGATACCCATATTCTCAGCCATTATGATATCGACCTCATTGGCGCAATACACTCTGATGATAAGCAGGCGCAGAACAACTGGGCGATGGATACTATGCTTGCCAGCTACGTAATCAATGCGGCGATTACTCGTCACGGTATGGACGATCTAGCGCGGCATTATCTGCAGACGCAAACCATCAGCTATGAAGACGTTGCCGGTAAAGGCGCTAAGCAAGTCACCTTTGATCAAGTGGCTATCGATATCGCAAGCGACTATGCTTGTGAAGATGCGGACATTACTTATCAGCTGTTTGAAGTATTCAGCAAAACCCTTGCCGATGACGACAATAACCTGCGCCTACTTAATGAGCTTGAGATTCCAACCGCTGAGATTCTTTGTCAAATGGAAGCTAACGGTATCTTAATCAAACGCTCGTTCTTAAATGAGCTATCCAAGCGTTTTGACGAAGAAATTATTGCTCTAGAAAAGCAGGCCTATGACATCGCTGGCGAGGAGTTTAATCTAGGCTCACCAAAGCAGTTAGGCGAGGTGCTATTTGAGAAGCTGGGCGTGTTAGGCGGTAAAAAAACCAAATCAGGTCAGTACTCTACTGGCGAAGCAATACTATCCAAGATTGATCATCCGCTTGCGGAGATTACTCTAGAGTACCGCGGCTTGTCAAAACTAAAAAACACCTATACCGACTCCCTTGATGCAGTAGCAGATAAGGACACCGATCGCGTGCATACGAGCTATCATCAAGCTTTGACCAGTACCGGGCGCTTGTCTTCAACGGATCCTAATCTACAAAACATCCCGATCCGTACTAAAACCGGACGTCTGATTCGCCAAGCCTTTATCGCGCCAGAGGGTCGCGTACTCCTTGCAGCCGATTACTCACAAATTGAGCTGCGATTGATGGCGCATTTCTCAGGCGATGCCAACTTAACTCGCGCCTTTAATGAAGGCTTAGATATTCATACTGCTACCGCAGCTGAAGTGTTAGGCAAAGCGGTTGACGATGTCACGCCAACAGAGCGCCGTAATGCCAAGGCCATTAACTTTGGCCTACTATACGGCATGAGTGCTTTTGGTCTGGCCAAACAATTACAGATGAGCCGAGGCGAGGCGCAAGATTATATCGATATGTACTTCGATCGCTATCCTAGCGTCAAGCAATACATGATAGACACGCGCGCAAGCGCCTATGAGCGCGGCTATATCGAGACCATCCTTGGCCGTAAGCTCTATACCCCTGATATCAATAACAGCAATCGCATGGTCAAACAAGCCGCTGAACGGGCCGCTATCAACGCGCCGCTACAAGGCTCAGCCGCTGACTTGATTAAGCTTGCGATGATAGCGGTCGATAAGGTGCTGCCAAAAGAGCAAGCTAAAATGTTACTCCAAGTCCATGATGAGCTGGTGTTCGAAGTGGATAGCGGCAAGGTTGATGACATTGCGCAGCTGATTACTGATGCGATGCAAGATGTGCTGCAAGATACAGCTAAAGGTATGGGCTGGGACATTGAGTTTGCCGTGCCATTATTGGTCGAGACCGGTATCGGTGAGAACTGGGATGAGGCGCATTGATATCATTACTAGGTATATTAATATAGGTTAATATTAAAAATATTAATATAAATAATTGATGAATTAGTCATAGTTATCAATAGCATATCATATTAGCACGTATTATAATGACGCTTTATGTTAGTTATACCAACCATCTAACTGGGTTGATATGAGTTAATATACTTAAAAAAGTGAGCTTTTGAGCTCGCTTTTTTCATTTCTACTATTATTTATCATCGCTTAGGAGCCGCTCATTTTTACTGAAAACGGTATCATAGAAATCGCTAGTGTTGTCCTGCTGATGCTGTGTTTACTGCGCTGCATACAACACACTATGCAAAGCCATCTTAAGCAAGGCGTTTATTTTTGGATAGCCGCTGTTTTAGTGCTTTTTACTGTTATTCGCCGCGAACTAAATCATCTTCCTGATTTGTTTATCGATATGCAGGCGCTTTGGTTAGGCCATAACTACGACTGGTGGGAGGATCGCCTCTTGCTAGTCATTTATATAGTAGCACTAGGATTGTTGATTTACGCTTGGCGTTACTGCTGGGCGGTATTAAAAACGACTCCGCTGTGGTTATATCTAAGCGTCGCAGCTTTGGCATTACTGCAGTATATAGGCGAGAACGCTATTGGCTTCTCCCATAGCTTAGGTATAGTGGTGGAAGAGTTATCTGAGGCGGTTATTTATCTACTGGCTCTTGGTTATTTGTGGTCGTTTAAAGTGGCAGGATTTGAAGAGCGTCTGGAGCGCAGATTAGAGCTCAAGGAAGTGACTCATTAAGCCCCTATCAAGCCAATCGAGACTTTAGTTACCGATACCCTCTAGCATTCGATAGTGGGCTTTAGGTATGCTAGCTTATTGATAGTTATGACTGTTTTATTATTATTAAGACACGCACTCCCCACACTCACTTTTACTGTTACTCTAAGAATAGGATAGGTTATGAATGTACTCATCACTGGCGCATCACGCGGTATTGGTCTTGCGACAGCTAAGCGTTTGGCTGCCAAAGGTCACTGCGTTGGACTCTTCGATATCGATACGCATGAGCTATCGCACGCTATCAAGCAAAAGGCATTCAAAAAAGCCAATAAAAACCAGCGCGTGATTACAGGCGATTTAGATGTCACTCAAACCGAATCTTGGGATAACGCCATCGAGCAGATGGTCAATAACTTCGGCGGTATCGATGTGCTCATCAATAACGCTGGGGTGCTGGTCAGCGGTGTGCTGCCAACGACTGATTTGGACAAGCAATTATCCCTAGTCGATATCAACTGTAAAGGTGTGTTGATCGGCTGTCATAAAGCTGCGCCGTATCTTGCTGATAGCACCAATGGTAAGATTATTAACCTATCTTCTGCCTCTGCGATTTACGGACAGTCTGAGGTCGCCACTTACTCCGCCAGTAAGTTCTTTGTACGCGGTCTGACCGAAGCGCTCAATGTCGAGTACGCAGACATGGGCATCAAGGTGATAGATGTGATGCCACTTTGGGTCAAATCCGATATGACCAAAGACATCGAAGTGACCAGTATTGATCGCTTAGGCATCAATCTAACGGTCGATGATGTCGCCAAAAAACTATGTAAGCTCAGCGGCTGCGCGAATCGAAAGATCTCAAAAACCCACTATCCTATTGGTTTACCGGCCAAGATATTGCATAGCACCTCGCAGGTGACGCCAGACTCAGTCATTCGCTTTATTAATAAAAAGATTGGCGCTAAGTAGTTTTTAGCATTGCCACTGTTCATTACTGTTACTATTCACTACTCCTACTAGGGCGTGTTGAACATTCGACCATGGCACTGACAGAGACTATTTTTTAGGCGATTTGCAGATAAAAATGGTAAGTTTAGTCGTTCTAAGCGTCTATTTTTATCAATAAAGCGGCAAAAAATAGTCCTGTCCCTGTTGTTGTCGTGAGGGCTGATGCTAAAATCGCCCTAGTCGTTGCGACTGTTTAAATAAAATCAGCTAGCCAATGCAATAAGCATTACCTGCAATTTTCACTTAGACTAGAACTATTTTAGCGATCAGCAGTGCGCATTTGTGAATGTTCAACACGCCCTACTTATCTCAAACGGCTGCCTAATTTGGTAGTCGTTTTTTATTGCAATTGAGGCTGTGCTCAATATTTCAGAGTAATAGCCAACGTCTTACATTTTTTGACATGCTGTGACAGCTTGCTACTAGCGCGGCGCGACTTAAACCGTCAAAATACTAGCATCAATACTTGATAGCGCTTATAAGATAGCTATCAACACAAACTTTAATACCCATAATCTTAATAATGACAATAAGGAAGCTGCTATGGACAATTCAAAATCACCACTACCAGAAGAGATGGACAGCATTCATAGTAATAAAAGCACTGATATGGACCGTGATAATCAACTTGTCGATCTAGACAACGATATGCTGCGCACTATTGATAATGATGATGTGATTGACAATAGTGCCGGATTTGATAACTCAGAAGTCGGTACCAATGCCACTCAGCGCTTAACGCCTATGCATCGACAAAATGTCGATGAAGCTACTGTCGAGAACGTGTTAGTACAAGATAACTTAGACGATGACACGTATCCTAGTATAGTCGACATCGCTGATAAGGAAGCTGCCGAGCGCAGTAATGATGATGATTTTTAATAGAATAATTATTTGATTACTCAGGCTAAGTTGTAAACAGCCACAAAAAAACACGCTCAATTCAAATTGAGCGTGTTTTTTTGTTTTAAAAGCAGTAATCACCTACACCCAGCCCTCAAGCGTGCCCGCCCAGCCTTTCACCAGCGGCGCACTCATTGCTTCTAACAAGTCGATATGCGCCTCATCCATGTTCAGCGCTGGGATATAATGATACTCCTCACCGCCCGCCTCAATGAAGTTATCACGGTTCTCAATCGCCAGCTCCTCTAGTGTCTCCAGACAATCTGCCGAAAACGCCGGGCTGATGATCTGTACCGACTTGACGCCAGACTTCGCCCAGTCATCTAGCACCACATCGGTATAAGGCTTGACCCACTCTTGCTTGCCAAAGCGCGATTGAAAGCTGATAATCCACTCATCCGCGCTCAGACCTAGCTCCTGCGCGACTTGCGCGGCGGTACATTTGCAGCGGCTTGGATAAGGGTCACCTTTATCGGCGTAGGGCTGCGGGATACCATGAAAGCTAAACATCAGCTTTTCAGGCTTGCCGTGCTTGGCTTGGAAGCGGCGAATGCTATCAGCCAAGGCCTTGATATATAGCGGATGCGCGAAGTAGTCTTTGACAATGGTGTAATTGGGCAGATTGCGCTGCTTGAGCGCCCACTTATTGATCGCATCATAGACCGCGCCACTTGAGGTCGCTGAATACTGCGGAAACACTGGCAGCAAGACAAAATGATCGACGCCCTCGCCGCGCAGTTTATCCATGACATCAGGCAGGCCCGGATTACCATAGCTCATCGCTGGATGTACGGTGACTCGAAACGGCGCATTTGCCGATGCCAAGCGCGGCTCTAGCTGCTCAGCTTGAGCGTTTAAGATATTGCGCATCGGTGAGTCGCCATCCCAAATACTTGCGTAAGCTTCCGCCACGCGCTTAGGGCGGCTAGGTAATACAAACAGATTGAGAATAATCGCCCACAGGAATCTTGGAATCTCAATCACACGCGGATCGGACAAAAACTGACGCAAATAGCGACGTACCGCAGGCGCGGTCGGTGCGTCTGGTGTACCTAGATTGATCAACAACACAGCAATACGCGGAGGCAGTTTAGGTTTCATAGCAGCCCATTATTTGAATAAAGTTTATGAAGGGTTTGATAAGGTTCTCGCTACCTTTTCTTAAACATCTTAAGCTATACTTAATGATACTAAGCTGTTTTTGTGTTGCTTAGTGTAGCATTTTATCGTCTATATACGCAGGAGAAATGCCGCTCGTTTGCCCTTTGCCGCTTTGCCTTTTTAAACCCTGATAATCTAGGTTGTACTCGCAGGCGCATCGCCATACAATAGACAGCATCGGCAATGAGCATAGCGCTGTATTTGCCCCTATAAAAACGTCATCTTGCGAGGTAGCTTTGAGCGTACGTTCTGATACTAACATCCCTTCGACTAACCATTCTTCGACCGATAACGACTTTGAGGCGTCCTCCAACGGACAGCGCCAAAAAAGCGCAAAAGGTCCAAAAGGATCAGTAGGCTTAATCACGCCTAAGACGATGCACTTCTCCGAGCCGCTGACTTTGGAGTGTAATCGCACTTTGCCATCCTTTGATCTGGTCTATGAGACTTATGGCACCTTGAATGCAGACAAGTCGAATGCGATTTTGATCTGTCATGCCTTATCTGGCAGTCATCATGCTGCTGGCTACTATAATGAGGACGATAAAAAAGCCGGCTGGTGGGATAATATGATCGGCCCTAATAAAGCCATCAATACCAATCAGTTCTATGTGGTGTGCGTTAACAATATCGGTAGCTGTTTTGGCTCTACTGGCCCGACCACTGTCAATCCTGAGAGCGATGACGGACAAGTCTATGGCCCTGACTTTCCGCTGATCACCATCAAAGATTGGGTCAAAACCCAAGCCATGCTCTCTGATCGCTTAGGCATCGATATCTGGCATGCTATCGTTGGCGGCTCGATGGGCGGTATGCAAGCCATGCAGTGGTCCGTGGACTATCCTGATCGCCTTAAACGCTGTGTGGTCATCGCCTGTACGCCGAAGCTCTCCGCGCAAAACATCGCCTTTAACGAAGTGGCGCGGCAGTCTATCTTGTCAGATCCTGACTTTATGGGCGGACGCTATCTACAAGCAGGCACGTACCCTAAGCGCGGCTTGATACTGGCGCGGATGGTCGGTCATATCACTTATCTAACCGATGATGCGATGAAAGCTAAGTTCGGCCGCGACCTAAAGTCCGGCAAGTTTATGTACGGCTACGATGTCGAGTTTCAGGTTGAGAGCTACCTGCGTTATCAAGGCGAGCGCTTTAGTAAAAACTTCGATGCCAATACTTATCTTTTGATGACCAAAGCCTTAGACTATTTTGATCCAACGCGTGGCTATCAAGCACAAATCGAGCAGCAAGCGCTAAGTGATAATGAGACCAAGCAGCAAAGTATCGATCAGGTGATAGCAGACGCTGAACAAGAGGTCGAAGAAGCTGCTGTGCTAGAGGATGAGGATTCTGTTGAGCTCAATGATTTAAAGACTGCCTTTGCTCATGCGCAGTGCCAGTATCTGATTGTATCGTTTACCACCGATTGGCGCTTCGCTCCTGAGCGCTCACAAGAGATTGTCGACGCGCTAATGGCGACAGGTAAACCGGTCAGCTATACCAATATCGACGCGCCGCATGGTCACGATTCTTTTCTTTTCGATATCCCGCGCTATATGGGGGCTATCAAAGGCTTTTTGACGGCGCCGTTTATCAGCGATCATAACACTACAGACAAGCAACAGCCCAATCAGCTAACAGGAGCGCGCTCATGAGAATGGATTATCAACTCGCTGAGCGCTGGATTGCGCCGCGCTCGCACATCTTAGACTTAGGCTGTGGTAATGGTGAGCTACTCGCGCACTTACAGCAGCAGCTAGGCGTTAGCGGCTATGGCATTGAAATCGATGAGCACAAAATAAACGAGGCCATCGGCAAAGGCTTATCTATCGTCGAACAAGATCTCAACGATGGCCTTGAGCGCTTCGCAGATGACAGCTTCGATACCGTGGTGATGGCGCGAGCGCTACAAGCGGTCAAAAACCCTGACGAGCTGCTCCTCGATATGCTGCGCGTCGGCCGTGAAGCAGTGATTACCTTTCCCAACTTCGCCCACTGGCAAAACCGGATTCATTTAGGACTCAAAGGCATGATGCCGGTCTCAGAAGCCCTGCCCTATGAATGGTACAACACCCCGAACATTCATCTATGTACCTTCAAGGACTTTGAGCAGCTGTGCGCTAAGCATAATATTCGTATTCTTAACCGTTTTGCGGTGAGCGACTCTGAAAAAGGCTATGCGCCGCTTATGTCAACCTTAGTGCGTCAAGCGCCAAACTTGCTAGCGGATGTGGCTATTTACCGAGTGACTAAAGCTTAGAGCATTTAATAATTTTAAAGACAGTGGTAATAACTAAGCGCCGTAACTCTCATAAAATAGGAATAAATAAGGTTACAAAGTAGGTTATAGACTTGTGGCAATAAGTCACGCCAATGTAACTCTATGATTTTATTGGCTTCCTGCGGCGCCCAACTGTGGTAAAAGTAGGTAATTAGTATTTGAGTTTCGTAACTTTGAGTGTTAAGCTTACAAAATATTGTCAATGACAACCCATTTTCGACCGTTTATCTGGCGCTTTAGTATAAGCGATATGGCTAAAAAGGACTTTACCCCAGCCGCTACCCTAAGATAAGCTCAAGCATATTTATTTATTACTTATTCAACAACGATATTACTCAAACGAAGATATTGTTTGTTCGCTCATTACTCACTGCCTATTTTGGAGCCGCTATGAAACTCTTAAAAGCTGCCTTATTCACCGCTCTATTTTCTTGTGCTGGCCTAGCCAATGCTGAGCTAATCTCAAACGTACCGCTTGATACCTCACGTTTTGAGCTAATGTCAGTTAGTGATTTATCTGCTCGCGCTGCCCAAGGTAGCGATCACGCGCAGTTCTATCTTGCCAAGCGTCTACAAAAAGGCCAAGGCGTCAAGCAAAACACGCAGCAAGCGATCCAGTGGTACACCCGCGCCGCCGAGCAAGGCGTTGCTCCTGCTCAGCTCAATCTAGCGATTATGTATCTTCGCGGTGAAGGTGTTCAGCCAAACATCCAGCAGGCGCGTAAATGGTTAGAAAAAGCAGCCATGCGCGGCGACAACCGTGCCAGCTATACGCTTGCGCTACTCGATGAGAAGCAAAAAAACCTAGTCGACGCTTATAAGTGGTATGACCTAGCGGCTCGTGATGGCATGCTAGATGAAAAGGTACGTAATAAAGCGCGCGGCAAAATCGGTCAGTTAGCGCTTAACTTATCCTCTTCTGATATCGCAAGCGCTCGTAGCCAAGCGGATACTTGGTTTCAGAGTAAATAAATCGGCGTCAATAAAGCAAGTAAGCTTTGGCGCAGATGTCGTTTACCAATAGATCCAGCCTTTGTGCTGGATTTTTTATGGCTATAAAATAAGCGCTCAGCATCATTTAAGGACTGACGCCAATAGATGAAATTTGCTACTATCTATCCTATTATTAGCGAATCTTTTGCTAACACATATTTTGTTAGCCCATACTTTATTCAAATACCGTTATGCAGGTGATCCCATTATGGCCAAAAATGCCTTACAAGCGCAGCTCCTAAAAGCAGGTCTAGTAGACGATAAAAAAGCCAAAAAAATCAGCAAACAAGCTCAGCACGCCAAGCGAACTGGCGACGCTGCGGCTACTGAAAGCAAAAAAGCCCTAGCCGCCGCGCAAGCTGAAAAGGCTGAAAAGGATCTCAAGCTCAATCAGCAAAAGCAGCAGCAGTTAGAAGAAAAAACCCTACGCGCCAATATCATTCAGATGATAAAGCAGCATCAAATCACCGAGACCGATGGCGAGGTCAGCTATCAGTTCGTCGATGACTCTAAGATTAAGAAGATTTACACCACGCAGAAGCTCTACGAGCAAATCGTCGCAGGTTTTGTGGTCATCGCGCGCTTAGAAGACGACTACGCACTACTGCCGCGACCGCTTGCTGATCGTATCAATGCTAAGTTAGAGGGCTTCATCGTAGTGTCGAATGATAAGTCCGAGAATGAGATGGAAGAAGATGATCCATACGCGGCGTATGTGATTCCTGATGATTTGATGTGGTAGTTCGTTATAGTAGATAAGAAAAATCCAGCTTAGATGCTGGATTTTTTATTCTTAAGCCTTATTGAGAACTTGAGTCATAGTATAGTCGATACCCTTCAAAAATGACGTAGCGCTGCTGCGATGTTTCTTTTGAATAACAGTTATGCAGCGTCGAACAATAACAGCACGCAAGCAAAATTTATACTAATAGTTTTACTGCAAACTGACTATATCAGCAATAAAATATTCAAAAATTGAGCCAAATTTGCTACACTACGCCCGCGCTAACCAATTCCACAATCAGGTTAGTGTTATTGCTAGTATTAGATAGCTATCCTAAATGAATCAACGCACTAGGTTTACGTCCTAGCCCGCAGGAGACCCGTATGAGCACCAACAACCCCACTGCAACATCAGCACCCGCCTACGATAGCGAAACCAACAATATCGTTGTCGCGGCGCTTTATAAGTTTACTCGCTTCGATAATTATGAAGACTATCGCCAGCCCATTTTAGATACCATGCTGAGTAACGATGTCAAAGGCACATTGTTGATTGCCAGCGAGGGCATCAACGGGACGATTTCAGGCACACGCTCGGGCATCGATAGTGTCTTAGATTACTTGCGTAACATCGAAGCGGTTGGCAGCTTTACCTTTAAAGAGTCTTATACCAACGAGCAGCCGTTTTATCGCACCAAAGTGAAGCTCAAAAAAGAGATCGTCACGATGGGCGTCGAAGATATTGACCCTTTGCAGTCGGTTGGGCGCTACGTCAAACCAAAAGACTGGAACGCGCTGATCTCTGATCCAGAAGTCATCCTCATCGATACCCGTAACGATTATGAAGTGCAAATCGGCACCTTTGAAAATGCCATTAACCCTAATACTGAGACCTTTCGCGAGTTTCCAGAATACGTGGCAAAAGAGCTCGATCCTACCAAGCATAAAAAGGTGGCGATGTTCTGCACTGGCGGTATCCGCTGCGAAAAATCCACCGCTTATATGCGCGAGCAAGGCTTTGAAGAGGTCTATCACTTAGAGGGCGGCATCTTAAAGTATTTAGAAGAAGTGCAAAAAGAAGACTCTATGTGGCAAGGCGACTGCTTCGTCTTTGATAATCGCGTCTCGGTCAATCACGACCTAGAAAAAGGCGATTATGAGCAATGCTTTGCTTGCCGGATGCCGATCACTGTTGATGACATGCAAAGCCCCGCTTATAGTAAAGGTGAGTCTTGCCCGCATTGTATCGGTAAAGCGACCGACGAGCAAAAAGCGCGTTTTCGCGAGCGTGAGCGGCAGATGCAATTAGCTAAGGCTCGCGGTGAAGCGCACATCGGTAGCGAAGTCAAAGAGGTGATGGAAAAACGTAAAATGGCAAAAGAAGAAGCACGTCGTCAGGCAGATGAAGCCAATAACGCAAAGTAGTTATATTGTATAGAAGATCGCCTTAGCCCAGCAGCGACCCTATAAAACTTTAATCGGCAATATAAAAAAGAGACTCACTTAGGAGTCTCTTTTTTGTCTTAAGCTATAGCCCGTGACTTAGAACAAGATACGCACACGGATCGTTTCTTCGACATCTTTGAGCTGATCAAGCGCTGCAGTTGAGTCGTTATAATCGACATCCATCACTAGATAACCGACATCGCCTTCGGTCATAAGGCTTTGCGCTAAGATATTGATACCCGCTTCGGCGAACAGACGGTTGATTTGCGAGAGGACGCCTGGTACGTTTTTGTGGATGTGTAATAGACGATGCGAGCCTTCTTTAAACGGTATTGACACTTCTGGGAAGTTGACTGCGGTCGCCGTATCACCTTGGTCTGAGTATTTTACAAACTTCTCAGCCACTTCTAGACCGATATTCTCTTGCGCCTCTTGCGTTGAGCCGCCGATATGCGGCGTCAAGATGACATTGTCGAACTTACGTAGTGGCGACTCGAACTCTTGATCGGCAGATTTTGGCTCTTTTGGGAATACATCAATCGCCGCGCCGAGCACTTTACCCGACTCGATAACTGCGGCTAGATCATCAATCTCCACACAAGTACCGCGAGCGGCATTGATAAAGTAGCTGCCCTCTTTCATCTGCGCGAACTGCTCAGCGCCCATCATATAGCGCGTGCTTGGTACGTCTGGTACATGCAAAGTGACGATATCAGCGGTAGAGAGTAGCTCCTCTAGGCTGCCGACTTGTACCGCGTTACCTAATGGCAGCTTAGTCATCACGTCATGATAAATGACTTTCATACCGAAGCTTTCAGCTAGTACGGATAGCTGCGAGCCGATAGAGCCGTAGCCGACGATACCGATAGTCTTACCGCGCACTTCGTGCGAGTTTTTGGCAGACTTGCCCCAGCCGCCGCGATGGACGGTCGCATTCTTCTCTGGAATACCGCGATACAGCATGATAGCTTCGGCTAATACCAGCTCAGCCACTGAGCGCGTATTGGAATAAGGGGCGTTGAAGACCGGAATACCCATCTCGCGTGCCGCTTCAAGATCGACTTGGTTGGTACCAATACAAAAACAGCCAATACCGATGAGTTTCTCAGCTTTTTCTAATACTTGACGCGTGAGCTGCGTACGCGAGCGAATACCGATGAAATGCGCATCTTTGATTTTTTCGATCAGCTCCTCTTCATCAAGCGCGTGGCTTAAGTATTCGATATTGCTATAACCCGCTCCTTCGAGTACTTTTAAAGCGTTTTCATGCAAGCCTTCTAGTAATAGAAAACGAATTTTATCTTTTTGTAATGATAATGCCATACGAGATCTTTCCTATGATTTGTTAAGTGAGCAGTTGATTGATAAGTAGGGTGTGAGCCGTGTATCTGCTCGACTCTGTTTAAAGATAATACTACGCTGCTGATATGCCTTTTTTAGCGTACTGCTTTTACAGACGCTGCGAAACTCATGCCAGTAGTTTGCCCTGACTCTAGTATCAGTCTAAAACTATCGCTTTTAAAACCATCACTTTTAACACCATCACCGTTCAAACAAGTATGACCATTAAAAAAGTGAAAGCGACGCCCTCTTGTATTATCACTCACTTATGATGAATAAAAACAATGCGCTTATATTACACAAAATTGCCCAAGGATGTTAGGGAATAACAGGAATAAGTCGTCATCTTTTTGGTTAATAATGACTATTTGAGCCTTGCATCTGCTTAGATATAGCACCGTGATGTGCTAATATTAGACTTATCTCCTCCCCTTTATCTATTGCTACTGCTAAATCGCCGAGACTATTATGAATGACATCGTTACCGAAAACCAACCGGCCCATGAGCGCACTCACGCCGCAAAGCAAGCAGACATTAATGAGCCAAGCTTGCAGTCTGCTACTGATACTGCAGCGGTGCAAGCTATTTTACAAGCTCTGCTTCATAGCCATCAGTTTGAAGAGAGCCAAATCAAAACCGATAGCGAGAGCCTAGAGCATTGGGGTAAAGACTGGACTAAGCACTTCGCCCCAGCAGCCTCTGCCATCGTCTTCCCAAAATCAACCGAGCAAGTGCAAGCGATTGTATTATTAGCCAATGAGCATAACGTCGTCTTAACCCCAAGCGGTGGTCGTACTGGTCTCTCGGCGGGCGCAGTAGCCGCGAATGGCGAGATCGTCGTCAGCATGGATAAGATGAATCAGATTGGCACTTTTTATCCCGCTGATCGTATGGTTGAGATCGAAGCGGGTGTGGTCACCGAGCAGCTCCAGCAGTTCGCTGAATCCAAAGACTTGTACTACCCCGTTGACTTTGCTTCGGCAGGCTCGAGCCAAATGGGCGGTAATATCGGCACCAATGCCGGCGGTATCAAGGTGATCCGCTACGGTATGACCCGTCAATGGATTATGGGCTTAACGGTAGTGACAGGCAAAGGCGATATCTTGCACCTCAATCGCGGAATGATCAAAAACGCCACCGGTTATGACTTGCGTCAACTCTTTATTGGTTCTGAGGGCACATTAGGTCTAGTCACTCAGGCGCAGATTAAACTGGATCGCTTACCTCAAGACTTGAACGTCATGGTGCTGGGTATGGATAGCTTCAATGACGTTATGAACGTACTCTCTGCCTTTCAAGCGAAGATTGATCTGACCGCCTTTGAGTTCTTTGATGATACCGCTATCGATAAGCTGATGGCGCATGGACAAGTGCAAGAGCCGTTTGAATCGCGCACCAAGTTTTATACGCTACTTGAGTTCGAAGCACCTTATGAGCCCATTATGGATAAGGCGATGGCGATCTTTGAAGACTGTATGAATGAGGGCTGGGTCGTCGATGGGGTCATGAGTCAGAGCCTGGCGCAAGCGGCAGAGCTATGGAAGCTACGCGAGTATATCTCTGAGACCATCTCAGTATTCACCCCTTATAAGAACGACGTTTCGGTGTTGATCAGCTACGTGCCTGAGTTTATTGAAGAGATCGATGCGATCGTCAGCAGCAATTATCCTGACTTTGAAGTGTGCTGGTTTGGCCATATCGGCGATGGGAATTTGCATCTTAATATCTTAAAGCCTGAGAATATGAGCAAGGACGATTTCTTTGATGAGTGTCAAATCGTCAATAAATATGTGTTTGAAACCGTAGAAAAATATGGCGGCTCGGTATCAGCAGAGCATGGCGTGGGTATGACTAAGAAGCCTTATCTCAACTATAGTCGCAGTGATACTGAGATTGATTATCTACGCGAAGTCAAAAAAGTCTTTGATCCCAATAACATTATGAATCGCGGTAAGATTTTTGATATGTAATAAGGCTATTGATTTCAAAATCGCAGTAAAAAACGACGCTAAACATTTAGTCTAGCGTCGTTTTTAGTTTTATGATTGAGGTGCTGACTTAAAAAGCTAAAAGGCTTAGCAGATAATCGCTGATTGGCTCGCCAGGTTTGTAATCAGTAATTGAGCAGCAGTAAGCCGACCACCAATAATACCGCCAAAAACCCTTGCACGACTAAGAAAGCTTGGTGCGGCGCGGCCACGTGCTTGATCATATTACCCATGGCATTATAAGTGATACCCGCAGCTTTGATGTGCGGCGGCGTCTGAAAATCTTTAATCACTTGCAAAAACTGCTCAGTACGCTGGCTACTCCAACCATGCGGCGCAAAAGGTAGGAATGGGGAGAGTTGCATCGCCTGCTGTTTGGTCGCAGGGGACCACAGCCAACGCTCCAAAAACAGTAAGCGCATACGCCAATCTGAAAAGATACGCTGATCAATGGTTTCGAGTAAGAGTATCTTGATGTTTTTATGACGATTATCCGCAAATATTCGCTGTTGTAGCGCTAGTACTTTCGCTTTTTCGCCTTCTAAACATTGCAAAAAATGGCTATTGCCATAACATAGCGTACCAGTAATACCTTGCTGCTCATTATAATCACACGCATGCGCTTCTACTTCATCAAATATCGAAGCTTTTAGGCGCGAATGGAGCGTCAAACTACTCACATAAACCAAACGAATCAAAGCGGTTTCTGCTGTTTTATCTAAAGCTTTAACCGTATCGGTATGGTTTAGAAGTAAGGTCATATGCAATCCTAATAGTGGGTTAACTGACTAGTAGACCAAATAAATAAACTAAACTAGCGGTGACTGTCACGCTTACTAGGATTAACTAGTAACCTGTTGCGCAAATGTTATGATGACAAACACAGATTTTCGAGAGACAAAATAAAGGATAGATTCTAAATAGTAACTGGCAAGTAATTGTTATTATTAATTATTGTATCATCCATACTACGGATTTAATACTTTTTTTTATAAACCAAGAAAAACAGAAAACTGACTGATAAACAAGCCTAGTTAAAGGCGTAGCTTATGCATTTAAGCGAACAAATAGTTGTTTAAAAACCCATCAAACCATAGCAAATAAAGAAAGTTAATCACAGCCAACCTACGTTCAATGGCTAACACTACCAAAATAGGAACACCGATGAGCAAGATAGAAAAACTAGACGACTTTCATTTAACGATTGCCGAGATTAAGAAAAAAGACTATCCACAAGTCAAAGAGCTGATGGATCGCGTCTACGTCAACTTAGGCGGCGCTTGGTCAAAGACCACGATTCACACTCTAATCGATGCCTTTCCTGAAGGCCAAATTGCCTTATTTGACCATGATAAGCTGATCGGGATGGTGCTATCGATGCGCGTCGATTATGCCAAATTCTCAAACCCGCATACTTATGACGATCTTACCGGTCATAGAGAGATCATAAAAGACAATCCTAAGGGCGACGCTATCTACGGGTTGGATGCGCTTATCGATCCTGAGTATCGCGGTTATCGTTTGGGCCGACGCCTCTATGATGCGCGTAAAGAGCTGTGCCGGCAGATGAACTTTCGCTCTATCTTAGCTGGTGGCCGTATTCCTAAATATTATAACCATCAGGACTTGACGCCAGGCGAGTATATCGACGCTGTTGAATCACGTGAGATTCATGATCCGGCGCTCTCTTTTCAGCTGTCTAACGGCTTTATCGTCAAGCGTATTTTGACCGGCTACCTGCCTGATGATAAGCAGTCCAAAGGCTTTGCAACGCTCCTTGAGTGGGCTAACATCTACTATGAGCCCAAAGACTACAAGCCGAACACTCGCAAGTCTGAGGTGCGTATCGGCGGTATTCAGTGGCAGATGCGTGAGGTCGAGTCGCCTGAGGAGCTACTACAACAAGTCGAGTTCTTCGTTGATATCATGGCCGATTATAATTCTGACTTTGCTTGCCTGCCAGAATTCTTTAACGCGCCCTTGATGGGACTATGCGAGTCGACGGATCAAAACGTTGCCATTCGCTTTTTGGCAGATTATACCGAATGGTTTAAGAATGAAATCTCGCATTTAGCCGTCAGCTATAACGTCAACGTCATTACCGGCTCTATGCCGCTACTCGATGAAAACGATACCCTCTATAACGTCAGTTACTTATGTCGCCGTGATGGCACCGTTGAGGAGCAGCGCAAAATTCATATCACTCCCCACGAGCGTAGCGCTTGGGTGATTGAGGGCGGCGATGAGGTAAAAGTATTTGATACGGATGCCGGCCGCGTTGGTATTTTAGTCTGTTATGACGTTGAGTTCCCAGAGCTTGCGCGTCTCATGGCACTCGATGATATGGATATCTTATTTGTGCCGTTTTGGACAGACACTCAAAATGGCTACTTGCGCGTACGCCACTGCGCCCAAGCCCGCGCGATTGAAAACGAGTGCTATGTGATGATTTGCGGCTCAGTCGGTAACCTGCCACAAGTTGAGAGCCTAGATATTCAGTATGCGCAGTCGTCTATCTTCTCGCCCTCTGACTTTGCTTTTCCGCATGATGCCATCATGGCGGAGACTACCGCCAATACAGAGATGGTATTCTTCTCAGATGTGAACTTAGACAAGCTCATTCATGTGCGTAACGAAGGCTCTGTACATAATTTACTCGATCGCCGTGACGACTTATTTAGCCTAAAGTGGAAGCGTAAATCTAAAGTTTCTGCTAGTAAGTTAAGCAATGAAGAGCGCCGCGAAAACTCAGGCAGCGTACTATTAGGCGATCCGCTACAAAACCGCGCGCAAAAATCTTAAATGTTGATCTATTAAACGCTCAAGTAAACACTTAACTTTTTATAAACGGCTGACCTTTCAGCCGTTTATTTTTATCTATAAAAAGCAAGTGATTTAAATTTTAGGCTCAGAGAAAGCAATATGACGACTGATATCAAAAAAACAGAGTTAAAAGTAAAAAAAACGCCGAAGCAAAAGCTTTGGTCAGTGCTAAAGACTGCTCTACTCTATGGTCTCGTTTTTATTGTTATTTATACTGTTGTCAACTGGTGGCGACAGCCTATCATGCCAGCCAATCCGCAATTGCAGCTGACCGACTATCAAGGACAGACACTAGACTTAGCAGCGATGAGTCACAAGCAGCCTACGCTAGTGTATTTTTGGGGTACTTGGTGTCCGATATGTACTTATACCTCGCCCACTATCAACAAGCTTGCCGCTAGTGATAGCTATCCGTTAGTGACGGTGGCCATTAAGTCAGGCTCCAACCAACGGCTTGCAGAATATATGCAGCAAAATAATTTTGACTTCACCACTATTAACGACGAAGACGGCGCAATCTTCGCTAACTGGCAAGGACAAGTGACGCCCTCTTATGTGGTATTAAAAGACAGTGAGATGACGCAAGGGCTGACCGGTATTCAGCCGCTTTGGTCACTAAAATTAAGGCTATGGTTATCGTCGATATTTTAACCAAAACTAACTAAGCATCTCATCTAACGCCTTATACTCATAATCTAGCGCCTCAGCCACCGCCTTATAAGTGATATGACCTTGCGCTGTATTGACCCCTTTTGCAAAGGCAGCATCCTCCGCGCAAGCTTGCTTGACCCCTTTTTTGGCCAGCTTTTGGATATATGGTAAGGTGACATTCGATAGCGCCATCGTCGCTGTACGAGGCACCGCTCCTGGGATATTAGCTACCGCGTAATGGACGATACCGTGCTTAGTATAAGTCGGATCGTCATGCGTGGTAATGCGATCGGTAGTCTCAAAGACGCCGCCTTGATCGATAGCGATATCGATGATGACTCCACCGTCGTCCATTGACTCGATCATCTCTTCTGTGACTAATTTAGGCGTAGCTGCGCCTGGAATCAGTACCGCACCGATCACTAAGTCACTAACCTCAACACTTTCGGCGATATTGACCTTATTAGATATGAGCGTCTGGACATTATTACCGAACATCTCAGATAGCTCTTTGAGCCGCTGTGGATCTAAGTCCAAGATGGTCACATCCGCGCGCAGGCCGATAGCGATTTTGGCCGCTTCCGTGCCTGAAACGCCGCCGCCAATGATCGTGACGCGGCCTTTTTGTACCCCTGGTACGCCGCCCAGTAATATTCCTTTGCCGCCATAGAACTTCTGCAAGAACTGCGCGCCGATTTGGGTGCTCATGCGGCCGGCAACCTCGCTCATCGGGGTCAGCAGCGGTAAGGAGTTATCAGCCAGTTGCACCGTTTCATAGGCTATCGCCGTGACTTTATTCTCAACGAGTGCTTGCGCCAGCTCCGGCTCATTGGCCAGATGCAAGTAAGTAAACAGTATCAGATCTTCGGTTAAATACTGAAACTCTTCTTGCTGGGGCTCTTTGACTTTAACGACCAATTGAGCGTCCCAAGCTTTGTTGGCGCTATTGACGATAGTCGCGCCTGCTTCCTCATAATCCTCATCGGTGAAGTGCGAACCCACGCCCGCATCACATTCGACAAACACTTTATGACCGTCGCTGACTAACACCATAACGGCGCTTGGCGGGAGACCGACCCGATTTTCGTTGTTTTTAATCTCTTTGGGGATACCTATTTTCATGACGACTCCTTTATATTTATCGTCATTTATACAATGTTTTTAGCCGATATTAGGGCGTGTTGGACATTCGACCATGGCACTGACAGCGACTATTTTTTAGGCGATTCGATGTTAAAAATAATAAGTTTAGTCATTCTAAGCGCTTATTTTAACGATGAAGCGGCAAAAAAGAGTCCTGTCCCCTGCTTTTATCGTTGGGGCTGATGCTAAAATTGCCCCATACTGCGTTACAAATCTCGCTAAGGCATCTGCATTATCGTCGCTTTGTGCCTTGTCTGGAACAATTTTAGCAATCAGCAGTGCCTATTTGCGAATGTTCAACACGCCCTATTATGTATTGGATTTATGTCCGTACTTTAAGTGAAACGCTTGTTAAGTACATTTGTACACTGCTTATCGCTATTACGCAACTAAAATGACACGTGCAGTACAAGCCCCTTTTTACCCCAGTAGAATTAACATATAATAGCTGCCATTCTTAACATAATCTGACGCTAACTTATTTAAGTTCAGGCATTATTTAGGGTAAAGTGCTATTTCATCTAAGCCCTATTTAACCTTAGCTATTCGCCCCCATACATTATTTGCTTGGACTGCTAAACTATTTAACTTAAAAATTGTTTAATTTAAAAACTATTTGATTAAAAAACCGCTTAACTCAATAAACTACTTAACCTGATAAAAGATACCTTCCTATGACTGACAAAGCTACTGACACCCCTAGCCACGATTACAAAGACACTCTCAATCTAGCTGACACGCCTTTTGCGATGCGCGCTAACTTGGCCAAACGCGAGCCGGATTGGTTAGCGGCTTGGGAAGCGGACGATGTCTACGGTAAGATTCGTCAGGCGCGTACTGGCGCGACTAAGTACATTTTGCACGACGGCCCTCCTTATGCGAACGGTCAGATTCACTTAGGTCATGCGGTCAATAAAGTCATTAAGGACATGATTGTTAAGTCGAAGACGCTTTCAGGATTTGACGCGCCTTATGTGCCGGGTTGGGACTGTCATGGCTTGCCTATTGAGCAAAAGGTGGAAGCCAAAGTCGGTAAGGTCGGCAAAAAAGTCTCGGCAACTGAGTTTCGTGGTCTCTGCCGTGAATATGCAGCGACCCAAATCGAGCTACAAAAAGCTGATTTTAAGCGTTTAGGTATCTTTGGCGATTGGGACAACCCTTATCTGACCATGAACTTTCATCAGGAAGCCAATATCGTCCGTGCGCTAGGTAAAATCTACGAAAACGGCCATGTCACTCGCGGTATGAAGCCGGTCAACTGGTGCTTGGACTGTACCTCAGCATTGGCAGAGGCGGAAGTGGAATATCAAGATAAGGTCTCTGATGCGATTTATGTCAGCTTCGATGTGCTTGATACTGACAAGCTAACCGCTTTGGCAGAAATAGAGGGTACTATCTCAGTCGTTATCTGGACGACGACGCCTTGGACACTGCCTGCTAACCAAGCTATCTCAGTGCACCCTGAGCATGACTATTCGGTTGTAGCCACTGAGAAAGGCAATCTACTACTCGCTCATGATTTGGTCGAGACTGCGTTAACTGAGCTTAAGTTAGACAGCCAAGGTATCTTAGTGACCGTTTCAGGTAAGGAGCTTGAAGGCTTGCGCGCGCAGCATCCACTAATTGCAGATCGTCAAGTGCCTATTATCTTAGGCGATCACGTGACCACCGATAGCGGTACTGGCCTAGTACACACCGCGCCAGGTCATGGTCTCGACGATTATATCGTGGGTCTAAAATATAACTTGCCTGTTGAGAACCCTGTTGGCGGTAATGGTGTCTATCTAGAGAGCGCGGCGGTATTTGCCGGCGAGCATATCTATAAAGCCAATCCAAAAATCATTGCCGCTTTACATGATAATGGTCATTTGGTAAACCATACTAAGATCGAGCACAGCTATCCGCACTGCTGGCGTCATAAGTCGCCGATTATCTTCCGTGCCACGCCGCAGTGGTTTATTAGTATGGAAAAAGAAGGCTTACGCGAGCGCGCGCTCAAAGACATCCCTGATGTTAAGTGGACACCTGCTTGGGGTCAGAACCGTATCGAGTCGATGATGACCGGTCGCCCGGACTGGTGCATCTCGCGTCAGCGGACTTGGGGCGTGCCGATTACCTTCTTTATGCATAAACAGACCGGCGAGCTGCATCCGAGCACCTTGGAGCTAATGGAAACTGCCGCGCAAAATATCGCGGAAGGCGGCGTGGAAGCGTGGTTTGATGCCAGCTGTGAAGACTACTTAGGGGATGAGGCGGCCGATTATGATAAGTCTACTGATACGCTAGATGTCTGGTTTGATTCAGGAACTACTCATTATGCCGTGCTTGAGCAGCGTGATGAGCTCACCAATCCTGCCGATATGTATCTAGAAGGCTCCGATCAGCATCGCGGTTGGTTCCAGACGTCACTGCTCACGTCAGAAGCAATGTACGAGCGTCCGCCGTTTCAGCAAGTGTTGACGCACGGTTTTGTGGTCGATGAAAATGGCCGTAAGATGAGTAAGTCTCTTGGCAACATCATCACCCCGCAAGATGAGATCAATAAAACCGGCGCTGATATGCTGCGTCTTTGGATTGCCTCTAGCGACTATCGCTATGAGATGAGCGCAGGCAAGACGGTATTTAAAGGCGCAATTGATATGTACCGCCGCATTCGTAATACCCTGCGCTTCTTACTGGCGAACACCGATGATTTCGATCCGGCTAATGACAGCATCGATATCAACGAATTAGTCAGTCTTGATAAATTCATCATCGAGCGCGCGCAGGCTGTACAAGCGCAAATCGTCAGTGCTTATGATGCAATGGACTTTCACCAAGTCACCCAGCATATCACTGCTTTTTGCTCGCAGGACTTGGGCAGCTTTTATTTAGATATCATCAAAGATCGCCAGTACACCACTCAAAAGGATGGTCAGCCGCGCCGCTCGGCGCAGACCGCGATCTATCATATCGCTCAAGCCTTAATACGCTGGATTACCCCTATCTTGTCGTTTACCGCGCAAGAAGCTTGGGAAGTCTTGAACAGCAAAGATGAGCAGGCCAATAGCTATGTCTTCACTGAAGAGTGGTACGAGTTCCCAGCGCTTGAGCTGAGCACGATCAGTAGTGAGGACTGGCACCATATCATGCGCGCCAAAGACATGGTGAATAAAAACATCGAAGTCGCGCGCAGCAACAAGCTACTGAATGCCAATCTAGCCGCTGATGCCACTTTGTACGCTGATGGCGCTATGTATGACAGCTTAGCCAAATTAAGCGATGAGCTGCGTTTTGTGCTGATTACCAGTAGCGCCACCTTGAAGCCTATCAGCGCAGCGCCTGCTGATCATCAAACTAAAGATAACGAGGAAGACATCGCAGCAGCGGATTTAAGAGTTACCATTGACGTCGCCGATGGGACGAAGTGCGTGCGCTGTTGGCACATCCGTAGCGACGTCGGCACTGACAGCGAGCATCCAGAGCTGTGCGCGCGCTGCGTAACTAACGTGGTAGGCAGCGGTGAGGTGCGTCACTATGCTTGATACGCCTGAGCGTCCTACTAACGAAGTCGATCATTCGCCAAGACCTGCTCACGTTACGACAGGCAACTCGGTAACGCCTAGAAGCCGGCTGACCAAAACCCCAAAAGTGCTGGCAAATGGCAGTCGAGCCTTTGTTTGGTACTTACTGTCGATAGTGATTATCATCGTCGATCAGTGGACCAAATGGCTCGCGAAAACTAAGCTAAACTTTTTGGAGCCGATACCGGTTATTGAACCCTTCTTGAATTGGACATTGGCTTATAATTATGGTGCAGCGTTCAGCTTTTTGGCCGATGCAGGCGGCTGGCAAAAGTGGTTTTTCTCGGGTTTAGCGCTCGTGATTGCGTTGTTGTTAGTCGTATATTTAATTAGAGCGCCACGTAATGCTAAGCTGTTATCGCTAGGGCTCGCTATGGTGCTCGGCGGTGCGATTGGTAATCTAATCGACCGCGTGCGACTTGGTAAAGTGGTCGACTTTATTCATGTGCATTATGCTGATGTTTGGCATTATCCGATTTTTAATATCGCGGATATTGCGATTTGTATTGGCGTGGCTATCATTGTTATTGACATGATATTTTTGGAAGGTAAGCGCGCAGGCAAATCTAAAGGTTAGCTTTTGATACTGCTATTTTAATTGAATGAAAAAAGGGCTTACGATCATGTCAGCCCTTTTTTGCTTTGGGTTTAGTGTAGTGAGATGAATCTTGATGGTGCTCAGGATGCACTCTATTTCCAACCAACAACCCTACTCTCCTACTTTTTAGGAAAGTTCTCTCGCGCGGATAATCTTTTAACGTATGCTTTCGCTTGCTCAGGTAACGAAACCCCCAACATTTTTAGCCAATTAAATAGATGATGATAATAGATATCAGCTAAGCTAAAGCGATCACCTGCTATATACTCTTGGCTATCCAACCAACTCGTGGCAATCGGTAGCGCGTTTTGAATATTAGTTATGCACTTCTCAGCGGTGCCCTCAGGCCAGTTCTCATAATTGTCTAATACTTTTATCTTCGTTAATATCCACACATAACTTTCAAGCTCTATCATGCCAAATGAGATGACCTGACGCAGTTTATAGTTCTTCTCGGCATAGTTATCATCGTTATGGCTAGGCGCTAGCGGTCTATCAGGATGCAAGTCATTGAGGTATTCGATAATCGCTAACGATTCAGTGAAATGCTTACCGTCATGGGTCATCGTTGGCACTTTGCCAAACGGGTTAATCGCTAAAAACTCAGGGCTTCGCTGCTCAAATTTATAAGCGTTTAATTCTTTGGTTTCATAGTCTAGGCCAAGCTCTTGTAGTGCCCAGACTACAGTTTCTGCGCGGCTAGGATGGGTGTATTTATAGAGTGTAATCACTAAAACGTCCTTTTTATAGTTGGTTAGAAATATAATTTAAAAACTTTTATATTCATATCAGATAAACCTAAACGATAGCAAATCACTTAGACTATTAATATAGAATTTATGGATTAATGATAAGGACGCTACCATGACGAATGCTCAAACCAAGCCACTTTTGCAAAAGCAAGTCTCTGTCTCTGATAGCTCTACTGCTAGTTCTGCTACTCGCACGGTTACTTTGTCCGTATTACAAGCGGATATTACTACGCTAAAAATTGATGCTATTGTCAATGCGGCCAATTCGAGTTTGCTCGGTGGCGGCGGTGTGGATGGCGCGATACATCGAGGCGCAGGGCCGGAGCTGCTCGCTTATTGTCGCACCTTGAACGGCTGCGCCACTGGCGAGGCAAAAATAAGCCCAGCGTTTGATCTACCCTGTGACTATGTCATTCATACAGTAGGGCCAGTTTGGCATGGCGGTAATGATAATGAAGAGGCGCTACTGACGAGCTGCTATCAAAACGCGTTAGAGTTGGCTGCTGAACACAAGGTCGCTAGCCTTGCTTTCCCGTCCATCAGTACTGGCGTTTATGGTTACCCAATACACAAGGCCACTAAAGTAGCGGTAAATACGGTGAGAAGTTATATACAAAACAAGCTAGACAATTCTGTGAGCTTATCAATTGATGAAGTGATTTTTTGCTGCTTCTCAGACAACGATGCCGAATGTTATAAACAAATATTAGCCTCAATATAGCTCACGCTTATTCAGTCGACCGATAAAAAAGCCACTATGAGTAGTGGCTATTATAAATAGTGAATAGTGAGTAGAAAGTAGCAAGCAATGATGATTATCAGTAATACCTTCGGTTGAGCATACACTCTGAGAGTATCTCAGTGCTGTAAGCATACCTTAATCATTTGCGTGAGTCTGCTCAAACTCAGCGTGCTCCACTTGATATAAAGCGCCCAAAAGTAATATTAAAAATCTATAGCAACGCTTGCAAGTACTCTAAACCGCCGCCGGCCATAATAAATAATAACCCACCAAGATTAATCACTACCGTCAGATAAAAACTAAGGCGAAAATCAGGCTTTTGTGACTTGTGACGCAAGTAGGTCTGCGCGACCATCGCCCCAACCCAGCCGCCGAGCACGCTTAGTAGATGCAAAGTCGATTCAGACGTACGCCACGCGCCGCTTTGCGCAGCCGCTTTGTCCTTGGCGTAAGTGAGATAAGTAATAACGCCTAACAACACATACCAAGCCAAGACCAGCCAGCTCAAATCACCCATCACTACTAATAATACTAAGACTGCATAGAATGCCACGCCTAAAAGTAGCCTCTTCTTTTGCCCTGCTTCAAAGTCTGCTTGTTGGCTTTTCTTTGCGTTACGCTGACGGATTTGATTGTTCTTATCTGCCATTTGTTGCTGCACAAAACTGAGCTCCTGTACTTGCTTGGCTTGCAAGCGTCCTTGTTTATCTTGTCCAATACTAAAGACCACTGGCTCATAGATGACAGGTCGACGCGGCGCTTTGAACTCGCTGACATGAAAGAACAGTGACTCCCCAGCTTCGGTCTCAATAAAGCCAAAGCCTTTATCATCTTGCCACTTTGTAATTCGGCCTTGTTGTCTATTTGCCATGTTTGCGATACTCTCTTATTTGACTAGGATTAAAACTTTTATAATCGGTCACTTTTTATAATCAGTAACTCTCTACAGTTAACCTTTATTTTAGCGCCTTTACGTTACACTATTTACGCTTACATAGGGCAGTATTTCGCTTATCATTTCTTAATCTATCACCTGAATCTATTCACTGATAACAGCACTCTACTTTTAACTAAAACTGGTTTTTTATTATGACTGACTCTCAAACCTCATCACAATTTATCAATCCGAACGAAGACACTCGTATCACCCATGGCAGCTTAGTCAAGCTGCATTTTGAGGTGTCATTAGAAAATGGTACGGTAATTGACTCGACCTTTAATCGTGATCAGCCGGTCAGTTTGACTGTCGGCGATGAAAGCCTGTTGCCGGGTTTTGAGCAAGTGCTGATGAATCTGCGGGCAGGCGACACCCGTACCGCGCACTTAGAGCCTGAGCAAGCTTTTGGCGACTGGAATCCAGATAATGTACAGCACTTTAGTCGTCCGCAGTTTGCTTTAGTCGCGGACAATCCTGAGATTGGTATGATGGTGGAGTTTGAGGATAAAGGTAAAAACACTTTGCCCGGTACCATTAGCGCGATTAATGACGATGAGATCGAGGTCGATTTTAACCATCCCCTAGCCGGGCAGGACGTGCTATTTAAAGTCAAAATCTTTAAGGTGACGCCGCCGGGTGTGACTGGCATTCAGCTGAGTTAATCACACAAGCAACTCAAAACAATAATCAATAATCAATAATCAATAATCAATAATCAATAATAATCAGGATGCAACCATGCAATATGAAGTGCTGCCACAAATCGATGAAAAGGTATCGAAAATTTGTCTAGGAACGATGACTTGGGGACAACAAAACAATGAGCGCGAAGGCCATGAACAAATGGACTTAGCCCTTAGCAAAGGAGTGAACTTTTGGGACTGTGCAGAGATGTACCCCTCACCGCCTGACAAAGATAAACAAGGCGATACCGAGCGCATTATCGGTACTTGGTTTGCAAAGACACAGCAGCGCGATAAAGTTATCTTGGCCAGTAAAATGTCGCCGATGAGCTTTTTGCGAGACGGTAATAGCCGCTATAATGCCAAGCATATTAGTAGCGCTATTGACGGTAATCTGCAGCGTTTACAAACCGACTATATTGATGTCTATCAGCTGCATTGGCCTGAGCGGCAGTCGAACTTCTTTGGTCAGCGCGGTTATGACAGCGAGATGTCAGCGCAATCGCTTGATGACTTAACGCCGTTTTTAGAGACCATTCAAGCGCTCAATGATGAGATCAAAAAAGGCCGCATTCGTGCTTATGGACTCTCAAACGATACTGCTTGGGGACTGATGCGCTACTTATGGGAAGCGGACAAAAACGGTCTCATCGCGCCTATCACGGTGCAGAATCCTTATAGCTTGCTTAATCGACTTTATGAGGTGGGCATGGCGGAGATTGCCCATCGCGAGAATGTCGGTTTGCTCGCCTACTCGCCCCTAGGCTTTGGGGTACTCTCTGGTAAATATTTGGGTGGCAAAAAACCAGCTGGCGCGCGGCTGACGATGTATGATAGATTCCAAAGATATATTAATGAGCAAGCGCTAGCAGCCACTGAGCAATACGCTAAGATTGCCAGCGATGCCGGACTAGATATGGCGCAGATGGCGCTCGCTTTTGTGAACTCGCGGCCCTTTGTCACAAGCAACATCATTGGTGCCACGAGCATCGAGCAGCTCAAATCAAACATCGATAGTGTTAATCTAACTTTAAGCGATGACGTATTAGCCGCTATCGAGGCGGTGCACACCCAGCAGCCGAATCCATCTCCTTAGTTCAGCTAACTAAAGCTGTTAGATTCTAAGGCTGCTAGATTCTAAAGCTATGACGTTTACGCAAAAAGGCGCTACTCGATATGATTAGCGCCTTTGTCATTCACTTATATCGGCTCTTAGCTTAATACTCGTGCATGTAGTTCTGCGAGCCCTTCTTGCATGTGCTGTTGCAACAGATCTGTCAGCTCGCTTTTGCTACGGCCTTGTGGGTCGATCGCTTCAAGCGGCAAAACATAAGCGGTGACGTTCTTAGTATCGAGTACTTTTTTTAGACTCTGCTTCATGGTCAGCTTGCCATAATAAGGCAATTCTTGACTTAAGCTGCCGTCTTTATTGACATAGGCAATCACCATCGCTCGTACCGGCACATCAGCGTCGATAGCCGCTTGCAAGAGCTTACCATGAATGCGCTTAATCTTGGAGCCATCAGTGGTAGTGGCTTCTGGAAAGAAAATAACTGAAAACCCTTGGCGCAAAAACTCAGCGATTTGCGCTGCTACTGAGCCGGCATCGCCCGAGCCGCGCTGAATAAACACGGTACCAGCCGCATAAGCAAGCTTACCGAATATCGGCCACTCGCCTATCTCCGCTTTAGATAAAAAGAAAGCCGGACTGACCGTACCAACCACCGGAATATCCATCCATGACACATGATTGGATACCCAAAGCCCATGATACTGCTGTACCGGCTCAACTTCGACAACCTTTATACCAAAAGAGCCGACCATCTTGCGGCAAAACGCTTGGATATAACGCGGTAGTTTTTCGCGCGGCGGGTTCTTAAAAGCGCCTATACGCTGTGCAGCTCGTAGACCACCTGCCATAGTGGTAGTCATACCAACAATTTGCTTACTGCGGCTGAATTGTTTTTTTAATGAAAAGCCTGGCTTAGAATGGCTCATCTGTATCCCTCATCATTGAATGTCTGTAAAAATGGCATAAGTATAGCAAAATTCTCATAGTCAGTGACGATTTGTTCACTGAGCTTGAATGAGGGTTCTCGTTATTCACTATCTACTATAAGCCTATCTTTTGTAAACCCAGTAACATAAAACTGGCGTCACTATGACAATTAGGCTTTAATAACCAGTAATAAGACCGCATATAGACTATTATCTGAACGCGATTATCCGCCTAATTATAGCCGATAATAGCGATTTATTTCCCCCATTTATAGGTGAAAATTTTTGGAATATTTTGAAAGATATGAAGGTGGCGAGCGTGCTGTTTTAGTGCACTTAGACATTCGTCAAATACAAGATCCCGATGATTTAAGCGAGTTTGAGCTACTTGTTGACTCCGCTGGCGCTCAGCGCGTGGAGCTAGTGACAGGCTCACGCTTAAAGCCAGATGCTAAGTACTTCGTCGGCTCTGGTAAAGCTCAAGAGATTGCTGAGTTGGTCAGTGCCAATGATGCTGATATTGTGATTTTTAATCATAGCCTCTCCCCCTCGCAAGAGCGTAACTTAGAAGCTTTAACGAAATGCCGCGTGCTTGACCGCACTGGCCTTATTTTGGATATATTTGCACAGCGTGCGCGTACTTACGAAGGTAAGCTGCAGGTAGAGCTGGCTCAGTTGAACCACTTATCCACTAGACTAGTACGTGGTTGGACGCATTTGGAGCGACAAAAAGGCGGTATCGGACTAAGAGGTCCTGGTGAAACGCAGCTTGAGACCGATCGTCGTCTACTACAAACGCGGGTCAATCAGCTCAAATCTAAGCTTGAAAAAGTACGTCAAACTCGCGCGCAAGGCCGTGCTCGCCGGCAAAAATCCGACGTCCCGACGATATCACTAGTCGGCTACACGAACGCAGGCAAATCTACCTTATTTAACCGCTTAGTCGATGAAAACATCTATGCCGCAGATAAGCTATTTGCGACTCTAGATCCGACTTTGCGCCGTTTAGATTGGCAAGGTGTCGGCCGTGTGGTCTTAGTTGATACGGTAGGCTTCGTGCGTCATCTACCGCATGAGCTTGTCGAATCCTTCCACGCCACTTTGGAGGAAACTTTAGAGGCCGATCTATTGTTGCACGTGATTGATTCTTCTAGCGAGGATATGCACGAGCAGATTGCAGCGGTCAAAGAGGTGCTAGCAGAGATTGATAATGATGTGCCAGTACTCAACGTCTATAATAAAATTGACTTAACGGGCGAGCCTGCGCGCATAGGTTATGCCAACGAAGGTGAGCCAAACCGCGTTTATGTCTCCTCAAAAGACAATTTAGGCATCGAAGAGCTCACACTTGCGGTACAACAGCTGATGACGGGTACTTTGACTACCTTTGATCTAACCTTGCCCTACCATGCCGGACACTTTAAAAACACCTTGTATGAGCTTGGGGTTATCTTAGAAGAAAGCTATGATGATAGCGGCCACGAGTGCTTGACTATTCGCTTGCCAAGCGAGCGTCTCAAGCAGCTACTAGGGGAAGCAAACCTGCAGCCTATGGAGGTGCTACCGTTAGCGCAAGCGACTTTACTGATGCCTATTCTTGAGCCTTTTGAGCAAAACAATGAGGAATATTTGCAGCCGTCTGAAGATGAGTCATTAGTAGCGGAAGACTTAACCTACGAGCAGATCTTTGAGACAGATAATGAGTCTAGCGATCATACTGCTATAGATGACAATCCAAGTCCGCAAGCGTAAGAGTTAACATCAAGGTTTTAGAACCAGCAAGATAGCTGCTGTAAAGTCTGTATTAAGCAATGAGTATATTGGCCATTTTTAGGCTGATGTGCTCATTTTTTATTGTTTGTCTGTCCTGGCTCTTTTGCTATTATCACCGCGCATGAGTTTTTGTTGTAAATACACCGGCCCTT
This sequence comes from Psychrobacter submarinus, assembly GCF_904846685.1. Classification (GTDB taxonomy): domain Bacteria; phylum Pseudomonadota; class Gammaproteobacteria; order Pseudomonadales; family Moraxellaceae; genus Psychrobacter; species Psychrobacter submarinus. The sequence goes on from NZ_CAJHBQ010000001.1 coordinate 261,712, forward strand.
AAGGTTTATTAGTCGCTCACTTCTCTATATAATCGAGCGCATTGGTTGTCCCTCAACTAAAGTTTTTTACCTTTATTTCTTTTAAAATGATAGAGTAAAACTTTTACGCAATCCATCTAAAAGCCTAGCCATAGCTATTTGCGATGCTGTTTATCGATAGTTTTCGTCAGTACTTTTTATCAATAGCATGGCGCTTGATTTTATTCTATCTAGACTCTGTAATTGCCGTCTTGGCAAGGATAGCTTATGAATGCCCTTACCCAAACCAAACTGCCTTTGTGGTTAGCCTTACTTTTGACGCTCGCCATGGTGGTCATAGTGCGCGAATCAGCGCTACTCCTGTGTCAGTGGGCCGGTATCGAAAAAGCCGCCAACATTGTAGGCCTCGTGGCGATGTTCGTCATTTTAGTCGTTTGGCGCTTGCTCAAAGGCTTACCGGAATGGATCACCAGAGCCAGTAACTTATTGTTAGTCGATAGCGGTTTTGCTTTTTTGCCGGTATCAGCAGGCGCTGGTATTTTATTGTTTGAGTTAGGTGATGAATTTTGGGGCGTCATGCTGACAATGGCTATTAGTACTTTGATACCGCTTTGGGGTCTAGCGATTCTAGCCAACCGCTGGTTGAGCTCTAGCGCTGACAATAAGAGCAGTACAGGCCTGACAACACCTAAAGTTAGCGATAAGTCTGAGTAGCCTGCGCGGCGGAGAATTAAGATGATGTTTAGCAGTGTATTTATGGCGACTCTAGCCGCTATTTTATTGACCTTAGTCGCGCACGTGATCGCGCGTATCTTGGCCAAAAAGATCTCATGGCTGCCTATGGTCATTACCGCTTTGGTATTAGTACTGCTGTTTTTATTTATTACGCAGTGGGATTACGAGCATTATTATAGCGTTGCCAAACCAGTGTTTGATCGCTTGCTTGGCTATGTCACGGTACTGTTGGCTATCCCTTTAGCCGCCATGAATTTTAAAGGTTTGCCGGTTAAGCGCTTATCTATCATTGTCCTTATCGCAAGTGTGATCGGCGCGCTGTTACCGATGTCGTTAGCTTATCTGTTTTCACTCAGTCACGACACTTTGTTGTCCTTTGCTACGCGTTCTGTCACTACCCCTATTGGCTTGAGCGTGGCGGACTTAATCAGTGCACCGCTTGCGATGGCCAACTTAATTATTATTGTTTCTGGACTGCTGGGCGGTGCCGTCGCTAGATTTTTATTTAAAAAAGTAGATGACGACAGAGCCAAAGGTTTAGCCTTAGGACTGGCCGCTCACGCGTTCGGCACAGTAGAAGCTTGGCAAATCAGCCCTACCGCTGGGCGCTATGCTGCCTTCGGTCTTGCGGTAAATGGCTTATTGACGGCTGTTTGGGTTCCTATATTTATCAGTGCTTTTAACATCTAAATTTTACCAAATAAATAATTTTGACTAAAAACCTATAGCTATCAATACAATAGGGCTAAGCAATATTTTGTGTTATAGTAAGTAACTATTATATTTTGTATTTATTACTAGTGGTTTGGTTACTATTGTAACTTTACAGAACTGTAACCTTATAGAATTTACTAATAATGCGAATCGCTATAAATGCTTTGTCTGGCTAATACATCAGTTATTGATACCATCGTTGAAGCTATGGTTAAAGCTACTGCTGAAGCTATCGTTTCGTCATTAACCGATAAAGAGTGATTTTCTTATGCCGAATACTGCCCCTTTATTGAGTCGCTGCTGGTCATCTATCTTGCTGACCTCTATCGCCCTATCCGCTGTTACCGTGACGGCACACGCTGGTAATATGTACATCTATAAGGATCAAGCGGGCCAAGTCCTCTTGACCAATGTCAGTCCGAGCGGTAATTTTGATAAATTTACCAAAAAAGTCAAAGTCACTTACTACAAAGATGCCAAGGTGCATGAAAGCAATCGCGATAACACCTATAATAACTATGGCACTAGTACCGCTAGTAAGAGCAGTAGTCGTAATGCTTATGATAGCTACATTCGCGCTTCTGCGACGCGTCATGGCGTCGATCCTGGCTTGATGAAAGCGATGATGCATACTGAATCTGCATTTAACCCCAATGCGCGCTCACCAGTGGGAGCACAAGGTCTCATGCAGCTTATGCCAGCCACTGCCCGCCGCTTCAACGTCCGTAATGCTTGGAACCCTGCAGAGAACATTGAAGGCTCAGCGAAGTATATCGCTTGGCTGATGAAGCGCTTTAATAATAACGTGGAGTTTGCTGTAGCAGGCTATAATGCTGGCGAAGGCAATGTCGATAAATATAATGGTATTCCGCCCTTTAAAGAGACGCGCAATTATGTCAAACGGGTGATGAGCCGCTATCATAGTCTATATAAAAATGATGCTGGCGTCGTGGGTAGTGCCATGATTGCTAGTAATGCTGATAGCAATAGTGGTCTACAAAAAGTAAGCTATGGTACGAGCAGTAATGCTCATAGCGCAAGCTACGTTAACTCTGCTTTTGAGGCGTTACGTTAAGCACTTGTCTATCGTTATGGTTTATAAGTATCAGTATCTAATAGCCCATATCAACGCAAAAAGCCCATTACTTAAGTAATGGGCTTTTTTGTATTTACTGACTTTAGAGTAACAACATACTCAACGCTTACTTGCTAGCCGCTTGTGCAGCAGCAACTTCAGCAGCGAAATCTTCTTGTTTTTTCTCGATGCCTTCGCCAACTTCTAGACGCTTAAAGCCTAGTACTTTTACGACCTCAGCTTTTAGTACATCGCCGACTTTTTTGTCATTGTCCATGACGTATGGCTGACGTAGTAAAGTCACTTCGTCTAGGTACTTACGTAGGCCACCTTCGATCATTTTTTCAACGATGTTGTCAGGCTTGCCAGACTCTTTAGCTTTGGCTTCGATGATATCTTTTTCACGAGCCAATACATCAGCAGACACGTCTTCGTCATTAACTGCTACTGGGTTGAATGCAGCGATATGCATCGCTAGGTTTTTACCCGTCTCTTCGTTACCGCCTTCAAAAGACACAACAACGCCGATGCGTAGGCCATGACGATATGACGCTAGGTTGTCGCCTTCTAAAGTCTCTACACGGCGAATTTGAATGTTCTCACCGATTTTTTGTACTAAAGAAACGCGAGCTTCTTCAACGCTTTGGCCATCACCATAAGGTAGTTCAGAGATAGCAGCAACGTCAGTGACGTTGTTTTCGAGCGCAAGATTAGCCACTTTTTCTGCAAATGCAGTGAAGCTATCATCTTTTGCCACGAAGTCAGTCTGACAGTTTACTTCTAAAAGATAGGCTTGCTTATCGTTTTGCGCGATGACAATAGCGCCGTCAGCTGCGATATTACCTGCTTTTTTAGCCGCTTTTGCTTGACCTGACTTACGTAGGTTATCAATAGCAACTTCGACATCACCATTGGCTTCTTGCAGGGCTTTTTTACATTCCATCATGCCAAGACCAGTACGGTCGCGCAATTCTTTTACCATTTTGGCAGATACTTTTACTTCTGACATAAGAGTTACCTTTTATTATGTATGTGAGTATTGATATGTATGGGGTACACGATACTTATATGTCTCAAGATATATCTGTGAGAGATATTTGCACGTATCTGAACACATTGAATCTTCGTCCAGCAAGTCAGTAACGTGTCAATAACAGATTAATAAACTAATAAGAAGGCATGACGAGTAAAACTTCATCATGCCTATTTTGAGCTGGTTTGAGCTTATATTTACAAGCTCAGCTTATACGCTATTAATAGCTTTATATGGGTGCCAAGCACTATAAATCAAGGCTTGCCATATCTTAGGGCTATTTATAGATCAGCTTGTGCTTCCGCTGGGTTCTTAGTAGCCGGCGCTTCTGCAGGCTGCTCGGTAGCATTGGCTTCAGCTGGTGCTTCTTGCTCAGCAGGAGCTTGCTGGTCAGCTTTACCGCCTGCTTGCGTTTGAGCATATTCTTTACCCGCGATAACCGCATCGGCTACTGCTGTGACATATAGAGTCACGGCACGGATAGCATCATCGTTAGCAGGGATGATGTAATCAACATTATCTGGGTTAGAGTTGGTATCAACGATACCGATAACTGGGATACCTAGGTTTTTGGCTTCTTTGATCGCGATCGCTTCATGATCGACGTCAACAACAAAGATAGCGTCAGGTAAGCCGCCCATGTCTTTGACACCGCCTAGTGAGCGCTCTAGTTTTTCCATATCGCGAGTACGCTCTAGCGCTTCACGCTTAGTTAGCTTAGCAAACGTACCGTCTTCGCTTTGCTTCTCAAGATCTTTTAGACGGTTGATTGACTGGCGTAGGGTTTTCCAGTTAGTCAACATACCGCCAAGCCAGCGATGGTCAACATAAGGCATGCCAGCACGCTGTGCTTGCTCACGAATAACGCCACTTGCCGCGCGCTTGGTACCTACGAATAGGACTTTGTTTTTCTTAGCGGCTAGGTTGTTGACGTAGTTTAGTGCTTCGTTAAATGATTTAACGGTGTGCTCTAAGTTGATGATGTGAATCTTGTTACGAGCACCGAAAATATAAGGACCCATTTTTGGGTTCCAAAAACGTGTTTGGTGACCAAAGTGAGCGCCTGCTTGTAGAAGGTCGCGCATTGATACTTGAGTTGGGTTGTCTATAGCCATGATATTATCCTTGGTTGGGTTATGCCTCCATCTTACAAAAACGACCTATCTAGCGACACGCATTTGCTAAAGCGTTATTAAATAATCAAAATTATAAAAAAGCACTCAGACAAATTAATCAAATCGCCAGACACCCAGTCATCTTTTATCGTAAGATGTGTGTCATTGGTTGGTTTAAAGAATGCGCCACTTGCGAGGGACAGTTAAACTAAAATATTAAAACTACCCTGCAATAAATAGCTGCGCTGTATTTTATCATAAAAGCAAGGGTAAGCTCTAGCACTTTGTTGCTTGATGCTTTGATTGATGGCGCTTTTTTATAGCTTACAGAATGTACTAAAAGCCCTAAGCAAGCGTTGATCAAACTCACTCCAAATCATCAAGGTTAAGATTGCGATCGATTTGCCAAATCAAGAATGCGCCAAGGCTCATCAGCGAAAACATCGCGATACCTATTTTTAATACGGGGTTAACGGGGAATAAGTTTAATAACAAGCCGCCAAAGATACCGACTGAAAACATCAGTGAGCCTTGCATAGCACTTGCCATACCAGCACGGGTTTTTTGAAAGGCTAAAGCGATAGCAGAAGCATTCGGCTGGGTCAATCCTAGTCCTGCAATACAGAAAAAGATGCATCCTAACACCAGCGGCAACCAAGCATCAGTACCGAAAATTAGCCCGATTATAAATAATGCAGCAGCAGAGATGACCTGCATCATCGTCCCAAAACGCAGGATACTTAGAATCCGAAATCGGTTAGTGAGCCACTGGTTTAGCTGAGTCAAGCCCACAAAACCTGCCGCGTTCATACCAAAGAGCCAGCCAAAATGAGTCGCCGATACGCCATAAGTATCCATGATAAGCTCGGAAGCTGAGCTGATATAGACGAACATCGCGCCCATTAATAAGCCGCCGCCTATGGCAGGATAGTTGAACCTTGGATCTTTTAGTAAGTCCCAATATTGACTCAGCACTTCTTTGGCTGGGCGAGCATTGCGATTTTCTTCGCTTAAGGTCTCAAAGAAGAAAAACTTGGTGAGTAGTAGATTGAGCATGCCAAAAGCAGCCAAAAACCAAAAAATAGAATGCCAATCAAAAAACTGTAGGAATAAAGCGCCAAGCGAAGGCGCTAAAATTGGTGCCAGACCCATCACTAATATCATGATAGAAAAAGCCTTTGCGGTTTGCTTTGCTGTCAGCCTGTCACGAATTGCCGCTCGCGTCACTACAGCGCCAACACAAGCGCCAAGCGCTTGCACAGTACGGCCTGCAAATAAGACATATTCACTACTTGTCGTAGCACAAACTATGGATGCGACAACGTAGAGCGCCATGCCAAAATAGAGCGGCTTGACGCGGCCGACGCGATCACTCAGTGGCCCATAGATCAGCTGACCAAAAACCAAACCAACAAAATATGCCGGTACGGAGTTGGCCATAAAAGCGGTCGATACACCAAAGTCATCTGCCATAGCAGGCAGTGCGGGCAAATACATATCAATAGATAACGGCCCTATCGCCACAATAAGCCCTAGCATCATAATCCAAGCTACCGGTAGCTCTGATGAGCGTACTCTAGTAGCGGCGGCTTTTTGACGAGCAGCCTTTTTGTCATTTGTGACATTGGGTTTTGGAGCAGACATAGTACGTACCGTTTATGATTATGGTGTGAAAGACAGGTTTATAAGGTTAAGGATAGTATTTACCAGTAAACACTATAGTCAATCAATATTAAAAGTGGTACAAGGCAGACGAGTGCAAGTACTACAGTAGTAGGCTAAACGAGTCTAACGCTGTAACACTTTAATAGTGGTTCGACTATATTACGCAAACAAAGCAGCAGACAATCCTATATCGGACTGTCTGCTGCTTTTTCAATGGAGTGATAACGCTTAAAGTAACCGATTACATAATCTTTACGATAGTAAGCTCAGTATAAAAAAAATACAGCGGAACTAGGATGAATGTTACGCAGCCTCTGTCAGCGTAGACACAGCACTCTAAGAAAACCTCTATTCGTTTCACGCTAAGCTATTTTCTTAGCTACGAGCCTAAACGGTTAGCGGAATTGACGTTTAGCGAACACCGTGCTCGCTTGTTTGGCTTTTCTAAGCGCAAGTTTGCGATTACGACCAAGCATCAGCTTCATTTGCCACATTTTTTCTTTATACAGCACTAGTGCTGGCTGGTGATGCATGGCATTGATAACACGTTTGCTTGCCAGCACCGCATCAGGGGAGCGCTCTACTAGCTCTTCGGCTAGCTTTTGCGCGTGCTCAAGAGGCGTCTCAGTACAATGACTGACTAGGCCCAGCTCTTTACCTTCAGTGGCATCCACGATACGCGCAGTCATCGCCATCTCTTTGAGTACGTCTTCACGCACGACACCAAGCGCGGACTGAGTCAAGCCCATATCCGGCACTAAACCCCATTTTGCCTCCATAATCGATAGCTTACAATCAGGGTGGCTGATGCGTACATCACAAGCCAGTGCCAGTTGCATGCCAGCACCGATGCAGTGGCCTTCTAGTACTGCAATCACTGGGACAGGCAGATCACGCCATACCAAACAGACACGCTGAAACAGGCTTTGTTTCGGCTTAATCAGCTCCCACATCGCATATAGCTGGTTTTTTGGATTATTCAAATCCCCTAGGTCGATACCGGCGCAAAAAGTACCTTCGCTACCCTTTAATATTACCGCTCTTAGGCTTTTGTCTTTGCTAATATGGCCTGCAACACGAATGAGCTCATCCACCATCTGAAAGCTCAGAGCGTTTTTTTTCTGCGGGCGACTCAAAGTGACAGTGGCTATGTTTTGACTGACACTGACGTGTAGCGTTTGGTATTCATAAGCGGCGATGGCGTGCATGTTAGTCCCTTAAATAGTGGTCGACAAAGTGAACCTTAAAGTGAAAGTTAAAATGAATTTTAATCATAGCAGTGTTATCTCAAAGCTACCCTAGCAATAACTGACTATCCATTCAAATCATCTTCCAGTTCATATCGTTTTCGCTTAGACGGTGGTAATTGAGCTCAGAATAAGGCGATAAATCTAGCTTTTGTAGATTATTGAGCGCGGTCATTAAGTCTTCATAATAAGGCTGTAGCATGGCAAACTGTGCAGGCGTGGTATGTTGTACGTTTAACAAGCACTTATCTTCTAGGTTTTGACTGGCAAGACGCAGCTGCGGGACGCCAGTATAGCGACTAGCTCCTAGGATACGGTGAGCAATCTGCGCAAGCATATGACGATCTTTTGCTTGCCAAGCTTGAGCGAGCGCTTCTCTTTCATCAGCGATAGTATCGAGCATCATGATGATAAGCTTCGCTGCCAGATCTGGCTTATTCGCTGAACGGGTCAATGCATCTTGCCAGTCCAAAATATCAGATCTGACAGTGGCGTTTGTCGTAGAGGGCTGCTCTAGAGGTAGTAGCTGCCGATCCGTTGCATAGCTTTGATTTGGTTGCAAATGAACATCAGGCTCTAAAGGACTTTGTGATAGTTTTCTTTGATCGAGATAGTTATAACGAGCTTGAGTGCTATTACGCCCATAGCCTTGAGCTGCCTGAGTATCCGGTAGGTTGTCACGTAGCGTATCGTGTACATTATCACGCAGATAATTATCGCGAATTTTCTTTAGCGATAGCGGACGCAGCATTTTTTTATTGTTTTTCTTGGGGTGTAGCTGGGTTTGTTTACCCTCATTATTGTCTTGATCGCTTACCTTTAACTGAGTGTCATTGGCATTATTGGCACTCAAATCGGCCAAACTCGAATCCGCTATATTAGTGTGCGCCAGCTGAGTACTCGTCGCCATATGCTTGGTTGCGGCGCGCCCTAGCCATTTTTGTAGCACTTGTAGTAACTGCGGCTGGCTAATAGGCTTACCGACATAATCATCTATACCACTAGCAATAAGGCGGTCGCGCTCATCAGATAGGCCGTGAGCCGTCAGCGCGATAATAGGAATATGACTGTCTGCTGCTTCTATTTTTCGGATCTGTTCGGTAGCCTCTCTTCCTGACATTCGCGGCATTTGGATATCCATAAATATCAGATCGATGTCATGATGAGTGGTCGTTGCTTTTTCTGTTGCGGTTTTTTCAGTGCTTGACTTCAATAAAGATGGCGCATTACTGAGCTGCTCGCGCGCTTCTGCTTTTGAGCGCTGAGTCTTACTCGATAAGCTTTGAGTGGCACTTTTGTTATTGGCTTTGGCTTGCCTAGCCTGCTGTTTACTGATCAGCTCTATCGCTTCAAAGCCACTATTGGCAGTGATGACATGGATACCAAGCTCGCTTAAAAGCGCGTCCAATACCAAAAGGTTAGGCAGATGGTCATCGACAGCGAGTACCGTGATTCCCTGCCAGCGCGGCTCTTGCACTTGTACTAACGCTTTTTTATTTTGAGTGTCTAAAATAGCGTAGAGCTGGCGCTTATCCAATGGCTCATACAAGATATCGGCATGATAGCGATTTAGTAGGGCTTGATCAGCCGCCACTTGGTAGCCAAATACTGCCAGCTTACCTTGATAATGTAGCCTGATTTGCTTGAGTAGCGCCATCATATCATCTTGGTTATCGTTATCAACGATCACCCAATCCCAATAGTTATCTTGCTCTTTTAGCGATTCAAGCACGCCTGGCAAGGAGTTGGCTTGAGTCAGCTTGATAGGAAGATTCTGTAGGCTAGCTTTGAGCACCTGTAGGGAGGCGGTATGATTAATCCACACCAACATATGAAACTCGTCGCCCGCTCCCGCTAGCGGTGCAAGCATAGGTAGCGAAATAGTGTTTTCGCTTGCCGCCTCTAACACATCAACGTGGGTTGGCATTCTAAACCAAAAAGTCGCGCCCTTATTAGCGATATTTTCTTGTGCATTATCATAAAAACCAATGTCACCGCCCATCAGCCGAGTCAGCTGTTTTGAGATAACAAGCCCAAGTCCAGTACCACCATACTGCCGAGTGATAGAAGGGTCACCTTGGCTAAAGCTTTGGAACAGCATATTTTGGTCGGCCTCTGAGATACCTTTACCACTATCTTGCACACTAATCATTAGGTAGTTATCTTGATAGTCGTCCAAGCTGACGCGCACGACCACATCGCCATTATCAGTAAACTTAATGGCATTACCTACTATATTGGTCAGTACTTGCTTGAGTCTTAGAGCGTCCCCTACGATCTGCATAGGCACATCATTATAGAACAATACCGCCATCCGCAAGCCTTTTTCAGCGGCGACAGGAGACAACATATCGACCACATCATAAATAGTGCTGTAGAGATCAAACTCGTGACGATCAAGCACCAGCTTACCTGCTTCTATTTTGGAGAAATCAAGCACGTCGTTGACCAGCGCTAATAGATGCGCCGAGGACTTGCGAATAGTCTGCACATATAGATCTTGCTCAGTATTAAGCTCGCCATGACGAGCAAGTAGATTAATAAAGCCGTCAATACTGTTGAGCGGGGTGCGCAGCTCATGGCTGATATTTGCCAAAAATGCCGACTTGGCTTGACTGGTGGATATGGCAGCGTCACGGGCATTACGAATCGAGATGTTTTGCATTTCCATCTCATCAAAGGCTAGGCGCAAATCATCTTCGGTCTGTTCGGCGTGGTTTCTTAATTCCTGAAAACTGCTATGTAAGCGGCGCAAGGTTCTGACTAGATCTTGCTGTAGCAAATTTAACTCGCCGTTAGACTCGGTCAAGATAGGCTTATATAAATTATCAACGGTGGTACGCTGCAGCTGTAGTCGCAGCTCATAAATAGGGGCTATCCAGCGCTTGGCATAGATATTGAGGCTAAGCAGTAATATCAAAATAGTAAGCAGACCAGTAATCGCTAAGGCCATAGCGATACGGTAACGCGCCAAATATAGCGGCTCATTATCCATATCAATGAGCAGCCACAGCCTTTGATCGGCAGAATCGCTTAGAGGTAATCCATAAGCGGTGCCTATGGCGGTAGGCTGCTGCATCATAACGCTCTTGGCAGGATTAATCTGCGGCCACTGTTCTTCTACGCCGTAACCGACACTTGCTAAGACTTGATTACTCTCATCGATAATAGCGATACGCTGCACATGCTGCTCTGACTGTATATTGCTCAGCTTTTCTTGTATAGCAGCGAGCGTTGTTTGAGTTTCTAGCGAGTTGGTTTGCGTAGCCGCTAAACCCTGAGACTGCTCTAGTAACTTTGGCGCAATCTCAGCGATAGTCGGCTTATAGCGAATGAGCACCGCCTCAGCTAAGGCTTGCTGCTCAGAGTTAGAGGCGCGCATGGTCTCATAAAATACCAATATGCCGCCGACTGCGGCTAGGATGCATATGGGTAAAAACACCAGTAGGATCAACTGACCGTAAGCGCTACTCGTATCAAAGCGTTTTTTATATGCCATGCTAAAAATAAACTCCAACGACTCTATAGGTCACTTCAAAGGAATGGATCGAATGATTGCTAGGACAATTGAGATAATAAATTCCATTTTAGCAGTATTCTTAGCGTCTCTGTGAATCAATCCTCCTGCTCCTTAATTTGCCCCTTAATTCTCATTTGGTCACAAGTAATTAATGATGCGCTAAGCGTAGCCAAAAACAAAATGATATAATAAGGCCAGTTTTTATTCACGCTACATTTTATTAGCTTTGCTATAGCGTTTTGGCGATTAGCCACAGCCAGTAGCAAGCTCATTATTCACTATACCTTTGCCTTCACACTAGCCAATAATATGAGCTAAAACACTTCACAATAGCGCTCATTGCAACATTAACTTTTATTATAATAGGATGCCCCATGTCGTCTACCGCCAACGCTAATTTTATTACTCAAGTCACACAGCTTGCCGATTGCGTGGGTCAGACACCGCTGGTCAGGTTGCAGCGTTTACCTGCGCAAGAAGAGGTGACTGACAGCACTCAACTGCTTGCCAAGCTTGAAGGCAATAACCCAGCAGGCTCGGTAAAAGACCGCCCTGCCTTTAATATGATCTATCAAGCAGAACAGCGCGGCGACATAAAGCCTGGTGATATGCTCATCGAAGCCACTAGCGGCAATACTGGCATTGCCTTGGCGATGGTTGCGGCTATGCGCGGCTATCCGATTACCCTATTGATGCCTACCAATTCAACCCAAGAGCGTAAAGACGCCATGGCGGCCTACGGCGCTGTGTTGATTGAAGTCGATGAAGGTATGGAAGCGGCACGCGATATGGCTTTACAAATGCAAGCTGATGGCAAAGGTATAGTGCTAGACCAGTTCAACAACCCGGATAACAGTCAAGCGCATTATCTCACGACTGGCCCTGAATTATGGCAGCAAACGGGCGGTAAAATTACCCACTTTATTAGCTCTATGGGTACCACCGGCACCATCACTGGCGTCAGTCAATATCTAAAAGAGCAAAATCCTGATATCCAAATCATCGGTCTACAGCCAGATGAAGAAGCGTCTATCGCTGGTATTCGTCGTTGGCCAGCTGCTTATATGCCGGGCATCTATAATGCTGACTTGGTCGATGAGGTTATGGATGTCGATCAAAAAATCGCTGAAGTCTATATGCGTAAGCTTGCCAAGCTCGAGGGCATCTTTGCTGGTGTGTCCTCAGGAGCTGCAGCTTGGGCTGCTGTGCAAGTTGCCAAAGCCAATCCAGATGCGGTGATAGCCTTTATCGTTTGCGACCGTGGCGATCGATACTTATCAACTGGGTTATATAACGTTAATGATGCTGATGATAGTGCTTCAGATTAAGAGTGTTTATAGCATCGCCTGTTATAGCCGACCAATTATAGCGCTAAGCGCAATTATAAGTGCCATCAGGACTATTTATGAGCCAAGCCCTACCCGCTAATCCCGTCTTAGTATTCGATATCGAAACCATCGCTGATACTGAGGCGGCCCGTCGTATCTATCCACAATTGGCGAGTCTCAACGATGCTGATACTTTAAGTGCGCTGACGGCTATTCGCACCCAAGAAGCCGGGCATGATTTTATGCGCCTGCCCTTACAGCGTATCGTCTGTATCTCCGCTTTATATATCAAAGACGGTCAATTCTCTTTATTTTCCTTAACAGCGGATAGTTTCAGTGAGAAAGAGATACTAGCAAAGTTTTTCCGCGCCTTTAGCGATTTAGAGAAGCTACCACAGCTGATCAGCTGGAATGGCTCAGGTTTTGATATTCCTGTGCTTATTTATCGGGCTATGCAATATGACCTCTCAGCGCCTTGGTTATTTGAAGAGGGCGAGCGTATCAAAAACATGCGCTTCAACAATTATGTCAATCGCTTCCAAACTCGGCATTTGGATCTGATGGATCGGTTTAGTCAGTATGGCGCCTCTCGACGTGAAGCGATGGATGTGGTCGCTAGTCTCTACGGTCTGCCGGGCAAGACGGATGTCGATGGTAGTATGGTTGGGGAGCTGGTCAGTAATGAGGAATGGCAGACGCTATCGATATATTGCGAGTCCGATGTGATGAACACTTGGCTGATATACTTGCGCTGGCTGCGCTTGACTGGACAGCTCTCCTCCACAGGGTTTATAGAGTGGCAACAGCAAAGCCGCGATTATCTGACCGGCTTTACGCAAGCCGATGGGCGCATGCGTCATCAAAGCTTTCTTGATGAGTGGTCATTACCTTCTTAGTGACGCTAAGTAAAAGTGATGCTAACTAAGATATCAGCTATCGGCCGTATTTATTAGTCTCATATTTATTGATCCCCTATTTATTAACCCAGTACACCCATTTTCAATTTTTACTTATTTTTATCATTTATTGCTAAGGCAGGTTTATGCAGCCCACCGACGATCAAAACACTAAGAACAATGTTAATAGCAGTGATGCTACTGCTCAGACTCGCTCTAATAAAAGAGACAGCAAGGCGATTATCACCCCGCCTAATAAAAAGAAATCGAAACCGTCCTCAAAGACTCGTCGGCGCTTAAAAGATGCACCGCCAGTACCTTTTACTATCGACGGTCTTTCTCATGATGGTCGCGGTGTAGCCATCTATGGTAATGGCTTTGGCGCAGATAAGGGTCACCTTGAAGATAAGCATGGCAAAAAAGTCTTTGTCAGCTTTGCTTTGCCAGGAGAGAGCGCCTTAGTCAAGCTGACCAATAGCCGAGCCAGCTTTGAGGAAGGCGATGCTATAGAGGTTACTGCCAACCCCAATCCAGAGCGCGCAGTGCCACCTTGCCCGCACTTTGGCGTCTGCGGCGGCTGTAACTTGCAGCATTGGCAACCAGATAGTCAGATCAGCTTTAAACAGTCCGTGCTGGCTGAGATGCTCGAGCATCAAGCTGATGTGCAGCCGGAGCAGTGGTTAGAGCCGGTGGTTGGCGATAGATTAGGATATCGTACGAAGGCTCGTCTTGGCGTGCGCTATGTCGCCAAAAAAGAAACCGCGCTAGTCGGCTTCCGTGAGCGTTCAAGTAACTTTTTGGCCGAGCTAAACGAGTGTCATATTTTAGATCCACGTATCGGTTTTGAGATTGAGAATTTAAAGACGCTAATCAGTATGCTCGAAAGCCGTGACAAGATTGCCCAGCTTGAGCTGGCGATGGGTGAGTATATTCCTGAGCTATCCGATGGTACACAGCCGGTAGCGCTGATTGTCCGTCATCTAGAGCCCTTATCAGATGCCGATATCGATAAGCTAAAAGCCTTTTTTGCCGCGCGCAATTGGCAGTTATATCTACAATCTAAAGGCGTCGATAGCATTCAGCGTATCGCTTTAACCCCAGATGACGATATGAGCGAGCAGTTTGGCCGTTTATATTACCAGTTGCCTGAATATGACTTAACTTATGAGTTTATTCCGACCGATTTTACCCAAGTCAATCTATCGGTAAACAGACAAATGACGAAGCTGGCTTGTGATCTATTAGAGCTCAAAGCTGGCGAGCGCGTGCTAGATCTGTTTAGTGGCTTAGGTAATTTTAGCTTACCATTAGCGCGTTTGGTCGGCGAGACAGGCTTGGTGATTGGCGTGGAAGGCAGCGCGGAGATGACGTTACGAGCCGCTACTAATGCCAAGCGCAACGGTCTTGATAACACGGAGTTTTATAGTCAAGACTTGACCCAAGATTGCACAACTGAGCCATGGGCCAACCAAGGCTTTGATGCGCTGCTTATCGATCCGCCGCGTTCAGGCGCTTGGGAGATTATGCAGTATCTACCTAAGTTCAATGCCCAGCGCATCGTTTATGTCTCCTGTAATCCGGCGACGCTTGCCCGCGATACTAAGGCATTGCTTGAGCAAGGGTATCGACTGACTCATGCAGGGGTTATGGATATGTTCTGTCACACCGGTCATGTGGAATCGATTGCTAGGTTTGAAAAAGTATCTGCGTAATCACTTGTTTTGCTAAGTCTATTAAAGCGCCCGGGTTATATTCTATGGCGTAAAGATTATGTTTACGAGTAGCAATATTACAGAGCTCAACTTGAGTTATAGCAGCAAACTGCGATAATAGTCATGACAGCTATCATAAAATTGCTAAGGTTTTGCAACAGCTATTTATTTAATTATCATTTAGTCTATATTTAAGCACTCTTGAATGATTTGCTTTAACTGCTACTTAACTAAATGCTAGTAACTGATGCTAGTAACTGGAATAAAAGAGTTTGGCAGCCCTAAGCCTTATAGTTTGATTTTTTAGTATTTTTATAAAAGTTATTACTTGAGCTTATAACTAAAGCGTCATAGCACAAACTAGGATGACTCACCGCTTTATAACCGCTGCTATTTTGGCGGCTGTCTTGGCTTAAGTTTTATAGGTATTGATGATCATTTTTATGATGGATTACCAATATCGCTGTCAACAATCTTTAATAGCTAAAAGGAGCCAGCTATGGTCAAGATTCGAGAAGGATTGCCCTTAGTAGATGGTCAAACTACCCAAGAAGATAGTGCGAGCTTGGCGGCGCAATTGGTTGCCAACCAACGCTCTCACCAGTCTGCTAATAGCTATGCGCAAATTCCTTTCGATATCAAGCAGCAATTGGCCACTCATAAGCTGCATACCACATTTGATCGCTCAGCCGCGCTTGCTTATCATACTCACGACCCAAAACTAGCTGATTACGCTGCGGACTCCTACACTCCGACAGATTTTCCAGATTTAGACCAAGCCAACATTGATGTACCGGCGTGGCTAGATAATGTCGCCGAACGTATCGGCCAAGACTCAGTTCCTAATTTGGCGGCAGCTTGTGAGTTTATTCGCAGCCGTATGAATACCAGTGAGTCTGAGCGCTCAGGAGCTTATGTCACTGGCATCGGTATGAGTGATATTCTCACTTATCTCTATCAGGACGAAGACGCCTTAGTCGCTGCGATGCTCTATCGAAGCGCGCGTAAATCTCTGATTTCGTTGGCTGAGATTGAGCAAAACTTTGGCGCTGATATTCGCATGTTAGTCAAAGATACATTAGCGATGGGTAAGCTGTCCGCTATTATTGAAAATAACAAACGCTTAGAAGACCACTTTATTAATAAACAGCGCGACCAGCTCTCTAATATCTATAGCATGCTGATCTCGGTCACTAACGATGTGCGAGTAGTGCTGATTAAGCTTGCTGAGCGTACCTTTGCAATGCGTGAGCTCTCTTTTTCTAGCGCTGAGCGCCAACAACGCGTGGCTCGTGAAGTCATGACGATTTATGCGCCGCTCTCGCATCGATTAGGGATTGCTCAGCTTAAGTGGGAGCTTGAAGACTTAGCGTTTCGTTATCTTGCCCCTGATCGCTATAAAGAAATTGCCAAGCTATTATCTGAGAAACGTAGCGAGCGCGAAGCTTATATTCAGCGGGTAGAGAGCAAGCTTAATCAAGCACTCATCGATGCTGATATCGTAGGCGAGGTTTCAGGTCGGGTCAAACACATCTATTCTATTTATCGTAAAATGAAGCTCAAAAGCTTATCTTTTGATCAGCTCTATGATATTCGTGCGCTGCGTGTCTTAGTCCAAAGTCCTGCAGATTGCTACCACGTCTTAGGCTTAGTACACGGCTTGTGGCGTTATATCCCTGAGCAGTTTGATGACTATATTACCAACCCTAAGCCCAATGGTTATCGCTCCCTACATACCGCTGTCATCGCAGAGAATAAATCGCTTGAGATACAGATTCGTACTAACGAGATGCATTTTGAAGCTGAGCTTGGCATGTGCGCGCACGTTAACTACAAAGAAGGGCTGAAGAATAAAAAGGACAACTATCTCAACCAAAAAATTAGCTCGCTACGTCAGCTATTATCCATCAATAACGAAGCGCGTAATCAAGCTCAAGGCGATAATGAGAGCGACGTAGAGTATGATCTAAATGACTTTGATGAAGATGAACAAGCCATTGATTTTGATGAGCTTGAGCGCATCTACGTCTTTAGCCGTGATGGCGACATTATAGAGCTGCCTAAGAATGCCACTGTGCTTGATTTTGCTTATTATGTGCATACTCAAGTCGGTAATCGCGCGCAAGCGGCTCGGGTCAATCAGCGTTATGTGCCCCTCACCTATCAGCTCAAAACTGGCGAGCAAGTGGAGATTATTACCAAAGCTTCGCGCGAGCCTAATCGCGACTGGCTAGTTGCTTCTTTGGGTTATATTCATACTAGCCGTGCCCGCTCCAAGCTACGTCAATGGTTTAATAAGCAAGACCGCGATAAAAACCTTGAGATTGGTCGACATATGCTCAGCCGTGAGCTTGAGCGCTTATCGGTGCATCCAAACAGTATCGATCTGAATGACTACACTCAGTTTTTTCATGTCAATACTCCTGACGATATTATCGTCGGCTTAGTCACCGGTGAGATTGGTCTGAATCAGCTGACAGGACATATCTCCAGGCAGCTACATTTAGAGCCTGAAAAGCAAAAAGCTGAGTTCACTCCTACTATCGACCCAAAAACCACGGGCAAAGCGGATGCCTATAAGATTTATATCGAAGGTTTGGATAATATCGAGATCAATTTGGCAGGCTGCTGTCATCCGATACAAGGGGAACCTATCTCAGGATATATCACCTTATCACGCGGCGTCAGCATTCATAATCGTGGCTGTCCTGAATATGAACGTCTAATAGAGCGCGATCCTGAGCGCGCTGTTAGTGCAGCTTGGAGAGCAAAATCCGGGCGTTATCAGCCTGTAGACATTCACATCGAGGCGTATGATCGCCGTGGCTTACTACGCGACTTGACTCAAGTCATCGATAAAGAAAGCGTCAATATCCGTCAAGTGGACACCACAAGTAACGATGATAATATTGCTTTTTTGAAGTTCCATGTTGAGGTAGCAGGATTGGCGCATTTATCTAAACTGTTAGCCAAACTTGAACAACAGCCTGGCATATTGCACGCACGCCGAGCGGTTGCGCCTTAATACAGCACTGCTTTAGTGCTGGTAACTACTCAAAACCATTCCTTTAAAGGTCATGATATAAACGCTTATGCCTGAATTACCCGAAGTCGAAACGACCAAGACTAGTCTTACGCCTTTACTTAATAAGACTGTAGAGTCAGTACAAGTGTTCCAGCCTAAACTGCGCTGGCAGATGCCTGATGACTTGCAAACCTTGGCCGGTTACCGCTTACAGAATGTTGAACGCCGTGCAAAATACTTGATTTTAAGCTTTGTACCATCAGCGCAGTTATCACAAAGTACGGAGTCAAATAGCGATAGCCGTAAGCTGATTATTCATTTAGGTATGTCAGGGAGTCTGCAGCAGCGCGCTTATGGTACTGAAAAACGTAAGCACGACCATTTGATACTCACCTTTAGCAATGAAGATAATACCCTTAGTCAATTACATTATCACGACCCAAGACGTTTTGGCGCGGTACTTTGGTATGCCGATTATAAAACCAAACTACTCGATCACCTCGGGCTTGAGCCTCTATCTGATGATTTTAATACCGACTATCTATATCAGGTCATTCAACGCAGCAATAGTGATAACAGTGCCAGTAAAAATGACATAGATAAGAAAAAGATAACGAACAAAAAACCTATCACGCGACCGATTAAATCAGTCATTATGGAGCAGCAAGTCGTAGTGGGCGTCGGTAATATTTATGCTGCCGAAAGCCTTTTTTTATCGGCGATTCATCCCGCTACTCCTGCTAACAGCCTATCTTATGAGCAGATAGCGCTACTGGTTGAACATATTAAAGCAATTTTAGATAAAGCCATTACGCTTGGCGGCTCTACTCTACGCGATTTCACGGTAGCTAGTGGCCAAACAGGCTACTTTCAACAAACCTTAAATGTTTATGGACGACAAGGCGAAGATTGTCCGAACTGCGCCGCTACTCTGGATAATATCAAGCTCAATGGGCGCGCGAGTGTCTTTTGCCCTGAGTGTCAACCGCTACCAAAGCCAAATCGTTAGCTACATGACTCACTAAAGCTTTATAAAAAGTAGTCAAGACAAAAGTGATTCATTAAGCCGTTAATGATAAAGCCAAGGGTGCAGCGCATGGATTTATATTGCTAATCGCCCAACATCTTGGTTTAATAGTAGCTATGTTTAATAGTAGTTGTGCTCAATAATACTAACGTTTAGCAATAGCCTTAGCCTCTATCTTCCACCCTTATTTTAGGATGACATCATGACTGTCAAAACTCGCTTTCAACATGCTGTTAAGTCCAAGCTTTTAACCGCTCTTACTAGTATCAGCCTTGTAGTTATCACTATGAATCCAGCCTCAGCGGCAATCGAGATTGACGAGACAGATTTTGGTCCTTCATATGACACTATGGTAGTCGATACGGTAGTAGGTAAGCCGTTGCAACTAGTCGCCGCCGTTACTGGTACAGCCGCCTATTTAGTTAGCCTGCCTTTCGCCGTCGTCGGTGGTAATGCGGATCAGTCGCAGCAAAAACTATTTGTGGAGCCTTGGGAGGCCATGAGCCGCTGTTTGGGCTGTACCGTCGCCGAGGATAACTACTACAAGTCGCAAGCAGTCGATGATAATACGGTGCGCATCGTAGTCGATCAGCCTTCAGAGATCTTGATTAATACTAATGACTACGTCGTAGTAACTCCTTAGTAGCGTTAATACGTGAGTAATAGCAATACCTTAATAATAGTAGCGTTGCAAGCTCAATGCACAGTTAATTATTATTCGCTGACTACTCTTATCTATTATAAATTTTTGACATAAAAAAAGGCTAACACGAGGTTAGCCTTTTTGCATTGTGACACTAAGTCAAATCAAGGTTTATGCGTTCTTTTTACGACCGTGACGCTTACGCTCACTTTCAGTCAAATAACGCTTACGGATACGGATAGCTTTTGGTGTCACCTCGACCAACTCATCATCTTGAATAAATTCAAGCGCTTGCTCAAGGGTGAACTTAACCGCTGGCGTCAAGGTCAACGCCTCGTCCGTACCACTAGCACGAACGTTAGTCAGCTGCTTAGCTGTCGTAGGGTTCACAGCCATATCATCATTACGCGAGTTTAGACCGACGATCATGCCTTCATAAACTTCAAGCTGAGGCTCTGCAAATAACTTACCACGCTTTTGTAGATTAAACAGAGCGAAGCCTAAACAGGTACCATTAGCCATTGAAACCAACACACCGTTAGTACGACCACCGACATCACCGATCTTTTGTGGACCATAATGTGAGAAGCTTGAGGTCATGATACCACTACCTGAGGTCAGTGTTAAAAACTCAGAACGGAAGCCAATTAGACCGCGAGCAGGTATAGTCGCTTCAATACGCATACGACCTTTACCATCAAGCTCCATATTGGTCATCTCGCCTTTACGCAAGCCAACTTGTTCCATGATAGCGCCTTGGTGCTCTTCTTCGATATCGAAAACGACGTTTTCATAAGGCTCTTGTAGTTTGCCATCGACTTCTTTGACGATAACTTCTGGGCCAGATACACCCATCTCAAACCCTTCACGGCGCATATTTTCGATCAATACTGACAAATGCAGTTCACCACGACCAGAGACTTTAAATTTATCTGGAGATTCAGTATCTTCCACGCGCAGAGCAACGTTATGAATCAGTTCACGCTCTAGACGCTCCCGGATATTACGAGAAGTCACAAACTTACCATCACGGCCTGCAAATGGTGAGTTATTCACTTGGAAGTTCATCGAAACGGTTGGCTCATCCACAGTCAATGCTGGTAGTGCTTCGACATGATTTGGATCACAGATAGTATCAGAGATATTTAGTGCATCAATACCCGTAATACAAATAATATCACCCGCTTGCGCATTCTCCACTTCAATACGATCGAGGCCATGGTAGCCCATAATTTTTAAGATACGGCCGTTACGTGTCTTACCATGCTTATCAATGACAGTAACTGGTGTATTGGTAGACACTTTACCACGTTGAATACGGCCAATACCGATAACACCTACGAAGCTGTTGTAATCGAGGCTAGATATTTGCATACGAAATGGTGCGTCAGCATCCACTTGTGGCGGCTGTACTACATCAACAATGGTTTTAAACAACGGCGTCATATCTTCAGCCAGATCATCAGCATCCAGACCAGCAATACCGTTTAACGCTGAGGCATATACCACCGGGAAATCCAACTGCTCATCAGTTGCGCCAAGGTTATCAAAAAGATCAAAGATCTGGTCCATAACCCAATCAGGACGCGCACCTGGGCGGTCGATTTTATTGATAACGACAATAGGTTTTAGGCCTTGTTCAAATGCTTTTTGCGTGACGAAGCGAGTTTGCGGCATAGGACCGTCAACAGCGTCAACGACTAACAATACACAATCGACCATCGACATGACGCGCTCAACTTCCCCACCAAAGTCGGCGTGACCTGGGGTGTCGACAATGTTAATACGATATTCAGTATCATCAGAGTTATCTGTCCATCTGATCGCTGTGTTTTTAGCTAAAATGGTGATGCCACGTTCTTGCTCAATATCACCAGAGTCCATCGCACGTTCGGCAATGTTAGCACGATCGCCAAAAGTACCTGATTGATGTAATAACTTATCAACCAAAGTGGTTTTACCGTGGTCAACGTGGGCAATAATTGCAATATTACGCAAGTGTTTAATATCGTTCGCCATATAAAATGCTCGTTTTGTCTTAAGAAAATACAGTAGCCATCTATGCTACTGGATAAATTTTATTTACCAATTTAGCAAAAGCTTTACGAAGATAGTAGTCAATCGTCATTTGCATACGATTAATTAGGAGGCATAGACGCCGTAATTTTCGATTTAGGGCACTAAATAATACATTTAGCGCCATAAAGATCTTTTTGGCGTAAGGCTTACCGCGTAAAGTGCTGATAGTGACAAATCTATTGCTAAATAGCAGCAATAATAGGGGACTTGTCCATTTGCAAAATGTTTGGGCGGATAGTATAACATTAATGCAAATACTTTTTTGCATTAAGTTATTTATATCATTACTTTTTATGCAACGAAAAAAGCCACCTTTAAAGGTGGCTTTTTTTTATAACAATTAAGATATCAAATTGCTACTTACTGAACAACCATGTCTTTAGTTTGTTCTACAGTCATTGTTTTGTCACCAGTGATGATGGCATAAACACGACGGTTCATAGCGCGACCTTCTTCAGTATCGTTATCAGCGATAGGACGGTCGTAACCGTAGCCTACTGTTGATAAACGGTTTGGTGCGATACCGAACTCGTTAGTCAACATAGACTTAACTGCTACAGCGCGGGCTTCAGATAGACGTTGGTTATAACGTGCTGATGGACCAGTTTTTGAAGCATGACCTTCAATACGTGCAGTTGAGTTTGGATACTCACGCATCTTCTCAGCTACTTTAGCAATTTCAGGCTGGTATTGTGCTTTGATGTTAGACTTATCGTTATCGAAGAATACACGTAGCTCCATTTTCAACTCATCAGTAATATCTACTGGGACTGGGCAACCACGTTCGTCAACGACGACGTTCATTGGTGTACCTGGGCAAGCGTCTAGTGAATCAACAACACCATCACCGTCAGAGTCTACATCTTCTTCTACAACGACTACTGGCGGTACATAAACGTCAGGCTCTACCACTGGTGGTACTGCTACGGTAGGCTTCAAGTGACCACCTAGTACAACTTCTAGACCAGCTAAGGCCATGCCTTCCCACCAGTTGTTATCGAAGTTATGGATAGCACGAGCTTCACCGCGTAAGCTTAGTGCGTCATTGATGCGGTACATAGCACCTAGACCTAAGTTACCGATAGTGTCTTTAGTACCTGAAACTTTGTTACCGTCTTCGTCTTCGATTTCGATGTCAGATTGACCGGCACCAACTAGCATGTATGGCTTGAATGCATTTTCAGTGTAGCCACTGAATTCTTCAAAACCAACTAAGAAGTTACCAGAGATCATTTCTTGCTCTGCATCGTAAGAATCGCCAAGATCGTTACCACCAGCATCTGTAGTAATAGCGTCAGTGTTAGACACACCGTACTCTACTTGGAACTGAGTAGAAGGCGTTAGCTCGATACCTAAAGCGGCACCAGTGTATAGACCGTCTTCTTTATAGTAACTATTACCATTGCCACTATAATCTTTTAGTAAATCAGCTTGGTCATCATCAGCGCCTTCGCTGTAGTGATAGCCTAATAGCACCGGGCTGATAGTAACACCAGCGTTAGCCGCTAGTGGAGCAGCTGTTACAGCGAACAGAGCTAGAGCGATTTTATTCAATTTCATGAGCTTCCTCCAAAGGATAATTTAAGTGGATAAAACAAGTCATACCACTTCCTAAGATATGTTAACTACACACCTATCACGAATGTGTCATTATACAACAAAAGTAATTAGGAAGTAGCTTAGCGATTATTAATTCAGTTTACAACTTTTTTTATCAGGCAGCTACACATTATTACATGATAATAGGGTAACTAAAACAAACTTGAGATACATTCCTGATATTAACTGACATAACCACAATCTTTTTGTTTTTGACCTTAGACTTATGGTTACTAAACCTACCTAAATAATATCAACTTCTTTATTTGTTGTATCTGAGCATTCTAATACATCCTTGTAGCTTTCTCTATTCATAAAACGCTCAGTTCACTAATTGAAACATTTTTTGACAGTTAGGCTATATTCTGCTTATATGTACTAGTAAACATTATTTCACTTGCTAGCACTAATAATCCTATTAGGATTGGACTTATTATTTATCCAATAATAGATAGTGCTATCACTAAAGATAAATACAGTGCGTAAATATAATCTATGTCAGTAGTGCGCTGTAGGCTTTACTCATTTATTTAAGATTTACTGTAGACCGCATTCCCCTATTAATTAGCAATTAGCTCAGGGCGGTAAGAAATCATGTACTCTTTAAATCATCCATTACTAACATATTCGTTTATATTAATATTAATTTTAGTATTATTTATCTTTTTCATTCTAAGTTACACTATCGAGCGACGCTCATGCCAGATTCAAAAGGATCAGGGTTTTACCTTAGTAGAGCTTATCGTAACTGTCTGTGTTTTAGCGATAATAGCCATCATTGCTGCGCCATCTATATTAACTCAGTTAGCCAATATGGAGTCCAAGCGCATCAGATACGACATAAGCTCTATGTTAGCTACTGCAAAAGCGGAGAGCTATTTAAGACGTCAAAATCTAATTGTTTGTTTATCGGATTCAGCAGGACGTTGTCATAAAAATAGCAATAAAGCGATGTTACTATTCTTTGACCACAACGATAATCAGCACTTCGATATTTCTACAGATGAGCTATTAGAGCAACAGCGCTTGTCTCCTAGGTATGCGCAGCTGCATCTGCGAGCAGGTAATCGGCACTATATTAAGTTTTGGGGCGATAGCGGTAGGCCTCGAGGATTTTTTGGTCATATCAAATACTGTCCTACCTCCAGCTACAATCAAAGTAAGTATCAAATATCTTTTAACCAAGGCGGTATTGTGAAATACAAACCTGACGCCGCTCATCCAACTGGCTGTTAGTCATTTTTTTAAGTTTCTAAACAGAAGAGAAGTTATTGATAACGCTGTTGCTGCTGCCACAACAGACGGCTTTGTAGCGGCTGATAATCGAGTAGCTGATCGATAAGTTGACGATGTAAGCGCGACCATGAGCTCAAAGTTGAGCTTTCGATACCGAGCTGAGTCATTGACAGTATTTCTTGACCACGAAACAAAGCGGCTGCTGAGGAAGAAAGGTCTGCTGACTCCTCTGCTACCACTGGTACAAAACCAGTATCAGCTAAGAATCGATAGCTAGTCTCTGCCTCGATAGCTTCTAAGTTACTATCCTGCGTTAAGCTCAGTGCAAAGCCTAACTCTTTAAATAAGTGCTGCTCGAATTGACGTAGACACAAGCGCAGCTCATCGGCTGTTAATGGCTGTTTGAGCAAATTTAAACTATCTTGATAATGTTGCCATAGCACTGGCATAGGATCTTCGCTAGGAAGTAGCTTCCATAATATCTCGTTGAGATATAAAGCCGCGTATTGCTGTTGACCGCGGATTTGACCATAGTGTGGGTTATGAGCAGCTGGCGATGTTACTGCTGATGACTGGTTTGTTGCGGGAGTAGGCTCATCATTTAATAGGCGATCGAGCTGACTGAGGGTAATTTGGCTAAAAGTCTTAAGATCGCGCTTACCGGTAGCAAACAGCTGTAGTGGTGCAAATAGCGGCGCGCCTTTTTTGCCAATACCATGTACGACGCCATGCTGCTGAGAAAAAAGGTAGTAGATCGCGCGTTTTTCTTGGTAGGAGCGCTGATGTAATAAATAACCGACTAATGCTTCATTGCGCATCTATTATTACCTCAGCGTCAATTAGAGTGTTACTTGAGTGACAGCTTTTATTAATACCCTAGGCTATTTAGAGCACGTTCATCATCTGACCAACCGCGTTTGACTTTAACCCAAAGCGTGAGCATGACTTTTTTGTCAAACAGCAGCTCCATATCTTTGCGAGCGTCTATACCCACTTGTTTAATGCGCTGACCTTTCTCGCCAATGACAATGGCTTTTTGACCACTACGCTCGACAAAGATAGTTGCATCAATAAAAGTCATAGCTTTGCGAGGACGCCCGGTTTTAGGGTCTTTATGCGCCGCTTCATCTTTAAAGCCATCAATTTGTACCGTCAGATCATAGGGTACTTCATCTCCGGCGCTACGCATAATTTTTTCGCGGATAATTTCACTAGCTAAGAAACGCTCTGAGCGATCGGTGATTTGCTCCAGATCGTGAATAGGATCTGCAACGGGCAAATGCGAAGCAATAACTTCTTGCAGGCGGTCTAGGTTTTGGCTCTTCAAAGCAGAAACCGGTACGATATCGGCAAAATCGAAGCTTTCATTGAACGTTTCGATTAACGGTAATATCACGCCCTTATCTTTTAGGGTATCGGCCTTATTGATAATCAAAACGATTTTTAGGTCAGTCTCACCCAGCTTTTGTAGAGTCAATAAATCATCTTCACGCCATTGATCTGAGTCTACTACAAACAGTACCAAATCCACATCTACTAAGGCTGATAATGCCGCCTTATTCATGCGCTCATTGATCGCGCGCACCTCATTGTGATGAATGCCTGGGGTATCCACGAACACCGCCTGCATCTCATTGGTACTCAAAATACCATGAATACGGTGGCGCGTCGTCTGCGGTTTACGTGAGGTAATAGAGAGCTTTTGACCCAAAAGATGGTTCATCAGCGTCGACTTACCTACGTTTGGACGTCCGACAATGGCCACATAACCGGCTTTGAAGTTCTCTGCAATGTCGTTGTGACTATTCGCTGAAAAGAAACTATCGATTGCGTCGTCATTATCAGTAGTGTTTAGTGTCTCGGCACTGTTGTCAGCATCATTAGCTGTTTGTGATTGCACAGCCGCTAACGACTCGCCTATCTTTCTACTGTTTTTAGGCGTGTTAATTTCGGTATTTGGCTCAGTTTCGTTATTTTGGCTCATATTATTGGCTTTATCTTTAAGGTTAAAGTAATGACTTTTATAGTAAAAGAATTGATACTTTAAGGATAGTTATAAAAGGATAAGAGTAAAGAGTAAGGCTTATCTTAAGGGCGTTTTTTTATCGCTTTGGGGAGTTTGTGCAACTGATTGATCATCAGCTCAGCTGCTTTTTGTTCGGCGATACGGCGACTCTCGCCAGACTCAGTCACATCAGGGCACTGACTGATATTTACCTGACAGCGAACAACAAAAATCTGATGCGGAGCGTTACCGCGAGTTTCTATTAATTCATAAACCGGAAGCTCGAACTGCTTAGATTGTAGCCATTCTTGCAGACGGCTTTTGGCGTCTTTTAGCACTTTTTGTTCATTGACGTTTTCTATCAGCTCACCATACCAATCCAGCACGCAATTACGGGTAATATTAATATCTTGACTATCGAGATATATCGCGCCGATTAATGACTCTACCGCGTCGGCTAAAATAGAAGCACGGTTACGACCGCCGCCCTTACGCTCGCCAACACCGAGTATGAGATGATTCGACAGCTCTAGGTTTTGCGCTATGATGACCAGCGACTCTTGGCGAACCAAAGTCGCGCGCATACGTGTCAGGCGTCCTTCGTTTTGCGTAGGATAACGATGGTATAGAGCTTCACCTACGATCATTCCGAGCAGCGCATCCCCTAAGAACTCTAAGCGCTCGTAGTTTGTTTTACTATCAAAAGAGCGATGAGTCAAAGCCAGCTTAGGTAAGCTTGGATCATTAAAAACATATCCAAGCTTGCGCATCAGCACTTCTAAGCCCTGAATAAAACTTGGGGTTAATGTTAGCGCGTCAGTAACGGTGCTTGTTTTATGACTAGCAGGCACGGGCTTTGCTTTATGCTGCGGCGGATTTGATTTCATGCGTGGCTTTTGGCTATCCTTTTATCGTATTAATATAGCAGCTTAGTGAGTGCTTATTCTGCTGACGTCCCATCGATATCGCCTTCAAAGCGATTGACGATATCAACGTTTGCAAAAAAGTTATTGGTTTCTTGGTAATTTTTATAAATCGCCAATTGTCCTGGTTTTTTATTCGTAAAGGTAAAAATATCTTGGGCTACAGTATCGTAGTAAGCGTTGATATTCAGTTGTCTATTGACGCGTTCAATATACTGAGTCGATGTCTCGTTATTAGCATTCGCTTCTTTTAACTGAGCCGCTAATAGCTTCGTCAATTGATAATCGCCCACTTGCGCAGGCGCAATAGCTAAGGTTAGCTTACCTGCTATGACGATAATGATTAATAATAAAATTATACTAGTCACACTGCCGCGCTGTGCAGATAAACTGTTTTGCTTCATCCTTACGCTTCCTATATAAAATGGGTAAGCTGAGTAAGCTGGTATCGTTAGTCGATGGAGCCATTGCGATCAAAAGTTGGCATACTTAGACCAGGCGGCTTATGCATCCAAATATAAACAGCTTTTCCGGCTAAGTTCTCATCAGGAACAAATCCCCAAAAACGGCCATCTAAGCTGCGGTCACGATTATCACCCATGACAAAATATTCATTTTCAGGAACCGTGATACGCCACTGATTCCCAGCCGAGCTCACTACCTCTGACGCTTGCTGCTGTAAAAAAGGCGCATATTGTGAGCTGTTCATGCCTTTTAGATAGCGAACCAGATGCTCATGCTCGCCTTGCGTCTCTTTAAAATACTGCGCTTGCTCTTCTTCTAACTGCCCCATTCTCATCGCTTCGGCGTCAGTTAGCACTTCACCTGGCGCAATCTGACCTGCTGGATACAGCTGTGAGGTCAATTCCGGATTGGCAGCAAAGTCGACAGACTCTGTTTTTACCTCTGTACCATTGATAGCAAGAGTACCATTGTCATAACTGACTGTATCACCCGGCAGGCCAATAACGCGCTTGATATAATGCACACTTGGATTTTCAGGATAACGAAATACAGCGACATCGCCGTGCTCAGGATCACCTGTATCAATAACTTTACTATAAGTTAAAGGCAAGCGCACGCCATAAGCAAACTTATTTACCGCAATGAAATCGCCAGTATATAGCGTCGGCACCATAGAAGAGGATGGAATATTAAAAGGCTCAATCAAAAAAGAGCGTACAATTAAGACCACTGCCAGTACTGGAAAAAAGTCATAGGCCCAGCGCACTAGTAGGTTTTCTTCGCCGGGACCACGCGTTTTTCGTTGCTTCAAGGCCAGTTTATCTAATAGCCAAATCAGCCCTAAACCTAGCGTTAGTGGCACTAAAATTAAGTTAAAATCAAAATCCATCAAAGTGCCCTTCAGCTATCAAAAAATGACTCATTTTGCCACATTCACTTTATCGCTTCGTTTAAAACCGTAACTATTCTGATATCAAACCATCGGTAGTCGTAATGATTTATTAACTATCGACCTGCAATACTGCTAAGAAGGCTTCTTGTGGTATCTCCACATTACCTACTTGCTTCATGCGTTTTTTACCTGCTTTTTGCTTAGATAACAGCTTTTTCTTACGCGAAACATCACCGCCGTAACACTTAGCCAAGACGTCTTTACGCATCGCTTTGACCGTGCTACGACCAATAATCTGACTGCCAATCGCGGCCTGAATTGCGACATCGAACATCTGGCGCGGGATCAGCTCTTTCATCTTACCCACTAGCTGATTACCACGGAAACGCGCTTGATCTTGATGCACAATCATCGCTAGGGCGTCGACTTTATCGCCGTTAATCAGCACATCAACCTTGACCAGTTTATCGACTTGATAGCGCTCAAAGTTATAATCTAAGGATGCAAAGCCGCGTGAGACTGACTTGAGTCGATCAAAGAAATCCATGACCACCTCGGCCATTGGAATATCAAAAATAAGCTGTACTTGCTTACCCATAAAGCGCATATCGACCTGTACACCGCGGCGCTCAATACATAGGGTCATAACGTTACCCAGATAGTCTTGCGGCACTAATATCTGACAGCGCGCTATCGGCTCACGAAACTCTTCGATATTGTTGGGCTCAGGGAGTTTTGATGGATTATCAACGTAGATCACCTCGCCATCTTTCTTTTCTATCTCATAGATAACCGAAGGCGCTGTGGTGATTAGATCCAAGTCATATTCGCGCTCAAGACGCTCTTGGATAATCTCCATGTGCAGCATACCCAAAAAGCCGCAGCGAAAACCAAACCCTAGCGCATCAGAAGTGTCTGGCTCAAAAAACAGTGACGCATCATTGATTTGCAGTTTTTTCAGCGCTTCGCGGAACTTTTCAAAATCGTTAGAATCTACCGGAAACATCCCTGAATAGACCTGCGGAGTGATTTGCTTAAACCCTGGAATACGATCGACGTCAGGCGTTTTTTCATGAGTGATAGTGTCCCCTACTGGCGCGCCAGCGATATCTTTGATCCCAGCGATGATAAAGCCAACTTCACCCGCCTCTAAAATACCAGTATCTAAAGGCTTAGGGGTAAATACACCAATTGAGCTGACCGGATGCGATTCTTGGGTCGATTTGATATAAATCTTATCGCCCTTACGCACAGTACCTTCACGGACTCTCACTAAAGACACAACACCCAAATAGCTATCAAACCAAGAGTCAATAATGAGCGCTTGTAGCGGCGCGTCGCGATCGCCTGTCGGTGCTGGGATACGCTCAACTAGCGCCTCTAATAACGCCTCCACGCCCAAGCCTGACTTGGCAGAAACACGAGGGGCATCGATTGCCTCTATGCCGATAATATCTTCAATTTCTTGAATAACGCGCTCAGGCTCCACTTGCGGTAGATCAATCTTGTTAAGGACAGCCATGACTTCTAGGCCCTGATCGACTGCGGTATAACAGTTGGCAACCGACTGCGCCTCAACGCCTTGCGCCGCGTCAACGACTAACAGCGCGCCTTCACAAGCCGCTAATGAGCGCGATACTTCATAAGAAAAATCGACGTGACCTGGCGTATCAATAAAGTTTAGCTGATAACGCTCACCATTAGGATGGTCATAATATAGCGTGACCGACTGCGCTTTAATGGTGATACCGCGCTCACGCTCGATGTCCATAGAGTCAAGCACTTGCGCCTGCATCTCACGATCTTGCAGCGCGCCGCACATCTGAATAAAACGATCAGCAAGGGTCGACTTGCCATGATCAATGTGGGCAATGATAGAAAAATTACGAATATTGGCTAATGCAGTCACAAAGCGCCTACTAAATAAAGGATGATTGGATCGTAGTTGTTAGTTGCAAAATCGCGTCTCTAGCATTTATTACAACGTACTTATACGTGCAGGTATTCTAGCAGTTTTTGGCTCTAAAGTAAGGCGATTTTATTTGACAAGATTGGTGCATAACAAAAAACGAGCGTTTTTGATGGAGTCATTCTCGATTGAGTATAAACATTGATTATAAATAAAGAAAGGCCTGATACCATTAACAAACGGCGCAACACGATTTGTCGACTCTATGCTTGAGGTAAAATTTCAGGCAAAAAAAAACCAACCGCTAAGGATTGGCTTTTTTGAATATGGTGGCGATGAAGAGACTTGAACTCTTGACCTCACGATTATGAGTCGTGCGCTCTAACCAGCTGAGCTACATCGCCATTTAAGGCTCGGTATAATACCGATAGCATCGACTTGCGTCAACCCCAATCTGACATTTTTTGCAAAAAAACTGCTTTAACTGCTGAAATAAATTAGCAAACCTAATAAGCAAAATAGGTTTGGCAGACCGATAAGCCGGGTTCTGTCGTGGACAATCATTCCTCTAGGCGTATCATCGCTAATACGCTCAAGCAACCTACCCGCATCGAACGCGGGCCGCGCCATACCGATGCCTATTTGGTCTTGCTACGCGTGGAGTTTACCTTGCCGTGAGATGTTGCCATTCACGCGGTGCGCTCTTACCGCACCCTTTCACCCTTACCTCACATGCTGATGTGAGGCGGTCTACTCTCTGCTGCACTGGTCGTCAGATTACTCTGCCCAGCCGTTAGCTGGCACGCTGCCCTATGTAGCCCGGACTTTCCTCCCCTGCAATTCTATCTATTAAAAATAACAAACAGTATGCAGCGGCGATTGCCTAGTCTACCAAGCGCGCTAGTATAGCAAAACTAACGCCTGTATGGGAATGTCTTTTCAGCTTATTTTTAGAATGACTTTAATGACCTTAAAAGCATTTTAAACACTTAGATAAACGCTGTTGGCAAGGCTATGTCAGCATCATCTGAATGTTCATTTGCTTGTTTGGCCAAAACCAGCCAGTGCGCTTTGGGATAATAGCGCGCCAAATACGCCTGCAAAAAATCAATGGTACTATTTGCAATCTCAGCATCCGTTTGCTCAGCATCATCATGGATATGATTGTAAATCACACTATGGATCATTAAGCCGCGCGATTTTATGGCTTCTAAGCTTAGTAACGTATGATTGATGCTGCCCAGTCGGCCAGAGGTGACCAAGACGATAGGATAGCCTTGCTCAGCGATATAATCCAAGGTTAATAGTTGCTCATTTATCGGTACCAGTAGCCCGCCTGCCCCTTCAAGCAACACCATCTCATAATCGGCTTGTAGTGCTTTGGTGGCATCAGTAATCACATTGATGTTAAGAGGCTGATTGGCCAATGCTGCGGACAGATGCGGTGACGCAGGCTTCTCATAGCGATAAGGACAGGTGGTAAAGTCCAGATCGCATGGCTGTAATGGCATCTGCATCAATTGACGGTGACTTAAAATATCATCCGCAATGCCTAGTTCGCCATCTGCTTGTTTACTGATGCCTGTTTGCACCAATTTTTGCGTGATAACGTTCACACCCTGCTGCATCAACGCTTTGGCAAGTAGACCCGTGGCATAGGTTTTGCCGATATCGGTATCAATGCCGGATACAAATAGCACGCTCATGGTTAACCTCGATGTTCTAAATATTTACGTACTACTTTTAGCAGCGCTTGGCATAAGGTGGTCAGCTCGTCATTTGTAACCACATAAGGCGGCATGATGTATACCAACTTACCAAAGGGTCTGACCCAGATGCCATGATCAATCAATAAAGACTGAAAAATGGGCATATCAACCGCTTCATACAACTCAATCACAGCAACTGCCCCCAAACAACGTACCTCGGCAACACCTGCCAGCTGCGCAGCTGGCGTCAGGTCTTGCTCCATCGTACGTTGCATATTGGCAGTACGCGTTTCGATATCATAAGACAGGATCAAATCAATCGATGCACAGGCGACCGCACAGGCGAGCGGATTACCCATAAAAGTCGGGCCATGCATCAGCGCTGGACAGTCACTATTATGAATGGTATCGGCAATATGACGAGTACAGAGCGTTGCGGCAAAAGTCATATAGCCACCCGTCAGCGCTTTACCAATGGTCATGATGTCAGGGGTAATGCTGGCATGCTCACAGGCAAATAACTTTCCACTACGCCCAAATCCAGTAGCAATCTCATCCGCTATCAAGAGTACATTGTACTTATCACAAAGTGCGCGTAATAGCCGCAAATATTCAGGGCTATAAAAACGCATACCACCTGCGCCCTGAATAATTGGCTCAATGATAAAACCTGCCAGCTGCTCACCATACTCTACAAAAAACTGAGCTAATGACTCACGATCATCTGCCGTCAATGCGCGATCA
The DNA here is from genome assembly GCF_904846685.1 of Psychrobacter submarinus. Taxonomy (GTDB): domain Bacteria; phylum Pseudomonadota; class Gammaproteobacteria; order Pseudomonadales; family Moraxellaceae; genus Psychrobacter; species Psychrobacter submarinus. Next base: position 294,987 of record NZ_CAJHBQ010000001.1, read on the forward strand.
AAGCCAAGTGGCGGTGCTGAGACAAAATGCTGCATCGGTAGCTGCTTGCCATACAGACTGTGCATCCCATTGACAGGATCACAGACACTCATGGCGTGCCACGTATCACCGTAATAGCCTGAATGGGTCGAGGCAAACTGTTGCTTGTTTGGGCGCTTAGCAGCTACTTGATATTGCAGCGCCATTTTTAGTGCCACTTCTACGGCGATACTGCCACTGTCAGCATAAAAAATCGCATCGAGACCAGAAGGCACAATATCGAGTAGCTTTTTGCCCAGATCGATCGCTGGCTGATGGGTCAAGCCACCAAACATCACATGCGCCATTTTACCCAGCTGCTGAGTCAGTGCGTCATTTAGCTTAGGATGATTGTAGCCATGGACGCTCGCCCACCATGACGACATACCATCAATCAGGCGCGTGCCGTCTTCAGTAATGATATAAATCCCTTCAGCGCGATCGATAACGATATTGGAATAGGTGGGTGGTAAGCTGGCATATGGATGCCAAAGATGTTGCTGATCAAACTCATTCGTTGCTAGGATAGCTGTGGCGGTCGTGGTTTTTTTGGTCATCGTATCGTCCCTAAAGCGTTGTAAACCCAAACGTCATCAATCGCTTATCAATATTTATTGACCCGTAATACGCTTGTATTTGGCCAATAAGTCACTTTCAGTCTCAACATGATCTGGATCTTTGGGAATACAATCCACCGGGCATATCACCACGCACTGCGGCTCATCAAAGTGACCGACGCATTCGGTGCATAAGTCAGGATCAATGACATAAATATCATCGCCCTCGGAGATGGCCTCATTTGGGCAAGCCGGCTCGCAGACATCACAGTTGATGCATTCATCAGTGATTAATAACGCCATGACCTACCCCTTTATGATTTTGTGGTTACCGTTTTAAAAATACGCTTCGTTAGTGATAAAAGCCAATACTTGCTAATCTATTCAGTCTGAATCGCCAACTTATCGATAAAGGCCTGCGAGACGCATTCTGGTACAAACTTTCTGACATCGCCGCCAAGCTTAGCGATTTCGCGAATCATAGTCGATGAGATAAATGAATAGTTCTGAGAGGGGGTCAAAAACACTGCCTCAAAATTTTCATCGAGCTCGCGGTTCATATTGGCCAGTTGAAACTCATATTCAAAATCTGACATCGCGCGCAAGCCGCGCAAAACAGCAGTTGCTCCCTTTTCGCGCATAAAGTCCACCAGCAGACCCTCAAACCCAACGACAGAGACTTGCGGCAGATCCGCAAATACTGTTTCCACCAACCGTACCCGCTCCTCAAAACTAAATAGCGGCTTTTTATGATGGCCTGAAGCCACAGCAATGACCACTTCATCAAATAATTTAGTCGCGCGTTTGACCAAATCGACGTGACCGGTGGTAATGGGATCAAAGGTGCCAGGATAGAGGATTTTGGTATGTAGCTTAGAAGCTTTAGGTGTAGATGATGGGTTCATAGCAAGGCTAATATAATCGTTGATAGTATGCGTATCCTAGCAAATTTAGCAGTGATTGAACACTCAGTTTATTCGCTTTTGCGAGCTTAGACTACAATAGTAACGACTACATTTGTCCTAAGCTCGCTTTACCCTTTTTAACTATCGATTTGTTACAATACTCGCTCGACTCATCCGTTTTATAACCACAAGCTAATGATGACATTAGTGGGTTAGGATGAGGAACAGTAAGACTAAAGCGTTAAGTTCAAGTCAGCACATTTAAAACAGCAACTTAACGTTTTGAGGGAGAAATTATGTCAAAAAAATCTAAAAAACCGGACAACCAAATTGCCAGTAATAAAAAAGCGCGGCACGAGTATTTTATTGAAGAGACTTTTGAGGCAGGATTGTCACTGCAAGGCTGGGAGGTCAAGTCCATTCGCGCCGGCAAAATGACCATTACCGAAGCTTATATTATCTTTCGTAATAATGAGGCTTTTTTGTTTGGTGCCCATATTCAGCCGTTAATCTCCAGCTCTACGCACGTCAACCCTGACACCACGCGCACGCGTAAGCTACTACTTAATCGCCGCGAGATCGATAAGCTTTACGGCGCAGTTAATCAAAAAGGCTATGCTTGCGTGCCCTTATCCTGCTACTGGAAGCGCTCAATGGTGAAGTGTCAGATCGGACTTGCCGTTGGTAAAAAGCAGCATGATAAACGTAAAACCTTAAAAGATCGCGACTGGGAGCGTGATAAGCAGCGCGGCTTTAAACAGCATTTGGGTTAAGTCATTTATAGTGGTTTAATACAAAAAGGACGACTTTTATAAGCCGTCCTTTTTTTAGTTTTATTAATTTTAAATGTTATGCGGTTTTAATTTTTAGCGAAGCCTTTTTTGCTTGACTGGCTTTACGCAATTGACGAAAACCATGAATAATTAAAAACGCAATGCCTAACCAGATCAGCCCATAACTATAGAGCATCGCTGACTCAAACGGATTACCCAGCACCGTAATCGCTAAGATAAATAGCAGCGCCGGCTCTAGGTAGCTCATCATGCCGTACACATTGACTGGTAGCATTTGACTGGCATCGACGTTGGTTTTCATCGCCAGCACGCTTAAGATACCTAGTCCTATTAGCATCATAATAAAGAAGCCTGAGCCGCCAACTAAGCTCAAACTACTTGGCGCTATAAAGCATAAATACCCTAAAGCAAACGGTGCAAAAATAGTCAAATCAACCAGTAAGCCCGTTATCGCACCAATGCCTTGCAGACGGCGAATAATATAATACAGCGGATAAGTACCGCACACCCAAAGTGTTGCCCAAGACACGCTTTGGGTCCGTACAATCTCACTGCCAACGCCAAGCGCAGCAAAGCCTACCGCCAACCATTGTAAGCGGCTAAGCTTTTCACCGAATAGCACACAACCAAACAACACCATCATCAATGGAAACAGGAAATAACCCATCGCCGTTTGTACGCCTTGGCCATTGATGGGTGCCCACATAAATAGCCAAAACTGGCTCAAAAATATCGGCGTTGGTAGTAGCAGCCATGCCCACTGCTTGGCTGCTCTTAGCTGTTTTAACTTATCGACATGCAAGCTTAGACGCCCGCTAATCAATAAATAGCCTACGAGCGCCGCCCACATCGCTAGCATACGCCAAATAAAAACCTGCGTACCCGATAATGGCGCTAAAAAGTGACTATAAGCATAAATTACACCAAATAATACATTAGACAATACCGCTAATGCCGCGCCTATAATCAACGTGCGCTGCTTAGCGCTGCCTGAAGCCCAAATCGCAGGTACAGGCAAGCGTGAGACAGTGCTTGTGAATGCCGATGATAAAGTAGTGGTTGACATAGACGCTCCAAAATTGAACTAGATTTTATGCCACAGCATCTTGTTGTTATTAAGCTGAGGGATGCTAGTTTACGCGAGCGCTTTGATATATTATCTCTATATTTAACTATTTATGAATTTATTTATCGCAATATTGGATTATTATTCGTTATTTATCACAATTTAGGGTTGTTACTGATTATCCTTATTGACTAATGAACCTTGCCTAATTAAGCAGACTACTACTATGACGCACACTCTTGATCAAACCGACAAAGCCATACTAAATCTACTACAAGACGATGCGACTTTACCGCTAAAAACCATTGCCGAAAAAGTACACGTGTCTACTGCAACCGCACAGCGACGCGTACAGGCGCTAATAGATAATGAGGTAATTAGCAAACAGATTGCTATTGTCAATCCAAACAAGGTGGGATACGGCCTAACAGCAATAGTGATGATCCAGATGCTACGCTCGAATAACTCGATGCAGCACCGATTTGAGCGCCTAATGAGCAGCCAGCCCCGGGTGATGAGCTGTTATGAAGTATCAGGGGATGCGGATTTTATGCTGATGGTCAATGCCAAAAATATGCAAGATTACCATCAATTTACCCGTGATTTGCTGACGCATGATAATAATGTGCGTAGTTTTAGCAGTCAGTTTGTGATGAACTTCACCAAAAGTGGTACGAAGATATTATTGGATTAATCTTACACTATCAATCACTTATCGGTGATTGAATATCACATCCTGAGTACGATTCATGTTAAGATGAGCGCCTTTAAATGAGCGGCTCACTAAAACTGATAGTAGCGGCTACATGCAAAACACATTTTTTTGATTAAGGTCTGTCCATGTCTGCCGATACCATTGCCCATACCGCCTTTAAACAAGGCACTAAACCGTTATATGACTACGATAAGCACTGGGCGAGCTGCTATGAGCCGGCGCCTTATCTGCCGATGAGCCGAGCCGAGATGGACGCGCTGGGCTGGGATGCTTGCGATGTTATCATCGTATCGGGCGATGCGTATGTCGATCATCCAAGCTTCGGTATGGCAATCATCGGGCGTTTGCTTGAGTCGCAAGGCTTTCGCGTCGGTATTATCGCGCAGCCTGATTGGAAGAGCAAAGACGCCTTTATGGAGCTTGGCAAACCTGTCTACGCTTATGGTGTCACCGCCGGCAATATGGATAGCATGATCAACCGCTACACTGCTGATCGCAAGATACGTAGCGATGATGCTTACTCACCAGGCAATGTAGCGAACAAACGCCCGGACCGCGCCGCTATCGTCTATAGTCAACGCTGCCGTGAAGCTTATCCTGATGTGCCCATTATCTTAGGCGGCATCGAAGGCAGCCTACGCCGTATCGCCCATTATGATTATTGGTCGGATAAAGTACGTCGTAGTATTTTGCTCGATAGCCGCGCTGATGTCTTACTCTACGGGAACGCTGAGCGCGCTATCGTCGACGTGGTGCATGGTTTATCCAAAGGCTATACCTTTGAGCAAATGAGCAGCCTTCGCGGTACAGCTTTCTTGTTGACTCCAAGCCGTCGCCACTGGCAAGCGCATATGACAGAGGTCGCCAGTAACGATGTCGATACCATCGGCCGTGTCGATCCAATTATCAACCCTTATGTGATGACTGAAGACGTTGATAGCTGCAAAATTGAGCAAGAAAAGCCTAGCGATTCGCCCGTTGGCCAAGCGATGACTGGTATGTCTGCCCAATACGCAGGATTTGTCGCAGAGCCTGTCACTAATAAAGTTCTGAACGCTGAGCAAGTCGTTACGGATACGCAAGTGGTGCAAATGCGCGGTATGGAGGCTGAAGATAATAAAGAATATAAGCCAAAAACTGCTCTTAAACATAAGCTAAAAATGCCGCCACGTGAGCAAACTGTCATTCGCTTGCCCGACTACGATCATGTCAAATCAGATCCGGTGCTCTACGCGCATGCCAGCCGTATTCTACATCTCGAGACTAACCCGGGTAACGCGCGGGCGCTAGTGCAGCGTCATAGTAGCGGCGCGGGTAACTCCTTCACTTCTATCGATGTCTGGCTCAATCCACCGCCAATTCCGCTATCGACCGAAGAGATGGATTATGTCTTTGACTTGCCTTATGCGCGCCTGCCGCATCCGAGCTACGGCGATGCGCGTATCCCTGCTTATGACATGATTAAGTTTTCGGTCAATATCATGCGCGGCTGTTTCGGCGGTTGTACTTTTTGCTCAATCACCGAGCACGAAGGTCGTATTATTCAAAACCGCTCTGAGGACTCTATCCTACGTGAAGTCGAAGCCATTCGTGATACCGCGCCAAACTTCACAGGCGTCATCTCCGACCTTGGCGGCCCGACGGCCAATATGTATCGCCTTAACTGTAAAGATGAAACCATCGAAAAGCACTGCCGTAAGCCCTCTTGCGTCTATCCAGACGTCTGCGAAAACCTGCTTACTGATCATAGTAATTTGACTCAGCTATACCGTAAAGCGCGTGATATCAAAGGCGTGAAGAAGATCCTGATTGCATCCGGTCTACGTTATGATCTGGCGGTAAAAGATCCTGAATACGTCAAAGAGCTGGTCAGCCATCACGTTGGTGGTTATCTAAAAATTGCCCCAGAGCATTCAGAAGAAGGCGTACTGTCCAAGATGATGAAGCCGGGCATGGGCTCATACGATAAGTTCAAAGCGATGTTTGAGCAATACAGTCAAGAGGCCGGTAAAGAGCAGTATCTAATACCTTATTTTATCGCCGCGCACCCCGGTACTAAAGATGAAGACATGATGAATCTGGCGCTATGGCTAAAAAGTCATGGCTACCGCGCCGATCAAGTGCAAGCCTTTTATCCAAGCCCTATGGCAACAGCGACGACGATGTATCACACTCACAAAGACCCGCTACACAAAGTCAGCCGCGCGGGCGGTGATATGGATATCGTCAAATCAGGTAAGCAGCGTAAATTGCATAAAGCCTTTTTGCGTTACCATGATCCTAAAAACTGGGCAATACTGCGTAAAGCGCTGCAAGATATGGGCCGTAGCGATCTTATCGGTAAAAACCGTGGCTGCCTTATCCCGCCATATAATGCGCATCTAGAAGGCCGCGATGCGGCGCAGGACAGCTATCAATCGGCGCGTAAGAAAAATAGCCGCATTGGTAATGATTCAGCTAAGCGTCAGAACCGTAATAAAAATAGTACTAATAAAGCTCAAGCCAACAACCGCTCCAAAAAGAGAGTCAGCAAAGGTAACTTTCAGACTCAGCATACGGGCTTACCGCCGCGTAAGACTAAATAACGTGAGATAGAAAAGTGTAAATAGTACGAAGCACTATAAAAAGTCGCTTGTTGGCTTAAGTCAGCAAGCGCTTTTTTTAGTTAAATTTCATAATTACATTAGTCAATATTTAAGAAATGAAGTTATAAGGTAGTGAACAATTCCTAACACTCTAAAGTAGATGCTTTGGTTACCATAAATGTTATGCACCTACAGTGCTAGAACCCCTAATAATAAAGTAATATATTTTGGAGATGTTTATGAATACTATGATGAAACTCACCGCTACCCTACCTGCCGTTGCTCTACTAGCAGCCTGCTCTACCACTACCCCTACCGCTCCTACTACTCCAGCCACTCCGACAAATAGTACGAGTGATATGGCTTACGATCGTATGGCGCCTGCCCCTTATACTTGTACTGATGATAGCCAAATCCTAGCAAAGCAGTCCATTAATAAAAATCAGGCGACGATCAGTGCCACTGTTCCTAAACTGAACTGGTCACAACAAGAAGTGATCTTAGTCGGCGGCGTCAATGGCGACACGGCAAGCTATATTAATGACTCTAACCCAGATATCATCTATGCTTGGCACATGAAAGGTGATGAAGCTATATTGGCTACGAAATGGGCAAATGGTAAAGAGTACCAAGTCAACTGTAAGATGGGTCGTTAATAGTATTGCGTCAATCAAGCAGTGATAGTGATTGAGCTTTAACTAAAACTATATTTGTATTGATTAGCAATACGTTAAACAGTCATCGAGTGATGGCTGTTTTTTTATAGCCGATTAAGTGGTGAACGCTCATAAAAGCTGTCAAAATATTAGCAATGCTAATTGCCTATAATTCATGCTCAAATAAGCTGTTTATAAAAAAGGAAGAGTGATGAGAGTTCATCTATTACGTCTAACGCTAGCATCTACGCTTAGCATAGCCGTACTAACGAGTTGTGATACTAGTAACCAAGATAGCGTCGCTACTTCTGCTAATACTGAGGCAAATGTCTCTGTAGAGGTCGATAATGCGACTACTGCAAATAAAACCTCGTCAGTAGTTACCGATATTGACTGGTCAAAAGTAGCTAGCGGTGAGCCTGTCGCAGATCGTAGCAACTACGACTACCCCTTTGCTATCGATAGTCAAAACGTCAAAGACTACGCGGACTACTTCGATGTGGACGAGGCGACAGCGCAGCACAGTCTCACCGTCGGCATGGCAAGTAATGAGGCCGTATCAAAAGTCCTTAACCAACTAGAAAGCACATACACCTCGCACGAGCTTACCGATGGCGAAACGGTTGAGCTTATCGTTCATACGACTCCTGAGGTCACTGCTAGCCGATACGAGTATGTGTTCGCCGATGACTTTGCTAAAGGTTTGATATTGCCGATTAGAATTGTTCCGGATGGGGAAAAAAGTGAGGCTATGGTTAATCCGCATGAGGATTAGATAGTTGGTTAGCGTGGTACTCTAAATTTAAATTTTAGGTGGCAAAAGTTGAGCGGATTATAGTATTTAGTCACATATAAACCTACAACCTCCGATCTATTTACAACTCGTGCCCACATACAATTGATGTTAAAATCTATCTTTTATTTATACATAGGGCGCTTTATTTTATGCAGACTGTCGAAGAGCTGGCACAAGGTGCTTGTAACTATTGGCCAACGCAGTTGGTAGAAGAAGCGGCGGACAAAAGCACATTGATTCCGCTGCTTGAAACGCAAGATATTTTTATCAATGTTTTAAAGTTTGCTGATGCCACCCCCTACGCTTGGCAGCAAGCACTGGCTCAAAATAAAAAGCTGTCTGCCAATTTATTTTTGAAGCATTTGATGGTAATAACCGATATTGGCGGCGAACGCTTACAGCGCTATGGCAAAGACTTTGCTCAGCTGTTTCCTACAGGTCAGCTACAATTTACCGCTGATGATGTGATTCATACTTATGTATTTAGCACTCCTAAAAAACGGGTTTGGAACAATAAAAAGCTTAGAGTAGAAAAGACGCTATTACTTGAAAACAGGCAAACCTTTGATCATGATATGCTCGATGTATGCATGTTATTGATTTGGGGCGCGAATACGACAGACCCTGCCAATTTGCCAGATGAAATCTTAGAAAAAGCAATTATTGGCAGTATGATTGGTGATGCCGATAAGCTAGAAAAATATATCAAAGAGCGCTATTTGTTTGTCAGTCGTCAAATTGGTGGATCGACCGCTAATGACTTAGGGTACATTTGTGAAGGTTATATTAAAGATAAGCTACAAGCCATGTTGCCTGACGACTACACTTTTGACGGTCATACTCTAAGAAACATGACATTAAACAACGATCAACTCACCAAATTTGATTTGGTCATTTCTAATGCTAAAACGGATCGCTCTATAGGTATAGAAATTAGCTTTCAAGTCACTACCAATTCTGTTATTGAAAGAAAGTCACAAAATGCCAATAACAGGCAGTCTATAGCACATTCGCATGGGCATAAAGTAGGTTATATTATCGATGGCTCAGGGAACTTTCAAAGAAAAAGCGCCGTGCAAAACATTTTAAATTATAGTGATTTCACCGCTAATTTTTCTGATGCAAGTTTATCAAAGATGGCTAACTATATAAAAGACAACGTTTGATGATTACATTTATTGATTTATTCGCTGGAACGGGTGGTATCCGTCTGGGGTTTGAACAAGCACTGAATAAAAATGGTATCAAAACCAAATGCGTGCTTAGTGCAGAAATAGATAAAGAAGCTTGCAAAACTTACGAGCAAAACTTCGGTGAAAATCCATATTGTGATATTACTCAATTGTCTGACGTAAAAGATTTTGACGTATTATTAGCAGGATTTCCTTGCCAAGCTTTTTCTTCTGCAGGTAAGCGATTAGGTTTTGAAGACACAAGAGGCACATTGTTTTTTGATGTGGCACGCTTGATTGCCACCAAACAGCCTTCTATGTGTGTTTTAGAAAATGTCAGGGGTCTTGTCAGTCATAATAAAGGCAAAACTTTTGAAACTATTAAAAATGTACTGAGTGACTTAGGGTATCAATTTGAATATAGACTATTAAACTCTAGTAATTATGGTGTGGCACAAAATCGGGTGCGTATCTATATTGTCGCCGTTAAAGACGCCAAACCTATCCTGACATTAGCAAATGATGTTGGCGCCGTAGACTCACATGCTTTCAAACAAAGTCTGACCACTATGGATTTGTTTGAAAGTATTCAGCCTGTATTGGTTAAAGATATTTTAGAGTCAAACCCCAACGAGTATTACGATTGTTCTGACACATTTATTTCTCAACTAACTCAGGTTTTGGATGGTGATTTAGATAGATTACATGGCATACGCCTTATTGATAGCCGTGGTGGCAACTCTATACATTCATGGGATTTAGGATTGCGCGGACAATGCACTCCCCATGAAATTGATTTTATGAATTTGTTAATCGCTAATCGCCGAAAAAATATTTTTGGTACGCATCAAGATGGCAAAGCATTGAGCAAAGAACAAATTGCTACTTTTTATCCCTATGACGATATAAACACGGTCATTGAGTCTTTATTGGATAAACGCTATATTAAAGAAAAAGAGGGTCTATACAATTTAGTCGCAGGTAATATGTCTTTTGAGGTGTTCAAATTCCTTGATCCTGATAGCGTATCAATTACATTAACAGCCTCTGATTCTAACAGGCTAGGGGTTTATCATAATGGGCGCGTACGGCGTTTGACACCTAGAGAATGCGCCAGATTACAAGGTTTTCCAGATTCTTACGTCTTGCATCCAAAAGACAGTTTTGCATACAAACAATTAGGTAACGCTGTAAGTGTGCCTGTTATAAAAGCGTTGGTTACAGATGTTTTAATTCATAACCCTAGTTTATTTGAATAAACTAGGGTCTTGTTTTTGCTAACTTTGCTCGTTTGCACTACTCCCCAACCATCGCCAAAAACTCATCCTCACTCACCACTTTCACACCCAATTTTTCCGCTTTGGTTAGTTTTGATCCAGCTTTTTCCCCTGCCAGTAGCGCCGTAGTTTTGGCGGAGACACTGCCCACCACTTTTGCGCCGAGGGCTTGCAGTTTTGCTTTGGCTTCATCACGCGCCATGCTCGCAAGCGCGCCGGTGATGACCCAAGTTTGCCCATCTAAAGGTAACCTGTCGGACGCTACTTGTTCGACGGTATCCCAATGCACGCCAGCAGCGCGCAGCTTTTCAATAACTTCAACATTGTGCGGGGCGCGGAAAAATTCATAAATCAGCTCGGCGGTAATCGTACCAACGTCTGGCGTGGCGATAAGGGCATCCATATCGGCGCTCATTAAGCTATCCAAATCACCAAATTGCTGCGCGAAGTTTTGCGCGGTCGTCTCACCCACGCCGCGAATGCCAAGGGCATAGATAAAACGTGGCAAGGTCGTTTTTTTACTGGCCTCAACAGCTTCGATGATGTTTTGTACTGATTTTTCGCCGAGTTTTTCAAAGGTAATCATCTCATCCTGATGCTTATGCAACTGATAAATATCGGCGACGGTTTTGATAAGTCCCTGCTCAAAAAAGCTGATCAGCCAGCGTTCACCCAAACCATCAATATCCATGGCGCGGCGTGAGACAAAATGAATCAGCGCTTCGGTCTGCTGCGCCGGGCAAAACAGACCGCCCGTACAGCGCGCTAAGGCTTCGCCCTCGGGTAGCACTACGGGTGAGTCGCAAACCGGGCAAGTGGAAGGTAGCTCGACAGGCTGAGAGTCGTCTGGGCGTTGCTCTTCCCAAACACGGGTGACTTTGGGTATCACATCGCCTGCACGATGCACACTGACCATATCGCCTGCGCGCACATCCAAGCGCTGAATTTCGCCAAAGTTATGCAAAGTGACGTTACTGACGGTGACACCGCCAACTTTGACCGGCTCTAGTTTGCCGACTGGGGTGATCTGTCCGGTACGCCCGACTTGCCATTCGATAGTATGCAGGCGGGTCATCACGGTTTCAGCAGGGAATTTATAAGCGGTCGCCCAGCGTGGTTCTCTAGATAAAAACCCTAATTGCTGCTGCAGAGCAAGGCTGTTGACTTTAATCACTGTTCCGTCAATCTCAAACGGTAGTTTTTTGCGTTTTTCAATCACTGACTCGTAGTACGCTTGCGCCTCGCGTGGATTGGCAACCACGCGCACTGCGCTGACGGTAAAGCCAATATCGCCAAGCCAAGCCAGTGCACCCGATTGCGTGTCGATACGCTCAGGCAAGCCTTGATTGACCGAATAGCCATAGAACGCTAACGGGCGACTGGCCGCTACCGCAGGGTCGAGCTGACGCAAACTTCCTGCTGCGGCATTGCGTGGATTGGCGAAGGTTTTTTCACCATTTTCCTCTGCTAGACGATTGAGGCGCTCGAAACCGGCTTTTGGCATTAACACCTCACCGCGTACTTCTAGCAATTCGATATCTTTGGCATCTGCCAGCCACAGTGGCAGATTACGGATAGTTTTGACATTTTGGGTGATATCCTCGCCCGTTTGTCCATCGCCGCGAGTGACCGCTTGTACATACTGGCCATACTCGTATTTTAGCGACACGGCCAAGCCATCGAGCTTCATCTCCATCTCATACTCAGGGTTTTGCTGTGCCACGCTTAGACGATCATTGACGCGGCGCATAAAGTCGCTGAGATCATCATAATCAAAGACATTGCCAAGCGATAACATAGCAATGTCATGGGTGACTTGCGTAAAGGCCGATAGCGGCACATCACCGACTTGATTGATCGGGCTATCAGGCTGCACCAAATCTGGATACTCTTCTTCAAGCTCGATAAGGGACAGACGCAGCTGATCGTACTCGCTATCCTCAATCATAGGATTATCAAGGACGTAATAGGCATTATTATGCGTTTTTAGCGCTGCAATCAAGGTGCGCATTTTGCTAATGACATCGCTATCATGGGTCGCATGGGTCGCATGGTTTTTAGAGTTATGAGTGTTATTAGAGTTGCCAGAGTCAGTCATAGTCGGTATCTATAGTGGTTATTGAGCGATTGATAATAGCAACTATGATAACAATTTAGGGGGCGCTTTACAGTAAACACTGGCATAAAAAAACGCCACTTTTACTTAATAAAAATGACGTTAAATGAGAGGTTATTTGGCTATTTTAGCTGTCGTAATCGCGGACTTGATTGCGTAGCTGCTGCTTATAATCTGGCGTAATCGGTTCGTTATTTTCGTCTAGCATTATCGCATCAAGGTCGCTTGCCATCATATAGGCAATACTCATCATGCTATCAAAACTACGCACCGCTTGCGGATGTGGCAGCGATAAAAACAACACCACGCCGCTATAGACATTGGTCGCCACGCTATGCGGATCAAAAGGCGCGATACCATTATCAGTGATACCCATCATGCTAAACCAAAGCATACCGGTGCCGTCTTTTTGCTCATAACGATGGAACATATTCATCGCGCCAAAGCGCAAGCCGTACTTATCCACTAAGGTTAATAAATCACTGCCGCGAATAATCGCACTCGGGCGCTCACGGCTTTGCTGCGGCAAAATAGTAATATTGATGTTGTCTTTGGCATTGATCAGCGGCCCGTTTTGCGCCTCATCAATAGGCGTCAATAAGTGCTGGTCGAGCACAGGGCTGTTGTCCGTGAAGCTCGGCTCCTCGGCAGTATCAATCACGGGCATCAGGCTATCGGTCGCTGACATCAGGCTTGAAAAAGCATCCGGCTCGCTTTGAATGTCAGAGTTATTGTCTTGGGCGAATTGCGCAAACTCTTCGTCATCTGCGCGCTGCTGTTCTGCTTGCCAGCGGGCATACTCAGGATTGGTTTCATTATCATTAATATCAGCCGTCGTACCACGATTTTGTGTCAGCTGCGCATCAACCTCAGTATGGTTTTGTGTCAACGGCTCTTCTTCAACCACAGCACTCAGATACTCTCTATTAGGAACAATCGTTGTCTCACCGGCGATAGTATCATCGAAGTCTGGCTCATCAACGACATTGCGCTCATGACGCGGAATGATAGGGATACCGTTTTTATCATAATTAACGGCGGCCGCATCAGTATCTTGTTGGCGCTTGAAACTACGAATGACCATAAACAGTCCTGCTAGCACAATCAAAGCGGCAATGGCGATCAACACAAACTGGATAGCGGTCATAAGAGAATACATCCTAATAATAATATAGCTAACAATATAGGTAATGATAAAAGTAATCAGAGCATATACAGCAGTTTAAACGCTATCAGTCTAGCACGGCTACCTAAAAGCGTCATCACCTTGTAACGGTTTGACACTTGTTACTCATCATTGCACGTGCCGTTCAGTAGATGATAGCGGGTAAAAAGCGTGTAGAAAGCGAATAGAAACTTGCCATAAATATAACGGCTTTGATTTTACCCTAAATTATAAAGTTTGTTTATCAATACTTAACTCGTGATATAGTAAATCCTAAATAAAAAGAGTAAAAGAGTACAGGCATTGTAATGTGCTACTGGTATAAATTTTCCTTGCGTGCTGCGTTCCCAGAGGCTGCGCAAAATTCATTCCAGTAGCACTGCATTTCTTTTATAGTGGATCGACTATAGTTAACTTTCGATGTACTTTTCGGCTTCATCAAGTGAGACGCTCACTAAAGTAGAAACACCTGCGCTAGGCATAGTGATACCTTTTAGCTCATCGGCAATCTGCATCGAGAGCTTATTATGGCTAATGAAGATAAACTGTAAATCATCCGCCAACTCATGAATCAAGCTAGTAAAACGAGCAACATTAGCATCGTCAAGCGGCGCATCGACTTCATCGAGCACGCAAAACGGCGCCGGATGCTGTTTAAATATGGCAAAAATTAGGCTCAGCGCAGTCAAGGTCTTTTCGCCGCCTGAGAGTACAGCGAGACGGCTATTGCGCTTGCCTTTTGGCTGCGCCATTAACGTCAACCCTGCGCGCCAATGTTCAGATTTATCAGCGCTGATATCAGATTGGGTATCCGTAGGCATATCCTGCAAATCTAGCGTTAGACTGGCTTGCCCGCCGCCAAATACTTTGGCGAACAGTTTAGATAACTCACCATTGACCGACTCTAAGGTTTGCATAAATAGCGTCTTAGTCGTCTCATCAATCGAAGCAATAGCATCCGTCAAAGTCTGCATACTAGCGGCAATATCTTCGGTCTGCTGTGCAAGCGGCTCTAAGCGTCCATTAACCTCAGCCAGCTCTGCCACTGCTGCCAGATTGACCGCGCCTATTTTACTGATTTGCTGCTCAAGACTGGCCTGCTCAGCTTGTAACTCAGCGATTTTCTCGGGACGGACGCGGCGTTTATGAGTAATAAAATCGGTTAATAAGCTTGAGACACTTATCTGCGGCGGCGCAGCCTTTAACGCCTGCTCACTACTCTTAGATAAAATATAATGGTACTCATCTAATGCGCTCTGTACGCTATCCTTTGCATCGTTGAGTTTAGACTCACTCAGCGCCAACTCTGTCGCCTGTTTGGCATTGCTCTCTTGCTGATCCTGTAAGGTAATCTGCAAAGTATCTAAGGCAGATTGCTGCTCGTTATACCCATCTTTAAGAGTGCTCAGCGCGGCTTCACGCGTGGCTAATAAATCTTGCTGCTCATCGCGCTTGGCGTTTATAGTCTGTAATGTGACCTGCAGCGTCGGCAGTTGCTGTTGGTAGCTGTCACGACTGGCGATCAGTGTCTGCCGGTTTTGTAAAGACTCATCAAGAAATTGCGCTGCACGCTGTAGACTATTAGCACTATGCTCAAGGTGCATCTCAAGTTTTTGTTGGCGCAGCTGCAGGGCTTGCCAATCGGCGTCAACTTTTTGACGATTGCGCTGCAGCTCGTGACGCTCTTCTTGTAGCTGCTGACGCCGATCCTGTGCAGCTTGGACTTTGGGCCTTATGAGTTGTAAGTCTGTTTCGATTTGCACGCGCTCATCATTAAGTGTTTGTTGCTCGGCGGCAAGCTCTTGTTGCTCGTGCTCCAGTGCCAATTTGTCGCTCTGCAAACGCTGGGCATCGGCCTGTCTTTGCTTGAGGGCAGCTTTCTCAGTTGCCAATTGCTGCTGATAATCATACACCTCGCGCGTAAGCTGCTCGTTTTGAGCGCGGCTCTCATCTAAGCTTATGGTCAGCGCGTCATACTCGCTTTGGCTTCTCTTTATTTGCTTATGCAAGCAATCAATGTGCTCATCGCTAGTATCAAGCAGCTCTTCCAACTCTATTAAACGCTGCTGCTGTTGCATACGCTGCATCAAAAATTGACTGTTTTGCGCAGCGTCTTGTTGCTTGGCGAATTGATTAAAATTCACAGTGCCACTAGCGCTAATCAACCAACCTTCTGCAGTCACTAATAAAACCGATGACGGCAATACTTTTAGGATTTCGGTCAATTCTGCAGTGGTCTCGCGGTTAGGCGCATCATCTGCAAGATATAAATAACACTGCTGCCATATCGCTAAAGCAGGCTTAGTAATTAATGCAGATAAAGGCTGTACTTTAGCTTGCAAATTAGCAGGTAGCTTGGCTGTAAAATCCTGATCAGCGCTATCGGCCATCTGTGCAGGCAGCCACAAACTATGGCGACTAGCTGACTGTTTATTAGCTTCACTTTGGGAGTGTTGGCTATGCTGAAAGCTCAGTAAATTTGGCAGATATCTAGAAAGCTCTGGCTCTGAGATTAGACCAACTTGATCACCAATAAGCACTTGGCTATCTAGCCATAATGCTAATACCTTATCAAGGGTTTGCGCATGCTCCTTGCCAAGTGGACTAAGCTTGATTTGCTCGCGCAAAGTAGAAACCGGCAGTAGATTGTCAGTATTAATAACAACGTCATTTGCCAAACCTTTATCCGACTTCTCTTTTTGTGCGGTCGGCTTCTGAGTCGTTTTGGCATGTACGATCTTATGTAGCGTATCGTACTCGCCTGCCAGTAGCGCGTGGCTTTTTTCTTGTGCTGTCACCTCGCGTAGCTGCTCGGTCAAACGCTGCTGCAACGTATGAGCTTGCGGTTGCAAATCCGCTAGCCGTTCAGCGACGCTATCTTGCTGACGCGCACGCTGCTGTAACTGAGCTTCTATCTCATCGATAACGCTGCTGGCGCTTTTGTCTTGCTCATCTATGCTCAAAGAGTCATCATGAGTAGGGCTTTGAGTCTGCGCCTGATCCCACAGCGTTTGCCAACTTTGCTGGCGAGCAGCGAGCTTCTCTTGACTCAGCTGATGACGCTTTTGCGCTTGGCTATTGATGGCTTGCTGCTGCTCGAGGGTACGCACGTTATCTTGCAGACGCGTTAACTGCGATTGTGACTCAGACCATGCGCGTTGTAGTGGCGGCTCTTCCGCTTGATACGTTTGGCGCTTCTTGGTTAGCTTAGTAAGCTCTGGCTGCAGGCGAGCAAGCTCGAGCTGCTGCTGATCCTGCTCATCCTTTATTCTATCAAGCTCGTCAGTCGACTGCTGACGCTGCCGCTCCAAAGCAACCAGCTGCTGCTCAATCACTGTCAGCTTCGCCGTAACATCGTCTAGCTGATGCTTTGCTTGTTGAAGCTCAAGCTGCTGATGATAATGCGCGCTTTGTGCTTCGTCTTTTAGCCATTGCTCTTGGTTGATCTGGGTGCTGAGCTTGTCTTGCTTATGCTTTAACTGCTCATAGTGCGCTTGCCGCTCTTTGAGTGCTAAATCACTACCTTCATACGCATTCTTATGTTGCAGTTGGGCTTGTTTGGCTTGATATAACTGCTGAATCGCCAGTTGTTGCTTAATATCCGCTAAGGTCTCGGCCAGCTCATTGTAGCGCTGAGCGCTGCTCGCTTGACGCGCTAAGCTTTTTTGTTGACGGACTAGCTCGCTTTGCATATCGTGCAGACGCGCTAAATTCTCCTGTGTCTTTTCAAGCTTCTTTTGCGTCTCTATCCGCCGAGCCTGATAACGCGATACCCCCGCCGCCTCTTCGATAAACTCGCGCAGCTGCATGGGGCTTGAATCAACGATACGCCCGATCATACCTTGCTCAATCACGGCATAACTACGCGCGCCAAGCCCTGTGCCCAAAAACACATCGACCACATCACGGCGACGACAGCGGGTACCATTGATAAAATAATCGGAGCGGCCCTCCATGTTGACTTGCCGACGTACTGATAGCTCCTGATAGAGGTTGAGCTCGTGGCGAATGCCCGTCTGCTCATCTTGGGTATGCTCAAAGGTCAGCTCAACGCTGGCCACGCTTTTGGCCGATTTATCTTGCGTACCAGCAAAGATTACATCACTCATCGCGCCGCCGCGCAACTGCTTGGCGGAGGTCTCGCCTAATACCCAACGGATTGCATCAATGACGTTTGATTTGCCGCAGCCGTTTGGCCCGACGATAGCAGTGATGCCGCGGGGGAAGCTAAAAGTAGTGACATTGGCAAAGGACTTAAAGCCTGCCAGTTTGAGAGATTTTAAACGCATAAACGGTGAGTTTTTCGATAATAAAACAGGCGGCTATTCTACCTGAAATTGAGATGGGTTTTTAGGATCTTTAAAGGTATTGCGTTTGCACGAGATCAGCTTGGCTACAAGTTTGCTTAGCCGCTTTGCTTTGAATATAAAGACTCTTACTACGCAAAAGACATTTAAAAAGAAGATAATTACAACACCCCAATCCCACTCAAAAACAGCTGCCCGCCTGCGAATATCAATAATACTCCAAAAGCTCGTTTTAGCATCAGTGCTGGCAGTTGGTGCGCAAGTCTTGCACCGATTTTAGCCGTAATAAAGCTAGCCACCGATATACAGATAAAGCCAATAATATGCACAAAACCTATCGTGCCTGCGGGTAGAGTAGCCACATCTTGCCCAAACCAAGCAAACCCGAGTGCTCCCGCCACTGCAATAGGCAGACCACAAGCGGCGGAGGTACCAACCGCTTGCTTCATCGGAAGCCCTGCCCAATTCAAAAATGGCACGGTCAGACTACCGCCGCCAATGCCAAATATGGAGGATGCCATACCGATACCTGTCCCTGCTCCGACTTGTATGCCTTTAGAAGGTAGCGGTTTGCCTAACTGTTCTTTATTAGAAAAAAACAGCATCTTCAGCGCGACTAATAAAGCACCGATACCGATGATCGCTTGTAGTGCTTGTCCATTTATCATGTCAGCAATGCCTGCGCCAACGACACTACCCACGACAAGGCCGATAGCCATACCGCGCCAAATCTCCCAGCGCACGCCGCCGCGTTTATTATGCGCGGTCAATGAGCTGATAGACGTGACGATAATAGTCGCCAGAGAGGTGCCAACCGCTAAGTGAGTGACGACCTCTGGCGAAAAATTATACGCGGTAAAAATCCAAACGAGAGCTGGCACGATTATCATGCCGCCACCGATGCCGAATAAACCCGCGCAGACGCCAGCAAACGCGCCGGCAATCACAAACCATACATATAGCATTAACGAAATCCTTTATTTGCGCTCTGATTATTCTGCTGTTTTGTTCAGCTATTATGGGTCTGCTATTTAATAAGATAACCTTTTAGCTCATAATAACTTGCCTGACTTGCGCAGTAGCAGGCGCTTAGTATAGCAAACATCTTAGTAATTATTGTCTTACAAGTCATCTGACGTCAGCTCAAACCACTCTATTTTTAGCGAACCTCCTTATGCCTTTATCCATTCAAAACAATAGCTTATCCGCGCTCAACCATCGGCACCTCTCTAGTAGCAAATCAACCAATAGCGAGCTGCTAGAGACATTACAAGCAGGTAAGCTTGATAGCAATGATAAACAGCTACTGACCGCTGAGACGCAGACAGCAGGTCGTGGGCAACATACCCGCTCTTGGCAATCGCCGCCGGGCAATGTCTATCTCTCCCTTTATCATCCGATTAACACCCCTATCAGTGGCCTGCTATCGTTAATGATTGGTTTAGAATTAGCAAAAATGCCGATTATCCAAGCGCTGAACACGCAGCTAAAAGCGCAAAACAAAACGCCTATCGGAGTCAAATGGGCCAATGATTTGGGCTTTTATCCACTGCACAAGCAAGATTTAGGTTTTGATTTAAATGACAACAGCCTTATCGCTTTTAATAAATTGGCTGGCATTTTGATTGAGCCGGTATGGATAGCAAGCAAACTAAAAGGCGTAGTCATAGGAGTGGGGTTAAATGTAGCGGCGACGCCTAAGCTCACCGAACAAACGCTAGAAGGCATGAGTTATCAAGCGATTAGCCTACAAGATATTCATAAGTCGATCAATAAAGATGCCAAGGATAATCCGTTAGAACCTTTGCCAAGCTTAAGCATTATTTATGAGCAAATCAGTCAGGCTTTACTAGACGCTGTCGATTGCTTCAAAGCTATATCGGCCGCAAAGTCTCATGTACAGCCCAGCTCTACCCAGTATGCAATGGCTCAGTTTAACCGAGAGTTTACACCGCAAGATGCACTCAAAGGCTTGAGAGTAAGAATCACGCAAAATCTTAACCATAACGAGCACGTTATCGAAGGCCGTGCCTGTGGTATCGATACAAACGGCTGTTTGCAATTGCAGCAAGATAACGGTAATATTTCAGCACTTTTTACCGGTCGCATTGATGTGATAAATGAGACTTAATGAACACTAGATAAAGAGCCAATAAGGAAAAACTATGCTCTGGCTAGATCTAGGTAATACTAGGCTTAAATACTGGCTCACTGATGATATTGGCCAAATTGTCTCGCACAATGCACTCCAGCATTTGCAAGCGCCAGCTGAGCTGCTAATGGGACTGACCGATCGATTTGAGCGTTACGCGCCTGACTTTATCGGTATCTCATCGGTGCTGGGTGATGAGCTCAATGGCAAAGTAGCACAGACGCTCAGTCGGCTGGGTATACCCTTTGAGTTTGTCAATGTCGACTCATCTCACGCGCTGATGAGTAGTCGCTATGATGCCAAACAATTAGGCTGTGATCGCTGGTTACAGATGCTTGGCGCAGTAGATAGGACGAAGCGCCAATGCGTAGTGGGCTGCGGTACCGCGGTCACGATAGATCTGATCGATCATGCCGAGCATTTAGGCGGTTATATTTTTCCGAGCATCTATTTGCAGCGCGAGTCGCTATTTTCGGGTACTAAGCAGATTACGATTTCAAACGGTGCTTTTGATAGTATCGCGCAAGGAGTCACCACTCAAGATGCGGTCCATCACGGCATTTTATTATCTATCGTTGGTGCTATCAATGAGATCACTCATCGCCATCCTAACTTTGAGCTGATCATGACCGGCGGTGATGCGGCTATGATTGCTGAGCATGTCAATCGTCCGGTACGCTTGCGTGATGACTTACTTCTCAATGGCTTGGCTAGATATTTTGATTACAGTAAAAAGCAGCTAGTGGTTTAAAGCTATATTAAAAGTGTTAAAAATAAAAAAGCAGTCGGTCTTGGACTTACTGCTTTTTTTATTACAAGATCGACTATAAACTACCTATTTAGTCTCATTAAACAACTCGCGACCAATCAGCATACGGCGAATCTCGCTGGTGCCTGCGCCAATCTCATACAGCTTAGCATCGCGCCATAAGCGCCCAAGCGGATACTCATTGGTATAGCCGTTACCACCAAAGATTTGGATGCCATCGCCTGCCATCAAGGTCGCTTTTTCCGCGCACCATAGAATCACACTAGCGCAGTCTTTACGGACTTGCCGGCTATGACCTGCACCTTGTGCGTCTAGCATATCGAGATTCTTGCCGACGGTATATAAAAAGCTGCGACCTGCTTGCAAAATCGTGTACATATCAGCGACTTTGCCTTGAATCAGCTGAAACTCACCAATCGCTTGACCGAACTGTTTACGGTCATGAATGTAGGGCACGACATTGTCCATCACGGCTTGCATAATACCGATAGGACCCGCTGCCAATACTGCGCGCTCATAATCAAGGCCGCTCATCAGTACCTTTACGCCGTTGTTCAGGCCACCTAAGATGTTCTCTTTTGGCACCTCAACATTATTGAAAGTCATCTCGCCCGTGTGGCTACCACGCATCCC
Source organism: Psychrobacter submarinus (assembly GCF_904846685.1). Lineage (GTDB taxonomy): Bacteria > Pseudomonadota > Gammaproteobacteria > Pseudomonadales > Moraxellaceae > Psychrobacter > Psychrobacter submarinus. The sequence continues at coordinate 316,670 of NZ_CAJHBQ010000001.1, forward strand.
AAGTTTATCGAGCTTTTGCGCCGTACCAAAACCGTCCATACCTTTTTCGATAATAAAGGCGGTAATCCCTTGCGCGCCAAGCTCAGGATTGGTCTTGGCATAGACCACCATCACATCGGCATCTGGACCATTGGTAATCCACATTTTACTACCGTTTAGCACAAAGACGTCGCCTTTTTCCTCGGCTTTAAGCTTCATGCTGGTCACATCAGACCCTGCACCCGTCTCACTCATGGCAAGCGCACCGATGAACTCGCCGGTGATTAGCTTAGGTAAAAATTTCTGCTTTTGTGCCTCTGAGCCGTTGCGCTTGATCTGATTGACGCAAAGGTTTGAGTGCGCGCCGTAGCTTAGACCAATAGAGGCGGATGCACGGCTAATCTCTTCCATCGCCACCATATGAGCGACGTAGCCCATGTCAGCGCCGCCGTATTCTTCAGGTACGGTAATGCCATGTAAGCCTAAATCGCCCATTTTTTGCCATAGATCCATCGGGAACTCATCGCTGCTATCAATCTCGCCTGCGCGTGGGGTGATTTCTTTAGCGGCGAACTGCGCTACCACATCACGCAGCGCATCGATATCTTCGCCAAGCTGAAAGTCTAAACCGGGTAAACTCATAATAATTCCTTATTTATAATCTTTAACTCTATTAATAAAATTAGATAACTTATATAAAAATATAGCATGTATAAAAATGGCATGGCTGGCATAAATTTTTTGAAGCCTCTGGAGTGACGAAGTCACACAGCAAGCGAATAAAATTTGCGCCAGCTATACGCAGCGGTAGATATTTATATTAGGGCGTGTTGAACATTCGACCATGGCACTGACAGAGACTATTTTTTAGGCGATTTGCAGATAAAAATGGTAAGTTTAGTCGTTCTAAGCGTCTATTTTTATCAATAAAGCGGCAAAAAATAGTCCTGTCCCTGTTGTTGTCGTGAGGGCTGATGCTAAAATCGCCCTAGTCGTTGCGACTGTTTAAATAAAATCAGCTAACCAATGCAATAAGCATTACCTGCAATTTTAACGACGACTAGAACACAGCTTTGATAAACTAGTAGCGATCAGCAGTGCGCATTTGTGAATGTTCAACACGCCCTAATTAAAACAGGATGACTTAAGCTGAACGCTTATTAATCAAAGCTCTTGCAACGTTAGAGTCGTTACGGCGTCCTAAAAATTCGCTGATGCGCTCGCCTGCGACGACTAATTTATCTAAATCAATACCAGTCTCAATCCCCATGCCATGGAGCATATAGACCACATCTTCGGTCGCGACATTGCCCGTAGCGCCTTTAGCATAAGGACAACCGCCAAGGCCCGCGACTGAGGTGTCAAATTCGTTAACGCCCATCTCGAGCGCCGCTAAAGTATTGCTCAGCGCCTGTCCATAAGTATCATGGAAATGCCCTGAGATATGTGCAATATCGATATACTCAAGTGCCGCTGCTAACGCTTTTTTTACCTTAATAGGCGTACCGACGCCTATGGTATCAGCGATGCCAATTTGTTCTGCACCAATCTCAACCAAGCGTTTGGTCACATAAGCCACTTGATTAGGGTCAATCTCGCCCTCATAAGGACAGCCGACCGTGCAGGAGATTACGCCGCGTACTTTGATGCCTTGCGCTTTGGCCGCGGCAGCGACTGGCGCAAAACGCTCGATACTCTCATCGATACTGCAGTTGATGTTTTTTTGACTAAAAGTCTCGCTCGCTGAGGCAAAGATAACCACCTCATCAGGACGGTGCAAGATAGCATCATCAAAACCGCGCATGTTTGGCACCAGCACTGAGTAGATCACGTCATCTGATCTACTAGCTGCAAGCGCTGTCATTAGCTCATTATTATCACCCATTTGCGGCACCCATTTAGGGGAAACAAAGCTAGTAGTCTCAATCTTCTTAACCCCTGCTTTGGTCAAATCTTCGATTAAGGCCTGTTTGATCGCTGTCGGTACGGTCATGGATTCGTTTTGTAAGCCATCACGCGGACTGACATCGACGATGGTGACATGATTTGGGTACGCGTTATTCATAGTTAGTATCCTTAAGCTTCACTCGTCTCGCTATCAATACGCAGTAGCTCATCACCATCGGCGACTAAGTCGCCCGCTGCAAATAGCAATTCTGCGACAACGCCGTCAGTGGGCGCGGTAATCGTATGTTCAATTTTCATCGCTTCAATCACCGCTAATGGCTCGCCTTGCTTGACGCTATCGCCGACCGCGACTTTAAAGGCAATCACCTGTCCTGGCATAGGCGACTTGAGACTACCAACAGCGGCAGAATCCTCCCCTGCATAAGCCATGGCATCGATAAGTTCAATCTGATCGCGACCCCTATCGGTAAAGACATAAACCGTCTCGGTATGCGTCCAACTTTGCGCTTTGATGCGCGTATCATCGAGCCATAAGGTATGATTATGGGCATCATCACTATGGTAGCTGACTTGAGCGTTATATAAAGCCTCATCTGACTTTTCTGAGGAGCTTGCCCCACTCGTATCATGCTCAATCGTTAAAGAAAAACGATCGGTGCTATCTGTATTTTTTTGACCCGCATTGTTTTGACATGCAGCATTATTAGCATTGTGCCAATTACTAATATGAGCAAGGTAATTTTCTTCATTATAAATGAGGTTAAAAGTACGCGTGTAGTCGGTATAAACGCGGAACGCGGAGAGCTGACTAAAGGGATCATTGGCATTATTTCTCACTGTGTCTTTCTCACTAGCCAATTGTTGCACGATAGCAGTGGTTACCAACGCCGATAGCTCTAACGGGTGCTGATTGAATAACTTATCCGCTTCACGCTCTATTAAAGCCGTATCTAGATTGGCCTGACTAAAAGAGTCAGTATTAATCACATAACGTAGGAACGCGACATTATTGGGTAAGCCAACGATACGAGTGAGTGCTAATGCTTGATCCATTTTCGCTAATGCTTGCGCGCGGGTTGGCGCATGCACGATAAGCTTGGCAATCATCGAGTCATAAAACGGGCTGATGACATCGCCCTCGCGTACCCCATCATCGATACGCACATCATTACCGTTTTTGTTAATAGTAAAAGTACTATGTTCAGGCTTTTGATACGTGAACAGCGTCCCCGTTGCTGGCAAGAAATTATTGTCAGGATTCTCCGCGCAAATACGGGCTTCAATCGCATGACCACTAATAGATAATTCATTTTGCGTTTTCGGTAGTTTCTGACCGGCGGCTACCAGTAATTGCCACTCCACCAAATCGACGCCTGTTATCGCCTCACTCACGGGATGCTCGACTTGCAGACGGGTGTTCATCTCCATAAAATAAAAACTCATACCCGTCTCGCGCTGCTCAACGATAAACTCGACCGTACCCGCACCGACATAATCGACTGCACGCGCAGCATCGATGGCAGCGTTTCCCATGGCCGCCCGCATGGACTCATCGACGTCAGGCGCAGGCGCTTCTTCTAGTACCTTTTGATGGCGGCGCTGTACCGAGCAGTCGCGCTCAAACAAATGTACATAATTACCATGACTATCACCGAAGCTGGTGATAGCCTCACGGCGGCAGGACGCTAAAAGATCGTCGAAGTTATTACTATTCTCAACGATTCTCATGCCTTTACCGCCGCCGCCTGCACTGGCTTTAATGAGTACCGGATAGCCAATAGCGTCTGCTTGCGCCTTCAAAAAATCGCTATCTTGATTATCACCGTGATAGCCGGGTATCAGAGGTACACCAGCCGCTTCCATCAAGCGCTTAGACTCCGATTTACCGCCCATCGCGCGTATGGCATTCGCTGAGGGCCCGATAAATACTAAACCTGCATTTTGACATGCTTCAGCAAAATTAGCGTTCTCACTTAAAAACCCATAACCGGGATGAATCGCCTCCGCGCCGCGATCTTTGGCAATGGCAATGAGCACATCGCCTTTCAAGTAGCTGTCTTTAGGCGCAGAACCGCCGAGATAAACGGCTTCGTCACAAACAGCGACATGCTTGGTATATCGGTCAGCATCTGAATAAACGGCGACCGTACGTACGCCCATACGTTTGGCAGTAGCCGCGACTCGGCAAGCGATTTCACCACGGTTGGCGATGAGTATTTTGGAGAACATAGCAATTCCTGTGCTTTATATTTGATACTTTGCCTTAATTTAAACGGGTTATAGTCAATTCAAAATAAAATCGATATATTTATTTTGTCGTGCTACTGGTATAAATTTTCTTTGCTTGCTGTGCGCTTCGCACTTTTCGATGCTGCATACAATTTATCCCAGTAGCACTGTATTGGTTTTAAAGTGAATCAACTACACTACTCTTTATCAGCCAACCAATCCGGCTTACGCTTTTGCAAAAAGGCTTGTACGCCTTCCTTTCCTTGCTCTGACGCGCGAATATCAGCAATCTCCTTCACCGTATCAGCGATTAACTCATCATTAATACGCTTACCTTCGATATCATGAAGTAAGCGCTTACAGGTCTTGACCGCATCAGGGCTGTTATTGACGATCTTCGCGCATAGCCTAGCGACCGTATCATCTAGGCTCTCTTCACTGACGCGCTCATGTACAAACCCAAGTTGCCGTGCTTTTTTGGCATTGAACACCTCAGCGGTTAAGAAGTAACGCTGTGAGGCTCGCGCGCCTAGCGCCTTTATCACATAAGGGCTAATCGTTGCAGGCGCTAGACCTAAGCGCACTTCACTGAGACAGAAATTCGCATTTTTAACCGCGATAGCGATATCACACACTGCCACCAGCCCCATGCCACCGGCATAAACATCACCTTGGATAGCCGCAATGGTGGGCTTTGAGCAGTCATAAATGGTTTTGAGCATTTGCGCGAGTGTATCAGCATCGGCTAGATTTTCTTGATAGTCATAATCTGCCATCGCTCGCATCCAGTTCAGATCCGCGCCGGCACAAAAAGCCTTACCTGCTGCCGCTAAGACAATCACACGAACGTCATCGCTTTGACCCAACTGCTTAAACACAGAGGTTAATTCGCTAATTGTTTTATCATTAAACGCATTGCGTATTTCAGGACGGTTTAAAGTTACGGTTGCGACGTAGTTTTCTATGGTTACTAATAGGTTTTTATAATTATTCATATAATTTTTCTCTTAGTTTTGTAGCAGCTTTTCTTTCAATACAGTAGTTCTATTTTGAAAAGTAAATAGTGTGGCTGGTAGAAATTTTTGCAGCCTCTGTCGGCGTAGGCACAGCACGCAAGGAAATTTTTACCAGCCACACGCCAAGTTTCCTATCATACTTGTAGACGAGAATTATCACTTATCAAACTAAATCTACATTCTAAAAATACCAAAGGTCGTCTCTTCAATAGGTGCGTTATGAGCCGCGCTAAGTCCTAACGCTAATACCTGACGGGTATCAGCAGGATCAATGACGCCATCATCCCATAACCTTGCAGTGGCATAATAAGGATGGCCTTGCTCCTCATACATATCGCGTATTGGTGCTTTAAACGCTTCTTCATCGTCAGCGCTCCACGACTCGCCACTGCGTTCGAAGTTATCACGCTTTACCGTAGCCAATACCGATGCCGCTTGCTCGCCGCCCATCACAGAGATACGTGCGTTTGGCCACATCCATAGAAATCTTGGGTCGTAAGCGCGGCCACACATGCCATAGTTACCTGCGCCAAAAGAGCCGCCAACGATGACAGTGAATTTAGGCACTTTGGCATTGGCAACCGCCATCACCATTTTGGCACCATGACGAGCGATGCCTTCATTCTCATACTTACGTCCGACCATAAAGCCGGTGATATTTTGCAAAAACACCAGCGGGATTTTGCGTTTACAGCACAGCTCAATGAAGTGTGTGCCTTTTTGCGCCGACTCACTAAATAAGATACCGTTATTGGCGATAATACCGACAGGCATGCCTTCGATATGGGCAAAGCCGCAAATCAGCGTATTGGCAAAGCGCGCCTTAAATTCATCAAAGGCGCTATCGTCGACGATACGGGCGATGATCTCTTTAATATCAAACGGCTTGCGTTTATCGGTGGGAATAATGCCGTATAATTCTTTAGCATCATAGCGTGGAGGCCGCGGGGTGATTTGATTGGGAATGACTTTCGCATCGCGGTTCAAATGCCCAACGATATCGCGGGCAATCGACAACGCATGGGTATCGTTTTGTGCTAGATAATCGACCACCCCTGATAGCCGCGTGTGCACATCACCGCCGCCCAAGTCTTCTGCGCTGACCTCTTCACCCGTTGCCGCTTTGACCAGTGGCGGGCCGCCGAGAAATATCGTCCCTTGATCTTTGACAATAATAGACTCATCGCTCATTGCCGGCACATAAGCGCCGCCTGCGGTACAGCTGCCCATCACAACCGCGATTTGCGGAATACCTGCCGCGCTCAGATTGGCTTGATTAAAAAAGATACGCCCAAAGTCATCTTTATCAGGGAACACTTCATCTTGATTCGGCAGATTCGCGCCTCCTGAATCAACGAGATAAACACAAGGCAGATGGTTTTGCTGCGCAATTTCCTGTGCGCGCAAGTGTTTTTTAACCGTCATCGGGTAGTAAGTACCGCCTTTCACCGTAGCATCATTACAGACGATCATGCACTCGATGCCGTTAATACGGCCAATACCGGCAATCACGCCTGCCGCTGGGATATCGGCATCATACATATCATGCGCTGCCATCGGTGCTACTTCCAAAAACGGCGTGCCAACATCGAGCAGGCGCTCCACGCGCGCGCGAGGTAACAGCTTACCGCGCGCTAAATGCTTAGCTCGAGCACGCTCTGATCCACCTTGGGCAATTTTATGCAGATGCTGGTATAAATCATCGACGAGCGCTTGCATCGCGGTACTGTTTTGCTGAAACTCGCTCGAATTGGGGCTTAGTTTACTGGTGATAATGGCGCTCATGGTCTTCCTTGTTATACTTCTATGTCTTAATTTTAACTATAAAACATTTTTGCAAAAATAAGGGGTCATTAAATACTTAGCAGTGTTTTGAATGATAAAGCTTTTATATAAATCAATACTTATATAAATCAATACTATGCCAAACCTAACTCTGCTGTCATTTGCTCAATGATTTTATATTTTTGAATTTTACCCGTGATGGTCATCGGATATTCTGTGACAAAACGATAGTAAGCCGGGATTTTATAATGGGCGATATTATCGTAGCAGAACTGTTTGACCTCTTCTTCTGTCAGATCAACTCCCTCTTTAGGAATAATCCAAGCCGCCAACACCTCGCCGTAACGCTCATCTGGAATGCCAACGACTTGTACGTCGCGTATTTTTGGATGACGATACAGATAGTTTTCAATCTCAACCGGATAAATATTCTCGCCGCCGCGGATGACCATATCTTTACTACGACCGACGACTTTGACATAGCCATCCTCGTCCATCGTCGCCAAATCGCCAGTATGCATCCAGCCGTCTTGTATCGCCTCGCGAGTCTTAAAGCGGCTACCCCAATAGCCTTTCATCACTGAATAGCCTTTTGTCAGTAGCTCGCCTGTCTCGCCGATAGGTAGAGTCTCGCCAGTACCCGTATCGACAACTTTGACCTCAAGCGCAGGCTGCACCAGTCCAACGGTCGAGACTTGTTTTTCAAGCGGCGTGTGCTCATTAGTTTGACAGGATACAGGGCTCGTCTCAGTCATGCCATAAGCAATGGTGACCTCCTGCATATGCATCTTATCGATGACTCGGCGCATCACTTCAATCGGACAACTAGAGCCTGCCATAATCCCCGTACGCAAACTCGATAAATCAAATTTATCAAAGTCAGGATAATCAAGCTCAGCGATAAACATCGTCGGCACGCCGTGCAGCGCGGTACATTTTTCAGCTTCTACCGTTTGTAGTACCGTTAGTGGTTCAAAGCCATCATTGGGATAAACGATTATTATGCGACCAGATACCGATGCGATCACCAATCTCAAGCCCCATCTCGATGATGGCGCTGGCGAGCTTATTGACTTGCCCTTGTAGCTGTTTATAAGTCCAACGAATGTTTTGATGACGCACCACTAACGCTTCGCGCTCGGGATATTTGGCCACAATAGCATCAAAAAAATCGCCAATAGTGGCTTCTATAAGCGGGACATCGGGGCCTTTGTCGTAACTTTGAGTGAGAGGTGCATTTGCGGAGCGTGCGCCCATGTTTATTTTTGGAATATTATTTAGAATATCGCTGTAGGCAGTGCTAAGTGGAGAGGGTTGAATCATAACGAATCCTTTCGTTTTACTTTTCCGTTTTGCTAATCAAGCTTATCAATAAATCTATTGTGGCTTGTCCCTTATATCTCTTCACTATAACGTCTGAAATCAAACCCTGTCAATCATATTGATACAAGATGTCTCATTCACACAGTCGATAGCCGTTATGATAAATGATATGACTAGCCGTAAAAAAGCCAGCCTCTTATGAATAAAAGACTGGCGACCCAGCTATCACACCAAGAGCACTTGCATACCCATCAAGCTTTCGCTGCTGGCTTTGCTGGTACTTTAAGAGACACTGTGGCTTTTACCGCTTTATCATCAGTAGCGTCGTCAAATAATTCCATGACCAGCTCATCGGTCGTTTCGGTTTTGACTTGCCAGTTACCTGTCGCTTGTGGCACGCCAACCACCGTTACCGCAATCGCCTTATTCTTCAGACGAATCATCGGCGGTTTATGGTCGTAGCCAGCATGCGCGTGGCCTAAGATATCATCAGCGATAGTCGCGGCTTGCGCTCTTAGCGGTGCCACGTAACGACAAGCCACGCCATCGATAGACATACAATCGCCAATGGCATAGACATTGTTAGCATTGGTGCGTAGCGTTGGCGCATCGACAACAATACCCGTGCGCGGATTGAACTCTATACCTGCCGCTGCGGGCAGCTTATCATCGACGACCAGACCGGTACTAGCAATCACATGATCGACTGTCATAGTATTAGCCTGTCCTTGCACATTCTCTAACGGCTCATAGCTGACTTCTAGTCTGTCATCCTCATTACGTACGACATCAGTCACCTGATAACCGCCCAAAAATTCAATACCTTGCGACTCAATCGCTTGCCTAATACGAGCGGTCGCTTTCGCCGGTAGCATTTGCGCAAGTGGCGCATCATTGAGATCAATTAGGCTGATTTTGTGACCGGCTTTGAGCAAGTCTTCGGCGATTTCGGTACCGACCATCCCTGCGCCCACAATAGCCACGTGCTGGCTACCCGTCGAGAGCTTTTCTTGCAGCTGACCGAAGCGCTCAATATGATTGACATGCCAGACTAAACTCTCAGGCAAGCTCTTAGGAAATATGGGATGTGCGCCCATCGCGAGCACTAGCTTGTCATAATTGATGACCGCGTAATTGGTGTTGGCAGGGTCTGAGCGATTTGCAGAGACCAGCTGCAATGTTTGGCTTGCCGCATCGATATCACTGACCTGCGTATGGGCTAATAAAGTGACATTAGCGGTCTTTGCTGCCTGCTCCCCCGCCGCTCGCACTAAATCGGCCGGTTTTTTATCTTGGCTAATCGCCATCGTCAGCATCGGCTTATGATAGCGATCGGCATTATCGGCCGTGATTAAAGTAATCGGTATCTCTTTATCTTTACTACGGATAGCATCTATCACGTGCCAGCCTGCTAGGCCTGCACCAACGATAACGATGCCATTTTTTGATGAGGTTGCCGATGCTACAGATAGATTGTCTACGCTCATAAAAACTCCAATATGGTTTATGAATTATTCTAATTATCAACAAGAATGGCAGCCATTGTATCAGTAAACAGACATGCACTCACTCATCTATCCAGTAACTTGCTCAATCAATATCGAATTCCATACGATGGGCGGTGGCGCGCTTGGTTTGGTTATCTACGAGCTTTTCGATACAGTACAGACTGGCGTGGATACCCGCGCTTATCCCTGCTGATGTAACGATATTACGCATATCATCACTAGCATCGACATAACGAATATTATCAATAACGTCTATATCAGGATAAGAGGCTAAGTTGTCCAAATCCATCCAATGTGTGGTTGCCGCTCGACCAGCGAGCAACCCTGCTTTTGCTAGCAGCAGCGCACCTGTACATACGGACAGAGTCAGCTCTGCGACGCCTGCTTGAACAATAATCCAATCGATCACTATTTGATTATGTATCTCTATTTTTTCGGCACCATAACCACCAGGGATTACGAGTACATCGAGATGAGGATGGTTGGCAAAACTATAATCAGGAATAACCTGTAGACCGTTTCTAGCAGAAATCGGTGCTGGGTGCTCAGCAATAGTGATCACATTAAAGTGCTTATTATTTGATTTATTCTCAGCCAGTGAGAACACCTCAAAAGGTCCAGCAAAATCTAATACCTCTACTTCATTAAATAGCAGTATTCCAACGGTTCGCTTTAACGTCATAACTTGTCCTACTGAGATTGAGTTAGATTGATATCATTAAATAATATTTAATCCATCTATATTATACTATCTATACACCTTTACCTAATCAATCAACGCTGCCATGGCATCTGCCTTTACCGTCTTACACCGTTTTAGTCCTGCGACTACCCCTGCTTTATTTTCCGCTGTCTTATTCTGACTCAGTTTAAACTGCGCTTGCACATCTGTGATACTAACCCGAATACCCACAATCGCTCGACAGAGTGCCTGAATATAGTTTTCTGGTGCATCATTGAGCGACCATGGCATCGGCTGACTGGCTTCAAAGTCTTGTGTCAGCGTCGATAAAATATCAACCAAGGCTTCAGACTCCGTGAGCAGACTCACTGATCCTGTGATATGTACACTACGGTAGTTCCAAGTCGGTACTTCTTTATGGGTTATCGCTTTGCTTGGATACCAGTTGGGGCTGATATAATGACCTGCCTCTTGAAATATCACCAGCCATGGCATCTTAATATTATCGCGACTATTTAACGGATTGATTTTGGCAATGTGACCATACAGACAACCGTACTCACTACCGTCATCCTGCCAGTACATCGGAATATGACAAGCTTCTAGTCCTAACTTGGTTTGTGCGACGACCGTCGCTTGAGGCTGCTCTTTGATAAATGCTTTTATGATATCAAAGCGCTCCTCTTTAAATGCTTTAGGCGTAAACATCATAAGCTCCAAGTCTTTTTTTTGAATTGCTATAATTTTGAATTGCTATAATTTTGAATCGCTATAAAAAAAGTGTAAAAGCGTCAATATAAAACGCCCTATTAAAGAGAGTGTTTCACTGTCTTTAATAAGGCGCTTTGTATAATCATTACTGGTAAAAAACAGGCTTTCTTATTGAGAATAAAGCTATCAATAATCGTCAATCGAAATAGTCTAATGATTCAAAATCTTCGATAAGAACTGCTGCGCGCGATCACTTTTTGCACCCTCAAAGAACTCATCTTTGCTACAGTTCTCAACGATATAACCCTCATCCATAAAGATAATACGGTTCGCCACTTGACTGGCAAAGCCCATCTCGTGGGTCACGCACATCATCGTCATACCCTCACGGGTCAGCTCTACCATCACATCGAGCACCTCTTGAATCATCTCAGGATCAAGCGCGGAGGTCGGCTCATCAAACAGCATCGCCACAGGATCCATCGCTAGCGCCCGCGCAATCGCTACCCGCTGCTGCTGACCACCGGACAGCTCAGCCGGATATTTTGGTGCCTGCGCGCTTAGTCCCACGCGGTCTAGATAAGCCATACCTTTTTGTTTGGCCTCGTCCTCGCGGCGGCCCAAAACTTTAATCTGCGCGACCGTCAGATTCTCAATGATAGTCAGATGCGGAAATAACTCAAAATGCTGAAACACCATGCCGACACGGCTACGTAGCTTTGGCAGATTGGTTTTCGAGTCGCCAACCGAGATACCATTGACCATGATTTGCCCTTTTTGAAAAGGCTCAAGACCATTAACGGTCTTAATCAAAGTAGATTTACCGCTGCCAGATGGGCCACAAACGACCACCACATCGCCTTTATGGACATGAGCAGTACAGTCAGTGAGTACCTGAAAGTCGCCATACCACTTGCTGACGCTATCCATTTCAATGACTATCTCATCGCTAGCATGACCGTTATCTGTCACCAGTCCGCCAAAGTCATTTATAAATGTCTTAGCCTTATTCATCGTCGGCTCCTAGCCTTATGCTTAATATTTTTGTCATGTATGTAAAATAAGTGATAGCGCTATGTCCGTAGGGTTTACGCTAGTTTAGTGCGAAAACCTCTACGACTAAGTTATTCAATCAAACGCTAGAACCTGAGCTTTTTTTGCACGTGCTGTACGCCAATAGAAGCGGTCAAACTGATAATAAAGTAAATTGCCCCTGCACCTAATATATAAGGGGTGAGTAACCCCATCAGCTCACCGCGCACGTAAGCGGCACGGAAAAAATCGGTCAAACCAATCGCAAAAACCAAAGTGGTATCTTGGAAGAGAATAATACACTGCTGCAAGATCAGCGGTAGCATCTTACGAAACGCTTGCGGCAAAATAACCAGACGCATGGTCTGCCCATAAGTCATGCCAAGCGCTTTTGCTGCATTGACTTGACCACTACCGATGGATTGAATACCAGCTCGCACGACCTCAGAAAAGTAAGCGGCCTCAAACATCATAAAAGCGACCACACAAGAGGCAAAAGCGGCATTGAGCTGCAAGTACTTACCTGCTACCCAAAAATAAATCATCGGTACGGCAAAATAAAACCACAATAGCACCAGTAGCAGTGGCACTGAGCGAAAGTAGTTTACGTACAGCTTAGCCGGTACCTCTAAGGCTTTGATACCCGACAAGCGCATCAAGGCCAGTACGGTTCCAAGGCTTATACCGCCAAGAATCGCTAAAAACAACACCTTTAAGGTGGTAATCATCCCGCCCATCAGGCCTGGATATGCAGTCGCAAGTTCGGTCATCATACTCATTTCTGACTCCCTGCAATAAGCCCTGGTACGCGAAGTTTACGCTCGATTAGACCCATAATCGCAATCAGCGACAGATTAAACACTAAATAGATAATCGTCGCATAAGTATAGATCTCAAGACTATTTTGGGTGTATTCGCTAATGGTCTTCGTCTGACTGATCAGCTCCATTACCCCAACGAGCGAGGCAACAGAGGCGTTTTTGAAGCAGTTGGTCAGCTCAGAGCTTAAAGGCGGCAAGATGATACGAAAAGCTTGCGGCAGTAGTACTTGCTTATAAGCCTGCGGTATCGTAAAGCCTAGCGCGTAAGCGGCGTTAATCTGGCCTTGCGGCAAGGACTCAATACCCGTGCGCACTTGCTCAACGATACGCGCCGCGGTAAATAGACCCAGACCAATACTCGCTGAGAGCATCGCTGAGGTATTAGGCGTGAGCTCCTTATACCACCACTCTTGTAGCGCCGGTGTCAGCCACCCTGGGGCAATATAGAACCAAAAGAACAATTGCACCAGTAGCGGAATATTACGAAAAAAGGTCACATAAGCGGTACCGATCGCCCGCGCAGGCTTGCTTGGCAAAGTACGCATAATACCGAAGATAGTACCAACGACCATCGCAATAGCCCAAGCGATACTACCGATTAGTAGCAGCCAGCCAAGGCCAGTAATCATCCAATGGATATACAGCTCGCTACCGACACCAGTCTGCTCAAAGAGCACACCCCAGTTCCAGCTATAATTCATGCTTGTCTCTCCAAGCAGTGGTTGATAGGCTTAACCCCTAAAAGCTTCAATAATGAAGCTTTTAGGAGTACCAGCTAAGTTGAGGAGTGAGGGTTACTGTGCCGCTGCCATTTTTGGCTGAGCGCCATCATGAGGATCGGCGATGAGTGCTTTTAGGTTATCTGACATCTCAAAGTTTAAGTTGACGTTTTTGGGCGGGATTGGGTTTAAGAACCACTTATCGTAAATACTATTGATCTCACCTGAGGCAAAGACATCCGTCAAAGCTTTATCGACTACGGCTTTGAACTCAGGATCGTCTTTACGCAGCATACAGCCATAAATCTCAAACGACTGCGGCTCGCCTACAATGACCCACTCATCTGGGTTTTTAGCTTTGGCTTTTTCGCCGGCTAGTAGTACATCATCCATCATAAAGGCATCAGCACGGCCGTTTTCTAGCATCAAGAATGCCTCGCCATGATCTTTGGCGGAGATGACATTAGTATCCATTTGCTTTTCATCGATGTACTGGCGAATATAGCGCTCTGAGGTCGTACCTGCGGTAGTAACTAATGTCTCACCGTCTAAGTCAGCAAAATCATTGATACCTGAGTCTGTCGCAGTCAACAAACGCGTTCCGATCTCAAAAAAGCCGTTTGAGAAGCCCACTTGTTTTTGGCGCTCTTCGTTGTTAGTCGTTGAGCCACACTCAAAGTCGACAGTGCCGTTTTGTACCAACGGGATACGCGTTTGCGAGGTAATCAAGTTATAACGAACATTCAAGTCCGGCATATTGAGCTCTTGCTTCACCGCATCCACAACTTTCATCTCTAAATCGTGCGCATAGCCCATAGGCTGATTTGGATCATCCGCGATGTATGAGAACGGAATAGAAGAGTCGCGATAGCCGACAACGATAGTGCCTGAGTCTTTGATTTTTTGAAGGGTGCCGTTGGTATTTGTAGAGGTTTCAGTAGTGGCAGCATCGTCAGTTGCAGCGTCATCGGTCGCAGTTTGACTGCTGTTATTACAGCCAGCAAGGCCTAGTGCCATAAACGCTGCTAATGTTAGAGGTTTGCTGAGTGCGTAAGCCATAGGGTACATCCTTTTATCACATATTATTAGTTAAAAAATGCTTAATTAGCTATTACTAACAGGCATCCGTGTAGTTACTTTTAGTTATCTTAATGCAACTTAATGTTACTGTACAACACTTTTATAATTATTATGCAACTTTTTAGCCTATTGTTGCTATTTTCTACAATAAATTCATCTTCGGGTATGCATAAACTGTGGCCACAAGTGCTCTTCTTATGATTGATAAATTCTGAATAACCCCCATAAAGCTAGCACCTTCTTAACTCAATAAGATAAAAATATATGACACAAGATACTTCAGCTATGCAAACAAATCAGTTGCAGCCCTCAGACAAAGCAAGCGGTAATGATGTGCGTCAGCGCTTCTTTATCGAAGACTCGCCGGTGCGCGGTGATGTGGTGCGCTTATCGCGTAGCTACGCTTCCACTATTGCCCAAAAGCCTTATCCTGAAGCCATCAAACGCTTGCTAGGCGAGATGCTCACGGCAGCAAGCTTACTGATAGGTACCGTCAAGATAGATGGTCGTTTATCTATCCAACTACAGTCCTCAGATCAAGATAGCTTACTGAACTGGGCGATGGCTGAGTGCGATCAAAACGGCATTATCCGGGCGCTTGCTAGCTGGAAAGCGGATAACGATGAGCAAATCGCTGCTTGGGAAGACATGACGCAGGCAAATGAGGCTTTTGCAGAGCTAGGCGCGATTGGTCAAGGCGTCTTATTTATTAATATTCAGCCGGATAATGGCGAGCCGTATCAAGGTATCGTCGAGCGTAGCCATGATAATCTAGCGGACTGCCTAGCCCATTACCAAAAGCAATCCGCTCAGATTCCCACCTTGATTAACTTGGCGTCAGACGGTTTGCAAGCCGGCGGCGTATTGGTGCAGATGTTACCGCGTACGGCAGCAGAGAATATCGAAGTGGAGCGTAATCAAGACGCTGGTATCGATGATGACTTATGGACGCGCTTGAGCATACTGACTAGCACCGTCAAAAGTGAAGAGCTGACCACACTTGCAGCCAGCGAGATTATCTACCGCTTATATAACGAAGAAAACGTCGTTGCGCCTGACCCTGTCAGCTTAGAGTTTGGCTGTACTTGCTCGCGTGAGAAGTGTGAGATGGCGATAGCACAAATCGGTGAAACCGAAGCGCTCGATATCATTGAAGAGCAAAACGGCACTTTTGAGATGGACTGCGGTTTTTGCGGTGAGGTCTATACCTTTGATAAAGACGATGTGACGGCTATTTTTGCACAATAAATTGGCTGGTTATTAGGTAAATTCAAAACCCTTTAGGCGCAAGTTTAAAGGGTTTTTTGGCTCTTAAATATATAGTTTTTTAAACGTCAGTCGTACAAAATTGGTGTAACCCTATTTTTATAACGCTTCAGCAATCACGCCTAAGCTGCGAGGATAAGAGTGGATACGGTCGCGAGCAGCATAATCGCTTTTGCCGTTATCAAGTAGCCAAGCCACGACTTGTTCGCGCACTCGTCTGCTATGGATGAGACCCATGTGGTTCACGCCATAAAAGATCGCTTTACGGCCTTCTGGTACAAACAGATTGTGCTCACCATCATCTTCGCCCAATGCTGAAGCTACTGACACTAGACTGTCCCCGAGCAGGTTAGTTACCTTTGAGTCGTAATGGGTTTCTATCAAGGCGCTCGCGACAAAATAGGTCTTAATACCGCTTGGCAGACGAGCAGGATGCCGGAAGTCTTGTGGCACGACACTTCGCCCCTCTAAAGACTGCCAATCGGCATCACGAATACTACCATGACGCAAATCAATGATACCGGCGCTACGCATATCCCCTAAGTGCGCAAGCGAGCTTGCGAAGGGGACTTTGGAGATAATATCTTGCACCAAAAACCCAATGCGCTCAAGGACAGCGCCGTGATGCGGCGAGCCTAAAGTAATCAAATTACCCACGCGCTTCATCCAATCTAGGCGATCTTGCTTAGCATAAAACAGCGCGCTACGAGCCACTAACCCGCCCATACTATGGCCGACCAAATCGATTTGACTGATATTAGGATTATTATCCACTAAGTCTTGTAGCAGTTTGGAGAGTGTGCGGCCATTGCGTGAGATACGTCGCCCAGTATTATAATCTAAGTAAAGCACTGTCGAGTCAGGCTGGCTGCGGCTGATGGCTTGCCCTAAGCTATTGTCCTCGTCTGGATGCCAGCTTAAGTAGCTTAAACATAGGCCATGGCACAAGATAATAATACGGCCCGATAGCTCTTCGCGTTGAGGCACGCCCTCTTGGTTGTATAGGGTCATAGGAATCGCAAGCGAGTTACCATTATTGACTAGATGATCACCCATCACCCCATTAAACACATTGACGAGTTTTTTTAGGCTAGCAGGAAGCGGCTGAGCGCTGGTTTGTCTTGCTACGTTTTTATATAGACGCAGTCCTGAGGAGAGATTATTGCCTAACATCAGCATCACATGGCGTACGAGTCCGTAAACGCGCCCTGTGACGCCGCCATGCCAGTTTTTTAGGTGGTTTTCGTTAAAGCGCCCTATCGGACGCAGCATAATCTCGCGATGCATAGACTCAACAATCTCTGTCATCTCCACCACACCCATCGTTGCCAGCTGAGCTAAACCCTCAAAAAAATCGCCTAGAGAGACTGAGTCTGTAGTGAGCGTATCTTCAGCGTCATCTGCTAATAACCTAGCCATCTCATCCATATCAAGCTGCGAGAGGTGTTCATATAAATCGCCATGAATAGCCATACTAGACTTTGCGACAGGATGCGCGCCCGGACGATAGACCATGTCGGCATCGTCTTTATTGCCACTTCCGTAGCTATCATGAGTAATATCGGGTAAGTCTGGACGATTCATAATATTGATAATTTACAAGAAAGAGAGCATTACATACTATCCTTAATAGCAGATAAAAAGAAGAGATGTATTTGTTTTATGGTTGTAACTAGGATGGATGTTATAGATAAGCCAATAAATCACTAAGATGTTTAATACTTTATAAGAATAAAAGTTACTTAACTTGGGTTTGCCATTGCTGTTTGCCTAAGACTAGCGTTAAGTTATCTTCTGCCCGCAAAATACCTACTCCGCTTGGCGTACCGGTCATAATGACATCACCTGCCTGTAAGCTAAAAGCGTGGCTAATATCGGCGAGTAGCTCATAGATAGGAAATAACATCAAGGCACTATCACCATTTTGCTTGAGCTCGCCATTGACGTAGAGCTGATACTGAATGTGCGTTAAGTCGCCGAAACTTTGCGGCTCGAGCCAGTCAGCAAGGACGCAAGCGCCATCGAAGCATTTAGCGCGCTCCCAAGGGTGACCTTTGGCTTTAAGCTGACTTTGTAAGTCTCTTAAGGTCAAATCTAATCCTAAAGTGATGCCGCCTATCGCTTGCTTCGCTTGCTCGGCAGTCGCTGCCGATAAACCACAGGCAAGCTGAATGCATAATTCCGCCTCATAATGAGTCTCACCATAAACCTTGGGATCTGGACGGATAATGTCATTGTGAATAGAGACGATAGCAGAGGCTGGTTTTATAAACAGTAGCGGTGTGCTTGGTACTGCATTACCGAGCTCATGCGCGTGAGCGGCGTAGTTACGACCGACGCAAACCACTTTGCCAATAGCAGCTTGTACCTTATTATCAAGTTTCTTATCGGTAACTCTCAGCGCTTGGCTCATCACTCATCTATCGCTCAATTATGGAATAGTATTGGTCATCACATCAGGCGGCACGTAGCTGGCATGACGGTTCATTCTTTTCTCAAACCGTCCAAAGCTAAATAATATAATCCACGATAATAATAGATAGACAATACCAGCGGCAAAGAACAGCTCCATCAAGGTATAAGTCCGCGCACTAATCGTACGAGCCACGCCGGTGATATCCATTAGCGCAATGGTTGAAGCCAGCGCGCTGCCTTTGAGCATAAAAATCACTTCATTACTATAAGCAGGAATGACAATACCAAAAGCGCGCGGCAATGTAATACGAGTGAGCTTTTGCCACGGTGACATGCCCACAGCATCTGCCGCTTCTAGCTCCCCTACCGGAATCGCCTGAATCGCACCGCGAATAATCTCTGCAAGATAAGCACTAGTATTGAGCGTAAAAGCGATAATCGCACACCAGTAAGCTTGACTGAGTACCGGCTCCCACAAGAATGACTCACGTACCGCCTCAAACTGACCTAAACCATAGTAGATTAAGAATATCTGTACTAGCAGCGGCGTACCGCGAAAAAAGAAAATATACAAAAACGGTAATATCTGTACCAGCCAGCTTTTAGACAGACGCAGTAACGCCAAAATCAAACCAAAGAACAGTCCAATGATTCCTGAGATCACAACGAGCTGTACAGTCAGTACCGCCCCGCCTAATAGATCCGGAAAGTACTCAAAAATGACCTGCCAATTCCAATCCATAACGTCTCTCCTCTACCCTAAAGTCGATGGCTGATGAGTGGATTGACGGCTGATTTTTTTGGCATAGCGCGCGGCTGGATTGGCGCGCCATTCTAGCCAAAGCATAAAGCCGGTGATAAGCATAGTAAGACCTAAATAGATGATAGCGGCTGCCATATAAAAGGTAAAAGGTTGCTGGGTGGATTGCGCCGCGCGTGAAGATTGATACATAATATCTTGGAGTCCAACGACCGAGACTAAAGCGGTGTCTTTGAGCAGTACTAAAAACAAGTTGCCAAGGCCTGGCAAGGCAATCTGCCAAACTTGCGGCAAAGTAATCCGATAAAAGGTCTGAAAAGGACGCATCCCTATCGCTTGCGCCGCTTCCTTCTGTCCGGCAGGAATCTCTTGAATAGACATCCGAAAGATCTCAGTGGCATAAGCACCAAAAGCAATAGATAAGGCCATCACCCCGCCCCAAAAAGCGCTGATCTCTACATACTCATTGTAGCCGAACTGTTTGAGAATGCTCATCAGCAAAATAGAGCCACCATAATAGATAAATAGCACTAATAATAGCTCAGGGATACCGCGCATCGTTGCGGTATAGACAGTGGCAAGCTTACGCAGTAGCCAAACGTTCGACAGCTTAGCCGTTGCCCCAAGCAGTCCTAATAGCATACCTATTATCAGGCTAGTTATGGCAAGCTTAATGGTGACGGTCGCGCCGCTTAATAGCAGGGCGCCAAATCCTTGTAAATCAAACACAGTTATTCACTCAGTCTCTATATGTTGGTCGCGTCACTGGCGTTTTTGCTAAGCCACAAATAACGCTCGAAATGTCAGCTTACTGTCCTGACGCCAGCGAAAATAAAGCGATAGTTATGGTCTGTAGCAACGAGAAGCGGTTTTGGAATATATAATAAATGACTATCAGTTGACTCAAAGATTCATGCACTGATTACTCAGATAGAAATACGCGCTGATTTTATCATAACTGAGACGCTCGATGTTAACGCTGATAGCAAATACCCAGTCAAAATAGACAGTTAGTGGCAATAAAAAAGGATACCACGAAGCTGTGATATCCTTTTGAGTGCTTACCAGCCTAACTTTCATAAACTCAAGCGACAGCTTTTGACTACTCTACCTCAGCGGCTACTGGCGTGGCAGTGCTGCTAGAGTCACTATCTGTGGTTACTGAGAAGTATTTGTTATGGATAGCATCATAGCTGCCATCTGCTTTAATATTAGCTAATGACTCATTGATTTGAGCTTGCAGCGGATCCCCTGGGCGTACCGCAATAGCAAAATTATCATCGATATCGATCTCATCACCTTTTAGCGTATATTGGCTGCCTGAGGCGGAGCTCAGCCATTCGATAGCTGGCAGCTTATCAGATATCATCGCCTCAACACGCCCTGAGCCTAAGTCTAAAAAGGCATTACTCAAAGTATCGTACAGCTGCATATTGGCTTTTGGATAAGCCTGCTCTAGCCACTGCGATGAAATCGTCGAGCGCTGAGCAGCGATGCTTTTTGAGTTGATATCATCAGGATTACTCGGGTCAAAATCGCTGCCTTCTTCTGCCAAAAACACTAAGGTATTACTAAAATAGGGATCAGTAAAGCTGACCTGCTCAGCGCGCTCTGGGGTAATCGACATCGCAGCGACAATGGCATCGTATTTGCCCGCTTTGAGACCGGGGATAATCCCATCCCAATCCTGCGCGATAATCTCACAACTGACTTGCATATCATCACATAGAGCATTGGCAATCTCGATATCAAAACCGCCAAGCGAGCCATCAGCGTTGGTATAGTTAAAAGGAGCATAAGCGCCTTCAGTACCGATACGTAAAACCTCGCCAGTGGCTTCAGTGGCAGCCGTATCGGCAGTTTCTGTACTCGCAGTATTGGCCTCTTGACCATTGCTACAGCCTACCAGCATTCCTAAGGCTACTGCTGCAAACAAAGGGTTTTGTAGCGCCTGTCTTGCGCCAAAAATACTAGGGTAATTTATCGTCATCCTTGATTCCTTTTTATGAGTAAGTCGATACAAGCGCTATAAACAATAACGGCGCCCTACGCTATGAGAAGCATAAAGCGCCACTATGTAGGGCTCAGCATAAAACTATAGCCATATAAAACAACAGTGCTTGTTACTTTATTTATTGACAGCTAATTACTGATAGTTAGTTACTGATATTTAGTTACTGACAGTCTCTGTCTGCTCTTCGGCTGCGATAGTTGCATTCGCATCGACATTATCACCTTCAATCACTATCACTTCTTCAACGCTATCCGCTGCCGCCGCTTTATTTGCCGCTGCAGTAGAGCTGGTGCCAAAGTAGCTGCCAGTGATCTGATCGTAAGTGCCATCAGCTTTTAGCTCAGCCAATGCAGTGTTAAATTTACCCACTAGCGGATCGCCTTTACGAAAAGCAATACCCATCGCATCTTCGTCAGTGCTGATCTCTTCGCCTTTGACTTCATAGTCTTTACCGGCTTCAGTTTTTAGCCAGTCGATACCAGTGACTTTGTCAGACATCATAGCGCGTACGCGACCTGAAGTTAGATCTAGATAAGCGTTGTCTTGGGTATCATAAAGCTTGATATCAAACTCTGGATGCTCGTCTTGCAGGTACTGCGAAGATACCGTTGAGCGCTGTGAAGCAACTGGTTGGCCCTCAAGATCAGCAACTGTAATATCGTCGCCTTTTTTACCGATAAGAATAATACCAGTATGAAAGTAAGGGTTGCAAACAGTTAAATAAAATATATACAAAACTACCTATTTATTACTATAATAGATGCAGATTATATCTATAATATAGAGAGCAAGTTATGGGGAAACTGGGTTAGTATTGGGGAGGCTGCCAAACATTTCGGGGTTGCTTCAATCCACATTAAGACGTTGGGATGAGGAGATGGTATGTTAGTCGCCAAGCGAACCGAAAACGTTGTATGATATGATTTTAAGTGAAATCAGACCCCATTCCTGAATACACCACCCAAATTAGACCGAAAAACCATTGCTTATGCTCGTGTGTCGAGTCGTGATCAAAAAGACGACTTACTTCGCCAGTCTCAAGTTTTGGAATCCTATTGTGCCAGTGGCTGGACTTTGAGACGATTACCGATCTCAGGTGTGGAATGAATTATGTTATGCTTAAAAACCTGCTTGATGACATACTGGGCACAAAGTTGAACGGCTGGTAATTACCCATAAAGACAGGCTTTTACGATTTGCAGAACTGGTTTTCATGTTGTGTGAGGCTCGCACGTTGAAGTGGTAATAATCAATCAAGGTGAAAGAGTTGAGTTTTGAGCAGATGACTAGCCCAAGATGTTGGTGATTATCACCGTATTTTCAGCGAGGCTACGGCTCTCGCAGCAAGAAAAACCAACAATTAATAGAGGCGGTTAAAAGCATTATGATCCGTGGACACATTATCGAACTCAAGCCAAACAACGTACAGGCAAATCACCTTGCTCGTGCTTGTGGCGCGGCGAGAAAGCCTACAACTGGCTTTGCATGAGTGGCAGTGGCAGTATGCGCTTGACAAAGCGTACCGTGAGTGTGTTTGGCCGCAGGCGTTGAGGTTGATACTAAAATCTAAACAAGCCCCTCACAGGCGAAGTCAGACGCGAATTGAACGCCATTAAGCGTGAATTATTCCCCATATGCTGGCGACCAAATGCGCTCCGCAGGCGGAATCATGCAGCTGGGTGATGCTTATAACAACTTAAAGGCTTAGCGAAATACCCAACTGCTCGTAAAAGGCCGTGACGATAGATTCAGTTTATCCAACGACCAATTTGCCATTAAATGGTAAATCCATTCGTATCCCAAACTTGGGCTGTCTTTAAAAGAAGCTTTACGTTTTGACGGCAAGATCATGTCAGCCACCATCTCTAAACGTGGCGGTAAGTGGGTTTGTTAGTGTGGCTGTTGAAATACAAAAAGCTGTAATTCCTACTAAAAAGACAGGTAAAAGCGTTATGTTGATCTTGGTATTACTGACTTACTGGTTTTATCAGACGGCACTAAATTAAAGCGCCAAAACCACTTCAAGCAAACCTTAAAAACTAAGAACGCTAAACAAAGCGCTCAGTCGCACTAAAAAGGCAGTAAAAACAGAAAAGCGAAAAACCAAGCTCTCTCGTTTGCACTATAAGATCAGGTGTATTAGGTAAGATTCTTCTCCATCAAATCACAATAAGTCTGGTTAATGAGTTCGATGATTATGATTGAGGATTTGAATGTCAAAGGTATGGTTAAGAACAGGCGGTATAATAAGAGCTATCAGTGACTTGGGTTTCTTTGAGTTTAAGCGACAGCCATTCTACAAAGCCACTGAGCAAGGCAAGGTTGTGAAATCAGTCGGACCCTTCTACCCAAGCTCAAAACCTGTTCAAACTGCAATCATATCCTCAAAGATGAGCTACATTGAAGGCAGAGTAGAGCAGCCTAACTGTCAGGTTTCTCATGACCGTGACCTCAACGCCAGCATCAATATTTTAAATAACGCGACTGTTATTTTAACAGCTGCATAATCCTGTTTATTGGACGGTGAGTTCCATCGCCAATTAAAAAAGTCTGTGGAGTCGTGGTCAGTCTAAATCTCAAATGAGAAATAGCGCGTGACAATGAAGCAGAAAGAAAACGTCAAACCTATCTAATAGTCAATATTGGCTAGGTTTGAGTAAGATTTTTGGAACGGTCGCTAAATTCAACAACTTCTTGACGCTCTGGCGTAATCGACATGCCCGCGATAATCGCATCAAACTTTTGCGCATTTAAGCCGGGAATCAAACCATCCCAGTCTTGAGATATCAGCTCACAC
The DNA here is from genome assembly GCF_904846685.1 of Psychrobacter submarinus. Taxonomy (GTDB): domain Bacteria; phylum Pseudomonadota; class Gammaproteobacteria; order Pseudomonadales; family Moraxellaceae; genus Psychrobacter; species Psychrobacter submarinus. The sequence continues at coordinate 340,715 of NZ_CAJHBQ010000001.1, forward strand.
TCCGCGTTCATCTGCGCGCATAACGCATCGACCAGCTCAACTTCATAACCGATCAGCTTGCCATCGGCATCAGTATAGCTAAAAGGCTTATAGCTCGACTCAGTCGCGATTTTGATGTTCATTGGCGTCTCAGTCGCTGCGCCGTCGTCTGCAACTTGGCTCTCTTCTGGCGCTGAGCCATTACTACAAGCAGCAAGCATGAGCATAGCGGCGCTGAGCGGTGCTAACCAAAGCGCTTTGGTGGGCAAGATTGACTTGTTTTGAGAATATTTAGATAAGCTCATTATGTTTTCCTCAGTTATCGAGCAGCAGACTATTGGTTGAAGTTTGCTTGTTCTAGACGAGCCAACTCACCGTTACTACGGATCTCGCTCAAAGCTTTATTAAAATCATCTCTCAAAGGATCCCCTTTACGAACCGCGATAGCGATGTTGTCATCGTTATCAATCTCATCACCCACGATACCAAAACCTTCTGGATTGTCTTTTAACCAAGCTTTGGCTGAAACTTTTTCGGCCAATACCGCATCGCTGCGACCAGATTTTAGATCTAAATAAGCATTGTCATAGTTATCATAAAGCTGTACCGTGTTGCCGTCTTTACCTTCATAGTTATCTTGCAGATAGACGCCAGGCGTGGTTGAGCGCTGACCACCTAAATTTAGGTTACTAATAGCGTTAGGATCAAAACTACCATCGGTCTCAGTCAGCCAAACCATAGTATTAGCGAAGTACGGCTCAGTGAAGTCTACTTTTTCTTGGCGCTCTGGAGTGATAGACATACCTGCGACAACGGCGTCATACTTTTGCGCGAGCAAACCTGGAATAATGCCATCCCAATCTTGCGCGACGATCTCACAATCTGCCTGCATCTGCTCACATAAAGCGTTGGCGACATCGACATCAAATCCTGCAATACTGCCATCAGCATTGGTATAGTTAAAAGGAGGATAAGCGCCTTCAGTTGCGATACGAATGGTTTTACCCGCGACATCGGCAGCAGGTGCCTCAGCATTTGTCTCTACCGTATCATCGCTTGGCTGGCTACAGGCGCTCAATGCTAGCGCTGCGGTGATAGTCATTGATGACCATAATAGACGAGAATTCGACATCATATATTCCTTATTTTAATTTAATATCCCTATCTAATCATTGACCAAACAGTCGTAATAACGATAGATATTAGCAGCTTATAAACCCATCGATAATACCTGACAACAATATCAAAAACAAACGTTTTAGGTATTGACTGTCATTATTGGGTAATAAACGGTGCTGCTGTTATTGGAAATAAGTAAGAAGACACCGCCGTAAAAACGTATGACGCAATGCCTTTCTTTATAGCACATACGCTATAAAGAGAGGACATTGATAACACTAGGCCAGTTTTAAAATAGCTCAATTGATGCAGACAGACTTATCAGCCGACAGGTCAGCTCATAAGTCCGAAATAGTGATTAGTTCTGGCGATGAGAAGCCATAAAGTCTCTGACGCGCTCTGAGTTTGGGTTGTCAAACACTTGCTCAGGCGTGCCCATCTCCTCGATGACACCTTGATGTAAGAATACCACTTGGCTTGATACATCACGAGCAAAGCGCATCTCGTGGGTGACAATCAGCATCGTACGACCCTCTTCTGCCAAGTCTTGCATGACGGCGAGTACTTCGTTAACTAGCTCAGGATCGAGCGCGGAAGTTGGCTCATCGAACAAAAGCACTCTTGGCTGCATAGCCAAAGCGCGCGCGATAGCGACACGCTGACGTTGACCGCCAGAGAGATTGGCAGGATAAGCGTCTTTTTTATCGGATAAGCCTACTTTTTTTAGGAGCTGTTCGGCTTCACTGATGGCTTGATCTTTTTTGATTTTTAGAACCTGAGTCGGTCCTTCGATGATATTTTGCAGTATCGTTTTATGCGGCCATAGATTGAAGTTTTGGAAAACAAAACCAACACGCGCCCGCAGATTTTCAAGCTGTCTATGATCTGCCGCTTGCATCTCGCCGGATTTACTGGCTTTTAGCATCAGCTCATCATCACCGATACTGATACGCCCCTTAGTTGGTTTTTCTAACAAGTTAATACAACGTAATAACGTCGACTTCCCTGAGCCTGATGAGCCCAAAATCGAGATCACATCGCCATCATAGGCGGTGAGTGATACCCCTTTTAGCACTTCTAAAGAGCCGTAGCTTTTGTGTAGGTCTTGTATATCTAGAGCGATAGGGCGAGTCGAGTCTTTGGCAATATCAAGCATGGTTCAACAGTTTTCCGATTATTATGAATAAGGCGATACTTATAGGCTTAAGCAGCTTTTGGCAGCTTACTGAAATAAAAAGCAGCGTATTGTCGCTTATCATACAGCAAAAAGGCAAATACTCTCTATTCCTAGCCCTTACGCCATAAATAAAGCCCAAATCACTGCCGTAATTTGAGCTATATTTTAACACTTTAGGCCGCTTAGCGCTGTATTATCTGTCACGCTAATAACGCGGCGATATCCCTAACCGTCAATAAGCTATTAATAAGTTGAGATATGCTCCTCAGACTCAGAACCATCGAGGACATCAGCGTCGTCCACCGTCGCTACAGCCACGTCATCATCGGCGCTCGCTACTGCGACATCATCACCGACCATAGGATCATCCGAGATATCTGCACTGTTGACGCCTTCAGTCACTTGTGCGACATCATCAACGCCAGTCGCTTCTTGCTCTACTTGCGTTTGTGCATCGTCTACTGTCTGCATAGCGTCGGGCTCTTCAAGAGACTTCTCTTGTTCCGCGCAAGCGCCAAGCGTTACTGCCAAAGCGGCCACTGCGGCTAACCCTAGTTTATAAGTCGTGTTTTTCATAATACCCTCTCTAATTGGTTTTAAATTGCGAATTGATTTTGACGCACTAATTGCTTTTAGACAGTGTTTTCCACATCACTTTGCTTAACACGTCTAGTATCTTATCTATCATTATAATCAGATCTATAAATGACTACTTTAGTAGTTGCAGCGCAGTTGTGTTAAAGACTCGTAAGACAAAGATATCCATACTCCTGAATCAACACAAAAACACTTAAAACAAAATTGTAAATAGGCGCTGTTCACAAATTCAACTTTACTCTAATCCCAATCTACTCTATGTTAAATGGCATAACAGTTAAATAACACAATGCTTTACCTTAAGTGAGAGCTGTCGTTAATACGCTTGTCAAAGCTCCAGGTTTAGCCACTATTAACAATGATATCTTTTACCACCTTTTAGTTAGACTTTGCCTGTTTAGGCTTTTTTGCTCGTCTACAACATTTATTGAAAATAACCCTTCATCCGTAATCAAAAGGAAAATAATTTATGAGTCAAGCGAATACCTCAGATATAAAATCTTATATGCAAACAGTCGGTAAGCAAGCGCGCGCCGCCTCTCGCGCTCTTGCCGCGGCCAATACTGGCGATAAAAACTCAGCACTTATGAGCATTCATGATGAGCTAGTCAACGCCAAAGCCGATATTTTAGCAGCGAACAAAATAGACATGGATAAAGGCCATAGCAATGACTTAGAAGCCGCGCTACTCGATCGCCTAGAGCTAAACGATGCTAGATTCGATGGTATGCTACAAGGTCTCAAAGACGTCGCAGCCTTGCCTGATCCAATCGGTGAAGTCACTGATATGACCTTTCGCCCCTCTGGTATTCATCTGGGCAAAATGCGTGTGCCGCTAGGCGTGGTCGGTATGATTTATGAGTCGCGTCCTAACGTGACTTTAGAAGCCGCCTCACTAGCACTAAAGTCGGGCAACGCTATTATCTTGCGCGGCGGCTCCGAAGCTTTTGAGTCCAATCAAGCTATTGCTAAATGCATCCACAAAGGCTTGAGTGCGGCCGGTCTCTCCGAGCATAGCGTACAAGTACTTGAAACCACTGACCGCGCGGCTGTCGGTGAGCTGATCACCATGACCGATTACGTGGATGTCATCGTGCCACGCGGCGGTAAAGGCCTGATCTCTCGCATCAGCGAAGACGCTAAAGTGCCCGTCATCAAGCATTTAGACGGTAACTGTCATACTTATATCGATAGTGATGCCAAGCCTGAGACGGCAATCGAGGTCAGCGTCAATGCCAAGACGCATCGCTATGGCACTTGTAATACTATGGAGACGCTCTTGGTCGATAAAGCCGTCGCCGATGAGATGCTACCGAAAATTGCTGAAGCTATCGTTAAAGCCGATGACGCAATGCAGCTGCGCCTCGATGAGCAAGCACAAAGCATATTAAAAGACAATGCTAAGCTTGATGGTCATCTATCAGCTGCGACTGATGAAGATTGGGATACCGAATATCTTGCGCCTATCTTAGCGGTGAAAGTCATCGACGGACTTGACGCGGCGATTGAGCACATCAACACGCACGGCAGCCATCATACTGACGTCATCATCACAGATAACTACAGTAAGTCGCAGCGCTTTATCCGCGAAGTCGACTCCGCAAGCGTAATGATTAACGCCTCAAGCCGCTTTGCTGATGGCTTTGAGTATGGTCTTGGCGCTGAGATTGGCATCTCAACCGATAAGATTCACGCTCGTGGCCCAGTCGGGTTAGAAGGTCTAACCTCACAAAAATGGATCGTCTATGGTCATGGCGAGACTCGCGCTTAATGGTTATTGACTAAGATTATCTATTTAGGGTTTATCAAAACGTCAGCATCCGTGTTGGCGTTTTTTTCTGTTAAACACTAGGGCGTGTTGAACATTCACAAGAAGGCACTGCTGATAGCTAAAATCGTTCTAGTCTAAGGGAAAATTGCAGGTAATGCAGATGCCTTAGCTAAATTTTTACAACGACTAGGGCGATTTTAGCATCAGCCCTCACTCTAACAACAGGGACAGGACTCTTTTTTGCCGCTTTATTGATAAAAACTGACGTATAGAATGACTATACTTACAATTTTTATCTGCAAATCGTCTAAAAAATAGTCTCTGTCAGTGCCACGGTCGAATGTTCAACACGCCCTACTAAACCCTGTTAAAGGTTATAACCAGTACAGGCTTTAGTTGATAAAATATGACAACAATAATAAATGACCTTTTTATAAAAAAAGAATAACTGCTATGATGATTTTTTTGGTTATTACTATCGTTTCAGCCGCGCTCATTATTGGGGCGTTATGGGGAACTTATGGCAAGCTTCCTAATTGGCTACAAGGCAACCTATTGGCTATTGCTGGTGGCGCGCTGATGCTCGCGGTAGTATTACAAATGCTGCAGCCAGCCGTAACCCACAGTGGGCTTTTGGCGACCATCGGCTTTACGCTATTAGGCGCCGGTGTATTTACGAGCATAGACTATCTTATAGACGAAAAACTACAAAGTAGTGGCGGCGGCGGTTTGCTTGCTGCGGTCACTTTAGATGGCGTGCCAGAGAATTTAGCACTAGGAGTATCACTAATCAGTGGTAATGTCATGCAAGTTGCGGCGCTTGCTGGCTCTATTTTGTTATCTAACTTACCAGAAGCTGCTGGCGGTGCTAAACAGATGAAGGAGTCCGGGTCGAGTAATAAAAAGATACTACTCATCTGGACAGGCGCTGCAGTGTTATTATCCGTAGCAGCTATCGCTGGTAACATTCTACTGCGTGATGTGTCTAAATCGACGATAAGCTTGATAGATTGTTTTGCAGCGGGCGCCGTGATTGCTTCACTGGCGACCGAAGTCTTTCCAGATGCTTTTAAAAAAGGCAATCATTGGGCGGGCATCAGTACCGCTATTGGGCTGATTCTAGCTTTAGGATTAGATCAATTAGGGGGTTAATAAAAAAGTTATGAGATAATAAGCTATCCGCTTATGCTACACATTATGATTAATTTTGCTAAGATTGGTGGTTAGTTGAACACTTATAACGCGACTTAAAGTATAATCCGAAAATGACGTCAGCTTAATCGCTGGCGTTTTTTATTATTTAAATCGATAGCTTTTTGGATTAGGGCGTGTTGAACATTCACAAATGCGCACTGCTGATCGCTAAAATAGTTCTAGTCGTCGTTAAAATTGCAGGTAATGCTTATTGCATTGGCTAGCTGATTTTATTTAAACAGTCGCAACGACTAGGGCGATTTTAGCATCAGCCCTCACGACAACAACAGGGACAGGACTATTTTTTGCCGCTTTATTGATAAAAATAGACGCTTAGAACGACTAAACTTACCATTTTTATCTGCAAATCGCCTAAAAAATAGTCTCTGTCAGTGCCATGGTCGAATGTTCAACACGCCCTAAAACCATTGCACATATTTATAAAAAGTTTGGCAAACCGCGGCTATGGATATGCTGCTACACTAAGACTGATGATGGTGATAACAAATATGTCAGAAGGATAAAGCACTCCTTTGTCATCGATCCGTCCTCTTGTTGAGTTTACAACCGAAGTTTATGAGAAGGATTCACTTATGGAAATGACATTAAACGGTTATTACACCTTGATATTAGCAACATTCGTGCTACTACTCGGGCGTTTCTTAATCAAAAAAATCAAGGTATTAGAAGACTTTAATATTCCAGAACCTGTGGTTGGTGGCTTGGTCGCTGCGATGATTGTTTATGCGCTTAATTTGATTTGGGGCTATAGCTTCAACTTCCATCAAGGGCTGCAAACTGCGACAATGCTGATGTTCTTTGCTTCCATTGGCCTGAGTGCTGATTTTGGCAGACTCAAAGCGGGCGGCTCGCCATTATTTATCTTTACAGTGGTGGTATCGGTATTTATTATCTTGCAAGATATCGTCGGCGTTGCCATGGCAAGCGCGCTAGGACTTGATCCGATGCTTGGCTTAGTGACAGGTTCTATCGCTTTGACCGGCGGACACGGTACTGCAGGCGCGTGGGGCGTGGTGCTAGAAGAAGAGTATGGCGTTGTCGGTGCGACTACTTTAGGTATCGCGGTGGCCACTTATGGCTTGGTCGCAGGTGGTCTCGTCGGGGGTCCTGTCGCGCGTAAGCTCATCCGAAGACTAGGTATCAGCCCAAGCCAAGCTGATCCCAACCCAAGCGATATCGAAAAAGTCGCCAGCTCACAGTCGCTGTATAGTACTAAGCACGACGAGGATGAGATCCTAAACGACAAAGAAATCTTTGAAAAACCTGATCATATTCGTCTGATTACCGCCTCATCGACTATTGAGTCGTTAGCGCTATTTGCTGCCGCTTTGGCTTTTGCCGATATTATGACGACAGTGGCCGAAGGGACTTGGTTTCAGCTGCCTACCTTCGTTTGGGCGTTAGCTGCTGGGGTCATCATTCGTAACTCCCTTACTATCGTCTTTAATTTTGAAATGTTTGACCGGGCGATCGATGTCATCGGTAACGCCTCTTTGAGTCTATTCTTAGCAATGGCGCTTCTATCACTGAAGCTTTGGCAATTGACTGATTTGGCAGGTCCTGTACTGATTATCCTGTTAGTCCAAACGCTTATTATGGTGATTTATGTGTACTTCATCACCTTCAGAGTTATGGGTAAAGATTACGATGCTGCAGTACTCGCTGCAGGTCACGGCGGGTTCGGTATGGGCGCAACCCCAACGGCGATTGCCAATATGCAGGCGGTCACCGATCGCTACTTGGCCTCGCCAAAAGCGTTTTTAATCGTGCCGATGGTTGGTGCCTTCTTTGTCGACATCGTGAACGCCACGATACTGCAGATATTTACTCAGCTCCCTTTTATGTAGATTTGTACCGTCAAACCAACAAGTTTTTAATTTATACAATAAACGTCAGCATCATGCTGGCGTTTTTTGGTTTAATAGTTTTTATCAAATTGTATATACTATGCTAAACCCTAATAGGCGAAGCGGCCATGCAAAGCGGTACTATCAAACACTGGAACCAAGATAAAGGCTACGGCTTTATCGATGTTGACGATCAAAGTGAGGACGTGTTTTTTCATATCAGCAGCGTACAATTATCGCAGCCTATCCATATCGGGCAGCACGTGTATTTTAACAGTACTCGCAATGACAAAAACCAGCTGCGTGCGACCGAAGTTTCTGACCCTACCTTGAGCCTTGAAGAAAGTACACCATCGAAAGGCTACAATGATAAGACCAACCATTTGCATACAAGACAGCATACAGCGAAACGCTCAACATACGGGCAGCATAAAAAAAGCCCGCTCACGTCGCTTATCTCCTTTATCGCTATTATTGCCGTCGCTGTCTATTTCTTTGGTGATATAAAATCAGCGCTGTTTGAGCAAGGGGCATTGACCGCTGATATCACGCCCAGCTATTCAGACTCTGCTCAAAGCGCTCATACCGCCATCACAGGCGACGCGCAAATTGATAACACTATCGCCCTAATTCAGCAAGGCGGGCCATATCCCTATCCTGCCAAGGATGGCACGACCTTTTATAACCGCGAAGGCCGTCTGCCTACTCAGTCCAGCGGCTACTACCGCGAGTACACTGTGCCTACACCCGGCGTCTCACATCGCGGCGCTAGGCGTATCGTCACCGGCGGCAATCCGCCCACTGTCTACTACTTAACGGTTGATCATTACGATAGCTTTAGACGATTAGAGGTAAACTAATATGAGCCAAGCCATTTACTATATAGACAAGGATACTGGTCTAAATACTGAGCCAAACACTTGTAATCGTGCTTTTATTCCTGAGCAAGCTATCGATATCGCTGTGGGTAGAGTGCTTGATAAAACGTCACTATTGACGGCCTTAGATAACGCGCTTAATTTTCCTGATTACTTTGCGCACAATTGGGATAGTGCGTGGGACTGCTTAACCGATAGCGATGCCGAGCATCTGCGTTTGGATTTGACAGAGATTGAGCAGATAAACACGGAGGACTTTAAGGTGTTTAAAAGTATAATTGAGGATGCGTATCGGGATTTTGGTCGCCCGCAGTTGTGGATGGTTGGGAGTCATTCATAAGAGTGTGTAGTACGCTTTATATTGAAATAATATCTAAATAATAAAAGAGAGCTCATAGATTTTGTGGATACTGACATATCTATAAGACTACAAAGAGCAATGCATCAAATAACGGGATGGAAAAAGAGCTAAAAAAACCGCCCAGCCAAAGCCAAGCGGTTCTTTTTATAATTTTCAAGTCTTACTGATTTTTCTCATAAACTGGCTTTTTGGCACAGATGGCTTTGACTTTGTCGCGCGTATCGCTGATCACTTGCTCATCACCGCGGCTATCTAACACATCACAAATCCAGTTTGCCACCTCTTTGACATCTGCTTCATTGAAGCCGCGAGTGGTCAAGGCTGGCGTACCAATACGGATACCAGAGGTGACAAACGGTGATTTTGGATCGTTAGGTACGGCGTTTTTATTAACCGTAATAAAAGCCTCACCAAGCCACTTATCTGCTTCTTTACCGGTCAACTCTTGTTTCACAAGGCTGATGAGCATTAAATGGTTTTCAGTACCGCCAGAGATGATTTCATAGCCGCGATCGATGATTACTTCTGCCATAGCTTTGGCATTTTTGACCACTTGCTCTTGATAAGTTTTGAAGTTATCTTCGAGTGCTTCTTTAAAGCAGACCGCTTTACCGGCGATGGCGTGCATCAATGGGCCACCTTGATTGCCTGGGAAGACCGCAGAATTAAGCTTTTTGGCAAGCTTATCGTCGCGCGACATAATGATACCTGAGCGCGGCCCACGTAAGGTTTTATGCGTAGTACTAGTCACCACATCAGCATATGGTACTGGATTTGGATATGCGCCCGTAGCAGCAAGGCCTGCGATGTGTGCCATATCGACTAAGAAATAAGCGCCGACTTCATCAGCGATATCGCGGAAGCGCTGCCAATCAACCACTTGTGAGTAGGCAGAAAAACCTGCGATGATCATCTTGGGCTTATGCTCGCGCGCTAAGCGATCGACTTCATCATAATCAATAAGGCCCGTCTCTTCTACCAAACCATACTGTACGGCGTTGTAGTTAATACCTGAGAAGTTGATATGCGCGCCATGGGTCAAGTGACCACCAGCATCCAGACTCATGCCGAGCACCGTATCATTCGCTTCCAGTAACGCTAAGAATACCGCCGAGTTGGCTTGGCTACCTGAATGCGGCTGCACGTTGACATACTCTGCGCCAAATAGCTCTTTGGCCCGGTCAATAGCCAACTGTTCAACCACATCGACGTGCTCACAGCCGCCATAGTAACGCTTACCCGGATAGCCTTCAGCATATTTATTGGTTAAATCTGAGCCCTGTGCTTCCATTACTGCTTGCGAGCAGTAGTTCTCTGAAGCGATAAGCTCGATATGGCTCTCTTGACGCTGGCTTTCAGCTTCCATGGCTTCAGCAAGTTTTGGGTCAAATTCTTTTACAGAGATATCTTTAAACATAGTTATGTCCTATAGCATATTTTTATTAAGAGTGATAAAAAAAAGGTTTAAAAATAGAAGGGTAAGCGATGAGTGCAGGCTTATGATACACCTAAATCAAACTCATGCTTGATGACGATATTCCAGCATTCATCTTGCAGGTCATATCCTACTGAAATTTTGCTGTGATTTGAGTTTAACATGAAACCAGATAAGGTAAATGCAAAAACTCACTTTGCGCTAAGTAAATAAGATATTTTTTAAAATCTAAAAAAAGTACCCAAGTAGCAGGCTTTGATGAGTCACTTATTTAGGTAACTGATAGGCATTATGGAGTCTCAATCTTCTCAGTTATTAAATCCATACCGCTGAGGTTTACTCAGCGCCTAGCACTCATCAAGACCAGATAAAAACTCTGGCAAAAAGGTCTCACTAATTAATAACTTTCTACCGTACCAATTATAGCGGGTTTGGCGCTGCCAGCCGTGTTCAGTATGCGTAATAAAGCGCTGATTGGGTAGCGTTTGGCGACGCTTAAAGAGCACATAACCGATGGGCGTACCTTTTAGCTGTTGCAAGCGCTTGGCTGAGCCTTGCAGACTCGGTAGCGGAAAAATACTTTGCGCCCATACCCAAGGCTGGTCACTATCGCCATATAGTTCTACTTCGCGTACCCAAGCCAGTATCGGTCTGTTGTACTGCTTTACTGATATGCCGAGCTGCTTTTTTTGCGCCAAGCTCAGTCGCCGATAGCCTTCAAAACAGCGCTCTACTCGCAGCGGTTGACCTGACTTTGCCTCAAGCATTGCAGTCAGTGAGCCTTCGACATTAAGCCAAGAAGATAGCGCTACCGGCGGTGATATAGTAGAAGAAGTATGAGCGTTAAAAGAGTGACTGGGCATAGTTAACAAAATTATCAGTTATGACGGATATAAAAAACAGCACTCGGTACCTTAGTATTCAATAGTCAAGTATTCAGTACTAAGATACAAAGGCAAAAAGTATAGAGGCTAGTTTAAGGGATGGCAGTTATTGCTCACTATCAAAGACTGGCATATTATCAGCATTGAACGGCAGAGCCTGATGCGCTTGCTGACGATACTGCGCCATGCGCTGCCTATCTTCCATACAAAAATTACTAATCGCCGGAATAAAACGCTCGTCATAAATGCGGTGTAAGGAGTGAGTCGTGGTCGGAATAAAGCCGCGCACTAGCTTGTGCTCGCCTTGCGTACCTGGGTCAAAATACTGCAAACCTTGTTCAATAGCAAACTCTATGCCTTGATAGTAGCACAGCTCAAAATGTAAGCTGTTATAATCGGCAAGCGCGCCCCAATAGCGCCCATACAGCGTTGAATGCTCGCTATTAGGACTGTCATAGAGAAACAAACTACTAGCGATAATCTCGTTGTCGCTGTCGTATGCAAGCGCCAGCATCAAGTGCTCAGGCATACTCTGCGCGAGCGCCATAAAAAAGTCTAATGTCAGATAAGGCTGCTGACCGCGCACCGCATAAGTCATTACATAGCAATGATAAAACGCCTTCCAGTCACTATCAGTAATATCGCTACCGCATTTGCGTGCACAGACGATATTTTGCTCAGTGACTTTACGGCGCTCAGCGCGGATAGTTTTGCGCTTTTTCGCTCTTAGCGTCGCTAAGAAATCATCAAAGTCAGTGAAAGGCTGAGCATCGGCAAGCAAGTTTTGATTTTGCCATAAAAACTGACAGCCTTGACGCTCAAAAACAGGCAAAGATGGCTGATTTTTTTGTGTTGATTCTGGTGGCTGCTCTTGTCTGTCATCTGCGCCAGCTAAGGCTATCCGGCTCTCATCAATAGCTGCTGCAATCTCTTGGCTTGATGAAGCCGTTATAGTTGCAAGCTGAGACTCAGCAAATAAGCAATGCCAGCTAGACGCCCCGACTTGCTGCGCAACATCATCTACCCCTTTGATAGCAGTTTGTATTATCTCAGGTGTTAAACCTTGGTTTGCCGCGAGCCACAGACGTTGACCAGTAATAGGCGTATAAGGCACGCTCGTCACTAGACGCGGATAATAATCCAAACCGTAATGCGCGTAAGCCTGCGCCCAAGAGTAATCAAACACAAACTCGCCTTGATGATGGCCTTTGACAAAGACCGGCATCACCGCAACAGGACGATGCTTATCACCATCATAAACCACGATATAGATCGGTAGCCAGCCGGCTTTTTCACCGATAGCGCCGGTATCACTGAGCGCCTGCCAAAAGGCAAAAGACATAAATGGCGTGTCGGGCGTTTGCCAATCCGCTTGGGTCTGCCAACTCATATCGCCTACTAACGCATACTCTAAATTCATGACACCTACTTTGTTTGTATAAAGTCACCATTAGCCTACCAAACTTTGCTAAAAATGCGGTTACAATTTGCAAAATATTACTAGGGCGTGTTGAACATTCGCAAATAGGCACTGCTGATCGCTAAAATTGTTCCAGACAAGGCACAAAGCGACGATAATGCAGATGCCTTAGCGAGATTTGTAACGCAGTATGGGGCAATTTTAGCATCAGACCCAACGATAAAAGCAGGGGACAGGACTCTTTTTTGCCGCTTCATCGTTAAAAATAAGCGCTTAGAATGACTAAACTTATTATTTTTAACATCGAATCGCCTAAAAAATAGTCGCTGTCAGTGCCATGGTCGAATGTGCAACACGCCCTAGCTATTCTCTATGTATCTTTGGCAGTGAGTGCACTATGTTATTCGTTGAAAACTGCAAAAACAGCTGATGTTTAAGCTGGCAAAAGGATGTTTTTAGTATGGATGACTGTTAGAATAAGGCTTTTAATAGTTTAATATAATTCTGAGATATGAGATATTAGCAATCATACTATCCCTAGTTCATTTTGTTACATTGACATTGTCTTGAATTTATACTTCGTAAATGTAATGCATGGTTTATTACTGACTAACACTGGTTTTGGGCGGCTTGTCTATTTAGGGACGCTTGTCTATTTAAATATAAAAGTAAGTATAAAGAAAAGTATCAAGGCAGGTATAGAAATAGGTATCAAAGATGATAATCGAAAAATCCTCCGCCAAATCGTCACGCAAAAATCATATATTTACAGACGTAGCCCCTGTTAACTTAAGACTAAATGCAATTCAAAGGGATCTACTATTATCAGCGATAACATAGCCAAACTTAATACTTATTATAAATAATCACGTAAAGGAATAACTACTATAATGTCAAAACTAATTTATACAAAAACGGATGAAGCCCCAGCACTGGCCACCCTCTCCTTTTTACCTATTGTCAAAGCTTTTGCTAGTACCGCAGGCATCGACATAGAAACTGCTGACATCTCGTTGGCCGGACGCATCATCGCCTTGTTTCCCGACTTTTTGACCGCAGAGCAGCGCATTCCTAGCGCCTTTCAAGAGCTGCGTGAACTGGTCAAAACGCCCGGCGCTAATGTCATCAAGCTGCCTAATATCAGCGCTTCTATCCCGCAGCTCAAGGCTGCAATCAAAGAGCTACAAGACAAAGGTTATGCCTTGCCTGATTATCCCGATCATCCAGAAACGGACGAAGAAAAAGACGTGCGTATTCGTTATGACAAGGTAAAAGGCAGTGCGGTCAACCCGATTTTGCGCGAAGGCAACTCCGATCGCCGCGCGCCAAAAGCCGTCAAAGCTTATGCTCGACGTCATCCGCACTCTATGGGCGCATGGAGCCAAGACTCTAAGTCGCACGTGGCTACTATGGATTATGGCGACTTTGCTGATACCGAGACCTCGGTGACGGTCGAGCAAGCCACAGACTATCGCATTGAATTCACAAGCAACAAGGGAGAGGTCACTGAGCTAAAAGCGCCAGCGCCGCTACTCGCAGGCGAGGTGATTGATGCAGCAGTGTTAAGACATGATGCTTTAGTGGCGTTTTTGGACGAGCAAGTTAAGGACGCAAAAGCCAAAGAGGTACTGTTCTCTTTGCATCTAAAAGCCACCATGATGAAGGTCTCCGACCCTATAATCTTCGGTGAAGCAGTAAGAGTTTACTTTAAAGATCTATTTGACAAGTATGGCGATACGTTCAAAGCGCTAGACGTCAATGTCAATAATGGCTTTAGTAACCTGCTTACCAAAATACAAGAGCTACCGGATGATAAGCGTCAAGCTATCGAAGCGGATATTGCCAATATTTATAAGCGCAACCCTGGTCTGGCGATGGTGAATTCAGAAAAAGGCATCACCAACTTACATGTGCCTAGCGATGTCATTGTCGATGCTTCCATGGCGGCGATGATTCGCAATTCAGGCAAAATGTGGGGCGCTGATCATGAGCTGCACGATACCAAAGCCGTCATTCCTGATAGTAGCTACGCTTGTGTCTATGATGAGACCATCAAGTTCTGCAAAGAGCACGGCGCTTTTGATCCAGCAACGATGGGCTCAGTGCCAAATGTCGGGTTAATGGCGCAAAAGGCGGAAGAATATGGCTCACATGACAAGACCTTTTTGATTCCATCTGCAGGTAGTGTGCAAGTATTAGATGCTGCTGGCAACGTACTCACTGAGCATCAAGTCGAAACAGATGATATCTGGCGGATGAATCAGGTTAAAGACGCACCGATTCAGGACTGGGTGAAGCTCGCCGTTACGCGCGCCCGTGCTAGCAACGTTCCTACGATATTCTGGTTAGATAAAAAACGCCCGCATCATGCTGCTCTTATCAAAAAAGTAGAGCGCTACCTAAAAGACCACGATACTGAGGGCTTAGATATTCGTATCATGCCGGTACGCGAAGCCACGCGCTTTACCTTAGAGCGCCTAAAAGCAGGTAAAGATACTATCTCAGTTACCGGTAACGTGCTGCGTGATTATCTTACCGATCTATTCCCGATTTTGGAGCTAGGCACCAGTGCAAAAATGCTCTCTATTGTACCGCTGATGAATGGCGGCGGTCTGTTTGAGACCGGAGCTGGCGGTTCAGCGCCCAAGCATGTACAGCAGTTGGTTGAAGAGAACCATCTGCGCTGGGATTCATTAGGCGAGTTTTTAGCGTTGGCGGAATCATTAGAGCACTTAGCGATTCATGAGGACAATGATAAGGCGCAGGTGTTATCCGATGCCCTAGATGACGCAACAGAGAAGCTACTGATGAATAATAAGTCGCCCTCACGCAAAGTTGGTGAGCTTGACAACCGTGGTAGCCACTTCTATTTGGCTCTGTACTGGGCGCAAGAGCTCGCCGCGCAAGATGACAATAGCGAGTTAAAACAGACCTTTACACCCCTCGCCAAAGCTCTTGCTGAGAATGAAGATGCCATCGTCAAAGAGCTCAATGAGGTGCAAGGACACGCTGTTGATATCGGTGGTTACTATCTACTAGATAAAGAGCGGGCCGAGAGTGTCATGCGCCCAAGTAAACTGCTAAACGACACTATCGCTACTATCGCTTCGATACAATAAGGCTAAAATAGGGTTAAGCTGATAACGATTAAGCTTAGCCCTAGTCCTTGATGCTCATCATTTAAACTATTGTCATGGATAGTTTCTGATATGAGCTTAAGACGTTTTATTTTAGTCTCGTTATGGTAAAAAATAGTCGTGTCGCTGTTGTTCTTTGCAGGCTAATGTTAAAATTAGCCTTAAGCTATTCAAAATGAGACTATTTATAATCATTTAGAAGGTTCAATCGATTGAAACTGGCTATTTATGACTATTTTTGAGTATTGCTTTCGATTGTTAGCTTATCCGTATTATCACTTTGATAAATGAACCACTTACCGCGCTACCCGTTTGCAGCTGTCTTTATTTCAATTTGCAAACACCTTTTATTTTTATAAGAATCAAACGCTTAATGACAACCAAAAGGAATAAGAGATTACAATGTCAAAAATTATATATACAAAAACCGATGAAGCCCCAGCGCTAGCCACCCTATCATTTTTGCCTATCGTTGAAGCCTTTACCAAAACCGCAGGCATCGAAGTAGAGATGAGTGACATCTCTGTTGCTGCGCGTATCTTAGCTGAGTTTCCTGACTATCTTGAAGAGGAGCAGCGTGTTCCTGATAATCTTGCGGAGCTAGGCCGTCTCACGCAAGATCCAAATGCTAATATCATTAAACTACCAAATATCAGTGCCTCTGTTGGTCAGCTCAAAGCCGCTATCAAAGAGCTACAAGGTAAAGGCTACGCGTTACCTGATTTTCCAGATGAGGCAGAGACAGAGGAAGAAGAAGAGATTCGCCGCCGCTATGGCAAAGCTTTAGGTAGCTCAGTCAACCCTGTACTGCGTGAAGGTAACTCCGATCGCCGCGCGCCAAAGGCGGTCAAAAACTACGCGCGTAAACACCCGCACTCGATGGGCGAATGGAAGCAGTGGTCACAGACGCACGTCTCACACATGCATGATGGTGATTTCTACGCCGGTGAGCAATCGATGACTTTAGACAAAGCGCGCACTGTACGTATGGAGCGTGTTACTGACGATGGTACGGTTCATGTCTTCAAAAAAGGTCTCGCTTTGCAAGATAAAGAAGTCATTGACCTTATGTTTATGAGTAAAAAGTCTTTGCTTGAGTTTTATGAGCGTGAAATGGAAGACTGCCGCGAAGCTGGTATCTTATTTTCGTTACACGTCAAAGCAACAATGATGAAAGTCTCGCATCCAATCGTCTTCGGTCATGCGGTCAGAACGTATTATAAAGACGCTTTTCAAAAACACGGCGCGCTTTTCGATGAGTTAGGCATCAATGTCAATAACGGTATGGCATCACTTTACGAAAAAATCAAAGAGCTGCCAACCTCTCTACAAGAAGAGATTGAGCGCGATTTACATGCCTGCCAAGTGCATCGTCCTCGTCTGGCGATGGTCGACTCTAATAAAGGTATCACTAACTTTCACTCACCTAGCGATGTGATTGTTGACGCATCTATGCCAGCGATGATCCGCTCAGGCGGTAAGATGTGGGGCGCGGATGGCAAAATGTATGATTGTAAAGCCGTGATGCCTGAATCTACTTTTGCGCGTATCTACCAAGAAATGATCAATTTCTGTAAGTGGCATGGCAACTTTGATCCGACCACGATGGGCACCGTTCCTAACGTCGGTCTTATGGCGCAAAAAGCAGAAGAGTACGGCTCGCACGACAAAACTTTTGAAGCCGCCGATTCAGGTACCGCTCGTATTGTTGACGAAGAAACTGATGAAGTGCTCATGGAGCAGTATGTTGAGAAGGGTGATATTTGGCGTATGTGTCAGACCAAGGATGAGCCAATCCAAGACTGGGTTAAGCTTGCCGTGCGCCGCGCACGTGAATCAAATACACCGGTTGTCTTCTGGTTAGACCCATACCGCCCGCACGAAAACGAGCTGATCAAAAAGGTCAATATGTACCTAAAAGACCATGACACCGATGGTCTACATATTGAGATCATGTCGCAGGTCCGCGCCATGCGTTATACCTTAGAGCGCGTCGCTCGCGGCCTTGATACCATCTCAGCCACTGGTAATATCCTACGCGATTATCTGACTGACTTGTTCCCTATTCTTGAGCTTGGAACGAGTGCTAAGATGCTCTCAGTCGTACCACTCATGAAAGGCGGCGGCTTGTTTGAGACCGGCGCAGGGGGTTCTGCTCCTAAGCACGTGCAGCAGCTGGTTGAAGAAAACCATCTACGCTGGGACTCTTTAGGCGAGTTCTTGGCCTTGACCGAATCCTTGGAGCATTTAGCCAAGAGCGATGATAATGCTAAGGCTCAAGTCCTTGCAGACTCACTAGATAAAGCCACTGAGAAGCTACTAATCAACGACAAATCGCCATCACGCAAAACTGGTGAGCTTGATAACCGTGGTAGCCACTTCTACTTAGCTAAGTACTGGGCTGAGGAGCTTGCAGCGCAAGATCAAGATGCCGAGCTCAAAGCTCAGTTTGCACCTCTAGCTGAGCAGCTTGAAAATAATGAGCAAGCGATTGTTGAAGAGATGAATGAAGCGCAAGGCAAGCCTGTAGATATCAAAGGCTATTACTTAGCTGATGAAAAACTAGCTGAAGCAGCCATGCGTCCGAGTAAAATATTTAACGAAGCTATTGCTTCATTATAAATAGTGATTAACAAGTCGCTATAACGCTAGTTGAGCAATATAGAACGCTCAAATGATAGCCGCACCTCAATGGTATAATACTGTTGAGGTGTTTTTTATGGCAAAGATTGATAGTATGACTATCTCTGATCTTTAATTAGGAACGCTCTTCTCATGGCCAACTCAAGCTTAGTGCTCTTTAATAAACCTTATGGCGTTCAAAGTCAGTTTCGTGATGACAGTAATAATAATCATATCACTCTATCGCAGTATTTCACCGATAAGTCATTACGCGTCGCCGGCCGCTTAGATGCCACTTCAGAGGGCTTACTTATTTTGACTCGTGATGGCCGTGTTAATAAAGCCATTACCCAGCCACCTAGTCAAAAAACGTTTCATCAGAATAAATACAAGCAAAGTAAAACCTATCTGGTGCAAGTTGAAGGGGCTGCAAGCCAAGAGCAGCTTGATGAGTTATCGAACGGCGTCTTGCTAAAAGACGGCATGACGTTGCCTGCAACAGCAAAAATAGTCGCAGAAGACGAGCTGCCTATTGAGCTTTGGCAACGCGATCCGCCGATACGCGAGCGTAAAAACGTGCCGACTTCTTGGCTGATGCTGACAATTTATGAAGGCAAAAATCGACAAGTCAGGCGAATGACCGCGCACGTGGGCTTACCTTGCTTACGCCTGATCCGCTGGTCGGTTGCCGGTTTTGACTTAGGGACGCTTGCGAGCGGCGAGTTTGTACGGATTTATCTCAATGCTGAGCGCTGTCAGCAGTTAGGGATTACTGACTAGCAGACCGTGATCTGGTTGAGTACATTGCCATTATCGCCTAAGCTACTAGCCATTATCGCTCAAGCTACTATAAGCTATTTAATAATATTAAATAGCTCTCTCAAACGCTCTAGATTTATCTGCTAAATCTGCTAGTATTTAACTACCATTTTTGTGGTTACGTTTGTTCCCGCCGGCTTATGTTAAGGACTACTATGATACTGTCATCGCGTTTTAGCGCTTCTCTCATTAGCGTTGTGGTAGGGCTTGCCCTAAGCGCTTGTCAGCCGGCCTCTGATCCTAGCGATATGCCAACAGAGACCACAGATACTCCTGACACCTCTGTCGTCACGCAAGACACAGCAGCGCAAGCAGAGACGGACGAAGCAGTAGTCGCAGATGAAACAGATGAGAGTGTAATCGATAGTGCGCCGATGATGGAAGATTATACCAAAGCGCTGACTAGAATGAATAATGAGGTCAACATTGGTATGGTTTATAACGATCCAGATACCGCGTTTGCCAAAAGCATACTCGCTTTGCATCGCGGCGCTGTCAATATGGCGCAGCTACAGCTCAAATATGGAACAGACAACGCGCTTTTGCTACTGGCTCAAGAGATTATCGACTCTCAGCAGCAAAGGATCGACATCAGCAATAAGTGGCTAGCCAGCCATCCTGATATTCCTAATCCTAAGCCTAATACTGAAGCTATGCAGCTCGACTATGCAGATATCGTGGCTTCTATGAACTACAATATCAGAATGGGTACCGAGTCTGTTGTCGCCGATTTAGCTTTTGCCCGCGGGATGCTGGCTCATCAGCGAGCCGTATTGCAGCTCGCCAAAGTAGAGCTGAGATATGGTACTGATGTAGAGATGCGCCGACTGGCGGTACAGATCACTAGAGATCAGCCGCGTATTATACAGATATTAGAAGACTGGCTTGCCAACAATGCTCCAGCACCATCTCCAGAAGCAGAAGCAGAAGCAGAAGAAAGTATAGAGCTAGAAGAAGATGGCGATACTATTAAACGCGACGAGCAAGCATAACAAGTAAAGATAACAAGAGCACTGGTAAGCAGGCAGCGGTTAGCTACTCATGTATAACACTATGAGTTACTAGGGCGTGTCCCTAATTCAAGCGTTTATGACTAAATGGGCTAAAAATGGCTAAATCTTTGGCAAACGGTGTCAAATAGCTGGCCAATATCTTGATATTACCTGCGCTATTTTCCTTATTTGCCTTTAATTTATCTCATTTTTATCACCATTTTTAAAATAGGGACACGCCCTAGCGTAGCGACACTAAAACCGTAACGCTAAAAACCTCCAGATCGACGATAAGACTTTTACTCATGGTAAAAGTCTTACTCATTATTAAGGCTTAAAAACGATTAGTCCGATAAAACATCCAGCCAAGCCGAAGCTGTCTTGTCAGCTTCTTGTTCAGCACTATCGGCACTGACTAGCGTTAAGCTTATCTTATGCGGAAACACTTGTTGACCTTGTGTTTGTTGACTCGAAGTAGCAGTAGTAGCAGTATCGGCGCTTTGTTTTGGCAGTACCGTCATTGTCATAAGCTCGTCGCGGCGGAACAAATGACAGCTTACCGGTTGGTTAAGAGGACTAAATACTGCTAATTGCTTACGGGTAGCCTTAATACCGTCAATAGCGACGATGATATCATTGGCTGAGATACCAGCCGTTGCCGCTATGCTACCGCGCTGCACGCGATTCACTTTTAGCCCCGTAGCCGTCTCGCTACAGCGCATACCCCAAGGGATGTTTTTATCCGCCGTTTCTACCTCGTTTTCATGCCAGCCGATACCATTAGCACGCAGCAGCGACTCAATAGGCAGCTCTTCCACTCCATTGATATAGCGCTGCTCAAAATCCTGCCACTGCGCCTTTGGCATAAACTCACTAATCACTGCTCCCATATCGGCGCTACTGATACCGATACGCTGCTTGTCGTTTTGCTTAGCCCGCGCATAAAAGGCTTTAATCACATCGAATAAGCGATAACGGCCATTGGTGCTTTGTAGCAGCGTTAGATCCAAACACAGCGCCACTAAAGCGCCTTTATTATAGTAGCTGATACCTGCATTACCGGTATTTTCATCGCTACGATAGAGCTTAATCCAAGCATCGAAGCTCGATTCGGCGACGCTTTGATTGGCGCGGCCATCGGTTTGATAGTAGCGGTTGATCTGCTCCGCCAATAGTTTTAAATAACTGGGCTTATCGATGACGCCTGAAGCTTGTAGCATAAAATCGTCAATATAAGAGGTAAAACCCTCAAACACCCAAAGCAGCGGGGTGAAAGCTTCACGGCGTAAATCCACCTCCATCATCACATCAGGGCGCACGGTCTTCACCCACCACGCATGAAAATACTCGTGGCTACATAGTCCCAAAAAGCGCTGATAATCAGGGCTTGGCAATACTGGCTCATCACCACTTGGCAGATCGTTACGCGGCGTAATTAAGCTCGTGGAATTAATATGCTCAAGGCCGCCATAATCTTGACCGCTAGCATATGTCATAAAGGTATAATCACTAAAGGGCGCGTCCCCTAACCAGTCCAGATAAGTCTGACAAATCTGGGTGACATCATGTTGCAAACGCCCCATATTGGCATTATGTCTGCCTGAGAGATAAAAGCTATGCGGCAAGGTTTGATGCTCATCGTCTTGAATAATAAAATCAAAGGACTGCTGCAGCGCAATCTCAAACGGATGATCAATCAGCTGATAATAGTCATCTGCCTGCAGACCGTAGCCATGATGATGATCTGGCTGCAAATGGCTCGCTTTAAGACCACAAGCTAATTTGACATCATCCTCACTTTTATCTGCTAAAAAAGTAGCGGGTACTAATAGATTCACTTGTACAGAAGAGTGCTCTTGCCCTGTCACAGCTAGCGCTAGCGAGGTAAAATTACCATAGAGGCGCTGCTGATCGACATAAGCGGTACGTACGGACAAGTCATAGCAGTAGACTTCATATTGTACTTTTATCGCCTGCCCTGTCATTGCCTTCGGTAGCTGCCAGCTGTGCTTATCTATTTTTTGTGCGCGGTAAGCGCTAGCTGGTTCAGCTGCTACTATCTCATAATGGACCGCAGTAATATTACGCGCAAACTCACGCATCAAATAACTACCCGGAATCCATGCTGGCAGCCACAGCTCAGGGCAATCCGTAGTCGCTGTAAAGTTAAGAGTCACATCGACTAAGTGCTCATTAAAACGGGCAAAATCTAGACTGTAGCTAATGGTAGCGGTATGATCACTTGCAGTCGTGTTATTATTGTCCAAGCTTTTGAAGGGATTAAAAGTAGTCACGGTCATTATCTCTGCTTATTATCTTGATAGTATTTATCATTATGGTAGAAGTCCTTGCACAAAAACGCAACGGCTAAAGCGTATGCTGGCGCTAGCAATATAGTCAATCAATATTAAAAGTGGTACAAGGCAGACGAGTGCAAGTACTACAGTAGTAGGCTAAACGAGTCTAACGCTGTAACACTTTAATAGTGGTTCGACTATAGTATAAATTAAGAGTGGTACAGACTATAAATCCCATGAATATACGATAAATCCGCTTTTTTTGTGTTTTATACCTTGAAAGTTATCAAAACCATCTCAATTAAAGAGGCTAACTGCTACAGTTACTCTAATTAATAGTGAAATTAACAGTTTCTATTTAACAGTTACCTTAATAAACTGATGATAATTGATTATTGATATGGCTCTTTAGCTGATCGACCTTTTTAGGTTTATTACCTCCAAATTTAATTTTATAATGATATTCAATTTAGGATAATTTATGACTACTATCGCAAAAGATACCGCCGTCAAATTCAACTATACGCTAAAAGACGATGAAGGTAACATCCTTGATCAGTCGCCAGAAGGCCAGCCTCTTGCTTATCTTCATGGTCACAGCAACATCATTCCAGGCCTTGAGCAGCAACTAGAAGGCAAATCTGCTGGCGAAAAAGTCAATGCAGTGGTTGAGCCTGCTGATGGCTACGGCGAATACCAAGAGCAAGCAGTACAAAAGGTACCTCGTGAGAACTTCCAAGGCGTTGATGATATCCAGCCTGGTATGCAGTTCCAGTCAGAAGCTGGCGGCCAAGTCATGCTAGTGACAGTAACTGATGTCAACGATCAAGAAGTGACTGTTGATGCTAACCACCCTCTAGCGGGTAAGCGTTTGACTTTTGATGTTGAGATTCAAGAAGTACGCGCAGCGACCGAAGACGAGCTTAACCACGGCCATGTCCACGGTGCAGGCGGCGTTGAGCACTAATCTGCTATCAGATTTTTATCGCTGAGTTGTTTTATCACTCAGTCATAAAGCGCAAGAGCCAGTAGTCTAATAGCTACTGGCTCTTTTTCGTTGTAGAGCTTATTCAAGGTTTTTTATTTAAACGTAAAAAGACCGCATAGTGACAAACACTATACGGTCTTTATTACTTAACATCCTTGTTAATATAACGCCATATCTAATCCCGAGATATATCGCTACTTAGGCTTAAAGCGGCTTAAAGCCCTATCTTCCTTGATCAGCAGTCCATCCCTGACGCAATTCATAAACCATCTATCTTATAACACCAATCCCTAGTGTAAATAAACAGTATCAATAAACTGTGCAGTGACACTATAATCGCAAATTAGACGATGATAAGTAAGACGTCTAAGCGTCAACGCATGTAAGCATATGCTTACAGACTATAGATGAGCTTATAACTCCTCCGCAGGACTCGCAATCATAGTAGGCTCAGCGTCTAGCATGAGACGCGCTGCTTCAAAGATATACACTTCGTCTTCTGGCAGCTCTGGACGCTCGCTCTCCTTCATTTTACTACGCTCTTCAAACTTAGCATCCATCGCAGCTTGATAGGTGTTCCAGTTGGCATAAGGGCTAGAGCCTGTAGCGATTCGTCTTCTATTCTCAGCCTCTAAAGAGCGCTGCTCGATCAGCTTCATTTTGGCGCGGCGCTTATTGATATCTAAGGCGATAGGTTTTTTCTCGTCATCCATATCTCGAATGTCATTGAGCGTAGATAAGTAGACAAACTGCGGATTTTGTTCTTGACGAATTTTAGACTGCTGATTTAAGGTCTTGAGCATATCAGTGCTAAACTTGCCTTCAGGTTTATAAGCAGCGGTCTTGATAGTATCCCATGGCAGCGCATTCTTTTGCGCGCGCTCACCAAAGGTGGCATCATCGTAGATATTGACAAGCTCCACATCTGGCACTACGCCTTTATTCTGCGTACTACCGCCGGTAATGCGATAAAACTTACGCTGAGTCAAAGTTGCCGACCCTAACGCTAGACTGTCTAATTGAATCTGCGCTGAGCCCTTACCAGTCGTTGTGCTACCCACGACCAAACCGCGACCGTAATCTTGAATCGCTGCGGCAAAGATTTCACTAGCTGAGGCGGAAGCTAAGTTGGTAATCACGACTAGCTTGCCATCATAGAGCTGCTTGCCACCATCATCGTCGCGATAGACTTGAATATTACCACGGTTATCCTTGATCTGGACTAAAGGACCACTCTTGATAAATAAGCCAAGCATTTTGGCCACTTCGTCTAAAGAGCCGCCTGGATCATTACGTAAGTCAATCACTAAGCCGTCGATGTTTTGCTTATTAAGCTCCTTGATAGCATTTTCAGTATCTAAGCTGACGCTGCGGTAGTCCTCGCCATTGCGGCGCGCTCTATAGTTTAAATAAAAGCTCGGTATCTCTAGCACACCAATACGTTTTAAGGTGCTATCGCCATCCTCTGCGTCACTTGCGTGCGGTACCTCAACGATGCGATGGTTCACGCCCGACTCTTCTTGTTCGATGATATCGCGTACTACCGTAACCGTGCGAGCGCTGGCATCAGGGGCGTTTGGCTGACGCAGCTTTATGGTAACTGGTGTACCGCGCTTGCCGCGAATGAGGCTGACAATCTCACGAGTGGACCAACCGACCACATCAGTCATGGTCTTGCCGTCTTTAGCGATAGCGATAATCAAGTCGTTTGGCTTGATTTGTCCTGTCTTGGCAGCAGGACCGCCATCGACTAGTGTGACAATACGAGTATAGTTTGGGTTTTTGCGATCAGGGCGAATAGAGACACCGATACCTTCTAGTTGCAGGCTCGATTGAATTTGCATCTCATTGGCTTGAATTGGCGCATAGTAGTTGCTATGCGGATCATAAGTGAGCATCGCGGTATTTAAGATCGTCTCCATGATCTCATCATCTTTGAGACGCTCCATCTGCCCTTGCTGTCTGGATAAACGATTGAGTAAAATCTCATTTGGCGTGCGCTGATCATCACGAACCAGATCTTGACCCAAAGTGATATCAGGATCATCCAAAAAGACTTTTTCTTTGGCCTTTTCGCTCTCTTGACCCAAAGTAATACTCATCAGCTGAAACTTTAGCTGACGCGCCCAGTAATCGCGCTGCGCTTTTTTACTTGTGAAATGAGGCAGCTCTTCACGGTCGAGAATAATCGTCTCATCACTGGTCAAATCGATATCTGTTTTGAGCATTTTTTTTGCCATCTCAAAATACTCATTGGAGCGTTTGCGGTAGCGCTCAAAGACATCGACACCAGCAGATAGATCTCCGCGCTTGAGCCTGTTACCGAAGTCATCGGCATATTTTTTCTTAAACTCATCCACATCCGCTTGCAAAAATAGCGTATGGTTTGGGTCTAAGCTATCGATATACATATCTAAGATATCGCTACCCATCTGAGTATCGAGCGGCTGATTCAGATAGTGACTACGATCTAACAAAGCGGCTACTTGCCTAGTGGTAATTTTTTGCTCAGGGGTTTGTACAAAGCTTCCTGTATCCGTGTTTGCCACTGCGGTGCCGTAGCTTTGCGTCATGATAGCGCCGACCACGCCAATTGAAGCAATACTTAATAACCATTGTGCGGGTTGTTTTTTCATTATATCTACCTAGTTGTCTTAGAGAGTATCTGAAGAGCTGTATAGTGAAAGTATAAAGAGCAGTCCATTTTGTATCGATGCTTTATGATAATGGTGTTTTATGGCTATTTTGCATAGCACTTTTTCGATAGCCATCTATGAACAGCAATGCTAGCGAGTCGCCTATTACAATGACTGGCAGCTGACAGCCCAGCGACCACCACCATCAGTTTATTATTAAAAATCAATCAATATTATCACGATTTATTGACCTGCGCTGTCTCAATCTGTATGAGCAAACTTTCTGTTATATTTATACGCTTCTTCATAAGCATTGTAGTGACAATAACTGAGTGGTTAAATTATAACTGTAGAGTAATTACTGGCATAATGGTCTCACAGTTAACTTTTACACTTATCTATAGAGCTTCATATATCAAGTAGCCTATATCACTTCAACCTAAAGGCGTAGTCACTACATTCAGCATAAGCTTGAAAGGACTGAGCTTAGAATAATTGAGGATGATTGATATAGCGATGAACCCTATTTTGTAGAGCAAATTTGGAGAGCAAACCATGTATGGCGTAATAATGACGGATGTTGGCGGCAGCACCTTAACGGCTGATGATGTCAGCTTGATTGAACAAGCTCAGGTAGGCGGGATTATTTTGTTTGCTCGTAATGTCGTCGATGCGGCGCAAGTACGGCAGCTATGTGATGATATTCGCTATTATAATCCTGATATCTTAATCGGTGTTGATCAAGAAGGTGGCCGAGTCGCACGGCTGCGTGATGGCTTTACACCGCTGCCCGCAATGGGAAGGCTGGGCGAATTATTTGATCAAAACCCTAGCGAAGCGCTCAGCTGTGCCTATGATTGTGGCTACTTGATGGCTGCTGAAGTGCTAGCCGTCGGTATCGATTTGAGCTTTGCCCCGGTGTTAGATACCAATAGCGTGAGTGAGGTTATTGGAGATCGCAGCTTTCATAAAGACCCACAAGTGATCACGGCTTTAGCGACTCAGTTTATGCGCGGGATGCGCGCAGCCGGTATGGCAACGACTGGTAAGCACTTCCCAGGTCACGGCGGAGTTGCGCCGGATTCACATGTTGCTGAAGCTATCGATACGCGCGCGCTCGATGAGATTATGGGTCATGATATGCAGCCTTTTGCCCAGACGCTACCTTGGCTCGATGCGTTGATGCCAGCACATGTGATCTTCTCGCAGGTGGATAATAAACCTGCAGGGTTTTCTAAAGTTTGGTTAAAAGACATCATTCGCGATCAGCTGCAGTTCGATGGCGTGTTATTCTCCGATGATTTATCGATGGCAGGCGCGCAGGCTGCAGGTGATGTCAGCGACCGAGTACACGCCGCGATCCATGCTGGCTGCGATATTGCTTTGGTCTGTAATGACCGAGTAGCCGCGCACGAAGCGGCAGAAGCGGCCCAAGACTTGCCCTACCCTGACCAGCAGCGTATTAAAACAATGCGTGGCCAAATTCCGGAATGGCGCGGCGACCTCACTTCTACTTGTCAGCAGTTTGAGCATTGGCAACAAGCTCGGCACCGTGTTATACAGACCTTTTTTAATATGCAGACAGCAAACTCAAATGGTAATCAGGTGCAAAATAGCCATACTTTAGACCACTCCGATGACCTAAGCGATCTAAAAGATCCTACTGATTATAAATAACCTTGTGGCTGAGTGCCTAATAGACCGTCCGTTCTACATAAAAAGAACCGCTCCTAATTAAAGGGGCGGTTCTTTTATTATTATCAAAATAAGACGTATCTATTAATTCGTTGGATCTAAATCAATTCCCTGACTTGGATCATCACTATCAGGTAAGATATCATCATTATTATTATCTAATGGATTTAGATCTGGATCCGCCAGTGTGCCATCAGCATCTAACATACGATCATCACCATCTACTGTGACATCATCATTATTAGCATCTAATGGGTTCAAGTCTGGATCCATATTAGCATCCATCTCTTGAGTATCACCTACTGTTACTGCGTTATTATCTGCAGCCATACTCTCATCATAAACACTAAATTCGATACGGCGGTTACGGAAACGACCTTGTTCAGTAGCATTAGTTGCTACCGGATCCGTCTCACCCATACCTTTGGTTGAAAGCTTACTTGCATCGACGCCTTTAGAGACTAAGTACTCTCTTACAGCATTGGCACGCTCTTGCGATAACTCCATATTATAAGCGTTAGAGGCGAGTTTATCTGTATGTCCGATGATCATCAGCTCCACATCTGGGGTGTTTGTAATCAATTGAGCAGCGCGGTCAAGATAAGGTTTATTAACATCCGGAATGATTGCTTTATCAAGCTCAAAGTTAATAACTTGCAAGCTTAAAGCGCGAGCGACATCTCTTGGATCTGGGTTTTCACTTAGATTATTCATCGCAGTATCAGTAGCGACTAAGCTACCATCAATCTCGCCTTGCAGATCTAGCGGACCTTCGGCGCTCACTGTCATACCAGGCGCAGCAGCTTGCAGATCATTCACTAACTGGTCAAGTACCCCTTCATCTGCGGCGTTCACGATAATCTCTTCACCTTTGATGACCATATTGGCATCTGGTACGCTTTGGAAAATAGGCAATATCGAAGACAATTGCGCAGCGGCTGGCATATCAGCGGCAAAGCTATCATCAACATCAGCGCGGCACTTGTCAGCCTCAGCGCCAAAGGTATTAGATAGCGCATTCATAACATTCGTCTGTAGCGCTTCGTCACCTACATTCATGCGGCAAGCATATAGAGTGTTTGCTTCACCAGTAGATAACGTTAGTGAAGCTGGCTCAATATCAGCCTCGCCTTGCAGATCTAGCGGACCTTCGGCGCTCACTGTCATACCAGGCGCAGCAGCTTGCAGATCATTCACTAACTGGTCAAGTACCCCTTCATCTGCGGCGTTCACGATAATCTCTTCACCTTTGATGACCATATTGGCATCTGGTACGCTTTGGAAAATAGGCAATATCGAAGACAATTGCGCAGCGGCTGGCATATCAGCGGCAAAGCTATCATCAACATCAGCGCGGCACTTGTCAGCCTCAGCGCCAAAGGTATTAGATAGCGCATTCATAACATTCGTCTGTAGCGCTTCGTCACCTACATTCATGCGGCAAGCATATAGAGTGTTTGCTTCACCAGTAGATAACGTTAGTGAAGCTGGCTCAATATCAGCGGCTACAACGGTTTGCTCATCAGTTGCCACCTCTTCAGTCGCCACTGGCGTCGCTACTGGAGCTGGGTCTTCTTGACACCCTCTGAGTAGCGCCCAAGCTAGAGCACCTAGAATAATCAAACCTATGATAGGCAGTAGCGCTTTCATAAAGCTACCGCTCTTTTTTTCTTCACGAACCAATGGCGCAGTACTTGTGGTATTAGAGATACGCTCACCGGCCGGCGCACTAGCGACCATACCTGCCGGAACGACACCTGCCGCCCACGCTGGAATATGATGCTGATAATTTGACAAATTATCATTCAAAAACTGTGGTACAGGCGTATTACCAGCTAAGCTTTTGATTTCATGAAAAGCGAGCGGTGCCGCCATAGCGATTAGGCCACGAGACGCTGTTGCGTCAACGTTATGCTGACTTGCAAGCTCACGAGAGATTTGGTCACGGTGACTACCATCCGTCCATACTCTATCGTAAAAGCCTTGATCGTCTTGAGCGATGTTTTCATTAGCAAAACGCCCATAAGTGTCTTTATCCGCTAGACGCGCGGCAAAGATGGCGTAAAACTGCTCTAATAAGTTTCTCTTCGCAGGGTTGTTGTCATCCCCAAGTACTGCAGGAGTAACCGTGCGGGTTAAATGACTGATAATATCCATAAGAAGCTCTCTCCAATTATTATGATCTCATTTATAAAAATTATATGATTTGACTTATCTTTAATGAGCTAATCTCTATTAAGCCAACTGTCCTTAAAATTTATCGTATTACTGTTTTTCACATCGTTGATGTTTTAATCTTAGACATTCTTAATCTTAGTAGTTCGATTAACGATATAGAACATGACGATATGGCTATTTATTTTTACTAAAGACAGTATAGAAGTAGGCGCCTAAATATCACAATAAATGCGCTGTTGTACAAATGATACATTAAGTAATGTTTCAAGTATGAAGCGTAACTTTGGTGACTATTTGGACAGAATATTTTACATTGTAACGATTAAAATAAGCCTCAATATCAGTTAGAACCAATATCTGTCTCAACTCGAGACTCATTATCTAAGCGCTCAGCGACGATAATGCTGTTAGCCAGGTCGTCCACTTCTGCTGCAGACATGCCATCTATCGCTTGAGTATTGGCTATAGGTCTGGGTGGCAAGTTATTATTTTGATTAGAATGAATACCCGTATAAGTACTATTGCTTGCGTTCTTGTTCGTGTTGCTGCTGACAGTGTTATTGATATTGTTCGCGTCACCAGGGATAAGGTTAGTATTATCATTACTTGAGCTATTACTGTCATTGACTACAGATGGAATATTGTAGCTATCATTGTCCTGCGTTTCGTTTTGCCACTCAGCATTATTCGCGAATAATGTCCCTTCCTCGCCTGCTGTTACTGGGTTCTCTACCGCGTTAAAGCCGGTATTAGTCGTGATGTTAGCCTTCGGTGCTAAAGCGCGCATATCGGTGAGCAGACGCTGTGATAAGCGATTATCAGGCGACTCTATGGTGATGATGTCGTTTTGTAGCTGTAATCGCGCAAATGGCGCCGACTTTAGCAAGGTAAAAAGACTCGGTAGCAGCTCTATATCAACGGCAGTCAGGCTATCTGCGACACTTGGTTGTTGCTGTAATTCACAAATACTCGCTTGCTCGCCAAAGCTTCTCACTAGCGCTTGACTCAGCGCTTCTTGTAGCGCCGCACTGCCAGCGACACCCTTACAAGTATACAGCTGACCACTATTATCAACAGCAATCAGTAGCTCGGCTGGCATCAATGGCGCAGCGACGGGTTCAGTGACTGTCTCATTAACTGTATCAGTAACTGCCGCGTCCGGCTCTACGCTTATTGACTCATCTGTACTGGCTGAGCTGATATAATTTGGCTGAATTACCAACACCCATATGAGTGCCAAAGCTGCTATCGCAGCGACTAATAACAGCAAACGCCATAATAAATCACGTCTGTTATTACGCTTATGAGTCTGCCTAAATTGACTGACGCTATGACTATGAGCGCTGTTATCAATCGCTATAGACGGTGGTACGCTGCTTGCCTCACTAGGGTCTTCTGTAGCCGTTGCAGCTATTGTAGATGCAGGCTTGCTAGATTCTATCGTTGTAGTAGCGACTTTATCAGAGTTTGACTCACTACTAACGCTGTCAGAGTCTGAGCTCCATCCTAAATTAGAATCCAAAATCGAATCAGAGCCACTATCTGCCCTCTCCTCTAGCAATACTGACTCTGCCCAAACTGGCAAATAATGACGAATCTCTACCTGCCGCTGCTGCAAAAACGCCGGTAAATACTGACCATCAGCTAATATTTTGAGCTCATGGTAAGACAAAACGCTCGCGCTTGTGATCAGTGCTATCGTGGTACTCTCATCAAGGTGATGTGTTGCAGCTAATTGGTCGATAATACGCTTGCGCTGGTCTGGGTCTTGCCATAGCTCATGGAATAAAGAGCTCGCTGCTGTATCGGCTGTCGATAACTCAGTGGTTGTTAAGGCTACTGGAGTTGGCAGCTCAGCCGCTTGTAGCAGCTGGGTATAAACCTGCGGTTGAGCCAGACGCGCAATCAGTAGTGCATAAAACTGCTCTAATAAGCTGATATGAGCAATGTTTTGCTCTGCTCCTAATAAGGGCAAACTGACACTTTGCTCAAGCTGTTCGATAATAGTCATAAAGTCATCTTTACTAAGGTTAAAAAAGAGTGATAGAAGTTTAATTTAGGAACCACTAGGTATCGTTACTAGGTAACATTACTAGGTCATCACAATACTATTATTATGTGCCGCGCCTATAAAACATAATTTGTATAGCTATGTAAATTCATCTGACAGGTAATTGTGATTTATCGTCAAAGACCTTAAGATGAAGTATATATAAGCGATAGCTAGTACGAACATGAAAAGATAAAAAACTTTAAGAAAACGTTACTGCGCTTTTATAGTCAATGAAGAGTTTTTTATATGGTGACGACTATATACTTTGTGATATAACTTGTGCTGCTCAGTATGAACAAGCAGATGCCTGTCATTACTATTCAATCATTATTAAAGCATAATTTTTGGCCTCTATTCGTTTTTTGCTGAGCCATTTTGGTATTGATTTTAGTGTCATCTATTTGCCACTTATTTATATTTTTATCCATCAGGCGTTGCCTAAGGATTGTCTTTTGCTAAATCATACCACTCTTATTATCATCGTTACGGTCATTGTCAGCTTGTTAGCTTGGCAAAATAAAGCCCTATTTAATCGGCTTATTTTTTATCCGCCAGCGATCACTGATGGTCAATGGGGCCGTTTCGTCACTCATGGTTTCATCCATGCAGATAGCATGCATTTGCTGTTTAACATGTTTACCTTGTACTTTTTTGGGCGTGCCATTGAGGGCTTATATCAACCTTTTTTAGGCGGCTTTGGGTTTATCGCTTTTTATATCTTGGCTATCATAGTGGCGATGATACCAAGCTACCTGAAGAATAAGAACAGCGCTAGTTATTTGAGCTTAGGAGCTTCGGGCGGGGTGTCAGCGGTGCTGTTTGCCTATATTTTATTAGCGCCATGGGATATGATTTATTTGTTTGCCATCGTCCCTATCCCTGCTATTTTGTTTGCTGTGGCTTATGTGGCGTATAGCATTTATGCCAACAAGCGCGGCGGCTCTAATATCAATCACATGGCACATATGTGGGGCGGCGCTTTTGGGGTGATTGCGACTATTATCTTAGAGCCGCGGATACTACTTCACTTTATAAACGCTCTTCTCTCGCCTGGGTTTTAGAGTGGATTACTTTTACACACTTTATAGTAGTAGACGCTTTTAGTTGAGTCTTATACAGATTAGATAAGTTAGATTAGCCGTTATGATTATAGATATTATTGGTGATATTCATGGTTATGCAGATAAACTTGCTGGGTTATTGACTCAGTTGGGTTATGTGCATAATGGTGAGTATTATGTACCACCTGCCAACCACCGCGCCTTATTTATTGGTGATTTGATTGACCGTGGCTCGCAGCAACTACGGACGCTCGAGATCGTCTTTGCGATGCTCGATGCTGATGTTGCTGACGCTGTCATGGGTAATCATGAATACAATGCACTGGCTTATGCAACGCTTGATCCTTATAACGAGGCTCAGTATTTGCGCTCGCATACTGAGCTGCATACTCGCCAGCATGAGGCATTTTTGGCAGAAGCGCCGTTTGACTCTGCCAGCCACCACTATTGGCTTGAGCGCCTCTATGAGATTCCGCTTTGGCTTGAGACTGACTACGCCTGTTTTGTCCATGCTTGCTGGGATGTTGATAGTATGGCGATACTCAAACCCTTGCTGACCGCTGATAATTGCCTAACAAAAAATGCGTTGGTCATGACCTCGCAGCAGCCTAGTGTACATTTTGACGCCCTAGAGCGGGTGTTAAAAGGGGTAGAGACGCCGCTACCCGAGGGTTTAGTCATGGTTGATAAAGAGGGCACTGAGCGCTCACGAGTGCGCGTACGTTGGTGGCTTGATGAGCTGAATAAAAAAACCCTTCATGAAGTAGCACGGGCACCCCAATCAGGCTTGGCGCAAATCCCAAAAGATGCGCTAGCTGAAAATATCGACTTCGCCCTCAAGACCGATAAGCCTGTATTTGTGGGTCACTACTGGCTAACCGGTGAGCCGCAGCTGCTGAGCCCGCAGGTAGTCTGTATCGATTATTCAGCGGCAGTCGATAGTGGCTACTTGACGTGCTATCAGCTCGATACTGAGCAGCCATTGCCGCTAGATAATGCTAATTTTGTGCAATACCGTCATGAGTAGATGATTTATAGTTCATTACTAAGTCTACTAGCGTTAATAAAGCCGAAAACCTTATCATTTACATCTATCAGCTTATTATAAAAACTTGTCTTTACGGCAGTAGGGAAACTTTTGTATGATGGGCTTTTTGAGGATATTGCATCATGAGCACACCACCTGTCGAACAACCAAGCCCTATTGCCTCCCCAGCTGGTCAGCCAAAAGTCGGTATCATTATGGGCTCGCAGTCTGATTGGGCCACTATGAGCGCGGCCGCGCAGCTATTAGCGGATTTCGATATTGCCTTTGCTTGTGAAGTGGTCTCCGCTCATCGTACGCCAGATAGGTTATTTGACTACGCTAAAAGTGCCAAAGACCAAGGCTTACAGGTGATCATTGCAGGCGCAGGCGGCGCAGCGCATCTGCCTGGTATGTGCGCTAGTCAAACCTCCCTACCCGTATTGGGCGTACCGGTGAAGTCCTCTATGCTTAGCGGCTGGGATAGTCTGCTCTCTATCGTACAAATGCCAAAGGGTGTCGCTGTCGGCACTTTAGCCATTGGTACCGCGGGCGCTTATAACGCTGCGTTATTAGCTATTCAAATACTAGCGCTACATGATGAAGCAATCGCTAATAAATTACATGAGCTTAGAGAGCAGCAAACACAGACTATCTTAGCTAGCCCAACGCCTGGTATCATTAATAGCTGATAGTTAGTGTACAAAGCAGCTAAATGATTAGAAAATCGCTTTTTCAGTCGTTTCACTTGATATTTATTATCAGATGCGTTTAACTAAACCTAAGGTGCCTATAACGATAGCGCACCTTTTCTTATTTTTACT
Source organism: Psychrobacter submarinus (assembly GCF_904846685.1). Classification (GTDB taxonomy): domain Bacteria; phylum Pseudomonadota; class Gammaproteobacteria; order Pseudomonadales; family Moraxellaceae; genus Psychrobacter; species Psychrobacter submarinus. Next base: position 375,724 of record NZ_CAJHBQ010000001.1, read on the forward strand.
CTGATCCAAATCGCTTATTTTAAATCCCTAGAAAACCCAACTCACTGTACCCATTGCTAAATAAAAGAGCCTGTTATGACCACCGCTAATGCCTATCCTACTTCTCAAACTATTCGTACCATCGGTATCTTAGGTGGTGGCCAGCTGGGCATGATGCTCGCTGAAGCTGCTCTGCCGCTTGGCTATCAGTGTGTGTTTTTGGAGGACAATGCTGCTTGTCCAGCCAGCCTTTACGGTACGGTTTATCATAGCGAACAGCTAGAGGACTTTATCGCCGCCGCTGACGTCTTTACTCTCGAGTTTGAGAACACACCGGCACAAACCGTACAGAAGCTCGCCAATCTAGCAAAATCAGGCAAAAACAAAGGCATGTTCCCGCCTCCTATCGCTCTAGATGTCGCGCAAGATCGCCTAAAAGAAAAGCAGATGTTCAATGAGCTAGATATCGCCACAGTGCCGTTTAGGGCCGTACATTCATTAGCCGAGCTGCAGCAAGCTTGCCAAGACTTAGGGCTGCCTATCGTTTTGAAGACCAGCCGCGGCGGCTATGATGGCAAAGGTCAATATGTCATCAAAGAAGACAGCGACATTAAAGCAGCTTGGCAAGCGCTCAAAGACGCGGTATCGGGTAAAGGTAGTCTCACCCCTACTCCTGCACCGCTGATCGCTGAAGGCTTTATCAACTTTAGCCGCGAGGTGTCGATCATTGCAGCGCGTGGACAAGCAGGAGAGGTGCGCTGTTATGAGCTGGTAGAAAACCATCATCATCACGGTATACTCGCCAAGACTCGAGCGCCAGCTGTCGGCACAAGCCACTTATTTCCTAAGGCAAAAGCGGCGATGACTACGCTGATGAATCATCTCGACTATGTCGGCGTCATGGCGCTTGAGCTTTTCGTCAGTAAAGACGCGCAAGGTCACGACTATCTGCTAGCCAATGAGATCGCGCCGCGCGTGCACAACTCTGGACACTGGAGCATTGAGGGGGCGATTACTAGTCAATTTGAGAATCATATCCGTGCAGTCGTAGGTTTGCCATTGGGCGATACTGACAATATCCATCCAGCGATTATGGTCAATGTTTTAGGACAATACCCTGATATCAAGGACGCGCTCGCTATCGATGGCGCGCACTATCACAGCTATCATAAAGAAGAGCGTGAAGATCGTAAAATCGCTCATATTACCTTGATGCCAAACGACGTGGCTGATCTAGACCCTGCTTTAGCTAAGCTTGTCACAGTATTGCCAAACAAAGTCGGATTAGATAAAACCACCGAACTAGCCGCTAACACTAAAGACGCAAACTCTGAGGCTAGCGCTATAAGTAAGGATAAGACGCAAACCACTTCAGCAGCTAGCGAAACCGCTGCTACTAATAGCAGTCCTACAGTTAAAGAAACCAATCACAAGGTCAAAAAATAATGCAGATCTGGGTGGATGCTGATGCGGTGCCAATCGTTGCCAAAGACTTGATTATCAAGACCGCTGAGCGCACGCAAACCATGGCGATATTTGTCGCCAACCAACCCATTAAGCTGCGTAAATCACCGCTGCTTTTAATGACGGTCGTGCCGCATGGTTTTGATAAAGCCGATGACTATATCGTTGAGCAGATTCAGGCAGGTGATTTGGCTATCACTAGCGACATTCCTTTAGCGAATGACATACTCGAGAAAGGCGGAATGGTTTTGACCCCGCGCGGGATGATTTATGATAAAAACAACATCAAGCAAAAGCTCAATATGCGCGACTTTATGGATACCATGCGCGGTACGGGAATGTTAGAGCTACAAGAGATGAGTGGTCAAAAACCTTATGGCGAGCGCGACAAAAAAGCTTTTGCCGACGGTCTGAATCGTTTGGTACGCTAAAGCTCCAAGCAAGTTTTTACATGACTTGCTTGTTTTGCAAAGCGTATACACTCTGCTACCAAACACTATGTAATAGGCACTTGCGCTCACTCAAGATACTATCTATTTTTGTTATGCTAGTTTTAATTTCTTAAAATATTTAAACAAAGTAAACACTTAAACAAGATTCAAAATTTAAAATTTTAAGAAAATTAATCAATAAAAATAGGATAGTATATGAAAATTTTAGTAATAGGCGCTAGTGGCCGTGTTGGTAGTGACTTAGTCAAACAACTGCTAGCCGAGAATCATCAAGTCATCGGTACCACTCGTCAAGAAGAGCAGCTGTTCTCTGATGATAATTACACTCAGCTAGATTTAGATATTATGGCTGACAAAGATAGCATCCAGCAGCAGCTAGAGGATGATATAGAAGCGGTATACTTCGTGGCAGGTTCCGGCGGCAAAGAGATATTAGAAGTGGATCTGCATGGTGCGGTAAAGACAATGCAAGCGGTGCAAGACAAAGGTATTAAGCGCTATATCATGCTCAGCACTGTGTTTTCTTTAGACACCAGCAAGTGGGATAACGAAGGCATTAAAGATCTAAAAGGCTATTATATCGGTAAGCACTACGCCGATCAGTGGTTGGTCAATGATAGTAGCCTTGATTATACTATCGTGCAGGCAGGTGCGCTAAAAGAGCGAGCTGGCACAGGCAAAATCGCTATCGACAAAGATGAAGCCGGTGAAAATGCTATCGAAGATGTCGCAGCGACTTTGGTTGCGGTATTAAATGCCGATAATACTAGCAAAAAGGTCTTTAACATTCAAAATGGCGAGACCGCTATCAAAGAAGCGATTGCCAGTGTATAAACGCTAGCGTTTGTCTAAAACAAGAGCAATTTGATAAAGAAGGATAAGTTATTGAACTTATCCTTTTCTTATTTACGCCAAACCACTTGGCAACGCGATCACCTCTGAGAGCTTGTCAGCGCCAGTGAGCACCATAAGCAGTCTATCTACTCCTAACGCTATGCCGCTACACGGCGGCAAATCATCGCAAGCTGCTAGTAAGTACTCATCTATCGGCATCTGCGCCAAACCATGCGCTACGCGCTGCCTATTATCCGCCTCAAAACGCTCCCTCAAAGCTTGCCCATCTGCTAGCTCATCATAAGCATTCGCAATCTCAATACCGTCTATATAAAGCTCAAAGCGTTTGGCAATCAGGTTACCTTCTTTATCGAGACAGGTTTTGGCTAGCGCCGCTGTAGCGGGCGGATAATCGATAATCAGTGTGGGCAAATCATGACCGAGCTTAGGCTCCACGAGATGACTAAACAACAGATCAAGCCAGCCTTGCCGCATCTCTTCGCTATCTACCGCAAGTGGCTCTGGCGGCGCGATATCTATATTCGCCAGTCCCTTATCTTCTGCTACCGCTTTTAGCGCCTCAAGGCTAGCGCTTAGCGGATGAATACCGACATGATCCATAAACGCATCAATGTAACGGTAATGGTTCATAATAACCGGATAGCCATACAGCGCTTCTAGCAGCTTGCCCAACTCTTCAGCTAAATCGTTCAAGCTATAGTGCGGCTGATACCACTCTAGCATCGTAAACTCGATATTGTGCCGCGAGCCGATTTCGTTGTCCCGAAATACCGAGCAAATCTGATAAATCGCCACTTGCCAGCTGGCAAGTAAACGCTTCATCGCAAATTCAGGAGAAGTATGCAAATAAAAGGGTCGCGGTTTATCTTGATAAGTGACCCGAGCAGCAACCGACTGCAAAAAAGTATCGGTGTTTGCCGCTTGTGAGAGGAGCGGTGTCTGTACTTCTAACACTTGGCGCTGAGCAAAAAACTGACGAGTCGCCACTAGCATCTGCCCACGCCTACGCGCCATCTCTAAGGTCATGGTTGGGGCGTAAGCGGGCTTATCAGTGCGCCTATCATCTGACATAGTGATACTCATTATTGTTTACTACTAATCGGCTATTTTCAATGCTCATTGAATGTTAACTGGTTACTATTTTATGGCGACTTTACTTGGGCTATGACTGCCATTCACGGCGCAGATGATAGTCGCGCCTGAGCTGGTCAAAGTCATGGCCATTTACTTGCCCATCCTTAACTGTCGCGCGCAGCTGCTCATCGTCTTGTTTGATATCGTAGAATCTATTTAGTTTATCAGGATTGGCTTTTAGCTCTGACCACAGATATAGGTTATCTGGCAGCAAATTGTGCATAGACTGAGAAGGTGTAATTTTGAGCTCATCGCATAGCGCATCGTAGATCATTTGCGTACCGCGTAGTTTACCTTCTAGGCTATAGCCAGCGATGTGCGGTGTGGCGATAGCAAGCTTGCCGAGTAATGACTCAGCCACCTGCGGCTCATGCTCGAATACATCGAGCACCACTTGCCGATGGCTACGCTCGATATCCGCTGCTAACGCTGTCGCTTCAACTACCGGTCCACGGGCACTATTGATAAGTAACGTATCGGTAGGCATCTTCTGCAAAGCTGCCATATCGATCATATGGTAGGTGGGATAGTCGCTAGTCTTTTTATCCGTTAAAGGCACATGCAAGCTGACAACATTGCTTTGTAGCACTTGCTCAAAGCTTGCATTATTGAACTTCGACGGCGGCAATAAAGGGTCATAGCCGAGCACTTGCCAGCCTAAGTCAGTAGCGTATTGCGCCAATGTGTTGCCGATATTACCTAAACCGATAATCCCTAAGGTTATGCTCTTAGACCAGTACTCTGGCCGCAAAGTCAAAATCGCGGTGAGCACATATTGGGCCACTGAATGCTTGCTAGAGCCTGCTGCATTCGCAAAATGAATATTACGCGCGCTCAGATAGGCCTGATCAACATGATCAGTGCCGATAGTAGCCGAACCGATAAATGTCACGCTACGATTATCCGCTAATAGCGACTCATTGATAGGCGTGACAGAGCGGATTAACAGCACGTCGGGCTGATGGGTAGCGAGCAATTGCGCGTCAATCTCACGCCCTGCTACGCGAATGATGTTGACCGTTTGCTGAGTGTTTTTGCCAAGCGTCTGCGCATTAAAAAACTCATCAAGGCTTGCGATGTTGCTATCGGCAATGATAGTCAAAGTAGCCGTTTTATCAGCTTTAGCATTAGACATCGTTAGGCTTCTTTTAAGATAGGGAGTATAAGTTTACCGCGCGTTTTAGCTTTTGCTATCCGGCTTATCTATTAGCGCGACAACGCCATCACCTGACAGTACCACATCTTGCGAGGCAAAGATCTCATTTTTATGATTAGAAATCCACTCTCGCCATACAGCCAAACCGATAGCTAGCACGACTGGGCCAATAAATAGACCAACAAAACCAAAAGCAGTCAAGCCGCCTAATACGCCAATAAAAATAATAATAAAAGGAATCTTAGTCGCGCCGCTAATAACAATCGGCCGAATCAAATTATCGACCCAGCTGATGACCAGTATGCCCCACAGCGCTAGCCCAATACCCTCTGTCGTGTGACCTTGGCTTAACAGCCAAATCGACACCGCTCCCCACGCAAATGGTGTACCAAAAGGAATCAAAGCTACGATAAAGGTGATAATCGTTAATAAGATAGGGCTCGGAGAATTAGAGAAGTAATAACCAATACCGGCGAGCAAAGCCTGCGCCAATGCCGTCAAGCCAATGCCATAGACTACTGCCTGTGTCGTGGTACCGACAGAGTCGATATAGCCATCGATACGGTTACCGATGATATTACGCAGCGCCTGTCTGATTTGGCGCATCAAGCTATTACCATCGCGGTAGAAGAAAAACAGCGTCATCAGTGCCATACCAAGCTTCGCTAAACTACTGAACACAACATCAAATGCCACTTTACCATAGTACAAATGCGACTGTATCCAAGTTCGAAACGCTTCAAGCGCGCCTTCAGGGTTTTTATTGATACTCCAAAGAATGTCTTTAATCTGCTGACCAATCACCGGCAAGTCTTTGATCGCATCTGGCACATCTAGATAGCCCGCCTTCACGCGGTAGATGATATTACTATACAAGCTCAGCGCTTCTTGCTGCAAGATAAACACCCCAACCAGCAAAGGCACGCCTATGATTAAGCTGATGCTAACCGTCATAATGCCGGCGCTAACGCCTGAGCTAAACTTCGCCTTTTCATTAAAAAACTTATAAATAGGAAAAGTGACGTAAGCTAAAATGGCCGCCCATAGCGCAGGTATGATAAAAAACTGTATCACCTGAAAGCACAGAATGAACAATACCACTAACAGCGTTATCGCCAGCAAGCGCTGAATAATAAACTCTTTTGTCCAGTTTTCAATCATAGCTATCAACCAAGAAGGCACCATAAAAACCGCGAGATTTTTATCGTAAAATGTATAAATATAACGATATGACACTGCTAAAAAGTATAGCGCTCATAAAGACAGACTTAATAAGGTATGTTTGCTGTTTCGCACGCCAGTACTGCCAGTACTTATTTATAAACCCGCTAGCGCTATCTTAGCCAAAGTGCTACCTGACGATACTACAAATAGGATAACTATTAAGAAGTAGCCAATAGCTTTTTAATGAAGGATTTTTACTTATTAAAAGCTTAAGCCTTTTATTCATAATGTGTAAGAGCACAAGCCTAATCGTCGATAGCTATTATGCAATAAGCCTCTACAGAACAGTAATAGTATGTTGTAATTTTTACTTACAATTTTATGCCTGAGGTTGCTTAAAACTAAAGAGGAGCTGTATTTTTGATAAAGGATAATACCTCTAAAACAAGCGCAACTAGCCGATAAATCTAACCCAACCTGTAATTCTTATCATGAACACTAGTCAGTCATCTACTAGGCTAAATGACCGCAGCATTCTCTTAGGCCTGGTAATTGATGTTATACTAAAGGCATTGTGCTCGTTTTTTAACTGCTCTCAGACGATCCCTCGATAAGATGGCTTTTAAAGAGTAGCGCTAGGGTTATTCTGCTTTTGCATCTAGTATTTTAGATGTCAAAAGCTTAATTATAATGATTTTAGCTTAGCAGTTTTGCTGGCAAATAACAGCCCTAACCCTGAGTGCAACCCAAAAAAAATAACAATGCATTTTTTATTTTGCTCGACTTATAACCATTCACTATTCAGATAATATATCTATAGGAAAATAACAATGTCAAAAGACAACAACTCAAATTCTGCTGACAAAGGCGGAGTTAATGATGCCCAAGCGAATGCTGACACGGGTGTCAATAATGCTGCCGGCAATGTCACTTTTGCGTTGGCGCAATCGCATTTTTTAGTCGGCGATATCAATACCAATACCGATAAAATGCGCAAACTGGCCATCGAAGCTCGAGAACAAGGCGCTGATGTCATTATCTTTCCGGAGCTGGCCTTGCTTGGCTATCCGCCGCAAGATCTATTACTGCGCCCTAGCCTTTCAGGGCGAGTCAAAAGCGCACTATCGGCGCTCAGTGATATCGAAAACATTGTGATGATTGTCGGCTATCCTCATGTCGATCATCATGGTACTTTTAACTCAGCAGCTATCTTACATAATGGTCATCAAAAGGGCTTTTATCACAAGCAAATCCTGCCAAACTACGGCGTTTTTGATGAGCGCCGTTACTTTGATAAAGGCCGTAATCAGGTTTTATTCGACTACAAAGGTCTCACTATTGGTCTGCTCATCTGTGAAGACTTATGGGAAAAAGCGCCTATCAGCGATCTCAAAAAACAAGGCGCTGATTTGGTCATTAGCCTTAACGCCTCGCCTTTCGAGCTTGATAAACAAGACAACCGTAAGGCCATGCTAGCCAAACGCAGCAGCGAGCAGCAGTTGCCCATTTTATATGTCAATGCTGTCGGTGGCCAAGACGACTTAGTCTTTGATGGCGGCTCGATGGTGGTGCAAGCAGACGGCACTATCGCTCACGAAGCGCCAAGATTTATGGAGCAGCTATTATTGGCCAGCCTAGATGTCAGCACTGCAAAATTTGACACTCAGCAAAAAGCGCCCTTGAGCCTAAGCCGTGAGTCTGAGATGTATCAAGCCTTAGTCGTTGGTCTACGCGACTATGTCAATCACTCAGGATTTACTGGGGTAATTATTGGCTTATCAGGCGGTATCGACTCAGCACTGACCTTATGCATCGCCGTTGATGCGCTAGGTGCGGACAAAGCCTATGCGGTGATGATGCCTTATGAGTACACCTCAAAGATCAGCTTGGAGGACGCGCAAGCACAAGCGCGCCGCTTAAACGTCTCTTATACCGTCTGCCCGATCTTCGATGCTGTTGAAGGCATTCGCCATACGCTAGCGCCTTTATTTAACAAATCACCGGCCGATACGACCGAAGAGAATATCCAAGCGCGCGCTCGCGGCGTTATCTTGATGGCACTGTCCAATAAGTTTGGGCATTTGGTCATTACTACCGGTAATAAGTCGGAGCTGGCGGTCGGCTACTCAACTTTATACGGTGATATGGCAGGCGGCTTTGATGTGCTAAAAGACGTGTACAAATCACAAGTTTATGACTTAGCCAGTTACCGCAACCGCTTGGAGGACACGCCTGTTATTCCTGAGCGCGTCATTACGCGTCCGCCATCGGCTGAGCTGCGCCCTGATCAAAAAGACCAAGACAGCTTGCCTGACTACGATACCTTAGATGCTATCTTGACCCTTTATATTGATGAAGACATGGGCTATCAAGAAATTATCGATAAAGGCTTTGAGGCACAGCTTGTCGCCAAGACGATCAAGATGGTAGATAATAGCGAGTACAAGCGGCTACAAGCGCCAATCGGTACTAAGGTCAGTCACAAAGCCTTTGGCCGTGAACGCCGTTATCCACTGGTTAATAAATGGTCTATTAAAGGCTAAGCCCGCTTGTTAAAACAGTCGTCTCACTTTTATCATTAGCTGGGTGCTTGCCCAGCTTTTTTAGTTTTTATAAATAAGTTTTTTGGTTTATTCCCTACTTATCTATCATTTTATATCCGAGTACGTCATGAGCGTGCTAACACGAAACCATCAGCGGCTTTATGATGTATATGCTGCGTAAAATCCCAAAAAAGACCGATACGATTGAATATACCAATTATCGCTTTGAGATTTTGGCGACACAGCATCTAAAAATCAATCAGTTGCTGGTCACTAAGTTGGATGACGATACTCAGTAATAATGTTAAAACAACGCTAAAATAATGCTTGATGACGTTACTCAATAACAATAACGGTACTTCACCGTAGAGACTCTAATCACGCGCGCCAAAAATAGCGCTGCCAACGCGTACCATCGTTGAACCCTCTGCTATCGCCTCGGTCATATCAGCGCTCATACCCATGCTAAGGGTGTCCCATGAGCTCAGCTCTGGATGAGCCTGTCGCACCTCATCAAACAGCTGCTTGGTGCGAGCAAAAGCATCGGTATCCGCTTTGGCAGGGATAATCATCAGGCCGCGCAATTGTAAGCGCTCATACCCCTTAACAGTCGCTATCAGCTCTGGTAGCTGCTCAGGCGTACATCCAGACTTACTCTCCTCGTCATCGATATTGAGCTGAATTAAGACGTTAAGGGCTGTCATATTATCAGGGCGCTGATCATTTAAGCGCTTGGCAATAATGTCACGCTCAAGCGTTTGTACCCAATCAAAATGCTCAGCGATATCACGGGTCTTATTACGCTGAATACTGCCAATGTAATGCCAAACGATATCTTCTGCCTCCGCCTCTGCTCGCAGTTGAGTGATTTTCTCCAGCGCTTCTTGTAGATAGTTCTCACCAAAGTCGCGCTGCCCTCTCTGCGCTAGAGCTTTTATCCTCTCTACAGGTTTGGTCTTTGAAACAGCTAGCAGCTTGACATCATCTATATGGCGAGAGCTTTGCTTGCACGCCTCTGCCACTTCTGCGTTGACTTGTTGCCAGTTATTTATCAATTCATCAGTTGCCCGATTATCAGTATTCATAAGTCACTCAGGTGTTGTAAACATTTTAAAGGTGTCTTTCGCATCTTATAGTAAACTCAATTTAAAAGTGTTATAGCGCTACTGAAGTGAATTTTCCGCAGCCTCTGTGATAGCAGCACGCAAAAAAAATTTATACCAGTAGCGCATTTGAATTGATGACAGTTTTATTTTTAATAGACTATAGACCAAGATAAGCTAAATATATCAAATTAGGGCGTGTTGAACATTCAAATATTAGGACTGCTGATAGATAAAATCGCACCAAACTAGGCGTAAACCGACGATAATGTCGAGGCCTTAGCTAGGTTTACAACACCGTTTGGGGTGATTTTAGCATCAGCCCTTCGGGGCGGGGCTCTTTTTTGCCAATACATGGCGAAATTATCTATCCTAGAATGACTAGGCTTCGAAAATTTCACTGCGTATTGCCTGAAAAATAGCCGCCGCCAGTGCCACATTTGAATGTTCAACACGCCCTAATCTATTTTTGCATTTTATTCATATAGCAGATGGTTATATAAGCCTAGTCTTGTTATGATATTGTTACACGAATTAACGTAAGCGTATGAGTCGCTTATCTTAATTGTACTGGTTATACAAAACTGATTGCCAAGAACTGATCAATAGGAAAGCCCTATCATGACTGAAAAAAGCGCTATAAGTATCGAAGACTTATTGCAGTTCACCATCAAGCACAAAGCCTCTGATTTACATATCTCAGCAGGAATGCCAGCGATGATTCGAGTCGATGGCGAGATGACACGCATCAATATGCCGGCGATGAGTCATCAAGTCGTGCATCAGCTCATTTATGACATCATGAATGATAAGCAGCGCGCTGACTTTGAAGAATTTTTTGAGACGGATTTTTCTTTTGCTATACCCAATTTAGCACGCTTTCGGGTTAACGCTTTTAATCAAGACCGCGGCGCAGGAGCCGTATTTCGGACGATTCCCTCGACTGTTTTGACTCTAGAAGATTTAGGCATGGGGGATATATTCAAAAAAGTCTCAGACTTTAAGCGCGGTATTGTCTTGGTCACCGGTCCGACAGGCTCTGGTAAATCAACGACCTTAGCTGCGATGATCGATTATATCAACGAGACTCGTAAAGAGCATATCTTGACTATCGAAGATCCTATCGAATTTGTGCATCAGTCTAAAAAAAGCTTAATCAATCAGCGCGAAGTGCACCGCGATACCTTAGGTTTCGAGCCAGCACTACGCTCCGCCTTACGTGAAGATCCCGACGTGATATTGGTCGGTGAGCTACGTGACCTTGAGACTATTCGGCTGGCACTTACCGCGGCTGAAACCGGTCATTTAGTGTTTGGCACTTTGCATACCAGCTCAGCGGCGAAGACTATTGACCGGGTCATTGACGTTTTCCCAGCTGCTGAAAAAGACATGATTCGCGCTATGCTATCAGAGTCTCTACAAGCAGTCATCTCACAAACCTTGCTACGTCGTCAGACTGGCGGCCGTATTGCGGCCCACGAGATTATGCTTGGGACCCCTGCTATTCGTAACCTGATTCGCGAAAATAAAATCGCCCAGATGTACTCGTCGATTCAGACCAGTGCTGGCGACGGTATGATTACTCTTGATCAAACTCTAAAGAATTTAGTCAGCCGAGGTACGATATCGCGAGAGGTAGCGCGCCCTTATGCCAAGCAGCCTGAGACTTTTTTATAGCGCATACAGCCGTCACAGTATCTTGCGAGACTAGGCAGTAACTGGCTAATGAGTAACAGAGATTGCGAAAGGATTTATATAGCTTTTTAACTTAGAGATTTTTAATTTTATTATTATAGTTTGGGAAAACCATGGACTTCGAAAAACTGCTGCAACTCATGATTGCAAAAAACGGTTCCGATCTGTTTATTACCGCTGATGTCGCCCCTTCTATGAAGGTCAATGGCCAGATTTTTCCGATTGGTAAAACACCGCTCAATGGCGAGCAAACCATGAAGCTAGTCAAAAGCGTCATGACGGGCAGTCAGCAACAAGAGTTTGAAAGCACCAACGAGTGTCAATTTGCCATTACCGATGAAGCACAGCAAGCGCGCTTTCGGGTCAGTGCTTTTGTGCAGCGCGATATGGCGGGCATGGTTCTGCGTAAGATTGAAAGCAAGATTCCAACCGTTGAAGAGCTGGGTCTCCCCGCTTCTTTAAAAGAATTGGCAATGGAAAAACGCGGTATTATCTTATTAGTAGGCGCTACCGGTACTGGTAAATCTACCACTTTAGCGGCGATGATAGGCCACCGTAATAAAAACTCGCACGGCCATATCATCACCGTTGAAGACCCTATTGAGTTCGTGCATGAGCATCAAGGGTGTATCATCACTCAGCGTGAAGTGGGTATCGATACGCACTCGTTTGAAGCAGGGCTAAAAAACACTCTGCGCCAAGCGCCAGATGTTATTTTGATCGGTGAGATTCGTAACCCAACAGTGATGAGCTACGCCATTCAATATGCCGAGACAGGACATTTGGTGTTTGCCACTTTACATGCCAATAACGCCAACCAAGCCATCGATCGTATCATTCACTTTTTTGAAAGCGAGCGCCATACGCAGACCTTTATGGATCTATCGCTTAACCTAAAAGGTATTGTCGCGCAGCAGCTCATTCCTACTGTCGATGGTGAAGGTCGTCGCGCAGCGATTGAAATACTGCTAAACTCGCAATTAGTCAGTGATTATATTCGTAAGGGTGAGATTCATGAGATAAAAAATGTCATGACTCGCTCACGTGATAGCGGGATGCAGACCTTTGATCAGGCGCTATTCGACTTATACGAAAATGGAGAGATAGAGTACCAAGAAGCGATTAAACACGCCGACTCCCCGAATGATTTGCGCCTACAGATTAAGCTCAATAGCAAAAAGAATAAACGCAGCTTCACCGACAACAGTGAGAGCTTGTCTTTAAATAACAGCTAGTTTTATTTAAAGCACACAAAAAAGCAGCTTACCTTTTTAAGATAAGCCACTAAAAGGAGATGCTGCTTTTTTGCTGCATGGATATCAGCTATCTAGCGTTGTCTTGGCATGCTTGATTATTACAAATGCCGTACAGCACTAAAGAGTGGCCTGATAACTTAAAGCCGTGCTCTTTCGCTACTTTGAGCTGCTCTTCTTCGATGACCTCGTTATGAAACTCAACGATTTTGCCGCAGATATCACACACCAGATGATCATGATGCTTCTCTTGGGTGATCTCAAACACTGATAAGTTATTTTCAAAATTATGGCGCTCGACAATGCCAGCTTGCTCAAACTGAGTTAGCACTCGGTATACGGTCGCTAGACCAACGTCTTCTCCTTGCTCAATCAGCGCTTTATAGACCTCTTCTGCGCTCATATGATGACGTTCTGCCTGCTCAAGCAGCTCTAATATTTTCACACGCGGTAAGGTTACTTTTAACCCCGCTTTACGTAATTCTTGATTGGTAATCGTCATAATATCCCTTCTGACTGTTAAGTCTTAACAAATAAGAATAAAGAAATCATTATTAAAAGTAGTTAGCCTTATACTGATGATTTAAAGCCGAAATAATGTAGTTATCAGTCGCTAGCATTACCTAGCAACCTTAACGCAAGCTCATGAATTTACACTATAAATCATTAAAAGCAACCCCAAGAACTGCGTAAATAATGTCGTAAGTGGTAGGCAATTGCAAGTAAATAACGTATCATTTGTTCAAGATTGCCGGCTAGAGTCGCCATAGTGGCGATGCGCCGTGCCCCACCCATTTTTTATGAGTCATCTTACCATGATAAAGTCGCAAGTTCTTCGTACTCCAAATCTTTTAACCTCTAGCAAAATCTCTTTACCAAAAGCCTTTTTGCGTAAAGGGCTACTGGCATTGACCTTGGGCGCTAGCGTTGCCCTATCTGGTTGTTCGCTGTTTAGCGTCTATACGATTGATTTGCCGCAAGGGACACCTATTACCCAAACGCAAGCGCAAAAACTGCAAGTAGGTATGAATCAAAACCAAGTGCTCTACATCCTAGGCAGTCCTGCTATTCGAGATACTCTTGCACCTAATCGCTGGGATTATATTTATGACTATCAGGCCGGCACTGAAGGCAAGCGTAAAGGCATTGCTGATGTCAAAAATGCCAGTCAGCATCTGATCGTGTATTTTGATGAGCAAGGTATCGTTACTCGTATCGAAGGGGTTGACTCACTACCCGTCTCTTAGTTAGATGACTTCGCGACGCTTTTGCTTTTACGCTGAGACATAGGATCAGCGTTTAGGCTGCGATAGACCTCGATGCGATCGTAAGCTTGCAACTGATAGCTTAGAGGCTGCTTTTGCGCGTACACACCAACGTGCCAAAGCTTAGCTTTTGGCACTTCTACCTCCATCATCTGCTCACACCACACTGCCAGCTCCGCAAACTGCGATAGCCATCCTGCTTGTGCTAACGCCTCATATAGCGTCGTGCCCGCTTTTACAGTAAGCGGTTTATAGTGTTGACGCTGCGCGGTTTCAGCATACGCCAAGTATACGGTAATCATAGAAGACGTCGTAACGGCAGCACTGCTCTTATCCGTTAGCTCGACCACGATAGCACCCAACCGACGAAGGCCAATATCATTGCTAGTGGTACCACTAGACGTATCGCTACACGCCAAAGATTGTATAGTGCCTCGCTACTAAAATTCAAAGCCTTACGTAAATGGCTAATCTTCATCTGCCAGCCCGCAAAGATCGATAGCAACAGTACTGCGATACTGCTGACGATGACTAATAAACCCACGAGCCATATCGTCGGAACTGCAACCGCTAAGATCGCGACTAATACTAGCGTGAGCACGAGACTGACGAGCAAGCCAAACTTATGCGCCAATTGCTGAGTACTATAATGCAGCAAATAACTGGCGACAAATAACACCCCAAACCAATAAGACAACTGCCCTATAGGTGGTAACGATAAGGCACTCGTTAATAAAGCGACGACCCCGACCACTAACTGCAATATCCAAATCGGTAATACTCGCTTCGTTGCTGGCAGCTTAGTTTGCGCGCTGCCAGTCGAGAGGCTAGACGTTGAAGTATTGGTAAATGAGCCGCTCTGCTGATCGCTAGATACCGCAGTTATAGACGCTTTACTGACTAAATGCTGCCCAAACCAATACAGCCCTGTACCTGCGCCAACACTAACCAACGACAAGGCGACAGCGCGCGCCCATTCGCTGAGCGTAATGTTAGTCATAGCAAAGTCAATACTTGGCAAGCCATTAGCAAACCCTAGCAATAATCCTATGATAATAAGTCCTAGGCCAATCGGTAAAGTCGTGGCCCCAAGCAAACTCAATAGCACGACTATGACGACTAAGCCGCCTGCCACCGCAAAATGCGGTAGATTAGGCGCACTATTTAGCTCCGTCAATGCGGCTAACATGCCGCTGCTCGCACCTGATATGACCAGCGCAGCGATGACGATAGTCACTACTGCTGCCAGCCAGCCAAAGCCGCGCCAGATAGGGCTAGCGTCTGCCTCCCGAGTCAGCTTTTGCATTCCGGCCAATGGTGCCTCGACACTGCGGTAAGCTAAGGCAATCTCAGCATACACTACGGGTAGCGACACCAGTACCATCGCCAATAACCACAGTAGCCAAAAATCAATCTGCCCTACTAAGTCCGGTGCAAACCAACGAAAAAGTAATAGCGGCAGTAATGCTGCTATAAAATAAGAAGCATAGCGGCTCATCATAATCTCAATCCAAACTAATCTAAGGTTAGTAATAGTACAAAAAATCCGCTCATCTTTAAACGGTATTATTGAATCGATAGTAGATAGTAAAGGTTCAACAGCTATAAAAAAACCCCGAAAACGGGGTTTAATAATCTGCTAGTTACTAGCTAAAATAAGCGATTTACTCAGTCTATCTACTCAACAGCTTTTAGTGTAGCGCGCTAATGTAATCTGACAAAATGCGAATATCACGGTCTGATAGTCTTGACGATACCATTTGCATCATGCCTTTTTCGCCTTCTTTATCCGCATCGTTGTAGCGCTTTTGCTCATCACCGGTGACATCGTCTTCACGACCAGCAGCACGGAACAGTTTAAGCTGATTGGAGATATACTCAGCATGTTGTCCGCCTAGGCGCGGAAACGCAGCCCAAGAGTTACCCGCTCCATCAGGACCATGACAACCGGCACAGCCAATAACGCCGCGCGACTTATCACCGCCTAAGTAGAGCTTCGTTGCTTCTTCATGGGTCGCCGGATTAGCGAACCCTACGCTCCACACTGGTTGTTCAGAATAGTAACCCGCCACGTTAGCAAGATCTTGCTGTGACAAGTTTGCCACTTGTGACTGCATGATACCATTGACTCGGTAGCCTGATTTGAAGTTGACCAATTGTTTATAGAGATACTTAACGTTCTGGCCACCTAAGTTAGCTTGTGCAGGTACGACACTTACTCCATCGACCCCATGACAGGCAGCACACACTGTTTCAGCGATTTGTTTACCGGCATTAGCGTCATATTCAGGAACGATAATAGCAGCTTGAACGCTGTAACTTGCAAAACATAAGCTGGCGGCAGCGATTAACTTTTTCATTGATACGAATCCTACTAACTCGGCGTAAGCATTACTTGGAGTATTTGTAATATAAAGAAGCCAGATATCTACGTACAGACATCCGATACATAATAGTCACTGTACTGTATTGTCCGCACAGTGAGTTACCTCTTAGGTGTCAATTACAAGCCGCCCAGAAGTACTTACTAACATCAGGGTTTATTTGCGATTATTATAGCAAGACTTTGATGGATTTGCCTACTTAATCATTATACCTCAGGGTTTTTATCACCAGATTAATCGCCTAAAAAGCCAATAACAGGCCATGATTTGGATCTTATTGACTCATATAATCGATTAATTGACGATAATCATCATCACTACACTCATCACATAGGCCGCCCGCTGGCATCTGAATCATGCCGTTTTTTACTGAGCTGACTAAGGCGGGCATTCCTTTTTGCTGTTTTAGCTTAGCCCAACCTGCACTATCACCTTTTTTTATTGCACCCAGCGCACCGCTATCATGGCAAGCGGCACATGAATTTTCATAGGTCGTGGCAATATCAGCCATAGCGGGGCTACTCATTAACATGCCACTTAACATCACCGCAGTGACACTACCGCCCAAAGTACGACTGGTCTTTGCAACCGTTTTGAGTAATGAACGCATCAGACACCTCCTTTGGTGCATGGTTTGTTTTACGACTGTATCTGCTAGTATTGTAACAATATATGTCATATTAATATAGTGTACTCCTGTTTACTTATAGTACATCTGACAGGAGCAAAAGCAGTAAGCTATCGTTGAGCTCAACATTTAGTATCATTAGCGCCATCAACTCATTTACGCACTGTGAGTCATCTTAAATACCTATTTGCTTTAATGTTGGGCGGTTATTGATATAATGCTTCTATTAATTATTTCAATAATGAGTCCGTTATGAGCACCCCTTACAGCGACGTTGCTAGTGAGCACGCCGTATTTAATACCAAATCGCGTCAACGCATTCAGCAGACTGAGTTTATGACCTCAGCGCCTACTTTTCGCCTC
The DNA here is from genome assembly GCF_904846685.1 of Psychrobacter submarinus. GTDB lineage: Bacteria > Pseudomonadota > Gammaproteobacteria > Pseudomonadales > Moraxellaceae > Psychrobacter > Psychrobacter submarinus. The sequence goes on from NZ_CAJHBQ010000001.1 coordinate 393,162, forward strand.
TGCCCTCCTGATGCTGGATTGGAGATTGCATTTGCAGGTCGCTCAAACGCTGGTAAATCATCCGCTATCAACGCGTTGACCAATCAGCGCCAGCTTGCTCGCTCCTCTAAGACGCCGGGGCGCACGCAAATGATTAACTTTTTCAAAATTGGCGATACTGATAGACGCTTGGTAGATTTGCCTGGGTATGGCTATGCCGCTGTACCGCTGGAGATGAAAAAAGAGTGGCAAGTGGAGCTTGAGGAATATCTAGTCTCGCGTGAGAGCCTAGCAGGCTTAGTGCTACTGACAGATATTCGTCATCCCTTGAAGTACTTTGATGAGCAAATGCTGCACTGGGCAAAAGAAGGTGAGCTGCCCGTTCATATCTTGCTAACGAAAGCTGATAAGCTCAAATACGGCGCGTCCAAAAACGCTTTGCTCAATATGCGTAAGCACCTCAAAAAAATCGGCTTAGATTGCAGTATTCAGCTGTTCTCTGCGCTGAGAAAAGAAGGTTTAGAAGAGCTGGCCGGAGTGATGGGACATTGGTACGACTACAAGCTTGGGGCAGATGGTACTATCGAGCAAGAAGCTAGCGAAACGGTTACAACACAAACTAATGACATTGAAGTGGGCGGCTCTAGCAGTAATAATAGTGAGCACTAAAATGAGTAACCGTTGAATCTGCTTGTTTAAATACTAGGGCGTGTTGAACATTCGACCATGGCACTGACAGAGACTATTTTTTAGGCGATTTGCAGATAAAAATGGTAAGTTTAGTCGTTCTAAGCGTCTATTTTTATCAATAAAGCGGCAAAAAATAGTCCTGTCCCCGTTGTTGTCGTGAGGGCTGATGCTAAAATCGCCCTAGTCGTTGCGAAAATCTAGCCAATGCAATAAGCATTATCTGCAATTTTCACTTAGACTAGAACTATTTTAGCTATCAGCAGTGCGCATTTGTGAATGTTCAACACGCCCTAATTATTGAGCAAAAAAACAGGCTATCTTTTAATAAGGTAGCCTGTTTTTTTAGAGTTTGTTCGCCGTGCTTGAGTTAACTGGACAATAACTCCGCTAACGCCTCAGGCGTCTGAACTTGATAAGTGGGCTGCTGCGCGGCAAGCTCTGCATGAGTTGCAGTGCCATAATCGACCGCGATGCTAGTCATACCTAGACGATTTGCCATTTGGATATCATAGATACTATCGCCAATATAAACCGCACGGCTGACCGGCTGTTTGCTAAAGCCTAAAATATCATGGAGCATCTGCGGATCAGGTTTGGAGCCTGCTTCATCAGCGCAGCGGGTCATTATAAAATAATGCTCGCTAGCAGAGGCTGATATCACGCGGTCAAGACCGCGACGGTTTTTGCCTGTCGCTACCGCCAGCTGTTTCCCTTGAGCTTTTAGATTTTTTAACATAGCTTCTATCGGCGCAAAAAAAGGTGTGCGCGGGCTATTAGCAATATAGTAATCGGCGTAGCTTTGCTGGATAGCCAACTGCTGCTCGGCGCTTGCCTGCGGATAGAGTATCTCAATGCCGCTCAGTAAACTTAAGCCAATGATATCTTTGATGGCTTTATCATCGGTGAAAAACCCATGCGCTTCACCGGCGATGTGCATGGTTTCAACGATTAGCCCGATTGAATCCATCAACGTCCCATCCCAATCAAAGATAATAAGCGCTTTATGGGCTAAATGATGCTCAGGGGATAAATCGGTGGTGGGGATACTGCGCTCAATAGTAGCTTCGGTCATAAATTGGCCTTTAATCTATCTTGTCTATTCATTTGCTTCTCAAAATTATAGCCGGATAGCTCAATAGCTCAATAGCTCAATTTATTTTGGTAACTGAGTTTGCTTAGGGAGCCAGTCCGCCATCTCATCTGGTAGCGGCGCAGTAATCATCTCATAACCTGGGATATCTAAACGCCAAGCATGCAAGCAGAGACGATGGACGCCTGACTTGTCATGGACGTTGTATTTATCATCGCCTAAGATGGCGTGGCCAATATGCGCTAAATGCACACGTATCTGATGAGTACGACCGGTGAGCGGCTTGGCTTCTATTAAGCTGACCGGCTGCTCATTAATGGTAAAACGGCTATGAACGATAATATCAGTCTGACTGTCTTTGGCTTGCTCGTCCTGCGCCTCTACTTTGACGCGGCGCTCACCATTAGCTACCGTATAGCGCAGCAGTGGCGCATCAATACGCTGCTCGCCCATCACCGGCTGACCTTTGGCAATACACAGATAGTGCTTTTGAATGGTTTTATCAACCAAGTGCTGCTGCAAAGCCTTAAGCGTAGAGCGTTTTTTGGAGATCATGAGCAGCCCTGACGTATCTTTATCGATACGGTGAATCAGCTCTAGATACTTTTTGCCAGTGACCTCGCGCATGGCTTCGATGACGCCAAAATCAAGACCGCTACCGCCGTGCACCGCAATGCCCGAGGGCTTGTTGAGCACTATCAATCCGTCATCTTCATAGACCACACGCGCCAACAGGCTCTCGGCAAATTCGGTACTGATGATAGGTTTTTCGCGAGTCGCTAATTGTACCGGCGCAATACGCACCACGTCTTCACGCTGCACCCTATCATGAGCTTTGCAGCGTTTATTATTAACGCGCACCTCATCTGAGCGAATCATCTTATAGATATGCGCTTTTGGTAGACCTTTTAGGCGGTTCAGCAAAAAGTTATCTAAACGCTGATCATGCTGATGGCGGGTGACTTCTAAGTAATTCACCTTAGCAAAATTACCAATTTCGTCGTCAGCGCTTTGCGGACGGGTTTTACTATTGAATATTACAGGAGCGTCATGGCTAGGTTTATCATCGGTCATTGTCGAATTCGTCATTTTTAGTTAGGTATTTACACAAAGATTTGTTATAGTTTAGCATGTTGAGCACGAGTGGCGGTAATGCTACGCGTCTCATCCGATTTTAAAGCAAGATATTTGCTAATAAACCAAATACCATTTACTTAATACGCGCATAATGACAGCTTAAATAATAACTTATGTTTAGATGAGGACTTACAACCCTCTGCTTATTCATCAGTCAAGGTCGCGCTATTGAGCAAGTAAGAGTAGTTTGAACGGATAATGAATAGCTGACTTACTCAATTAGTTGAAAAACTATTGGCGGTCAAACAGATTGAACCGGTAGCGACGACATCCTACCTACAGCTTAGTAGCTATACTAGTCCCTATTTGCATCACTGTATAAGCATGAGTATTAATAATACAAATTAGTATACATGCCTAAAATGTACCGAAAAAGGTGCTGAACTACGCTGCAAAATAGGGTGACTAACACTTGAATATTTATTTTGTTTGCCAAGTACGCCCCGCTAACCTGAAGTCCCGCTATACCTTATCGAAAAAACGCTCATTATAATGAATGCTTTACTTATAAAATAATAGATAGCCTTTTTTGCAGCTCTAAACTGACAACGCGTGACTTACAACCACTGTTGTCAACTGAACGCTTTCAAGCACTGTATCAAGGACACTGATTGCTCAACACGAAAAACTTATCGTTTTGCTGGTTTGCTTATAATGGCAACTATGTCAGGACAACCAAGGTTAGAACAATCGATTTTAGAAGCCTATTTAAATCACAGTTTTGTGACTGCCGCTAAAAAGTAGAATCTATAGCTTTACACCCTCTAGATTTTATCAGGAGCTTGATAAAGCCTTTTAGTTCTTAAGAAGCGTATGTAAACGGATCGTTTATCCTAACGACTGGCTGTACAAGAGTTGCAAAGTAAATACGCTAGGCTAAACGTTATATTATTTTATAAACATTTTTATAAGTGTTGAGATCACCATCAGCTCTACTTGCCCATCAGCCTAACACCTAGCTTGTCATGCTTGCGCGTCCTCATAGGATATAAATATGAAGCGCATTTTGATCAACGCTACCCAAAACGAAGAGATTCGTGTTGCCCTGTGTAAAGGCAATCACCTATACGATTTCGATTTAGAAAATCGTACCCGCGAACAAAAAAAATCCAATATCTATAAAGGCCACGTCACTCGTGTTGAGCCGTCGTTAGAAGCGGTATTTGTCGAGTATGGCTCACAGCGCCAAGGTTTTTTGCCTATTCGTGAGATCTCCACCGAATACTTAAGCGGCAATCCCCGTGATGAAAACATCAAAAAACTCATCAAAGAAGGCGATGAGCTCATCGTACAAGTTGAAAAAGAAGAGCGCGGTAATAAAGGCGCAGCGCTTTCGACTTACGTGTCATTGGCTGGGCGTTACTTAGTACTAATGCCTAATAACCCACGTGGTGGCGGTATCTCTCGTCAGATATCAGGTAAGCTGCGCGAAGATATGAAGCGTATGCTCGGCAATCTTGACCTACCAAAAGGCATGAGCGTCATCATCCGTACCGCCGGTATCGGTAAAACGCAAGAAGACTTGCAGCACGACCTCAATCATCTGCTCAATATTTGGCAAGCGATTCAAGAGCAAAATAAAAAGTACCCTTCACCGCGCCTGGTGCATCAAGAAGCTGGCGTCGTAACCCGCGCGGTACGCGACTATCTACGTGATGATATCTCCGAGATTTGGATCGATAACGAAAACGCCTACGTGGAAGCGGCCGGTTTTATCGATGCGGTGATGCCAACACAAGCCGAAAAACTGCGCAAATATACCGATTATGAGCCAATGTTCTCGCGCTTCAATATCGAAAAGCAGATCGAAACCGCTTATCAGCGCGAGGTACGCCTGCCCTCAGGCGGCTCTATCGTCATTGATCAAACCGAAGCGCTGGTCTCTATCGATATCAACTCAGCCAAATCGACTAAAGGCTCGGACGTTGCTGAGACCGCTTATCATACCAACCTAGAAGCTGCCGATGAAATCGCTCGTCAACTGCGCCTGCGCGATATGGGCGGACTGATTGTCATTGATTTTATCGATATGAATGATAACAAGCATCAAAAAGAAGTCGAAAAACGGCTGATTGATGCCACCAAATACGACCGCGCGCGCGTGCAATTCGGTGATATCTCTAAGTTTGGCTTGATGGAGATGAGTCGTCAGCGTCTGCGCCCGTCCCTTGAGGAGTCGACCGGTTACATCTGTCCGCGCTGTCATGGTAACGGCATGATTCGTGATTTGCGCTCATTATCGCTATCGATTATGCGACAAATCGAGCAGATTGCGCTAAAAGAGCGTCAAGGTGAAGTACAAGCCGAAGTGCCAACTGATATCGCTGCCTTTTTACTAAATGAAAAGCGCGACAGCTTAGTCTATCTTGAACAAGACAGCGGTACGCGCATTACTATTTTGCCGCATGCGCATTTAGAATCGCCGAACTTCAAATTGCACTTCAATCGCGATGGCTTTGCGCCGTCAAGCTACGAGCGTATCACTGATACTCAGCAGCAAGAGCATAGCGATTTGGGCTACGATGTCGACTGGCAAACGGCCGAAAATGAGCGCCCAGAACAGCAGCCAACGCGTCAGCCTCGTCAAAACTCAAAGTCCAATAGCCCCAGTAAAAGCAGCCAAAATAAGGCTCAAAGCGATAGTGCAAACTCGCGTCAGGCGCATACCTCGCAAAGTAGCCGCCGAAATAATAATGAAAGCCGGACTCAAAGCGCGCAACAGTCCGCTTATCGTACGGCGACCCATAGCAATAACAACCACAGCGATCACAGTAACGAGCATCGTAATCAAAGCGGCCGGAACGCCTCAAGCGCTGCTAGCCAAGCCGCAGCGACTAGCACAGCCGCGCAGCCGCAAGCTGTCGCTTGGTTATCCAACCTATTTGCGCAGGCACCGCAAGCTAAAGTCGCTAATGTCAGTAGTCGCGATGCCGCAGAAGCCATAGAAGCCTTAGTCAACACTGGCGCGCAGAGCTTAGGCTCACTGGGTCAAACCGATAGCAGCGCTTTAAGCCAAAACGAAGCGGCAAGCGTGCAAACTCAAGAGCAAAGCAATGAGAATTCAGGTTCTGATCGTCAGCAAACGCGTCAACACAAAAGCGACGATAAAGACCGCAGAGGCGATGATAGACGTCGCCGTAAGACTCGTAAGCCTAAGTCTTCGCAGTCGTCAAAGGCGCAGCAAAGAAAAGAGCAACGCGATGGCGCAAGTAGCAACCGCAGTCAAGACGATAATGACAGTACTGCTAATAACGCTACTAACGGCAGTCGCCAAGATAGCAAAGCCGACAATAAAAACAGCGCTGATAAGCGTCATAGTGAGCGTAACACCGGCAATGATCGCCATAGCAGTAATGAGCGTCAAAACGATCAGCGCAGTACCGACTCTGATGAGCAGACTCTTGCTAAGCGCAAACCGCATAGCAAACGCAGCTCTCGTGGTTCGCTTGCGCGCGGTGAGACGCTAGACGCTACAGCAAAATCTAGCTCTGCTGAGCAAGCTAAAGTACAGGACGCCAAGCAAAATAGTGCTAAGCAAAGCGGCCAGTCGCGTCATCATGACAATAGCGCTCAAGCTAATGCTCGCCGTAAGCAAGACCCCAACGAAGTCACCTTACAGGTCAATGAAGCGCCCGTGCAGCTCAAGACGCCAGAAGTCGTGCATCTATCGTTAGATGATAGCAAAGCGCCTGCTGCTCGCTCGTCGAAAGTGGATAAGCAAGCAGATAAGCAAACGGCCAGTCCTAAGTCTGACACTCAAAAAGCGAGTCAGACGACGGCTAAAGAGAATGCAGATAATCGCGAACAAACGCCAAACTTAGCAGCTGATAAAAATACTGCTAGCGGAAAAGCGGAAAACGTGAAGCCGGCGGATAGTAATCAGAACGCTGATAACGCTGACAATGCTGTTACGAGCAAGCGTAAAGAAGCGACTACTGATGCAAGCGGCGCTTTTGCGCTTGACCATGATAGTTTATTTGCAGCGCGTTATGTCACGGCCAATAAATACGGGCAAGCCAGCAATGATCCACGCGTCGTGCGTCGTCAGCAGCTAGCAAATGCGCAGCCGCCAGCGGACGACTCAGCGGCTGCTACCATCGGCTCTACGCCTAGCATTCGCGGCTCGGTTGGCGATTTTATTCGCGCGACTCTCGCTTCGGCTGAGAAGCGCTTAGCCGATGAAGGCGTAATTGCTTGCTTCATTGCTGCGATAGCTGAGCACTCACAGCAAGCGGAGGGTGCCAAAGACAGTACTGCTGAGCAAAACATTAGCTCTGCTACTGTCGATATCAGCACCTTTAGCTTTAGCAACTATGGCTATGACTCGCTAAGTGCCGATTATTTGCAGCGTTTTGCCGCTATGACTAGCGCTACTAGCCAAGTGGCAGTAGAGCAAGGCAAAACCTCAGTAGCACCGCGCCCTATCACTCAGCGCGCAAGTAACGATCCTCGTGGTCAGCATCCTGACTATCAAGGAGCGACTAAGCAAGCGACTTTGACTGTGCCTGAAGTTACAGGCGATACAAGTGAAGTGGACGCTGATGACGTAGAAGCGGCAGCGCTATCAAGAGAGGCGCAAGCTGAAAACATCAGCGCCGAGAGCGAGCAGCTACTGCAAGAGGAGCAGGCGCTTGCTAGTGAGGACGCTCAAAAGCAGAGTACAGCTGCTGAAGTTGCTACTGATGATAGTGAGACGGCAGCGGCAGACAGTGCGGGAGCGGAGAAGTCAAAAACGACTATCGCCAGTTATAAAAACATGATCGAAAATGTGGCTGAGCAGTTATTGCCACAAACCGGCATGTTTAATCTGACCACGCCAAAAGTGCCCAAAGCACGCACGCGTAAGCCAAAGACTGAGCATAAAAAGCCTACGCAAGCAGAAAAGGCGGAAGCTGAGCATGACAACAAACCAGCAGATAGCTAATATCAGCTGCTCGTGCAAGCAATAACAGCAATAACAGTAAGAAAGCCCCGATAGTGAACTATCGGGGCTTTTGCTTGTCAAGACTCTTTATTTGCTGAGTGCTTTTGATGACAAATCAATGTGCAGCTGACTTTGGATCATCATCGTCGCCGCGTATTTTACCAACGATAGTAAAAATACCAACAATAATAGTGCCAATCACAAACCCGATAACACCATTTAATAAGGCATTAGTCAGCCCCTCAAAGACACCTGTTAAGTGGGCAATATCTTCTACACTATGATGTAAAAAGCCAATACCATGGACGATAATACCGCCGCCGACTAAGAACATCGCTATCGTACCAGCTATCGATAAAAACTTCATAAGCTTTGGTGCAGCAGATAGCATCAACTCACCGAACTTATGTTTTATGTTACCCTCGTTAGAGTTTTCAATCAGATGCAAGCCTGCATCATCAATCTTTACGATACCAGCGACTAGGCCATAAATACCGACTGTCACTACGATAGCGATAATAGATAAGACCAACGCTTTTTGTAAGATATCGCCGCCAGCTGCAGTCACCGCTCCTAAAGAGATCACTATAATTTCAGCCGATAAAATAAAGTCAGTACGAATAGCACCTTTGATTTTATCCTTCTCAAAAGCGACTAAGTCGATATTGCTATCGGCATTGGCTTGCAGGCGAGCATTTTGTTCTTCATCATGCGGTAATAGCTTCGGCCAAAACTTATGAATGACCTTTTCTGCACCTTCATAACTGAGATACAACCCCCCTATCATTAACAGCGGCGTAATCAACCAAGGTATAAAGTAGCTAATTAATAGCGCTGCTGGTACCAAAATCAATTTATTAACAAAAGAGCCTTTAGCAACCGCCCAAATAACAGGTAGTTCACGGTTTGGCTTGACGCCTGTGACCTGCTCGGCATTCAATGCCAAATCATCCCCTACTAAGCCCGCTGTCTTTTTTGCTGCAATCTTGGTCATGACACTGACATCATCCATCAAGATACTGATGTCATCGAGCAAGAGTAATAAACTACCACCTGCCATATTTATTCCTTAAAATTATGAATTTATAATTATGCGTCAACCAATAACGGTATACCGACACTTATGTCTCTCTGCGCTTACTTTATCTATATCTTTATTATTAGCTTAATCATAGAAAACCTAGCTAATGATGACATAACCAGAATGACATTACATAGTAACAATGTATTTTATTTTTGATTTCCTTACAAAGGCTGTATAAAATTCGATACGGATACTGGTGACACAGATACTCATATTGATACTGTCTATTTTTTAGGTGATGCTAAAGTAAAAATACCTCACTTAGCGCCTATTTAATAAAATATGTTAAGATACAATGTTTTATTTAGATTTTACTCAGATTTTATTTAAGCTTTATTCGTGCTTTATCTGCCTCTACTACCAAACCATAGATAAGCGCTAGCGCTTATAGGAAACGTTATATGTCTGTACTCCCTTTTCCAAAAGCTCACGCGGCTAGCTATAAACCTGCTCATAACTCTGTACGCAGCAAACTAACGCGAGCGATGATGAGCTCCTTACTGGTAGTGGTAGCGGCGGGATGTTCGAACAATGCCGCTGACGCGACCAACCCTGAGATTACTACTAGCACCCAAGCAGCTGCGCCTGATAACGATGCGGCAGTAGTGAGCGCTTTGCAAGCTAACCTAGACGCCTCTGGCATTGAAGAGACTGTGACTTCAGCTGTGCCTACCGCTATGGATGATATCTACTGGGTCAGCGCTGAGGGTCTACCTTCTTTCTTTACTGACAAAGCTGGCAAGCATATCATTCAAGGACAAATCATCAGCATAGGTGACGGCGCGCCTGTCGATATCAGCGCCGCACTTATGGCTTCTAATGCCCAACAAGTATTAGAAGCGGTTGATAAAGATGAGCTGATTATCTATCCGGCTACTGGAGCAACCAAAGCGGTTGTCTATGTATTCACCGATGCTGATTGTCCTTATTGCACTAAGCTGCATTCTGAGATGGATGACATCAATGCCCGCGGTATCGAAGTTCGCTATTTGGCATGGCCACGCAGTGAAGCCAGTATTCCGCTTATGGAAGCCATTTGGTGCAGCGACGATCGCGTACAGGCTATGGACCAAGCAAAAAATGAAGGTGTCAATATCTCAGCACCTGCCTGCCAGAGTCCTGTGGCTAAGCACATGCAGTTAGGCGCAAGCTTAGGCGTGCGCGGTACGCCCGCCATCTTTACTGAATCGGGTCAACAGATTGGTGGCTACTTGCCAGCGGCGCAATTGGCTGAAGCTGCGCTTAACAATTAAGACCATACCATTGCCCTACCATTATAGTAACGCTCAATCATAGCGCCTGCATAAATAAGGGCGCTTGATTAAAAAAAGCAAATAGCAATAGTAAATGTCAAGTGACATTGATGCGGCGCGTTAGGTAGACGCCACCTTTGCTTATCGGTATGATACGTTTATCACTATAATACGGCTATGCAACCTAGAGTCGATTAAGCTTTTCTTTTTAGTTTGAATTTTTATCCATCTATTTCATCGAGGATACTGTGAGTAAATCCATAAAACTAGCGATACTTGGACTCGGTACTGTCGGTACTGGCGTCGTCCATTTGATAAATGACAATTTAGACGAACTCAAACGCCGTAGTGGGCGCGATATTACCATCACTGAAGTCGGCACCCGTCGTCAGCGTGATGATATCGACCCTGCTATCACCCAAAACAGCGACCTGATGGCAGTTGCTGCCAGCAATAATGTTGATATTGTTATTGAGCTGATCGGCGGTACGACATTTGCCAAAGACGTCATTCTGCAAGCCATCAATAACGGTAAGCATGTGGTCACTGCCAACAAAGCGCTACTTGCTGAGCACGGTAATGAGATCTTCGCGGCAGCAGAAGCCAATAATGTTCATGTCGCTTATGAAGCGGCGGTCGCTGGTGGTATTCCGATTATTAAAGTGATGCGAGAGGCTTTAGCGGCTAATAAAATCGACTGGTTAGCAGGTATCATCAATGGTACGGGCAACTTCATCATGACCGAGATGCGCGATAAGGGTCGTCCTTTCGCTGATGTGCTCAGCGAAGCACAAGAGCTTGGCTACGCAGAAGCTGATCCGACTTTTGATGTTGAAGGGATTGATGCGGCGCACAAGCTTGCCCTGCTCGCCTCTATTGCTTTTGGTATTCCGCTACAGTTTGATAAAGTCTATTGCGAAGGTATTACCGATATCACCTTACAGGATGTCAGCTATGCCGAAGAGCTGGGCTACCGTATCAAGCACGTCGGTTTTGCGGTACGCCGTGATGGAGACGGTGATAAGGCAGGTATTGAGCTGCGTGTCCATCCGACGCTGATTCCGCAAGATGCTTTATTAGCGAACGTCAATGGCGTCAAAAACGCAGTATTGGTCAACTCACATCCACTCGGTCAGACGCTATATTATGGTGATGGCGCTGGTGCAGGTGCGACCGCTTCTGCGGTAATGGCCGATGTCATGGATTTGGTACGCGTACTTGGTAGTGACGTGGCTGCCAAACATGTGCCGCACTTATCGTTTCAGCCGGAGCAGCTATCTGATACGCCCATCTTACGAGCAGAGCAGATGACTAGCGGGTATTATCTACGTGTGCATGCTTTTGATAATCCAGGGGTGCTGGCAGATATTACGCGTATACTCAGCGATGCTGGTATCAATATCGATGCTATTTTGCAAAAGCCTGCGCATAAAGCCGGCCAAGTGCCAGTCATTATCTTAACTTTGCCAGTGGTCGAGAGTCAGATGAACCTAGCGATTGAAAAGATAGAAAACTTAGAGACTATCACGGATAAAGTGGTGCGTATTCGCTTGGACGAGTTGACTTAACCGCGGCTTAATCGATTAGTGGCTAGCTTTTTTTGCAGAATGCCTAGTACGTGGTTTAGCATTTTAAAGCAAGCCTTTAGCCCTTATAATAAAAGCATGGCTATTGCTAGCTATTAATAACGAATATCAAAAAAGGGAAAAACTATGTCAAATGATGCAATCGTAATCGTCAATGGCGCACGGACGCCGATGGGCGGCTTTCAAGGCGCTCTAAAAGACGTCAGCGCACCTGACTTAGGCGCCGCTGCTATCAAAGCCGCTGTTGAGCGCGCGGGTGTCAGCGCAGATAGTGTGGATGAAGTGATTATGGGCTGTATTTTGACCGCAGGTTTGGGTCAAGGTCCTGCTCGTCAAGCCATGCGCAAAGCCGGTTTACCAGATAGTACTGGCGCGGTTACTATCAATAAGCTTTGCGGCTCTGGCCTGAAAGCGGTGATGGAGGCTTATAACGGTATCAAAGCCGGTAGCTTTGATGTTGCTGTGGCTGGCGGCATGGAGTCGATGACTAATGCGCCTTATATCATGTCAGGCGCGCGCGCAGGCTACCGTATGGGCCATAAAGAAGTCAAAGATCATATGTTCTTGGATGGTCTAGAAGATGCCGAAACCGGCAAGCTTATGGGTCAGTTTGCGCAAGAGATGGCAGATAAAAAAGGCTATAGCCGCGAGCAAATGGACGAGTTTGCTATTGAATCGCTAAATCGCGCGTTGACTGCGATCAAAGATGGTCATTTCGAGAACGAAATTACGCCAGTCACTTTCGAGACTCGTAAAGGCGAGCAAACTGTCGATACCGACGAAGAGCCAGGGCTTGCTAATGCCGAGCGCATTCCTAAGCTACGTCCTGCGTTTGCCAAAGAAGGCACTATCACCGCCGCCAATGCCAGCTCCATCTCAGATGGCGGCGCGGCAGTAGTGGTAATGAAAGAGTCGCAGGCGAAAGATGAGGGCTTAGATTTTCAAGCGCGTATTATCGCTACTGCCTCAAACTCTCGTCATCCTAGCGAGTTCACTATCGCGCCTATAGGAGCGATCGAAAAGGTCTTAGATAAAGCAGGTTGGTCTGTTGCTGATGTCGATCTTTGGGAGATTAATGAAGCCTTTGCTATGGTGACTATGGCGGCTATGGACGAGCTCAATATCGAACATAGCAAAGTCAACGTTGAAGGCGGTGCTTGTGCGCTGGGTCATCCTGTTGGCTGCTCTGGAGCACGTATCTTGATCACCTTAATCAACTCGCTACAACGTACTGGCGGCAAAAAAGGCATCGCGACCCTATGTATCGGTGGCGGCGAAGCGGTAGCAGTGGCTATCGAACTACCATAGAGCAAAATGCTCAGTTTTTAGTCTAACCATTTGTTCATTATGACCGCATCAGCTCAAGCTATGCGGTTTTTTATTTTAGTCAAAATCCCAAAAACAGCACAAAAAAATATTTACTGTAAACAAGCGTTAACTTATACCTTCGCCATGTTATAGCGCTTACAGCCTTTTACACGCTTTTACGTCTATCGCACATTTTGCTACCTCGCTTATATACCCCCTGCCCCGTGCTCTTGTTATTCTAATAACCAGTTGAGGTGAGGTAATTAACGATAACTAATTCACTTACTGAACTGAAATTTTACAGATTTTACAGAATTAGCGGCCATCAGATCAGCTTTTAAGATTTTGATTGCTATATTCTAAGTATTAGTATTTATCATTCAAATTTTCATTTTCAATAAAAATTAACTCATATAAAAGGAAGATAATAATGAGCCAACTTATCCGTTTACAAGATATCCAAGCGACTCACCGTGACCTAATTGGTGATGACTATTATGACCCAACTGGTAAAACTGCTTATGGTGTCAACGAAGAAAAAATCGGTAAAATCGATGGCGCTCTAGTTGAAGATACTACTGGTCGTATTCGCTACTTAATCGTCGACGTAGGCGGCTGGTTCAGCTCAAAAGAAGTATTGGTACCTGCAGGTCTCGCACGTATTGTTGGTGATGATGTTTTCTTTGATAGCTTGACCAAATCACAAGTAGAAGCGATGGAAGTTTATGATCACGATTATCAGTACAGCTATAAAGAGCAGTACGAAAAAGATCGTCAGGCTTTTGTAGCCGACACTGTGCCTACTGAAGAGCGTGTAGAAATTGACGACACCCATTATGATGCGCCAAACACTCTAGAGCTACTAGAAGAACGACTAACGGTAAATAAAGATCGTATCGTTGCAGGTTTAGTTAAAGTGGGTAAGCATGTCGTAACTGAAGAGCGTAACGTCAATGTTGAGTTAGAAGAAGAGCATGTTAATATTCAGCGTACTAACGTAGACCGTGTTACTGACCGTAAAATCGGTGATGCCGGTGCAAGCGAAACTGTCGAAGTAGAGCTAGAAGCAGAACGTGCTCGCGTTGGTAAAGAGACTTACGTCACTGAAGAAGTTAGCGTTGGTAAAACGACTGAGCGTCATACTGAAACTATCGTTGAAACCATTCAGCGCGAAGAGCTTGATGTTAATGACGAAGGTAATGTCGTTGACCGTGAAGGTAACTTATATGGTCGTGACGATATCACTGCCGAAGATGTCCGCCGCGCTCGTGGTATGTAATAAGCTAAACTACTCATAAAATACGTTATGATAGTTAGAAGCAGCTGAGTCATCTCAGTAGATTAAGGCCAGAGCTAGTCTCTGGTCTTTTTTTATGTTCAGAGTGAGCTTACTACTATCAGCTATTATATGAGCTAGAGCACACAACCGAGAATAACAAGGAAGACGACTATGAATAATGAATCTAATAAACCATTAAATCCAGCAACCGACATTAATAATCCTAATCTTGATAACACTCATCTTGATAATACTCATCTTGATAATACTACGGATAAGAAAATAGAAGATCATGCCAGCGAGCATAAACTTCCAGCTCCCGATGATGTGACAAGTCAAGGTAGTAACACTGCAACTGGCGTCAACCATTTAGCAGGAGCAAACGTCAATAAAGGCAGCGGCTATCTTGAGCTATTAGAAGAGCGTCCTGTAGTCAATAAAGAGCGTTTAGATGTCGGCAAGGTCACTGTCACTAAGCATGCGCGCACCAGAACAATAGATGTGCCTATCGAATTGGTCGAAGAATACATCACCGTAGCTACCGCCTATGAAGATAGTGAAAGCCAAGATATGCTATCAGGTAATTTTGATGACAAAGATATCTTGCGCCATGTTGAGCCGACTTTAGATAGTAAAGCGGTGGTCACTATCAATGGCAAGCAAGTCGAGATTGGTGATGCGCCAGTGGAGATTGTGCTATCCAGGCAAGTAGCGACCATTACCAAAGATACTTATGCTATCCAAGAAATCGATATTAGCAAAACTAAGCACACCCATACCGATACGATTCAAGTCGAACTGAAGCATGAAGAGCTCGATGTTAAAGAAGAAGGGCTATTAGAGCACGAAAATCAACATACGCTTAAAAAATAAGTCTGCATTTTTCGTCAAAACCGTATCGAATAAAAAAAGCAACGCTGCTTTATATCAGCGTTGCTTTTTTTTAGTTTTACAGTTTAGCAAAGTCTCATACTTCGCTAAGTCTGACAATACTAGTCGATTTCATCACATTGATAGGTGTTGATATCAGACTCGCCTTCACTAGCGGTACGAATTATACCAGTCTCGCGCGCTTGATGCGCCACTCGCCACTGAGTGAAGCCTGCACTACCATCAATTGCCGTGGTGCCTTCGTAGACTTCTGGGTTCGTACCTTCATTGGTTTTATTAACCGTAACCGTCCCTTTATCTGTACTTAGCACCGCTTCGTTGCTCTCGTCTTTATAAGTGACGTCGACTTTTAGCTCAGGCGCACATAAATAAGTGATTTGGGTGATTCCAGTGTTCACTTCAGCGACCGTATCGTCTTGTACTTCATTGAGCGTAGCATCAGGTGCGACGACGGTATCATTAGGCTCAGCAGGTTCTGCTGACATCGGCACGGCTTGCTCAGCGGCAATGTCTTCTTCTAAGCTGGGTTCAGTTTCAGGCTCTTGTTGGCAAGCACTGAGGCTAATGACGCAAGCGAATACTCCGGTCATCATTGCAGACGCTCGTAACGATTTTGATAATCCTAGGCTCATGCCTATCTCCTAAATATATGTGCTATAAACTGACAATATTAACTTGTAAGGCTAATCAGTTATTATAACTTGACGTTCAATACCTTTGATGTTCAATACTATAGCTTGTCACTGTCTGTGCGCCTATATCGGATTTGTAAACGAGCAGCATTGCGCTTCAAATACAAACCAAACCAAACCAAGCATAACTGTCACTAGCTCTTTACTTTATATTAGCAAATAGTTTACTGGGTTTTAAAGTCGATTTAGCAACTTATTAGTAAGTGAACTCACCGCTATAAAAAAACCCTCATCCAAGATAGATAAGGGTTTATAACAGCTATAAATGATTTTAAGCGCAGCTTTGCTTAGATCTTGCCATGACACTGCTTGTACTTAAGGCCAGAGCCACAAGGACAAGGCGCGTTACGGCTGATATTCATATTGGCGTAAGGGTTACCCTCTGCGCCATTAGCAGCGCCCGCCGCTGCAGCGCCGGCTAGATTGGCGCGTGCGGTTTGCGTTTGACCTTGGCTTTGGCGTTGACCTTGGCTTTGATTAGGGTTACGAGCAGCCGCTTGTTTCTCATTACCGGCAAGGCCACTTGCGTCTTTGTGTTCAAACTGCATTTGCATACGCTCAGCATCCGCACGTTGCTGCGCTTCTAACGCTTCGATCTCTTCTTTAGTAGGAATGTGTACGCGAGATAAGTCTTGTACCGTTTCAGACTTAATCGCGCCAAGCATCATTTGGAACAGCTCAAAGGATTCGCGCTTATACTCTTGCTCGGGGTTTTTTTGCGCATAACCGCGCAGATGAATCCCTTTACGCAGCTGATCCATCTGAGTCAAGTGCTCTTTCCAGTGCTTATCTAGGCTTTGCAGCATAAAGTGACGCTCGAGCTGCGCGGCTTCTTTTTCGCCCATTTGCTCACGGCGACCTCGATAATGCTCTAACGCCGTCTGGATAATCTTGGCACGTAGACCCTCTTCATCGAGACGACGATCTTCATCTAGCCAATCATTGATTGGCATGTAGAGCTTGAACTCGTCCTCTAGCTCATCTTCTAGCCCATCGATATTCCATTGATCATCGATAGAGCCTGGCGGTATAAATTGGTCAATCATCGCGTTATAGACATCGTAATGCATCGCCTCGATAGCTTCTAACAAGTCCATATCCGCAAGCAAATCATCGCGCTGACTGTAGATAACTTTACGCTGCTCATTGGCGACATCATCGTACTTAAGTAGGTTTTTGCGAGCGTCAAAATCGCGGCTCTCAACTTTACCCTGCGCGTTTTCGATAGACTTAGAAACCATCTTATGCTCGATAGCTTCATCTTCTTTGAGGCCCATTGCCTTCATCATGTTGACCACGCGGTCGCCTGCGAAGATACGCATTAGATCATCTTCTAAAGACAAGAAGAAACGTGACATACCAGGATCACCTTGACGACCGGCACGGCCACGCAGCTGGTTATCGATACGGCGTGATTCGTGACGCTCTGAGCCGATAATATGTAGACCCCCTGCGGCGACGACCTGATCATGCTTTTCTTGCCATTGGGCTTTGAGCCGCTGCATCTCGTCCGGACTTACTGCTTCTGGGTCTGCGATAAACGACTCCCAGTTACCACCTAGGATAATATCGGTACCACGGCCTGCCATATTGGTCGCGATAGTGACGGATTTTGGGCTACCTGCCTGCGCAATGATATCGGCTTCGCGCTCGTGCTGCTTGGCGTTTAGGACATTATGCTTGACGCCTTCTTGATCGAGCAAATACGATAACTCCTCGCTCGCTTCAATCGTTGCAGTACCGACGAGCACTGGCGCACCTTTGGCCTGAATCTCTTTAATCTCGCGGATGATGCCTTGATACTTGCCTAATTTGGTCAGATAGATCTGATCATCCATATCGATACGGGCAATTGGCTTGTGCGTTGGGATGACAATAACGTCTAGATCATAAGTGGATTTAAATTCTGCCGCTTCAGTGTCGGCAGTACCAGTCATACCAGATAGCTTGTCATACAGACGGAAGAAGTTCTGGAAAGTGGTGGTCGCAAGCGTCTGGTTCTCCGCCTGAATCTCGACGCCTTCTTTGGCCTCGACGGCTTGGTGCAGACCCTCTGACCAGCGGCGACCCGGCATTGTCCGGCCGGTGTTTTCATCGACGATGATGACTTCACCATCATTAACGATATAGTGGACGTTTTTGACAAAGACATGATGAGCACGAATAGCAGCTTGTACGTGTGCCAGCAGCGGTAGACGGCTTGGGCTATAAAGACTCTCGTTTTCACCAAGCTCGCCAACTTTGACTAAGAAGCGCTCAATCTTCTCGTAGCCTTTTTCGCTAATCTCAATCTGGCGATTCTTTTCATCGATCCAGAAGTCTTCGTCTTCGTTCTCTTTATTGGCTTCTTCATCTTTTGAGCGCTTAAGCAGCGGGATAATGGTGTTAATCAGCGCATACATGCGTGATGAGTCTTCCGCTTGCCCTGAGATAATCAGCGGCGTACGTGCCTCATCGATCAAGATGGAGTCAATCTCATCAATAATACAAAAATTTAGCGGACGCTGTTTTTTCTCTGCAAGGCTAAAAACCATGTTATCGCGGAGATAATCAAAGCCGTATTCGTTGTTGGTACCATAGGTGATGTCCGCTTGATAAGCATCGACCTTATCTTGCGCGGGCTGCTGTGAGTAGATCACGCCTACTTTTAGACCCAAGAAGCTAAATAACGGCCGGTTTAAGTCGGCATCACGCGCGGCTAGATAGTCGTTGACGGTGACTAAGTGCACGCCTTTATCACTGATGGCGTTTAGGTACATGGCGAGGGTTGCCATCAAAGTTTTACCTTCACCGGTCTTCATCTCAGCGATTTTACCTTCGTGCAAGGTAATACCACCGATCAGCTGCACGTCATAATGACGCATGCCGGTGACACGCAGTGAGGCTTCACGGCAGACAGCAAACGCTTCTGGCAATAGCGCATCTAGGCTCTCGCCGTTTTTATGTCTAGCCTTAAACTCCGCCGTTTTTTGCTGCAGTTGCTCATCAGACAGGGCTTGCACGCCAGCCTCTTGGGCGTTGATTTTAGCGACCACTTTGCGCATACGCTTGAGCTCACGGTCATTTTTGGTGCCAACCACACTGCCTACAATCTTTGATAACATAATTTATTAACCTATGGAAATATTCAATAATTAAAGCGCGTAAGCCCAGATGTAGCCCAACGTTTTATTATTACCCAACTTTTCATTACTCAACTTAGTCTGTCGCCATTATATATGGTTATGGTGCTGATGAATACAAGGGACATCGACTAGATATTCGCTGCCATGAAGCGCCCGCTCTCGTGTTAAAATAGACACTATTTTTCGCTCTAGCGCCGAGGTTTTATCCCCTTAACTATCGCTATAAACGCTTTATAAGAGATTATGCATGCCTGTTAAGCCCGTCAGCTCCTTATCTAATTCAAACTCTAATTCAGATACCCTATTAACCATTGGCGATAGCGTTTACGATTTGGCGCATCACACGCCGATGATGGTGCAATATCTGACCATGAAAGCCAGCTACCCAAACGCTTTGTTACTATACCGGATGGGCGATTTTTATGAGCTGTTCTTTGATGATGCCAAACGCGCCGCGCAGATATTAGATATTACTTTAACTCGCAGGGGCAACGATAAAGCCGGTAATAACATCGCTATGGCCGGCGTGCCGTTTCATGCCGCTGATAGCTATATGGCGCGGCTGATTGCAGCGGGAGAGACAGTGGTCGTCTGCGAGCAAATCGATGAGTCCGCCAATCATAATACGCCCGTGCTCGCCGATAAACAAAAAAAGAATGCCGCAACCACGCCTGCTAGCGGCATCATGCGCCGCGAGGTAGTCAAGACCTTAACCGCCGGTACTATCACCGATGATGCGCTGATTAGCGCCGGCTCTACGCCAACCGTCGTTGCCATCGATATTCAGGCGGATTTTGTAGAACCATCAAAGACTAAAAGCAGTAAACAACCGCTACAAGCTGCGATCAGTCAGCTCGACTTAGCTGCCGGTACACTGACCACGCAGACGCTAACGGTAGAGCGCTTAGCCGATCATGATGCGGCTAGCGCCCAGCTCCAAACGCAAATGCTTACCGTACTAGCGCGCTTTGCGCCCAGTGAAGCGATCATCAGTGAAAGCGTCGATGAGCAGTGGCTCGCTTGGCTACGCAGTGAACTGGACTGCCCTATTATCGAAGTCGCGGCCAACGATTTTCATCCGGACCATGCGGCCGCTACCCTCTGTGAGCAGTTTCAAGTGCAGCGCCTTGATGGCTTAGGTATTAGCGGCGCGCCGCTTGCGCAAACCAGCTGCGCGGCGCTCATTCACTACGCGCGACAAACCCAGCAGCGGCAAATTCCGCAGGTCAATCAGCTCATCATTGAGCACAGCGACGATTATCTGATCATCGATGCCGGTAGTCAGCAAAACCTTGAGCTGTTCACCCCAGTCAGTAGTAATGGCACGTCCTTGATATCAGTGCTCAATCAATGTCAAACGCCGATGGGTAAGCGCCTGTTGGTGCAACAGATGAAGCGCCCGCTACGTCAGCATACGCGTATCAATTTGCGCTTAGCCGCTATAGAGCAGTTATTAGCGGCCAACCATACAGCCAACCATGCAGCCAGTCAGTCGCTCATCAGCGAGCTACGCGATACTCTAAATACCATCGGCGATATCGAGCGCATCAGTAGCCGTATTGGTCTGATGAGCGCCAAACCGCGTGACTTGCGTAAACTCGCTGACGGTATCGCCAGTAGTCTACAGCTCGCGCGCTTATTAACTGCCTCTGGTATCAAGGCTGAGCAAAGCGGTCTATTACCGATGCTCATGCAGCAGCTGCCCGACCATTTACCTGCCGTGCAGCAAGTTGCGCAGCGCATTGAGCGCGCTATCATTACAGAGCCGCCAGCGCATATCCGCGATGGCGGGATGCTAGCGGCAGGCTTCGATGAAGAATTCGATCGGCTAACGCACTTGCATGATAATATTCAAGCGACTCTCGATAATATGGCAGATGAAGCGCGGCAACAGCATAATTTGCCGAGTCTAAAAGTCGGCTTTAACAAAGTCAGCGGCTTTTATTTTGAGCTGCCAAAGATGCAAGCAAAGCAAGCTCCCGCCCATTTCATCCGCCGGCAAACGCTAAAGAACGCTGAGCGCTTTATCACCGAAGCGCTAAAGGAGCTTGAGACTGAGTACTTAAGCGCGCAGACTTTAGCGCTAGCCCGTGAAAAGCAGCTGTATCAGCAGCTACTTGGCGAGCTGAGCGAACATTTAGCGGAGCTACAGCAACTGAGCGCCGCTATTGCACAGCTCGATGTGCTCGCCAATTGGGCCGATCTGGCCATAACTTATGACTGGCAGCGTCCGGTGATGAGTAAAGATAGCGACTCTCAAGCCCATAGCCAAACCCGTATCGATATCCGCGCAGGACGCCACGTCGTCGTTGAGTCAGTACTACAAAGGATGAATCATGCCAAGTCCAACGCTCACTCTGCTCCTAATCATTTCGTCGCTAACGACTGCCAGCTAGGTGCAAGCGAGCATCCTGAGCGTTTACTGCTAATCACTGGCCCCAATATGGGCGGCAAATCCACTTATATGCGCCAAACTGCGCTGATTGTACTGCTCGCACACTGTGGCAGTTTTGTCCCGGCCGCGAGTGCCCATATTGGTGATATCGATCGTATCTTTACCCGTATCGGCTCGGCAGACGACCTCGCTGGTGGCAAATCCACCTTTATGGTCGAGATGATAGAAACGGCGAATATCCTAAACCAAGCGACCGATAAATCATTAGTGCTCATGGATGAAGTCGGACGCGGTACCGCGACCACCGATGGCCTTGCAATCGCCCATGCTTGCGTTAACAAACTACTCGATATTGGCTGCTTGACGTTGTTTGCCACCCATTACTTTGAGCTGACCCAGTTGGCAGCGCAGAACAAAGGCATTCGTAACGTCCATGTCGCTGCCAGCGAAGTCGATGGTCAATTATTACTGCTGCATAAAATTAAAGACGGCGCGGCTAGCTCTAGCTTTGGTTTACATGTGGCAAAAATGGCCGGTATTCCTAACGCAGTGCTCGCTGATGCAAAACGCTATCTGCTCGATACGCTCACTGCTACTACTAGCGCTGCTGATCATAGCAAAGGCGCGCATACTGATGACAAAACTGACTTAACTCATGCCATTATCGAAGAACGTCAGCAGCCTTATGAGACCCTTGCAGACAGTAGTGATTATAGCCCCCATAGACAGCCTACTCATACAATGGATAATCAGCAGCAAAATCAGTGGTTTACGCTACAGAGTGAATTAGACAGTATCGATCCTGATAGTCTAACGCCCAAGCAAGCGCATGATATGCTCTACTCCCTCAAGCAACTCATTAGTCGTTAAAGGGGTTTGTGAAAACACGATAAAAGCGCTAAAATATGCGTTATTTTTGCTATTTAGCATTTCGTCAAACCAATAACAGGTAGCCCTCTATGACCTTTATCGTTGCAGATAACTGCATCCTTTGTAAGCATACGGACTGTGTAGAAGTCTGCCCAGTGGACTGCTTCTATGAAGGACCGAACTTCTTAGTCATTGACCCAGACGAGTGTATCGACTGTGCCCTTTGTGAGCCTGAATGTCCGGCCAATGCCATCTTCTCAGAAGACGAAGTGCCTAAAGGACAAGAGATATTTATTGAGCTCAATGCCGAGCTTGCTCAAAAGTGGCCAAATATCACTGAGATGAAGCCAGCCATGCCAGAAGCCGAAAAGTGGGATGGCGTCGAAGGTAAGATTCAGTATTTAGAGAAGTAGGCGATTTAACCCATAGGCGCTTTGATAGCAGGTAGTTCGCTATGACCTTTATCGTGACCGATAACTGCATTCTTTGTAAATACACCGACTGTGTAGAAGTCTGCCCAGTGGACTGCTTCTATGAAGGACCGAACTTCTTAGTCATTGACCCAGACGAGTGTATCGACTGTGCCCTTTGTGAGCCTGAATGTCCGGCCAATGCCATCTTCTCAGAAGACGAAGTGCCAAAAGGACAAGAGATATTTATTGAGCTCAATGCCGAGCTTGCTCAAAAGTGGCCAAATATCACTGAGATGAAGCCAGCCATGCCAGAAGCCGAAAAGTGGGATGGCGTCGAAGGTAAGATTCAGTATTTAGAAAAGTGATGTCGCTATAAACAAAATCTTTATACATTAGGCCGTAGCTTTTGCTGCGGTCTTTTTTTATCCAACGTTGCCGTAAAACCACCCACTTCAGGGGGTGGATATAAGGCGACATATACTGTCGTGAGTAGTACTTAAAGGGTTGTAAGTTGAAATTAACCTCGCCATACTAAAGGTATGAAAACCCTCAAGCTACGCATCAAAGACAAACACGTAAACCAGCTAAACAAAATAGCTGGGAGTGTTAACTATGCGTGGAACTATGTTAATGCGTTAAGTTTTGAGCATCTAAAGCGAACAGGTAAATTCTTTAGTGCCTACGACCTAAACGAATACACCAAAGGCAGTGGCGAACTATTAGGCTTACACTCACAAACTCTGCAAGCCATAAACGAAACTCATACCAAATCTCGTAAGCAGTTTAAAAAAGCCAAACTAAATTGGCGAACCAACCGACCCGATGCCAAGCGAAAAAGTTTAGGTTGGATTCCTTTTAAAAAGTCAGCAATCAAACATCTGCACACCAGACAAACGGGAAACAAAGCACTTAAATCAACCATACAGCTATCGCTCTCTAAGGGTCAAAAGCTCATCATAGATGTCTTTGATAGCTACAACCTAAGCCTGTATCAAATCAACACGCTTGAGATAGTGCAAGACAGCCGTAATCGTTGGTATGCCTGTATTACCGTCAAAGATTTTCCTAGACAAGTAAGTGGGATGGGCAGCGTTGGTATTGACTTAGGCTTAAAGGAATCTGCTACCACATCAAACGGTGACAAGCTGACAACCAAACAAACGCAAAAGTGGGCTGAAAGGCTTGCAATAGCTCAACGAGCGAAAAACAAACAGCGTGTCAAAGCAATACACGCCAAAATCAAAAATTCAAGGTTAGATGCAATTCACAAATTCACCACCAAGCTTGTTAAAGACAATGCTTTGATTGTGGTTGGTGATGTTAAATCACGCTCATTCACAAGTAAGAAAACCAACCTAGCTAAATCAACATACGATGCAGGATGGTTTGAACTCAAAAGACAACTGGAATATAAATGCAAGTATGCAGGTTGTCAGCTTGAGATAGTAAATGAGAGATACACTACCCAAACCTGCTCGTGCTGTGGCGATATGTCCAGTAGTCCGAAAGGTAGAGCAGGTCTTGGAATCAGAGGATGGAGGTGTGCTGAGTGTGGCACATGGCATGATAGAGATATCAATGCCGCTAAGAACATCCTTGCGGTCGGGCTTGACCGTCTTGCAGAAGGAATCCCCTCACTTTAGGGAGGGGAGGAAGTCAAGCCGTAAGTCATTTAATTGAGTGGTATCTACATCGCCCGATAATAATACCGATCCAACCTCGGCACATCATCGGTGTGTAGCGCTTGTGACTGCTCAAAGAACGCCACTTGCGCAAGCTTCACACTACCCGGACATTGAAAATTGCAAAGCATGATGTTCTGTATCGCCTCGCTATTATCTTGGTTCGTTGTCGCTTTAGTGAGAATATAAGCGTCATCACCGAATACCTCATGCCAGTTGTTAAATAGCGTTTGGCTATAGCCATGCTCTGCGTTGGCCTTGCCGATCATATTGGCCATGATATAGCTACTATTATTCTGAAACTGGCGTAGTGCTTCAATAGTGTACAAGTTCCCTGCCACATGACGCCCTTGAAAAGCATCAATCAGCATAAAGTCATAGCTAGCATCGCGATGACGCGTTAGATAACCGCGCGCGTCATCACCGATGAACTTAATATTGGGCGCGATTGGTGCTTTTAAGAAGTGCGCTTCTACGATATCCGGCAGACCTTTATCAATGTCGATAACCGTCAGCGCCATATTCGGGTTGTGGTGCGCCACTTCGCTAGGTGTGCCCATCCCTGCCCCGCCAAGGAATACTAAACTCTTCGGCTCAATTTGTTCAATCGCCTCCACAGTGATCTTGCCGTACCAGTGGCAGTTCTTTTTGGCGAGATAGAGCCAGCAGCTACTGGTCGTCTGGCCGGGTTTATCAGTGATAGTCACCGCTAATTGCTTGTCGATGACGGTTTGCTTAATAAACCAAGCGTTTGTCGCAGTCTGATAGCCGGTATCGACTTTATTCAAAAAGATAAAGGTCAAAGTCACCACGACTGCCGCTAGCGCAAGGCTATAATTGATGCGATGGGTCGATAAACTTAGCGGCTCATCACTCGCAACTTGCACTGCTAAGCGCGTACATAAATAAGCGCTAATGGCTAAAGACGCGATAAATAACGCGAGGCTACTCATTAGGCCAATATAAGGCAATAACAATATCGGCGTCAGCGTCGAGCCCAGCACACTACCGACAGTGGTAATCGCCACCATCATGCCAGCGTTCTTGCCAGCATCAACGCCGTCATGATTTTCATACTTTAAAGATAAAAACTGAGTAATCAACGGAATAGCGGTCGAGCCAAAGGCCAATCCAACACCGAATAACAGCCCAACCCCGATAGCAGCGATAATCGGGCTATCAATACTGGCGGTCATGGCGGCAAGAAGTGGCAACTGAATAATACAAGCGATAGCATGAGAGATAGCCGATAAGGACAAAACGTAACCGGCTTTAAGTAGCGCTTGTCTTGGAGTGTGAATGCCTTGCGAGAGACGACCGCCATACCAGTAACCCACGGCAATGGCGATAAGTACCATCGCGAGGATGACGCCGGTAATCGAGATGGACGCGCCGATATAAGTGGCGGAGATACGAATGGCATATATCTCAATCCCCAAACCGGCAAAACCCTCAAGCAGGGCGATCGCGAGACAAACGCCTAACACCTTTTTTTGCATAAAATGAGTCATCGTTACGTTTTGGATGAAGTGATTTTACACTATTGAAGCGTGAATTTTGGAGTGATGAGTGTTATTTATACGTTTTGGATAATATAAAAAGTTTGAAAAAGGATTCAAAGGTTAGCATCAATTTTAAATATGTAGATTAGCTGTGTCGTAGGCTGCGGCTTTAGCCCAGCGTTTTTTATAACCAACTACGGAACGATACTATCTCAATCTTATAAATCACTTTGAACTTTAAAAAATCATAATTTTGCACAACGGTTTGCTGGGCTAAAGCCGCAGCCTACGCGATATTGCTTAAATTAACACCCTAATGACAGGCTTATGGCAAATAAGCAACAGGAATACCCGAAGATACTCGACAATGCCAAGTACCGTCTGCTGCTAAGTCTAAGCTAATAGTTTGATTGGTTAAATAATTGAGGTTTTGGATTTGACATTTTACTGCATCAAGAGTGGTGGCATTCGTATTAGGCGCTAAAACACTATACTGACAATTTTTGGTTTTTCCATTCAGATTTAGGACATTAGGACTAAAGCCTGTTGGCCCTGCTCCTTCATTTATCATAATTTGGTAAGGCATTCGATAACGATTTATCTCTTGATAAATTATTGTAACCTGAGTTTTCCTAATGTTAGTTTGATAGTTAGCTATTGCTACAGATGCCAAAATTCCAACGATAGATATAGCAATCATTAATTCAATGAGTGTAAAACCGATTTGAGAATCAGGTGAGTGATTCGCTGCTAATAGCATAAGAGTATTTAACCTATAGATAATACCTTAACTACTGCATATACTGTGTCAAACTTTTAACAACTAAACATTAGTAGGTTTTTAATTACCAACTTGAAAAAGTAATTCTTTATCTAAATAACTGGTAACCATATACCCAAAACCGTGGCGGCGTGGATGACATATCATCTAAAAAGATACTGGCATTTATAAATATGTAGCAAAATATGATGACTAGCCCTAAAACAACCAAGCCAGGCAAATACCTTTCTATTTTACTAATGTTTTTTGCGGGTTGATTAAAATATTGCGCATGGGCGAATACTGGGTTTTTGAGTAAAAACACGAACAGCCATAATAGCGTCATTTGCGTTATGGGATAAATATGCACGCCTGATAGCGACATATCAATAATGACTGCCAATAATGCAGCGATAACAAAGTAGTTTTGTTTGATATTCCAGCTGATATGACGGGCAATTTTAAATAATACAAAACCTAAAAAGCTAAAACCAATCAGCCCCGTTTCAGTCAGCACTTGCACAAATATATTGTGCGGATGGGCAGATAAATGTGGATATTGCTCAAGCTGATAAAAGCCGCAGCCTATTATCGGATTTTGCGCCCAACACTGTAGCCCATTGACCCATAAGTCAACACGTCCGCTAGAGGACTCACGGGCAATACGCAGACTACTAGAGCCTAGAGTAGCTACATAGGTCACCAATAGATATGACAGCCAAGAGCCGATATAACTACCGATCAACGGTAAACGTATAGACTTATGACAGATGGTGACTATGGCAATAAATACAGTATAGGCTAAGGTAACAGAGCGCCCACCATCAAGCAGAACAGCTAAAAAAGCTAAGAATGGAAGTAACAAATATAGACTTTTATACTTTTCTTTTGTTGAATATAACCAAACAGAAAGAGTAGAAATAATTAAAAAATAACTATCATACACACGGATATTTAAAGAAAACAAGTACCAATTTGGAAGATAAGTACCTGTATTAATATAGTCCCAAATAGCTAAGGGTAGTAATAAGAACATCGTTAGACTTGATAACACAATTAACTTTGTGATGGAATTTCGATAGCTTAAAGTTTGAAATGCCTTAAACAATAAATATACTAGCATTATGTCTACAACAATGAATGATGAGTTCGTCCAAAATAAACTACCAATAGTAATGTAAAAAAGAAAAGTAATTTCTATTTTTGTAATAGAGTATTGCTGCTGAAATAGTGATCTCAGACATAAAGATAGTAATAATATAATCTGGACGACACGAAAATCATTATAAGATTGATAGCTAATTCCTAAATTAATTCCTAAAATAAAAACCAAGAAGAAGGATCCAAAAAAAAACTCTTTACTAAAGATCAGTCTTACGGATCTCAGTAAATTACAATCTCTTGCATACATAATTTTTAAAACTCGTTATGGAATCATAGAATTTAGTTGATATCATAAAAAAAGCCAAACACAATGTTTGGCTTCTTAATTAAATAAATTATTTTCTACGAATGTGCACAAGAATTTGGTGCTAAATCTTTATTATCACCAGTTAAACCGGTAGTTTGACAAGTCCAAGCACCAGTAGCTGCACGTGACCAAGTCAATACAGCACCACGCGCTTGAGATGGCGCATTTAATATCGTACAAGAAATATCACCAACACCATTAGTAGTCGAAGCAGCTATTGTACAGTTATTAGTAGTCGTCTGTAAGCCAATAGAAGCAGGATCTGTTACTTCATCACCATTATTGATTAAATCCTCTGCAGCAGTCTTACCTGCAGATATCTCAGCAAGACCAGCTGTGAGTTTTGATTTTGCTTGATAGCTACTATAAGCAGGTAGAGCAATCGCCGCTAGAATACCGATAATGGCAACAACGATCATTAGTTCGATTAAGGTAAAACCTTTTTGTGTGTTCATAAGAACTCCTTAGGGTGGTATAGAGACAGTCGGTGATAGTACGACCTATCTTTAATTTACAGATTAAAATTAGCTATGACGCCTTACAGTATTAACTGCATATTACATGCCAAACCTTAAAACTCACTGACTTTATTAAATATAATAGGTTTTACCCTATTTTTTACCGTTTATAACAGTAATTTGACCGTCTGTTAGTGTAGCGTTAACATAATGTTACTGTCAACCTACTAATTCTTGTCAGCTCAGTCACTCAACATAACAGAGCGTAACTTTGATTGACATTTTTTGTCATCAAATATCTGAGCTATACAAAAATTGTCAGTTACTGCCATTCGTCGCCTTTACCACAATCTGAACCGCGGCATTTAACACCACGATAATCAAAGCTCAAATCGCCATCACCGTCCATACGCTCATCATCTATCGTCTCGGCAGTGATAGTCCACTCAGATGTCAAGGGGTTAGGATCGAAGCTAATCGTATATAGCGCCGTACCTTGACTCGGAAAACTACCGCCCAAGCCTGTCAGTAAATCATTGCTATATCTACCTTGTTCTATCTTACGACTCTCGATAGTATTAGCTATATTTTGTAGTTCGCTCATCGTATCGGCACGGTGGCCTCTTTCGATATAGCCTTGATAACTCGGAATGGCGATAGCTGCAATGATACCAATGATAGCCACTACTATTAGTAGCTCTATTAGTGTAAAGCCACTCGCTTTATATCTATATCTATGCTTATTTATCATCGTTACCATTCCTGAGCATCATTACCACAGTCCTCTGACTTAATGGTTAAACTACTCGTCGTCATACATCTAATACCAGAGCTGGTAAACATAATCTTGCTCCCGTTCTTGATATAACGATTCGGGTTAGGCACGGCTAGCATCTTCCAAGTACGCCCCGTGACATTATCCACACCTGCATTTGTAACTAAGCTTTTTGGCGTCCCAGATGTGTCACCATCTACTAAGGTAATACGGTAGGTGTAGTCATCGCCGCTACCTTCAGGGACATTAATGATAGTATTGGCTGTATCTGCGTAGCTATACTCAGTATCGCCATCGCTATCCACTGTCTGCGGGATAAATCCCTTATAAGTTAATGCACTCGCACGCCAGCGCTCAAGCTCTAGCTGCAGCTGCTGCATCTTGGCTTGAGCATCGCGCTCAGCGTTGACAATGATGTAGCGTCGATAGCTTGGCACAGCTATCGCTGCCAATATGGCTAAGACCACTACCACTATCATAACCTCTATCAGCGTAAAACCTGTTTGGCTCGTTGGATACTGATAGCGAACGGTACGTTTGTGGTTCAATGTCCGCTGTAAGACGCTCAGCCTAATCATCAATCGACTCCGATAGCTGCTCGTACCATCTAGTCGTGAACAGGCGATAGTTCAGCGTACTGATATTACCGCCGCCAGAGCCGCTAGCGTTGACATTATCAGCCTCAATACTAGAGCCAGCACAATTACCACCAGGACAGTTGGTATCTAGTCCTGATTCATTATTCGATGACCAAGCGCCACCGAAATTTATTCGGTTATCAGATTTGATAAGCTCACTGAATGACTGCGTGCCTAGCATAATGCGAGTCGTTGGGTTCTCAGGATTAAAGGCACCAAACGCCAGCTCTTGAATGCCTTTGCCCGCACGCACGAACCCGCCAGTACCATTCAATGAGTTGTCTGCTTTTGTCGTATCTTCTTGCTCACAGATACCATAAGGCAGACAGTATACCTGCCGTTCTGAACCACCGACGATTTGAGCGGCACAACCACTGGTCTCGTCATACTTCATCTCAGGGCTATAGGCTGTCATATAATAAAGCCCCCCTATAGCAAGACCATCTCCCATTGATTTGACGTTTTTGACTTTGCTATTGCCATCAAACTGATTCAATGGATAGAACCATCCTTGAGAGGTAGCGACATTGGGTCGCATCGGAGCTTGTACGCTTGCCTTAGTTGCATTAGCATCGCTTTGATTAAAAGGTAATTCCGTCAGATCGTCTGAAGTCAGACCTGTAGTGGTTAAACTAACCTTTGCATCGGTACCATACAGTCCGGGACTGGCGATATCTCGATCAATAATGCCAAATAGTCGATCAGACTGTGCAGGTATGGTATTGCGTAATCTTGATATCGGATTACTTCTGTCACCGGAGGCAATATTGACTAGCGCAAACAGCACGCTTTTATCTTTATAAAAGCTCACAGAAGGCTGACCGTAAAACCGGCGCTGTAGCCCTTCATTCTCGAGCGTGCCTGAGTTACCATCCAGTACTTTTACGATACGACGGGTAAAGTTGTTGACGCCTGCGCTACCGCTGATAGCTTGCCCATTACGCAAATCCACACGGAATAATTGACCACCCAAATCACCAAAGTATAAATGATCTATCATGCCATCATCATCACGATCTAAGGTTGTGATCTTGCTGACGACACTGTGCTTCATCTCTGGTACTCGAATATGCTTGCCAGAGGCTCCTGACGATCGGCCGGAGATAGACCAGATAACCTCTCCTGTTTTGGCATCTGCGATATAGACTGCATTACCATCTGCCATCGACTTGACACTACTTTGACACTCTGTAAATTCGTTATCAGTAGATCCAAGACGGTATGTCGGATCTTCGTAGCACTCATCGTAACCACCACCGAAGACGATCACATCTTTAATACTGTTTCTACCTGTGCCCACTTTGATTTGACCTGAGACCGGTTCGCTCCAGATTTTACCTAATGCTTGATAGCCTGTAGTTGTGTTGTCTATACTAAAGAGCATTTTAGGACTACTTAGTTTGCTGACATCTAGGCCATATAACCCTTTGCCGCCTTGACGTAGACCCCCATAAACATAGACCTTGTCAGCGACGATTTTGCCAGAAGAAGTAGAAGTGGGTGAGCTAAAATCATACTTATAGCTGCCTTTTGTCGCCCAAGGCGCATCAACACCAAATACAGGGGCATCTGCAATACTACCCTCGGGCTGCAAGGCTTCAATTTGTTGATTAAGAATGGTCTTTGGAATAAACGCTAGGCTTTCTTGGCCACTATCTGCTGATGCGATATGCAAGGCCCCTTCCATTGAGCCAAACATGACATAGTCATCACGGCTACTCTCATCTGTTGCGACCATGCCTGCATCGGCATCTATCTCACCATCATTGTCACTGTCTTTGTCATTCGCATTGATGTTGGCGCCATAAGAGATAAGCGTCGGTCTGGAGTGTACCACTCCGCCTAGCACCTTGATGTCACCTGGAGGATTGGCAATGATAGCTTCAAGCTCAGTTTGTACGTTGCCTGCCGCATCGATCCGATCTGCTTCTGCTTGAGTGGTACTGGCGTCATAACCTAAAAAGCTCAATAAATATAACTTAGTTAATGTGGTATATGAGGCGTCAAGAGTGTCAAACCCTTGTAGCGTGCCATTAGTGACACCTACTTTGAGTAGTTTTGTTGTGCCGCCTACGCTGTTTTCGACATAGACATTACGGGTGCTATTGTTGCCTGTTTTTGGTGCTTTTAGCTGGGCATAAAACCCGCCTGCGGTGATTCTATTGTTCACATTAACACTGACGCCTGCTTCATTAGTGATAGTGACGTTTTGGGTGCTCCAAATATCTTGTGCATCTGGATTGAGGTCATCTGGGAAGCCATCGCCATCTTCATCAAAGTACAAGCGTTTATTATCTTGACCGAACAAAGTCGCTTGCTTGACATTGTACTTTTTTAGATTGCCTGGCCATATCGCCAGATTACTACTGACCTTAGGCTCTAGCATAGGTAGATAAGCATAGGGTTTGACCCCTAAGCTGCTGAGCGGATCTGCAGGTACGGTGATGGTACCCGCTGGCACACTGGGCAAATCTGCTTTTAGATCCTCGATGACCGACAGCACACTACCAACGATATCTTTAGTGTCTTTGGCAAAATAAAACCCGCCTTGACCATAACCACCGACACCATCGTAAATACCAGACTCCATGCCGATGTTACAAGCGTTGCGCGCATCAGGATTATCAGTAGATATCGCTGAGCAGTCATAGTACTTTTTGCTGTATTTGTAAGGCGCACCGTCATTATCGGTAAACTTGCTAAGTGTGATCTCTTTTGCGGTGTAATTATTACGGTTGTCCACAGTTGCAAAGCTGTCACCAAAGCCGACCATCGCGGTTTTTACATTTCGCTTGGTACGTAGTTGCTTAGCAAACTCGCCCATACATTGCCATTGATCATTTGATTGACTACCATCTAACAATCCTCCTTCACTTTCACTGGGACAGGACAATATTGACGTGTTTAGTGCTGTACCCATCATATTTCGTACTGCTGTCCTATCTACAGAGTTTGGAGCACCGTCGGTTAAAAGATAGACGCCTTTTGCCCCGCACTCCTGCGTCGGTGGTGCAATATATGATTTGTTGTTGCCGCTACCACTGACAATATCACTATAATCGATAGCAGAGGTAGACTTCATACCACTATAGTCATCACCTACATATGTGCTATTTCCCAGCATATAAGCGCCAGCTTCAGTAAAAGCCGTAGCCAACGGCGTACCGCCTGAGGGTTTTAAATCATCTGATTTTAAGAAGTTTCTAATTCTTTGTTTTTGGGCTGCATCTAGAGGTTTAGCTGCGACCATGATACGGCCTTGTCTTATACTATCGCCACGATTAGCATAACCAAAAGCCCCTACCCCCATAATGATATCTTCGTTCAGGTTCTCAAACTCAAGCAGCTCTATCAGCGCCAACTTTAGCTTTGACATGCGATCGTAAACTCTTTCAGAGCCTATCGTGCAATATTCTAAACTAATACCATTATTACTGTTATCTACAATAGGATTGTAAACATCTGCACTATCGTTGACATCATTTATCTTATTGTTCCTCATAACACAAAGCTGACCATCTTCACCTTTCAGATCTTTCACAGTATATTTATCTATCCATCCATCTTTATTAAGATTTGATGGCACATCATTAGGGTTGAAGTAGTAAAAATAATCATACACATCATAGCAACCAAAAAAACCGCATTGTCTTCTTATTTTAAAAGCCCTATAAACACGAACTTCCTCAAAGGTAAAGTCTCTTAAAAAACTATAATCCCCTTCCATACTGCCTGACTTATCTAGCATCAAGGTCAGCGTCGGCTTGTTTGATTCAGTACTCGGCTGATAGATAGTCAAGTCGCCAAGTTTATTGTAACTTGCATTGCCGACGACATCATAGCTGGTTCCTGAATGGGTCGTTACTGAAGCGGTCATCAGCGCGCATACCGATAGCGTGATAGCAGTTGGCCGAAACTGTTTTAATAAAGGCGTAGTAGATCGAATGAGCTTCATATTAGATTCCTGCTATATACTAGTTATAAATCTGACCCAAGTTAACCTACTAGCTAAGCTATGTTGCCAGTCGGAGTTAAGCCCAATAAGTCTTGGCAGTCTTCAGTTATCTCGTTACCGCCTTCACCATAATCTATACAGTTTTCAGAATTAACTTCGTTCTCTAGTTTTGCTTCCTTGACCAACACCTTTGCCGGCACCCCTATCTTGGCCAAACACTCGTTGCGCGTCTCACCAAAATACGTATTTTGAGTAGTATCATCTTCATCAACTCCAGCTACAAATGAGTCAGCGTTTTCGCTAGGCTTTTTGAGACACTCAGTAATTTTTGCGTCCGATACGTTTGACAGTGCTGGCAAAAACGAAGTTGAGTGAATTCGGAAGCTTGGCGAGCTACTGGTAGCGTCGTCTGAATTAATGGTTATCTCTAATGGTACATTACCAAAAGGGGTGACTGGTAATGACTGGGTATTTGGTCTGGTCACTGACACCTGAGTCATCACGTTTTGACGAGCATTGACAAAGTCATCAGCTTGACTAGGACGACAAAAGCCTCCTGATCCTGCGCCGCCTATCAGCTTACTCTGCCCGGATGGAGTATTAATAGTTGCCTCTGACATCTTAAAAAAGTAGTTTTGGCGTGGACGATAGCAAAACAATACCTGATCCCCACGGTTCGAGGTGGCACCCGTGTTCAAAAAATACCCAAAAAAACCAAGTGAACCGAGGATATTTGCTTTTTCGCTGCTATATGACGGATCATTGATAATATTTTCGATGTTCTTGTTAGCTGTATCTGAAGTGGTCAACAGTAAAGTATCTACTTGATCGCTCGTCGCTAGCCGCAATGATGTCATGCTACCGCGTACAGCGACGACGCCAACAACAATAATCAAAAGCATGAATAATAGGACTACAATTAATGTTGCTCCACTTTGGGCATTTGTCAGCTGAGATCTAGGATGTTTATTCATAGTATGAGTACCTAAGCGAGACAGGTTTACACATCAGGTGTTGTTTATTCATCTGAAATATTTCTTAATGTCACGTACGACTCTACTACTGTACGCAAATACTTTTTGCTTAAACCATCGTTTAAAGTAGAGCTTTTACCCAGTACGCTGAACTCAGACGGTCCTTCTTCATTCAACGCTGCATTGTCAGAACGCAAAATCAAACCGTACTTTATACCTACAATAGGTGGTTGTTTATCGAAGTCCAAATCTAAGTAGTCCTTTACAGTATAGTACTGTAACTGGTTACCTTCTCGCGTCGATAGTAATATGTCGAAATAATCTACATTGGTCATAATTTCTTGACCGGCATCACCAAAATCTTTTACGACATTGTTAGTTGTAAAGTCAACGGAGGTAGGTAGGTCCTCCGCCGGTTTACTTTGTTCAGTATAATCATCCATTATTTCAGTAATATACTTCCCTGCATCACAGTACAAAGAAAGCTCTGTAGGCTTCGAAGCGTCAGGCGCTCTAAGATAAAAGCGCTCTACAATAATCTGACCATCGATGATTTCTTTTACTCCGCCGATAGTGACCTGCCTAGGCCCTAAAGCAAGATTACCCTCACAGTCATACATATCTTGAGGTGCACGGTACTGTATAGTCAACTGACCACTTTGCGAGCTCGTATTACTCGCTCCTTTCCACTCGTTTGTCTTTGTGCCTGCCGTTTGATCACCGGTACGAGTCAATAAAGCTACCTGTATAGGATCAGTGCCTATAGTTATATTCTTGGGTAGACTTGTATCACTGTCGAGATCTTTTGGATTACGAAAATTATCCAACTCTTTATCTCCATCATCGTTTTCTAGCGCGTTAGTAGCACTCGTCAGTACGATGCCAGAGCCAGGCTGGTCAGCTGCAACCTTATCCGCTAGGCCCAAATTTGCAAGACGAACCTTTCTTTCAATAGTAGGCAGATTAAAGGTTGCATCTTCAACCAGTTCTGAAGCGCTTACTTGAATACCTGCTGTTTTTGCATTAATCATGTAAACCTGTACAGCTGCTGCAGACACTAGCAAACCCAAGAACAGCGATATCATGAGCTCTATTAAGGTAAATCCCCTTTGATGTATATCACAGTCACGAAACGGTGAGGCTCTCATCAATAAGACTCCATTATCAAGCAATTCGCTCCTGCTTTGTAGGCTCCACTACTGTTGCCACAAGCGTTGTCTTCGCTATCGTCTAACACAGGTAGCGTCTTACCCCATGAGGTAATGATACATTGTCTAGCATTAATATCAGCCATATCTGGACAAGTGGTCATATTTAGCATGATATCTTGTTCACAGCCTAAACTAGCTGCCTGCCATACATTCAATTGTGCTATCTCTTCGGCACTGCAAGCGTCTGATTTACAGCTATCTTGGTCGAAACGACTACTTGCCTGTGCCACTTTAGTACAATACTCAGTGATATTAGTTGCGCCTTGGTTCAGGATATTTAACTCTGTCATAAAGTCATTAGTGGCTAAGGTATTCAAACGCATATTCTCCGATAGTTGTTTTGACATACTCATAGCGCGGCTACGTACTAAGCTTTCATCCGTAGCACTCAATGCATTTAGCTGCAACGCACTAAACCCTAATACAGCAACAGCCAATAATAACAAAGCTACCATAACCTCTACTAAGCCTACTCCGCGCTGATTATCTAACTTAATCATGAACAGGTTCCTCCTGCTGCGCTACTTATATTAGCCGCTGTAGTAACGATAACCTGCATTGTAGTAGCTGAATAGTTATCACATACATTCAAAGTGACAGCATCTGCACGCTTAGAAGGACTAAATGTAATCGAAGTTTCATCTGCTTTTACAATACTTTTCGAGCTATAGCTATAGCTTGCAACCTCAACCGGACTATCTTCCTTAGTTTTTATAGCTATCGAATGGTTATTAGCATCGAAGCTAAACTCCAAAGCCTGTCTACGAATAACACTTTCAGCTTTCGCTTCTTTCAATGCGCTCACTAGAGTAGCAGTTGTCGCTTTCACTCGCTGATTGGCCAATTGCGTACTCACATTGGGTGCAGCAATACTAACGATAATAGCCAATACCGCAATCGTCACCATCAGCTCAATCAGAGTAAACCCTGCCGAATGATTATTGTTATAAGACGAATTAGATAAAGCAGTGGTCACATCCAAATCCTAAAACCTTATAGTTAGCGCTAAGTTGACTAGCAATAATTCGCGAAATGCTATTGTTTTTATTCTGTTATAAAAACAGTCATATCTTATCAAGATGCAATATTTGTTCCGTTTATCTAAGCTATTAGCTACTGACAATACGGCCTGAATACCTTTACACATTTAAGTAATACAAAAACAATCGAGGTTTATTATATACAAAAATAACACTAAAAACGTCAAGACTCTAGTCATCTTTGCTATAGCAGTGGATATACAGTCTATAAGAATTATTGATTTTGACTACCGTGTGCTAGAGCGTACGCTGAAATATGGTACTTATTAGTCTTAACATCAGCAGTCTGGCTGGCGCTATCAGTAGCGTAATTCATACTACCATGAGCTGTTCTAGTAGCTTCTAGAGGAGTTAGATAAGGCTGGTCTGGTAAGAAAGCACGCGCTAATGCTTGTAAACTTGCCCCTGTGGTTGCAACGTCATCGAACAAAAGAAGACGTTTGACTGGCGGGGTCTCAGTCAGTACAAAAGCGTCATTTAGATTGGTTAGGCGCTCGCTTCGGGTGAGGCCTTGCTGGCTAACCGTATCGTCCATGCGCGCGACCCCATGCCATAAGGGGATTTGCCAGTGTTTGGCGAGATGGATTGAGAGGATAGTGACTGGGTCGAAGCCACGTTTGAGCAGTCGATTATCGGTAGTGGGCATAGGGATGATGACACTGTTGCCTGCATGACAGCCTTTCGGCCTGGGTAGTTGCCGCAGCATATGTACGAGTAAAGGTAGGCGGCTCATATCCTCACTATGTTTGAAAGCACGAATAGCTTGACGAATGGGATAATCGTAGTAGCTGGCCGCCTGAATCGGTAAGCTGACGGACGCGGCAATATCGACATAAAATGGCGCAGGTAGCCAAGCGATACTGCGCTGACAGCGACTACAAAGCAGGCTTTTATGAGCAGTTGCAAACAGGCTAGAAAATTGACTGGCTGATAGGTCTGCATGATTAGAATCTGCAGGTTCAGTATAGGGTGCTTTACGATAGCAGCCGCAGAGCTGGCAGCGTATATTGACATACTCTGCCAGCCATAAGCCGAGCTGATAAGGTGCAGGGCGGCGCAAGGGCTAGACTCCTCATAGTTATCCTAAAAGCCTTTCCAGTCATTCAGCACGATACCGAAACCAATAGAGGTATTCTCATGATTATAATCAACAATGGACTCGCCATAACCTTGGAATAGCTGCACCATACCATTGACGTTTTCTGACAATGGATAGATATAATCGATTTGGGCAGCGCCTTTATTGGTGCTTGGATTGTAGCGCAAGGTGCCACTGATACTTTGATCTGCAGGCAAATCATATAAGAACTTGATATCGCCATAACCCATGTAATCTTCGATATCTGGGTTGTCATCGTCGCTACTGCTATTACCATTTACTCGAGCCCATAGACGCGGTACTACTGAGAGCTTGCCCCACTCGGCCCCTGCCATTAAATAAGCACGGTTCCATGAGCGTGATAAAGGATCGTCTTGACCGTTTGAGTGGTGAATCGCGCCCGCCCCTAGCATACGCAAACGTCCGCCAAAAGGTAAGTCAGCAGCTACTGGCTGCGTCAAAAATATCTCTGGCTGATAGTCAGTGGCGCGAAACGGTCTTGAGTTATCTTCGTTATAGACCTGCCAATGCGACTCTTGAGTATAAC
This sequence comes from Psychrobacter submarinus, assembly GCF_904846685.1. Taxonomy (GTDB): domain Bacteria; phylum Pseudomonadota; class Gammaproteobacteria; order Pseudomonadales; family Moraxellaceae; genus Psychrobacter; species Psychrobacter submarinus. The sequence goes on from NZ_CAJHBQ010000001.1 coordinate 431,990, forward strand.
CAAACCATAAGTCAGCATTGGTATCGAATAAATCCTCGCCAACCTTTGTCTTTAGCGATAACTGAAATTTCAGCTCAGTGTTGCGAACGTCATTAGAAGTAAACGTTTCACCGGGCTCATCTGGGTTGCTAGGGGTTGGGCTAAGATTAGGATCAAAGGTATAAAATAGCGGTAGTACATAAGTTGGCCGATACGGTCTGACCGTCCAAGTGCCGCGCTCGCTGTTTTGATCTAAGTCATACGCTAAGCTTAGCGGCGAATATCTCTCTATCTGCTCTTGGGTGACTCCCACCTCTTCTAATACTTTTGCTTCTCTTTTTGTCAGCCCTACTGCACTTAAACTTGTATTAGTCTGCTCTTGTTCCGTGTCTAAGGTGTCGTCAGCCTCGTCTAAGTCGTCTTGCGCGAGTATCACTTGCGGGTTACCGGAGATAGTTGTCTTAAGGGTTTTAGCGAGATCTACAGGCTGCTTACTCATGGTATAGCTAGGCGTTTTGCCTTGCTCTGCTACTTTATCAAAACAAGCCAAACGTGCCGCGCTCGTCTGAACCTCGGTACATTCAAGAAACAGCTGAGCTTGCTGCGCGATAAAAGCATCGCTAGGCATTTGGCTCGGTTCAATAGCGTCATCGCCTAAATACTCTACGTTAGCCCCAGCTACTGGTATCTCATTGTAGACTGACGCCTCGCTAGCGGCTTGGGCCTGCAAAGCGGTGCAACTTAAAGCGACACCTATAGCTAGGCTCAAAGGCGTCTTTAACGCAGTATTGAAAGTCGGCTGAAGCTGAGCTTGATATCGGGTAATAACCTGAGCAAACATAGTAATCCTTGGTCATAATGGGCAAAGATGCCGGCATATTATCTGCTGACGACAGCACAAATAAGTAGAGACTATATTCAATTCGAAGTAAAAAGGGTCAAAAGTTTTGGCATATTACTGGTATCAGTCTCTCTATCGCGCGGCTCACTTTCGACGCTGAACAAGAGTGATCTGAGTAACACATCATACTTTTTAGATTGAATCGACTATAGCGGTGATAGTCAGTGATATAAGAGACAAGTCATCGCATGCTCTTAGACACTGTTACTGCTTCATCTATATAAAATAAGGCAATAGCATTAGCTATCAAACATTGTTGCGTTATTGTAATAAAATTATGCGCATTATACTAGGGCGTGTCCCTAATCTGGAAAAGTAATTATAAAGCCTTTAAAATAAAGAGACTATTTCAAACATGGCTCTCTAAATTATGGCAAGAACAGTGCTCAATGATAATACATGGGAACAACTCCAAAGTACCATGAAGGCTCATGGCTGTCATACTTGGAAAAACGACAGGCAAGTCATGGAAGCCATATTGTGGAAACTTCGTACGGGCGCCCCATGGCGTGATATACCGGGTGAGCTGTGCCCATGGAAAACAGCCTACAACCGCTTTAACAGGTTGTCAAAAAAAGGCTTATGGGAACAATTTTTTTTGACCTACGAGCAAGTATTGATGAAGAATGGGTATTCGCAGACGGAAGCTACATCCGCTGTCATCAGCATTCAAGCGGCGCCAGACGAGGAGAGCTTCGAGCCACTGGAAAATCTCGAGGTGGAACCACCACCAAGATACATCTCGCCGTCGACTCGCATGGAAACCCGATTGATTTTAAAATCACTGGGGGTGACATCCACGACAGCCAAGCGGTAGATGACATCATAGAGATGCTAACGGATGCGACCTACTTCATTGCTGATAAAGCTTATGATTCTGAAACCATTAGAAACAGGCTAAAGCAAGACAACATAAGCCCTGTTATCCCTAAAAGAAAAAATGCTAAACAACCAGATGTAGCGTTTGATCACTATTTATATAAGCTACGACACTTGGTTGAAAACACGTTTGCAAGGCTAAAGCACTTCCGTAGTATTGCAACACGCTACGAGAAGTTGGCTCGAAATTACAAGTCTATGCTGTATCTGGCTTGTACTATGATTCATTGTAAACTGAATTAGGGACACGCCCTAGCATTATCCCTACTTAATATTACGCATTGTGCATTTAAGAAGACTTAACAACGCTAATTTTTTCTAGTCATAAAAAAGCGCGATATCCAACCTAAAAGTTAAGTATCGCGCTCGTTTAAACGATTGAATCTGATATCAATTGTTCAAAGCCGTCAAAGTCTGTTCGAACTGTTGGCGTCCGATCTCACCGACTTGCTTATTGACCAGCTCTCCGTCGACATAATATAGCAGCGAAGGCGGTCCAAACAGCTGATAGCGTGCTAAGATGGCTTTTGAGTCCGCTGTGGTTTCAGTGATATCGAGTCTGACCAATTGCCAGTCCTGCATCTGCGCGGGGCGATTATGAAATAAGTTTTTTTCCATAATACGGCACTCGATACACCACTCAGCAGTGACGTCGACAATAACTTTAGGGTTCGCGGCGATAATGGTATCTAGTTCTGCTAATGTGGTGACATGCTCATCTGTCGCTTGACTGGCTCCTGCAGCTTGCTCGCTATTTTGTCCTACTGATGACACCATCGTTGGCGCTGCTGTTAGTGACGCTAGCGGATGTAAGCTATCCTCATTGCCTAAAGCGGCACCGATAATCAGCATCGTCGCCCAAATACCGACGACTAAGCCTAGCGCTTGCGTCAGCATACGCGCCCGACCGACCCAGCTCCATGCCCAAGTCGCGACCACCATAAACCATAATGCCCAAACCAGAAGCATCACCGGCGAGATAAAGACCCGCTCAATCATTAGCAGTGCTACGGCGAACAATAACAGCGCAAAGCCTTGCTTGACCCAGTCCATCCACGCGCCAGCTTTGGGCATGATCTTGCCTTGCGTCGCGCCAATCAAAATTAGCGGCGCAGAGAGACCAAAACCGAGCATAAATAAAGCGATAAAACCGAGTAGCGGACTGCCAATAGTAGAAACCGCCAACAGTACGCCAAACAAAGGCGCAGACACACAAGGCGAGACGACTAAAGCGGATAAAAACCCAGCGACTAAGCTACCGCTAGTACTACCAAGCTTGCTGTCGCCGGCTTGGCTTAATTTGTGTAGCTTGTTACTCATAGCATGGGGCAAACGAATCGTAAAGACACCAAGCATATACAGCGCCAGCAGTACAAAAACAATGGCAAAGCTAATCAAGATAATAGGGTTTTGTAGCCAGCCAATGATGCCAAGCGACTCGCCAAATATCGCAATCACCGCGCCAAGCAGGCCGTAAGCAATAGAGACACCTAGCGCATAGCTTGTGGTTAAGATAACGCCCCTTTTGACGGTTGGGTTCTCTTGACGGGCGACAATATTGGCCACTATCGGCAGCATCGGTAATACGCAAGGCGTCAGCGCTAACCCTAACCCTGCTACGAATAACAGTAATAAAGCCAGCCAAGGATGCGTTGCCAGCCCAAACGGATCTTCGTTACCTAAGCCGTTAATCATGCCGTTATTGCTAGTATTGCTAGTATTGCTAGTATTGCTAGTATTGTGAGTCTGGCTACTCGTTGTCGTGCCGTCACTGGCAAGGTTGGTGCTCTCTTCGGCCTCAATACTGCTATCGTCGCCAGAGACTGAGCCAGTCGCGGTCATGTCACTATTTAAAGTACCACTATCTAAAGTGCCACTATCTAAAGTGCCACTATCTAAAGTATCGTAATCAATCGCATCGCTGTCTAAATCATCATAGTCGATAGCTTCGTCAGTGGCGAGCGCAGACGACATGGCTGATTGAGTGCTCGTGGCTGCTATTGTAGCCGTATTACTGCCTTTACTGTCCCCACTAGTATCAGCATCAGCATTAATAGACACTGTGGTTTTGATTTTTTCTGGTGGATAGCATAGCCCCGCTTTGGCGCAGCCTTGCCAACCTATCGTCACCTCGCCCGCATTCACACTTTTGCCGTTGGTGCTAGTTAGCGTCGTGCTCGCCACCATATTGGCTTGGTCAAACACAGGCACTTGCCCATAAGTCGGATCATCGATAGAAACGGGTTTTTGGCTGAACTTGAACGCACTGGCGCTTACCCCAGCCGGCAAGTCAAGCTTGAGCTGATCTTTATAGGCATAATGCTCTGGGGTGATATCAAAATTTATAGAAAGCTGTGTGCCTTTAGCAACAGACTGAGTGCTACTAGTGACCTCAAAAGCCTCGCCTACTGGTAAGAACTTAGGAGCCGCCGCGCTCTTATTACCAAATAAATCGCTAAGAGATGCCGCTTGCGAGGTAGTAGAAACAGCCATCAATCCTGTGACGGCCACGCCGGTTACTAGCGAGCTACTAGATAACCCTAACGCCAATAGATAAGTGGCGGCTAAGCGGGATTTTTTTGTCGGTGCAGGATGATTCACTGACGTCTTTATAAACATAAAAGACTACCTTTTTATTACTGATATTGCACAAGCAAGGCACTGATAAAGACTATTAACGAGTCGCCGGAATATTGATTTTAGTGGTTACTTTTTCTGGTGGATAACATAGCCCTGCGGTCGCGCAGCCTTGCCAATCGATAATGATCGGGGCATTTTTGGCGCCTTTACCGTTTTTGGTGGCTAAAGTGGTGGTCGCGACAACCGTTCTTTGTTTAAATACCGGCACTTTACCAAAGGTAGGATCATCGATAGTCACCGGCTTTTGACTGTAGGTAAAAGGCGTGGCGCTAATGCCTTTAGGAAAGCGCACTTTGAGCTGGTTTTTATAGACATAATGGCCCGGCGTGATATCAAAGGTAATCGCTAGGCGCGTGCCTTTACTCGTCGCTTTGCTGTCAGTTAAGACATCAAAGGCCTCATCTACTGGTAAAAACTTCGTTGACTTACTGCTACTGCTGCTAAACAGATCGCTTAGACTAGCAGCCTGCGCACTCATTGACAGTCCGATCACTGATAAACTAGCGGCTACAGTAATGACCCATGCACGAGGTGTTTTTGAGCACATTTTATTGACGTGAGTTTTATTGATAATAGCTGACGCTGACAAAAGCGTTTTGATAGACATAGACAATGACCTCTAATAGCAGTTCTGAATACTATCGGTGTTCAGTGATAAATATTGCGTTGTAATCTTAAATGTGATGTGTGCACACCCTACATATGGTGATTAAAATTTGATACAAATAACGCGGCGCAAAACATAATTAAAATTATTATAATATAAATTTATATATTACTCTATTTTACCATTATGATCACTCATGATAGCTGCGTATAAAAAATATCAACCAATAATGACTTATTGATTGGTATTGAGTGTTTATAGGCTAGAGCTGTATGGCTAAAAGCTAATCGAAGCCATGGACAGTAGATAACTATATTTGTGCGTAAATATCCGCGTCTAGCCCTTCACCGCCCTGCTGACCATCAGCGCCTAACGAGAACAGATCATACTGACGCCCTTCGCTACCAGGCGAGGCATATTGGAGCTCGTTATCCCAACCATCTGTCGGATAGCCGCCCTTAATATAACCGCCTTCCGGATAGTTTTTTGCGTCGCTTGGCGGCGTGATTAGCGCATCCAAGCCTTGTCCAGACGTCGGATAGCGCGCGTTGTCCACTTTGTACATATCTAGCGCGTTCGATACGGTCGCAAGCGCCGTCTCCGTGGTTTTGACTCGTGCTTTGTCACTTTGTCCTACCACTCTAGGTACCACTAAGCCTGCCAAAATCGCCAAAATCACGATAACCACCATAATCTCAATCAAGGTAAAGCCGGTTTGTGAGCTTGTTTTTGTCAGGTGGCGCTGATGCTGTTGTGCTTTTATGCTAATCATTTGCGCTTGATCCATCTTAGTCATCGCTTGCATCCGTACTGGGTTAATAATAAAAGTCAGTAATAAAGGGCTGTAAAATTTAGGGCGTGTTGAACATTCGACCTTGGCACTGACAGAGACTATTTTTTAGGCGATTTGCAGATAAAAATGGTAAGTTTAGTCGTTCTAAGCGTCTATTTTTATCAATAAAGCGGCAAAAAATAGTCCTGTCCCTGTTGTTGTCGTGAGGGCTGATGCTAAAATCGCCCTAGTCGTTGTGACTGTTTAAATAAAATCAGCTAGCCAATGCAATAAGCATTACCTGCAATTTTAACGACCACTAGAACACAGCTTTGATTAACTAGTAGCGATCAGCAGTGCGCATTTGTGAATGTTCAACACGCCCTAATAATAATCACTATAGACTATGAGCTACTATTTTTCCACCAGCGTCAGCAGACAGACGACACTTTGGATGCTTCATTAGGCGCTTTAAAACGCCTTTTGCTTTATATTGCATGATAGATGCTCGCTACTATAGCGTAATGTGCTGGCGGGGATAAGCGCAAATAGGTGTCAGTCAACAATATACAACAGTGCGCAAAACTTAAGAAAGCTAGCCTATCCTGCCAAGTCGTTCATATTGACGATAGGTAGCATCACTGCCATAACGATGATCATTACGATAATGCCCATAAACACTAGCATCAGCGGCTCAAGTAGCGATAATAAAGTGCTGATAAAATTTGTGGCTTCCGCTTCTTGCATGTTGGCGGCGCGGCTCAGCATATTTTCAAGCTCGCCTGAGTTCTCCCCGCTCTTAATCATCTGTACCATCATTGGCGGAAAGTACGAGGAGCGCTCAAGCTGACTTGAGAGACTCGCGCCTTCGGTGACTCGGTCGGCCGCGGTCATAATGGTCTGCTGAATATGCAAGTTCGTCGCCACCGCCGCGCCGATGTGCAGCGCCTCAATCAAAGGCACGCCAGAGCGTACCAATATCGCAAGGGTGCTAGCAAAACGGGCGGCATTCAGGCCCTTAGATAGTCTTGCCAATATCGGTAGCTTGAGTACCAAACTATCGATAGCCAGCTTACCGGCCTGCGTTTGCGCGAAGCGGTATAAGACAAATCCAGCCGCCACTAAGACAAGTAATATCAGCCACCACCAGTCGGTAATGATATTCGATAGCGTCAGCACTACTTGCGTAATCCAAGGCAGCGCTTGCTCGGATTGCTCAAACACTTTGACGATTTTGGGCACCACAAAGCTCATCAGCCCCATGATGACCGCCGCTGCCATGACCATCAATATAATGGGATAGACCATAGCGCCTTGAATCTTCTTTTGTAGTGCAAAGCGGTTTTCGGTGTAGTCGGCGAGCTGATTGAGGATAAGATCTAGATGACCGGATTTTTCGCCGGCAGCGATGGTGGCGATATACAGTGGCGGAAAGCTGGCCGCTTGCTGCAAAGCACGTGCAAGGCTCAAGCCTTCTAACACATGCGAGCGCACTGCAAGCATTAAGGACTTGATATGGGTTTTGGGAGATTGTTTGGCGACAGCCGCTAGTGTTTCTTCTAGCGGAATACCGGCTGCTAGTAGCACGGATAGCTGACGTGTCAGTAGCGCCAGCTCATAGGCAGACGGTTTTTTATGGCGGTTTTTGTGTTTATCTTGTCTGTCATTGACTGCGCTGACCTCTACCGGCGTCCAGTGCTTATCACGCAGCTGCTGGCGTATTTGCCGTGCAGAATCACCTTCTAACAGGCCTTTTTGCATCGCTCCTTGATCATCAAAAGCTTTGTAATGATAAGCGGCCATAACAGCAAGGATCCTAAATGAGCGAATAAGGGAGAAGTAGCACGATAATAGCGCAAACCAAACAGCTTTAAAGATGCAGCTTATAAAGCGGCTTTCACTTTTAAACCTACTAAAGCGCTAGAGTCTCGGTTAAGAATGAGAGCAATGAAAAAGATGAACGGCTAGAACAAAGGCGTCGAATCTTGACTCTCAGGCATCATTCCTTGTAGCAATAATACCTCTAAGTGCTGCTGTTGTAGCTTTTTATCGAAGTCATTGACCTCAGCAATCAGCATTTTTTCGATGCGTTTGTCGCTAGCATAAACGCTTAAACGTGCACAAATCACCGCCAATTGATAAACGCGCTTTTTGCAGTAGCCGTCTAGACCTTGTAGCAAACGTACCATATAAGGCGTCTCGAGACTGGCATAGTCATAGCCCTCAACCACTTGCTCGCCAAGCGGAGCGACCCCATAGCTTATCGATAGGTGCGCGCAAAAATAACAGCTGAATAAATAACCTATGACATGTCCGATATAATAGCCACGATCATAGGTAAAGCTACTGACACCGAAATGACCTAAAACATAGCTATTTAGGCTAGCTTGATCAACGATGGGCTTGCCATGTTTGAGCTTGCCGATAGTAGGCAGGCGCAGCGGATTGTGTCCGTCCTGCGCGGTGAGCTGCCAACCTGCTGGCTGCTGCGCGGGCATGTTGCTGACGATATCAGCGATAATATCATCAACCACATGTAGCTGTTGCCAAAGACGCTCTATAGACTCCACCTCAAGCAAACCGCGCTTATCGAGTTGCTTGGCGAGCGTAAACTGCTGATATTCAGCGAACTGCGTCTTTAGGGTTTGTACTAAATAAGTGGGACGCACGTTCGCCGGAGCCAGATAAAGCAGGCGCGTACGCTCATGTTGGTCACGGTAAAGTGCTAGGCGCTGCTCTGCCACACTGCCTTGTGTATCAGGCGCGGCAACGCTTTGATCTATGGCTACCGGTACTAAAAATCGCTGTACTAGCTCAGCCTTATTAGGCGCTGCCGTAGAGGATGATGACTTGCGATACACGCTATCTTTATTTGTATGCTCATCACTCGTTATAGCACTCGTTGTAGCCTTGTCACTACTTATAGGGTGGTCACTACTATCATGAGCGGCAGCTGCAAGCGTGGCAAAGTGTTGCTCAGAATTTGGTTGGGTCATAACATATCTTCGCTAACAAAAATAAATATCGTTTCGGCAGTATCGTTTTGGGATTGATACTCTAAAACGAGTCACTGTCTATAGTACCTGAACCCACTGCCATTGTCAGCTGCCCTAACAGCAGATAGCGCGCTGTTTATATATCTTAAGACAACAGCGCTACTCGTGGCATAGGACATTACGCTAAAGGAATTTATATCAGTAGCGCTAGGTTGCACCTAAGTATTGCTTGTCTTTAGGGCAACCTATGAACCAAAAAAAACCTAAGATTATAAAGTTAATCCTAGAGCTTATCAGGTTTAGATGACTAAATTTATAATGTTAGAACACCATGACATTGCGGCACTAAAACATCAAGATTTGCTTGAATTACACCGCTATCTTTTTTTGATACTGCTGGCGATAGGCTTTAGGTGACACGCCATAAACGCGTTTGAAAGCTTGGCTAAACGTAGAGTCTGAAGCATAACCGACCAGCTCACTGATACGGCTAATACTGTTTTGCTGTAAGCGTAAATAGCGTGATGCTAAGCGTAGACGATAGTCAATTAAGTAAGTCAAAGGCGGCATACCGACCACCTCTTTGAAGCGCTGCGCGAAACTCGAGCGCGACATGCCGGCCACTTCAGCAAGCTTATGAATCGTCCAGTTTTCATTGGGCTCATAATGCATAGCGGCTATCGCTTTAGCTAAATAGGGGTCTTTTAGCGCTCTTAGCCAATTATCAGTGGTCTCAGGCAAGCTCTCTATATAAGTGCGCAGACACTCAATCATCATAATACCGGCCCAGTGATTAATAACGGCCGTCTTACCCATGCGCTCTTTTTCAGACTCTAAAGTGAGTAGTTTGACCTCGATATCTACCACCCCAAACCTAGCATCTGAGGCATCACTAAGCTCAGGTAAAATCGAGGGCAGCACCGATAATAAAGGCCGAGTCATCTCTTTATCATATTGGCACTCGATTAAAATCAAAGACACATTGTTATCATCAGCTGAATTAAGCTCGATAATACTATCTGCCTCATTGACCAATCTAGCATCCAAAGATTTTGCTTCATTACCATGATAGTTTAGAGCATAGCTAATATGCTGAGCCGCATTAGATATCATAATAATATCACCAGCGTGAGCTTGGCGTACTTCGCTACCAACATCCAGACAAAATCCGCCAGATAGGACTAAATAAAACAAGATGGTATCTTTTTTGTCGATTGCATAAGACCAGTTACCAGCGCCATTGATGCGATGATATTTGGTTTCAAACAAATTCACGTTTTGTAATAACACGCTTAGGGTATCCATCGATTTTTCCTTCAACAATCCAATGACTAATTAGTCAGCGGTAGCAAAATAAACCACCTATCTATTAGCAAACAAGTCAAATCGTTCAACTTGGACTCTAAATAAGAATATACATACGCTAAACACATCTTACACTTAAACAATACCATTATTTTTGGCTTCTACAAAGTATATAAAAGTCGTGATAAAAGTCTAATTATAATCGCAAGTGTTTAGCGAGCAGCTAAAAAGCGCAAAAATACAAAATCCAGACGCAAAAAAATGCCCAACAAGGCGAGCATTAATAGATTTTATACGATTTAGGGTTTAAACATTTGGAAGTTTGAGCTAAAGAAAAGACAGGATTAGGCTTTGTCAGCGGCACAGTAGTGAGCGATAAGGCCTACTAAAAGTAGTAAGAAGGAGAGATATAGAAAAATATGGGGCGACTGATGGGACTCGAACCCACGACAACCGAGATCACAACCCGGGGCTCTACCAACTGAGCTACAACCGCCATAACTACTGCCAAGGAAAGCAAGGTTTGCAGGCTAAATGGCGCGCCTGGCAGGATTCGAACCTGCGACCACCTCCTTAGAAGGGAGATGCTCTATCCAGCTGAGCTACAGGCGCTCTTAAGGGCTCTTTATCTATTTGGCTAAGCTATTATCTAAACATCAGCAACTAAACCATTATACATAAAAAAAAGCCTGTAAGGCTCTTAAAATAGATGGTCGGAGTGATAGGATTCGAACCTACGACCCTCTGGTCCCAAACCAGATGCGCTACCAAACTGCGCCACACTCCGAAATTCTCTATTGTCTCGCTAGCGCAAACGATTAAATAATTATTAGCTATCAGATGAACTGCGCTTTTAATTACGTCGTGTTCCTCGCTATCGAGGTGCACATATTAAGGGGTAAACACGATACTGTCAACACCTATTTTTAAATAATTTTATTTGGCACCACTTTAGAGACAAAATCAGGATCTCTTAAGCGTTTTATCCAAACCGCTCATTACTATCTTCACCGCTCGATACAGGCTCTAGTATCTGACCCGTCAAGACATTAAATGGCATGAGCCAAAGCGCTCCCTCTGTAGGCTTAGTACTACAAGTGCTGTTTTGAGCGCGATTTGCCGTACTGTTATCTGCGTTAGTAGTAGGGCCAAAACGTGCGTCCCGCTGACGATGGAGCGCGATCGGCCGCGAGCGGCCATCAGTTACAGGATAGACCAGCCAGACTTGCTCGGCTTGATAGGCCTGCGCGTAACTACTGAGCTGATAAGCATCACTTGCGCTGATGTCACCCGCTTTAGCTAACAGCTTCCATTTGATATCTATAACATGACTACAATAACGAGTAGCGCCCCTTTCATTACTACGGCTAGCGCCGCCCTGCTCTGATGCCTGCCGATAAATCAATAAATCAGGACGCATAGACAGCTGCGCTTGTCCTAAATGATCTTTGAGCCAGACGTGCTGAGCTTGATAAAGAGGCAGATAATGATCTTGGCTTTGAGCGAAATAGTTAGCGATCCTTAGGCTCGCCCACTGCTCGAAGGCTAGGTTCATGTTGAGTAATAGACACAGGCGTATTGGTGCTGAATGACCAAGGTCTGACTGTTGATCACCCCTTTGATGACTGCTGATAATATTACCCGTAGGCATCGTTGCCGCTTGAGTCTTAAGTAGCCAATAAGCAAAAGCTAGCAGCTGCTGAGATGCTTGACGTTGCTGCCTACCAACGGGTTGCTGGCTAAGCTGCTGCTTGGCACTGATATATAGTGAGTCGAGCTGCTGATACTCGTGCGGTCTAAGAGCCATGATACTGCGCCACGCTAGCCAGTATTTGGGCAGTAGCGGAGCTGTCAAGAGGGGCTCAACAAGCTGCAAGGCGCTTTTGATCAGCCGATTACTGAGCATTTGCGTGCTGAGCGTACTGACTTCGCTGACAAACTTATGCGGCTGATGGCTATTGTCTCGTAGCTGCTCTTTGATACGCAGTTTGCCTTGCAAAGACGCTTGGTTCTCAACCGTCGTTTGATAGTGCTGACTTGGCTGATGACGGCTGAGTAGCTGCAAAAACTGCTCTAGTAGCCACTGCGATATAGGAACACCTGCTACCGGTAGCGGCGTCAAATTGGCGCTAGCTTGACCGAAGTTTTTGAGCGCTGGTAGCTGATCATCGTTGGCATTAATTAAAGTACTTAGCATCTGCTCAACCCACTGGCGAGTTTGTACTATGCTATCAAGATGCGCGTGCTCAAAATTTGCGTGCTCAAAATGCGAATCACTCTCTAAGGGCGAAGTTTTGGACTTCTCGCTAACGGTATGAGCAAGCGTTTTTGGTAGTATCTCCAAAGTAATATGACTGGGCAGCAGGATAACGCCTATATAATGACCGACTCTGAGCTGCCATTGACCACGCTGACGCTTAATACTAAATACTGGCAGCTCTTGCGCCATCAGCCAGTTAAAGTCGCTAGCATGAGTAAAATCATGCACAGTTAAGCGTTGATGCTCGTGCACGCTCATCACGACTAGAGCGGCGCCATCTGTGTTTGTTTTAAATACCATCGTTTATTCTTTAAATAGGATTGCCATGTAGCTTCAATATAAGCGTTGATACGCTGCCGCTTGAACAAACTTACCCTTACCAGCTAGCAAGTCAGCATTGATAACATAACCGCTATGGCCCATATTGGATGAGGCAAAAATACCGTTAGACGCCAAAACATGTGAATGAGCAGCTCTATCATTATAAGCCTTTGCATCCTGAGCCACTGCGTGCTGAGTACTCATCTGCGCATCTTGAATAAACTGCGCGGCCAAAGGCTGCCCCTCATCACAAAATAAAAACTGTAGCATCTTTAGCTGTCCGCCAGTAGCTTGGGCTAATTGCGGAATGATCTGCTCTACTAGCGCCGCTTGCAGCTGCGCTAGCGTATTAACGGTGAATAAAAACGCATGACCTAACTGCGCTTCTTGCCCAAGCGTCTGCGTGATTCGGCTGTTGATTCCAGCCAATAACCGCCCTAAATCAACCGCCTCCCTATCGACGCAAATCGTCGCGAGCAGTTCAGGCTGCGGCGGACAATCAATAAAGCGAAAACGTCGGCGTAGTGCCATATCGAGCGGAGCTAACGAATGGTCTTGGGTATTCATTGTGGCATAGATATCGACATTGGCCGGAACGCTAAAGGAGCGCCCAGAATACGCAAGCGTCACAGACATGGCATTAGGCGTGCCCACACGTTTGTCCGGCTCAATCAAACTTAACAGCTCGCCGAACACGCGAGCAACATTGGCGCGATTGATTTCATCAATCAGCATAGCGTAACGCTGCTCAGGATCATGAGCTGCGCGCTGACACAGCTGTAAGAACGCGCCGTCTTGTACCTCGTAGCTGACTTGTCCTGAGCGGTGAGCACCGAGCACCGGACGAATGCCTTCAACAAACTCCTCATAACCATAAGCCTGATGAAAGCTCACCATACTAAAACGCTCGTTACGTATGGGTTGAGCGCTGCTAGTTTGCTTAGCTTGACGATACTCCGTTAGCTGCTGCTGTAAGCCCTCAAGTAATGTCACACTATCGGCCAACAAATACCAAGCGCCGCTCTTATCTTTATCAAAATAAGCTTGGCTGGCGCGCTTATCACAGCTGACCGTTTGTGAACCGATTGGACTATGCGTCTGCAGTACCGACCAAACCGTATTATTAAGGTTTTTGAGGCGCTCATTTTGCGCCGCTTTGGTAACAAAAAACTCATGCGCCACGATTTCTGGTACTTTCACTAAGTCTTTTTGCTGCGTTTTTTTGTCTAATAAAATTAGGCAGACCACTTCGCGCCAGCTCAATTCACTGACCAGCTGCGTTAGCCACATCTGGTGGTCAATGGTAGGCAAACAGTCGCTGTACTGCTTGGCGATTTGTAGCAGTCGATACGTTTTGCCCGTACCAGCAACGCCGCTATAGATGACGTTGACGGGGTTTTGGTTAGCAGATAAAGTTTCGGTGGGGCTCATAGATCTCATAACGTCACTGTATATTACTGTATTTTGAGGGCGTGTTAGTTTATGCTAATAAACAAAACGATAAGTCGCTCAATGCTATCATATGCCGCTTATCTCTCATTGCAATATGACTTTTAAATGGTGTCACCCTAGGAATATTATATGTCAGGATTATTCAATAACTTACCCCGTAAATTAACCAAAAAAGTCACCGAAAAGGTTCCCAGTCAGTTGCCTGAAAAGGTCGCCGAAGCTATCAATACGGTCACGGACAAAGAAGAGCAAACCAACGCAGCCAGTACCTTAAAGCCTGTGAATAATCAATTCTCCAAGCTATTATCAGTCACTAAATATCTGCCTAGTGGCGCGCGCTCTACGATTTTATCCAAAGCCTTTGGTAAAGTGGTGCCTTATGTTGGAACGACTGGCGTTTATTACGAAACTGTTGAGCCCAACCAAGTCATCGTCAGCTTAAAAAACGACAAAGGCGTGCAGAACCATATCGGCTCTATCCATGCGGTCGCCGTGACGTTACTGGCTGAAACGGCCACAGGATTTATTTTGGGTCTTAACTTGCCAACAGATCGGATGCTACTGATAAAATCCTACTCGGTCAATTTTTATCGCCCGCTCAAAAAAGGCCAAGTCGCGGCAGTCGCGACTTTATCTGACGAGCAGCGCTTAGAGATTCTAAATACGCCAAAAGGTGAGATGGTCATCCCTTGCGTCATCAATGATCGAGAATCTGAAAGCACCCGCGACCCTATCACCGTTGAGATGACTTGGGCTTGGATACCCAAATCTGAGCTAGAAGCGCGTCGTCAAGGCCGCGAATCATCCGCGCAAGAGTCAGAAACCAATAACACTGATAACACTAATAACTCCGACAATACTGATAACGCTGAGCAAAACTCTATAGATAAAGAACAGACGGATACTTAGCTCAAAAGCTAGCATTAGAGTTGTTGGTCAATACATTGATGAGCAATCACAATAATCATTGATAACGTTAGCTAGCAATGCCTAAAACTAAGAATATCTAAAACTAAACCTGCAATAATAAGGATAAAATAATGATGACTTATCATAAATCACTTGCCGCAAAACTTGGCAAAACCTTACCTACCGCAGCACTAGCTCTAGGCTTAGCTTTTAGTGCGCAGGCGGCTACTACAACTAACCCGACCTTAACCCAATCCAAACCGATATTTTTGGGCGGCGGCGGTGAGTATCCGTTCTCAAGTGCTGTTCGCGTCGGTAACACGTTGTATATGTCAGGACAAATCGGTTTTAAAGACGGTAAGTTGGTCGAAGGCGGCGTCAAAGCAGAAGCTAAACAAGCGCTAGATAATATCAATGGCACGCTACTGCAGTACGGCTATCAAAAGTCGGATTTGATCAAATGTATGGTCATGCTCACGGACATGGGCGACTTTAATGACTTTAATGACGTTTACAAAACCGAGCTGGCTAAGCCTTATCCAGTACGCTCTGCTTTTGGCGTAGCAGACTTAGCGGCTGGAGCAAGTGTTGAGATCGAATGTATGGCTGCTAAATAATATAACGCAGTTTCATGCTTGATTTAAGTTTAAGCGTCCTCTAGCAGGGCGCTTTCTTTGGTCACCCGCAGTACCTCCTCCAAAGTGGTGCGTCCCGCGATGACTTTATGCAAGCCATCAGCGCGAATCGATGGCGTCTGCGCGCGCGCGTAGCTTTCAAGCTCAAACTCGGCGCTATTACTATGAATCATCCGCCGCAAGGTCTCGTCGATAGGCACAACCTCATAAATAGCGGTACGCCCTTTAAAGCCGGATTGATTGCACTTATCACAGCCGACAGGTTTTGGCAGCTTAATCTGGCTTTGATTGTCGATAGCGATCTCGCTAAACAGCCTAGCCTCCTCGGTATCAGCAACTTGCCAACGATGACAGTGACTACATAGCGTACGCACCAAGCGCTGCGCCACCACGCCGATCAGTGAGGATGATAATAAAAACGGCTCCACGCCCATATCTTGCAGACGTGTCACTGCGCCAATGGCCGTATTAGTATGCAAAGTCGATAGCACTAAGTGACCCGTCAAAGAAGCTTGCACCGCAATCTCAGCAGTCTCAAGATCTCGAATCTCCCCTACCATTACCACATCTGGATCTTGACGCAGCATCGCGCGCAGGCTTTTGGCAAAGGTCATATCGACCTTATTATTGACCTGCGTCTGCCCGATACCATCGAGCTGAAACTCAATCGGATCCTCAGCGGTCAAGATATTGCGCGTCTGATCGTTAAGATCAGTCAACGCGGCATAAAGGGTGGTGGTTTTACCTGAGCCTGTCGGGCCAGTCACTAAGATAATACCGTGCGGCCGATGAATTAAATGCTTAAGCTGATGGTAGTCGTTATCAGCGAGCCCTAAGTAAGTCATGTTAAGACGCCCCGCTTGCTTATCGAGCAGACGCATCACCACCCGCTCGCCAAAGCTTGAGGGCAGCGTCGATACCCTGACATCCACCTCGCGCCCTGCCAGTCTCAAACTAATACGCCCATCCTGCGGTACGCGCTTTTCAGCGATATCAAGCTTGGCCATGACTTTAATACGCGAGACTAATAAGGGCGCCAGTTGCCGCTTGGGGGTGATAATCTCCTTGAGCTCACCATCAACGCGAAAACGCACCACTAAGCGCTTCTCAAAAGTCTCGATATGGATATCTGAAGCATTCAAGCGGATTGCTTCAGATAACAGCGCATTGATGAGCCGAATAATAGGCGCATCATCTTGGCTGTCCATCAAGTCTTCAGTCTCAGGCACACTATCCGCCAAACTATCGAGATCGGGGTGATCCTCAAGGCCGGCGGCAATGTGCTGCGACTCACCAGTATTGCCTGCATAAGCGGCGTTCATGCGTTTTTCGAACTCATCAGCACTAACGCTGCTATACTCAGGCGCCGCGCGTAGCCCTTGCTGCTGCAAAAACCGCACTGCTTCATTGATAGCCGATAACGGCGTCGCTTTAGTCAGCAACAGCGTCGGCGGCATATCAGAATCGATGGCAGGTATCGCCAATAACTGATGGCGCTTAGCAAAGCTGTACGGCAGTGGCATCATAATGTTGACCTAATAACGAGAGAGTCTAAAAACGGGATAATAAATTAGCTTAAGCATAGCTGATACATCAAAAAAAGCTTACGCGTCATGCATGTCAACCGTTATTTTATAGCGCTAAAGATAGCGTCGAAAGTTTTTTAGTAAGCTTCTATGATTTTGTTATAATAACACTTTTGCTACTTTTGAGCGCTTAGATAATAGCTAGACTGTACTACTGATTCACTATGTTATGTTGATAATGTTTAGCTTATTTGGCTCAATACAATACTGAAATAGCTCTTTTTTGATCGTTGTTTCAGCATCTGTATCCTTCACACCATCCTCATGAATAAGCTATCAGGACTTATGATATGTCACAAGCGATAACGACAGCTAACGACCACAGCGCTGCAACTGTAGACCAGCTAGATACTTTCACCGTAGGTAGCCGGACATTTTCATCGAGGCTGCTGGTCGGTACGGGCAAATATAAAGATCTAACCCAAACAGGTGAAGCAATTACTGCCTCTGAGGCTGAGATTGTCACTGTCGCTATTCGCCGCACCAATATCGGCCAAAATAGCGATGAGCCTAATCTACTAGAAGTCATCTCGCCAGATAAATATACCATACTACCCAATACTGCTGGTTGTTTCGATGCCGATAGCGCGGTACGCACTTGTAAATTGGCCCGTGAGCTATTAGGCGGTCACAACCTTGTCAAGCTTGAAGTACTCGGTGATGAAAAAAGCCTCTACCCTAATGTCACTGAGACTCTAAAGGCGGCTAAAGTGCTCATCGATGATGGGTTTGAGGTCATGGTCTACACCTCAGATGATCCTATCGTCGCTCAGGAATTAGAGAGTATGGGCTGCGTTGCTATTATGCCTTTAGGAAGCCTTATCGGCTCAGGTCTTGGCCTGCTAAACCGCCACACTCTGAGCTTAATTATTGAAAATGCCAACGTGCCAGTCTTAGTTGATGCAGGCGTAGGTACTGCCTCCGATGCCGCTATAGCGATGGAGCTTGGCTGTGATGGGGTGCTGATGAACTCAGCGATTGCTCATGCACAAAACCCAGTCTTGATGGCTGAGGCTATGAAGCAAGCGGTTCGTGCTGGCCGCGCCGCCTTCTTAGCAGGGCGTATGCCAATGCGCAAAGTGGCGACTGCCAGCTCGCCACAAACTGGTTATTTCTTTCAGTAGTCATTAGAATCAGCTGAGCTTTGCTTTATATTATTTTTAGTGAATATTAGGGCGTGTTGAACATTCGAACATGGCACTGACAGAGACTATTTTTTAGGCGATTTGCAGATAAAAATGGTAAGTTTAGTCGTTCTAAGCGTCTATTTTTATCAATAAAGCGGCAAAAAATAGTCCTGTCCCTGTTGCTGTCGTGAGGGCTGATGCTAAAATCACCCTAGTCGTTGCGACTGTTTAAATAAAATCAGCTAGCCAATGCAATAAGCATTACCTGCAATTTTAACGACGACTAGAACACAGCTTTGATAAACTAGTAGCGATCAGCAGTGCGCATTTGTGAATGTTCAACACGCCCTAATTGAATTAGTTATATTCTCTCTCTATTGCCCTACTGCCATAAAAGGATTTAGCATGCGACTAATGACAGCCGTTGATCAGCTTTTTTTACTCCTTGAGTCTCGTAAGCAGCCCATGCATGTGGGCGGCTTATTTTTATTTGAATTGCCAGAAGAAGAACAAGGAAAAGATAGCGAATTTGTTTATCAGCTCGTCCAACAACTGCAAAACTCTGAAGTGCCGCCAAGCTTTCCATTTAATCAAGTATTAGAAAACTTGCTATTTTGGAAGACAGATGATCAGTTCGATGTTGAGCATCATTTTCGCCACGTAGCGCTGCCTAATCCTGGCCGCGTACGTGAGCTGCTCATGTACATCTCCAAAGAGCATAGCCGCCTATTAGATCGAGCGATGCCGCTATGGGAGTGTCACGTTATCGAAGGTATTTTGCCAGAAGCTGAAGGGATGCCTGAGCGTTTCGCTTTATACTTCAAAATTCACCACTCATTAGTCGATGGCATTGCCGCGATGCGCTTGGTACAAAAAGCGTTGTCACAATCACCCAATGAGCCGGTGACGCTACCTATCTGGTCACTCATCACCCGTCATGGCAAAAAAGCTGAAAACCTACTTCCCACTGCCCGCTCCACTTCGCGTATCATTAAAGAGCAGCTATCGACTATCAAGCCGGTATTTACAGAACTTATCGATAACTTTAAACACAGCGGTAAGCCCGATTATGTCGGTACCTTTGATGCGCCGATGAGTGTGCTCAATCAGCGTATTTCAGCCTCACGTCGTATCGCTGCGCAGTCCTATGATTTACAGCGTTTTTATACTATTGCCGATGCCTTTGGTGTCAATCAAAACGATGTGGTACTCGCGGTTTGTGCCGGTGCTATCCGTCGCTATCTACTCACTATGGAGGCGCTACCGAGCAAGCCTTTGATTGCGTTTGTTCCTATGTCTCTACGTAATGATGAGAGCGCCTCTGGTAATCAAATCTCCTTTTTGATGGCTAATTTGGGGACGCATCTTGAAGACCCTATTAAGCGGATGCAATTGATTCATGACAGTATGAATAGTGGTAAGCGCCGCTTTCGCCGCATGAATAAGGCGCAAGTTATCAACTATAGCGCCATCGCTTACGCTTGGGAGGGTCTCAACGTTCTAACGGGAATATTCCCCAAAAAACAAGCGTTTAACCTGATTATCTCTAACGTACCCGGCTCAAAAGAGCCGCTATACTGGAATGGCGCGCCGCTAAAAGCACTATATCCAGCCTCCATTTTGGTCGATGGGCAGGCGATGAATATTACTTTGGCGACTTACTTAGATAAGATTGAGTTTTGTATCACCGCGTGTAGTAAGCTGCTACCCCGCGTACAGGATATTTTACTGCTTATGGAAGAGGAGCTGAGCCTGCTTGAGAATATCTGCGCAGAGAAGCGCTTAGGCGTTCGCTACTAATTTGACGCCATCAATTCGTTAGTCATCGAGGCTAATGCTTTATCTTGAATCAATAAAAAAGCTGACCTCTATGAGGTCAGCTTTTTGCTAATAGTTTTTACTATTGGTTTTACCGCTTTGCATCAGTTATTTAAACCTAGCGCTGTTTAACTGATGTTAGTTAACTACTGTAGCGCGTCACCCCAGCAAGGGACGACCGTTTGCATAAGTGGTTTTAACAGTTTGACATTACAGGCAAAAATGGAGCCTGAAGTCATAGAGTTATGAGCGCCGGTGTGATCGACGACTGTGCCGCGAGCTTCAGTGACAATCAGCTCGCCTGCAGCGATATCCCAAGGCTTGATAGACATCTCAAAGTAGCCATCAAAACGACCGGCAGCTACGTAGCACAAATCTAGCGCCGCTGAGCCTAGACGGCGTACTTGCCCGCCCGCCTCAGAGATTTTTTGTAAGCTCTCAAAGTGCTGTTTGGCATAAGAGACGACTTCGCCGTTACGATGACGCTCTAAAGGATGACCGGTAGTGAATAGACCGCCCTCTAAGGTTTTGCGATCGGTGACTTGCATACGGCGGTTGTTCAAACGCGCGCCTTTGCCGCGGCTGGCTGAAAACATCTCATCACGTACTGGGTCGTAAACGACGCCATGCTCAGTGACGCCTTTGTACTGCACAGCGATAGACACGCAAAACTGCGGTACACCGTGGACAAAGTTCTTAGTGCCATCTAACGGATCGATAATCCAGCACCAGTCCGCATCTTCGCCGCGGCCGTCTTGTCTACCAAACTCTTCTCCTAAAAAGGAGTGGTCAGGATAGCTGGCTTTGAGCGTGGCAATCGTTAACTCTTCGCTATAGCGGTCGATACGAGTCACTAAACCATCGAGCCCTTTTGACTCAGTATCTAGCTCGACTTTGTGACGATTTTGATGCGCGTATAGTATCTCTTTACCGACTTTTTCGGCAGCACGCGCTGCGATAACGACCATGGGTTCCATAAATAACCTATTTACTTGAGTGATAAAATAATATGTAAAAATTGAAGAAAAAAAATACTGAAAAAAACTTAGAGATAAAAACTCTATGATAAAAGCTGCTGGAGCTGCTTGACGACTCCCATGACATCTAGACCACTATCAGCCCACTGCTCAGCTTGCGAGCCATGAGCGATAAACCGATCGGTAATCCCAATGTTGCGCAGTAAAGGCCGCTGCTGTCTAAAAGCGGCAGAGTCGTTAAAGAGATACTCATTAACCGCACTGCCGGCGCCGCCCATAAGCATATGCTCCTCTAAAGTTGCGATATGAGTCACTCCTTGCGCAAGTATTGACTCAATCAGCTCGCTATCTAAAGGTTTGACCCAGCGCATATTGACCACTTGTACTTGTAGCGTATCTTCGCTGCTATGGCTTTGATCAATGATACGAGTTGCGGCCTCTTGCGCTGTCGCGACCATAGTACCAAAAGCCAAAATCGTAAGCTTAGTGGGCGCATTATCATCTCCGAGTACAGACTCTACCACCGCCTGCCCGACTTTATATTGCTGCAGCGGGCGCTCGATGACCGCACCAATGCCATTTCCTCGTGGATAACGGACTGCAGCGGCACCTTTATACTCATAACAAGTGTTCAATAACTGATAACACTCGTTTTCGTCTTTTGGCGCGGCGATTATTATGTTGGGTACGCAGCGTAAAAACGCAAAATCAAAGACTCCAGCATGAGTCGCGCCATCTTCACCGACAAGTCCAGCTCTATCGATAGCAAAGGTAACATCAAGATCTTGTAGTGCCACGTCGTGTATCAGTTGATCATAGCCGCGCTGCAAAAAAGTTGAATAGATAGCGACGATCGGTTTGACGTCTTGCGTTGCCATACCTGCAGCCAAAGTGACGGCATGCTGCTCGGCAATAGCCACATCAAAAAAGCGCTCTGGGAACTGACGCGCAAAGTCAGTCATGCCTGAACCTTCCTCCATCGCCGGCGTGATAGCCAGCAGACGCTCATCGGTAGCGGCTTTATCGCACAAAAACCGCCCAAAAACTTGCGAATACTTTAAGGCAGAAGTAGCGGCACAATTAACAATAGGCGCTTGTTCAGCACTTTTTTCTTCGTTATGAGTTTGTTGGCTATTGGTGCTATTATTTTGCGTAGCATCGGTCTTAGCACTGGTTTCAACAGGCAGTTTGCTAATAGCGTGATAACCCACAGGATCCGCTTCCGCTGGCGCAAAGCCTTTGCCTTTAGTGGTATAGATATGCACCAGTACTGGACCTGACACTTGCTTAGCCAGTGATAACACACGCACCAGTTCAGGGATATTATGACCATCAAAAGGGCCAAAATAAGTAAAGCCTATCGCTTTAAATAAATTGTCTTCTATCACCGGCACGTCACGCATCTCTTTGTGGCGTTTACGGCGATCAAAGCCTTGCATATAAGGGCGGTGGCATAAAATAGGCTCGCCAGCATCTGAGATATCGACTTGATAGCCCGACTCCCAGAGCATTGCTAAATGACGCGAAAATCCGCCAATAGAACAAGAAATGGACATATCGTTGTCGTTCAAAATGACTAGTAGATCGGCATCTTGTTGGACTGCATCGTTCATGGCCTCAAAAGCCATACCGCCCGTCATCGCCCCATCACCAATGATACAAGCAACCGTTTGCGCGAGGCCTTGATAGCGCAGCGCCAAGCTCATACCTAAACCGGCTGAAATCGATGTAGAGGAATGTCCAACGCCAAAGGTGTCATATACGGACTCTACGCGCTCAGGAAATGCAGTTAGCCCATCTTTTGACCGAATACTATGTAGCTGCTCACGGCGGCCAGTCAGGACTTTATGAGCATAAGCTTGATGCCCCACATCCCACACGATCTGGTCGCTTGGCGTGTCTAATAAATAGTGCAGCACGATAGTCAGCTCAATGACGCCTAGATTGGCACCGAAATGACCGCCGCTTTGTCCAGCTGAATACAACAAAAACAGCCGTAGCTCATCGGCTAAGGTTATCAGCTCTGCTGTGTTTAATGATTTAATGTCTTTGGGCAAGTCAATAGCATCGAGCAGTGGCGTGCTTGGACGCACACGCGGAATCTGCACATAAGTTTGCTGCAATGCAGATACGGGCGTAGTCGAATGAGAAGCTGGTAACGTAGACGAATCAGCTGATAAATAAGACTGTGAGGAATGAGGGGATTGCTGCATAAACCGTACTATACCTACCAATCTGCTGACAAGGCATCGCCTTACCATACTGTTATATTATATATGTTACAAGTGACTCTACGAGCGGTATAAAACACAATTAAGCGATGAAGGCGCTATCTCAGTGGCTATCGACATCGACCTAATACACTCATTACCGTCTCGCCACGCGCTGATAGCATACCCCATTACTTTGCATTTATCGCAAGCAATGTTGACGATGCAGTAGCCTGAGTACAAAGACTTGTCACTGTATCTGTTAAAATAGTATGGCATAATAGCATTTTTTTTAATCTGTCGCTTCAATCATCGTGCATCGTCTGTGAACTTTGTGTGTTTTTCTGCTCAATCGGCATCTACCCTATACTCATTTGCAAATATTAAACAGACCCTAGTATTTTAGATAAAAGCAACAATATAGTCCTATAGACGCAACCACTTTTGGACTCTATATATTAAAATATTAGACTCTATAATATTAGACTCTATAATATTAGACTCTATAATATTAGACCCTATGTATTTTTATAGTCGGTGTTTATCTTATAGCAAATAGTTATGGGTGCTGACATATCTCTACTTATCATTTGTGTACAGCATCATAAACAGATAAACGAACCTTAATTATAAACCCTCATTGATAATAAAGCCGTTCTTGAATGTGACGAATTTGATTATCCGATGATCGGCCTTTGCAGGACTTAAATGTCATACCAATTTATTACTAGCGCAGCCCTACCTACTCATCATGGCGATTTTGATATTCATGTCTTTGAGAATGAAGATGGTCAAGAGCATGTAATGCTGACCATAGGCTTGCCCATAGATAAGAAGAATAAGCAAGATAATGCAGACGATCAGCCGATACCTTTGGTTCGTATTCATTCTGAGTGCTTAACCGGCGATGCTTTTGGCTCTTTGAAATGTGATTGTGGTCCGCAGCTTAATACCGCAATGCAGGCCATTCAAGACAATGGCTGCGGCGCTATCTTATATCTACGTCAAGAAGGCCGCGGTATCGGTTTGACCAATAAGATACGTGCTTACGCGCTACAAGATCAGGGCCATGATACTTTAGATGCCAATTTAATGTTAGGCTTGCCCGCAGATGCGCGCATTTATGATATGTGTCAGCCGATGCTTGCGCACGTCGGTGTGGATGAGGTTCATCTCATTACTAACAACCCCGATAAAGTTGCTTATCTAAGCGAAAACGGTGTCAAAGTCGCTAAGCGCATTCCGCTAGTCGTCGGTATCAATGACGCTAACGCTGACTATTTGGCAACCAAACGCGATCGCATGGGGCATCTATTCGATAAAGAGTTCAATACTGCCATTCATCTTAATAAATAAGCGCTGAGTTGGCACACACAGACCTTGAGCGTCTAAACACACTAGATACTATAGATATTTTTATGAGTCATTCAGATAACACTAGCAGTCATTCTCACCCTGAGCCTGTCACCCCTACTCACGACGATATTGCGCGAGTACGAGCGTTTTTAGTTGAGCTACAAGCGAATATCTGTCAAGCGTTAGAAGCGCAAGAGCGTAAAGGTGGCGGAACTGCTACTTTTGCTCCAGATGATTGGGAGCGTCCTGAAGGTGGCGGCGGCCGCTCTTGTATTTTGGCAGATGGTGAGGTTATCGAAAAAGCAGGCGTGATGTTCAGCCATATCCATGTGCATAATCTGCCAGCCTCAGCGACCGCGCGCCATCCTAATATTGCTGGTCGCCGTGCGCAAGCGATGGGCGTGTCCTTAGTGGTACATCCCAAAAACCCAAATGTCCCAACCAGCCACGCCAACGTACGTTTGTTCGTGGCAGAAGCAGAAGGCGAAGCGCCGATTTGGTGGTTTGGTGGCGGCTTTGACTTAACGCCATTCTATCCAGTACTCGCTGATTGTGTGCATTGGCATCAAGTCTGTCATGATCTATGCGCGCCTTTCGGTGACCATATTTATGCTGATTTCAAACAGTGGTGCGATGAGTATTTTCATCTGCGTCACCGCGATGAGCAGCGTGGTATCGGTGGTTTGTTTTATGACGACGTCAGTACAGAGAGTCGCGGCTGGGATTTTGAGACGTGTTTTGACTTTATGAAGGCCGTTGGCAATGGTTATCTTGACGGTATCATGCCGATTTTTGAGCAGCGTAAAGATATGCCTTATACCGAAGCACAGCGTGAGTTTCAGCTCTATCGCCGCGGTCGCTACGTCGAGTATAACTTAGTCTATGATCGTGGTACGCTATTTGGCCTACAGAGCAACGGCCGTATTGAGTCGATCTTAGTGAGTATGCCGCCGCTTGCCAGTTGGCACTATCGTTTTGAGCCAAGCCCCGGCACGGCTGAGTTTGAGCTGACTGATTATTATTTGAAGCCGCGTGATTGGTTGAATTTATAGCTTTTGACGATACAATGAACGCTACTTTTACCGACAAGTGTTTTATAAACTACTTATGGTACAGTTTATAGCGCGATGCTATTGACAGTAGATATGGTAATCAGCAGTATAGTCCGCTATACGTGAAGACTCACTTTTAGGTCAGCTTTTATAGCTGACCTTTATCGTTACAGAGCCTTTATAACGGATCAATTACACAAATACTCTACACAACTCATCGCTGCACCCTATATATTTAGGGCAATAAGTATAAAAAATAAGGGTACTTTTATCATACTTTTAATTTGTACTACTTTTTTTTAGTTGAGAATCACCCTTTAACAACAGCCACTATCTAGGTAAAGCATGAGATAATGCGCCTAACTTAATAGCCATTAAATAAGGAAGTTTGCATATGCTATCCCTTCACCGCAAAACCCCAATAAAATCTATCTTTGGCATCGCTTTGATGTCTGCTGCTCTAGGCCTAACTGCTTGTAGCGCACCTTTAGACCCTGATGTCAAAGCCCGTCAAGATATTATGAAAGATTATGGTGATGCGATGGGTATTATAGGCGATATGGTAAAAGCGCCAGATACCTTTGATGCAGAGCTTTTAAAAGACCAAACCTCATTTTTGGCAGAAGCGTCACAAAACCCTTGGGCACATTTTGAAAACCAAGAAGCCATTGGTAATGCGACCGAAGCCGTTTGGAGCGATAATGCAAGCTTTGTCGCTGAGTCAGAGAAATTTCAACAAGTGACCGCTGAATTGAATAACGCCGCTCAGAGCGCCTCTAGCGTCGATGACTTTGCACCTGCCTTTAAAAAAGTAGGCGCTAGCTGTAAGTCATGTCATACCGACTTTAAAGTCAAAACTGACTAAGATTAAAGACTGACGATCCGTTACTGCTAAGAGCAGAAAATAAAACCGCTATATCAGATGATATAGCGGTTTTTTATTGCCAAAAAATCTCACGCTAACGCAGCTCTTTGAAATAACGCTCTAAGCAAATTACTCTGTCTCTGCTTTTTTGGCATTATCATCATCATTAACATTGTCATCTTGCTCCTTATTTATCTGCTTAACAATAGATTTCACTGAAGGATCGCTCAAATCTATTGTACGTATAGGGAAAGGAATATTGATACCGGCTGCATCCAGCGCTTTTTTGACTTCTACAATGACTTGATGAATAGAAGCGACTTTATTAGCCTGAGTGCCGTTATCAATAAACCAACGTACTGTCAAATCCATAGATGAACCACCAAACCCTGTCGCAATTACGCTTGGCGTCGCTTTTCTCGATACGCTATCAACTTTATCCAAAGCTTGTAGAATCTCAGCTTTTGCTGTTTCGATATCATCCTCATAACCAATACCGACCGCCACTTGCAAGCGGCGCTGTTTGTAGGCGGTATTGACGGTTAATGCCGAGGTATACAGCTCCGAGTTTGGAATCACTACTTGCCGACCATCATAGGTTCTAATCGTCGTTGCACGAATCTTAATGTCTTCAACGGTGCCTTCGTAGTCGCCTGAGACAATCTGATCACCAATACGAAACGGCTCTGAGATCAGCAATAAAATACCAGAGAGCAGGTTTTGGAAGATGTCTTTGAAGGCAAAACCAATCGCCACCGAACCAATACCCAGCGCGCCGATTAATTTGGCTGGTGTAAATCCTGGAATAGCGACAACCATGGCGATCATAAAGCCAATAAACAGAATAAGTGCCCCGCCTATGCGCTGAAACACTTTTACTAAGTTCTGATGACGCACGCGCGCGCCTAAGGTTTTATGCACGACTTTTTTAAAAATAATCGACAACAGCCAAAAAATCCCCAACACAATGAGCGCCGCTACAAAATATGGAATGCGCTCAATAAAGCCACTTGCCAAGTCTTGCGTGGTATAGACCACTTGTTGATAGATGGTTACACCATCGGTTAGCGTGTTCGATAGGCGACTCACGTCGGGGGTGGGCATAAAGGGTTGCTCCTATTGCTGTCTTAGCGCGCGTTTAAGGGGATAAATAAATGAACATCTCACTACTGTTTTGCCAGTTATGACATCAAATCAGCTTGTACGATTTCAATCCAGTAGCCATCAACATCCTTGATAAAGGCAATGTTTTTCATGCTGCCATCTTCTGGACGTTTTTTGAACTCAACATCGTTCTTATCAAACCAAGCGATGGCTTCATCTAGGTTCGGTACGCTAAAACAAATATGCCCAAAGCCTTGAGGGTCTTGGTTGCCATCATGATAGCTAAAGTCAGCTTTTGTCTCAGTGCCATAATTATGGGTCAGCTCTAAGATACCGCGCTGACGGAAAGCAAAGATTTCTAAATCATCACCAGTAGGCAGGTTCTCACGCTCGCTCTCAGTTAGCTTTGCCAAGAAATACAGATCAAATTCCATATCAGGGAATTTTTTGACCGCAAGCAACGTCATACCCAACACGCCAGTATAAAACGCCAATGACTTGGCAGGATCTTTGACGCGTAGCATAGTGTGGTTAAACGTAAAACCTGTCGTTTGCGTAGAGATTGACTGGACGCCATCTGTACTGATACTGCTCGCAGGCTGTGCGATGGTTGCGTTATTATTACTAGATGGAGTAGACATAATTATCCCAATATAATTTAGAAAATGCAGTTATAAATAAGCGAATCACGATGATCGCAATTCGCTTGGCTCTTTCATCATAATAAAAAATGGCAAAATAATTGATAGGGTTTTGTAAGAATATGAACAAAGTATGTTCATGTTTAGATATATATTAGCTGTCTAAGAACCTCACCTTACCTGTCTCTAGGTCATACTCAGCACCGACAACAAGTAGCTGACCACTGTTAGTCAAATCCTCTAGTGCCCGCGATCCATGTTTGAGCTGACTCACTGACATGCGCACGTTGGCACGGATAGAGCGATCAACCAGCTCATCGGCATCGACGTCTTGACCATTGGCGGTCGCCAGCTCATGCAAGTTATAGACACTTGGGCGAATGCGATCAACGATCGATTGCAAATTAGGTGAATAGTTCTGATCAGGATTGATCAAGGTCTCAACGCAGGCCGTGACCGCGCCGCATTTTGAATGTCCAAGGACTACCACCAACTGTGTGCCAAAGGCTTCGGCGGCAAATTCGATTGAGCCAATCTGTGATGGCGCCACCACATTGCCCGCCACACGTATGACAAACAAATCCCCCAAGCCTTGATCAAAGACAATCTCAACAGGTACTCGTGCATCCGAGCAGCCCAAAATAATGGCTAATGGATTTTGATCTTTGACCAACTCTGGACGACGCTGCATATATTCATCGGTACTGGTGAGACTATCCACGTAGCGGGCGTTACCTTGCTTCAACATCTCTAATGCTTCAGCGCCTGTTGCTGGGCGGTTCTCGGCTGTCATAAGATATCCTTAAATAACTTTTGGGTAGATATGGGTAGATAATTGGCTACGAGCACAGGCTTCAAAACCCGCTCACTTAGATCATAAAGTAGTCACTGGTAAAGACTTTATTCAACCAGTAATCGTAATAATTGTATAGCAATAAAAAAGCGATTAATAATGAAAATTTGCTTTTTATGGTTACGAGCGGTTTGCTCTTTTATTACAATGACTAACCAGCAAGCTCTTGTAATCGATACTGAACTTGCACTTATTTGCGCAGCGGGTTTGTTATAATAACCCGCACTTGACTCTCGCTATATATGAGATTGATTTGGATAATCAGGACTTTCGTTCATGACTGACTCGCCCGCGCCCACTGCTCAAACCAATAACACTCAGACTGATAGCACTCAGACTAATAGCACAGATGCTACTGGTAAGACGCTACTGCAACTGACAGGTATCAAAAAGTCTTACGATCAGACCGAAGTCCTCAAGGACATCACGCTCGACATCAAGCATGGCGAGTTTTTGACGCTGCTTGGGCCGTCTGGTTGCGGCAAAACTACCTTGCTGCGTCTGATTGCAGGGTTTGAGCAACCAAGCGTTGGTAAGATTCAACTCGATGGTGTGCAAATGGCAGGTTTGCCCGCTGATAAGCGTCCGGTCAATACTGTATTTCAGCAGTACGCTTTATTTCCGCATATGACAGTCGCGCAAAACGTCGCTTATGGCCTAAAGATTAAAAAAGTGCCTAAGGCGGAGATACAAACCCGCGTGCGTGAGATGTTAGCTATGGTGCAGATGGAGCATCTAGCCAATCGCCGTCCGCAAGATCTGTCTGGTGGCCAGCAGCAGCGCGTCGCTATTGCCCGCGCCGTTATCAATCGCCCTAAACTATTATTACTTGATGAACCACTCTCCGCCCTCGATCATAAGCTACGCTTGCAGATGCAATCAGAGCTCAAGCGCTTGCAGCGCGAGCTTGGCATTACCTTTGTCTTTGTCACTCATGATCAAGAAGAGGCGCTATCGATGTCGGACCGCATTGCCGTGATGAAAGACGGTAGATTCCAACAAATTGGCACCCCTATCCAAATCTATGAAACTCCGGCCAATTTATTCACCGCCAAATTCATCGGCGAGGCCAATCTCTTTGAAGCAAAAGTACACGGCGTCTATCCTGATCAGCCTGATCGCAATGGCCAGATCACCAATGGCCGTATCGAAGTTGAGGTCTGTGAAGCGCAGGATCATACAACTGACGCCCCTCATCTACGCAATCTGCGCCGTCCTGATTTTGCCAATGCCGTGCAAGTCGGTGACAAGGTCAACCTCCTACTACGACCTGAGGATCTGCGGATTTATGATCCTAAAGATGAGACGCATACAGGCTTACTAGGCCGTGTGATTGAAAGCAATTATAAAGGTAGCACTTTAGACTCGATCATTGAGCTTGAAAACGGCCATATCATTAAAGCCTCAGAGTTCTTCGATGAAGAAGATCCAAGCTTTGATTACAAAATGCATGAGGCGGTAAAAGTCTCTTGGGTCGATGGTTGGGAGTGGCTATTACCAAATGACACCTCTACTAGCGATGGTACGGCTGATGACGCGGCTTTCAATCATGCAGCCGCTGAAGCGGTGAGCGCCGATACTATGAGAGGCCCTAACGCTATGCAAAAGGATATGGACTAATGGCGGGTAGTAGCTTGACTAGTAAAGGCGCTTTTCGCACGGTTACCTTATGGCTGATATGGGGCTGGCTGCTGATATTTGCGCTACTGCCCAATATCTTAGTCATTGCGGTCAGTTTTTTGACACGCGATACGAGCGATTTTATCAGCTTACCTGTCACTATTGACAGCTATCTACGCTTGCTTGACCCGCTGTATTTTGAGGTGTTTGCCCATTCGTTATGGATGGCGGGTATTACTACTGTGCTGTGCTTATTACTCGGTTATCCGTTTGCTTGGCTGGTCTCTCGTGTTCATCTGCGCTGGCAGCCTTTGCTTATGCTGCTGCTGATATTACCGTTTTGGACCAACTCCTTAGTGCGGGTCTATGCGCTCAAGCTGCTACTAGCGACGAATGGCCTTATTAATAAGGCACTGCTTGCCATCGGTATCATCGAGACGCCTATCAATATGCTCTACACCCAAGGCGCGGTGATCGTTGGCCTAACTTATCTCCTCTTCCCCTTTATGGTGCTGCCGTTGTACGCGGTATTTACTGACTTGCGTGATGACATGCTCTTGGCGTCACAAGATTTGGGTGCAAGCAGGCGGCAGACTTTTTGGCACATAGTGTTGCCACTTACAACGCCCGGTATCATCTCTGGTGTCTTACTCGTGCTGCTACCGGCGATGGGCATGTTTTATGTCGCTGATATCTTGGGCGGATCGCGCAACCTACTCGTTGGTAATATCATCAAAAATCAATTTTTAGATGCCCGCGACTGGCCATTTGGTGCGGCGGCTAGTGTGTTATTGACGCTTGCGATGGCGGTATTACTCTTAGCTTATCGCGCTAGTAGTAAACGCATTGGCAAAACTGACTTCAATGAGGTGGCCTGATGTCTGCTAATTCTGCTAACTCAATGAGTAAGAACCAACCCTCGACAAAAACCAATAAACCGCTAAAACTAGGAAATTTGTTTGCCAAGGGCTATCTAAGCTTAATCTATCTACTGCTGTATTTACCCATTATTGTCCTAGTAGTCATGTCTTTTAATGAGTCTAAGACGGGCTATAACTGGGGCGGTTTTAGCCTCAAATGGTACGAGTCGCTGTTTAATAATCAAGCGATGCTCGATGCTTTTTGGCACTCTATCGTCTTAGGACTCATCGCAGCGACTGTCTCTACTTTGATCGGTACTTTGACCGCTATGGCGCTACATCGCTATGATTTTCGCGGTAAAGGGCTATTAAATGGCCTATTGTTTGTACTAATGATGTCGCCTGAGATTGTCCTAGCTATCTCACTACTGGCACTGTTTTTATTGATAGGCTTACAGCTAGGCTTTGTCTCTTTACTAATAGCGCATATCACTTTTTGCCTGCCGTTCGTGGTCATTACTGTCTTTGCACGCCTAAGCAGCTTAGATGAGCGGCTGATGGAGGCGGCGCGCGATTTGGGTGCATCTGAGTCGACGATGATCCGTACGGTACTGATTCCGGTGATTATGCCTGCGGTAATGGCGGGTTGGTTATTGGCTTTTACCTTATCACTCGATGATGTGGTGGTCTCGACCTTTGTGACTGGCCCTAGCTATGAGATCCTGCCGCTGCGGATATATTCTATGGTGCGTGTCGGTCTTAAGCCTGAGGTCAACGCCGTCGGCACGCTGTTGTTAGCTGCTTCATTAGTATTAGTGATTATCTCGCAGCTCTTATTGCGTAAGCGTTAAGTTAGTAGGGTCTGTTGTAGGCTGGCGCCTTTAGACTAGCTTTAAAACCTTACAAAAGCTTCTTGGAAATTCTATTTAAAGAATTTCCCTTGCAAAGCTAAAATTGCAGTGCAATTTTTTAACGCTTCTCAGGACTAAAACCTGAGGATAATGCTGTCGGAACGTTGCTACTGGCAGCCTCTTTGGTACTGGTCGTCATCTCACAGCTATTATTACGTCGTCGCTAGAGAAGTTATTAGCTATGAGTGAACTTCAGCACTTTATCGCTTATAATGAATGCACTTCATCCTCACTACCGAGCTATTTATGCTAGAGCTTCGTCATCTCAATACCTTAACCGCGCTTAGAGCCCATGGCTCACTAGCCGCCGCCGCTGACGAGCTACATATCACGGCGTCTGCGGTATCCCATCAACTCAAAGAGTTAGAAAACTACTACGATATCAGCCTCGTTAATCGCCGCACGCGCCCGCTGAGCTTTACCCCAGCAGGTAAGATAGTACTGGCACTGGCCGACAGCATCCTACCGCAAGTCACCCGCACCAAATCCAACCTAAAGCGCCTTGCCCATGGGCAGGCTGGTCGCCTGCGCCTGGCCTCTGAGTGCCATAGCTGCTTTGATTGGCTGATGCCAATACTCAATCACTATCGCCGCGAGTGGTCGGATGTCGAGCTGGACTTTGCCACTGGCTTTGAGCCGGAGCCGCATCATTTACTGATGGAAGGTGATATTGATCTGCTTATTACCACCAGTGATTTACCGCTCGACGGTATCAGCTATCAGCCATTGTTTGAATATGAGAGTCGCTTGGTGCTGTCACCAACACATGATTTAGCGACGCAAGAATTTATTGAACCTAATGATTTGGTTAATGAGACATTGATTGCCTATCCGGTAGAAGCCAAACGCCTCGATATTATTGCTAATTTTATGACGCCAAGCGATGTGAGCTTTGCCGATATTCGCACCACGGAGCTGACCGCAATGCTGATTCAATTGGTGGCAAGCGAGCGCGGCGTGGCAGCCCTGCCCGATTGGGTAGTAAGCGAGTATGAAAAAAAAGGTTGGGTGGTCTCGCGTCCGTTGGGCGATGGCGTGCATTGTCAGCTTTATGCAGCAACGCGCACGGCGAACCAAGATATGGCGTACATGCAGGGTTTTGCGAGTTTACTTGATGGGATTGTTAAGCCGGTTTAGAGCTTTATTTGTCATAACACTCGTTATGAGAACAATATTTAGTTTTTGAAGATAGTTGCGAGTTGCAGACTAGTCCATACTCTAACTAAATATTACGTCTTTCATAGTATGATTTTTACTAAAGGCTTAGAACACGTATACATTTAAAGAAATACACAGCTGATAATTTGTTGGATTTTTTGAGCAGACAAACGGATAAAGATTTAATGGCCGATTTAGTAAAAGGACTTGAACGTAGAGTTGATACTAAAATAAATTATGAATCATTTCAAAAAAGGGGATAAAAATGAGTAACAATTTAGTTCCTTATCCAATCAAACTGACTTACACCCTCAAACAGCACTTCATAAATATAATTGGCTCGATATTTATATTTATTCTGGGTTGCTTTGTTGCTCCGATCGCTAAGCAAGAAGGAGATTGGATTATAGTTAGTATTGGATGGTTGCTCATAGGAGGTGGTAGCTTTGGTCTTTTACTTTTATCTTATATTTGGTTAGGTAAAAAGCCAATAGTAACGATTGAACAAGCTGGAATTTCTTTTTTTCATGTGTTTAAGTCAAATCAGCAACACTTAATATTATGGCGAGATATCGAAAGGTTAGATTTACACCCTTTAACTCGCGGTCGTACTAATCACTGGATATTGACTATCTATCTAAAAGCAGGTAGCTCTATAGGAAAACCATTAAAACCTATGCTATACAATGGATCAATTTTAGACGAGAAGGAAGTTTTTAATCTAATCGAACTAATATTCGATCGACATACAGTATGAAATTTGAATTTTTTATAGAGTGAGGTGGTAAGACAAAAATCCGGTACACCCAAAAATATATGTTTAGCTCAAGCTAAGAATACGGTTCCCTAGTGAGGACTTGAATCTATGGCTGTAGGCTAGTGGTAGCAATGGTTCGAGTTGTTGAATTAACAGCAGTGTACTTCATGGTGTACTTACCATGCATATTCTATTCGTGATCGGTGCGCTATACAGGCACCGAACGTATTCTAACTATGGGTGCTATGGTAAATGAGTTTAACATTGCTCAAAGCCATTACTCGGAAACTATTCTACTGTGTGATCAGCATCGTTGATCTTATCGAATTCGATTTTAGTAATGATCTGTCCATGAGCTTTAAAAAACTCTATGACTCGCTCATTATTATCGACAAAACCTTGGATGATTTCGGGATGATCTAGCACTCGACCATCAGCTGCTATGACATCTTTAAACGCTTGCGCAAATTGCGTATCGTAACCACTTATATTAAATCTTTGGTTATAGTCATCATTCATAATTCTAATTTGATACTGTAATTCAAAATCATTATCTAATAAGGTATATAAGCGATAATAGTTATGAAAGCTGCTCAACCCTTCTTCGTCGTAAGTTGTAAACACTAACTTCAATGGACTAGTCTGATTTTGCATACCCTCAATTATTAACATTGCTTGTGTAGAATCAATACGTAAATATTCTACATGAGGTATCTGTTCTAATACTTTATTTCTAGAGTAAGGAAAGTAGAAATAACTCTTGTCTTTAACGACCTTGCCTTCAAGCTTATATAAAGGCAATATAGTAGTTCTAAACACCATCCCTAAGTCCTCAGAAGGGCAATGAAATTCATTATTTAAGTTTCCAGAGAAAGTCTTAGCTTGAAAGTTGAAAACAACACTTTTTGTTGAGAACTCATCTAAGTCGTAGGCATCTTCGTAGTTACAACGTGGAAAGGTAGTAACAAACACCTTATCTGATATTTCTGCTAGTATATAAGCAGTAACTGGCTCATTTGGATCTTTTTGCTCTGTACATCCGATTACTAAGACTCCTATAGTATTTAAAATAAAAATGCCTATGAGCCTTAATATCGTCATGATTATCCTAATTCGTACAGTTAAGTCTCGTTAAATCCTAGTTTGAGTATACCCCAACAGAACCAGCTATTTCACCCTTCAAACCTATTAACAGACCACCTAAAACAGACTGGTACAATGGAACCACTTAAACCAAACCATTAAACGAGTAATATCTAGCAAAGCTTACAAGACCAGCTTAAAAAAATAAAACCCAAGCGCGGTTGCCAGCAGTGTCAATCCAACGTGCAGACCGATCAACGCCAGACCTGCCAGCAGCCGTCCATCATGGATAAAGCCAAACACTTCAGCACTAAAGGTACTAAAGGTCGTCAATCCACCCAAAAAGCCAGTAATCACAAACACACGCACATGATCAGATAAGTTGCTACCCATACGCTCAAACCAGACGAGCGCAAGGCCAATTAGCAGGCCGCCCAAGACATTTGCGCCAAGCGTGCCAAGTGGTATCCAATGATGCAGTGGATTAAAGCGCGCTAAATAGCCACGTAAACACGCGCCTAATGCCGCTCCTAAGCCTATTGCTAGCCACTGCATATATTATCCTTAATTTGTATGGCTTTTGAACGTTATACTGCAGGCAACAGTGCTGGTAATTCTGTCAATGGCCAACGCGGCACACAGCTCACTGCCAGATCATCCGTTTGTCCAGCGTTTAGGCGCTCAAATCCAGCATAAGCAATCATTGCGCCATTATCTGTACACAGTGCTGGCGGTGCATAATGTACAGTCGCATTAATTTTCGTCAGCTCAGTCTCTAGCGTCTCGCGCAGATGTGTGTTGGCACTGACGCCGCCCGCGATAACGAGTCTGGTCATATTCGCTTGTTTAAGCGCTTTGACGCATTTTTTTACTAGCGTATCGACCATCGCGTGTTGGAAGCTTGCGGCAATATCGGCGCGTACTTGCGGATCGCTATCAGCGCTATTGCCTGAGCCACCGGACTGCGGGGTATCTTTAATCAGATTATGCACTGCTGTTTTCATGCCACTAAAGGAGAAATCGAGGCCGCGATGCAGCATTGGCCGCGGCAGCTCATAGGCGTTTGGGTTACCCGTTTCAGCAAGCTTGGCAATATTTGGACCACCAGGATAAGGCAAGCCTAACATCTTAGCGGCTTTATCAAAGCACTCCCCTGCCGCATCATCGATGGACTCGCCTAGTATCTCATACTCGCCGATGCCTTTAGCCGCGATCAGCTGGGTATGGCCACCTGAGACGAGCAAAGAGACAAACGGATACGGCGGCGGATTAGCGCCCATCAAAGGCGCAAGCAGATGGCCTTCCATATGGTGCACGCCGATAGCCGGAATACCTAAGCCAAACGCCAAGCTACGACCAAACAGCGCGCCCGTCATCAGCGCGCCAATAAGGCCTGGGCCTTTGGTATAGGCGATAGCATCAATGTCGTTTTTACTCATATCACACTGCGCTAGCAGCTCATCGAGTAGTGGCACTAATTTGCGAATATGGTCGCGACTCGCCAGCTCAGGCACCACGCCGCCATAGACAGCATGCAGCTCAATTTGTGAGTACAATACTTGCCCAACTAGGCCCTTATTAGCGCTGTTAATCTGCTCGCTATCAAAGATCGCCAGACCCGTCTCGTCACAAGAAGTCTCTAACCCTAATACTTTCATGCTATCGCCTTTATCTTACTATCTTTATCTTACTATGGGGTCGCTGCGTTATTACCCTGTATGTGCTAATAACAGACCCTGACCCTAAAGCCAAAAAGCCGCCATTGTTAGCACACAATGACGGCTCGTTTAACAAATTTCAAGAGCGAATAACGGCTATCAGCTGGCTTCGGCAATCATATATTCAACAGCAGCTTTGATTTGATCTTCGGTCACGCCATTATAAGCCTGCGCTGGCATTTGATTAAAGCCTTCCGCTGAATGAGTGGTCAAAGTCTCTACGCCTTTTTCGATACGCGGTGCCCAAGCCTCAGCGTCACCGAATTTTGGTGCATTGAGCAGACCGGTAGCGTGACAGGCCATGCATTGCTTGTTATAGAGCTCAGCGCCAACGTTGACGGCTAAATCCTCAGAGGCTGCAGGCTCTTCTACCGCTGCCACCTCAGCTTCAGCATCACCAGCGTCAACTTCTGCCGTCTCAGTCGTCTCGACAACCATAGGCTCAGTTTCTGCAAAATCCATATCTTCTGCTTCAGGAGCATTGGCACGAGCAATCTCAGCAGCCTGCTCGGCTCGCTCTGGCGCTGTTACTGCTTCATGACCATCGCTACAAGCGCTAAGACTAACGCCCAAGCTGACCACTAGAGTCGTCCACAATGCTGTGTTTAGTGCCGTTTTTCTCATTCCAACATCCTCACTAAAATTGATATAAAAACCGATAAAGCTTACTGAATTGTTGCAATTATCATAGCATAAATTCGGTTAAAGCCGTTATCGTCATAAGGTGTTTTATCGGGATTTTTGTGACTTAGTGAGTATTACTTTATAAGGCAAATAAGAAACTTTATAAGATAAACAACCAAATTAGACGGTATTGATCTGTAAATACTTCAAGTAACGTAACTCTAGGTGCTCTAATAACGCAGAATTTGTCTTTTTATAATCAGTCGCTGAGTGACGATAAGCACACCAAAATCCTTGACTTTATTGATGATTTTAGGTAGAATTACCGCCCTTGTACTTCTGTGCAAACTTATCCTAGTTTGAGCTGATGCGCGAATTTTGAGATATTAGCGCTAAATACTAATACACAGCCAAACTAATGCCTTTGTATCTCATCCCTATAAGGAGTCTTCATGCCTGCAGTTAAGGTCAAAGAAAACGAACCCGTTGATATCGCTATCCGTCGTTTTAAACGTGCTTGCGAAAAAGCTGGCGTATTGTCAGATGTACGTAAGCGTGAGTTTTATGAAAAGCCAACGCAAGAGCGCAAGCGCAAAAAAGCCGCTGCGGTAAAGCGTTATAAGAAAAAGCTGCAACGCGACACTATTCGTACTACGCGTATGTACTAATTGCTAGCTATCAGTTAGCCGTACATCAGTAGTCGTACATCAGCGCCACTGTTATCAATAGATATCAGTGGCGTTTTTTGTGCTACACTTTTTATTATTCATCTTATTACCCATCGAAATTTATATTACAACACCAAAAAGCACCCTATAAACAAGGATTAGCCACCATTATGAGCTCTATTAAGCAAAAGCTAGCAGATACTATTGTCACCTCTATGAAAGCCCGCGAGCTTGAGCGCGTCAAAGTCATGCGCAATGTACAATCTGTCGTCAAGCAAATCGAAATCGACCGTAAAGTGGAGCTAGATGATGCGGGCGTTCTAGAGATACTACAAAAGCAGCTCAAACAGCGTCAAGAGTCTTTGGCTATTTTTACCGCGAATGGCCGTGATGACTTGGCGAGTAAAGAGCAGTTCGAGATTGACATTATCAATGAGTTTATGCCAAAACAGATGGATGATGACGAGCTTGCCGCCTTAGTCAACCAAGAGATTAGCGAACAGGGCGCTACCTCCATGCGCGATATGGGCAGCGTTATGGGCGCTATGAAAACCAAAACCGCAGGCCGCGCCGATCCCGCGGTTATCTCAAGACTGGTCAAAGAAGCGCTGCAAGGCTAGATTTGCACTGATTGCACGCGCTCGGTTTATAGCGAACTTCGTCCCTCCTAACCGCTTAAGGCTTAAAGTCTTGGGCGGTTTTTACTTCGCTGATTTCTTTTTTGATACTGGCTAATAACGGACTACGACCAGAAGAGTTTGGCATTTTCTCAGCCAGTTGCTTAGCTTGCGTCAAAGACGTCAATGCCGAATCATAACGTCCATTCCAGAGCTGATCATGACTGCGATAGCGCAGAGCATTAATCGTCGAAATCGCTTTGATAGCCGCTGAGCTTGAGGTTTTAGCGAGTTTTTCGTTAGCCAATTGCAAGCTTTGCCAAGCGTAGCGGTCACTGGCTTGCTCTTGGGTTAACGGCTTAAGTAGAGCTTGCGCTTGTAGTGGCTGATTATTACTGGTGAGGGCTTCTGCTAAGTATAGCCGCAAATCACGGCGCTCAGGATAGAGGCGCTGCTGCGCGCTTAAAACTTCTACGGCTCGCTGCCATTTGTTTTGTTCACTGAGCACTTGGCTATAGTTGATAGATAATAATGGCTCTAGTATCTGCAGCTGACTTGCTGGTAGCGCTGACAGCTCCTCCATTAGCTGCTCGGCATCATCGAAACGTTGCTGCTGACTGTACCAATACATCAAGGCAAGCTTAGCGCCAGGACTGCTGACCGCGGCGGTAGTCAGCGCCGTTTCTGAGGTATGCTGGCCCATGACTTGCACGCGCCAATATAACAAATCAAACAACGCTTGATGGCGCTGCTGCTGCGTCAAAGATAAAGGCGCATACTGCTGAGCACGGGCTTGCGACTCGCTTAAGCGCTCATTACTCAAAGGATGTGAGCGCACAAAGCTTGGTAAATAGCGGTTTTCGACTTGATTGAGCTGACTCTTTTGGTTCATCGTCGCAAAAAATCTCGGCATAGCGCGTGGATCGTAGCCTGCCTGCGTCATGATCTGCATGCCCACCCGGTCCGCTTCGCGCTCATTACTACGGCTAAAGGCCATGCTGCTATTCATAGTCGCCGTCTGCGAGCCCATCATCACTGCTGCTGCCGCATCGCCATCGACTGCGGAGGCAGCTATCGCCGCGAGCATACCGCCGATTTGCATCAGTAGCGCTTTTTTGCGCGCGTCTGCACCGCTCTCATAATGGCGCTGACTGATATGCGCCACTTCGTGAGCAACGACGCTCGCCAATTCGTCCATACTATTGGCGGCGAGTATCGTCCCCGTGTTGATACCGATAACCCCGCCGGGTGCAGCAAAGGCATTGATACTTGGATTATCAATAATCACTAAAGCCAACGGCGCTTGCTGACGAGCTTGAGCGTTGAGTCGCCAAGTCATCGCCTTCATCGTCTCCTGAATCCAAGGGTCATGCTCCATCTTGGCCTGGCCATTGATGTTTTGTAGCGACCATTCACCAATGAGCTTATTTTGATATTGATCAGCAAAGCTCAGCGCCTGCCCTTGCAAATTGGGCAAATCAAGCTCATCGGACGGCTGCTGCCAAGCGCTAAAAGCCGAGGTGGACACTGTTGGCGTGGCAAGCGGCTCAAGGCGACTTGGCGTTACGCTCGCCCCATAACTGACACTACTGAGCAGCAGTGCCAGCACGAGTACACTTGGCGTTGATGGTCGATAAATAAACTTCAAATGAGTATCCTATTATTTAAGCAACACAGGCAAATACCGAACGCTGATATAGTTGAATCACTTTAAAACCGATGCAGTGCAGCTAGGATTCATCTTGACAATGAGAGCTGCGCAACATCGAAACAGCGTAGACACAGCACGCAAGAAAAATGAATAGCAGTTGCACGTTAATATTTAGCATATCGACTTTATTTCGCACTGACTATAGTAGGGTTCTTGGCTGTTTTGACTATATAAGCTTGAGGGTATAACGTCAATTGTTGGCTCAGACTGACTACTAATATCTCAGCAAGCGTCACGGTTAAGTAACATTATTGTGCCATGCTAAAACATCAAACACTGTGATGATAATATTCAACTGCTCTTCTAGCCTAGCAGTTTGTTATAATAAGCATTTATCGTTCAAGGTTTGATTTATGTCAGCTGCGTCTAAAACTACGGTATCTGCCCCTTATTTTATAACGCTCTCATCGAGCTTGTCTGCCAATGAGCAGCAAGTTATCGCTGATTTGTTAGCGCTATTACCGGCTTCTTATATCAGCGAGATAAGGTCACACTTGGATAATAAAACGAGAATAGAAGCGGACTCTGCCCTTCTCATAAAAGGTTACGTTGATGGTCGCGGTTTGGCTTGTCCGATGCCATTATTAAAGACAAAAGTGGCTTTGCGTGATGTCGCTATCGGTGAGTCTTTATATGTTGTTGCTACTGATCCCAACTCGCAAGCAGACATCACTGCCTTTTGTCGGCAATCGCAAACGGCCAATACAGAGAGGCTACAGCTGTTAGTTAATACGGTAACCGATATCCGCAATGATGAAGCGGTTACTGCTACTGATGAAGCTAGGCATAACAAAGCCGCGCAGCAAGCCGATACAATATTTCACTTCATCATTACCAAAACCGATAGCAACTAACGACAGCTATCCTTTACAATTACTATAATTATTCTACTTTGCATACTTGTTTATTTATTTGCCTATTTACTTGATTAAGGTCAAAGATATGACTACTTCTTCCACTGATTCTGCGACAAAAAAATCGTCACCACCAAAAAAACCTCGCAGTAATGACAAAGTGACTACTGAGCAAAATGCTGCTCGCACAGCAGCGTTAGAAGCGGCAGCAAAACGACCGCCGTACGACGCTAGTGCCTTAGAAAAAACCAGCACTCGCGATTTAGTACCGGCCATGCCGACTCACTTGTCGGCTCCTGGGGTAAACCTAGGCGCTTATATTAATACTGTGCACCAAATCCCTATTTTGACCCCAACGCAAGAACAAGAGCTTGCACACCGCTACTATGATGAGGGCGATGTTGAGGCCGCGCGGTTACTGGTGATGTCGCATCTGCGCTTTGTGATACATATCGCGCGTAGCTACTCAGGCTATGGTTTGCCGCAAGCGGATCTGATTCAAGAAGGCAATCTGGGCTTGATGAAAGCGGTCAAGCGCTTCGATCCGAATAAGGGCGTGCGCTTGGTGTCTTTTGCCGTGCACTGGATCAAAGCTGAGATTCACGAGTTTGTGATTCGTAACTGGCGCATTGTCAAAGTGGCGACCACCAAAGCGCATCGTAAGTTATTTTTTAACCTACGTAGCCTAAAAAAGACCAACAATCAGCTGACTTTAGAAGAGGCAGATGCGATTGCGAACGATCTCAACGTCACTCGCAAGCAAGTGCTAGAGATGGAGTCGCGCCTGACCTCTTATGACGCCTCTTTTGAGACCCAATCGAGCGATGATGACGACGGACGTTACGCGCCGCAGCTGTTCTTAGAGGACGGTATAGATCCAGCTGAGATGGTAGAAGAGTCTGATTGGGAAGCCAATAATTCATCCGCGTTGATTGAAGCAATGGGGACGCTAGATGATCGCTCTCGTGATATCGTTGAGCAGCGCTGGCTTACTGAGCAAAAATCCACCTTGCACGAATTGGCGGCGGTCTACTCTATATCGGCTGAGCGTGTGCGTCAGATCGAAAAGAACGCGATGGACAAAATCCGTGAGGCCATGACTATTGAGAGTGTGATTTTGCCTGACGATATTCAATAATGATTGTGTTTATACAGTGATGATTGTACGAGTGGCTTGATTATTTATTATATAGTTAATCCACGTTAAAAACGATACAGTGCGGTTGGGATGAATTTTTCGCAGCCTCTGTCCGCAACGACACAGCACGTCAGGAAAATTTATACCAACTGCACGAATATATTAGCGTATCGGTTTTATTTAGAACTGACTATAGGTACAGCTATTTTTATAAAAATTAAGAGTTTATAAATGATCAATTGGATAGGTATTGCTGCCGTTAATATGGCTATCGCAGTTGCTCTAGGCGCGTTTGGCGCTCATGGACTCAAAAACTTGGTTGATGAGCAGCAGCTTGCTTGGTGGCATACCGCGACACTTTATTTGTTTATTCACGCGCTCGGACTGCTATTGGTTGGCATATTGCTGCGCCTTAATTATGCCACTCAAGCGACGGCGTGGTTGTTACAGCTCGGGGTAATAGTATTTGCCGGTAGTCTCTACGCTATGACCTTAGGCGCACCGCGTTGGTTTGGCGCTATTACCCCGATCGGCGGAGTGCTGATGATAGCAGGTTGGTTATGGCTTGCCATAACAGCTTTTCGTCTCGGCAAACCACTTTAATCATAGATTCGATATTAAATAAAATGGATACGTTAGATAACCGTTAGATAACTAGGGAGCCCACTTTATGAGTACCATCACTGTCAACGGTAAGACCTTACAGACTACGCATCAAACCGTGCAGTTAGTAGTGAATGAGCTTGGCTTAAGTCAAGGGCGCTATGCGGTAGAAGTCGATGGAGACCTAGTGCCTAAAAGCGAGTTGGCACAAATGCGCGTGGTGGAAGGAATGACTATCGAAGTGGTACAAGCGGTCGGTGGTGGCTAAAATTCTTTATGTCCATAGATAGAGCTAAATGCCTATAAATCAAACTGGTAATTTTTAAACCCAAAA
Source organism: Psychrobacter submarinus (assembly GCF_904846685.1). GTDB lineage: Bacteria > Pseudomonadota > Gammaproteobacteria > Pseudomonadales > Moraxellaceae > Psychrobacter > Psychrobacter submarinus. Next base: position 475,891 of record NZ_CAJHBQ010000001.1, read on the forward strand.
AAGACCTCAATCGTTTCATCGGTTGAGGTCTTTTTTGGGTTTTACGTTGATTAGCGCTACTGATTTTGCGCTACAAATTTAGTGAATTATCATCTTCTCTCTATTCTTCTTATTGGCTTTCCTTATTGTCAATATTGTTAACATTGTGAATGTTGTCACGCTAAATACAGCTGATTGACTGGCTTGGTATAGGCATAGCTAAGTTTTGGTATTATGTTTATTATCAGCTATGCGTACCACCAAACCAGTCAAAGTGTTTATACTTGTACTATAAACCTATCTCAATAGGTAAGCTCATGGCTACATCGCTGAGGCAGCATCAGCAGCTTCGCTATTGTTATAGCTGTTGTCACGTCCAGTCGCGCGAGTCTTTTTATCTTGTTGGCGGGTCTTATATTTACGTACTTGCCGCTCAAGCTTATCTGACATCTCGTTGATGGCTTTATACATGTCGTCATCTTGCGCCTGTACGAACATCTCTTGACCTGAGACTCGCATGATAGCTTCGGCTTTGTGGCTCTTTTTGCCGCCATCACTAGCGCCGCTATTGTCTAAAGACAAAATCACCTGAATGCTCTGAATCTGATCGAAATGACGCTCAATTTTTTCTAATTTTTCGCGGACTGCGGTATTCATGGCATCGGTAACACTGATATGGTGACCACTAATAGATACGTTCATATACTTGTCCTTATATTTATTACCACTTATAGTGAACTGATAGTACGGTAAACTAACCGGTATCAGCTGGAGCCATCGAACTGTCAAAAACTGATGTTAAAAGCTAATCTTAAAGAGCAATGACGATATAACCAATAGTGCATTCTATATAAAGTGTCGCTTTTTCAAATCTCCTTTTGTCAAAACTCATTATCGGTATCTACTGACACCTTAGAATGCCTTTGAATTCGTCTTTTAAACAGCTCCAAATCTTCGATCTTTAAAAGCTAAATGTCCTTCAGTTTTTGCTGTTGATGCCCTTCTAATTTGTCACGAATACCTAAGAGTAGCAAGACGCTATACTGTAATAAAATGTAAAGTTAACTGCTATATATTGCTAAAATCTATATAATCAAAAAATTTTATTTTTATTCCTAGCAACTATCATACCTTTTAAGCGACTATTCATTGACGCTCCTAGCACCACAATTAGTATTTTTGTTTGCGCTGAGTGGAAGAGCCGATCCCCATAGCTTCGCGATACTTAGCTACCGTACGTCTAGCGATGTCGATACCTTCTGCATGCAAGTGCTGCTGCAGGCGACTATCGGAGAGCGGTTTTTTTGGTGCTTCATTGGCGATGAGCTGTTTGATCATAGCGCTAATAGCGGTCGATGAGACATCGCCTTCACGGCTACTCACATGCGATGAAAAAAAGTACTTGAGTGAAAATAGACCTTGCGGGGTCAAGATGGATTTACTGGTGGTTAAACGGGAGACTGTAGACTCATGTAGTTCTACCTCTTCAGCGATATCCTTTAAGATCAAAGGCTGCATAGCAGAAGCGCCATGACGTAAAAACTCTTGCTGACGTCTGACAATACTCGTCGCCACCTTTAACAGGTTTTGGTTACGCTCCTCAATACTGCGAATAAACAGCTTGGCATCGCTGAGGTTTTCACGTAGATATTGATTGTCTGAGCTATCATCACCGCGTTTGACTAGATTGGCGTAGTCTTCATTTATACGCAGTTTCGGTAGTGTCTCTGGATTAAGTCTGACCTGCCAGCGCTCATCACTGACTGCTCTATCTGCTTCGAGCGCCGCTGAACGATGATGACGAATGGGAGTAACTAAGACATCTGGAATATCATAACTCTCAGGAGCCTGCTCATAACTGGACTGGCTACTTTGAAAGGCCAGACCCGGCGCAGGATTGAGCTGACGCAGTAAACTTAGCGCTGGGGTGATCTGTGCGGCTTTTAGGCCAGTCGCCTGAGTTAGCGCTTTAATATTGTTGCTCACTAAATGCTCGCTGGCAGATAGCAGAGCTTGCGCTTCGGCCAAATGCTCTGTATTGCGATCAAGTTTGCTAAGCTGAATGGCCAAGCATTCACTCAGATTACGCGCCCCTACCCCTAAGGGGTCACAAGACTGAATGACTCTAAGCATGACGGTTATTTCATCGTACTCTATTGGCTCTGGCCACTGATAAAAGCTTGCCATAGTGGCAAAACTCTGCAGCAAGTCATCGATATCTAAGCGGATAAAGCCCATCTCATCCATCGCATCGATGAGATAATCGGCGATCATAGTGTCGGTGTCTGATAAGTGTTTAAAATTGAGCTGCCAACGTATATAGTCTTGAATACTGGCGTTGGTTGTGCCTTGATAGCGCTCTAAATCATCAAAATCGATAGGGCTAGAGGCAGCTTGATCTGAGGGCGCTGCCGTAAAACTCGTCGTCTCAACAGTATGCTGGTCAGCGTAGGCGCTATCATAAGTAGGGTCAGCCATCGTCTCATTATCGATATCCATCGCGCTACCGTCGATATGGGCTTGCTGCAATTTATCGAAGCTGTCTACACTGTCTTGACTATCGTCACTGTCATAACCGTCATAGCTATCATCATTATCGTTAGTGCCACTGTTCCACATCTCAAGCGTTAACGGATCTTCAGCCATTTCTAGATCGCTGCTATCTTCGTCATAGCGCTCTTCTTCATCCTCAATACGCTCAAGTAGTGGGTTACTCTCAAGCTTGGCTTGCACCTCTTGTGCTAACTCAAGGCTTGAGAGCTGCAAGAGCTTGATAGCTTGCTGCATCTGCGGGGTAAGCTTTTGTGAGGTATTTAGCGTAGCGCCTAAGCCAAATGACATACTCATGAGCAGTTTATTGCACTCCAGTACTGATGTGGTTTTGATTCATAATCACGGTTGATAGCGACTTATCACTCTAATGGGTCATGACGATAGCATTTTTCATAGTCCTATTGCTATGATAATTTATAACATATATAGCGTTATAGTCCTTTTTATCACTAAAAATAATATCTATTACTATTAAACGAGAAGCTCTATGAATAAAGTATTAAACGTCGCGGCGCTACAAATGAGTAGTCAGCAAGATATCGAAGCCAATCTTAGCACTATTAAGGCTGGTATTGAGGAAGCGAGCACTCAAGGCGCGCAGCTGATCGTTTTGCCTGAGAATTGTTGTAGCATGGGTCGTCAGTTTGCCACTGCCGAGCGTTTCGAGTCGCTATCAGCGACGCTTGCTAGCTACGCGCGCGAGCACAACGTGCATCTGTTAGCTGGCTCGCTACCTTGCCCGTTTCGTCCGGATGGCGCGCTAGTTCCTAATGATCGCCTACGTCAAGTCAGTCAACTGTTTGCGCCCGATGGTAGCCGACTTGCTCGCTATGACAAAATTCATCTATTCACCGCCACAGTCGCCGATAAGCAAGGCAGCTATAACGAAGCGGCAACGTTTGAGCCGGGCACGCAAACTGTCGTCACCCCTATCGAAGTCGCAGGTGAGAGCTATCAGCTAGGAATGATGGTGTGCTTTGATTTGCGCTTCCCCGCGCTTGCTCAACGTTTGCGTCAAGCCGGTGCTGAGCTGCTAAGCGCGCCGTCTGCCTTTACTTATCTGACTGGACAAGCGCATTGGGAGCTACTGCTACGCGCGCGAGCGCTAGATAGTCAGTGCTTAGTTATAGGCGCAGCACAAGGCGGCGAGCATCATTATAAGGACGGGCAGGCGCGCCAGACTTGGGGACATAGTGCCATTACCGCCTTTGATGGTACGATAGTCGACAGCTACGAGAGCAGCGAGATAAAAACTGAGGATAAGCACAAGGATTACGCTTTAGTTTTCGCTAGTTTGGATAAGTCAACGCAGCAGCAAGGGCGCGAGAAGATGCCTATTTTTCAGTGTCATCGCTTGGCTTAATAGTATTTATAAGAAATGGGTGTAAATTTAATTGAAATAAAAACGTCATATTATCACGTGGAACTGGGATGAATTTTATGCAGCATCGAACGATAACAGCACGCCAGTAAAATTTATACTAGTCCCACGATCATAACTTATATATTAAACGCAGTTCATTTTTAATCTGACTATCACTCACTATCGTTTTGAGTAAGAGAGGCGCGCGGATGGGCGCGATCATAGACTTGGGTGAGCTTAGCAAAGTCTACATGGGTATAGATCTGAGTGGTGCTAATATCGCTATGACCGAGCATCTCTTGTACCGCGCGCAAATCACCACTGCCGGAGAGCATATGCGAGGCAAAGCAGTGACGCAGCAGGTGCGGGTAGAGGTTTTGTGCGATACCGGCGCGTTTGGCTGCTACTTTTAAACGCTGCTGTACGGCGCGAGTAGAGAGCCGCGTACCGAGCTTTTCACTAATAAATAAAGCGCTGTCTTGCCCCTCTACCCAAAGGTTACGATGCGGTAAGTAGCGCTTAATCGCTTCAGCTGCCTTATTACCAATTGGCACTAAACGCGTTTTGTTGCCTTTACCGGTCACTCGAACGCGCAAATCAGATAAATCGATATCTATCATATCGAGCGCCACCAGCTCGCCTACCCGTAAGCCACTGCTGTAGAGCAGCTCAAACATTGCTTTATCTCGCAGCCACAATCGCGCTTGCTCTGGCGTATCAGGCAGTTCTTGCTCTAAAAGCTGAGTGAGCAGATCAACGTCAGCAATCGAAGGCAACGGCCGCGGACTGCGCTTGAGCTGATAGCCAGTCGTCGGGTTGATACGCGCTATGTCCTCTTCGATAAGCCAACTATAAAAATGACGGATCGCCGAGAGCTCTTGCTGCACACTGGCTAGCGCAAGCTTATCTTCATCAAGACGCTGAGAGATATGCTGAGCTAATTGGCGCTTATCACAGCGCGTCCAACTCAGACGCTTACCGCGCAGATACAACGCTAACTGCTGAACGCCGGCGAGATAAGCTGTCAAAGTATGCTCAGAGTGATTGCGTACTGACAAGGTATTTAGCCAACGATGCACTGGCGTCAATAGCTCACGTAATACCGCATCGGTCTCTATATCCGTTGCCGGATTGACATAATCTTTGACGCTCATAGCTTTTCTCTTAATTGCTCTCTTAGTTGGTATCTTAAATACTCTCTTAGCTAGCCGTATTTAGCTTGGCGAATTAGGCTTGAGACCCGCTTGCGCCATAATACCATCGGGACTGAATACCCCTTCATATACAAAGGCAGTAGGACCGGTCATCATTACCGAATAGCCTGGCTGCCATTTGACAATCATACTACCGCCGTAGAGCTGCGCGCGGATATCCTCGCCTTCATCGAGCCAGCCTTCACGGATACCGATAGCGACTGCCGCACAAGCGCCAGTGCCGCAAGCTTGCGTCTCGCCCACTCCGCGCTCATACACCCGCAGACGGATATGACGCTGATTCATCACTTGCATAAAGCCGACATTGACCCGATCCGGAAACGCTCGGTGCGACTCAATGGCTTTGCCTAAAGTGGCCACTTCCGCATCTAGCACATCGTCGACCTTGATAACCGCATGCGGATTGCCCATATTAGCAACATAAAGCTGTACTGGTGTACCGGCGACATCGAGATGATAGGCGTTTTGGATTTTGGTGGTGGCTTTTGGGGTAAACGGAATCTCATCCGGCTCAAACTTAGGCTTACCCATATCGACCTCGACCCAACCATAACGATCAGTGGTCAAAGAAATGACACCGCTCGCCGTCTCAACCCGCAAGCGCTGCTTAAATGACAGCTTTCGCGCTTGCACAAACCGCGCGAAACAGCGCGCGCCATTGCCGCATTGCTCAACTTCAGTGCCGTCGGTATTAAAGATGCGATAGCTAAAATCAACATCCGGGCGCATTGGCGGCTCAACGACTAGCAGCTGATCAAAGCCTATACCTAAGTGCCGATCGCCCAATAACTCTACCAACTCTTTGGTCAAATCTAAGCGCTGAGTCACCAAATCGATAACCATAAAATCGTTACCTAGCCCATGCATCTTTGTAAACTCTATCAACATATCCTTGTGTCCTATTCTGTTTTTATATGTCGGTTATATTAGCACGCTACCCTGCACAATGATAACTATCAGCGTGTGATGAATGGTAGAGACCGTCATGAAATACTCGTCATAAAATAGTCACCATAAAAAACCCACTGTCATCATGACAATGGGCTTTTAAAATAAATTTACTAAATCACTAGGAGCTTTTTAGCTCAGACTTTTACCATGGACATAGGGGCCGGCTAGTCATTTCGCTATTGATCTTGCCAACGCATCTCATCGCGGTATAAGTCTTCGATCGTCTCACGCTTACGAATCAACTGCTGCTGACTCTGTGCCACCATAACCTCGCTAGCACGCGGACGCGAATTGTAATTACTACTCATAGTAAAGCCGTAAGCGCCAGCACCAGTGATAGCCAAGATATCGCCTTCGGCAAGCGCCAATACACGATCCTTAGCCAAAAAATCACCTGTCTCACAAATAGCGCCAACAATATCCCAGGCCTTTGTATCGTCAGCTTGTATACCACCGTTAGGTAACTGCTGAGGAATCACTGCCATTTCGGCTTGATACAGCGCTGGGCGGATCAAATCATTCATCGCCGCGTCAACGATAGCAAAGTTTTTGTGCTCGGTAGGTTTAAGCACATCAACGCGAGTGAGTAGCACGCCAGCATTAGCAACCATACTGCGCCCCGGCTCAAAGAATACTTTGAGACCCAGCTCAGTGAGTTTCGGCAATAGCGCGTCGGCAAAATCAGCGATGGACACTGGCGACTCATCAATGTAGCGCACGCCTAGTCCACCGCCCAAATCCACATGCTTGAGCGTAATACCTTGATCCGCTAAAGCATGCACCAGCTCAATCACTTTGTCCAGTGCGGCTACAAAGGGCGCAACTTCGGTGAGCTGCGAGCCGATATGACAATCAATACCAACGATCTCGATATGTGACATCGCCGCGGCCTGCGCATAAACGTCAAGCGCCTGTTCATGAGCGATGCCAAACTTATTATCTTTTAGCCCCGTTGAGATATAAGGATGAGTCTTAGCATCGACGTCAGGATTGACCCGTAGGGATATCGGCGCTGGTGTATCTAGCTGGTCGGCTACTTCATTAATTAACGACAGCTCGCTGATGGACTCGACATTAAAGCAGCCAATACCTTGCTGCAGAGCAAATTCGATATCGCTGTATGTCTTGCCTACGCCTGAATAGACGACGCGACCCGCTTGTCCGCCTGCTGCTAACACGCGCATCAGCTCACCACGTGAGACGATATCGAAGCCAGCTCCAGCCTGCGCCAAGATGCCTAATACGGCCAAATTAGAATTGGCTTTTACCGCGTAGCATATTTGGTGCTCAAGACTGGCGAAGCTGTCGCTATAGACTTGATAAACATCCAAGATCGCCTGCTTAGAGTAGACATAACAAGGCGTATCGTACTGCTTAGCCAAACCGCTCACGCTAACGTCCTCAATATACAGCTCGTTATCGCGGTAGCTCAGCGCTGGCAGATGGGCGCTTAAAGCTTGAGGATCGATATACAACCCGTGCTCAGTTTGTACGGTAATCGCTTGGCTATCTGCCACAGTTGCCTGTCTTTGCGGCTCAGAGTTACTCATAGTCCTCTCTTTCATTCATTCAGGTTTTCAAAGGAAATTATCACATTATTAAACTTGCAGCATCGCTTAGTAATCGCTTAGCAATCAATCAATAATCATTTGCATCATCGCTTGGCTCAGACAGCACTTGCTGCTCCTCAAGATAGCGTGTGCGCTTATACTCGTCATCATCTACCCCAGCAAATGCAGCATCTTGCGGCTGACTGGTACTGTCTAATACCTCAGCGCTAGTGATGAGCCCTTGCTCAGTATCTGCCAAGTATAGCGGGCCTTTTTGGCCGCAGCCGCTCAAACTCAGAGCCACTAGAGTAACCGCCATAGCAGTAAGTTTTGAAAATATAAAATTCGGTTTTAGAGTTTTCATAAGTGGTAAGCCATTAACCATGCATCACTGATTGCGCTAAAACTGCTTGCGCAAAATTCACAATCAGCTATTGATATTTTAACGCTAAATAATCCTGCTCGCTAACCGTACCATACCAGCCAGTATCGAGCATCAAATAGGCTGTAATCATAGCATTAATTGGCAGCGATTGACTGTGTTTAGCGATAATTTTAGTTGCAATATTGACCTATCATTATTCTTTATAAATGCTACATTTAATGGGGCGTGTTGTACGTTCGGTTGTGGCACGCGCGGAGACTATTTTTTAGACACTCAGTGTACAGCTGTAACTAATACTTGACGGATGCTTGTCTTAAACCTTATAGTTATTGTGGTATAACGCTTAACCGCAAGTGTGGTAATTGTTCTAAAATATGCTACCTTGTCTTTAGCTTTAGCATTTTATTTTGCTTTAATCATTCAAATGGTTTAAATGATTGAACCCCTACTTATTATATGATTTATTATTCCTACCCATAATCCAACACCCACAACCCAACAGCCATAATCTAAGGATAGAGCATGAATGACAGCGTCAACCCCTCCGCTTCTAGCGATGAGAACTCGGACAACTCAGTATTAACCAATCCCACTTTAGTCCTCAACTGTGGCTCCTCTTCTATTAAGTACGCTTTGATCAGCGAGGATGAATCGACTCGTATCACGGGACTGGCCGAAAATTTAGGTCTCGATACCGCTCGTATCAAACATACCGCGTTAAATGGTGAAAAGCTTGAAATTGCTATTCCAGGTGGCCGTCATAAACTTGCCTTACAAAAAGTGCTTGAGCTCCTCGAGCAGTATCACTTTATCGCTGTCGGTCATCGCGGCGTCCATGGCGGGCGTGAATACTCAGAAGCGGTCAAAGTGAACGATCATGTGTTATCGGAAGTGAAACGTCTCAAGTCGTTAGCACCTTTGCATAACCCAGCTAATGCTCTAGGCATCGAAGCGGTACAAGCGATCTATCCTGATATTCCGCAAGTCGTGGTCTTTGATACTGCCTTTCACCAGACTATGCCGCCTGTGGCTTATCGTTATCCGATTCCAAAAGCGCTATATGAAGAAGAAAAAATCCGCCGTTACGGCTTTCATGGTACCTCGCACGCTTACGTTTCAGAACGTGCCAGCCAGCTCACCGAAGCTAATGACCCGCAAGGCTGGTTGACTGCGCATCTAGGGAATGGCTGCTCAGCGACTGCCGTTTATGATGGCAAAAGTCTAGATACCAGTATGGGACTGACGCCGCTTGAGGGGCTGATGATGGGCACGCGTAGTGGTGATGTCGATCCAAGCCTACATATCCACCTAAAGCGTCAACTTGGTATGAGCTTGGAAGATGTAGATAAAATGCTCAATAGCGAAAGTGGCCTATTAGGTATCTCGGGTCTGTCTAACGACCTACGCACCGTCGAGCAAGCAGCTAACGAAGGTCATAAAGATGCCGAGCTGGCAATCGAGATGTTCGCTTATCGCGTCGGTAAGTATTTGGCGAGCCTCAGCTGCGCGCTACCTGAGTTTACCGGTATTGTCTTTACCGGCGGGATCGGCGAGAACTCAGCGACCACGCGCGCGCGTATCCTAAACGTGATGCGTCACTTCGGTATCGCGTTCGATGCAGACAAAAACAAATCGCTCGTTGGCGGCGCAGAAGGGCGCTTTGAGAGTGACGATAGCAGTATTGAGCTGTGGGTCATCCCAACTGACGAAGAGTGTCAAATCGCTAAAGAAACCCGTCAAACCTTGGGTCTAGACTAAAGGGTTAATAAAAAAGCGCTGTCGCTGTATAAGCATGGCGCTTTTTTTTGACTGCGCAAACGGGTCTATTATTAGCTCAGTCTTTTATTAACCCAGTTACTTGCTAGACTAGTCGCTTATTAGCAACAATAATAGCCGCCCATCATATATTCTCAGTCTTTAAAAATATAACAAACCATAGGATACACTATGCAAACTATTTTATTGGTTCCTATCAGTCGCGGTATCGGCGTGACTTCAGCCGCTCTTGGCCTCATTCGCGCGCTTGATTATAACGGTATCAAAGCCGGCTTTATGAAGCCGTTTTTGCAAGACGATACGCTCGATAAACAAAACAGCTTGGACAGCTCAAGCGCCCTTATCATGCATGCGTTTGGCCTAACGCCGCCCAAATCTATCAACCGTCAGCGCGTTGAGCGCATGATCGGCGATGGTAATCTTGACGAGCTAATGGAAGAGGTTATTGGCAATTATCACAGTATTGATGGCGAGCCTGATGTGGTTATCTGTGAAGGCTTAGTGCCAACCACCGAAGCCTCTTACGCTTCTCAAATTAACCAAGCCATCGCCCATGCTTTGGACGCGAAGATTATCTTTGTCAGCACTGTCGACACCAGCAATCCTGCTTATCTAGCAGACAAGCTTGACGTGCACGCGCGCGAGTTTGGCGGTATCGCTCATGAACGTACGCTTGGCACTATCTTAATGCGCGTGCATGACGTGCCTAATACCTTTGAGACTCAGCCTGTCGCTCCTGGTGAGGCGGTAGTGAGCTTAGATGAAAACTTCATCCAAGAGGTACAGCGCCTATCACCGCATTTTCATAGCGAGCGCTTCCGTCTCATCGGCGTCGTGCCATTTAGTGACTCGCTCTCCGTGCCGCGCACTTGGGATATCGCCGCTGAGCTTGATGCCACTTGGCTCAACGTCGGCGACGCCAAATCGCGCCGTATCAATGATATTAGCCTGACCGCACGCTCCGTTTCGCGCGTTGATGAGGTCTTTAAGCGCGGTACGCTCATTGTGGTGCCAGGCGACCGTGACGATCTACTGCTAGCAGCAGGCCTAGCTTGTATCAACGGCGTACCATTAGCAGGTCTAGTACTGACAGGCGGTGTAGTCCCTAACGAGACCGTAGCTGAGCTTTGGCAGTCAGCGCTGAAGACTGGCATCCCTGTCATGAGCGTCGAGACCGATAGCTTTGAGACGGTACAAAACCTACTACACATGAGTTCTGAGATACCAAGCGATGATACCGAGCGCGCAACCGATGTCGCTCGTTATGTTGCAGCACACTTAGATCTCAGCTGGATAAAAGAATACTTTAGCGGTGATTATGTCGCCCGTCTCTCGCCTGCTGCGTTTCGCCATCAAGTGGTCAAAAAAGCACAAAACGCCAAAAAGCGCATCGTACTGCCAGAAGGCGCTGAGCCGCGTACCGTCGAAGCTGCCTGTATCTGTCAAAGCCGGGGTATCGCCGATTGTGTGCTGTTAGCGCAGCGTAGCGAAGTCGAACAAGTCGCCAAAAACCGTGATTTAGTATTGCCTGAGGGGCTTGAAATCATCGACCCTGCTAGTCTTGATATGAGCAAGTATATCGATGCAGTAGTTGAGCGCCGTAAAGGTAAAACGACCAGCGAGGTCGCTGCTGAGTATCTACAAGATACGGTCTATCTAGGCACGACCATGCTGCAACTAGACGAAGTCGACGGCCTAGTGTCTGGCGCGATTCATACCACTGCCAACACCGTACGTCCCGCGTTTCAGCTGATCAAAACCGCGCCGCAATATTCCTTAGTATCGTCAGTATTCTTTATGCTGCTGCCTGAGCAAGTCGTCGTCTACGGTGATTGCGCTATTAACCCCGATCCAACTGCTGAGGAGCTGGCTGAGATTGCTATTCAATCGGCGCAGTCTGCTGCCGCCTTCGGTATCGACCCAAAAGTGGCGATGATCAGCTACTCGACCGGCTCGTCTGGTACTGGCGCTGATGTCGAAAAAGTCATTGCAGCGACGAAAATCGTCCGCGAGCGTGCCCCAGATCTAGCCGTTGATGGCCCGCTACAATACGACGCCGCCTCTGTGATGAGTGTCGGTAAACAAAAAGCGCCAGACTCCAAGGTCGCAGGTCAAGCCAACGTATTTATCTTCCCTGATCTCAATACCGGTAACACCACCTATAAAGCGGTGCAACGTAGCGCCAACGTCATCAGTGTCGGTCCTATGCTCCAAGGCCTTAATAAGCCGGTCAATGACTTATCGCGCGGCGCTCTAGTCGATGATATTGTCTACACTATTGCTCTCACGGCTATTCAGGCTTATAGTGATTTGATTTAAAAGTATTTAAATCATTATTAGTTTTAAACAAAAGCGCTTAGCATCATTATGTTGAGCGCTTTTTTGATAGAGCTGATGATACCGGCTGATTAAACAGAAACATCTATCGACAAACGTTATAATGATGCTATGACTAAACCTTTCCCTACTGCCATTCGCGCCTACTTGGGCGGCTCGTTCAATCCAGTACATAACGCTCATATTGAGATGGCGATGCAAGTCTACCACTCTCTTGCTCCGCTTACGGCCGAGCGAAACTGTGAGCTACAAGTGTCGTTATTACCCAACGCGCGCTCGCCTTTTAAATCACAAAGCCTAGCACCCAAGCATCGATTGGCTATGCTAAAACTCGCGGTGCAAGATACGCCCATACGCGTCGATGAGCTTGAGATTTGGCAACCACCGCCTGTCTATACTATCGATAGTGTGCGGACTTTACGTCAGCGCTATCCGCAAGATGTCTTGATATTTATTATAGGTATGGATAGTGCTCGTAGTTTAGATAAATGGAAACAGGGCTTACAGTTGACGGACTACGTTCATCTTTGGGTGTTTGATCGTAGTGCCGACAACGCCAGCTCCAGTGCTAACCCTACAGACCCTAACTTACCGCATAAACCTTTTGATAATAATAAAACCTTAAGTGATAAGCAGCGAGCTTTGCTCATCAATGAGCTACCTAATTCGCTACCGGCGCAAGTGGTTGACTCTATCAGCGAGCTGGTTGCAACTTCTATTGACAGCTTAGCAGCCCAAAACTTAGCAAATAAAGGCTTGAAAACCTTACGCAAAGGACGCATTTATATAGACTCACGACCCGTACAGAAAGTATCTAGTACAAAGATTCGTAACCAACTCCTGACTTATTATACCGCCCCTATTATAAAAGATGGCTTGCTTAATCACTGCGAGTATCTATCCAAACACTTACATCCTGCAGTTTATGACTATATTGTGCAGCATAAGCTATATTCCGCAGACTAATTCCGTTAAAATCACCTTATTATAGTCGTCACCACTTATTTATGGCCGATGACGATTCACTTTTTATAGCGAATGACGATTAAAGAGATACATATTTATGAGCAACACTATGACTAACGAACGTTTAGAAGAATGCTTAACGCTAGTAACCTCCACTTTGGACGGTATGAAAGCCAAAAACATCACCGTACTTGATGTTGAGGATTTAACAGACGTCATGGAGCATATGGTTATCGCTGAGGGCACCTCCAAGCGCCATGTGCGCGCGATGGCTGACAGCTTAGGCGCTGATGCTAAGCAAGCAGGCTTTATGCCATTAGGCCGCGAAGGTGGCACTGATTCTGACTGGACGCTGATCGACTTGGGTGCTGTCGTTGTGCACATGATGACGCCAGCTGCGCGCGAGTTCTATGACTTAGAAGGCCTGTGGTCATCGCCTGAGAGCTTAGCAGAATTAGTTGCCACGCCGCGTGAGAAAAAAGCCGGTCGCCGTAACTAAACGCAAAAAACTGACTAGCGCACTGAATAAACAGACTGGATAAAATATCTGGTCTTTTTTTATGTCATTGATAACTGGCGCTTTATATAAGCGACAAAGTTAATCAAACACAAAACCATTACACTTTGCGATACTATAGCCTTATTCACGTGACGATCTGCTAGGACATTCAATGAACGCCGCCAATACAGACTCTACTTCTCAAAACTATCAAAGCTCTCGACAATCTCAAAGCGCAGCACATGACTTTAATCAACCGCTACCCCTACATATCGCCACTTTAATCGATGTGCGCGCAGGCAAAGCCATGCCCTTCGCCCGTGAGCAAATGAGCGCTATCGATAAAGCACCGATCAAAGCACCCGTTGCGGTCAATTTTATGGGCCTTACAACTGATGAACAAGCCGACCGTAAGCATCATGGCGGCCCACTAAAAGCAGTGCATCAACTGCCGCCTGCGTCTTACGAGCAGATCAATGCTGAGTTCGATCTAAACGTGCGCGTGGGTACACTGGGCGAAAACCTTATTACTCAAGCGGTCAATGACTTACCAGAGATGACGGAAGCTACGGTTTGTATCGGCGATGTCTATCAATATAGTGAAATCGAGGACACTGAAAGCGTGCAATTACGTATCGTACAACCGCGCCGTCCTTGCTATAAAATCAACGACCAAATTGGGCAGTTTAAAACCAAGCAACTCCCAAATATCGCGTCTTGGGTCAGTAAACAAGGTATCGCGGGCTGGTATTTTGAAGTAGTACGCGATGGCACAATTGACGCGGATTTACCGGTCTATTTGGTAGAGCGTCCCTATCCGTTTGCCACGCTAGAGGCGCTATGGCAACTGGCTAATTCAAAAGAAAAACATGATGCTGAAGTGATTGAGCCTTGGCTAGCTATTGAGTGTTTGGAGGAGAGTTGGAAGTCTGTGCTTCGGAAAAAGATTTGAACAACTAAGAAAAAATATATCACTAAGCCATTTTAATGCACATTATATTTCGAAAATCAATATAGTATTTTAAGATCGAATTTTGTAAACTATTATCAATAATCCATATATTGTGCTTATAAGGTTCTTAAATACAATATATTGTAAACGCTCTCTTTATCTTAAAACGCAACTATAAAGTAGTTGCAAAACTCGTGTGCAGTTAGGTACTATATGTCTAAGTCAGAAAAACTTATAAAACGCTTTAGAACTGTTCCTACAGATTTCACATGGGATGAATTTGTTAAGCTGTTGTCTTTGCATGATTATCAGTTAGCGAAAGGTAGCGGTTCTAGAAGAAAGTTCATTAATAAAAGAACTGGCTTATCTATGAGTTTCCATGAACCTCATCCACAATCGATCATGAAGAGGTGCTATATACGTCAAGTTATTCAGCACTTTGATGATAATAAGGTATGGTCAAATAATGGCTAATAAACAATACTTCTCTTATAAAGGTTATACTGGTTCAATAGAGGTCAGTACAGAAGATTTATGCCTTTTTGGCAAAATTCAAATGATTCAAGACCTTGTTATGTACGATGGTGAAAATTTAGAAGAGTTAAAATTATCTTTTGAGTCTGCTGTCGATGAATATTTAGAGATGTGCGCAGAAGAAAATAAATGTCCTGATAAACCTTGTAGCGGTACCTTCAATGTTCGTATGTCAGAAAGTATGCATCGAAAAAGTATTCATGAATCTAATATTTTAGGTATTACTTTAAATAGTTTCATTTCCAAGTGTGTGACAAACTATTTTGAAGAGAATACTCTAAAAGATAGTTATATATTTGTCGATAAAGATACGTTTATAGAACAAATCACTCATCCTAAAAGTTACTCTACAGTAGGTTCAGAAATTGATTTCGATTACGAATATTCAATTGAGCCTAAAACATTTACTGTTTCACAAGCCATACAGTAATAGAGGTAAAAGTTATGACTAAAGATAGCAATGCTAAAGCTTCATATACAATGACTGAGTTAACAGAACTTATTTTAAGAAATGAAGAAATTACTGAAGGACATTATTTAGCAGTTATAGTTCCAGATATAACGGGTGGACAGATAAAATCAAATACTGAAGACAAATCTACCCAAGGATTAATAATTGAATTTAATGCTATAAATCTAATAAAAGTAAACGAGAATACTGAAAATGCTGTTGATGCTAGTTGTTTAACATAATAGAAAGCTTGAAAAATTTTTAGTAAATAGAAGGTGAACTTTTTAGTTCACCTTTTTTGTATTTAATACATTATATGTTTCAGAAAAGAGCATTTCATGGCAAAAGATCTTATCACTTTAGCTTTAACAATGTGCTTGACCCTACCCTTGATAGCCTGTGTCACCACTCCCAAAGCGCAAATGGCGACGACCGAATCCTTCGTCATTGATAGCGAGACGTATCAGTCGACAGGTAAAAGCGAGCGCATTAAAACGATCGTGCTGCACTATACCGTCAGCGACAACGCGCGCTCCATCAAGCTATTAACTCGCGGCAAAGTCAGCGCGCATTACCTCATTATGGATAAGAATGACAATAAGATATATAGTCTGGTACCAGAGAGCGAGCGCGCTTGGCACGCAGGCGACGGCGGTTTTGCCGATCGAACGATCCTGAATGACACGTCTATCGGTATTGAGATCGTCAATAAAGGTATCAAACCTCAATATCGAAACGCCCTCAAAAATAGCGAGCTTGACTATCATCCCTACTCGCATTTCGTCGAATTTGATGAGCTACAAATCAAAAAAGTCGCGCAATTGGTGCAAGATATTGCGCAGCGGTATGACATCTCCCCCAAAAACATCATCGGTCACGCGGACCTTGCCCCCTCGCGCAAGATTGACCCCGGTGCTAAGTTCCCTTGGCAGCGACTGTACAGCGAGTACGGTATTGGCGCTTGGTATGATGAGGCTGATAAGCAATATTTTATGCAGCAAGTTCAGCTAGCTACCCCAACGATACGGGAGGTCAAGCAGGCCTTTCGTGATTATGGCTATCAGATGAATACTACAGATGTGTGGGATAAAGAGAGCCGCAATGTCATTTATGCCTTCCAGTTGCATTTCCGGCCGCTAAAGCCAACAGGCATTATGGATATCGAGACCTATGCTATCCTAAAAGCACTCAATAAAAAGTATGCGGGACGTGACGATTTTTACTAGCCTGAGTGATCAACTATTAATCACGGACACTCAAACCATAACAATAACGAAAAAGGACATCTTATGAGCACCCTATTTAGCGTCAATTTAAACAAACTCGCCTTAATCCGCAACTCGCGTGGCACCGACTACCCTAATCTATTGTACTTTGTAAAAAAGCTGATTGATCTAGGGGTTAAAGGCTTTACCGTGCACCCACGGCCCGATGAGCGTCATATCCGCTATCAAGATGTTTATGATATCAGTGAGTATCTCAAAGATTATCAAGATATCGAATTTAATATCGAAGGCAATCCGAATGAACAATTTTTAAAACTCATTCGCGAGGTCAAACCGCATCAATGCACCCTCGTACCCGATAGCGAAGACCAGCTGACCTCTGACCACGGCTTTGATATTATCAAATACAGCGACATGCTGTCCAAACTCAGCCATGAGCTTGAAGGCTTTGGCACACGCTGCGCCGTATTTATCGACCCTGATATCGAGCAAATAAAAGCGGTCATCGCTAGCAACGTACAAACGATAGAGATGTACACCGAAGAATGGGCGCGCGCTTATGAAGATAAGAAGGATAACGACAGCAGTAATAACGACAGTAACTTCGCTGCAGTCAAACAGCGCTTTGACGATTGTATTAACCTCGCTAGCGAAAACGGTATGCGCGTCAACGCCGGACACGATTTGAATTTAGACAATTTAGCCGATTTGCTAAGAATTGGTGATATCGCGGAGGTGTCGATTGGTCATGCCTTTACTATTGAATCGCTAGAGCAAGGCATGGATAACGTCGTGCGTCAGTATTTGCAGATTTGTGGATAGAACGTTTTGATAAAAGAGGTACGTTATGAGCTTACGTATTCACGCGCTGTTTCATACCGATTATGCGGATCTAAGCTTTATCAAACAGTGGGCGCGCGCGCATAATCATCCGATCACCGTTAGTCGCTCCTACGACAACCTGCCAACGCTAGATAGCTTTGATTGGCTCATCGTGATGGGTGGGCCAATGAGCGTTCATGATGAGGATAAATATTCTTGGCTCATTAAAGAAAAGCGGCTGATAAAACAAGCTGTTGATGCCGGTAAAACAGTCATTGGCATTTGCTTAGGCGCGCAAATCATCGCGCATTGTTTGGGCGCTGAGGTGAAACCGTCTGGAATCAAAGAGATTGGCTGGTTACCGATGCAATTGACCGAAGCAGGTCAAGCGCATCCATTATTACAAGATCTACCCAAAGACTTTACGGTGTTTCACTGGCACGGCGAAGGTTTTGACTGTCCCAAAGGCGCAAGCATTATTGCGGAGACGCAGGCTTGGCCGAATCAAGGCTTTATCTATCAAACGCCAAAACATAAAACGCGTGGCACTTGGGTACTCGCTTGGCAATGTCACTTTGAAGTCACCAAAGAGAGCTTACCTAAAATGGTCTCCAATGGTAATGCGGCTATTCAAAGTGGACTGAAAGACTATCCCGAAACGGTACAAGCACCGGATGAGATATTAGCGCTAGGCGATAAATATATTGAAGAGAATAACGCCAGACTTGCCACTATGTTTAATCGAATAGCATCGTCAGCAAATAAATAGTATAAGGAGTCAATCATGAGTCATTCACAGCAAGATGACCAACAAGCGCTTGAGCAATATTTGGAAGCAAAGGCTAAAGAGGAGAAGGAATGTCAGCATCAACAAGAAGGTGAATCGCTGTCTGAATATGAGGCTTGTGTGCTTAGGGAGAGTGCTCGGGTTCGGGAGTTGATGGCTGAGGCGAAGAAGGGTTTGGAGGGTGAGTAAATAAATAAGTAGATAAATTACAAAAAACTACTCCGAACTATTATTTTTATTTTTTAACACATCATTTGATGTTATAATTTATAAAAACAGCATTGAGAATATAGATATGGCATATCAAGCACCGCAGTATGAGATTTTTAAGACATTGCTTGCCGTATAGTTGACACATCAAATATAGAAAATTAGTGTGTCAACTATTTTGCTCGCTGGTCGTTTATATGGGTAATATGCTTCCAGAACGATTTTTTTAGGTGTTGTCTATTTCTGAACCCACCACTTGGCTAAGGTGCCCCATCTTTAGATATATCGTAGCACCCTTTGGCCCTGCCTTGGTCTGTGCATATGTGTCTGCAGGTATACGTATCCACCCATCACGCTGATATACTTGTCCCTCGTCTAGCAGCTCACCTGCTAACACCAATAACTCTGCACCGCCGCTGACAAGATCAGTAAATAGCAACTCGCCAGCGTCTATACGTAGCAAGCTCACCTGCTCAGTCCCATTTGAGAAAAGAGGACAGACATCACGGTTGCTTTGTCGCTGCCAATTGGTCCTATCTTGAGTGTCGATAGCCACATGATTTGATTCATCAGATGTCATCTGTCGCAGTTTAACAAAGATTACCGCGCCTTCATCGCTATAGGGTTTGTGACCTGAGTTTGGCGGGTTACGTAAATACCACCCTGCTGGATAATGTGTGTCGTCTGCAGAAAATGTCCCTGACAGGACTAGAATCTCTTCTCCGCCCGGATGCATATGATGCGGAAAGTAAGAGTTCGGTGCATAGCGCACAAGACTGGTTGCACGGGCTTTTTCTTCACCCACGCGGTCTAGCATGACACGCTCTACGCCGCTCTGAGGCGACTGTACCCATTGATGGTTTGCAGGTGTAAGGGCAGCACGGCATGAGAAATCTGCATTGATACGCATAAAGTATTCCTAGGATAATGTGAAGTTGCTGAATCACTCATCATCCAACTCAAGCGGTTATCTGGCGCGCTAGATAACCGCTTATGACAATGAATAGTAGACGATGATGATATGTGCGTAGACCATATGTGCTTAGACCAATAGCCTAGCAAAAGCTTGTGTGAGCTTAATCTAGTGTCTCTCTAATAAAGAAACAAGCAGCCTAACAAAAAAAAGCAGCAAGGACTTACTGACATACCAATTAACGCACTAAAATGACAGGTGACAACGTACTGGCGATGATTTCTGTCGTGGTGCTCCCAAGGAATAGCTGCTGCCACTTAGAGTGTCCGTAGGCACCTACCACCATAGGGTGTGTATAGAATTCAAATCAGGGGCAACCAGATAAAGACACAAGCGAGCATTACCGCCGCTGCATAGCTATCTTTGAGCTTATCATATCGCGTGGCAATGCCCCTAAAATGTTTCAATCTAGCAAAAGCGTTTTCTACCAAATGACGGCAACGATACAAATACCAATCTAGTGTGTCGTTACAGCTTTTAGAGTTCGACTTAACAGGTATGACTGACTGAGCACAGTGCGTGAAGATACACTCTCTAATATCGCTACTATCGTAGCCCCTGTCTGCAATCACCGCTTTAGTCTGGTTATTAATCGTGCTAAATATCAACGCCTTTGCCATCTTAGAGTCATGTACTTGCCCACCTGACAGCTCAACATGTATAGGGTTGCCACAAGCATCGACCACTAAGTGCAGTTTGCTGCTATTACCTGCAACGCTTTTACCAATGGCCTCATCAAGATGACTGGCTGCGCCTGTACTATGCTGATGAGCTTTGACCACGCTACCGTCTATAAATAACCATTCACTATCATAGTTTGCTGTGACTATCTTCATGAGCTTTTGCCATTTACCGGTTTTACGCCAGTAACGGTATTGATGATATATGCTAGACCAATGACCAAAATAAGAAGGTAAGTCTCGCCATGGACAGCCTACTCGTATGCGGTACAACATGCCTTCAACGGTACGTCTTAGATTGGGCTTGTTATATACGTTAATTTGTCGCAATATAATAAATAGCTTGTGCCAATGTTCATCGTTGAGCTTGGTGCGAGCCATAAGTGACGCCTTGTTTCTTTGTTGTGGTAAACATTAGAGTAAGGCGTTGCTTATTTTTTTCAATGTTTTCTCAATTCTATACAGCCCCTAGGTAACCGAAAAAATAGATGCACATCCCACCTATAATAACGCTTACGCCATTAGAAGCTAAATAAACATATGCTTCCCACCCAGCACTGCGTCTAAGTACGTTTTTTTTAGTAGGCTTAGACGACGCCTCCATATATCCTAAAATTAAAATATATACTACTGCTAATAGGCCCATAGTACACTAACCAGCTTCACCCTCGGTTTCAGATAATTTTCTGGCTTCCATTCTTTTCAATGCTTGGATCTGCTTTGTCATTCCCTCTTGCACACTCTTGTTCTCATAGTTCACACGTAAGTTACCATATTCGTCAACGATAAGACGCTCATTCATATCTTTTTTACAACCTTTCGGGTTTGCAAATATATTAAGTGCTTTGTTTACAATGTTCATTGCCATAGTCCTTATACAAGCTAGAACTTGCTAATCCAGCAATTCTATAGGGTAATAAGTAGTTGCCTTGATTATTTATAATATACTAAACGCATAAAGTCAGCAATTACTTCTCATTATGCGAATGTTTCTTCTGTAATGGAAAACACGTTAATTGTTAAGAAAAATTTTTTCTGTCGTAATGGACAAAGTTCACGCTTGAAATAAAAAGGCGGGAAATGCTCCCAAATAAAAGCAAATTCCAAACACAAAAAAGGTGAGCCGAAGCCCACCTTTTTTTACGTCTAAAACAATTTTCTAAACCAACTTAGCCTATCTAAACCAAGCACAAGCGTTACGGAACATACGCATCCAGGCGTCATCGCTTTCACACACATCCATAATCCCACCGAGTGCGTGACCAAGATAAGATTGACTGTTTTTGATCAATTAAGCTTCGGTAATTAACTCAGGCTTTTTATTCAATAAGCGCATTAATGTGACGGCAGCCCCTGTTGGGTTTCTAGTACCTTGCTCCCAATTTTGTAAGGTACGCGAACTGATATTGAGTTTATCGGCAAACTGCTGTTGCGATAGCCCTGTCTTAGTTCTTATTTCCTTAATACTAGGCACGTCATGGGTAAACTGGCGGCTAGGCTGAGCCTGTCCTTTAGCAATCGCCAATGCTTGATTTAGTGATGTAGATAAATCATCGTAAAATTCATTGCTCATGGCTATACACCTCTTTAATTTGTTGAGTCAGTTTGTATAAACCAGACTTCTCTTCGCTTGATAGAGAGGCTTGTTTATTCTTCGGATAAGCTAGCAGCATAAAAAATATGCCTTGACTATTCACAAAATAATAGATAATCCGAATACCGCCACTCTTACCTTGGTTAAGTGCCCATCTGGTTTTTCGAACGCCCCCTGTACCTTGAATCAAATCACCTTGTTCTGGATTATTGATTAGATTTTCCTGTAGCTCTTTATAAGCTTCATCATCTAATAGTTTCAGTACTTGCTTAGTAAATATTGGCGTTTCGATGAAATGTAACATTCAATATCCTTTATCTTTATGTCTTATTATATACGTCATTGAAGTACTTATCTATATGTTTTTTCTGGATCTAATTAAGCTAAATATCATAAACACAAAAAAGGTGAGCCAAAGCCCACCTTTTCCTAGGTTTAAACATGATTTGAATCTAAGCTTAACGCAACCAAGCACGGGCGTTACGGAACATCCGCATCCATGCACCATCTTCATCCCACTGCTCAGGTTTCCAGCTATGGTTATACGCTTTTAGATTACGCTCAGGATGCGGCATCATGATCGTGACGCGACCGTCGGTGCTACATAGACCCGTGACCCCGCCGAGCGAACCGTTTGGATTGAGCGGATAGGTCTCGGTTGGATGGCCTTGGCTATCGACATAACGCATCGCCAGCTGACCATGTTTTGCCATACCGTCAATTTCAGTAGCGTTTAGGGTGGCAAGACCCTCACCATGCGCCACCGCAATTGGCAAGATGCTGTCTTGCATGCCTTTGAATAAGATAGACTTGGTACGCTCGATTTTGACATTGACCGTACGCGCTTCAAAACGCGCCGACTCATTTGCGATAAAGCGTGGAAAGTTTTCCGCACCTGGGATCAGGTCTTTTAACTGCGCCATCATCTGACAGCCATTACAGACGCCAAGTGAGAACGTATTCGGACGGGCGAAGAAGCGCACGAACTGCATACGCAGTTCGTCATGGAATAAGATAGAGTTGGCCCAGCCAGAACCTGCGCCGAGGACGTCACCGTAACTAAAGCCGCCACAAGCGACCAAACCGTCGAAGTCACGTAGATTGATGCGGCCTTCTAATAAGTCGCTCATGTGCACATCGACCGCTTCAAAGCCAGCTTGGGTAAAGCCTGCTGCCATCTCCAGCTGTCCGTTGACGCCTTGCTCGCGTAAGATAGCGACTCTTGGCTTGCTGTTATCAGAATCAGCACGACTGTTCAGATATGGCGTCTCGATCTTTTGATTGAGATCGAAGTTTGGCGCAGCGATAAGACCTTTATGATTAGTATCGGCAATCAAGTCATATTCTTGTTGCACGCATTCTGGATTATCACGGCGGCGGGCGATTTGATAGCTGACTTGACTCCACTCTTGTTGCAGCTCAGAACGCTTAAAGCTGAGGGTTTTATCGCCTTGATGTAGCGGCGTTTGGATAATGAGGCTATCTTCCTCAGTGCTTTGACCGACGAGGCTGAGCATATCGCTGACGTTATGCTCTTCTGCTAGCGTTATCAGATCGGCGACGTTTTCCGGCAGCACTTGAATGACCGCGCCCAGCTCTTCGCTGAACAGCTGACCGAGTAGATTATCATCACTGAGTGATAGCTTAATGCCTTGACGACTAGTGAACTGCATCTCTGCAATGGTCGCAAGCAAGCCGCCATCACCGATATCGTGGTAGGCGCTGATAATGCCTTGCTCATTACCCGCCTGTACGAAGTTAAAGAAGTCGACTAAGTCGCTAGGCTTATCAAGGTCGGGGCACTCGTTACCAAGCTGGCTTGCCGTTTGCGCAAGGATAGAGCCCCCAAGACGCAATTTACCTCTAGAGAGATCAAGACGATAAAACGCGCTATCGCCGTTGATCAGCTCAGGCGTGAGCGTTTTTGCCACATCAACGACTGGGGCAAAGGCAGTAATCACAAGGCTCATGGGTGAGACCACAGATTTATCTTGGCTATCCTCCTTAGCATCGTTATCATCTCTCCAATTGGCACGCATCGATAACGAGTCTTTACCGACTGGAATGGCAATCCCCAAAGCGGGACACAGCTCTTCACCGACAGTATGGACCGCATCAAATAATGCGGCGTCTTCCGCATCATCACCGCAAGCCGCCATCCAGTTCGCCGACATGGTGATGTCAGATAACTGGGAGATGCGCGCGCCTGCGATGTTGGTAATGGCTTCACCAACCGCTAATCTTGCCGAGGCTTTTGGGTCAATGAGTGCCACTGGGGTACGCTCGCCGATACTCATCGCTTCACCGGTCATCGCTTGACCATCAAGCGTTATAAGACCTGAAGCGGTAATCGCGCAATCTGCCACAGGCACTTGATAGCGACCAACATACTGATCGCGCACCACCATACCAGTGATTGAGCGGTCACCAATGCTAATGAGGAACGACTTGCTCGCGACAGTCGGATGACGCAGCACGTCTTTGACCGACTCGCTTAGGTCAAAATCATTGAGCACTAACGGCGCCAGCTCATTTGCTTGCACCTCGAAGCTGCGCTGCATCTTTGGCGTACCACCAAGCAATACTTGCATCGGCATATCGACAGGCTGATCATCGAGCAATTCATCATCGACTCTAAGCTGACGCACTTCAGTCGCCTCTCCCAATATCGCATACGGGCAGCGCTCACGGGCACAGATCGCATCGAACTGATCTTTGCTCTCTGGACGAATCGCCAGCACATAACGCTCTTGCGCCTCATTTGACCAGATCGCCATCGGTGACATGCCCGCCTCAAGCGATGGAATATGACGCAAGTTGAGCACCGCGCCCATATCGTGATCATCGACCAGCTCAGGCATGGCGTTAGACAGACCACCTGCGCCGACATCATGGATAGAGACGATGGGGTTGCCGTCTTGACTGGCGTTACTCACCTCAGCATCGTTACCGGCTAAGGCCCAGCAGCGATCGATGACTTCCTGACAGCGACGCTCCATCTCCGCGTTATCACGCTGCACCGAGGCAAAGTCTAAGCCTTCGTCAAGTGCGCCACTATCGACTGATGATGCCGCGCCGCCGCCAAGACCGATTTGCATTGCAGGACCACCAAGGACGATCAGCAGATCGCCCGCGCGGATGGGATTTTTCTCAATCAGGTTACGTTTAATATTACCGTAACCACCTGCCAGCATGATGGGCTTATGATAGCCACGCATCTCGCTACCGTCTTTGGCGGCTGAGGTATCTAACTGAAAGCTGCGGAAATAACCGCAAAGGTTGGGGCGGCCAAACTCGTTAGAGAAATTGGCACTACCTAATGGCGCCTCCGTCATAATCTCAAGGCTCGTTGCCATGCGCTCCGGCGTACCATAGTCCTGCGTGCTCACTTGTCCTGACTGCTCCCACTTCTCGGCAAGCTCTGGAATATGCAAGTGCGACACGTGGAAGCCTGTGAGACCCGCTTTGGGTTTACCGCCGCGGCCGGTGGCACCTTCGTCACGAATCTCACCGCCCGCGCCTGTTGCCGCGCCAGCATAAGGGGCAATGGCGGTTGGATGGTTGTGAGTTTCGACTTTCATAAGGATATCGATAGCTTCTTGATGAAAACCATACGGATGCGCAGCATTAGGGTTTTTAGCGTCTTCAGGAATAGGATAGTAACGCATGCCCTCAGCGCCAACCATCACCGCCGCGTTGTCTTTATAAGCGGAGAGGATACCTTCTGGATTTGATTGATAAGTATTCTTAATCATCTGAAACAAGGACTTTGGCTGTACTTCACCGTTAGCCGTCCACTCAGCGTTGAATATCTTGTGGCGGCAATGCTCTGAGTTGGCTTGGGCAAACATCATCAGCTCAACGTCGGTTGGATTGCGCTGTAGGTCATTGACATAAGCATGCAACAAGTAGTCGATGTCTTCGCTCGATAGCGCAAAACCAAACTGAGTATTGGCCGACTCAAGCGCACTGCGTCCTTCACCCATCACATCGATATGATTCAATGACGCTGGCGGTTCATCGTCAAACAGTTTATTCACGTCGTTTAAATCATAAACCAAGCTTTGGGTCATACGGTCATAGAGTAAACGCTCAGCCGCCGTTGGCAGCTTGTCTTCGGTAGCACCTTCTAGCGTCAGCGTATAAACAATCACCCGCTCAATACGATTGATCTTCAGCTCGCAGTTATTAAAAATATCGGTGGCTTTACTCGCCCATGGCGATATCGTGCCAAAACGCGGACTGACGATGACTTGGACTTGACGCTCTGTCGCAGCTTCTAGCGAGGTTTGCTCTTTTACCCCTAAAAGATCCAAAGCCTTTTTTTGCTCTTCACCTAAGAGCTCTCTTGAGAGTACAAAAACCTGCTGAGTACTGATTTGGGTCACGTTTAGATCGGTTTTTTGGGCAAATTGATTGATCAGTTGCTGGGTCTGAAAATCGGTCAAAAACGGCTGTCCGGCGATGGTCATCATAGAGGCATATTTCCTAGGATATGAGCAGTAACTGGCATCACTGCCATGCAAAGTAAATGGTCGCTGCATTATAACAAGAAGAGGCAAAATAAGCAGGAATAAAGCGGTACAATTTTACTCTTTACCCATCAAAGAACTTAAAGCCTGTCAATGAAGAGGGTAATAATCGCCCTTTTAAATTACCTTGTTAAACAAGCGGCTAAGTTGTTTTACTTAATGTTTATAGAGCTTACAAACACTCACATCGCCTTACGGGCAACCTATATAACTTCTCTACCTTCTTTCGTTATGTTGTAAAAGCTCAAGTATCAATAGACATTCATTTATAACGCAGCAATAACAATAATAACTGATCTAAATCAATTCAATAAAAAAGGACATATTATGAATAAGCAAGATAAAATCGATAAAGTACAAGAGATCGTTAAAGACATTAAATTTGCCATGATGACTACTGTCAATGGTAAAGGTGATTTGCATGCTTGGCCAATGACAACGACTGAGACCAGTATCGGCGGAAGAGAGATTTGGTTTATCGGTGATAAAACCTCAGATGTGGTCAAAGATATTCAGGACAATAAAAAGGTTGGCCTAACGTATTCGAGTCAAGATGCGAAGAACTATGTCTCTGTAAGCGCCAATGCTGAGTTACCAACAGACAAAAACAAATTAGAAGAACTGTGGTCACCAGTTTACAATGCCTTCTTTGAGCATGGTAAAGAAGATCCAAACGTTCAATTAATAAAAGTCGTACCCCATGGCGTAGAGTGCTGGATCAGCGGTAGCACAACGGTCAATATGTTTAAGATGGCAGCCGCTGCTGTACAAGACGGCGAAACGGCAGAAGATATTGGTGAAACCTTTGAGATTGAGCTATAAGCTATCGACAGTTACAACCAAACATATTAATAAAAACGCCAGTAAGGTTCACTTACTGGCGTTTTTGCTTGGGTATATTGAAATTACTAAATTCTATAGCGGATATTTAACCGCTACGTTTAAGATAAGGCCATGCCGCCTTTAGGTAAATCATCATTGACCAAAGCGTTAGTATCACCGCTGCCACCATCAACGCATAACCGATAGTCTCAAGCGACTCCCAATTGAGTAACAATACAGTAATAGCGACCATCTGAAAGGTGGTTTTTAGCTTGCCCACATAGGACACAGCGACGCTGGTACTATTACCCAATTCTGCCATCCATTCACGTAATGCGGATACAGCGATCTCGCGCGAGATAATCACAATAGCGGCAATCGCCATAATGATATTAGGATGCCACTGCACCAAAATGATGAGCGCGGCGGCGACCATAAGCTTGTCGGCGACCGGATCTAAAAACCGTCCAAAAGCCGATGTAACGTTGAGCTTACGCGCAAAGTAACCATCGAGCCAGTCGGTAATCGCAGCGATAATAAACACAGCCGTCAGTAGTAAATGACGCAATAAGCTGTCGCTAAATTCGCTCATTCCGACCCGGGCAATCACGTTATCAGAGATCGCAGGCATACCGATACCCATTGCAGGCGGCCAATAAGCTATCGCAACAAACAGCGGAATCATCAAAATCCGCGCAATCGTCAGATTGTTCGGTAAGTTGAAGATGCTTTTATCATCTTGCATCGGTGGTGATGGCGGGGTGTGCAGCTTTGTAGTTTCGGTCATGACAAAACCAGTTCTATATCGACATAATGATGGGCGCTAGCTTAGCATTTTTTAGCCTTGTCGTCATGAATACTATTTTTGCTTATCTCTACTATAGTATCTGAAACGCTTATACGGTATGCGATAGAAACAAAAGCATTTATCGATTTTAATTTGCAATAACTTTTATTATTGATAAGCGCAATTTAAAACAGATAAAAGCATAGGTACAAGTGTTCACTATAAGTTGTAAGCAGATGTAAGAAACAATTGATTAAGTAGCGATAGGCCTTATCTTTAACTATATAACTGTCTGTGAATAGACGTATAAAAGCACAGTGAAAGAAAAATAATAAGAAGTAAGAACCAGCTATAAATAAGCCTAGCTATACAGTAATATAACCCTTTTTCCTCAGCCCGCAGTTCCTCCTCTGTGGGCTTTTTTTTGCTTTTATATTGAAAACATCAATATCAAAGCCAGCCAAGCTGAGAGACAAGCTATAAATAATCTCTAAAACTCTATACCTCTAAAGTTGCCGCGATTACTTCTACCACCTCTTCGGCCATCTGGTAGCAGCTCTCGATGTTGCCGCGCCCGCACCAATCCCCACTAACTATCCATTGCTGCTCGTTATCTACTAAGATACCTAATGGCTGCTCATCATCTTTGTCATTTAGCGCCATCGATGTTGCTGCATAGCGCCAACGATGACAGTCAATTTGACTTGGCGCAGTTTGCTCAGTCCAGCTTAGCGCCTCTTTAGCTTCTGCTAGCAGCCGAGCCGTTACCTCGTCAATATCCTGGTCTACTTGCTGCTCAGACCAGTCGTTATCGGCGTGAATCGTGACACTTGGTAATAGCCCCTCATGATTAGGCTTATGATGCTCAACAAATATCTTAGCCAAAATAGAGTCTTGTAGATGCGCGACATCCCACAATTTTAAATCTTGACGCTTACTTGAGCTTTTTAAGCTAGCAGGTAGCTTTGACTCCTCATCCCAGCCAAGCATAAGCGTATAGCAAGCTCGCATTTTTGGCTGCATAATTTTCGCTTGTTCTGTGAAGCTGCTATCTGCCATCAGCTCAGCCGTTTGCACGTTCGGCGCGGTGCAAACAACCCAATCAAAAAGCCCTAAACTCTCGCCATTATCATCAAACAGCTCTGTTGGTTGACCTGCCTGCGGATTGGCATATTGCGTCAGCGGTGCCACGCGAGTTTGGAACTGTATCTTTGTCTGCTGCAACTGATCTGCTAACGCTCGGCCCCAACTGGTCATCTTTGGTGTACTAACGTAACGGGCCTGCTCAGTGCCCCACTGCTCTTTTGGCTCGATGTGCGGCGCCTGCTCGCTCTTATTCGTGATAGATAAATTGACCACTTGCGCGCACCATGGCTGCAACAACCCTGAGTCTAACCAAGGCGCTATAAACTGTTGGAAGCTATCGGTCTTGGCGGTGAAGAACTGCGCGCCAAAGCTCCACTGCCAGTTTTTACCTGTTACGCTATCGCTACGATAGCGCGTCGCTAACCGTCCCACGCCGCGCGATTTCTCAAAAACGGTGATTTGCAGATCTGAGTGCTGATTCTGATACTGATGTTGAGCAAACTTGCGCTCTAATAAAATGGCGGTAAATAGACCGCTTAAGCCGCCACCGATGATGGCTATCTTGGGGTATGAGGATAACGCTTTACTCTTGTCTTGCTCGTTATGTATTGCATAATCAGTCATAAAAAGGTTGCGCCTTATAAATAAAATTGCAAAAAACAATAGCTAAAGATAGCACAAAACTATCCTTAAAAATCATATGCAAAAAGTCATGCTCTTTTTTGCTATGATAAAAAAGAGCATGACTTGTATAATACTTAAAGCTGAAACTCGCCGTTAGAGACCGTCCGTACGTTCAGCTTTCACTGCCTCAATGAGTTTATTAATCACTGAGCTATCTGCTAAGGTGGACAAATCACCGAGACCGACATACTGACCGGCAGCAATACTGCGCAGAATACGGCGCATGATTTTGCCAGAGCGAGTTTTAGGTAGAGCATTAACGATAAAGATAGCATCTAAGTTGGCAATAGGACCAATCTCACGACGCACATGGCGATTAAGCTCAGCTTTGAGACTATCATCTGCGCTCTCACCTGACTTTAGGATGGCAAACACACAAATGCCAACGCCGCGTATCTCATGTGGCATCCCGACCACGGCAGCTTCCACGATGGAGGGATGCTCATCGAAGGCGCTTTCGATCTCAGCCGTGCCAAGCCTATGTCCTGAGACATTGAGGACATCATCAACACGCCCTGTAATCCAGTAATGACCATCTTCATCACGCTGCGCGCCATCACCTGTGAAATAGTAACCCGGATACTCAGCAAAATAAGTCTCCAAAAAACGCGCATGATCATTATAAATCGTACGCATTTGACCCGGCCAGCTATTACTAATCGCTAAGTTACCTGAGGCCGGACCCTCAAGCTCATAGTCATCTTCCATGATGGCAGGCTCAATACCGTATAGCGGATTCATCGCAGCACCCGGTTTGAGCGCGACTGTACCGGGAATAGGTGCCAGCAAAATCCCCCCGGTTTCTGTTTGCCACCACGTATCGACGATAGGGCAACGCGCGCCGCCGACGACATTATAGTACCAGTCCCACGCTTCAGGGTTGATCGGTTCGCCGACCGTGCCAAGCAAACGCAAACTTGAGCGATCTGACTCACGCACAAAAGCATCGCCCTCTTTCATCATTGCACGAATGGCGGTTGGCGCGGTATATAATATACTGATATTGTGCTTATCTATGATATTACCGACGCGCGCCCAAGTGGGGTATTCGGGCACACCTTCGAACATCACTGTTGTGGTGCCATTGGCCAACGGCGCGTACGTGGCGTAAGTGTGGCCAGTGATCCAGCCGACATCAGCGGTGCACCAGAAGATATCATCGTCTTTGATATCGAAGACATCACGAAAGGTCGATAGCGCATAGACGATATAGCCGCCGGTAGTATGGACGACGCCTTTGGGCTTACCTGTTGAGCCGGAGGTGTATAATAAAAACAGTGGGTCCTCGGCATTCATAACCTCAGGCTCACAGTGCTCGCTTTGCGCGTCGATGAGGTTATGATACCAGTGATCGCGGCGACCACTCATCGGCACTGAGTTGCCCGTACGGTGTACGACGATGACGTTTTCTACGCTATCTGTGCCCTCAGCATCCAAAGCGCGATCGACATTGGCTTTGAGCGGCGTACGGCTATTACCACGCAGGCCCTCATCAGCCGTAATCACTAGTTTGGACTGACTATCGACGATGCGGCTACTTAAACTCTCAGCAGAGAAGCCGCCAAAGACCACCGAATGCACCGCGCCAATGCGAGTACACGCCAGCATAGCGACCATAGCTTCAGGTATCATCGGCATATACAGAGTCACGCGATCGCCTTTTTTTATCCCTAAGTTACGCATAGCGTTACCTAAGCGGCAGACCTCGGCATATAGCTCTTTAAAAGAAATGATTTTATTTAAAGAGGGGTGATCGCCCTCCCAAATGATGGCAGGCTTGTAAGGGTTGTTTTTTAGATGACGATCGAGGCAGTTGACCGAGAGGTTAAGCTCGCCGTCCTCAAACCACTTAATACGAAAATCCTCCAAGTCATAGCTGACATTACTGATCTTGGTAGGTTTGGTGATCCAATCGATGCTCTCAGCGCGCTCAGCCCAATACGCATCGTTGTCTTCAGTCGAAGCGATGGAGCGCTGATAGTCCTTTTTGTATTGTTCAGGACTGGTATTTGCAGTGGCGATAAATTCAGCCGGAATAGAAAACGATTCTTGAGTCATGGTCATCTTCCTTTTTGATTATCACTACCTTATAAATCGCGGTTGATAATAGTCACGCGTCTATATCGGTAATGCATGCCATCGTCCATAATGTATGACGTTTAACGATAGTTTGGCAAATAAGCAAAAAGGTTGCAAGCCATTGACTATGAATAATAACAATTTCAATATACAACTGTGCACTTAAAATTAGATTAACATCATATATAAAACGCAAAGCCTATGACCCAAACAAGCCATACCTAAGTATGACTTGTGATTCGTCCAACGGCATTAGAGTATTAAAGGCACTCGCTTTTTATTTGAGCTGAGTGACCGTTTTCCATTGACCATCTTGTACTTGCGATAAATAAATATCGTTAATAGCGACATGGCTCTCAGGTGTGATAGCGACCGTAGATCCGGTAATGCCATCAACGAAGCTTACCGTTTCAAGACCGCTGTTAAAAGTATCGGCATTGAGATCAGCACCTGCTGCTTTTAGCCCTTCAACGGTGACCTTAGCAGATAGATAGCCAAGAATAGCGCCGGCTGATACGTCCTCACCTGTGGTTGCTTCATACTTTTCTACCCAAGCTTTGGTCTCAGGCTCATCCGCTCTTAAGTCTAGATCATTGTAGTAAGAGACTGCATACAACCCTTCACTAGCGCCGCCTGGCGCTTCAGCAACGGCCGGGTGGAACCCAGTAACCGGAGCGATGAATTTGACATCATCCCAGCCCATAGCGTTTGCCGTGCCGACTGCGGTAATAGCGCCGCGGATGGTTAAGGATAAGGCCACAAGCTCACAACCTGAATCTTTGAGCTTAGCGATTGCGCCTGAGAAGTCCGTTTCATCAGGACGATGTGAGCTAGCCTCAACTAAGGTGACATTAGGGTTATTATTCGTAATATCCATAGCCGCTTCATTGGTCTCCTCACCATAGTCTGATGGGATGTACATGACGCATAGATTAGTCACATTATTCTCAGCAATCAGATTCTCCATCCCTAACTTGATAGAGTCATAATAGGTACTACCAGAAGTATAGCGGCGATCAAAGTCGCCCTCTTCTTGCATGGCGCGGGCAAAGGTGAGCGGCATGACGCTTGGTACGTTGGCGCGATCCATAATGGGGAAGCTTGCTAAATTGTGCGGGGTGCCAAGCGACATCAGCATAGCAAATACTTTGTCGCGGCTTACCAGCTTATTAGCGGCCTGTACCGCTTTTGGTACTTGATAAGAATGGTCTTCGACAATGTAGCGAATGGTGCGACCATTGACGCCGCCTGCTGCATTGACTTCATCAAAATACATATTCGCGCCTGCGACCGCAGGATTACCAAAACCTGCAAACGGACCTGATAAGTCATTTGCACTACCTAGAATAATCTCCGTGTCAGTTACGCCTTGCACGGGTATATCGCTAGTTGAGGTGGTGGTCTCAGTATCCGTACCAGTCGCTTCTGTAGTTTTAGGATCGCTACAACCCACCAAACCTACGGTAACCGTTAGCGCCATTAGCGTCGTCTTGACTGTCCATTTCATTGTTTATCTCCTTGCGACTTCAGTCGCTGTTAGTTTGATGCAGTTACTACTCTTTGTACTCTCAAGCTTTCCCTTACTCTCTACACTTGCACTAGACTCGATACTGTTATTAATGTTATTTCCATTATTACTGTTATCAACCAAGCTGCTCTGAACTAGAAACATTCAAATCAGTACATAGAGTCGATAAGCGTATGGTGCTTTTTCTCAACTAAACTCCTTTTTAGTTTCATCGTCGCGGTAAGCTCCTCATCTTCGGGATTTAAGAGTACATCAATGAGTCGAAAGCGTTTGATCTTCTCGACCTGCGCTAGGCTTTCATTGACAGACTGTATGACCTCATCGATCAAAGCGATGACTTCTGGCGCATGACATAAGGAGCGAAAGTCTGAGAACATCACTTGATTGTCTTGAGCGAATTTTTCGACATTTTCTTGATCAATCATAATCAAGCAGCTCAGATATTTGCGCCTATCGCCGATGATAATGGCATCTGAGATATAGGAGGAGAATTTAAGCTTACTCTCTATCGCAGCTGGGGTGACATTTTTACCGCCGGCGGTGATGATAATGTCTTTGATACGGCCGGTGATAAATAGATAGCCGTCTTTTAATTCGCCAACATCGCCAGTATGTAGCCAGCCATCGCGTAAGTCCTCTGCTGTCTTTTCAGGTTTATTCCAATACCCTGCAAAGACATTACCGCCTTTGACAAGTATTTCACCATTATCAGCGATACGTACCTCGGAGTTTGGCAATATCTTACCGACGCTACCCGCTCGGTTTGCATCCGGGGTGTTTATCGATATGACTCCCGAGCTTTCGGTCATACCGTAACCTTCGTAGATAGGTACGCCTATAGCGTGAAACCAGCGGATAATATCTAACGATATTGGCGCAGCCCCAGTTGCCGCGCGGCGGATATTGGTCATGCCGATAAGGTCGCGCAGCTTACGTAGTACTAGCTTGTCCCAAAACTCATAGCGCAGTTTTTGGGCGGTCGTAGGTGTGTTGCCTGCCATAATCACGTCGGCATAGTCATAGCCTGCTTTTATGGCTTTATCAAATGCCCAGCCGTTAAAGGCGCTGGCGTCGCTGCGCATATTAGCGATAACAGCATACATCTTCTCCCACAGCCTAGGCACAGCTGTAAAGGTATTCGGCGAGACTTCTTTCATATTTTCAAAGACCGTCTCGGTACTCTCGGCAAAATTGACGATACAGCCGCGATGAATAGGCAGATCCACTGACGTTAGACGCTCTAGTACATGACAAAGCGGTAAAAAGCACAGCTGCTCATCGCTAGGTAAGATAGTGAGCACCTCGATACTGTTTCTGAGCCCAAACAGCACATTAGCATGGGTCAATATGGCCCCTTTTGGGTCGCCTGTGGTACCTGAGGTATAGATTAGGGTACGGACATCGTTAGGCGTGCTTTGATCAATATAATCGCTAAAGCGCTCCAAAGCATATTCCACACTTTGACCGAGTAGATATAGTTCGTCTAAGAACATCACCTGCTCGTCTTTTAGACTACGTAGGCCTTTATCGTCAAAGACAATCACCTTTTTGACATTAGGTACCTGTTCACGTATCTGCAAAAACTTATGCAGCTGCTCATCGTTTTCGACAATCAAAAACTTAGAGCGGCTGTCGCTGAGTATATAAGCAAGCTGCTCTGGACTGTCTGTCGTATAGACGCCGTTAGGTATGCCGCCGACGGCGCAAACTCCTAGATCGCAATAGAGCCACTCTTTATTGTCTTCACTTAAGATAGAGACGGTGTCGCCTTTATTCAGACCAAGCTCGGCAAGTGCCATACCAATATCACAGCTGCGCTGATAATAATCCGTCCAGCTGTAGCTTTGCCAGATACCAAACGCCTTTTCGCGATGAGCGATTTTGTCGCCTCGATCTAAGCACATCTGTCGCCAAAGCTTGGTCAAGGTATCACAGCCCTCTAAGAGCTGCGGCGCATGATCATAAGGGGCATTATTTATCGTGCGGCGAGTACCAGTAGAAGCCGGTGAATCATTCGTTAAAGTATCCGTTACAGTATCGATGGAGGTCGTCATGATCATTATCGCCAAGTCTTTTTGCGTGTCCAGCGAGTGGCCGGCGCAGTGTTGTCTTTGGTTTGTCCTAAGTAGAACTCTTTAATATCATCAGAGAGCATCAGCTTGTCCGCTGAGCCTGCCATGACGATGCGCCCAGTCTCGAGTACATAACCGTAGTCCGCTGCTGCAAGAGCCACTCGCGCATTTTGCTCAACAAGTAAAATCGTCACCCCTTGCTCTTTATTGAGTCTGCGGATGATAGTAAAGATCTCTTGTACCAGTAGCGGCGACAGTCCAAGCGAGGGCTCGTCTAGCAGCATCAATGAAGGGCGTGACATCAGCCCGCGTCCAATCGCCAGCATCTGCTGCTGACCGCCAGACATGGTGCCAGCGGCTTGGTCGCGGCGCTCTTTTAGAATAGGAAAATACTCATAGATCATCTCGACATCGCGCTGTATCTCAGCCTTGTCGCGGCGAGTATAAGCGCCCATCGCTAAGTTTTCAGCGACGCTTAAGAAGGGAAAAACTTCGCGGCCTTCTGGTACGTGCGCGAGACCCTTTTTGACTAGTCGATCCGGCTCGGTGCCATCGATACGCTCACTGTGGAACCAAACCGCGCCTTTACGAGGATTAATGACGCCAGAGATGGTCTTCATCAAAGTGGTTTTACCCGCCCCGTTTGCACCTAAAATAGTAACCACTTTGCCTTTTGGCACCTCTAAGCTTACGCCGCGTAACGCCATTACAGGACCATAAGCGGATTCTAAGTTGCGCACCTCTAACACGTTGTTTGCAACTTCTGAGTCGACTAGGTTCATATCGGTCGCAGGCGCTGCAGAGGATAGCGGTTTTTTGACTGTTGACATCACGCGCCCTCCTGACCCAGATAGGCCTCAATAACTTGTGGATCGGCTTGCACCTCGGCGGCGCTACCTTGCGCCAAAAACTTACCCTCAGCGACGGCCAACACGCGGTTTGATACCCGATTGACGAGACTCATGTCGTGCTCCACCATTAAGATAGTTAAGCCCAGATCTTTTTGCATATCTTCAATCCACCATGCCATCTCTGAGGTCTCCTCAACACTAAGGCCTGATGCCGGCTCATCGAGTAAAATAAGCTTTGGATTAGCGGCTAAGGCGCGTGCAATCTCGACAACTTTTCGAATACCATAAGGCAGACCGGCAATGAGCTTGTCTCTATAAGGCGCCAACTCCAAAAAGTCGATAATTTTTTCGACTTGCAAACGATGCTCGCGCTCGCTACGACGTACTTTTGGCAAAAACAACAAATCTTGTATCCAATTGGTATCGCGCTGTGAGTGCCGACCGATAAGCAAATTTTGTAGCACGCTTGAATGATCAAACAATTCAATATTCTGAAAAGTACGGGCGATACCTAGTTTGGCAATATCGTGAGCCGGCAGACGCGTAATATCTTTACCATCAAAGACAATGCGACCATTAAGTGGCTCATATAAGCGGCTGATTAAGTTGAAAATAGTCGATTTACCCGCGCCATTAGGCCCAACGATAGTGAATATCTCGCCTTCATTGACCTCAAAGCTGACGTTATCAACGGCTTTTACCCCGCCAAACGCGATAGACAAGGCGTCCACTTGCAATAAGCTCATCGCATACGCTCCGTTTTTAGATAAGTTTTGGAGCGGCGAAACAGCCCTTTTCGGTATAGTGGAAACATCTCAAACCAAGTACGTATTTTGATCCACATTCCATATATACCGCGCGGCTCATAGATGATCATAATGACGATGACTAAAGCGAAAAGCGCCGTATCTACTCCAGCAATACTAGCAATATTGGCGCCGGTGCTTTGAGCAATGGCGTCGCCTAAAATCGCAATCAATTGAGGTAGTAAGACAACAACGACCGCACCAAAAAACGCGCCATGAATAGAGCCCAAACCGCCAATGACAATCTGCAATAAGATGGTGATGGAGATGATAACGGTGAAGCTCTCATAGTTGACCGCTTGCACAAAATGCCCATACATAGCGCCGCCAATAGCGGTAATCGCGCACGATAAGCTAAAAGCTAAGGTTTTGGCCTGCGCTACGTTGACGCCAAGAGCGCGAGCGGAGACTTCGCTGTCTCTAATCGCCAAAAACGAGCGGCCCGTACCGCTTCTGAGCAAGTTGATATAGCCAAGGGTAATCAGTACCACTAACGCCAGACATAAGTAATAAAAGGCTTTTGGCGTGATATAACGATCGATGGTCAGCCCAAAGATATTGATAGGAGAAGCAAAGGTGCCTGAGATGCCGCCAGTGATGGGCTCAGCAACGATCGCAATGTCTTCGACGATAATACTTAACGCCAGTGTTGCGATTGCCAAATAAATACCACTAGTGCGCAGTATAGGTCTGGCAATGATGGCCCCAATAACACCTGAGATCAAAGCGCAAGCAATCAGCGCAGGAAAGAAGTTCCAACCGCGGATCATCAGCGCCATGTGACTAAAGGCGCCTATCGCCATAAAGGCGGCATGACCTAAGCTGACCTGTCCGGTATGCCCGGTTAGCAGCATCAGCCCAAGACCCGTGATGGACCAGATAAATATGGCACTCAGCTCGCTTATGTAGTAGTTACTAAGCAGTAAAGGCGCAATGATAAGAAGCAAGAGCAGCAGACCATACTTTATAAGCTGGCGCTTGTCCTCAAAGATATTGATATCTTGATCGTAGCTGTGTTTAAACTGGGCTTTCATTGACAATTCTCATCCTTGAAATGGTTTACAGAAAGCTTAACTATCCTAGTATTGAAATAGTATTAAAACCTCTATACCTTTTTCTCTTTCACTTGCGAGAAAATACCGCCTGGACGTACGATTAATACAATAAGCATAACGACATAAGGTGCAATTTGACTCAGACCTAGTGGTAAGTAGCGACCTGCAAAAGGCTCTATCACCCCTACGAGCAAGCCCCCTGCCAGCGCGCCTGGCAAAGAGCCTAAACCGCCAATCACCGCCGCGGCGAATGCCTTGATGCCAAAGAGTAAGCCAACCGAGGGCTCAATCGCCCCTTTTGCCGCAAATAATATACCGGCAAGAGCCGCAACCACACCGGATAAGGCCCAAACGATACCGTTAACGCGCTTGACCGGGATGCCCATATAGTAAGCGGCCATCTGGTTTTGGCTGCTCGCTTGCATCGCAATGCCGAGGCGCGTATGGGCGAAGAAAAAATACAAAATAGAGGTTAAAGCGATGGTAGATACGATGATAATGATATCAACATAAGCGATACTTAGCGTGCCAAGCGCCAGCATCTTGCCCGAAAACGGCGTTTGCAGTGAAACGGGGTTGTGTCCCCATACCACACCGGCGCCAAAGCGGATCAAAAAGCCGATCGAGATGGTCAAAATGACCATGGCGAATTGCGGCTGACCGAAGATGCCACGAAGCACAAATCGATCTAGTAGATAGCCGAATATCCCCATAATAATGGCGGCAAAAGTAATACCTAATAAAAAAGGAAGGTTTGCTTCATCGGTATTGATAAAGGCGATGCCCAAAAAAGCACCGAGCATCAGCATATCGCCTTGAGCAAAGTTTACGGCTTCAGAGGCTTTGTAAATGAGTACAAAACCCAGCGCTAAAAGCCCGTAGATACAACCATTAGCAATCCCGCTAATGAGCAGTTGTAGGATATCCATAAATTCCCTTTTGTCTTAGCATTGCTATCCATTGCAATGTTTAAAGAAGTCGTTAGCTGAACCGACTCTATAATCAGACTGCTTTTAAAGAACAATGTTTATTTAGGTTCAAACCATAAAATAAGTTAATAATAAACAAGATACATATACAAAAAAGCGGTACTAATAAATCATGCTACATTTTTACTTTATAGCAACTCATTATCCCTGTCTACAAAAAATATACACTCATTTACCAAGGCTAGTCATTTGTTTATAAGCAGCACACAAAGACGAATAAAATTTTGGTACATATTGATGCGATCCACGAGCGTCATAATGAGTGCAATACGGAAACTCTGCTTAAAAACGCATAGCTTAAAACACGTAGCTTAAAACGTTCTGTATGATGTCACCATAGCGTAGCTTTTGAATTTTTAAACGGCTAGCATGCTATAATTTAGCCCATAATTTTTATCTATTCGCCCCATTTTAAGTAGTCATCATGAGTCAACGGCAAAACCCAGCGTCAGCAGTTAAGTTATCTAATAAAGGTCATTTCGATGTCATTATCATCGGTGCAGGTGCGTCAGGACTCTATTGCGCGCTGACCGCAGGCCGCCGAGGCCGGCGCGTACTCGTGCTTGATCACGCCAATAAGGCGGGCAAAAAAATCCTGATGTCAGGCGGCGGACGCTGCAACTTTACCAATTACTTTGTTGAGCCTGAGCACTTTATCGGTGCTAACGAGCATTTTGCTAAATCAGCGCTGAGCCGTTATCCGAGTTGGGAGTTTATCGGGATGGTAGAGCAGCATAAGATTGCTTATCATGAGCGTGAGCATGGCCAGTTATTTTGTGATAATTCTGCGCAAGATATCGTGACGATGTTACTTGCTGAATGTGCCGCCACCGGAGTGCAAGTTCGCCTCAACACCCAAGTTAATGCGGTTACCGCTCATCAAAATGAAAACGAAAAACGCTTTCAATTACTTACCAGTAAACAGCTGAGCAAAAAAGAGCTTAAAGAAGCCAGCAGTGAGCCAAAACTCCCTAAAACCACTTATCATTGCCAGTCTTTGGTTATCGCAACGGGCGGACTCTCTATCCCGACAATGGGCGCAAGCGGCTTAGGTTACGAGCTGGCGCAGCAATTTGGGCATACGCTGACACCAATTGATGCAAGCCTTGTGCCTTTTACCTTTACCGATAAGACAGGTGAGCTGCTGCGAGCGCTATCGGGTATTAGCTTGCCTGTGGTGGCCAGTAACACGCGCATTTCGTTTAAGCTACCGCTACTCTTTACTCATCGCGGCCTGTCTGGCCCTGCTATGCTCCAGCTTTCGAACTACTGGCACACGGGTGAGACTATCGAGATTAATTTGCTCCCTGACTTTGATATTACTGAGCTATTACTCACTCATAAAAAACAGCATCCAAAGCAGCTTATTCGCACGGTGCTAAGCGAAAATACTGACAACGCTTTGCCCAAAAAATTACTAGTAGCATTACAAACTATGTTATGGGAAGACGTCAAAGAGATTGAGCTTGCAAATATCAAAGACGAGCGTTTGACTCAGATAGGTCAAGCGATCAATGGCTGGCAGCTTAAACCCTCTGGCACTGAGGGCTATCGCACCGCTGAGGTCACGCGCGGCGGCATTGATACTGACGAGGTATCATCAAAAACAATGGAGAGTAAATTGCAAGAAGGACTATACTTCATCGGTGAAGTGCTCGATGTTACCGGCTGGCTTGGTGGTTATAACTTTCAGTGGGCTTGGGCCAGCGGCTTTGTTTGCGGCGAGGTGGTATAGAAGAGTATTTTATAAATAACAAACAGTAAAAAGCCTCGACAACATGAAGCTATCGAGGCTTTTGTATCTTGTGAATGATACTATTTAAAGTTTTTGCGTAGGCTGGGTTTTTAACCCCCTACAATAGTTTATGCTAAGTTAAAGGTTACGGACTAAGCCTGCTTTTGTTCCAAATAAGGATAATCAGTGTAGCCAACCGTGCTGCCACCATAGAAAGACTCTGGATGCTGCTCATTGAGCGGTGCGCCTTTTTGGATACGCTCAGCGAGATCAGGGTTGGCAATATAGTCACGACCGAATGCTACCGCATCGATATAACCTGCCTTGATATTTTTTTCTGCTTTATCGGCATCGTAGCCACCCGCCGCGATGATGGTCTGATCGAACGCATCACGGACACGCTGACGGAACTCATCGCTATAAGGCGTACCACCTGCCCAATCTGGCTCTGACAGATGCAAATACATTAGACCACGCTTATTGATTTGCTCAATCAGCCAAATGTTATCGTCTTCTTCGTAGCCTCCCTCAACATTGTTGAATGTGCCCAGTGGCGAGATACGAATACCAATATGATCTGCATCCCAAGCATCCACACATGCATCGATAACATCTAAGGTTAGACGCGCGCGGTTTTCGCGGCTGCCACCGTACTCATCATCACGCTGATTGGTATGCTCGGCCCAGAACTGATGTAGCAAGTAACCATGGGCCCCATGAACCTCTACCCCATCAAAGCCAGCTTCTTGAGCGTTTTTGGTTGCTTGAGCAAAATCAGCAATGACTTGCTTGATTTCGTCTAGCGTGGCTGGGCGCGGCGGCGTGGCATCGACGCGGATGGCTTGGTTGTCACTATCACGCAATGAGGTACGGATACCTACATCGACATCTGAGGCTGAAATTGGCGCACGGCGCTCAGGTTGTACGCTTTCGTGTGAGACAAGTCCTGTGTGCCATAGCTGGACGACAATCTTGCCACCTTTGGCATGGACATTGTCAACGATGGCTTTCCATGCAGTGACTTGATCTTGAGTATGTAGCCCTGGTGCGCCTGCATAGCCTTTTGCTTGAAACGATACCTGCGTCGCTTCAGTGATGACAAGGCCCGCCCCTGCACGCTGCGAGTAGTACTCTGCTGCCCATGTGATAGGGACATCGCCTGGCTCGACTGCGCGCAGACGGGTCAGAGGTGCCATAATGATACGGTTTTTGAGTGTTTGGCTGCCCATTTTGACAGGTTCAAATAAACTATCGTGTGCCATAATCTGTCCTATTGGTTATTGTTGCTATTTATGATCTTTAGTTATAGCAACCATCAATCATACTAATTATCATCGCATGCTGTTTAGAAAAACTTATAATATCATTAGTAAATCTACGTTCAGCGCCTACCTTTATAGGGGACAGATTTCCTTATTCCAAGCAATATTTACAAACAGATACAGTAATATTCACCCATACAAATATTCGTATTTATTTACTACGAAGACTGTTTACTAAGCCTTAAATACTGTTCGTCTGCGTCTTGTCTTTTGGCTTTAGCATTTTCTTAATTGACAGCTCTAGTGACAAATACGTGCCGATCAATATCACAATCGAACCAATGATGGCTTGTATATTTAGCGCCTCGCCAAGCAATAGATAGCCCAAAATAATCGCAAAAATTGGAATGACTAACGTGATACTCGTGGCACGCGTTGGCCCAATATTTTTGATCAACTGATTCATAAAAATAAGGGCAATGGCGGTTGAAAACACACCAATACAAATCACCGAAACCCATGCCTTTATGCTGATCGCTTTGCCATAAGGAAACTCTGTAAAAGCCACCGGCAGCATGATAAGGCTACCGATGATGAGTGAGCCTGCCGTGATCGCAACAGGGGAGACATTAAACAGATAATTTTTGGTGATGTTTGCGCCAAGCGCGTAACCCACACAAGCGAATAGCGCGTAGCCCATCGGTAATAGCCCTTCAATCAAGCCTTTACCCTGCTCCCCGCCACCAAATAAGTTTTCGCTCATCAATATAATCACCCCAACTACCCCAATCACCAATCCAAGCGCTTGTTTTTTGGACAGTCTGTCTTTAAAGAAGACGCGAGCGATAAAGCCGCTCATCATCGGTACGGAAGCGTTTAGTACGGCGAGTACGCCTGCATTCACTGACTGCGCAGAAAAAGAGAACAATACAAATGGCAATGCGGCGGAGAATAAACCAACCAGCGACAGCATTTTCCAGTGCTGTTTGATACCGTCTCTGTTTTTCTTTTTTAGCAGTACAAAGACGAGCATGACCAATCCTGCAAAAATCACCCGCAAACTGGCAAATGCCAACGAACCAAACTCAGGCACGCCGATCCGATAAAACACAAAAGAAAGTGACCACATGAAAGAGAGGGTCACAAAGATGATGAGGTCACGGTTGGTCATTAGGTAATCCTATTAAGTGCTTAGACTGCATTTGCCAACTCGTGTCGGTCATAACCGTCTGATATGTGGTGGAGGCTAACGTGCTAATAAGGCACTATGATGGTAAATCTATAACCACATTGTATATCGCTTTTTATAGGTGTTATCGCGCACTCTTATGGATTAACCTGTCTTACTTAAAGCCATTTCACGATGTCTAGCTTTTCTATATCTTAGATAATTGGGTAAAATACTTTATCGAGCGAAAAACCAGCAGACGCTGCTACCCTAAAATTTGTCTACTTTAGCTTATTTTAGCGCTTTATTATTTATATACTGGCAAACTCCAAAGTCACTCTTGAGTCATTACCCTCATCAGTATGTATAAGAATAGAACCTATCTTGATATCGAAGCTTTCTAACAATAAGACTCATTGATAGATAATCTTAATAATATCAAAGTACAACCAATACCATCTAATCAGTAGGAGTTTTCCTTAAAAATATAATAATTGATATTTGTTTGCTAATTTTTTACTATCTAAGAGGTATTGGCTCGTATCTGGCGATACAAAAATAGATGACAAATATGATTAGTAAGATTTATAAATTATTGAGGAATGATTATGAAAAGGATAGCTTTATGCATCAGTGCTATGTCAGTTGCAACGGCAGGATTTTGCGGGGTTGGTCAGTTCTCAGATGAGACCACCTGCTACGTTTATAAACAAGAAAAATTACACAAAAAGCTAAACTGTCAGTATGAGGGCGCTGAAGGTGCAGCGATGAGTTATAGCTTTAGGCAGGTCTCTTATAACCTGCCAGGACTTGGCAAAATGGCCACATCTAATCAAGCAAACTACAATGACCGTAATGAAATCACTGGATGGACGACCACCGTCAATGATGAGCCAGCCATTATCAGATATCGTTTGCCAAGCAATCAGCGTATCGTCAGTGATGCCTATGCGCAGTCTGGCAAAACGGTGATGCATTGTTATCTTAGTACCAAATCGCAGTGGGAAATTTGTGCTGAGTAGCGCTGAATGCTTCTGAAGGTTAAGATGTACCAAAGCTGAGTATTTTACTCAGCTTTATGATGAGTATAACCAAGAACTAATGGGTTACCTTTATCAGCCCAACTCTAATTATCCCATTAACACTCTTTACTCTTCTAAAACTACAAATAACCTTTCCTACTCCCTACCACACTCATTGAACTCCAGCTCTGTATCATTAAAAATATCAGTATCTATTTGTAGCACTCCCCTATAAAAACGATTTGAAAAAGGATCCATCATGAAACTACGCATCCTAAAATCTGCCGTCACCAACCCGTGGTTTAACCTCGCCACCGAAGACTGGATATTTAACACCCTCAACCCCGACTCGCACACGCTTTTCCTATGGCGCAATAGCGAGACCGTGGTCATTGGCCGCTCACAAAATCCATGGGTAGAATGCAAAATCGATAAGATGGAAGCAGACGAGGTGTTTTTGGCGCGGCGACAGAGTGGCGGCGGCGCGGTGTTTCATGATTTGGGCAATACCAACTTTACCTTTTTGTCACC
The DNA here is from genome assembly GCF_904846685.1 of Psychrobacter submarinus. GTDB lineage: Bacteria > Pseudomonadota > Gammaproteobacteria > Pseudomonadales > Moraxellaceae > Psychrobacter > Psychrobacter submarinus. The sequence goes on from NZ_CAJHBQ010000001.1 coordinate 520,702, forward strand.
CAAGTCCGACTACGACCAAGATGCTAACTTCACTATTATCGTCAATGCGCTAAAAAAACTCGGTATCGATGCTGAGCAGTCCGGACGTAATGACATGCAAGTCGGCGATAAGAAAATATCAGGCAGCGCCTTTAAGCATGCATCTGACCGTAGCTTTCATCATGGCACATTGCTCGTGAACGCTAATATGCAAAAACTCGGCGATTATCTCAATCCTCATCCGCTCAAGCTGCAAGCCAAAGGCATTAAATCAGTGCGTTCTCGCGTTGCCAACCTAGTTGAGTTTAGTGAAGACATTAATCACGAAGTACTATCTGCGGCTCTTATCGAGGCGTTTCGTGAGTACTATCATGACACTGATTATGGCGACACCGCGCCAGTAGAAGAGTTGGATGAAGCCAGTCTCGCCAAGCAACCTAACTTGAATAAATACTATCAGCAAATGGCAGATTGGGATTGGCGCTTTGGTAAGACGCCGCAGTTCAGCCATCATATAGAAACCCGCTTTGATTGGGGCATTATTGATTTACATATGGACGTTCAACAAGCTGTCATTAAAGAGGTGGTTGTTTTCTCTGATGCTTTGAATGTTGAATTGATTGACCTATTAAAAGAGACTTTGACAGGTATTAAATATGATAGACATGAAGTAAGAGCCAAGCTTGCTGAGTTAGCCAAAGCGCATCCTGATTTGGCAGCGCAAATTGATGACGTATCTGCATGGTTGCTTAGCGAGATGGAAGGGTAACGGATTGCGGTTGTAAACCCAATATAGGCTTACAACCGCTTTTATTTTTATTCTAAGCCATCCAAAATCATCTTCACTTCAGTCACATACTGACCCAAATCAGGCTCTAGATGAAAACCCTCTATTGGCGTCGGCAAGCCTTTTTGTTTGCCGAGTCTCACGATAATCGCATTCTCTTCAGGGAGCACGAGCACCCGCTGTCCTAAGTGTCCAAGCATCGCGTAATATAGGCATTGCCAGTCACGACCAAGCCTAAACTGATAATAATCAGTAGCGCTACAATAGGTAAAATAATCCATTTAAATAGAGTCTTTAACACTACCATTATAAAATCCTTTTTTATGGCGTGGTTGATGAGGGCGATTGAGTAACGTTGACAGGGTTTAATTTAACATGGATGTGAAATTTTGGGAGGTGGATTTTTAGGTAGTGAGCTTAGAATTTGGGCTGAGCTTTTATTTAAGCGAATCAACGAGACAAACCAACTAAAGCTATGTTGCTCTATGGTAGGCTGATATAGTTTGATGATTATAAGTTCGTTTGTATTCCATAAATAGAGCGGGGCTAAAAGCCCAACCTACGCTTGCTTTATCCATTTATAGTATCACTAATAAAGCTAAACTTTCATTTATTGAGTGTGTGCTCATTTTTACCAATGCACATACGTGTGAGGTTGCAGAGAGTAAAGCGGCATGGATATAGAGCCATTGGGTCATAAGAAATGGTCTACAAGATGCAAGTACTGAGCTTCGTTTGTAGCCAAAGTCTCATAATGGCAATACGCTGCTATTATTAAGAGATATGAACAATCGATACAGAGGACTGCACTGTGATATGCGCGGGTACTTTGACGGTGTAGTTTTGGGCTGTAAGATATATTAGTGCGTAGATAGAATATAAAAACATTGCTTTACAAAAATCTATAGCGTAGTATATTACTCTTATAAAATGCAAAACATTTATCGAGTATGGAATTATGAATTTAAAGGTTAATTTTTTAGTGATAGCTTTAGCAGCATCACTAGTTGGTTGTGGATCAGATAGTGATTCTTCAAATACTAATGTTTCAGACAGTATACCACCTGAAATAACAAATCCGAACCCTGATCCAAACCCCGATCCAGTTCCAAACCCTTCTTTTACTTCAAACATATTAGGGGATGCTCTAAATAGAGGTTACGCTGGTAGTTACAGTCTTACTTGCGAACAGTTTGTAGCACTTGGAGAGACTAAAACGATAAACAGGACTTTGACTATTGACGCATCTGGAATAAAAATCAATGGTGACACTTTATACAATAATAACGATAAAGGTAGTATTCAAATTCTCAAAGAGGACGTTCTAAATCACGATGCTTTTCTAATTACTCCCCCAGAGGAATCAAAATATTCTCTCTCTTCTATCAGTTATGATGAAGATTTGCGTTCAGAAATCATCACTATAAGTGAAAAGGCCAACAATGATTTTGGTAGTATTAGCTATTCTTGCCCTGTTGCTTTCAGTAATCCTAGCTACTTCGCAAACAACATAGGTAACATTCTAAGTAAATACGTGGATGAACCTCTAAATGTAGAATGTATTGATTACGCTACTCCCAGAGATCTTATTACCCTTAATGGTGGGCCCAAAACTAATAGAGAGCTTTATATAGACGATAACAATTCATTACATGTAGATGACATGGTTTACTATGGTTCGGACTTTAAAAACAATAATTTTTTAGTCCTCAGTTTCCGCGTTTTAGATTCTGATAATAAATTCCAGAACCAGTTTACAAGCACTAATGAAGTTAAAGCTGATAGTCCAAACTCAGACCAAAAGAGAAATTCCGTTACGGTATTTTTTGATGGAGATGATAAGTTTACTGCATTGACTATTAGCACTCCAGATACTCAGGGTATTAGAACTTGCGGTCCTAGATAGTATATCGTATTGATTCTTTGCTAATACTAATATGATAATAAAAGCTGAACATTACGTTTAGCTCTTATTATCTATAAAATATGAAGAATTAAACCCTTAAATACTCGCAGCAACCTCTGCCCCATCACGAATGGCGCGTTTGGCATCTAGTTCAGCGGCGAGCTTTGCACCGCCAATCAAATGATACTGCGCGTCTGGCGCATCACCAACGTTTGGCATCAGCTCTACGACCGACTCTTGACCGGCACAGACGACAACGCTATCGACACGAAGCAGCTGGCTTTGGCCTTGCGGATTGGTGACCCAAATGCCCTCGTTGGTGATTTTGTCGTACTGAACGCCTGCCACTTGAATGACGCCGTGCGACTTGATATGCGCACGATGTACCCAGCCTGAGGTTTTATTGAGGCCTGCGCCTAAGCGGCCTTTGGTGCGCTGCATCAGATACACTTGGCGAATCGGCTTGATGCCTTCAGGACGGATTAAACCGCCATCGCTTTGATAGTTAGTATCGTCAGTGACGCCCCACTCCTCGCGCCACTCGCTAATAGACTGCGGCTCAGGGCGGTAGCTTGGGTCTTTTAAGGTCTCAGGGCCGAGCTCATCTAAAGGCTGACCATGACGTGCGGTTAGATATTCGCTGACATCAAAGCCTATACCGCCAGCGCCGATGACTGCCACCGTCTCGCCGACTGATTTTTCACCAGAGAGTAATTCTGCGTAGCTGATCACTTGCGGTAGATCCGCGCCTTCTAACTTGCCTTCAAGGCTTCTTGGCACCACGCCTGTGGCGACAACCACATGCTGGAATTTACCATCTTCAAGCATCGCTTTATCGACTTTGGTATTGAGTTTAATCTCAACGCCTAAGTGCTCAAGCTCATTGATATAGTAGCGAATGGTCTCAAAGAACTCTTCTTTACCTGGGATGACTTTGGCATAGTTAAACTGACCGCCTAAGATATCGCGCGCTTCAAATAGCGTGACCTCATGACCACGTAAGGCTGCGACATGAGCCGCTGACATACCAGCGACGCCGCCACCGACGATTGCGACTTTTTGTGGATTTTTGGTTTTTTTGTAGACCAGCTCAGTCTCGTAGCAGGCTTGCGGATTAACAAGGCAAGTCGAGCGTTTATTCTCAAAAGTATGATCAAGACAGGCTTGGTTACAGGCGATACAGGTATTGATGCGATCGGCTTGACCGTTTTTGGCTTTATTAACCCAGTGCGCATCGGCTAAGAACGGACGCGCCATCTGAATCATATCCGCTTGACCACTGGCGACGATATCCTCTGCCGTATCCGGCATATTGATACGGTTGGCCGCCATCATCGGGATACTGATATGCTTTTTGATCTCAGCAGTGAAGTCGACAAAAGCGGCGCGCGGTACGCTGGTGACAATCGTCGGGACGCGTGCTTCATGCCAGCCAATGCCAGTATTCATAATGGTCACGCCCGCTTCTTCTAGCGCTTTGGCGACTGTGATGACCTCGTCCATAACATTGCCGTCTTTGACCAAGTCAATCACTGACAAACGGAACAGAATGATAAAGTCTTCGCCAACGGCTTTGCGTACGGCTTTGACCACATCGACGGCAAACTTCATCCGGCCATTGATATCGCCGCCGTATTGATCACTACGCTGATTGACATGGCGTGATAAAAACTGATTGAGTAAGTAGCCCTCAGAGCCCATGATCTCAACGCCATCATAACCCGCTTGCTTGGCCAGTTTGGCAGAGCGTGCGTAGTCCTCGACCGTCTGCTCAATATTTTTGATAGTCATTTTGCGCGGTTTAAACGGGGTAATCGGTGATTTGATTGGGCTTGAGGAGACGATAAACGGATGGTAGCCATAGCGACCACTATGCAAGATTTGCATGATGATTTTGCTATCGTATTTGTGTACGGCGCGGGTGACGCGTTGATGGTTGATAACGTCCATTTTAGTATTCATGGTACCGCCAGCAGGGAGCAGCCAGCCTTCGCGGTTAGGCGAGATACCACCTGTGATCATCATCGCCGCGCCGCCTTTGGCACGCTCTGCAAAATAAGCAGCAAGCTTGCCATAATTGTAAAAGCGATCTTCTAAACCGGTATGCATAGAGCCCATGACTAAGCGGTTTTTGAGCGTGGTAAAGCCTAAGTCTAGCGGCTCAAAAAGATGCGGGTAGTGCTCATTGCTTTGAGCAGTATTGATGGTGTTATTGCTGCTGGCTTTGCGATTCTCAGTGCTGCTAGCGCTCATGTGACGATCCTTGTAAATTCAGGTTGATGAGGGGTTCATAGTGCAAAATAGCTAAACCTTATATGGCTGCTATCGTAACACAACCGCTTTGTCGTCAGCTATGCAGACAAACGACTGATGAGTGAACACAAGCTATTTATCATTTCTATTCAACTCTATTCAGCGTTTCTCTTAAACGACTCTTACAAATCCAACCGACTTTTGCGCTGTCTTTGGCTATAATGGATACGCTTTTAATTGAAATATTTGCTGAATTGGTAAAGCAAAACCATCATCAAAGTGTATTTAAATTATAGTAAAACCCGAAATAAGATAAAGGACTATCCTAATGACAGACTTTCATACCGGTCTTGGCAAAACGCCTGCCAATCACCAACCGCTCACTCCTATCGACTTCATCATCCGTAGCGCGCAGGTCTACCCTGACAAAACCGCTATTATCTACGACGATCTGACGCACAACAACCTCACCCAGAGCTGGCAACAGACTTATGATCGCTGTCGTCAGTTATCAGATGGCCTGCGCAAACTGGGTATCGATAAAAACGACACCGTAGCCGTCATGCTGCCTAATACCCCTGCTATGGTTGAGGCTGCTTTTGGGGTGCCGATGTCGGGCGGTGTGCTTTGTACATTGAATACTCGGCTCGATATCAATGCCTTAACCTTTTGCGTGCAGCATTCTGAGGCCAAAGTGCTGATTATGGATAGCGAATTTGCGGATTTGGCGGAGATTATCGACGAGACTTTTCCTAATCTGATCGTCATTCATGCCACAGATGCAGCCATTGAGGTAGAAGATTTTGGCAAAATGACTTACGAGGAATTGATTGCCAGCTCAGATGATTTGGATAATTGGGAAAAACCTGAGGATGAATGGGAAGCTATCGCGCTCAACTATACTTCTGGCACGACTGGTAAGCCAAAAGGCGTGGTCTACCATCATCGCGGCGCGACGCTAAACGCCGTATCCAATATTCTAGATTGGGATATGCCTAAGCATCCGACCTACTTGTGGACACTGCCGCTATTTCATTGTAATGGCTGGTGCTTCCCGTGGACGATCGCCGAGCGCGCAGGCGTCAATGTCTGCTTACGCCAGATTGATGCCGAGCTGATTTTGCAATTAATCGCTAAGCACAAGGTCACTCATTACTGCGCGGCGCCTGTGGTGCATAATATGATAGCGGGCGGTAAACAAGAGTACAAAGACGCGATTGATCATAAGGTCAAAGGCTGGGTCGCTGGCGCGCCGCCATCAGAGACGATGCTGACGGCAATGGAGGCGATGGATTTTGATATCACCCATGTTTATGGCTTGACCGAAGTCTATGGACCCGTCACCGTCTGCGCTGAGCAGCCCGAATGGCAAGACATGGACGTCGCTGAACGCGCGCAAAAAAAATCGCGTCAAGGCGTGGTTTCACACTTAATGACAGGCTTTGAGGTCTTTAAACAAGGCACGACGGATCCGGTTGAAGCCAATGGCGAGGATATGGGCGAGCTGGCGCTGCGCGGTAACATGGTGATGAAAGGCTATCTAAAAAGCCGTAAAGCCACTGATGAAGCGCTAAAAGATGGCTGGTTTCGCACCGGTGACTTGGGGGTCAAATACCCTGATGGCTATATCAAAATTATGGATAGGCTAAAAGACATCATCATCTCAGGCGGCGAGAATATCTCAAGTATCGAGGTCGAAAACGTCTTATACAAACTACCTGCCGTGCAAAGCTGCGCTGTCGTTGCCGCCCCTCACGACAAGTGGGGCGAAGTACCCGTTGCCTTTATCGAGATTCACGAGGGCAGCACCTTACAGCGCGACACTGTCATGGCACACTGCAAGCAGCATTTGGCAGGCTTTAAAGTACCCAAGTACATTATCTTTGCTGAAATACCTAAGACCAGTACCGGTAAAATACAAAAGTTTGAGCTACGTCAAGCGGCCAAGTCATTAGCCCATGAGACACCAAAAGTCACGGCTAGCTCCGAGTAGCGCTATGCAGAATACTTATTGATGCTAAGTATTTATTAGTGATAAGTACTTATTAACACTAAATAATAAAGCTCAGCCTAGGGCGTGTCCCTATTTTAAAAATGGTGATAAAAATGAGATAAATCGCAGGCAAACAAGGAAAATAGCGCAGGTAATATCAAGATATTGGCCAACTATTTGACACCGTTTGCCAAAGATTTAGCCATTTTTAGCCCATTTAGTCATAAACGCTTGAATTAGGGACACGCCCTAATTGTCTTAGGCTGAGCTTTTTACTATCAACAGATTGCGATATTACCAAGCGCAACTATCAATTCATCTTTGGCTCAAGCCATTGAAATACCAGCATCCCAACTAGCATCGCAGGAATAAACACATAAGCCTGCCATTGGCCCGTGCCTAATAGTACGACACCGGGCCCAGGGCAGATACCGACAAGGCCCCAACCGATACCAAACAGCATCGCGCCGATGACAAGCTTGCTAGTAACCTTAGTTTTGGTCGGCATCTCAATCTCATCGCCTACCCAGCTGCCCCGCTGCCGCCGAGCCCATTGCACCCCAACGATAGCGACAGCAAGGCCGCCGCCCATCACTAAGGCCAGTGAGATATCCCACGCGCCAAAGACGTCTAAAAACCCTTGCACCTTAACCGGATCGGTCATACCCGATATCAGCAGTCCTAAGCCAAACAGCAGGCCTGTAAGTAAGCCGATGATATTTTTTAGCATAGTTCATTCTCACTATTTATTTTCTTTTTCTCAAAACCTCTAGCCATAACAGCCATTTAAATCAAGCCCAATACTTGCCGGCCGATAAACACGGTGATGATGCCAAACGCCATAAAAGTCGCTGTGGCTACCATCGAGCGCGGCGACAAGCGCGCATTACCGCAGATGCCGTGACCACTCGTGCAACCTGAGCCTAAGCGCGTACCAAAGCCGACTAACAACCCTGCTGCAATCAGCAGCGGTAAAGAGGTCGTAACCTCTATATCAGGTAGCGGTCTGAACACACTATAGAGTAAAGGCGAGAGAACTAAACCTGCAATAAACAGTACTTGCCACATCTCGACGCGCTTTGGCTGTAGCAGGCTTGAAGTAATACCGCTGATACCGGCTATACGGCCAATACCTAAGAGTAAGATAACCGTCGCTACGCCTAATATGAGGCCGCCTACCAATGAAATAGGCGTGAAAACTTGCCAATCTATTTGTATACCCATAATGAGAGATCCAAAAGCTACTTTGTTTTATATAAAAACATTATATATTAAAATATAATAAATAGCTAAAAAATACTGAGCGACTGCATTAACAGGCTCAGTATTTTTAAATGCTTGGGTTGTTGACGGTTATATTCTCCAATATGAAGCCTGTAAGCGCCAAAGTAGCTATTAAGCAGACTGCTCTGCTAATACTTGCTCAAGAGCGCTTTCAAAACGCTGAACCGCACCGTCGATATCGGTTAACTTATCGAGACCGAATAGTCCTACGCGGAACGTTTTGAAGCTATCAGGCTCGCCTACTTTCAAAGGCACACCAGCGGCAATCTGTACGCCAGCTTCGGCGAAAGCGCTACCTTTATGCATATCATCACGGTCGGTGTAGCATACCACCACGCCTGGTGCTTTGAAGCCTTCAGCTGCGACACTCTCGATGCCTTTAGCTTGTAGTACTTCGCGGACACGGTTACCCAGCTGCCACTGCGCATCGCATAGTTTATCAAAACCGATCTTTTTAGACTCTGTAATAGTATCGCGGAACTGGCGCAAGCTATCGGTTGGCATTGTCGCATGATAAGCGTGACCACCATTCTCATAAGCGCGCATAATCTCTAACCACTTCTTTAAGTCCAGACTAAAGCTATTAGATTCTGTATTTTCTACACGCTGGACGGCCGCATCGCTCATCATTACAAGCCCGGCGCAAGGCGTACTACTCCAGCCTTTTTGCGGCGCACTGATCAACACGTCGATACCAAGCGCTTTCATATCGAGCCAGACACAACCTGAGGCGATACAGTCAATGACCAATAAGCCGCCAACGCTATGAGTGGCCTCGCTCAAAGCTTTGATATAGTCATTAGGCAAGATCATACCGGCTGAGGTTTCCACATGCGGGGCAAACACCATGGCAGGCTTGGTCTCTTTAATTTGAGCGACCGCTTCATCGATATCGACCGGTGAAAAAGGCTTTGGCGCGTCGCTATCTTCGCGCTGGGCGTTTAATACCGTAGAGGATTTGGCAAGATTGCCTTTTTCTAAAATTTGCGTCCAGCGATAACTAAACATACCGTTGCGAATGATTAAGCAGTCTTGATCTTTGGCCAGCTGATTGGCTACCGCTTCCATGCCATAAGTACCCGAGCCAGGAACGATGGCGACCGCATCGGCGTTATAGACAGATTTTAGGTCAGCAGATAAGTCATTCATCACTTGCTGAAAGACTTCTGACATATGGTTAAGGGCACGGTCAGTATAGACCACTGAATACTCTAATAGACCGTTTGGATCGATATCTTGGCGTAATGCAGGCATGAAGCACTCCTTGTTTTTAGATTATTTAGATTGTGTGGTTGAGATAACTGCGTTAATGAGACAGTCATTTAGACACTAATAAGGGCTGAGACGGTTAGGTTTCAACTCATAAAAGAGACAATTTAGAATAGACGATATAGCGCTTTATCCTAGCGCTATTGCCGTTGGTAGATATTACCAGAGGACTACAGGCCCAAGACACTACAGGTGAGCTATCTGGGTTTATGCAGGGCTTACTGTCATGTACAGAGCGCAGGCATAATATAGGCGATATCATTTGATATTATCACTGTTATGCCACACTGGCAATAGTCTGCTAGCGGTTCTATTGAGGGCTTACGTTAGCGTTTGTTCGCTTATTTCGCCCTAGTATATCACTACAGTATTTCGCCCTAGTATTTAAGCTTAACATCTAGCCTTAACATCTAGCCTTAGTATCTTGACCCTATTTAGCCCTTATCGCGATAGGCATCATGTAACCCTGAAACCACAAAATCTAACAACTCGCTATCACCTTCACTGGCCGCTTTGCGCATTAATTTTGAGGGCGCATGAGACAATGTCTGCGTAAGGCGTCTGGAGAGCTCCGTGATGACTTCTTCAGCATTAACCTCACCATTCTCTAATCTAGCGATGGACTCAGAGAGGATTTTATCGACTTGCGTGTGCGTGCGATTACGATACTGTTCGATGTCACGGCCGACTTTGCGCACCGCAAAGCTCTGCTCCATCTCCACCACCAGCTGGCTGACGAGTAGCTCTGCATCGACGGCCGCTTGCCGACGCTGCTCAAGGTTACCGGCGATGACGTGCTGCAGATCATCGACAGAGTATAAATAGATATCATCCATCTGACTGATAGTAGAATCGATATCACGCGGTACGGCTAAGTCGATCATCAGCATCGGCTGATATCGGCGACGCTTAAGCGCCTGCATCGTCATGGTTTTATCAATCAGCACACTCATGCTGCCGCTACAGCTACTGACAATATCCGCCTCGCTGAGCATCTGCGGTAAAGCGTCTAAGGGCTGTACCTCAACCCTACGCCCCGGCTGCTGCAGCTCGGCCGCTAAGGCCTCGGCGCGTTCTGGACTACGGTTACAGATAATGATGCGCCCAACCCCAAGCCCTGCGATATGCGTCGCGACTAAGCGATTCATCTCGCCTGCCGCCACGACTAACAGCGTGCGTTTCGCAAAATCATCAAATATCTGAGTGACTAATTTGGCTGCCGCAAAACCAAGCGACACCGCTTGCGCGCCAACATGAGTCTCGTTACGTACGCGTTTGGCCGCTGCAAATACTTGATCGACTATCCAGCCTAGCTCAGTATTGAGTACTTTTTCGTTTTGCGCGAGATGTACCGCTTGTTTTATTTGACCTAATATTTGCGGCTCGCCCAATATCATCGAGTCAAGCCCCGCCGCGACTCTAAGCCAATGGGTTAAAGCGTGGACATCACGGTGCACATAAAGGTAGGGATCCACCTCGCTCAGCGGTAATTGTTTAAACTCAGCGAGCCAGTTTTTGATCTTTAGAATATGAGCGCTGACAGCCGCTGGTGAGACGCTAGCGCTACTAGTGTGAGACGCTTTACTGGTAGCAGCGACGCTCGCAGAAGCACTCGTTGGCGTGACGTTTTTGATATTTGATGAAGTGGCTGGCGTGACTGTTTGCGGAATTGTCTGAGGAACTAGCGCATAGATTTCCGTGCGATTGCAGGTGGAGACAATAATGCTGCCATCAGTGAACTGCTCTAATTGCTCAAGCGCCGTATTTACATCAGCGCCCACAAGTGCCAAGCGCTCACGCAAAGCGACTGGTGCAGTTTTGTGATTGACCCCAATGACCACTAATCTCATTATTGATTGACCATAAGCATAACGTTTACTGACTGAGCTCAAACCAGTGAGTGGCGTCATGATAAAAAAGCAAAAGCAAGCCCATCACGCTTGGATATAAGCGCAGACTGGGAGGCCGCGTTGTTGATTTAAGCCAATTACCGAGCAGCCCGTAGCCGCTCACTGTAATGGTGATAATACAAAGCTAGCTATTGTACCATTGTTATCCGTTTTATTTAATACTACCCCATCATTACTCCGTTACTGCTCGGGCAGCTTATACTCTATCTGGGCTTATCAGAAAAATTCAACTCGGCAGCATACGTTATCCCTAGTCCTAATAATCAACAGTTTAGTTAATCAATAGCTCCGACAATAACTAGCCCTAACGCCTGCTATGTTCCGCCTCTACTGCGATCCGTCGTCAATAACGATTTAAAGATTTATAACCTTAAAATGAATAAGTTAACGCGCGCGGCAGCTTAGGCGACGAGTTACTTTTTATTTGAAGGTTTGTGGTATTCTTATCATCAACATTCTATATATACGATAACAAGAGTACTATTGTTTAGGATGAATCTAGGCTCGTATAATGTTTCGATAATGCGCGAACTTATAGGTAATGATCATCAGCTATGATGTTTTTTGGATTAGTATCACAAGCAAAACCTGAGCCGGACGCTGCTTTAAGTCTTGACTATCGAGAGCAGTCTCGTATTCAGGTATTACTGCGCAGGGCGATGAGACGTCTGTGGCAACACCGAAAGCTTGCTTTAATGCTGGCGACTGGTTTGTGCCTGTCTACTTATACTCAAGCAAAAGTGCTCGATCCATTATTGAAGCTTTGGCAGCCTTATCAGACAACATTAGCATCCGTCGCTTCTGAGCCAGTCAGCGATAACGACCGCACTACTGAACGTCCTCAATCTCATGATAAGAGCGATTTTAAGAACACAGACAACATCAATGATGAGCCCAGTCTCTACGCTTTATTAGAGGCTGAATTTGCCGCCGATCGCAGCGATATTGAGCGGGGATTGAGCCTTTATAAGCAGCAAGCCTTTAAAAGAGATGCGACCGCAGTTTTCGAACGTGCCTTGAGTCTGTCATTGGCTTATGAAGCGGTTGATGAATCCTTAGTGTTTGCTAAAAGTTGGCAAGATCAGAACCCAGATCATGTGCCGGCTTGGTTTTATGTGGCGCATTTGGCGCTAAAAGCTCATGATTATGCGCTTGCAAGTGAGACTCTGAATCGTATTCTTCGCTATGACCCTCGTGCTGATTTAAGCGAGATCCTCATCGGTATTTATCCGAGTACCGATGAGGATCGGCGTGAGCTATTAGCCGCCTTGCAGCCTATCGACAGCGCGCAAAACGCTTCAATTTCTGTTCTAAAAGCTGGCCTACTTTATCAATTTGACGAACCCAGAGCCGCGCTTATTCATATCGAGCGCGCGCTGGCCAGCCAGCCTGACTACGTGCCTTATATCACCCTAAAAGCAGATATCTTACGCAAGATTGAACCGGCGCAAACGGTAGTCAATTACGTCAGCCAAGCGCGTTTACGCAATCCTGATAGTAAGAGTCTGTATCTCTATGAGATTCGCTACTTGTTAGACTTAAAACAAAGCGTGTCGGCTTGGGAGCTACTGCTAGCGGCGCATGAGCGCTTCACCGAGGACCCTGAGATTACCTTACTGGCCGCGTTGGTCAGCTTAGATATTCAAGAATATTCCAGCGCCGATCAGCTTCTGAACACTTTAGCAAAAAGTCCGACTTATTTGGATCAAGCCTATTATTATTTAGGCATCAGTGCTGAGCGCCAACAGCGTTTTGAGCAAGCAAAAAGCTATCTAAAAAGTGTCATGCAAGAAGACTTAGTGCTGGCCGCACGTAAAAAAGTGGTGGAGCTTGAGCTATTAGCCGATAATGCCGATGCAGCGATAGCCACCTTACGCAATCTGCGTGAGGATTTTGAGGTCTTCGCGCCTGATACCTTTGTGCTACAAGCAGATATTTTGTGGCAACAAGGTAAAGCTGACGAAGCACTAGAGCTGTTGAGCCGTGCCAGTCGCAAGCATCCAAATAGCGAGGCGATACTATTTGCGCGGGTACAATTGCTCGATGATCGCAATGACTATGTGGTGAAGCGCACCTTGCTCAATCATTTGCAAAACCTCAATCCGGATAATTTATCGTACCAGCTTAGCTACGCACAGCTGTTATTAGCCAATGATCGCAACTCCACTCAAGGCTTAGATCTGGCGCAAACGATTATTCAAATTCGCTATGATGATCCGCGTTATGATAATGAGCTGCACTTGCAAGCGCTGAATGTATTGGCTAGTAATGCCTTAGCTAATGATAACTTCACGCAAGTTATCGACTATCTACAAACGCCTTATGAGGTACTGCCAACACTACGCTCAGGCGTGCTGTTGCTACGAGCCTATCAAGGGCTTGAGAATAACGAAAAGGTCGCCGAGCTGTTAGCCGATTTACAACAGCGCTTTGCTTTTGGTCAACAAAACGTCAATGACCGTATTCAACTTTACTAACATCTTCCATAATCGAGTAACATCTACAGCTTAGACTAAGGATTATATTTTGAGCGACTCTCTTTGAGTTGCTTTTTTAAGGGAAAATTTATGTCAACATTTTTATCTACAGCGTTATCCATTCATAATAAAAATTCAAAAAAATCAGCCTTATTAGCGGCCCTAGTTAGTGGCGCGTTATTGAGCACTGGCTGTCAGTCGATACCTAGCTCACAAGCTGACGCTACCACCACCCCTACCCTGCAAGCGCAGAAGCTTGAGAGTTTCACTATCAATGGTAAAATCGGTGTGACAATACCAACTGGGGCTTCTGCTTCTTCGGCTGATGGCAGCAATGCTAGCAAGCAAGGCGGTAGCGCCTTTTATACTTGGGGACAAGAAGATAATCGCTTCGCTATTGAGCTGATGGGTGCGTTAGGCATTGGCAAAACCAACATCGAATATGACGGCCAAACGGCAACTTTAGTCAGTGAAAAAACCGGCAGCCTGAGCGCCGAGGATCCAGAAGCATTACTGCAAAAAGCCACCGGCTGGCAAGCACCTATCTCGCAAATGCCTTACTGGATATCAGGACGCTCCGCACCCTCGGACACCGCGCCGCAAGTTGATAGTCAAAACCGCCTTATAAGCTCAGTCAATGGCAACTGGAGCGCTAAGTTCGCCTATGACGGTAATAACAAGCTACCGAACAAAATTATCGCCACTCAGCCGCAAGGTCAAAAAGTAGTCATGACCATTAACCATCTAAGTCAGTAACAAAATAGACGCTCCAATGACCCAGACCGTTACTAACTGCTCGCTAGCTGATAATAATAGCCTTACGCGCTTGTCACCGGCAAAAATTAATCTGTTTTTGCACATCACAGGTAAGCGAGCTGATGGCTATCATAATCTGCAAACTGTTTTTCGCTTGCTCGATTGGGGCGATTATTTGCAGTTTGCTTTGACTGACATGATAGATACTCCTAACGCTGCGCAAGTGAATACAAGTATTGATCAGCAAGCGGCGGCGCTTACTCAGCAGTTAATCAGCCTTAAGGGCGCAGCTAGCATTACTGATAATGTAGCAGATAACCTAATCTTTAAAGCGGCAAAAGCGCTACTAGCTTATGTGATTTCGATAGCACAACTGCCTCACTCCTTGCACGCTATCAGCATTACCCTAGATAAGCACCTACCAATGGGCGCAGGATTAGGCGGTGGCTCTTCCAATGCTGCTACCACCCTACTCGCCTTAAACGAGCTTTGGCAACTTAACCTAAATCAAGATGAGCTGCTTAAAATAGCGACGACTATTGGCGCTGATGTACCGATATTTATCTTTGGGCAAGATGCTATCGCCATGGGCATTGGCGAAGAATTAACCAGCATTGACTTGCCAAATCAGCATTATCTGATTTTGACGCCAAACGCTCATGTCAATACTGCTGAGCTATTCGCTCATCCTAAGCTCAATCGTGATATCGCGCCTTTGTCTACCAAGACTATTACCCATCAAAGTCGTGATTATCTGTCAAACCTAAATTCGCCTTACCAGAATGTTTTTACACCAGTAGTGTTAAGTCTGGCTCCTGCGGTCGAAGAAGCTTTGAGTTATTTACAAGGCTTGGAGGCAGACACATTGGGCACAGCAAGGATGACCGGCTCAGGCAGCGCAGTGTTTTTACCTTTAGGTGCAAGTGTGGCGGCTGATAAAGCGCTATTTAATCAATGGATTGCAAATGCGCCTTGTGCAGGTTATGTGGTTGAGAGTTTATAATTAAAAACAGCACAAAAAAATTAAGACATACGTAGGCTGCTGTTTTAACCCTAAAAAGCATTCAAAATCGTACTAGAGTTTTCACTTTTGAGTGAAACTTCTTAAATAGAACTTCGATATTTACTAAATTTGGACCACGATGGCTTGAGTTGTAGCACTATTAGTTGTTTGGAGTCTGTCATTATCTGCTAAGCTTTACTATTATAAATAATCCAAAGAAAAAGGCGAAAAGCCTTGCAAAATTTAAAAATTTACTTATAATAGGTCGCCACAATAGGGGTATAGCCAAGTTGGTAAGGCATCAGGTTTTGATCCTGACATCCGTTGGTTCGAGTCCAGCTACCCCTGCCATTTTTTGTTTGTCTTCATTGTTTATCATACGAGTACAGCATTGATACTCAGTCCTGGTCACTAATGTGATCTTGATTTTAGTGATAGCAATTGACAACACCTTCGTATTTTCGGTATAGTTCGCAACGAACACCGTAAATCTCGGTCGTCACAAAGAGTGCAAGCTCGTAGCGATGACACGTTAGGTAAGCGTAGCGATAACAGCTACGATACCGAGCATTACAGGGGTATAGCCAAGTTGGTAAGGCATCAGGTTTTGATCCTGACATCCGTTGGTTCGAGTCCAGCTACCCCTGCCATTTTCTGTAATTGCGTTGTTTCATCTTCTGTAAATTTTTGATACCCACTCTTTTCTATATTTGAGCAGTTTGACACTGCTTAGCGGTCACTGCTTGAGTCACTCAATAGGACTTTGTCATGCCTTATTTGGCGATTTTTACGGGTAATGCCCACCCTGAACTTGCGAAAACCGTAGCCGACCATCTTCATATCCCTCTTGGGAAAGCTGACATCACCCGTTTTTCTGATGGCGAAATCGCTGTAGAGGTTAAAGAACACGTACGTGGTAAAGACGTGTTTATCATGCAGCCCACTTGCGCGCCGACCAATGACAATTTGATGGAAATCATGATGATGGCTGATGCACTGCGCCGCTCTAGTGCTGGCCGTATCACTGCTGTCATGCCCTACTTTGGTTATGCTCGTCAAGACCGTCGTCCACGCTCAGCCCGCGTGCCAATCTCAGCCAAAGTCGTCGCCGATATGCTTAACATCGTCAGCATTGATCGCGTCATGACGGTCGATTTGCACTCCGATCAAATTCAGGGTTTCTTTGATATTCCTGTCGATAATATCTACGGTACGCCAGTATTGTTGAACGAGTTACTCAAGCATGATTATGATAATATCATGGTGGTTTCACCCGACGTTGGCGGCGTCGTCCGTGCCCGTGCGATGGCAAAGCAATTAGGCGACGCTGATTTAGCGATTATCGATAAGCGCCGTGCCCGTGCTAACGAATCTCAAGTGATGCATATTATCGGTGATGTCCGTGACCGTGACTGCGTCATCGTTGATGATATGGTTGATACCGCAGGTACGTTGTGCAAAGCGGCCGCTGCACTCAAAGAAAGCGGCGCGCGCCGAGTGCTCGCTTATATCACGCATCCTGTCTTATCCGGTAATGCCTTGAAGAACATCAGCGATTCAGAGCTCGACGAGATCGTCGTGACCGACACTATCCCATTATCAGATGCGGCAAAAGCTTGCACTAAGATTCGTCAAGTCTCTATCGCGCCGATGCTCGCTGAGAGTCTGCGCCGTATCAATAACGAAGAGTCTATCAGCGCCATGTTTGATGCTTAAGACGGCTCGTTAGTTAGACTAGATTACTGATATCAAAGATTAGCGCTAAAGTAACCCTTTAGCGCTTTTTTTTGCTCTAAAATTACTATTCGTGACCTTCTGCCAAGGTTTTGAGATCTCAAGTGGAGCAGATCATCTTCTACTCTTTGCTTATCAATTTTTATAATCTTTTCAACCCTTTATTATTGCAGCAAAAACACGTATAATGCGCGCCTGTGCTGCTCATTGCTTATTATCTATAGTGTTACAGATTTACATGATAGATATAGGCAGTTCACTCAGCACTTTTTAGAGTATCCATTATCCAGTAGTAGACTGGTCGCAAGTTTTGACGCTGGTAGATACTTCACATACACTCTATAGGATTATATCCATGGCTATTGATCATTTTGCAATTAACGCGGTTGACCGCTCTGCTGAACAACAAGGTAAAGGTGCGAGCCGCCGCCTTCGTAAGCAGAACCTAGTACCTGCTATCATTTATGGTGGTAATGAGGAGCCAACGGCTATCTCTATCAAACTAAACGAGATGGTAAAGTCGCTTGAATACGAAGCGTTTTTCTCACAAGTTTTGACTATTACTACCGATAAAGGCGATGAGCACCAAGTCGTTATTAAAGACTTGCAGCGTCATCCTGCTAAAGGCTTCCCAATGCATGCTGACTTCCAGCGCATTGTTAAAGGCCAGAAAATCAACATGAATGTCCCTGTACATTTCTCAGGCCGTGAAGACGCACCTGGTACCAAAGACGGCGGTATTCTATCAACGCTTGTCTCTGATATCGAAATCGTTGCGCTACCTTCACAGCTTCCTGAATACCTCGAAGTTGATGTATCAGGTATGGAGATCGGCGATCTGTTCCGTCTATCAGATATCGATCTGCCTGAAGGCGTGATCATCTTTGATCTTGATATGGAAGATGCACACGATCGCACTATCGTTAACATGTTGCCACCAACGCTTGAAGAAGTGGACGAAGATGCAGACGAAGTGGATGCTGATGAAGTACCAGCCACTGAGCAAGGCGGCGAAGGCGCTGAAGGCGAAGCGCAAGACGGCGACGATCAAGACGCTGAGTAACCCCCCTTTTGTAAACCCCTACTTTGGTTATACGACGAGTAGGGTTGTTGCATAAAAAACAGCAGGCGATTAAGATCTCCTGCTGTTTTTGTGAGTATTATTTGAAAAGCGAGTAGTGCGTTATTCAAATAGTATTTGTTGTTAGGCTCTTTATATCGAGCTTATTTCTCTTTTTTAGGCAGAGTATGTTATGGCGATAAAACTCATCGTTGGTCTTGGCAATCCTGGTGAGCAGTATATGCTCACGCGGCATAATGCTGGGTTCTGGTTTGTGCAGCATATTGCTCATCAGTTCAATATTACTCTGAGTCCGGATAAGAAGTTCCATGGCATCACTGGCCGCGGGCAAGTGCACGGTCATGATGTACGTTTGCTACTGCCCCTCACCTTTATGAATAAATCGGGTCAATCGGTCGTACCGATGGTCAACTACTATAATATTGCCAATGACGAGCTACTTATCGCTCATGACGAGCTCGATATCGATGCCGGTAGCATTAAGCTCAAGACCGCTGGCGGCCATGGTGGACATAATGGCCTGCGTGATATTACCCCGCATATCGGTAACGACTTTCATCGTTTGCGCGTTGGTATTGGTCATCCGGGCCATAAGTCAAAAGTGACAGGGCATGTGCTCTCAAAGCCCGCTGCCAATGAGCAAATCGCTATTGAGAGTGCGTTAACCGCGGCTTTTGAAGCACTACCTTTACTGTTGGGTGGCGATATCGAAAAGGCGCGCTCGCAAATCAATAGCTTTAAATTACCAGAATAATGCTATAAAATTGCGTCAGCCTTTTATTTTGGCAAAATCATCCCCATTAACCTTTTGATTTCGCTCATTTAATCTGTTTTTAATATTCGTTTCGTTTTTAATATTCGTTTCACTAAGGAAGCACCTTATGCTACTTAATATGCTCAAATGCAAACTGCACCGTGCCCGTGTTACCCATGCCGAGCTACACTATGAAGGCTCATGTGGTATCGATGGCGACTTATTAGATCTTGCAGGCTTGCGCGAGAATGAATCGATTGATATCTATAATGTCACTAACGGTAAGCGTTTTCGCACTTATGCGATTCGCGCGGAAGCAGGCTCTGGTATCATCTCTTTGAATGGGGCCGCAGCGCACATGGCCGACTTAGGCGATATCGTCATCATCTGTGCCTACGCGCATTTTGATGAAGTAGAAGCGTCTACTTATCAGCCCAAGCTTGTGTACTGCAACGAAGATAACACCGTTAAAGACACTGCAAATATCATTCCGGTGCAAGTCGCTTAACGCGTCCGACACTATTAGATATTAGAGTCGATGTTATGGCAACTATCGATAATTTGTTGTTTCGCTTTATTGCTAGCTGACTATTGACTATAATTAAAAACTGAGTCCCTTGAGGCTCAGTTTTTTTATGCGCTTTTGTTAGGGTAAGACACTGTGCAGCGCTGTTTTTAAGATAAAATACTTACCCTTAAAAGTTGACTCTATTTAAAGGATGACCCTAATGTGGTTGGCAATTGTTGCAGTAATCGTGGGCTTGGCTATTTTGGTTTGGAGCGCGGACGTTTTTATTGATGGCGCGGTGGTATTGGCCAATAAATTAAATGTGCCGAGCTTTTTGATCGGGGTGGTGATATTAGGCTTAGGAACCTCAGCTCCTGAGATGGTGGTCTCAGTATTAGCGGCGCTAGAAGGTAGCCCTGAGCTGGCTTTAGGTAATGCTTATGGCTCTAATATTATTAATATTGCGCTAGTGCTTGGTGCGACAGTACTTATAAGCCCAATCATTATCCGTAGCAGCATCATCAAACGAGATATGCCACTATTATTACTAGTGACAGCAGTGGCCGCGTGGCAGCTCAGTGATGGCGTCTTAGGTCATACCGACGGTCTGGTGCTCATTGTGCTGCTAGTGATGATATTGGCTATTCAGATCGTCTTAAGCCTACGAGAAGGCAATCATGAGCACGAAGACGATCCGGCGCTAGAGAGCAGCGAGGAGACTAGCGCTATCCGCGGTATCGGTACGCTATTTTTAGGCCTGCTAGTACTGATATTGAGCTCACGTGCTATTGTGTGGGGCGCGGTAGGGCTGGCGACGTTTTGGGGCCTCAGTGAGCTGATTATTGGTCTGACGATTGTCGCTGTTGGCACATCCCTACCAGAGCTTGTTGCAAGCTTGTCAGCGGCGCGTAAGGGCGAGCACGATATGGCTTTGGGCAATATTATCGGCTCTAATATTTTTAATACCTTAGCCGTCGTCGGACTTGCTGCGCTTATTGCGCCAATCACTCCGAATGCCATTATCTTGTCACGCGATATATTGGCAATAGGACTGCTTACTATCTTGCTATTTGTAATGTGTTTATTTGCATTTAACACCAAGCGCAGCTTTGGCCGCAGCTCTGGTGCCACTTTAGTCTTGTTCTTTGTCGGTTATACGATGTGGTTAATACAGACGGCTGGTTAATACAAACAGTCGGCTAATACAAAGGATTAATTAATATAAACGGCTGGCTAATATATGTATAGTCGATACACTCTAAAAATGTCATAGCGCTACTGGGATGAATTTTGCGCAGCCTCTGGGAACGCAGCACGCAAGTAAAATTTATACCAGTAGCGCGTTTAAATCCATAACAGTTTTACATTCAGCTAACTATAGTCTCTGTATCAGCGCTGGCTTTTTAAGTCGCATATAGACACACGGTTAGTCTTTACGATTTCTAATCACTCGCCATAAGCTCTCATTTTCAGTCTTTGGCATCTTTAAGGTGACAGTGTTAGAGATCATATCTTGAACTGCCAGACCGCGGCGATTGAACAGACAAAAAGCATAGTTGAACACCAGTCCCAAAAACGCGCTAGTCAAGATAATAGCGCGTGACCCGCCGATTAAGCTGCCGATAACGCCGAAGACGAGCGGCATTAAACTTGCCGCCATAATTCGCTTAAAAGACTGTCCCCAACTGAGCAGACGGCCTGAGTCATTGACCGTTTTTAGTCGCCAAGTCTGCATCCCTAAAGTCTGACCACCGCGCCGCCAAAACAAACCATAAAAACCCACTAAGGTTAAGATAAACGATGGCGTCATCACTATGTTTTGATACCAAACAGGTAGCGAGCGGGCTTGTGCGGACTCTGTACCCGTCTGCATAGTCAGTAGCGTGCCTATTACTGTCAGTACCGTGCCTACTAAGAAGAGCAAGGCCAGTATAAGCATGCCATCATAAACGATAGCGGCAAGCCTAGTGGTTGGATTGGCGATAGTAGGCTCTTCTACTGCTGGCATAGCCGTAGTCGCTTGGCGGCGTGGCTTTTTTGTTTTGACAATGGCTCTTTTTTTACTCTTTGGCATAGCTTAAGCTCATAGCAGATATCAAATGATAGCCTATTGTACCGTAATTAAGGGGTTTATCATAAAACTATGAGAGATATTAAGAACCATAGCGATAGAATCAACAAGCACAAAAAAACCGCCAAATGTCAGAAGACAGGCGATTGATTTAGGATGTTCTTTATTACTTTTAACACATTGATAATGCAAATGGTGCGCCTGGAGAGATTCGAACTCCCGACCCCTTAGTTCGTAGCCAAGTGCTCTATCCAACTGAGCTACAGGCGCTTATTGCACATCATCTACTACGCAGTATATAACTTTTGTAGCAAATTAGGTTGGTCATTATATAGATAATTTTGACGTTGTCAATAACTTTGCTTATTTAAACAAGATTATTTTCACATTCAATCGAAGTTATCTACAACAAACCGAATAAATGGCGGTGAAGGAGGGATTCGAACCCTCGATACGCTTACACGTATGGTTCCTTAGCAGGGAACTGGTTTCAGCCACTCACCCACTTCACCGGACAAGATAAGACTATTAATTAATAATAACAGTATCGATGCTAACGATACGTCTTATGCTGTGGGCGAGTATTATAACAAAGCCAAAACGAATTGCAAGCCTTGCAGCCGTATTTGCTATAATTTAATTTTTATCTTATGGATTACTACACCAATAACTCTAAGGAAACCTTATGCGTCCAGTCGTCCTTTGTTTTTCAGGTTTAGACCCTTCTGGCGGAGCAGGCTTGCAAGCCGACATCGAAGCCATTGGGCAAGCAGGCGCTCATGCCACTGTCGCTTGCACCGCTATTACCGTCCAAAGCTCGCAGCAAGTCTTAGGCTTTGAGCCTTGTAACTCCGAATTAGTCAGAGATCAAGCGATGGCAGTGCTCAACGATTTGCCAGTCACAGCGATCAAATCCGGTATGCTTGGCACAACGGATAATATAAAAATGCTGACTCGATTATTCGCTAATAAGGTGATTAAAAAAAACACCCCCTTCGTGCTTGATCCAGTACTCGTTGCCAATAGTGGTGGCAGCTTGGGTGATGAGGCGACTTTGGTAGCGGCCTTTGAGCAGCTCCTACCCTACGCGACTTTAATTACGCCAAATACTCATGAGCTGCGCGCTTTAAGCGGTGAGCAGGACTTACATACCGGTGCAAAAAAACTCTGTGATAATGGCACTCATGCGGTACTCGTCAAAACCTCACATGATTTCGACAGCGGTGATATTGAACAGTATCTATATATAGCAGGTGAGATGGTACATAAAAGCGTACTACCGCGCTTAGACGGTGAGTTTCATGGCTCTGGCTGCTCACTTGCCAGCTATATAGCTGGACGCTTAGCGATGGGCGATCAGATAGTGGAAGCGGTCAAAGCGGCTGATACTTGGATTACTCAGACTTTAAAAGCGGCGGATGACCCTCATCCCGATAATGTGCAAGCGCAGCTGATACCCAATCGCTTTGTGAAAGCTGAAAGTTGACGAGCACATAAATCTTGACTCTAATGATGACACAGCAAAAAGCCCTACACTCATGACAGATGATGTAGGGCTTTTAATATATTAAGGCATATTAGAAACTTAGCCTAGCATCGGCATCAAGCTCGCTGCGATGGCTCCGACCATTATCTCCATCAAATAAATAGCAAAAAAAGCAATGATAGGTGATAGGTCAAGCATACCTAAATTCGGTGTGATACGGCGAAATGGTGCTAATATCGGCTCAGCCAAACGCATGATAATACCGATAATCGGATGTGAGGATTGGGTAAAGACTACAATCCAGCTAACCACAATAGAACCAATAATGAGATAACGACTCAATCTTAAAAAGTCTAAAATCAGACTGAGTGTACCCTGAAAAAATAGCGGAATCGGTGCAATCCCTCTTTGCATCAAGGCTGCCTTACCAGAGATGTCAATCAATCGAATCAAAAACATCAACACGATGGCGGCAACACTGATGCGTCCGCCCCCTAAAGTCGGAAAGATACGGCCAAACACATCAACGATATGGGTGGCTCTATAAGCCGGCGCAATCATAGGATCGCGCGCATCCATTCCCGCAAACTGTAGCATAAAGCGGATAAAGATCAGCAGCATCGCAAAGGTGGTGACCAAATCAAAAATCTGTAATAGTACGTTGTTCATTAAAGGCTACTCAAAGTGTCGACATAAAAATACTAGCGCGGTTTTATTTCATCTCTTCGCTAAGCGCTTGACTGCGATCATAACAAGCTTGCATCGCCTCGCCTATCTGACGACCGACCTCATCAGCTTGCATAGACTCAATCGCCGCTTGCGTAGTGCCATTTGGTGAAGTCACTTTGCGACGTAGCTCGGCCGGGGTGTCATCGCTACCCATCGCCATCTTCGCCGCGCCTAGCATCGTTTGCATAGCAAGGCTTGAGGCTTGTTCGTTATCTAGACCTAGCGCCACGCCGCGATCGATCATTGACTCTAGGAAGTAGAACATATAAGCAGGCGCTGAACCCGACACCGCTGTCACCGCATGTAGATGCTCTTCATCTTCCACCCACATAACCAGACCTGAGGCCTCCATAGCCGCTGTGGCCAGCTGCTTTTGCGGCTCACTGATGCTATCAGTTGCATATAGACCGGTTGCGCCCATCTGTATCATCGCCGGCGTATTAGGCATAGCACGGATGATATTTTGGTAGCCGCCAAGCATATTCGCTAAAAGCTCTGTTGATAGACCCGCAGCTACTGACATAACTAATTGCTTATCGAGCACATCAGTGAAGCCACTAACGACCGCTTTCATCACTTGCGGCTTTACAGCAAGGACGACTAGATCCGCATCTTTTACTGCAGTGGTAGCATCAGCGGTTGGATCGACTGTTTTAAGACCTTTTGCGCCGAGCTGCTGACGGATATCAGCGCTTGGGTCGGCAACAGTAATCATCTCAGGCTTGACACCGCAGCCAACCAGACCACTGATTAGCGCCTGCGCCATATTACCGCCACCGATAAAGCTTATTTTTTTATTATTGAGAACTGAGTTATTATTTTGTTGTGACATCATAGTCTCCTAATAGCAATTTCTAATATAACTTTGTTAGAAATAGTCAAAAGTATTCAAAGTGATAGCGCTAAAATGGGGTCTAGTTTAGCATACTGCCATTATTGACGTTTGATAAATTCGCAGGCTTAGGGTTTGCGTACTTTTTGCAAAGCATTAACACAAGCTTCGCTTAACAAAGTTAATGTATCGGCAAGGTTGTTAGAAGATAAATCGCTTTTTAACGTCCAGCTCTGAAACGGTGACAAAAGCAGCAATGACACCTCTACTTTTGTATCAGCACTATTCTCATTGCTCATGTCCGTATCTGTTACAACTGCACTGACCACCACTAAGCTACTGCGCAGCCATACAGGAATGGCTAGCGTTTGATAGAGCTTCTTACCCGCTTGTGCTCGGCCCATTGTCGTGGTTTGTACTTTACGCAGTCGATCTAATGGCGTTATCTTAAGGCTGGTTTCATTATCTATAAGCTCTTGGTATAGCTCCCTATCCGCCCTAATATCCGCTTTAGTCAGATCAATTTGTAGCTGCCAAAGATAGCCTGTATCTCTACTTTTACGAATATCGACAGCTAAAATTTCTGACAAATCATAGCGGTGCTCAAGCGTCGCTGATGCCAGCCAATCAACAAAGTCGCGGCTTAAACGATACAGCTGCTGACGAAAGCGATAGATGCGGTAGTGTTGCAAGTGTGCGTGCCAGTCAAGCTCGGTTTGATGATCGTTATCTTGCCGCTGAGTAAGCGCATAGACATCATCGATTAACTGCTTGCTCGGCGGTAGCGGCTCATCTTGCGCTAGCCAATAGTACAGTAGCTGCTTTTGTCTTGGCGTCGATAAGTCATGCAGCTTATCGATAGCTAATACCCGCTGAACGCTAGCAAACTCAAGCGACTTAATAGCTGTCGTCTGCAGATCTTGCTCAGCTTGCGCCTCTACTATCGCTTGCGCTTCACTAAGCAGTTGCGCGCTACGAGCAACGTTGCCTATGACATTCGCATTATAACTAACAAGTTTGGGCATAATATCACGGCGTAAACCGCTACGCACATTATCACCGCTCGCGTTGGTCGGATCGTCGATATAAGGCAGCTGCAGCTGCTTAGCATAATCGCTAATCGCAGCGCGCGTCACCGCCAGCCAAGGCCGCCATAGTGCATAATGCTGGTCTTGCTGACTTTGATGTATGTGCTCGCGCCAAGGCTGCATAGCAGCTAGACCTTTAATCCCTGCGCCTTGAATCAGGCGCATCAGTACGGTCTCCGCTTGGTCATCGGCATGATGCGCGAGCATTAACACGTCACCTTGATTGATATACTCTCGCATGACGCGATAGCGAGCTTGCCGCGCGGCTTGTTCATCTTGGCCTTGCACTTGCGCCTTTAAAATAGTACAAGAAAGCTGCTGAGCGGCGGCCCAATCAGCAACATGGCTGGCCCAAATTGAACTATCAACTTGCAAGCCATGATCGACATGTAACAGCTGCGGCAAAAAAGGCAGCCTGTCTTGCTGATAAAGCTGTACACATAGCGCAGCTAGGGCCAAAGAATCGCGGCCACCGCTACACGCGAGCCAAATTCGCCGGCCCAG
This sequence comes from Psychrobacter submarinus, assembly GCF_904846685.1. Lineage (GTDB taxonomy): Bacteria > Pseudomonadota > Gammaproteobacteria > Pseudomonadales > Moraxellaceae > Psychrobacter > Psychrobacter submarinus. The sequence goes on from NZ_CAJHBQ010000001.1 coordinate 547,106, forward strand.
TAGCTGCTGATGATAATCCGCTAGACTCCTTAACACTGCCGCTGCCAACTGCGCATCGATAGCTAAGTCGGCTATAGGTTTGATTGGATAAGGCTTAATAGCGCTATTAGTCATAGTTATTCTTACTATAGTCAATCAATATTAAAAGTGGTACAAGGCAGACGAGTGCAAGTACTACAGTAGTAGGCTAAACGAGTCTAACGCTGTAACACTTTAATAGTGGTTCGACTATATCTATCGTCTGAAACTCGCCCTGACTATAATAATCAGGCAGCAAAAAAAACGCACTAATAATTAGTACGTTTTATAGTCGATACACTCTAAAAATGTCATAGCGCTACTGGGATGAATTTTGCGCAGCCTCTGGGAACGCAGCACGCAAGTAAAATTTATACCAGTAGCGCGTTTAAATCCATAACAGTTTTACATTCAGCTAACTATAGTTTAGGGCGTGTTGAACATCCACAAATGCGCACTGCTCATCAAAGCCTTTTAGAACAAAACTAGCCAGGCAACATCACTTCTGAATCAAATGATTTTAACTTTTGATAACGCTGCTCACAGCGCTCATCAGCATCCATATCGACTATCTCAGCCAGTTGCTCTTCTAACAACGTCTTTAACGCCTCCATTACCGGCTGCGGCTGCATATGCGCGCCCTCGCCTTCATCGATGACAGCATCAATCAAGCCCAGTTGGTAAAGGTTAACGGCGTTTAGTTTTAAGGCTTCGCTGGCATCTTGCGCTTTTTCAGCGGTTTTCCAAAGAATAGAAGCACAGCCTTCAGGAGAGATGACTGAATAGATACTGTTTTGTAGCATATTGACTCTATCGCCAACCCCAATCGCTAGTGCCCCGCCTGAACCACCCTCGCCTATAATAGTGACGATGATAGGTGCTTTGAGGCTAGTAAACACAGCGATACTCTCAGCGATCGCTTGCGCTTGGCCGCGCTCCTCAGCGCCGATACCAGGGTACGCGCCTTGGGTATCGACAAAGCTCATAAGCGGAATGTTAAAGCGCTCAGCCATCTTTGCCAACCGAATCATCTTGCGATAACCCTCAGGATTGGCCATACCGAAGTTATGAGCAATGCGCTCGCGGGTACTACGGCCCCGGTGCTGACCGATGACCATCACAGGCTGACCATTAAAACGGGCCAAACCGCCCAAAATCGCTTTGTCATCGGCAAAAGCGCGGTCACCATGCAGCTCATCAAACTCTGTAAATAGCTGATTGACGTAGTCCATAAACAGTGGACGTTTTGCGTGTCGTGCCAGCTGTACGCTGTCCCAAACAGTACTCATAGACTTATCCTTATGGGTTTTATAAAAAATATCAGTACAAGTGTAAACTCAATTAAACTATAGTAGCACACCTTGAGCGTTATGGCAGTGTCGATATAGTCGATTCGCTCTAAAAATGGTGTAGCGCTGCTGGGATGCTCTTTTTAAAACATAAGTTGCGCAGCATTGAAGGAACGCAGCACGCAAGTAAAATTTATACCAGTAGCGTCTCTAAATTTATAACACTTTTATTTCGAACTGACTATATCTTTGCTTTTTAGATAAAATTAGTTTTCGATCACGCTCAGCTCAATACCCCATTTTGCGAACTGCTCGATATCAGCATGAAGATCAGAGTACAAAAAGGCATAGTGCTTTTTATCAGTACTCACAGTGATCTGCCAATGCGTATCATCTAGAATGACCAGCTCCATCAAAGGTAGCTCATACTCGCTGCGGCTATGATGCGCAGAGACAGCAAGCCTCAAGAGCAAACACAAATACAGCAGCTGCTCGCCGCCAAGTTGGCAAGTCTGCTCAAGCATATCACTTTTTAGCTTACGTCTATGACTGAGCACCAGCTGCGCCATCCGTTTTTGATCGACCTGTGAGAAACCCGGAATGTCAGAGTTCTCCAACAGATAGGCACTATGGCGATGATAGTTGCTATGGCTAATCGCCAGTCCTATCTCATGTAAGTAGGCCGCACGTCTTAGCAGATCACCGTCATCATTGCTGAGCTGCAAGTCATCTTGCACTTGCCTGAAGAGATGACGACTGGTTCTGACCACTTGCCGGGCTTGTTTTTTGTCCACTGAATAGCGCTTAATCAAGGCCAGTACGCTACGGTCACGCACATCTTCGCTTGCAAAGCGGCCGAGCATATCGTACATGACGCCCTCACGCAGCGCCCCATCAGAGTATGCCAGAGTCTCTATGCCGAGCACTTTCATTAAGGCTCGCAGTACCGCGACCCCAGCTGGAAACACCGCTTTTCGGTGCTCTTTAACGCCCTCAAGCTCAATATCTTTGACATCGCCAATAGAGATCAGTAGTTTTTCTAATTTTTTGACCCCTTTGTAAGTGATGCACTCTTGCTCATTGGCCCAGCCTTTGGACACTAAGACATTACGCACCGCCTTGATGGTACCACTTGAGCCGATAACGCTCGTCCATCCTGCCTTTTGGTATTGACCGCTGATAGCGAGCACTTCCTTGCGCGCCGCTGCGATAGCAGTCGTAAAAGCTTTATCCGTGATTTGTCCATCAGCGAAGAATTTTTTGGTAAAGGCCACACAGCCCATCTGCAAACTCTCTGTCAATAACGGCTCAAACCCTGTACCGATAATAAATTCAGTCGAGCCGCCGCCGATATCTATCACTAAGCGCTTATCGCTACTAGCATTAGTGTGCGACACGCCTAAATGAATCAGCCGCGCCTCTTCACGTCCGGCGATAATCTCAATGGGATTGGGCAAAATATCATTGGCGCGAGCAATGAAGTCATCGGCGTTTTTGGCTTGGCGTAGAGCGTTGGTCGCGACAATACGCACTCGCTCTGGCGATACCGAGTCTAAGCGCGCGGTAAAACGGCTCAGACAATCAAGTCCTCGGCGCACCGCTTCGGCGCTGAGGATGTTATGCTCATCGAGTCCCGCTGCCAGCTGCACTTTTTCAGACATGGAGACGACTTTACGTACCTCGCCATGATCGAGCCGGCCAATAGCTAAGTGAAAACTATTGGAGCCGATATCTATCGCTGCCATAAGCTCGTTTTCGGCAAGGGGCGGGTTTTCAAGGTAATTAGTGGGCATAAAGTGGCGTTACCGTAACTGTGGATGAAATAAAAAGTTTGAGATAAGGGCTAATATTAAGTTAGCATCATAAAGATTAGCAAACGCTAAATAGCGCTATCAGTAAAAGTGCTTATTAAAGCATTTATGCCAAATCCTAGCAAACAACGCGAGCCTTTACCGAAAGGTTGTGTAAAACTGACTTTTAAGTAATCCGTGATGCTAGTATTGCGGAGCACAGCTTGCTACATTAAAACTTAGTAATATACTTTATAGAACAAGGACTTAAGCGAAACTACTCATGTTTATAGGCTATTAAATAAAGCCCAAATCAAGATTGTAGTTCAGATAATTTTAGCAAAGGAAGCTACTATGACTATTCGACATAATACCCAAAACGATACCCAAACTACTACTGCGCAAACTACTCATGATAGTAACGCCGCTCGCACTGATCAGCATCTAGCGAATCAAAATCGTCAAGAAATGACAGAAACTAAGCAAAAGGCGCAACAAAACTTCTATGACTTTTATTTAGAAGAGCATCAAAACATGGCCTGTCGCCGTCTGCACTTTGCCGGAAGTAGCTTTGGTCTATTAGGGCTAGCAAAGTCTATCCAAACCCGCTCGCCCAAACCTTTACTCAAAGGTATTGCTGCAGGCTATGGCTGCGCTTGGGTCGGTCATTTTTTCTTTGAAAAAAATAAACCGGCCTCTTTTAAGTTTCCGCTAAAAAGCTTTGTCAGCGATTTTCGTATGTATACCGACGTCTTGCGCGGCAATCTAAGTTTAAGAGATATTAAGTATGATAAGCGCGCAAGGTAGCTACTGCAGTTAGCATCATATATGAGACATAAAAAAAGCCAACACCTCTGACGATGTTGGCTTTTTTAGCTTTAAGACATTGCGTTTAGGCCTTTGCTATCTCTGCAAAGATCTCATCGGCCGCCTGTATCGATTTATCCAAATCATCGCTGCTATGCTTAATCGACATAAACCCTGCTTCATACGCAGAAGGCGCTAAGTAGATACCGCGATCGAGCATACCGTGGAAGAAAGTATTGAATTTATCCATATCACATGCGGTTACATCATCGAAGTTGTGCGGCGTAGGGGTATCGCTATCTTTCACAAAGAAAATCCCGAACATGCCGCCAAGCTTGTTAGTACGCAAGTGAATACCGTGCTTATCAGCTGCCGCTTGAATACCATCGACTAGCTTATCGACTTTCGCTGCTAGCTCGTTATAGAAACCATCGACCGTCAAATCTTCAAACATAGCGATACCCGCGCGCATCGCTAGCGGATTACCTGATAACGTACCTGCTTGATAGACACCGCCCATCGGCGCGATGCATTCCATAATCTCACGCTTACCGCCAAAAGCGCCAACAGGCAAGCCTGCACCAATGATTTTACCAAAGCAGGTCAAATCAGGCTGAATGTTAAAGTGCCCTTGCGCGCCGCCAAGACCAACGCGAAAGCCGGTCATGACTTCATCAAAGATCAGCACCGCGCCATGAGCCGTGCACTCTTGGCGTAGAGTATCGTGGAAGGCTTGCTCAGGAATGACCATATTCATATTGCCTGCGATCGGCTCCACGATAACGCATGCAATAGTGTCGCCCCACTTTTCAAAGCAGTCTTTGATCGCTTGTGGATCGTTATAAGGCAAAGTAATCGTATGCTTAGCAAAGTCAGCAGGTACGCCCTTTGAGGTTGGCTCACCGATATCGAGCATACCAGAGCCGGCCTTGACCAATAAGCTATCAGAGTGGCCGTGATAGCAGCCCTCGAACTTAACGATATTGTCACGGCCCGTATAGCCGCGTGCTAGGCGAATAGCGCTCATCGTCGCCTCAGTACCAGAGCTGGTCATACGCACCATCTCAACACTTGACACGATCTCGCAGATTTTATCCGCAACCGTCGTCTCAAATGGGGTTGGCGTCCCAAAGCTTAGCCCATCATCAGCGGCTTTTTTGACCGCGTCAATCACTTTAGGATGCGCATGCCCTAAAATCATTGGCCCCCATGAGCCTATATAATCGATATAAGCGTTATCTTCAGTGTCATAAATCTTACTGCCAGAAGCCTTGTGCATAAACACCGGCGTACCGCCTACCCCAGCAAAAGCGCGAACCGGCGAGTTGACGCCGCCTGGAATATGTTTGCGGGCTTGGGCAAAGAGTTGTTCGTTTTTAGTACTCATAATTAATCTCTATTATTGTATTGAAGTTTATTTTTAGTCTTGCTTGATTTTGGTTTACTTAGGACAGTTGAATGGAAATATTTTAGATAATTTATTTCCTATCAGACTCGCTAACAGGAAGTATAAATAAATGTAAACATAAATCGATAATGGGTTGGGCGCTATGTCTGCCAATGCCGGAACGCTTTGGAGCGATGATGAGGATCAGCAGTTAGCCAAATCTTTCGATAACGGCAGCTCTATTAGCACGCTAATGACGCAGCATGGGCGCACTAGAGGCTCAATTAACTCGCGACTAGTGAGCTTGGCAAAGTAACCGGCTAGCTGACTTTATATTCGCTTTAAGCTTTTTTCACCACTGACGATTTGAGCTTCATTTGCCCAAAGCCATCCACTTTACAGTCAATATCGTGACCATCTACCGGATCATCAAGCAAGCGAATACTTTTGACTTTTGTGCCGACTTTAATGGAGGTTGACGCACCTTTGACTTTTAAATCACGAATGACCGTTACCGCATCACCATCTTGCAGCTCATTACCGACAGCGTCACGTACGATGCTGTCTTCCTCAGCTTGATTCTGAGCCGCATCCGCTTCGGCGGCTGTCCACTCATGAGCGCACATCGGGCACACTAGGAGCGCGCCATCTTCGTAGGTATAATCTGCATCACATTTGGGGCAATTGGGTAAGCTCATAGTTGTCTCATTAGTCATTCTTATTGGCGATATGACCGCCACTATACTGGGCGTATTATCAATAAAGTATAAAATTATCTCTCTATTGCTCATTGTAGCGTAAGTCGCTATCTTTGACCAATGAGCGCCTGTATTGCTTTGGCTTGAAAATCACTAATAACACCCAATGTAAAAGGTAATCATGATGTTTTTTGAGCTCAGGTTTTATGCTACTCTGCTGAGGCCTTTTAGCTGTTCATTAGAATAATTCAAACCTCATCAATCAAAAACTATAATAGGAATACCAATGAGTGACGCAACGTCCATATCTGATCAAAATCAGCTGCCCGCCTTTGTCCAACTGACCCTGCAAGGTGAAGATGCAGAAAAGTTTTTGCAAGGCCAGATTACCTCTGATGTGACTAAGCTTGGACTGAGCTTCCAGCCGACCGCACTAAGTAATTTAAAAGGGCGTATAGAGTTCGGGCTTTGGATAAAAAAACAGGACGAAAATCAGTTTGATGTCGTTCTAAGTAGCGACTGCGCTGAAGCCCTGCAAACTCATCTCAATAAGTTTGGTGTTTTTTCTAAATTTGAGACCAGTGCACCAACGCCGATTTATCCTTGCATAGTGGCGGATGAGCCTACCTTTAGTCATAAAGACGAGCATAATACTGCCGAGGAGACGCAAGCTTGGATGCAGACCAGCATCGCTACAGGTAACTACTGGATAGTAGCGGCGACGCAAGGTCAATTCCAACCCCAAGAGCTGCGCCTACATCAGCGTGGCGGTATGGACTATGATAAAGGCTGCTACTTGGGTCAAGAAGTTATCGCCCGTATTTACTTTAAAGCGTCGCCAAAAGCTTTTCTGCATTATGTAAAAGGTACAGGCGATACGCCGGCCGCAGGTGAGAAGCTGGGTAAGATACAAGTCGTTAATGCGATAGCGGCAGGCGATAATGGTTTTGAAGCTTTGGTCGTTGCGCGTCCAGAGCAGTTAGCAGATAGTGAGATGACTATTTTGGATCTGCCAGCTGCCTTGCAGGCTGATGTGGCGCGTCCGCAGTAGCTGACTTTGTAGCCGACTTTCAATAGACCCGACTTACAGTCGATCTGCTATAAAACGTCGCGCCTTATTTTTAGTGACTACTATACTTTTATACTCTGATATACTCTGACGACAGTCGACTAGAGACTTTTTACTTATGAGCCATATTGCGGTACTCGGAGCAGGCGTAGTAGGCGTGACAACTGCTTGGTATTTACAAAAGGCGGGCTATCAAGTTACCGTTATTGAGCGCGAGTCGGCCGCTGGGATGCAGACGTCATTTGCCAATGGCGGGCAAATCTCAGTTTCTCACGCCACCCCTTGGGCTAACCCTAAAACGCCAATCAAGGCACTCAAATGGTTGTTTCGTGAAGATGCGCCACTTCTTTATCGTCTGCGTGCGGATAAAGCGCAGCTAAAATGGGCGATGCAGTTCTTAAAGGAGTGCCGCGCGGATCGCGCCGATGCCAATCTAGTGCAAATGCTCCATCTAGGGCTTTATTCACGCGCAGCGCTACAGCAACTCAGACGTAGCATCGATATCGAATACGAGCAGCAAACACGCGGTATCATGCACTTTTATACGAGCCAAGCAGAGTTCGATGCCGCCGTTGCACCGACCGAGCGTATGCAAGAGCTCGGCTGCGAGCGTCATTTTATCGATGTCAATACTGCCGCAAGCCTAGAGCCTGCGCTATACCCTATCGCACACAAGCTTATTGGCGCAACTTATACTAGCCGTGATGAGTCTGGTAATGCCCATCTATTTACTCAGCGATTAGCGGCCAAGTGTAAGCAAGCAGGCGTCAGCTTTCTATACGATACTGATATTGTGGCTTTGAATACCGACGCGCACTCGCAGTGCCCGCATGTGCATAGTATTACTATTCGTCCTGCCGGCCAGAACGCGCAGACTTTTAGCGCCGATAGCTTCGTGATCGCACTAGGTAGTTATAGTGTGCCTTTAACCAAACCTCTAAATATTGATCTGCCGATATTTCCGGCCAAAGGTTATTCTGCCACTTACCGCGTCAATCCGCGCGCGCCGCATTTAGCGCCTTTTGTTAGCCTGATCGATGATGAGTACAAGCTAGTGATGTCGCGACTTGGCGATAAGCTACGCGTGGCTGGTACCGCTGAGTTTAACGGCTATAACATGGATCTGAATATGACTCGCTGCAAAGCCATTACTGAGCGCGTACATCAGATTTTTCCAAAAGGCATTATCGCTAGTTCGGCTAAGTACTGGACAGGACTGCGGCCTATGACGCCATCGAATGTACCGCTAATAGGCCGCGCGCACTTAGGTCAAGTCCGTCACGGTAGTCAAAATAGCGCGGCAACCTTTGATAATTTATGGCTGAACACCGGACACGGGACTTTAGGCTGGACACACGCTTGCGGCTCGGCTAAAGCCATTAGCCTGCTGATACAAAATGAGATGCCAAAGGTGCAGTTTGATTTTGTGGGCATCGATAAGTAGTCGTATTCTGCAAGTGCTAAGTTAAAAATGCCAGAACAACACAAATAAAAAAGACGCCTACTTAAAATAAGCGTCTTTTTTTGATTTAGTGCCAGTTTGTCATTTAATAGGAGTAGCGTTTAATAGGAGTAGCGTGCTACATACCTCTTAAGCCACGACTTTATCATTAACTGTCGTCTCATTATCCTCTCTGGCAAACGCAACCGCTTGCAGAGTGACCGGTACGCCATTGACTGCTGCATTCCCGCTTAGCTCATCGATAAGCGTATCATCAGTCAAATCATTGACACTGACGCCTGCATTCGCCTGAGCAATTTTTTGTTTGACGCCTTTACGGCCGTGACCGAAGCCATGCGGAATGCTCACCACACCTGGCATCAGCTCATCGGTGACCTCAGCGTTGATAGTGACCTCACCGACACGCGAGGTGACTTTGACCGCTTGACCGTCTTCGATGTTATGAGCCTTTGCAGTATCAGGGTGCAACATCAGTGTACAGCGCGACTTACCTTTGGTGAGACGATGACTGTTATGTAGCCAAGAGTTATTACTGCGCACATGACGACGCCCAATGAGTAAGATCTGGCTCTCATCATAGCTTGCCATCATCTCCTCTACCCGCGCAAGATCGGCTTGATAAAAATCAACATTGAGATTGATTTGCTGATCTTTATGCTTGATGGCTTCTGGCAGCATCGGCTTTAGTGGCCCTAAATCCATGCCGTGAGGGTATTTTTTGAGCTTTTTAAGACTCATTCCATAATAAGGACCACGCTTTAGGCCTTGGTCAAGTATAAACTCTGGCCCCAGCTTTTGGATCAGTTTGCGCTCAGCTTTGAGGGGTAAAGGCGCATTCTTATCCAAACGCTCAGCTAGCTCTATATAGATTTGCCAATCATGCTTAGCGTCTTTGGGCTTAGTAAATAGCACAGGCGAGTATTTAGCCACGTTGTGGGTAGCAAAGCCATTAAAGGTGACATCATAATGATCGCGCTCAAGCGCTGAGACTGGCGGTAAGATGATATTGGCGTGGCGGCTGGTCTCCGTCACATAATAGTCAAAGCATACCATAAACTCCAAACTCTCAAACGCTTGATCTAGCTTTTCGCCATTGGGTGTACTGAGCACCGGATTACCCGCCACACACAAAAAGCCTTTGAGCTGCCCTTCGCCCTCGACTAACATCTCATCTGCCATCGCTGCTACCGGATACTCACCATTGAAGTCAGGTAGATTACTGACGCGGCTGTGACGTTTACCCAAATAGCCAGGACCCGTGTTTTGCACTACGTTGACGGCAGGGTTTGGGAACATCAGGCCACCGACCTCATCCAAGCGCCCTGTGACGATATTGATAATCATCACTATATATTGACTTAATAAGCCAAACTCTTGCACCGAGACGCCCATACGGCTATAGCACACTGAGCTTTCAGCCTCACAAAACTCTTTGACCAACCGCTTAATTTCATCGGCGGCGATGCCAGTAATCGGCGCGACGGATTCTGCGCTATAACCTTTAGCGAAGTCTGCCATGCGCTCAATCTCCGGAGCGAGGTCAGCGGCTCTATTATTGACACGTGCCTTTTTGGCGTAGCCTTGCGCATAAATCTCATTGAGCATCGCAAGGAGCAGTAACACATCAGTCGCCGGACGGATAAAGTGATGCTCGCTGGCGATATCAGCCGTCTCGGTACGTCTTGGGTCGATGACCACTACTTTGCCATCTCGAGCTTTGATATCTTTTAGCTTTTGACGCATGTTTGCGGCGGTCATGATACTGCCGTTAGAGGCTAGCGGATTGCCACCGATGATCAGCATGTGCTGAGTACGATTGACATCAGGCACAGGGATACGCAGCATGTGACCGAACAGATGCAGGCTAATAATATGATGCGGCAGCTGATCGATAGAGGTGGCTGAGAAGCGAGTGCGAGTCTTGATGCTGCCTAATAGATGCTTAATGGTGAGCATACCGCCTAAGTTGTGCACGTTAGGGTTACCTAGATAGACGCCAAAAGCGTTGTTGCCATACTTTTTTTGTATGGACTGTATGCCGGCCGCGACTTTGTCTAACGCCTCATCCCAACTGATCTTTTTCCAGCCATCAGCGGTGCGCTCGACAGGATGGCGCAGGCGATCAGGATCTTCGTGCAAATCTTGCAAAGCGGTGGCTTTTGGGCAGATATAGCCTTTGGAGAATGGATCGTCCTTATCGCCCTTGATAGACAGCACCTTTTCGCCATCATGCTTGACGACGATACCGCACATCGCTTCACACAAGTTGCAGGTTCTAAAGTGAGTTTGTTCACCCGCTGTGCTTGCGTCTTTGCTTTTATTTTCACGGATACTTTTAATCATAGTTTAACTTCCTTGTCGTTGACTCTTATTCCAGTGTAAGATTGCTAGAATGTACTGGGTTAAAATATTGCTAGATACGAGCTTAGGTTTTACATCCAGCCTTAAACTTTGTTTTTTAAACGCTATCTTCAAACGCTATCTTTAAACGCTGTGTTTTTGCCAAAAACGAATGAATAAAGCATTTAAGTTTTGACATAAGATGGTGATGGCTTGACCTCGAGTATAGCGCTGCTGGTGACAGCCTAGTATCAGCTCATGGACTTGCGCTGAGGCAATATCGACACACAAATTGACTTCAGACGCCTCAAAATCACAGCCAGATAACGTCAGACCTTCGACTAATATCTGCGTCCACTCTTGTTGTATCTCATTGATTAAATGACTCAAGCCGCTGCTTGTAGACAGCTGATTTTCTGTACTGAGTTCTATACTGGGTTTTGTACTGAGTTCTATACTGAGTTCTAAGCTGGGTTTTGTACTGAGTTTTGTAGTGGGGCCACAGCGCAGACGATCCTCGTTTAAGCGCTGAAATAAGTCGATATTAATGAAGGCGGCATCAAAGATGTGGTTAAGACATTGCTCACAGCGCTGGTTGAACTGAGTCTCACTGAGCCAAGCATAGTCTTTAATCATTGTTATCCAAGCGGCGCGCATTGGCGAGAGATAATTGTCTTTGAGCTGCGCGCTTAGCTGCTGTTGCAGCTCATCTAAGCTTGCAAAATGATTATAAAAACTTGGCTGCGCAATCCCTGCGCCTTTGGCGACTTTATTCATACTCATGCCTGCGCTGCCTTCACTGCTATATAGACGCAAAGCGCTTTTCATTATCGCGTTACGCGTTTGTGCCTTGGCAAGCTTGCGTGGTGATGCGATGCTCGCTTTTGCAAACCCGCCTTTTTTATCACCTATATCATCGATTATTTGTGTCACTTTCACGCTTAGCCTTTTATTAAACCACTTTATGCTTATGTTTAGACTATAAGGTTATAGTCATTTGCACGGGCTGTCTATAATTTAATTATCATAAATAACAGATTACTAAGATAAGCTAGCAATGCCTTGAGTGAAGCTGTTAGAGAGAAATCATGACGATCTAGAAAGAATAACCGTCTAACGAGGTTTTTTTGCAGAATAAGAAGTTGTATATTAAGACGCTTTTTAAAGTACTAGAACTTACGAGTACTAAATATCATAGTTAATAAATAGAACAGCCGTACGGTTACTTTTAATTTTGCTTACTCTTACAAAGGTTACATACTCATAATAAATTTGCGGCCTTTATTATTGTTGAGCAACACTAAAAACACCGTTAATACAGACAGCGCGAGTCATAATTTATATAGTAAGAATCACTAGTTATTGATGCATCGCTTAATAGCGATCTATTGAATGCTAGAGAATATAAACTCATTAATCGGCTATATTATAAAAATAGGTAAATAGAAGGACTTTTATTTTACTGAATGAGCCGCTAATACAATGATAATCACTATGAATGAACATACTCTAAAAGGCGAATGGAACCAAATGAAAGGTTCAGTAAAACAAAAATGGGGCGAGTTGACCAATGATGACCTCGACCAAATCGAAGGTAGCCGTGATAAGCTAGTCGGCCGTGTACAAGAACGTTATGGCCATAGTAAAGAGGATGCCGAGCGTGACGTGGACAACTGGCGCCGTGAAAACAACTATTAATAGTTGCAAGATAGAATAGATATTTTTATCTTTACCGTATTGGCTGATCGTCGATACGGTTTTTAGTATGTCGGTGTTAACTCTCATTGCTCATTCGTAGATAACTTTTGACTAGCGATTACATGCAGCTCAAGAGTAGAGAATTAGCAATAATAATTGAGAGACAATAACTTAAAAGCTATTATTTAAAGACAAACATTAGAAATAATCACTTAGAAAATATAGCTGAAAAACTGCAGCTTAAAAACGATAAACTTAAAAACGATAAACTTAAAAACGATAAATTAGAAACGATAAACTAAAAACTATAAAACCGCATAACAATCATTGTTATGCGGTCTTATCTTTAACAATCCTTGTTACCTATCACGACTCATTCCACTGCATCCTTGCAGTACATCAAGTATAGTGCAATAGTAGAGCATCCTGCTCTAAATACAACTAGCTACTGGTATCGCTACCATCAGCACAGGTTATGCATCCTTACTTCACTAATCTTTGTCTTCCTGACGTAGATCACTGAAATATTATCCATAATACGGTTAACTCTATCCTTGAGTCACATTCCCTGATGCCGTGTGACTATAGTGCCAAAATGTAATCGAACTGTTAAGAGGTGTTAGCGTCAATGCTTGTAAGCATATGCTTACAAGACAAAATCTAATATTTAATAAAGACAGCGAGTTACCTCATCAAAGCCGTATTATCAGAGCAGCATTTCACCTAATATTCCTACTAAAAATCCTAATGTGGCTCCAAGCGGCGTCAGATAGTTTTTGGCAAGTTTGCTCTCAGGAATAATGTCCTGAATCAGCAGATATAAGATACCGCCACTAGCAAAGGTCATTAGATGAGCGGTTAAGTCAGGATGCGCACTTAATAAAAAGTGCCCGGTTAGTGCTGATAGTATGCCAAAGAAGCTGAGTACAAAGAAAATAGCCAAGGTCTTTTTGACACTAAAACCGCTTTGAACCAAATCACGAAATGAATTAAAAGATTCAGGTAAGTTTTGTAGGCCGATAAACACCGCTAATAACGCAGCCATTTGTGGCTCAATAGCAAATACTGCCCCGAGGGCGATCGATTCAGGGATAAAGTCCATTAGCATCGCTAGTAGCGTCGCTTGCTGTCCGCCAGACTTTGCTAGTTGATAGTCAATAGCCATAAACACTATCGCACCTAGTAAGAATGAGCCTGTCACACCCCAGACGCTCAGCTCCTCCATGCCCTTTGGCACTAATACTAGCGCTAATGCCGACAATATAATGCCCGCGCCAAACGACATTAAGGTATGAGTAATCTCGTATTTAACAGGACTATCTTTGACATGATGGTTAAACAAATTGGCCAATAGTCCGCCAATGAACACTGTTGCTCCGGCAAAGCCTGAATATAAAATGAGCTTAAATAGCATAGCTAAGACTCCCTACACCGTCCCGTTAGTATTATTCACCTGATGATTAGGCTTGTTTTTGAGTAGTTTCGAGGAAAAAAGGGGTTTTGGCAATACGGTTATCACTGAATACTCGTTTTCATTACTGAAGCTGTTGCATTGTTTACAACTTGATAACTTACAAGACATTTATTATCAATTTTTATGAACTACTATAAGGTGTAAGAAAATGTTTCAAAGCTATTTATTAAGCGATAAGGAACAAGTCGCTATTAGGATCAGGAGCCAAAAATATGAAAACACCCCCTACTCTCCCATTTAAAAAGCTACTATCAGCAAGTCTTATCTTAACGCTGTTTGGCATGTCAGTTGGTTGTACGGTTGCCAGTCCAGGCTACGATAATCAGCCGATATATCAGGCCAATGATGGCTATAAAAACGCCAACTATAATCGTGCCAGACAACAGCTACGTAAAGACTTACGCCGCCAAGGCTATCAGTTAATGGATATCAGACCCGATACTTATCGCGGTAAGCAAGTGATCAAAGCCTATACAAAAAAGAATAATCAGGCTTATGAGCTTACTTACTCTTATCCCAATTTAAAACTGCTCAATTCAAATAAAAAGCAATGGAAGCAAGTCTGGCGAGATAACGACCATAAAAAAGGTAATAAGAAGTACAAAAAAAATAAGCGCTATGATGATGTCGAAGATAGAATAAAACAAGAAAGTCGCTATTCAGCGGTTAGGCAGCGCGCTATCAAAAAGGTGAGCGCTATGGGCTACCGTGTCAAAGACATCGAACTCGATGAGCGAAACAATCGCGGCGTGTTTGAAATTGAGGCCAAAAAAGGCTCGCAAGAGTATGAGATTCTGCTGAGCTATCCAAATCTAAATGTCATTAAGATAGAAAAAGACTGATCAACAAGCTAAGTACAGGCTAAATAAGTACAAGATAAATAACAGATAGAGTGATACGCTTTTGCATCGCTGTTATGCCATACAGTCTTGATGCTGAGGGTCAAATAAGCATTTAGCTGCTATTTGACCCTTTTTTTATACCTACTAAGCTCCTTTAATCGTCAAAAATCCAACACTTCTAGCACGTCATAAGCAGGAGTTTCATAAGGATGAGCTTGCTTTAAGGCTTTAATCACCTCTGCTATCATTGACGTCTTAACCACCATCTCGACACGCCATTCAGCGACTTTCTCAAGCTTATCTTGACTACCAAGATGCGGATTACTACCTGCCATCGGCATAAACTGCCCCTCTCCTTTGACTTGCCAGCAGCACTGCTCATAATTGCCAATAGTGCCAGCTCCGGCAGCGAATAGCGCCGCTTTAACCTTCTCTAGCGCTTCCTCTGGAATAAAAACGGTCAATTTATACATGATGTATCCTTAGTTTATATGGTCTTTTTTAATGGCTTTTATTTAAGTAGTTTACTTCTTTGATAGTGACGGATGAGCCGTCCATACATAGCGTAGTAGCCAGTCTGCCGCCTCGCCTGCGTAATCGATACCGATACGCGGTCGTAGCGATACAAGCGGCAAACAGCCATCATCCTCAATCCAAACGCCAGACTCAGGCGCAATCGAGGAGCCGTATAACGCACGGTCAATTTGCAAGCGCTTTGTCAATTTACCTGGGCCTGCGAACTGTTTGATATGAGTGAGCTGCTTATCAGAACTTAAATTTTGCTCTTCAAGCAGACGCTCGCTATCCTCAGCCAAAAACCCAGCTCGTATCAGCACCGACTCTGGGGACTCAGCCGTGCCGCTGACTAAATTAAGCATCAGATGCACTCCATACGTCAGATAAGTGTAGAAGACCCCGCCCTCAGCGTACATAATATCGGCTAGCGAATTGCCTTTCTTGCCTTTCGCTAAGTGCGCGGCAACTGAGCCGTCTTGCTCTCCTATATATGCTTCGGTTTCAGTAATGCGCACGCGCAGTACTTTTGGTACGCTATCTGTGTCAGTTATGCGTCGGCATAAGACTTTGCCAATCAAGTCCGCTGCCACTACGCAAGTTGGCCGAGCAAACCAAGAAGGCTCTAGGATAATCGAGTTTGTCTTCGCTTTGGACATGATATAGTAAACTCAATTTAAAAGTGTTATAGCGCTACTGGGGTGAATTTTCCGCAGCCTCTGTGATAGCAGCACGCAAGAAAAATTTATACCAGTAGCGCATTTGAATTGATGACAGTTTTATTTTAATAGACTATAGGCTTTTATCCGCATCAAATAATAGCTCTTATTATAAGCAATATCGCGGGCTGTAACGGTCACAGTTTGAGCACAATTAAGTAAAATTTTGCATAAAAAAACTGAGCTTATAAGCTCAGTTTTTATTGTGATATCAGTATTTAACCGCAGTATTTAAAGCTCAGTATTGGCATTAGTCTAAAGGTACACCAATACGCTTTGCCACTTCCTCGTAACCTTCGATCACATCGCCAAGCGATTGACGGAAGCGGTCTTTATCGAGCTTTTTCTTAGTGGTTTTATCCCAAATGCGGCAGCCATCAGGTGAGAACTCATCACCTAAGACAATACGGTCATGAAAGACGCCAAACTCTAATTTAAAGTCGACTAAGATCAAATCACCTTGATCAAACAGCGCTTTTAGTACGTCGTTGACCTGATAGCTTAAAGCTTTCATTTTGGCGAGCTGATCCTCAGTGGCCCAGTCCAAAGTGATGGCTAGCGACTCATTCACCATCGGATCGCCTAGCGCATCATCTTTATAAAACAGCTCAAAGGTCGGCGGCGTCAACTCTTGGCCTTCTTCTAATCCCAAACGGCGCACTAGACTGCCGGCAGCATAGTTACGTACCACACATTCAACGGGCAGCATATCCATACGTTTGACGAGCACCTCATCGCTAGACAACTGCTGCTCAAAATGGGTCTCAATCCCCGCTTCGCTAAGTTTTTGCATAATAAAGCTGTTAAAGCGGTTATTCACTTCACCTTTACGCGCTAATTGCTCAATACGCTTACCATCTAACGCTGAGGTATCATCACGAAAGTGCAAGATGAGCAGATCGTTATCTTCAGTCTCATAGACTGATTTGGCTTTACCTTTATATAAAAGTTGTTGTTTTTGCATGATAAGAGTCCTGTTCTTGCAAACTTACATAAGATATCTAAAAGAGTGATAGCCGGTTCAATGTAAAAGCATCCGTATAGCTAGAGCTAGCATGCTGATGATAACACCTAAGCTCTGAACACCGAACGCTAGCCGTCCAGCAAAGGGATATAGCAACAGCACACACAACGTTTCGTGCGTTTATGGTTTTGAACAGACTATGTAGACACTATTAGAGTAAAAAATAATAGAATGAAAAATAATCTACTCAGTAGCTGCAGTAGTCGCCACAGTGCGCTGAGGTTTTGGTAATTGGTACTGCTTGCCCGCTTCGTTTTCTAAATTGAGCGTATTAACCCCAGCATTTGGCGTTGGATATAGCGGTACAAATGGCGCTGTTTGTGCATCGGCAGGCAATTGTAGCGGCGCAAGTTTTTGGCTTTGCTGATAGTCCAAGCTACCATTGTCGCGTTTTCCCACAAACTCTTTTAGCGACTGGCAACCGCTCAGCACTAAAGTACTTCCTAACAGAATCGTCAGCAGAGCCGGAGTGATTTTAGAGAGGTGTGATTTTGGGATATGTAATGATGTTTTCATCATAGTGTCTCTGTGTTGTCTTAAGCATTAGCGCTCATTGGTGATTACGCTTAGATATTGACTGCGTGTCTAGCATTAAATACGCGTTTGTACTGTTGCACAAGCTGATGCGTAAATACTAGATTAAGTTTGCTTTTACCAAGGCTTTATCGATAGTCGCATGATGCGACTCAGCGAGCCAAACGAGTGGCAAACGAATCCCTTTATCGATCATACCCATTTTATGTAGCGCGTATTTGGCAGGGATAGGGCTGGACTCAATGAATAAATCACGGTGCAGATGTTCGATGACGTCATGAGCGGCTTTGGCAGCGGTAAAATCACCACGTAAGGCGGCGGCAAAAGTCTCGCTCATCGCTTTTGGTGCCACATTGGCAGTGACTGAGATATTACCTTTAGCGCCGACTTTCATAAGATCAAGCGCAGTACCATCATCACCAGATAAAACCACTAACCTATCACCGACAGCTTTTATCAGCGCTTCACCGCGTCCAACTGAGCCTGTTGCGTCTTTGATAGCGACGATGTTATCAATGTCGGCTAAGCGCTCAACGGTCTCTTGACTAATATCGACAACAGTACGCCCTGGTACATTGTAGAGCATTTGCGGCATATCGACTGCGGCAGCGATAGCTTTGTAGTGCTGATATAAGCCTTCTTGAGGCGGCTTATTATAGTAAGGCGCGACAAGTAACGCGCAGTCAGCGCCGGCGTCAGAGGCTTCTTGAGTCAGCTTGATAGCTTCATCGGTACTGTTAGCGCCAGTACCTGCAATCACAGGAACACGGCCATCGACATGCTTGACGAAGAAGCGAATCACTTCGCTATGCTCAGGTACGGATAGAGTGGCCGACTCGCCAGTTGTCCCTACTGCTACCAAGCAATGCGTGCCTTGCTCGATTTGCCAATCTATGAGATCTGCGAGACGCTTATAATCGACCTTACCATCAGGATGCATAGGCGTGACTAAGGCTACCATAGAGCCTTGTAATTGGGTTTTGATATCGTCGTATGCTGTACTCATAACCATGCCTTACTGTTTTTTTTGCGGTAACATTAGCATTTTTATATGAAGCCAATGTTATCGTTTGAGCGTATTTGTGATTGATAGCTACTGATAGCTGCACGTATAACTAAATGCCCGATAGTGTAGCATATTTTACTTGCGCGACTAGTTGTCAATTCTAGCTGTTCATTGTAGCCAGCTTCGCTTGTAAGCCTTACTAAAATGACGCGCTTCTCTTATAAAAGCTGTCATTATAAGAGCCTCTAATAGTGACAAACAAGCCCTATTCTATACGTAGACCGATAATAGCGGGAATGCCTTGGCGTACAACCTCAATAGTCACGACGCCTTGCTTAGGTAGTGAGGAGATAGCGCTAGTAAAATCAGTCACCGTCTTAATCGGCTTTTGGTGCAGATTAGTGACGATGTCGCCTGCCATAATGCCAGAGCGCGCCGCCAAACCGGTAGGATCAACGGCGGTCACTAACACACCAACCTGACTGTCTGAGTCAAACTGTGCTTGCTCATCGGTGGTCAAGTCGCGTAGACGCAGACCGAGCTGTACTTCATTGTTCTGCTTATCGCGGCTTTGCGCTTGTACATCACCCGGCGCTCGGCTGAGCTTGCCGGTCAACATCAGGCGCTTACCTTCACGCTGGATTTGGACTTGGAAAGGATCGTCTGGGCGCGCGCGGTTCAGTAAGTTTAGCAAATCATCAGCGCGTATAATGGGCTTCTTATTATACTGCAAGATAATATCGCCCGTTTTGAGTCCGGCTCGTTGCGCTGGCGAGTCTGGCGATACTCGCGTCAATAACGCCCCTTGTGGCCGCGATAACCGATAGACCTCTGCTAAGTTGCGATCGATATCTTGCGGATAAATACCTAAGTAAGCGCGTGTCACCTCACCATTGGTTTTGAGCTGCTCATAGATATCCATCGCCGCATTCATCGGAATAGAGAACGATAGCCCCATGTAGCCGCCAGTACCACTAAAGATACGTGAGTTGATACCGATGACCTCGCCGCGTTTATTGAAGAGCGGGCCGCCGGAGTTACCAGGGTTGAGCGCGACATCCGTCTGAATAAACGGCACGCTTGTCTCTCGTGAAAAGCTGCGCGACTTAGCACTTACGATGCCGGCTGAGGCAGAATAATCAAAGCCAAAAGGCGAGCCTATTGCAAGTACCGGCTCCCCTACTTTTAGCAGATTGGAGTCGCCAATGCTCAAAGCTGGAAACTGACTGCCCTTAACCTTTAAGACAGCAACATCTGAGCGCTCATCACTACCTACGAGCACCGCATCTAACTCAGTGCGATCATTGAGCGTCACAGTGATCTTATCAGCACCTTCAACAACGTGATGGTTGGTCAGCATGTACCCATCTTTAGTGACAAAAAATCCGGTGCCATAAGCGTTTTCGATAGCGGGCGTGGCTGGCCGGTCTGGCAGACGCAGGCGATCACCAAAGAACTGACGTAGCAGCTCTGCCGTCTGCGCTTGAGCCAGCTCCTCGTCACTAATATTAGTCGTTACGTTGACCCGAGCCACCCCTGGCGTCACTTGCTGTACTAAATCTGAGAAGTCCGTACTAGCGACCACAGCTTGGGCAGGAGTAACCATCAAAGGACTCATAGTAGCGGCGCTGACTCCTATCGCGACAGCTAATAAGCTGCGCTGCCACCAAGACTTGAGGTTATAATTGGCCATTTTCTCCTGCATATTCTTCCCCTTGTGCTAACTTCGTATTATTATTTGCGGTTTTTGTGTTTGATATCAACTTATCGTATAAAAACGTCTATTAGTATGAGGTAATTTTTACCTAAATCATAGTGTCATTTAATTGTCGTTTGAGTGTTGTTTGTCAGGGTCTTGCTGAGTCATTGTCGCCGACGCCTTGGCCATTAGCGCTCTAATGACTCAAGAATAACTATCCGCTTGGTCGGGTGCTGATACAACAAAAATAAAATCATGTTATTATGATAAACCGATTACTATTTATGGTAAACAAAAGTAAGCTTTCATCTTTTTATATTTATTATGAGCGTAGATGTACTTTATTAACATAGATGCCCTACTGTATGCCCTTGATGACAAGCCTTACATTGAAAAGGTCTACAACGGCTTTTTAGTTTTCTATAATAGCTAGTGTCAAATGATTCGTATTGGTTACCCCATTATTTCTGCCGTTATTTTAGTGTCCCCCTGTGCTAGAGTTTGTACTCATTACTATTGTATTTTATGACTAGGGCGTGTTGATTGTGGTCAGGCTAAAATTTAACTTTAAAATAAAACCTCATTAGCGTTTTATGGCAGTATTAAACCGACGCTAATCTGTGATGTGTGACAGGTTTATAAAAAAACCCCACTCTCAACTTGAAATAAGCAAATCAAACTGAAGAGGCGGGTTACCAAGTTTTTTGTTGAGTACAAAGCACAGATTGTGTGAAAGAATCTTACGAATCAATCGATGAGACAAATGCCATAAATCTCTTGCTCGTACCTTTTGTATATTAAATCGTTCTGATAACTGACCAATGACTGTTTCAACGATACGGCGGGCTTTCATTAGCCGCCTTACCACAGGTTTGGGTCTATCCTCTTTCATGTTGGCTCTGAGTGGCGTTTGTAAATCCACGCCTTGAGCGTCGTAGTACGATGTCAGACTAGGGCTGATATACCCTTTATCAGCGCCAAGTAGCCCATGAATATGAGTGGTGATTTCTGGGGCAACCGCTCTTTCATCAACATTGGCAGGAGCAAAGGTAAAGCCTTTAATCATGCCCGATAAGTTAACAAGCAAATGTCCTTCAAAGCCATAGTACCTCTCTTGCTTAGCCGCACAGTAGCTAAAAGCCGCTAAGTCTTGATAGTTTTTATGCCGATAAGCGCGTCCATAATGACAGACGGGTATCGGAAAGCCATCCATAAAATGAATGTTGTCACGGCCCTCAAGTTCACTGACTTTATCTTGTATCTGCTGTTTGACTTGCCACAGATTGGCGCAGTGCTTTGCGAAGTTAGGGTATGAGCCGATGGCTGGAAACCAGTCTTGCCAATGCTGGGTAAAGTATTGCCAAATTTGTTTGTCTTGATCAAGGTGTAAAAATTCACCGACCATCTCCATGCAAATAACCTCAGGATCACTTAGCTTTGGCGCGTAACCTGCACTTCGCAAGGGTTTGGTGACGACTATTTTGTAATATTGCTCTACCATTAAATAGATATTGATGATAAATTCGTCTATGGGCATCTCACAACTCCATTGTATTCTTGGTCGAAAACAATAGATTAGTGAGGTGCTCTTCTTTTTTCAATCACTTTCGAAGTTGAGAGTGGGGTTAAAAAAGGATTAATTTATGGATACCGCCCTATTACTATCTGGCGTAGTTGGCGCCGGCATTGCCGCCCAATGGCTAGCTTGGTATTTAAAGCAGCCGTCCATTTTGTTTTTATTATTAATTGGCATTATCGTTGGACCTATTCTTGGTATTTTCGATCCTGATTTGGTGCTAGGCGAGCTGATGTTCCCCTTTATCTCTTTAGGGGTGGCGATCATTCTCTTTGAGGGCTCTTTGACCTTAGAGTTTGATGAGATCAAGCAGCATGGTACGGTCGTACAGATGCTAGTGTCTGTTGGCGTGCTCATTACTATCGCCATCGTTGCGCTCTCAACTTATCTGTTATTCGATGTCGATCCGCTGATTGCGCTACTGTTCGGTGCACTCGTTTGTGTCACTGGGCCGACAGTGATTATGCCGCTACTGCGCAGCGTCCGTCCTAATAAGACCATCTCCAACATTCTTAAGTGGGAAGGTATCATCATTGACCCTATCGGCGCTATTGCCGTCGTTTTGGTTTATGAATATATCATCTCAGGCGGACAAGCCAACAGCATCCTTTTATTTACCAAGATTGTGGTACTAGCGACTGCTTTAGGACTCATAGGGGCTTGGGTACTCGCCTTTTTGATGCGCCGCCACATGATACCTGAGTTTTTACGTAATGTTTTTACCTTAGCCTTTGTGTTGGTGCTTTTTTCGGTCTCAAACCATCTAGAGCATGAGTCTGGGCTGTTGACTGTGACGGTACTAGGCGTGGCACTGGCTAACTGGCCTAAATTCCCACGCGATACCATTCTAGAGTTCAATGAGTCGCTGACGGTACTACTGATCTCTGTGCTATTTATTATCCTTGCCGCGCGGGTTGAGCTCTCAAGCCTGCTCAGTGTCGGTTTTGCAGGATTAGTATTATTAGCGATTGTGATGCTAGTGGCGCGTCCGCTGTCGGTTTGGGCTTCTGCTATTGGCTCTAACCTAAAGACCAATGAAAAGCTGATGATCAGTTGGATTGGCCCGCGTGGTATTGTCGCCGCAGCTATATCCTCACTGTTTGCTATTCGTCTACAAGAGTATGATATTCAAGGCGTTGAGCTATTAGTGCCCTTAGTCTTTATGGTGATTATCGGTACGGTGATGATTCAAGGCTTAGGAGCCAAATTCGTCGGTAACTTATTGGGCGTGCGTGAGCCTGAAACTAACGGTATCTTGATCGTCGGCTCCAACCCTATTGCGCTGTTAGTGGCGACATCTTTAAAAGAGCAAGGCTTCGATGTCATCGTCGCTCATAACAACTATACCAATATTGCCAAAGCACGTATGAGCGGGCTGCGAACTTATTTTGGTAACCCTATCTCCGATCACGCCGATCATCATCTTGATCTCATCGGTATCGGTCGTCTGTTTGCCATGAGTATGGATAAAGAGATGAATACTTTGTCTGAGATTCATTATCGCCACGAATTCGGTGAGCGTAAGCTGTATCGTCTCAAGTTCAGTGAAGAGAAAGTCAAAAGTGAGCGCGATGACAAACAGTCTAACTTCAGCTCGCAGTGGCTATTTGGCAAAGACGTCACTTATACCAAATTAGCGAGCATGCTCTCCAAAAAAGCCAAGATTAAGATCACAAATATCACCGACAGTTATACTTATGAGCAGTATAAGGCCGATAACAAGCAGTTTGTACCGCTCTACACGATCGATAAAGAAGGTAAGCTACACGTCATCACTGATAAGTTCGATGGTAGTGTGCCGCGCGATCGTAAGCTTATCGCCTTAGTCGTCGATGATGGCATCAAGCCAAAGCCGGTAGACGTTACAGCTAAGCAAGAACAAGCGCGTGCTGCAGCCGATGCAGACTTTGAGGCCAGCTATAAAGCGCCTGAAAAACGTAAAGAAAAAGAGCTAGTAGCAGACGGAACCGCCGATACTGAAGCACAAGCGGCTGATAAAGAAGCGAGCACGGCTACTGGTAAGGAAGATAGCGCTGACAACGCTGGTACTAAAACTGCCAGCGCCACTGAAAACAACAGCTCTCAAGTCAATGAGAGTAAAGCCGCTAAGGCGGGTAATACTCCTAATAAAATCACTGCTGCTGATAAAACCACCGCAAAACCGGCTACCCCAGCTGTAGAAGCCGCTGTAGACAAAGGCGTAAAGTCAAATAACGCCAAAGCGACGACTAAGACTGACACTGGCACTAATGTCAGCGGGGAAGCCCCCAAGACCAAGTCAGGCTCGCTTGACCCTAACCGTCTGCCGGGTGGTACTGATAGCAATAGTTCTGCTAACAACAGTACTGATAAATAGCTGGTGCTTAACCCTGTTATTTATCAGGACAAGTGATCGTTATAAGCTTGCATAAAAAAACGCCAACTCCTTGATTTGAGTTGGCGTTTTTATTGAGTCCTTGGTTAAGAAAACCCTAGCAAAAGCGATTAGCCTAAATTAAAGCGCGCCTGCACGGTTTGCCAAATACGCCCGCCCACTTCATCGCTGCTGCCGTTGGCATCGATACGCTCAATGCGCTCAGGGTGCTGCATAGCCAGCATACTAAAGCCATGATGAACGCGGGTAAAAAACGCCGTAGCCTGCTGCTCGAAGCGATCAGCCTTGCTACGTTTACCAGCGCGGGCCATACCTTCTAGCACTGGTAGATCTAGCCATAGTGTCAGCTCTGGCAGTGGCGAGATAAACTGAGCGATTAGACTGTCGATTTTTGCTAACACTCGCTGATCGCCATCGGCGCGGCCATAGCCTTGATAGGCGATGGTTGAGTCGGTGAAGCGATCACAAATCACCCAAGCGCCGCGCTGCAGTGCAGGCAGGATAACTTGCTGCAGATGATCCGCGCGCGCGGCAAAGAGGAGTAGCAGCTCGGTATCGTCATTGATATCAGTCGCCGGATCAAGCAAGATGGCGCGTAGACGCTCAGCGAATGGACTACCGCCCGGCTCACGAGTACGTACGTAGTCGATACCCGCTGCCTGCAAACGCTGGCATAAGCCTTCGATAGCGGTCGTCTTACCAACGCCTTCTGTACCTTCAAAACTAATAAACCGACCTACTGTTGTTGTCACATTATTCCTTAAATCATCCTAAGCCAATCTTTATGCTTATTTGAGCTTGATTGAGCGCTATTATTACTCGCCAGGCGGGGTTTGTGATTTCTTCTCGCGCATCACTTTGAGGTATTCTTGCACCGCGTTATTGTGCTCTCTTAAGCTATTGGTGAATTTATGACCGCCATTGCCCGTCGCCACAAAGTACAAGGCTTCGCTATCTGCCGGATGCAAAGTCGCTTCGATAGAGGCTGGCGACGGTAAGGAGATTGGCGTTGGCGGTAAGCCGTCGATTTGATAGGTGTTATAGCTCGTCTTTTCATCGATATCCTTACGGCGGATATTACCATCGTAGCGATCGCCCATACCATAGATGATCGTTGGGTCTGTTTGCAGGCGCATGCTTTGTTTTAGACGGTTATTGAACACCGCAGATACCAGCGCGCGCTCATCGGCTATGCTGGTTTCTTTTTCGATGATAGACGCCATTATCAGTGCTTGATAAGGGCTCTCATATGGTAGATCTGGCGCGCGGTTCTCCCATGCCTCAGTCAACGCCTGCTGCTGGCGCTTATACAAATCAGTCAACACTTGGGTGTCGGTTGCGCCTTCCCCATAATAATACGTATCTGGGGTAAACCAGCCTTCAAGATTATGATTGACGATAGGGTCGTCGCTCGTGGTCACGGACTCGGGCAGTATTCCGGCCAAATCTAGCGCTTTGGCAATACTGGCATTATCTGCACCCTCAACTAGCACTTCTTTGACGATACCTTCATTGTCACGCAAGTTCTGATACAGATCGCTTGCAGTCTTGCCTTCGATCACTTGCACTTTGACCATCGCCACTTTTGCGCCTTGACCAAATACATGCAGGGCTTCTGCAATCGTTGGGTTCTCAGGTAACGGATAAATCCCGGCGTGCAGCGGTGCATCGACTTGCGACTTGATATACAACTTGGCAATACTGGCAGAAAACAGTGGAATCTCTTTTTGCCACTGCGGTAGCAAGCCATAATAAGTATCGCCCTGCTCGATAGTGACTTTTTGTGCCGGCTGCGTGATACGGCCAAATAGCGTCTGATAGACCATCACTAGCAAGAAAGCGGCAATCAGCCCGAGCACTAACAATATCTGATAGCCGCGTTGCATAAAAAACGATGGATTATCTTTTTTGTAGCGCCGTGGTTTGCTGCCACCACTAATCAGCGACACATCGGTCGCGGGCGCTTTGTCTAGGTCATCAGTGGCGTCACGCTCAGCGGTTGGCTCTACGGGTGACGAGTCGACTCTCTTAGCATTTGACTCAGTAGCCGCGCTATCATTAGGCTTGTTATCAGGGTTTTCGGGGGTCGGCGTGCTCATGGCAACTCAAAGGGCAGAAGTTTGCTAGAATTTAGCACTGAACCGTAAGCTTTTCAATGGTATTTGCTTAGCTTATGGATTATCTTAGGGTTTGTAGCAAGTTTTATGGCTAATCGCTATTCTTCTATCGACCCCGTTTAATAAAGATGTTTCATTATGGATTTAAACTTTAATCAGCAGCTTGCCAGCGCTTATAAGTCTCCTAGCCAAATCGTACGAGTGCTCAGCGAAGATTGGGTCGCTAAGCAAAGCTACTGTCCCAACTGCAGCGCGCAACCGTTAGCTGAGTTTGCTAATAATGAGCCTGTGGCTGATTTTTATTGCGCGAACTGTAAAGAACAATTTGAGTTAAAAAGTAAAAAAGCTAAGCTCAGTCAAATCATCAATGATGGCGCTTATGAGACTATGCTTGCGCGTATCAATAGCGACGATAATCCCAGTTTTTTCTTTTTAACCTACTCGCCAGAGTTTACAGTTAATAACTTCTTAATCATTCCCAAGCAGTTTTTTAAACCTGAAATCATAATCAAGCGTAAGCCTTTAGCAGCCACTGCCAAACGTGCCGGGTGGGTTGGCTGTAATATTGATTTGCGGCAAGTGCCTGAGTCGGGCAAAGTATTTTTAGTAAAAGATAAAACCGTCATTGCGCGCGATACTGTCACGCAGCAATTTCAAAAAACGCTTTTTTTACGTCAACAATCGTTGGACTCGCGCGGTTGGACGCTAGATGTTTGGCAGTGTATTGACAGACTTGATGATAAATTTACCCTTAAACAAGTCTATGCTTTTGCAGATAAACTACAGGCCAAGCACCCTGATAATAATCATGTTAAGGACAAAATTCGTCAACAGCTGCAAGTGCTACGTGATAAAGGCATTATTGAGTTTTTGGGGCGTGGTTATTATCAGAAACTCTATTAACTATCTTGGTTGTCCCAAAGAGGTAAATAGGCGCTTGCAACTAAACGTTCACAGAACTTATGAGGCGGATAGTCTATTTCTAATTCATCGTTTACTTTAAAAAAAGTGTTTATATTGTCTTTGATACATTCAAAAGACTGGTTTTTCACATGCTTGTTCCACTCCTTTAATAGTCCTAATGGCGTACGAGAAGCCTTAGTAAAAGCTTGTCTTTTTACGGTAAGTGCACACATGACTAATTCATCATGAGGTAGCTTATCTATGCCTTGCTCTATAACCTCTTGACGGGTATGCGCATACTTAAACAACCCACCAAACGCTGTATATTTTTTATCTTTTTTAGAATAAGTAACAGTGAATGCTATTTTCGAATAACCCGCTAAGTGTACGATTTCATCAGGCTGTTTTTTTGCTAGTTTGCAGATTTCATCAAAAATCATCAAACGACGGATTTGTAAAGGTATGCGTTCATCTTCGTAGACTGAGTCCATTTTTGCTATTATCCTCTGGTAAAAACACTAGCATTGATCGATTAGCGTTATGACTCAAGCAGGGTTAACAAAAGACGATCACTTCTCTGCTCTCGCCTTTGCTAGGATCAAAAGCATATTATCTAGCCAGGACGAGAACAGTTATGACAACCGAAAAGAAATTGAAAACTTATCAAATAGAGATAATCGAAACGATGAGCGCACTTGTCGAAGTAGTCGCGGAAGATGGTGCGTCTGCAATTTCGCAAGCCAATGATAAGTATAGAAACGAGGATATTGTGTTATATCCTGATGATGGACTTGATACGCAGTTTGTTATTTTTGCAGTGGAGTAAGTGATTAATTAAACTCAACCACCTGCCCCGATAGCAAAGTAAGCTTCGATACAGGCATGACACCGCGCACCGCATTACAAAAGAACATTTGGCTGAGCTTTGGCAAATCATTATCAGCGAGTGACCTCATAATCACCGGGTTTTGAGTCTCAGCTAAACTATCCATAAGCACTTGGCGCATGACCCCAGCCACGCCCGATTGCGTCATCGGCGGCGTGTACCATTGGCCATCAGTGAGATAGTTTCTATCCTTGTTAACATCCTCTTGCTGACCACTGCTCATAGTATGAGAGCCGGATAACTGATAGAAGACATTGCTCATCACACCCTCGACCCACTGCCCGCTCATATCACGTAACAAGCCCTCACCTATTTCGGTATCAGGGCTTCTGGTCTTAATCTGCTCAAGCTCGCCACTGGCCAATACATTATCGAGACGATTTAACGATTTTAGTCCTGCCAAAGTAGGCGGCAGTACAGCGATTTGTGAAGTCAGACAAACGGCGCGGCTCGGCGCTTGCTGAATAACAGAAGCACCATTTGGCAGCAGTAAGGTATCTAAGGTATCGTGAGAGTCAGCTGTTTTGTACAAGGCGCTTTGATCAGTCGCACTTTGCCCCTCGCTAGGCATAAGCTTGAGCCAAATCTCGCAAGCATTGCCCGCTGCATCCGCAGCAAAGCTATAACCGCGTAGCGATTGGGTCGCGCGAGTGACGATGACTTTCATCACCCCTTGCTGTAGCTGCTGCGCGTAAGCTTTTAGGCTAGAGACTAAGTGTGGCGTCGCAATATCAAGCTGCAGGGCTGCGGCATGACTCGCTAGCCGCTGCCAATGATAGTCCGCCCACAGCACCTGACCATCGCGCACCGCCATAGTAGTAAAAAAACCATCCCCATAAGCCAAACCGCGATTGTCTAACAACATAGTCACTGGTTTCGGAGCTACTGAGGCTATCGCCGCGTTATTTGCTGGCGGATAAAGCGCGTACCAGCCCTCTACTAGCCTGCCAGCACTTTTTAGACTGTCAGTACTGTCGATACTGCTCACCGCTTAGCCTGCACTCGCTTGCGCCTTTGATTTATTAAAGATAATCATACAGCTGTAGAACTCACATTTGGCAAGCTCAATGGTTTGGCCGCCTGCGGTTTTATTTTTGACAATTTGACCGTTGAGCATATCAGCGAGCACGCGGCCACCCTCATCACCCATCAGCTGACGGGCTAGTGTGTAGGCCTTTTGGGCGTGCGCCTGACTGAGCTCTTTTTCTTTATCTGTATCGGTAGGATTGGCATAGTACCAGCCTAGCTCTAGATACTTCTGCGAGTCGATAATATCTAGATACGGCTCATCAGCTTGCATAAAGCGGTACTTAGTCGCCGGGTTACTGGCATAATCGAGACTGTTTTTGTCGGTGGTGACCACTGAGCCAAAAGTTGACTGGATGTTATCTAGCTCGTCAATCGTTACTGGTTCGACCGCGGTACTGCCCCAACTGGACATATCATAGCTGATGGGGGTTCCTTGACTGGCGACCGCGCCATCGAGATCGGCGGCGTCTGTTGAATCGGTAGGCGCTTCGGTCGCGACCTCCTCAGTGGTTGACGACACCGAAGCTTCGCTTTCTGCGCTTGGGTTTGAGTCATTACAAGCGCTCAAAGAGACACCCGCTATCATTAGCATACTGACCATCAAAGGTTGAAGGCTGTTTTTCTGCATGGGCAATTTACTCATCTTATCTAGAATATTGAATGTCGAGTCCTCGACCGGCTTGATTTAAATAGGGTTTTACCAAAATCTTAATGCTGCTAGTTTACCCAACTGCTGCAGCCTTGACTAGCCTTTAGGTTACCGATAACACTACGCGCGAGTACAGTTTTGTTAACGGTATTGTTGATTTATCACCGCTGGCAACTGACCGCTGGTAATGCCCGTTTGTCAAAGAATGACCTATCGCTTATGATAACTGAGCGCTACTGCATCCCTAAACGCTACTTTAGCCCAAAAGTAGCCGTGCAAAAGTAGACATATAAGTAGATATATAAGTAACAACAAAACTAGGAATAAAACCAGTACCGCCCTCAAACTCGCCTAATAGGATTTTCGCAATGACTCAGCACTTTGTCGTTATCGGCAACCCCATTAACCATAGCAAATCCCCTGAAATTCATCAGACTTTTGCCGCCCAAACCGATATCGATATTCGCTATCAGCGCCAGTATTGTCCAGATAATGAAGCCAGCTTTGTCGCCGTAGTAGAGGCTTTTTTTTATGGCGGCGGCGTGGGCGCTAACGTCACTGTACCGTTTAAACAAATCGCCTTTAGTCACTGTCAGACGCAAGGAGGGCTATCTGAACATGCCCGCGTGGCAGGCGCAGTCAATACGTTACTCATAAAAGACGGTGCGGTTTATGGTGACAATACCGATGGTCAAGGCTTGGTCAATCACATCATAAGCTTAGGCTGGCCGCTTGATGGCGCGCGTGTGGCGATTATTGGCGCAGGCGGCGCGGCGCGCGGCGTGGTGCTGCCGCTTATCGAAGCAGGTATCGCCTCCTTAACGATTGCCAATCGCACTTTGAGTAAAGCGCAGATACTAGTCACTGAGCTTAGCGCCGCGAGCCAAACGATTGAGAAGCAGGCGATTGCGACTTGTACGACGGCGGAGCTGACTGGCGAGTTTGACTTGATTATCAATGCTACCTCCATCGGTCTGACAGGGGACACTTTGCCGATAGCGGATAGTCTGAACACTCACTATGCTTACGATATGATGTACGGGCGCGCCCTGCCGTTCTTGCAGCACTTTACGCGGCGCGGCGCGCAAGTGTCGGATGGTTACGGTATGCTTATCAATCAAGCAGCGCTAAGCTTTGAGCGCTGGACCGGACGAGCGGTAGAGGTTGCGGCAGCGACAATAGACTTGCAATCGCCATCGACGTAAAGCATTTTAGAGCACTTAGCACTTAGCACTTAGCACTTAGCACTTAGCACTTTAAACATTCTAAACCCCAAAACGCGCTAACAGCCAGCGCTCTAAGCGATGTAGCGGGGCCCGCAGCTTTGCAGATTGCATCGCTATACCGCCTATCAGGCCAATGATACAGCCGAGCGCAGTATCTAGCATTCGTGCTTGGATGACCTCTTGATAGAGCTGCTGCGAGGGCGGTAGACCACTGCCATATTCAGCGATAAACACGGTCAATGGTGTGATAAATACCACTGCAAGACCATAATGGCGATCGACTAACGACTCAATACATAGCATCAGCACCAAGATAGCGGCAGCGACTTGCCACAATGTCAGCTGCCAAGACAGCATCCATGCCGCCACTCCCATGCCTATCAGCGTGCCGAGCAGACGATGAAACTGCTTAATCCACATGGTACGTAGATGAATACCTTGAATAATAATAAAGCAGCTCACCGCCACCCAATACGGATAAGGCATCGTGAGCACTAAAGCGATAGACAAAGCTAGACTGACAAAACCGGCCACCATGATACTTTCACTGATTGTCTCCGGCTGATAGCTTTGAGCTGGTAGATTAGTGCGCTTGCGTGTCGCTAATAAAAACAGCGAGTACAGCAGCGCCATGATAAGAGCAAAACCGCTACCGAGCATCACAAGGCCAGTCGCTGCGACAATGTGCGTCAAAGGTACAGGGATAAATAAGGCGATAGCGGTAGACATCATCACAAACAGTCCGGCCGGCGGCGGCTGGTTGTAGTAGCGCCCAAAGATCACAATAGCAAAAGCCACTAACGCAAATACCGGAATCTTAATAAAAGCCAGCTGCTGGGCGATGAGTCCTAACGCGAAGCATAACGCCATCGCAAAACCCCAAGCCATCACCGTCACCATACGCTGCGGCAAGCTGCCTCCAAAGGGCAGGTTTAGAATAATCATCGCCCCAAGCGAAGCTTTAATCCCGGCAGATAGCGCCTCAAAATACGCACCCACAAATACCGGAAAGCTAATCGCGATAGCAGCGATAAGGGGCATATGCCAAGGCCGACGGCTTTGATTGACAGCCATCAAATGCTCAACTTCACCGCTAATCAAACGCTTGATAGTCACCCATAGCCGCTGCAACAAGCGGTAGTAGACATGGCGACTGTACTTAACTGACATATATGAAACCCTAAATTACCCTCTAGCTTTGAGTTATCCCATGACTCTGATGCGACAAGAACTATGTTACATTTGACTGAACTGCAGCTGTTATTTTCGGTGTCCCATTTACCTTTTATCATAACCAATAGTAATATCATACTTTATTAGTTATGAATATTATTTATAAATGGTATATTTGTGACGACAGACTCTTTATACTGGGTCTATCATAATTGTCATAGCAGCGCCCCTTTATAGTCAAGATAACTCACCCTTATCTTATTCCTATATTAGCCTTACCATAATTTCTATAGTCAGCTCACCGATGAAGATCTAATGACCTATCATCGGTTGTTGTCTCAACTTGTCAAAGAGAGTCCCTATGTTAACTTACAAAGCCCCTTTACGTGATATTAAGTTTTTAATAAATGATGTTTTTGATTATCAGTCACACTATAAAACCTTGGACAATGGCGAAAACGCGGACCCTGAAACGGTCGACATGATCTTGCAAGGAATGGCTGATTTTGCCGAAAACATTCTATCTCCTATCTATCAGCCTGCTGATGAAGAAGGCTGTCATTTTGAAGATGGCGTCGTCACTACGCCTAAAGGCTTCAAAGAAGCTTACAACCAGTTTGTAGAAGGCGGCTGGCAAGGTATCTCATACCCTGAAGAGTACGGCGGTATGAACTTGCCGATGTCGATCAACCTAATCAAAGCTGAGATCATCGGTACGGCTAACTGGCCGTGGTCTATGTACCCAGGCCTATCGACTGGCTGTATCAACACTATCATGCAGTACGGTACCGATGAGCAAAAAGAAACTTACATGCATAAGCTGGTCGAAGGTACTTGGTCAGGTACTATGTGCCTAACTGAGCCGCAGTGTGGTACTGACTTAGGCCAAGTTAAGTCAAAAGCGATTCCGCAAGAGGACGGTACGTACAAACTATCAGGTACTAAGATTTTCATCTCAAGCGGTGAGCATGACTTGACGGACAACATCGTCCATATCGTTCTTGCCCGCCTGCCGGATGCACCTGAAGGTACACGCGGTATCTCACTATTTATCGTACCAAAATTCTTGCCAAACGCAGAAGGCGAAGCTGGCGAGCGTAACGGCGTCACTTGTGGCTCTATCGAGCACAAAATGGGTATCAGCTCATCAGCGACTTGTGTCCTAAACTTTGACGCCGCGACAGGTTACCTCATC
This sequence comes from Psychrobacter submarinus, assembly GCF_904846685.1. GTDB lineage: Bacteria > Pseudomonadota > Gammaproteobacteria > Pseudomonadales > Moraxellaceae > Psychrobacter > Psychrobacter submarinus. The sequence goes on from NZ_CAJHBQ010000001.1 coordinate 580,603, forward strand.
GGTGAGCCGAACAAAGGCCTAAAAGCCATGTTCACCTTTATGAACACGGCGCGTATCGGTACAGGTATCGAAGGCCTGGCACATACTGAATTGTCTTTCCAAAACGCGCTACCGTATGCCAAAGAGCGCCGCTCTATGCGTACCTTATCAGGCACAAAAGATCCTGAAAAAGTAGCAGATGCGATTATCCATCACGCTGACGTGCGCCGTATGCTATTGACGCAAAAAGCCTTTGCAGAAGGCGGCCGCTCGATGATTTATCACTCAGGTCGCTATGCGGATAAGATGTCGCAAGGTGTGGCTAATGGTGATGATGCCGAGTTTGAAAAATGGGATGATAAGTTAGGCTTTTATACACCTATTCTTAAAGGCTTCTTGACTGAGCTGGGTATCGAAGCGGCTAAGCACGGCCAGCAGGTCTACGGTGGCCACGGTTATATCAAAGAGTGGGGCATGGAGCTGATCGCTCGTGATGCACGTATCGCTACTATGTACGAAGGTACTACCGGTGTTCAAGCCCTAGACTTACTTGGCCGTAAAGTTATCTTGCAATCAAAAGGTAAGATCATCCGCGACTACACCTCAAGCATTATGAAGTGGTGTAGTGAGCACGCTCTTAATAAAGACATGCGTAAATTCGTATGGGCTTTGACTAAGCTATGTGCTGAGTGGAACACCTTAACGGTACGCTTGATGCTGATGGCGCGTAAAGATCGTGAAATCATCTCAGCGGCTTCAGAAGACTACTTAATGTACTCAGGCTATGTGATGATGGGTTATCACTGGGCACGTATGGCGGCTGTCGCTTATGACAAGCTAGAAAACGGTGGCGTAGAGGCACCAGAATTCTATCAAGCGAAGATTCAAACCGCTGAGTTCTATTTTGATAAGCTGCTACCTCGCACCTCAGGCCACGCCGAAGGTATGGTTGCGCCAAGTGAGAGCATGACTTCAATGGACATCGAAAACTTTGCATTTTTAGACTAATACTAAGCCTGTTGCCGTCTAAAAACAGCTACTAATACAAAAGTAAAAAAGCGCCTAATAATTAGGCGCTTTTTCTATGGTCGATAATAAGCGTATAAAACCTGCGACTCGATTGCTTATTATTCAAGCATTTGTTTATGATACACCGCGCTAATCTCTTCTACTTCAACGCATATCTGCAGCGCCGCGCGGCCTGACTGATCGCTTGCCAGCTCACTATTTATAGCAATCACCAATATCTCAGCGAGCTGATTACGCGCTATGATATCACGCCCACTCATCAGTTTAAGATGCGCGTAAATAAAGCCATACTCTTGCTCGTCATCTTCGACCCCAACTAAAAAACTATCGATAGGTAGCATACGCGCCTTAATATCGGTAGGCTTGCCGAAATGTCCGCTACTCCACAGTGCTTGGTTCAGTGTTTTTAAGAGTGTCTCAGGGCGCTTGATAGTGACATTAGGTGTGGCTTGAATAGTAAGATGCGGCATAGAATTTTCCTTATTAAAGTATTACATTTATAAAAAAGGGCTAGGCATAAATAAAGCTAGGTATAAAAAAGTTAGGAGTCGTTATCGATAATATCAGCAAACTGCGCCTTTAGGGTTACCGCCAGCTCACTAGCCGGCAGCTCAATCTCTAGCCCGCGACGTCCAGCGCTCACATAGATGGTTGGGTGTTGCTGCGCACTACTATCAATCACTGTTGCTAGGCGCTTTTTTTGTCCTAACGGACTGACCCCGCCGAGCACATAGCCACTGCTACGCTGCACCTCTTGCGGCTCGGCCATTTGTACTTTTTTGCAAGATACAGTGTTATGCAAACATAGCGCTTTAGCCATTTTTTTAAAATTTAATGTGTTGTTTACTGGCAGCACTGCTACCGCCAATTGGCCATTATCCGTCTTTACAACTAAGGTTTTAAAGACGCGTTCGGCGGCAACGCCTAGCTTTTCGGCGGCTTCTAGCCCGTAGGAGCTTGCGCTGGTTTCATGCGTATATTCATGTATGGTATACGTGAGCTTGAGTGTTTTGGCTAGATTAATAGCGGGAGTCATAAGCAGCTACCCCAAAGAATGAGTAAAAATGAAGCGTTTGAATGCCATTTATCTTAACCACTTTTTGTATCGATTAACATAGCTTGGCATAAGCATTTCGATGACTAATAGACTAATACTATTAGGGCGTGTTGAACATTCACAAATGCGCACTGCTGATCGCTAAAATAGTTCTAGTCTAAGTGAAAATTGCAGGTAATGCTTATTGCATTGGCTAGATTTTCGCAACGACTAGGGCGATTTTAGCATCAGCCCTAACTACAACAACAGGGACAGGACTATTTTTTGCCGCTTTATTGATAAAAATAGACGCTTAGAACGACTAAACTTACCATTTTTATCTGCAAATCGCCTAAAAAATAGTCTCTGTCAGTGCCACGGTCGAATGTTCAACACGCCCTAAGTTCCATGTTTTATTTTTAATCAAAATCTATTGGAGAAAATGATGTCAAATTTACAAGATCTACAGCAATTAGCCGAAAAGCGTCGTTCTATTTACGCGCTAGGCGATCAGCTACCAGTATCTAATGAAGAAGTCGTCAAGCTAGTTGAGCATGCGCTATTGCATACGCCCTCATCATTTAATTCACAGTCTGCCCGTCTAGTTGTCCTATTTGGCGAAGACCATAATAAACTGTGGGATATCACAGAAGAGACCTTAAAAGCTATCGTTGGCGATAATGAGCAGTTCCAAGCCACTAAAGACAAAATCGCCGGCTTTAGAGCGGGTGCGGGTACGGTACTATTCTTCGAAGATAAGGGCGTCGTCAGAAGTATGCAGGAAGCCGCGCCACTATATGCTGATCAGTTCCCAATTTGGGCACACCAGACCAACGCTATGCATCAGTATGTGATTTGGACGGCGCTTGCTAGCCTAGATATTGGAGCCAACTTACAGCACTATAATCCAGTTATCGATCAAAGAGTCGCTGAAGAATGGAATATCGCTGACGATTGGGAACTAAACGCCCAAATGGTGTTCGGTAGCATTGAGCAGCCTGCAGGCGACAAAGAGTTCAAGCCAGTTGAAGAGCGCATGAAAGTATTTGGCGCGTAAGTTACTGTTGTAAATACAACAATAGCCAGTACTAAAAATAAAACCCCGCTACTATGAATTTAGTAGCGGGGTTTTTATTTATGAGAAACGGTTTGCACGGTAATGGCTACAATTTTATGATAATAGTCCCCTCTCCAAAAGCTTTATATCAATATAGCTTACAAATAACCATGAATTTTATTCATCTTATCTTTAAATAACATCGTTTTTATTCATGTGAGGTTCAAGGTATGATTCATCCCATACACAAATTAGCTTTTATCTGAGGCCTCGAGACGAGAGCTATCAGAGTAGTAAAGGGGACTATCATGACTCAGCCATTTACCTATACCATATCTCGCATACGTTTTGATGAAAACTACGAGCCTGCCGATAGCACACGCCTAACGACCAACTTTGCCAATCTAGCGCGCGGCGTAAACCGTCAAGACAACCTTTGTAAGACACTGACAATGATAAACAATCGCTTTAATGATCTGGCGCGTTGGGATAATCCCAACGCCGATCGTTATTCGGTAGAGGTTGATATCATCTCAGCTGACTTAGACGTGGCAGGCGACGGTCATACTTTCCCCAGTATCGAGATGCTACAAACCACGATTGTCGATCACAAGGATAACTCCCGTATCAGCGGTATAGTCGGCAATAGCTTCTCATCCTACGTGCGCGATTATGACTTTAGTATTGTGCTACCAGAGCATTTCGAACAAAACCCAGGCACACCGCCCGCAGACAGCTTTGGTGTGCTGCATGGTAAGCTATTTCAGCATTTATTGCGTTCAGACGCTTATCAAGAGCAGTTTGATAAGCAGCCTGTGATTTGCCTGAGTGTGTCGACAAGCAAAACCTATCATCGTACCAACAATCAACATCCGGTATTGGGTGTCGAGTACCAGCAGGATGAGTATTCGTTAACCGATGATTATTTCCATAAAATGGGTCTTACGGTGCGTTACTTTATGCCGACAGGAAGCGTAGCGCCATTCGCATTTTATTTCGCAGGTGACCTGCTCAGCGACTACAGCGATCTGGAGCTGATTAGCGCGATTGCGACGATGGAGACGTTCCAGAAGATTTATCGCCCTGAGATTTATAATGCCAACTCCAGAGCAGGCGCGGTCTATCAGCCCAGTCTCAATTACCAAGACTACTCAAAGACGCAAGTGGTGTATGACCGTGAGGAGCGCAGCCAGCTGGCAGTGAAGCAAGGCAAGTTCACCGAAGAGACATTTATTACGCCTTATCAAGATATTCTAGATGAGTGGGCAGCAGGCTTTGCGGTAGACAAAAGCGCTGATGAACAAGTGGCTTAATAGAGCTTTAGATATTAAATATTACGATACAAAAGATGAGATAACATGCATATATTATTACCGACCTCAACCGCTGGCAGCTTGCCCAAACCCTCATGGCTGGCCGAACCTGAGAAAATCTGGTCACCTTGGGCATTAGAAGGTGATGAGCTGATAGAGGCAAAACAAGACGCCTTACGTCTGACCTTACAAGAACAGCAACATGCAGGGATAGATATCGTCAGTGATGGCGAGCAAACCCGCCAGCATTTTGTCACTACATTTATCGAACACTTAGACGGCGTCGATTTTGAAAACCGTAAAACCGTTAAAATTCGTGATCGCTATGAAGCAAGCGTGCCATCAGTCGTGGGTGCGGTGAGCCGTCAAAAACCAGTATTTGTGGACGATGCAAAGTTCCTACGTGCGCAAACCGATCAGCCGATCAAATGGGCGTTGCCTGGCCCGATGACCATGATCGACACGCTGTATGATGGTCACTACAAGAGCCGTGAAAAACTGGCATGGGAGTTTGCTAAAATTCTCAATCAAGAGGCCCGCGAGTTAGAAGCAGCAGGCGTGGATATTATCCAATTCGATGAGCCGGCGTTTAACGTCTTTTTCGATGACGTCAATGATTGGGGTATCGCTACGTTAGAGCGCGCTATCGAAGGCTTAAAATGCGAAACGGCGGTACATATTTGCTACGGTTACGGCATCAAAGCCAATAATGACTGGAAAAAAACGCTGGGCTCAGAGTGGCGTCAGTATGAGCAAGCGTTTCCTAAATTGCAGCAGTCCAATATCGATATCGTCTCATTAGAATGTCAAAACTCGCATGTGCCCATGGATTTGATAGAGCTCATTCGCGGTAAAAAAGTGATGGTTGGTGCAATCGATGTCGCCACTAATGATATTGAAACTCCTGAGGAGGTAGCCGATACGCTACGCAAGGCCTTACAATTTGTCGATGCGGACAAGCTTTATCCCTCGACCAACTGCGGTATGGCGCCGTTGCCTCGTGAGGTGGCACGCGGCAAACTACATGCGCTGAGCGCTGGTGCGGCAATCGTGCGGCAAGAGCTGAGCGTTTAGCAAAACTTAACAAGTTCTGGCTTGTTTAAGCTTATGAGTGGCCTCAGTTAACAAGGTACTTATAGATTTAACGTTTCTCAGGATTGTAGTAATGATAAAAGATATGATTGAAGCCACTGATTTTAGAGATGCCATGGCGCTATTGCCCACGGCGGTCAATGTGATCACCACCAATGGTCCGTCAGGCACTCATGGGTTTACTGCCTCGGCGGTATGTAGCGTCACTGATACACCGCCGACACTGCTGGTGTGTATGAATCAAGCCGCGCGCTCACATGGGCATTTTGTGGATAATAAAGTCTTGAGCGTCAATGTGCTTGGTGCCCAGCATAAATACTTATCCAATGCTTTTGCTTCTAAACTAAGCTCAGATGAGCGCTTCGAGCAAGGAGTTTGGACTGAGCTTGTGACAGGCGCGCCTATCCTGAAAGATGCGCTAGTGAGCTTTGATTGTGAGATTGAGCACATTCAAGAAGTGGGTACGCATAGTGTGCTGATGTGCCGAGTGGTCGCTATCAAACCTCCAGAATCCCCAAGCGGGCAAGATGAGAGTTTAGTGTATTTTAACCGTGCTTATCATTACGTCGGTCAAGTTGAGCTTGTATAAGTCATAACTGGCATTAGGGCGTGTTGAACATTCGACCATGGCACTGACAGAGACTATTTTTTAGGCGATTTGCAGATAAAAATGGTAAGTTTAGTCGTTCTAAGCGTCTATTTTTATCAATAAAGCGGCAAAAAAGAGTCCTGTCCCTGTTGTTGTCGTTAGGGCTGATGCTAAAATCGCCCTGGTCGTTGCGACTGTTTAAATAAAATCAGCTAGCCAATGCAATAAGCATTATCTGCAATTTTAACGACGACTAGGACACAGCTTTGATTAACTAGTAGCGATCAGCAGTGCGCATTTGTGAATGTTCAACACGCCCTATAGGTTTTGTGGATTGATTGTCTTAAAATAAGGCCACGCAACCCTCACTGACGATGCAAATCATACCACTTTGAGAGTCACAGTAAACCCTTTTAGGAAGATGACTATGAATAGCAAATACCCCCTACCTCTATTAATGCTCGTCAGCGGCACGCTAGCTGTAAGCCCTAGTTACGCTGACGACAGCTCTAGTATCGAAAAGGCAGGCAGCGTGGTTGCTGTTGCGATCCCTGCTATCGCTTATGGTAGCACTTATTATAAGGATGACAAAGAAGGACGCCAGCAGTTTTATCGAGGGTTTGGCACTACTGTTGCTACAACTTACGCGCTAAAAGCGGTGATAGATAAGGAGCGCCCTAACGGTGAGGGTGATAACTCTTTTCCCTCTAGTCATGCTTCAGCCGCTTTTCAGGGGGCAAGCTTTATTCATCGGCGCTACGGGCTTGAGTATAGCATTCCAGCTTATTTAGGCGCAGGCTTTGTCGCTTATAGTCGCTTAGACGCCGATGAGCACGATGCAGTAGATGTGCTCGCTGGCGCAGCTTTGGGCATGGTGAGTAGCTGGTACTTCACCACTACCTATAATGATCAGTTAATCGTTGCGCCTAATTTATCGCCTGATTATTATGGCTTAAGCGTTAATTATCAATTTAAGTAATTTACTTGCACAATAAGACTAGCTCTCATTATCAAAGTTTAGTACAATGCTCAAAATCTGTGCCTAAGCGAGTGGACATGATGTAAGTTACTCTTCACCCCTATGTGAATTAAGTATCTTTTCATCTATTTGTCTTCTCGCTTTTTTGTGGGAAAATTTCAGCGATAAGTGGTTTTATAACGCTTTGAATTGGTATAAATTATCGATTATCCGCTGAAGTGACAACCACAAATATAGTAGCGCATTCATCATCAATAGCGGAGGCAAATCCTTGAATTCATCGACAACAACACAAGCAATTTTGGCATTAGCAGATGGGACGATTTTTCGAGGTGTCAGTATTGGTAGTACAGGTCATAGGGTCGGTGAAGTGGTCTTCAATACCGCAATGACAGGCTACCAAGAAATCCTAACTGATCCAAGCTACGCGCGCCAATTAGTTACCCTCACCTATCCTCATATTGGCAATACTGGTACCAACGCTGAGGACAGCGAATCTGGCAACACCCAAAGTCATGATAAAGTCTGGGCAGAGGGTCTTATCATTCGCGATGCCACTTTAACCACTTCAAATTTCCGTAGCTCTGAATCACTAAGCGATTATCTAAAACGTAACGATACTGTGGCTATTGCTGAGATTGATACCCGTCAGCTGACGCGTTTACTGCGCGAGCAAGGCGCGCAAAACGGCTGTATCATGACCGCCTCAACTGGCACTGAGATCAGCGACTCAGACGTACAACAAGCCATTAAGCTTGCGCAAGAGTTTACCGGTCTCAAAGGCATGGATTTGGCAAAAGAAGCCACCCATCCAGAAGGTTTTGAGTGGACGGCAGGTACTTGGGAGTTATCTGATACGCTACTCAATCGTGATGCACCCGGTAGCCATGACAGCGGTACGGGCGGCTTCTTCAAGCAACTTGGCACGCACATCGAGCACAAATACGATGTCGTCGCTTATGACTTTGGTACTAAGACCAACATCTTACGTATGCTGGTGGATCGCGGCTGCAAGGTTACTGTGGTACCCGCGCAAACGCCGATCGAAGAGGTGCTAGCGATGAATCCTGACGGTATCTTCTTATCTAATGGCCCAGGCGATCCGGCGGCTTGTGATTACGCTATTGACAGCGTGCGTCATATCATTGAAGAGACCGATATCCCTACCTTCGGGATTTGCCTCGGCCATCAGCTGGTTGGACTGGCTAGCGGCGCGAATACGGTTAAGATGAAGACCGGGCATCATGGTGCCAATCATCCAGTACAAGATTTGGGCACTAGCGCGGTGATGATTACCAGTCAGAATCATGGTTTCGCAATCGATGAAGATACTTTGCCGGATAATGTCAAATCAACGCATCGCTCATTATTTGACGGTACTAACCAAGGCATCGAGCTGACCAATAAGCCAGTCTTTAGCTTCCAGGGTCACCCAGAAGCCAGCCCCGGCCCTCATGACGCGGCTGAGCTGTTTGATAAGTTTGCAGCTATGATGGAAAAGGCTAAGGCGGCTGTCTAATGGCAAATGAACTGACGCAGAAATGGACAATTAAAGACTTAAAAGGCGTTGGCGACGTTGAGCTAGCCCTTGATGCCAGCAAAAGAGTCTTTGTCTTTTTTGGCAGTAATGGCGTTGGTAAGACGAAAACGTTAGAGGCTTTGTTCGTCGCATTTCTAGCTAGTAATTCAGAGTTTGATATGCCTTCTAGATATGGTTCATTTGAAAACTTCTTTAGAGAGTTATATAGCTCTAATTTAAAGTTACAACTCTTTTTTGACACCGAATATATTGATATAGAAACTTTGAGACTTAGTGAATATAGACAGTCCTTTGCCATTGCATATGTAGGTGCACATCGAAGAAGTGAAACAGATTATAATCGTATATCACCTTTAAACGTACTTGGTGGTTTTCATCAACGGAAAATAGACCTGTTTGATACTTTCGAAAAAGCTCTTTTCACAGTTGACGGATTTAAAAGTTTAGGAATGTATGAATCCATAAATCAGTGGTTTGTTTTGAGAGCACAGTCTGTTAATCCTTATCAAAAAGTTGGAGATAACCGTAAAGTAGAAATCGACACGATATTAACTGCTTTGCATAAACTCGATAATCGTTTTGAAAAAAAGTTGAATGTTGATGCTGATGGTGGCGTATTTCTGACGATAGAAGGACAAGAACGTGAGTTAAGTGAATTAAGTTCAGGTTTCATTTCAGTAGTAAAGATCATTCAAGCCATTGTCTCCGCTTATTCTGCTTTTACTAATGAAAAAGACTTACTCAACATCAAAGGTGTGGTACTTATTGATGAAATTGAAAGTCATCTGCATGTAGAATGGCAAACTAGAATCATACCAACGCTAAAAGATCTATTTCCAAATACTACCTTTTATATTGCAACGCATTCGCCTTTAGTCTTATCGCAATTAGACGAAGGTGAAGCTTATTTGCTAAAGCTAGAAGAAGACGGTGTTGTTCGTTCTCACGTAATCGACTCTCCAAATAAGCGTATTTTAGCCAATGTGTTACGCGACGCTTTCGGTATCGACCTAAATGAGCTTAAAAGAGAATCTATGGAAGACAGTAGCCAAGATTTGGCGAAATATCGCTTATTAAAGCTACTTAGAAATCCAGCAGGTGACGATAGTGAGTAAATATGTTCTTCTAGATGCTAATTTACTTATCGGTGCTTTTGATCACGATGCCACAAACTCTAAACATATTGAATCCAAACAAATTGTCGAAGATTTACTATTAGACGATAAGGTAAAAATCGCTATTACGCCACTTATTCGTTATGAAGTACTGCGTGGTGTGCGCCGTGTGCCGACAGAACAAATGGTGGAGATTTTAAATGATTTTGAAGAGTTTGAAATTACCGATGTAGAAGGTAACAGAGCCTCTGACATCTATCGTTTAGCCCTAGTAAAACAACAGAAATTAGATAAACGTAGTTTTGATGTTTTTCATTATGTAGTCGCTGAAATACGTGATTTAGAATGGATGAGTCAAGACAATGATTTGAGTAAAATTGCAATCCTTGCCAAACCTATTATTGAAGGACACATCTAAATGCCAAAACGTACCGACATAAAAAGCATTCTTATCATTGGCGCAGGCCCTATCGTTATCGGTCAAGCATGCGAGTTTGACTACTCAGGGGCGCAGGCGTGTAAAGCCCTACGCGAAGAGGGCTACCGCGTTATCTTAGTCAACTCAAATCCTGCCACTATCATGACTGATCCTGTCATGGCGGACGCCACTTACATCGAGCCCATTACATGGCAGACGGTTGAGCAAATTATCGACAAAGAGCGTCCTGATGCTATTTTGCCCACTATGGGTGGACAGACAGCACTGAACTGTGCGCTTGAGCTAGATCGTAACGGTGTGCTAGAGAAATATGGTTGTGAGCTGATTGGCGCAACCAAAGACGCCATCGAGATGGCAGAAGACCGCGATTTATTTGACAAGGCGATGAAGCGTATCGGCCTTGAGTGTCCGCGCGCAGAAGTCGCTGAAACGATGGAAGAGGCTTTTGCCACTCAAGAAAAAATGGGCTATCCGTGTATCATTCGTCCCTCTTATACGATGGGCGGCTCCGGCGGCGGTATCGCTTATAACCGCGAAGAGTTCATCGAGATATGTGAGCGCGGCTTTGACTTGTCCCCTACTCATCAGCTACTTATCGATGAATCGCTGATTGGCTGGAAAGAGTACGAAACCGAAGTCGTGCGTGATAAAAACGACAACTGTATCATTATCTGTACCATTGAGAACTTTGATCCGATGGGTGTGCATACCGGCGACTCTATCACGGTCGCGCCGGCGCAAACCTTGACTGATAAAGAATATCAAATCATGCGTAATGCCTCACTAGCGGTACTACGTGAGATTGGGGTAGAAACTGGCGGCTCAAACGTGCAGTTCGGTATTAATCCAAAAAATGGCCGCATGGTTGTGATTGAAATGAACCCGCGTGTCTCGCGCTCCTCAGCGCTAGCCTCAAAAGCCACGGGCTTCCCGATTGCCAAAATCGCTGCCAAACTAGCGGTCGGTTATACCTTGGACGAGCTACAAAACGACATCACCGGCGGTGCTACGCCTGCCAGCTTCGAGCCGACGCTTGATTATGTCGTCACTAAGATACCGCGCTTTAACTTTGAGAAATTCTCACAAGCCGACAATATATTATCAACGCAGATGAAATCGGTCGGTGAAGTGATGGCTATCGGCCGTAACTTCCAAGAGTCTATGCAAAAAGCCCTACGCGGCCTCGAGACTGGCGCAGACGGCTTCGATGAGCAAATCGACTTAGCGGCAGTGAAACCAGAAAAAGCGCGTAGCGAGATTATTAATCGTTTGACTGTACCAACTCCCGATCGCATCTTTTATATCGGCGATGCCTTTCGTATCGGTATGAGCGTGGAAGAGGTGTTCAAATTCACTAACATCGATCCTTGGTTCTTGGTACAAATCGAAGATGTTATCAAAACTGAAGAAAACGTAAAAGCGCTTGGCTTTGGCGACTTAAATGAGAACAATCTGCGCCAGTTTAAACGCAAAGGCTTGTCAGATCTACGTTTGGCTAAACTGCTTGGCATCTCACAAAAGCAGCTACGCGCTAAGCGTTGGGACTTAAATATCCATCCCGTCTATAAGCGTGTCGATACCGCAGCGGCAGAGTTTGCTACGAGTACCGCTTATATGTACTCAAGCTATGACAGCGAATGTGAGGCTGAGCCCACTGACAACAAAAAAATCATGGTCATCGGCGGTGGCCCGAACCGTATCGGTCAAGGTATTGAGTTTGATTATTGCTGCGTCCATGCGGCTCTTGCCATGCGCGAAGATGGCTATGAGACTATCATGGTCAACTGTAACCCTGAAACGGTCTCTACCGACTATGATACCTCCGACCGTCTCTACTTTGAGTCCATCACTCTAGAAGATGTGCTAGAGATCGTCCGTATCGAGCAGCCTGACGGCGTTATCGTACAGTTCGGTGGCCAAACGCCATTGAAACTGGCCCGCGCTTTAGAGGAAGCTGGCGTGAAGATCATTGGGACTAGCCCTGACGCTATCGACCGCGCTGAAGACCGTGAGCGCTTCCAGCACATGATTCAGCAATTGAACCTCACCCAACCGTCGAACGCACTAGCCACTAGTCTTGAGGATGGCTTGATAAAAGCCAAAGACGTCGGCTATCCGCTTGTGGTACGCCCGTCTTATGTACTCGGCGGCCGCGCAATGGAGATCGTCTATAACGAAGAGGAGCTCAAGCATTACCTACGCACCGCCGTACAAGCGTCTAATGAAGCCCCCGTCCTTCTCGATCGCTTCTTAGATGATGCGGTAGAAGTCGATGTTGACTGCGTTTGTGATGGCACAGATGTAGTGATCGGCGGTATCATGCAGCATATCGAACAGGCGGGCGTGCACTCTGGCGACTCGGCTTGTTCACTGCCGCCTTACTCACTGTCAGATGAGCTGTGTGATGTGATGCGCGAGCAAACCATAGCGATGGCAAAAGAGCTTGGCGTTGTGGGTCTGATGAACGTACAGTTTGCGGTCAAAGGCGAGACCGTTTATATCCTTGAGGTCAATCCCCGCGCCGCGCGTACCGTACCTTTTGTCTCAAAATGTATTGGTACATCGCTTGCGCAAGTGGCCGCACGCTGCATGGCAGGTACGTCACTCAAAGACCAAGGTTTCACACACGAGATCAAACCTGATTTTTATGCGGTAAAAGAGTCGGTATTCCCGTTTGCTAAGTTCCCAGGCGTCGACCCCATCCTTAGCCCTGAGATGAAGTCGACTGGTGAAGTCATGGGCGTTGGCAAAACCTTTGGTGAAGCTTTTTACAAAGCGGTTATCGGTAGTAATGAGCGCTTGCCAGGTCTACCGACTGAAGGTGAAACCAAAACTGTCTTTATCTCAGTGCGTGATAGCGACAAAGAACAAATCGTTGCAGTCGCACGCCAGCTACAAGACTACGGCTTTGAGATAGTCGCGACCACTGGCACGCAAGCGGTATTGGCTGATAACGGTATCGACTGTAAGCAAATCAATAAAGTCACCGAAGGTCGCCCGCATATCGTTGATGCGGTCAAAAACGGCAAAATTGACTTGATTATCAATACCACCGAAGGCAAACAAGCACAAGAGGATTCGTTCTCTATCCGCCGTAACGCGCTACTAGGCAAAGTCTTTTATGTCACAACCTTAGGCGCCGCCGAAGCCGTTTGTAAGTCTTACGCAATCGACTTGCCTTTTGATGTTTATAAATTGCAAGACTTACATGCAAGAGCTAAGCCTGTCGCTTAGTAGCACTCGCGGTCTGTATTGATATTCTATTGACTTGGCAGCTTAAATTCAGTAGATTAGACCTATCGTAAAGCATGTTTTAAAAGTTTATAAAGCCTATCCGGTTTAAAAAGCATCGGCTTAAAAAAGCATAGTAGCATCACTGCTACTATGCTTTTTATTGTGCTTCGACAAGTCAATCAGCGTCTGTTAAACTTTTATTACTTAGCTTTTGTTAGCTGGCTTTAATTACATAGATTTATCCCCATAATCTTTATATACTCTCTCACACTCATTGCAACAACATAGCACCATCTCACTATTCACTAGGAGATGGTGTGCTGTTATTGGTTTAAGGAAAAAACATGCAACGTTATCCTATGACTCCCCAAGGTCACGCCGCTTTAGAGGCCGAGCTTAAACAATTAAAAACCATCGATCGTCCGCGTATTACCGCCGACATCGCTGAAGCCCGCGAGCATGGTGACCTAAAAGAAAACGCTGAATACCATGCCGCTCGTGAGCAACAAGGCTTCTGTGAAGCGCGTATCCGTGACATCGAAGCGAAGCTTAGCGCCGCGCAAGTCATCGATCCTGCTACCCTGAACAAAGAAGGCCGAGTGGTGTTTGGTGTCACCGTCGTTATCGAAAACGTCGATACTGAAGAAGAAAAGCAGTATCAAATCGTCGGTGATGATGAAGCGGACTTTAAAGCGGGTAAAATCTCCGTCAACTCGCCTATCGCGCGCGGCTTGATTGGTAAGTTTGAAGGCGATGAAGCCCGTATCGAGACGCCAAAAGGTATGGTTGAGTATGAGGTGATGAAGGTTATTTATAACTAATCAAGCTCAGCCCTAGCTTTCTATCAATACCTCAATGGATTAAGTTTCCTTAATCCATTGAGGTATTTTTATGCGTATTATTGCCTGCCTTATGCCTACCTTAGCTCAGTAAATATTCATTGATGTACTTTTGGCAAATTACACAATGCTACTATTTAACTTCCTTATGTTTAGCAGATAATCAGTTAACTTTTGAGCCAATCACGGACTGTCTACTTTATTATAAGGAATTTATGATGACTACGAACACTATTATGAATAAAACGGTTTTTGCAGCTACAATGACCAGCTTCGTGCTGTTCTCTTTTAGCGCCAATGCCGCTTCTGAGATTATTATCAATCAACCTGCGACTGGCAGTACTACTGTCGTTGAGCAGTATTCTGATGGCAATACGGCGACTATTACCGCCACCCCCAACGGCATCTCTATGCGAAATGGCATGCCCTACTCAGTGACGCAAGTGACTACTGTGCCGCGTTATACAGTTAGTCAAGGATCATCGACTGTCGTTGCTAGAGGTCCAATAACCAGTCAAGTCACTCAGCAAATCGGTAATACGCCAATGACGACAGTGACTACTCCCATCCATACTGCTACCCAAGTGATGACGCCTGTGACAACAGCTGCTGTCGTTAATAATCAAATCGTGACAAACCCAGTCGTTACCAGTCAGACGGTGACCACTTTAGATACCCTACAACTGAACCCCACTTTTAGCACTCCTGGTGTCGTCAATGCTCATACTAAAGTGATGAAAATCCTAAAAGACAGTAGTGGCCGTGATGTCGCGGTCCCTGCTAATAGCATTAAGCCTGGTGATATCATCGAATATCAGACCACTTATGTGAATAATAGCAATCAGCCTATCAATGATGTGAATGCTATGGTTGCTTTGCCAAGTGGCGTAAGAGTGGTGTCGTTAAACAGTCCACTACCGACCTTAGCGACTACTGGCGGCGATAGCTATCAAACGATTCAACAAGTCGGTAATACTGTGACGGTGCAAGAGAATTATTCAGCTCTCAAGTGGAACTTGGCAAACCTGCCTGCTAATACGCCACAAACAGTCGTGATACGCGCTAAGGTGCAATAGTTTTATACTTAATCAATATTTAACCTCTTTATCTAAAGACGATAATCCTTGATTCATTAAGGCTTATTCTATGTCATAGGCGACAACAGTTGTCGCATACTATTGATAATTTGCTATTAAATACAATGACTTAACGCCAAATTTGATAAAATAGCACTCTACTAATGAATGGGTACTATAAGTTATGGCAACCATCAATTATGACAGGCTGCAAGGAAAGCTCAATATCTTAGCGGATGCGGCTAAATATGATGTCTCTTGCTCCTCCTCCGCTGGCACCCGTAAAAACCAAGGCGGCGGCCTCGGTGATGCCTCAGCGACAGGTATTTGTCACAGCTACACAGAAGACGGCCGCTGCGTCAGCTTGCTCAAAATCCTACTGACCAACCACTGTATCTATGATTGCGCGTACTGCACCTCGCGTAAAAGCAATGACACGCCGCGCGCCGCTTTTACGGTTGAAGAAGTGGTTGATTTGACCATGCAGTTTTATCGCCGCAACTATATCGAAGGGCTATTTCTAAGCTCAGGTATCTTTAAAAGTGGCGACTACACGATGGAGCGACTGGTGGAAGTGGCAAAGATACTGCGCACTCGCGAGCGTTTCAATGGTTATATTCATCTAAAAACTATTCCTGGCGCTTCAAAAGAGCTATTGTTAGAGGCAGGACTCTATGCAGACCGTCTGAGCGTCAACATCGAAATTCCGACTAAGTCAGGGCTTGCACTGCTTGCGCCTGAGAAGTCACATGATGAGCTAAAAGCGCCGATGGCAACGGTTAAAGAAGAGATTATCACTATCCGTGAGAGCCGTAAAACCCATAAAAAAGCGCCCAAGTTCACCCCAGCGGGCCAGACTAGTCAGATGATCGTCGGCGCTAGTAACGAGACCGATTTGCAAGTGATTCAGTTATCGAGCCACTTCTATAAACAGTATGACCTCAAGCGCGTCTACTACTCAGGTTATGTGCCGATGCTGTCTGATAATCGACTGCCTGCTATCGGTACGCCTGTACCTATGGTGCGTGAGAACCGCCTCTATCAAGCGGACTGGTTAATGCGTTTTTATGGTTTTGGCGCGCATGAGATCGTTGAGCCTGACTCGCCGTTTTTGGATTTGGACTGTGATCCAAAGCTCGCTTGGGCGATTCGTCATCGTGAGCATTTCCCCGTCAACATTCAGACAGCAAGCTACGAGATGATCGTGCGTATCCCCGGTATCGGCACTAGAACCGCACGAAAGATTATCAAAGCGCGCAAGTTCAATCAGCTGACTCTAGAGCATCTCAAAAAGATGGGCGCTGCGGTCAATCGCGCCAAGTATTTTATCGCGACTACAGGTAAGAATGAGCATCTCTCGCATTTGACTCGCAATAACTTTCGCCAATATGTGCTCGCGCAAACGCAAACCAAGTACAAAGATCAGCGCAGTGGTCAGATGGCGTTATTTTAAAAGGTTGGTTTAATTTAGTATGCGTAGGCTGTGGCTTTAGCCCAGCAAAAGTTAGGTAGGATTATTATCGCAGATAATAAAAATAGTTTATGAAATAAGTAGTCTATTTTGTACTAGGTTTAAAAATCAAAAGCGCCAGCCTACGGTCATAGCTAGCTACCTCAATCTAAATCACTGTGAGGGAATAATGTCAGTACTTAGCATCAATCAGACTTACTCTGTCGGTCATTTAACGCCGAACATCTTACTTTACGAGCCAAGCTTTGAGGGTTGGCTTAGCGCTGTCTATCAGGTGTATGAGCGTAAGCTGCAATATGATCAATCCTTGCAATTGATCGCTGAGGATCAGTATGTACCCTCACTAATAAGCAGTGCCGCTCACGTCACAACTGACGATGAGCAAGCTCAGCGCGTGCTTGTTAAGCTTAATAAGCTGCTTGGGCGCTCAGGGATGCGCCAGATCCTTTGGGGGTTTTTATCAGAAAAACCTAACATCGGTACTACCCTATTTCATATCGTCAAATATGCTATTGATCATCCTACACGCCAAGTGTTAGAGGATTTGGGACGTTTAGAGGTGTTGGAGCTTGCGCAAACGGTGAAGTCTGTACACCGAGAAAAGCACCGTATGGAAGCTTTTGTACGCTTTGAGCACACCACCGATGATATTTATTTTGCACGTGTTGAGCCTGATTTTAATGTATTGCCTATTATTGGCGAGCATTTTCGTCAGCGCTATCAAGATCAGCACTGGGCGATATACGACTTAGCGCGCGGTTATGGCATTTATTATGACAAAAGTCAGAGTACGCTCTCACATCCTGCTGAGCTACAAACCATCACTAATCTTGATGAGGCAGTGCTACGTAATCCTGCTAGCATCCATAGCGTGGATGAGCAGCGTTATCAGCGCTTTTGGCAAGGCTACTTTACCAACGTCAATATCAAAGAGCGTAAAAACACCCGTCTCCATAGACAGCACATGCCGCAGCGCTACTGGAAATATTTAAGCGAAAAACAAATACTGCCCAACGCTGATTACCTTGAGAAAAAAAGATAGCAAAAATCGTCAGACCACCTTTGCACCTACTTACAAACCTTAAGCGCTTTTATCATCCGTACTCTCGCTGTAAGGTTGAGTTTTACTCTTTTTTAACTGACAATAGCAGCTTACCTTTTTGATATTTTAAATCTTAACTTAAAGAGTGCTTGCCGCTATTATGATCGTTATGCGCTTACTATCTTCCTTAAAACACGATGAGTCCGAACGCGGAATCTTTCATCTTGGGCGCGCTTTGGTCAAAAACGGCCACACCTCTATTATCGTTTCTAGCGCGAATGAAGATAACGAACTGGTCAAGCGTCTAGAGCGTGATGGTAACTTATACCATCAGCTGCATATGAATAAAAAATCTTGGCGGTCTTTACTGCAAGTAGTACCGCTGCGTCATCTGATCGAAAAGTATAATCCAGATATCATTCATGTCCACTCTAGAACGCCGGCTTGGATACTACATTTGGCGCTTAAACGCGTCAAAGTGGAGCGCCGCCCGAAGCTTGTGTCTACGATGTACGGGTTTTATCCTATTAATAAGTACTCGCAGGCCTTGTTGGATGTGGATACTATCATCACCGTTTCTGACAGTGTCACTAACTATTTGATCAAAGGCATCCGCCGCGAGGGGCTTGGACCTAGACACATTAAGCGTATTTATCGCGGGGTCGATACGCGCCGTTATCCCTATCGGCACAACCCTTCTGTCTACTGGCTACGCCGTACCTTCGCTGAATACCCTGAGCTTGAGCACAAAAAATGGCTAGTGTTTCCGACGGTTATCGGTAACGAATATGGGCAAGAGTGGCTTATCGATATCTTAGGTAATCTACAAGAGCAATTTCCTAACATTCATGTCATCATCATGGACGAAGATTACCGTGAAGGCGATGTGGCGCATGAAGACTTTCGTCAGCGCAGTAACACGTTAGGCTTAAGCGAGCGTATTACTTATGTCGGCAGTAAGCGTAACGATATGCGTGAGTGGCTGTCAGCGGCGAATATCGTCATGGCGCTCGCCAATCAGCCCGAATCTATCGGTATCAATGCCCTACAAGCGATCCATTTAGGTACACCGGTCATCGGTTGGGATCAAGCTGCCTTTAGTGAAATTCTGCAGCCCCTCTATCCGCAAGGCCTCGTCAAAAAATATAATGCTAAAGCGCTCTGCAAAGTAGTCAGAAGTCAGCTTGAGAGTGTCACGCGCCCTGAGATGACCAATAAATTCACTATGCGTAAAATGATTGAGGCGACTCTTGAGGTTTATCAATCACTGTATGACGCATCACTGGCTGAGGAGCAGACAAAATTAAATAAGCAATCCGATAAAAAACTAACCAAAACGCTTAAATCTGCAGCGCAATCTTTGAACAAACCCTCTGATCATCTGACTGAACAGCAGCCAGTGAAAAAACGCCCTGCCAAAGACTCCATATCATTAACCAAGAAAAGCTGAGTCAAATCTAAAACACATCTAAAACATATCTAAAACACATCTAAGTCACCAGAGCTTTCATGTTTTATTATTAAAAGAGCCTAACCTTAAAAAGTTAAGCTCTTTTTTCCAACGTACCGGTATTTATACTGATACGCTCATCATATTATAAATACATAGCGACTCCCAAGCACTTTACGAGCTTGAGCAGTGTTAGCTTACAGCGCTGCACCAGTATTTAATCGAGACATATTCTTCAATACCGTATTTTGAACCTTCTCGGCCAAAGCCAGATTGCTTGATACCGCCAAAGGGTGCAACTTCAGTAGATATCAGGCCAGTATTATGACCGACGATGCCGTATTCTAATGCTTCGGTAACGCGCCATGAACGCGCGTAATCGCGACTATAAAAGTAAGCCGCTAAACCAAAGATGGTATCATTGGCTTTTTGAATGGCTTCGGCTTCCTCTTCAAAAGTAAATATCGTGGCAATAGGTCCAAATATCTCCTCTTGAGCAATATCCATCTCGGAGGTGACATTCGTCACTACTGTTGGGTTAAAGCTTAGCTTTGAAGCATCATTTTTATCGCCGCCCGTCACCACTTTAGCGCCTTTATCGAGCGCATCTTGCAGCAGGGTTTGTACTTTTTCTAAGCCGTCCTCATTGATAAGCGGACCAATATCGACGTCTTCATCCATGCCATTACCGACTTTGAGCGCGGCGACTTTTTTGGTGAAGATATCTAAAAATTTATCTCTTACGCTCGCCTGTACATAGATTCGGTTGGCACAGACACAAGTTTGACCGGCGTTACGGAATTTCGAGGCGATTAGGCCATCAGCAGCGGCTTCTAAGTCGCCATCATCAAAGACAATAAATGGTGCGTTACCGCCAAGCTCCAAAGAGAGTTTTTTGATCGTCGGCGCGCACTGTGCCATAAGCGTACGCCCAACTTCAGTAGAACCTGTAAATGAGAGCTTTTTCACACGATTGTCGCTGGTCAAAACCTCGCCTATCATGGAGGATTTACCCGTGACTATCTGAATCACACCAGCTGGAATACCGGCCTGCTCAGCTAATACCCCAAGCGCTAATGCGGAAAAAGGAGTTTGCGTAGCGGGCTTGATAACCACTGTACAGCCTGCAGCGAGAGCCGGTCCAACTTTGCGCGTGATCATCGCCGCCGGAAAGTTCCAAGGGGTAATAATGGCGCATACGCCTACCGGCTGCTTGATAATCACATGACGCAATGAGGTTTTGGTCGCCGGTATAACGTCACCATACACGCGCTTGCCTTCCTCAGCAAACCAGCGGATAAAGCTATTGGCATAAGCCATCTCGCCGCGCGACTCTGTCAAAGGTTTACCTTGTTCAGCAGTCATAAGCACAGCGAGATCTTCTTGGTTGTCATCAATCAGATCCGCCCACTTCTGTAACAGCTCACCGCGCTCTTGGGCTGTTTTGGCGGCCCACGACGCTTGTACCTTGTCAGCATAAGCTACGGTGTCGATGACGTCTTGCTCTGTGAGACTAGGGATAGTGCCTATGGTTTGCCCGCTAAAAGGGTTAGTGACCTCGATGGTCGCACCATCACTTGAGTCTTGCCAGCTATCTTTGATTAAGCATTGCTGTTTGAGCAGCTTTGGATTAGAAAGGGTTAAAGTATCAGACATTATTATTTTCCTTTTTCTTAATTATATAGGATGTATCAATAGCCGCACGCCGATGTGTTTTTATTTATAGAAGCACATTTTATATACTGCCTTGATATGTCGGTGTAGTCGCTTGTATTTGCATCACTGTGATAGCGTATACCTTTGCAGTTGTAAATAGACTCCCTCATTATAAAAAGATGAGGAGAATATTTACAACGGCCACTAACACTTCTATTACTAATACTAGTATCAGCTATAAAACTCATACTAGGCTACCTTTTATGACCTCCCTATTTCTCATAGCATTCTCATTCTTATAACATTCTTAATATTCATTGTTGCTTCTTAATGCACTTTTAAATTCAAAAAAACGCACGCTGAAGTTAAGCATTTAATAGCCAAACCCTAGCGTGCGTTAGTGTAAATCGATTAAGATAATTTAAAAGAAAGCCTGAATACCCGTTTGCGCGCGGCCTAAAATTAGCGCATGTATATCGTGGGTACCTTCATAAGTATTGACTGCTTCTAGGTTCATGACATGACGAATGATGTGATACTCGTCCGAGATACCATTACCGCCGTGCATATCACGAGCGCTGCGGGCGATATCGAGCGCTTTGCCGCAGTTGTTACGCTTAATGAGCGATATCATCTCAGGAGCTGCATTGTGCTCATCTAATAAGCGACCAACGCGAAGAACGGCTTGCAGCCCAAGAGTAATCTCGGTCTGCATATTCGCTAGCTTGAGCTGAACCAGCTGCGTGGCGGCTAGCGGACGACCAAACTGTTTACGATCTAGAGTGTATTGACGGGCCGCTTTCCAGCAAAATTCTGCCGCGCCCATAGAACCCCAAGCGATACCATAACGCGCTTTATTTAAGCAACCAAAAGGGCCTTTTAAACCGCGAATATCAGGAAAAGCATTCGCTTCGGGTACGAATACCTTATCCATGACAATCTCACCGGTGATAGAAGCGCGTAGTGAAAACTTGCCTTCAATCTTCGGCGCGGATAGACCTTTCATGCCTTTGTCTAGGATGAATCCGCGAATTTTATCTTCATCATCTTTGGCCCAAATGACAAATACATCAGCGATCGGGCTGTTGGTTATCCACATTTTATTGCCCGTCAGCTCATAACCGCCATCGACACTGCGCGCACGTGTGGC
This sequence comes from Psychrobacter submarinus, assembly GCF_904846685.1. Classification (GTDB taxonomy): domain Bacteria; phylum Pseudomonadota; class Gammaproteobacteria; order Pseudomonadales; family Moraxellaceae; genus Psychrobacter; species Psychrobacter submarinus. The sequence continues at coordinate 602,689 of NZ_CAJHBQ010000001.1, forward strand.
CATCGAAGCAGGGTCAGATCCAGAGTCTGGCTCGGTCAAACCAAAACAGCCTACATATTCGCCAGAAGCAAGCTTAGGCAGATACTTTTCTCTTTGCTCCTCTGTGCCATACGCATGGATAGGATGCATGACAAGGCTTGACTGTACGCTCATCGCCGATCGGTAACCTGAGTCCACTGCCTCTACTTCCTTGGCAATCAAACCATAAGCGACGCTCGACAGACCTGCACAGCCATAGCCTTCGATGGTGACACCCAGCAGCCCCATCTCGCCCATCTGGCGCATGATATTGCGGTCAAAATGCTCATTGCGGTTGGCGTCGATGATATTTGGCATCAGCTCTTTTTGAAAAAACTGACGCGCACTGTCTGTCACCATACGTTCTTCGTCAGTGAGCTGGTCGCGCAATAAAAAAGGATCTTCCCAATCAAAGCTTGGGCTGGACTGCTTAACATTGTGCGTAATACTGTGCGTAACATTGGTAGGTGCTTGCATATTGCTTTCCTTGGCTTTATAGCATAATTTGTGACGGGTTAGCTTATGATATATGGAATAAACAGCAAATCATAACGGTTCGTTTCATTTTAGTAGATAACAGCCGCTAGTCAAAAGCTGTGTTTAAAAGATGATAAAATCTTAATCACCAAGATGTTTGATGAGGTCTGGTCTTTGAAATAGCACACCGTTACTCAACTCTCATTTAGCCGTGATATTATAGACGTATAATATTTCTACACCTGCCTTTGAGCGGTTATTCATTGTCATACTGCTGAGTCGTCCCATGCCCCAATCTCGTACCAACCTAAACGCTGAACCCAAAGGAAGCCTTCCCTACTTTATCGGCGTATTGTTACGCTATAGTACCTTTGCCGCTGCTGCCTTTTTGTTTTTGGCAGGACTACTGCTGACCAATTGGTGGCTGATTATCATCGGCGGCCTGCTAGTGGCTTTAGGTATCTATGATATTATGCAATCCAAGCACGCCATCTTAACCAACTACCCAGTTGCCGGTCACGTCCGCTACGTCTTAGAGGATTTTCGGCCTGAGATTCGCCAATATCTATTAGAGAACGATAAGGAACAAGTGCCTTTTTCGCGCCAGCAGCGAGCGCTCGTGTATCAGCGCGCTAAAAACGTTAGCGACACCAATGCCTTTGGTACTTTAGATAATTTATATGCCCAAGGCAAAGAGTGGTTCTTACAATCTGCCCTCAGCCATCCGCTAGAAAAACAAGACTTTCGCATTACGGTTGGCGGCGAGCGCTGCATACAGCCTCATGACATGTCAGTATTTAATATCTCAGCGATGAGCTTTGGTAGTCTCTCTGCCAACGCCATTATGGCGCTTAATCAAGGCGCTAAGATTGGCGGCTTCACGCACGATACCGGTGAGGGTGCTATCAGCCCTTATCATCGCAAGTTTGGTGGTGACTTGATTTGGGAGCTTGGCACTGGCTACTTTGGTTGCCGTACTGCCGAAGGCAATTTTGATGCGCAGTCTTTCGCCGAAAAGGCAGTCGACCCGCAAGTGAAAATGATCGAGATTAAGCTATCGCAGGGCGCGAAACCTGGCAAAGGCGGCGTACTGCCAAGCGAGAAAATCACCCAAGAGATTGCCAATACCCGGCAAGTACTTACAGGGCAAGATTGTGTTTCGCCCTCTTCGCATAGCGCTTTTAGTACGCCGCGAGAGCTAGTCGCGTTTTGGCAACAACTGCGCGACTTATCAGGCGGTAAGCCTGTTGGGTTTAAGCTGTGCATCGGTCAGCCATGGCAGTTTATGGCGATTGTCAAAGCCATGATGGAAACCGACAACTATCCTGATTTTATTGTCATCGATGGCGCTGAAGGCGGCACGGGAGCGGCGCCTGTTGAGTTTATGGACAGTGTCGGCATGCCGCTTATTGATGGCTTCTTATTCGTGCATAACACCTTAGTTGGTGCCGGTATCCGTGAGAAAATCAAGCTTGGCGTCAGTGGTAAGATTGTCTCAGGCTTTGATATTGCGCGTATGCTAGCGCTAGGTGCAGATTGGTGTAACTCTGCGCGCGGCTTTATGTTTGCTGTGGGCTGTATCCAGTCGCGCTCATGTCATACCAACACTTGCCCTGTCGGCGTGGCTACCCAAGACCCGTATCGTCAAAAAGCACTAGATGTCCCTAGTAAAGCAGAGCGCGTTGCCAGCTTCCACAAAAACACGCTGAAGTCCTTATCGAGTATCGTTGGCGCGGTAGGGCTTGAGCATCCAAGCCAGTTGCAGCCTTATCATATCGCTCGCCGCCTTGATGATGGGCAAATCAAGCTCTTATCGAAGTTCTTTTACTTTGCTGATGAAGGTGCGCTACTCGATCATAGCGCCCGCGCTGATGTCTTCAATCAGATGTGGGTGATGGCTGATGCTGATACTTTCTTACCAGATAATGATGCGCTCATCGCTTACAATAAAGACTCGCGTGATAAGGGTAAAAACACAAAGCTCAAGCACGAAAAAACGCTCAAAGATGTGACTGAAAACATGAATACCAATCTAAAAGAACAGTAATGTCTCTTAGCCTATCGACTACTCTTAATCGCCAGATACTGCAGCTTAGCGCAGCTTTCTTTTCAGCGACAATGTTGAGTGCTTGTCAGCCTTCTAGTACAGATAAGCCTGATAAAACAGCGCAGGTCTGGTCCTGTACGACTGAGCAAACTCCTTTTAGTTATAGTGCTTGTCGCATCGACAGCCAAGCACTAACTGGAGATCGTTATCAGCTAAAGCTGTTCTGGCAAGATGCTAATAAACAGACGCTACTGACTTTTGACAAACTTATTGACAGCCTACCGAGTACCCAGTCACTAAGCCTTGCGGTGAATGCAGGCATGTATAACGACAGCTACGCGCCCATTGGCTATACGGTCATCGAGGGCCAAGAAAAGCGGGCGCTAAACCTAAAAGAAGGCGGCGGTAATTTTCACCTGCTTCCTAATGGTGTGCTATGGTGGGATAAATCAGGCAAAATACAAATCACTGAGAGCCAGGTACTAGATGACTTAATCAAAGACGATAGAGCCCAGCCTTGGTATGCCACGCAGTCAGGCCCGATGCTGGTAATCGATAATGAAATCCATCCTAAATTCAACCCTGATAGCCAGTCTTTAAAGTTTCGTAATGGCGCAGGCGTCTGTAGCGATGGCAGCATGCAGCTGGTCAACAGCGAGGAGCCCGTGAGCTTTTATCAGTTTGCTGAGCTATTCAAAGAGGATCTGCACTGCCCTAATGCGCTATTCTTGGATGGTGGTATTGCCTCAGCGCTTTACGCGCCTAGCATCGACAAGCATGATAAAAAACAGATGGGCGTGATGATTGGCGTGGTTGATACTCAGTAAATACGTTAGATCTGAGTTATGAGCTAGATATAAAGCCTTACCTATTTGCTTAGCCATTAGTTTTTTGTACTTGGCACATCTCAGATATCAGCTTATGCCAGTCTTGCTTTAAGCAAAACTTATAAAATCTGATTTTTAGCGCGGTTTTTTTGCGGTATAAGCGGCTGGTTTGCCATTTAAGCAGATGCTGCTCTATACTGGAGACGATATACGCTTCGCTAAAGCCTTTGTGATTACTTGGACTCAAGACCAATAAGTTGCTCATACATACAGGCGCAACTTCATAAAACAAAATGCGCTCCACCTCACTAATATGCAGATGGGCTACTCGTTTGGCGATATACTCATAGCTTATCTCGTTATCGACAAACAAATCTGATAACGCCATCCACGCCACTTTTTTACCGCTAACCTCACTCATAGAACTCCTTTACTATCGCATGACATACCATGCCTTAGCTTAAAATTAGCACATCTATCTGCCCCTTAGTAGCTAATAGTGGCTAAATTTTGCTACAATAGCGCCAATTTTTATGCTAAACAGCAGCACCTTACAAATTACTGATTTTATTAACGTATTGAGAGACCATTATGGGTTTTAACTGCGGTATTGTCGGCCTACCCAATGTAGGCAAATCCACTTTATTTAATGCTTTGACCAAAGCGGGAATCGCCGCTGAGAACTTTCCCTTTTGTACCAAAGATCCCAACACAGGTATCGTGCCGGTACCCGACCCACGTCTCAAAAAGCTTGCCGATATCGTCAATCCTGAGCGCGTATTGCCAACGACGATGGAGTTTGTCGATATTGCCGGACTCGTCGCGGGCGCGTCAAAAGGCGAAGGCATGGGTAATCAGTTCTTAGCCAACATTCGTGAGACTGACGCTATCGCCCACGTGGTACGCTGCTTCGATGATGATAACGTGGTGCATGTCGACGGCCGCGTCAGCCCAATCGACGATATCGAAACCATCAATACCGAGCTGGCTTTAGCTGACCTCGAAGCCGTTGAGCGCGCTATATTGAACCTCTCCAAAAAAGCCAAAGGCGGCGATAAAGATGCCACTGCAATGCTTGAGGTGTTCAAAAAGATTGAGCCCCTACTTGCAGAAGGCCGAGCGGCGCGCGCAGCCAACTTAGATGATGATGAGAAAAAACTGATCAGAAGCTATGGCCTTATTACCCTTAAGCCTACTATGTATATCGCTAACGTCAGTGAAGATGGCTTTGAAAATAACCCTTACTTGGACGCGGTGCGTGACTACGCTACGGGTGAAGACTCTATCGTCATCGCGCTTTGTAACCAAATCGAAGCGGAGATTGCCCAATTAGATGAAGAAGATAAAAAAGACTTCCTAGCTGAGATGGATATGGAAGAGGCAGGTCTTGATCAAGTGATTCGCGGCGGTTATGATCTGCTTGATATGCAGACTTACTTTACCGCTGGGGTCAAAGAAGTTCGTGCGTGGACGGTCGCTATTGGCGCGACAGCACCGCAAGCGGCTGGCGTGATCCATACGGACTTTGAGCGTGGCTTTATCCGTGCTGAGGTCATCGCTTATGACGACTTTATCGAGTATAACGGTGAAAAAGGCGCAGCGGCGGCGGGTAAATCGCGCTTAGAAGGCAAGACTTATATCGTGCAAGACGGCGATGTCATGCATTTTAGATTTAACGTTTAAGCTTATAGATAAGCGATCCAAACTATAAAATTAAAATAGCGCAAAATATAAAGTCAGCCTGAGTGCTGGCTTTTTTGTGCTTAATTCATATATTGTAAATTGTATATTTTGTAGGGTGCGCCCAGCGCACCGATTGTTAACCGTATTCTAGTATTGGGTGTCGCAAGCTCCACACCAACCTACGTTTGCTTTCTAATTTAAGAATAGATAAAACAATAGCGCAGCCTACGCGACACTTTCCAACATCATATTATTTATTCATACGATAAAATTTATGTATGATAATAACTACTATAAAAATAATAACGGACGATAACTAATGAGTAGTTATACTAAACAACCAAAAAACGCTACTGAGCACTGGGCTAGATTATTCAATGCTCAGCGTTTAGGTAGTGATAAACAAGCACCCGTGCAAGATAGCGCCCGTACCTCTTTTCATAAAGATTACGACAGATTGGTGTTTTCACACTCGTTTCGGCAGCTTAATCAAAAAACGCAGGTGCATCCTTTAACCAATCAGCTTGGCATCCACACGCGCTTGACCCATTCGCTAGAGGTGTCCTGTATCGGGCGCTCGCTTGGGATGATGTCTGCCGAAAAGCTCCATGAAAAGCTCGCTGGCGGCCTGCCTATTGGAGTGTCGTCGGCTGATGTTGGGGTGATAGTGCAAGCCGCTTGTCTGGCTCATGATATTGGCAATCCGCCTTTTGGTCATGCTGGCGAGTACGCCATACGTGATTGGTTTATTCATGCTGAGCGCCGCTCGGTACTAGAGTATTTAAGCGCCGAAGAGCGGTTAGATCTATTAGCTTATGAAGGTAACGCACAAGGCTTTCGGCTACTGGTGCGTAATGAGCATCATCCTGATAAAGGCGGTATGCGCTTAACTTGCGCCACGCTCGGCGCTTTTATGAAGTACCCTTGGCAAGCCAGCCATAGCAATATCATAGATTGTGATAATAGCTACCCCGTAGATAAAGTACAGAAATTTGGCAGTTTTGTCAGTGAAGCGCACCAGTTAGAGGAGCTCGCAACTTGCTTGCAGCTGCCACGCTCACAACTGCACGATGGCTTTGCGCGTCATCCGCTCGCTTATTTGTTAGAGGCCGCTGACGATATCTGCTACGCCTTGATAGACTTAGAGGATGGCATCCAGCTTAATATGCTAAATTTCAATGAAGTTGCAGAAATATTTTATCAGCTCATTGGTGAGCGCCCTGCTGCTATCACTTTACCAGCAAAGCTATCGGTCAGCCAGCAGTTGGCCTCTTTGCGAGCGCGCGCTATGATGCGGCTCGTCAATACAGTGACGGATGCCTTTGTAGATAATAGCGAGGCGATGCTAGCTGGCGAGCTGACTGGTAGTCTATTCGCCCACTGTGATGCAGAAGTGCAAAGCGGTATTACTCAGGCTAAGCTATTGGCTCGCGAGCGCATTTTTAATCATCCAAGTAAGGTGCGGATGGAGCTGATGGCCAATCAATGCTTGCAGCGATTGCTCGACGCTTTTATGCCGCTTGCTTGGACTGTATCGAATCATGCATCAATGCCCTTTGAGCAGCAGCGCTTGCTTAGCCTACTACAGCCGCATCTGAGTGAGCAACAGCGCCAGTTGTCTGACAATATTTATCACAACATACTGATTATTTTGGACTTTATTACCGGCATGAATGATCATGAAGCTTATCGGCTAGCGCAAGAGTTACAAGGGCACTGGGGCACGATGGTATAAGGTGTTTTTAGGCTACAATAAAAACCTAGTACAAGTGTTCTGATTTTATTCGTATTTTCATCTTTAAATCGGTATGATAAACAACAACTCAGCCACAATAGATATCTTATGAGCAGCCGCGAACAAAAAAAACTTCAAACCAGACGGGCTTTTTTTAATGCCGTTTTAGATCTGTGCATGACTGGGCAATCTTTTAGCTCGATTAGTCTGCGCCAAATTACTCGTGAAGTGGGCGTAGTGCCCACCGCATTCTATCGGCATTTCGATGATATGGAATCGCTCGGTCAAGCTTTGGTGATTGAGGAGCTTGGCGGTACGATGGCTACTTTAAGTGAAGGCTTGCATATCGGCAAGACTCGCAGCTTTGAGCGCCAGATCGCCAAGAGTATTCAGCTGTTCTTACAGATGGTCAGCGAGCAGCCCTACTATTGGCAGTTTTTAGTCAGTGAACGCTTTGGCGGCTCGGAGGCGGTGCGCAACACCATCGATAAACTATTAAAGCTGCATATACAGAGCTTATCAGAAGATTTAGCACTACAGCCGGCTTTTAGTCACATCAACGACTATGACCGTCTTCTGCTGGCTGATGCTGGTATCAACATGTTCTTTTCTTGGATTATCGATTGGTTAGAGCTGACTTATTCTGAGGATCATGACGATGAAGCCGATTTGGATGAGATTGAGCGCAAAAAGCAACAGATGCAGCATAACTGTACTCGTCAAGCCCAGATGCTCTTTTATGGCGCTTATAATTGGAAATCTACCGAAGAGACTTTGCTTGATGAATAACGTCTATAATTATTAAAGGATAAAACTAGCTCCCTAAAAGTTAGGCGCAAAGGCCCAAAGCCGCTGAGACACTACTCTAACGGTCTTTGCGGATGTCTTATTAGAGCCGTCATTGCTGTTATTGTCGTTAGCACTGTTGTTATTAGAATTGTTGTTATTAGCAGCAACGTTATCAGTATTACTACCATCAGAAGTATCGATTTTACTAATTAGCACTGTGGCAAATCTTTGTCGCGCTGCGCCTAAGTTAGCGCTGTCGGTGGCAGTAATCAGCGCCGTAAAAGCTTGGCTATCGACAGCCAATAATGGCGTCAAAAGCTGACGCTGCTCAGTGCTGACCGCATTTAAAGGCGGCTGTTGCCAGATACTATCGACTGACTCGATTACTTGTTGCTTTTGCAAACGCTCTAACCCTTGCATCTGCTGCGCGCTGACATCCTCGACCAAAGCAGCCAGCACCTCAGGGTGAGCGGTATTGATATTGATCGGTAGATAATAAGGCACCGCAGTCAGATAAGGGCGCAAAGTCGCTAAATCCTCCGCGCTCATATTAGGCAGATCTTGCAGCTGATCAACACTGACGAACGGCTGATTGGGTAAAGCGGCGCTTAAGCCAACGCCTTGCTGAGCATAAACTACGCCCTCCTCTCCGCCATCCTGATAGACTTCCCTATCCCCATCTTGCCAATCTAGAGCGGCGATAGCGATTTGTGGATCTAGATTGAGCTGAGTCAATAGCCGCTGAAAAACACCCAACGCGGCAACGTCTACTGTTCCGTCGTGATAAAGATTATTGATATTAAAGCGGGCGGCCTCATCGCGCAGCTCCATAGTCACGGTGTGCGACCCTAAAGGATAAGGTGGCAGCGGCTGCGCCCAAATATCTTGCAAACTATCGGTGTCATTGAGCATACTATCTGCTCGAATCAAAGTGACTGCCAGTTGCTGCGCGGCATCAATATCTTGTAGTAGTTGATTCTGATTGAATAATAAGCCGCTGCGACGAATGACAATCTTTTGACTAGCGAGCATAGCTCCTGCCACCACAGTGATACTGACCACCAATAACAGGATAGTCAATAAAGCCACGCCGCGTTGAGATCTGATTGCTATCGTCATAAGTCAGTTATTATTGCCAGTGTTGTTATTATCATTATTGCTATTACTACTGCTCAGCGCATTATCAGTCACAGGTAGAGGCTGCGGCGCTAACGCCCATTGCCAAGTAATCGGCATGTCCTGATAGGTAAAGCTAACGGCGACACCTTGTGGCAATAACTGAACGGTGTTTGCTGAGCTTGACTGCGTTACACCGTTGACTCTGTTATTAAGACTACTGCTATTCGCACTATTTTTATTGTTATTGGGAAAGGTATTAGCAGGCTCAGGCAGTAATGCTTGCCAGTTGGCAGCGGTTACGCCTTCGAGTAATACGCTATCTAAGCTCACATTTTGGCGCGTATTATCTCTGTCGCTTTGCATACGAGTATACTGACGGCGAATCAAACGCTCGTCGGCAAAAATATAATCGACATGCTGCAAACTTGGGCTAGTTTGATAACGGGGGTCTGGATCAGCGAAACGCACAAAGCTTATCTGCTCGCTATTTAGACGCATAAACGGCTCAGGCATCTGTACTGACGCAGTATCGTCAGTATTATTGCTCGGATTGTTATTATCGTTGTTATTGCCATTAGAGTCGTTAAGCTCACCTGCAGTTTGAGCATGAGGTGCTTGATAAGCAATAATCTGTCCCATATCCTGCTGCAGCTGCAAATAGGCGTACTGTAACGCTGCCAAATTATCCGCCTGCAATTGCGCCCTATCGCGCGCACGATTGACGCTATCGAATACTTGCCAGCCTGCCACCGCAAGCATCGCAAATATCGCCATAGCGACCATCAGCTCCAGCAAAGTAAAGCCGCGCTGCGCACTCATGGCGAGCCCCCATCATCGCTGTTATCCAAACCAAAGAAGGCGGTACGACTACTTGCTGTCTCAGGGTTACTGACTATCACTGTGATGTCCGTGACGACCGAACGCGGCTCGCCATTGAGTATTGGCGCCACCTCAATAGTCACCTGTTTTAAGGCTGGGCTCAAAGTGTCGGCCACGCTCATCTGCACTTGCCAATCCCGTCCTTGCTCATTGACCCTTTGGCTGCGATTGGCAGTCAGCCAAGTCTGCTGAATACGTAAGTCAGCCGCAGCGTTTTGAGCAACGAAATGCGCTAAGGTTCGCGTTTTTAGGATATCGACTGAAGACAGATAAGCGCTACTAGCACGGCTAGCCGCAACGGCGACGACGGCTAAGATAGCGAGCGCTACCATCACCTCAATCAAGGTAAAACCGCGTTCTGATCGGCGCACGTTTATCACTGAAGGGCTGTTAAAGGAGTAGCAAGGCTTATATGACGTATCAGGCACTTTTACAGAAGGCGGTTTATCTGTTTTTAGACTTAAGCGCGTAAATCTTTTGGTGTTCATACGCTATAACCCTTGCCCTATCATCATACTGCCATCCGGCATGATGGTAATCACCTCACCCACTAGCCGCGACTGATAACGCACTTCTATAGTGACAGGACTGGCTTGACCGGTCCCAAACCAGAGGGCTTGCGGCACCGCTTGTCCAGTAAACCACGGCTGTAGCGCCTGCGCTTTGGTGCCGCCATTGCTCGCGCTCGTATTACTAGCCTCTAAGCTTTGAATCACTAAACTGACGCCTGCAGGCATCTGCGGCAAAACAATCTCTGGCTCTAGCTCCCAGCTTGGGGTCGCTACGGCCTCTTTTGGATCCGCAGACATGGCGGAGAGCTCCATGGCGTTTTTGGAGGTAGTATCGATAGCACCACTAGCGCCAAGGTTACCAGTGGCTTGATAGGCTATATAGGGATTGGAGAGACTGACGATCGCAGGGCTGATCTGTCCTTGTTTATCCGCTTGCAAGCTAAGACCCATCGGCTGCATGCGCTCAGCGGATAATAAGCGAACGTAGCTGAGTGAATCGGTTAAATGCTCATAAAAAGCTAAGTGTTTACGCGATTCGCTGCTGCCAACAGACAAGCTAATCATACCGGCAAAGATGGATAAAATGACCACCACCACTATAATTTCTACCAAAGTAAAGCCAGTCTGCGCGTGTTTCATGATAGAAAGCAAACCTTAATCATTGATCATTAGCAATCAACAGCATTGCTCGCTGATGATTAGCTATTAATACTGAGTATTGCGGTGCTCTGCTGATTCTGTCTCGATTTGCTCGACGAGATCCTGCATGTCTTCATCATTGAGACTCTCATCAGCAGTATGCGCCGGATAGTGTCCAGGAAGATCTAGCATCTGCTGAACGAGCGCGTAGCGTAGTGTATCACGGCGACCCAGATAGCGCTGATAAAAGCTAGAATTAAGCAGTCCTGCCCCGCCTTGCCCCATTGCCCAAATCGTACACAGATAGTCGCGTGTGGTCATGCTGCTGTGCTGCTCTTTGAGATATGCACTGACGATATCGATCAGACGCTTCATACGCTGACGACGGATATCATAAAGCTCAGCAAATAAACGATTAAGCCCAGTCACTGAAGCGGCTAGACGCTCTTCAATCTGGTTGAGTAGCATCGCTTTTTGTGGGTTAAGTAGCTGCTGAAAAATCATCCGCGCTACCCCTGCTGAGGCGCAATCATCGACGCGGTTGATCTCAAATAGCTGCTCTTCGTAGCGAATAATAATGCGCAGATATAGCTCATCTTTACTAGAAAAATGCTTGTATAGGGTACCTTTGGCTAAATCAAGCTGATCGGCTAGGCTGTCTAAAGTAATATCACCATCGCCTGACTCAAGTAGCAACTGCTCAGCCATCGCTAAGATATTCTTTTCTCTTACTTTGAACTGGTGCTGACGACTCATAACTTCTCCTAAACTTGGTGAAATTAAGCATACAGTTATAGTTCAGCGCATCGTACGATTAACAACTCAGCTCTAAAGAGTCGCTAGTGAGGGGCAACTATAACAAGTAGCTATGCTTAGTAGTCAGTCATCGATTATCTTTGTCTCATAACAGCGGCTGGGCAAGGATACTTATTACCCAGCACTACTGGCAAATGCTTTTATTAAAAGAGATAAGAGAACGCTCATGCTATAACAAACAAGATTTGAGTGCTCAAAGTTGAGCCATACGCCTTATTTATAAATGACTGACTGGTCATAGCATAACGACTTTAATGATATTGTGCTAGTAAATTTTCAAAGTTTTTTGCAGTTAATTGGCCGATCTCTTCGCTACTGCAGCCATACATATCAGCGATAAAGCTGGCGACATAGGGCACATAGGCCGGCTCATTGGGGCGTCCGCGTTTGGGCACCGGTGCTAAATAAGGGCTATCGGTTTCGATGAGTATCCGATCTTTGGGCATATTTTTTGCAGCTTCTTGAATCGTTTGGGCACTCTTAAAGCTGACAATACCTGAAAACGAGATGTAAAACCCTAGATCTAGCGCGCGTTTGGCCGTCTCCCAATCTTCAGTGAAACAGTGAATAATACCGTGCTCTGCGCCTTCAGACTTCAAGATATCGATAGTGTCTTCTTTTGCATCGCGCATGTGCACCACTAGCGGTTTTTTGAGCTGTTGACTGACATGAATATGACGCGCCAGACTATCTTGCTGCGCAAGCTTATTTTCAGTGGACCAATAGTAGTCCAATCCCGTCTCCCCGATGGCCCAAACTTGCTCTTCTTTGGCCGTTTCCATCAGCCGCTCTACGCTCGCCGATTGCAAGACATCGATATCTTCGCAAGGATGGATACCCACGCTCATACCTAGACGCAGCTCATCGTCGCTGTAGCGGCTGACGATATCAGCGATCTCATCATATTCGGCAAAATCGCACATAATCGCCATCGCTCGAGTGACATTAGCTTCTTTCATAGCGGCAATGGCACCCGAAAGCTGACCGTCATATTTAGTCAAATCGAGACGGTTGAGATGGCAATGAGTGTCAGTAAACATAAATACTCTCTTTATAATCATTTAGCGAATAGTTTACTATTCATTGCTGTTAAGACAGCGTTTTTCAAGGTTTCGTTTATGAGCTGCCAAGTCTATTTTTTTCTAAATACACTATAACGGCACCACTCGCATCACCTCTTCTATTGTGGTTAGGCCTTCAGAGATACGCTTAGCACCAGACAGTCTTAGCGGCTGCACGCCTTCGCGGTACGCTTGCTGCTTAAGGCTCTCTAGATTGACATCCGCCGCAACTAGCTTTTTGAGCTCGTTCGATAGCGGCATAATCTCATACAGGCCGATACGTCCTTGATAGCCAGTATGGCGGCAGTGCTCACAGCCTTTTGCCATATAGATCTGCGGCGGCAGTGTAGCGCGCCACGGCTGTACTAGCTCCTGCCACTGCAGCGCCATCTCACTATCGTCACTAAGTGCTTGTGCCTGTTTGCAATGCGGACACAGCGTTCTGATGAGTCGCTGCGCCATCACTCCTAGTATGGTGGCTGAGGTCAAAAATGGCTGCACGCCTAAATCATGCAAGCGCGGCAATGAGCTGGGTGCATCGTTAGTGTGCAAAGTTGAAAGCACTAAATGTCCAGTAAGCGAGGCTTGCACCGCCATATTCGCGGTTTCAGAATCACGTATTTCTCCAACCATAACGATATCAGGGTCTTGACGCATGAGCGAGCGAATCCCATCGGCAAAATGCAAATCTATCGCGGGGTTCACCTGCATCTGATTGAAATCAGGCTCAATCATCTCAATAGGATCTTCGATGGTGCAGACATTGACCTCATCAGTGGCGAGCTGTTTGAGCGTACTATATAAAGTAGTCGTCTTACCAGAGCCGGTCGGCCCAGTGACCAAGATAATACCGTTTGGATGGCCAGTTAATTCGTGCCACATCTCGAGCTGCTTACCGGAGAGGCCCAACTGTGCAAACGAGCGCACAAGCACTTCTGGATCAAAAACACGCATGACTAGCTTTTCGCCAAAAGCCGTCGGCAAAGTCGATAAACGCAGCTCTGTCTCTAGGCCTTTATGAGTACGCGTCTTTAGCCGGCCATCTTGCGGTTTACGCTTTTCGGCGACGTTAAGCCGTCCTAAGATTTTAATCCGCGCGATCACTGCCATCAAAATTGCAATGGGCATCTCATACACAGTATGCAGCACGCCATCAATACGAAAGCGCACTTTACCCGTCTCGCGGCGCGGCTCTAAATGGATATCACTAGCACGCTGCTCAAAGGCATATAGCAGTAGCCAATCAACGACTTTGACGATATGTTGATCATTAGCATCGGGATTGGCATTATCGCCTAACTGTAGTAAGGCCTCAACGTTAGTGACGTCGGCGGCGGCGCGTTTATGGACGCTATTAGCGCCTGCGATCGCTTGGGTGACTTGATAAAACTCTTGGCGATAGCGGTTGATCTGATCTGGGCTGATATAGACGCTGCGATAGCTTTTATTACCAATTATTTTTTCGATATTGCTATGCCAGTCGCTATAAAAAGGCTGATCAGTGCCGATGACGATCTCATTAGCTGCCACCTCAATAGGCAAGATGTGCTGCGAGCGCGCATACTCAAACGACATCAGCTGCGTCACTGCTGGCACGTCCGTCTTTAAGGGGTCGATACGCACTAAAGACATATGAGCTTTAGCAGCCAGCCATTGATTGAGCCAAGCCAGTGTCAGCTTAGTATCGCCCTCTTTATCGTGCCCGTTAACTAAACCAAACTCGCTAATTGTAATCAGGGGGTGCTGAGACTTATCACGGCGACTGGTCATCACTAGATTATAACCGCGCTGATCGATCACCCTATCTGCTAGCAGCTCATCGAGACACCAGCGCAAATCTACTAGTAAAGAATAATCCGGAACCGACATAGTTATCTTCTTTTATGAGTCATTATTTAATGCTACTACACCACCTCGACTACTGAGCTAATCTGCAACTCCCCCGTCGCCACTTGGCAAAAGCTGACATCGACTGTCTTGTAGCGCATGGTAAAGCTCGTATTAATCTCATTACGGCGGTAAGCGGGCCTAGGATCCTGCGCAACCAAAGCTTTTATTAACGGCAAATCTGTCGCCACTAAACGCTGCTGTATATCCTCAATAACGGACTTGCTGCTTATAGGTACGCGGCTTTTTATATCACTGTCGACCAAGACTGCAAACTGCTCCTGAGCATTAACCGTCATAGTAACCGCTGACGGGGTCGGCGATGCTGGCGCAAATCCACTCGTAGCATGCTCAATACTATCACTATAAGCGATATAAGGCTTAATATCGATAATAGGCGTAGCATCGATTATATCGGCACCGCTGATAATCAGTATCACTCGGCCTGCGACCACCTCAATGCGTTCAAGCTTGACGACAGACAGACCCATCTGCGAGGGCCGATACATACTGCGGCTAGCAAAAACGCCGATCTTTTGATTGCCGCCGAGTCTTGGCGGCCTGACTTGCGGTCGAAAGGATTGGCTATTATAAGTGTCTTTATTATGATGAAACTGCCAGCTGAGCCACAGATGACTGAAACCCTCCAAGCCGACAAATGCTGCAGGCGTATCAAAAGGTGCGATCATTTCAATAGCACTCATTAGCGCGACTAGATTGGGCTGTCTTGGCGCCCCAAATTTCTGCGATAATGGCGCACGATGATAGCCAATGATAGGCGACATGTGGGTCTGTATTTGCTTACTCATGAGTTATTCCAAAACCAAAAACGCGCGGTCGTCAGAGATGCTCTATCGATCATACAAAAATAATCACTAACGATATTCCATTTTATCATGGTCAGTACGCATAACATGGCGGATTTTTATTTTGAAATTTGTTATGATGTGCCCCATTGTATATTGAGAATAACTTGCATCTGGCAGCTTGCCACTTGATGCGTTTATCGATTAATTAGAGGGCTTTATGTCAAAACTCCGCACAGAAACGGTCACAGACGTTCACCACTGGAACGATTCGCTCTTCTCTATCAAGACCACTCGCGACGATGGCCTACGTTTTCGTAACGGTGAGTTTGCGATGATTGGTATCTTAGTTGATGGTAGACCGCTACTGCGAGCTTACTCGATTGCTAGTCCTAATTATGAAGACCATTTAGAGTTCTTTTCGATCAAAGTACAAGACGGCCCACTAACCTCACGCCTGCAGCATATCAAAGTTGGCGATGAGCTACTCGTCAGTAAAAAGCCGACTGGCACGCTAGTCTTAGACGACCTACTGCCCGGTAAGAACCTCTACATGCTGGCGACTGGTACTGGCCTTGCCCCTTTCTTAGCCTTATCACGCGACCCTGAAGTTTACGAGCGTTTTGACAAGATTGTCCTCGTGCATGGCGTGCGTAACGTCGAAGATTTAGCGTACCGTGAGATGTTCGAAAATGAGCTGCCCAACGATGAAATCTTCGGCGACTGGTACAAAGAGAAGTTTGTTTATTACCCAACGACGACGCGCGAAGAGTTTAGAAATATGGGCCGTATCACTGACTTGATGGAATCAGGCAAACTGTTTGAAGATGTCGGACTGCCACAAATGAATAAGGACGATGACCGTGTAATGATTTGCGGTAGCATGCCGTTCAACGCTGATGTCTCTAGAATATTAGATGGTTTTGGTCTTACCGTGTCGCCACGTATGGGCGTGCAAGCCGATTACGTTATTGAGCGTGCCTTTGTAGGCTAGGAAATACAGAGTAGAAATCTGCGCAATCAAGATAAATAATTCTTGACGGTGATAATTAGGCTGTTATAATACGCCACCTATACAGCACAATCTGTAGCCCAATATAATAAAGCGCCTTGCTTTATACCTAACATGCCAGTGTGATGGAATTGGTAGACATGACGGATTCAAAATCCGTTGCCTTTAAAAGCGTGTCGGTTCGAGTCCGACCACTGGTACCACTATACGAAACCCTTACAGTCTATAGATTGTGAGGGTTTTTTATTGCGTGAATTGTTTATAAATTGGTCGAGTAATAACAGCGTAAAATAAAATTTTGATACTATCTTGATACTTTAATACATCTGCATGTTCACGTATTATAGTGCTATTAATATAATAACTGCGGCGTGACGGATGAATTATGAAAGTTAAGCTTAGTAAGAAGTTTATCGATTCAGTTGCATATGCTTCAAATGGTACAGACATCTACATGGATGAAGTATTAACGGGTTTTGCACTTCGTGTGGGTAAGCAATCTAAGAGATACACGCTTCATAAACGCATCAATGGTAAGCTCTATCGTGACGAAGTTGAAGAAACACATCTAATCACTTTGACTGAAGCTCGTGAAAAAGCGAGCACGATGATAGTCAACATAAAAAAGGGACTTGATGTTTACGATGGTTATCACGCTACTCCAAAGTTAAAAGACATTCAAGATTCTGATATACCAACACTTAATGAAGCATATACCTACTTTAAATCTATGAAGCCAAATCTTGCCAGCCGTACTATTGAAACTTATGATCAGCAAATACTTGGTCGACTCGATGACTGGCTTGATATATCGTTAAACGATATAACTAAAACTATGATAAGTGAAAAACATAAGGAAATCAGCAAATCTAGTCCAGCTCAAGCGAATGCTACTATGCGAGCTCTTCGATCAGTATGGAATTATTGTCAAGATAGCTTCTTAGATGACGATGAGGAGTACATAATAAAGGATCAACCCATTCGAATACTGAATGCCAAAAATGATTGGAACAAAATTAAACCTCGTACTCGTCATGTTGAAGAAGAGTATTTAGGAGTATATTTTAGAACTTTGATTGAACACCGTGACGGTAGTTCTTTCAAACAAGCATCTTATAGCAATAATGCTCGTGATCTTTTACTGCTTTTTATGTTTGCTGGAGTTCGCTTAAATGAAGCGCAGACACTAAGATGGGAAGATGTAGATCTTGACGCTGCTCGTATCGTTTTTAAAGCCACTAAAAATGGTTCTGATTACCATATGCCTACTGGAAAAATACTTCAAGCCATACTTAGTGAACGCTATAGATTGAGCAATGGAGAGCGTTGGGTATTTCCGAGTGATTTGAAAAGAAATAGCGACCACGTTAAAGATTTGAGCGGTAGTTATCATTCAATATCAAACAAAGCTGGCTTGCACATTACGCCTCACGATTTGCGTCGTACATTTGGCACTGTCGCTAATGGTCTTAATGTAACCTATCCAGTGTTAAAGAGACTGCTCAATCATCGTGAGGCTAAATCTAGTGATGATGTGACACTACATTACATACAGGTATCACAGCGACAATTACGTGAAGCTTTAGATGAGATTGAAGCTTTTTATTGCAAGCATATAGGAATGACTCAAGATGAGGTGATTAAGAGTCTCTTACAGACATAACTTCATATAATTTTTTAAAGTTCTGTACAACTAACTAATCGATAGAACATGTAATGACATTTTGATTAGGAGACATACTATGGGTATCAAACTTGAATTTGGTATGACACAGAATAGTAGAGATCAAAAAATCTGTGTTGATTATTGGGCATATGATCATAAGGAGGATTATCTTGAACATGTACAAATGCTATGTCAGAAATATAGAATCAGCTCAAATCTATTGTTTGAGACGATTGCTCAATGTTACGCTTGTTTAGATGATATGCTCTGTGAGTACTGTGCAAGTGCTTGCCCGGTAGAGATGCCAGCAGATATCCTATATATGCGTGCTCAAGATAGTTGGTGTTGTATGGTTTGCAAAAACGCAGTATGGCAAAAGGATTACGTTTGATCGCTTTCAAACTTATATAGTAATTATTGCAAAATCTACAGTAGTAAATTACATTATATGATTTTTTATAAACAATCACATATGCCAATTATTCTGATTAAACTGGTTCACTATCTCTAGTAACCCATTTACCAAACTCAAAACTCTCGTTATATTTGATTTTGAAACTGTTGTTTACAAGGTAAACACATTCCGTATTAAGAGTTGTATTCGAAGTATAGAATTTTTCTGTATTAAGACCTAAATGCTTTATAAAAAGCGGCTTAGTGAAAAATTTTTTTAAATAGGTACTATATTGACCATCTCTATCTATGACAAAACCACATTCAACACAAGTGTTGACTATAAAAACTTTGTTAAGTATTTCACTACGCACCTTTTTTATGGGTGAAAAAACATAATTCTTAGAAAAATGTGTATTAATAATTCTAAGCTCTTTATCGCTACAATCTTTTATTTTCTTAGAACGTACTTTATAGTCTTCTTTATATCTCACCTCAGAAATTATCGGATTGGAGTAACCACATTTAGCGCAAGAGTCTTTACTCACCCCTAAAGTCATCTCAGTGATACCGTTGGATTTAAATCTAAACTTTGTAGAGGTGAATCGCTCATAAGGTATAAAAACTAGGCCCTGTGAAACCAATCTTTGTATAAAATTCTCTAATGGTAGTGTAATAGGCTTAAATGAACGGTGGTTGTACCGACTACTGTTGCTGTCTAGCTTATTCACGTTATAAATCATATAAGCTTGATTGCCCTGCGTCTTATTTCTATAAATAGAGAATACAGGTATGTCTTTCGTACTATAGGCATAATCGCCTGTAATTGCATTGGTATCTTTAATTGAGCCACTTCTAAGCAACCACGCACACCTTACACCTGATTGAGCATATTTTTCTTGTCTGCGTTTTATTTCTATAAAAGTTTGAGGGCTCCATTGCACTTCAATTGCAATCTTAGCTTTACCTTTTTCTACGTAGATATCTGCTATCCATTCCTCCCCACTAGGGGTAACCCCTCTTTTTTCGACTTCTACATTCCAACCGTTTCTATCTAATTCTTTCATAACAAGATATTTGATATGCATGTGTTCGGCAGTTTCACCACCAGTCGAGCAGTTAGAGTCTTTAGGTTTTGCCTTATGAGCGAAGAACTGCGTACCTAGCTTACTTGTCTTTAGTATTGCCTGATTACCACAGCAAGCCATATTGAAACTGGACGCTTTATCTTCTTTTAAAGCTATCCAATCTTTTAAGCTATATATAAAACTATAGATTTTTTCATCGTTTTTTATGCAAATAAAAGCCATATTGACCCTTAGTTATTTTGACTTTTGATCTAGCAATACATTCTTATATATATTCATGCTTTATAAGATGATCGCGCATAATTAGGGTTTACCTTCTCCTATGCCTTTACCTTCGTATCCAGTAAAAACCGCGTGAATTGACTCAAGCGCTTTGAACCGCCCCGACTATATCGGAGACTTGATTGCTTGAGTCAGGCAGCTTTGTCTGACTCAATAAAACTATCATAGTATCGTCTCTCAAACTCAAAAGGCGACACATAACTAATCGTACTATGAATGCGAGTTTTGTTAAACCAATCGACCCATTCAAGGGTTGCTAATTCAACATCACACGCATCCCGCCACTGCTGTTTTAAATATTCAATCATCTCCGTTTTATAAAGTCCGTTAACCGTTTCAGCCAACGCATTATCGTATGAATCACCTGTCGTGCCAACAGATGCAATGACGCCAGAATCAGCCATCTTATCAGTATAGCGAATTGATAAGTACTGAACGCCGCGATCACTATGATGAATGACATCTTTAGGATGGTTTCTGTCTGCAATGGCTTGGTTTAGTGCTGCCATCACCATATCAGTGTTCATACGATCTGATACTTTCCAGCCAACGATAGCGCGAGCAAATACATCAATGATAAAGGCGGTATATACCCAGCCACTCAGTGTCTTTATATAGGTAAAATCAGCAACCCATAGTTGGTTAGGGCGATGGGCATTAAAGTTACGATTAACCAAATCATCAGCACGCTTTTGATCGTCACGAGACTTAGTCGTTATCTTACCTTTACCTCGCCAAATACCCTGCATTCCATGCTGACGCATTAAACGCTCTACAGTGCAGCGTGCAGGATGTATACCCTCTGCTTTCAACTGTTGCCAGACTTTACGAGTACCATAACGGCATTTGCTGTCCTTCCAAATACGTTTAATCTCATTAAGATAGAAGTCGTCATGCTGACTACGCTGTGAACGCTTCTCCGGATTGTCGTTTAAGTCTTTGGTACGATAGTATGTGGATGGGGCAATCGGCAAGACTCTACAAATAGCTAGAATGCCATAAATAGATTTATTCTCGTCGATGAATTGAACCATCACTAAGGTTTGCGGTCTATTTCCGCCTGGGCGAAAAAAGCGGCTGCTTTCCTTATGATCTCATTGGCTTGTTTTAATTCTTTGTTCTCACGTTCAAGCTCTTTGATGCGCTCGGCTTGGCTTTGAGCTTGAATCTTTGCAGGAATGGTTTTATCAATGTGCTTTTTATGCCATGATCGTAGGGTCTCAGGCGTGCAACCTATCTTTGGCGCTATGGCTTTGATGGCTGACCAGGTGGATGGGTAATCGTCTTTAGCTTCAATTAGCATACGGACGGCGCGCTCTTTCATTTCAGGAGTGTAGGTTTGTCTTTTCATTGTCGTATTCTCTCAGAATGTTAAGTCTCCGACAATACCGGGGCGGTTCAATGTGTGTGCTAAGTTATTCTCCAATAATAATCTTATCAGGAATCCACACTGTCATTATTAATGAGGATTTGATGAATTTCTACGAGCGAAATCATAATTTGTTAGATGTCAAAAACTCAACTATTGAGGGGCTATAAATCTTACTTCATGGTATATATGCGCTTATATTTTGTGCATTTGAGACATTAAAAAAGGCTACTAACACTATGCTATATATAGCGTTAGTAGCCTTCGTTTAAATTGATATTTTACTCAGGTGAGGTTGTTAATATTAGGGTTTGAAGTTTGCTAAGAGTATGATGTGAATATCGCACGACCGCTAAGAGTATGATTGTTTATCCCAACCGTAGACTGTATCAATAGAACGTAAATAACATTTCACCCTCGGAGAAAGCCTATCAAGAGGATTACCAGTAAGATTGATACATCTCAAACTATTCAGCTGTGTAAAATTATCTGGCAGGTTTCTAAGATTACAATAAACAAGCTCAAGCTTAACAAGATTATTAAGCTCACCAATACTATTAGGTAGCTTGCCCAATTTACAATAACTGATAAAAAACTCAGTCAGACTCTTAAGTTGCCCTATGATTTCAGGCAGCTCTTTGAGGCTACAATGGTTAATATAAAGCTTCTCTAGATTAGTAAGTTGACCTACGCTATCAGGTAGCTTGTCAAACTTGCCATGACTAATAAAAAGCTCAGTTAAGCTAATAAGCTGCCCTATGCTATCAGGTAGGACTTCAAGCTTAGAGTGATTAAAATTGAGCTTAGTTAAGTTAACGAGCTGTCCGATGCTATCAGGCAATACTTTAAGTTTACAGTTGATAATATTAAGCTCAGCAAGGTTAATGAGGTGTCCAAAGCTATCGGGTAGCTCCGTTAGTTCAAGGTGAAGCAGGTCAAGGTGAGTTAAGCTCAAAAGCTGGCCTATGCTATCAGGTAGCTCTTCAAGCTCACAATGAGTAATAAAAAGCTCTGTAAGACTGCTCAGTTGTCCAACGCTGGCGGGCAACTCTTTAATACGACAACGATTAATATAAAGCTTGTTGAGGTTGGTAAGCTGTCCAATACTACTAGGTAGGTCTTTGAGATCACAGTTAATAAGATCAAGGTCATTTAAATTTTTGAGTTGCCCTATGCTGTCAGGCAAGTGCTTGAGCGGGCAATAACTAATAAAAAGCTTAGCGAGGTTAATAAGCTGCCCTATGCTGTCAGGCAGTTCTTCAATCTCACAGTGAACTATATCAAGTACCGTAAGCTTAGTAAGCTGTCCAATGCTGTCAGGTAAACATTGAATCTGACAGCGACCAATGAACATCTTAGTAAGGTTATGAAGTTGTCCAATACTATCAGGTAGCGCTTCGAGTTCACTTTGATCAATAAAGAGTTCAGTAAGATAACTCAGTTGCCCGATGCTCTCAGGTAATGCGACAAGTTTAGAGTGACTAATAGACAGTTTGGTTAGATTAGTGAGCTTACCGATATTGGGCAGTAAATGACTTGAACATATGCCACTGATAGTTATATCTACTAGATTTGTAAGGTTGGTAAGCTCATCGGGTAGATAGGCTATTCTATAGACGTCTTTTGAGTGTTGCTCATCATGTTCAGGCTCTAAGATCTCTAGCTTTTTTAGGGCTAACAGTGATTCTTTATTACGAGGAATTTCAGAATGCTTGAGCTCAAACTCATCTGCCCACGCCCATATTTTCTCAATCCAGTTGTCATTAGTATTTAATGTTTTATTAGAAGTATCAGACTGATGAATGTCCTGATGGTAGTTATTATTGTTTGGATTCATAGCTTTATTCCTTATAACAACTTGAACTATTTTTCTTATGCCAGAATAACGTTAGTATCCTGACATAGGTTTATGCAGCCCTATGCTACACATAGTCGAGATAGTCTTTAGCTAAATAGTCTTTAGCTAATTTGCAAGGGGTTTTTTACCATTTATGATCTGCAGCACAAAGGTTCCGGACATTGTAATCAGTAGGAAACCATGGAAGGCCTCCATCGCGGTCATAAATCGAAGATGTCCGTTAGGCATGAGGTCACCTCGCCCAAGCGTTGTGTAGTTAACTAGCGAGAAGTAAAAGTAGTCCATAAAGGTAAGGGAGGCACTGCCGTTGGATGAGGACGAGACGAGGTCACCAACCTGAAAGTTATGCACAGCAATCCAAAAGCCAGTCGCATAAAGCAGTGCCTCAAGGATATGAGCCAGCACGATTGAGGCAACTGCGACCCCAAGGCAGTGTCCCGGATGGCGCGACGGCGTCACAAACTGTGACGAGAATTTTAATACGCCATAATGTATTGCTGTGCAGACAGCGATTAGAATCGCTGCCATTATAATTGCCAGAATCATTTTTTATCCTTTTTGAGGAAGGAACGACATTAAAGGAAGATTACCCTATTTATTTTAACTAATCCTGTATAATTTTTTCACTATAGCTAACGACTACGCATAAGCACTAGAGTCTATTCAGATAGGTCATTACGCAGTCATTTGAATCAGTCAGCATATGTAGTAACAATCCTAGACCAATTATTCTATAGGGCTTTGGTAGAAATAGCATAGCCGCATAAACTGCCATTGCATAGTAAGTATGTAATGGATGAAAATTAATACTACAGCGATCAGGTAAGAAAACAGGTGTTGCTAGCAAGTGATCTAAATCTACCAGCATGGTTGCTAAAAGAATCAAATATACTCGTTTGTAATCATCACGAAAAAAAGTATAGGCAATAATCAACGGCATGCCAAAATGCAGGAAGTAGTGGATAACGGTTTGGATCATCATCTTTCCAATTCAGCATGATGTTTTATTGATAAGTTGGTATGCAGAATAATTAAACTAGTAAACGTTACTTAAGAAGCCAAAGCTACATGTTCATGCTATGTTCAGACTTGAAAAACAGGCGCAAAGCCACCCCCTGGTGTGCGAAAGTTAGTCGCTTGGCCTTGATAGATACGCCCAGCAGTTAGTAGCAGCTGTCCTGCATAGGTATAAAGACGTATATCTACCTTTCTAGTCGTCACCACATCATCAATCTTTATTGATCGCTCTGTAGCAGGGATAAAGGTCTGCGCAATATAGCTTTCATCTAAAATAGTCTCGAATACGCGGCGGGTAATCTTGCTGCCACGGTAAACGCCCTTACTACCATAACCAGCTACTGGCTTAAAAAACAATTGTCTCCGAGTACGCCATAATTCTGCTGCATCCTCTTTTGTAACCATTCTGGTAGTTGGTACTGACTTTTTTAGATATTCTGCATCATCATCACCTAATCCCCACGACTGCAAAGTTTGCGTATCGGATAGTAAAGTCAGGTTGCGCTTATTAGCGAATATAGCATGGGCATGCGGATTGGGGGTTACTACTACCGCACCCTCTAAATAGGCACTTTTAAGCACGGCGTGGTTGGGGTTTTCAAAGGCGAAATCGACTAACCGATTATAGATCATATCAATGGGCTTGCTATGAGCTGTCAGTACACCATCAGCATAGTTAAGCTCAGACGGATCGAGTATAACGGTATCAATGCCTTTAGCTTGAAGTAGTTGGCAGGCCAGCTGAAACTCCAAATACATGAACTGGCTTTTGGGCTCATTATCCACAATAGCAATGCGATTGGGCATGCTAGTTGCCGATTGTCGCTGCCATTCTTGTATGAACATATTAGCGACCGCTTCTTCAAACCCATCAAGCATTTTAGTAGTAGCAACACTTTGCTCTGAGGGGCGACAGCAGTGTTTTTGTGCGCGGGCAAGTGCTACGTTTAAAAATGCGCCTCCAGCATTGGTATTGATCTCAATAAGCTTGGGGTCATCGCTCCCTAAGTGAAAGTCATAACCCATAAAGGCCCCTATTGGCCCCGGATCGAAAGCCGCGATATTGGGTGCCCACGACAGTACTTGCTGTTGATATGACGGTAGTCTAGCAGTCGACTCAATAGCTGCGATGATTCGCACCATTGCTTCTATCTCTGTCTTAGGGACGAACACCGGTGTCGCTGAAAACAGCTTATTAAGCTCATTGGCTCCTAGTGGATTATCTCTTGTGTTTACTAATTGATCTTGCAGGCTGTTATTAAGCGCTTTACGATCTAAAGTACGGCAATAGCACTCTTGATTAAGCTGATTTGCCAGATTATCATTCGTTTTGTTTTTATTATTAGTTAGGGATTCCATTTAAATCTCATTACTAAGTTGAATGTACTGATAGGGTTTAGGGGACAGCCAAAATAAAAAAAGTGTCTTAAATGTTTAAGATAAGGTTGTTTTTATAGTTACTTTACGAAATAGTCATTTTGCAAGATACTTAATTTGCAATATATCTAGTTTATAAATTAGCTACTTTGCAAGGTTATACGGTTTTACGCTCTTCTTTAATGAGTACTTTCGCTAAAAACAAACCTAACTCGAACAGTAGCCACATTGGAATCGCGAGCAATAGCATTGACACCCCATCGGGCGGTGTGACTACCGCTGACACAGCAAAACAACCGACGATGATATATCGGCGCTTACTCTCTAGACTCTGAGTGGATATGATACCGACCATTATCAATAATAAAGTAACCACTGGAATCTCAAAAGTGAGTCCAAATACCATAAATAACTTTAGCGCAAAGCTTAAATAACTGTCGATATCGGTCATAGGTATAACGTTTTGCGGAGCGAATAAAATAAAGAACTTCAATACGCCTTTGAGTACCACAAAGTAGGCAAAAGCGACACCAGAATAAAATAGGAATATCGAAGATATCAGCACTGGAATAGTGATTTTTTTCTCTTTTTTATATAATCCAGGCGCTATAAATGACCAAATTTGATACAGAATATACGGCATCACTACAAAGGCAGCAACGAAAATCGTCAAGCGAATAGGTGCCATAAAGTTCGAGGTAATATCAGTAGCAATCATAGTCGAATTCGCAGGCAGCTGCGCAACCAGAGGGTCTGATAAAAGATTGTAGAGCTCACGCGAAAACCCTACCAATGCTAAGAAGACGATCAAAACGGCTACGCATATTTTGATGAGATGCTTGCGTAATTCAATCAAATGCTCAGTAATAGGCATATCACTAAGCACATTCAGCACATTATCAGTCTCAACATTATGGGTAGCATCTGACGCCTTAGCATCTGTATTTGCTAACTTTCTTTGGCGACTTTTTTGGTGCTTAAATAAGCTCATTTATCCCCCTTCTCTATAGCTGAAGAAGAGGAAGTATCTGGCTGATGATTTTGCTGCTGAGGAGTGTTTGACTGATAGGAAGTATCTAAGCTTTGGTTTTGCGAGTTTTCAAACTTATCCATACTACCGCGCATCTCGGCTAACTCACGCCGCATGTCTGTCTCAGTCTGACGAATCTTTGCCAGCTCATCTTGCATCTGTTTTCGTGTCTCAGCCAAATCAAGCTCAGACTCTATATCAGACTGTAAGGTTGAAATCGTGCGACGCAATTTGGCATACCATTGCCCAGCGGTACGTGCGGCTTGCGGCAGTTTTTCTGGGCCCAATACGATTAAAGCAATGACGCCAAACAAGAGTAATTCGGAAAACCCAATATCAAACATAACAGTCACATATATTAATAGACTACTTAGTGCCGCTATTTATAAGCGGCGCGCTTCATACTTTAGGCTGGTCATCAGTGGAAATAGGGCTGATTTCCATATCATCAGCCTGATTACCTACACGCGTATTTAAATCATTACTTGCAGCTGGCGTACTATTTTCATGGCTAAGCACATGATTTTTGCGAGCATTCTCGGGTTCTTCATCTTTGACCGCTTCTTTAAAACCCTTCACCGCACCGCCTAAATCTTTACCTGCATTTTTAAGCTTGGCAGTACCAAATACGACCACCACTACGACCAATAAAATCAGCCAATGTGTAATAGAAAAGCTGCCCATAACGGTATCCTTATATTTTGTGATCTTGTTTAGACCAGTATGTGTCAGTGTGCTTTAGAACACTTTTTACCGTACCAGAATTATAGTTTCAAACGGCGCAATCGCAGCGCGTTAGCAATCACCGAGAATGACGACAAGCTCATCGCTGCCGCTGCTATCATCGGACTGAGCAGAAGCCCAAATATGGGATAGAGCACACCTGCGGCAATAGGAACACCAAGTGCATTGTAGATAAAGGCAAAAAACAGATTCTGTCTGATATTGCGCATGGTGGCGCGGCTAAGCTTATAAGCTTTGGCAATGCCCATTAAATCACCTTTTAGCAGGGTAATGCCCGCACTCTCCATCGCCACATCGGTACCGGTTCCCATAGCGATACCAACATTAGCTTGCGCTAGCGCTGGTGCGTCGTTGATACCATCACCCGCCATAGCGACCAATTTACCGCTGTCTTGCATTTCTTTGACGATACGGTTTTTATCCTCTGGTGAGACATCCGCATGAACTTCATCAATACCTAGTTTATTGGCGACTGCCTGCGCGGTTTTTTCGTTGTCACCGGTTAGCATCACAACTTTTAAACCTGCGTCATGAAGCAGTGAAATAGCCTCTTTAGTGCTTGGTTTAATAGGGTCAGCAACTGAAATAATACCAGCAGCTTTACCGTCTATAGCCACAAACATTACCGTTTCACCGTCTTTTCTACGGACATCAGCTTTAGTGGACAGCTCATTATCAAAACTATTTAGGCTTTCCATAAGCTTAGAGTTACCAATAGCGACTTTCTTACCATCGACCACGGCTTGTACGCCTTCGCCAGTAGTCGAATTAAAGTCAGTAGCTTTAGGAATAATGAGTGATCTTTCTTGAGCTGCTCTAACGATAGCTTCTGCTAAAGGATGCTCGCTAGCGCTTTCTACTGAGGCTACCAATGCGAGGAACTCGTCTTCATCTTGACCTACCTGCGCATCAATTGCGGTAAGCTCGGGCTTACCAGCGGTCAGTGTTCCGGTCTTGTCGACGACAATGGTATCGACTTTTTCCATACTCTCTAACGCTTCAGCATTTTTGATGAGGACGCCGTTTTGCGCGCCTTTGCCGGTACCAACCATAATGGACATCGGCGTCGCTAGACCAAGGGCACAAGGACAAGCAATAATCAGTACCGCAATCGCGTTAACCAAAGCATAGGCCATAGCGGGCTCAGGGCCGAATATCGCCCAGACAATAAAGGTTATGATAGAGGTGACAATAACAATAGGTACGAACCAACCCGCCACTTGATCTACCAAGCGCTGGATAGGCGCGCGGCTACGCTGGGCTTCAGCAACCATTTGTACAATTTTAGATAATACTGAATCTGCTCCAACATTGACCGCTTCGACTAATAGCGTTCCGGTGCCATTTACCGTACCACCAGTCACTGTATCTCCTGCTACTTTTGATACAGGGATTGGCTCACCCGTCACCATTGATTCATCAACACTACTATTACCATCGATCACTGTACCATCTACGGGTAGTTTCTCACCTGGTTTAACCCGTAGCTTATCGCCAGTGACGACCTCATCAAGCGAGACTTCGACTTCTTCACCGTTTTCATCGACACGTCTTGCGGTTGGTGGTGCGAGCTCAAGCAAAGCTCTAATCGCACCTGAAGTTTGACTTCTAGCTTTGAGCTCTAATACTTGACCCAGTAGCACCAAGGTTACAATGACAGCTGCTGCTTCATAGTAGACTCCGACTTGACCAGAGGCATCTCTGAAACTGTCTGGGAAAATATCGGGAAAAAAGGTCGCGACAATACTAAAAATATAAGCAGCGCCTACGCCTATCGCAATCAAAGTAAACATATTTAGATTGCGGCTTTTTATAGACTGCCAGCCACGAACGAAAAACGGGGCGGCGCCCCAAAGCACTACAGGGGTCGCGAGCACTAACTCAGCCCATTGTAAAACCTGTGAAGGTATACCATACTGACTAAAGTCAACTCCAAACATACCGCTCATCACATATATTAATAGCGGTACAGTCAACACGGTACATATCCAAAAACGACGAGTCATGTCGTCAAGCTCTGAGGTGTCCTCTTCACCGATAGTAAGCGTTTCGGGCTCAAGCGCCATACCACATATCGGACAACCGCTATTTCTAACGTCTCTCACTTCAGGATGCATAGGACAGGTATATACCGTGCCATCGTAATCAGCAGGTACTTTATCGTATTTACCGCCTTTAACAGATTTTACTCCGCTACTATCAGTATCCTTTCCATGACAACTGGCGTGACTATCATCTTTAGCAACTTCGTCTTCAGGTTTAAGAAACATGCCACATATTGGGCAGTCACTTTTTTCAACATCTCTTACTTCTGGATGCATAGGACAAATATAAATCGTGCCGTTATAATTTTCTGGTATCTTGTCGTACTTATTGCCTTCGACAGACTTTAACTCAGTACTATTATTAGCATCCGCTTTATGACAATGCGCATGACTGCCCTCATTACTGTTGGATTCAGCAACCTCGTCTTCAGGTTTGAGAAACATGCCGCATATCGGACAATCGCTCTTCTCAGTATCTCTAACCTCAGGATGCATAGGACAAATATAGACCGTACCGCTATAATTTTCCGGTACTTTATCGTACTGACCACCTTTGATAGATTTTTCATCGGCAATATGTTTCATAAAACCACTCCTTGAAGACAATAAATATTGATAATAAGTACAACTCTTAAAGCACTATCATCAATCCTCGATTGCTATTCATCTAATCATTAATCTAAAAACCTCTAAAAAATAATTTCTATACTTTTTAATTGGAATTTAGTTTTTATCACGCAAATACTTGAGCAGTGCCATGATTGTTAGTACTAGTACTGCGAAAAATAGTAGGGTGAATAACAAACAGATAAGCATCATAACCCAGCCCATGCCATACATCATTGAGCCGTTCATCATGCCATGCATTGACCCATTCATTATGATTTCTCCTCAGTCTAAACTGTGATCACTCCAACTCTTCAATTAATTTTTACTCGAACCGAAGAGGTTTACTGACTGTTAATATATCAATATCTTTAGCGCACTTTGGCGAACCAACGATATAGTGGCACGAACAAGATGGCGAAATACCAACCGTAAAGATATGATTCTACAAGTCCAATTAGAAAACCTGTCCATGTTAACCACTCAAAGCCAGGTAGTAGAGGTGCCCAAGCTTCGTGCATCGCTATCTGTTCGGGTGCGAGTAAACCAAACCCCTATGCATAATAGATAACTAATAAGTAGAAACAACGATACACTGTTGCCAACAGGGGCAATCCTTAAAGTACTTGTTGTTAAGTTTGATTTGACCATCTTAGTAATCCTCACTATTGTATGATGTGGTTCAAGCTCAAGATAACCAATCGTATCTAACCATGCTAACTCTAAGGATTTGTATGAATTAAAGCTTTATCCTGTATTGATATTACTTTTTAACTCGTGCGGCGGCGGCAAGTTGACGCCATTGACCCCATTGAGGAATAAACATTGGCACTTGCTGTTTGTAAGCAAGGTAGTCTTTACCAAACTCTTCAAACATATGCCGTTCCTCACGTCGAGCTAACCATTTGTATACAAGCACAATCACTGGAAACAGACCGATTGAAAACAGAGTTGGCCAATGCACCACACCCTCACCGAACAGTGCAATAAACAACCCGGTGTACTGAGGATGACGTACGTAGGCATAGAGTCCATCAGTTACTAAACGATTTTCCCCTCGTGCTTTGTGGACTTGGCGCCAACCTTGAGCAAAAAGACCGACTCCTAAAAATGCAATAGCATAGCCGAGTAGCATTGAGATCATCATGCCTGTCTCACCTAAACCAACAAGGGTCGACCATAAGCTAGCGCTGACATATTGGCTGTCCAAACCAAAAAACCGTACTAATAAATATATAGTGAGCGGAAAGCCATACATTTCTGCGTAAAGTGCAATAATGAAAGCCTGAACTACACCAGCACCCGCCCATTCACGCCAGTTCTTTGGTGCGAAATAACGGTAAAAGAACCAAGAAATCAGAACAATAACAATTAGTGCGAGACCCCAAGTTCCAGCGTGATTAAATGACTCATTCATAGCTTACTTTCCCTGTTGTCTTTATGAATATCGTATTGCATGAAATCAATTCTTGAAGATAGTAAGCAGACGCTTAAATCTATGCAATTTTTAACCAAACAATTTTCTGTAAACTCTTTGATGTTACTGTCAATGATGGTCTGCAAGCGTATCTTTTTCGATAGCTTTTTTCCTCGCTGAAGATTTCAGGTAAACCTGCTCAGCCACAGCAATCACTACAATAGTGACGACTGCTACGCCAAGTACGAATGGATCTGAGTTTAGTTTAATCCAGACAAAACCGCCGAGAACCAACAGGTCAAGAAGTATGGCCACTATAGGCACCCACATCACCGCCTTTATATCCTGACGAAGGTATCGCAAAACACCCCAATGAATGGCGATATCCATAATTAGATAGAAAACAATGCCAAGCGCTGCAATTCGTGATAAGTCAAATAACGTCGTAAAAGCTAAACCCAACACCACAGTATAGACCAACGTATGTTTTTGAACGCTTCCCGGCATTCCCAAATGACGATGAGGCACCAGCTTCATCTCAGTCAACATAGCAAGCATACGAGAGACTGCGAAGATGCTAGCAAGGAGGCCGCCAGCGGTAGCTACCATTGCGATTGCAACTGTGAACCATAGACCATAGTCGCCAAGTGCTGGGCGTGCGGCGGCAGCCAAGGAGTAATCTTTAGTTTCGATGATTTCGGCAAGAGATAGATTACTAGACACCGCTAAACCGACTAGAGTGTAAATAACTACGCATATTGCGATTGATATTACAATGGCACGGCCGACGTTGCGATGAGGATTTTTTACTTCCGAGCCACTGTTGGTAATCGTGGTAAAGCCTTTAAATGCCAGTATGCCTAGCGCCGTTGCGCCAAGAAAGTCACCAACAGTATTAGTGTCACCTAATGTAGAAGAATCAACTGCAAAGCTATCAGCTAGCCAGATACCAACCAACCCGAATATAAGAATACCGACAATTTTTATAATACCGATAACCGATGCAACCCCCTGAATCCAACGATTACCAAGTAAATTGATAAAGAACGCAGCAAGAATAAGCGCGGCGCCAAGGATGGATACCATGCGACCGCTGTCATCGCCACCGAATAACTGCATAGTGTATGACCCGAACGTCCGGGCCAAAAAGCTCTGCGCTATAACCATGGAGAAATACATCAGCAGGGCATTAAATCCAGTCGGTAAACGATCTCCGTATGCCTGATGCAGGTACATTGCAACACCGCCAGCCGACGGGTAAGCGTTAGAGATTTTGATATAAGAATAGGCACTAAAAGAAACAACGATTGCGGCGGCTAGAAAAGCAAGTGGGAAAAGCGAACCCGTCATCTGAGCCATCTGACCGGTCAGAGCGAAAATACCAGCACCGATCATGACACCGGTACCTAGCATAACTGTTCCTGATAATGTCAAACTATCCTTCTGATAGCGAGTCGCTCTATCTTGCTTCATATTTATTCGACCTTAATCTATTTCTTCGTAGAACTTCAGTTTTACAGGTTATTTTTGAAGTAAGGAGTAGGTATAGTTAGAATTAAAAGACGCGATATAGTAAATAGTTTTTAAAGAAGAGCTTACTTATTGGTATCATAATATATTATTCCAATTCATCAATAAGCGCTTGCATCTCAGCGATTTCACGTCTTTGGGCTTCGATAATTTCATCAGCAAGCTGACGTACACGTGGATCTTCGATATCAGCACGCGAACTGGTCAAAATAGCAATCGAGTGATGCGGTATCATCGCCTGCATCCAATCCACTTGATCGACCGTTTGTTGTGAGCGCACACCCCACAATCCAAAAGCAAACAACACCACGCTCAAGCCGTAAACCATTAGATTAACTTTAGTTTTTTTATACATATTACCCATAAAAGCAAGCATGATAACGGCCATCATCGCACCCATATATAGCGCCATATAAGCACGGGTCTCACTAAAATAGACGTGATCCCATTTATAGGTATTAAAGTACATCATGATGTACATGACGATGGTGGAGGTCAGAATCATCAGACCAAATTTGACATAAGGATTCATTTTTTGCTTATGGTTCATATCGTTGTTCATGCGATTACTCCTTTTTTATAGTTATATGGTTAAGCCAATTTAAAATTGATCTTTAGTTGCTTAGTCAAACCATTAATATACTTATTAAATTCAGCTAAATAATAATTTAACAAAAAAGCACCTTTTAAAAGGTGCTTGTTTAGTCGTTAACACGTTAGTAATAGTATCAAGGTTCATACTAACGTTAATCTCAGCACTTTAAATAATGAGATATTTGTGCATTTAGAACTAGGAACCTAGAACCAAAACATCACACCAGCAGTCAGACTACTAGAATCAACAGCTTCGTCCTCTTGACGACGTAAGTCTCGCGCATCACCCAAGGCGCTCTCGTAGCTGAAACCAACATAAGGCGCGAGCTGACGACTGAATGTCTCATAAGCCAGCCTAACTTCAGCCCCAAACTCATTAAATCCTTTAGTAATACCGTTATCGGTATCATCTTTACTAAAGGCAGTCAGCTCCAGCTCTGGTCTGACCACCCAACGCTGATCTAAGCGCCACTCGTACGCTGTCCCAAGATCAAGCTGGACTTGACCATCAGTATATAGATAAGCTCTTGCGTCAGTCTCAACGAAGTACGGCGCCGTACCAGCAATGCCTGCCATGATTGCGGACTTATCGTTTTCAGTATTATAAGCAACACCGGCTTCTCCATTCCAAAAGATACCGAGCGGCTTCCAATAAGCGAGTGAGCTTAGACTATCGATCTCTTTATCATTGTTAGTTTGAGCACTACCTTCACTGCGTAGAGTGACACGATTACTATCAGTACCGTACCATCCTTGGGCTTCAAAATCGATTTGGTCATTCTCAAACTGATAGCCCAAAGTTTCTACTAACACACCCCATAACGGTAAGCTACCCATCATTACCGGTTTACCATACTGTCCATAGTCAACACCATTTGAGTAGTCGGGACTACGAGCATTAGGAGGTGGTTCGCCGC
This sequence comes from Psychrobacter submarinus, assembly GCF_904846685.1. GTDB lineage: Bacteria > Pseudomonadota > Gammaproteobacteria > Pseudomonadales > Moraxellaceae > Psychrobacter > Psychrobacter submarinus. The sequence continues at coordinate 636,929 of NZ_CAJHBQ010000001.1, forward strand.
CTTGCATTCCAGACATATCCATATTCATACTGCTATGATCCATACCTGACATGTCCATACTACTGTGATCCATACCTGACATATCGCCCGACATATCCATGCCACTATGATCCATATCTGACATGTCACCTGACATATCCATACCACTGTGATCCATATCCGACATATCGCCTGACATATCCATACCACTATGATCCATATCCGACATATCGCCTGACATATCCATGCCACTATGGTCCATATCTGACATATTGCCCGACATATCCATGCTGCTGTGATCCATATCTGACATATCCATACCAGACATGTCCATACTGCCATGATCCATGTTCGACATCTCAGCAGCGTTTGCTAAAGGTGACATTAGTAGCATCAAAGATGACATGCCAATAAACGGTAGACCTACTTTATATATTTTCATAATAAGGCTCATATTCGAAGGTTTATTAAACAACGGCAACTTCTCTAAACATCCCTGCTTCCATGTGATAGAGCAAGTGGCAATGCCATGCCCATCTGCCAGCTTCTCCGGTGACATCAAAGCTTATCTTTTGTGCAGGCTGTACCATTATCGTATGCTTACGTACTTGAAACTCACCTGAAGGCATCCGCAGATCGCTCCACATACCATGCAGATGCATAGGGTGGTTCATCATAGTGTCATTGACTAAGGTAATACGCACACGCTCGCCCGGTTTGATATTGACAGGCGGCGCATCCTTAAACATGATGCCGTCGAGTGCCCAGATATAGCGCTCCATATTACCGGTTAGATGTATTTCAATCTCTCGAGTGGGCTTGCGCTGCTCGGCCATTATTTCATTGCCAACAGAATGCAGTTGGTTATAGGTTAAAACCTTACGATTAATATCACGCAAATTAATACCCGGATCATCGAGATTCATCCGTGGACTATCGACGCGCATATCTGTCTTAAAGTCATATTCGGTCTTAGCATGACGGGCATCATAGCCATTAGCACCCATAGCCCCCATCATATCGGACATAGTTAGCCACTCAACATCATCCATAGCAGGTATGGCAGCGCGAGCGCCTCTTTTAGTGGCAAGCGTGGTTGCGACAAAGCCGGTGCGATCGATGTTTTGGGCAAATATGGTATGCGCGTCACGGGTTGGGGTGACGATGACGTCATAAGTCTCGGCCACCCCGATACGGAAGTCATCGACATCAACGGGCGCGACATCAATCCCATCCGTCGCGACGACTTTCATTTTTAGGCCGGGGATGCGTACATCAAATATCGTCTGCGCGGAGCCATTGATAAAGCGTAGTTTGACAGGCTGTCCAGCCTTGACAAGTTGCGTCCAGTTAGCCGCTGTCGTTTTACCATTCATAAGATAAGTAAACGTGGTCTCACCAGATAAATCAGTAAAATCAGTCGGCATCATGCGCATCTGGTTCCACATTTTACGTTTATCATAAGCCGCCTCAAGATCCGTAGCGGCAATATCGGACAATAGCTTTTTAAAGTCTGGCAGATGATAATTATCAAAGTCAGCACGCTGCTTAAGTAGTTTTAGCAGATTATGCGGATCGCGATGCGTCCAATCACTAAGCAGGATAACGTGATCTTCCTCAATAGGATAGCGTTCGCGCCCTTTAGGTTCAATCACAATAGCCCCGCGCATACCGGTTTGTTCTTGGAATCCAGTGTGCGAGTGATACCAATAAGTGCCTGACTGTGTCAGTTTAAATTTGTACGTGAAGGTGCTACCCGCAGGAATACCATCAAAGCTGATACCCGGTACGCCATCCATCTCAAACGGCACTAAGAGGCCATGCCAGTGAATAGAGGTCGACTCATTCAGCTGATTATGGACTCGAATGGTGACCGTATCGCCTTCTTGCATCTTAAGCGTTGGCGCAGGCAGTGAGTCATTTATCAGCGTTGCCATGCTTGACTTGCCGTTGACCGTTATCATCTTCTCACTGACATAAAGATCAAATTCATTACCCGTTAGTATAGGTACAATGTGATCGGCTCTATCACTATTGACTACGACATTTTGGCTTTTAGTTAAAGCACTATTAGCCATCGTCGGTAGTGTGGATAGCATCGACGCGCCGAGCAAGGTGGATGACCCTGTCAAAAAACGCCTGCGGTTAAATCTGTTTTTATTCATAATATTGACCTAAGTTAATCCATGAAATGAGAGTTGAACTTATATATCTGATAACTTATTAATAGAACTACATCTGCTGCGCTGGCGACTCAATAGCCGCATACACTTGAGTGCTGCCATCCTTGTTCAATTGCATGACTTTATAGGGCATAAATTTATCTTGATATTCCATGCCCGGACTACCAACTGGCATACTCGGTACCGCAAGACCGATGGAATCAGTTGGCGGATTGGCTAGAAACTGTGCCATGTATTTGGCAGGAACGTGACCTTCAAAAACATAACCATTAGTAGTGACGGTGGTATGACAAGAGCGCATTTGCTGCGGGACACCGTAACGCTCTTTAAATAAAGATAAATCTGTAACGTCTTGCGCAGTTGCGCTTAGACCATGACCTTCGGCATAGCCTACCCATTCTTTGCAGCAGCCACAATTAGCATCTTTGTAAACTGTAGCCGAGACGTTTTGTAGAATTGTCGACCCAGTACCTGAATTAGCACTGACAGACATCATTTGCGGTTGTGGTTGCTCTATTTGAGCACTTTTGGTGGCAAGCGTTGGCTCAGTTTGAGTAGAATTTGAAACACTAGTATCGGGCTGACTACAAGCCATTACTGTTGACGTTGCTACTAGTAAAAGAGCAGAAGCTGATACCTTTTTATGTCCATTGCCCATTATATTTATATAGCGTCTCATAACTTACTCCTAAGCGTCTGCTTATCTGTTGAACCTTCTAAAGATTTATACCCTATAACTAAGTGTAGTATAGGCAAAGTTTAAATCCCAAAAGGCAGCACTATTTAGCACTGCGCTTTTATAAAGGAATATGGAAGAATTAATGCTGCATTCCAGATCCATCATCCGACATATTCATATCACCGTCAAATGACATGTCCATCATATCGCCATCTATCCTAGTGGTTAGCATCGTGTATTGGCTTTCATCTAATTCAGGTAACGATCTAATGAAGGCTACCATTGCCCACATTCTATCGTCGTCATGAGAAGCACCCCATGCTGGCATGCCTGATGCCATAATACCGTGCTTAATCGCCCAAAAACTTTGCTGAGCTCCTGCATCCGTTTTATAACGATCAACTACTTGCGCATTAGTGAAATTAGGTGGCTTAGGGTATAGGCTCTCACTAAAATCAGTGCTCTCTACCCCAGGAGACAAATGGCAGCCTGCGCACATATCTTTGTAATCGGCACCGCCTGAGCTAATCATCTCTACTTTTTCTAAATCTGGAACAATAATGTCCTTGCTAGCGTAGGCTATTGAACGGGTGCGAGCCGTCTCCAAGAAATTATAAACCAATGGACTATGTCCTTGATCAGCGCCAATATTAATGACACCACTCATAACCACAGTAAAGACACCAACAATAGCGACCACGACAGTGAAAAGTACTCCTAGTAAAAACTTCATATGTTTTCCTAAAAATTTATTTCCGTTAAGTGTTGACTGCTATTTAACAGAGCTAAAATTTTTAAGATTTACTGTCGTTAGTAACGCAGTGTTTTTGGTACATTTGCTTCATTTTACCCATGTTAGCCATCATCGCTTTCATGGCAGGATCGCTCATGTCCATCTTGCTATGATCCATTTTTCCCATCATTTGCATATGCTTTTGCATTTTTTCACAGTTCATCTGATCTTTTTCAGCATGCATTTTTGGATCATGTGCTAGAGCTGAGGTTGAAACGACTAGAGCGACGGCAGTGGCTACGATTGCTTTAGGTAAAGACTTTGATTTAAAGAGTGACATGGTTAATCCTTAATTGATTTAGTTGAGGGTACATAAAGCTTTAGGATATTAATTCAGTCTAAAGCATAACTTATTGATTCTGACAGAGAGATGACAGCAAGATGACAATATTGTCATCTTGCTACTTTTATATTTTAATGCTGCACGTATTCATTTAGTATGGCATCAGCATTTCTATCACGATCGCTACCATATTTTTTTATAAAATACTTTTCAGACTGCAGATGTTGATTTTGATGCTGAACTTCGCAAGCGACTCGTGCATCAACATAGCTTTTCATTTGAGCATCAGACATCTGCGCGTTATTGTGATCTAGATTTCTGGCAAACGTAGTTAAGTTATCGCAATTATCGATAATTGAAGTGCTTAGATTGGTAGTATGCGCATTAGCTGCTGATATACCGATAAGCATCGAAGCGGATAGCAGCACCACTTTTTTGAATGAACGATAGCTTTTCATATAACATCCTTAATAAATTATTAAATATTGAAACTAATTACCTGTAGTAATAATTCATAGTAGCTACTCGTATCAAGAATGAGCCGCTATGTACTATAGGTATAGATTAACAAACGAAGACTGACCATTTGATGACGAGCGCATGACATCTTTGTCAGATACCAGTCCGTTTTGTCATTTATATTGATTTGGGTATTATAAAATCATAATTATATTGAAGGATTACTATGAAAGTACTACTAGTAGAAGATGAATTAAAACTCGGCGAATATGTAAAAAAAGGCTTAAGTGAAGCAGGCTTCATTGTTGATCATCAGCTGACAGGTTTAGATGGCTACCATGCTATGATGACTGAAGAGTTTAGCGTGATACTCATGGATGTTATGCTGCCTGATGTTAGCGGTTTTGAGCTAGTACGTAATTACCGAGCGGCTGGCAAGCATACGCCAGTGTTATTTCTAACCGCAAAAGATGATTTAGATGACAAAATCAAGGGGATTGAGATTGGCGGTGATGATTATCTGACCAAACCTTTTGCCTTTGCAGAGTTAATAGTCAGGATAAAAAGCTTATTACGACGCGCCAATCAAGCCGACTATAAAAGTACGCTCATGCAAATAGCGGATCTCAAAATGGACATTGCTAAGCGCACTGTACATAGAGGAGACACGCCCATTAAACTAACCGCAAAAGAGTTCTCCCTATTACAGTTTCTATTAGAGCGCCGCGGTGAAGTATTACCACGCTCAATCATTGCTTCACAAGTATGGGATATGAACTTTGATAACGATACTAATGTGATTGATGTGGCAATAAGACGTCTGCGTATAAAAATAGACGATGAGTTTGATACCAAGCTAATTCATACTGTGCGTGGCATGGGCTACCGATTAGATGCTGTCGACGTTTCAGCTAGTAATAAAGCTGCCAGCGAAACGGAAGATAGCCAATATGATAAATAGATTGGACAATCGACGCTTACCCTTACTATGGCGAACTGTGTTTTTATTGACGATATTTGTCGTTTTATCGCAGTTGATAATCTATATCTGGGTACAGCACTCTGTTAAAGGCCATTTTGAGCAAATGGATGCTGAAATCATTACCCACGCAGCCTTTAATCTACGTAAGCGCGTAACAGAGGCGGATAACCAAATAGCCTCTCAGACACTACCTAAGCCTCAAAGTCCATCAAACACTCAACAACCGCTAAGCTCGAAAGCTTCTTCAAATCTACTTCCTACAATAGCCACAGAAAATGATGATCACCTGCATTCATCAGCGCTAGATTACGATCTAAAAACTATCATTGCTGATAAAGAGGGGCGATTGCTATCTAGTACTCCCAAAAACTTTGCTAATGAATTAAGTGCCGACTTTAACCTATTATCATTACAGCAAAATCATGATGACAGACAGTTTGTAATAAATATTAAAGACAGACGTTATCGAGCTATGGTTATTGGAGACGATGACATGCTTGCCCTTATCGCCTTACCCATTGACGTGCATCATCAGTATTTATTACAGTTTAACCGTCAAATTAGTCTGATCCTATTTGCCATCACACTACTGTTGGTTTCAATAGCAGCCTTAAGCGTGTATTGGGGTTTTGCCCCTTTATCCACTATCGTGCAAAGGATGAAAGGTATTCATCCTGAAAGATTGAGCGAAAGAGTAATAGTTAGTGATATGCCATTAGAGCTAAGACCTTTAGCAGAATCCTATAACTCGATGATGGCTAAGCTTGAAAGCAATTTTGAGTCGTTGTCGCGATTTTCAGACAATATCGCGCATGAGCTACGCACGCCAATAGCGACGCTGATTACGCAAACGCAAGTCATGTTAAATAAGCCTAGAGAGGAAGAGGAATATGTCGAACAATTACATCAGCAACATGACACCTTAGAGCAATTATCGTCGATGATTAACAACATGCTACTGCTAGCAAAAACCCAAAAAGGACTGAGTGATTCGCAAGTGACTACTGTAGATACTGAGGTCCTAATCAATAAGCTGTTAGATTACTTTGAAATGATTGCCGAGGATCGTAAAATAACTTTTGTAAAATTAGGAGATTTTAAGGCAGTATTAGGCGATGAAGGTTTATTGCAAAGGCTATTTGCTAATCTGCTATCAAACGCGATCTACTACGCCGCTAGTAATAGTGTCGTCACAATATCAGCCACTGTCAACACTCCAAATACTTCCGTTAATACTTATAAGATGCTTGAAGACGATCAAAGTAACACTCAAACCGCGAAGCAATCTTGGCTAGAGATAACTTTTACTAATCTTCTAGAAAAACCGTTAAACCAAAGCGAAGCAGATCGATTGTTTGAGCGCTTTTATCGTCATGATAAAACTAGCCAGCACCACTCAGGCTCAGGTTTGGGTTTATCTATCGTTCAGGCTATTGCTAATGCTCATAAAGGGACGGTCAATATCACTATCAAAGATGAGTATTGTTTTGAAGTTACTGTAGGATTATTGATTGCTAAGTAGCATACACCTCAATATCCTAGTGTTCAAAATATTAATAATATATAGACCTACTATAGGTCTATTCTATTTTGATAAGTCAAAAAAGCCATATATGCTATTACTTATATAGCGTATAGGGCTAAAGTGTGAAGTCTAATTTTCTTAGGTGATGTTGTTGATATGGGGGTTTGTATTTATCATTTTACTTAGGTGGTGTGCTTAATATTGGGGTTTGCCTTCTAACTGGTTTAACCCTTTAAGTATCAAATGAACAACTTCGTCAACAAAAGGCGTCGTCATCAAGCGATTGTAGTCTTCTTTACTTAAACCAGATCTTAAAGACAATTTTTCAACCGATAAACCTAGAATTAACGTTTTTACCTGTTCGTAATCAGCCTCAAAAGAATTACTTTTTGCAATCTGTTGAAGTTCGATATATCTCGCATTATGACTTATCTGCCACTCTTCAGTAAATTCTTCGCTTATTTCATTATTTAGAATACTGTCACACAGTTTTTGACAAAGTCCACCCAGACCTCCAGCCAAATATATCGGTTTATTTAAGTCGATAGCTATCAGAAACTCTTCTAGTACTCCAGGCATCTTACCTAAGTATCCCCCTAACTTACCTCCTGCAAAAATTCTGACATCTGAACTCTCTATCGATTCTTTCCTCATAGTCGTTAAGCAACGCGACCATATATATTGGTTTTCTGGACAGTCAGGTTTAAGAAAAATTTCTTTATTCTTTAATATAGAATCTATATCATCGGGTACTTCATGTTTGACAATATCTAATAAACCATAATACTTAATACTAAATTCTTTACTGGCTGGAGTTAAGTATAGTCACCTGACCACAAAAATGTTATAAAATAAATCAACTAAACGACTACCACAATAAATAACCATGACTTACTCCCTAGATTATCGCAAACAAGTCTTAAAAAGCTTAGATGAGGGCATGACCTTTGCTGAAGCTGCTGTTTTCTATGATATCAGTCCAACGACTATCCAGAAGTGGAAAAAGCGTCTTCATAGTAAAACCACTCGATATATTAAGCCCTACAAAATAGAGGATGAAGCCTTAGCTCAAGATGTCAAAGACCACCCTGACGATTATCACTATGAGCGAGCACAGCGTTTTGATTGTAGCCCAACAGGCATCAGTAAAGCCTTAAAGCGTATTGGTGTTAGCAAAAAAAAAGACACTTGAGCATCCCAAAGCCTGTCCTGTGAAAAGAGCGACTTATCTAGCCAAGCTTAACCACTACATTGCTCAAGGCTTTGCTATTGTCTATATGGACGAAAGTGGGTTTGAGAGTGAAACGATGCGTCCTTGTGGTTATGCACCCATTGGTAGCCCCTGCATTGGCAGTTACAATTGGCAAGCCAAAGATCGAACCAACGTCATTGGTGCACTATATGGCAAAACGCTGTTTGCACTCAATTGCTTAAAGACCAACATTAATAAAAAGATTTTCTATCACTGGTGCAAGTTCACGCTGATACCAAAGCTTAAGAGAAAATGTGTAATCGTTATGGATAATGCAGCCTTTCATAAGCGCGTTCAAAAGCTGCTTAACAGGCATGGTCACAGGCTATTATTCTTACCTCCTTATAGTCCTGACTTAAATCCCATCGAGAAAAAGTGGGCTCAAGTGAAGTTTTTACGCCAAGGTTGGATGGAAAATGACTTATCTAAATTGTTTTATGATATTCATCCAAAACATAACTCTTTTGTAGTGCATTGACTATAGCGTCAGTCTTTGCTATAGTCCGCTCAATTGGATTTATTGAAGACGTTTTTATTTCTATTCAAAACGTTTGTATCCAAAATATTTTCTATATCGAATCAACAGGTATCTCAGTAAATATCTTAGTAATGTTGATCCCTTGGCAAAAAATGACCTCAACAATGTATTTGATGTCCCAATCGCTAATAGAGTTATAAATCAACAATCACAACGACCAAAAATCTAACTATCACAATGACTAAAAATAAGGAATAACGATGATTAATGCATATGCAGCAAAAGAGAAAGGTGGCAAATTTGAACCTTATGAGTATGACCCAGGTGCTCTAGGTGATCACGAAGTAGAAATCGAAGTACACAGCTGCGGCATATGCCACAGTGATCTATCAATGTGGCAAAACGAATGGGGCATGACCGAGTACCCGTTCGTCGGTGGTCATGAAGTTGCAGGTAAAGTCCTCAATAAGGGTAAACATGTCAAGCATCTGGAGCTAGGCGACAAAGTTGGACTTGGTTGGCATAAAGGGTACTGCAACGTCTGCGATCTATGTATCGGTGGAGATCATAACCTATGCCCTGAGCAAGAAGGGACGATCATTAGTAACCATGGTGGCTTTGCAGATAAAGTACGCGCAAAAGATACCAGTGTCATAAAAGTACCTGAAGGTCTAGATTTTAATGCAGTGGGACCACTGCTGTGTGGCGGTGTCACCGTGTTTAACCCACTTATAGAGTACGGTATCACACCAACCTCAAGAGTAGCCGTGATCGGTATTGGTGGCTTAGGTCATCTTGCATTGCAGTTTGCCAATGCATGGGGCTGTGAAGTGACCGCATTCACCAGTGAGTCGAAACTGGAAGAAGCAAAAGAGATGGGTGCTCATCATTCGCTAAATTCAAGAGAAGATAGCGAAATCGAAAAAGTCGCGGGTTCTTTTGATTTGATCATCTCAACGGTAAACGTCGATATGAATTGGGATCTGGTTGTTCAGACATTGAAGCCAAAGGGCAAACTACACTTTGTTGGTATATTAGAAGCACCGCTAGAGATATCGGTCGCGCCCATGATTATGGCGCAAAAAAGCCTATCAGGCTCACCCGGTGGCTCACCATCGACGCTGCGCAAAATGTTAGATTTTGCTGCTCGACATAATATCCAGCCAGTAACTGAAACCTATAAAATGTCTGAGATTAACGAAGCGTTTGAGCGCTTAGAAAGCGGTAATGCTCGCTACAGAGTGGTATTAGAAAGAGAATAGCTTCTAAAGACATTACTCTAAAGATAGAGAGCTCTAAACATAGTAGCGATAGGTCATTTAATAGATGACGTATCGCTACTATTGGGAGTTTCCTAAAAACTGTGTAACTGCTTATAATCCATTAACAGGAGAATAAGCAATGACGACTCAATCTGACATTAAAAAACTAGCCGAGCAAATGGCTGGTAGCATGAAAAGCTTCGATGACATCAAAGATTTTCAAAAGCAGCTCATGCAATCCTTTATTGATACTGCCTTAGAAGCTGAGATGGAAGATCATCTCGGCTACCCTAAACATGAGAAGGCAGACAAGCCCAATAAGCGCAACGGCCACACTAAAAAGACCGTCCGCAGTGACACAGGCGATCTTGAGATCTCCACCCCAAGAGACCGTGATGGTGACTTTGAACCTGCGTTAGTGCGTAAGCATCAAACCCGTATCTCAGGTCTCGATGATAAAATAATCATGTTTTATGCCAAGGGTCAAACCACCACTGAAATTGTCGAAACCATCAAAGACATCTACGACGTTGATATATCAAGCTCTCTTGTCTCAAGAGTCACGGATAAACTCTTAGATGACATCACCGCATGGCAGAACAGGCCACTGAGCAGCATCTATCCTATTGTCTATCTAGACTGCATCGTCGTGAAGATACGTCAAGACAAGCAGATCATCAACAAAGCCATTTACTTAGCCCTAGGCGTTAACCTTAACGGTAAAAAAGAGCTGCTTGGTATGTGGCTCTCAGAGAATGAAGGCGCTAAGTTCTGGCTAGGTGTTCTTACCGAGCTTCAAAACCGTGGCGCACAAGACATCTTAATCGCTTGTGTCGATGGTCTAAAGGGCTTCCCTGATGCCATTAACACCGTCTATCCAAAGGCACAGGTTCAGCTGTGTATCGTACACATGGTACGTTACTCCATGAAGTTTGTACCTTGGACAGATAAGAAGGCCGTAGCGGCTGATTTAAAGGCCATTTACGGTGCTGATACCCTTGAGATGGCAGAGGCCAATCTTGAGCACTTTGATGAGACTTGGGGCAAAGATTACCCGCACGTGGTCAAGTCTTGGCGTAATAACTGGGAGGGCCTAACGGTGTTCTTTGAGTATCCGAAAGACATCAGAAAAGTGATTTATACCACCAATGCGATAGAGTCGCTAAACAGTGTGATTCGGACGGCAGTGAATAAGCGTAAGGTGTTCCCCTCTGATGAGGCAGCATTCAAGGTGATTTATCTGGCGACTCAGCAGGCATCCAAAAAGTGGTCGATGCCCATCCGTAACTGGACGTCTGCCCTTAATCGCTTTATGATTATGTTTGATGATCGTATTAGCAGGCATTTAATCTAAATGGCAGTTACACAGAATCTGGGATGGTCTCGTATGAGTCTTCCCTGCTCTTGTCCTTGACGCTCTTCTTTATCAGAGACCCAAAACAACCCTGCTATAAAATCAAGCTGGTTTAACACACCTGGCGCATGTACAACAGGTCTTATACCTGTCTGAATCATGATAATATGCCATAGCCAAATACCATAGGCATTAAACTGCTCTATATAACGATCCTTTCGAATACTTAAGTTTCGCTCAAGGCGTCCATTAAAACTTTCGGCTCCATTCGCTAGTTCTGCAAAGAACTTTTGACATGTTAGTTTGTTTAAAGCCATCTCACTACCGATATAACTCTGACGCTCTATATTTTCTGATTTAGATTTGTAGTCTTGACGAAGCTTTGCTTGAATCACATTAGGACAATGCTTGCCCATCAATAAAATGGCACTTCTATATGTATTCTCAATACTATTAGAATCAATGCTTGTGTAGTAAAGAGGCGAGCTATGTCTAACGTCAACACCAGTGATTAAATCAGCGTGCAATGGCTCATTTAACTTATTTTTTATGATGAAATATAGAGCTAAATTTATGTGTTGATAACTGAGTGCAGGCAGGTCTAATTGTTCTTGTAGGTCTTTTAATATTTCAGATATATCTGTATTTTCGATATTGACTATTTTTTCTATAATGGAATGCAACTGAGGAGGTAAAAGAAGTATAAATTCGTTATCAATGCTTTGACGATGTTGTATTAGATGACTTCTGCGATTCATAGTGACGTTTACTACGATCTTTAAAGCATAGTAGCTTTCATCTATCCTTTTTTTACTGCTGAGCCATGTGCGTTGGCTTTTCTCTTTACCAATTTCATTAATGACTTCTTGGATCTTACGTCCACTAAGCAATGACATTAAGATAACTACATAGCCAAAACGACTATCATCATCCGTAACCATTGAAAGTTGCCAGACTCTATCAAACAATATTTGAATACTCAGTAAACTTAGCTGCCGCAAACTTGTTGGAAAGCCAAATTGATTGCGCCTAGTGTGACGAAAGTTATTTTTAATTTTCCATTGCTGCAGTTCAGCAGACTTAGCAGTATATCTAGAAGGCTTAAAATCGTTATCTAAAAGCTTCTCTGGATCATCATCAGCTAAATTTTCATTGGAGGACACATTATCGTTTTGGTGACTTATTCCAAATATAGTGGCTCTAAGTGGTTCATCATCACTATCAAGAAAAACCTTGTTTAAACCAACACTATTATTGTCAGTGTCATCAGACTTAGAATAAGTCTTGCCAATAAACGCCTTATCTTCCGCTACGACCTCGTAAGCGAGCCTAATACGACCAATCTTTCCTGCCAGCTTTTTATTAACAACCTTACTTGAGGCTTCTGACTGCTTAGTTAAAACCTCATACTGGCAAATAGCATGTAGTACACTTTCTAATGAACTCCGCTGGGCATGTATATCAATAAGCTGATTTATTAGCTCAGATTGTGGATTGTGTGCATTCAATCCCATTCTGACTCTAACACCTAACTGACTGACCTTAGCAAAGTGATTATCCCCACGCATTGTGATTCTTATAATTATTTGCAGGTAAACACTCATAAACTGCCAAGCACTGTTTTTGCTATCTACCGTTCCATATCTTTTATAAAACAGTACGAGCATGTATGTTACAGCCCATTCTTCAGTTTTCTGCTCTTTAATAATAATAGTTGCTATGTCAAAGCATTCACTTTCTGTAAAATTAACCTCAAACACATCTATAGCGAAGTTTATATTCAAAGCAAAATTTGGTCTAAAGCCCAAAACGTAAATGATCAAATTTTGTATTTTTAGACTGTCAGGTGAACCTTCAGGTATTAACTTATTAAGAACTGTTTTTAGCTCATTCTTATTTAAATTCATCATAATTAGTTCGCCAGCCAATCCATGTTTTTTGGAATACCTATCACATCGTTCTCAATAGCTTTTCTACATTGTTGATACTCAAAGTTTGCCTTTTTAATACCTGCAAATTTACAATACGACTCAACGGATAAAACATCTATGCGCATCAATTTACAAATAACTGAGCTGGGCGCTTTCTGCTGAAGCGCCTTAAATAAGTCAGGGTGATTAATATTTTTTAGGTTGACGAGTTGCACTACCTCAGCCCATGCCAGCATTTGAATATCTTTAATACTTTCTGGTGTGATGAGACATGGATAACTGTCCGTACTTTGCAGTCTTAATATCTCATCAACTCTCTTAAAATCATTAATAAAAAATAATGTATCACTACTGTTTTTGATCACTCTAATAGGCGGGCAATAAAACTTATCTAGATATCTAATGCTTACAGAAGATGAGCTGAGCCTGAGTCTTTGCCAAATTATTAAAGCTTGCTCAGCTTGCGGATGTATAAGCAATTTGTCTCTATTTAAATTAATAAGCTTTTGATTCGGTTTTAAGTTTGTAGTTTTCATACTGTCTCAAATTTATTTTCTTTTTGTATTTCAGTTATCAATCGATCATACGTCTCATCCTTCGACTCGCCTGGCATGTGATGCTGTTCTATATATGAGTAGGTTTCATCAACTGACATTTTAGGTAAAGTTGATTTCCATAATCCGTTAAGAACTACATTAATTTTAGGGTTGGCTTTAACTTTAGAAGTTGATGAATTTTTATGACTTGGGTGATAAACATCAGTCGTACTCTCTCTGCTATCATTCTTATTTGATTTGCTACTTCTCTCATTTTCCCAGTCTTCATCATCGATATTGAAGCGTTTATCAGTCTGCTCTTTAGTAGTGAGTTGGCGATCTGCAACACGTTGTAACCATTGGCGTAGTCTTAGCTTACGAATACCTTCACTTTCTAAAGGCTTGCCGTTCTGAGCCTTCTCTGCGTAATAAGTTTTAAAATCTTCAACGTGTAACTTATACTCATTATCTGTCATTTCTAATTTCACACTTGCCTGAGATAGATCAACTTGCATAACGCTCTTTGAGGGTGCTTGCCATTTTTCAATACCATCATAACCGCTAGTGGATAAATCATGGTTAGTATCATTTTGCTCAACAAAATCAGTTTGAACATCTGAGCACACAATAGAAGAACCTTGTGAGTGCGCCTCTCTCTCAAATGTTTCTTGTTTTCTGTTTTCTAGTTCATGTTTTATAGTTATAGCTTCTTTTTGCGTGACTCTCAGAGTGACACGTTGCAATGTTATTGTTGTTTGAGTTAATTTTATGCTGATGTATGTCAAATAATTTTCGCAACTTAGTCATGCCTTTAGTGCCTGTGCTATCTACACCTATGTCTGATAACTGCTGACGCATTATCTTTTCAGCATCACGTGACTTGGCTTTTCTTTGAGCATCAGTTAAGGGAGTGTTTGAGATAGTGTTACTATCATCAGTCGTGACATCACTACTGCCTGTTGTATCGTTTGTACTATTTTCCCAGTTGCGAGCCCTATAATTTTTTAGAGTAGTTTCCCACGCAGTGTGTTTATAAGATTTAGTACGTTTATCCAATTTAAATTTATCTTTTAAAATTATTTCTAAGGCCTTTCTTTCATTATCACTGTTACAAGATAACCTGTGCGCCAATAGATCTACATCAGAAGTAAACGGCTTACCATCTTTTAAATAATTCGTACGCATATCTAAATATATGCTTTTCTCTATACGCGTCATATGGCGAGTTTCAAGCTCCCAGTCACCGAAATTATGATTAACATAATGCATGGCACTAGAGCTAATTGGTGTATTTTTTGAATTCCTCATCATTAATATCCTTAAATATAATTTGTCCTGAATTTACTAATACTTTTCACAAACATTTAATTTGATGTACATGACCTTTGGCAGACATCAAGATATTCATCAAGATGTTTTTTACGATATAAAACATGCCTGCCAGCTTTGCTATAAGTAATAGCGTCTGATTGATGACAGCGCATATGTTGTAATGTGTGCAACGACTTGCCAATATAGGCGGCGGCAAATTCAGGAGGAAAAGGAGTTTCTGGAGCAGCTTCAATGACTTTTTGTTTTAAAATCTCTTTTTCATCATCTGTATATTCTGACCAAGTTTTTTTGCGATACATAACTTCTTTCCTTGTCGATATAGATTATTACTTCTAAATACTAGTAAGTATAGTTTACTCTCGAAACTATCAAAATCAATCGAAACCTAAATTATTATTGTTAAGTAATGTAACTTTCATGTATAGCAGGGTACAAGTAGCTATGGCATAAGAAATCACTATTTTATGCTATTTCTTTTAAAAGTTTCTCGTGATAAAATAAATACAAGAAACTTTTTATGAGTTAAGGGGAAATTTGTGAGTGAAGATCTAAAACAGATGGCTAATAGAATTAAAGAGTGCATGAAGGCGAAAGGACTTAAACAAGTAGATATTGTTAAAACTACGGGGGTTTCTAAAGGAAGCATATCAAAATGGTTAGCTGGTAAAGCCAAACCAAGTGGCGAATATTTACTCCGCCTTTCACAGGTTCTAGGTGAATCAGAATATTGGTTATTGAATGGTGAATATCCTTATAGTTCTTATGAAGATATTGACGACGCTATGGACTATATGAACGCTTACGAAGAAAGTATGAGGGATCATTACATTACAGAGCTCGGTTTAGAACCTAGACTTCCGTATAGTATTAGATTTTTAAAAGAAGAGTTTGAGAATAAGATTTTTAGTGAGCATGAAGAGTTTGAAAAACGATACGAGCCTTCTGCTGAACAAGAGCGTCAAATCGAAGAGTATGAAGAGTGGCTAGAATGGGAGGAAAGAGCGGATGATTTTATTGAAAATAGGTCGACCTTAGAACAGATAAAGAAATATCCCAATTTAAGTGTTTTTATAGAAAATTTTAAACATGTAGAACAACCATTAAGGTCGCAATCTGAAATTGCTGAACGGACGAACAGTAACTTAAGTAAGACCCTATTCTATAATCAAGAAGACCATAGCATGCAGCCGATAATCACTATTGGTGCACAGTGCTCAGTAGATTTAACTAAACGCACTATAAAAAACGGCAAGTTTTACTTGATAAGAACGGATAGCTTTTACGGGGTAAGAGCACTATTTAATCAGTCTGATGGTGGCCTGCTACTACAATGTAAGAACAAGGAATATCCAGATGAGAAAATTTCTAAATCCAAAACAGACAGCTTAGAGGTTCTCGGTTATGTTTATGCTTGGACTAATATGGATCCTTGGTAAAGAAATGTCTTAACGTGACCTTAAAGCTACTTATGAAGAGTACTAAATATTAAAAAAAGGTCATCTGCACCTTTAGGAAGCATAAGCAAATAATAAGCTCGACTATCCAAACGCGCTAAATCAATAGTTTAATGACAATCGCTCGAATCTGAAGAGGATCAGTGATATTAAATGCATTTGGACTACTAAGGACTGCTTGTATCTAATGTATAATAAAGAATTATGTATAGTCTAATCCAAATAAAACCGATACAATATTTATAACAATCTTAATTAATGAAATAAACAATGACTTATTCAATAGACTATCGCAAACAGGTACTTTCTAGCATCGCTGATGGCATGACCATACGAGAAGCTGCGCTGTTTTATGGACTTAGCACCAGCACCATTCACAGCTGGCAGCAGAACCTAACTCCTAAAACAACCAGAAATAAAGCACCAACTAAAATACCTGATGACGCATTGATTGAAGACGTAAAAACATATCCAGATGATTATAACTATGAAAGAGCTCGTCGCTTGAACTGTAGTAAGACTGGCATCTTTAATGCTTTAAAGCGTCTTGGTATCAGTCAAAAAAAAGACCTTAGAACATCCAAAAGCGTGTCCGATAAAAAGAGCGGTATTCCAGAATAAGCTTGATAGCTTTACGCAGCAAGGCTACCCCATTGTCTATATATACGCGCGCGGCTTTGAGGCTGAAACCATTCGTTCTCATGGCTATGCACCGATTGGTACACCCTGTATCGATAGCTACAACTGGCAAGCAAAAAAGCGAACCAACGTCATCGGAGCTCTCTATGAAAAAATGCTTTTTGCGCTTGATTACTTTGAGCAGAACATCAATGGCACCATATTCTACGACTGGTGCAAACACACTTTAATTCCAAGTCTCAAGACTAAATGCGTGATTGTCATGGATAACGCTCGGTTTCATAAAGGCAAACGTATTCAAAAGCTACTCAACAGACATGGCCATCGTATTCTTTGGCTACCACCGTACAGCCCTGATCTAAACCCTATTGAGAAAAAATGGGCACAGGCTAAGTTTCTGCGCCAAGGGTGGATGGAGAATAATCTCCCTAAACTGTTTTATGATATGGGCTGTATCGATTTTATAAAGACTTAACTATACTAGAGAGCTTATTGGCTAAGCAATAAATAAATGTACGCAGCTGATTCGATATGCTGCGCATTCAATGTAATAATTAGGGATAAACGGTTGGGTCAAAGTTTAATTATTACAATCTATATAATTTAATATTTTGTACAATCTGCTGATAACTTTTTTGGTACTCTTAACTGAATCGAAGTCCGTTACATAAATGCGTTTCATCATATTAAAATTAACGACGAGATCTAAAACTAGTTAAACAAACCAATTTTTAAAAGTAATTTTGATACTTATTTGATACTTGAAAAATATTGTTACATCTTTTTAGTTATAGCTAAATATAGTTAATTTAACCCTAAGTCATTGTTTATAAATATATTTTATCTCTACTCATTGCTTATTATCGTTAAGTATATCTAGTTATTTGAGATAGCCAAAGGATTCAAAATCCGTTGCCTTTAAAAGCGTGTCGGTTCGAGTCCGACCACTGGTACCAATATATAGTTCTATAGTTACTTATAGAGCCGTCAAAGCCCCTGATATCAGGGGCTTTGACGTATCTGGTGTTTCATACTGTCCTATGAATCTATCCTAATCCATGCATCTGATGTACACTACTATGTACACTGGTTTTTAAATGTACATTAGGGGTGGCAGTCATGGAAGCACGCAAGCCGATCAGCTCTGACCGTAGCATCAGCAGTCATAAAGCCTATGTTAAAGAATATCTGGTCTCTGTCAAAAAACCATCCGATGCTTTATCTTATGGTCAGACCTAATGGCACTAAGTCTTGGGTTTATCGTTACCTGTCCCCTACTCATTCAAAAAACAAACGTATATCGCTTGGTGTATATCCAAACGTATCGTTCTCACGTGCCTGTAAAATTTGGTATGAATATGAAGATCTATTAAGCCGCAATATTGACCCTAAACCTTATCGTGAATAAATAAAAAAATAGTCTTATTAGGGCGTGTCCCTATTTTAAAAATGGTGATAAAAATGAGATAAATTAAAGGCAAACAAGGAAAATAGCGCAGGTAATATCAAGATATTGGCCAGCTATTTGACACCGTTTGCCAAAGATTTAGCCATTTTTAGCCCATTTAGTCATAAACGCTTGAATTAGGGACACGCCCTAGTAAAACTAAAAAATCTTTCAGTGATTTTGCTTTAGAGTATTTCGATAGCTTAGAGCAAACTCAAAAAGGTAACACGCTTGTTCGTAAGAAAGGCCGTTTAGAGCTTATATGTTCTTATATTGGTAATGAACCTATTAGTGAAATTGGCTCACCTAGAATGCTCGAAGTGTTACTAGACATCCAAGCTAATTCATTACATAAAGCTGGTAAGCCCACAGATAAGGCTGAACGCTGTGCAGGTAACGCTAGTGACGTATTTATTTATGCTGGGGCTCGTGGATTTTGTAGCAGCAATCCTGCGGCACTTATTAAGAGCCAATTAGCTAAGTCCAACTATGGTTAAAGATATGGTTGTTCCCCTACCTCTTCAAGCTATAGCTATACTACGTGAACAGCAAAAGATTAATGGTCATACCGAATATGTCTTTTTTAGCGAAACGGCAAAAAAGCACCAGATCATCTCTGAAAATACAGCAAACAAACGCCTCAAGGATTTAGGTTATCAAAACATACATTGTGCTCATGGTTTTAGAGCGACAGCAAAGACACTCTTACAAGAGCAGCTAAAGTATCCGCTTGTGCTTGTAGAGATGGCATTGGGTCATACCACTAAAGATACTAATGGAAGCGCTTACGGTCGATTTGAGTACATTGATGATCGTAGCGATATGTTGAAGTGCTGCCTTTCATTCAAAATTTCAGGCAGCACCCTCATACATTTAAGTGTCGGTATGACCTGGTAGTTTACTAGCCAAAACATCTACTTTTTCAATAGACGGTGGCTCTGAAAATAGCTCATCGGCCTGATCCATCAAAGCAGCTGCAACTTTGCCAGATAAATGTGCTTCGCGACCCGCCTCATCAGGAAATGCATCAAAAATACCAAATGTTGTAGGTCCAAGACGTAGGCCAAACCACGCAACTGTCGCAGGTTCTTCCATTACAATAGGTAAACCGGCTTTAAGGAAAGCTTCCACTTCGTCTTCTTTACCCGGTTTAGCTTCAAGACGGACATATAAAGCTGTTTTAAGCATGACTAAAACTCCATAATTATTAGAATTAAAACTGATTCTGACATTTCTAATATATGCATGTCAGACAGTTTTGTTGTACAAAAGTTAAAACAATTTCCCATAGCTGAGCCAAAATCTGGGTTTTTATTTCGACATAATGCTATTGTTGCAGAATTGCACCACATTCCACATTGTCTTCTAACGCTTTTTCAATCGCTTGCGTCTGACCTTTGATCCTTCTGACGCGTAGAAGAATCTTTTTTTTGTCTTCAACCTGATTAGGCATCAGACCTCCTTATTTGCTAGCTTTTATACTATAGTACCCCATAGTATAAAAAGAGCAATATTTTTTATAAATCGAAAATCAAAAAGCTCTTTAGCGAAAATTTTCTATCCCTGTTTTTAGTTTTTTTTAAATTAACATCATAGAGCTTATGCGAAAGTCACAAAAAAATGGGACTTTTAGCTCCCATTTTTTATTTTGGCTAATGTTCTTTGTAATGCTGTGACCTTTTAGAATTATGTTTCAAATTTTAGCCACTTTGTAGATATTTTGAACGTTTCAAGCCTTGAAAATACTACCGACAGTTTAGATTAAACTGCCTTTACAGACTGTACTAGAATATTTTTAGTGAGCGGATGATATTCATTATTCATTATTTAGGAATTATTAAATCCTATAAATATCATTTATTGGATTAATTTACTTTGGTATTGTGCATATCATCCCCCAGTTAAGAATAAGGAACAACTATGAATAAGATGATGAATGCGCTTATCCTAGAAAATTTTGGTGATCATGAATTTAAACGTGTAGAACTCCCTATACCTCAACCAGAGGCTGGGCAAGTTCTAGTACGTATTCATGCCAGTGGTGTAAACCCTATTGATTATAAAATTCGTCTTGGTGAAGCAACATATGCTATGCCAGAGCTTCCTGCCGTGTTGGGAACGGATATGGCTGGAGTTGTAACTGCTGTTGGTGAAGGTGTCACCCACTTCAACGTCGGAGATGAAGTTTACGGTCTGATAGGTGGCGTTCGTGGTCTTCAAGGATCTTTAGCAGAATATGTTGTAGCAGATGCTGATCTGATCGCATTAAAGCCACGGAATATCTCTATGCGCGAGGCAGCAGTACTACCATTGACGTTCCTCACCGCTTGGGAAGGTTTAGTGGATAATGCTAAGGTCCAACCAGGGCAAACTGTACTGGTTCAGGGTGGTGCTGGTGGCGTTGGTTATATGGTTGTTCAGCTTGCAAAAGCACTTGATGCAAATGTTTGGGCGACTGGTCGTACAGCTGATCAATCACTGATTTCAGAACTCGGTGCAACACCTCTCGATTACACGACAGCATCTTCCGATGACATTATTGCTGCAAGCCCTGAGGGTCAAGGTTTTAACATTGTTTACGACACTGTGGGTGGTCCAGTACTCGAAGCGTCACTTTCCATGACGACTCACTATGGCCACATCACCAGCTGTGCTGCATTTGGCAATCATAATTTAGCGAATTCATCTCTACGGTGTGCCACAGTGTCTGGCGTATTCGTCCTAATGCCGACGTTAACAGGCAATCGCCGTTCTCATCATGGTGATATCCTTAAGACCGCGACTCGTCTCGTTGAGGAAGGTAAACTGCGTGCTATTGTTGATCCTCGTCATTTTACTCTAGACCAAGCGATTGAGGCTCATGATGCTGTTCAAGATCGCTCTGCCAATATTAAGGTAGTTATCGATGTCATTTAACGCACTTCAGGCCAACACTTGGCGCTTCAATTGTATTGGAGATACAGATGTTCTGACATTAGAAACACTTCCTGTTGCTTTACCAGCCGCAGGAGAAGTTCTAATACAGATTAAAACGATCGGACTCAACCGGGCTGATGTAATGTTTCGGCGTGGTACTTATATTCAAAAGGCAGTATTCCCTTCTCGTCTGGGATATGAGGGAGCAGGCATAGTTCTTGCGGTAGGTGAAGGTGTACGCCAATTTTCTCCAGGAGATGCAGTATCGATTCTTCCGACTGACAATCTAGCCAAATATGGAACATATGCGGACAAGCTTCTGATTCCAGAAACTTTTTTAGTTCACAAACCCGATAATTTAAGCTGGGAAGAAGCTTCTTCAATCTGGATGCAGTATTTGACGGCTTGGGGTGGTGTAATCCATGCTGGTGGATTATCGAAAGGAAAAACGATCTTGATCACAGCAGCTTCAAGTAGCGTAGGACTAGCTGCGATACAGATAGCTGAAGCAGCGGGTGCTAAGGTCATTGCAAGTACACAGACGATAGAGAAAAAGCAGCGTTTACTGGATCTCGGTGTTAAAAATGTTATAGCCAGTGAAGACGAACCAGATTTGTATGAGGCGCTTGTTTTACGTTTAGGTGGAGAACATCTTGATGTCGCCTTCGATGCTGTAGGAGGGCCTCATATTGAACAGATTGCAAAAGCGATGTCTGTAGGAGGAACTATGGTTATGCATGGTGCGCTTAGCCCGGAGATTACACCATTTCCCCTTAAAATTGCATTACGCAAGAGCTTAACCATGCGAGGTTTTTTGTTCCTTGAGGTTCTCCATGACCCTGTTCTAAGGGAGCAAGCCAGACGATTTATTCTGAGCAGTATAGGTGCAGGATACCTTCGTCCAGTGATCGACCGTTGCTTTAACTTTGAGGACATGCATGACGCTCAGCGCTATCTTGAATCAAATCAGCAAATAGGAAAAATTGTAGTTACTCTAAATACATGATGGTCTTATCTGATTTCTACTTTCTATAGTCGATTCGCTCTAAAAATGGTATAGCGCTGCTGGGATGAATTTTGCGCAGCCTCTGGGAACGCAGCACGCAAGTAAAATTTATACCAGTAGCGTCTCTAAATTTATAACACTTTTATTTCGAACTGACTGTAGAAAAAAGGTTAGGCGTGCCCCTAATTCAAGCGTTTATGACTAAATGGGGACACGCCCTAGTTCCATCTGATTCAGGTTTCTATACGGCCCAGCACTTCCACTAAGTAATCAAACAATGCTCGGATTCGCAAAGGTGTCGGGCCCCGCTGTGGACGATATAAATACAGGCGCCAAACGGGAGAGGTTTCCTCATGAAGTATATGAATGAGCTTACCACTCCTAAGCCACGGCAAAACTAGAAATCCAGGCATGTGTCCAAATCCAACTCCAGCGAGAATAGCTTGAAATTCAGCTTCTAGATCATCTGTAATAAAACGAGGCTTTGATGGCGTAAAGCTTCGACTTTCGGTGAATGTCCATGGCCAGTAACGCCCTGTTTTATGATCGAATAGTGCTGTTAGAGGGTATTTATCAAGGTCAATAATTTTTTTGGGCATTCCAACCTTATCAATTAACTCTGGCGTACCCACAGAATAAAATTTCACTTTAGCCAATTCCCTTGCCACATATCGATTGTCCGGCAAAAATCCAAATCTGATCCCGATATCTATCCGCTCATCGATCACATCCGAGTGTGAATCTGTTAGCACACAATCCACGACAATATCTGGATAACGTATGGCAAATTCTGCTAGTGCAGGTACTACCACTTTACGCCCTAACACAGACGACACAGTAAGACGGACAGTCCCACGCATTTCATCTCGTTTTTCCTTGGTGTCTTTTACAAGCAAAGTATCGATCGATTCCACCGCAAGACGTGCTTGCTTTGCCAGACGCTCACCATCAGCAGTAATTTTAATTTGTCGAGTACTCCTGTAGAACAGAATCTCTCCGCGCTGCTCTTCTAGCTCTTTTATTGCCCGTGTCACTACCTGTGGGGAAATACCCAGCTGAGTTGCTGCCTCTTTAAAATTTCGAGACTCTGCTGCGACACAAAAGATACGCATCATTTCCAATTTGTTCTGCATGTCCAATCCTGTGTTATAGTAATTATTCCGTAAATAGGAATTCTGAAAGATAATATTATTCATTTATTATACCTAACAAGGCTGTAATACTTAACCCTCAAATATGATTGACAAATAGGTTGAAGGTTACTTGTATGAATAATATAGAAAATAAAGTTATTGTTATCACTGGTGCAAGTAGTGGTTTAGGTGAAGCTACTGCTCGCTTACTTGCTAAAAAAGGTGCAAAGGTTGTCATTGGTGCTAGACGTACTGAAAAATTAGAGGCTATTGTTCACGACATTCGTGCTGAAGGTGGTCAAGCTGAATTTATTGGTGTGGATGTAACCAAACCACATGAAGTGCAAGCACTTATTGAAAAGGCATTAAGCGCATTTGGTCAAATCGATGTATTGGTAAACAATGCTGGATTGATGTCTATTGCACCATTAAGTGAGCTAAAAGTTGATGAATGGGATCGTATGATCGACATTAATATTAAAGGTGTTCTTTATGGAATAGCAGCTACCCTACCTGTTTTCCAAAAACAAAACTTTGGACACTTTATTAATCTCTCATCTGTTGCAGGGGTAAAAGTATTTAGTCCAGGAGGTACGGTTTATAGCGGTACTAAGTTTGCTGTAAGAGCCATCTCAGAAGGCCTTCGTCATGAAGTTGGGGAAACAATTAGAACGACTACTATTGAGCCTGGTGCAATTGAGTCAGAACTAAAATTCGGTTCTTCTCATGAAGAGAGTTCAGAGTTTGTTACTGATTTCTACAAGCAAGCCATACCATCTGACTCAGTCGCTCGAGCAATTGCTTATGCAATTGAACAGCCTGCTGATGTAGATATTAATGAAATTGTTTTGCGCCCAACGAGCCAAGAGTTTTAATGATTGAATAATATAAAATGGGAGCACTTCGCTCCCATTTTTACTAGGGCGTGTTGAACATTCGCAAATAGGCACTGCTGATCGCTAAAATTGTTCCAGACAAGGCAACAAAGCGACGATAATGCAGATGCCTTAGCGAGATTTGTAACGCAGTATGGGGCAATTTTAGCATCAGCCCTCACGACAACAACAGGGACAGGACTCTTTTTTGCCGCTTCATCGTTAAAAATAAGCGCTTAGAATGACTAAACTTATTATTTTTAACATCGAATCGCCTAAAAAATAGTCGCTGTCAGTGCCATGGTCGAATGTTCAACACGCCCTATATTTTTTTAAAGCTGAGGACAAATCTATGAAAGCCGTATCGTATGTTATAGACAACCATGATGATTTTAAAAATTCATTGGTAGATATTGAAAAAGCGAAGCCTACGCTTAAAGAGCGTGATGTACTGGTAAAAGTTCAGACAATCTCTGTGAATCCAGTTGATACCAAAGTGAGAAAAAATTCGTCTGAAGCAGACGATCGTATTTTAGGTTGGGATGCCGTTGGGGAAATTATTGAAGTTGGCTCAAAAGTTACCTCGTTTAAAGTAGGAGATTCTGTTTGGTATGCTGGCGATTTAACCCGAGATGGTAGTAATGCTGAGTATCAAGCAGTCGATGAACGAATTATCAGTCTTAAACCAATTACAGTATCTAATGCAGAAGCAGCAGCATTGCCATTAACTGCAATAACGGCATGGGAAATGCTGTTTGATCGGTTTCAAATTTCAGAAACAGAAGTTGGCAGTATTTTAATTATTGGTGGTGCAGGAGGTGTAGGATCAATCGCTATCCAACTCCTAAAAGCAAAAACAAATCTGACCGTTATAGCAACAGCGTCACGTGAAGAAACGAAATCTTGGGTGGAATCACTTGGTGCCGACCATGTCATTGATCATAGCAAAGATTTAAATGCACAAATCGAGACACTAGGCATTGCAAAACCAAAATACGTATTCTCTACCAATCATACAGAAACATATATCGAACAAATAGTTTCTCTGATTGCACCACAAGGCAAGCTTGGATTGATCGATGATCCACAAACCTTTGATATTATGCCGTTTAAGACTAAATCTATTTCTATCCATTGGGAGTTGATGTTCACCCGTTCAATGTATGAAACCGATGATATTGAAAAGCAAGGTGATCTGTTGCAACAGGTTGCCCAATTAGTTGACCAGCAAAAAATTAGAAGTACCCTCAACCAAAATCTAGGCAACATTAACGCTGCAAACTTGGAAAAAGCACATAAGTTACTTGAATCAGGCAAGTCAAAAGGCAAAATTGTATTAGAAAACTTCTAGGGCGTGTCCCT
Source organism: Psychrobacter submarinus (assembly GCF_904846685.1). GTDB lineage: Bacteria > Pseudomonadota > Gammaproteobacteria > Pseudomonadales > Moraxellaceae > Psychrobacter > Psychrobacter submarinus. The sequence continues at coordinate 662,789 of NZ_CAJHBQ010000001.1, forward strand.
AATTCAAGCGTTTATGACTAAATGGGCTAAAAATGGCTAAATCTTTGGCAAACGGTGTCAAATAGCTGACCAATATCTTGATATTACCTGCGTTATTTTCCTTGTTTGCCTTTAATTTATCTCATTTTTATCACCATTTTTAAAATAGGGACAAGCCCTAAAACAAATTCAAGGTGAAATAATGACTATTTCAATAATTGCGAACTTTAAGGCAAAATCAGATCAAAAAGAGACGTTAGAAGCGCTTTTAAAAAGTGTAATAGAGCCTACGCTTCAAGAAGAAGGGTGCTTGAAATATGAGCTTTATATTAGCGAAAATGACTCGAGTAGATATTTCTTCTTAGAAGAATGGCGTAGCAGGGAGGATTTAGATATCCATATAGCGTCTGATTATATTCAAAGTTTATTTGGTAATATCCAATCGCTAATTGAATCAAATGATATTGTAGAAATCAAAAAAATATAGCTGTATATAGAAAATACCGCTAACCATTAAGCTTAGCGGTATTTTTTTGTCTATTGCTTCTACACATCTACCTTCTATAAAAAACCTTACTCCGCTGCATCTATCTTTTCATTGAGCGCGTCTGCCATGGCATCATCGATAATGTGATCTTCGATGTAATTGACGACAGCATGAACAGTGGTCAAATCCATCTCTCTGATGCCTAATTTATTGAGCTCAGCGTTAATAGACTCTAAGCTTATGACATCGTCAGGATTTCCCAATAAATGCTCATCAAAACCATCGTGGACGAACCAGTAGAGCTTTTCGAGTACGGTGTTCTTTTCGGTCAAAGTCGAGTAGCCATCGCCTTGGATGAATAAATTAAAATGATACGGTATTTGGATCTCATTGATATAAAAGGTGCGCAGACAGTCGATGGTAAAGGCTTGAGCATCGTTGCTGTCATTATTAGCCTGATCTTTTGATTGCTCTTCAGTTTCTTCTAGAATGCTCTCTTTGACCAGCTCGCCCAATAGCTGATAGTCGCCTACTTTGATTTTATGATTATAAATGATAGCGGCATCGCCAATAGCGTCAAAAATCACGGCGCTGATATCTAAGGTATTATCGTCGATGTCATAAAAGGCTTTTAGAGCGGGCAAAAACTCGGTGAGCTTGTCGTCAGGCACTTCGGTCAAAAACTGCTGCTCATAGATAGTAATCATGTCATCAGGAGAATAGAGATTGACGTTATCTGTCTCATTTCTACCTGTAGGTGTCAGTGGAATAAGATTAAAGGGATTGTTATTGGTCATGCAAAGCGGCCTTGTACTAGAGATTTGCGGTATTGATGTCTGTGGCTATTATTCTAGCGTGTAGCACCGATTAGGGCGTCACAGAATCTATGACAGGCATTATCGCTTATTTAGGCTTGTTTTGATATATGCTCTACTCTCGCAAAACTCCAAGTATAAAAGTAACAGGGTTAAATGGCACGTAGACTAGGGTTTTAGTCTCATAGACTTATAAGTGGTTATATAGGCGGTTACCTAGTATATCGCAAATCGACATTGCTAATAACTATGGATTTATCGGATCATTTGTCAAAAACCCTCTATAGCTATTTTCTAAATATCTCTTAGAAGATAGCTATAGAGAGTTAAGTCATACTCTTATAGAGTCATCATATAGTAACGTTTATCACGATATAACAAGGCAACTCTTCGATCTTAAATTCTGGGCTAAATGATAATATTACTTCAAACTAACCGGACTAAATTCTTCTTCTATAGGACTTTGTCCGACTGCGACTATCCTTATAGGTACCGCAAAAGCCCAAGCTCTACCATGATTACAATAAAAATAATCATTATCAAAAGACACGATATAAGCGGTGAAGTCGTTACCATAGTGATCTAACATGGCCTCCTCATCACTCTCATCGCTTATCGCACACCAAACCTCTTGGTTACCACTCATTAGCATAAAGCGGGTCAAATCACTACCTACTATTTTAGTACTATTCATCGTCAGCTCCTTGATTATTGAACCTCTAAAATGTACCGATCGGCCAATAAATACTTAGAGTTCTATCCATCTTAGCTCGACCCTAAGTTTTATTATTATTGACTGTAACTTCATAGTCTTCATATTAATTATAACGAATGAGCTATTAGTTTAGAATAGTACAAATATACTACTGTAAAGAACAATTTATAATAAAAGGTACTGATATAGCGATGAGCGGTAGCTTAAATAAAGGCAAGTTTGGTATGAAAGGAGTCTTATCTAGAATATTGATCCATAAAATATCCTTAAATTAAGGTAAAATAGTACCTATGACTGCCTCAACCCAACCGACTCTGCGTAAAATTATTCATTTAGATATGGACGCATTTTATGCCAGTGTTGAACAGCGCGATTTTCCAGAGTTAAGGGGCAAGCCTCTAGTCGTCGGCGGTGATCCTAATGGCCGCGGAGTGGTCGCTGCTGCCAGCTATGAAGTACGCAAGTTTGGGGTACGCTCTGCGATGTCTTGCTATGAAGCGCGCAAACGCTGTCCTGAGGTGCTTTTTGTCAGGCCACGGTTCGATGTTTACCGCGCCGTTAGTGCCGATATTCGCAAAATCATGCATCGCTTGACCCCGCTAGTCGAGCCGCTGTCCTTAGATGAAGCTTATCTTGACGTTACAGGCTTGAGTGCTCATAAAGGCTCAGCGACCTTGATGGCGAACTGGTTACGCGCGCAAATACTTGAGCACACCGGCCTTAACGCTTCTGCTGGCGTGTCCTTTAATAAAATGCTGGCAAAAATCGCCTCGGACATCAATAAGCCCAATGGTATCGCCGTGATCACCCCAGCGGACGCTGAGGCTTTTATTAGTAGCCTACCAATTGAGCGCTTTCATGGGATTGGCAAGGCCACTGCTAAGCGTATGCATGCGCTAGGTATCAGTACTGGTGCAGATCTGCGCCGTACTGAGGCGACGCTACTGGTCAATGAGTTTGGTAAACGCGGTCAGTTTTATTACGATATTGCCCATGGCAAGGATTTGCGCCAAGTTAAAGCCGAGCGGCAACACAAGTCAGTAGGCTCAGAGACGACTTTTCGAGATAACTTGAGTGCGGATGCGCCTTTACTTGCGCAGATTTATGAGCAAAATGCTGACGCCTTTAGTCAATTGCAAAAAAAACAGCTTATTGCTTATACCATCACTCTAAAAGTTAAGTATGCTGACTTTACGCAGATCACGCGCTCACACACCTTGTCCACCGCGTTTACTAGCGCAGAATCGGCTCACTATTGGCTTGATAAACTGTTTGCTGATATCGCCCGAACGCTGCCGATCAGGCTCGTCGGCGTCACTTACTCTTCTTTAGCGCCAGCGAGTCAGAGCTTACCGCAGCTAAATCTATTTGATTTTTAGTTTTGGTTTTAGCTGATACTTTTTGCCCTTTTACCACTGTCTACCCTTCTACGGACGGTTCAAATACAACAGCTAGCAAACGACTTAGAAGTTATCCCCTCAAGACTACTTTCTGCTACAATTATGCCAAAATCTCTCTCATTAATGATCGAATCATAACCAATATGGATCCTACTATTTTGACCGAACCTGCCTCTATTGCCGATGAACCAGCAGCTATGGATACTCCTAACTACCTAAGCGTCAGCGACTATGATTATGAGCTGCCTGATCATCTAATCGCTCGTTATCCTCTCGCTGAGCGCTCAGCCTCTAAGCTACTTTATTTACCGGCTAATACTGATGAGGCGGCAGTTGCACCGATCGATCATTTATTTACCGACTTGCCAGCGCTACTCAATACTGGCGATTTAATTGTCTTTAATGATACTAAAGTCATGAAAGCGCGCTTGTTCGGTCAAAAGGACACTGGCGGCAAAATTGAGGTGTTAATCGAGCGACTACTTGAGCGCGATGATGTCGATAGTGATACTCTCAACATAGCAAAAGCAGCAACAACTCATCCACATCTAGCGCTATGCCATGTCAAAGCCAGCAAAGCACCTAAGCTTGGTCAGCAGCTGTTATTGGCTGATGGTCATATCGAAGCACTTATGGTCGGCCGTGAAGAGAACCTATTTATCTTAGCTTTCGCCGCGCCTATTTTGCCTGATTTAGAGCGCTATGGCGAGCTGCCGATACCGCCTTATTTTGAGCGCCATGCTGATGCAACTGACAACACTCGTTATCAGACCGTCTTTCACGACCCGGCCAAGCTTGCCAGTGTCGCTGCGCCTACTGCTAGCCTGCATTTCGATGAAAAAGTGCTATCAATGCTCAAAGATAAAGGCATCAATAGCGCTTTTGTCACCCTGCATGTTGGTGCAGGTACTTTTGCCCCTGTCAAAGCCGACAATCTTCTCAACCACACTATGCACAGCGAGTATGCGCACTTGCCGCAAGCGACTGCCGATCTGATCAATCAGACTCACGCTAATGGCAATCAAGTCATTGCTATTGGTACGACTGTCACTCGAGTACTAGAGAGTGCTTATCAGCAGACGGCAGTCAATGGGCAGCCGCTAGCCAGTTGGTCTGGTGATACAGATATCTTTATTTATCCTGGTTTTAAATTTGGGGTAATAGACCGGCTACTTACTAACTTTCATCTACCAAAATCGACCTTGTTAATGCTAGTTGCGGCCTTCGCTGGTAAGTCGGCTATTGAACACGCTTATCAGCATGCTATTGAGCAGCAGTATCGTTTCTTTAGTTATGGCGATGCGATGCTTTTGGATAAAGCTTAAGACGGCCTATAGGTCACTTGCCAGAACAAATCGGCTTAGCATAGTAAGGTGAGATTTAACGCCAATGAGTAAAACTATTGCACGCAGTTTAAAAAACTCTAGAATATTGCTGCGTTTTAATGTTGCTTAACGTTATAATTCAGTTAATATGTTTATGGTGTATTGGTATCAGCTTAATACCTTATAGACTTTAACTTGCTATACTCTCAGTGGCTACTCAAAGGGCAGCGCATGGCTTGGCAATTACCTTATCGACCGACTCGTCTTCATTGTGCAGTGTCTGCAGCGCTATTGTGTTCAATGGGCAGCGCTATATTGTTGCCAGCAGCCATGGCGGCGACTATCGGTAAAACAACCATTACCTCAGCACAGCATGAGCCGCTTGTCGCTATTATTAGCATCTCTGACATCGAATCCTCAGACTTCTCAGCCAATTTGGCCAACCCTAAGGTGTATAAACAGCTAGGATTGACCCCGACTGATGCCATGTCCGTGAGCTTTATCCCTACTTCTGCTAGCACCGGACAGCTGATGATAAGCACCTCTCAGCCAGTCTCAAAGCCTTTTGCCGATGTGGTATTAGCAATCAACGACAATGGTCAGCGCAATACAGTGCCAAAAACCTTGCTGATGCCTCTAGGCTCTGCTCAGCCAGCGAAACGCTCAGAACGTGTAAAATCTGCAAAACCTATAGTCGCTCGTGCTCCTAAACCCAATTTACCAGTGATTTCAGCGCCAACTGTAACATCGCCAGTCACCAAAAAAGCGCCCATTGTTGCTACTAGCAGCACTAAACCCTTAGCAGTTAAACGCGAAGCGCCGCCGCCTTTACTTGCGCCGTCTAGCTCAGCGGCTAATTCAGGCACCATCAATACCGTAAATTCCAAAAATAGTAGCGCTCTACCTATTGCGCGCGTAGCAGCGGCTCCGAATCTACCGCTGGCACCAGCGTCAAGATTTGACCTCGAAACGACTGCTAACCCTGCGCCATCGATGGCCAAAACTAATACGCTAGATATAAAAAACAATCGCCGCGTAAGTAGCCGCCCTACTCAACCAAGTCCCCCTAACGGCGATATCCCTATCAATGCTAGCGCCAAAGCTTTGCAGCCAATCCCTAACCGTAATGATACAGCTATCAGCGTTGAAGACATTAATAGCGTTGAAGATGTTGAAAGTATTGAAAGTGTTGAAAAACTTAAAAGTGTGGAAGGCTTGGTAAAAGCGTCAACTTCGGTAGCATCTGCTGATGCGGCAACTAACGTGCAGCAAACCTTATTAGCGCAAATGCCAGCCAATAACCGTACCCAAAATAATCAGCCTTCTTTAGAAAACAAAACTGCTAAAACCAGCAGTACGAATAGTAATACGCTAAATATACAAGTCTCGCGGCAGATTACCGTGCGTAATAGCCCTATTAACAAAGTCGATAGTACCGATAGCCCTACTTTGGCGCTGAGTTTCGATGAGAGTATGGCTTCGCTGAACTCAGATGATACTGCCAAGCTAAACAGTCAAGTAGCGCATAACTTAGCAACTGCCGCAGATAGCGCTGTGCCTGAGCCTGTGGCGACTAGTAAGAACGCCGCTGATAGCGCTTCTGCCAGTACCATCAGCGCTCGCCGCGAGACTGCAGCAACCGATAGCTTGCCAGTCGCTAATGAGAAAATGGTTAGCTATACCGTACAGCGTAACGACAACCTATGGCTGATCTCCAAGCAAATCGCTGAGCAGAATAATCTTGATATATCAGCGGTGATGAGTCAGATCAAAACGCAAAACCCCAATGCTTTTATTAATCAAGACGCCGATCAGCTCAAAGCCAATGCCGAGTTGCGTTTACCTAATTATGAGGTAATACCCTCACAAAGCAGCATCCAAGCCGCCATATCTGAACAGCGAGCACGCTATCTACGAGCCAATAAAAAAACTGCTAAAGCATCTAGCGAAAAAGCAACAGCGGACAATACTACAAGTGCAGCCTCAGTATCCTCGCAGATAGCCCAAGCAAAACCAACTAAGTCGGCTAATAGCACAGCAAAACCTACGACTCGGACACTACCACAAGCACGTTTTTCGGTAGTGGCTCCAGGGGGTAAAGGTCAAGCTGATGGCACTCAAACCAAAGCAGATGCGGCGGCAGGCAATGGGCTAAGTACTGAGGTTCTCGCTTCCCTAAAGTCGTCTCGGCAGCGCACTGCTACGCAAGCTCAGCGCACAAAACTGATGAATAATAGCCTTGGTAGTTATACACAAAAACTGCAACTACAAAATCAAAAACTGGCTGAGCTTGAGGCTCGACTAAAAAAATTACGCAATCAATAACCGCTTAGCTGACTAGCAACACTTGCTCTGAGCTTGCTATACTCAGCACGAATAGTCGTAGGAATCATTATGGATAATATGCTATATATCATTGCAGGACTAATCATTGTTTTACTAATAGCTGTGTTGATTATGCGTAGGCAAAAAGCGCAGCCAACCGCTAGACATATAGACGATGCTCCGTCCAGTACTAGACGCGTGCCTACCGACTATGATGCGGCTCGTACCAATGCAACAGCAGGCGCGACTAAGTTTGACAATTTGACTGTCGCTGAGCGGTTTATCGATCAGCAGCGTTATGACAAAGCAATCGAGGTACTAGAGCGCGGCCTTATCCAAAAGCCTCATGATGCTAAGCTGTCACTCAAGCTTCTCAACATCTATGCTCTGACTACGCAGACTGAGAATTTTTATAGAACTTATGACGCTATCAGTGCTCATTGCGATGCCGCTACTATCGCCCAAGCCAAAGACCTAAAGGCACTATTTGACCAAGAACATTCTCAGACGCCTATAGCAGCACGTGACGATACCCATGCTAATGATCAGCAGCAGGCAGTAGCAGCGGATTACGAGAGCCTCGACTTCGATGTCGCAAGCGTTTCTAATGAAACGCAGAGTCATCAACAGGATAAATTCAGTACGTCTCAAGAAACTGCGGCGAGTACTGACTCTATTACTGACTTAGACTTTGTATCTTCGGCTCCATCAGCGAGCTCTTTTAATGAGAGTACTATCACTGATGATACGAGTAGCAATGACAGTGCTGATGCTATCTTTGATCTGACCTTAGATGATTTAGAGAGTGAAAGTTTTGATGAGGCTACTGCTAATACAGCCCGCAATCTATCTGTTAACGATTCTGGCTTAGATAGCCATACTTTGAGCTTAGACGAGCAGTTTGAGAGCGATAGCACTGCTGCATCTACACCTGTCAAAGATAGTCAGGAGAGTAACCTTATCAGCGAAGATTTTAGTGCTGCTGAAGCTCGCTCTAATGAAGTGAGCTTTGATGAAGTAAGCTCTGATAAATTGAATCTTGATGAAGACTTTAGCCTTGATTTTGATGAGCCGGCGGCGAATTCCCTGAGCAGTGAGACGGTAGCGCTGCAACCTACCGACAGTCAAAATGACAATTTACAAGAAGATTTTGTACTAGATTTTGATGATCTAGCATCAGATAACCCTTCAAATAGCGATACAGGCATAAGCACCGACCTGAACACCGACATAAATATTGATACTATTGGCGACTCTGAGCTTGCTGCTTCTGATCTTACGACTGAAGAAGAGACAGCGGACGTCTCTAGTTTTGACTTGGATTTGAGCTTAGACGATGATAATTCAAGCGAGCTGCAACTAGACGCTTTATCATTAGACAGTTTAGAACAAACAAACACCCAAGAGACGGTAAACGACAATAGCACTTTAGCAGTAGAAGAAAACTTATCCTCTACGGCGTCATCCAATTCTATCGAGACACTCACTACCGAGCTAGATGATTTCGACTTCGATTTAACTGATTCGCAGCCTATTGAGAATGAGCCAAGCACGACTGAAACTGACTCTCCTTTGATGTTCGATGACGAGACGCCTTTTGAAGAGGATTTTAGTCTCGATGATTCTATCTTCGAAGACGCAGCCACGACAGCTAGCCCAGTCGTCACAGAGGACAAAGCAGATAATACAGACTTTGCGGCGCAGTTTGCCGCGGATTTTGACTTCGTTAATGATTTAGATAATCAACAAATCACTCTAGACTTAGCAGCAAAATATTTGGAGCTTGGTGAATACGATAGCGCCAAACGTTTACTCAGCGAAGTTATTGCGCAAGGCAGTAGCGCTCAACAGGCTCAGGCACAAACGCTATTAGAGCGCACTGTATAAATGATAGGCGGCTTGGTTTAATAGAGCCATACCGCCTTACTTTTCTTTTTTATCGTCATCTCATCAACGGTTTTTAATAACATTTTGCGACTTAAATATGGCTTCACGTTCCACATTATCATCTCTCAACTCGCAGTCTGTACAGCTGATTTATGCAGGCGGCACCTTTGGCAGTTATGGGCGGCCACTAGCGCCGCTTGCCGCCGAAGTGTTCTTACCCGCCTTACAGCAACTTGTCACTGAGCACGATGATGCCGCTTTTTTACCTAAGCTGTGTTGGTTAGATAACTCGCTTATCAAAGACAGTAGCCAATTAACGCCAAGCGACTTTGTACATTTTTATACGCTGTTACTCTCGGCCTATCAAGCTGGCGAGCGCCAGTTTGTGCTGATCACAGGGACTGACACCTTAAGCTACTTAGGAGCGTTTTTGGCAGAAGCTTTTGCCGGTTCTGACATCAGTATTACTCTCACAGGCAGCATGCGTCCACTACTAGATAGCGAAGAGCTGCACGCTTATAAAATCGACAGCCACGGTGATGCTTGGGATAATTTTCGTGAAGCTCTGCGCTTAGCAGCAGCGGGGCAATCAGGGGTGAAGATATGTTTTGGCGGTGAGTCTTGGCCGGCGCAAACGGTGCAAAAGATTCATAGCCATGATTTTATGGCCTTTACCGGTCATCACCGCGCTGCCTATCCTGATAATAGCTATATAGATAAGCTGACAGATACTCGCCGGCAGCATTGGCTTGATGACCAACAACAAGTTTTGGCAGCGGTACAAAATCAGCCACAGCACGCTCATGTTCATGCACTTTACTGCTTGCCTAACGATCCAAGCGTGCTCAGCGAGCAGTTACAAGCGCTGCTGTCAAAACCGCCATGCGCCATTATCTTATTAGGGTTTGGCAGCGGCAACGTACCTTACTCGCCGCAGCTTGCCGAGGCGCTACAAGCGGCTTATAAACAAGGCCATATGGTAGTCTGCGCAAGCCAATGCCCATTTGGCGGCGTGAGTAGCAGTTACGCCGCGGGCAGCTGGCAATATGATTATCACGTCATCGCTGGTGGACGCCTCACTCTCTCTGCGATCTACGCGCGCCTACTGTGGTTATTGCTACGTTACGACACCCCTGCCCGTAGACGTCAGCGCTGGACTTATAGCGTTAACCAAGCAGGAACTTCTACGAGTCGTCAGCGCTAAACAATCCCAAACTCATAAAATAAGCTTAAGCACCTCAACCATTATGACCGACTCTTTATCAGATAACGCTCAGCCAATAGTGCCGCAAGACGAGCTAATCCAACACACCGATGAAGACACTCCTACTTACACTTTAGCGATAGCTATCGAGTTTTTGGGGACTCATTATTATGGCTGGCAACGACAAAAAGAGGTTTTAGGCGTCCAGCAAGTCCTAGAGGCTGCTATTAGCAAAGTCGCTAACGAGACAGTAGAAGTGGTCGCCGCAGGACGCACCGACTCTGGGGTACACGCAAGTAACATGGTCGCTCACTTTGTCACTCGAGCCTACCGACCTACCCATAATTGGCTGCGCGGTGTCAATAGCTTATTACCCGATGATATTGCACTACGCTGGATTCAGCCGATGCCAAGCGATTTTCATGCGCGCTTTAAGGCCATCGCTCGGCGTTATCGCTATGTTACGCTCAATCAAGACACGCGCCCGGCTATCTTAAACCACCAAGTGACTCACATTCATCAGCCACTTGATCTAGCCGCAATGCAAAAGGCTGCTGCAGACATAGTAGGAACGCATGATTTTACAAGTTTTCGCGCCGCAGCTTGCCAGTCCAATCAGCCGGTGCGTACCATCAGTCATGCCAAGCTCTTTGCTCATGGCGCCTTTATTGTATTTGATATTCAAGCCGATGGCTTTTTGCATCATATGGTACGTAACTTAATGGGTACGCTGTACGCTATCGGCCGTCACGAGCTGCAGCCGGACGACCTCTTAGCTATTTTAGCGCAAAAAGATCGTACGATTGCCCCGCCGACCGCTGCTGGTGATGGACTTTATTTTATAAAAGCGTATTATCCTGACGAGTACGAGTCGCTGCTCCCAAAAGAGCCATTGACTCCAATTTGGCTCAATCTGCCAGATTAATTTTTTAGATATTCAAGCTCAATTATAATTTGACATACATAACCACTAAACGCTGTCAAGCAAAAACCCGTTGCCATATTGCTTTAATCGCTAAACTTACGTATAATATTGGCTTATTTTTCATTGATTGATATAAATTATGGCTAAAAAAGACGATATTATCGAGTTTGAAGGCGAAGTCATCGATACCTTGCCAAACACTCTGTTTAAGGTTCGTTTAGAAAACGGACACGAAATCATTGCCCATATCTCTGGCAAAATGCGTAAGCATTACATCCGTATTTTGACTGGTGATAAAGTCAAAGTCGAGATGACGCCTTATGACTTGACCAAAGGTCGTATTACTTATCGTGGTAAGAACTAAACTACTTACTTCGTATGACCTTTAAGTTTTGATCTAGTCTAGAGAATTAAGCACGCTTAGCATCTCTTGTCAGGCAAAAAAATACCGCTAATAATTGTACTAGCGGTATTTTTTTGCCTGATATTCTAGCTTAAGGATGTAAGCAACTTGATTTGTTGTAAGATAAAATCACTTAAACTCTACTGTAGCGTCATCGTCGATAACTCCTAACAAAGATAACGCGTCCCAGTTGGTCAAACGCACGCAGCCTGCTGAGGCTTGGCGACTAATGCGATCAGGATCTGGCGAACCATGTATACCATAAGACGGCTTTGACAAGCCAATCCAAACCTTGCCTACTGGGTTATTAGGACCTGGCGGAATAATAAACTTCTCTCCGTTATCGCCAGTATAAGTATAGTTGGGGCCATAGACTTTCACTTTTACTTCATGCGTACCTGTTGGTGAAGGCGTAGCAGTGCTGCCGACTGTCGTGGGATAGCTTGCCACAAGATTGCCTTGTTCATCATAGGCATAGAGAGTTTCGGTAGTTTTATCCGCGACCACACGGCTGACCGGCGTTGTATTAGGATTGCCCGGATTATAGACGGTGATGGTCTCGCCAGCATTAAAGCTAGCCTTCGGATTTAGAGACTTCAGGTAGCTGTCACTCATATGAAACTTCTCAGCTAATGCCTCAAGCACGGATTCATAATACATGCCCTCCAGATTAGACTTGGCTTCTGCGCCAGCTGGAATCGTGGTCGTTTTGATATTGACATCATCAGGGGTTAATTTATAGCGCACTAGTACAGGTTGACGGGTTAATGCCTCACTCGCTGTCAGTGCATCCCAAGTTTCGGTATTTAACTGGTCAGTGACGCTCAAACCATTAGCCTTTTGAAACGCTTGCATCGCTTTACGAGTGTTTTTGCCCCAGTACCCATCCACTGAGCCGACGCCGCTATGGTGCCAATTTAATAGCGCTTGCAAGCGAGTGCCAACTTCACGATCTATCTTCTCCCCCTCTTTCCAATTAACACGGTTTATTTTTTTTGCAGATTTTGATAGTCCCTCTGTCGTATACTTAATGGTTGGTAGTAGCTCGTTAAGAGACTCAGCTGTCGCTTTACTTGCTGCTTTATCACTATTTATCTTTTGACTGACGCCATTAGTAACGGGGCTAACATCGCTGTTAGTTGCCGCTAGCGCTGGACTCATTAGTAGCACAGTAGATAGACTGCTCGCTAGCATGGCACTGGTAATTTTGGTTAATTGAGACATAGTTTCCTCTAATATTCAATATAGTCTTATAGTGACTTTTTATTATTGTGAAAGTATTTACTAATATAAATACTTCAATAATAATGACATAGCGCCCTGTTAGCATATAAGCCCATTATGTTAATAGCGGTCTACTCATATAGTATCTATGTAAATATAACAACTATGTAAAATCTACGTAAAAAACTGCTTACTTAGTAAATATATAAATAAGCTCTTTTGGACAAAAAAACCTATAAATCGGCAAACGATTTATAGGTTAAATGAGAGATAAAAATCCATAAATATGGACTAGCACTTAAAAACAGTTATAGCAGTTTGGCCAATACCGCCTCGCCCATCTGACGACAGCCCACTTGCGTCAGGCCACTTTCGCTGTTATCCAAGATATCAACCGTACGTAGACCATCATCCAACACATCGCTGACCGCTTGCTCTATCGCTTGTGCAGCGGTCTCTTGCTTAAAAGTATAGCGTAGCATCATAGCCACCGATAGAATCGTCGCTAAGGGATTGGCTTTATCTTGTCCAGCGATATCAGGAGCCGAGCCATGACAAGGCTCATACATACCTTTACCGTCCTCATCGAGGCTCGCTGATGGCAGCATCCCAATAGAGCCTGTGAGCATAGCCGCTTCATCCGATAAAATATCGCCGAACATGTTGCCGGTGACCATGACATCGAACTGTTTGGGATCCTTTATGAGCTGCATACAAGCGTTGTCAGCGTACATGTGCGACAACTCAACATCGCTATAATCCGCTTCTTGCATCTTAATCATCGTCTGCTTCCACAGCTCAGTCACCTCTAACACGTTGGCTTTATCAACTGAACAAATCTTAGCCGGCTTGCCGCTGGATTGGGAGCGAGTCTGCGCCATCTCAAACGCGACTTTGCCGATACGCTCAATCTCGCTGGTGCTATACACCATAGTGTTGTAGCCCTGCTGCTCGCCGTTGTCTAAAGTACGGATGCCGCGCGGTTCACCAAAATAGATACCACCCGTCAGCTCACGGACGATTAATAAGTCAAGCCCTGAGATGATATCGGCTTTGATACTCGAAGCATTCGCTAGCTGCGGATATAGTTTGGCGACACGCAAATTAGCAAACAGACCAAGCTCACTGCGAATCTTGAGCAAACCACGTTCAGGACGTTTACTGCGCTCAATGTTATCCCACTTAGGGCCACCAACTGCGCCTAACAGTACAGCGTCGGCTGCACGAGCCTGCCTTAAAGTCTCCTCGGGCAACGGCTCACCAGTCGCATCAATCGCCGCACCGCCAAGAAGCCCCGACTCCAGAGTAAAGCCCAAATCGAATTTATCATTGGCCGCTTTTAGGACATCGATAGCTTGAGTCATAATCTCAGGACCGATGCCATCGCCTGCTAGTGTCAATATAGTCGCCATACTTTTCCTTGTCTTTGAATATTGTAATAAAACTAGAGCTTGTCAAAACTTAGTTATTTGTGGGAATCGGAGGTTTTAATAATTGCGATAAAACGTTATAAAGGGATTTAACTGGTCACCGTATCATCAAACACGCCAGTTTCTACAAACTCGCCTTGACGCTCAGTATCAACTTGCTTACAAAAACGACGCTCAATAGTGCCATCTTGAATAAGCTCTATGCATAGAGGGTTCGGCGATGCACTCGTTAATAAGCTACTGTCTTTTTGTGGAGATTGAACTTTATAAGCGCGCAGCTGATAAGTACCCGCAACGAACTCGTGAATAACCGTGAAACGCTCGACGTATTCTAAGTTATTTTCAGGATAAAAATTCACTTGTACTTCGCGCTTGATAGGTGTTACTCGGGCGTAATAATTAGTCAAACCGGAGATGCCAGAGGCCGATAACGGCACCAGCTTAACAGCTTTAGTATCGACTAGTGGCACCTTATCTTTTTCAGGTTCTACTATTACAATGTTACGGTCAACAGGCTGATGCGTCTCTTCTGCAATAGTCGGCGTTTGATCGATGCGAGTAATCTCACAGTGATAAGTACCTACACAAGCGATATTAGTCTCGCCTGCCACCGGGTAAATCTTGCCAGACCAATTGTCAGCACTATCAGCAGCTTCTATCTGATGATAGCCTGTAAAAAGCTGACAACTTGATAACAGTGCACTCATAGCGAAAGTGGCACCAACATAAGCGGCAAAACGTGTTTTTTTCATAATGACGGCTACTTTTTTTAAATGATAAAGTTGCTTTTATAATAGACCTCTTGCAAAAGTAGTTGTAAGACACAACGTATATTATTGAACTCTACTTACTTAATAGATATGCCAAACATAAATAAGCTACTCAAACAAAGTAACGCTGGTTTTAAACGCTACACTGGCATTCATAAAGCCACCTTTTATGAGATGCTTGATGCCATGCAAGAGCATGAAGCATCTAAGACCAAATCAGGCAGACCAAGTGTGCTCAGTCTTAAGGAGCAGATACTACTAGCCCTGACTTATTGGCGTGAATACCGCACGCTTTATCATATCAGTATGGACTTTGGTATTCATGAGTCTTCTGCTAGCCGTATCATTCGTAAAGTAGAAGACACACTGATTGACTCTGGCAAGTTTGAATTGCCTAAAAAGCTGCCTAGTCGTGTCGATGAGGACATCAATTGGTCAGTCGTCATCGTCGATGCCACCGAAACCCCTATTGAGCGTCCAAAAAAAACCAAAGCGACTACTACAGCGGCAAGAAAAAACAACACACCTTAAAAGCGCAGGTTATCGTCCATTGGCAAACCGGCTTGATACTTGATGTGCAAACCTGCAAAGGGTCAATCCACGATTTTAAGCTCTATAAAGATACTTGTCCTGATTGGCTTCCTGACAATGCTAAATTACTAGCAGATAGTGGCTATCAAGGTATAGCAAAGCTACATAAGCAAACCTTCACCCCTTTTAAAAAGCCACGTGGTGGTCAGTTACTGGAGATATGCAAACAGGCCAATCACTATCTGGCAAAGTTCCGTATTGTGGTTGAGCACAAAATAGGCTTAATCAAGTTGTTTAAAATCGTGGCTCATAAATATCGCAACCGTCGTCAGCGCTATGATCTTAGAATGAAGCTGTTTGCTGGTATCATTAATTCCGAGCTTAGACTATGACTTTTGCAAGAGGTCTAATAGCTATCTTGCCGCCATAACTCAACACAGTATTGCTCACTGTATAACTATTATTAACGCTGGTATAAATAAGTAAATAGCCTTAAGAGTGTTAAATACTCATAAGACGCTACTGCCGATAGAGCATCGCCTAGAAATTTCGGTTAAGCATGCACTTGATTAAATATCCAAGGCGTCTTTTGCATCATTTTATGCTCATAGTCTTTGATAGCATCGCTTTGTTGCAAGGTTAGACCGATATCATCTAGACCATTTAACAGACAATGCTTGCGAAACTCATCGACCTCAAACGCATACTCTTCTCCTGTCGGGGTGATGACCACTTGGCGCTCTAGATCAGCGGTCAGCTCATAGCCCTCATTCGCTTGCGTGGCTTGCATAAGCGTATCGACAATAGCTTCATCTAAAATAATGGGCAGCATTCCGTTCTTAAAGCAGTTATTATAAAAGATATCGGCAAAGCTTGGCGCAATCACCGTACGAAAGCCGTATTCTGAGAGGGCCCATGGCGCATGCTCGCGACTAGAGCCACAACCAAAGTTTTTACGCGCAAGCAAAATTGTTGCGCCTTGATAGCGGGGCTGATTTAAGACAAAATCAGGGTTGATCGGGCGTTTACTATTATCTTGCCCCGGAAACCCTTCGTCCAAATATCGCCAATCGTCAAATAAATTGACGCCAAAACCGGTGCGCTTAATAGATTTTAAAAACTGCTTAGGGATAATCTGATCGGTATCAACGTTTGAGCGGTCTAAAGGGCATACAATGCCCGTTTGAATATTATAAGCTTGCATAGTGTTTCCTATAAATAACTATCGAATGTTAGAAGAGTAATCGATTATCCTCTTCTAAAAAGTACGCACATCGACAAAGTGACCCGCCAATGCGGCCGCTGTCGCCATCGCTGGACTCACTAAATGCGTGCGCCCACCATTGCCTTGACGGCCCTCAAAGTTACGGTTAGAGGTCGACGCGCAGTGCTCACCGGGCTCAAGCTTATCGGCATTCATCGCCAAGCACATTGAGCAACCAGGCTCGCGCCACTCAAACCCTGCATCAGTAAATAGCGTATCTAAGCCCTCAGCTTCTGCCTGCAGTTTGACTTGTCCGGAGCCAGCAACGACGATCGCTTCTTTGACGCTATCAGCGACCGTGCGCCCTTTAATTACTGCCGCCGCATCACGCAAATCTTCAATACGCGAGTTGGTACAAGAGCCGATAAAAATACGATCAAGATGAATATCTGTGATCGGCTGACCTGCCTTGAGTCCCATATAACGGTATGCGCGCATCCAGCCCTCTTCTTGAGTGGCATCTGCCGCTTGCTCTGGCGTCGGAACGGACCCCGTGACATCAACGACCATCTCAGGAGAGGTGCCCCAAGAGACTTGCGGGGCAATCTGGCTACCATCAATCTCAACGACAGTATCGAATACCGCATCAGCATCTGAATACAAAGTACGCCAGTAGCGCTCTGCTTGCTGCCACTGCTCACCAGTGGGTGCGTAAGGACGACCTTTGACATAATCGATGGTAGTATCATCAACTGCCACCATGCCAACGCGCGCGCCTGCTTCAATCGCCATGTTACAGACCGTCATCCGGCCCTCCATGCTCATCTCTTCAAAGACCTGACCGGCAAACTCGATAGCGTGACCGTTGCCGCCGGCGGTACCGATCTTCGCGATAATCGCGAGCACCACATCCTTTGGCGTCACCCCAGCACCAAGCTCACCGGTGACACGGATCTGCATATTTTTCATTTTTTTGGTGATCAGGCACTGCGTCGCTAAGACATGCTCAACCTCAGAGGTCCCGATACCATGCGCTAAGCAGCCAAGCGCACCATGAGTAGCGGTATGTGAGTCTCCGCAGACAACCGTCATACCCGGTAACACTAAACCTTGCTCAGGTCCTACCACGTGCAAGATACCTTGACGCGCATCATTGATCGTAAATTCAGCAATATTGAATTTGGCGCAGTTGTCATCGAGCGTGACCACTTGCAGACGCGATACTTTATCTTTGATACCTTCAACGCCTTCTAGACGCTCTTTGGTCACCGTCGGTACATTATGATCTGGACTTGCGATATTGGCCGACAGACGCCATGGCGCTCTGTTGGCCAGCTCTAAGCCTTCAAAAGCTTGCGGACTCGTCACCTCATGCAGTAGATGACGGTCAATATAAATAAGGCTAGAACCATCATCACGCTTACTGACTTCGTGAGCATTCCAAAGTTTGTCGTATAATGTTTGAGCGGCCATGTAGCTGTCCTTTTCCGGTTATTGATCTTTGAACTGAGCTTCAATTAGTATGCGCCTATACTTAACGCTAATATCCTAATTATACCTTATAAGCTAAATCGATAACGCTGTAGTCTATTTAATTAATAACTATTTATTTGCTAAACTTAACAATTAACAAAAATAACAAAGTAAAAGTGTTAAAAAGTGGGTTCATCTCTTGTGATTATAGCAGCCTAATCCTATAATAATAATTGATGATTTTTATCCATTCCCAAACTTATATTTCTAATAAATTGTGATTGGATTAGCCAACTTTTAATTATAGCTCTACATATAGCTAAGGATACCGGTTTGAATACCACCAATTTGACAACGTTTGTCACCGTTATGCAAACAGGCAGTATCTCAGGAGCAGCAGAAAAGCTGTTTATCACTCAGCCTGCCGTCAGCAAACGTATCAAAAACTTAGAAGACGAATTCAATATTACGCTATTTGACACCGTAGGCCGCGGTATCGTGCCTACCCAAGCCGCTAACGAGATGCTGCCGCACGCCCGGCGTTGGCTCGATGATTATGATAATTTTAGGATTAATCTTCAGCACTCAGAACAAGTGGTCTCAGGCAAGCTAGTCATTGGTACGAGTCATCACATTGGTCTACATCACTTAGCGCCAGTGCTCAAGCATTTTATTCAAACTTATCCTGCTGTGCAGTTAGAAGTGCATTTTGTCGACTCTGAAGAGGCACACAAATCCGTTCTTGATGGTAACTTATCTCTGGCTTTCTTAACCTTACCGCCCGTCTATGACAAGCGCTTGACTTATCATACGCTATGGTCCGATCCCCTATATTTCATGACCGGCACGTTATCGCCCTTAGCGCAAAAAACCAATGTGACTTTAGAGCAGCTAGCACACTATCCAGCTATTCTACCTTCTGCCAATACCTTTACGAGTCAGATCACCTTGGCTGAATTTGCCAAACATAACTTAAAGCCTTATGCCACAATGAGTACCAATCCACTTGAGTCGATTCGTATGCTCGTCTCCGTAGGACTGGGCTGGTCGGTACTGCCGCAAACCCTGATAAGCCAAGACTTAGAGCGTATCAATATGGCGGATAATATCGAGCTGCAACGCTACTTAGGCGTGGTTATCAATCCAAAATTGACGCGCTCTAGCAGTGTCGAGGCGCTATTGGAGCTACTTGCACCTATTGATTAATTCATGATACCGTTAGTAATATAAACGTAACAAATATGATAAACGTGATCTACAAGGTCACGTTTTTTTTATAGTTATTCTATAGCTCAAAAGTATTGAGGAGCTTATGTCACGCTAGTCGCATCTAACCTACGATTAGTAATTGATATTGTGATGCGTTATAATTCTTAAGTATGAATTTTAACATTCAGTTACTTCAGTGATAACTATGTCATTTTAATTAATGCTTTATCATTATTGAAGTAAGGTTACTGACTGATCTACTTGATAACTGATGCTACTTAATTTAGTGATGAATCTAGTGTTAAAAGTAGCTGACAGTATCACTGATTTGCAATGCTATTGATTTAAGATCTGCTTAAGTATTAAAGGTCATAACTAAAGACAGTATAATTAGCAGCCAGTTTCCTTTATGTTTGTGAGTAAGATGACTTATACAACCATAAATGACAGCTCATTTTCAAAAAGAGCTTATTATCTGCTCTTAGAGTCATATCGATAAACGTATGGTAAAACTGACGATTTTAAACGATTGATATCCTTCACTGCGATGAATAAAGGATGACTTACTTTTATTTATCGGTGTAAGCCTAAAGCTGACTGTAATTATATCAATCCTGTAAAGTCAAAAGTAATCACTTATTGATAAGTGCAAAGTTAATAAGTGCAAAGCCATTACGAGATATCTAATGGCTTTTATTGTTTTTAGATATTATCTTTTGTGCTGAGTTTCTATTTTTATCTCGATAGCAAAATATAATAACAGCCAACAGCGTTGGTTAAGGACAATTTATATGAACGGAGTTTCTAGTGGCGTGCTGATATCGCTTGCCGCCTATTTCCTAGTGATGATTGGGATTGGCATTTATGCTTACTTTAAGCAGGCCAATGACACAGAAGGCTATATGCTCGGTGGCCGTAATCTCAGCCCAGCAGTAACGGCACTCTCAGCGGGTGCCTCAGATATGTCAGGTTGGTTACTACTTGGCTTACCTGGTTATATGTTTGCCGATGGTGTGGTTAGTATTTGGATCGCACTTGGTTTGACATTAGGGGCATTATTAAACTATCTGATCGTGGCACCGCGTCTTCGGGTGTATACCGAAGTAGCTGACAACGCTATTACCCTACCCGATTACTTCGCTAACCGCTTTGAAGACAAGTCACACATGCTACGTGTCATCTCAGCCGTTGTCATCATTCTATTCTTTACCGTCTATACCGCTGCAAGTCTTGTAGGGGGTGGTAAACTTTTCGAAAGCTCATTAAACCTATCTTATAGCACAGGCCTATGGGTTACTGCTGGTGTGGTAGTTGCTTATACACTATTCGGTGGTTTTCTCGCTGTATCCATGACTGACTTCGTACAAGGGGTCATCATGTTATTTGCTATGGTGATCGTCCCTATCGTTGCCTTTACTGATCTTGGCGGCATTTCAGCTACGACAACCGCAGTTCAAAATATCGATCCAAGCTTGCTCGATATTACCAGTGGTATGACAGCACTTGGTATCATCTCACTGATGGCCTGGGGCTTGGGTTATTTTGGTCAGCCGCATATTATCGTACGTTTTATGGCGATTCGCTCAGTTAGAGACGTTCCGACCGC
This sequence comes from Psychrobacter submarinus, assembly GCF_904846685.1. Taxonomy (GTDB): domain Bacteria; phylum Pseudomonadota; class Gammaproteobacteria; order Pseudomonadales; family Moraxellaceae; genus Psychrobacter; species Psychrobacter submarinus. The sequence continues at coordinate 683,701 of NZ_CAJHBQ010000001.1, forward strand.
CCGTAATATTGGTATGAGCTGGATGATTATCAGCCTTATCGGTGCCCTGATGACTGGTTTTGCTGGTCGTGCGTATGTGCAAAAGACTGCCATGACACTAGATGATCCTGAGACTATCTTTTTGGTATTCACGCAGTTTTTATTCCATCCATTGGTTTCAGGCTTCTTATTAGCGGCTATCTTGGCCGCTATCATGAGTACCATCTCCTCTCAGCTATTGGTGGTATCAAGCTCATTGACGAAAGACGTCTATAAGCTGTTCTTTGATAAAGAAGCCCCAGAGGCGCGTCAAGTACTGGTCGGCCGTATTTCTGTGATTGTCGTTGCTGTTGTCGCTATTTTGCTGGCATCAAACCCAGACAGCTCAGTACTGAACCTCGTTTCTAACGCGTGGGCAGGATTTGGCGCGGCATTTGGCCCGCTCGTTATCTTTAGTCTGACATGGCGCGGCATGAACCGTAACGGCGCTGTCGCCGGTATGGTTGTCGGTGCATTGACGGTCATCTTGTGGGTCTATGGTCCATTCGAGATGAATGGAGTCGCCCTAAATAGTTGGTTATATGCTATCGTTCCAGGCTTTATCTTGAGCACCATTGCGATCTTTGCAGTAAGTATCATGACTGGCGGTCCAAGACCTACGGTATCTGCTAGATATAAAGAAATGGAGCTGAATTTAAACAAATAAATTCATAAACTATCGAACACTAAAAACCCTCGCTATCTCAGATAGCGAGGGCTTTATTTGGCTCATACAAAACTGGTAAGATACTTAGAAAGTCTTGGTTAATAGTATCGTTGCTGTCTTTTCATCACGATCATCATAATAGGCAAAGTTACTTACACTGCATAATATAGTTTGCTTACAGCACAAACTTCGTCAACACTCCTTATCAAGAACTACCTACAATTGAACTTTTGAGAAAAGCTTATTACGTTATAAGCCCTGCTTGCCCTCTACTAGGTCTATAACTTTGTATAAACTACTTACTCGCTTTGAGGCAAGCTAAAAGTGTATTCAACAGCAATCATGGTTTTAGATAACTTTCAAACACTTCACTTAGAATATAAAGACCCATAAAAAAACGACCCGTTAAGGATCGTTTTTTTTTGCAAAACTTACTTTCTAAAAGTTAGATTAGAAGCCTTGCTTAGCTTGATAAGAGATCTTGGCACCTAAGATAAAGCCATCGTTGTCTTCAGCATCTACAACAACTTTTCCTGTCGGTAACGCGCCTTGAGCATCACCGAACCATAGGTATTTACCGCCCGCTGATACAGCCCAGTTCTCTGTGACATTGTACTTAGCACCTAAACCAACACTATAGTAACCATCAACAGGGCCCAGAGATGTCGTTGGATCGCCTGCACCGCTATCCCAACCTATGCTACCACTAACTGCTAAGGCTGGAGCAAGACGCTTAGCTAAACCTAGCTCTACTTGCCACTGATCATCTTCATAGTCAACCAGATTTAAACCATCATCAGCGTATAGTGGATTATTTTTGCTAACTTCATTATATAATGGCGGCGTAATTGAAAAATCACTCCAAGGTACCCAGCGTACTTTTGCTGTAGCTAGCGTCGTTGGGTTGATACCTGTTTGAAAATCAAAGTTAACGGACTCAGGGGTTGTAATCTCGTAATCATTAGTTTGTGTAGCGGCAGCGGGATCACCAGCTAGTAGTCCTGCTAGTGGGTAAGTTTCAGTAATATCTATATTATGGTCAATTTCAGAACGGTAAGTCAATGCGGCTTTTAGCGCAATCTCAGGCTTACTATAAGACATACCTGCAATCCAACCATAATCCATATCTGGGTTGCTATTAGAGGTATAACCAGTAGCAAGATCATATGCACTACCACGTAATCTTACTTGAGCCTCAATACGCTGAGCAACTGGACCACCATAGATTTGGAACTCCTTATTAGCACCGAACTTAGCACCAAGAAGAGCTGTTAAACTCTGGCTACGTACTTCAACTTTAGTCGTTTGAGTGTTTGCGAGCTGAGCATCAGCATAGTTGTCAAAGCCTACCAATGGCGCTATTTGTGCTTCTCCAGCCGCAATACCCGCTTGACCAGCAGCAATTTGTGGTCCTAAAACTGGTGCTAGTGCTGGATTGGCAGCTAGTGCTGCTTGTGCTTGTGCTACTTGTTCTCTAGCCTGAGCTAAGCCCTGCTGAGTCTGATCTACAAAAGCACTTAATTCTTGAGCGTTGGTAACTTGCGGTACCAATGGAGTTACTCTTTGACCGATAAGATTATTAATTGCAGTAGTTGGTGAACCTGTAAAATTACTATCACCTGTATATTCTGCAGAAGCACCGAAAGGCTCGTCATAAATAATACCTACACTAAAAGTATCATTAACATCGGCTTTTGCACCATAACGGAAAAAGTCGTAGTCTTCGGCAATATCCCCTGTCTTGTTGCCTTCTTCAAACCGCGTATTACTGTCTCCATTAAATGCGTTGTCTCTACCGCTAACATCAGCATCGATATAAGTATAGACAGCCTCTGCGTAAACGCCATCTTGGAAAAAGGCAGTGACATCTTGACCTGAACGATCAAGACCAGCAGCACTAGCTACACTAGCGACTGAAAAAGCAGCAATAGCTACTGTAAGGGTTTTTAAATGAAAGGTGGCGCGCATTGTATCTCTCCAAACATCCCAATTGTTTTATCATCGACATAAGTAGGTGTTACTAAATATGTAAACGATGTCCTAGACTGAATAGTAATGGCTTTTTTGCACTAAAACAACATTTAAAACACTTTATTTCTTAAATATGACTAAACAGTACAAAACGTAGCTATCCGTAATCACCTGTCAACTGACTCAATATCCGACTAATTTATTACTTTATTACTAACTAAAAAAGCGACCCCTAAGGATCGCTTTTTTATTGAGCTTAAATCAGACTTATTACTTAGACTGATAAGAAATCTTTGCCCCAAGTACATAACCGTCATTGTCTTCGAAGTTACTAACAACCGTTTTACTTGGAATTTGACCTTCAGCATCACCAAACCATAAGTATTTACCACCAGCAGATACGGCCCAGTTCTCGGTAATATTATACTTTGCACCAAGGCCAACACTATAGTAGCCCTCGATAGGACCTAGTGACGTCACTGGGTCACCTGCACCACTATCCCAACCGATATTACCTGAAACTGCTAATGCAGGAGTTAGACGTTTGGCCAGACCAAGCTCTACTTGCCACTGATCGTCATCATAGCTGACTAAATCTAAACCTTCAGGAGGTATACCAGTACCTTGAGGCAGAGTTGCTAATACTTGACTAAAACCATTATATAGTCCTGGTGTAATCGCGAAATCACTCCACGGTACCCAGCGTACTTTTGCAGTCGCTAATGTCGTCGGGTTGATACCGGTCTGAAAATCAAAGTTTACTGACTCAGGTGTGGTAATTTCAATATCACCACTTCGATTTGCTGAAAGGCCCGGGATAGGTAGACTATCGACAAAAGGATATAGCTCAGCAGAATTAGCAGTATGCTCAATTTCCGAGCGGTAAGTCAATGCTGCTTTTAAAGCAATCTCAGGCTTACTATACGACGCACCTGCTAACCAACCATAGTCTTGATCCGCATTAACATTTAAAGTATAACCATTAGCAACGCTATAAGCCTCACCACGTAGCTTTACGTCAGCTTTGACACGCTGCGCGACAGGACCACCATACACTTGGAAGTTTTTATTTTGACCAAACTTCGCACCAAGGATACCGGTTAAGCTTTCAGTACGAACTTCAACATTGGTACCTTCGCCTGTTGCATCTACAAAGTTGCTATCGCCCACATAATCAGCTGCTGCGCCAAAAGGCTCGTCATATAAAACACCAATGCTAAAGGTATCGTTGATGTCAGTCTTTACACCATAGCGGAAAAAATCATAATCCTCAGCAATGTCGTCGATCTTATTACCTGAGGTATCTTTACCCGTTACATCGGCATCGATATAAGTATAGACAGTTTCTGCATAAGTTCCATCTTGCAAAAATGCGGTAATATCTTGACCAGAACGATCAAGGCCCGCTGCACTAGCTACGCTCGCTACAGAAAATGCAGCTACTGCTACGCTAAGCGTCTTCAAACTAAAAGTATTGCGCATTGAATCTCTCCAAACATCCTAACTGTTTTATTTCCTTATTTAGCATAGCTAAGAACAGTTAACTCAACCAAACTTCGCTAAACAAGGGGGATTGAAGGACAAAATACTAATAGCTTTTGAAGTTGATGACAACCATAAAAAATAATTATTTAATTACTATGCCGTCACAATATAGTCACAACTTTACATTTAGAAAAGCTCATATAATTCGGTCTGCGTTTTGATTCAAACCATACAAGCGGCTATCTAAGCAGGCTGATACTTAAACATTGCAATGATGAAAATAACATTTTTCTCAATAATGCGGAGGTTTATCTGCTAGGACATCAAAAGGAGCGATGCCGTCACTTTGGTTTTGACTCTGCATTTGGTTATAGATAAGCTGCAACTGTCGCTGTAGCGTTTGAATATCTTTATCTTGACGAGCAATCACTTGATCTAGGCGCTCTACGGTCAGCTCAAGATGCGCCATACTCATCTGTAGCTCAATCATCTCACCTTTTAGCTCCGCTGAGGCTAGCGAGTCATTCGCTATAGGCTCTTTTTCTATATTCCCTGAGGTGTGGTGTGAAGCGTCTTTCATAGTACATATCCGGTCGATTATGTGATTATTGGGTGGTGATAAGCGGTATTGAATATTCGCAAATTGAGTCACAGCGATAAAAAAACATGACGCATCCTAAAGTCCTCTAGGCTCATGTTATACTGCTGACTATTTGCTAGTCTCTACAATTTATTATCAATTTATGATTAATAATGGGCAACTCGCTATTTTATCATTTATTCCACTCTCTTATATATAAGCTTAAGACATTCTATGGCACTGATACATCTAAAAAACATCCACCTCGCTTTTGGCGTAGCACCTATCCTTGATGGTGTCGACTTTAGCATTGAGGCTGGCGAACGCGTCTGTCTGATCGGTCGTAATGGCGAAGGTAAATCCACTTTATTCAAGCTTATCAACGGCTCTATACAACCTGATAGCGGCGAAGTCATTATCAATAGCAGCGTGCGTGTTGCTATGCTTGAGCAGGATGTTCCTGAAACTTCGGGGCGTATACTAGACATCGTCATGGGCGGCAGTCGGCAAACCGCTGACCTGCTCATGGCCTATAACCAGCAAACCGATCTATGCGCTGAGGGTGATATGGATGCCTGCGAGCGCATGGCGACTTTGCAACACGATATCGACGCGGTACATGGCTGGGATTTAGAGCGTGAAGCGACGCGGCTGATTACCACTATGGGGCTTAACGCGGATGATGACTTATCCTCGCTATCGGGTGGTCGTAAGCGCCGAGTACTGCTAGCAAGAGCCTTAGTCACTAAGCCTGACGTATTATTGCTTGATGAGCCGACCAACCATTTGGATGTCGATAGTATTGAGTGGCTGGAGCGCTTCTTGTTAGATTGGCAAGGACTAACTTTGTTATTTGTCACGCACGATAGAGCCTTTGTCAATAAGCTGGCAACGCGCATCGTCGAATTAGATCGTGGTCTATTGACCAGCTATGATGTCACTCAAGGCGCTAAAGGCTACGCGCGCTATCAAGAGCTAAAAGAGCAACAATTGCTCGCTGAAGAAAAAAGTAATGCCAACTTTGATAAAAAACTGGCGCAAGAAGAAGTGTGGATTCGCCAAGGAATCAAAGCCCGCCGTACACGTAACGAAGGCCGCGTGCGCGATCTAAAGGCCCTGCGTGAAGAGCGTAGCCAGCGCCGTGAGCAAGTCGGTAACGTCAACATCACAATGGATGCAGGCGAAAAAAGCGGTAAGCTGGTTTGTAAGGTCAAAAACCTTCATCTTGAATACGATGGCAATATGCTCGTCGACAACTTTAGTACCACCATTATGCGTGGTGACAAGATAGGTATCATCGGTCCTAACGGCGCTGGTAAAACCACCTTAATAAAAGCGCTACTCGATATGTCTGACGATGAAGTCACTAAGAGCGGTACTGTGGAGCTAGGGACTAATCTGCAAATCGCTTTCTTCGATCAGCTGCGCGATCAGCTCGATCTAGAAGCTAGCGTTGCTCAAAACGTCTCTGAAGGCTCAGACTTCATCGAAGTGGGCGGCCGAAAGACCCATATCATGAGCTATTTACAAGACTTCTTATTTGCGCCGGAGCGCGCGCGTACCCCTGTCAAAGCCTTGTCCGGTGGTGAACGTAACCGGGTACTGCTCGCCAAGCAGCTGTTAAAGCCTGCCAATATATTAGTGCTCGATGAGCCTACCAACGATTTGGACATGGCGACCCTTGAGTTATTAGAAGAGTCCGTCAGTAGCTTTAATGGCACGATACTACTTATCAGCCATGATCGCTCGTTTATGGATAACGTGGTTACCTCTACTTGGGTGTTTGATACCGATGAAGACGGTAACGGCGTGGTCGATGAATATGTCGGCGGCTATCAAGAATACTTGATTCAAAAGAATCGCGCGCAAGCGTCTAAAGCGCCGAGCCGTCCTCATACTTTTAAAGCCAACCAAAAACCAGCTGCAACACCCGCTAAACCTGTTAAGGCGCAAAAAAAGCTCAGCTTCAATGAGCAGCGCGAGCTTGATTCGCTACCAAAAGAAATCACTAAGCTAGAAACAGAGCAAGCCAAGCTACAAGACAAGCTGGCCGATGGCTCTTGGTTTACTGAGGATTTTGATGCCGCGACAGCCGCCAGTGAACGCTTAGCGGTTATTGAGGAGGAAATGATGATAAAGCTTGAGCGCTGGGAAGAACTTGAGAGTGATTAATGATAAAAGTCAGGTATTGTCCTACTGTCTTTTATCTTCTCACTCTCTCATTGCTATTGACTTGCATGAGAGATTAAACAAAATCGGTTACGTAAAGGTGCTGAAAGTTAGTGAACATTGGGCTGATTTCAAGTATCATCGCCTATAAATAAATATCCTTAACATTTATAAGGTAATCTTATTACTCAAAAGGTGGTATCGATTACCTTACGATGAGAGCAGTCTTTGAGACTTTACTAGTTATTACAGATACTTTTAATAGTGCTTATATTTAATAGTGATTATATTTAATAGTGCTTATAAATGCTATTTAACTGAATATGACAATGGCGCGTACCGTTCAGTCGATACGAATTCAATGCTGATTATTCTGATAATGACTTAGGACTTTCAACAGTGTAATGCTAATAATAATGCCTGCAAAGGTCGCGTTATTTTTGGCGTACCAATTTATTTTTTAACCAAAATAGCTTAGAATAGTAACAATTAGCAAAATTAGGCATAGCTGATGTGGCTTGTCTCTTTATATTGTCAATATAGTATGAACCAATACTAAATGTTTTATATTTCTAAGTCACAAACCCAGTGTGGGATAATCCCATTTCATTCACCTGGAGGAAGTATTAATGAGCCAAGCCGAAGGCGTTAATGTACAACGCCGTAGAGTTTTGATTGCTTCAACTGCCGTAATTGGTGCAGCTGGAGTCGCGGCGGTAGCCACCCCTTTTGTTCGCTCTTGGACACCTAGCGCCAAAGCTGAAGCTGCGGGTGCGGCAGTTATCCAAGATATCGCTTCTATTGAAGAAGGACAAATGATTGTCGTAAAGTATCGCGGCAAACCTATCTACGTCGTTAAACGTACTGAAGATATGGTGAATACTTTAGAGCCTGTTGAGCCTTTACTCGCTGATCCCGACTCAAGCGCATCACTACAACCTGAATACGCCAAGAACCAAACTCGTTCTATCGAGCCGGGTCTACTAGTGGTTGAAGGCGTTTGTACCCATTTGGGCTGTGCCCCAAACTATCGTCCTGAAGTTGGCGCGGCTGACTTAGGCGGTAATGATTGGTATGGCGGATTTTTCTGTCCTTGCCATGGTTCTAAATATGACTTAGCAGGTCGCGTTTATAGCGGCGTACCGGCACCAACCAATTTACCCGTCCCAGAGTATAGTATGGCTGGTACCATCTTGACAGTTGGGGAGGCTTAATATGAGTATGGGTAAAAAATTAATGCATTGGGTGGACGCGCGCTTTCCTGCGACTGAAACCTACGAATACCATATGTCCAAATACTATGCACCAAAAAACTTCAATTTTTGGTATTTTTTTGGTGTGTTGTCGATGGTGGTATTGGTTAACCAATTAGTGACTGGTATCTGGCTGACCATGATGTATAACCCGAGTGCTGAAGGCGCGTTTGCCTCGGTCGAATATATCATGCGTGATGTCAAAGGCGGCTGGCTCATCCGCTACATGCACTCCACAGGTGCATCAGCGTTCTTCGTTGTCGTCTATTTGCATATGTTTAGAGCCTTGCTGTATGGCTCATATCAAAAGCCACGCGAGCTACTATGGCTGATCGGTATGGGTATCTATCTTGCCTTGATGGCAGAAGGGTTCTTCGGCTATCTATTACCTTGGGGTAATATGTCATTCTGGGGTGCTCAGGTTATCTTGAACTTACCAGCAGCGTTGCCGGTCATCGGTGATGGTCTTGCTGAGTGGGTACGTGGTGATTACATCATCTCAGGTATCACGCTGAACCGCTTCTTTGCGCTACACGTTGTGGCTATTCCGCTAGTCTTAGTTGGTTTAGTATTTATGCATATCGTGGCTTTGCATCACGTTGGTTCTAACAACCCTGATGGTATCGATATTAAGAAGCTCAAAGATAAGAATGGTGTACCGTTAGATGGTATCGAATTCCATCCGTACTATACTGTGCATGACATGGTTGGTATCGTAGTATTCTTTATCTTGTTCTTTGCAGTGGTGTTCTTCTTCCCAGAGGGCGGCGGTTATTTCCTTGAGCCACCTAACTTTGAGGCAGCAAACTCCTTGAAGACACCTGCGCATATTGCGCCAGTATGGTACTACACGCCATTCTACGCTATCTTGCGCGCGGTGCCGAATAAGCTGGGCGGGGTCATCGCCATGGGTGCGGCCATCGCTGTACTATTCTTGATACCGTGGCTCGACAGATCACCTGTACGCTCAATACGCTACAAAGGTATCTTGTCTAAGATTGCACTAACTGTCTTTGCTATTAGCTTTATCGTACTTGGCTATTTAGGTGCGACACCTGCCACGCCAACTGCGACTATTATGGCTCGTGTATTCACGATTCTATATTTCTTATTCTTCTTACTAATGCCGTTTTACACTGCTATTGAGACGTGTAAACAGCCACCAGAACGCGTTACCGGAGGTCACTAATGAGAACCCTAATCAAATCCCTAGCGGGTCTAGGCTTAGGCGCGGCATTGACCTTGACTGCTGGCACTGCAATGGCCGCAGGCGGCGGTGGCTGTGGTACCTTTGTTAATGCTGAAGGTGTGGAAGAGCATTTGGCTTGTAGCGATGCTCCTATTGACTTCACTAACAAGGGTTCGCTACAAAACGGCGCAAAAATGTTTATGAACTACTGTGCTGGGTGTCACTCGGCGAAGTATGTTCGTCACTCACGTATCGCCAAAGACCTTGAAATACCGCCAGAGCTGGTCGAGAAATATCTGATGGTGACCACCGATCAAATCGGTGATCATATCGATGCTGAGATTGACCCTGAGCTACAAGCGTCTTGGTTCGGTGCGGCGCCTCCTGATCTATCTTTAGTCAACCGTTTACGCGGTGATGACTGGGTCTACACTTACTTGTTATCTTTTTACGAAGATCCTAGCCGTCCTTGGGGCGCGAACAACCTAGTGTTAGCTAACGCGGCTATGCCTCACGTCTTGCTCAACCTGCAAGAAAGCGTGAGCCAAGAAGAGTTTGAGTCTGAAGTCGGCGACTTAGTTAACTTTATGGCTTGGATGGGTGAGCCGGTTCGTCATGATCGCCGTGTCATCGGTGCTTTTGTCATCCTATTCCTACTAGTATTGCTCATTCCGGTCTACTTACTCAACAAAGAGTTCTGGAAAGATGTTAAATAAGTAAGCGCTAAAGCTAACTGATTTGTACTAAAAAAAGCATTACCTCGGTAGTGCTTTTTTTGTGCAAAAAAAATGTGCAGACAATGTTTAATAGCCATAGACCATTGGGACAGCAGAGAAACCCTCAAACCGGCTACGCTAACAAATTATAGATAACCGCGTGGAATTGGTTAGCATTTACGCTTACTGTCTTGATTAACAAGGTGAGTTTGTTTACGATGACAGCCTTAATAATGAATATTAGGCTGCTATGATTGATGCGAATGACATTCCCAGTAGTCAGCTGATCTTATATGCTGATGATGGCTACGATAGCCATGTCGTGCGCTTATTACTGGAAGAAAAAAAACTAGAGTATTACCTATCGCGCTTGCACTCTGAGCGCCCTGAAGACTTAACTGAACTAAACCCTTATCATACTTTGCCAGTACTACAGCAGCGTGAGACTGCGTTATATGAGATCAACGTTATCTTTGAGTATTTAGAAGAGCGTTATTATGCCAATAAATTACTCCCTGAGACCCCGCAAGAGCGCGCGCAGTTTCGACAATTGGCTTGGCGCATTCAGCGTGATTGGCTAGTCTTGGGTAAACGTCTGCTGATGCACCCTGATAGCTTTAATAAAGCTCAAGCAGCGCTGGCTAAGAAGCAACTAGCCGACTCGCTGATTACTTTAGCGCCCCTATTCGCTCATAAGCCTTACTTTATGGCCGATGAGTTTGGCTGGTGCGATGTCTTGTTAGCACCGCTGTTATGGCGATTAGAAGAGATGCAAATTGAGCTACCACGCAATATCAGTCGCCCATTGCTGGACTATCAAGAGCGGTTGTTTGAACGTAAAAGCTTTCGGGCCAGTGTGCGCTAACCTTTTGCCGTACTTTTATAACTTGAGAATACTTGTTACTATTATTTCGTAAAATATCAGTAGAGGAATAAAAAATGAGTGATACCCCTATCGCTACTACCCCAACGCGCCCTTATATGGTACGTGCTATCTACCAGTGGATAGAAGATAATGCACTAACCCCTTACTTGATGGTTGATGCCACGGCAGAAAACGTACAGATTCCAACCGAGCACGTGCAAGATGGTCGTATCGTCCTCAATATCGCCAGTCGTGCCACCGGTAATATGAGTATGGAAAATGATTATATTCATTTCAGCGCGCGTTTTGGCGGTGTCTCGCAAGAGATTTGGGTACCCTTGCAAGCGGTACTTGGCATCTATGCTAAAGAAAACTCGCAAGGGATGTTTTTTGATCCTAACGAGTACGATAACTATGAGCCTGAAGAAGAGGCTAGCGCGGTAGCGAATAAACCAAAAGCTGCGACTAGACCTAAACGCGATAACAAAGCAGGCTTAAAGATACTCAAATAGTCTGCATAAGATAAAGCGTTAAACCATAAAGAAGGAGCCTTATAGATAGGCTCCTTTTTTATTAGCATATGTTTAATCAATCTAAGTCCTAGGCAAGGTCACTCCGCGTTGACCTTGGTATTTACCGCCGCGATCCTTGTAGCTGGTCTCGCAGACATCGTCGCTATCGCTTTGGAAAAACAGCATTTGCGCGACGCCTTCTCCGGCATAAATACGCGCTGGCAAATTGGTGGTATTACTGAACTCTAGCGTTACATGCCCTTCCCACTCAGGCTCTAGCGGCGTGACATTGACGATGATACCGCAGCGCGCATAAGTCGATTTGCCTAGACAAATGGTCAGCACATCACGCGGAATGCGGAAGTATTCTACAGTACGAGCTAGCGCAAAGGAGTTTGGTGGAATAATGCACTCATCGCCAACGATATCAATGAAGCTTTTTTCATCGAAGTTTTTGGGGTCGACGACGACTGAATGTACGTTGGTGAATACTTTAAATTCAGGAGCGCAGCGCACATCGTAACCGTAGCTTGAGGTGCCGTAGCTGATGAGACGCTCACCTGCGTCATTGAAGCGCACTTGACCGGCTTCAAAAGGCTCAATCATCTGCTGATTTTCAGCCATTTTACGGATCCAGCAGTCAGATTTGATAGACATTTTTATCCTTAACAATATTTATAGTGTGCATGATAGATATTTCGGTAGCGATAATTATACGCAGTTGAGGCATCAATTTATAGGCTTTACGCGAGATAAAAGTATCCACTCGCTATTCAGCTTGAGTCAGATATTACCATTTTGCAAAGTGATCTTCCGCTAGTCCCATTACCTTATCCAAGCGTAGCACTTGCCCAGCTAAGCGTATCTCGCCGCTGTACTCCCCTAGCCACTGCTCAAAGATGCTGGCGACAACGCCGAAATTATCTGTTTTTTTGTAGACTCTAATCGGCGTGAAAGTTAAATCGATATCGACACTGCTCCAGCCTAAGCTTCGATGATAAATGTGCCAAGTATTGGCAGAGGAGTCATTCGTATCTTTACGCTCAAATAATACAGGCGGCAGATAAAAAATCTCGCCATCGAGCCAACAAGCATTCTCACTTAGACCTGTCTCATTGACACCCATAGAGAGATTCAATAAAAAATGCCGACCATCTGCTAGGTAGCTGTTGATACAAGTCCAAAACCAATTGGTCTCATGACGCATATAACCCAGTGTCCAATCTAGATTGGCTCTTGTTGTCTTGCTCAATTCAAGTTTTTGCTGCTGACTATCAGCGGTTATCTGTGCACCCGCTTTGATAGTTATCTCGCCGCTGGCAGCGCTCAACGGCTCTTTTTGGGTAAACGTCCAACCGCGTCTGCCTGTTGGCGTACATATCGCAAGCGGCCGCTGCTGACGCTCTAATTTTGCATGGACTGCTAGATATTGGCTATCAAGCTCTATACTCACCTGCTCTGGGGTAAAACCTAGCGTTAGGCTAAGCTTGCTATGGGTAAAAAACATCTGCCCTTGATAGTGATCGCCTTTAAATTCACTGCGGCGCGTAACTGGCTGCAAGGCTTCCCCAATTTCTAGCTGCTCAGTCTCCTCATTGTAAACATAAACAAAAGCACTAGTGGCAATCTTAATCGTTGCCAGTGCGAGACAGACTCTAAAAGGCGGCTCAATGATTTGGATAAAACAGAATTGATTGGCCTTGAGGTCTTTACGCCAGTTTGATAATGGTTTTTGCGAGATTAGCGGACTGTAATAATCGAGATAATTGATTTGTTTAACTTGCGAGAACACCCCAAATTGCGGCTGACCATTTTGGATGAGCTGTTCGATAGCTTGTGGCTTTATATCGGTAGAAATGATATTTGCGTAAGCTACATTATCTACCTTGTCGCTTTTAATAGGTCCATGCATTGCTATGACATCCTTGTCTTGCATTTATTACTGACTAATCACTTGTCCTTGATAGCTTACTTCGGTACTTATCACTGTTCTTTTTGCTTGCCTTGATGCGGCCCAAATAGCTTCTGTAATGGCTTTGACCTCTATAGTCAATCAATATTAAAAGTGGTACAAGGCAGACGAGTGCAAGTACTACAGTAGTAGGCTAAACGAGTCTAACGCTGTAACACTTTAATAGTGGTTCGACTATATTGCAGTGAGTCCATCGGCCAGCTCCTGCGTCACATTTGCTACGGCAAAACCATTTGTCCCAAAAGGATGCTTAGGAAACTTTAACAATAAAGCCGCCATCGCCTCTACTGCTGACAAAAAATCGGCAATCACCATTCGCCTATTACTAAAGGTTGCATTGACTTGATAGCGCTTGCTACTACCATCTTTATAGTAGCAAACGCCAATCAGTTGGTTATTTGATAGCTCAATTTCATACACGGGCGGACGCAGCATTTTTAATAACGTGTACTGCTTGGGCGCAGCCTCTAAATGACTTTGATAAATAGATACGCTCACAAAGCTTCCTTGCTTCTTTGTTAGAATAAAAGTGCTTTTAACTTTATATTTGCTTAGGCTAATTTGTTATTGATAAACTATCATCATAAACGATTAAAATATACGTTTATCATCGACAGGCTTAGCAAATTTATCAATATTAGTCTCGATGTTGTTGGCTATATTGATATAGTAATTCGCAAACTCATCATCAGCCAATACACTTGGCTCCCCTTTATCGACCTGCGCGCGAATACCACTGGCCAATGGTAGCTGCCCTAATAAAGGCACGTGGTACTGCTCAGCGATAATCTCACCACCGCCTTTACCAAAAATGGCTTCGGTATGCTGGCAGTTACTGCAAGTATGTAGCGCCATGTTTTCAACAACACCAAGCACAGGAATACTGGTTTTGTTAAACATCTCAATACCTTTCTGCGCATCAAGTAGTGCAACGTGCTGCGGCGTCGTGACGATGACAGCGCCTGTCACTGGGATACGCTGTGCTAAGGTCAGCTGTATATCGCCCGTACCTGGCGGCATGTCAATCACCAAGTAATCTAGCTGTGGCCAGTTGGTTTGATTATACAGTTGCATCAGCGCGCCCGTCGCCTTTGGCCCACGCCACGCAACTGGTGTGTTCTCCCCATCGAGCAAACTACCGATGGAGAGCATCGCTAAACCGTGTGCCTCGACCGGAACGAACTGCTCGTTTTCTAATTGCGGCTTCACATCGGCAACCCCAAGCATCGTTGGCATACTAGGGCCATATATATCCGCATCAAGCACGCCCACGCGATTACCCAGCTTTTGTAATGCCAGTGCGATGTTCACAGTCGTCGTTGATTTGCCGACGCCGCCTTTACCTGATGCCACGACAATAATGTGACGAATACGCGGATGCGCGGCTAGAGAGGCTTGGGTGGGAGCGGCCTTAGTGATAGCGGGTTCAGCATCGCTACGAGCGGCCTGTGACTGTGTACTTCCCGCCATAGCATCAGTGGTTTTTGGCATCGAGGTCGCTGACGATTTGGGCAGGCTTGCGCTCGAAGCTTTGGGAGGCGCAGGCAAGCGGACATTCATATGAATGACCTCAATACCGTGAGGACGCAGCAGTTGCCCAAGCTCCTGCTGAATCACTTCAGGGTCACTACTGTGCGGCAAACGCAAGTCTAAAGTGAGCTCATGAACATTACGCTCAAGGCCGGTGACCATAGTCGCAATGCTCGCATCACCGACGTGATAGCTAAGCAACGCCTTATCAACCGCGCTATCACGCTGCGCTTGCTGCTCTGGAGTTTCAGGTTTGGTCTTTTTTTTCATAAAATTAAACATAGTTGCCTTTATCATTATTATCAGTATTTGTCGTTATTATAACATCAATAAGACGTGTCTTAGCCGATAGCCAAAAACCTCGAGGCAATAAATAGGTAGATAAGCACACCTGAGGCATCGCTGATTGAGATCATCAAAGCCCCAGCGGTACGCTCGGCATTAGCGGCAAGCCTGCGAATATCCTCTCGCTGCGCTTGCGCTAAAGCAACTGCCAAGCAGAACTAGGGTTGATGAGCGCCAGTATATCCGCAATATCAATGGGTCGTAGCGCTTCAACCTGATCGGCTGCTTTATCATATTGTTGTTGGTCAATAGCACTACTTATCTTTAATGCAAAAGCTTCATTATGCATTCTTTTACTCCGAGCAGCCTAAACGATGCACTTAGCGATCATAAAAAAGAGCCAATAGTATGAATAGTATCGGCTCCAATTAATAGACGTTAAATGCTAATAGATTACCCTTTTATTAGCAAGCGCGTGACGGTTAAATCAAGACGCAATAGGATAAAACATTAGTTCATAAACCAGCCGTGACTGGCGACGATGGACTGACCTGTAAACACATTGGTTGGAAACGCGGCTAAAAACAGCGCCAACTGAGCAATATCATCGACGCTTGTAAATTCTTTGTCCACGGTATTGACTAGCATAATATCGTTGACCACTTCTTCTGCACTGATGTCTTTTTCGGTGGCTTGCTGCGGGATTTGTTTTTCGACTAATAGTCTCTGTCAGTGCCAAGGTCGAATGTTCAACACGCCCTAAATACTGCTCTTGATTTTTATCGAGCAGTAGCTGTTGGTTTTAGCTATCGCATTATAACGACTGAAAAACAGCTATAGTTAGCTGAATGTAAAACTGTTATGGATTTAAACGCGCTACTGGTATAAATTTTACTTGCGTGCTGCGTTCCCAGAGGCTGCGCAAAATTCATCCCAGTAGCGCTATGACATTTTTAGAGTGTATCGACTATATTGAGCAATGGCTACTGGCGTCTTTTCTTGTAGCTCAGCAAAGCTGACGCCCTCGGCCAGCTCAACCAGTTGTAAGCCGTTATCAGTGACGTCCAACACCGCAAGCTCAGTAATGATGCGATCGACTACGCCTTTACCAGTCAAAGGCAGCTGGCACTCGGCTAGTATTTTAGGATCGCCATGTTTGTTAACTTGCTCCATCAGGACAATCACCCGCTGCACGCCAGCGACTAAATCCATCGCGCCGCCCATACCTTTGACCATCTTTTTTGGGATCATCCAGTTGGCCAGATCGCCGTGTTCCGAGACTTCCATCGCGCCTAGTATGGCAAGATTGACATGCCCGCCGCGTATCATCGCAAATGACTCTGAGCTACCAAAATAGCTTGCGCCAGAAGCTGCGGTAACCGTTTGCTTACCAGCATTGATCAAATCGGCGTCGATGCTGTCTTCAGTTGGAAACTCGCCGATACCCAATAGGCCATTCTCAGACTGTAACCAAACATCCATACCCTCAGGGATATAGTTAGCTACTAAAGTTGGCAGGCCGATACCTAAATTTACGTAGTAACCATCTTGCAGCTCTTGTGCTGCCCGCTGTGCCATCTGCTCTCTTGTCCATGCCATGTCGTACTCCTTTTTTGATCACTTTTTAAAGTTGCTTTTTTAAGCGACTATCATTCATTAACACTCTAGTTATTACCACGATCTAAAGTTACTCCAAATCGCGTATTCAAGCGCTGCCAGCCGCTTTGACCGTGGTTTTTTCGATGCGCTTTTCAGGGGTACTATTGAGAACAATGCGCTGCACAAAGATGCCTGGCAGATGAATCTCATCAGGATCAAGCGCGCCGGTCTCGACGATCTCTTCGACCTCAGCAATAGTGATTTTGCCAGCCATCGCACAATCTGGATTGAAGTTACGCGCGGTTTTATTAAAGATAAGGTTGCCAGCTTTATCGGCTTTCTGCGCTTTGATAAGAGCCACATCGGCAGTTAAAGAATGCTCAAGCACATAAGTACGACCATCGAAATTTCGTGTCTCTTTACCCTCGCTAACTAAAGTGCCGACACCTGTTGCGGTATAAAACGCTGGAATACCTGCCTCGCCTGCGCGTAGTTTTTCGGCGAGCGTGCCTTGCGGAGTGAGCTCAACCTCAAGCTCGCCTGCTAAGTACTGACGCTCAAATTCTTTATTTTCGCCAACGTAGGATGAGATCATTTTTTTAATTTGCCGCGTTTGCAGTAGTAGCCCTAGGCCAAAGTCATCGACGCCAGCGTTATTACTGATACAAGTTAAATCCTTAACGCCGCTATCCCGTAGCGCTGCGATGAGCGCTTCAGGTATACCGCAGAGCCCAAAGCCTCCTATAGCAAGGGTTTGGCCATCCTTGACGATATCTTGTAGAGCGCTCTTTGCACTGTTGTACACTTTTGATTGACTCATGCTTATCTCCTTTAAGCTATTTTTTTCATTTATTTTCGATAATCACTTACGCATTTTTTTATTTTAAAAAACATAGACTTAACGATAGAAATTAAACGGTAAGCGTATTACACTAAAAAGATACGTATCATATCGTTATATCTTATTTAAAAAGATTATGCTAACTTACCATAATATTTTGATAGAGCCTAGAGAAAAACTCAAAGCCGTAATAATGAGTTGTAGCAACTTATACCGACAGCAGTACTAAGTCATCCCTCGCTGCCTTTTATTCGCTTTTTGACGCTACTCTTTATCAAATCATTATTTCAGTTAGCAGTGAGTATATTTTACTCATTATTTTTTATGCCAAGGAGAGGCGGTTATGTTTAGTACCTTTGCTATTGTTATTACCTTGCTACTACTGATGTTCTTCGCTTACCGAGGATATTCAGTACTGATTTTGGCCCCGATTGATGAACCGCTGTTGTTTAGATAATTACTAAGCACTATCACATAAATGATAGATTTACGGTATCATAGACAAAATTTTTAATTTAGAAATATCTCATTATTAGGATCGATAACGATAAAGCTTGAAAAGTCGAGCCGTGAGATAATCAACCCATTTATATCGATAACAAAGGTGATAAAAGTGCGTGAAATTTTAGTAACTAGTGCCCTACCTTACGCCAATGGCTATATTCATTTAGGCCATCTTGTAGAATATATCCAAACTGACATTTGGGCGCGGGCAATGAAGGCACAAGGCCATCAAGTCACTTATGTTTGCGCTGACGATGCTCATGGTACGGCTATTATGCTAAAGGCTGAAGATAACGGCATCACGCCAGAGGAGCAGATCGCTTCGGTCAAAGCCTCGCACGAAGCTGATTTTGCTAAGTTTTTGATTGAGTTCGATAATTATCACAGCACTCACTCCGCTGAAAACAAGCACTACTCAGAGCTAATTTATCGTCGGCTCAATAGCGCCGGTCACATCTCAACCCGTGACGTCGAGCAATTATTTGACCCTGAAAAGCAGCTGTTTTTGGCCGATAGATTTGTCAAAGGCGAATGTCCTGAATGCGGATCGGCCGATCAGTACGGGGACAACTGCGAGGTTTGCGGCACCACTTATGATGCCACTGAGCTGAAAAACCCGCGCTCAACGTTATCGGATGCCACGCCAGTACTTAAAGTCTCTAAGCATTACTTTTTTGATTTACCAGAGTTCGAGCAGTTCTTACAAGATTGGACACGCAGTGATAAGCGTCTACAGCCTTCAGTTGCCAATAAACTACAAGAATGGTTCGATGCCGGTCTTGCCAGCTGGGATATCTCGAGGGATGCGCCCTACTTTGGCTTTAAGATACCAGACACCCCTGAGGGCGAGCCGGATAAGTACTTTTATGTTTGGCTGGATGCGCCTGTCGGCTATATGGCAAGCTTTCAAAACCTGTGTGATAAGCGCGCAGGCACGGACAACGCGCTCGACTTTGATCGCTACTGGGCGGCTGAGAATGAACATAAAACGGAAGTTTATCATTTCATTGGTAAAGACATCGTTTATTTCCATGCTCTATTTTGGCCGGCGATGCTTGCAGGTAGCGAATTCCGCACGCCCACTGGCGTCTTTGCTCATGGCTTCTTGATGGTCAATGGCGAGAAGATGAGTAAGTCGCGTGGTACTTTTATTAAGGCTGAGACTTATGCAGAGCACTTGCACCCTGAGTACCTGCGCTATTATTTTGCTAGCAAACTATCAGATAAAGTCGAAGATATTAACCTAGATCTTGAAGACTTTATGCAAAAGGTCAACTCAGACTTAGTCGGCAAAGTGGTCAATATTGCCAGCCGTAGCGCCGGATTTATTGTCAAAAAATATGATGGCATGCTCACTGAGGTTTGCGCGGAGCCTAAACTACTAGAAGACATCACTAAGACTGGTGATGAGATCGCCGCGGCATACGAGAACCGCGAGTTTAGCCGTGCTATGCGTCTGATCATGCAGTGCGCGGATAAAGCCAACGAGTACATCGACGAGAAAAAGCCTTGGGCACTTGCCAAGCAGGAGGGCACTGAGCAAGAAGTACAAGACGTCTGTTCAGTAGCGATTAATATCTTCCGTCAATTGATGGTGTATCTGGCTCCGGTATTGCCTGAGCTAACCCATAACGCCAAAGCGTTTTTGAATATCGATGATTTGAGCTTTCATAGCCGTAACGAGTGGCTGCTCGGTCATCAGATCAATAAGTTCAAGCCGCTGATGCAGCGTATCGAAGAAAAAGATGTCACTGCGATGATTGAAGCCTCAAAAGCGTCATTGGGCGAATCAAAAGAGGAACCAGCTGCAACTGATAAAGAGGACAACAGCGCTGAGCAAGCCGACTATATCGGTATCGAGGACTTTAGTAAGGTTGAGATGAAAGTGGCGCACGTTTTAGAATGCAACTATGTCGAAGGCGCAGACAAGCTACTGCAGTTTACTCTAGATGTAGGCGAAGATAAGCCGCGTAACGTCTTTAGCGGTATTCGTAAGTTTTATGAGCCTGAGCAGTTGACCGGTAAAAAGGTGATATGCGTGACGAATCTTGCGCCGCGTAAGATGAAGTTTGGCATCTCAGAAGGCATGGTGCTCTCTACTGGCAATCCTAAGACTCAGCTCACGGTCGTGACTTTGCCTGATGCTTGTGTGGTTGGTGATTTGCTCGCTTAGTTTTATATTTACAAGCTCATATACATTGAGTCTTATAAACCCTAAGTCTAAAAAGGTGCCTAGCTTGGCACCTTTTTAGACTTAGGATTCAACCTTAGCGCTAAGTCTTTTGAAAATTTTAAAACTCAATCGTATTGAGTGATAAAATCATTAAAACATCTGACTTGCCGAATGATAATTTTAGCGGTTTTTTGAACTTATAAAACTTATCCGCTAATTTTTTATTGCGAATCGTTACATTACTGTCATGATATAACCAATTATATTTATAAACCCTCTATTTTATCTCAGTCAGCTGCAGGCGCGCACCGAAAGTGGCGCTATGGTTAAGTGGACGAGCTGACTTGCATTTTCCAACCGAAGAGTTAATTTGATAATGACTATTGCTACCCCTCTACGCCTAAGCCTATGCGGAGCTGCTCTCAGTGCCATCAGTATATTTGGCTTAGTAGGTTGCTCAAACTCGGCTACTGAAACCACCACTGATGATGCGGCTACTGGTAGCGAAAAACCAGCCAAGACTCTCGCTATTACCCAAATCGTCGAGCATCCATCACTCGATGAGATCAGACGCGGGCTTATAGAAGAGCTGGCAGATAACGGCTACGTAAAAGGCGAAAACCTAACGGTGAATTTTCAAAGCGCGCAAGGTAATCTAGCTACCGCCGGACAGATTGCCAAACAGTTCGCCGGTGACCTGCCAGACGCTATCGTCGCTATCTCAACGCCCTCTGCACAGTCTATTGTCGCTTCCACGACTCAGGTTCCTGTCATTTATACCGCTATCTCTGATCCATTAGCTGCCAAGCTTATCGATGAAAACGGTGTCCCTGCGCAGTCTAATGTCACAGGCTTATCGAGCCAGCTGCCTATTGAGCCACAGTTAGATCTCATTCAGAAAGTTGCGCCTAATGCCAAAACTATTGGCTATGTTTATAGTCCTGGTGAGGCCAACTCAGTCACTGTGCTCAATCAGCTCAAAGCAGCGGCTCCTGCGCGCGGACTCGAAATCTTGGATCTAACCGCTAATCGTCCAACCGATGTGGCGATGGCGACTCGTAGCCTAGATGGTCGCGCCGATGTCATCTATACCTCGCTCGATAATAATGTCGTCTCAGCGTTTGAGGCGATGGCAAGCGCGGCGAACGAGCTCAAAATCCCAGTCATCGCCTCTGATGAATTCAGCGTTAGACGCGGCGCCACTGCCGCGCTTGGGGTCAATGATTATGACTTTGGCCGCGTCACAGGTGAGATGGTTTACCGAGTATTGAACGATGAAGCGGTCGCGACAGTTAAACCTCAAGTGATGAATGATCTGACTTTATATGTCAGTCCTAAACATGCACAAGCGCAAGGCGTGACTTTATCTGACGAAGTACTAAAAGACGCTATCAACGTCGATGACCAGTAAGCCTAGGACGTTGGCGATAAAAGATTAATTGAAGCATTATTAAAATGAGTATAGGAATTAGCAAAGGATTTGCTAATAACTACTGATTATGATCCTATCTTCCTTTACTGGTTGTATGGACACATTTTTATCTTTAGGAGTAAGACCTATGTTGTATCAGAAACGAGCTAGCCGTTTTAACTTTACCAAAGCTTTAATGCTAGGCAGCGTTTGTACCGCTATTTTAACCGGCTGTAATCAATCGCCAACTGATGACCCTGACACTATCGATGGTGCCGCTGGCGGTGAAGTAGCTACAGAGACAAAATCGGTCGCTATTACTGCTATCGTTGAGCATCCAGCGCTAGATGATGTACGTAAAGGCGTGGTTGATGAGCTGGCCGAACAAGGCTTTAACGACGGTGAAAACTTGACGCTAAACTTCCAAAGCGCGCAAGGTAATACCGCCACTGCCGGCCAGATTGCCAAGCAGTTCGTTGCTGATGAAGCCGACGTTATTGTCGCTATCGGTACACCATCAGCGCAGTCTGTAGCGGCGGCGACTAGCACGATTCCGCTAGTATTCTCGGCGGTGACCGATCCTGTTGAGGCTAAGCTAGTTACTACGCTTGATGGCTCAGGTACTAACGTTACAGGCGGCTCTGATGCGCTCCCTTATGAGCCGCAAATCGAGCTGATGCGCCAAATTATCCCAAGCCTAAAGAACGTCGGCTACGTCTATAGCCCAGGTGAGGTCAACTCGACCATTACGCTCAAAAACCTAAAAGAAAAGCTCTCACCGATGGGCATTAATGTCCTAGAAGCACCTGCAGCTCGTAGTAATGATATCGCTATGGCAGCTCGTAGCCTAGAAGGTAAGGTCGATATGATCTACACCTCAACCGATAATAACGTGGTTTCAGCCTATGAAGCGCTTTATCAAGTCGCTAAAGAAAGTAAGATCCCACTTATTGCCTCGGACACGAGCTCCGTTGCGCGCGGCGCTATTGCAGCCTTAGGCGTTGATTACTATAGCTTAGGCCGCGAAACCGGTAAAATCGTTGTCAATATCTTAAATGGTGAAAACCCAGGCGCTATTCCGGTTTATACCCCGCAAAACTTAAACCTACATGTCAGCCCAAAAAATGCTGAAGAGCAAGGTATTACTTTGCCGCAAGCGGTTATCGATGACGCAGAAGAAGTGGTAGAATAAGCTTATTTTGCTGCTCGCGCTAAGCTTAGAGACAGCCCAGCTATCCCTTTATAGACTGGGCTTGTTTTTTGATGCTAATATTTTGCTACTTTCTATTTTATTGCTGCTGCTGATAACGCTATAAAATAAAAGCCTGTTATCTCTTAGCGAATACACGCTTTGGTTCACCCTAATCGCAGATTGCATAATCTGTTTAACCCACCGCTTAGTCGCTGCTAATGTTAGGTAGCACTTGGTTATGACTTACTGATTACTTATGTCTTTAATTGCTTTTTTTGGTGCGCTTGAGAGTGGTCTCATCTACGGTCTTGTCGCCCTAGGCGTCTTAATATCCTTTCGAACCTTAGACTTTCCTGACTTGACCGCTGATGGTAGTTTTCCTCTAGGCGGTGCGGTTGCTGGGGTCTCTATCGTTGCTGGGGTTAACCCTTGGCTCGCTTGCGCCTTTGGCATGCTTGCAGGTTCAGTTGCAGGCGTAGTCACCGCTTGGTTGCATGTTAAGCTTGGTATCTTGCAGCTACTGGCCAGTATCCTTGTGATGGTGGCGCTGTATTCTGTCAATCTGCGTATCATGGGCGCGCCCAACCTGCCACTCTTAGGTGAGACCACTGTCTTTAGCTCTCTGGTCACAAACGATAATGGCTTTTGGATGCGCTGCTTGATTATCGGCGCTGTGGTGATACTAGCCAAGCTATTTTTGGACTGGTTTTATAGTACTGAGTCTGGTCTATCGATGCGTGCAACCGGCTCTAACCTGCGTATGGCGCAAGCGCAAGGCATCAATACCTCATGGATGACCATTATCGGTATGGCGATCTCTAACGGTCTGATTGCGCTAGCCGGAGCGCTCTTTGTTCAGACGCAGGGCGGCGCGGATATCTCTATCGGTATCGGTACCATTGTCATCGGTCTGGCGGCAGTGATCATTGGTGAGACCATTATTCCTGCTAAGCGTATTTGGCTTATTACTTTAGCCGTCATTATTGGCGCGGTGCTCTACAAGCTATTTATCCAAGTGGCCTTGTCGAGCGATACGCTACGTAGTATAGGTTTTGGGCCGCAAGATTTGAACTTGATTACGGCACTATTGGTCGTGCTAGCATTAGTACTGCCTAAGGCAAAAACCAAGTTTTTATCGCGTAGAGTCAGAGCTTAAAGCGAGCAGACTATAAACCTAGCAATCTAGCAATATAGGCACTTACGATTATGATGCAAGCCAATGATTTACGCCTGACTTTTAACCCAGGCACCCCTATCGAAAACCCTGCTCTTCGCGGGATCAATCTCAATATCGCAGATGGCGAGTTTGTCACAGTCATCGGGACTAATGGCGCGGGCAAATCGACTTTTTTGAATGCAGTTAGTGGTACGACGCGCGTCGATAGTGGTTCGATTTTATTGAACGGTATCGATGTCACCAAAAAGTCAGCCCATCAGCGCGCGCACTGGGTAGCACGTGTGTTTCAAGATCCGATGGCGGGTACTTGTGAAGCGCTGACTATCGAAGAGAACATGGCCCTAGCTTATAAGCGCGGCGGCAAACGTGGTTTGAGCTTCGCTTTAAATCACAATAACCGCGAGCTGTTTCGCGAAAAGCTATCGGTATTGAAATTAGGGCTTGAGAATCGACTTACCGATCGCATGGGTCTATTATCAGGTGGTCAACGTCAAGCGGTCAGCTTGCTTATGGCTTCCCTGCAGCCCTCCAAAATCCTATTACTCGATGAGCATACCGCAGCGCTCGATCCAAAAACGGCCGCTTTCGTCTTAGAGCTGACCGATAAAATTGTCACCGATAATAATTTGACAACCATGATGGTCACCCATTCTATGCAGCAAGCCCTCGCCCACGGTACGCGCACCGTCATGCTGCATCAAGGTCAAGTGGTATTAGATGTGGCAGGCGAAAAGCGTCAAGGCATGACAGTACATGATTTACTCGATATGTTTGAGCGCACCCGCGGTGAAAAGATTGATGATGATAGCCTGATTCTGAGTTAATAGGCTCTCGTTTAGACAGTAAGTGTTTTTTTAATGACTGGTCGACTGCTAAAAAACCCAAAAATGCGCGTTATTAAAAATAACTTCTGCTAAAAACCAATAAACGCTCTCACCGATAAAACAAAACCTCAAGGGCTAAATACGCTTGAGTTTTTTTATATAAAAAGGATAATTGCTTTAAAAGCTGACAGTTTATAGACTATCTAAAATTTGCACTGGCAAAGACACCACATCAAACGCTAAAGCAAAAGGCAATAATACCAGCTTACCCGCTGTACTAGTGCCGCCGCTTGTAGTTTGTTACATCTATGTACTTTGACCAAAAAAGTCACGGTATAGGGCTTACTTAGCGGATGGTACTTAAATCTTACTATCTACTTTGATAAATCCAAAGTACGCAGTCTGAGCGCGTTGGCAATCACTGATACCGAAGACAGACTCATCGCCGCCGCTGCTATCATAGGACTAAGCAGTAGTCCAAACGCAGGGTAAAGTACGCCTGCGGCAATCGGTACGCCAATGGCGTTGTAGATAAAGGCAAAAAATAGGTTTTGTCTAATATTGCGCATGGTCGAGCGGCTCAGCTTATGGGCTTTAGCAATCCCCATTAAGTCGCCTTTGAGTAAAGTCACCCCAGCGCTTTCCATCGCCACGTCAGTCCCCGTACCCATTGCAATGCCGACATCGGCTTGTGCTAAAGCTGGCGCATCATTGATACCATCGCCTGCCATCGCAACCAATTTACCGCTATCTTGCATCTCTTTGACGATACGATTTTTATCTTCAGGTGAGACATCCGCATGCACCTCATCGATGCCTAATTTATTGGCGACGGCTTGCGCGGTTTTTTGGTTATCACCCGTTAGCATAATGACTTTTAGTCCTGCATCGTGTAGCAGTCCTATAGCGTCCTTGGTGCTGGGCTTGATAGGATCAGCTACGGAGATGATACCAGCGGCCTTGCCGTCTATCGCGACAAACATTACCGTTTCGCCCTCTTTTCTGCGCACGTCAGCCTTGTCTGATAAATCTTGATCATAGCTATTTAGGCTCTTCATGAGCTTTGAGTTACCGATGGCCACGGCTTTACCATTGACGATAGCTTCTACGCCCTCACCGGTGGTTGAATTAAAATTTTGAGCTTTAGGGATAGTCAAGGATTTATCTTGTGCAGCTCTCACAATCGCTTCTGCTAAAGGGTGCTCACTAGCGCTTTCTACTGCGGCAACTAATGCCAAAAACTCATCTTCATCTTGACCTGATAGCGCATCAATGGCCGTCAGCTCAGGACGACCTGCTGTTAGCGTACCTGTCTTATCAACCACGATGGTATCAACTTTCTCCATAGTCTCAAGCGCCTCAGCGTTTTTGATCAATACGCCGTTTTGTGCGCCTTTACCTGTCCCAACCATAATAGACATAGGAGTGGCCAGACCAAGGGCACAAGGGCAAGCAATAATCAGTACTGCAATCGCGTTTACCATAGCGTAGGCCATCGCAGGCTCAGGGCCGAATATGGCCCAAACGATAAAGGTAATAATAGAGATCACAATAACAATAGGCACAAACCAGCCTGCCACTTGGTCAACTAAGCGCTGAATGGGCGCGCGACTACGTTGGGCATCGCTTACCATTTGCACGATTTTGGACAGTACTGAGTCCTCGCCGACATTAACCGCCTCAACCAGTAGCGTACCGGTACCATTTACCGTACCGCCTGTGACGTCGTCGCCTTGCTCTTTGGTCACGGGAATGGGCTCGCCTGTCACCATAGATTCATCAACACTACTACTGCCCTCAACGACCATACCGTCGACAGGAAGCTTCTCGCCGGGTCTCACGCGTAAGTGATCACCCGCGACCACTTCATCTAGTGAAACCTCCACCTCTTCACCTTTGTCGTTAACTCGTCTAGCCGTCGGCGGTGCCAGCTCAAGCAGGGCGCGAATCGCGCCTGAGGTTTGACTTCTGGCTTTGAGCTCTAACACTTGACCGAGCAGAACCAAAGTCGTAATGACTGCGGCCGCTTCATAATAAACGCCAACTTGACCGGATGCCCCTCGAAAGCTATCGGGGAAGATGCCTGGGAAAAAGGTTGCGACAATACTAAACCCAAAAGCTGCGCCGACCCCTAACGAGATTAGGGTAAACATATTAAGGTTGCGGCTCTGAATCGACTGCCAACCGCGCACAAAGAAGGGAGCCGCGCCCCAAACCACGACGGGCGTGGCGAGCACTAACTGAATGATTTGACCCATTTGACCTGAGAGATCTAGCGGCCCGATCTGCTCAAAGTTAAGACCGACCATCTCGCCCATGGCATAAATAAATAGCGGTAAGGTCAGCAGGGTACAGATCCAAAAGCGCCGCGTCATATCATCAAGCTCTTCGGTATCTTCCTCGCCCGCTGTAATGGTCTCAGGCTCAAGCGCCATACCGCATATCGGACAGCCGCTGTTTCTGACGTCTCTAACTTCTGGATGCATAGGGCAGGTATAAATCGTGCCATCATAGCCATCAGGCACTTTGTCGTACCTGCCGCCTTTGACGGATTTTATGTCACCACCGTCAGCACCCGCGCCGTGACAGTGCGCATGGTCGTGCTCATTAGCGTCTGAGTTGATAGCTTCTTTAGCAACTTGGTCTTCAGGTTGCAAGAACATACCACATATCGGACAATCGCTTTTTTCGACATCTCTGACCTCAGGATGCATCGGACAAATATACATCGTACCGTTATAGTTTTCGGGAACTTTATCGTATTTGCTGCCTCTAAGAGACTCTACATCCTTGCTACCCGCATCCACTCCATGACAATGCTCATGGCGCGCATGATTGTTGTCATGGCTATTAGCCTCAGTGACTTCGTTTTCAGGTTTGAGCGTCATGCCACATATCGGACAGCCGCTGTTTCTGACGTCTCTAACTTTAGGATGCATAGGGCAAGTGTAAACCGTACCATGGTAATCTTTTGGTACTTTGTCAAACTTGCCAGCTTCACTCAGTTTTTTGTCCATATTATGAGACATGACGCTGCTCCTTAAACACAGTAAACAACGGTACGTATTAGCACGATTCCTCTTTATTCAAGCTCTTCGATTAATGCTTGCATCTCGCCGATTTCGCGCTTTTGAGCTTTGATGATGTCATCTGCCAACTGACGAACACGCGGGTCATCGATATCGGCGCGTTCACTGGTCAAAATAGCGATAGAATGGTGCGGTATCATCGCCTGCATCCAATCCACCTGATCGACGGTTTGCTGTGAGCGTACGCCCCATAAGCCAAAAGCAAATAGCACGATACTAAGACCATAAATCATCAGATTGACCTTAGTTTTTTTATACATATTACCCATAAAAGCAAGCATGATAACGGCCATCATCGCACCCATATATAGCGCCATATAAGCACGGGTCTCACTAAAATAGACGTGATCCCATTTATAGGTATTAAAGTACATCATGATGTACATGACGATGGTGGAGGTCAGAATCATCAGACCAAATTTGACATAAGGATTCATTTTTTGCTTATGGTTCATATCGTTGTTCATGCGATTACTCCTTTTTTATAGTTATATGGTTAAGCCAATTTAAAATTGATCTTTAGTTGCTTAGTCAAACCATTAATATACTTATTAAATTCAGCTAAATAATAATTTAACAAAAAAGCACCTTTTAAAAGGTGCTTTTTTAGTCGTTAACACGTTAGTAATAGTATCAAGGTTCATACTAACGTTAATCTCAGCACTCTAAATAATGAGATATTTGTGCATTTAGAACTAGGAACCTAGAACCAAAATTTTACCCCTGCGGTGACGCTACTAGTGTCAACACCTTCATTGTTTTGGCGACGTAAGTCTCTTGCATCTGATAATACTGTCTCGTAGCTAAAGCCGACATACGGAGATAGCTGACGACTGAGCATCTCATAAGTGAGCCGAACCTCAGTTCCAAGCTCATTAAAGCCCTTAGTAATGTCATTATCAGTATCATCCTTGCTAAATGCTGTCAGCTCCACCTCAGGTATGACTACCCAATGCTGATCCAAGCGCCACTCATATTCTGCACCAAGATCGAGCTGGACTTGACCATCAGTATAAACATAGGCTCTAGCATCAGTCTCAATAAAGTAAGGCGCAGTGCCGACGATACCCGCCATCAGTGCTGACTTGTCGTTTTCAGTGTTATAAGCGATGCCCGCTTCGCCATTCCAAAAGATACTAAGCGGCTGCCAATAAGCAAGCGAGCTTAGACTATCGATTTCTTTGTTACCTTTGGTCGCTGCACTGCCTTCAGTACGTAATCGGAGACGGCTACTATCATCACCATACCAACCCTCTATCTCAAAGTTGATTTGATCGTCCTCGAACTGATAGCCTAAATCATCTACCGATATACCCCAAGTAGGCAAACTACCCATCATCACAGGCTTGCCAAATTCACCATAACCTACGCCATTGGAGTAATCAGGGCTACGCGCATCAGCTGGTGGCTCCCCGCCTTGCATGCCCGACATATCCATGCTGCTGTGATCCATGCCCGACATATCCATGCTGCTGTGATCCATGCCCGACATGTCCATACTGCTATGGTCCATATCCGACATGTCCATACTGCTGTGATCCATGCTTGACATGTCCATTTCAGCTGCCGCTGCTAAGGGTGACGTTAGCAATACCGCAGATGATAAGCCAATGAATGGCAGACTTTTTTTAATTGTTTTCATAATAAACTCACATTCCACAATTCATTAAACGACAGCGACTTCTCTAAACATGCCGGCTTCCATGTGATAAAGCAGATGGCAATGCCAAGCCCAGCGTCCCGCCTCGCCCGTCACATCAAAGCTCACCTTTTGCGCAGGATGTACTAAGATAGTATGCTTGCGTACTTGAAAGTCGCCATTAGGCGCACGCAAATCACTCCACATACCATGTAGATGCATCGGGTGGCTCATCATGGTGTCATTGACTAAGGTAATACGCACGCGCTCGCCCGGTTTGATATTGACAGGCGGCGCATCCTTAAACATGATGCCGTCGAGTGCCCAAATATAGCGCTCCATGTTGCCTGTTAGATGAATCTCAACCTCGCGAGTGGGTTTGCGCTGCTCGCTCATAATCTCATTGCCGACAGAACGCAGCTGGCTATACGTCAGCACCTCTCTATCGATGTTACGCAGATTAATCCCAGGATCATCAAGATTCATCCGTGGACTATCGACGCGCATGTCGGTCTTAAAATCATACTCGGTCTTGGCATGGTGCGCGTCATAACCCTTGTCGCCCATCGCCCCCATCATATCGGCCATGGTGAGCCACTCAACACCATCCATCTTAGGAATGGCAGCGCGCGCGCCTTTTTTAGTGGCTAAGGTCGCGGTCACATAATCAGTGCGATCGATGTTTTGCGCAAAGATAGTATGGGCGTCTTTAGTTGGCGTGACGATGACATCATAAGTCTCAGCAACGCCAATACGAAAATCATCGACTTCTACTGGCGCGACATCATTACCATCAGTGCCAACGACCTTTATCTTAAGACCCGGTATGCGCACATCAAATATCGTCTGCGCCGAGCCATTGATAAAGCGTAGCTTAACAGGTTGCCCTGCCTTGACCAGCTGCGCCCAATTCGCTGCGGTTGTTTTACCATTAATCAGATAAGTAAAAGTCGTCTCCCCTGACAAATCACTAAAATCAGTCGGCATCATGCGCATCTGATTCCACATTTTGCGCTTATCAAAAGCGGCCTCTATATCAGTAGCTGCGATATCAGAAAGGAGTTTTTTGAAATCTGGTAGATGATAATTATCAAAGTCAGCGCGCTGCTTGAGTAGCTTGAGTAACGTATGCGGATCACGGTGCGTCCAGTCACTGAGCAGTATGACGTGATCTTCTGCCACCGGATAGCGCTCCGCTCCTTTTGGCTCGATGACGATCGCGCCGCGCATACCCGTTTGCTCTTGAAAGCCTGTATGCGAGTGATACCAATAAGTCCCTGATTGCTTAAGTTTGAATTTATAAGTAAACGTGCTGTTGGCGGGTATACCATCAAAGCTGATACCCGGTACGCCGTCCATCTCAAAAGGTACGAGCAGACCATGCCAATGAATAGAGGTCGACTCATTCATCTGGTTATGCACGCGTATCACCACCGTATCGCCTTCTTGCATCTTCAGCGTTGGCGCCGGCAATGAATCATTAATCAGCGTGGCTATACTGGACTTGCCATTGACAATAATAGGTTTTTTGCTGATATATAGATCGAACTCGTTACCTGTGAGGATCGGCACTTGATGATCGGGTCTATCGCTATTAATGACCGCGTTATTTTTCGAGCTGCCCAAAGCACTATTAGCTATCGTTGGCAGGCCTGATAGCATTGACGCCCCCAGTAGCGTTGATGACCCTGTTAAGAAACGCCTGCGATCTAGTCTTTTTTTATTTATCATAATATGACCCAATATATCTTCTGACATGGCTTTTAGTATTTATCTTAAAATCTTAGCTACAACTGCGCTTCAGGTGTATCAATCTGCGCATAAACCGTGCTACTACCGTCTTGATTAATTTGCATAACTTGATAGGGATCAAACCTGTTTTGATACTCCATACCTGGACTACCCATAGGCATGCCAGGCACCGCAAGACCAATCGCCTCGCTTGGCGGATTTTTTAGGAACTGTGCCACGTACTTGGCCGGGACATGACCTTCAAATACATAACCATCACTCGTCACTGTAGTATGGCAGGAGCGCATATTATTAGGTACGCCGTAGCGCTGTTTAAATACCGCTAAGTCGGTGACGTCTTGACCCTCAGCTGTCATACCATGATCCTCAGCATGACCGATCCACTCTTTACAGCAGCCGCAATTGGCATCTTTATAGACTGTTGCTGAGACGTTTTGTAAAATGGTGGATGACGGCTGCAGGTCTGATGCCTTTGTGTTTGACGCTGGGCTTATAGTCTCTACTGGTACTTGTGTGCTCGCCGTCGTTTGCTTATCAGCCGCATCGACATCTGGCTGACTACAAGCCATCAGCCCAACGCTCGCCGTCAATAAAACAACGCCACCCAACCACTTATGGTCTGTATTAAACATCATGCTTTTATCCTTTTTTATCCCACTGTCTTGTATCAGATAATACTGTAGAGCGGGCGGCCTTTTACTAAGTCAACAGCCGTTATAAATACAGCGGCCGCCGATGCCGTTCATAGCCTATATACTAGCGACCCCATTCTGACCGGCAGATGACATGCAGATGACAATCCTGTCATCTTTGCCACCATCGATGTTCATAGCAGACAGAATCCTTTAGTATGGCCTTATGCTATGAACCTGATCTGTGAGGTGGGATGATGAAGGTATTATTGGTAGAAGACGAGATAAAGCTTGGCGAGTATATAAAAAAGGGTCTGAGCGAAGCCGGTTTTATCGTTGAGCATCAAGCGACAGGCCTCGATGGCTATCATGCGATGATGAGCGATACTTTTAATGTCATTATTATGGATGTGATGCTGCCTGACGTTAGTGGCTTTGAATTAGTGAGCAATTATCGCGCTGCCGGCAAGCAGACGCCTGTGCTGTTTTTGACCGCAAAAGATGAATTGCGCGATAAAGTCAAAGGCATCGAGATCGGCGGCGATGATTATCTGACCAAACCTTTTGCCTTTGCCGAGCTGATTGTGCGTATAAAAAGCCTCTTGCGCCGCGCCAATCAAGCAGACTATCAAAATACGGTGCTGCAACTTGCTGATCTCAAGCTAGATATTGCTAAACGCACGGTACACCGCGGCGAGAGAGCGATTAAACTGACTGCTAAAGAGTTTTCTTTATTACAATTTATGCTTGAGCGTCAAGGGGAGGTATTGCCGCGCTCGGTTATCGCCTCCCAAGTCTGGGATATGAACTTTGATAGTGATACCAATGTGATCGATGTGGCGATACGGCGGCTAAGGCTCAAAGTAGATGATGAGTTTGAAACTAAGCTTATTCATACGGTACGCGGTATGGGCTATAAGCTAGAGGACAATGCTGCCAACGCTGACAGTAATGAGAGCCATAAAAGTACTGATTCCCAAACTGACCTGGACTCAAATCTGGTCTCAAAATATAATAGCGTATCATGACGTATAAAGCTGACAATCGCCGCCTGCCTCTGCTATGGCGCACCATCTTCTTATTGACTATCTTTGTGGTGCTATCGCAGATAGTAATTTATATCTGGGTGGGCCACTCAGTGAAAGGTCATTTTGAAGAGATGGACGCTGAGATTATCACTCACGCCGCCTTTAATTGGCGTCAACGTCTAAGCGATTTAAGCGATTTAAGCGATTTAGAGGCGCAAAATCCAGACACTGCTTTAACAGAATTGAGCGATCCATATAAGGTAAACAAAGATAAACATCTACATTCCTCAGCGCTCGATTATGACCTAAAAACCGTCATTACTGATAAGCAAGGACAGCTCTTATCCACCACTCCGAGCAGCTTTGCTCATGAGTTAGGTGATGATTTTAATCTCATAACTTTGTGGCAAAATAACGCGCAGCAGCAGTTTGTCACTCATATAAATGACAGACATTACCGCGCTATCGTCATCGAAAACGAGCAAGCGCTATCGCTTATCGCGCTGCCTATCGATGTTCATCATCAGTACTTGGTGCAGTTTAACCGTCAGCTAAGCCTGATCTTATTTGTCATTACCCTGCTGCTAGTGTCTATTGCCGCGCTGAGCGTCTATTGGGGCTTTGCGCCATTGGCAACGATCGTGCAAAAGATGAAAGGTATCAATCCTGAGCGCTTGGATGAGCGGCTGACGGTCAGCGATATGCCATTAGAGCTGCGTCCGTTGGCTCAGTCGTATAATCTGATGCTGGCAAAGCTTGAGAGTAATTTTGATTCTTTATCGCGCTTCTCGGACAACATCGCCCACGAGCTACGTACGCCACTTGCGACGCTCACCACCCAAACCCAAGTCATGCTAAGTAAACCTAGAAGCCTTGAGGAATATACCGAGCAGCTCCATCATCAGCATGACACCCTCGCGCAATTATCGAGTCTGATTAATAACATGCTGCTGCTTGCCAAAACTCAAAAGGGGCTGAGTGATTCGCAGCGGCAACCTGTCGATAGTGAGGTGCTATTAACTAAG
This sequence comes from Psychrobacter submarinus, assembly GCF_904846685.1. Taxonomy (GTDB): domain Bacteria; phylum Pseudomonadota; class Gammaproteobacteria; order Pseudomonadales; family Moraxellaceae; genus Psychrobacter; species Psychrobacter submarinus. The sequence continues at coordinate 717,799 of NZ_CAJHBQ010000001.1, forward strand.
CTTATCGACTACTTCGAGCTCATAGCAGAGGAGCGCGATATCAGTTTTGAAAAAAGTGGCGCGTTTGGCTTGCTATTAGGGGACAACAGCTTACTACAACGACTATTTGCCAACCTGCTCTCCAATGCCATCTATTATGCTGCGAGCAATAGCGTCATCGAGATTCAGTCTGTGACTACATCTAAAATGGCAACTATCACTATCACCAATCAATTGCCTGAGCCGTTAGCGCAAAAGGAGGCGGATAAGCTCTTTGAGCGCTTTCATCGTCATCATACCACTACCAACATGCATGCTGGATCGGGGCTGGGGCTATCTATCGTACAGGCCATCGCCCAAGCCCATGACGGTACTGTCAGCATTCGCATCAGAGATCATGAGTACTTTGCCGTGAGTGTTAAGCTGTATCTGGCGCAAGTATAGTGGAGTCCAAATACATCAGCTATGGATACTTGTCCTTTACCAACAGATCTTCTACCAACAGTTTTTACAGACACAAAAAACCCCAAACAATGTAATGTTTGAGGCGAAACTTGCTTAAACTCGAAAGTCTAAATTCGTTTTAAATATGGCGCAGCGGACGGGACTCGAACCCGCGACCCCCGGCGTGACAGGCCGGTATTCTAACCAACTGAACTACCGCTGCTTAGGTCGTCTTAGCATCTTGCCTTTATAAAAGGCCCACTTGCTAATAAGTGGTGGGTGATGACGGATTCGAACCGCCGACATTCTGCGTGTAAGGCAGACGCTCTACCAACTGAGCTAATCACCCTGAGCGAGGATATAACGAAGCACTGCTTCGTCCGAGCGCAAGAGAATTTACATTTTCGTAAATTCTAAAAGCTATACATCCAAACTAGGTATTGCTGAAAATTCCTTAAAGGGAAAATTCTAGAAACCTTAACCCAAAACTGAGTTTAAGATTTCTTATATCCAGCTAATCAAGACTGTCACCTCTTAATTAACCTCTCACAACTCAGAACCAATAAAGCCCCTTGCTGTGGGTGTGTATTATATAGATTTGGTGATGCCTGTCAAACAGTTTTCACCATTTTTAGTAAATTTTTTTGCTTTTTATAGTGACTTACTAGCAAGCAGCTGTTTTTATTAGCTTTATATTCAAAAAATATTTAGATAATTTGTTTCCTGCTTACTAGCTACCTCGTCTTAGTAATAGAAATTTATTTAGCAGCGGCCAGCGCTTTTTCAATATCAGCTTTAAGAGCCTCAGGCTTAGTGGTTGGTGCATAACGCTCAAGCACTTGCCCATCGCTACCTATCAAAAACTTAGTAAAGTTCCATTTGATACCATCAGTGAGCAGGCCACCTTTTTGCTCTTTAAGCCACTTAAAAATTGGATGGGCATCACTACCATTGACATCGACTTTGGCCATCATCGGGAAGCTGACGCCGTAGTTTTTTTGACAAAAAGCGCCGATCTCTTCGTTACTGCCGGGGTCTTGCCCGCCAAACTGATTACACGGAAAGCCAATGATGGTTAATTTTCGGTCTTTATACTGCTCATTTAGGACTTCAAGCCCCTCAAACTGAGGGGTAAAACCACATTTGCTCGCGGTATTAACCACTAGCAGCACTTGCCCCTCAAAGTCAGCAAAAGACTGCTCTGTGCCATCTATACGCTCAGCCGTAAAATCATAAATCGTACTCATTATTCATCCTTAATTAAATTGTCTTTTATTACGCTTCACCTATTTATAAAAAAAACTACTGATAAAAAATAAGGGAGCCTTATTAGCTCCCCTACTATATCTTAAAGCCTGCGTGATAAGTAGCTCATACTGAATACCGCTTAATCTTCCGCTTTATCCAAATCAATAGACACCGAGTTGATGCAATAGCGCATACCCGTGGTCTCACGCGGCCCGTCAGGGAACACATGGCCTAAATGCGCGTCACAATTACTACAAGTCACTTCAGTACGGCGCATACCTAAAGAGTCGTCAACGTGCTCGTCGATAGCAGCACTATCGATACTTTGATCGAAACTTGGCCAACCGCAGCCAGCATCGAACTTGCTCTCTGAATCAAACAATTTGGCACCGCAAGCTTTACAGCGATAGATGCCTTTATCATTGACGTCATTATAGACGCCAGTGAAAGGACGTTCGGTGCCCTTCTCGCGGATGACATGATACTCATCAGCACTTAAACGCTGTTTCCAGTCGTCTTCGGTTAACTGAGCGATCTCTTCTTTGGTAAGTTGGCTGTCTTGCATAGTCATTCCTTATTCTTGGTCTCTAGATTAAAAGTCGCTTGATTAAAAGTCGCTTGATTAAAATTTTGAGTCTTCAAAACTTTCTGCCCTATAAGATATGATGTTTATCACTCATTATTCAATGTATGGCTAGCCGCGATTACTAAAATCACACGTTAAAATTCGCCTATATTTTTGTAAGTATACAAACTACTTTTGCTTTGATTGATACTTACAACGAATCTTAAGTATTTGATATTAATTAATTTTATAAATCACAGCTCTTTAAGCTTACGTAAGGAAGTAGAATCAAATCATAAATTGCAAGAATAACTTGCATAAACTTAGTATAGGCGACTTGCATTATTATTTTTAATGCAATAATATCTTGCATTAAGGTATTTTATAAAGTGTTAACAAGCTGAGGTCAAAACCATTATGAGTAAAATCCAAGCTGACTCCGTTCAAGACCAGCGCTTAGCACAAGCTGAGAGACTGGTACAACTTCGCCGTGACAAAGGTCTGACCGCTGAGCAATTAGCACAGGCGATGACCAAAGCGGGCGCTAAAGTCAGTCGCGGCGCTATCTCTAACTGGGAGCGCGGTATTAACGGTATTGTCTCATCCAAGCTGCCTACGCTTGCCCATATCTTAGGCTGCACAGAAGGGTATTTGCTTCGCGGTGATAGTGTTCATAAGACTTCTAGCAACAACAATACTATCCGCCAAAGTTCGAGTAAATCAGCGGCTACACCTCTACCTACTTCCTCAGCAGACACCAACCAAGACCCTAAATCCTCAAGCACTTATCTTAACAACACGGCTGATACTACTGTATATCAAGTCAAGGATGGTACTACTATGACCGAGCTCAAAAAATCTGAAAAACTACAAAACGTTTGCTATGACATTCGTGGCCCTTTATTAAAAACGGCTAATAAAATGGAAGCCGAAGGTCAACGCATTCTCAAACTCAACGTCGGTAACCCTGCCCCCTTTGGCTTAGAAGCGCCGCATGAGATCCTGCGTGATGTGGCAATGAATCTGCCAGAAGCGACAGGGTACTCAGACTCGCAGGGGATATTTTCGGCGCGTAAAGCGGTGTTGCAGTATTATCAGTCAAAAGGTTTGCTATCGGCAGTCGATGTACGTGATGTCTATCTAGGCAATGGGGTCTCAGAGCTGATTGTGATGACGATGCAGGCGCTGATGAATGATGGCGACGAGGTCCTCATCCCAATGCCTGACTATCCGCTATGGACAGCAGCAACTAACCTCTCAGGCGGTACTGCAGTACACTATCGCTGTAATGAAGATGACAACTGGCAGCCTGATATCGAAGATATTAAGTCCAAAATCACCAGCAAAACCAAAGGCATCGTCGTTATCAACCCGAATAACCCAACGGGGGCGCTATACTCTGATGAGAACTTAAAACAGATAATCGAAGTGGCTAAAGAGCATAATTTAATTATTATGGCGGATGAGATTTATGATCGAGTCTTATACGATGATGTCGAGCATAAGCCTATGAGCACGCTTACTGATGAGGTGTTAGTCCTATCTTATAATGGCTTGTCAAAATCGCACCGTATCGCAGGTTTTCGCGCCGGCTGGATGATGGTGTCTGGTAAAAAACAGCATGCCACCGACTTTATCGAAGGCTTAGATATGCTCGCCTCTATGCGTCTGTGTTCAAACGTACAAGGACAGTATGCCATTCAAACAGCGATGGGCGGCTATCAAAGCATGAAAGAGCTGACCTCAGAGAAGGGTCGTTTATTTAAGCAGCGCGAAATGGCTATATCGCGTCTCAATGCAATACCTGGTATCTCTTGCACTATGCCGCAAGGGGCGTTTTATTGCTTCCCTAAGATGGACCCTGAGATCTATCCTATCAAAGACGATATGGAGTTTATGATGGATCTGTTGATTGATGAAAAGGTGCTGATGGTACAAGGTACTGGTTTTAATTGGGATACGCCTGATCATTTTCGCTTAGTATTCTTACCTAATCTACATGATTTGGAGAACGCTATGGATCGCCTAGATCGCTTCTTTGCCAAAAAACGCCAGCAGTTCGGTACAGACCAGCAGTTCGGTACAGACCAGCAGTTCGGTACAGACCAGCAGTTTGATCCAGACAAGACAGATAATCAAGCGGCTGGCAATCAAGCTCTTGAGGTTTAAGTGAGTGACAAGAGCACTATATTAAACCCCAGCCACACTTTGTAATAGTAAAAAAGCTTATCGATGATAACCGATAAGCTTTTTTGGTTTTTTATAGTTAGGGCGTGTTGAACATTCACAAATGCGCACTGCTGATCGCTAAAATAGTTCTAGTCTAAGTGAAAATTGCAGATAATGCTTATTGCATTGGATAGATTTTCACAACGACTAGGGCGATTTTAGCATCAGCCCTCACGACAACAACAGGGACAGTACTATTTTTTGCCGCTTTATTGATAAAAATAGACGCTTAGAACGACTAAACTTACCATTTTTATCTGCAAATCGCCTAAAAAATAGTCTCTGTCAGTGCCATGGTCGAATGTTCAACACGCCCTAGTATTTTACTAACTAAAAATTTGATTCAGTACTAAGAAGCTAATAGCCGACAGCGTGGCGGCGACGGGTAGAGTGATAACCCACGCCAGTCCAATAGGCTTCATAAGCGCCCAATTGGTGTTTCTATTGACGATACCGATACCTAACACTGCGCCGACTAAAGTATGCGTACTCGATACGGGCAGTCCCAAAGTGGAGGCGACCATGACCACACCTGCTGCGGCAAGCTCAGCTGAAAAACCAGAAGCCGGATGCATTTTGGCAAGGTTAGTACCGACCGTTTGAATGACTTCTTTACCGATGAACCAAAGACCGACAATGAGCGCAACCCCAAAGGTGAGCATTACAGGCGATGGCACTGCCGCTTCTGAGGAGATCGCATTGGTACGAATCACATCCATAATCGCGGCAAAAGGACCCACGGCGTTAGCGATATCGTTGGAGCCATGACTAAAGGCAAAGGCTGAAGCAGTAAAGACCTGCATCCAGCTGAACATAATAAAGGTTGCTTTGGTCAGATCTTCTTTGTGCTTACCGCGAATGGTTTTGGTATAAATAAAGGTCGCAAGCCATACTAACGCCCCTATCATTCCCATGATTAAGAGGCCCTGCAGGGTGGTCATATTACTATTGACGTTTTTGAGACCCTTAAACACTACCAGCGAGGTCATGACAACACCGCCCATAGCTGCTAGCAGAGGTACCCACTTCTTTAAGGCTTTTAGAGTATCTACACTTTCGCGCTCACGCTCCACGATATATAGTTTTTGATAATAATCGGTCTCTAAATCTTCGACATCACAATCATCATCCTTGTATATCTCTTGGTCACGCAGCATCGCTGAGGTATAAGACAGCTGCTCCGACTCAGTCATCGCATCAAAGCGCTCTTTGTGCTCTTTTTTGATGGCCTTTTTGTCGGCTTTTAGCTCTGCAACTTGCGCTTCGGCTTTATCATTATAGTCAATAACATTGCGCTTAATATGACCATATAAAATATAAGCCAATACCCCGCCCAATAAAGGCGATAACACCCAAGAAATAGCGATCGTACCGATAGTGATCCAATTGACTGTGGATAGCGCCATATCGGTACCGCCCAAAGTGATACCTAAGACAATCGAGCTACCCACTACCCCGCCGATAATGGAGTGCGTGGTGGAAACCGGTAGACCTTTTTTGGTGGCGAATAATAACCAAAACGCGGCGGCAATCAAGGCGGAAAGCATGACATAGATGAACTGATTAGGACTCACCGACAAGCCATCTAAATCAACAATGCCTTTACGAATAGTATTGGTGACGCTGCCCCCTGCTAGCACCGCCCCTGACACCTCAAATATCGCGGCCACCCCCAAAGCTTGCGGAATGGTCAAGGTACCTGCACCTACTGAGGTGCCAAAAGAGTTGGCGACGTCGTTACCACCGATATTGAATGCCATAAAGACACCAAAGGCAGTAGCAACGATAAACAACGTCGTTTGCTGACGCATCGTGTAGTCGAGACCCCACCATAAAAAGTAGCTGGTCATCGCAGTCAGTACAATAGCAAAAAATAAATTGATTCTCATAGAACCAACCGGCTTAGTTGATGCTGCAGAGTTGCTGCTAATACCCATAAAATGAGACGCCTTGAGTAAGATTAAAGAGACTTGCTAGTAATAATGATGTCACAATACACACTGATATATAGTCAATCAATATTAAAAGTGGTACAAGGCAGACGAGTGCAAGTACTACAGTAGTAGGCTAAACGAGTCTAACGCTGTAACACTTTAATAGTGGTTCGACTATAATGCTCAGTTGCGTGGTTGCGGCTTAACTTCATCGTGCTTGAATCTGGATAGAGCTACTCTATTGAATGTATAGCAATCCTTCTAAACTTGCCTGCCACAGGCTATAGACATACAATTAAGCCGCAAGTAACAGTCCGAATCAATTGATTAAGGCAGCTCGCGGCTTAGGTCACTAGCGGTTATCTACATCATAAATAGCCGCTGACAAGTTTATTAGAATGGAACCATTAGAATTAGAACAAATCATTAAAATGCGACAATGAAATACCAAATAATAAATATAAAAGCAATAAGCATCGACGCACTAAAACACTGAAATACTGTATTTAGGACTGATCCTAGAAATTAAAGAATCATCAGCCCTTATTTGTGCGCCCATTGTATTAAAAATTTAGCATTTATGCACATTGAAATTGCCAAAATTGTAACGACAGGTTCATCAGTGCCTATCTTTTTGTTTTACCGCTGATTTTGTCTTTTATTTTGCCACTTATTTATAGGCTTTTAGTTGTGCAATAGCATGATCGAGTACATCAAGACGCGCGCGGCGCTTATCATTGGTCGCAACAATACACCAAGGCGCGTGCTCAGTATCCGTATGCGCGAGCATATCAGCTGCCGCTTGTACATAATCTGACCACTTCTCACGATTGCGCCAATCATCATCAGTGAGTTTAAATTTTTTATGCGGAGTCTCTCGTCTTGCCTCAAAGCGCTCGAGCTGCTCGTCTTTATCGATAGCCAGCCAGTACTTAATCACAAGCGTGCCTGCTGCTTGCAGGTCCGCCTCGAAGCGATTAATCTCCCCATAAGCGCGTTGCCAATCGGCAGGCCCAGCAAGCGCTTCAACACGCTCGACCAACACTCTTCCGTACCAAGTGCGATCAAAGATAGCAATACGGCTGATACGGTCGGTCTGCTCATTAGGCAACCGCGTCCAAAATCGCCAGAGATAAGGATGCTGCAGCTCGTAGAGCATCGGTGCGCCGATATTATAAATTTGATACTCACGCGGATCGAGTGGTGCTACCATCCTTTTTATTGAGCCGCCCTTACCCGCCGCGTCCATACCTTCAAAAGCAAATACCACATGACGACCTCCGCGAGCTCGTATGAGCTTTGCAAACTCAGCTTGCTTCTCCGCAAGCTCCTCTTTGTAATCTGACTTATCTAGGTCATGGTCTTTGATATCAGTGAGCGCTTTTGGTACCTCTGCCGCTACAAAAGTAGAAGCGGCAATATTAGACGCTGAGACGTTATCTGAGTTTTCTTCGATAGGCACCTCACTACTCGCTAATGCCGCTTGTATAGCATGAAGCACTTCATGACAAAAACTTATCTGTGCTTGCGACTTGTCATTACCATCAATGATGACCCAGTCGCCTTGCTCACGCAATATCGTTGCGGCTATTAAGTTAAACTGCTCGAGCACCTGCTCATCGCACCAGTCTATCTGATATAGATACTGAGGATCTGCGGTATCATCATTAAGACGCTCCTTTAGCGTCTCAGCATCAATATGAAACCAGCACTTTAATACTTTGGTGTGGTTGGCGCGCAAATCTTGCTCAAAGGTCTGAAGCTCAGCCAATTGCTCTGTTAAATAAAGCTGCCAATCTGCTGTTGGCAATTCTTGTTGCCCGCTTGCGCGGTCTGCTGATGCCTCTTGAATCATGCGCATGACGTTATGTATCAGATCGGCGTACCAATTCCCAAAATAAACCATCACATCGCCGTGACGCGGCATCGCTTTAGTATGGGCCTGCCAGATAGGCTGATAAGCTAAGGGCGGGTAGCCAATAGTCGCCTCTACTTTTAGTAGCCTTGGATCGACCCACTGCCGCAGCTGCTTGACTGAGCTGCCTTTACCTGCTTGCTCCATACCGTTGACGAGCACCAGCAAGCCGGTAGGGTTATTGGTCGGCGGCGGTGTTTGTTGCCTGGTCGCCCTAAGCGCGAATTGTGCAGTGACCAATGCAAGCCTTAGCTCGTCTTTATCCATCGAAAACTCACTCAATGGATTGGGCGTTAGCCGGCTACTAACCACTTTTGGATCTAAGCGCGCGCTGACGGCTTGCTGGGTATCATCATTTTTTTTATTGGCACCGGTTTTATGCTCTTTATCGTTAGACATAATAGCGACTCACTTAGTCATTATTTTTAGGAGGGAGTAGACGAATAATAGCATTCACTTGCCACCGAGATAATATCACTGTGTAACAGTTTGCCATTTGTATTGTTTTTTATTTAAAGGTAACTTGAGTACGATACGGCATAGCCCATATCTATAACCGCTGATAATCCGCCACTGTGTAATGTCGGCACAGCAAGCTTTATAACAAGTCTGGTAGCGGTATCGTCTCCCTTTGAGCGCAGCAAGCTTTATTCAAGCTTTTGTAAACGTAAACTTATAATTAGTGAAGAAAGAAAAAAAGCGCATAACAACGGAAAAGCGCTAGTCTTTGATGTATCATAGCCTCATAACAAAATACCAAAGTAGTCGCTAGACTCATTTACGAAGTCTTGGGGTTCATAAAAAGCTTTGGTTTACAAAACAAGGTTACGCTCACCACGCTTTTTTGCTATTAGTATAAGTCACAAACCGCATATACTCTTAGACACGGGTTTTAACACATTTATTATAGGATTTCTTCATGTCTGCTCTATCCGATTTACAACAACACTTAGCTCATTATTGGCAATTACCTCACCACGATGATGAGGCACTCAATCAAAAGCTGACCGAAGTACAAGCTTGGCAAAGAGCACGTATCAAGCGTACTCATAGTGAGCTGTTTAATAAGCCCAAAAACAAGCTGATGGCGGATTATTTTTTGACTCAGCTCTATGACGGTGCTGAATTCAAAGCGCTTGCCAAACAGCTACAGCGCATCGTTCCAAAGGCTCAAAAAGTCGAGCGTTTTGCGCCTGCTACTGCTCTAGAAACCGGGAGCATGGCAATATCAGCTTCCACTTTAGCGATTGAATTAGATTTGCATTTGGCTGAGTGGTTAATGGAGCACAGCCTACCTGTCAATGAAGACACTATGCTCAAAGCCTACCGCGCTGTTGACGAAGGCGATGCTCGTAAAGCTCAGCTCGAGAACGTCAAAGAAGTTTGTTACCGCGCTGATAAGTACATCAACTCATTTATGATAAGAAAAGCGTTTGGTATGACAAAACGTACCGCTTATCGTTATAACTTCAACTCTTTATACGACTTTATCAATTCAGGCTTCGCTGCGATGCGTCCGCTTGATAGTGTCAAAGGCTTTATCGATCCCTTTTGTGCTCGCGAGCTCAAGATTATTGACAAAGTCCATAACAGCGATAGCGACAACGCCGCACAAGTGTTTGAGGCCGCCTAAATAATTATTGATTTAAACAAATTTATTCAAATGAATTGATTTAAATGACAGTCCTTTAGCGCTTTATTCATCGCTGTGTATATCAGTAATAGGAAATATTTATGACCGATCAAACAACCTCTTCCGGCCATGGTTTAGCTCAAAATCAGAGTTTGCCGAGCGATAAACAACGAGACCAATTAGTGAAAGATAGTATTGCCACTAATCAGCAGATCACCGAGCAAGTTAAAGCACAGCAAAACACCAGTAAAGATGGCGCTCAGCAAGCCGATGATTTCACCCAAGTTCAAGACTTACCGGTAGGAACCCCGCAAGGTCAACAGACCTCGCTGTCTAACTATGATATGCCGAGTACGGCTACTGATAGTCAAACCCAGTCTCAGGTGCAGTCTGCATTAAATAGCGGCGCAAGCAAAAAAGCTGCCTTTAATCAGCGCGACGATATCAATAACCCGCATACGCCAGACACCGATGGTCTAGAGCAAACGCATTTTGGCTACAAGACAGTCAATAAGGCTGAAAAACAAGCGCGCGTGGCAGACGTCTTCACCTCAGTCGCCAAAAAATACGACATCATGAATGACTTAATGTCTTTTGGTATTCACCGTTTGTGGAAGCGCTTTGCGATTAGCTTATCAGGGGTTCGCGCCGGCCAAAAGGTGCTCGATATCGCAGGTGGTACAGGCGACTTAGCAAAGGTGTTCAGCCGTGAAGTCGGTCGTCATGGTCATGTCGTGCTGTCAGATATCAACGCCGCGATGCTCGAGGTTGGCCGTGAGCGCTTAATCAATGCCGGCTGCAATAACGTCGATTTTGTCCTTGCCAATGCTGAGACGCTAGCGCCTTTTGATGATGATAGCTTTGATTTATTAACCATCAGCTTTGGTCTACGTAATGTCACGGACAAAGATGCTGCACTACGATCCATGTACCGTGTGCTCAAGCCCGGCGGACGTCTACTGATTTTAGAATTCTCTAAACCCATATTTGAGCCGTTATCAAAAGCTTACGATTTATACTCGTTCACCGCGCTACCGATGATGGGTAAAATCGTCGCTAATGATGCGGAGAGCTATCAGTATTTGGCTGAGTCAATCCGTATGCATCCCAATCAGCAAACGCTTAAGCAGATGATGCAGCAAGCGGGTTTTGTCAATTGCGATTATCATAACTTAACGGCTGGTATCGTTGCTGTGCATCGCGGTTTTAAAGCGTAGCTGCTTAAGTTTAAAGCTAAACCCTAATCTGATTACTGTGAGAATATTATGCTAACGGTCTTACTTTTGGCAGGCGCTGAGAAGCTAATTAATGTCGCTTTGATGAGTGATGAGATTACCCAAGCCGGTCTTGAGCCGCTTGCTGGTAAAGTGCTTCGCCTCAACATGGTGATGCCAGAGCTGCATTTAGACGTTATCTTCAATCATAAGCGCCTGCGTTTTGAACCAGTAACGACTCCTAGTGTGTTTGAGCCGCGCGGCGGCGATCCGTTAGATGAGCGCGAGCAGGCAGATATGGAGATGGCGCGGCTAGGCCACAGTCAGCCTGACTGTATTATTACCGTAGATAATCCTGCGCAGCTGCTTAACTTGCTGCGCGAGCCAAAAGGTAACTTGCCGATAGAGGGAGACTACAAAGTGCTCATGCAGCTCAAGCAGTTAGTCGCTGGGTTTGATCCTGACATTGCCGGTCAGCTAGAGCCATTGATTGGCAAACCTATGGCAAGTCAGCTACAGCTATTAATCACGCAGCTCAAATGGGGACTGCGCCACAGTGGTAAGCGCGTCTTTGATGATGTCACTGACTGGGCCAATGATATCGCAGGTACTAGTGAGCCGGATCCGATTGATAAAGCTGAGGTGAACGATCTAAAGCAGCAGCTACTCAAGCTGCGTGCTGATGTCGAGCGCGAGCAGGCTAAGCTGACAGCGCTGAGAATGGAGCAAGCGCGTTTAAGACAAGATCAATAATTTACTGCGAAATCTTCTTAAACACAGCTACCACTGTTTTAACCTTGTCCTTATCTAGAGTAATTATTATTCATGCTACTATCTCATCGCACGCGTCTACTCGAGCTTTGGCGTATTGCCGCCAGTTATCGACTCGATACCCATTTTCCTGTAGAAGAAGCGCCGCAGCTGCAGCCCGTAGCGCGTTTACTGCGGCTGCACCCTGCCGCTTGGGGCAAAAAGCATCAGCCTAATGCCGTCAAGTACGCACTTGAGGATATGGGTACGCTGTTCTTAAAATTAGGTCAGCTGCTCTCGACCCGCCGTGATTTAGTGCCGCCTGAGATCATCGAACAGCTTATTCAATTACAAGATAAAGTAAAGCCTTTCGATGTTGCTACAGCTATCGCCCAAATCGAAGATAGCAAGTATGGCTTAGGTCAGAATATTGATAGCCTATTCACCCGCTTCGATACTAAACCCTTAGCCGCCGCCTCCATTGCACAGGTACATACCGCTGCCTTGCCTGATGGCCGCGAAGTCGTCGTGAAAGTGGTGCGTCCCGATATTCAAAAGACTATCGTCGCTGACTTTGAGCTGCTGCGCGAGCTTGCGAGTTGGGCCTCTGCGCGCATAGAAGCGGCGCGTGCGGTGCATCTGATCGATATCGTCGAGGACTATCGGCAAGTGATGCTCAATGAGCTCGACTTGACGCTAGAGGCCGATAATACCACTAAGATGCGTAATAACTTCTTAGGCTCCGCGCTAATGTATGTGCCTGAGGTTTATGACGCTTCAAAGAACGTCATGGTCATGGAGCGTATTCAAGGCGTGCCGATCTCGCAAGTAGAAGTCTTTGATAAGCTTGGTTATGACCGTGCGGCATTAGCAGAAAAAGGCTTAACGATATTTTTTACCCAAGTCTTTCGTGATAACTTCTTTCATGCCGATATGCATCCGGGTAATGTCTTTGTCGAAACCCCGCCTGTTAAAACTCTTAATAGTGAGATAACCCCTGTCGACTTAGGTCATGCGCCGCGCTACATCGGTCTTGATTGTGCCATTATGGGTACTTTATCAAAGGAAGATCAGCTAATAGTGGCGCGAATGCTGCTTGCAGTGATGAATAATAACTTCACCGCCTTAGTTGATATTGTGAGCCGCGCCGGCTGGATACCGCCCAATACCGATAAACATGCCTTAGTACGTGACATGCGCCGTACGGTCGGCCCTATGGTGCAAAAATCGATCAACGAGATAGATTTTGCTGGCGTACTCATGCAGATATTAGACATTGCCCGCCGCCATCACATGAGTATCCCGCCGCAGCTGATGCTCCTGCTTAAAACCTTAGTGCATGTCGAGGGTCTAGGCCGCGATCTGTATCCTGATCTTGATATCTGGTCATTAGCTAAGCCAATTCTAAGCGGATGGATCAAAGAGCAGCTCGATCCTATGCGTAATCTGCAGCAGCTACGTCAGCAGCTGCCTGAGATTTTGTTATCGAGTACCGATATTCCAAAGCTGCTGGATCAGGGCTTACAGAGCCTAGCCTCGCAAGGCTCAAGACAAGACAGCCAACTGCGCGAGATGCAGCAAATACGCGCGGATATGCTCAATGACCGCCGCCGCGACTGGTTAGCGCTAGCAGGATTCGCGATTAGCATTGCCATTGCCACCCAAGTCATCGGCTGGTTGTCGCCGCTATTTTATATCTTGGCAGTTTTAGCCGTGCTTTGGCGTATTTTAGCTTAATAACAATCTTCAAATCCTGAGTCAAAGTAGCGCTAGCAAGGTTAGTGACACTGTCATAGTTACTGCTATGATCTTTACTGCTATAAGACGTTAATGGCTGTCATGTTTTAAACCGCGATAAAACTTACAAACCTACTCCATCTGATCGATCGCCATCTGCGTCAATATGCGGCCGCGCGCAGTACGCAGTACATAACCTTGCTGAATAAGGTAGGGCTCAATGACATCCTCAAGCGTACCTCTATCCTCAGCCATGGCGGCCGCGACGGCTTCCACGCCTGCAGGTCCACCATCAAAACGCTCTAACAAAATCTCGATATAGCGTCTATCTAAGTGGTCAAGCCCGCGTCTATCAACGGCTAGCATATCAAGCGCGCTTGCCGCTATTACTCCATTGATACTACCATCGCCTCTAACCTCAGCATAATCGCGTACTCGGCGCAGCAAGCGATTGGCAATCCTTGGCGTACCACGAGCACGGCGTGCAATCTCCACTGCCCCATCTTCGCTCATAGGAACTCCCATCAAGCGCGCTGCGCGGCTAACGATAGTGGTCAGATCAGCGATATTATAAAACTCCAAGCGCTGCACGATACCGAAGCGATCACGTAGCGGTGAGGTCAGTAGGCCCGCTCGCGTCGTCGCCGCAACCAAAGTAAAAGGCGGCAGATCAAGCTTAATAGAGCGGGCAGCGGGCCCCTCGCCAATCATAATATCGAGCTGAAAGTCCTCCATCGCTGGATAAAGGATCTCTTCGATAACTGGGCTTAAACGATGAATCTCATCAATAAATAACACATCGCCTGCCTCTAAGTTGGTCAGCATCGCCGCCAAATCACCTGCCCGCTCAAGCACTGGCCCTGAGGTTGAGCGCAGATTGCCGCCCATCTCACGCGCAATGATATTGGCAAGCGTGGTTTTACCTAGACCGGGTGGACCAAATATCAGCGTATGATCTAGTGCCTCATCACGAGCCCGCGCCGCACCAATGAACACCTCCATCTGCTCACGCACCACCGGCTGTCCGATATATTCAGCGAGTAATGACGGACGAATATTGGCATCAGGCGTATCACCTGCGCCTTCTAAAGGATTAATTAATCGCTCTTGGGTCATAGTTGTATCATTTTATAAAAATGTTGAGTTAGCAAATAGCATAACCAAAGTGTTGGTCTATGTCATGCATAAACCCTAATTCGGAGACAATATAAGGTAAATAAGCGACATCTAGTGTCGCTTATTTATGAAGAATTAAAAGTTGTGATCAGCGAAGTTAACTAAAATCTGGACAACTGCTGCAAGGTCGCTTTCAATAGACTTTGGGTGTCATCAAAGGTAGCGCCGTCAGCTTTGGCTGCCTTGATGGCTTGCTGAGCTTCTTTTTCTTTATAGCCCAAGCTCACTAGCGCCCCTTCCACCTCCGCTAAAATACTACCTTCAGAGGTGACAACAACAGGCTCTACATCAAGCACTAAAGAACTATCATCAACCTCAATGTTTTTCAGCTTATCTTTGAGCTCAATCAGCAAGCGCTGCGCGGTCTTTTTGCCGATACCTGGTATGCGAGTGAGCGCAACTTCCGAATCCGCTTCAACGTGCATTTTGAGCTCCGCAGCTGACATCGCTGAAAGCATCGCTAAAGCCATTTTTGCACCGACGCCGTTGATTTTGATCAGTTGCCGAAACACGTCGCGCTCTTTACGATCAATAAAGCCAAACAGTAGCTGCGCATCTTCACGCACATGTAAATGCGTCCAGATACTCGCTTGCTGTTCAAGCTGCAACTGACAGAACGACGACAGCGGCAGCTCGATATCATAACCCACTCCAGAAGCGGTCATAATACAAGCGGTTGGTGCCATTAAATGCTGCACTTGCCCAGTAATCAGTCCTATCATATGCGCCACCTATCGTTAATAGAGTTATAAGATATCATTAAATAAGCTATTTTAACCAAAAAACTTACTTATAAAACTCAACCATACCTTCAAGGCTAATCGGACGAATTTTATGCGCTTGGCCTGCTGAGCCAAAGGCTTCAAAGCGATTAGTACAGATGTCGGACATCGCTTGCATAGACGCTTTGAAGTATTTACGCGGATCAAAGTTGCTTGGGTTTTGAGCCAAATGCTGACGAATCGCCCCTGTGGATGCCAGACGCAAGTCAGTATCGATATTCACCTTACGTACACCATGCTTAATCGCTTCAACGATTTGCTCGACGGGTACGCCGTAAGTCTCGCCGATATCGCCGCCATACTCATTGATAACTTTGAGCCATTCTTGCGGTACCGATGACGAGCCATGCATCACTAGATGCGTATTGGGGATACGCGCATGAATCTCTTTGACCCGCTCGATAGATAAGATGTCGCCAGTCGGCGGACGGGTGAATTTATAGGCACCATGGCTAGTACCGATTGCGATCGCTAGCGCATCGACTTGGGTGTCTTTGACGAACTGCTCGGCTTCGTCGCTGCTGGTTAATAACTGCTCATGACCTAACACGCCTTCCGCGCCAGAGCCATCTTCCTCGCCTGCCATGCCCGTCTCAAGGCTACCCAAACAGCCGATCTCCCCTTCTACTGAGACGCCGCAGGCATGAGAGAACTTGACGACTTCACGAGTGACGCTAGCATTGTAGTCATAGTCCATCGGTGTTTTGCCATCTTCACCTAAAGAGCCATCCATCATCACTGAGGAGAACCCTTGCTGAATAGAGCGCTGACAGATCGCCGGCGACATACCATGATCTTGGTGCATAACGACCGGAATATGCGGCCATTCTTCAATAGCCGCTAGAATGAGATGACGCAAAAAAGCGGATCCAGCATAAGTACGTGCTCCTGCACTTGCTTGCACTATCACTGGTGAATCACAAGCGTCGGCTGCCATCATGATTGCTCGCATCTGCTCTAGGTTGTTGACATTAAAAGCAGGTACGCCGTAGCTATGCTCAGCGGCATGATCTAGTAGCTGACGTAGGGATATTAAGGCCATAAAACGCTCTCTATTTAAATTTTAAAGACATGAAAGTAACACTGATAATTGTTGCGGGGCGATTATAGCAAAATATACCCCTCTCTCGTAGTGCTTGTGTCTGTATTTATCTTTTTGCCACCTTAATCATAAAACCTAATAATAGACAACGTTAGTTAGCACGACTAAACGCAAAAAAAAAGCCTTGGTAATAACCAAGGCTTCTTCAATAAAGTAGAGATTTATCTTTAACTCAGTGCTCTTAAAGCTAGTGCAAAATAGTGTCAGCGGCTTAAATGAGTATTAGTACTGTTGGTCCGCTTCTACGGCCACTTCATTAGCAGCGTCTTCTGTAGCGTCAGCACCGTCAGCTACGGCTTCAGCTGTACCTTCGACAGCAGCATTTGTGCCATCAGCAATAGCATCGCCAGTATTAGCTAGCGCTTCAGTAGCAGCGGCTCCGGCTGTTTCAGCGCCTTGAGCGATTTCATCACCAGCGTTTTGCGCAGCAACTTCAGCGTCTTGAGCAGCCAATTCAGCTTCAGTAGCGGCAGCTTCTGTGTTAGCTGCGATGTCATCACCAGCAGACTCAACAGCAGCTTCGGTGTTCTCTTCAGTTTGTTGGCTACATGCAGTGACTGCAAAAGTACCAGCAAGGACACTGGCAAGTAACAAATGACGTTTTAACATAATAAACCTCTCGTAAATAATGCATGTCAAATTACATGGTTTCGCTAGTTTATAGTTAGCAAATAGGACATGCAATAAAATTTTCAGTATATTAACAATATAATAACTGCTCCATGCTATTATTCTTCAACGCTATTAAATGACGATAACGTTTGCGAATAATTTGACAGCCTACCTCAGTTGATTTATGTAGTTTGTACTTCTAGTGTTACTATCAGCGATTTTAAGCGCTCAATTGTAAGGCGGCTACGGCAGGTAAAACCTTCCCTTCAACAAATTCTAAGAACGCGCCGCCGCCTGTCGACATATAGCTCACGCCATCAGCGACTTGATATTTATCAATAGCTGCTAGCGTATCGCCGCCGCCAGCTATCGAAAACCCGTCGCTGTCTTGCACAGCTCTAGCGATAATTTGGGTGCCTGTACCAAAAGCATCCACTTCAAAGACCCCAACCGGGCCATTCCAAAGAATAGTCTTCGCATTATTGATAGCGTCGGCTAGTTTTTTGGCGCTTGGCTCAGCGATATCTAAGATCATATCGTCAGCGGCTATATCGGTAACCGCTTTTACCTCAGCCTTGGCTTGCTGCAGTGAGCCGGTAAAATCTGCAAAATCGATGTCATTCTTGCTGGCGGTAACCACATACTCTGGTAATAAAATGTCAGTTTTGGCCATAATATCACGCGCGGTATCGACTAAGTCTGCCTCAAATAAAGAAGCGCCAACATTATGCCCTTTTGCTGCTAAAAAAGTGTTAGCAATACCACCGCCAACGATAATTTGGCGGCAGACGGCAGCTAGGCTATGCAGCACCTCAAGCTTCGTAGAAACTTTT
Organism: Psychrobacter submarinus; assembly: GCF_904846685.1. Lineage (GTDB taxonomy): Bacteria > Pseudomonadota > Gammaproteobacteria > Pseudomonadales > Moraxellaceae > Psychrobacter > Psychrobacter submarinus. The sequence continues at coordinate 735,952 of NZ_CAJHBQ010000001.1, forward strand.
GAGCCGCCAACAATCGCTAGCATAGGCTGAGCTGGCGTCTCAAGCGCGCGGCTGAGTGCATCGAGCTCAGCCGCTAGTAGTGGCCCTGCACAAGCGACTTTATCCGCCTGATGCATCGCTTGGGTCACCCCTTCTGTAGATGCCTGCGCCCGATGAGCGGTGCCAAAAGCATCCATCACAAAGACGTCGCATAAGTCAGCATAGTGCTGCGATAAGCTAGCATCGTTACTCTTCTCGCCTTTATTGAAGCGAACGTTCTCAAGCAGTACCACCTCTCCTGGCTGAATGTCAACACTCTGCTCTAAATAATCACGGTTTAAAGTGACCGGTTTATCAATCTGCGTGCCCAGCTTTTGGGTCAAATAGTCGGCAACTGGCGCAAGCGAGTATTTATCTTCCGGACTACCTTCAGTCGGACGACCTAAATGAGAGCAAATAATAACAGCTGCGCCTTTGTCTAAAGCCATTTTGATCGTTGGCAAGCTTGCTTGTAAACGGGCATCGCTCATCACTTTGCCGTCTTTGATGGGGACATTGAGATCTTCACGAATTAAAACCACCTTATCCGCCAATTCCAGCTCACTCATACGCAAAAAGTTCATGACCTTCTCTACCTTATCGTCTCTTATTGAATGCTTAATTTATTCATTAGCTCATGTTGAGCACGTCCAACTGCTTTGACACTATTTCATTTTACAAGCCGCATCTGCTAACTTGTTACCAGCTAGCTTTTAATCGCTAGCCCTCATATGCTGGCTCTTATGTATAGCGTTATTTGCTGGCCGCATTTTAGCGGTCTATTTCATATACCGTCAACTTAATCTCGCTTATATTTATACTTAACAAAACAGGCCACATGATAACAAACCTTCGATAAACGCTTTTAGGGCGTGTTGAACATTCAAATGTGGCACTGGCGGCGGCTATTTTTCAGGCAATACGCAGTGAAATTTTCGAAGCCTAGTCATTCTAGGATAGACAATTTCGCCATGTATTGGCAAAAAAGAGCCCCGCCCCGAAGGGCTGATGCTAAAATCACCCCAAACGGTGTTGTAAACCTAGCTAAGGCCTCGACATTATCGTCGGTTTACGCCTAGTTTGGTGCGATTTTATCTATCAGCAGTCCTAATATTTGAATGTTCAACACGCCCTTATAAGCCTATTCAATAAATATCAGTAACATTTCGTGGTGGCACTATTTGCTTATTCGCCTTAAGCTGTTACGGTACAAAACAACAAAAACCAATAGGAGAGTACAATGAGTATTGATTTAGATGCGGCCAAAAAGACACTATTAGAGCTACAAGAAGAATACCAAACCCGCATTGATACTATCGAAGATCATATTCAAAACCCGCAAGACGAGCTCAATAAAGACTGGGAAGATCAAGCGATCTCTATTCGTCAAAACGATACGCGCCAGCTGCTGGCTGAAGAAGCTAGGCAGAACCTTATTTATGTTAATGAGGCGCTAAGCCGTATCGAAAACGGGACTTATACTGAGTGTGAAGTCTGCGGTGAGCCTATCCAAGAAGAGCGTCTAAAAGCCGTGCCTTACGCCACTTTATGTATGGAGCACGCAGAATAAGCTATCTAAAATATAAAATCGGGTTTTTATTAATAAATATTAAGGCATACTGTGATGAGTATGCCTTTTTTATAGCAATATTTTGTCGCAAACGTTGAAGTCATTGATGCTAAGACTTTGCTAGCTCTTTGACTTTATTAGCCCTTTATTTTGAGCTGGCCGTACTCCAAGTATTTAACGCTTGCTGCCACTGCTGGCAACGATGCGCGATTTTATCAACGCTCAAATCCATAATATCGCCGACGACTGCGACATAACGAATAGGCAAACCTTGCAGCCCGGTAATACTCTCAGCGGTTAGACCGCCTATCACGCAGATATCTATATCTTGCTTGCATCCTGCTATAAGCTTCGAGCGCTCTATAGGCTGGGCATTAGGCTTAGTGGTTGAGCTAAAGATAGCGCCCATTGCGGCATAGCTTGCGCCTGCGCTTTTCGCCTTAACGACCAAATCGACATCATCGTGGCAAGTCCGTCCAATTACTTGCTGACATCCCAAGCGCTGCCTAGCCGCCTCGATACTGCCGTCGCTCTGCCCTAAATGTACGCCCACGCCTAGCTGCTCGGCGAGCGCCATATCGTCATTAATCACGACCGCAACCTTGTATCTTTTGGCAAGCGCTACGATTTGCAGCGCCTCTTGATAGAGCTTAGCGGCACCATTATCTGTAGCTAAAACTTGCTTACGGCGGATCTGAAGCAAGTGCACGACTCCTGTCGCCAAGGCCATCTCAAGCTTCGCCAGCAGCACTGGTAACTTGTCATCATTGGTCAATAGATACAGCTTAGGCACTAGTAGATTTAAAGGTTTCAATAGCTCAGTCATATCGCGGGCAGCTCGATGTAAGTTTAGATGATTTATGGGTCCAAAATATAAGACATAAAAGCTAAAACTTAAGTCACATCTCAGCTCTAAAGATAAGTGTCATAAAAAAGGCTGTTATTTTAAATAACAGCCTAATCATAATTACAAATGTAGAATAGTCTTATACCGTACGGCGGCTCGCTAAACTATTTAAGATGTTTTTAGCATCGCCCCAGCGTGTCGCTGAGCTATTAGCACCTAAGATCACAATGATAGCCGGACGATTATTGACGCGGGTTTCCATAACTACGCAGCGACCTGCTTCATTGATAAACCCGGTCTTCGAGATACCGATAGGATAGTTACCTGAGCGAACCAAACTGCTAGTATTGTTAGCTGAGTAAGTACGGTTACCACGGGCATAGTTGGCAACATAAAAGTCGTAGCTCTTTGTGGTAGAGAAGCGGCGGATCACATCATAGTTACCAGCAGCGCGTACCATTTTTACTAAGTCGTTTGCGGAAGCAACGTTACGCTTATCAAGTCCTGTCGGATCGCCAAAGAATGCAGAGGTCATACCGAGCTCTTGCGCTTTACGGTTCATCGCGCGCATAAAGGCATCATAGCCGCCAGGATAGTTACGCGCTAAGCTTTTTGCTGCAGGGTTTTCAGACTTCATTAATGACATTAATAGCATCTCAGCACGATTCAATCGATCGCCTGATTTTAGGCGTGAGCTGGCACGTTTAGGCCCAATAAAATCCTCAGGTTCCAAGATAAGTTCCTCACGCATATCTAGACCACTATCTAGTACCACCATCGCTGTCATCACTTTAGTGATACTAGCCATAGGACGCGCTCTATCCGCATCTTTTTCATAAATAGATTCGCCAGTCTCCGCATCAATTACCGTCACACTACGAGAGTCAGTGCTGATCGGAATCATATCACTGCTGCCAAAGCTGCCATTGTAAGTCGTGTTATAGCTATTATTAGCGTTGAATCTATTATTGCTGCTACCATAGCTACTAGCGTTAGTAATATTGGTAGTGCCGTAACCGTTATCTACTTTTTTAATGCTTGAACCATTATTAGCACGGCTGACAGTAGACGATTTGCTGTACATGATATTACGAGCTTCTGATAGACTATCAGCACCGCCCCAACTAACGCGCGCACTAGCTTCAGGGTTACCATTAATTGTAAGCGCTGCTTGCGCAACACCGCCCAAACTCATTGAAATTAGAGCAGCAACGAGCTGCTGTTTGGTTAATGATAAATGTCTCATTCTTCCCCCTGCGGTTGGTATGGCGTCAGTCACCGATTATAATAGACGACCGATAGATAAATAGCGTGAAACGATGATGGCTATGCGTCGCTTAATAACAATTAGCTCATTATCAGCTCTCTATTGATATAGCCCAATAACGACTGGCAAATGATTACTAAGATAGTATTGTGTACTTTTAGTGTATCATGGTTTGTATTTTAGAGTAATCGACTATGCTGCATACGTAAACCTTTTTGCGTCTTAAGTAAACTTTGCTACATTTGCTTTAGTTTCTAGCAATATTGATTAACATTCCAGTAATATAATTCTATTCGCTTGTTATTTTTGGAGTTTTTAGCTCTAAGGTTTTGATTAGTAATAGTTTTATTTTCAATCATAAATAATAGCTTATCGTAAAAGTAGCAATCAAACACGCTGTGGACCGTATAATTAAGAGTATAACTATGATTAGAGTATTAGTAGTAGACGATCACGATCTGGTGCGTATGGGTATCAGTCGGATGTTGGCCGATAGTGCTGATATCGAAGTCGTAGGGGAAGCTGATGGCGGCGACATGGCTATCAAACTGGCGCGTGATCTGACCCCTGATGTCATCTTGTTGGATGTCAATATGCCGAATATCGGTGGTCTAGAAGCGACTAAACGTTTGGTACAGCTCGGCATAGGCAGCAAGATTTTAGCAGTAAGCAGCGTCGTCACTCAGCCCTACCCTTCTATGCTGCTAAAAGCAGGCGTCAACGGTTATATCACTAAAGGAACGCCTCTTGATGAGATGATAAGAGCAATCAAAAAGGTACATCAAGGTGGGCGTTACTTCAGTCACGATGTGGCCGAGCAGTTAGCGGAAGTATTACTCTCCGATAAAGCCGGATCGCCTTTTGACTTATTAAGTGATAGAGAAAAGCAAGTAGCGATGATGGTAGTCAACTGTCAAAGCCCACAAGAAATCGCTGATCAGCTCTTTGTGAGTGTCAAAACCATCAATACTTACCGCTACCGTATCTACGAAAAAGTAGGCGTCGATAGCGATGTAAAGTTGACCCACTTAGCCATTCGTCATGGTTTAATACAGCCTTAATGACTAAAACAAGGTTACACTTTAACTTTGTTTCACTCTGTACTCCCGCTGAGGTGATCTACTATGATGCTATTTTTATTGTACTGCTTCGATGCTTATACTTTATGACCCTATTAGCCAAAACGATGACTGTTATCAACAACTATCGTCAGCAAAACGATACGCTACCCTCCTCACAGCTGCGTCGATTGGGGCTGGTGTATAGCAGTTACCGTGTGGTTATTAATGTGTTTTTTTTGATATTAGCTTATGCGAATGCTAATGCTGATAATCTGCTTTTGCCTAGTTTATTACAGCAGACCGCGCTGATATTTTACACGCTACTTAGTATCATTCTACTGGGTTTATTTTATGTCGTACGCAAGCGCCCACAGCGCCAACTAAGCTTTGGTTTAGCGGTCGATATCATTATGCTCAGCTTGTTGCTTTATAGCAGTGGCGCGCCAGATTTACAACTGACGATGCTGTATATGGTGGTCGTTGCCGCAAGCTTTATGCTGCTTCCCGGCTCGCAAGCGCTAGTCATCACTTTGCTCGCTGTTATATTTGTTATTTATCAACAGTTTTTTTATGCGCTCTCTAGTAGCATCAGCTTAGCAAATCTAGGCGACGCGCTGCTTATGTCGGCAAGCTTTTTGGTTGTTGGTTTTTTAACTTGGACGATATCGCAGCGCTTATTACACGTTGAAAAAGTCTCCGCGCAGCAAGCGAAAGAAGTGGCCCGGCTCAACGATATCAACCAAGAAGTTATCAGCCAAATGATCAATGGCGTCATAGTCCTAGATCAGCAGCAGGTTGTACTGGCCAATCGCGCGACATATCAGCTATTAGACATCGATGAGACAAACAACGAGCTTGCAAGCTTCCATGAGCAATTAGCGCATCTACACACGCAGTTATTGCAGACTTGTTTGGCGGTACCTGCAGGACAATCAAGGCTGTTTACTTACGAGCTGCCAACGACTATAGAAGCTTCAATCATAGCGCGTTTACGAGTGCAAGTTATCCCGCTAAAAGACTATAGCCGCCTGATCATCTTAGAAGACTTACGCCGTGAACAAGCCAGCGCGCAGCAGCTCAAGCTTGCCTCGCTTGGACAGCTAACCGCTAGTATTGCGCATGAGATTCGTAACCCCTTATCCGCCATATCACAAGCCAGCCAGCTGCTTATGGAAGATATTGATTCCGAGTCTGTCAGTACTGATGACGCGTCAGTTAGGATAGCGGCTAACAGCGTCGATGATAGCAATTTTGAGCTATACAGGATGATATTCTCGCAAACCAAGCGCGTTAACAGAATTATTGAAGATGTGCTAAAGCTCTCCAAACGACAGCCGCCCAATAAACACAGCATTACGCTTGAGAGCTGGATGGTAGAGTTTATCGCTAACCATTTTAGTGGTCATGATGTGTTTTTATCCGGTAAAGTGCAGCCTCTTATTGTCTTTGATACTCATCAATTAGAGCAGATATTGATTAATTTAATCAACAATGGTTTGCGCTATAGTAGCTTATCTCATCCTCATGCTTACGTAGAAGTAGAGATTTATAGTCGGCGTAACGATGTTATAATCGATATTTTAGATAGTGGCAAGGGGGTAAAAAGCGCTGATATTGAGCATTTATTTGAGCCGTTTTTTACCACTGATAAAGCCGGTACAGGCTTAGGCTTATATCTATCACAAGCGTTTAGTGAGGCTAATCAGGCGCGTTTAGTCTATGTTCCAGAGCACGAAAAAACCTGCTTTCGCTTGATCATTCCAGCTATTTTGACCGAGCAGGCTATAGCCGAGAGTGTGGACCTCTAAACAGATAAGAGTTCACTGGCGGCCGACTTTAGCTGCCTTTTAACCCATTAATCTATACTAACTGCTTTACACCCATTTTATTCGTTGAACACTGAAAGGTTATTTATGACAGCAACTGCACTGGTCGTCGATGACGAAGTAGATTTGTGCCGCTTAATGCAAATCACCCTGACTAAAATGGGCATCAAAAGCGATGTCGCTTATGATTTAGCGCAGGCAAAAGCTTACTGGCAAGACAATGAATACGATTTTTGTCTCACAGATCTGCAATTACCGGATGGATCAGGTCTTGATCTGGTCAAACTTATCAGCAGCAGCTCTACTGTGCCAGTGGCTGTCATCACCGCACATGGCAGTATGGACTTAGCTATCGAAGCGCTAAAATTAGGCGCATTTGATTTTGTCAATAAGCCTTTGGAGCTACCGCGTTTGCGGCAGTTGGTCGAAAACGCTCTAAAAGTCATTCGTCAAGATGATAGCGTTCAACCAGCAGACGCGAAGACGCCTGAACAGCAATTGCTAGACCAGCGCTTAATTGGCGACACCAAAGTCATGTATACGCTAAAATCGACTATCTTAAAGCTTGCCCGCTCGCAAGCACCGGTATTTTTATCAGGGGCTTCAGGGACAGGTAAAGAAGTCGCCGCTCGGCTCATTCATGACTTAAGTCCTCGACGTGAGGCGCATTTTGTTCCTGTCAACTGCGGCGCTATACCCTCTGAGTTAATGGAGTCAGAGTTTTTCGGTCATAAAAAAGGCAGCTTTACGGGTGCAGTGGCTGACAAGCAAGGACTGTTTCAACAAGCCAATGGCGGGACGTTGTTTTTGGACGAAATTGCAGACTTACCTTTAGCGATGCAAGTCAAGCTCCTGCGCGCCATTCAAGAAAAAACCGTGCGCGCGATTGGCGATACCAAAGAGGTCGCCGTCGATATTCGTCTGTTATCTGCCACTCATAAAGATCTGGCGCAGCTGGTAGCGGCTAACCACTTTAGACAAGACTTATACTACCGTATCAATGTCATTGAGCTAAAGCTACCTGCGCTTAATGAGCGTGCGCATGATATTCCGGCTTTGGCTCAGCATTTCTTAGCTTTGATTCGTGAGGAGTGGCAACTAGAAGGATCACCACAGCTCAGTGATGATGCTATTGGGCGTTTAAAGTTGCATCATTTCGCCGGTAACGTCCGTGAGCTACGTAATTTGTTAGAGCGAGCGATAACGTTAGCGGAGAGTGATATCATCGCAGCCGAGCACTTAGGATTACCGGAGGTTGAGGCGTCATTGTCTGAGCCATCCTATTGTGATCAGTCACAATCTACGACTGATCCGACTAGCCAAACTACGCCTTTATCCAACAGCGTAGCTGCGGCAGAGGATAGTTTACCAACGGGTAATCCTCAAAAAGACACGAACGCCAGTGTATCAGCAGCGATGCAAGAAAGTACCTCTGCTGAATTACCCGAAAAAGGCTTAGAGGCTTATCTACAGCAGCAAGAAAAACAGCTGATTGTCACTGCGCTGCAGCAGACTGGTTGGAATAAAACACAAGCTGCTGAGCTCTTAGGTACCACCTTTCGCTCCTTACGCTATCGCATGAAAAAACTTGGAATTGCTGAAGAGCAACCAGACTCATAACTACGCTAGTTATCAGCATAGTCTAGCCATTAAGAGCTACATACAGCTATATAATCAGCGCTCTAGCTACTTCACCGCTGGCTGGGCAACATGGCCTTTTCTAACCAGATGAATTCCTGAGTTTTGTATTTTTGGGCGTAGTAAGTCAAGTGCTTGCTGCTCCCATGAGCTTTCACTACCATTCAAAGTCACATCAGGCTGCACCCCAACTTTATCGATTTTTGCACCCTCTGTAGTTAGATAGTGGGCTACCGTTAGCTTGACGGCTTGCTCATCATTTAATGCGATTACCGACTGTACCGAGCCTTTACCGTAGCTTGTCTCCCCGGCGATAGTGGCGCGGTTCTGCGCCTGTAAGCTACTGGCTAACACCTCTGCTGCTGAGGCAGAATACCGGTTTTGTAAAATGACTACCGGCAACGGCGCAAGTAACGCGCTGCCTTTAGTCGCTAAGATACGTGGATCGCCTTGACGGCCTTTAACTTGTACCACATCCGTATCTTTCATAAAAAGGCTGGCGACATCGATTGCCGAGGTCAGCACCCCGCCTGGATTATCTCGTACGTCTAACAGCACTCCAGTGATAGGCGCGTCTAAATAAATCAGACTTTGTACTATTTTTTCGCGCGTTGTTTCTTGAAAAGATGGTAGTTTTACAATAGCCACGCCATCTAGCAAACGCGTATCTATCTTCTGTGTACGTGTATGATTACGCTGGAGCGTCACTGCGCGTTTACGTCGTCCGGCTTTTGATACGATGACATCGATTTGTGAGCCGGCAATACCGGTTAATAATTGTTTGATATCATTAGGCGCCCGTTCATCATCAAGCTTAAACTCGCCCACTTGGTGTAAATAATCTCCGACAGTCACGCCTTTTTGGTCTGCAGGTGAATCTTTTATCACTTCAGTCACGACCCAATGATCAGCATCCGCTTGATAGTGCGCTTCGATACCGACATCACCCACATCGCCTTGGGTGAAAGCACGTAAGTTTTCATACGCCTCAGCATCCAAAAACTCTGCATGACTATCAAGCTTGGTCAGCATACCGCTCATAGCATTATTGAATAACACTTCATCATTGACCGGATCTATATACTCGCGGCGCACCAAATCAACGACAGCGACAAAGGTTTTAAGGGTCTCAGGAGAGATGGCTTTGAGCGATACGTTCGCCACTTCACGCGGTACCTCTTCATAGTCATCGTCAATATCGTCTGCTAATGGGCTGCTTGTACTATCGCCAAAGGCATCGATATCATCATTGTCATCACTGTCATCCTCTGGCCAATCTTGGCTTTGATCAGAAGCGCTGGTATCGTCTTCTAAAAAATCATCACTCCGATTATCAGTGCTGCTGTCAATCATTGGCCTGTTATCTTGTAAGCTGATCAGCTGCAGATTAGCAGTAGTATCGGTGTCCTGCTTTTGTTGCTCACCAGCTTTGTCTATCACTTTTATCTGATCATCATTGAGCGCAGCTTGCGCAGGCCCATTCAAGCCGAACACCGCTAATAGACAAGGGCTCAGCATAGCTCGGAGCACTTGCTGCTGACTCACTGGTATTACCAAAAGAAGATTTTTGAGAGCAGATAAAGGCATAGGAAAACTCACCTGAAAAATAAATAATTTTGTTATATAACACCATAAGATAGCTTAAGGCTATGATAAAAACCACTTAAAGTCGGCTTAATAACTAATAAACTTTAAAAACCATAAAAGCAAAAACTATAGAGGACAAAGCTTGCACAGCAAAGCATAAAAAAGGGAAGAATAATCTCTACTCTTCCCTTTTCTATCTTTGGCAAATGCTGATAAGACCGTTTAAATCGCCGATTATAAGTACGCTTTAGAACTACTTATCGATTTAAGCTTATCGACTTAAGCGTTAGCGATCAGTAAGTTTTCACCAGTCATCTCGCTTGGGACTTCTAGCTCCATCAACGAAAGTATCGTTGGCGCGACATCACTTAATCGGCCACCGCTACGTACTTTGACATCCTTGTCACCAATATAAATCAGTGGCACATGCTCAGTGGTATGCTGAGTATGCACCTGCCCGCTCTCATAGTCTTGCATCTGCTCACAGTTACCATGATCAGCAGTAATAAGCATATCTCCACCAGCGGCGCGCACCGCTGTCTTAACGCGGCCGATACAGACATCTAATGCCTCTACCGCCTTGACTGCTGCATCAAAGATACCGGTATGCCCTACCATATCGCCATTAGCATAGTTGACGATCAGCACATCATACTGACCAGACTCAATAGCTTCAATGAGCTCATCGGTCACCTCCGGCGCACTCATCTCTGGCTGTAGGTCGTAAGTTGCCACATCTGGTGAAGGCACTAAAATGCGCTCTTCTCCAGTAAACTCCTCTTCACGGCCGCCACTGAAGAAAAAGGTTACATGCGCATACTTCTCTGTCTCGGCGATGCGTAGCTGCGTCTTACCTTGGTTTTGTAAGTACTCGCCTAAAGTGTTGCTGAGTGATGTCGGATGATAAGCGATGCTCGTTTTGGGGTTGTCCGCGAGCACGTCTGAGTACTTAGTCAACATAACAAAAGCGGCGAGCCTTGGCTGCTTATGACGCGCAAAACCTGAGAATTCATGATCAGGCAGTACAAAAGCTTGTGCCAATTCACGCGCACGATCAGAACGGAAATTCATAAAAATTACCGCATCGTCATTCTCGACAGTGCATGGGGTTTCGCCATGCTCGATAACGGTAGTTGGACTGACAAACTCGTCAGTCTCGCGCGCTTTATAGGCTGCTTGAATGGCGCCATCCGCCCGCGTTGACATGCGCTCCGCTTTCCCTTCGGTAATCAGCTCATAAGCTTTTTGTACGCGATCCCAGCGGTTATCACGATCCATAGCATAGTAACGACCGATGATACTGGCTATCTGTACGTTGCCTTCGTAGTGCGAGTTTAGTTTATTTAAATACTCTCGCAAACGATTGATATATTTATCCGCAGATTTAGGCGGCGTGTCACGACCATCTAAGAAGCAATGTACAAAAACGTTTTTGGCACCGTGAACGAGCGCGGAGTGACACATACCCTCAATATGATCTTGATGCGCATGCACACCGCCATCAGAGAGCAGGCCCATAATATGCACATTACCGCCAAGCTCATTAGCCGCTTTTACCGCACCTACTAGCGCTTCATTCTTGTAAAACTCACGACTCTCAAGCTCGCTTGAGATGAGCGTTGAGTCCTGGTAAAGAATACGTCCAGCGCCCAGATTCATATGACCGACTTCAGAGTTACCAAACTGACCCGGCGGCAGTCCGACGTCTTCTCCTGAGCCTGAAATTAATCCGTGCGGATACTGCTGATAAATCTGATCTAAGTTTGGCATATTGGCGGCAGCAATAGCATTATCGTCATTTTCTTCACGATGCCCAAAGCCATCTAATATCATTAATACGTGTGGCGTTTTTTTATTTTGCTGATCGCTGTACTGGGTCTTGTCGTTGATAGACTCTGATGGTTGTTGCTTACTAGCCATAGATTACCGCTCCTCAAATGAATGAAAACCTGTACTGCTTAAATAGTGAGATATTGTCAATCGAATACATATACGCAACTGGGCTTTATTGATTCAGACAATATAAAGTGGTCTATATTAGCACACATCTTGAAATTGCTGAAAAATCGGCTTTTTATCTTCCTCTCTACTGATATATGGCAACTATTCGTGTAAATAACAAAGGGTATCAATCTGTAAATCAGACTTGCAATACCTAATTTCATTGGTTAAGATAAAACTATTCTGAAGTGTTGGCTAGTAGATGTTTATTCCCTGAGCCGATAATGCTTTACCAGGATGTGCTACCTATTGCTTCATTGTGTATGCCTGCACTGCTTGCAGTGTATCAGGAAACCTGCCGAGGTAATGACACATCCGCCCTGAACTTCACGGTTCATGGGTTACCATCTTACGGCGACACTTTGGTTGTTACATTCGGTTAGGTGTTCTTATTTATAGCGAATACAGTAATATTCAATAAAGAGAGCACCAACCACCAAAAAGCCCCTATCTTATGCAGATAGGGGCTTTTTTTATGGACGTTCAAAATAGGAAATTAAAATTTTTAAAGACCCTACAATCTTAAAGACCACCCAAAGCGATACAAAAACCTAGCACTATAAGAGATTGAGCATTACTGGCTATTCGTCATTAGCCGATTTAGTGATTTTTTTGACATCTTTAGGTACATTTTTGGCCGTGCCATCTACTGTCGTATGCTGCTTAAACACATCGCTGAACGGGTTTTGTTGCTGTTGACCGAATGGATTTTGTTGATTGTTCATGCCGCCAAACGGGTTCTGCCCGCCCATACCGCCAAACGGGTTTTGACCACCCATGCCGCCCATACCACCAGCGCCGCCCATTTGCTTAGCCATCATCTCCATCATCTTCTGCTGATTATTCATAACATAATTATTGGCTTTATCTTTGAGCAGCTTTTGCACTGGCGGCAGGACGACCAATAGCGCTAATACGTCGCTAATGACCCCAGGTATTAATAGTAAGATGCCAGCAACCGCCATCGCGACACTTTTTAGCATAGTAGATTCTTGCGGGCGCATAGCTGGGTTCATCATACCGCCAGCTTTCATCTGCTGCGCCATCGGGTTCAGAGCTACCATACCTTTACGTATAAGCGAGATACCGATCACTGCGGCAATAATAAACCACATAAATACAAGCCAGCCACTGGTGAACTGGGCAATCAAATACCAAACCAGCATCTCAATAATAAACCAAACAATGGCAATCCCAACTATCTGACCCATGACGTGTCGTCCTTAAAATAAACTTAAAAAATTAAAATGGCTAACATATGATGTATATGGGGATGGCTTGCTATACTATCAAACTTGTAGCGCATTTTTAAGTAAATAGTCATCTGATAAATGACTTTATATTGACCTAGATGCGAAGACAGTAATCACTAGCAAAACAATCAAGATAGTGGAGAGTTATGGCAATTATCATCGGAATCGATCCGGGCTCACGTATGACAGGGTATGGCATCATACGGCAAACAGGCGACAAGCTGAGTTATATAGATGCCGGCACCATTCGCACCGATACCAAAGAGATGCCTGAACGCTTAAAACGTATCTTCAATGGTTTAACTCGCATCACTCAGCATTACCTCAAATACGCTGATGAGCCTATTTATACCGCTATCGAGCAAGTATTTATGGCCGAAAACCCAGATTCAGCGCTTAAATTAGGGCAAGCACGCGGCGCCGCTATCGCCGCTATGGTGGCGCTAGATCTAGAAGTATCCGAATATACCGCTCGGCAAATCAAACAATCAGTCTGCGGCTATGGCGCGGCAGCTAAAGAACAAGTGCAAGATATGGTATGCCGTATTTTGACCTTAGAGGTGGTGCCGCAGCAAGACGCCGCTGATGGTCTCGCCTGCGCCATTTGTCACGCGCACTCTAGCCACTCAATGAATAAGCTCATTCTCAATAGCGCACTACGAGGCCGCAGCTCCTCTAAGAAAAAGGGTCGCTGGCGTTTAAACGAAGAGGATTTAGGCAACCTAAATTGACAGTATCAGTTATGTTCTAATAAATAGATCAAAAGCTATAAAAAATTTTGTAATAAAAAAACGCGCTAATATCAGCGCGTTTTTACGATATGGCGGTACAGGTTTGTTAGGTTCTAGTTTAGATAGACCACTACTTATTCAGAGCTATTGTCCACTAACGTACTTTCGATCACTCTATCTAGTACATAAGCGTATTGTGAATCGGCATTATCGACTAATACGGTATCAGTATCTGTCTTGAAGCGCTGCAGACGCAATATCTCATTATGCTGACCATCATGCTGATAACCATCAATGCTGCCTGCAAAGTCCATATATTGCCCTTCGCTGGTCTTTAAGCCTTGATCATCATAAGTGATTGGCCGTACTTGCAAGCACATCTGCGTCTCATTATCCTGACACGGCGCTGATTCCGCTGCCACTTCCCAAAATATAGTCTCGCCATTACTATTGTACTTGGCTTGTAATGTCAGTCTACCTCTCCAAACTAAAGTACTATCATCGCTAGTAACTTGCGTTAACATTGGGGTTTCAGCGTTACTGGCCGTAGCTGATATGCTGATCTGACTCTCCCCTTGCATAAGCTGATTAAGCTTGGTTTCCGCTTTATCAAGCTCGCCACAAGACATTTTGGTACTCATACTTTCACTAATCGTCAATGTATCACCTGTGAGCGCAAAAGATGCGCCCATCGTGTTGCAGCCAACGCTATAGTTCAAGATATCATTGTTTTGCGAATTAACCAGCAAAGTCACTTGTTCTTTGATAGGCGTAAGCGAGGTAATCGGCTGATCGTTATTATCCGTCGCTGTCGCTAATACCCAGCGGTAATCACTAAGCTTGGTCAATAGCTGATCCTCAGCACTTATTGACTCAGCAGTGCTAACGCTATCATTAGCATCAACCTCTGCTGCCACTTCACGCTCTTCAGTAGCCGCAGCATTAGCATCCTCATTATCTGCTACTGGAGCGTTGTCACTACAAGCACTCAAAGTCATTGCCGCTGCTAGCAAACTGGGCAAAAAAGCCGTTTTTAACGTGGTTCTCACAGCTGGTGGGTTCGTCGTCGTTAGCATAGGCAATCTCTCTTTTAAAACAAGTCTAAATTTTTACAGGTTTACGTTACTTTTTAGGGTTTACGTTACGTGGATACTATTTATAATTATTCATCACACTTATCGCAATAAACGACTATACCAGTATAGACTGAGCCGTTTATTGTTTATATATCTTAGGGCTTATATATCTTATTTAAGAGTCAGACTTAGGCTTTGCCATAACCTTAATGCTAAAACGCTCATGCATGCTGTTATAAAAGCGTGCAAGATTGTCGCCTTGCTCTAAAGGATTGACTTTCAGAGCCTTACCGAAATCAAGACCTAAATACAGTACGATATCAGCAAAAGTGAGATGATCGGTGACTAAATAGTCGCGGCCTTCAAGGGCATTGTCAAAGTAAGGTAACGCTTTAACAGCGCGAGCGATAGACGGCGCTACAAACTCTGGTACTTGCTCGACCCGCTGAGCTTTAGAAGGGTGGCTATGCTGAAACGCTAGCATATAATTGTACAGTACTTCAAACTCAGCAATACGGCGCATAGCACAGACTTGCGCGCGCTGTACCACATCATTACCCATCACCGAGCGCTCGCCATAAACGCGGTCAAGATATTCGCAGACTGCCTGCGAGTCATTGAGCACAGTGCCATCGCCTAAAGTCAGCACTGGCACAGTTTGCATTGGATTGATATCAGTAAAAGACTCTGAGAACTGCTCATTGCGAGCAAAGTCAATATCCACCACACTCAGATCATTCATATCGTCAACATCGATGCCTTTTGAGGCCAATAGAATAATCGCTTTACGTGGATTGGGTGCCGTGCGCGTAATATATAGCTTTTTCATAGTAACTTCCCTGTAAGTGAATGAGTTTTGGTTGACTGTAAGAGCTTTAGTATGGTTAATTAGCATGACTAATTCGCACTGTTCATTAACCGTACTAAATAATATTTATTTTAGCTTTATGTAACGCTGCCTAATGGTCAACCTACTTTGCTTATCATAGCAAACTTGATTAAAACTTTTGCTACGAATAGTAAAAAAGCTCTACAACTTTATGTCATAGAGCTTTTATTGAATACTGGCTATTAAGTTACTTTTTATTAAAACCACATATTAAAGCCACGTATTACAGTAACGTCTTAAAGTAACTTAATTCAAAGCCGCTTATTTGTTTGGCGCTGGAGTGGTACGCAAATAAGGCTTCACTTCAGTATGGCCTTTTGGATAGTTAGCAGCGATATCTTCGTTTTTAACACTCGGTGGAATGATAACGTCATCGCCTTCTTTCCAATCAACAGGCGTGGCTACATTGTACTCATCCGATAATTGCATAGCATCAATGACGCGCACGATCTCATCAAAGTTACGGCCACAGCTGGCTGGATAAGTCAGCGTTAAGCGCACCTTTTTATTTGGATCGATAATAAATACGCTACGGACTGTGGCAGTATCATCAGCGTTGGGGTGAATCATGTCATAAAGATCAGCCACTTTACGATCGGAATCGGCAATGATAGGGAAATTCACGGCAGTGCCTTGAGTTTCTTCAATATCCTTCGCCCAGCCCTTATGATCATCTAAACCGTCTACTGACAAGGCGATTGGCTTGACATTACGTTTTTGAAACTCGCCGCCTAGCGCTGCGGTACGGCCCAGCTCTGTCGTACAAACTGGCGTGTAATCTGCAGGATGTGAGAAAAGCACCACCCAGCTATCACCTGCCCAATCATAAAAATTAATACTGCCTTCGGTTGTGACTGCATCAAAATTTGGAGCGTCGTCACCTAAACGTAAAACTGCCATAATAGTATCCTTGTTATTAGTGTTTGAAATTATTAATGTTTCAGCGTCAGCGCCTACAGGGCTGCCACGCTGTATTGTTATCATAGCTATATAACGTTGTACAACTATATAGCTATATCTAGTAAACAAGCTTCTTAAGTTTACCAAAACAGTTATGAATGTCTTGTAAGATATTGTAATGCGCTTATTCTGTTTAGTGATAAGCAAAAAGCCCACTCCTAGATTACTAGAAATGGGCTCATTTGCAAACTAATATTGATAGTTCATGTTGATAGTTAAGATCAATACCTAAGCGGGCTTATAACTATCACGTAAGCTGACGATTTGATTGAATACTGGCTTATCGCTACTGTGCTCTTCGCTATCTGAGATGAAGTAACCTTCGCGCTCAAACTGGAAGCGCGTGCCAGCATCCGCGTTCGCAAGCGATGGCTCCACGACCGCATTTAACACCGTCAAAGAATTCGGATTCAGCGCCTCATGCACATCACTTACGCTACTGGGATCTTCTGCGCTAAATAAAGGCTCATAGAGTCGTACCGTTGCTGGCACACCTTGATCGGCTGAGACCCAATGAATGACGCCTTTGACTTTTCGGCCTTCAGGATTATTGCCTAGTGTCGCCGGGTCAATAGTTGCTTTGAGCTCAACCACGTCGCCATTATCATCGGTAATGTGCTCAGTGACCGCAAGCACATACGTATTACGCAAACGAATTTCAGGTTTTTCTGGGGATAGGCGCTTATAACCCGCCGGCGGCTCGATCTCATAATCGCCTTGATCGATATAAAGGGTTTGGGTAAAAGGAATCTCGCGCGCGCCCATCTCGACGTTAGGATGCTTGGGCTGAGTCAGCCATAAGGTTTGACTGTCTTCATCAAAGCGCGCGGCGACGCTATCAGCTTTTAAATCTTGCCACTGGCTCACCGCCTCGGTGAAGTTGGTAATCGTGACTTTTAACGGTTTGAGTACTGCCATACCGCGTGCGGTGGTCGTCTCCAAAGATTGGCGAATACTGAACTCGAGCAGGCGCATGTCAGTGACGCCATCGGCT
Organism: Psychrobacter submarinus; assembly: GCF_904846685.1. Classification (GTDB taxonomy): domain Bacteria; phylum Pseudomonadota; class Gammaproteobacteria; order Pseudomonadales; family Moraxellaceae; genus Psychrobacter; species Psychrobacter submarinus. Next base: position 753,670 of record NZ_CAJHBQ010000001.1, read on the forward strand.
TTGGCGATACCAACGCGAGCACAGAAATCACGTAGCCCCTCTGGCGTATAGCCACGGCGACGCATACCCGCTATTGTTGGCATACGCGGATCATCCCAACCTTCAACGATGCCTTCATCGACGAGCTGCTTAAGCTTACGCTTACTGGTCAAAGTATGATCGACATTTAAGCGGCTAAACTCATACTGATGCGGCGGTATGTCAAAGCCAATCTTCTCGATAATCCAGTTATAAAAGGGACGATGATCCTCAAATTCTAGTGTACAGAGTGAGTGAGTAATACCTTCTATAGCGTCCGACAAAGGATGGGCAAAATCATACATCGGATAGATGCACCATTTATCGCCCGTTTGATGATGCTCTTGATGCATGACCCGATAGATAATAGGATCGCGCATATTCATATTGGCATCAGACATATCGATCTTGGCACGCAGCACGGCTTCGCCATCGGCAAATTTGCCATCTTTCATATCGGCGAAGCGCTGCAAATTGTCTTGCACGCTAGCATCGCGCTGCGGCGAGGGCTTGCCAGGCTCGGTAAAAGAGCCACGGTTATCACGGATTTGCTCAGGGGTTTGCAAATCGACATATGCATCGCCTTGCTCGATCAATTGTACCGCCCACGAATGCAGCTGATCAAAATAGCTCGATGCATGTAGCGCCTCGCCTGCCCACTCAAAGCCTAACCACTGGACGTCCTTTTCTATATTGTCGATATAGTCCTGCTTTTCAGCGGTCGGATTGGTATCGTCATAACGCAAATGACAAAGGCCATCGAACTCTTCAGCCACCCCGAAATTAAGACAAATAGACTTGACGTGTCCTAAATGCAAATAGCCGTTAGGCTCAGGCGGGAAACGGGTCACGATTTGCTCGTATTTTTGCTCTTTTATATCTTCACGAATAATATTACGAATAAAGTCGTTTTTCGGCTCATCTTTTTTGACATCATTGCTCGCGTTATTACTAGGTTTAGCACTCATCAACTATTGCTCCTAAGCCACTTATTAGCGGCTTGAATTAAAATAATTATAAAATTAAGAATAAAGGTAGAGTTGCGTTATTCTATCAGCTTTTGCAAACTCATTAACAGCTAGATACATGACATCAGGCAAAAAAGCCGTTAGACTGACCTCTAAATTAACACTGCCTCTTATGAGCGAAAAGGAATATCTATGCATGCTATCAAAACATTCGGGTTTGCCAGCTTATTTGCCCCTTTGTTTATATTAGGTTGTGCCAGCACCAATACTAACAACACAATGGTTTCAGACACTCAGCCCAATTCACTTTCCAACACCAACAATCAGGAGACAACCATGAGCGATATGCCAGTAGTACAGTTAGAGACGTCAATGGGTGATATCACTATTGAACTCAATGAAGAAAAAGCACCAAAAACCGTAGAAAACTTCTTAAACTACGTCAACTCAGGTCATTATGAAGGCACTATCTTTCACCGCGTTATTGATGGCTTTATGATTCAAGGCGGCGGCATGGACGCCCAAATGAATGAGAAAAAAACCAACGCACCAATCGAAAACGAAGCGGATAATGGCCTTAAGAACGATAAAGGCACTATCGCTATGGCGCGCACTCAAGACCCGCATTCAGCCACTAGCCAGTTCTTTATCAATGTCAAAGACAACGACTTCTTGAACCACTCGGGCAAAAACATGCAAGGTTGGGGTTACACGGTATTTGGTAAAGTCACCGACGGTATGGATGTGATTGAAAAAATGCGCAGCGTTGCAACAGGCCGTTTTGGTATGCATGCTGATGTGCCAAACGAGCCTATCACTATCAACTCTGCTAAAGTCGTTTCTCAATAAGCAAACGCTAGCTGAGAAAGATAGCTGTAGTAATATCAGTATAAAAGCGATCCAGCGGAACTGGAATTAATTTTGTGCAACATCGAAACAGCGTAGGCACAGCACGCTAGGAAAATTTATACCAGTTCCGCGCTAAAATATAATTAGAAACACTCATTAGGATAATTATAAATGCAAACCTTTAATCATCTAATAACCACTCGCCCGCATGATGTACGGCAAGTATTAATTAGTGATCTGCATTTATCGCTAGACGAGCCTGCCCTTGTGCAGGCTTTTTTGGCGCTGCTTGATGACTGCCTCGCTCTGCCGAATCTCAAACGCTTGTTTATTTTAGGCGACTGGTTTGAGGTTTGGCTTGGCGATGATGTTTATTTGTCATTGGCAGATGACGATAGGCAAGCGCATTGGCTCACGCCGCTCATTAATAAGCTCAAACAATTACGAGTCAAAGGTTGTGAAATTTTAGTCATGCACGGTAATCGTGATTTTTTGTTAGATCGCGGTTTTCTCAATTTATTTGGCGGTGAGCTGATTGATGAACCTTATAGCCTAGACGTTGGTAAACAAAGCTATCGCTTAGAGCATGGCGACGCGCTATGCAGCGATGATAGAAAGTATCAATGGTTTCGAAAGGTGATACGTCACCGGCTGAGCAAATGGTATCTACTCAATAAATCCCTATCGAGGCGCCTAGCCATCGCTGATAATATGCGCGCGAAGAGTAAGCTCAATAACCGCACCAAAGACGCCTATATCATGGATGTCAATGAGCAGTCGGTCACGCAAGCGGTCGCTGATAACGATGCGCTGCTACATGGTCATACCCATAGACCCAACGTTCATACAACGATCAATGGTAAAACGCGTTACGTGCTCGGTGATTGGCGGCATATCGATACCGAAACGCGCCTGCCAAAGGTGAGCGCAGTGATTGGAGCGGTTGTGTCAGAGACGCACTCAGCAGAGGCTGAATTTAGCTTAGTTGAGTTTGTCTACTCAGTATAAACCCAGCTGGTATAAGCGTATAAAGAGCGCTTTGTGCAGCAAAACCTAACTATAATAACTGACATCTATAATAATGGATACTCATCACAAATATCGTCACAGTAAACATAGCCCTAGTAAATACTATGCCTCAACCTAATCTCGTCATTCTTATTCACGGTCTGCATCAAGCGGCCTTTGTTATGCGGCCACTGGCCAAACGCTTGCAAGCACGAGGGTTTGATACTCATCAATTTGGCTATCGCAGCATGCGCGACGATATCAAAACCAACAGTGCCCGCTTAAACACTTGGCTTGAGAGTCATCATCGCCCTGATCAGCCAATTGATCTGGTTGGTCATAGCTTAGGCGGGCTGATAATCCGCGATTTTGTCGCTCATTATCCGCAGTGGCAGATTGGACGCTGTGTGACTTTAGGTACGCCCCATTTGGGCAGCGTCAGTGGTGATTATAGTTGGCGATTAGCGCCTTTTATTGTCGGTAAATCATACGAGCAAGCTTTAGACGGCACGGTTGCGTCTTTGCCTGACGATATTGAGCTTGGTGTAATCGCTGGTAATAAAGCACAGGGATTAGGTCAGCCGATTTTGAGCTACCACAATCGTAAACGGCGTAAGGCTGATAGCGACATAGAAGACAAAAGCTTAGCTCATGACGGCACTGTATATGTCACTGAGACTCAGCTCGCCGGCGCTACTGACCATATCATCTTGCCCGTCACTCATACTGGCATGCTAATGAGTACAGAAGTCGCTCGGCAAGTGATTTGGTTTTTGGATCATGGGCGGTTTAAGCATATAGCGATTAACCTTTAACGCCCATACCTTGTTTAAGCTCGGCTTTATGCTCCTCAATCACAGGTATCAAAGTCTGCATCACCCACTCATGACGCCAACCTTGTAAGCCCTCTGGCAGATCAGCTAAGTCTTTCTCATAAGCAATGACTTCATATAGCTGATGCAGCCACTTTTTGCGCATCAATACATTCGCTGGTATACCGATTTTCTCTGCTTGTATCTGGGTCGCATGTTGAACGGCTTTTGACAGCGCTTTGTTCTTGGAGCGATAAGGCGCAGGCAGTCTCGGCGGACGCTCGGCAGGCGCTAACTGCTCAGCCTGCTTAATCTCCTTGAGTAGCTCTTCACCATAGAGTCTGAGCATACTACGGTGCATAGTGGTCTTGTGCGCAAGCTCGCGCATAGATTTGGGCTTTTCAGTGATAATCTCGCGTACCGCTTGTTTTTTTATCACAAAGGTGCGCGGCTGATTGGTCGCACGCGCTAGCTGTTCACGCCAACTGGCCACCGCTTGCAGTATTGCCATTTGCTGCGTATCGTAGCGATAGTCCGCCATGGTTAAGTACATATCCTCATCAGCAACCTGCTGCGAGTCATACAGCTCTTGAGCATAGAGCTGACAATCCGCCCAGACATACTCGTACAGGCCTTGCTTTTTTAGCTCGTACTCTAAGCTCAAATATAGCGCTGGCAAAAAACGCACATCATCTATCGCGTACTGTTCTTGCTCATCAGATAGCGGCCGACGCAGCCAGTCGGACTGACTTTGTTCCTTATCAATATGCATATCTAGCTGATCATCGAGCGCTTGCTGGTAGCCCATCTGCAACTGACCGGTTAAATACGATAGCGCAATTTGCGTATCAAAGATATTGGTCAGCGGCGGGCAATCAGATAGTAAGTAAAAAATGCCTAAATCCTCGCCACAAGCGTGCCAAATGGCGACATCAACTGCGCTTAGCGCTTGCCAGACGTCCTGTAACTGTAACTGCGGGGCATCTAATAAATAGATATGCTCGCCTACGTTTATCTGCACCAAAGCCAAGCGCGGATAATAAGTATCGCGCTTGATAAACTCCGTATCCAGTGCCACCCGACCACAGCTTTTCAAAGCCTCAATGACGGGTGTCAATTGGGACTGCTCTTTGATCCAAGTCACCGGTAGCTCATCAGCGCTATCAAGTAAAGCATCAATATCAGGCTTTGTAGGCAAGGCGTTTGATGCAAAAATGGCTGGATTATCAAGCGGCTCTATAGTGTTATTATCAGTAGCTATATCATCTTGCGAAGTGGTTAGCGTTGTCAAAGAGGAGTTAGACACGGGCAGATACCTGCTTAAATTGAAAAGTTAATGAGCCGATTATAACAATATCGGCGTATTAATTGGGCGAGTGTCATTTATTTCAAAAATAAAAAACTAGGCATAACGCCTAGTCTATTGAGTCGTCAACGAATAAAAAACGCTGCATTATAAAAAAGAGCGGTTTTGTAGCGCTTGGCCTAAAGTCATACTATCGAGATACTCAAGCTCACCGCCCATCGGCACCCCTTGTGCTAAGCGAGTGACCTTTTTGACATGGCGACTGGCCGCTTCACTAATAAAGTGCGCCGTCGTCTGCCCCTCTACCGTCGTGCCAGTCGCTAGTATCAGCTCATCTACCGGCTCGTCTTTGACCCGCCAGACCAGCTGATCGATATTGAGATCATCGGCGCTAATGCCATCGATAGGCGACAAGTGACCACCCAATACAAAGTACAATCCGCGATAGCCCGCCGTTTGCTCTATAGCCATCACATCGGCGGCAGTCTCGACCACACATAGCTGGGTATTATCACGTCTTGGGTCTTGGCACAGCGGGCAGATACTCTCATCACTGAAGCTATGACAGCGCTGACACTCCACAATCTCACGCATCGCTTCATCTAGAGCTTGTGCTAGTGCCATGCCTTGCGGGCGCTTTTTGCTCAGCAGATACAGTGCCATACGCTGAGCACTTTTTTGACCGACACCAGGCAATACACGCAGCTGCTTGACTAGCTGATCGAATTTGGCAGTAAGCAAATTATTATCCTTTTGCAATTATAAAAACGGACGTTATAACTTAATCTATAGTTATAAAAATGGGGTCGTATCGTGACGATAACAACCCCATCTATTGACTACTACAGTCAGTATTTATACGCTTTTTATGTTATTTAGCAATGAGTTATCGCTTAGAACATACCTTGCATACCTGGTGGTAGACCCATACCTGAGGTCGCGCCAGCCATTGTCTCTTCGTACAGATCATCGGCCTGACGAACAGCATCATTGATAGCGGCGGCGATTAGATCTTCGATCATATCAGGCTCATCTTCTAAAAGACTAGGGTCGATAGATAAACGCTTAACCACATGGCGACCGGTCATCGTCACTTTGACAAGGCCACTGCCCGCTTCTGCCTGCACTTCTTTATTGGCCAGCTCTTTTTTGGCTGACTCAACATTGGCTTCGACTTTCTTTTGCATGGATTGTGCTTGTTGCATCAAGGCTTGAATATTCATAATACTCTCTTTGTCTTTGTAATCCGGGTGAATTTAGATAAAAATAAAACGTTAAGCTAATTATAGCGTTATCTTTATAAACTGTCTAAGCCGCGAGCCAAATCTTTGATAATATCTTCAGCATCCTCCAGCCCTACAGACAGTCGAATTAGGCTATCATTAACTCCTGCCTCAGCGCGAGCCTCAGCAGTTAAGCGAAAGTGCGTCGTCGTCGCAGGGTGGGTGATTGTCGTCTTAGCATCGCCTAGATTGTTGGTGATAGATACCATTTGTGTCGCATCTATCACTTGCCAAGCAGCGGCTTTGCCATCTTGCGTACCATTAGCAGAATCGGTCGCTTTGACTTCAAAACCCATAATCGCGCCATAAGCGTCTGCCATATGATGCTGGCGTGTTGCAAGCTTGTGCGCTGGGTGGTCTTTTAGCCCAGAGAAATGCACAGTGCTAACGTTTGGATGATTCAGCAAAAACTCAGCGACCTGATTGGCATTATGACAGTGAGCTTGCATACGCAGTTTGAGCGTCTCAAGACCTTTGGTAAATACCCAAGCGTTAAAAGGACTCATACTGATACCACCTGAGCGCACTACTGTGAACGCCTCCTGCATCAGCTTGTCGCTGCCGACTAAAGCGCCGCCCAACACGCGGCCCTGTCCATCTAGATATTTAGTCGCTGAGTGAATCACCACATCCGCGCCTAAGTCTAGCGGGCGCTGAATAGCAGGAGAGGCAAAACAGTTATCAACAACCAATAGCACATCGTTGGCCTTTGAGAGCGTGCTTAAAAAGCCAATATCGCAGATTTGCGCTAGCGGGTTACTCGGGCTTTCGCAGTAGATGAGCTTTGTATTTGGCTGCACGGCCGCGGCCCAAGCATCATTGTCAAAGCAGTCAACGTAACTGACCTCGACGCCGAATTTAGCCATATAATTATTGAACAGTCCAATAGACGAGCCAAACAGCTGATTGGCTGCCAGCAAGTGATCGCCTGCTTTTAGGTAAGCCAAACACATAGTCAAAATAGCGCCCATGCCAGAGGCGGTGGCGACTGCGCGCTCGCCATTCTCAAGCGCAGCTAGGCGGCGCTCAAAGGTACGCACGCTTGGATTAGTATGGCGCGAATAGACATTACCCGTCTTAGTACCATTAAAATGTGCGGCGGCATCACTCGCCGACTCATAGACATAGGAGCTGGTGGTAAAGATAGCCTCAGAATGCTCACCTTCATCGGTGCGATGCTGTCCGGCACGTACGGCGACGGTTTGCATACCATAATCGAGGCTTAAATCTAAGGCATCTGAGCGCCAGTTACTATCTAAACCACTGTCGTTGCTACTTTCCAAACTACTAACGTTGCTATTTTGTTGTGCTGGCGATTGGCTCATAAGTATTCCGTAGTGAGGGTTGAGGCTGCAAGGAGAATCGATACTACTATTGGTAAACGTTTTAAACTGCACAATATCATATCATGACTGCGCTTTTCAGACACCTACTACGCTTTTTTTTGTCACTAGGCTCCAACTTTTGGTTATTCACCAGCCGCTGCTACGGATTAAAAAATTTAACGTATTTTTTATAGGCAGATACCTTTGTACCTGCTAAGCTTGGCAAAAATATTTGTGCGGATTGTTCCAACAATATATTTGCTAAGCAAGATATGATTATCTGTAGCGTCATACTAGTACAGTGTTGATGTTGATATTAATACTGATGTTGCTGTTACTGCGTATTACTATTAATTAAAGCCGCGGTGTAGACCGCTCAGCCAATCTTTTGAGTGTATTGAGGCCATCTTATGATGTCGATGTTGGATGTTTATTCTAGTAAATTGACGATGAGCCTTACTCTTGGGTTGTCATTGAGTTTGGTTGGCTGTCAAAGCTTACCGCAGCAGCCGCACTTAGCACAGAGCAAAGAGCTCTCTGAGCGGGTTAATGCTATGTATACTAATAAGACAAAGGCTCAAGATGAGCCAATCACTCCAGATTCACGTTTGGACTCAGGTATAGAAGATAGCAACGTCAATACCGAAACTGATGATACCGCCAATGCCAATAATGATACTGACTTAGTCGCGACCATTAGTGAGCAAAATAAAATCCATCCTGATTTATCAGGGTATCATCCAATTGTCACAGGCGCCAATGCGTTTGCCTCTCGTAGCATATTGACCGATATGGCGACGCGCAACATCGACGCGCAATATTATATCTGGCATGATGATCAGGCCGGTCAACTGCTGCTAAAAGACTTATGGGAAGCGGCTGAGCGCGGCGTTATCGTGCGCTTATTAATAGACGACTTTAATAGCAGCGCTGCGCTTGATCAGCAGTTATTACGTTTTTCAAGCCACCCTAATACAGCGGTCAGAATTGTTAACCCTTTGATGCACCGTAAGTTTCAAGCGCTCAACTTCGTCACTGGTCTGCCTCGTATCAACCGGCGCATGCATAATAAAAGCATGACTTTTGATAAGCAAATCACTATCATCGGTGGCCGCAATATTGGTAACGAATACTTAAGTAATGATCAAAACAGCCAATTTGCTGATTTAGATGTGCTGCTTATTGGTAAAGTAGTCGCAGATATTGATAATAGCTTTGGCAGTTACTGGTCCGCGCCTATCTCTTACGATATCGAGACGTTAGTAACTTTAGATGAAGATGGGCCGACGGACTTTATCGAGGGACTCGATCAGCTCGGTACCAATGAGAAAAGTGATAACCAAAGCAGCTTATCGGTATATAAGTCAGCGATTGCGGACTCTTCTATCGATACTGATTTATTAAATAAGCACATTCCTTTTCGCTGGACGGATATGCAGTTTTTGAGTGACGATGTCGGTAAGCTGACCAAGTCTGTCCCTGCCGATACTAATCTAGTGCAGCAGCTACGTACCTTGCTTGGGCGCCCTGATAAAGAGCTGACGATCATCTCTTCTTACTTTGTTCCCACCAAAGATGGTGTCGATACGTTAGTAGAGCTGGCCGACTCTGGCATTAATATTAAGATACTGACCAACTCTTTTGATGCCACCGATGTCACCGCTGTACATTCTGGCTATAGTCAATGGCGACCTAAGCTACTCAAATCAGGTATCAAGATATATGAGCTAAAATCTACTGCTAGTGAAGAGGATCGCGAAAACAAGCTGTGGAAAGCGCGCAGTCAGTCCTCAACTAGCTTGCATGCTAAGACCTTTGCTATTGATGATCATCAAGTCTTCATTGGTTCCTATAACGTCGATCCCCGCTCAGCGAATATTAACACAGAGATGGGCGTTATCATCAATGACGATGAGCTGGCGCGGCAGCTGCATGAAGCGCTCAGTGACGACTTATTAAGCCAAGCTTATGAAGTCAAATTAACCGATGACAATCATTTGCAGTGGCACACTATGGAAAATGGTGAGAAAAAGGTCTATGAAGCTGAGCCGCGAGTGGACTTATCCGATCATATTTGGCTAACTATTATGTCGTGGTTACCTATCGATTGGCTGCTATAAATAAGCTTTAATCTAAAATAATGTACAACACCCTTTTATCTACCCTCTGTTTTATTTTCGCACAATTTTAACTTTTTATTTATCGTCAACGGCCATTGTGATGACCGTTGTAATGCTTTGCTTGTATATGGGAAAATAATCGACCATGCCTTCTCGTCCTCAATATGCGCTCATGTCTGGTAAAGATAAAAACATGGTGATTTTTGTCTGCTTGACGAGTGCTATCACTTTTTTTGACTTTTTGATCTACTTGTATATGGCAGATTATATCTCTTCTGCTTTTTTCCCAGCCAATATCGATTCTGGCATGACTCGCCTACAAGGGCTTGGGTTATTTGCTGTCGGTTATTTGGCTCGTCCGCTTGGCGGCATTTTGTTTGGTCGCTATGGCGATATGAAGGGACGTAAGCCCTTATTGCTTATAAGTATGCTTGCAACCGCGCTTTGTATGGTAGGTATAGCAATACTACCGACTTATGCTCAGTGGGGCGTAATAGCCCCGAGCTTATTTATTATTTTGCGCCTAATACAGGGAATGGCGTTTGGCGTTTATGTACCTTTGGCTTGGATTTATATTGCTGAGCAAGTCCCGCGTCAGTATCTGTCAGTGGCCTGTAGCTATGTGACAGCAAGCTTTTTTGTGGGCGTGTTATTTTCTAACGCTTTTTTTGTCTGGCTAAACAGCTCGATGACGCCTGTTCAGCTCTTGGATTATGGCTGGCGTGTACCCTTTGCTGTCGCTGCTCTGCTAAGCTTCTTGCCTTTACTGGCATGGCGCTTCATTAACGAATCACCGTTTTTTATTGAAATGCAAACCCGAAAACCTTTACGAGGCGTTAGGCAGCCGCTCACTTTATTATTTAAGTACTGCAAGCATTCTATCTTTTTGGGCCTCTTACTCAGCCTCATGATTGCTAGCATCACGACGGTAGTGGCTTTACTACTGCCAAGCCTGATCGAGTTAAGCTTTAGTTTAGATAATGATCTGTTTGTTTTTTCGCATAGTTTGGGCATTGTCTTTATGATTTTTGGCTGTGTCTTTTATGGCATTGTGTCCAACCACGAAAACTTTGGTAAAATTTTGGTTTTCGGATCAATTTTATTAATCGGCCAGATATTTGCCTTTTATTATCACCTGCAAACTGGCGGCGATTACATCTTGATTATGTACGCTCTACTTGGGTTTTTTGCTGGCATTGTAGGCATGATACCGGCTATTCTTGTACAGTTATTTCCGACTAATGTACGCCTGACGGGTCTCGCTTTGTCTTATAATGTGATGTATGCGATCGTGGGCGGCCTGCTGCCTTTTGCACTCGGTTATGCCACCTTTTATATCAGCATCTCGCCTGCTCTGTACATCGCTTTTATCGGTGCGATGAGTATTATGGTTGGTTTATATTTTTATCATCTACCAGAATCGAAACAACTGAACCGAGTGATTTAATAGCGCTATATACTTTGGCTGTGAATGTTACCGATGATGTCAACGCTACCATAGATTCGATTTGAAATAAATAGAGTGCTATGACGCAGGCCTCAATGCTTGATTAAAATAACCGTATCAAAATGAGTGCTGCGCCGGATAATATGCCCGACAACCTACTATATACCTAGTTAAAATCATACACATCGCTGCAATGCTTTAAAATGCTTCAAAAATGCTTTAAAAAAGAGTTCTATAGTTATGATAGATATGACCAATAAACGCTTATCCGTTGCCCCTATGATTGACTGGACAACGACTGATTATCGTTATTTTGCGCGCCTGTTTAATCCGCACGTTTATCTGTATACCGAGATGATCAGCACAGGAGCGCTCATATACGGGAACCGCGCGCGGCACTTGCGTTTTGATGAGCGCGAACATCCTATTGTTCTGCAACTTGGCGGCGCTGATAATGCGGATATGACCCAATGCGCCGAATTTGCTCAGCAGCATGGTTATGATGAAGTCAATATCAATGTGGGCTGTCCCTCTGATCGCGTGCAGCATAACAAGATAGGCGCTTGCCTGATGGCAGAGCCCGCTACGGTCGCAGATTTAGTCAAGCATATGCAAGCAGCGGTCGATATCCCAGTGACAGTCAAGCATCGCATCGGTATCGACGACTTTGATAGTTATGAGTTTATGAAAGAATTCGTTGAAACTGTAGCAGCGGCAGGCTGTACTCGCTTTATCGTTCATGCGCGTACCGCTTGGCTACAAGGTCTGAGCCCCAAACAAAACCGCGAGATACCGCCACTGCGCTATGAGGATGTCTACCGGCTTAAGCAAGAGTTTACTGAGCTTGATATTGAGATTAATGGCGGTATCGAAAGCGTCGATGATATCGCAGAGCACTTAAAGTACATCGATGGGGTGATGATCGGCCGCGCTTTTTATCAAAACCCTTATTTGCTCGCAGAAGCGAATAGCTTATGGGGCGAGCCTGCACCAAAACGCTCTGATATCTTGGCTGAGATGTACCCTTACTTGCGTCAGCAGATCGAGCTTGGCGAAGCACTACCGACGATGGCGCGGCATTATTTGGGTCTGTTTCAAGGCTTAAGTGGCGCGCGCAGATGGCGACAGGCTTTGAGTGGTAAACCTAGCTTGACGATTGAGGATATTGAACGAGCTGCCACGGAAGTGCTCGCGCTAAATCCTGGAATTTAATTAGCGTTACGTACGCGTAAAAGCTTATCAGCTGATAAAAACTAACCTTAGCATTCGTTAAGCTAGAACCTAAATCAGTCATAAAAGCGCATCAAGCTAAGCAGCTTGTGCTAGATACTGCCACATCGCCAAGCCGTTATTAAAGATATGCAGCGCTATCGGCAAAAAAAGAGACCCTGACTTGTAGCGCGCATAACAAAATATTAAGGCGAGCACGACGATAGTGCTGATCTCATATAGCCCATACTGCAAGTGCATCACCGCAAACACTAAGCTGGTAATCAAACTTGCCATCAGTGCGCCGTGCGCTTCTGACTGTGCTAGACCGTCAGCTTTTGATAGCTCTGTTTTATCGAACTTTATGGCAAACTGCTCCTTGAGCGCAGACCAAATAACACCTCGAAACACGAGCTCTTCATAGATAGGCGCGATCACCACCATCGCAATGATTAACAGCCATACCGAGCTGACCGAATCATACAAAGGATCAACGAACAACGAAGGGGATTTATCCAACCAGTATGTCAGCGCTTGACTACCAATCATAAACAGTAATAGTAGCCCAAAGCTGCCGATAGCGACTTTTAGTGAGAACGACTTGAGCGCTAAATAATCACTAACTTGCGCGCCTTTTAAGCGAATAATAAGCGCTATTAAAATGCTCAAAAATACACCGCTAAAGACAATCGAGCTACTAACGATGGTGCCATTGCCGCTAGCAAAATAAAACAAGTCAGCCGCTGTTTGGGATTTAGTAGAAGGTAGTAATAGCTTGCCGGCGATATAGATACCTAATAGCTGACTACCAAAAAAAGCAAACACCATTGCCACCAGCAGTGCTAACGCTTCCCATAAAGAAAATAGCGGCGTTTTTGCTGTTTGCGGTATAGCGTCTAGTGAGTTTGCAGATTTCGACATAGATAAGAGCTCAAAAAATAATAAGCGACGCCATTTTATAAAACAGCTTAAGTATTAAGATATACTGCTATTGAGGCAGCTGCTGCTCAATGATATCAAGCACCAATGCTGATACGGACTCTGGGTGCTCAAGCGGGAACATATGACCGCCAGCATGCGTCTGAAAGTCTATCCCTAAACGCGCTTTGACTTGTTGGGGGAATTTACGTTTCAAAAATATACTCTCCTCACCAATGATGAGCTGAGCAGGCGGCTTAGGTCCTTCATTAGGAGTCAGCCAATACATGGATGGATTGGTTCGAAACACTGCCACCTCATTCTTTTTGGAGATCGCTAACGTTACTTTGCCATCAGCGCGCTCGTGTAAGCCGTGCTCGATATACCCCTGAAAGCTACGCTCGTCAAAGTTCTTAAAGAAGGTTTTATGACGCATTTGCTCATAAGCGTCATCACGGCTGTCCCAAACATCGCGGCGATGTTTTGAGATACCGGAAGGTGACATTTTGTCCATCAAGCGGTGGTTCATCATCGGCACTTTATCTAGCGTCTTTGCCACATGCATCAAAAAACTACTCCGCCCATATATCAGTGGCGGATCCATCAGCACGGCTTGATTAAAGTGTTTAGGCGCTCGGTACAGCGCTTGCAACGTACACAGCGCGCCCAAAGAGTGGCCAACTGCCACGACTTGTGTGACGCCATGACGCTTGCACGACTCTGCCACACTATCGATGACCTGTTGGGTCAGACTGCGCCAATTATTGTCTACCGGATAGCCGCTTGTCTCTCCTAGCATAGGGATGTATTCAATCGTGAAAAACTCAGCAAGTCCGTCAAAAAAAGGCGCATAAACGGCGCTTGGCATGCCATTAGCATGCGCGAAATGCAGCACTGGCTTTTGGGTTAGCTTTGATACGGGCAAGGAGGCAAATCTCTGCGCCTTGTGGTCATTCTCATTCATGTAAGCTCTCTATTATTTTGATTATTAGGGCGTGTTGAACATTCGACCTTGGCACTGACAGAGACTATTTTTTAGGCGATTTGCAGATAAAAATGGTAAGTTTAGTCGTTCTAAGCGTCTATTTTTATCAATAAAGCGGCAAAAAATAGTCCTGTCCCTGTTGTTGTAGTGCGGGCTGATGCTAAAATCGCCCTAGTCGTTGCGACTGTTTAAATAAAATCAGCTAGCCAATGCAATAAGCATTATCTGCAATTTTAACGACGACTAGAACACAGCTTTGATTAACTAGTAGCGATCAGCAGTGCGCATTTGTGAATGTTCAACACGCCCTAAAATATATTTATAGGATGGTGGATTACAACGACTAAAACCAAACTTAGTTATAGCAAAAGGCTGAGCTATTTACTAGCTCAGCCCGGATACTGATAGAGTCAAAACTAAGTTAATATACAAATCCTTAGCGCATCTCAGCATTGCCTTCTTGCTGCCCTAATACATCAAGATTAATACTTGAGCCGACCCCTGCGCCTAGTTTCACTGCAAAGCGATCCATAAATAACTGAAACGGGTCTACAGGACTGTAATTGACTACGTTATCAAGCTCAAGCTGCTTCTCTAAGCTTGTGATACCACCCTTTTTGTCTGCTAGCCCCAAAGCAATAGACTGCTCGCCGGTCCAAAACAGCCCTGAAAATAGTTTATTGGCTTCAGGGTCTTTGAGGCGATTGCCGCGACCTTCTTTTACTGCATTGATAAAGTGCTTATGAGTATTGGCTAACACCGATTCGACGTGCTGCTCTTCATAATCTGTCAGCGGCCGCGATAAGCTTAAGATATCTTTGTATTCGCCAGCAGTAATAGTGCGATCTTCCACCCCTACTTTGTCCATTAGTCCTTCGATATTGTAGCTTGGCATAATGACGCCGATAGAGCCGACTAGACTTGAAGGATTCACATAGATCTCATCAGCTGCAGAAGCAATATAATAAGCGCCAGAAGCACCAATATCACCGATGACGGCATAGAGCTTCTTATCAGGATACTCAGCGCGCAAATCTATCATCGTCTGCCAGATCTCATCTGATTGTACCGGCGAGCCGCCAGGAGAGTTAATATCTAAAGCCACGGCCTTCGAGTTGGGGTTTTCAAATGCGCGGGTCAAAGCTTCGTTCACATCATAAGCATTGGCAATATCGGCATTACTAATAACGCCTTGCAGCTCTACTACCGCCAAATGCGGTGAGCTGGTATCCATGCCTTCTAGCCCAGTAGGCGCTTTGGTGCTACAACCGCGGCTAAAAGTGAAGAATAATAATAAAATATAACCAAAGGTAAGCAGCTTAAAGAAGATACTCCAACGCCTTGAGCGGCGCTGCTCTTCAACACTAGCTAATAAGGTTTTTTCGATAAGACGCCATTCTTGTCCGCTGGGCTGATTGGCCGGTACTTGCTGCAGCGGTGCCGGCTGATTTGCCGAATTTTCAGGACGTTTATTAGGGTCTGGTGGCCAGTTGGGCATATAACTTCCTAGGTGAGATTGATCAAGAGCAAAATACAACTATAGTCAGTTCAAAATAAAGTCGATACGCTCAATATTAACGTGCAACTGGTATTAATTTTCCTTGCGTGCTGTGTCGTTGCAGCCAGAGGCTGCGCAAAATTATCCTAGATGCACTGCATCGATTTTAAAGTGATTTAACTATATCGTCTATAAAAGCGCGTCGAATTATAACTGATTGAGGGTTTGCTAAGTATGGTGACATTGTCACTGAGGTTCAATAGTAGAATGTGACCTTATTGCAGCGTTTTGCAGCGATACTGTTATAGTCTGCCTAATGGTTTCGCTATTCACTGCCTACTGACTAACTATTCACTAGCTCTTGACTATAGTCATTCATGAGCCTCAGTTACTAGCCTCAATTACTAGCGCCACCTCCAAGGGCTGCTCATCATAAGTCAGTACTTGCTTAGTCTGCTGCGCTATTAATATCGGTGCCGTTACCGCAGAGCGACTATGACTAAGCCAAGTTGTTGCACTAAAATCTGCTTGGCTCATATTAAAGGCTAAAGGCTCAGCGGCGCATAATAGTGACCACAGTTGCCAACTGCGCTTATGGGTGGCGACATCGAGAATGAGTCGTGATAAAGCGGTGTCTTCAGTTTCAGTACTATTTAAAACCGTACTATTTAAAACAGCATCATTCAATTCAGTATTGTTCGAAACAGTATTTCTTGAAATAGCATTATTGGAAATCCTATTATTCCCAGCAGTCCCAGACAAACCAGACAAACCAGACAAACCAGACAAATCAGACAAATCAGACAAATCAGATAAGGCTTTATCATTGGCAAGCATCTGCACGCTCGCTTTAATAGGCTGCTGAGGGTTGCTAGCATTATAATGCACAACGGTAATCGGCGATTGACTGACGATAGCTAGACTACAATCCCAAATGCTAGCGTCATCAATCTCATTCCAACCAGTGAGCGCCAGCAGTCTTAATTGACCGTTTGGCGCTTGCCACTGCTTACCTTGCTGACAGTCTTGCGCGCTGATAATTCGGTTATCGTCAGTTGTTGTTGCTACGCTTTGTCGCGCTTGCAGTCGCTCATGGCGACCTGCCTGCCAATACTGCGCTGTCGGTAGCTGTTGGCTTAATAGTGTTACGCTCAAAGGTAACAAAGATGATTCTTGCGAAGCTAACTGACGACTACTTGCTACCGATGTAGAAGACATACGAGTCGTCATAGGGGCCGCGCTGCTTTGGACCATGCTGCTTTGGACAACAATACCGTCTAGACTTTTAATCGCTAGCGTGCGCAGTTGCTGCTCTAGCTGCCCTGCTAATTTTTCAGCGCTCAGCGTACTTGGCCTAGTGCGCTTGCCTTGCGCTCTATGATCGGCCAAAAACAGCCAACTTATCTTATCTTGATCTAATGATTTTTTATTAGCATCGTTTTGCTCGGCTTGGTTTTTATCAGCGGGATAAAGCAATACCGCCGCTGTTATGTAACGATCGCCTGTCGGTAGTATATAAAGCGTTGGCGTCTGCAAGAAAGACTGCTGATTACTATAGATTGTCATCGATAAAAGCGTCAGCGGTACTAAGGACACCCAGCGACTTATAAGCCCTCGCGGTAATAGCCAAGGCAAAAGCATGAGTGCTGCCATTAGTAACATAGCGAAGTTAACGGGGGTGTATAACCAAGCGCTACCTAGCACAGGCAGCGTCGTCAGCCACTCGATTAATTGATGTAAGTGATAGACAATGGCACTGACTACTGCCCAAATGCCATCAGCACTGCTTGGTAAGATTAAATAGCACAAACCTGCTAAAAGATTCAGCGGTACAATAATCCAGCCGAATAAGCCAATGGCAAATAGGTTAATGACAAGACCCCATAACGATGCCTTGCCAAACAGTAATAAAGTAATGGGGAGTAGCGCTATAAATAACCAAAACTGTAATCTAAAGAGACGCTTAAATAATAGCCAACCTTTACTGTGCATATCAGTTAATCTATTGGAGCTATAGCCGATCTTAACTGACTGAGCTGCCATAACGGAGGACGAGGAGCTAGTCGCGGCCGAAGTCTGATTTGTCAGCTTATCCTCATAGCTCAGCAGTAGCGCAACAGCAATAAACGACAGCCAATAGCCGGCTTGCCATAACACATACGGATCTAGCCAAGCCATTAGGATAGCTAGAGCTAACAATACCTGCAGAGTACTGACCGGCACTAATGTCAGACGTACTAAGCCTATCGCTAATAACATCCAAGCGGTGCGCGCCGCTGGCACATCAAAGCCAGTAAATAAGGCATAAATAAAAGCGGAAGCTATCATCACCCACCAGCGTACTTGCCAGCGCGGCAGCAAGCGATAAAGTGCCGGATAAAAGCGCTCGACCAGCATCACTACCATAGCAGCTAATATAATCGCCAAAAACAGCACATGGGTCCCTGAGATCGCTAATAGATGCGAGATGCCAGCAAGCTGATACAGATCTTTGGTTTCGCGATTGATTAAGCTGCGATCGCCGGTCAGCAAACTCAACGTCACTGCATCTGCTTGTTGTTTCGCAGCACTTTTAGTAGACCAGTCTTGATAAAAGTGCTGACGTAACTGCAAACGCCAGTTATCAATAGTGTTACGCAGCCGCGACCAACTAGAGGCCGAATCACTAACAGTACTAGCGGCACTCGTCGACTGATTCGAATAGCTAGTAGCGGCTGAGCTGAGCGCAATAATCGTCGCAGTCCCATCGATGTGACGGGCACGTAGCCAGCGATAGCTATCAAAGCCAGTTGGGTTATTGAGCGCTTGCTCGGAGCTGGCTAATGGCGCAAGCGTTAAGCTCATCAATATGCGCTCGCCCGGCTGTAAGCGATTTAACCTAGCGACACTAGCAGTATCATTGGCTTTATTGGGATATAAACTTAGCAGTACCCGCTGATTCGATGATGCGCCACCTGACTGCAGGATATCATCCGCCTTACTCTCAGCGCTTTTTTTAGCCAACTGTTCAGCGCTAAGATCGTCGGTTAACGGCACTATCTCGCTTAAAGTCGCGACCTGCCGATAGCCGCTATTCATCGTCGCGTCGTACACGCTATCACTGATGCCTTCAATGGTCACCCAAGCTTGCACGCGCTCGGACGCTGTTATCTTGGTACGCTCTAACTGCTGATGAGCAGTAAGCGCTTGTAGCAAGCTACCAACGATTAAGGCTAGTGCCAAGATTGCTACAATTAGATAGCGCAGCGGTTGAAGCAAGCTAAGTATACGAGCAGTTGATGAGGCTGATATTGAAGATAGTTTTGGGGGACTGTTAACAGAAGTATCTGATGAAGGTAAGCTTAGACGCTGATTTAATAAGATGAGTAGAATCGTAATGATGATAAGTAGACTAGGTAAAAGCAGATAGTGACTAGTATCTAAGAAAGCGAAGCTCTGCGGCAAGGGTATAGTCGCAGCTTTGGTCAATACAGCTGCCATCACACTTATTATTAGCGCGCCAACTCCCCAATACATTGACATCCTCGCTCGCTAATGTGAATTTATGCTAGGATTAAGCATAGAGCCGATGCAATAGCGGTTCGCTATCTAAGCTTGGCGCTGACCATAGCATTTGTGCCTTTATTACGATTACCTTATACTATTTTATAACCAAATCGCTATAATAAAAAATTTGTAATAAAGTATCGCTGTAAAAACACTTATCAACAGCTTATTCATAAGCTTTCAGTCGCTATCCCCTCATCATAGCACTATTAATAATGATATACTTTTGACTTAAAACGTAATTGCCTACCGATTGGCTTATTTTTTAGCAGCGGGCTGTAATTAACGACTAAAGGCAGGCATGTGTCAAAAAAACGTCTGAAGAACCTACTTCCTACTCCTGAACAAATCTTACAAAGCCGCAGCTTAAAGTTCTTTGCGCCGCATTTAGGCGACCCTAGATTGTGGCAGTTCAATCGCCACAGCTTAAATAAAGCGGTGTATATCGGCGTGCTTAGCGCTTTTTTCCCGCTACCGGGCCAGATGCTACTGGCCTTAATCGGTGCGCTTATTTTTCGCGCAAATGTGCCTATGGCGCTGGGTCTGACTTGGATTACTAACCCGCTGACGACGCTGCCCATCTTTTACACAGGCTATTATATTGGCGCAAAGATTATTGATGTGCCGATGATTAGCTTACGGCTGATTGGTAGGATGATTGCTGATTTTAGTCTATGGGTATTGTCGGACGGTGCCAATCCTTTTATCACTTATAAAGGTGCAGTATCGATTACTGCGTTTTGTCTTGGTCTGACTATCTTAGCTATTGTTAGTAGTATTATCTGCGGCTTAGCCTTCAAAGGCATTTGGCGTTATAAGACTGTCAGCAGTTGGCAGAAGCGTCAACGCCTGCGAACCGACAAGACGCCTAAACCTTGATGTACTAATGCTTTAAATCATGCTAATTGTTTTGATGCTCGTCCAATGCCTCGAGGATATTATCTTTAAAATTATTATCCATTACCTGCGTGGTGACGGCCTTGTCATTTTTGGTTAAGGTATATTGCTTAGCTGTCGGCGTTTGCTGTACTTCTAAATAATAATCCACCCCCGCTAAAGTAATCGCATCAAAAATTGCAGCCAATTGCTCTTTTTGTGTCTCTCTATCGACTTGCTCAAATGCTTGAGCATCGATATAAGGCAGTAAAGGCTCATCTCCCTCTTCTGCACTACCAAAAGCAGCAATTGGGTCATCTCCCTTATCCATAATGTCACTCCTCAAAAGTAAATAATAGCAAAACGATACTATCGATTTATGTTAAAAACAACAGCGACTATTTATTGCTATCGTAGCTTTTCTGGCGGCTAAGTTGCTTCGATATGACCTAATAACTTAGTAAACGAGCAACTTAGCAACTTAATGACTTAGTAAATTAATAACTTAATAAACGAGAACCTTAATAGTCTTCCCAATGACCATTACGCAATAACAGCTGACGATCGGCAAGCGCGGCTAAGCTGCGATCATGAGTCACCATAAGCAGCGCGGTTTTCATTGTGCTTTGCAGCTCTGATAACAACCCAAACACGCTTTGCGCATTATCATAATCTAAGTTACCCGTCGGCTCATCGGCCAAAATCAGCGATGGCTTAGTTACCAGTGCACGAGCAATCGCTACCCGCTGACGCTCGCCGCCAGATAGCTCGCCAGGCCGATGCTCTAAACGATGACCTAAGCCTACGTTTTCTAAGATTTCAATCGCTTGCTGACGCGCCTCAGTAGTCGATACTTTTGGGCGCATCAGTAGCGGCATAGCGACATTTTCGATAGCGGTAAACTCAGCTAACAGATGATGGAACTGATAAATAAAGCCCAGATACTGATTACGCATCGCACCGCGTTCTGTCTCATTCATATCGTTAAGACGCTGACCATGTAGCCACACCTCACCGCTAGTGGGCGTATCTAAGCCGCCTAATAAGTGCAACAAAGTGCTTTTACCCGAACCACTAGTACCGACGATAGCCACACGCTCGCCGGCGCTGATATTGAGATCCAGACCCGTGAGTACTTGGGTGTGTACCGCTCCATCATCATAGATTTTGTTAATATTGCTTGCCTTCAAAATAACTGACATAGCGCTTCCTTTATTCTTTAATAGCTTACCGCTTCTATATCGACACTGATGTCTAGGCTAATATAGCGTCCGGTTTGTATCATTATTTGTATTTAAATCAAACTATAATCTAGACAATCGACAATCCTGTAACAGTTGCATACTGCCGCGATTACTCATAGCGCAATGTTTGGGCTGGCTGAATCTTAGCTGCTCGGCGCGCCGGATAAATAGTCGCTAAGAAGCTCAGGATAAACGAAGCACCAGTAATCAATACCACATCGACTATACGTAGCTGTGAAGGCAGATAATTGACAAAATAAGCATCGAATAAATGCAGACCAAAAGCTTGATTGATAAAGCCCAAGATATCGCTAACCGTCAGTGCAAATATCACCCCTAGTATCGTCCCAGCGACTGTACCAATAACGCCAATTACTACGCCTTGCACCATAAATACTTGCGTAATCAGCCGCGGCGACGCGCCAAAGGTTTTTAAGATAGCGATATCGGCTTTTTTGTCTGTTACTAGCATCACTAAGCTTGAAACGATGTTAAAAGCCGCTACTAAAATAATCAAAAACAGCAATAAGCCGACCATCGCTTTTTCCATTTGGATCGCGCCAAACAAGTTACCATGGGTTTGGGTCCAGTCACTAGGATACAGCTGAGGCGGCGCTATGCTAGCCGCCTTTTGCGCGGCTGTGGGCGCTTGGAAGATATCATCAAGCTTCAAGCGAATACCTTGCGCGCCATCCGGTAGTCGTAATAGCTTTGCTGCATCATTCATCGGTATAAAGGCAGCTAAAGTATTGACGTCTGGGCTAATATTAAAGATACCCGTCAAAGTAAAGCGTTTAAACCTAGGTATAACGCCGGCTGGTGATGGCGAAGCCTCTGGTAGCACCAAAGTGACTTTATCACCGATACTCAGACCGAGCGATTGCACCATCTCCTCACCCAAAACGATATTGAAATCACCGCTTTGTAGGGTATCAATATCCCCCTCCATCATATGATTATTAATAATGGAGACGTTTTTCTCATACTCAGGCTCGATACCCGTGACCATAATACCCGCGACTTGACCGTTCGCTGTTAGCATACCTTGTAGCTGGATAAAGGGGGCCACTGCTGCCACTTCTGGATCTTCAGCCTTGATACGATCAGCTAATGGCTGCCAATCACTAATCACCTCAGATGAGGTAACGGTCGCTTGCGGCACCATACCGAGTATGCGGGTTTTTAGCTCTCGATCGAAGCCATTCATCACTGATAGTACCGTGATCAGGACAGCTACTCCCAAGGTCAAACCTATCATGGAGATCAAAGATATAAAGGAGATAAAGCGGTTACTGCGCTCAGCTCGGGTATAACGCAAGCCAATAAATAATGCTAAAGGACGAAACATAGTCAAACTCTTTATCTTATTTATATGCGCTTCTCTATCGTGACCGCAGCCTTACACCAATAAGGCGAATAGGACGAATAAAGCTTTGTAACCAAATAAACAGGCATATAAATAGGGTTCTAGACAGATCTGCTGGGTATTTACTCCATCAACACCCTGATAGAGTAATAAGACTGCCAAAAAAAGGGGATAGTTTGACACAATTTTATGAATATGTGCCAATGATTAGCATAAACTAATGGGGTTTTTTGGCAAAACCGCTTGGTTTATGATTATTTTTTGGCAGGGGCTTGCTATTGTTTGCCATCATACCTATATATTGTATGCTAAAGACAAATGTCATTAACCCATCATTGTGGTATAACGGATAGCGTGACGACATTGCAGCCAGCATCGCTTAACTATAATATAAATATTATTGATATCAACATATCGTGCTCTATGCGCTTGGATGCATGACATAATACTTAGCGCTCACTATCCAACCTTATCACTGTTTTAAGTTTGAGTATTCTCATGACCATTAATTATCAGTATAAAAACGTACAAGCCCCTACCAAAACCACCTTATCCGACGAACAGACTGCTGGTCATGCTGATCATTGGCGTATCTTGACTGATGATATGAGTCAGGATGTGCCCGAATGGTTACAGCAAATGATTGAGCATGCAGCTATCCCAAAAGGCCTTAATAGCAATGTGAGCGCCTCAGACAGCTGTCTCTTATTGTCTGAAGATCAGCCCTGCCATATCAATCAAGTTTTAGCTATGAAAGAGGGTCGACCAGAGCGCTTCATCAACGCCTACCCGTGCGTCGATAGCCCCTATGGACTGAACTGCAAAATCGAGCGTATTATTGCCAATGACAACTCGCACGATGCCGTACTGCGTTTACGTAGCGGTGATGGCAGTATCATTTATGCGTTTGATCAACTCTATACTGCCAACCGTCACCAATACCAGCAAGGCACCTCATACTTTATAAACTTTAGTGCTTGGGCGCATGAGATCTCAATTAGCGAACAAAACGAGGTGATTAAAGTCGAAGACGAGGAAGCCATTCGCTATCATCGCGCTTTTAACGATATCGTCGCCGCTAACGACGGCAAAATGCCTGACGATCTGCAGCAGCAAATCGCAGAGTGGCAACCTGAGACAAAAGAGCAGATGGCACCCGTAGAGATTAATCTAGGTCATATGTGCGCCTATTTATTCGGCGACACTTTAGGTCAAGAAGATGAAGCTTGGTGTCAAGGGCAAGTGCTAGGCAAGCAGCAAACTGTCTTTAATGGTAAGCCTATTATCTTGTTTGATGTTGTGATCCTGCGTGAACAAGACGCCGATCCTTTTGTGGTTCGTATTGGTGCTTGTGAGACCGATGAGACAAAAGCGATTGCAGTACACGACTATGTGCAAGCAAATATCTGGCTACAAGCAGCGATCTATAAAGAAAATCAGCACGAACAAGTAAAATCAGCCAGCTAAAACACCGTTAATAATGCTTCATAAAAAAACCCCAAACATGACGTTTGGGGTTTTTTTAACTTATACTTTCAAAGATTAATATTGTCAGGGGCTTCGACTTTAAAGAGCTATAGTTGCAACGTATTACTCATAACGCTCAACACCCTTTAGCGCGTAGCACACGCTAAAAATCACGTTAAAAACCACGCTAAAAACTAAGCCAGCGTCGTCATTGACTTGATATCTTTAAATAGTGCTTTTTGCTCATCGCTTGGACGAGCGGTTTGTAGCGCCATCAGCTGTGACATATCGCCTTCGACGCGAATTTTACCACTCATAAAGGCACCCATAATCTCATTCATATCGAAGTCCGTGATGATCGACTGCAAAGTATTACGGTCTAGCAGCAAAGTTGTCGTTGCCTCAGCATTCAAACCTTTATGCAATAAGCCATTAGCGAAATGACTTTCTATCACCTCATCGCCGTCTGTGACTTTTAGGTTAATGACCATGTTCTCTAGTGCAGGAGGAAGGTTGAGCTCACCGGCTTCATTGCCCATTTTTTCTACTTCTTCAAACCAGTTATCCGTTAAAAAAACCGCCATATTCTTATCCTTAGTGAATACTTATTATTGATACTTATTATATTTATCTTATCATCGGTGCTAATAGACACAGAGGTCATCTTACTGATTTGACCCCAAGCTACGCATCGAATCTATAAACATAGACATTGATATAAACAGCGTCTACACAAGTATATTGAGTGGTAGTTATTGTCATAAAACTATTTATACGCCTTTATTATAAGGGTGAGTTTGACTAGAAGTAAAACCCAATCTCATGGTTAATGACCAAATAGTTACAAAATTGATAGCTTAGCTTTTATTTAGCAGGTCTTACTTGTGGCATCAGCCAAAAACCAGATACCTTCAACACTTAACGCTATTTTACCCATGCAAATATAACAGCGCCAGTATGCGCTTAATAGACTTAAACAGTACTGAGGTCGCGCCGCTATTTTGTGTTTCAAGAGCCCATTAAGATAAGTTGTCCGATAAATTATTTACCAAAGAGTTTGTATTTTGGGGCAACAGCTTGATGATATTTGATTAAGATTGCGTTACAATACCCTTAAACAGAGTCGGGAGTTTTAACTAAACGTTACCTGAGCATGTTTTTTGTCAGCAGTCGCTAGCGTATATCTACTTTTCATTAGCTTATAAGAGAGATAAAAGTCCACTTATATTTCAGTCTATACTCGGTCAATCGTTATCTAGTCGATATTTACGAGCCCAGTTACTGTAGCTTAATACTTAGATACTCACTACGATAACTACTAAGTTAATCATTGAACTAACCACTGATTTTAGTAGTTAATATTAGCGACTAAACTGAATAATCAGACTTAGCAACCCAAATTAGTCATTCAATTGAATAATTACGGTCTGAGTATGACAAGGTTTTATTAACTTTAACGATATATTAATCATCCTTACTTTGCTCAATAGTATTATTGGCCTTTATGGCTATTTTTCCGCTCAGTCAACGCTGAGATAGCAAGAGTTTGGCTCACTAGTTAATACCTCGTTACAGTGATAGATACGCCTGACAGTAGCATGCGCCGCAATCCCTATCCAAAAGACAGCATCGCCTCTTAACCTTGCTATCTTTTGGATATCGCAAAGCTTTAGTTAATTCTGTTGATAATTTAGGCTGTAAAGGAATCATCCAATGAGTTTACAAAACACAGCAGTCGCCCCTATAGACCGCGAGTATGAAATCACTATCGTAAGATTCTTTACGATTATGACTGTCATCTGGGGCATCGTCGGCATGAGTCTCGGTGTTTTCATTGCCTCACAATTGGCGTGGCCAGCACTTAACTTTGACATTCCATGGCTGACCTTTAGTCATTTAAGACCACTGCATACCAATGCAGTGATTTTTGCGTTCGGTGGTTCTGCCCTGTTCGCAACCTCTTATTACATCGTCCAGCGTACCTGTAAGACACGCTTATTCGCGCCGTATTTGGCGTGGTTCACCTTTTGGGGATGGCAGGCAGTTATTGTCGCAGCCATCATCACCCTACCGCTAGGTTTGACCACAAGTAAAGAGTACGCTGAGCTTGAGTGGCCTATCGATATCTTGATTGCTTTGGTATGGATCTCTTATGCTATCGTGTTCTTTGGCACGCTTATCAAACGCAAAACCTCACACATTTATGTCGCTAACTGGTTCTTTGCCGCTTTCATCATTACGATTGCCCTACTACACATCGTAAACAGCATGGCAATTCCGGTTAGTGCGTTTAAATCATACTCGCTATTTGGCGGTGCAACTGATGCGATGGTGCAGTGGTGGTACGGGCATAACGCGGTAGGTTTTTACTTAACGGCCGCCTTCCTTGGAATGATGTATTATTTCGTTCCTGTACAGATTGGTCGTCCTATCTATTCGTATCGTTTGTCTATCGTGCATTTTTGGGCGTTGATTGCTGCATATATGTGGGCTGGTGGTCACCATTTGCATTATTCAGCGCTTCCTGATTGGACGCAGTCATTGGCAATGGTATTCTCTATCATTCTATTCGCGCCATCTTGGGGCGGTATGATTAACGGTGTTCTTACCTTGTCTGGCAGTTGGGATAAGCTACGTACTGACCCGATTATTCGCTTTATGATTGTCGCTTTATCGTTCTACGCGATGTCGACGTTTGAGGGGCCAATGATGTCTATTAAGACAGTCAATGCGCTATCGCACAACACGGACTGGACAATTGGTCACGTACACTCAGGGGCACTTGGCTGGGTTGGTATGATTACCATTGGTTCGCTATATGTACTGTTACCACGTATTTATAACAAACCAAAGATGTACTCTATTAGCTTGATCACCACGCATTTTTGGCTGGCGACTGCAGGTACTATTTTCTATATCGTATCTATGTGGATCTCAGGTATCGGTCAAGGCATGATGTGGCTTGCGACTAACCCTGATGGTACTTTGGTATACAGCTTTGTCGATACGGTTGAGTTCTCACACTTCCCTTATATCGGCCGTGCATTTGGTGGTCTATTATATGTATCGGGTATGTTTGTGATGGCCTATAACGTCTATCGTACTATTAAGATGCCAGAAGGTAAGCCTGTAGATGTCGCTGATCCAACGGATCATGAACCTAGTGTTGACCAAACTTCGACAGCTAACGTATAAGGAGCGATCATGGCTGGTACACCGCATGAAATTATTGAAAAAAATACAGGCTTGTTAGTCATTGGTATCGTGATTGCTATTAGTTTTGCAACGCTGGTTGAAATCGTACCATTGATCTATGATAACAAAGGCCCTGAAGAAGGCGGGGTGAATGCTCCCCTACCTGCTATGGAGCCTTGGACAGCGCTTGAATTCGAAGGTCGTGATATTTATATCCGTGAAGGGTGTCACGTTTGTCATACGCAAATGGTTCGTCCACTACGCGCAGAAGTCGAACGCTATGGACCGTATTCGCGTGCCGCTGAGTCAACGTGGGATCACCCTTTTCTTTGGGGATCGAAACGTACTGGACCAGATTTAGCACGTGTTGGTGGTCGTTATTCTGAAGACTGGCAAAAGCAGCATTTGATTGCGCCACGTTCGCTAGTGCCTGAATCAGTGATGCCTGGATTCCCTTGGCTTGCTGAAAATGAAGTAGATGGTGAAGACATTCAAGCTAAAATGCGTCTATTCCGCGATCGTTTTGGTGTTCCTTACACTGAAGAAGACATCGAAGGTGCTCCAGATGCTGTACTTGGTGCCACTGAGCTTGACGCTTTGGTAGCCTATCTACAGCAGCTAGGTACCGCAATGGAAGGACAGCGCTAATGGGTATTGGTGAATTACAAACAATTGCGACCGTTTCTGCCTTTATTGCCTTCGTAGGCGTTGCATGGTGGGCGTATTCGCCAAAAAACAAAAAACGCTTCGAAGAAGATGCACAACTTGCGCTTGATGACGAGGATATTAAATCCTTGTCTGAAGAGCAGCGCAATAAGGATAAACGATGACATTTTTTTGGAGTTCTTGGATTACCATACTCAGTATCGGCTGCTGGGCTTTTATTCTTGGTGTCTTGTTGTTTGTTATCAAATACAAACCGAGCCTAGAAGACGACGGTACGACTGGTCATGAGTATGATGGCATCCGAGAATACGACAAAGCACTCCCTAAATGGTGGTTAGTGATATTTTTTGGTTCAATTATTTGGGGCGTTGCTTATTGGGTATTTTTCCCAGCCATGTTCCCTAAACACTGGGAAGGTATCGCAACCGTAGAAGTCGATGGCGAAACAGTGCCTTGGACCTCTAAGAACGAGCTGTATAGTGAGCTTGAAGCTAACGATAAGATCTTCACTGATAACTTTGAGCAAAGCATCTTAGCAAAAGCTGGTGCGAGTGATGCGACAGCCGTCTTGGACGAGCTTAACAGCTTACAGACGACACTGCGTCGTAGTGAAGAGCCGCCTGCAGATCTGCAAACTCAGATTGATGATAGAATCGCTGCGCTTGCGCCTGCGGTTGAGAAGCTATCGCAAGATCCGAATGCGTTAAAAGTCGGTAGTCGCTTATTCTTACAAAACTGCGCGGTCTGTCATGGTTCTAATGCCAAAGGCGCGGTAGGCTATCCGAATCTAACTGACAACGAATGGCTGTATGGCGGCGAACCTGAACACATCTTGACTACTTTGCATAAAGGCCGTGTTGGCGGTATGCCAGCTTGGCGTGATCAGATCGGTGAAGATGGCGTTCGCGCTGCTTCAGAGTATGTTTTATCTTTATCACCCAAAAAGGGTAGCGAAGCCAATAGTCCATTAGATCAAACTATGGTCAAACAAGGTGAAGCAATCTTTACTCAGAACTGTGCGCTATGTCATGGTCCAGAGGGTAAAGGTATGATCTCTACTGGCGCGCCAAACTTAACCGATGATATTTGGTTATACGGCGGTGAGCGTGAGACAGTACGAGATACTCTACGTTATGGCCGTGCCGGTGTGATGCCTGAGTGGGAGACTAAGTTAGGAAACGAGCGTATTATGCTTCTAGCCGCGTATGTTTACTCGCTTTCGGATAGATCTACTCCTAACACGAGCAATAATTAAGCCAATCATAACGCAAGTTTAGAAATAATAGCATTTTACTAAAGGAGGACTGTTAATGCAGTTCTCCTTTTTTAGTTAGCAGTCCACTCGTTTTTGTGACTCAAGCGCTTTGAATATCTTTAGGTTATGGTGCTACCGATATTGCTATTTGCGCTTATACCCCCATTTATATTAGGGGAAATGTTAAAATAGTCATCTCTAAAGCTTAGTGTTTATTTTAGGTTATAACAACATGATTATGACAACATTTTCTATAGCGTCTAATCAGACTGCGAATTGATTCTTTTGTTAAAAAGAGGCAAGTTTATGTCAGCTCCACAACCTAATAAGATCCCTGTACAACAAATAGACCTCGATGCGACTAAACATCGAGTGCATCCTCGCTTTGTTACTGGTTTTTATCAAAATATCCGCGTCATTAGTATGTATTTCTTTTTGGCGTTGTTTTTGTTATTACCATGGCTACGTTATGACGGCAGGCAAGCTATTTGGTTCGATGTACCCTCGCAGCACTACTACATCTTTGGGATGACATTTTTGACGCAAGATTTTTATTTTATTGCTATATTTGCCATCATTGCTGCCTTTACGCTATTTATGGTGACGGTCTATGCCGGCCGAGTGTGGTGCGGTTATGCTTGCCCACAAACGATTTGGACACATCTATATCAGCATGTCGAAAAATGGGTAATCGGTGATCGTAACAAGCGTATCAAGTTCGATAAGTCGCCAATGGGCCCACAAAAGATCCTTAAGCGCTCGCTGATTTACTTTATCTGGTTTGTCTTTTCAGTGATTACAGCAACTACCTTTGTTAGCTATGTGGCTGGTACTGATTATATTTATCAAAGCTGGCAGACAATAGGGTTTATCCCCTTCCCTGATTGGCCAACATGGATATGGGTATCGGTATTTATTTTTACCTTTGCCACTTATGCCAATGCCGGTTATATGCGTGAGCAGATGTGTGTACATATTTGTCCTTATGGCCGCTTCCAAAGCGTCATGTTTGATAAAGACACGCTTATTGTCTCTTACGATTATGAGCGTGGTGAGCCACGCGGCGCGCGTAAAAAAGGCACCAATCCTGATGATTTAGGCGATTGTATCGAGTGTCAGATGTGTGTGCAGGTCTGCCCTACCGGTATCGACATCCGTGATGGTCTGCAAGTTGCTTGTATTCAGTGCGCCGCCTGTATTGATACTTGTAATGAGATTATGGACAAAGTTGGCTATCCACGCGGGCTGATTCGTTATACAACCGAGCGGCAATTGGCCGAGAAAGAGCCGAGCCGTGTATTGCGTCCGCGCCTATTTGCTTATCTGGCATTGCTGACGATACTGTGCGGCGGTCTAATCTTTGCGCTAACCGATCGGGTGCCACTAGAGATCGATATACGCCGCGACCGTAACCAGCTGTCGTCCTTAAATCAGCAAGGTATGATTGAAAACAGCTACGTGGTCAAACTCACCAATAAAACGCAGGATGAGCATACTTACAAGATTACTTTAGCGCCTGAAGACGGTCTGAGTTTGCAGCTACGCTTCAATGATGTTCCTTTAGCGCCTGGTGAAAGCTTTGATATGCCCGTTAGCATTTATGGGGACCCAGAAGTTGTCGAACCAGGACAAACGCCTGTGACGCTGCATGTTGAGAGCGAAGATGGTCAATATAAAGTCAGTAAAGACAATGTCTTTACCACACAAGGTCAGTTGTAGCCAATAAGGGTCAGCGCTTCCAATAAGATGATTCACATAGCGCTGATCTTTTGCTTAAATTTACTGCATGTCTTATATTCGATAAGTGGCTATTATCTTATGTAGGACATTTATCTATGTATTAAACGCTATTTTATTAATAGGTATTTTATGTCTACTTCCTCCTCGAACTTTAAACATCAAGATAGCCAGCCATGGTACAAGAATTACATGGTGGTTATTTTTGTTATTGGTCTACCGGCGTTTGTGGTAGTGGCTTGTATTTTCTTTGTGTATTACTCCTATCAAATCCGTGATAGCGTAGTACGTGATGACTGGTACATGGATGGCAAGACGCTGTATCACGATGTCTCACGTGATAAGCTCACTTACGATTTAGATTTGCATGGTCAAATGCAGTTCTCTGACACAGGCGAGATCGTTTTTTATTTGAATTATCCCGAGCAGAGTCTACAATCAGGCACCTTATTGAACGGTGAGCCAGTCACTTATCCTGATACTCTGAACTTGTCCATATCTCATGCCACGGACATCAAAAAAGATCGTGATGTGGTATTAGAGCATCAAGGCGCTAATAAATATACCGCGCAAGCGGACATTGACCCTTTAAAAGCCAAATACTATCTACAAGTCAGTAACGAAGGCAGTGATGATTGGCGTATGCAAGATGTGGCAAAACTGCCGCGTGCGGAGGTCAGCTTCGATCCGCTACCGGTGTTTGAAAAAACTTCTTAATAGAGTTATTAAAATCCTTAAAGCAAAAGCCAGCTAACTTGCACGGTTAGCTGGCTTTCT
This sequence comes from Psychrobacter submarinus, assembly GCF_904846685.1. GTDB lineage: Bacteria > Pseudomonadota > Gammaproteobacteria > Pseudomonadales > Moraxellaceae > Psychrobacter > Psychrobacter submarinus. Next base: position 785,545 of record NZ_CAJHBQ010000001.1, read on the forward strand.
TATGAATGCTAGCTTGTTTATAAATACTATTAAGTTAACCACCATTTATTCAAATTATAATACTGGATTAATGGTAGGAATCTTTGTGCTTTGCTGGCTTTGATTTGTCGCTATCGAATGCTCTTTATCTGGGTTGCTGGCGCTAAAAGCTTGTTTTTTGGGCTCAGTCGGCAAGCCTATCTCATCAAGACTGCTTTGCTGCCCGACTTGAATGTTATCGCCTTCAAATAAGCGCTCGCTATCATCGCGCTCACTGGCCAACGTTTCAAAATCGAATAGCTCGCGATCGGCTAATTGTGACGGCGCAACGTTTTGCATAGCTTTAAAAATAGAAGCCAAGCGCTGCGGATGAGCATCATCCCATTCGCGTAGCATATCGTTGATAATAGCGCGTTGCAGGTTGGTTTGGCTGCCGCATAGATTGCAAGGAATAATCGGGAACTCCTTTAGCGCCGCATAGTCGATGATGTCTTTTTCTTGTACGTAAGCCAGCGGCCGGATCAAAACATTTTGCTTGTCATCACTGAGAAGCTTGGGCGGCATAGACTTTAGCGCGCCGCCATGAAAGAGGTTCAAAAAGAAAGTCGCTAGCATATCATCGCGGTGATGACCTAGAGCGATTTTGGTCGCGCCGATTTGTTTGGCAAAGCCATAAAGCGAGCCGCGACGTAAGCGTGAGCACGCTGAACAGTAAGTCTTGCCTTCTGGTACCACGCTTTTGACAATACTATACGTGTCTTTTTCTAAGATATAATGCGCTATCCCTTGCTCATTTAGATAATTAGGCAACACCTCCTCTGGGTAGCCTGGCTGCTTTTGATCCAAATTGACGGCGACAACATCAAAATGAATCGGCGCCACACGTTTTAGCAGCAGTAAAATATCGAGCAAAGTATAGCTGTCCTTGCCGCCTGAGACACAGACCATGACTACATCGCCGTCCTCTATCATATTAAAATCTTGAATCGCTGCAGACACTTGCCGGCGTAGCTTTTTTTGTAGCTTACGAAAGTGCGCTGATTCAGTCGGTGCTTGTGAGTCAGCAGCCCTATCCTCATTACTATCCTCTTCAGCATCGGCCTCTATACTATAACGATTAAAACCTGCTTCATTAGACATATCATCAGACACATCGTTGGTCTGAGAAGGGTTGTCTGGCGTAAACAAGGTTGCTGTGGTCATAAGTTACTCAATATCTTTATAAGGATGATTTTACTATAAAGCGATTTGCTATAAAGCACCGTCAATGATGCGAGATGGTCGCTGCTTTAAAAGCTGCGATTATAACAAATAATGCTAACAGATTGAAAAGATGACAGTAATACAGACTGTATTTTATCAGGATATTATTGGATATGGCTTTGTCGCCTTTGTGACGCGTGATTGATCGCTTCATGGTTCTGTAATAACCGTATTTTTGCTAAAATGGCGTTTTCGTAAACCAATAATAGATACTACTATGACTAACGTTACTTTGCAGAATCCCTCAATGAATCAAGCGTCCAACAGCAACGATACTCTTCACAAAAACCAAAATGCCGTGGTGCTTTTATCAGGTGGTCTCGATTCGGTGACGTGTTTGTATTGGGCAAAGGCACGCTATGCCTCGGTGACAGCGGTCAGCTTTGACTATGGGCAACGTCATAATAGTGAGCTTGTCGCAGCAAAGCGCATTGCTGAGACAGCAGGCGTCAACCACAGAATTATCGACATTGATATCGCCCAGCTTGGTGGCTCATCACTCACCGATCACAGCATGATCGTACCAGACGGCGATACCGACAAATTCCCTAATAAAAAGCACGATGAAATCGATAACGATGCTATCCCTAATACTTATGTGCCTGCACGTAATACAATCTTTTTGTCTTATGCTCTAGCCGTCGCTGAAGTGACTGATGCCAATCATATCGTCATTGGGGTCAGCTCAGTTGACTACTCGGGCTATCCTGATTGCCGTCCAGAGTATATCGAAGCATTTGAGCACATGGCCAATCTGGCGACAAAAGCGGGCGTTACCGGTCATCGCTTGTCTATCCAAACCCCACTACAAAAGCTGTCCAAAGCTCAAACTATTGAGCTTGGTCTATCATTGGGCGTTGATTATGGACAAACGATTTCTTGCTACCGTGCCGATGTGAACGGACTTGCTTGCGGCGTTTGTGACAGCTGTGCGCTACGTCGCCAAGGCTTTGCTCAAGCTGGCGTCACTGACCCTACTCACTATCAAGCAGGCTAAGCAAGATAGGCTTGATGAATGTGGCCTGAACCGGCGGCATCAATCAACATTAGCGAAACATTCATTTGCATTAACACAGCACGTCGCCATTGTATTTTTATCACCATACTTGCTATGGTATGGACAATCATTTTTGCCAATTGAATAGATTATATATAATATAGGTTACATGAGATATCACCGATGATTCAGTCACTCACATATCAGTGATCCAGCTGTCTATTGATTATAAAATCACATTGAATACCAGAGTCAAAAATTGACACTACCTGCAAGAGGATATTTATGAAGTTATTGCCATTACTCCCCCTAGCCTTAGCTGCCGCGTTCGCAATGCCGCAAGCAAACGCTACTGACATTAAAAAAGATAATATCAATCAATGTATTAGTGGCGCGGTTAAATACAAAGTTGCCGATAGAAATACCGCCTCTAAGCTGTGTAACTGCACTATTAATGTGCGTAGTAACATGACCATCGGTCAAATGTGGGAAATTGAGAGTTACGCGCAAGACAAAAAAGACCCTTCTAGCTTACCTTATGTAAAAAAAATGCAGCGAGACTTACAGCAATGTACTGAAGGTTTAGACTTAAAGCAGCCACAAAAACCCTCTTAATACAGCATACAGCCATTTTGACCCGTATCAATATAAAGTAATGAATTATAGGCTTGTCAAAGCTTTTATTATATTGACTCTATCCTATTAAATTCATATAAAACATAAGATAAGACTGGCGGTTGTCAGTCTTTTTTATATCTATAAGCTATTGTTTATATTGATAATTATTGAAATAGTATATTGAATGGTAGCCACTTTGGTAGCCATTTTTATAACTACCTATGCTTGATTGTAGCCATAGGGCGTTATAATTGTTTAGGTCTTTATTAGCGGTGACCGCTGCCTAAGTAATTTTTATGCGTCCGCAAAATTAAAAGTTTAGCCCATTGACTTTTCATTAACTCCTTTAACTTTTATTAACTTCTTAACCTGCCCGCTTTAACCATTTATAGACGCTAAGTTATACGCTATAAGGGTTCGGCTAGGTTCACGGCTTTAACTTACTTTTGAAACGGTTTTTATTTTGCGCGTGTGGATAGTGGCGGTGTCCGTTGGTTCGAGCGTAAATATATCAAACAATACCCCCCTCTAACGTGTCCAAAAACTAGCAGACTGTTTCAGGTTTGCGAGCGTCAACGGTTCGGACAATGATGCTTATCGGCTGCACCTCGTTATCATCAGTAACGCCCTTATCTAGCCCTAGCAGCTTTGCTTTTGACATGGTAGCAGCAACCATAGCAGACGCTTGGCCATTCTCCTTAGCGGTCAACCTGGCATCGTCTAATTCTGTCATCAGGTCATCAATACTCATTTTTTGCATGGCTTATCCTTTGAGTTAGCAACTGGTCATCGTTTGCCAATTCATTCATCAGCTCGCTAATGGTCTGCACCTCACCAGCATTCACATCTTTAATTACTGGCTTATCGAGTCCTAGTAGCTTTGCTGTGGTAACAGTCGCTTGTATCATAGCGGTAGGCTTGCGCTCCTCTATTGCCATTTGCCTAGCTTCCTCTACTTGATCGAGTAAGTCATCTAGCGTTAATCTGCTCATTATCTCAATACTCATCTTCTAACCTCTTACTAATAGCGAGCGCTACCTCAGGCGTTAATGGTTCAGGCGATACACCCGTGATATTAAAAACGACTGACTCATCATTGTTTGCCGTTACGTCTTTAATCGGCTTATCCAGTCCTAGTAACTTCGCTTGTGCAATAGTAGCGACTACTAGCGCGTTTGGGTTGTGGTCATCTATCGCCATTTGCTTAGCGAGCTGTAAATCTTGCATTAAGTCGTTAAGGTCAGGTAATCGCATTTAATCCCTCAGTGAGTGCAATTTAGTTTATCTAGTGTTTGCTGCCAAACTTGAGCGCTAAGCTTGTCATGCTCGTTTACTAACCTATCAAACGTCTTTGAGTGCATGTAACGCGGTTTAGCTCCTACGCCATGAATAACGCCTTGCTGCCAACCTAAACGCGCTCTAATGGCTGCTATACGGCTAAACACTCTATCTATCGGCTGTTGTAGCTGACTGCCATAATTTGCGCCTATGCAATGACGGCATACATACACGCCAGCGCAATATAAAACACTGACACGCTGCGAGAATTTAGGGCATAGCCACCAATAGCGATAACCGCCATAGTGACAAGCTGATTTTGATAGCTGAATAGAATAGTTATAAGGTTTATTGCGATGGGTGTAGCTGACTTCGATATATTTAGCGCTACCTTGTTTAAGCTGATCTCGATAGCGTGAGATAGGTAATTTTAAGTAGTCGCTCAGGCTGTGAGTAGTGGCAAGTGCTGGCATGTTATCTAAATCATTAGGTAAATTCATCTTTATTATATCATCGTGAATTTTATTAACCTAAATTATTCTTAGTATTGAAAAGATACTTATAAAGTGTGCCTAAACTGCCTTAATCACTTGTAAGCTTTGTATCATATAGGGTTATCCTATTAATAAACCTATCCTAAGCCGTCCTAAACTGCCTAAATTGTCGTAGATAGGTAGCATTGAAGATAATATTTAGGCATAAAGGCACGTAAAGGCAAAAGCCATTAATAAATAAAGCCCTCTAACCATATAGGATAGAAGGCATTTAGGCATAAAGGCACGTTTTAGCGTGTGCCTATGCTGTTATCAGTTTAGGATTGATATAGATTACTTTTCTCTTACCTTCATCAGCTTGTTTAATATGCCCCATACTTTCTAGGTTATCGAGTTCGCTTTGCAGTATCTTATTATTTTTACGCATGGGTTTAGGCGCTCCATTATAGATATAAGTACGGTTTAAGATCATCGGGTTTTTGCCCTTAGCCTTATCCACTAGCCAGCTACTTAACTTTTCGCTATCGTTCTGTTCACCTGTAGGCGTTGCATCAAGATAGCGCAAGCGTTCGGCTGTTGAATACTCAACCAACATAAAAGCCCTTGTAACGTCATCTACTGTTATCGAAGTACGTTCATCAAAGAAGGCTATCAATGACGCTATACGACTAGCATTTTCTGCCATACGTGATGCGTAAGCTTTCAATGTTGCAAAAACTCCCCCTTTACGCTGTCTATTCTCAATAGCTTGCTTATGGTCATCAAAGACTTGCTTTGCCCTGCTATCAGCCCATTGTATTTTGATGCGTTCAGGCTCACCATTCGGGGCTATAGGTAGATTAGCTGGTGACGGATTAAGTAAGCTTTCACAGCGTGACCAGTAAGCAATTAGGTCAGGATTATTATGGGCTTTATCGTCTTTGCGCTTGGGGTCGTTCCATGTTCGATAACCTCGCAAGTCCTCAGGACAAGCAATTAAAGCACGTGCTAAAAAGCCTTGACCATTCAATAAAGGATCGGATAATGCTGGCTCTAATATAATGCGTTGAGCCATAAGCATAAGTGTCAATCGTGCATTAAAAGCTTTGGTTCGTGGATTAGCAAAAGCATTTTTTTGTGACCTTGACCGATTGACCACACCACCACTATATAGATCAGTAAAACTGGTTAAGGCATTGCCAGCGGTCTTACTTGTCATCGAGTGACCATTAAAGAATTGGGCTGCGTCATCGGTTGCCCATGATGCGTTAATGATCTCTAAATTGACGTATTTATCTAGTATTGTCTCTATAGTGGCATCTTTAAAGACGGTTTCAGGGTTATAAGGCTTTGGGGTATTGTCTAAAAATGCTTGTCTTTCTTTACCTGTCAAACTTGCCTTGTCTTTCTCCCATGTCTCTAAGTCCGTTAAATATAACTGATATTGTCTTTTTTCGTGTTCATCTATTTTTAAATGGGTTAAGTTCATAGTTTCAGTTTTACCGCTACCACTTTCGCCCTCTGTTACTAATATAAGACTGGCTGGGTTGTGTCTGTCTCCATGCGGTGCATTAACAAACTGTTGGCCTATATGCGCCAATGCTCCTAAAACGCATTGACCAGCCATAGCAAGCGGTACTTGTGCATAGTATGATACTGCGATAATCACTTTCTTTAATAGTCCGTCCCATGCGTCTATAGGGTATGGGGTAGGTTTGCTGGTATCGGTTGCCAGTGTCTCAGGCTCTCCCCATGCATCAGCTAACAAGTCTTTGACTATTGTTTCAGGGTCGCTTAAAACGTCATCTAGCGTCTGTTCATTATCAAACGATAGCAGCAAGTCAAAAATAGTTAGTATGGCTTTGACGTTTACCCCTAGCAGTGGCTTTGTGATCTCGTCTTTTTTATCAATGGTAGCAGTAACGATCACTTGCTTAACCTCAGCAAAATGCTTGACCATATTATTAAAATGAAAAGGGTTAGCACTGACTAAGATAGTCACGTTTAGCCCTTGGCTATCAAATTCTCTCTTTAAGGCTGTACCATCAGCTAGGCTCTTTACCGCGTACCAGTCGCTATCTGGGCTTAGATTACCGATAATAAACGCGCTAGGCTGGTTTGGGTCGGTCACTTCAATAGGTGTATCACTATTGAGCGTATAAAGCCCTATATTGTTTGGCTGGTGCATATTGTCGCTTAATATCAATGCTACCTTGCCGGCGGTATCGACTCTATCACCAGATATATAAAAGGGTTCAACAAACTGTCTTAGCTTATCGCCTTGACCTTGTGCGATTAGGCTAGCTATCGTTTCATCATCTGCTATAATTTCAACTGTAGTTTGCTTTGTACTGCCTAGTAAATTGCTTAGCCCCTTGTCATCAGCTTGGGGCTTTGTTTTGTCTGTGTTATTCATAATCGCCCCCTTGATGCTCATTAGTGTCATCGCTTATCTGCACGGTACATGCGAGCGGTGATAGTAATAAACCAATCACTATTACCCATGCCATAAACTTAACGAAGTTTGTTAATAGACTGATCTTGTTATCTTTGCTCATGTCTTAAGTCCTCCACGTTAAAGGCTATTTCTGCTATTTTTACAGATAGATTTTTTAGTGACTCCACTTGTCGACTGCCTGTAGGTAGTAAGCTGCCTAGTATCTTGGTTTCTAGCTCTGCAAGCTCTGTCATAGTATTAATAATGGTTACATTAGCGTGTAAGGTAATAATGAGCTGATCTATAAAATCTTCGTTTATCATCAAAAAGCCCTGTTCTTTGAGCCTGCTCATTACTTCGTTGACCAGTTCGTCATTACTCATAATTGCACCTCATTAGCCAGATGATCGGTATCAACCCAATAAACGTGCCAATGCTTGCCGTCTTTATCTACTCGCTTGCGCTGTATGGTTAAGCCTGTATTTTCTAGCTGATTAATGCGAGTGGGTAGCGTGGCTATTCTATAAAGTTCGATAGCTTGCCAGCGTGTGATTGATTGACCAGTTAAAAGATGGTCTTTGATTATTTGGTTTTGGCTGCGTTTTGGCTTATCCATGACTAAGCCCCCTCATTAGTAGCGTTTAAATATTCCACAATATCGCTACCTTTAAAGTAGTAAACGCCATTGATAGATAACGGCTTTGTGATCTTGTCCGTTTTAATCCATCGTCTAATCGTTTCGGGGTGCTTATGGAATACTTCGGCTATTTGCTTAACCTGATAAAGCTCTTTTGGGTTCGCCAATAGGTCAGCTAGGCTTAACTTGCTGGTGGGGTGTGCGTGGGTAGTGTTAGGCATTGCCTTAACTCCTTAACGGTTATGGATTGAAGTCGTTAAGGACATGCTATTGTAGGTAGGCGTTGTAAGGAATATTTATGCGTGTATAGCGCATGGTATGCCTGCATAGCGTGTTGTATGCCTGCATACCACAGTATGATAGGTTATGAAAAATCGCCTTTGCTGGCTTGACTTAGCCATCGTTTGATAGTGTCATAAGACGGCTTTTTATCTGTTTCAATATTCTGCTTTATATATTCGGCTGTTTCTGCAAAAGTAGTGAAGTTCTGTTCGTCCATGATCTGTAGATATCGTTTCTTTTTTTCAGGTCTAGTTTGATTGTGCTTTGACCATCTTTTATTTGCCTTTGACTTGTTAGACTTTGATAGTTTTTTTTGAAAATCATTGTCGCCTCTAACCTCATTCGTTCCTGCACCAAAAACATAGCCGGCTAAGTTGATACAGTAAAAACTGGCTTCATATTGTTGGTTCTCAAAATAAAGTCTAGCAAAAGCTTTTAAATTGATACAGTCACATAGTTTATGAAAGTTTAAGCATTTAAGCTCCTTTGACTCTAAGTAAATATTTTCGTTACTGAGCATAATATGAACAGATAAACCTCGATACATAATAGGTTCTTCTTGATAAAAATCTACACGATAACTCTGTTCTTCTAAAAGTTCTTTGCAGTCTTCAATAGCAATATTCTCTATTTTTTCTATCAGCTCATGAATGATTGTTATTTTCTTTCTATCCTTATAACCTACGTCAAAAAAATTACGACTTAGTAAGAAGTTAGGTGGGCTATCTAGTAATTCTTTTAAAAATACTGTGGGTATAGTCGTTCTGTGCTGTAGTCTTTCAAACTCCGTCTGTTCAATTTGTTTAAGAATTTTTTCAAGATCAGCATCTGAAAAATCCTTTCTAGACTTAACCATAAATCACACCTTTACACACCTTTGTATAGAAGAAGGTGCAAGGCGCTGGCTGCTTTAAGGTGTGTAAATTGCAGCCGTTCGGGTAATTAGTCCTAGCCTTGCATGGTCATTGTAGCGGTGTTTAGTCGCTAAATATGGTCATAACTGTTGCCAATAGCCTGTTATCTTTAGATCAACATTTTCACGATCATTTGATAGTCGCTCTACTTCTTTTATAGCAACATCATAGAAAAATGAATTATTAAGCTTTTTCCCGTGGTCAGTTTTATATTTGACAAGCTCCCCATTAATTAATACTGAGTAAATAGGTGCGTATTTCAAGCCGTCATATTCTGCACCATCTGGCGGTAAACTATCCCAAAATGCGCGGTCATCTAATTGCTGGCGTGTTGGTTTGGTGTCTAGTGTCATCATTGTTACTTCTCCATTGGTGGGTTTTGTTGGTTAGGTTTTAGCCGTGGTTCTGTTTGGCTGCTTTCTTAAAATCAGCATGAATAACATTGTCAAACTTACCTGCTTTAATATCGTCTAGGTAGTTCGCCCATGCTGTCATCATTTCGGCTCTTTGCTCTAAGCCTGTCATGCGATTGTATGCCGTGCCATAGGCGTTAAGCATGCGGTGACCTAGTGCCAGTTCGGTTATCAGTTCGTCATAGCCTAGCCTTTCCATTAGCATGGTTTTTGCGCTACTTCTAAAACCATGTGGGCTATGAATACCTTTATAGCCTTGCCCGTTGTTCATTAAATCACTGTTTAACACTTTGTTGATCGCTTGCGTATGCTGATAAGGCGCTTTTTTGCGTCTAGGGTTAAGAAATACATACTCGCTATCGCCTGTCAGGCTTCGCATTTGCTCTAATATAGCTAGGGCTTGCGGTGCTAGTGGTATAACAATGCTTGCCACCATATCGCCCCTATTACCTGCCTTTTGTGGTTTAAGTTCCCATTGCTTCCTGAGCCAATTAATATCAGCCCACTGCATAGCGCAAACATCGCCAACCCTAGTAAAAGTTAAAGCTAATAGCTGTAATATACGTTTGTTATATAGCTGGCTTGCATCGTCTAGCTGCTCAATATCGTTTAACAGTTTGGCAAAGTTTATGGGGTCTGTTAATGATGGGTAGTGTGTTTTTTTATGCGTTATGAGTGTGCCTTGTAGGTCGCTGGCTGGATTGTATTCTATAACCCTATGCCTTTTAGCCAGCTGTAAAATACTCTTTAATAAGAATTTGACCTGTAAGCCCTTAGATGGGGTTTTCTTTTGAATGTCAGTAATAAATTTTATAACCATGCTTGGGGTTATGTCTGTCACTCGCATAGCCCCTAAATGCTTTTGAATAGGTTTTAGTAGCACTTGATTGTTATATAGCGTTTTTGCAGTTAAGTTTTTACTGGCTTGCAGCTCTTGCCACTCACTAATGAAGTGATCGAGCGTGTTTAATCTATCTAGTAGCTCCTTTTGCTTTTCGGCCTCTTTATGCTCTAAAGGGTCTATATCTTTGGCTAGCAATGCCATGTTATCCCTGTACATATCCCTAGCATCAGCAAGCGCTAAAGCTGGGTATTGTCCTAATGTCATGTAAGGGCGTTTACCTGTCATGGGGTGGGTGTAACGGTGTCTAAAATCTATTGCAGCATCTAAGCCGTTTTTGTGTGGTCTTATGCGTAACTCTAAGCCCTTATAGCCAGCTATGGGGTAACTGGTCGTTTTGCTAGCTTGAATAGTTTCCCTAACGGCTTTTTGAATTTGCGAGTCTAATTTGATCGCTTTCTTTGTCATGTCGCCTATACCCCATTTTTTGGTAGCCAATCTGGTAGCCATTTTTTAACATTTGGTAGCCACTTTGGTAGCCACTTAAAACGCTTTACATTGTAGGTTAATGTTGTACGTTGTAAGCTATCATATAGCTAAGGCTAATATATATCAAGGCTTTAGGGTGTTATTCTAATATTTTTTATTGTCTATTATTTATTGAAGTATGAATATGTTGATATTAAAAATACTGGCGGTTGTCAGTCTTTTTTTGTGGATGAGTTGCCAACGAACGCACAAAGTGCAAAACTGAGCCTTGATGATTACCATTAATGTTTGCCAATCTCAACTGAAAAGGAACTTATTATGGCTAAGCCAACGACCGAAAACATCGCCTTACCTGATTTTCCAGTGACGCTCGTGCGCCTACTAGACGGAAACTTCATTGAAGAGGATATCAGCTTACAACAGCTAGTAGCGAACAGACAAAAAGGCCTAATCCTCTATTTCTACCCTAAAGACAATACGCCTGGCTGTACCACTCAAGCCACTGACTTCACCGCCCATCTGCACGATTTCGATGATTTGGGCTACGATATCATTGGCGTCTCTCGTGACAGCGCCGAATCGCACAAAAAATTTATTGAAAAATACGACTTACAAATCCCGCTAATTAGTGATAGCGATGAGAAGCTCTGCCAATACTTTGAGGTTATCAAAGAAAAAAACATGTATGGCAAAAAAACCATCGGTCTGGTGCGCTCCGCTTTTATATTTAATAGCGAAGGCACGCTCACTCATGCTCAGCGCAACCTGCGTGCCAAAGGCTATGCCGAGCGTGTCTTGTCTCTGTTAGCCCCTCAATAATAAATCTTTAAAATAACTTTTAGTCGAAGGCGTACACTAGCCTGCCTTCGGTAACTAATCGTTAATAACTAAATATTGGTAACTCAACATTTTTGCAACAGCTCGCTACGCTTATCCTGCTGCGCTTTGGTACAGATTATCTTACCCTAGCGGATGAACATAGAGTATCAGTCATCAAGTGACAGCTATAGGCATTTCTAAAGGCAGCTGAAAGAACAGAGTCAGTATTGATACTAGCCGTGAGAAAATTTGTTAAATTATAATTATTGATAATAGGAAGAATTATGAACCAATCGTCTGAGAACCTCACTGATAAACCGTCTAAACAAAGCTCCGATAGCGTCACGCGCAGTGTTTCAGTCGCTGTTATTGGCGCAGGTACTGCAGGGCAAAACGCCTTTCGCCAAGCGAGTAAAATTAAGAAAGATATCGTGATTATTAATGAGGGGTTTTGGACCACGACTTGTGTCACGGTCGGCTGTATGCCAAGCAAGCTGCTCATTGCCGCCGCTGATCGTGCTCACGATGCTAAATACTCAGAAGAGTTTGGTATCCATAGTGAGGTGACCATCAATGGCAGGCAAGTCATGGCGCGGGTGCAAGCAGAACGCAGTCATTTTAAGAGCTATATTGAAAAGCAAGTCGAAAGCTGGCCGGATGATAAAAAAATAGACGGGCGCGCTTACATTAATAAAGAAGGTCTGATTGAAGTCAATGATGAGCGTATTAAGGCGGACAAGATCATCGTTGCAACTGGCAGTAAGCCGTTTGTCCCTGACGGCTGGTCTGATAAGCTAGGTGAGACATTACTGACTTCTGACAGTGTGTTTGAGTTGTCTGATTTGCCTGACTCTATGGCGGTAATTGGTACGGGCGCTGTGGGCTTGGAGCTGGCGCAAGCTTTTTCGCGTTTGGGAGTCGCTGTGACGGCGTTCAACCGTGAAAGCCGCGTCGCTGGTCTAAATGACGCTGACATTAATGCCAAAGCTATTGACTGCTTGAGCGAAGATTTGACCATGCATCTCAAAAGCACTATCAATGATATAGGTCACGAGATCAGCACCGATGGTAAGACAGCGGCTTTTATTGAATATACGGATAAAGATGGCAATGAAGGTCGCTGGCAGGGTGAGCGAGTGTTAGTGGCTACTGGACGACGCAATAATATCGAGCAGCTAGGTGTGGAGAACTTAGGCGTTGAGCTTGACGATAAAAACCGACCCAAAAATTTAGATAAGCACACCGGTCAGATAGGGGATTTAGACGTCTATATCGTTGGCGATGCCAATGCCAACATTCCACTCTTACATGTCGCTAGTGATGAAGGCTATAGCGCTGGTAGTATCGTCTGTAGTCAAAATACCGATGCTTATATTCGTCCGGTAGCGATTCCTTTTTCCATCGTCTTTACTTCTCCGCAAATCGTCAATGTCGGTATGACCCAACAAGAGATTGAAGACGATCCAGATTTAGAATACGTGATTGGTAAAGTCAGCTTCGATAATCAAGGCCGTAGTCGTATTATGGGCGTCAACTGCGGCCTGCTGCACATTTATGGTTGTAAGGAGACTGATAAAGTATTAGGCGCAAGCATGGTTGGCCCAGACGCTGAATATATCGGTCATATTTTAGCCAATGCCATAACTAATGAGATCTGTGTAAAACAGCTGCTTGATACGCCTTTTTATCATCCTACTATCCTTGAGGGATTACGTACGGCGCTGCGAGATGTTCAACACAAGATGGCTATCCCTTATCAATCACTCGACACGCAAGAAGATGGTTTTTAGGGCGCTGTTAAGATACACTTTTAGGGTAGTGGCTTGGTTTAAGCCGTTTTTTAGAGCAGCGTGTTTGACCCTAGACTAGCCTTTATTAACACACTCATACGGACAATAAGATGGCCATCGCTAGCATTACTGATTTTTTTGAGGAAATCATTCGTGATTTGCATGCCAGTCTTTATTTGGCATTGGGTGGCTCATTAGAAGAAGATAATCTAGATTGGTCTGCTTATGCTATAGAGCTGGCTAGTACTGCTATTAAGATACTGATACTGTTGGCTATAATAGGGTTCTTTTATTGGTTAGCGATTTATCTGATAAAAAGGAACAGTGAGCGCTTGCACATGAATGAGCGCCGGGTCAAAATCGCTCGTTCAGTGCTGCGTTATATCTGGATAGTGGCGAGCCTTATCGCCGTTATGAGTCAAGTCAACTTTGAGCCTGAGACAGTAAAAGCTACTGCCAAAGCCTGTATTTGGGCAGGTATTTATTATATCTTATGGACGTCGTCCGGACAGATTATCCATAAAGTGCTACAGCATTATGGTCTCAACGCCTCCATCGAGCAGTTACTCAAAAACGTACTATCAGTACTACTTTTGGTGCTCGGGCTTGCCAGCGTCATGGCGCAGTTCGGTTTTGACATTGTCTCTTTGGTTGCCGGTTTAGGTATTGCAGGTCTTGCTGTTGGTTTTGCGGCGCAGTCCACGCTTGCTAATTTTATCGCCGGTATTACTATTTTGCTGGAGCAGTCCTTTCAGGTCGGCGATTGGGTCAATATCAATGGTAACGAGGGCCGCGTGGTGGTTATCGCCCTACGTACCACTCATGTACTGACTCGCGACAACATCACCGTCATCATTCCCAACTCAAACGTCGCCTCCTCTGAGGTCACTAATATCACCTCAAAAAACTTTATCCGCTTTGATATTCGGATGCGTATCGCTTTTGAAGATGATATCGAAAAAGCGCGAGAAGAGATATTGCAAGTGCTAAAGGATACCGATGCGGTACTAAATCGTCCTGAGCCCTCAGCTACTGTGGCAGAAATCGGCGAATATGGGGTGTTCTTTATTATTCGCTTTTGGGTTAAGCCGGCCTCTGTCGCCCGGATGCCCAAAATAAAAGAGGACCTGCAAGAAAAAATCAAAGTGGCTTTTGACGCTGCCAATATCTCAACTCCCTACCCGCACATGCGCCTCTTGATGCCAAAGGATGTCGATTATCCTATCGCGACTAAGCCATTTGAAACCACCACGCAACTGGTCTCCGATGAGATAACTCTGACTAAGAATAACGATTAAGGCGTACTGATAATTATAGAGCACTGAGCGCTTTGGTCATTGGACCATATCAGTGCTAAATATGTTAAAATTATCGGTCAAATGACATCACCGTTTTTGCTTTACGCTCTTTTTTTTCCTTTGATTCGCCCTTTAGCTACAGGTATCCGTATGACCGAACCAACCTTTTCTGCACAGCCTTCATCCTCGCTGATGCTCGATCTTATTATCACCTGTGCCGATGGGCTTGAGCTGCCGCTACAAACTGAGCTGTCAAGCTTCGGTATTGTAAGCGATATCAAAAGCACTGGGCGCTTGAGTGTTAGCGCAAGCTTGCGTGATCTGTATACGATTTGTCTTTGGTCGCGCGTAGCATCGCGGGTACTGATGCTGATTAAGCGTAAAAATATCAACAGCGACTATGATGTCGCCGAACAGCTCTATGGGCTAGCTAAGTCCATAGACTGGACGCAGCAGTTCGACCTAGAGCAGACCTTTGCTATACGTCTGTCAGTTGATAAGCGCGTGGCGGTCAGTCAACAGTTTGCGATGCTACGTATCAAAGACGCCATTGCCGACACCTTTAACGAAGCTTATGAGAGCCGCCCTGACGTCGATAGTAAAAACCCAGACTTCGCTATTTTTGCTACCGTCAATGACAAGCAAGCTGAGCTGTATTTAGATCTATCCGGTACCAGCTTGCATCGCCGCGGCTACCGAGTGGCAATGACTGATGCGCCATTAAAAGAAAACTTAGCAGCTGCCCTACTCTACAGCTCGGACTGGCATCTAAAGAATAAAGAGAATAACGCCCCTCTATACAATGCCTTGATTGATCCAATGTGCGGCTCTGGTACTTTTATTATTGAAGCGCTTTTGATGCATTTAGATTATGCCGTTGGTATCGATAAAGCCGCTAATCAGTTTGGTTTTTATCAGTGGCAGCATCACGATGAGAGTCTATGGCAGACGATGATTGACGAGGCGCAAGATCGTCACCGTAATGCGCTCGCTATTGCACTTGAGCAGCCAGATACTTTGCCGTTGATACTTGGTTTTGATGCCGATAGCGGCGCTATCTTAGCAACTGAGAAAAACCTAATAGCGGCTGGATTACAAGACCTGCTACCGCTGATCGATCTGGAGACGCGTGCGCTCGATAAATTAACTCACACCTTGCGGCCGATGGTCAAAGATGGCCGATTAAGCAATCCGCTAATTATCACTAACCCGCCTTATGGTGAACGCTTAGGTGACGAGGACTTTATTCGTCCGCTTTATCAGGCATTAGGGCTTATTTTGCAAGATAGCTTCGCCGGTAGTGGTATCGATCCGATGCTCGGTATCCTTGCTGCTCATATCGAGCAAGTCGATATCTTGCCGATCAAAGAGCCGAAGACCCTGCGCTGCCATAACGGCGCGATAACGGTATATTTCCGCTACGGTCAGCTCATCGCTGGGCAAACGGGCAATCTGGTGAGCGATTTTGAGAAACGTGAAATTAAGGTTGAGGAAGGTCAAGACTTTATTAATCGTCTGCAAAAAAACTTAGGTAAGCTTAGAAAACAAGCCGCTAAGCAAAACGTGAGTAATATTCGCGCTTATGACGCTGATTTGCCAGACTTCAAAGTCGCTATAGATCTGTATGGCGATTATGTGCACGTACAAGAGTATGCACCGCCAAAGACCATTCCGCCTGAAACCGCCAAAAAACGCTTTAATTTAGCGCTAATGGGTATTCGCGAAGTTTTAGACATTAACCGCGAGCAAGTATTTATCAAAACTCGCGCCCGTCAGTCAGGTAATGAGCAATATAGCAGGCAAAGCAATAGTGAGAAAAAAGGTAAGTTTTATATCGCAAAAGAGGATGGCGCTTACTTTTATGTCAACTTTACCGACTATCTAGATACCGGATTATTTATCGATCACCGCAATATGCGCGCGCGCATCAAGGCGAACAGCAAAGATAAATCCGTGCTGAACCTATTTGCTTATACTTGTACAGCGAGTGTGCATGCAGCCTTAGCTGGCGCCAAAAAAGTCACTAGCGTTGATTTGTCACAGAATTATCTTGATTGGGGCAAGCAGAACTTTGTGCTAAATGGTCTCGATATCAGTCGTCATAAGTATCAGTTTGTCGCTGCTGACATTTTTGAGTGGATAAAAGACAATACCGAGCAGTTCGATATTATCTTTATCGATCCGCCGACTTTTTCGAACTCCAAAAAGTTCCAGGGTACCTTTGATGTGCAGCGCGATCATGCGGCGCTTATTAACCGCGCCATGAACCGCCTAACTACTGGAGGGGTTCTATACTTCTCCAATAACTTCACTCGTTTTGAGCTTGATGAGCAGCTCACTGAGCGCTATGAGGTGACTGATATTACCCATCAGACGATAGGCTTTGATTATAATATCAAAAAACCTATTCATCAGAGCTTTGAGATTCGTCATCGTTAAATTTAAGTTAATAATAAAGCAACAATAACGGTGATAACGATGACCTGATCAGCTTTGATTGGGTCATTTTTTGTTGTTATGATAGAGCATCAATAAGTAGTCGATACCTCAGCGTACTACGTGCTGTTAAGCTATTTATTGCCATTTATATGTACTATAACAATGACTAAAAGGATATCTCCATGGCTTTATCACTTAATAAAGGCGGTAACTTATCGCTAACCAAAACTGACCCGAACCTCAATAAACTGTTAATCGGTTTGGGCTGGGATGAGCGCGCCACCTCAGGTGCTGAGTTTGATCTAGACGCTAGCGTGTTTTTGCTAAATAACGCCGGCAAGGTACGCGGCGATCATGACTTTATCTTTTATAATCAGCTCAAGTCTGACAACGGCGCGGTTGAGCACACCGGCGATAACCGTACTGGCGAAGGAGATGGCGATGATGAAGTCATCAAAGTCAATCTCACGCAAGTGCCAGCGGACGTTGATAAAATCGTCGTCACTGTTACTATTCACGATGCTGCTGCCCGTGGTCAAAACTTCGGTCAAGTTGCTAACGCGTTTATCCGCGTCGTCAATGAAGAGTCTGGCACCGAAGTGGTTCGTTTCGATTTAGCAGAGGACTATTCAGTTGAGACGGCTATGGTGTTCGGTGAAGTCTATCGCCACAATAACGAGTGGAAATTCCGTGCGGTAGGCCAAGGCTACTCTGGTGGTCTGCAAGCAATGTGCCATCAGTACGGCGTTGATATTTAATTCTAAGGCTTATTTTAAATCGCTGTTGCGCAAGCATAAACAAGCATAAAAGTGTCTTTTAAGATGCCAAATATGTACCGTTCAGTGCGCTATTTTTGCTGATATTTTGTGTGAGGTGACTTTATTTTTGCTGAACCACCACCATAATAAATCTAAGAATGAAAGCGCGTGGATGGCAAAAAAGCATAGCTTTTGCTAGTCAAACCGTCCAAAATGCTTTATGTTTCTCTCAGTTTTTCCCAAAAAAGCAGCTATCATTAGCTGCTTTTATACTGACTATTACTCCAACTAAACAAGACTAACCCAGCATTCGCTTAATGCAATAAGACAGGATATGTCATGAGACATTTTTATTTAGATTTTATCTTCACCGCTATTGCCTTGGCGGTAGCGGCTTGGTGGGGATATTCAAACGGTGGTTTAGGCGGAATGATAGCCACGCTATCGATTACGGCTATTTTGGCGGTTATGGAGATCTCCTTATCCTTTGACAACGCCGTCGTTAATGCCTCCGTCCTAAAAGGCTGGGACGACTTTTGGAAAATGATTTTCTTAACCGTCGGTATTTTGATCGCCGTCTTCGGTATGCGCTTGGTCTTCCCTATCGTCATCGTCGCTGTCACTGCCGACTTAGGTATGATGCAGGTCGTCGATTTGGCTTTGAACAACCCTGAAGAGTACTCTGCAAGATTGATGGCACATCATGCTGAGATTTCAGCGTTTGGTGGTATCTTCTTACTATTAGTCTTCTTAAACTTTGTCTTTGATGATAAAGACGTACATTGGTTTAATTGGCTTGAGAGCCGCTTAGCCAAACTTGCCAAAGTCGATGCGATGAGCGTCTTTATCGCGCTGATTGTGCTGATGATTGCGGTGTCCTTTGCAGCAGAGGCGCAAGCGGCAGCGGTGCTAATCGCAGGCGTTTGGGGTATCTTAGTATACTTAGGCGTGCAAGTTATCTCAGGCATGCTAGAGGGCGATCTTGAAGAAGAGCTCGATAGCGAGGGTAATAGCACCGGGCAAGCGACTAGCGCTATTATGAAAGGCGGGATCATCGGCTTCTTATACTTAGAAGTGCTTGATGCTTCCTTCAGCTTTGACGGCGTTATTGGCGCATTTGCGATTACCAACGATGTGATTGTGATTATGCTGGGTCTGGCTATCGGTGCGATGTTCGTACGTTCGATGACGATATTCTTAGTCGATAAAGGCACGCTCGATGAGTTTATTTATCTTGAGCATGGCGCGCATTATGCGATTGGTGCACTTGCTGTCATCATGTTGTTATCGGTCAAATTCCATGTGCCAGAGCTGATTACGGGTCTGATTGGTATTGCCTTTATTGGTTGGGCGCTGTTAGCTTCGCTTAAGTACCGCAAAACCGAGGCACTAGCGAACCCTAAGGGGTAAGCAGAGCTTGTAACTTAGCCGCTTGAGACAATAAAAAAGAGCTATAGCGATCATTCGTTATAGCTCTTTTTATGCGTGAGAATTATCTAATGGTTCCGCTCTTTGATACCTTTTGCCCGGCTTTTCTTCTTTGCTCAGTCTTACTTTTCTTTTCCGGACAACATCTTTTGTAGCTTTGCTAAAATCACACCGTATAGTGGTAAAAATATAAGCACGCCCATCACCATCTTAAAGACATAATCTACCGTGCCGATCTCGACCCAATTTGCCGCCATAAAGGGGTCTGGGCTTTTGTAAAAGGCAATAGCAAAAAAGCAAAAGCTATCGATTAGATTGCCAATTAGTGTGGAAGCCAAAGGCGCAATCCACCAAGTTTTAAGCTGGCGTAGTCTACTAAAGACCTGAATATCTAGTAGCTGCCCGACCACATACGCGGTGAAGCTGGCTAACACAATGCGAAATACAAACAGATTAAAATCAAGCAAGTGCTCATGCCCGACAAACTGACCGTTGGCAAATACCACAGAGAAATAGTACGAGATTGCTAGGGCTGGCAGCATCGCAAAAAAGATAATGCGCCTGGCCAACTGCTGACCAAAGATACGTACAGTCAAATCAGTAACTAAGAAGATAAACGGAAAAGTCACCGAGCCCCAAGTGGTGATAAAACCAAAGAAGCCAACCGGGATTTGTACCAGATAATTACTGATAGCGATGATAAAGATGTGGAGACCCACAAGCCAAAATAAAGCACGGCTATAATCAATGGACTGCGTAGGAATGGCTGAAATAGAATTGATGCTCATAGAAGAGTCCTTTTTTTAATTCAGGGTTGAGGGAACCTGAGCGCGCATATTATAAAGCAAAAGCGATAATAGCTAAAGCCGTTAGGGTAAAAAAAAGTTTTAGTCGCGGCTTTAGATAAACTCCCTTCATGAAAAGCTAAACATGCTTAACATAGATAATCTTAAGACAGCTCTGTAAACAGATAACCACAAAATACGACTTGCGTAGTCAGTACCTGCTTAGTATAGTAAAACGTAACGCTAAGCAGCATCGCATCTAGGCTTAGCAAATAATGCATCATCTTATAATTCATTAATAAATCATTTATTTATAACGAAAAGGACAACTTTATGGCTATTAGCTTAACAAAAGGCGGTAACGTCAACTTATCAAAAGAAGCACCAGGCCTTACTAACATTACTGTTGGTCTTGGCTGGGATCCTCGCGCCACCGATGGTCAAGAGTTTGACTTAGACGCGATTGCGTTTTTGGTCAATGAAGGCGGTAAAGTGCGTAATGATAAAGACTTTATTTTCTTTAATAATCTAAAGTCAGACAATGGCGCCGTTGAGCACACTGGCGATAACCGCACTGGCGAAGGTGACGGTGATGATGAGCAAATCAAAATCAACTTAGCCAACATTCCAGCGGATGTCAGTAAAGTCGCCGTTTGTGCCATTATCTATGAAGGCCAAGCCCGTAATCAAAACTTCGGTCAAGTAGGCGAAGCTTATATCCGTATCGTCAATGACAATGGTAATAGCGAAATCGCTCGTTACGACCTATCAGAAGATGGTAGTACTGAGACGGCTATGATCTTTGGCGAGCTATACCGTCACAGTGGCGACTGGAAATTCCGCGCTGTCGGTCAAGGCTTTAGCGGCGGTTTAGGTCCATTAGCGTCTTCTTATGGTGTGAACGTCTAAGGTTAGATTCTCAAACCTTTACGCAGCAAGTATTCTCTATTAAAGCTAGCAAGTGCGATGATTATCCGTGTTTGTTGGCTTTAATTTTATTCACTCATCAACCGTCCATCTTCTTTATATCATTGATAGCAAAAATAAATGATCAGTTAAACGACTAGCTTAAGGATTTATTCGTTATGGCCGCGACTTTTAGTTTAATAGGTACCATTGAGCCTTTTTTGCACTGCAACCTGCAAAAAGGCGATTCGATCTATTGTGAAGCCAATGCTATGGTCATGATGGAGTCCAATCTTGAATTAAAAGGCAAGCTTCAAGGCGGTATTATGCAGTCGCTCATGCGCCGCTTTGCCAATGATGAATCGCTGTTTCAGCAGCAGATTGAGGCCACAGGCGGTGAAGGCGATTGTCTGCTCGCCCCTACGCTCGACGGCGACATGCAGATACTCGATGTTGGCGCGCAGCAATATACCTTAAGCGACGGCGCTTTTGTGGCTGCGCAAAAAGACGTCGATATCAGAGCCAATATTCAGCGTAACCTTGGCGGTGCGGTATTTGGCGACACTGGCGGTTTTATGGTAATGCAAACTCAAGGTCAAGGCCAAGTCGTGGTCTCAGGCTTTGGTTCGCTATTTGAGATTGAAGTGGAGCCGGGTAAAGATGTCATCATTGATAATGGTCATGTGGTCTGCTGGGATTCTAATTTAGAGTATAAACTCTCGGTCTCGACCAGTAAGAAGAAAGGCTTTATGGGTAATATCATCAACTCTGTCACCAGTGGCGAAGGTATGGTGCTGAACTTCTCAGGCTCAGGTAAAGTCATTATTTGCTCACGTAACCGTGACAGCTATCAAGGCTGGATTCAAAGCGTGTTAG
Source organism: Psychrobacter submarinus (assembly GCF_904846685.1). Lineage (GTDB taxonomy): Bacteria > Pseudomonadota > Gammaproteobacteria > Pseudomonadales > Moraxellaceae > Psychrobacter > Psychrobacter submarinus. Next base: position 807,265 of record NZ_CAJHBQ010000001.1, read on the forward strand.
GTAGCAATGCAGGTGGTCGCGGCGGCGGTGGCGGCTTTTTGGATAATATCCTATAAGTCGAAGCTGAAGACAAGACGCAGCCCTCAATTTCACTATAGTGCTTTATTTATAACATTATGAGTCGCTATTATCTTTTATAAACACACTTATAACGACTAAAAGGAATACAATATGGCAGTAAGTCTACAAAAGGGACAGAAAATATCCTTAAGTAAAGAAGCAGGCGGCACGCTGACCCAAGTCAAGCTGGGCCTCGGCTGGGATGTCGCGCAAGCACCGCAAGCGCAAAAAACTGGCTTGTTAGGTAAATTATTTGGCGGCGGTAGCGGCGGGGGCGACACTATCGATTTAGATGCTTCGTGCATTATGTTCGATAGCAACAAGCAAGCTGTCGATGCTATTTGGTTCGGTCAACTCCAATCCAAAGATGGCAGTATCTTGCACACCGGTGATAATCGTACTGGCGCCGGCGACGGCGATGATGAAGTCATCAATGTTGATTTATCCAAAATTCCAGCTGCTGTGACCTCTTTAGTATTTACGGTCAATAGCTTTACCGGTCAGACTTTTGAGACTGTTGAAAATGCTTTTTGCCGTATCGTCAATGCTAGTAACAACTCAGAGGTAGCGCGTTATAACCTCTCAGCGCAAGGCGGACACACCGCGATGATTATGGCAAAAGTCTATCGCCATAATAATGAGTGGAAAATGCATGCTATCGGTGAGACCGCTTCTGGCCGCACCTTCCATGACTTAATGCCTGCTATCGCTCCGCATGCCTAAAAGTCAATTTGAATTTTTGCAAAAAAACAGCCTAGCTATACTAGATAGCTAGGCTGTTTGCTTTATCAGCTCCAAACATTCACTCTGCCCCACTACTATTTACTACCCCGCTTCCAGCTAAAACCCCAGTTAAAGGCTTTATCCATCTCTTTGTGTCCATTGAAGTATTGGTTAATGCGCTCGACATTGATACTGCCCTGCTGATTGACGAGCCGTGCAATTGCGCACATCGGCGCATTCCCCGCGCCTTCGGTCAATCGCGTTTCAATTGGCGGCTGCCCGGGCACATGTATCGTCACTACGCCATCGGTTTGTGCCCAATTAGGCACGCCCTCATAAATGAAAGCAAAGATAAACACCTCTTGGATTTGCGACCACTGCTGACCGTTGATATCAAGCCATTCGCCATCGCTGACTTGCCCCGTTCTATCGTCAGCGCGCAGCAATACAAAAGGTGAGCCATTTAAGTTACCAAAGCGATTGCCTAGCGCTTGTATTAGGGTCTTCTCGCCGTTTTTTAAATGCACCATCGCGCCAATATCGAGATCGATACCACCTGAACCGCGCTGCTTAAATAAATCTCCTAATAGGCCTTTTTTTGGCGCGGCTTTATCAGCATTCGGACGTTGATTCCAGTTCAGATTGACCGCTATCTTACCGAAGTCATCACGCTTGGTAAGGTTAATACTGGATTGATTTTTGGTCAAAGTAATCTTGCTTAGATTCACTGAGGGGCTTGCTGGAATCGGCGGCGGATTGCTTTGAGCAGTGTTTTGATTACCATTACTTTGGGTACTGCGATTAGGTTTTTGGGTGTTAATGGCTTGTGATTGACTCTGATTTTGTTCAGGTGCTTCATCAGCAATCTCTACTCCGAAATGCTCAGATAAAGGTTTCAGGCCACCGTTAAACCCTTGCGCGATAAATCGAAACTTCCAGTTGCCTTGACGACGATAGCACTCTGCTAAGATAATGGCTTTTTCATCACGGCCTGCGCTACTCAGCTGACAAGTTATTAGCACTTGGCTGCCTTGTAGCACTTGAATATCGACGTCCCCTAATTGCGAGAGCGTCTGATTGCTAGAAAAAGCCAGCGCAATTTTTTCAATCTCATTGGCTTGTGCAGGTAGGTTAATATCAAAAAATCCATCGCTATCGTGCCCGCGAAAGCTGACGCTTCCATCATCGCTACGCGTCTGACCATAAAAAATCATGTCACCGTCACCGCGTACTTTCCCGCTACTAGTTAGGCGATAAGCGGCGCAATCGATTGCGTTATGACTCAAAATACGAATGCTAATATTGTCATTAGGCAGCGGCGCATTAGCACCCGCTACTAATTCTTGCGGCTGGGTTTGACTCATTATATTGTCCTTTTACTATTTGTCGTCTTTTTAGCTAGCTGCGAAAGCCATTTGTGGATGATTCACTTGAAGATGATTATATACTAGCACGGATATGAGGCTAGTTTTATAGCGACTTATCGCTTAGCTTTGGGCAAAATTATTTTAAGAATGAGCGCACTATAAGCAGTTATCAGTCAGCGTATTTGTATATAATGACCACAAGTATTTTTAAAGTTTTGACAATCATGGACAGTGTTATGGCTAATAAAGTGAATGGCAGTGAACCAATAATAGCGGCTTGGCTTGCTGAAGGACAATCGAGCCAGCGCGATATGCTTGAGAGTCTGCAAGCGCTTAAGGCGCAATCTATAACACCTTTCACCATAATCGCTTCACATCGCCATGACCGTCCTGAGATATTTGAGTTTGCTGATACTATCTTTCGTGAGCCTTATAAAGCAGCAACCAGTAAAGAGATAAGCATCAACCCAGCCCCTGCTGAGCGTTGGCAGTTCGTACTAGAACAGGCTAAGAAAAACCATGTCAAAGTACTGCTGACTGGCCGCAATAGTCGCGATTATGAGGTGCATAGAGACTTATTTACCCAAGCTGGTATCCGGCTACTAACCGGAGCCACTAGCGTTACGGCACTTGAGACTATCGATGATAAGTTTGCTTTTATGCAGCACTGCCTTGCACACAACATTCCTGTGGCAACCGCTTGGCGCTTTGATACGACCGCTGAGCTCGAAGCCCTGCTCGCTAAACATAGCCAACAAAGACTATGCGTAAAGCCTGTGACGGGCATATTCGCGCAAGGATTTTGGCGACTAGACGCAGGTTTCGATAGCGATTGTCAGTACGATAGCTTTGAGCATTTATACTTCACCGACAGCAAAAAGATTAGCACTGAGCAATTTGTCAACGCTTACGCCAATAGTCAAATGGTACACAAGCGCCCTATTCCTATGTTGCTTATGCCCTATCTATCAGGGCGCGAGTATTCTATCGATGTGGTCTGTGAATATGGCGAAGTGCTGGCGGCAGTCACCCGCTACAAAGAGGGCAAAATTCAGCACATAGGCTACGACAAGGCTGTGATGGAAGTCGTCACTGCGCTCATAAAAGCCTTTAACTGTGATGGTATCGTCAGCGTACAAACCAAACAGAATGACGAGGGGCAGCACTGTGTGTTAGAGATTAACTCTCGCCCCTCTGGCGGTATTGGCTACACCGCCCATAGTGGTATCGATCTAACCCAAATCGGCTTTGGCTATTGGCTCGGCTTAACCGACAAGCCAAAACTTAGTGATAGTATTGAGCAAATCACTCCTTGTCAGATACGTTCTATCGTGACGAGCGTCAAGGTTGAAACAGACGTATAAGGACAGTAGCGTGCTTGCAAAAAGATAAACTATCTCAGCTATTATGACTCAGCTCAGGAAAGCGCCTAACCATATATACCATCACTATTAGAGCAAGGGCTGCTATCGCCGCACCGACAAAGCCCACGCTCGATAAGGAGATATAAGTCACCGCGTAGCCGCCAAGTAGCGCGCCCATTCCGATGCCTAAATTGATAATCGCTGAGAACATCGCCATGACCATATCTTGCGCATTAACATCAATCTCGATGACTTTAGACTGAATGGTTAGCATCAACAAAATCATCGCTGTGCCCCAAACCACCGTCACGATACTCAGTAGCCAGATCGAGCTGACCGCCCACAACATCAGCATCATCGCCGCCAGTATCAATACGGTAGATATCAGCATAAGCCTTGTGGTTGAGCGCTCATTCCAGCGGCTAAAGATATAACTACCGATAAGGCCAGCACCGCCGAACAAGAGTAATATAAAGGTGACTTGGTTCTCACTAATAGTGCCGATCTTACTCATAAAAGGTTCGATGTATGAGTAAGCGGCGTAGTCAGCAGTGAACACCACAAAACAGAATAAATAAAGACAAATGAGCAGCGGGTTTCTGAGCAGCTCAGGCAGCTTACTAAAGGAGCCATCGAACATACTAGGCAGATCTGGCAGTAGCTTAGCTTGCAAAATAAAGACGATAAAAGCGATGATACCGATACCTGCAAAAGTGGTACGCCAGCCAAACCATTGACCTAGTATGCGTCCTATAGGCACTCCTAATACAAGCGCTAAAGATGTGCCAGTCGCTAATATACTCAGTGCTAAGGCTTTTTTGCCTTGCGGTGCGACTCGCAGGGCTATCGCAGCCGTAATCGCCCAAAATATTGCATGCGAGAGTGCGATACCCACGCGGCTAATGAGCAGTACGTTAAAGCTCCAAGCAAACACTGATAGCGCGTGACTGGCGATAAATACAGCAAATAGAGCAAGCAGCAAACGTTTACGCTCGAGGCGAGTGGTCAGCAGCATGAGTGGCAGAGACATAGCGGCAACCACCCAAGCATAGAGCGTCAGCATCCAGCCTGTCTCTGCAGTCGTAATCGAAAAATCTTGAGCAATATCACTCAATAGCGCCACAGGCACGAACTCAGTCGTATTGACGACAAAGGCGCTCACCCCCATTAATATCACTTGAAAATATTTGCTTCGGCGAGAAGCGGAATTGGGCTCTGGAGGGGGTTCCATAGAATCTACTCTATAGGGGAGCCAAAATGGTAATATTGGCCCAATAAGTAAAGGAATAGCGCAAGGAAGATAGACCGTTAGGCTTATAGCATCACCGAACTATCATCTCTTTCGTTACTATTGTAAAAAACACCAACACTGTGACATTCTATTGGTAATTGATATATGTTGATAAGAAATGCTGAGCCAATATACTTTTGGTTTAGAGTTTAGAGTAAAAGTGAACGCTAAAAACAGCTACTTTTTTAGGGGAATTTAATCGTAATCTCGTCACTAAGCAAGCTTAATTTAGTAAACAAAGTTACGACGATTTGTAAGCAGTAGTGATAAGTCAAAAAGCACTTCAACAAGCCGTTAAATAAGAAATCAAACCCTTAGATAAATGGGACAAAATCTCGACTATAAAAACCGCTTTAAATAGTTAGGTTAAGGAATATGAATGTCAGCTAAACCACAAAGTACGACCATTACTCTGCCTCGCGGCGCACTAGATCTCACTTATCAGACTCATAACAAAAATGATAATACATATCAGCTCAAAGACTTGCTTGGCTTTGCGCAGCGGATCAATCCCAAACGAGCATTCTTATTCGTCTCCAAGGTCTTAGGTCGCCATATTCCTGTCGCGCCTAGCATCATGCGCGGCGCTTTTACCGATTTGGCAAACTTAGTACCGGATAATCTGCCTGAGCCTATTTTGGTCGTTGGTATGGCAGAAACAGCGGTAGGACTATCGGCAGGCGTGCATCAAGCGCTACAAACGCGCTACCCAGATGCTTTACTACTAAACTCTACCCGTCACGCTCAGCATAACGAAGACAATGACGAAGCGTTATTCACTACCTTTAGCGAAGATCATAGTCATGCCAGCCAGCATTTGATTTATCAAAGTCGCGATAAAAACATACAATCGCAGCTCCTCGCCAGCAGAACCTTAATCATGGTCGATGATGAAGCCTCAACTGGTAATACCTGCGTCAATGTAGTGACCGCACTACGTCACGCTGGTCTAAGCCAGTTAAAACAAGTGCATCTGACGACTTTGGTGGATTGGTCACTCAATCAAGAGGCAACTGACCAAGAGGTAACTGACGACGATGACCACATCTCTACTCGCATGCCTAATATCGACTTTCAACGTCATCATTTATTATCAGGCGCTTGGCAGTGGACAGACGCGCCGAACCCTGAGCCTATCACTATGCCTGTAGTCGATACCACCGAGGCAGGCTCGCAGCCGTTGGGTAATACAGGCAATTGGGGACGATTTCCAACATTGGATAGTACGGATGGCTTTGACGGTTACTTAGAGCGTTTCCAGCAAGCTTTTGCATACTTCGATGATAAGCGGAATTTTGATAAAGGTAAGCTACCCAAGCGGATTTTAGTATTAGGCAGCAATGAGTTTGTCTGGTTACCGTTTTTATTAGCCGAGTGGCTGGAGGCTAAAACCAAAGAGGTCAGCCAAAATTCAACGGTTAAATTCAGCGCATTAACGCGCTCGCCCATTGCGTTAGGTGGCGCTATTCACACGATGCTCAGCTTCCATGATAACTATGGCCTTGGTATGACAAACTTTGTCTATAATGTTGAGCCAAAAGACTGGGGCTTGATTGTGCTGTGTGTGGAGACCGCTAGCGATAGCGTGGATAGTATGTGGCAAGGTTTAGATAATGTATTGGTTGTAGGGGCAGATCTATGACTATCTCTTTCTTTCAAGCGAGTCCTGATATAATAAAGCCCTACGCGCTCATGGATTTAGACGATACGCTATTTCAGACGCAGCGCAAAATAGATGCGTGGAATTTGCCAACGTCCAAAGCTGAAAACTTAGTGTGTGCGAGTGTCAATAAACAGGGCGAGCCGCTGAGCTTTATGAGTCAGCGACAAGCAAGCTTTGTTAATTGGTTATTAGCGAGTACTGAGTTGATAGTGGTCACTGCCCGCGATCGCAAAGAGATCAAACGGGTGAGACTGCCCTTTGATAGTTGGCAGGTATTGACTCATGGGGCGATTGTTTTAACTCAAGAAGGCAAGCTTGAGACGCAGTGGCAGCAGCGCATGTATAGCAAGCTTGCGCCATTGCAGGAGAAGCTGGGGCAGCTAAGCCAGTTATTTACGCAGCACAGCAGCAGCGACAACAGCCATTTAAAGTTTACCGCGCATAAAGATCATTTTAATAACGGCACTGAAAATAAAGAACTGACCATCTATCTTGCTATCAAACACGCGCAAAAAAATCATCAAGCTCTGATACAGCTCGCTGAGCAGTTGCCTAAATTGATACGAAACTTTGATCAAGACTTCTATGTGCATGTCAATGCAAATAACTTAGCCATTTTGCCGCATGCTGTGCACAAGCGTCATGCGGTAGAGTTCTTGCTAGAGCAGCACTTAGAGAGCAGCAGGCCAAGCTTTGGCTTTGGTGATAGCTTAGCCGATTTGCCGTTTTTGCAGCTACTAGACTGGTACGGGATGCCCAATCATGGTCAGCTACATGATCAATATAATCCTCAACATTTAAAATAACTATAGAGCCTGCAATGACGAAAGCTAGAACAAAAGACTTACAGAGATTTGGCTCAGGCAGCTATTTAGCTGATGATGTCACGGTGCTCCTAGATGTCGTTGACAAAGACGCGGTCGCTGATGTACCGGTCAGCAAAAAAGAAGCGCTGATCCAAAGCGGGCAGCGGCACTACTCCGATATGCTCACCTTAGAGCAAGCACCAACTGCTAAGCATGAGCAGCTATATCTGCAAGCGCTTGAGCAAGGTAAAGTGCGCATGGCTAGCGATATTGCTAATTTGGCTTACTCCTTACAGCAGACTTTTAAACAAACCGTTAGTAGCGAAAACCCATTAATATTAGTCAGTTTAGTCAGAGCCGGACTGCCTATTGGTGTGCTATTACAGCGCGCTTTAGCGGATACCAATAGCGCTTATGCCTTGCCATCTAAACACTATGGCATGAGTATCATTCGCGATCGTGGTCTTGATCCAGTCGCCTTGCAGCTCATATTGGACAGCCATCCTCATAGCCCTATCGTTTTCGTTGATGGTTGGACCGGCAAGGGCGCTATCTATCAAGAGCTAGCGCGTAGCCTGAATCCATTTAATGATGATAACCACGTCAACTTTGCTAACATTTTTCATCAAGGTGAGAGTGTTATACCGCTACTTACCCTTGCCGATCCCGCTGGCGTCGCTTGGTTAGCTGCGAGCGAGGAGGACTGGCTGATACCATCTGGACTATTAAACAGTACGGTATCTGGATTGATCTCGCGCTCGCTTTATACTGATCCAAAGTCAGGTCTACATCGCGCTATTTTTTATGATAACTTTGTCGCTATCGATCACAGCTTAGCCTTTATCGAGCATATTGAGTCAGCGCGGCACCTCTTAACGACAACACCTGAGCATTTAGCGACCTTTGCGCAGCCTAGATATAGCACCCAAAGCATTGTCGATAAAATAGCCAAGGAATACAATATCGGTAACCGCAACCGCATCAAACCGACGATAGCCGAGGCGACTCGCGCTATATTACGCCGCGATCCTGACCGTATCTTACTGGCGAGCGCCGATCATCCTGACACCACATTATTACGACACTTATGCCATGATAGAGACATTGAAATCAGCATATTAGGTGCTAAAATATTACCTTATCAAGCGATTACCCTTATCAAAAAGCGCATTAGCTAGGCTTAACGTGTCAGCACCTCAGCGCTTTGTATTTCCGCGATTTCTCTTACCCCTTATACTCTCTTTAACTAATTATGATACCGACTATGCCAGATAATTCTAATAATGAGTCAAACCTATATAATTACACGCAGTCTTATGAGCACCTCATCACTGAGCGCCACGCTTTGCTAAAGCCGCATACTCATCACCCTTATCAGTTAGGCGCAAGCTTATATATGCCAGCGACTCGGCAAGATATCTGGCAAGTCATCAAGCGGGATAAATTACCGACGATTAATAGTATTATTATTTGTGTTGAGGACGCCGTCAGCCATGATGATGTGGAGCTAGCACTACAAAGACTGCAAGAGCTGCTCAACACTTGGGCGGCGCATATTGATAGTATCAATGATCCTTCGACGCCTCAGAACAATAAGCAAGAGCAGCCGACGCGTCCTTTAGTGTTTGTGCGTCCGCGTAATCCGATGATGCTACAAAAGCTGGCTCATTATAAGCATATTGAACTGCTCGATGGTTTTGTGATGCCAAAGGTAGATATGTGCAGCTTATCTAATTGGCGCATGGCTTGTCAGAACCTCAGCACCGACCAGCTGCTAATGCCGACTTTGGAGACAGCGGCGCTGTTTAATCCGCATCATAATCAAGAGCTGGCCATTGGCTTTAAAGAAGCGTTCAGTCAGCCTGTTTTTGCTTTGCGTATCGGCGGTAATGACCTATTTGCCGCGTTACGTCTGCGCCGTCCTAAGAACAGTATCGTCTATGACACTCCTATCGGTACTTTGGCTTATCAGCTGCTTGGCTGCTTTGTACCGCATGGCTTTTATTTGACCGCGCCGGTATTTGAGTACTTAGACCAGCCTACGCTATTTATGCAAGAGTTGACTCGCGATGTCAGCTTAGGCTTGGTGGGTAAAACCGTCATTCATCCCAATCAAATTGCCTTAGTACAGCAAGCGTATTGCGTACCGGCGAGCACCTTAGATGAGGCGCAAGCGATACTCCATAGCGAGGCCAAAGCCGTATTTAAATATAACAATACTATGCTGGAGCCAGCCACACACCGCGCTTGGGCGACAGAGATTATTAATCGTGCAAAAGTATTTGGCACCATCAATAATAACAATACAGAGTATAGCTAACGGCTGTAATTGGCTCTAACTGAGAAGCGGTAGCCTAACTGATTAATACCAGCCTTCAATCTTATCCAAAAACTCACCTAATACTCTATTGACTTGCTCAGGCTCTTCAACAGTTGAGGTATGACCCGCACCTTTAATCACTGCAAGCTTAGAGCCATCGATAGCAAAGTGCATGCGCTCCGACTTATCATAAGGGGTTGCCGCATCTTCGTCACCGACGATGATCAAAGTCGGCGTTTGGATACTGCCTAACTGCTCATAGACTCCTTTGCGATCGATTACGCCTGTTGTTGCCTTAACCGTGCCGCCTTTACGATTACTCTGCAGCATAGATAACCATGCTTTGCGATCGGCCTTACGCTCTTTGGCTTGTAAAAAGGTGCTGCCAAACATAATCGGCATCACCTTTTGACTGACCCGCTTCATACCAAGCCAGCGAATCGCTTTCATTAATTTACGGTATTGAGGGACGTTTTTGGGATCCTCAGCATCCGCTGAAGTCTCAAGCAAAGATAGCGACAATAAGCGCTCAGGATGGTGTATCGCGATACGCTGCGCCACAAACCCGCCCATAGATAAGCCAACAAAATGACACTTATCGATATCTAGAGCGTCAAGTAAGCCAATGGTGTCTTTAGTTAAATTATCCATATCATAGCCGTCTTTGGTAATCTGCGACTGCCCTTGTCCGCGAAAATCAAAGGTAATACAGCGATAGTCCTTTTTAAAATGCTCGACTTGTTTGTCGTACATTCTACCGCTCCAAAGCAGCCCATGAGCGAAGACAATTACGGGCTTTTGATGATCATTGGGCGCGCTGTCTTCATAATAAATGTCGGCATTATTTACTGTAATCGTTGGCATAACTCTTCCTTGTTTATGTGGTGACTGTTGAATCTATGCGTAACTCTATACGAATGTTCAAATGAGCATATCATTATGTCTAACTTCGTATAATTAGCATAATTTACAACGCCTAAGTTTAGTAGTGATATTTGTAAATAGTAGCTTGTATCGACTACTAAAGATGGCGCAGAGGTGCACTAAATCATATTTTAGAGCGCCCCCTAACCTGCTATAGTAATTAGCTTGAGTATTAGCCGTAGCATTAGTAACTGGCATTGAGCTATTGGTTAGCTCATTGCCAGTCAGTTAGATTTACTTAACCCCTAACGATTACAAGGATGACCCTTATGTCACAAGCGCTTGTCGATTATCAAGTAACCAACCACATCGCCACTATCACTATGAACGATCCCAAAACCCTGAACGCTTTTAGTACGCCGTTGAAAGGTGCGATTATGGAAGCGCTTGATAAGGCAGATCAAGATAATGAAGTACGCGTGATCGTCTTACAAGGCAGCGGCAATAACTTCTCTAGTGGTGGTCATATCGGCGAGATGCTAGAGAACGGTATGGAGTCAGAAGCGCTCGTGGCTAAGCTTGATTTTATGCTGCGCGAAGTTGCTGAGGTCAGCCTAAAGTTGCGTAATATCCATAAACCTATCATTGCCAAATTAGAAGGCGCGGTGGCGGGCGCAGGTATGAACTTAGCGCTGACCTGTGACTTTCGTATCGCAGCTGATAATGCCAAATTTGTGCAAGCCTTTGTCAATATCGGCCTAATCCCTGACGCAGGCGGTATTTATTTACTCAATCAATTGGTTGGCGCGGCGAAAACGACCGAGCTTGTGATGCTTGGTGATAAGCTTAAAGCCGATGACGTCGCAAGATTAGACTTAGTCAATAAAGTGGTCAGCGCCGAGGAACTTGACAATGAAGTGAACGTCCTAGCCACACGCTTAAGCCAACTACCGGGTAAGGCGCTGGCCTCTATGAAGCATATGATCAACATTCATGCGTTTTCAGGACTTAATGAAGCGCTAGGCATGGAGGTCGAGCAACAAAACATCATGGCTCAGACTGATGATTTTAAGGAAGGGATTACAGCGTTTATGGAAAAGCGCAAGCCGGTTTATAAAGGGAAGTAAAACGTCTAGTTTAGTTTGTTTTTTACACCTTAGTAGTTTTAATATAGGGCGTGTTGAACATTCGACCATGGCACTGACAGAGACTATTTTTTAGGCGATTTGCAGATAAAAATGGTAAGTTTAGTCGTTCTAAGCGTCTATTTTTATCAATAAAGCGGCAAAAAATAGTCTTGTCCCTGTTGTTATCGTGAGGGCTGATGCTAAAATCGTCCTAGTCGTTGTGACTATTTAAATAAAATCAGCTAGCCAATGCAATAAGCATTACCTGCAATTTTAACGACGACTAGAACACAGCTTTGATAAACTAGTAGCGATCAGCAGTGCGCATTTGTGAATGTTCAACACGCCCTAGTCAATCAATATTAAAAGTGGTACAAGGCAGACGAGTGCAAGTACTACAGTAGTAGGCTAAACGAGTCTAACGCCGTAACACTTTAATAGTGGTTCGACTATATAACCAAAAAGGCTACCATTAGGTAGCCTTTTACTCTTCTAAATTCTCATAAATAAAAGATGCTTCATAATGATTTTATACAGTAAGATTTATTGAAAAGTAGAAGCGCTTTTATATTGATGCGGTAGAGTAAAAACCTTGTCAAAGATTAAAGTAAAAATGAAAGTGTATACCAAGAAAAACAGCAGTAACGCCGCCTCCATCGTAAAGGCTTTGAGCAAACCGACATCGTACCAAGTCATATAAATCGGCAAGCAAACCAATACCAAGCCGCCCTCAAAACCTAGTGCATGAATGCTGCGTATCAGTAACGTGCGCTTAGCCACTTGCCGGCGCTGCTCCCAAGCTTCAAAGACAGTGTTAAATATAAAATTCCAAATCACAGCAGCCAATGATACTATCACCGCCACTGGCAAAGACTCTGCGGTATCACTACCACTGAGCATCATCAATATACAAGTGGATGAGATAATCGCGATGATTTCAAAGACAGTCACATAGACGATGCGACGTTTGAGAGGGGATAAAGTAATCAACCGAGACTCCAAAGCACCTAAATGATAAGTGCATAATTAAAGTCTCGGTCCGTCCCGAGATAGAAAAAGTAAAAAAGTGCAGAGCCACGGTTTCCGCCTGCCTTTATATTATACAGAAGGTAGTGAGAGAAATCAGCCAGTGTGTTTAAACCGAAAAACCCCGCATCATTTTGATACGGGGTTTCTTTTTATCTTATTAATTAGCTTGAAAGCAAGATTAAGTCAACTGAGCAACATTAATTTTATCCGCTTCTTCAGTGTACTCTTCCATACGATCGAAGTTCATGTACTGATACACTTCCTCGCCCATGCTGTTAAGCATGCCAGCGTACTGCTGGTATTCGTCGTTAGTTGGCAGTTTACCCAGTACTGCAGCGACTGCAGCAAGCTCAGCTGACGCAAGATAAACGTTTGCGCCTTGACCCAAACGGTTCGGGAAGTTACGAGTCGACGTCGATACCGCAGTAGATTTCGGTGCGATACGTGCTTGGTTACCCATACATAGTGAGCAGCCTGGCATCTCAGTACGAGCGCCGGCTTGTGCGTAGACGTTGTAATAACCTTCTTCCATCAACTGACGGGCATCCATCTTAGTTGGTGGTGCGATCCATAGACGAGTCTTCAGGCTACCCGCTGGGACGTCTTGTAGCAGTTTACCTGCCGCGCGGAAATGACCGATGTTGGTCATGCACGAACCGATAAATACTTCGTCAATGGTGTCGCCAGCCACGTCTGCTAGAGTCTTGGCATCGTCTGGATCGTTCGGGCAGCATAGGATTGGCTCTTTGATCTCGTTCATATCGATAGTCATATCGATGGCGTATTCAGCGTCTGCATCAGCACGCATCAGGCTTGGGTTGGCAAGCCAGTCTTGCATTTGCTCGATACGGCGGCTGATGGTACGCGCGTCGCCATAACCTTCAGAGATCATCCACTTAAGTAGGGTGATGTTTGAGTTTAGGTACTCAGTCACCGACTCTTCAGATAGCGTGATAGTACAACCGGCAGCACTACGCTCAGCTGAGGCATCAGATAGCTCAAACGCTTGCTCAGCAGTTAGGTCTTCTAGACCTTCGATCTCAAGGATACGACCGTTGAACTCGTTGATTTTGCCTTTTTTATCGACCGTCAAGTAACCTTCTTTGATCGCTTGGTAAGGAATAGCATGGACTAGGTCACGTAGCGTGATACCAGGCTGACGCTCACCGACGAAGCGCACACGCACAGACTCAGGCATATCTAGTGGCATCACACCAGTGGCTGCAGCAAAGGCTACCAGACCAGAACCCGCTGGGAACGAGATGCCCATTGGGAAACGCGTGTGCGAATCACCACCAGTACCAACGGTATCTGGCAGTAGCATACGGTTCAGCCAAGAGTGAATGATACCATCGCCCGGACGTAAGCTGACGCCGCCACGGTTCATGATAAAGTCAGGTAGCGTGTGCTGAGTCTCAACGTCAACTGGCTTTGGATAAGCAGCGGTGTGACAGAATGACTGCATGACGAGGTCTGCTTGGAAACCTAGGCACGCCAAGTCTTTTAGCTCATCACGCGTCATTGGACCTGTGGTATCTTGAGAGCCAACGGTAGTCATTTTTGGCTCACAGTACATGCCCGGACGTACGCCTGGTAGACCACACGCTTTACCGACCATTTTTTGCGCGAGTGTAAAGCCTTTACCAGTATCGGCTGGCTCTTCTGGCTTGGCGAATACGTCTGAATGACCCAGACCCATGTACTCACGAGCACGGTTAGTGAGACCACGACCAACGATCAATGGAATACGGCCACCAGCACGCACTTCGTCAAGTAGCGTTGGCGAGTTTAGTTTGAACTCTGAGATGATCTCGTCTGAGTCATGCTTAGTGATTTTGCCGTCATGTGGGTAGATGTCAAACACATCGCCCATGTTTAGGTTATCGACAGCTACTTTTTCGATTGGCAAGGCGCCAGAATCTTCCATCGTATTAAAGAAGATAGGAGCGATATTGTTACCCAGTACCAGACCGCCGCCGCGTTTGTTTGGTACGTTTGGAATATCTTCGCCCATCAGCCATAGCACTGAGTTGGTCGCAGACTTACGGCTAGAGCCGGTACCGACGACGTCACCAACGTACGCAAGTGGATGGCCTTTTTCTTTTAGCTCATCAATAAGGTTCATTGGACCGCGCACGCCCTCTTCGTCAGCAGTAATGCCGTCACGAGAGTTTTTGTGCATGGCAAGCGAGTGCAGTGGAATATCAGGACGGCTCCACGCGTCTTGCGCAGGAGATAAGTCATCAGTGTTGGTTTCGCCTGTGACTTTAAAGGTTGTATAAGTAGATTTCTTTGGTACCTCGTCACGGTTCAAAAACCACTCAGCGTCAGCCCAAGACTGAATCACTTCTTTTGCGATGTCGTTACCGGCTTCGGCTTTTTCAGTCACGTCATTGAACGCGTCAAATACGAGCAAAGTTTTCTTAAGCGCTTCTGCCGCATCTTGAGCAACTTCTTCATCATCCAATGCTGCCACTAATGGCTGTACGTTGTAGCCGCCTTGCATGGTGCCTAGAATTTCAACCGCTTTTTTCTTATCGATAAGTGGTGAGCTCGCCTCGCCTTTAACGATAGCGGCCAAAAATGCAGCTTTTACATAAGCGGCTTGGTCAACGCCAGCTGGAATACGGTTTTCTAGCAGGTTCATTAAGAACGCTTCTTCGCCCGCTGGTGGGTTTTTTAGTAGCTCAACCAACTGGGCTACCTGCTTTTCATTTAGTGGAAGCGGTACAGTTCCTAGCTCAGCACGTTCTTCGACATGTTTACGATAAGCTTCTAACACAATAATTGTCCTCGTAGTTGGGCTAGTACATTGCGTGAGTAGTCAGAATGACTGCCTTCGTCGATGCACTATAGGAAATAATTAAGGGAATGTGGTCATTGAAATATTTGTGCTGCAATGATAGCTTAAAACGCTCAAAAAGTTAATGGCTTAGGCTGCAAAAGGCGTAGAATCAAGCCATATTCAATATTTATTATAAAAATAGTAGTGGCTACTAGAGTAAATATTAGACATATAAGTTCAATGCACTCGAAAACTAACGATTCAATATTAACTCATGGTTCAATATTAACTCATGATTCTATATTAAATAGCATCATGACATTAAATAATATCAAGACCGACTCGGCGAACGGTTCCGATTCAATTTTAAAAGTTAAGGATAATAAAATGAGCAATAATAATGAGCACTCAAACTATAAAAAAGGGTTAAAAGTGCGCACTGAGGTCATGGGCGAGGCTCACGTTAAGCGCTCACTCGATGCCGCCACAGCCTTTACTCAGCCCTTACAAGATTGGATCATTGAGCACGCTTGGGGCACCACTTGGCAAGACGATAGCGTCTTACCGCGTAAGTATCGCTCCTTGGTTACCTTAGGATTTTTGATTGCGCAAAAGAGCCCAAATGAGCTAAAAGGTCATATCAGAGGCGCGATTAACAATGGCGCAACTGTCGCCGAGATTCGTGAGGTACTCATGCACAGCCTGCCTTACTGCGGCGCGCCTGCTACCCAAGAGGCTTTTCGCGCGGCTATCGAAGTGTTTAAGGAGATGGGTATAGATATTGATAACTTAAACAAAAAGCCATAGCACAAAGGGTTGAATAATAAACCCTGAGCGCAATATCTGCTATAATAAAGACACCTTTAAAGCATACTGATAATTCCATAAACCCTTATACTATAAAGGGTTAAGAGATCATTGATTATGACTACTGCCGTACAAACCCATGTTCCTGCGCCAAGAGTAAAACCTAAAAAAGCCATTCAAGGTGAAAAGCTGCGTGGCTACGATAAAGTCGCGCGCATCCCGATTAAAGTAATCCCGACAGTCGAAGCGAAGCAAAAGCCGGATTGGATTCGAGTAAAAATGTCCTCACCTGCTGAGGTGGCGCGTATCAAAGCCAAACTACGCGAACAAAAGCTCTATACTGTTTGTGAAGAAGCCGCTTGCCCGAATCTTGCGCAGTGCTTTGGTGACGGCACCGCCACCTTTATGATTATGGGTGATATCTGTACTCGCCGCTGTCCGTTCTGTGATGTCGGTCATGGTCGCCCTAATGAGCTAGACAAGGATGAGCCGCGTCATACCGCCGAGACTATTCAAGGTCTTGAGCTCAAATATGCAGTGATCACCTCAGTCGATCGCGACGATTTAAAAGATGGCGGCGCGCAGCATTTTGTCGAAGTACTCAACGAATCACGGGCGCTAAGCCCAAACTGCCTGATCGAAATCTTAGTGCCTGATTTCCGTGGCCGTATGGATATTGCCTTAGACTTACTCACCGAAACAGCTCCTGATGTGTTTAACCATAATATCGAAACCGTGCCACGTCTATACAAAGCCTTCCGTCCAGGTTCTGATTATCAGCACTCGCTCGATCTGCTCAAGCTTTATAAAGAACGTCGCCCTGATATCGCGACCAAATGCGGCTTTATGGTTGGCCTCGGCGAGACCGAAGAAGAGGTCTATGCGCTACTTGATGATCTCAAAGCGCATGATGTCGATATGATTACGGTGGGTCAATACTTGCAGCCGAGTAAAAATCATGCTCCTGTCGATCGCTATGTGCATCCGGACGAGTTTCAGCGCTATATGGACTATGGCAAAAAGATCGGCTTCTTTAGCATTTGGGCCGGTCCCATGGTACGCTCAAGCTACTTTGCCGATCGCCAGTATTACGGTGAAGATTGCCCTGCGCCGATTCGTAGTAAAAAGGCGCTTGAGGCGGAAGGTAAGCTTGGCTGTTAAGAATGGATTGATAATAAAAAATGGAGACCCGGCTTGGGTCTCTTTTTTTATGCTAATGATTAGCATAAGTCCTTAGCAACTCTACTTAAAGCCACTACACTGCCGGATACAGAAAATGCTATATTTTGTCTTAATGAATTTCATAGATACCTACCGCTAATTTTATAAAAAAGGACTACCTTATGAGTGACGACTTCACCCCGCAAGAAGGCTCTTGTTCCTGCTATAGCAATACTTATACCATCAACCATACTCCTATGGCTCGCTTTATTTGTCACTGCACGATTTGTCAGGACTATACCGGTAAAGCTTATAATGATGTGACGGTTTTACTAAAGTCAGACCTTAGCGAAGTGCAGATTGATAAAACCCGCTTTCGTAGTTGGAAAATGCCGCCTAATATCAGCCGCGGACTGTGTAAGCGTTGTCATAAGCCTAGTATAGAGACGGCGGTAGGCGGCAATCTGGTATTAATCCCTACTGATAATTATCCTGATAAAGCGGCCTTGCCAGAGCCTGCTATGCACCTATTTTATAATCGCCGTATCAGAGACGTGGATGATAACTTGCCTAAATACGAAGGCTTTGTACAAAGTCAAAGCATGGTGGTTAAGGAGTTGGCTCAAGGGCTGTATAAAAGAGTTACCAAACGCTAATGGTTATCGTCAACCGCTCGGTTTAGTATTTTAATCGCTATTTTATCTTAAAAGACAAGCGTTACTGATAATTATAATGACTCGTTTTTAACTCCTCCATCTGGGACTGATATGATTTCAACCTTAGTAGAAGACACCGCTCATTTATCCGCCGACATTGCCATTATCGGCGGTAGCGGCTTATATCAGATGCAAGCGCTAAGCAATAAGCGTCAGGTAACAATCTCAACGCCTTATGGTAAGCCATCTGATGACATTGTCATGGGTGAGCTAAATGGCGTAACTGTCGCTTTTTTGACCCGCCACGGTCAAGGGCACAGATTTAGCCCGTCAGAAGTTCCCTACCGCGCTAATATCTATGCGCTAAAAACTTTGGGCGTACGCTATGTCATTTCAGTCTCAGCGGTAGGCTCACTACGAGAGCATCTCAAACCTTTAGATATGGTCATTCCAGATCAGATGATCGATATGACCAAACAGCGAGCCAGTACCTTTTTTAGTGAGGGAGCGGTGGCGCATGTAGCAATGGCCGATCCTTTATGTGTGGCGCTTGGTGGGGTGTTAAAGCGCGCTTATAGTCAGGCAAATATTAGCGAAGGCCAATGTCATAGTACCGCGACTTACCTCTGTATCGAAGGGCCGCAATTTTCTACTCGCGCTGAGTCCAATTGGTATCGACAGATGAATGCTGACATCATTGGCATGACCAATATGCCAGAGGCTAAGCTTGCACGTGAAGCGAGCATGGCGTATGCTACGCTTGCGCTAGTGACAGATTTTGATTCATGGCATCCAAGTGAGGAAGATGTCAGCGCTGATTATGCGATTCAAAACCTTATGAAAAACGCCGATAACGCGCAGCAAGTGGTCAAACAAGCCGTGGCTTTACTTGCCAGCGAGCAGCCTGACTCTATTGCTCATACCGCGCTAGCGCAAGCGTTAGTCACCCCTATTGAGGCGATGAGTATTGAGGTTAAGACCAAGCTTAATGCGTTATTGCCCAAGTAATATCGACCTCTATCACAAAAAAAAGCCATCAAATAGTTGATGGCTTTTGCATTTGTCATAATCGTAAATTAATAATCCTTAAGCTCATAACCATCAAGCCATCCTGCAGGCAGATATTGTAAATCCTCTGGCTCATCGATATCAGGTAGAGGTTGTAGCGAAGCTAATGACCAATTTAGATCTTTAATACGCTGCTTAGTCACTGCTGCCACATCACTGACGCTCCACGTCATATTGGTAAATAGGTGCGCGTTTATTTGCCTAAAGCCAAGCAGTACGTAACCACCATCAAAAGCAGGAATCATGACGCTATTTAAGTTGTCTAACTGCTGCGCGGCATCTTGAATCACTGCCGCCGTCAAACTGGGACAATCGCTTCCTATTAACAACACCTTTTTAAACTTTGCCAAAGCTTGCGTACTAGCCGTGTACATACGCTCTCCTAAATCACCATCGGCTTGTGCTGACCATGTCAATGACTCTGGTAGATTCAGCGTTTGCCAGCAAGGAGTATTAGGAGGGGGACTGACACATAATTCAACGCTAAAGCCCGTTGCTAACGCTTGCTCTACGCTATGTAGTAATAGCTGCTTTGCCATTTTTGCTGCACCATCAATGCCAAGCGCAGGTTGCAAGCGGGTTTTTGCCATGCCTTTAGCAGGGAATTTAGCGAATAGGATAATGCAGGTATTTTGTTCTTGAGTCATATTAAGAGTTTTCTATATTTAATCCACTATACAACAAACCCAGTGTTAGCATAGCTGTATTATTCTGATTTAGGCTTATCTATATTACTTATAATAACGCGCTTTAATGTTGTCCGCCGAGACGCCGCGCCAATAATCAAAACGCAGCTGCCACATCAGCAGTATCGTGCGGCAAGTGCCATGCTGCTCCCAGCGCCTCGCCGAGGTAATGACTTTAGTCTTTAGACAAGCAGGTTTAGACTTTGCTTTAAGCTGCTTGCATAGTTCAACATCTTCCATCAGCGCTTGCTGAGGATAGCCGCCAACTTGCTCAAAAAGCTTACGGGTAATAAAAATCGCTTGATCACCAGTTGCGATACTTGTGAGTCGTGAGCGTAAGTTTATCATATGGCTGACCACCCAAAGCATCGGCTGACGACTGTTTAACTTAACGTTAAAACGCCCCCACTCTGATTTTTGCATAGCGGTTTGGATATCTGCAACAGCGTGAGTGGGCAGCTCAGTATCAGCGTGTAAAAATAGTAGTATGTCGCTTGTTGCTAAGGACGCGCCTTTGTTCATCTGCCGCGCACGACCTGCTTGTGACTTAACCACTTGCCAATTAATAGCTGACTGATTACTGTTATTTAAATCTGCAATAAACTTTTGTGCCCATTCGAAGGAATCATCGTTTGAACCGCCATCAACCAAGATAATTTGCTGCGGTGATGGGTTTAGCCCAGCGATATGAGTAAACAAATGAGGCAGATTATTTGCCTCATTGAGTATAGGAACGATAATAGAAACCGTGGACATGCTATCTCACTACTTCTTGTTCAAATTCCAATTATAATTGGTATAACTGATCTTAGTCTTGCCGCTTTTTAAGTCAGCAGTTTGTGATTTATTAAGACCGAGCGGTGAGTTATAACGAGCCAAAAACCCTTCTAAATCTTTAGTGCCGCGCCAATTACTCTCAAAGTCCTCTTTATACCACTTAAATATTGGCGAGATCTCAAGTGTGCTGCCCTTGAGACGGTTACGACTACTATCGGCGAGGAAATTGCGGGTGACTTGCTCTAATTGTTTATCGAGTTTACTGCCTGTGTAAGCATCATCCAACAATGCAGGACAACCAATGCTGGCACAGTTCACCGCAAAGTGAATACGCGGCTCATTATAGCGCCCAGAACCGCGAATCAGGTTGTGCTCGATATCATCAAGCGAGCGCTTTTTACCCAGTACGTTGACAAAGTCTTGTTTCCAAGGCGAGCTAAATATACCGCCGATATCTTTAATCGACTTTATATTAGGGTACTTAGTCAGCACTAAATCCACAGTACCCGCATTATAGACGTTGATTAAAAACGCCAATTGCTCATCTTTGCTCCAGCGGTTAAACTCAGACCGACTGACCGTAGCCGTCGCTGCCAAATAGCCATCAAGCTTGCTTTGGTCCGCTTTCATGCCATTGTAATTAACGACAGATGCTTTGCCCCCGTTGGTCATAGTGACGTTTTTATTTAATAAGCTATCCCAAGTACTGTGATTAAAATCAGCATAGGCAGCGCTTGATAGCATAAGACTTGCGGCAATAAGGGCTTTGGTCGTTAAAGCTTTAGAAAATGAAGTTTTAGTTATAAGCATGAGATGAGCTCCGTTAATGCTGATAAGTTTTTTAAATCAAAATGCTTAGAACTAGCTCTAAGCCACACTTACTTTTTCGTCTTCTAAAGCGCCGCCGCAGCTACTACCTTGCCCTGCTGTGCAGCCGTAACAATGGTCACCGATAGCGATATCGTCACCAGTAGGATTTTGGGTGAGCAGGTCGCGCAAATGCTGGCGCGATTTATTGGGTACAGGCATCTCAAGCTGTTGATTAAAGTCACAATCGAACAGCTCGCCGAGCCAATTAACACTAATAGTCGAGCGGCACATCACCTCTTTAAGATTCCCCGCATCATAGTTATCTTTGAGCAAATCCATATAAGGATGGAATTCGTTCTTAGCCAATAGTACCGCACCAAAACGTTGAATCGGCATATTGGTCAACGCAAAAAGCTGATTAAACTCTATATTAAAGTGCTCTTTTAATTCACGTTTATAGTCCGCCTCTAGCATCTGCTGATTGGGCGGTAAGGTCGCGCCTTGTGGGTTATATACTAGATTTAAAGTCAGACCTGTATCTGCACGTCCATAACCCAAAGCATTAAGCTTATGTAGCCCTAAAATACTGTCGTCAAACGCGCCTTTGCCGCGCTGCTTATCGACGTTCTCAAGTGAATAACAAGGCAGTGAGGCGACCACTTCGACGCCATTATCCGCTAAGAACTGCGCCGTATCCTCAAAACCTTCTTCCATCAAGATCGTCAAATTACAGCGATCAATGACTTTAACGCCAAGTTTACGAGCCTCGACGACTAAGTATTTAAAATCGTCGTGCATCTCGGGTGCGCCGCCGGTCAAATCAAGCGTATCGATATTTTGCGCTTGCAGTACTTTTAAAATCAGCTCAACCAACTCGCGCGACATCATCTCGGTACGATAAGGGCTTGCTGCCACATGACAATGCACGCAGGACATATTGCACAGGTACCCTAGATTGACTTGCAGCGTGGTTAATTTACGGCGCTTAATAGCAGGAAAATCCGTATGTTCAAGCAATTCAATAGTGGATTTCATAGCGTATGACCTTTGGATGATAATGGTTTTAATCTTTGATATTTGCTGCGTATACAAGCAGAATATAGGAATAATTTAAAGATGAATAGCTTTTTTGAGTGTTAACTCATTTATTATTACACTGTTTAATTATTCTATTGTAACGCGCAGTGGTAGTCAGTGTAACTAAATAATCAATAGTGCTAAGCTATTGTTTTATAAATTAATATCTTTAATGTGGTTCGTGCAGCCTCTACTTATTTTGCGTTGACAAAACGCTTGTCGATATAGCGCTTAAGATACCAAATCCAGCGTCCCTGCGCGCTGAAATTGCCCCAACTGCCGATTGCGTACTTGTCACCGCAAGCGAGCAAATACAAAGTGCGGTTTTTGGGTCGATAGCTTTTTAACTTATCTCCTACTAAATAAGCCAGTAAGTTATCCGCTTCCACTTTGCCACCAAATACTGCATGCACCCCAGAATGTGCCATCTCTCGATCCACGCGTGACGCCACATCGCCTACGGCAAAGACATTATCATGCGAAGTGCTTTGCTGCTTATCATTGACCGCAATAAAGCCCTTATCTACCGTTTCAAGGTTAGTCTGCGCGGCCCACGCCGAACCCATCACCCCAGTAGCCGCAATAGTCGCATCGGCCGCTAGCGTTTGCTTAGAGGTCGCTAATTTACCACCAGCTAAACCTTTGGCGCGCTCGTAGATAATCTCAATATTACGGCGCTGTAATTGCTTGATGACGCGAGAGCGAAAGCCTGCATCAAAGCCTGATAGCAGCTGCTCACCGCAAACCAAATAAGCTTGATGACTAGGATTAATTTGCTGCAAAGCAAACTGCGCGGCCATCACCAGCTCCGTTGCTGCAGCGCCTGCTCCGACTACTGCAACTTTATAATCACTCACTTGCTCAGCTTGCTTAAGGATCTGCTGCCACTGCTCGACGAAATTGAATATGGGCCTTACGGGAATTACGGTATTCTTTAGATTTTTATCTGCCAAATCTTTATCTATTAAGTCTTCATTAACTAGGCCGTCTGTATTAAGCCAAGTCATATCAGTATCTGCGCCTGTATTGAGCGACAGCAGCTCGTAATCAAAACGTTCGTCTTTAGCGTTTTTAGCGTCTTTAGCGTTTTTGACAGTAATAACCGTTTGAGTATCCGCATCGACCGCGATGATAGGTCGCTGTATTAGCGTCACGCCAGCACGTCTGCACAGCGCAGCGATATTGATACTGATCTCACTACGCTTATAATGAGAAGCCATCCAGCCCGGCAACATACCAGAATAAATCGTCTGCGGATGCTCAGTAATCACGCTTACTTCTACCTCCTGAAGAGTATCTAAACGCTTACGGGCAAGCCTACGTAGCAAACCTATATGAGCGTGCCCTGCTCCAGCGAGCAGTAGTTTTTTGTTCGGGCGCTGTTTTTTAGGGAATAGCTTTTTCATAACTTAGGCTTTTATGGATGATTAGAAAATATCGCTAAGATTACAACATAAGTTAATATAATTTTAAGTCAGTCTATTGTAGGATGGATAAAATGTTTGGCCATTAATATAGTAAGAATAATTTATCGAAGTCGTAAAAACCATCAAGGAAGGCAAAACGATATATGATCGCGCTAAGGCCAATGCAAGCGCGCAATAGGCCGTACTATAGTCAATCAATATTAAAAGTGGTACAAGGCAGACGAGTGCAAGTACTACAGTAGTAGGCTAAACGAGTCTAACGCTGTAACACTTTAATAGTGGTTCGACTATATTATAAACAGGCTGTATATTAACTATTTAACTTATCAAGGACCCTTATATGAATACTGCTATGAGCAATACTGAGCAAATTACTTCATCGAATACCAGCCATTATTTGCATCATACTTTCTTTACGCCAAAAGACAGCTCGGTAGATATAACCGCCACCCTACTAATCGTTCATGGCATGGCGGAGCACAGTGGTCGTTATAGCGATTTTGCGCAGTTCTTAGCAGATCACGGTATCGCTGTTGCCACTTATGATCAGCTCGGTCATGGTAAAACGGTCAAGTCAGAGAGTGAGTTTGGCTTCTTTGGTGAAGAGCACCCAGTGCAGTCGTTGCTAAAAGATGTAATTATCATGGCCGATAGCCTCAAGGCGAAGTATCCGGACGTGCCACACTTTATTATGGGTCATTCGATGGGCTCGTTTATTGTGCGTACGGTGATGAAGCATCATGCGCACAGTTTTGCTGGTGCGATCTTGATGGGTAGCGCTGATACTGATCCTTTAGCCAAGGTTATTTTACCTATTAATAAAGCGCTCGCCAAAATCGCTCCCAAAAAGCCAAATGCCGTGTTTGCTAACATCATGAATAAAATCTTTAATAGTAAGCTGAATAATCGTATTTCTTCTTCACAGTTTGCTTGGCTAACCGAAAACCAAGCCAGTATCGAAGCGTATGAAGCCGATCCTCTAACCGGTTTTGACTTTACTAATAATGGTTATTTAACACTATTTAACTTAATGGAATCTGGTCTAAACAAAAACTGGGCCGCGACTATTAATAAAGACTTTCCGATGCTGTTTATCAGCGGACAAAATGACCCTGTGGGTAATATGAGCAAAGGCGTACGCAAAGTGGTCAACCGCTTAAATGAGCAAAGCTTTAGTGAGGTGGACATCAAGCTATATCCGCATATGCGTCACGAGCCACTGCATGAACTTGAAAAACAGAGGGTTTATCAAGACATCTTGGACTGGATAAATAGTCATATCAACACTGTATAGCAGCAACTACTCTCAAGCTATAGAGTCACTATGTAATCAAGCGAATCTGTCTGAAGTGTCATTGCCAAATTGAGCTGACTAAAAGCCCATGATTTGCTAAAACCTATAAAATTGGCGACAATACCAGCAGCAAGTGATAGCTCTGTCTTTATCGTACTTTGAATATTAACTTTTAGGAATTTTTATGTCATTACAACAAACCATCGAACAAGCTTTTGAAAATCGTAACGAGTACAGCCCAGCCAATATGCCACAAGATGTCCGTGATGCTATCGAGCAAGTGCTTGAGCAATTAGACAATGGCAGCTTGCGCGTAGCAGAAAAAAAAGACGGCGAATGGGTCGTTAATCAGTGGGCCAAAAAAGCAGTGCTACTCTCGTTCCGTCTCAATGACAATTATGTGCAAGCTGCCGGCGAGCATGTGCAGTTCTATGACAAAGTACCGACCAAATTTGCTGATTGGAGTGAGGCGCAGTTTAAAGAAGCAGGCGTACGCGTCGTGCCACCAGCAGTCGCTCGTAAAGGCTCTTATGTCGCAGCAGGCGCGGTACTGATGCCATCATACGTCAACATCGGCGCTTATGTTGATCAAGGCGCGATGGTCGATACGTGGGCGACCGTTGGCTCTTGCGCGCAAATCGGTAAAAACGTCCATCTATCAGGCGGCGTGGGTATCGGCGGTGTGCTTGAGCCGCTACAAGCCAACCCGACTATTATCGAAGACAACTGCTTCATTGGTGCGCGCTCTGAGATCGTCGAAGGCGTTATCGTTGAGGAAGGCGCAGTCATCTCTATGGGCGTCTATATCGGTCAATCTACACGCATTTATGACCGCGAAACCGGTGAGATCCATCGCGGCCGTGTCCCTGCAGGTTCAGTCGTCGTTCCAGGCAGCTTGCCATCAGAAGACGGTACCCATAGCCTGTACGCTGCAATTATCGTAAAAAAAGTCGATGCGCAAACGCGTGCAAAAACAGCGGTTAATGAGCTGCTACGCTTAGACTAATCTGCTCGCGTATACGTTGATTTTTGTACCAAACCGTTTTTAGGGCGTGTCCTCAATTCAATCGATAGCCATCTAAATGGGCTAAAAATGGCTAAATCTGGCCAAACGGTGTCAAATAGCTGACTAATATCTCGATATTACTTGCGATATCTTCCTTGTTTGACTGCGATTTATCTCATTTTTATCACCATTTTTAAAATGAGGACACGCCCTAGTAAAATAACTTTATATACAGATGCTGGAGCATGGCTTCAGCATCTTTTTTTATATTTTAATTTTTTATGTATTAGCCGCAGCGTAATATCATTGGTTACGTTATAATTCACCGTGATTTTTTGCGCTATCCTCGCATAAAGCGGTCGCACCTACGACCTGACTTTTTGCACAAGCTTATCGCCGAGCGCTTTATTACCCTATCGCCTTATCAGCTCTTAATTGTCGTTGAAACTATATTGTATTTGAAACCATTATGAACCAGTCGCCGTTACGCACCGCCGCCATCCCTGTCACCGACCCGAGCGCAGGTCTGCGTTTGACAGAGATTTTTTACTCGCTACAAGGTGAGGCGCTGACCTCAGGCTTACCGACCATATTTGTCCGCTTAACCGGCTGTCCGCTCAGATGCGTCTACTGCGATACTGAGTATGCCTTTACAGGTGGCGAGCGTCAGTCATTAGATGCCATCATAGCGACGATCAAAACCTATCCGTGCAAGCGGATTTGTCTGACGGGCGGTGAGCCATTGGCGCAGCCCAATGCCATCGAGCTGATGCAACGCCTGCTCAGAGATGGCTATGAGATTTCCCTTGAGACGGCAGGGGCGCTGAGTGTCAAAGACGTACCAGCGGCGGTCAGCAAAGTCATGGATCTCAAAACCCCAAGCTCAGGCGAAGCTGATAAAAACCTTTGGTCAAATCTTGACCACTTAACCCAGCATGATCAGATTAAGTTTGTCATTATGAACCGCACTGACTATGACTGGGCAAAAGCCACACTCATTGAGCATCAGCTGGATAAACGCGTCGGCACGGTTTGGTTTTCGCCGATGTTTACTGTTGCAGATGATATCGATGACGCGGTCAGTCCAGAGGTGCCTGTGCTTGCCCGCGAGCTTGCCGAATGGATACTGACCGACGCCCTGCCAGTGCGCTTTCAGCTGCAATTGCACAAAATCATTTGGGCAGATGCCAAAGGTAAATAGTGAAAAGGCAAACAGTGAAAAGGCAAATAACGATAGGACATCGCCTCGGCGTTATCATAAACAGCTAAACAGCTGTATCAAGAGCACAAGAAAAACGGTATAAATCGCTCACACGACACGGAAATAAGTATAAGGGCACAAAGATGATCAAGCTAATACTACTCGGCTTATTAGCAGGGGCGTTTTTTAGCTCGACATTTATTTTAAATGAGATGATGAGCGCGGCAGGCGGCCACTGGTTTTGGTCGGCGAGTCTGCGCTATGTCTTTATGTGGCTGATAATCACCGGCATCATCTTGTTTCAGCAAGGGATGGGGCGCCTCAAAGCTTTGACAGCGGTCTTTTGTCAGCACTGGGTTTTTTGGTGCCTCACAGGCAGTATTGGCTTTGGGCTGTTTTATGCAGGTATCTGCTATGCCGCCGATCATGTGGCAGGCTGGGTGGTCGCGGCGACCTTTATGTTTACCGTCGTTACCAGCTTATTGGTGCTGATGGTCTTTGGCCAGCGTTTTGATAAAAAATTCATCCTTTATGCCCTTTTGGTGTTTGTTGGCGTGGTGATGGTCAATGTCAGTGAGGGCTTGCACGCCGCTGCACTTGCCGACACTGATATTGCCCATGCCGTCCCTATGGCACAGATGCTGCTCTATGGCGCACTGCCCGCCCTTATTGCCGCCTTTAGCTACCCGATTGGCAATCAGTTGGTCTGGCAAGTCACTCATAACTCCCGCACGCCAGCGTTACCCGCTGACTTGGCAGATCAGTCGCACGCCGTATCTGGCACTGCCGACACCCATGACGAGCCACTCACCTCTGAAGCTTATGATCTGCCGCCTACTTTATATGACACTAATACCACCAGCACCGCTCTAAATGCTCTGCCTGCCGCCGCACCTGCGCCGTCACTACTGCAAACTCTGATCCATCGTATTCCCTCGATTGAGACTACCTTACTACACAATGCCTTTAACAAAGTTTGGCTAATGACTCTGGGGAGTTTGCCATTTTGGCTACTTTTGGGCATGATAGTGCGACCCGAGTTGCCCGATAGCATACAAGTGTTCAATACATTGCTGGTGGCTTTGTTGGCCGGGGTGGCGGCTACTACTATATTTTTGTACGCGCGCGGTCAGGCGGTGACCTCAAGCGAAGTGGCTGGCGTCGATGCCACCCAAGCCAGTGAGGTGATATTTGCCCTTATCGGTGGGATATTATTACTGGGTAACTCGGTACCTTCAGCGATGGGTTTGCTCGGTATTGGTTTGATCATTATCGGGCTGATACTATTTGCTAAAGACGGTTAACCACAAAGCAAGCTTTTATTTATTATTGAATATAATTAACTATCTACCATAAAGAGCCGTCAGCATGGAAAAACATAACAATGGTTAATGACTTGATTTTTCCTGATATTTTATTATATCTGCTAGATATGGTTGGGGTGATTGCTTGCGCTATCGCCGGCACCTTGCTGGCTCAGCATAAAGGCTTTGATATCGCCGGTTGTATCTTAGTCTCTATGGTGAATGCGATTGGCGGCGGAACTTTGCGCGATATGGCTTTGGATCGCCACCCGCTATTTTGGATGACCGATCTCAATTATGTCATCGTCATCACCGCAACCTCCCTTACCCTACAAGTGTTTTTTCATCTGTATCATAAAATCGACAATGCGCTGAGGTTCTTTGATGCAATAGGGCTTGCCGCCTTTAGCGTTATTGGCTTTAAGGTCGCTCTTCATCAAGATATATCGCCTCTGATTGCCATTATGATGGGCGTTTGGACGGCTATTATTGGTGGCTTACTACGTGATATTATCTGCAATGAGATACCGCTTGTGCTGCAAAGAGAGATCTATATCACCGCGAGTATCGCAGGTTCCGTGACTTATCTATTGCTCGACTATTTAGGCCTAAACCCTGGGCTTAACGAGTTTATTATGCTCGGTGTTATCTTTGCCGTACGTATGTTAGCAGTAAAGTTTGACTGGCATCTGCCTTCCATTCGTCTCGTTGATTGATACTAATAACCACTTAGCCGCGCTTATGTTAAACATTGCTTTAGATACAACCTTAATCACTACTTTTAACCCGCGTTCGTTATTATATTTATTCGATATGATAGGTATCGTTGCGTGCAGTGTTTCTGGAACGATTTTGGCCAAGCACAAAAACTTCGATGTATTTGGCTGTTTATTGGTCTCAATTGTCACAGCGATTGGCGGTGGTACCGTGCGAGATGTGATCTTAGATAGGCATCCACTATTTTGGATGATGGATATGAGCTATCTGACAGTCATTACCATAGCTTCTATAACGACGCAGATATTTTTTCATCCCAACTCAAGGCGGGTTGATAAGTTTTTAAAACTCACTGATACCATTGGGCTATCAGCTTTTACGCTAATCGGTATCAAAGTTGCCGATAGCATGGGCGCTAATGTGCCCGTAGCCTTGCTATTAGGTGTTATTACGATCATTGTCGGTGGCATCATCCGCGATATGATCTGTAATGAGATCCCGTTGGTACTACAACAAGAGATCTATATCAGTGCCGCTTTAGCTGGCGGTATTTTGTACTTCGCCTTGTACAATTTGGGGGTAGCAGTTTGGGTTGCAGATATCTGTACTATGAGTGCTATCTTTAGCATTCGTATGTTAGCTATTCGCTACGATTGGCAGTTCCCTTCCTTAGAATGGCGGCGTTAGACTCTTAGTTTACTAAAGCCAAATCTTTGACCATCAGCTGTAAGCTGCGTTTACCATTCCATTCATTGACATCGAGCTCAAAGAGGATATGTACCTTTTCGGCGCGGTAATCCCAGACATCGGTATCAAAATTAAAATAAATAGCATCGATAGGATACTGCACACCAGGATAGCGTAAGGAGAGTTTGAGATGCTTGTCTTTGAGTATCTTAAAGCTTAATACTTCAAAGACGCCATCGAATATTGGCGCGGCAAAGCCATGTCCCCAGATACTCGCGTCGGCCAACTCATCAGCGAACCATAAGCTAAAGTCGCTTGCTTGCAGCTCACCATCGGTGAATTTTTGTTCAGCGAAAACCTCTTGATCCAGCTCCGCCAGAACCTCATCAAAAGCGATGACAAACTCATCAAAATTGCGACGTTTAATCGTCAAGCCAGCGGCCATCGCATGACCACCAAAGTGGGTAATAAGCTCGGGGTTTTGCTCAGCGACTTGCTCAATAGCGTCGCGAATATGCACCCCAGCGATGGAGCGCGCCGAGCCTTTGATTGCGTCGTCGTCTCCCGTACGTTCGGTATCTGCAGGAGCAAAGACAATACTTGGCCGATAGTGGCTTTCTTTTAGGCGGCCTGCGACGATACCGATGACGCCTTGATGCCAGTCGTCCTGATAGAGCACTAAGCTGCGCTTGGTAGCAGTGGCTGGCCCAGCACCTTCGGTTGGTTTTGTTTTGACTGTAGAGGCGATAATAGTATCATCGCTGCCTTCTAGATCAGTCTCTAGAGTATTGTCAGCTGCGCTATCATTCTCTAAATCCTTAATAATTTGATCAGCCTGCGCCCGCATCTCGCCCTCGACTTGTCGGCGACTGCGATTAAGTCGCTCAAGCTCATGTGCTAAGCGCTGGGCTGTCCCCCAGTCATCGGTCAATAAGCACTCAATACCGATGCGCATATTGTCCATACGTCCCGCTGCATTGATCCGTGGCCCCAATACAAAGCCAAAGTCCTGCGCATGCAGCTGCTTAGGGTCACGTCCTGCTTGCTCAAGCAAGGCTAAAATACCGATGCAGCAGCGCCCTTGGCGAATGGCATTTAGCCCATGATGAACAAGGATACGGTTATTTTTATCGAGTACACCGACATCAGCGATAGTGCCGAGCGCTACTAAGTCTAGATATTGACTGACTTGCACCGCCGGTTTACCCGCTTCACGTCTAAGCTTTGCAAGCCTGCCTAAGACATAAAAAGCCACGCCGACTCCCACCAAAGCCTTACTATCAAAGCTGCAGTCTAGCTGATTAGGGTTGACCACAGCTTCAGCCGGCGGCGTCGCTTTGGTCGTTAGATGATGATCGGTAATGATAACGGTGATACCGTCCGCTTGCGCGCGTGCAACGCCCTCATGACTTGAGATACCATTATCAACGGTAACAATCAAATCAGGCTGATAAGTCTCAATGCCTAATTCGACAATCTCAGGCGTTAGCCCATAGCCGTACTTAAAGCGATCCGGCACTAAGAAATCGACTTGCGCTCCCATCTGAGTTAACGCACGCATCATCAGCGCCGTACTCGTTGCACCGTCACAGTCAAAGTCACCGACGATTAAAATGCGCTTGCTCTCATCGATAGCTGCATCTAATAAACGCACTGCTTGTGTGACGCCATGCAAGTCTTCAGCAGGCAGCAAACCTGAAAGCTGAGTCTCAAGCTCTTCAGGCTGCATGATACCTCGGCCGGCATATAACCGAGCCAGGGTGAAAGACTGAGCAGCGAGCGCTTGCAGCGCGATGGGTAGCTCGTCGATACGAGTACCAGTAAAGCGAGGAGTTAAATTTAGCATAGCGGTATTCTACTGGCTTTAGTAGAGGGTCACAATATTAATTTTTATCTTACGACCACTTATCGTTTGAATAGTCTGCTGCATAGCTTTTAGAGAAAAACTTATGATAGCAGTTACAAAAACCGTGCATTTTTGCGCTACTTTTCTGCAATTTGCTACAAAGCTATGATTGTACAGTGCAGATATTTCCTTAAACTATAAATTAACTTTTTTGTTTCCACTTTTAACTATTCACCCTATTATTATTCACCCAATTATAAGGATAATTTATGAAAACGACGCCAAAAGCTGAAAAACTTCCTAACACTATTGATCCCAACTTAGACCTCGAACAAGTCAGAAAAGAGTGCTTAAAATTAGTCAAAAAACGCGCGAAGCTTTCAGCCGGTGTAGCGGTTGTGCCTGTACCGTTTTTTGATGTTGCCGTTGATGCAGGTATGCTCACTCAGCTCATCCCTGAGATTAGTGAGCGTTTTGGCCTCATCGAAGACCGCGAATCAGCCATTGATCTAGAGTCGCGTGAGGTACACTGGAGCGCTATCAGAGATCGGACCGTTGACTTCGCAGGCTTAATGGCCACTCGCGGTATCGTCAAAAAGACCATTCAAGGCTTCGGCGGCCGTATCGCAGCAAAACAAGTGACGAAGTTTGTACCATTAGGCGGGCAACTCGTTGCAGCGACTATGGGCTACACTATCTTCAAAAAAATTGCCTCTGATCATGTTGAGGATTGCTACAAACTTGCCAAAGAGATTCAGCAAAAACAAAGCAGCAAAAACGTCTAAACCATCAGTTAAATCATTAATGACTAGATACTTGCAACCATATCGCCAGTTAAGCGTCGCTTAGCTGGTTTTTTATATCTCATGTATAAAGCTTGCCACTATGAATTAAAAACCAGTCGTGCTATTTTGCCTATTACAAATTCAGCTTAAAGGACTAAATAATGAAAAAACTTGTACTCTCCACTACTATGCTAGCGGCTCTTGCTCTAACAGGCTGCGCTTCTACTGGCGCTACTAGTAATTCAGGCGATGCTATCGGTACGGCCAATGAGATCGGTATGAATGTCTTCAAAGCCGCTATTGATAACCAATGCCGCAGCCAAATCGAAAACCAAAATGCGTGGCGTATTGCTAGCGCGGCGATGAGTGATGAGCAAGAAGAAGCGGTTAAATCTCGGGTATGCGGCTGCGTCAGTGAGCAAGCACCGCAGCAAGTGACTCTCGTTGAATTAGGTAATGCGGCAATAGATCCAAGCTATCGTACGCAACTGGTCACTCGAGTCGTCGCAAAATCGCTACAAAGCTGCTATGGCAGCATCGTTGGCTAAGCGGTTACAAACCGCGTCATTGTGCAAATAAACTAGGCGTAGTAATTGTTTAAAATAGCTTATTCATATAAATTGTGGATAAGCTATTTTTTATTTATAAAGCATTCTTATTTTTGATAGTAGAGAGTTTTGATAGCAACCAGTCTAAGCTATCGTAAGAGTGGATGCCGATTCGCGATGATGATAGCAATGAGCTAGATAGTCAACTGCGTATTTATAGACGTTTTGAGTTTGGTAAGCTGTTTGACTTAAATATGTTAGACACTCGTATCTTTGGCCGTGAGAAGCTTGACGCCTCTGCTAGTAATGAGCCTGAGCGTCAACTACTTGGACTTGAGCAAGAAAACTGGCTCTATCTAAACCTAATGGATGGTAAAAATCGCGGCGCAGCTTGGCAAGTGCTAGGTCAGCAAGTAATTTTAGCGCCATTTATGGGAGCGTCTGCAACCAACTCTGGTGATATTTGGAACGGCTATGCCAGTGCGCGCGATCGCCTATTAGACTATATCGACAATAACGACATCAAAAACACCGTCGTGTTGACGGGGGACTATCACGCCTCTTTTGCCTTTGATGTCGCCAAAAACCCTTTTGAGCCTAGCAGCTATAATCCAGACACTGGAGAAGGCTCGCTGGCGGTAGAGTTCGTCTGTCCGGCTTTAACGTCATTAGCTTTGCCTGAGGAAAACTCAGGCCCAGAAGCCAATCCGCACCAAAAATTTAATAATCAAGTTGATCATGGCTACATGCTTCTTGATATCACTGAGCAAGCCTTCGGCTGTGAATGGTACTATACCGATACCTTAAAAGAGCGCAACGATAGCACTCGCTTTGCCAAAGGCTTAGTCACGCAAACATCAACGAATCATTTGGTAGATAGCTCACAAGCTCGAGCTATTATGGACTCACCCGCTCTGGCCTCCAAAGACAAAGCTGTCGCAGTAAAAACGGTTTGATTCGAGTGTATTAACACCAAGCGACGATCAAGTCACAATAAAAGAGGTGCACTAAACAATTAGTGCACCTCTTTTTTGTAGACTCTATAGAAACTCTCTAAACAACGCTACTCTAAAACCTTCAAGCGCTTAGAGCTTATCTGCATCAGTAATAACCGTATCAGGACCTACAGCTGCCGCCATCGGTAGTACTTTACTACGGCGGAAATACTTAGAATGCGTGTTTATGATCTCATTAACACCATCGATGAGATCTTCAATCACGTCGTCATAAAGACCGTGATGCAGCTCAGTCTCAAAATCAGTAAAGGGATGCTTACGCGCCGCCGCTCTGACATCAGTAATGCCTTGTTTGCTATAAAACACATTGACACTACCGTCACTATTTAGCACACAAATCAGCTCTCCCTCATCAATCATCATATCGAAACGCTGCGGCGTAAAAATATAATCATCGACATCGAGTAACTCTTTTTCGATTCCTTTTTTAAATAACGATTTGACGTCCACTATGGTTATACTCCTAGAATAATTTATTGAAAATCTTATTTTTTAGCTAAAGTCTGTATAAGGCTTTAGCTAACTTTATCAAACGATACTTTATTAATTTATTCTATAAAATGAACTCGCTATTTTTAAGGTGAAAAATGTAAAACTGCGTTTATAGTTAGTAAGAATAGCCGCTCTTCGTTATATCGAAATATCGTGTTTTCAGCTTCGCATACTTCTAAATCAAATGCGCCTTGAGCTCTAGCACTTTATCGCGTGTCTTAGCAGCATCCTCAAACTTGAGGTCACGCGAGAACTGCTTCATTAGCTTCTCAAGACGGTTGATCTCTTTAGCCAGCAGATCAGGGCTTCTGAGTATACTGATATCGACATCCGGCAGATTGCTCTTAACTGGAATCGCTTGATTGTCGTTAGCATCAAGCTCTTCACCGGTATCGATTTTATCAGTGACACTACGGCGCGCGCCTTTTGGCGTGATGTTATGCTCCACATTAAAGGCGATTTGCTTTTCGCGGCGACGATCGGTCTCCTCTATCGCCTTTTCCATACTTGGCGTCATACTATCGGCGTAAAGAATCGCTTTACCGTTTAGGTGGCGAGCAGCGCGGCCAATGGTCTGAATAAGGGAGCGCTCAGAGCGCAAAAAGCCTTCTTTATCGGCATCAAATATCGCCACCAATGACACTTCTGGCATATCGAGCCCTTCACGCAGCAGGTTAATGCCGACGAGTACATCATGAACACCCGTACGCAGCTCGTGAATGATTTGCATACGCTCAACGGTATCGATGTCGGAGTGCAAATAGGCCACCTTGATATCGTATTCTTTGAGATAGCTGGTGAGATCCTCCGCCATGCGTTTGGTCAAAGTGGTAATCAATACGCGCTCATCCAGCTCGCGGCGTTTGGTAATCTCTGAGAGCACATCATCGACCTGCGTGAGCACAGGGCGTATCTCAATCTCAGGGTCAATCAGCCCCGTCGGACGTACCACTTGCTCGACGACTTGCTCGCTGTGCTCAAGCTCATATTGTGCAGGGGTCGCACTAACATAAATGGTCTTGGGCTTGATACGCTCCCACTCTTCAAACTTCATCGGCCGGTTATTCATCGCGCTTGGCAGGCGAAAACCGTAATTCACCAAGTTCTCTTTACGTGACCTATCGCCTTTATACATCGCGCCGACCTGCGAGACAGTCACATGCGATTCATCGATAAACAGCAGCGCATCTTCTGGAATATAATCAAACAACGTCGGCGGCGCCTCACCCCAAGGACGACCAGATAGATGCTGCGAGTAGTTCTCAATACCATTACAGTAGCCGAGCTGCTGAATCATCTCTAGATCATACTGCGTGCGCTCTTTGAGGCGCTGCGCTTCAATCAGTTTATTATTATCACGAAAGTACTCAAGACGCGGCTCAAGCTCAGCACGAATGGTCTCGCTGGCGGCCTCGAGGCGATTACGCGGTGTCACATAATGCGACTTGGGATAAATGGTAATCCGTGGCACGCTGCGTACGGTTTTGCCTGTCAAAGGATCGAACCAAGTGATCTTTTCGACCTCGTCATCAAACAGGTGAATACGAATCGCCAACTGCTCAGACTCCGCAGGATAGATGTCAAGTAGCTCCCCGCGCAAGCGATACGTACCACGGCCAAAATCTAGCTCGTTGCGGGTATATTGCATCTCGACCAGACGTTTGATGGTCGCGGTACGATCGATCTTGTCACCGACCACAACGTGTAGTAGCATTTTCAGATAACTCTCCGGATCGCCCAGACCGTAAATACAAGAGACGGATGCGACGATAATAGCATCCCGGCGCTCAAGCAATGCCCGCGTTGCCGACAGACGCATCTGATCAATATGATCATTAATAGCGCTGTCTTTTTCGATAAAGGTGTCGCTAGCCGCGACATAAGCTTCGGGCTGATAATAGTCATAATAGCTGACAAAATACTCAACAGCGTTATTCGGGAAAAAGGCTTTAAACTCGCCATATAACTGCGCCGCCAAAGTTTTATTATGAGCCATGATAATCGTTGGGCGCTGGCACTCACTAATCACCTTAGCCATGGTATAAGTCTTACCCGAACCCGTCACGCCAAGCAGCAGCTGCTCATCCATATCAGCATTGACACCCTTAACGAGCTTTTCAATCGCCTGCGGTTGATCGCCTGCAGGCTCAAAGTCGGTGACCATCTCAAAGGCGCGGCTTGATATTTGCGTCCCTGACGCATTGACACCACTGATCTCAGCTTCGCCTTGTAGCTGAGTGGCTA
The DNA here is from genome assembly GCF_904846685.1 of Psychrobacter submarinus. Taxonomy (GTDB): domain Bacteria; phylum Pseudomonadota; class Gammaproteobacteria; order Pseudomonadales; family Moraxellaceae; genus Psychrobacter; species Psychrobacter submarinus. The sequence goes on from NZ_CAJHBQ010000001.1 coordinate 844,273, forward strand.
ATTGATTTAACTGGCGCGACGAGCGCGGTTCGGGCATACGCATATTAGCTTTCTTCTTTTTTAAGTTTACAATTATGTGGGGGCTTTATGCCTGTTTTTAAAGGTTATTTGCTGGCCTTGATGCTAGTAATTTGGTGTTAATTACAGACCATAATCACTGACTATCAAAGCTGATATTCAGCTATCAGTTATGAGTGAGTATTGATAAGAAGCTCATTAAGATACTTTATTAAATCAAAGGCTGCTGCCCCGCTTAGGTAATCAAAGATTATCTATAAGACTTGTTTTAGCCTGTTATATTTACAAAGCTTTTCATGCTTAACAAAGCCATTACATGACCACCTAATAAAGCCTAACGCTCATGGGTTCCCTACCTCTAATAAGCTGTTATTATTAGTATCGAAAGTTGATAAGAAAACGCTGACTAAGAGCTTTAAACTAAGAGTCTAAAAATTTAGTCGGTCATTGGATAACAATTAAATATAATCAAAAATGGAGTAATCTATGAGAGAACGTTATGCAAGTGGTATAAGTGATGATACTGCTAAGAAAATGATTGAGCTGTTAAACTCTAATCTAGCCAACTTGATTGATTTGAGTATGGATAGCAAGCAGTGCCATTGGAACTTACAAGGTACTGGATTTATCGGGGTGCATCAGTTATTAGATGAAACTTATGAGCGTCTGACAGAAGCTTTTGATACTGTCGCTGAACGTATTGTCATCTTGGGCGGCAAAGCAAATGGTATCTCTAAGCGTGTCGTTGAAGATTCTATTTTAGAAACTTACCCAACTGACATTACTGAAGTTGAGCAGCATGTTCGTGAGCTGACCAACCGTTATAAGACTATTGCAGCTTCACTACGTGAAGGTATCGATACAGCTGGTGATGCAGGCGACGAAGATACTGCGGATTTATTAACCGAAGTTAGCCGTACTATCGATAAAGATGCTTGGTTCATCGGTGCTAATGCGCCTAAAAAATAATATTTCTATCGCTGTTATTTGCTAAGTTATAGAATACAAAAAAATCGCCATCTAGGCGATTTTTTTGGTTTGATACTTTTTTTGGTTTGATACTAGAGTTATTTAGCTTCGCACTGGATCTGGAGTGCTTTTATGTGGCGCTATGGTTTTGGCATTAGGCGCAGATAGCGTCAGGATGGCCTCTTGAAATATCTTATTGGCACGAAACTGGCTCTCGATGCTCTCAAAGATCTGCTCGATACTCTCTTCTCTTTGATTACCTCTGACATCTACAGCCGCTACCATAAATATCTTTTTTGGTCCCACCCATTCTAAATGTAAGTAAGAGACGCTATCGACTCCTTCATGTCTCAAAAGCTCGCTTAATACATAATCATGCGTACTATCTGAAACTTTATACCCCACCAAAAAGTCGCGATTACGACTGATCAAAAATATCGCCACTGCCCCTAATAATATACCGACAATAATGGAACCTAACGCATCCCAAAAAGCCTGCCCGGTATAGACGTGCATGCCCATTGCCGCTGCCGCGATAACTAGACCAGTAACCGCCGCTAAGTCCTCAAAAAACACCCCGCGCAAAGTGGGGTTAGAAGTCTCAACCACATAACCAATAGCGCTAACCTCGATAGCCTGACCTTGCTTTTTACTTTGCAAATAAGCTTGCACTAACGAGAAGCCCTCAAGTACAAAAGCCACTGCCAAAATAATAAAAGCGATCGTATAATTGGTCTCAGCTTCTGGTGCATTCCATTCGGTAATACCTGTATAAATAGAGACAATGGAGCCTGCCATAAACACGCCAAAAGCCGCTATCATCGACCACACATAAGCTTCTTTACCATAGCCTAACGGATGACTTTTATCCGCAGGTTTGACGGCTTTTTGCTCAGCGACTAATAAAAAAACACCATTGCCCGTATCCGCCCATGAGTGCGCCGCCTCCGCTACCATAGACGCAGAGCCGGTGATAAAAGCGGCAACGGACTTAGCGATAGCGATCAAAAAGTTAGCGCCAATAGCAATCAAAACCGTAATCACCGAGCTGGACTTTTTGTCTTTATTATCAGGATCTGGTTCAGGCTTTTGCGCGTTTGGTTTATGACGCGTCAGCTCTGGACCACCTAAGTGTAATTGCGGGTTGGCGACGGAGGGTTTTAGACTCATAAAAAACTCTATAATATGGGTTAAAAGTTTAAAGGCTAAACATAATTATTATCTAGACTAAAATAAATTAACCGTTATTGTTTTACAGTAGCCCATCCGTTAACTGATGGTAACTTTTGACAATGTTACTTAGATTCTGGGTTGGTCTGCGTATTTTCAGCTGTGCGGGTCAACTCTCCGACTTCTTTACTGATATCGCAACTAGGACGATGTGCGCTTTGCATACGCATCTCTTTTCGCTCTAATGCTGCATCAGCGCGGCACTGTTGGCTCTCGTTTTTGATCTCTAGCGGCGGCACAGGCGTAGGCTTGCCGTTATCGTCGATCGCGACCATGGTAAAGTAGCAGCTATTGGTATGGCGGATCGTCCGCGCGCGTACATCTTCGGCCTCAACGCGAATACCGACCTCCATTGAGGTGGTACCGACGTAATTAACACTAGCGGCAAAAGTGACGAGCTCGCCGACATAGATAGGCTCACGGAACATCACCTGATCGACCGATAGCGTGACAACGTAGCTACCACTGTAGCGACTGGCACAGGCATAAGCGACTTGATCGAGCATTTTGAGCAAGTCACCACCGTGGACATTACCGATGAAGTTGGCCATGTCTGGGGTCATCAGTATCGACATATAAAGTTCGTGATTGAGTGGTGCTCTTTTTGCAGTGGAGCTAGTGTTGTACTGAGCCATAGTGATCCTTAGTTACTGTGCGGGAGTCATTGTGAAAGTGTCATTGTGGTTTGTTGTGCAAAGTTTATTTGTCATTTATACAGTAGGCGATTATTTAGTGCAAATCGATAAAACCAAAAAAACGGCTTAACCTAAGTTAAACCGCCGTTATTAATCGCTCAAAAAATTAAGCTGTAGCCGCTTTATTTAGCCAGCGAAAACGATATGCTAACCAAGCTGTGCCTGCACTGACTGAACCCGTTAAAAAACCGCCCCAAGTAAAGTCTACCAAGGCAGTATCTAGCGTATAGCCTTTAAATAAGGCCAAACTGGTAAAGTCATAAGTACCGTATGCCATTAAGCCAAGTAAGCCGCCCAATAAGAAGATATGCCCGACAGAAGCTTCTGCTTTTATTTGCGGATAAAGAACAATAATACATAAAGCTAGGATATAGAACATATAGAACACAGCCGCCGCCATCATATTCGGCTCATTCGCTAAAAGATGACCGATACGCTCTTCATAAAACAGCCCTTTCATCGTTGACAGCCAGACAAAATCCACGCCCAAAAACATAGCAACAGCAACGAGATAAACAAACGTATAGCCCATAATAATATCCTTTTATCATACTACACATAGATTTTCACTGCCCCTATGTCTAGCCTATTTTATTTGCGTAATCTATTAGACTTACTACCATGCTTTAACTGTACTTCAATATAACGTCTTTAGATTTAGTAATCGTTATGGCTTTAGGTAACTTAATTGTAAAGTGTCTTTCATTTATAAAGTCCTTACCACGATCACTAGTTTAATTTTAGACCTCTTATCCTTAGCCAAATGCAGCCGCAATGCTAGAAGCGCTACGCTGATTAATAGTACTGCCCATGGGCTTGTTTATCACATCAGTTACAGGCGAATCAGAGAAATGTAAAATATCGATATTGTCAGGTTTCACCGCAGTCAGTTGGACAACGCCAATGGTGCGCTCCAAAAAGCCGCCTTCGCAGTAACAAAAATAAAACTCCCACAGACGGATAAAGGCCTCATCATAACCAAGCGCTTTAATCTCCTCGCGCTGCGACATAAAGGCAATACGCCAATCGCGCAAAGTATGCGCGTAGTCAAAGCCATAGTCATGCAGTTGCTTAATAACCATATCCGTCTGCTGGGTAAACTGATTATTCAGCTCTTGATTGGAGAGCAGACAGCCGCCTGGGAAGATATGAGTCTGAATAAAATCCACTGAATCAATATAGTCTTGATAGTTTTGATCGTTAAAAGTGATGGCTTGTAATACCATTAGTCCCGTAGGCTTAAGCAAATCATTGCATTTAGCAAAAAAGGTGGGCAAATACTCATAACCGACTGCCTCTATCATCTCAATGCTGACTAGCTTGTCATACTGTCCTGACAGATTGCGATAGTCCTCTTTGAGTAAAGTTATCTTGTCAGACAGCCCTGCCGCGTCAATGCGCGCCTGTGCTTCATCGAACTGCGCATCGGATATGGTTGTGGTCGTTACATGACAGCCGTAATGACTCGCAGCATAAATGGCAAAACCGCCCCAGCCAGTGCCAATCTCGATCACTTGATCATCGGCAGTCAATTGCAGGCGCTGACAGATAAGCGCAAGCTTATGCTGCTGAGCCTCGCTAAGGGTGGCCTCTGGGTTTTTGTAGACGGCCGAGGAGTACATCATGGTCTCATCTAAAAAACGCTGATACATATCATTGCCCAAGTCATAGTGAGCTAAGATATTGGATTTAGAGCCTGACTGGTCGTTACTACGCAGCTGATGATTGGCCTTCTCAAAGGCTTTGCTTATACCGGCAAAGCGGTTCTCAAGCTTATTGAGCACTGCTAGATTACGCGCCGCCAAGCGTATCAAGCCTGTCAAATCATCGGTATCCCACTCGCCATTAATGTAGCTATCGGCAAGCGCTATAGAGCCGCCAAAAAGCAGCTGACGATAGACACTGATATCATGAATCGTGAGGGTTACATGTAGAAAATGACGACCGATAGCAGAGCTACTTTTGCTATTGATAGCCTGACTACCAAAGCTATATGCTTGCGTCTGTGACGTATAATCCTCTATCATAGTGATACCGCCAAACTGTACTCGTTTTAACGCTTGAAATATCGCCTTTCTAGCTACAGCATTAACGCCGTTACTCACAGGTCGCAAAAGAGCGCTATCATTTAAAGTCTGATTCAAACGGGCATTGATTTTCTCTAATCTACTGCTTGGCTGGCGGTCGGTTGGTCGGGCTGGCATCGCGGTGGTATCCTTTTGTCCGTTTAAGAGAGTCGCCTATGGATCAACGCTCAATATTAATATTCTTCTTTACTACTGTTGTTCAAAGCTTTTATGTCGTTAAAACTATGGTCTAGATCTGTTACATCAGCTCAGTTTTAGCCGGCTGAGTGATTACTTGTTAATTATTTACTGACTGCTCACTATCTGCTAGCTTCTCATCGTAATTGATATAAGGTACTTTTTTGAATGCATAGAGTTTAAAAGCATGCCAATAGATACGAGTGAGTGAGGTGAAATTCATCAATGGGTTTTGTTTTAAGCTTTGGCGGATGCTCTCGTGGGTCATCGGCTCTCCACTCATTTTTATGCCCGTTTTGAGTACTTCACCGCGCTTGTCACTGATATTGATCGCTATCCGAATATCAAAAATATCGTTTTTATTAGCCTTATTGCTTTTAGACGGTTGTGGTTTGATGCTGACCTGCCAGCGATAGAGCTGATCGATAGGATTAAAGGGCGAGACATGAAAATCTTTATCATGACAAAGCTCCGTCTCCGCGCCTTTTAATAAAAAACCATAATAGTGACGCTTATCCCACGGTGTATTAGACACTTCTGCTAGTAAATGGGTGGGCGTTTGCTCACTATCAAAACCGATATAAAAGTTCACTGGGCTAAAATAAACACCAACATTGCGGCACACTACTAAACCAATAATTTCGCCTGTCGGCGTGCTGCCCGTTTTATCTTTAAAGACAGCATTTAAACGCTGCAACAATCCCTCTATACTTTTAACATTAGCATCAGCACTAGTATCGACATTAGCATCAGTCGCTATTTCTTGATTCGCCTGATCTAATGGCAAACCTTGCAAGTAGTCATCGGCATAAAACTGCTGTAACGCTTTATGTTTCGCTGAAAATATCGGCAAGCCTTTGATAATTGCTGCACCAAAGGGAAGTTTATTGAACAGTTTTGCGCTATGAGTATGGTTATTTTGAAGCTGCATGCTTGCGACTTCTGGTAATCCATCACCTGCTGCCAAAGCGCTAATATTGACGCCCCAATAACGGTACGGATAGATAAATTTATGCACACTCGGTAATAGGCGACTGTGCCACGTTGTGCCATGAAACAGCTGATGGGTAAATTGACTATTAGACGAGTGGTCTCTTTTAGGCATTAAGCGCTCTTTCATTTATGTTTACTGCTGTGAAGGACTCTAGCCAACAGACCGTGCTTTTTTGTTTTAGCAGCGGTTAGAACTTTAGGCTTAGCTGCTATCGATGCGATATAAGCAAGCAATTCTTGATTGGTCTCCGCACTAAGCAGTTGGCGATTGTCTAATTTGTGCATAGATTTATCCGCTCTGACTGGTATGTCTTTATAGACAAAGGGCGTATGCGCCGACTCACCATCTGGCAAATGACTGGCGTCAACCTCGTCTTTGATGTCAATCTGACTACCTAAAGACTGACAAACTCGCAAGCCACTGCGCACGCCATCTTCGTGAAAACCGTTGAACCAATAAGCGCCGCAAAAGTGCGTGTGCAAACCACTACTAGAGATGGTTGACCACTGCTTTTGCGCCTCTATCATCGGCTTGTCAAACACCGGATGGCTATAGTCAATCGACTTGATAATTTGTGCAGGGTCAATCTTATGATTAAGCGTGACCAGATAATTGTGCTGCTTCGTCAGTCTTTGTAAGATATTCATATGATACGTCAGTACTGGCTTCGCAGAAGTTTGCTCGACTGTGTTATGCGTCTTGCCATCGGCATCAAGCAAGTAGTTCCAACTCGCCCAAGCCAATGGCTTATTGGGCAGGACGCTAGTATCGGTATGCAACACAGCTGTGTTAGAAGTAAAGCGAAAATGACTTAAGACCTCAGTCTCATCGCTAGTCGCATCTTGCAAAATCTTTAAAGCAGTATTGGCGTGACACGCAAAAATCACCTCATCAAAGTCTAAACTTTCTATACTCTTGCCATTACTCATCTTCAAAGTCACTTTAGCGTCAGTACTGTCAGCTTTGTTGTCCTTATTACGAGTGACCGACTGTACGGGAGAGTTGACTCGCACTTGCCCGCCTTTTTTAACAAAACGCGTCACCAACTTATTAACATATTGCTTAGAGCCACCTTTAATCGTGAACCACTGCGGGCGATTGACCACGTCTAGCAGACCATGATTATCAAAGAACTGCGCAAAGAAGACTAACGGGAAATCTTGTACGTCTTCTAAGCTCGTTGACCAAATAGCTGACACCATAGGCAGCAGGTAGTTATCAGTAAATAATTTTCCGTAACGTTTACTGGCTAAATACTCGCTCAAGGTTTGCTGAGTGTAGCGAGTGACCGCTTCGCCATTGCTGCGAGCCGCTTCAAAATCCTGACGCAGCTGCTTCATCTGCTTGTTAAATTGCAATATATCTTGCACAAAGCGCCAAAACTTCGGGCTGATGATATTTTTACGCTGCGATAGCAAGGTATTGATGGTATGACCGTTATACTCAAAGTTGCGGGCAACGTTTTTGACCGAAAAGCTCATATCTGTCGATTGAAACGGCACTTGCAGCTCATGCAACAGACGAAAAAAATTCGGATAAGTGCGCTCATTAAAGACGATAAAACCGGTATCAATCGCACTTTTTTCTACCTGACTTTTTTTACTAAACCTAGACTTTGACTTTCTGCCGTCTTGTAATGCCACATCGATAGTATTGACGTGACCACCGATATAATCATTAGCTTCAAAGACGGTAACGTCGTGCTCTTCTACTAAATAGTGCGCGCAAGTGAGTCCTGAGACGCCTGAACCGATAATGGCAATATGTTTTTTAGTTTTACCATTCTTTTGGCGATTATCATCGCTAGTCCTAATCTGTGCGGCGGTTACAGCGTTACGGCGAAACAACGGCATGCCTATTATCCTTTAAACTTTTTTAATCTATTTGACTGTCTTGATGTACGTAGCTCTCTAGCGACTCACTTATGACTTTTTGTACAGCTGCTTACTGACTTGCTGCCACGCCATATCAGGCAGAGTGCCTAAAGTTTTTAGTGGCAAAGTTAGTTTTCTTGGAAACTCAATGACTTCGTGCTCAGCTTCGATACCATCACGAATGGCTTGACTGGCTTGCTGAGGAGTCTGCAAAAACGGCATCGGAAAATCGTTTTGCTCAGTCATCGGCGTATCGACAAACCCTGGCACAACTAAGCTGACCGCGACATCAAATGGTGCAAGACTGATTTGCAACGTTTTCATAAGATAATGAATCGCCGCCTTAGAGCTGCCATAAGCTTCTGCGCGAGCAAAGGGCACATAAGCAGAGGCCGAGCCTAAACCGACTAGGCGACCTTTTGAGGCGATAAGTTTAGGTAGCACGCCTTCGATAGCGTGCGAGAGTGTGCCCATATTGATTGACATCACTTTCATAAAGCTTTCGCTGTCAAAGTTCGGCATATCTAAGTACTCGCAAGCCCCCGCGCAGCAAATTGCTAGGTCAATGGTATCTAGCTTCTCAAAAGCCGCGATGACCGCTTCTCTATCCATCAAGTCCAAATCTATGGACGTCGCGCCTAAACTTTTGAGTTCCGCTAAAGCCTCATCATCGCGCCCTACCGCATAGACGTGCTGATCCTTTGCTAAATAGTCTTTTGCGAGTTGCATACCTATACCTGAGGTCGCACCTGTGATTACAATATGCAGTCTTTCAGTCGTTGTTGCCATTACACTAGTCCCTTTTTAATGATGATTGCATTCTCACTATTAACCCATAGTTGTTTTAGCAATACTTGAGTTTATAATAGCTAAATAATACAAATAAAAGTTATCGTTATTGTTGTAACTTCGCAAACGTAAAATAAAATTTAGATATGGTTATTCATAGTCTGACTTTGCCAAAGACCATAAATTTTCTGTTACTAGTGTGGTAGGACAGCCTACCGTCTACATGCTACAATAAAGCCGCTACTCGCGCTTATTGAGGCGCGTGGGCACGGCGATAATTCTACTTTTATAGTGACACTTCTAATAACGACCATTTAATAACGGCGTTTCTATCCTATCTCTATTTTCTATTCAGACTTATTAAGGATTTTTTATGAGCGAGCTGCAACTATCTGACCGCGTTAATGGCATCAAACCTTCACCAACTCTTGCTATTACCAACAAAGCCAAAGAGCTAAAAGCGGCTGGTAAAGACATTATCGGTTTGGGTGCAGGCGAGCCAGATTTTGATACCCCAGAGCACGTCAAGCAAGCGGCGATTGAAGCGATTAATAATGGCTTTACTAAATACACTGCCGTTGACGGTACGCCTGAGCTAAAAAAAGCCATCATCGACAAGTTCAAGCGTGATAATGACATCAGCTATGAGCCAAATGAGATCCTAGTATCGGTAGGTGGTAAGCAGTCGTTCTTTAATTTAGCGCAAGCCTTTATTAATCCAGGCGATGAAGTCATTATTCCAGCACCATACTGGGTCAGCTATCCTGACATGGTACTTATCGCTGAAGGTAAGCCGGTCATCGTAGAATGCCCTGCTGAGCAAGATTTCAAGATCACCGCTGAGCAATTAGAAGCTGCCATCACTGACAAAACCAAAATGCTGGTGCTAAACAGCCCCTCCAACCCAACTGGCATGATTTATACTTTAGACGAGTTAAAAGCCATTGCGGAAGTATTGAAAAAGCATCCGCAAGTTTATGTGGCCTCAGATGATATGTATGAGCACATTCGCTGGACGGGAGATAAGTTCTATAATATCTTAAACGCCGCACCTGAGCTAAAAGAGCGCGCGATTATCTTAAATGGTGTATCAAAAGCGTATGCCATGACCGGCTGGCGTATCGGTTATGCCGGTGGTCCTGCCAAGCTGATTAGCGCGATGAAAAAAGTACAATCGCAGTCGACCTCTTGCCCAACCTCTATCAGTCAAGTAGCAGCAGCTGCCGCTATTAGCGGCGATCAAAGTGTCCTAACGCCTATGGTAGATGCGTTTGAGAAGCGCTGCGACTTAGTTGTCGACGGTCTAAATGCGATTAAGGGTATTACTTGCCTGCGCCCTGACGGTGCCTTCTATGTCTATCCTAATATTAAGCCTTTGATTAAAGCAGCTGGTCTATCTTCGTGCACCGAGTTCTCAGAATGGTTGCTTGAGAAAGTTGGCGTCGCGGTAGTCCCTGGCGATGCATTCGGTTTAGGCGGCTTTATGCGTATCTCTTATGCCACTGATGAAGCGACTTTAAAAGATGCCCTGTCGCGTATTGAATCGGCGGTTGCTGATTTGGATGTTGCAGAGTAATTAGCCAATCTAAACGCGAGCAGCATTGAGCAAATTTGATGATTTAGCAAAAAGACGTCTATTAAAGACGTCTTTTTTGTGGCTACGGCATACTCGCCAATAGTGTCCAACGCTAGAGCGTATCCTAGCTGTCAGAAGAAGAATAAGCCTTAATTTTGCCAATTTAGCTAAAATTTGCATTAAAAAATAAAAAAGGCTTGACGTATTTTTTATCTTTGCTAGAATACGCTCCACTTAGCAGCAACTCATTGTCTAAACAAGTCGTTGTTAAGCTCGTTATGAGCATAAACACTCATAGCTTATTCCTCAATAGCTCAGTTGGTAGAGCGTCGGACTGTTAATCCGTGTGTCCCTGGTTCGAGCCCAGGTTGAGGAGCCAAATTTTTGACTGTTAGTCAATCGTTAGCTGGTTATCTACGAATATCTTAATGACCAACTAATCTGTTTTGTTGAATCACTTTGATTCAATTATGGCATTTGCCAAGACCCTTATCTTTTTGATAAGGGTTTTTTTATGACTGATATCTTACATTTTTGAGCTTTTACGCAAATCGCTAGAGACTTTAGACGAGGTTTAAAGAATTCAAAAATATTGCGCTTAAAGGTTGACAGTCTCAGGTGACTTGGCTAAAATGTGCCACACATAACGCGAACTACTTAGCAAACACTGCTAATTTAAGTTTAAAGTTATACCCTTTTATTCCTCAATAGCTCAGTTGGTAGAGCGTCGGACTGTTAATCCGTGTGTCCCTGGTTCGAGCCCAGGTTGAGGAGCCATATTATATAAAGAGGCCTTCATCATGATGTGATGGGGGCTTTTTTATGTGCGTTATTTTCTGGCTTAGCTATTTTTTTGCGCTATTTTATTGTATGGTAAGACAGATAGCTGGTTTATTTAGATAGCGTGTTTTAGAGAGCTTTTTTGCTAGTGCTGATGACTCCTATATACTGATTGCCATTATGAATAGCGCAGCGCACTTATAGCATTGCACACTTTAAAGTTGGCTATCTTTTTTCTTAATATTAGGGCGTGTTGAACATTCACAAATGCGCACTGCTGATCGCTAAAATAGTTCTAGTCTAAGTGAAAATTGCAGGTAATGCTTATTGCATCGGCTAGCTGATTTTATTTAAACAGTCGCAACGACTAGGGCGATTTTAGCATCAGCCCTTACTACAACAACAGGGACAGGACTATTTTTTGCCGTTTTATTGATAAAAATAGACGCTTAGAACGACTAAACTTACCATTTTTATCTGCAAATCGCCTAAAAAATAGTCTCTGTCAGTGCCGTGGTCGAATGTTCAACACGCCCTATTATTCCTACTCACTAAAAGTAATGGTTTATTATGATACCTGTACGCATAAAAAATAAATTCTCTGATCATCCCCAAAAAATCATGCGTCCGATTAGCATTCGCCTCTCTGAGGAAATGATTGAGCTATTACAGTCTACCTCTTCAGAGCTTGGCTTTAAGCGCATTCAGGGGCTGATTCGCTTGTATATACGCCAAGGGTTGGATCGCGACCATCAAGACTATACTTTGGCGCATGATGAGGTGTTTATTGAGTCCTTACGTAAGCGCGGCGTTAGTCAGCGTATTATCGATGAGGCTATTGTGGTGACTCATAATAACAATATCACCCATCCTCTATCTGAGCTACAAGACAATGATAAGTGATGAGAGCGACCTCTATCGTTAGACGATATCGTTAACGCCTACTCAAAGACTCAAAAAAAGCTAAGTTTGCTTAATCGCGCTTAGCTTTTTTTATGTCATATTCTTGATCATTTATCCTTGGACTGACAACTCTTTAGTCTCACCCCCTCTAAACACCACCCTTTTTTCTAATTTCTCAGACTCTTTATCGCAAAATGCTTTTGATAAACAAAGATATTAAACCCACAGCGCACATAAACAAGGTATATTAAAGCTAAATAGCCTTCACTGATCTGAAAATAATAACTATCCAACTAAACGCTATAAGGAGAGAGGTGATGAACAAGAGAGAAATAAGGAAGTTAGCCGTTGTACTCTTCACAGTGTCACTAGGCATACCGGTCATCAACGGCTGCTCAATGCCGCAAAACGACCCAACGAAACAGACTATTCCTACCGACTCTGATCAATGGCAAAAAAAACTAGGCAAAACTTTTGAGCAATTATCTGAAAGCGATAGACAGCTGCTAAGCCGCTATATGCTACGTATGAAACTCAGTGATGCTTATGATTCAGGAGCGATGCCGCGCACGACAATCAGGCAAGCTTTGTTACAACAGCGCGAGTATGAACGCTTGCACCCTAATAACCCAACTGGCGAAAAAAGCCCTGTAGTCGCCACGAATCAGCCCACTGGTATCAACGCCCAGACTTATCCTATAGCGCTATTACCCGTTAAGACCAGCGATAGCGATAGCCTAAACCAGGTCAAGCTACAATTTATGCTCTCCAACCATGGTGATACCCCTATCGAGAGCTTTGAGGGTTCGTTACTGATGAAAGACGCTAAGTTAAAAGAAGGTAAAGCGTTCAATGTCCCCTTGACTCAATTCGTCACTCCTATCGAGCCTGAACAGTCAGGCAAGATAATTATCGAAACAAGTATCGAGAATATCAATGTTATGCGCGCGATTAGAAACGCACAAGATGTGACGATAGAGATTCATGAAGGGACTTTGACGCTCACTGATGGACAAATATTCGAATTCGATAAAGCCTTAGAATAGTCATTGTCAAATGCATTGATATTGCAAAAAGACTGAATACGTTTATAAAAATATATTCGTAAAACGTAGCCATAAAAAAAGCCCTTATCCATTCAGATAAGGGCTTTTATGTTCACATAGAACAAATTTGGCGGAGACGGAGAGATTCGAACTCTCGAAGGGCTATGAACCCTTGCCGGTTTTCAAGACCGGTGCATTCAACCGCTCTGCCACGTCTCCATAGGTGCAACATTATAGCGACCTCAAATAAAAATGCAATAGCTGAAGCAAAAAAAACTATATTATTTTAACCATAGGCGTTTCTTGCGCGCGCAGACGTTGGTGTTCGCCAAATGCAGGCACATATCTAGCAGTCTATTGGCATAGCCCCATTCATTATCGTACCAAGCAAACACCTTGTATTGGTCGCCAACTTGCATTAATTGCTGACCATCAATAATCAGTGATTCAGGCTGATGGATAAAATCACTAGAGACTAACGGCTCATCAGTATAAGCCATAATGCCTATTAACGATCCGTCACTAGCCGTCTGCAGAGCTTCTCTGATCGCATCGATACTGACGTCTGCACTGTCAAAGACAAAGGTGACGTCAATAGCGGCAACATCAATAGTAGGCACGCGAATAGAATGACCATTAATCTTACCGGCCATAGCAGGCAATACGCGCTCAGTGGCGGCGATACTGCTAGAAGTGGTTGGAATAATGTTGTGCCCAGAAGCACGCGCACGTCTCAGATCGCGGTGCGCTTGATCCAGCACGGTCTGATCAGCGGTGACGGCATGTATCTCTGTCATCATTGCAGAGCGCACGCCAAAGGCTTGGTCTAAAGTGTCAATCAAAGGTACTAGCGCCTGAGTGGTACAAGAAACGCTTGAAACAATAGGAAGATCATTGGTCAACTGTTCAGCATTGACGCCCATCACAATGCACGCCTCGACATCATCGAAAGGAGCCGCGCCAATAATGACCTGCTTTGCTCCGGCATCAATGTGCCGGTAAGCCTGCTCATAAGAGCGAAAATGGCCAGTACACTCTAGCACGACATCGATACCTAAGGTCTGCCATAGCAGCTGCTCAGGATTGGCCTCTGAGAGCATACGAATACAGTAAGTCCGAGTGTGTTTTGTGATACAAAGCTGAGTCTCAGTATCGCTGTGTGTGTCAGTATCGCTGTGCCTATCAGTATTGGTTATAATCTCAGCACTAACGCCAAGGGCACTTAAACGTCCATGAGTGCTATCGAATCTAAGTAGGTGCAGCAGCGTATCAGCCGGCGCTAAATCATTAATAGCCACCAAATGGATGGCATTGCCAAGTACCTCAAAGCGCTCTATCAGTGCGCGCAGTACGTTGCGTCCTATACGTCCAAAACCATTAATAGCGACTCTGAGCGGCCGTTTACGCACGCTGGTACTTTCTATTAAGCTCGCCTTGGTCTGCGGCGTTTTGTTTTGGCTTTTAGGCTTTACATCAGACATAAATAATATCGCTATAAATATAGAAGATAGAGTGGCTTTAAACCGTTCAGCTGACGACTGAGTCTAAGTAATAGCTGAGTTGATGACTAGATTTGCGAGGTTTCTAGAGTAGCATCGTATCTAGACTACGGCGTGATAAATATCAGCGCCAAACGTATCGTATTATAGTCTATCGTTTGCTTGAGCTGCTCATAAATAGGCTTAAGCTTGATGCTACCATCATCATTGAAGTCATTAGGATTATTGGCAACTTTTATGGCGACATAGGCATTACCCACGGCGGTCATAACCTCATCATCAGGACGCAGATGATCGCAGGCCAGACTCGGATCTTGCGCTTTAAGCTCGCTAATATGACGCATAATCGTCGATTGTGCTAGCTCTCGCGTCTGCGCAATCTCAATGATAGATAGGCTCTCTTCTAACAGCGCTTTTGTCGCGAGTAAGGTTGCTTCAGACTTATCGGCGACTTGGTTGCCCAGTTTCTGTTTTTTATTTTGCTGGGCTTTATCTTGCTCACGGCGTCTTTTTTGTAGCTTAGCATACGCCTCAATCACTGCTTGACTAGTCGTGCCCCCTGATTTAAGTACAAACTTATCATGACTTTGCTGTAGGCTTTTTTCATCGAGCATAGCATAGTTAGCGTCCGCCTCATTTGAGAGCTCTAAGAAACGCTTATCTGCGCCGCGGGCTAACGGGTCTAGCTGCAAGCTCATAGTATTCATGCCTAGCAGCTTCAGTCCCTCTAAAGACTTCAATCGCGATAAAGCTACATAGCCTTGACCTAACTCAAAAGTGCGCGACAGATCAATCTCTGCGGCATCTAAAGTCATGCCTTGCGATTTATGAATCGTAATCGCCCACGCCAGACACAATGGTACTTGCTCATAGCTAGCGAGCACATCGCCTGTCTCATCTTCAATAATCCACTCTTCTGGTTCAGCGATGACTTCGCGCCCTGAATTCAGCCTAACCACTGGCATTTTTGGCGCGGCTGAGGACTTATCTTTGGTGTTGGCTTTGCCTTTTTTATCTTTATCTGCTGTTTTGCTACTATCTTCATCGTCGATAGCAATCGTGTCATCTTCGGCCATATCCGCTTTGGCATCACTTTTGGCTTTATCTTTAGCCTTGCTGTCATCGACTTTTACCGCCGCAAAGCCAATCAGCTCCCCCATCGTACCGTTTGAGACGCCAAGCTCGTTGTTATTCTTAATGAACATCACTTTCGCGCCAACTTTTAGGATCAGCTCATCTTGCGTGCGTACGGTCTTCTTTAGAGTATCTACCAGCTTACTCTCACCCACAGACGAGGCTTCAAATCGTCTCGTCTCACCCTCTAGTGCCGCAAGCTCCTTGTCATTTATCTTATTGACGTTGAGGTTATGGGTATATAGCCGCGTGCGCTTGATATCGACGTCTTGATCAAAGGTGTTCTCAAGCGCCGCAATCGCTTCAAAGCTGACATCCTGACGGCGGATCTGATTTAAGATATCGTCCAAATCAAGACCACCATCGGCAGCCGCGCTCTTTTGTCTATGCTGCTCAGATAAATAGCAGATGCGAAAGCCTGCATCGAGCCATGCTTCACTCATAAAAGCGAACTTATCGCGATTACTCTCGCCTTTACTACCTATGGGCGGCAGCTGAAAAAAGTCGCCTGCGACGACGACCTGAATCCCGCCAAAGGGGTTATCATTTTTGCGGACGTGTTTGAGCACTTGATTGACTAGATTGAGCTGCTTGGCATGCAGCATAGATATCTCATCGATGATAAGTACCGCGGTGTCTTTGAGTCTATCGGCCAAAAACTGCTTGCGCGCCAAGTTACTCAAATCCCGCTCCGTCAGCTCATCTTTGATACCGATGCCCGACCAACTATGAATGGTGATGCCATTCATATGAGTGGCTGCAATACCTGTACTGGCTGTCACCGCTACAGGTACGCGGCGCGCACGTAAGTAATGAATATATTGGTTAAGCGTATAGGTTTTACCTGAGCCTGCTGAGCCGGTCAAAAACACGTTCTTACCGGTTTTTAGAATATTAAGAGCAGAAGATTGACGCATAAACCTAGACCAATTAACAAAAGATAAAAAAGACTCGATAAGCAGCTTTGGGCCGACAAGGAGCCAAATGTTTGGCAGCAATTATAACAGCTACGCACGCTTTGCAAACTATTTTAACGAGGCAAGCTTAACAAACCAAAAGTTATATGAACGCAAAACCATTAGTATTAAAAGTTGCTATCGCTTCTTGTGAAATCTCAGTACGATAGATAGATAGCAATAGCTAAAATCAGGAAGATTTATTCACTCATAAAAAGGAAAGCTCCATGTTATATGACACCCCTAATACTGAAAATAGCCCAGTTCAATTCCGCGACAAATACGATAACTTTATCAATGGCGAATGGGTCGCACCAGTCGATGGCGAATACTTTGATAATCCTAGTCCTATCGATGGTAAAACCATCTGCCAAGTGGCACGCTCAAAAGAAGCCGATATCGAAAAAGCTTTAGATGCTGCACACGCGGCCAAAGACGCTTGGGGCAAAACCAGCGTCACTGAGCGCGCTAATCTACTACTCAAAATCGCCGACAAGATGGAAGAGAACCTTGAAGCCATCGCCATTGCTGAGTGTTATGAGAATGGCAAGGCAGTGCGCGAAACCTTAGCCGCTGATATCCCTCTCGCGATTGATCATTTCCGCTACTTTGCCAGCGCCATTCGCGCGCAAGAAGGCGGTATCAGCCAAATTGATGAAGATACCGTCGCTTACCACTTCCATGAGCCTTTAGGCGTAGTCGGTCAAATCATTCCTTGGAACTTTCCGATTCTGATGGGGGTATGGAAACTGGCTCCGGCTCTCGCTGCGGGTAACTGCATTGTCCTAAAACCTGCCGAGCAAACCCCCGCCTCTATCCTATTTATGCTAGAGACCATTGGCATTGCCGATATCTTGCCAAAAGGCGTCCTCAACGTAGTGAATGGTTTTGGCGTTGAAGCCGGTAAACCGCTGGCTTCCAATCCGCGTATTAATAAAGTCGCCTTTACCGGCGAGACTACCACCGGTCGCCTAATCATGCAGTACGCTAGTGAAAACATCATTCCAGTCACCTTGGAGCTAGGCGGCAAAAGCCCTAATATTTTCTTCGCCGATGTCATGGATGAAGATGATGATTTCTTAGACAAAGCCGTTGAAGGTCTAGTGATGTTTGCGCTCAATCAAGGCGAGATCTGCACTTGTCCCTCACGCGCGCTGGTGCATGAGAGTATCTATGATGAGTTTATCAAACGCTGTGTTGAGCGCGTCAAAGCCATTAAGATGGGCAACCCACTTGATACCGATACTATGATTGGCGCGCAAGCCAGCTCTGATCAATTAGAGAAAATCTTATCTTACTTAGATATCGGCAAAAAAGAAGGCGCAAAAGTATTGGTCGGCGGCGAGCGTGCCAAACATGACGGCGATCTTGGCGATGGCTACTATGTACAGCCGACTATTTTTGAGGGCACTAATGACATGCGTGTGTTCCAAGAAGAAATCTTCGGTCCCGTACTTGCGGTCACGACTTTTAAAGACGATGAAGAAGCGATGAGTATCGCTAATGATACGCTATACGGCCTGGGCGCTGGCGTTTGGACGCGTAGTGTACACAAAGCTTACCGCTTCGGACGTGGTATTCAAGCTGGACGCGTATGGACCAACTGCTATCACATCTACCCTGCGCATTCTGCATTCGGCGGTTATAAGCAATCCGGCATTGGACGCGAAAACCACTTAATGATGCTCGACCATTATCAGCAAACCAAAAACATGCTGGTCTCTTATAGTCCTAAAGCGATGGGCTTCTTTTAAACACTTGTTCACAGCGCTTTATGATTAAACCCATAAAGCGCCTCACTGATTAATGTTTATAAAGCATTAATCTATAAAGCAGTTTCAAGGAGTAAGTAACATGGCTAATAAAATGAAAGCAGCTGTCCTACATGAGTTTAATCAACCGCTACAGATTGAAGAAGTAGACATCCCAACCGTAGGTGCCGGTCAGATCTTAGTAAAAATGGAGGCCTCAGGCGTCTGTCACACGGACCTTCATGCCGTTGAAGGAGATTGGCCAGTCAAACCAAGTCCACCATTTATCCCTGGACACGAAGGCGTCGGTATCATCACCTCTGTCGGCGACAACGTCCATCACGTCAAAGAAGGCGACCGAGTCGGTGTGCCCTGGCTCTACTCTGCTTGCGGACACTGTACGCATTGTTTAGGTGGCTGGGAGACGTTGTGCCTAAAGCAAGAAAATTCAGGTTATTCGGTGAATGGTAGCTTTGCAGAGTATGTTCTGGCAGACGCCGACTATGTAGGCATTATCCCAGAAAGCGTCGACTCTGTAGAGATTGCCCCTGTCTTATGCGCAGGTGTCACTGTCTATAAAGGCCTAAAAATGACGGATACCAAGCCTGGTGATTGGGTAGTGATTTCAGGTATCGGCGGCCTCGGTCACATGGCGGTACAGTATGCTGTGGCTATGGGACTTAATGTTGCTGCAGTCGATATTGATGATGAAAAGCTAGCGTTCGCCGAAAAACTCGGCGCTAAAGTTACTGTTAATGCCAAAAACACAGATCCTGGCGAGTACCTACAACAGGAAATCGGCGGCGCGCATGGAGTACTAGTCACAGCGGTATCCTCTACAGCGTTTGAGCAAGCACTGAGCATGTTAAGACGTGGTGGTACTTTGGTCTGTAATGGCCTACCTACAGGCGACTTCCCAGTTTCTATCTTTGATACGGTATTGAACGGTATTACTATTCGCGGCTCAATTGTCGGTACACGCCTTGATCTACAGGAGTCGTTAGATATGGCAGCTAAAGGCAAAGTGAAAGCGACCGTTACCGCTGAACCACTCGAGAATATCAATGATATCTTCGATCGTATGCGTGATGGCAAGATCGAGGGACGTATTGTGATTGACTATGCCATGTAGTGATTAACAGGTAGCATTGCGATGTTATATCAGTATTGCTATCACTTGTCATTGAAACTCTAAAAAATGGTCGTATTGTTTTTGATGCCATACTATTAATAGTATGACTAAGAACAATGCGACCTTTTATGTTATGACAGGGCAATTTTGGAAAATCTTAACTAAAAGATAAGGAGTACACTATGAAACTTGCAGCGACAGCGTCTTGCGCCGAATTAATCGAGCTTTTAAAGTCCAAGCATGGTGATTTAATGTTCCATCAGTCTGGCGGCTGCTGCGATGGTAGCTCACCGATGTGCTATCCGCTAGGCGATTTCAAAACTGGCGCGCAAGATGTGCTTGTTGGCGAGCTGGTAGGCTGTCCGTTTTATATGGGTAAAGCACAATTTGAGCTCTGGCAGCATACTGACTTAACTATCGATGTAGTCGATGGTCGCGGCGCAAGTTTTTCGCTTGAGATACCTGAAGGCAAGCGCTTTATCGTGCGCTCTGAGGTTTGCGCGGTGGATTAATTATTTAAACTCACTAACATTCATAACCCCGCGACATTTTGGAAACTGACTACAACCATAAAAGCTTTGACCTTGACGTGCGCCTTTTTTGGCGACGCGCTCAACCATTTCGCCGCCACATCTAGGACAGTTTGGAATTTGCTTAGCCATAATGTCGTTATTAGCCACTATATTAATCTTAGATTCGTTAATTTGATTATCACTTTGAGAGTTAACTTTGGCTTTTATTTCAGACTCTGGTAGCTCAAACGGCGTGATATAAAACGCTTCTTCCTTTTCACTAACTACGAAACTTTCATTGGCTTGTAGCGTTTGTCCTGACCAGCCTGCAACTTCTCTACTTTTTAGAATGTCTCTTTTTTTGGGTTCAACTGACACGTTTTGAGTATAAGAAGCCTCTACTTCCTCTTTAGGTTTTAAGGCAGAAGATGGTTTATTTGCTGGACTATTAGAGCCACTGTGCTTATCTTTAAGGTAAGCTTTGTGCTCTCGATTGGTTCGCCAAGATTTGCTATAGCGGTTATTCTCAATCTGCTCTACAATCGACTTAACCTCAGCGCCGGTTAATATTACTTCTTGCTTTGTCTTTACATAAGAGGCCATACCGCTAGTAAGCACATTTTCGGGCAATACATTGCGAGTTTTTAGCTCACACTCGCCAATGAACGCTATCATCGAATGAAAGTAGCTCATCTCTAAATCAAGCAAATCGGCTAGTGATTTAATGTGTAAATAATTTTGTCTGAGCGGATTTTGAAACTTATACTTGCGACCGTTGGCGAATACCTGCGTCCACTGGCGCTGCTTTTCATTACCATAGATCCAGCCTTTATAGTTCTTAGTTTCAATGACAAAGATACCGTGTACTGAGACGATAATATGGTCAATCTGCGTGCTACCACCATTGGCAAGTGGCAAAGTTATATTATTTAGCCGGTGATAAATATCTTTATCGAGCTTAAGCCACATAGCGACGTTGATAACGGTCTCACCGAGGACACCTTTAAAGCTAGACATCAAGGACATCGTTTTTATCTCTATTTATCAGTATAAAGCGCTTGAATAAAACCTTAATAATACAACATAAGCCTATAAATGCGATATGCTATCCAATTATTTTTACTACCAAATACTAGCTTTTTGGACTAACTTTATGAATATTGTCAGCAGCACACTAGGGCGTGTCCCTATTTTAAAAATGGTGATAAAAATGAGATAAATTAAAGGCAAACAAGGAAAATAGCGCAGGTAATATCAAGATATTGACCAGTTATTTGACACCGTTTGCTAAAGATTTAGCCATTTTTAGCCCGTTTAGTCATAAACGCTTGAATTAGGGACACGCCCTACTAAAAACTGCGCTTAGCGCCAGCTTACTATTATCACTACCTGTGATGGCAGCAGTGCCGCAAAAATGGAAGTTAGATACCCCAAAAACCAAAGTCGACTTTGAGGTAGCATATTTAGGGAATGGTACGGTTGAAGGCCAGTTTCATAACATGGATGGTTCTATCAATTACGATGTAAACAACCCAACAAGTACTACCGTTAATTTTACTGTAAAAACGAGCAGTATTGATGCTGGTGGCAATTTGCGTAATGCCTTTTTGCGGCGCAAGGAGCTACTCAACACAGCTAAATACCCGACTATGAGATTTGTCTCCAAAAAGGTCAGCATGATTAATGCCAAAGAAGCGCATGTCACAGGCGACTTTACGGTTTTGGGAAAAACCAAACCTTTAACCGTAAAAGTAGTCTTATCTGATGTCAAAAAAGACCCCAAAACCGCGCGTCCGTTTTTAAACTTTCAAGCTATTGGTAAAGTGAATCGCCTCAATTATGGCGTGACCGCCTTCCCAAATATGGTGGGTACAGTCATTCCGATTAACATCACAGGACAGCTTGTAGCGGCAAACTAAAGGGAATACAGCGACTGTAATATTTATGACGCTTTGACTTAAGCATAAAAACCCAGCGCCAAACGTTTGTTATTGACGTTTTACGCCGGATTTTAGTTTGATTGCTAATGAGTATGTATTATCTATACCCTGTTCTAATAGCAATAGATAAGTAGGGCGTGTTGAACATTCGACCATGGCACTGACAGAGACTATTTTTTAGCTGATTTGCAGATAAAAATGGTAAGTTTAGTCGTTCTAAGCGTCTATTTTTATCAATAAAGCGGCAAAAAATAGTCCTGTCCCTGTTGTTGTCGTGAGGGCTGATGCTAAAATCGCCCTAGTCGTTGCGACTGTTTAAATAAAATCAGCTAGCCAATGCAATAAGCATTACCTGCAATTTTAACGACGACTAGAACTATTTTAGCTATCAGCAGTGCGCATTTGTGAATGTTCAACACGCCCTAGTAAAAGACCTAACGATTACAGTAATTGTCAGGTCTTTTTAATACTGCCTTGTTAGTACTGCCAAGGCTGATCCTGTTCGATACCGGCTTTATCTATTTTATTTCTTTTTTTCTGAATCTTAGTATCTATTTTTTCTTGCTTTTTTAACGCTTTTTGATTGATATCATCTATCAAGCCTTGGATCTTCTTATCCACTTTGTCTTGCTCTTTTTGACGGACCTTATCAACTTTAGCTAACTCTTTTTGACGCGCTTTATCTATTTTATCTTGCTCTTTTTGACGCAGTTTATTGAGCTTACTCAGCTGCTTTTTTGCCTTTTTACTTAAGGTAATATCATCTTTCGCTTGGTTATTAGCAGATTTATTCGACATAATAGCTCTCCTTTATCAGATTATATAAACTCTCTTTGTACTTGATAATGCTTACACTCGATAGTAAGTCAGTATCCCTGCCTAATCAACGCGTCACTACAAAACAGGTACACGCCCTTAATCTGTCTGTAGATCGGCCAGGCAGGACAGTTAAGGGGCTGTGTCCACCGCTGAGCGTTGATTAGGCAGGATACGGTGACACTTATCGAGTGTGGCGTATCGAAACACAAGAAAGTTGCTATAATCTGATGGAAGCTATTATGTCAATCTTAGCAACAATAATATTACCTGTAAAAAGACAAGCTAATAAACTCAAATAAATTTGCGTCAAAAACAGATAAAAAAACAGATAAAGCACGTCAAATTGTAAGTGATAGATCCGTCGTAGGAATGTAAAAGAAGATCAAGGCTTGATAGACCAATATCAATCAAAAACGTTAAGAAAATAGATGCATAAGATTCAGAAAAAAAAAAAATGAATAAAGCCGGTATCAGGCACAGAGTCAGCATGGCAATACCAGCTGGGCGACGAACGACAATTACCAATCGATTGGGCGTGTTGGACATTCACAAATGCGCACTGCTACTAATCAAAGCTGTGTTCTAGTCGTCGTTAAAATTGCAGATAATGCTTATTTGCATTGGCTAGTATTTTATTTAAACAGTCATAATAAAGTGACAGCATCCTTCTTTTAATAACAGGGACAGGACTATTTTTTGCCGCTTTATTGATAAAAATAGACGCTTAGAATGACTAAACTTACCATTTTTATCTGCAAATCGCCTAAAAAATAGTCTCTGTCAGTGCCATGGTCGAATGTTCAACACGCCCTAATCTCAATACACTAAATTAGGGAAAAATAGCCTCTAGATGTGAGCATTTTAATAATCGTGAAATATGCGAGACATGGCTCAGTTTTCTTTAAAAGCTTATGCGCGCCTCGTCCCTCGGCAAAAACGAAGCAATAAAAAGAGCCACCAGAATTGTCTGGTAGCTCTTCTTCGCACAATATTATTAACTCAACTATAAACCATAGCTAAGTGCTGGGCTAAAGCTAAAGCCCCAGCCTACAAATTAAACCAAACTATTTACCGCTTCAACCACCGCCTCGCTTGTGATACCAAACTCTTTGTACAAGTCGCTAGCAGGCGCTGACTCACCATAAGTTGTCATGCCGATGACTTTGCCATCAAGGCCAACGAACTTATACCAGTAGTCCACATGCGCTGCTTCGACTGCGACACGGGCACGGATATCGGCAGGTAGTACTGAATCACGGTAGCTGGCATCTTGCTCCATAAAGATCTCAGCACACGGCATAGAGACCACGCGCACGCCTACACTGTTTTCGCTAAGTGTCTTGTATGCTTGCATCGCAAGGCCGACTTCTGAACCGGTAGCGATGATAATGGCTTGCAGCTCGCCTTGCTCTTTCGCTAGTACATAACCACCTTTAGCAATATTAGCGACTTGGCTTGTATCACGCGCTTGATGCGGCAAGCCTTGACGGCTAAAGATAAGCGCTGATGGGTTGTTTTCAGACTTAATCGCCTCAACCCAAGCACTTGCAGATTCAGTCGCGTCACACGGACGCCATGTGCGCAAGTTTGGCGTAGTACGCAGACTCGTCAATTGCTCAACAGGCTGATGCGTTGGACCATCTTCACCCAGACCGATAGAGTCATGCGTATAGACATGAATGACACGCTGTTTCATTAATGCGCCCATACGCACTGCATTACGCGCGTACTCCATAAACATCAGGAAGGTCGCAACATAAGGGATAAAGCCGCCATGTAGCGCGATACCATTAGCAATCGCGGTCATACCGAACTCACGTACGCCGTAGTAAATATAGTTACCGTCAGCGTCGGTTTCGATACCCTTGGCGTCTTTGAAAAGGGTTAAGTTTGAGCCAGCCAGATCCGCTGAACCACCCATGATTTCAGGTAGCAAAGGCTGTAGCGCATTGATCGCGTTTTGACTGGCTTTACGACTGGCGACATCACCGCCTGCTTCTTGAGTTTGCTGGATATAGTCTTTTGCTTGAGCCTCAAAGTCGCTTGGTAGCTCGCCATTTAGACGGCGCATCAGCTCTTCTGCAAGCTCTGGATAGGCTTTTTTATAGCCCTCAAAAGTCGCGTTCCAGTTCTTTTGCATGACATCGCCTTTGGCCTTACCATCCCATGCTTCATAGATCTCATCATCTAACTCAAATGGCGCGTGTTTCCATGCCAGCTCATCACGAGTTAGCGCGATTTCATCATCACCAAGTGGCGCGCCGTGGCTAGAAGCTTTGCCTTGCTTGTTTGGGCTACCTGCACCAATAGTGGTTTTGCAGATGATTAAGCTTGGACGAGTCGTCTCATTGATCGCTTGCTCGGTCGCTTGAGTAATGGCGTCGGTATCATGACCATCGACTTTGATCACCTGCCAGCCGTAGCTCTCAAAGCGCATTTGTGTATCATCGGTGAACCAGCCTTCGACGTCGCCATCGATAGAGATGCCATTATCATCATAGAAGAATACTAGTTTACCCAGCTCTAACGTTCCTGCAAGCGAGCAGACTTCATGGCTAATGCCTTCCATTAAGCAGCCATCGCCTAAGAACGCATAAGTATGATGGTCGATAACTTCATGACCGTCACGGTTGAACTGCGCGGCAAGCGTTTTTTCGGCGATAGCAAAACCTACCGCATTAGCGATACCTTGGCCTAGTGGACCTGTCGTCGT
Source organism: Psychrobacter submarinus (assembly GCF_904846685.1). Taxonomy (GTDB): domain Bacteria; phylum Pseudomonadota; class Gammaproteobacteria; order Pseudomonadales; family Moraxellaceae; genus Psychrobacter; species Psychrobacter submarinus. The sequence continues at coordinate 869,867 of NZ_CAJHBQ010000001.1, forward strand.
TTCCACACCAGGGGTATAACCCAGCTCTGGGTGACCTGGCGTCTTTGAATGCAGCTGGCGAAAGCCTTTTAGATCGTCAACGCTGACGTCATACCCTGAAAGATGCAATAATGAATAAATAAGCATCGAGCCATGACCGTTTGATAATACAAAGCGGTCACGGTTATGCCAGTTAGGATCAGCAGGGTTATGCTTCAAAAACTTGCGCCATAACACTTCAGCGATATCGGCCATACCCATCGGCGCGCCGGGGTGGCCTGAGTTGGCTTTTTGTACCGCGTCAAACGAGAGCACACGAATAGCATTAGCAAGTTTACGTTCATTAATTGGGGTAGGCATAGCAGGTCCTAATATTCGGATGATAAGTCAAGAAGACAAAAGGAAAAGCGATTGAGTAATAAGACTAGAGCGTAATAACTACGCGCGCTCGATAATTAGGACGTGTTGAACATTCGCAAATAGGCACTGCTGATCGCTAAAATTGTTCCAGACAAGGCACAAAGCGACGATAATGCAGATGCCTTAGCGAGATTTGTAACGCAGTATGGGGCAATTTTAGCATCAGCCCTCACGACAACAACAGGGACAGGACTCTTTTTTGCCGCTTCATCGTTAAAAATAAGCGCTTAGAATGACTAAACTTATTATTTTTAACATCGAATCGCCTAAAAAATAGTCGCTGTCAGTGCCATGGTCGAATGTTCAACACGCCCTAGATAAATAACAAGATATTTAAGTCAGGGGCAATATTAACATATTTGCGATAATCCTAGCTAAAAATGCGCTGACAGGAGCGTTTGCATTTCGCAATCACTCCTATTGGTTTTATTAAATGACAGACATGTAGATACATGAATAGGCAGAATCGATAGATAGGATAAAGCGCTACTTATACTGCAATCGTCTCAGCACCGCCCATAAATGGACGCAATACTTCAGGAATCGTAATGCTGCCATCAGCGTTTTGATGATTTTCCATTACCGCGAGCAAAGTACGCCCTACTGCTAGACCTGAGCCATTTAGGGTATGTGCCAGACTGGTTTGCTTACCGTCTTTAACCCGCGTGCCCATACGGCGTGCTTGGAAGTCGCCGCAGTTTGAGCAGCTGGAGATTTCACGGTAGGTCTCTTGGCTCGGTAGCCACACTTCGATGTCATAAGTCTTTTGCGCGGCAAAGCCCATATCGCCGGTACATAGCATAACGGTGCGGTACGGCAAATTGAGCTGCTGCAAGATATATTCTGCTTGTCCCGTCATCGCCTCTAGCAGCTCATCTGATTGCTCGGAGGTGGCGATATTGACCATCTCAACCTTTTCAAACTGATGCTGACGGATCAGGCCGCGTGTGTCGCGCCCGTGCGAGCCGGCTTCACTACGAAAGCACGGCGTGTGCGCGGTGAACTTAAGCGGCAGCTCTTTAACATCCAAACGCTCACCGCGTACTAGATTAGTCATTGGCACCTCAGCGGTCGGAATCAAGTAAAAGTCGGTGCCGTCGTTATTAGTATGGTTAGTCAATTTAAACAGATCATCTTCAAACTTGGGCAACTGACCTGTGCCTTTTAGGCTCTCAGAATTGACAATATAAGGTACATAAGTCTCAAGATAACCGTACTTAATAGTATGAGTGTTCAGCATAAACTGAATCAGCGCGCGATGCAGCTGCGCCAATTGACCTTTTAGCACATTAAAGCGGCTACCTGTTAGCTTCGCAGCAGCTTCAAAATCAAGCATCCCTAATGTCTCACCGATATGGGTATGATCCTGTATTTCAAAATTAAACTCACGCGGGCTACCCCAGCGGCGTACTTCTACATTATCGTCCTCTGACTCCCCTACTGGCACATCGCTAGCTGGAAGATTAGGGATTTGTAGCGCCGCTTGATTGATGCGCTCTTGCAAAGTACGTAGCTCATCTTCTGCCGTTTTTATCTCACCACTGACGCTTTGCATCTCAGCAAGTAGCGAGCTTGCATCTTCACCGGCCTTTTTGAGCGCGCCGACTTGTTTGGCTCCCGCATTGCGGCGCGATTGCAGCTCTTCTGTTTTGACCTGCAAAAACTTACGCTCTGACTCAATCGTTTGCCAAAATTCTATATCTAGCGGATAACCACGCGTGGTCAATTGCTGCTGTAAATCAGTTAAGTCACCGCGTAAAAGTTTGGGGTCTATCATAAGAATTGCCTGTCGCGCTATAAGTTAGATGAGTAAAACTAAATGGTTGCTATGATACCAAGACACAGCGGATTTGACCACGTTTTCGCATAGTTTTGCAACAGATAACGATAGATAGGCGAATCTATTTCTTTTATAGGCGCTTTTCGGTAAGATAAGCACCTACCGATATCCTTCTTTAGCCCATTATAGTGTGCCAAAGTCGTCTAACACTTTTTATCTGAGTATCTGAGAACCTTTTATGGCCCTGTATCCCTATACGCTGCAACCTATCGCCCTCAACTTGACGGAAGCTGAATTTCAGCAAGCCCAATACGAGCTATTTACTAATGCAAGCCCCTCTTTTGGTCTAAAAAGTCTAAAAATGAAAGAGTGGATCATCATAGGGATAGTCGTCCTCCTAGCCATCGCTGGACTGGTCTTTTTGACGGGCTACTCAACGATTATTTTTTGGCTAATGCTAGTATCCGTAGTCATCTATTTGTTGGTTCGGACCCTTGGCTTTAAATGGTACGTCAAAAAAGAGTTTGAAAAACAAGTGTCGGGGCAAGAGATGCCTGATGAGATGCGCCAAATCAAGCTTGGCGTACAAAAGCATGGCCTAGTGATGGCGATGCCTGCCAATCAGCCTGATCTGATGCAAAACCCGCAAATGCGCGGTATGCAAATGCGTGCCGGCGCAACTCAGCAAGCAGTGATACCTTGGAGCGCGGTCAAGAGCTGGGATGAGACTGATGACTATATCTTTATGATGTTTGAGATGAAAGGTCAGCAAGGCAGTCAAATTATACCTAAGCGCTTAACTACGCAAAAATTCCCTATCGATACGGTACGTCAACATCTACAAGAAGTCGTTCCTATTCGCGGTCTAAACCCCGAGAGCTTACAGCCTCCTGCTTAGCGCATTAGCTGCACTAGTTAAAGCTGTTAGTAGTTATCACTTTTCCATGTTTTATAAAACTCATCATATTGGTTTATTTAATTCAATTAACCTAACCACCTACCTTTGCTATGATAGCAGTCATTAAAGAGGCAGGAGCTAGCAGACGGGTTTTGCTACTGTCTGCTTAATAAGATAAAATAATTTTGATTAAAATGTAAAAAATAGTCACCAATATTTTTAATCGTACTTTAATTACAGTTTTTTTAGCATAGTCTTTAAATACAGTTTTTAAATTAACACTCACATTAAAAGGATAATATTATGAGTAATCAAGATAACACTACTAATCAGATTGGCCTAGAAAGAGCAGATATGAGCGCTGTCGTTGAAAAGCTTAACAGCTTACTATCGAGCTATCATATGTTTTATATCAACGTACGCGGCTATCACTGGAACGTTAAAGGCGAGCACTTCTTTTCATTGCATGAGCAGTTTGAAGAGCTGTACACTAACTTGCAAGTAGAGATCGATGAGATTGCCGAGCGCATTCTAACTCTAGGTAAAACGCCACTACATGCTTATAGCGACTTTGCTCAGCATACTAGCATCAAAGAAGACAAAAACGTCCATGATGGTAATAGCTGCGTCAAAGGTGTAGTTACAGGTTTACAGACGCTTATCGAAGAGCAGCGTAAAGTATCAGCTCTAGCGGAAGAAGCGGAAGACCAAGGTACTGCTGACTTGCTTGATGAGTATGTGCAGCAGCAAGAGAAGCTAGTATGGATGTATAACGCATTTTTAGGAAAATAGCATTATATAAGTCGTGTTTAGTAATCAGTTATGCACAAAAAAGCACCTATAGAATTAGGTGCTTTTTTTATATCTAAATTTTGGCACAATGATTGCTATCTACAGTAGCTTACTGATTATAATAGCCTATTCTTGTACCCATTGGCGTATTTTTGCGCGCTCGTTTGGCGTTGCTTGTAACCAAAGCTGCATAAAGCTATCTAGAGTATTGGTGCTTTGCACTGATGCCGCTTTTGTAGTGGGTGCTACGCTATAAGTACTCGTGGCTAGCGTAGTTCCTGTAGTCGCCCTTGTCGGTTGTGGCTGAACTGCCGGTGCAGGTGATGGCTGGTCAATAGCAGCGATAGCGCGTTGGTTTTGCATCTGCGCATCTTCGCCACCGCCAAATACGCCGCCAATCGCTTTACTCAACCCAGAGAAAATTCCGCCACTGTTGCCAGCTACGCTTTGTTGACTGGCGATAATGGTATTGTTTTGCTGCACAGCAAGCGTTGGCTGTTTTGCATACTCTTTAGCAGCTTTATAATCCTCTGGCTGGTTTGGCATAACCAAACGATAGGTCTGATTGTCCGCCATTTCAGCGACAACACTGACGTTACCCGAACGCAGATAGTCATGCTCATCACGAGGAAGATTATACAGACGATCGTATTTGGCTGTTATCGCATGCTTACCCGGCTGTAGCGTGAAGCTTTTAATCAATGGCTGAAAGATACTTTGAGAAATCTCTTGCCCATTAATCGCGGTAACCTTGATATTGTCATCCACGAGCAGCGTCACGTCGGCATGCGTTAGCATAGATACTGAGCTTGCGGCCATCAGTAACGTACCGACGGATAGTTTTTTGTATAAAGAGGCTGAGAGTGTCATAAGATATCCTATCGATAGTAAAATTATTTTATAAAATACAATACTGTGTGCAATAAACTGTTTTGTGCAATAAAAATATGAGTATAAGGTTAAAAGTCGAGTGGCATCGTCTGATTGTCATCGATCGCCGCTTGACTATCGACTTGGGTTTCTTGACTGATATCCGCCAGCTCAGCGGCTAAGGTCTGCTCATCGATCGTACGCAGAGCATCGCTGATGACTGCTTTTGAGATATTACTGCGGCCTAAGTTTGAAAACATAGGCTGTATGTAATTGAGCACTTCCATCATCGCCCCAATACGATGCGGACCTTCTGTGAGCAAATGAGTCAAAATACGCTCATCAAACTGCCAACCGCGCCGGCGCAAGATAGATTCTAGCAGCGCTTGACGATCGACTAACTTATGGCCATCAGGGACCTTGAAGCTTGGCGCCTGCGACAACCTAGTGAGTAGATCGGTCAGCTGAAATGGCAGCATGCTTGCAGATTTGTTAGCAGCAAATAATAGCTGACGTTGGCCCTCTCGGCTGCGATTGATCAGATGAAACAAAGCCTCTTGCCACTGAGTACTATGCTCTAGAACATCCAAATCATCAATAGCGATAACATCAAAGTTCTCTAGCGAAGATAGGACATTGACATCGGTATTGACTAGCTCATTGAGCGAAAGGCAAATGGCTGATTTATCGATATCGATAAACGACTCGCAGATAGCAGATAATAAATGGGACTTGCCAGTAGCAGGGCTGCCAAATAGGTACAACTGACCTATCAGGCCGACATGAAGCTGCCGCACTGCATCGATGATAGACATCCAACCGGGACCTGAAAAGTCGCTGAGACTCGCATCATGCTTTATGTCCAGATTGAGACTTAGCTGTGCTTGCGCCATAGATCGTCAACTTAGTTTGGATAACACGGTAAAACGGTATTGAGAAACCATATCTTCTAAAATTGTGTTATAAACACTGCGCCTATATATACCATACTTCTAAAATGACTGACAAGTGCTTTACTCTTTTTAGCCATAGCAAAGAAGGATATGTTCTCAAATAAGATCATTCTTTTTTGAATAGATCCAACTGAACGCGGCCTTTATAAAAGTCAGTCGAGCGATAATAAGCATAGAGATGCCTAAATAGCACATTGATTACCGCTGATACGGGTAGCGCAATAAGCATACCAACGAAGCCTAATAGGCTTGCCCCTGCCAACACCGCAAAGATGACCCATAGCGGCGATAGACCGATTTTGTCCCCTAGTAGTAGCGGCTGCAGCACATAACCTTCAGCGGCTTGACCGACCAAAAAGGCTCCCACAATCAACGAAAGATAGAACCAATCAAAGCCAAACTGAAATAGTCCCGCGATAATGGCAGCAATAAAGCCCAAACCAAAACCTAAATAGGGTACGAAGCTTGCGATACCAGCGACCATACCAATAGTGAGTCCCAGCTCCAAACCGATCAGCTGCAGCTGTATAGCATAAATAGCGCCTAGTAACACCATAACCAAAAGCTGTCCTTTAATAAACTCCATTAAAGCGCGATCACACTCCTTAGCAATAGTAATCACTTTTTTGCTATACCCTGCCGGTATGGCCATCTTCCAGTTATGAGTACGCTGCTCCCAATTGAATAAAAAGTAGAACGTCAAAATAGGTACCAACACAATCAAGCCGGCATTATTGACAAACCTCATCCCCGAAGAAAGAATTTGACTCATCCATGTGCTCGCATCAGAGATGTTGTAATGCGTCTGCATATAACTGACCAAGGTCTCAGAAAAGCCTTCGATCTGCAATGCCGGCAGTAGTATGTTGGTATTGCTCACAAACCAGTCGCGAACCACATCATTATACCAACTCAAAATCCTTGGTAGATACTCCCAAGCTGCCTGCAACTGGTGCCACAACGTCGGTATCAACCACCATAACAATAGCGCCATACCTACAGTAATCGTAGTATAAACGACGATAATCGCAATCCAGCGTCTAACGTATTTGCTCAGCCGCTTTACTAAAGGATTAAATAAATAGGCCAGTACAAAGGCGACAAAAAAAGGGATGATGACAGGCAGCATCAACTTTAATAAAAACAAGGCTATAATAATAATGACGACGATAAATAGACGTCGAAAAAAAGGATCTATAGGCTGGGATGTCATTATTAATGATCCTACAAGTAAGGGATGGTTAATGCGCTTATAAGCGATAAAAGCTAAGCAGTCTAATGATGAGAGTTTTTTTAGTAACTTCTAAAGACTAAGACTGACATTATCGCAAAGTAATCATAAAAAGCGGTGAGATTTTTGTATCGACCACTCTTTTACCACTTATTGCTGTTTTATAAGAAATATAAGGCTTTTATAGACAATATTAGCAAGTTACTTTGCGAGGATGAGCTATTATTGGGTATAATGCGCACACAAAAATTGTTTTATCTTATTTAGTTCCATACCCCAATTGTGAGATGACTATGAGTGACAAGCCCTCTTTAAGCTACAAAGATGCTGGCGTTGATATCGATGCTGGTGATGCGTTAGTCCAACGTATCAAGTCCGTGGCAAAAGCCACTACCCGTCCTGAAGTAGTTGGCGGGCTTGGTGGTTTTGGTGCCCTCTGCCGTATCCCTACTGGCTACACTTCACCACTACTCGTCTCAGGTACCGACGGCGTCGGCACTAAGCTCAAGCTGGCACTACAGCTTGATCGTCACGATACGATTGGTATTGATCTAGTCGCTATGTGCGTAAACGATCTACTCGTATGCGGGGCTGAGCCGTTATTCTTCTTGGACTATTACGCAACCGGCAAGCTCGATGTAGATACCGCAGCTACAGTCGTCAGCGGCATTGGCGAGGGCTGTAAGCTTGCTAACTGTGCTCTTATCGGTGGCGAGACTGCTGAGATGCCAGGTATGTATCAAGACGAAGATTATGATCTCGCAGGCTTCTGTGTCGGCGTTGTAGAAGAGGCAGAAGTCATCACCGGCAAAAACGTCAGCGAGGGCGATGTGCTCATTGCCCTAGCCTCAAGTGGCGCTCATTCCAATGGCTACTCGCTAGTGCGTAAAGTCATCGAAGTCAGCGGTGTTGATGTCACTACTAGCGATGAGACCCTTGATGACCAGCCTATCGCAGATGCGCTGATGGCGCCGACTCGTATCTATGTCAAAGCGATCAAAGCGCTGCAAGACACGCTTGGTAGCTCATCGCTGCACGCGATGTCACATATCACCGGCGGTGGTCTGACTGATAATTTACCACGTGTATTACCAGATCATCTTGCTGCTAGTATCGATACTACTAGCTGGCAATTCTCAGAGCTGTTTAACTGGCTACAAACTGAGGGCAATATTAGTCAGGCTGAGATGTATCGTACCTTTAACTGTGGCGTTGGTTTTGTGATTGTGGTGCCAGAACAGCAGGCTGATAAAGCTATTGAGATCTTAAACGACAATGGTGAACAAGCTTGGCAAATCGGCGAAATGGTCAGCCGCGAAGCTGACGCTGTGGTCTATCGTTAATGTCTAGCACTTCGTTAAAAAGCCGCGCCTCATCCATCAGTGAGCCATTACGAGTAGCCGTACTCGTCTCAGGTAGTGGTAGCAACTTACAAGTCTTAATAGATGCTATGCAGGCAGGCGAGCTACCGATAGAGATAGTTGGCGTTATCAGCAATCGCGAGGATGCTTATGCAATCACGCGTGCAACAGATGCCGATATCCCAGTCGTGGTATTGTCCCATGTGGCAAGTGGCAAACGCATGGGTATTAAGACTTTTGAGACGCATGCATCTGCGCAGCTACAAGACTGGCAACCTGACTTGATTGTATTAGCTGGCTTTATGCGGGTGCTGAGTAGCAATTTTATTCATCATGCTATCGCGCCAATGATTAACTTACATCCCTCATTGCTTCCTGCCTATAAAGGACTCGATACTCATCAAAGAGTGATTCAGGCAGGCGAGCGTCATCATGGCTGTAGTATCCATGTGGTCACCGCTGAGCTTGATGCGGGTGCTGTGTTGACTCGAGCGCTACTGGAAGTCAATTTGAAGGACACGGCTGATAGCTTACAAGTACGAGTACAAAAGCTTGAACATCAACTGCTGCCTTGGACGATTTTGCTGTTGGCTAAAGGCGTATTAACACTCAATACCGATTCATCAGATGATGCTAATTACTTGCCAGCGCTACCGTTAACATTGCACATCGACCAGTAAATGCAAGCTCTATCTTAAGATTTCTCAATTAGAAATAATGACACATAAAAAAGCCCAGTCACTCTATATATGAATGACTGGGCTTCATTTTATCTAGCGCTAAGTTTGTTTTAGCTATAAGATTTGTCTGTGCTCTTAGTTACTATGAACATGCAAACCTTTGATATTTACAAACTCTTTAATACCAAAGCCACCATGTTCACGGCCATGACCTGAGTTTTTTACGCCGCCGAACGGTAGTGCTGGATTTGCCAGACCGTAGCCATTGATATAGACCATACCCGTATCAAACTGCTCTCTTGCTAAACGGATGGCTTTATCTTCGTCTTTAGAGAAGATAGCGCCGCCTAAACCATAACGGCTATCATTAGCAATGCGCATGGCCTCATCTTGATCTTTTGCTCGAATCAATGAGGCTACTGGGCCAAATAACTCATCATCATAGGCTGGTTGTCCCTCGGAGACATTTTCCAAAATCGTAGCGGGATAAAAGTTACCTTTACCTTCAGGTAATTTACCGCCGACTGAAATTGTCGCGCCTTTTTTAACACTTTCTTCAACTTGCTCGTGTAACTTCTCTTGCAAGTCTTTACGTGCTAATGGACCGATATCAGAGCTGTCATCCATAGGATCACCAGCTTTGCTATTCGAGAACTTCTCAACAATACGATCACGGAACTCATCATATAAGCTATCAACAACGATAAAACGCTTCGCTGCAACACAAGTTTCACCGTTATTGATTAAACGCGCTTGCGTACAAGTCTCTACGGCAAGGTCCAAATCAGCGTCTTCGAGTACAATAAAGGCATCATTCGAGCCAAGCTCTAGTACGACTTTTTTGAGGACTTTAGCCGCTTGTTGACCAACGATCTTACCTGCTCCATCACTACCAGTGAGCGTAACACCGCGCACTTTATCATTACCGATAAGCTTTTCTGATTGATCATGATCGATCAAGATTGTACGGAATAGATCATTTGGTAGATCGGACTCATGGAAGATTTTTTCTATTAATAATCCAGAGCCTGTCACATTGGCAGCATGCTTTAATAAAACACTGTTACCGGCCATCAAATTAGCAATGGCATAGCGAAAGACTTGGTATGCTGGAAAGTTCCATGGCTGCATACCGTAGATAACACCAATGGGCTGATAAGTGACAATGCCTTTTTTCATATTTTCGATATCGCGCTCATCGTCAGCTAATGCAGTGACCCCTTTTTCGGCAGTATAGTCACAAATCCCTTTACATAGATCTACTTCACTCAAACTTTGGTCATAAAGCTTACCACGCTCTTCAGTCATTAGTTTTGACAACTCTTCCTTATACTTCACTAGTGTATCGCCAATAGACTTAATGACTTTAGCACGCTCTTCGTGACTCTTTTTACGCCATTCGAGAAAAGCTTCATGTGAGGCATCAACGATTTTGTTGACCTCATCATTAGTCATATAGTTATATTCTTTAATATCTTCGCCCGTTGTTGGGTTCACAGTAGTAATATCTGCCATGATTCACTATCCTTATTTTGTTATCGCGGTCTAGAAATATTCTTAGCTAAAAACTCTATATCAGCCAATGAACGTTAATCGATTATAAGATGGTCTAAAAAGCTACTTCTTAGTCAAGTCTTTTTCAAAATTAAGACTATAGAAGTCAAACCCTCAAACCTTATCTAATTGATGATTTTATAATAACAAATAATTGGCAGCGTAATTTTACAATATATAATGAAGTGTAATTTTGATGTTAACAATGTGACTGAAATATAAAGGCCTGCTTAATAAAGTCTATTAAGTAGACCTAAACTATCAGCGGGCTAATCAGTAGCATAATTCGTCTGTAATGCAATGATACGCATAAAAAAGACCAATATGCGAATTGGCCTTGAAAGCACTTTAATAGCACTTCCATAGTACTGTAACGGCAGATGGCTATTAGGTAATAAAACAGCTTATCTCATTAGAACAACTGAGTAATCACTGGAATATCTTGCTGTTGATCCTCTTCGTCTGCCACGACTTGCCGAGCGACATGCATAATCAGTTGTCGCAACCAGCGATGCGCTGGGTGATGCTGCAGTAGTGGTGACCATGCCATCGTCAGCTCAAATTCAGGAATGAAAAAAGGGGGCTCTTTCATGACGATACTATCATTGGTCGCTTGCATGCGTGCAACTCGCGTTGGCAGTGTCGCAATCAAGTCCTTATTAGCAGCGAGCATCGCTGGCATCTGATAATGACGAGTAAAGACGCTTATCTGACGTTTTTGTCCTAAGCGCTGCAAGGCTTGATCAATGGAGCCAAGGCCGCCCGATTTTTCTGGATTGACCCCAAACCCAACACCCATACCTGTCTTGGATACCCAAACATGCTGACCTTTGAGGTAGTTTTTAAGATTGAAGCGATTGACATAAGGGCTATCGGCAGATAGTAGGCAGCTAAAAGTATCGCGCCATACTAGTACTTGGTGAAAGCTTTGCGGTATCTCATTAAAGCGGTTAATCGCCAGATCGACTCGCCCTTGCTCCATATCACGATAAGACACATCTGATGGGGTTAAAAAGTCCAAAATAACATTGGGCGCCTCAGAGCGCAGTGCCTTAACCAGTTTAGGAACCAAAGTCGCCTCTGCATAGTCGGAGGTCATAATCCGGAAAACACGGGAGGTGCTATAAGGACGAAACTCAGTACGCGGCTCAAGCACTTGTGTCAAATCAGCGAGTATCTCACGAATACGCGGCTGCAGCTCAAGCGCGCGCTCAGTCGGTGTCATACCTTCAGAAGAGCGCACCAATAGCGGATCATTGAATAGCTTACGCAGGCGACGCAAGATGTTACTCATAGCAGGCTGAGTGATACCCAATTGCTCAGCGGCGCGTGTGACATTCTTTTCTCGAAGCAATACATCTAAATGTACCAATAAATTTAAATCAACCCGCTGCAAATTCATATGTGTTTCTCTTCGCTTTATAATAAATGTCACTTAGCGTTAATAGCTGCATAATTACTATTTTTAAATACTGACGATTTTAAATACTGACGATAGACGGCTCTACTGTTCTCAAACGACCTAAAAACTACAATGTATCCAATGCTTATCTAAAAATCATTTAGTGACCGAGCCAGCTCAATATATTTATTTATAACTTACTGATTTTATTATACTATAGTTATAATAAATACCAAAGATAACTATCATAAATTAGATAAATTACACTAAACTGTCTATAGTAAGACTCAACGCTTAACTCGCAAGCCCGCTCTAAGCCGTGTTACTGGCGAATATTGTAACATCTCTGATGGATAACAAGTAGCTTCTGCGCTATCGCCTTATCGCTACTTGTTGATGATTGATTGACTCTTTTTCTGTCAATAATTTAAATCAAACACCTTGTATTTTGAAGCAGGTTTGTTTAGGGTAATAGTCCTCATATTTTAAGAAGACCAATGCCGGCTTTACTATGAAGTCATTTATAGGCCAACAAGACAGGCATTTAGTAGTCATTAATCAATCAGTATCAAAGTAGTCGTAATTCAATCGCAACTATAGTCCGGTATGATATTACTTGCGATAAGCTCTTATTTTACCTCGTTTTTTCCACCCCACCAAGGAGACAGTAAATGTCAACAACCTATAAGTCAGCTATCGATTTAGTACGTGAATTAAAGCAAAAGCACGGCAACTGGCAAAATATCAGCGAAACTGATGCAGCCCGTATGATGATTCAAAACCGTTTCAAAACTGGTTTAGATATCGCAAAGTACACCGCTAAAATCATGCGTCAAGATATGGCGGATTACGACAATGATACGTCTCAGTATACTCAGTCTTTAGGCGCTTGGCACGGTTTTGTTGCACAGCAAACGATGTACGCGAAGAAAAAATACTTCGGTACCACTTCAAAGACTTATATCTACCTATCTGGCTGGATGGTCGCTGCTCTACGCTCTGAGTTCGGTCCTCTACCTGACCAATCAATGCACGAAAAAACGTCAGTACCTAAGCTTATCGAAGAGATCTACACGTTCTTACGTCAAGCCGATGCTAAAGTACTAAACGATTACTTCCGTGAGCTAAACGCTGCTGAAGAAGCAGGTCAAGACACTAAAGCTATCTTAGAGAAAATCGAAAACTTCGACTCACACGTTGTGCCAATCATCGCTGATATCGATGCCGGTTTCGGTAACGAAGAAGCGACTTACTTGCTAACTAAGCAAATGATCGAAGCCGGTGCTTGTGCTATTCAGGTCGAAAACCAAGTATCTGACGCTAAGCAGTGTGGTCACCAAGCGGGTAAAGTAACCGTACCGCATGAAGACTATATCGCTAAGCTTAACGCTATTCGTTACGCTTTCTTAGAGCTCGGCGTTGAAGACGGCGTTATCGTTGCCCGTACTGATAGTGAAGGCGCATCACTTACTCAAAAGATCCCAGTATCAGAAGAGCCAGGCGATCTTGCTTCTAAATACATCGACTTCCTAGAAATGGAAGAAATAAGCATTGAAGACGCAAATGAGAACGATAGCCTACTTAAGCATAACGGCAAACTAGTACGTCCAGTACGTATGCCAAACGGCTTATATAGCTTCCGCGAAGACACTAACATCGACCGCGTTGTGCTTGACTGTGTAACCGCTCTAGAAAACGGTGCTGACCTACTATGGATCGAGACGCCGACTCCAGACGTAGCACACATCAAAATGATGGTAGATCGTATCAAAGAGCAACAGCCAAAAGCGAAGCTTGTATACAACAACAGCCCATCGTTCAACTGGACGCTGAACTTCCGTAAGCAAATCATCGCTAAGTGGGAAGAAGAAGGCAAAGACATCTCTAAGTACAACAAAGATGACTTAATGAGCAGCGACTATGATGGTACTGAGCTTGATCAAGCTGCTGACGAAGCTGCCAAGAACTTCCAGCGTGACGCCTCACGTGAAGCTGGTGTCTTCCATCACTTAATCACGCTACCTACTTATCACACCACTGCTCTAAGTGTGCATGAGCTAGCCAAAGGTTACTTCGGTGATGAAGGTATGCTTGCATATGCTGCTGGCGTACAGCGTAAAGAGATCCGTGAAGGCATCTCATGCGTGAAGCACCAAGCAATGGCCGGTTCTGACCTTGGCGATGATCATAAAGAGATCTTCTCAGGTGATAACGCGCTAAAAGCTGGTGGTGGCAAAAACACTATGAACCAGTTCAGCTAATCTCAAGCTAGATACTATGAACTACTCATAGCCATGTAAGCTTAAATAAAAGCCACTCTACACACTGTAGGGTGGCTTTTTTTATGGCTATATTTTACCTATGGCATTTTGTCGGTATTCGATACGGTTATCGTAGATACTGCATCTGTGCCAGCTTACTTTTATAATGATCCTTGGGTATGCTAAGTAAAAATAATAGATATAAAGCTAACGGAAGCTATCACTACCTCGACTCTAGTCTCAAGCAAAACTTTACTTGTCATTCACTGACAGCGTTCATAGGATAGATATAATATAAGTATAGAGGTAACATAACTATTATTAGAACGATAGGAGACATCATCGTGCAAGAGATTGAATTGAAGTTCTTAGTGCCGCAAGCGCGTCTAAAAGGTCTTATGCGTCAAGCAAAAGTAAAATCCTCACAGACGACAATGATGTCCGCTCATTATTTTGATACGCCTAAGCAAGAGCTTGCCAAGAGCGGCATAGGGCTGCGTATTCGCTTAGAGGGCGATGAATGGGTGCAGACTATCAAAGCTGGCGGCGATGGCATTGCCGCGCGTTTAGAGCACAATATGACTCTAGATAGTGAGCTGGTGCAGACGATGCTAGAGACGGATAGTTTATTGCCGGATTTAGCTATATATAAGGAAACCGCTATTGCTCCAGCTCTTTCAGACTTTAAACTCAAAAAAATCAACAAAAAACTAACTCGTCAATACATCACTGATATCGAGCGCACCACTCGCTTATTAGTAGATAAAGAAAAAGTAGTCGCTGATAAAAAGAACAGCGTAGAGGAAAGTACGGTAAGTACCATTGAGGTGGCTTATGATCAGGGTCAAATTATTCATGGAACAGATAACTCAAAAGTACAGGACATACAAGAGATAGAGTTTGAGCTGGTCTCAGGCGATCTAGACTTTTTATTCACTACGGCAAAAGTATGGTGCAAACGCTATAAGCTGTGTCTATCAACAGTCACTAAAGCTGAGCGTGGCAGCCTACTTCTCAATGAGCAAGACTTTAGCTCTGCCGTGCACGCCAATCTAGGCGCACTGAGCATCGATGCAGACAGTAGCATGCCGGCGTTCATGCGTGCAGTCGTTCATAATTGTCTATTACAAATACTGCCTAATAGTAGTGCCATCGCCGCTGGCAGCAACGACAACGAGCATGTGCTACAGCTACGTATAGGCATACAACGATTACGTACTGCCCTAAAGAGCTTCAAAAAATTCTCCGAGCAGCTCAATCCTGAATGGCTACCTATCCTAAAACAAACAGCGACTCTTCTAGGCGACTATCGTCAGCTCGCTTATTTAGTCACTGATATAGAGCCAACACTACAGCATGCTGGTGCGCCTAGCGTCGATTGGAGTGCTGATATCGACAACATGAAAATAACACCCATCGACGCCGTTCGTGCTAATGACTTCCAGCTGACTTTGCTTGAGCTTATCGCCTTTACTATGAGTGATGCTACTCAAGAGCCAAGAGCCCATAAATGTGCGCAAGATAAATTAGCAAAAAGACTCTCCAAGCAGCATATTAAGCTGCTTAAGGCTGAGTATGATTTTGAAGATATCATTTTGGAGGCGTCTACTGATGATACTGATCAAAGCGCTGCTATCCATGAAAAAGCGCACCAACTGCGTAAACATCTCAAAAAAATGCGCTATCTCAGTGAGTTTGCCGCTCCTCTATACTCAAAGAAAAAAAGCAAACGTTGGCTAAAACGTCTAACAAAAACGCAGCGAGCGCTCGGGAAGTATTTAGACCATCAACAATATCAGCATTATTATCAGCAAAAATCTCACACTGACACGCAAGCTCTATATGGCGCCGGATGGTTTGCCGCGCAGCTAGAACCTGATACTAAACGCTGCAAAAAACGTTTGACTAAGCTGCAAGATGCAGCGAGCTTTTGGTAGAACTCTGATTTCCTAAATGGTTATAGATAGAAGAGTCTAAGTTTTATACCTTAAAGCCATTTAACCCTAAAAAGGCACGCTCTCATGCTAACCCTTTATAAGCGTGACGGGCGTGCCCTCTTCTACTTGCGCAAATAACTCGATGATATCGGTGTTTCGCATGCGCACGCAGCCATGCGAGAGTGGTACACCCATCGGTTCACTATCAGGCGTGCCGTGAATATAAATATAGCGCTGATAGGTATCGCAGCCGCCTTGCTCGTTACTGCCTTTATTGATGCCCTCCTCTAAGCCTTTAAGCCATAAAATACGGCTCAAGATCCAATCTCGCTTTGGCTGTAGACGCCCCAACTCTGCGTCATATACCTCACCAGTAGCAACGCGTCCGACAAACACCGTATTCATAGGCGCATCGTCACCAATTTTTTGGGCAATAACATGACGACCAAGCGGCGTGCAGCCACTATCTTGTTGGCTACCGATACCGTTTTTGGCAGTTGAGATATGATAATGATTACCCGCTACTTCGTTGCGATATAGCGTCAACGTCTGCGCCTCGATGTTAATGACCACTGCTGTCTTTGGTATATCGGTATTTTTCATATATAAATCCAAATAAAATTATTAGCGCTATCAACAACATAAAAAACCCCTAAAATTTTCTAATATTAGGGGATTGTATCCGCATGACTTGCACCGTAAGATATATAAACACTTTTTGATGCTAGCAGATTATGACTACTATTTCACCGACACGCGTGTCGATGTATGATTTTTTGTATCAAGATATTCAGCCTCTGACTTCTTTATTGGCTGATACTGCCACTCTCTCACTGCCGCAAACCCGTATAGCCGTCAATAGCGGCATACAGGCCATCCTTGCCGCTTTGTTAGCCTACCAGCAGCGCCACCAAGCGCAAGCGGTGAATAAAAAGCTGTTCTCACGAGCAGCAGTTAAAGAGCTACGCCAGTATAATGCGATGAATTTTGCGACGTTAAGTGCCACGCTTTATCACCGTCAAGATGTCACTGAGACTTTATTCATTGATAGTACTCGTGTCAATAAGGCTTGTGATTATATTGCCGATCAGGTCGATGCGAGCGCCGCGCAAGTCAAAGTCCTTCTTGGTACTTTAACTATTATTGTATTGCGCGAGTTGGCTATTTTGACAGAGTATAGTCAATTGGATAATGAAGAGTTGGATAAATGGTTCGCGCTACAGCCGCAATTCTTAACCAAGCAGCGGTTTGCAGCAGACTCAGCAGCGAGTATCAACAGCCATGCTGACACTCAAGTGCTGACAAACGCTAGGTCTCCAACGAAACCTGCAGATAGTGAGTTATCCAAGGCTACAAACCCGGAAGCGCTAAGCGCTAAAGTAACAGAGACTGAAATAACAGACACTGAAATGACAAACGCTGAGAGTGCTAACAGCGAACAAACAGATTCGCAAGCACTTGATATCAGACCACCAGCGTTTGACCCTTACTGGTACGAGCTGACAAAATTTGCGCCTAATCTGGCTGCTTCTGGGCAAGATATGCAGCAAGCGACGTCCAATTATTTAAAAGTAATAGGCCGCTCGCCTGAGAATGTGCAACAAGGTCGGCATAATGATTTGCTCGTCTTTACCCAGATGCCTAATATCAGTGTGCCGCATCAGCGCTGGCTGCTACAGTTGGCTAAAATCTCTGATATCTATCTGAATCGTCGGCGCCTACGCATTGCCTCTGAGCCTATCAATCCGCCTAGCGCGCCATTAGTCAGCTTAGCGTTGATCGGTGGCAATAGCGATAACACACCTGCCACTACGAGCGAGACGCCGATTGAGTACGAGCCTGCCGCGCCGCTTTGGAAAAACCCCGTTATTCTGATTATCGTTTTGGTTATCGGCGCGCTCAGTGCTTTGGCTGCGCTGAAATATCAATCACAACAATCAAGCGGAGCAATAACCGCAACTGAAGCGGTCATAGAACACGATAAAGCCGAAGAGCGCGAGCAACAGGACGTCGCTATTGTAAAAGTCGATGACGAAGAGGATGCTAAATAACTCTAGCGATAAAAGCCTTTTTGCATAAAAAAAACAGAGACTATCAGTCTCTGTTTTTTATTAGGGCGTGTTGAACATTCGACCATGGCACTGACAGCGACTATTTTTTAGGCGATTTGCAGATAAAAATGGTAAGTTTAGTCGTTCTAAGCGTCTATTTTTATCAATAAAGCGGCAAAAAATAGTCCTGTCCCTGTTGTTGTCGTGAGGGCTGATGCTAAAATCGCCCTAGTCGTTGCGAAAATCTAACCAATGCAGTAAGCATTATCTGCAATTTTCACTTAGACTAGAACTATTTTAGCGATCAGCAGTGCCCATTTGTGAATGTTCAACACGCCCTATAAGTCTAAAAATACCATTGGGTCGTTTTATTTAGATAGATCGCGACCGCGACTGGCTTCGATCGCTAAACGTAGACCGTTTAGACGAATGAAACCTTCAGCGTCTTTTTGGTCATAAGCACCGGCGTCATCTTCAAAAGTGGCGATCTTTTCGTCAAATAGTGAATCATCTGATTTACGGCCAACGACGCTCACGCAGCCTTTGTACAGCTTCACACGTACCGTACCGTTGACATACTCTTGCGACTTGTCGATAAGCTCCTGTAGCATAAGACGCTCAGGGCTGAACCAATAACCGTTATAGATAATCTTGGCATAGCGTGGCATGATCTCATCTTTTAGATGTGCCGCTTCCCGATCTAGTGTCAAAGACTCAATGCCGCGATGCGCTTTTAGCATGATAGTACCAGCTGGCGTCTCATAGCAGCCACGCGACTTCATACCGACGTAACGGTTTTCAACGATATCTAAACGACCAATACCATGTTTGCCGCCAAGCTCATTGAGCTTAATCATCACCTCATAAGGCTTGAGCGCTTCGCCATCAATAGCAACGAGATCGCCTTTATTGTATTCAAGCTCTAGATATTGCGGCTCATCAGGCGCCTCTTCTGGGCTCACTGACCAGCGCCACATATCCTCTTCTGCTTCCATGTATGGATCTTCTAATATACCGCCTTCATAGGAGATATGCAGTAAGTTTGCGTCCATAGAGTATGGAGATTTTTTCTTATTACCAGCGTAATCGATTGCGATATCATGCTCTTCAGCATATTTCATCAAGCTCTCACGGCTTGATAAATCCCACTCACGCCAAGGCGCGATAGTGACAATATCAGGAGACAAAGCGACCGCGCCTAGCTCAAAACGCACTTGATCATTGCCTTTACCGGTGGCACCGTGACTGATGGCATCAGCATCGTGTTCTTTAGCAATCTCAACCAAACGCTTGGCGATAAGCGGACGAGCGATAGACGTGCCAAGTAAGTACTCGCCTTCGTAGATGGCATTAGCGCGGAACATTGGATAAACATAATCACGAGCGAACTCTTCACGCAAGTCTTCGATATAGATATCTTTGATGCCCATCGCTTCAGCTTTGGCACGCGCAGGCTCAACTTCTTCGCCCTGACCGATATCGGCGGTAAAGGTGATGACTTCTGCATCATAGGTTTCTTGCAGCCATTTGGCAATGATGGACGTATCAAGACCACCTGAATAGGCTAAGACGATTTTATTGATATTTTTTGGATCAAGTTGCGCCATAAATAACTCCTGTCAGTATAATGAGCGGTAAGTAAATATAATTAGTGATAAATAATATAAAAAAACACGAACAAAGATGAAAACTGAGTCAAAAATAGATTCCATCTCCAGTGTACATCATATTTGCTATAGGCAAAAGACTAACAGCGCGCGCAGCTTAAATCATCAGGCTAAGCAGTCCCCAGTTCGACTGCCTTTGCCAATAATTATGTAGAGATGTGCAGCCACATATTCAGTCAAGTCAGTAAACCTGTTATGATAGCAAAACAATAAATGTGGTTTTATCAGAGCATTTTTACGCCTTTTGTCTCATCAATTAACCTATTGAGCGCTATGATTCCTATTACTGATTCGATTACAGAGTTAACCATCCTGCAACCAGATGACTGGCATCTTCATTTACGTGATGATCAGGCGCTTGCGACGACAGTGCCGCATGCAGCGTCCAGCTTCAACCGCGTTATCTGTATGCCAAACCTCGTTCCTCCTGTCAAAAACACTAATGATGCGCGCGCTTACCGTGAGCGTATCTTACAGCAGCTACAAATCAGCGACATTCCAAAGGAGCGTAAAGCTGCCTTTGATCCACGTATGACTCTGTATATGACCGATCAGACGAGCGTACAAGATATCGAAGCTGCCGCTCAGTCCGGCATCGTACAAGCAGTCAAGCTCTATCCGGCTGGCGCTACGACCAATTCCGCTGATGGCGTCACTGATATTAATGCTCGCGCTGATATCTTTGAAGCTATGGAAAAGCACAACTTACCGCTGCTCATTCATGGCGAAGTCACTCATGACCATGTCGACATCTTTGATCGAGAAAAACGCTTTCTAGAAGAGGTCATGGGGCAAATCATTGGTAAGTTCCCGACCCTGAAGATCGTCATGGAGCATATCACGACCAGCGACGCCGCGGACTTTGTATTGTCACAAGGCAATCATGTCGCCGCAACCATTACTCCGCAGCATTTGATGCTCAATCGCAACCATCTATTAGTAGGCGGTATCAGACCACATTTATACTGTCTGCCTATCTTAAAGCGCGAAAGCCATCAAAAAGTATTACTAGATGTCGCCACAAGTGGTAATCCAAAATTCTTTTTGGGTACCGACTCTGCCCCGCATGCCACTCATAAAAAAGAAGCTGCGTGCGGCTGCGCTGGTTGCTATAGCTCAGAGGTGGCGCTAGCTTTATATGCCACAGCGTTTGATAGCGTCGGTAAGATTGATAAACTCGAAGGCTTCGCCAGTCGTTTTGGCGCTCAGTTCTATGGGTTAGAGCTGAACTCTGAGACAGTCACTTTGACTAAGACTCCGATGCAAGTCCCAAGCGCTTATCCTTACTTCGATGGCTCTACCCTCACTCCGCTGATGGCCGGTGAAACACTACCTTGGTCTATTAAAGCCTAACGAATAGACCAGCCACCCTCAAGCTGCGCCAACCCGCGCAGCTCATTAAGCCGCCGCAAAACGGCCTCCTCACTGATGATAAAAAATTTTAGATGATTATGACTATGCAAAGCGAGATAACTTCGTCCACCGAAAACTCAATGAGTACGGCAAATAAGAATAAAAGCAGCACTCCTGCAGCAGACCTAGAGGCCGTCGAGTCACCGGCACCGATGACTCTAAAAGAGCGTTTTCGTAAGTTTATGCCTGTTGTCGTCGATGTCGAAACCGCAGGCTTCAACGCTCAAACCGATGCCCTGCTTGAGATTGCTTGTATTCCGATTCTACTAAATGACGAGGGAGTATTCTATTTAGGAGAAGCATTAAACGCGCATATTGAGCCATTTGCAGGCGCGAATCTAGAGCCCAAAGCTTTAGCGTTTACTGGTATTGATCCTAATAATCCTATGCGTAAAGCCATCGCTGAAGATGAGAAGACAGCGCTGCGTCGTATTTTTAAAGCGCTCAAAGAAGTACGCCGTGAGCAAGAGTGCCGTCAATGCGTCTTGGTCGGCCATAATGCTCATTTTGATTTAGGGTTCTTAAACGCTGCGGTACTACGTACCAATAGCAAAAACCACAGCTCTTTTCATCAGTTTTCAGTCTTTGATACGGTTACTTTATCCGCTCTAGCTTTTGGCCAGACCGTGCTGGCACGTGCGTGTAAGGCTGCAGGATTGGAGTTCGATGGTAATGACGCCCACTCAGCGCTTTATGATACGCAAAAGACTGCTGAGCTTTTTTGTCATATTCTCAACAGCTATCCGATGCTCGCTAACGCCTTGCATACTGATATGCCAGAACCAGAGCCAGACGACAAACCAGACGCTACCGATGAGCCAGAAGGCTAATAAAACTGCTACAAGGGGTTGAATAGCATTTGTAATCTTTAGCTGACTTCGCTTGCTCGTCAGATGCAATTATGCGTATGATGAGTAACAGAGGCCATTAAAAGGATTTTGCTATGGACCCACAAACAAAATTATGGGCGACCATTCTAGGTTATATGATTTTGGCAATAACGATTAGTGCTTGTACTTCTTTATGGATTCGCCATCATTTAAAGAAGAATAATCTACATCCTCGCCGAGCACTAAAAAAAAGATATTTAACCCTCAAAAAACGTAGAAAAAAGCTTGACAGTAAGCACAGACGCTATTAAAATGTGCACCACTTCAGCATAAACGGTGAAAGCAGCTGAAGCGTATGACCTAGTCCCCATCGTCTAGAGGCCTAGGACACCGCCCTTTCACGGCGGTAACGGGGGTTCGAATCCCCCTGGGGACGCCATATTTTAAAATACTTATTTTTAGTAATAAGCATTTTTGAAACCTTCAAAGTCTATTAGATTTTGAAGGTTTTTTTATGCTTAAAAATTAATATCCTTTCTATCCTGAGTCTAAGTGCCCCTTAGTCCAAGTGCCATGCAATTCTCAATGGTCAGCAGCTCAGTACTCACAAAAGCTATTAAATTCTAAAGCTTAAAGCAAAAAACCAGCCAACGCGCGACGTTAGCTGGTTTTATAAGGGTGTTATTAGACTAGGTTATGGAATTTTGGATATTATCTTTATAGCTTATCTGACAACATAAACCATAATAAAGCCAAAACAATCAGTATCCCTAATACGCTTTGAATAAGGAAAAAGGCTTGATGCTGGCCGACAACCTTATTTAAAGTGACACCTAGTGCACTATACTTAATAGGCTGAGTGTCGATTTTGTCCTCTATTTCTTGATATTCGTAGTAGCCTTGTAGGATTTCTAACAACTTCGCCCAATCATTAGAAGTCCATTCATAAGGCTTGAACGGTAGAAATACTTTTACTTTAGGATCTTTAAGCATCCAGCGCTCAAGGATGATTGAGCGTAACGACCAGCCAGTAAAACGGCGCTCAGTAATGGCCGAAAACGCTAAAGTCTGTATATCCTTGTGTCTATTGTCTTTTAAGATGCGGTTTTTGAGATTCGTTAAAGCCTGCTCTGAGCCTTCGATATACTGAAAAAAATAGCCATTGCCATAGCAAAGAATACCCGAGATATTTTCAGCTTTATTATGTGCAATTGAGACTTCAGCAATATCGTTGAGGGTACTCGCGCCAGATAGCCCTATAGAAGTAATACGACTAATATAGATGAATTGGTAGAGATCAGTTGTGTCTGAGCGTCTTACTGCATTGAGCTTTGACAATTAGATTCTCCTTATTATGGTATAAACCTATAATTGAGTGGCCAGTCTATTAATAAACAAATGCTTGTATTTATGATTGTAAAATCCTAGCAAGATTAATTAGGACTGTAATGCACTATTATATATATTATAAGTTTTTTAGTGTAATTGTATAAACTTAGTTACATCATAGGCTCTTATGGTCAACAAAGCAAACAAACTCTGCTGTAAGCGCTAAATAATTGTAATTGAGAGGATTTTGATAGTTTTTGGAGACAAAAACAAAGAGGAGCGGACTACTGGCTCTGAGAGGAAAAAGGTTATTGTCTAACTTAGCTGCTTTATACGTATTATTTTTGAAATATAAATATATTTTATTACTATATAAAATGACTGTCTTTTACTATATTTGAGAACTTTTGTTTGTTTTATCTTCAAGGTGCTTGGGCGGTTAGAATAGCAGCTAGCACTATTGCGTCATCAGGAAAGGTTAATTTTATATTTTGGCGACTACCCGTTACTAAGCGAATAGGCAACTCTAAATACTCAAAGGCGCTCGCTTCATCAGTGATATGTAACTGATGTTCGTTAATATAGTCTAGTAGGTGGCTCAGCTCCCCGACGCGAAAGACCTGCGGCGTCTGTGCTTGCCACATGTGCTGACGGTTAACGGTAGTTTTTATATAATCGTTACCATTAGTACAATGGTCATTATGATCATCGAGCTGCTTTGCAGGTAGCGCTGTAGATAGCTTCAAGGTATCAGCGACGGGAGCCGCTAAGATCGCGCCATAAGGTTCAGACATGGCGGCTGTAATAACGCTATCAATGTCTTCAGTAGGCACAGCTGGACGGGCGGCATCGTGGATTAAGACGAGATCGCTTTTATCAGCGCCACTACCCAGAATAGCGCTGACGCCAGCGCGCACCGATTGCCAACGCTCTGCTCCGCCTACGACATAATTCATCGGTAGCGTATATGTCAAGGTAGAGGCCACTTCATCGTCGGCTGCGATGACAAGATAACAGTGGTCTATATAACCACTAGAGGCTAGTCGAGTCACGCTATGCTGTAATAACGTTTGCCCGTTGATTTTCGTGTACTGCTTGGCAATAGCTGCGCCAAAACGGTTGCCGCGACCGGCCGCGACAATCATAGCGTGTATATTCGGAGTAGTATTCATGATAGGGCTATCATCGATATTTAAAAGGGTGAGAAGGTGGAGATGCAAATATCAGCTGAAAGTAGCTTTGTTTTCTGATAATTATGGATTATAGCGAGTATGGGTCGTAGGAGCGGTAGATATCTGAACGAAGGTTTCATTAGGCTTAATTAGTCCTAAGTCTAAGCGCGCGTGCTCTTCTACGGCTTCTAGACCTGTCTTCAAATCATGGACATCAGTGCGCAGCAGCTCATTAGCCGCTATCTGATTGTCATTAGATTGCTGCTGCTCTTCGATCTGCGCCAACAGCTGCTTGCTAGCAACGCGGCCATTTTCACCTAGCCAATACTGATACTGTAGCCCTAAGAGTACAGCAATGGCTAAAGCTAAGAGCATGAATTGACTAAAATACTTCATAAAAGAGCTTCACATTATGATAATAAAAGGTCTCTTTCTAACCCAGTAGAAAAAGACCGTTTAGCGACCAAGCAGTGTTAACCGCGCAGGCCTATGAACTCATCAGCGCCGCGATAGCTGGCTCGAACCTGCTGCTCAATACGCAAGAGTTGGTTATATTTCGCAACGCGATCTGAGCGGCATAATGAGCCGGTTTTGATTTGGCCAGCAGCTGTACCGACCGCTAGATCAGCAATAGTGCTGTCTTCGGTCTCACCTGAACGATGCGAGATAATAGTCGCGTAGCCGTTGTTTTTAGCCATATAGATAGCATCTAACGTCTCAGATAACGTACCGATTTGATTGAACTTAATCAAGATAGCATTGGCGATATGTTTATCGATACCTTCTTGCAAGATGGCAGGGTTGGTGACAAACAAGTCATCACCCACCAATTGTACTTTGTCACCGATTTGTTCAGTTAGGTATTTCCAGCCATCCCAGTCTGACTCATCAAGGCCATCTTCGATAGAGATAATCGGGTATTGACGCGCTAGATTGACCAGATAATCAGAGAAGCCTTGGCTATCAAAAGTCTTATTACCCTCGCCTGCCAAGATATATTTACCGTTTTTATAGAACTCACTAGCAGCGCAATCAAGCGCTAAGTGAATATCATCGCCCGCCTTATAGCCGACTTGCTCAATCGCTTGCATAATAACGGTAATGGCTTCTTCGTTGCTACGCAAATTAGGAGCAAAGCCGCCTTCGTCACCAACGGCAGTATTTAAACCTTGTGATTTTAATACTGATTTTAGGCTATGGAAGATCTCTGTACCCGCGCGCAGTGCTTCTGAGAAGCTTGAAAAACCTACCGGCTCAATCATAAACTCTTGAATATCGACGGTATTATCGGCATGCTCACCACCATTTAGGATATTCATCATCGGTACTGGCATCGTCAAAGAAGTCTGATTACGCAGATTGGCGATGTATTGATGTAGCGGTAGGCTCTGTGATTTTGCCGCAGCTTTAGCAGTTGCTAAAGACACCGCTAGCATAGCATTAGCGCCTAGGCTTTCTTTATTTTCAGTACCGTCAAGCGCAATCATCGCATCATCGATCTTTTGCTGCTCTGTGACGTCTTTATCCATCAGCGCGCTGCGGATTTGGCTGTTGACGTTAGCGACGGCTTTTTTGACGCCTTTACCTAAGTAGCGATCCTTATCACCATCTCGTAGCTCAAGCGCTTCGCGAGAGCCTGTTGAGGCACCACTTGGCGCGGCGGCGCGGCCTATAGTGCCATCAGCTAAGATAACATCCGCCTCAATCGTTGGATTACCCCGTGAGTCTAAAATCTCACGAGCGCGAATGTCTTTAATTGCCGTAACGTTAGTGATTTCTTCAGCGTACATAATGTCTGTGAATTCCTTTGGTCATGCCAAGTGTGTGGGATAAAAAAGGGAAAGTATAATGAGCTTTGATAGTTGGCATCATAGCATAAATTCGATTAAATTTTCTGGCACTTTATTTAGCTTCAGCTAGTTTTTTAGGACTTGAAACTCGTGTTGTGTCATCCAGCTCGACTTGGGTTTTAAACCGCGTTAGGCGTAGCGCGTTCATTAATACAGAGATAGAGCTTAGCGCCATCGCTGCCGCTGCAATCATAGGATTTAAAAAACCGAAAGCTGCAAGCGGAATACCTAGGCAGTTATAGATAAAAGCAAAGAATAGATTTTGCTTGATGTTACGCAGTGTGGCGCTGGCAATTTTTTGCGCCGCATCGATGTGCATCAAGGACTCACCCATCAAGCGCGCGGAAGCACTGTGCTGCGCGACATCTGTACCCTCAAACATGGCGAAGCTTGCATCAGCGGTTGCCATAGCAGGAGCGTCATTCACCCCATCGCCTGCCATCGCAACCTTGTGGCCTGCGGTTTGTAATTTAGCAATTTGACTGGCCTTATCTCGCGGGCTCATGCGACCATAAGCCTCATCAATACCCAGCTGCCAAGCCACATGATCGACCACAGATTGCTTGTCGCCACTCATTAAGATGACTTTGAGTCCGGCCTCTTGTAGGGCACTAATCGCTTGCGGGGTATCTGCTTTTAGATCATCTGCTAAGGCAAAAGCGCCGAGCGGCTCATCATTGATACTCACGGCGACTGTACTAGCAATTTGCCAAACTTTTGGCATCAGTCTAGGCAGCTTTAAACTCGCAAACTCAGCGATACCGACTTTGACTATCCCTAAACCTTCGATAGTCGCCTGAATACCTGCGCCTTTGACTACATTTATATCTGTTACGGGCATGAGCTGTAATTGGCGTGCGCTCGCCTCATTGATGAGCGCCGTCGCTAGCGGATGGCTAGCATGTGCCTCAACGCTAGCGGCAAGCTGCAATACATCGTCAGCCACTATCGATTTATCGACCATCATCTGATCAACGATAGCCGGTTTTCCAAGGGTTAACGTCCCTGTCTTATCAAGTACGACCGTATCAATATGACCTGCCGCCTCAAGGCTTTGCGCATCTTTGAACCAGACGCCATGCCTTGCTGCTACTCCCATGCCCGCCATAATCGCGGCAGGCGTTGCCAGCCCTAGCGCACAAGGGCAAGCAATTACTAATACCGACACCGCATGCATAAGCGCCGTATCGACCATCCCTGTCAGCCACCAAGTGATGGCAAAGGTAATAATAGCAATAGCTATCACCACCGGCACAAAGATAGCGGTCACTCTATCAGCAAGGCGAGCCAAATCTGCTTTGGAGCCCTGCGCATCGCTCAGCGCTTGTACCATGTCGCCAAGCTTGGTATCACGGCCTTTAGCACCAACTCGGTATAATAAACTGCCGTTCTCGACCAAAGCCCCTGCTAACAGCTCATCACCCACTTCTTTTTTTATTGGTACCGACTCGCCTGTTAGATGACTCTCCTCACACCAGCCGCTGCCCTCAATCACTGTGCCATCGGTAGCAACGCGGCTGCCTTGTTTGGCGCGTAAGATATCGCCCATCTTCACCTCAGCTAGCGGCAGCGCTTGAAAACTGCCATCCGCCTGCTGTAGCTCGACCTCATCTGGTGTCAAAGATAGCAGTAAATCAATGCTATTCAAGCTGTGCTTTTTGGTACGCTCTTCTAGATATTTGCCGGTGCGCACAAAGGCGATGACCATCACCCCCGCTTCAAAATAAACGCCTAGACTCTCCGCGCCATGACCGCTAGCATGTCCGCTTTGTAGTAAACTATTTAACGTACCATCGCCGTGCGTCAGCCATAGATAAGTGGAGTAGCCCCAAATGGCCAAGGTGCCGATGACCACAAGTACATCCATATTAGCCAAACCGCCTTTGATCGAGGCCCAAGCGCTACTATAAAACGGCAGCGCTAAACCAAACTGGACGATAGTTGCGAGTATGAACTGTATCCAAACCGGCGGCATCCACGCCATACCTTGGCCGGTTAGCATACCTGCCATACCGACCAAAAAAGGCATCAAGCACACCCAAAGGGCAATTAAGCGCCAAGGCCATTTAGTCGCGGTATCTTCATCAGTTTTGGCAAATAAGCTATCGCCTGCCTGCAAATTGGCGACAAAGCCAGTCTTATTGACCCATTCTGCGATTTGCTCAGGCGTAGTTTGTTCAGGATTATAATCAACGTTCGCCGTCTCGCCGGCAAAGTTGACATTGACCTTATAAACCTCATCCTTTTTATTCAGCACCTTCTCGATCCTAGAAGCACAGGCCTGACACGACATGCCGTCAATCGCTAGCTGTAGATGAGCGCGCTCTGGCTGCAAGGCCGTATTGGCCTGAATATCAGTATCTACTTCGTAAGATTCGTCAGTAGCGGTGCGGGAATAATCAGTCATGGGAGCACTCATTTAGCGATAATTAAAGAATAAGTATATTATAGTAGTTATAAGATTAGGCTTTACAGACGGTTTTCAAGTGACATTGACCGGTTGAGTACTGTCAGTCGTTTAAACCAAGCGCTTACAGCGATTTGATTCGAGCTATAAAACAGTGAGCTACAAAAAAAACCAGTCATTTAAAATAACTGGTTCTGCTAGCAATTAAAGGGATACTTATGAATTAGCGACGCTGGCATCAAACCCTGCATCGTCGATGGCAGTGGCGATTTTTTCTGCACTAGTTTTTGCGTCATCAAAAGTAACCGTAGCCTGATTATCTGCTAAATCAACCGCGATACTGATAACGCCATCCATACCAACGGTAGCGCCATGCACACTATCTACACACTTCTCACAAGTCATACCGTCGACTTTTATAATTCTCGTTTGATTTGCCATATTCGGCTCCTTATTATTATCTATGAGTTATTGTTCATGAGTTAACTGCTCACTATTAGTGATTATAAATAATGAGTAGCTGCTATATACGGTAAGATATATTGGTGCTAACAACAAGGGTGTTTGGTTAACACTTTATTAGTGTCTGTTAAGTTGTCACTTACGATAAATAAAGTCCGCTCTATGTATTTATAAACCATTATTCCATGTTACGCGGGTTCTGCGGCGCATCAATAGGAAAAGGCTGGGTGACATAATCCACCATGCTGATAGCAGCAGTAAAGGCATGAATACTCGTATCGGTATCATCATAGCGAATTAGCGCGATATTCGTAGCAGCATCAAGCTCAACCGCAGTAACCCCATCGATATTTTTGAGCGCTGTCATCACCCCATCAATGCCCTCTTGGTCATCGATATTTTCAATACTAACCTTTGCCGTTTGAATAGCCATCGCTTTATCCTTCTACAACCGTTAAAAATTGACAGATACCTTACTGAGTATCTAACACCGCAAATCCTTTGACTAGCTCATCAATCTGCTTTAGCTGACGCAAGAAGGGCTCAAGCTGACTGGTACGTAGCGCACAGGGGCCATCACATTTAGCTGCTTCAGGGTTGGGATGCGCTTCTAAAAACAGCCCTGCAAGCCCTGTCGCCATACCAGCCCGCGCCAGCGTGGTTATTTGCTCACGGCGACCACCAGCACTATCACTACGCGCGCCCGGCTGCTGCAAACTATGGGTCACATCAAAAAACACCGGCACATCCATTTGCTTCATGGTATCAAAGCCGAGCATATCAACGACTAAGTTGTTATAACCAAAGGCGCTGCCACGCTCGCATAGGATGAGCTTGTCATTGCCAGCTTCTAAGCATTTATTCATAATATGACGCATCTCATGCGGCGCTAGGAACTGGGCTTTTTTGATATTAATAATAGCGTCGGTCTTAGCCATCGCTTCGACCAGATCGGTCTGACGCGACAAAAAAGCCGGCAGCTGAATGATATCGGCCACTTCAGCGACAGGCTGCGCTTGATACGGCTCGTGCACGTCAGTGATAATCGGCACTTGCAACTTCTCTTTGATTTGTCCGAGCCAATCTACGCCTTGCTCGAGACCTGGGCCACGAAACGAGTGCAGACTTGAGCGATTGGCCTTATCAAAGCTGGCTTTAAACACATAACCAATTCCTAAGCGCTCGCAAATCTCGATATACTGCTCAGCGATCTCAAACGCTAGCTCCTTAGACTCCAAGACATTCATGCCGCCAAATAGTACAAACGGCTGATCGTTACCAATATTAATAATGTCGTTGTTGCCGCTTTTAAGCTCAATATGCGACCGCGCAGTTAATAGATTATCCATAAAGTCGTTACCTTCGTTATTATTATCTCTAGCTCATATTGTAACCGATAGCAGATTAAAGAAAAGTGCTTGATTGCAACAGTTGACTTCCTCCCCTCCCTAAACGGAGGGGATTCCTTCTACAAGACGGTCAAGCCCGACCGCAAGAATGTTTTTGGCCGCGTTAATATCGCGGTCATGAGTGACACCGCACTCGCATATCCATTCTCTTATTCCAAGATCTGCTCTAACTTTCGGACTGTTTTGGCGTGAGCCGCAACACGAACAAGTCTGGGTGGTGTAACTTTCATTAACTTCGATATAGTGACAACCTGCATACTTGCATTTATAGTCCAGTTGTCGCTTCATCTCAAACCATCCTGCGTCATAGACAGACTTAGCTAGTTTGCTTGAAGTAAATGAGCTTGATTGAAGTTTACCGACCACTATCAAGGCGTTGTCCTTAATCAGACTGGTGGTAAACTTGTGAATTAAGTCTTGACGAGTGTTTTTTATCTTGGCGTGAATGGCTTTTACGCGCTTTTTATGGTTTGCTCTTTGAGCAATGGTAAGTTTTTTAGCCCATTTCTGGGTTTGCTTAATGGTTAGCTTGTCGCCTTGGCTGCTGGTAGCAGCATCCTTACACCCTAAATCAACACCAACCTTACCATCACCACCTTTAACCTTAGGAAAGTCTTTAACGGTGATACAGGCATACCAGTGGCCGCGATTGTCTTGCACTAGCTCCAGAGTATTGATGCTGTACAGGGCTAGATTATAGCTGTCCCATAGATCTATTGTGAGTTTTTTACCCTTAGCGAGGCTTAGTTGGATAGTGGACTTAAGGCTTTTCTTGCCTGATTGACGGGTTGCTAAGTGCTTAATGGCAGTCTTTCTAAACGGAATCCAGCCCAAGCTTCTTCTCTTGGCTTTTGGATTATTAGTACGCCAGTTGAGTTTGGCTTTTTTAAACTGTTTACGGGATTTAGCGTGAACCTCACTGATCGCTTGCAAGGTTTGACTGTGCAGATTTAGGTATTCACTAGCCCCTTTGGTGTAAGTGGCCAAGTCATAGGCTGAAAAGAATTTGCCTGTGCGCTTAAGATGTTTAAAACTAAGCTCATTGACGTAATTCCAGACAAAGTTGACCGCACCAGCTAAGATATTGAGCTGCTTGGCATGTTTGTCTTTGGTGCGTAGTTTGAGCGTTTTCATAGAATGATTATGATCTCAATAAGCAGAGTTGACAAGGTAGATGTCATCTTAGGTGACAACGGTTGACGCCTTACATCCATGCCCTAGAAGGACATGGTTTTACAGCGTTGGTGATAAAAAAAGACCAATCCGAAGATTGATCTTTTATTCAAGCTCATACAGTGTACGAAGTCTACTTACCGCTACTTTGCACTGCTATATTTATTCGCAGCATTCACAAAGCTATTAAACAGCGGGTGGCCACCGCGTGGCGAGCTAGTAAATTCTGGATGAAACTGCACTGCGATAAACCAAGGATGCTCACTGATCTCGACTGACTCAACCAAATGCTGCTTGGCAGAGTAGCCTGAGATTTTCATACCATTTTGCTCAAGCGGCTCAATATAGCGGTTGTTCATTTCATAACGATGACGATGACGCTCGCTGATACGTGTTGCGCCATAAATTTGGCTCAGCTTGCTGCCCGCAACCAACTCTGCTTGCTGCGCGCCAAGGCGCATGGTGCCGCCAAGATCTGAATCATCGCTACGAATCTGTAGCTCGCCGCGCTCATCCAACCATTCGGTAATCAGACCAATAATCGGCTCAGCAGTTTTGCGGTCAAATTCAGATGAATTGGCATCGATTTTTAGCACGTTACGGGCATATTCAATGACTGCCAGCTGCATACCTAAGCAAATACCCAAGTACGGTACGTTGTTCTCACGTGCATAGGTGACGGCTTTTAGCTTACCGACTGTGCCACGCTCACCAAAACCACCTGGAACCAAGATAGCATCGGCTTGCTTTAAGCGCGCAAACAGGCTGTCATCTGTTTCTAGACGTTCAGCATCAATATAGTCGATGTCTACAGACACCTGATGGGTAAAGCCAGCGTGCAATAACGCTTCGTTGATGGATTTATACGCATCAGGTAGCTCGACATATTTGCCAACCATAGCGACAGTGACTGTCGACTCTGGGTTGAGCTGTGCTTCAACGACTTTGTCCCAATCACTAAGATCTGCTTCTGGCACATCAAGACCAAAACGCTCACAGATAAGATCATCAAGGTCTTGCTCATGTAGCGTACGCGGTATTTGATAGATACTTTGCGCGTCTTCGCACATGATGACCGCGCGCTCTTCGACATTAGTAAATAGCGCAATCTTACGGCGATTGTCAGGCGAGATATGATGATCCGAGCGGCAGATTAAGATATCAGGCTGTAGACCGATAGAACGCAGCTCTTTTACTGAATGCTGCGTTGGCTTGGTTTTAGTCTCACCAGCACTAGCAATATACGGTACCAAAGTAAGATGCATTAGCATGGCTCTATTACGACCAAGCTCTACTTGCATCTGACGTACGGCTTCCATAAATGGAAGTGATTCGATGTCACCAACGGTACCGCCAATCTCGATAATCGCGATGTCATAGCCTTCGCCACTGGCAAGAATTTTACTTTTGATTTCATCAGTGATATGCGGAATCACCTGTACCGTACCACCCAAATATTCACCGCGGCGCTCTTTATTCAAAACGTTTTGATAGATACGACCACTGGTGAAGTTGTTGCTCTTACTCATCTTAGAGTGGCGTAAGAAGCGCTCATAATAGCCCAAGTCCAAATCGGTCTCAGCGCCATCTTCGGTGACGAACACTTCGCCATGCTGGAACGGACTCATCGTACCTGGATCGACGTTGATATACGGATCCATTTTGGTCATCGTCACGCTCACGCCACGTGCTTCAAGGACTGCGGCAAGAGAGGCTGCGGTAATA
This sequence comes from Psychrobacter submarinus, assembly GCF_904846685.1. GTDB lineage: Bacteria > Pseudomonadota > Gammaproteobacteria > Pseudomonadales > Moraxellaceae > Psychrobacter > Psychrobacter submarinus. The sequence continues at coordinate 903,473 of NZ_CAJHBQ010000001.1, forward strand.
CCTTTTCCTAGTGAGGACACTACCCCACCGGTCACAAATATAAACTTGGTCATAGTACTCTGTCGGTAATTGGTAAAGAAGGATTTTACTAAAAATACGCCACAAAATATAGGGCAAAAGCGCAAACTCTTTAAAACACTCAGTTTTTAACGCTTAATTGTCATAAGTGCGTAATCATCGTAAATACGTAGCTATTATAACCCACTGCGGCTTTAAAAAGGTCACAACAAAAAAACTCACCCCGAAGGATGAGTTTTTTATAATACGTTTTCTAATGTTTAGATTAGAATTTGTATTCTAGACCAGCACCGACCACGAAGACGCTAGCATCACCACGCGCTCTGACAAGAATATCTTTATCACCGTCATCTTGACCAGCAATGAAAAGATCATTTTTTAAGTCTGCAGTGTTATTACCGACATAAGCATGTGCAATTATATTCTTTCTAAAGCTATATTTACCGCCTACGACGATTTGATCTGAATTATTTTCATTAATGCCTCTTAAGTTATCCGTTTTATTGTACTGTGCATATATTGAGGCTGGACGAGCGAGGTTACTTAGACCCATCTCAGCACTTAATATCAATCCTTTTTCAGTTTCATTAGTATCATCAAAATCAGCTTGTTGGTATAGAGCGCCCACTTTTACTGGATAAGCAACATAATTACTTAGATCGACAGTAGCCGTCCCACGGATCATATCGCCGCCCGTATTAGTACTACTGGGATTTTTAGTAGCCAGATCACTCTGATAAGCAACACCAGCCGTAAAGCCATTGCCTGGATTAAATAGTAATGAGGCACCATAGCCGCTGTCACGACTATTATCGTCAGATATAAAGTCTTCATCAGCACCATACTGCAACGCAAGCTCTAATGGTAACTCATTGTATTTAGGCGCTTTCCAGACGATAGAGTTATTAACTCGGTAACCATCAGCTAAGGTTAAAGCATTGGCTAGTGTATTTTTGCTTAAACTACTAGCACCCACATTGTCCCAGTAACCTTCATTGACCGTGACATTATCGATATAATCAACGACTGAGTAGTTACGACCAAAGCGGAATTCGCCAAGGTCTTTATTCTTTAGACCCAGATAAGTATCACGGCTTTTAAAACCGATGTTACTGCTGCCACTATCATCAACCTTGATTCCATACTCTAATTGGTAGATCACATCAGTATTGGCAGTCATGGCTTCAGAACCTTTGAAACCAATACGTGAAGATTTTGATGCGATTTCTACTGAACTGTTGTCTTCATTAATGCTTATACTACTATCGTCCATAGCTTCTCGTTCGAATGAAGCATTGACATAGTTGGCGGTAACAAATGCTTTGCCATAAACAGTCGGTGCCGCTTGAGCTGTAGATACTAATAGCATTGCGACTGATGAGGCTAAAAATAGTTTTTTCAAAAGACATCTCCACTTTACAATTTTTTTGATAAATTGGCTAAGATTGGCCGATATATATAATGGCAGGGTGACTACCCTATAGAACATTTACCCCACTCTCAACTTCGAAAGTGATTGAAAAAAGAAGAGCACCTCACTAATCTATTGTTTTCGACCAAGAATACAATGGAGTTGTGAGATGCCCATAGACGAATTTATCATCAATATCTATTTAATGGTAGAGCAATATTACAAAATAGTCGTCACCAAACCCTTGCGAAGTGCAGGTTACGCGCCAAAGCTAAGTGATCCTGAGGTTATTTGCATGGAGATGGTCGGTGAATTTTTACACCTTGATCAAGACAAACAAATTTGGCAATACTTTACCCAGCATTGGCAAGACTGGTTTCCAGCCATCGGCTCATACCCTAACTTCGCAAAGCACTGCGCCAATCTGTGGCAAGTCAAACAGCAGATACAAGATAAAGTCAGTGAACTTGAGGGCCGTGACAACATTCATTTTATGGATGGCTTTCCGATACCCGTCTGTCATTATGGACGCGCTTATCGGCATAAAAACTATCAAGACTTAGCGGCTTTTAGCTACTGTGCGGCTAAGCAAGAGAGGTACTATGGCTTTGAAGGACATTTGCTTGTTAACTTATCGGGCATGATTAAAGGCTTTACCTTTGCTCCTGCCAATGTTGATGAAAGAGCGGTTGCCCCAGAAATCACCACTCATATTCATGGGCTACTTGGCGCTGATAAAGGGTATATCAGCCCTAGTCTGACATCGTACTACGACGCTCAAGGCGTGGATTTACAAACGCCACTCAGAGCCAACATGAAAGAGGATAGACCCAAACCTGTGGTAAGGCGGCTAATGAAAGCCCGCCGTATCGTTGAAACAGTCATTGGTCAGTTATCAGAACGATTTAATATACAAAAGGTACGAGCAAGAGATTTATGGCATTTGTCTCATCGATTGATTCGTAAGATTCTTTCACACAATCTGTGCTTTGTACTCAACAAAAAACTTGGTAACCCGCCTCTTCAGTTTGATTTGCTTATTTCAAGTTGAGAGTGGGGTACATTTATATATATGAGCTAGAAGCATTACTTAGACACAACTTTACCAACCAAATATTACAGTAAGGTGAAAAAACCAAAATTTACACAAATGTTATTATTAATTTTACGGATTCTGTTATTTAAGACACGCTGTTGTTCAAGACACAGTATTGATTACAAAACAAAAAAAACTCACCCCGAAGGATGAGTTTTTATATGCTATTTACTTGCGTGTGATATTAGAATAAGTATTCTAGACCAGCACCGATAGCGAATACATCAGCGTCGCCACGTGCATCAATCACTTCACCGGCTTGATCAGTTTCAGCATCTCTTACGATGAATAGACCGTTGTCTAGGTCAGCTGAGTTTTGACCGATATAAGCGTGAGCAATCATGTTGTCTTTGAAAGAGTACGTGCCACCCAATACAACTTGGTCTGAGTCATTGCCGTTAAGACCACTTAAGTTTTCAGTTTTGTTGTACTGAAGGTATACAGTTGCTGGACGAGCAAAGTTAGCCAGACCCATTTTAGCACTGATGATTAAACCATCTTCTTCATCTGCACCATCATAATCAGCTTGCTGATATAGTGCACCCAATTTTACTGGATAAGCACTGTACTTGCTCAAATCGATAGTCGCACTACCACGTAAGATCTCACCATCGATACTCATGTCTTTATCCATGGCAATACCAGCAGTGAAGCCGTTACCTGGGTTGTACATCAATGATGCACCATAACCATTGTCACGATCATTGCTATCAGATACAAAAGCTTCATCAGCACTGTACTGTAATGCAAGCTCTAATGGTAGATCGTTGTATTTAGGAGCAAACCAGATGATAGAGTTGTTGATACGGCTACCATCAGTAAGGGTCAATGCTTCGCTCAATGTCCCTTCATCAAGAGAGCTTGAGCCGATGTTGTACCAATAGCCTTCAGTAACAGTTACGTTGTTGATGTAATCAGATACTGAGTAGTTACGACCAAAACGGAACTGACCGAAATCTTTGTTGACTAGACCAAGATAAGTGTCACGGCTTTTGAAAGCGATGTTGTCTTCGCCAGAATCATCGATATTGATGCCATACTCTAACTGATAGATAACATCAGTGTTAGCAGTCATAGCTTCAGAACCTTTGAAACCTAAACGCGAGAGGTTTGAGTTGATTTGTACTGAATCGCTGTCTGTACTGATGCTAGTATCGCCGTCCATAGTTTCGCGATCAAGTTCAGCATTTACGTAGTCAGTAGTAACGAATGCTTTACCATATAAGGTAGGTGCTGCTTGTGCGGCAGATACAGATAGGGCTGCGATTGCTGATGCTAAAAGTAGTTTTTTCATGGGGTATCTCCACTTTACAATTGTAGTAATGAGCAAGCTATAAGTAACTGGCGCCCATAATGGTATCGTCACAAATCCTCAAAGATATAATGTGTAACTGGCTACCGAGATTAGTCAGAAACAAGTGTGGCGAAGTTCTATTACAGTAAGATAAAAAACCATGACTCACATGACTGGGATTAAACAACGTAACTGCCATGTAAACTTAAGTCTTATGCGTCCTACTGCGTAACATCCGTTACCAAACTCATACTTCGAGTATAAGCATAACAACTTTGACATAATTTGCAACATTTTTTTTAACATTTAGCCCTAATTCTTTCACTTTTTATTTCACTATTCGCGGAAATAAACTTCGTGATTCTAGTTAGTCTTTCATAAGGATTAGAAGGTAGCTCAAAGCTGTGTATTAAGAGATATGTTAACCATAAAAAAGCACCCCTATCGTCTTAATAGGAGTGCTTGTACTAGCGACTTACGATTGTAAAGGTATAACACCCCTACTCATCTTCTAGAGCGAATAGGAGGGCTAATAACGCGTCATATAAGATAATAGACTAAAACCTTATATGACAGCTTTGAGCCGCTTACTTAGCAAGCGCTGCTAGCTTTTAGATCACGGCGCGCTTGATGCAGTAGTGGCTCAGTGTAACCACTAGGCTGCTCGCGACCTTTAAATACTAGATCACAAGCCGCTTGGAACGCATAAGAGTTATCGAAATCAGGTGCCATATTTTGGTAACTAGGATCGCCCGCGTTTTGCTCATCGACGACTTTTGCCATACGCTTCATGGTTTCCATGACTTGCTCTTCGCTTACTACATTATGATGTAGCCAGTTGGTGATGTGCTGGCTTGAGATACGTAGAGTCGCACGATCTTCCATTAGGCCGACGTCATTGATATCTGGCACCTTTGAGCAACCAACACCTTGGTTCACCCAGCGCACGACATAGCCCAAGATGCCTTGAGCGTTGTTCTCAAGCTCTTGGCGCTTCTCTTCTTCGCTCCAATTGGCCTCACTGGTCAAAGGAATAGTCAAGATATCATCGACATTGGCGCGGCTACGCGATTTTAGCTTGTCTTGTACGTCTTTTACGTTGACTTGATGGTAATGCATGGCATGTAAGGTTGCACCCGTTGGTGACGGTACCCAAGCCGTGCTAGCGCCTGACTGCGGATGCGCCGCCTTGGTCTCCATCATCTCTTTCATCTCATCAGGCTTAGCCCACATGCCTTTACCGATCTGAGCGCGGCCTTGCAGACCTACCTCAAGACCGACATCGACGTTCCACTGCTCGTAAGCTGGCTGCCATGCTTGCGACTTCATCTCACCTTTACGTACGAATGGCCCTGCATTCATGCTGGTGTGCATCTCATCGCCTGTACGATCCAAGAAGCCGGTATTAATGAAGATGACGCGCTCTTTAGCTTGACGAATAGCGTTCTTTAGATTGACCGTCATGCGGCGCTCTTCGTCCATGATACCGATCTTTAAGGTATTACGCTCAAGACCTAATAAGTCCTCAGAAGCATTAAATAAGTCATTGGCCATCTTCACTTCATCAGGGCCGTGCATTTTTGGCTTAACGATATACATAGAGCCTTTGCGTGAGTTTGACAGCTTAGTCTTGCCTTTTAGGTCATTTAGGCTCAGTAATGGCGTCACTAGAGCGTCCATGATGCCCTCAAAGATCTCTTCTTGCCCCTCGCCCAAATCCACTAAGATAGCTGGGTTTTGCATTAAGTGTCCGACGTTACGTAGTAGTAGCAAAGCGCGGCCTGGCAGGACTAGCTCGCTACCATCTGGTGCAGTATAAACGCGGTCTGGGTTTTGCTGACGAGTGCGAGTCTTACCGCCTTTCTCAAAAGTCTCTTGCAGATCGCCGTTCATTAGGCCAAACCAGTTACGGTACACTTCCACTTTCTCTTCAGCATCAACTGCGGCGATAGAGTCTTCGCCATCTTGAATGGCAGTGATAGCCGATTCGAGTAGCACATCTTTGATACCTGCTGCATCGTCTTTACCGATTGGGCTGTCTTTATCGATCTGAATCTCGGCGTGCAGATTATTGTTCTTGAGTAGCACCGCTGTTGGACTGCTTGCCTCTCCCATGTAACCTGCAAATTGCTCTGCATCTTTAAGCTCAGTACTACTGTCGCCTTGAGTGATTTGTAGCTTGCCATCGACCACTTCAAAACCAGTAACCTCAGTGTAAGAGCCGGATGCAAGCGCAAAGTTTTCATCTAAGAATTGCTTGGCATAAGCCACGACAGCGGCGCCGCGAGTAGGATTATAGCCGCCTTTAGCCTCTTGACCGTTCTCATCACTGATAACGTCAGTACCATAAAGCGCATCGTACAAGCTACCCCAACGAGCGTTAGTCGCGTTCAAAGCATAGCGAGCGTTACGCACCGGTACGACTAACTGTGGCCCTGCGATATGAGCGATTTCTTCATCGACATTCTCAGTTGAGACCTGAAAGTCCTCGCCTTCTGGCAATAAGTAGCCAATCTCTTGTAAGAATTGCTTATACTTTGCAAAGTCGACTTCGCCGCTATTAGTAGGGTTATCTAGATGCCATTGATCAATCTGCTTTTGCATCTCATCACGAGTCGCAAGCAGGGCTTTATTACGCGGAGTGAACTCTTTGACTACCTTTTCAAACCCTGACCAGTAGCTCTCTGAATCGACGCCTACTTTTGGCAGTACTTCGTTTTCGATAAAGTCATACATCTGCTTATCGATAGCAAGGCTGCCTTTTTGGATGCGATTGGCGTTTAAATCCTGACTCATAATGATATCCTTGTAATAAGTTTAGGGAGGCGCTTGAGCAATAAAGGGTGCTTAACTGAGATTATCGTTATACCTTTATAGCGAACAAGCATTTAGAAGTCTTATAATCAATGTTCTTATATGAATGATAGGCTCATGCTAAAATAATCTATGACATAATGATTCTAAAATCAAAGATTATCCTACTATCAAATCAAGAAATTAACAAGAACGCGCTATTTAGTAGATAAATAGTCGCCTTGTATAAATATGATAGCCTTTACCACGGCTTGTTTAACTCGTACAAGGAAGCGCTAGGGTGCTGATGACTTACGAGTATGATTAAACTGTAAGTAATCATTTCGGCTGAGCAAAGCGCTCAATGATAAAATTTACCAAATTGTCCACTTTACCTGATTAGACTATGACTGATATCAAAATCAAAGCAACAAGCGAAAATAAAAAACCAAATGAACGGGCTGCTGCCGGTCAAACTTTAGCTCAGACTTCACCTTCAAATGTCGATCTATCAGCGATTTATACGTTTTTGGCAGGGCGAACGACACGGGATTGGATAGATGCGGCGGTCAATAACTTACCCATCATTATCCAAGACCATGCGAACTGCGAAAAAAAAGCGGCGGGAACCGCAATGAATCTGATGTTTCGCTATGAATTCTCCCATGACTTACAATGCAAGCTTGCTCAGTTAGTCCGGGAAGAGATGCTGCACTACGAGCAAGTATTAGGGATTATGAAAGAGCGTGGTCAAGCGTGGCAACATCTAGGCGCAGGCCGTTATGCAAAAGGCATGCTAAAACACAAGCGCACTTTTGAGCCTGCAGCTATGGTTGATGTACTCATCATTGGCGCTTTTATAGAAGCGCGCTCATGTGAGCGTTTTGCGGCGCTAAGCGATGTAATAGATGATGAGCGCTTGGCTAAATACTACCGTTATTTACTAAAATCAGAGAGTCGTCATTTTGAAGATTATATACAGTTAGCGCAGTCGCTAGCGGCTGAGAATATCGATGAACGTGTGGCTTTTTTTAGAGCGGTAGAAGCTGAGCTTATTACCAGTCCTGATAATGAGCTACGCTTTCATAGCGGCGTACCTGTTTAATTCATGGTTTAGCTAACAATAATTCTAGGGCGTGTCCCTATTTCAAAAATGATGATAAAAATGAGATAAATCGCAGGCAAACAAGGAAAATAGCGCAGGTAATATCAAGATATTGACCAGCTATTTGACACCGTTTGCCAAAGATTTAGCCATTTTTAGCCCATTTAGTCATAAACGCTTGAATTAGGGACACGCCCTAGTAAATGGCTTAATGCCACTGATTGATTCCCCATAAAAAAAGCAGCGTGTTACTATCTTTTAGGAGACAGTAACACGCTGCTTTTTCAGTAATTATTTATACTTCTGTTTCTGGTTATACTTACTGATCTTTGGTTTCAGTAATGCTAGTATCGTGTTGCTTATGATCTTTGGCAATATTATGCGGATCATGATCGTCTGAGACTTGCTCAGCAGCAGCTGGATTTACCTTTTGTAGAGCATCATCGGGCACAATACCTTCATTGTCATCCGCGTCTTTTAACTTATAGTCTTCTTTGTTATTTTTCATGAATAATCCTTTTCAATAATTTATTTTAAACCCTAATGCTAGAGCATATCCTCAATTCAAATAAATGAGCCATTCAATTACTTAACCGCTCAACTTAAGAATATGCTCAAATCTTACTGATGCGAAATTTAATCTTTTTCATCAGGATTTAAAATACGCGTTTGCGCGTTGTCGATACTGGCGTAACGGTTTAAATCATTGATCTCTTCGCTCTTAGGCTCTGCGCTTTTTACAGTTCGGTCGTTGACATTATCATCAAAGGGGCTACTGCCTTGTTGGTCACGGCGATCCGGTTGACGTGCTGGATTATCACCATCATTGACATGCTCTGAGTCTACAATGTCGTCTTCGAAGGTATCTGTACCTTTATTAACAGTGGTATTGCGCTCAATATCCTCGTGGTTTTCTTCGGAACCTTCACGAGGCACATTAGCATCATTTCTAACAGTAGCAACGCCATCTACTCTGTCACTAGCACTCACTGTCTCATCAATGTGGCGCTGCTCGCGCTCAGAATATTTAGGATCTTTGTTGCCATTTGTATTTTCGACCATTTCACTTATAGCGTCATGGCTACTAATAGGTGTCTTAGTTAAAGCTGGATCTTTAGTTTGCATGGTTTCATCCTTTGTTGTAATTATAGATGTGGACGTCGTTTAAATAAGTAAGGTAAAAACCTTCTATACAGCTATCTATACAAGACAAGCGAGTATAAATTAAATTTGGTTATTGTCTTGACTTAGATCGTGCGCATTAAGATCAGCGACATTCTTACCACCTGCCGGAAGATTCTCTTCTCGACGCGGGTCAGCGTAGACCTCGTCAGTCTCTTGAGAGGCTTGCTCAGGGCCATCTATCTTTGGCTCATGCTTGCGGCCTTCATAGCTATTGGTTGGATTCTCCCGTTTGGCATCTGCCAGATCGTCAATTGGCACGACCTCTTCATCATTCGGCCTCATATCATCCACACGAGTTCGTGTTTTATTGTCCGTAATTGTCGATTTATTAACCATAATCTATCCCTCTATTGATTGTTCTGATGATCTTTTGCTTTTTTAGCGGCGCGCTATTTGTCAGTACGAGTTTGCTCATCTATAAAGGGTGTCTTTTCGTTTTCTGCTAAGTCTTTAGGCTTTTTTGAATCATTATCTTGTTGTAAGTTTTTTTCGATTTTGTCGGCATTGGCTGTATTAGCAGCTTGCTGAACATCAGATTTATTATCACTAGCGTTACTCATAGTATTATTCCTATTCTTATAATTAGATGATAGATAAGTTGTACTTTTGATTACTGTACTTTTAAGTATAGAAAAAAGCATAAACCATACGCTAGTGCACTGCCGTATCAATATGTGAATAAATGTGAGGTTACAAGACAGTTTGTAACCTCTAATAGTAGGAGGCGATGATTATTGTTTATTCGTTGACGTGGTTAATGACACTGAGTAAATGGTTTTGCGCAACGTGTGGCAAGACGTCATTAACTGGACTCAACTGCTGCCAACGCCCGTTCCCTGTTAATGTCCAAGCTTGTACATTATCTTTTAGGTAATTTTGCAGACCGTCTTGATAGATTTGCGCGAATAGTTTTTTATCTTCGATAGGGAAAGCCACTTCAACACGATGGAACAGATTGCGATCCATCCAATCAGCACTGCCTAAATACATGCGCTCATCGCCGCCATTATGGAAATAATAGATGCGTGTATGCTCCAAGAACCGTCCGACGACAGAGCGCACAGTGATGTTTTCAGACAGCCCTTTGACTTGCGGGCGCAGACAGCAGATTGAGCGCAGAATAAGCTCAATCTTGACTCCAGCTTGCGAGGCGTCGTAGAGCTTGGCAATCAGTCGCCGCTCGGTTAAGGCATTGACTTTGATAATCATATGCGCGCGCTTACCGGCTTTGGCATGAGCGATCTCATCGTCAATGAAGCTCATCAATTTATCGTGCAAGGTAAAAGGCGCGTGTAGCAGCTTTTTGAGGGTGGCAGGCTTCCCCATCCCCGTTAGCTCTTGGAAGATTTTGTGCACATCTTCTGAGATATCATCATCAGCGGTGAACAGCCCATAATCGGTATAGACTTTGGCGTTGGCAGCATGATAGTTACCCGTACCAAGATGCACATAACGGCGAATGCGGTCGTCTTCGCGGCGCACGATAAGCATCAGCTTGGCATGGGTCTTGTAGCCGACGATACCGTAGACGACGACCGCGCCTGCCTCTTGTAAGAAGTTTGCAACTGCGATATTAGAGGCTTCATCGAAACGCGCGCGCAGCTCAATCACCGCTGTCACTTCCTTGCCATTACGCGCGGCGGCCGCTAGCGCTTGGACAATCTCAGAGTTGGTGCCTGAGCGGTACAAGGTTTGCTTAATCGCCAGCACTTTTGGATCGCTTGCTGCTTGCCATAGCAGATTGACAATCGGCGAGAAGGCATGAAAAGGATGATGGACGAGCACATCGCCTTTACGCATCGCGCCAAACATACTCGTGGAACGATCGAGCTTATCGAACTCACGGCGAAACGGCTTAGGAACGATATGGGTAAAGGACTGATAACGCAGTTTGGGAATATTAAAGTCAAATAACAGCCGCGTTAAGTTGACTGGGCCGTTGACTCGGTATAGCTGGTTATCATGCAGCCCAAACTCTTCAAGCAGATAATCGCTGATAGGCGTTGGGCAGTCGGTGGTAACCTCAAGGCGTACTTTGTCACCAAAACGGCGGTTTTCAAGCTCGCCCTCTAGTGCTTTGGCAATATCGTCGACATCATCCGCTAAGTCCAAATCAGCGTTTCGAGTCAGACGGAACTGATGGCAGCCAGTGACATTCATGCCGGGGAAGAGCTCACCCACATGCTCATGGATTACCGCTGAGAGCATGACATGATGCTCTTTGCCGCCCGTCAGCTCATTAGGCAGACGAATCACCCGCGGCAGGCTACGCGGCGCCGGTACAATCGCTAAATTGATATCGCGGCCAAAAGCATCCTTGCCCTCTAAAGTGGCGATAAAATTCAGGCTCTTATTGACCAGGCGCGGGAACGGGTGCGCCGGATCAATACTAATTGGCGTCAGCACTGGCAAGACTTGCTCGATAAAGTAACGCTTCATCCACGCCGACTGCTCGGCATTTAGCTCATCACGGCGCAAGTAGCGAATATCTTCTTTGGCAAGCGCTGGCAAGATATCTTGGTTTAAAATACGATACTGCTCATCGATAGCTTCGTGCGCCACCGCTGATATCTCTTTAAGCACTTCACTTGGGCGCATCCCATGCGGGCTACTAGGCACATCGCCTATATTGAGCTTTTGCATGATGCCTGCCACGCGAATCTCAAAAAACTCATCCATATTTGAAGAAAATATAATCAAAAAGAACAGCCGCTCAAGAAGCGGATGACGAGGTCTGGCTGCTTGTGCTAAGACGCGCAGATTGAACTGCAATAAAGATAGATCCCGATGAATGTAACTGCTCGATGAGTAGCTGCCATCGTCAAAACGCTGCCAGTCGATTTGGGTAAGGCTACTATTAGTTAAGCGCTCATGGCTGTTTAAGCGCTCATGGCTGTTTAAGCGCTCATGGCTGAGTGACGCACCTTGATTTTTATCAGTGCCATTATCGGTGATGTTTGCCTTGTTGGGATTATCAGCCATCTCACTACTCCTTATTATGATTAAAAATACGACAGCGCACTCACATTAGTGTCAAAAATTAGCCTTGTACTACACCCTTATGTTATAGCCTCGTGCTTGGAGCTATTAAGACTTGAATAGTGGCTATGCAGCTTGTGGCAACACCGCATTGTTCATCCGTTTTTTGATAATACGCTGTTTATTACGCAGCCGCTTATTGCCCTGATTGTCTTGATAATATTTGGGGTTAGTCAGCATACTAATGAGCAGTGCTGACTCATCACGGTTGAGATCGGCGGCAGTTTTACCATAATAGTGCCGAGCGGCGGCTTCGATACCATAGATTCCATTACCGAACTCAGCGACGTTTAGATAAGCGGTCAGAATGCGCGGCTTATCCCAAATCGTCTCAATCATCACCGTGATAACCGCTTCCTCCGCTTTACGTACGTAAGAGCGGTGCGAGGTCAAAAATAGATTTTTGGCTAATTGCTGAGTGATGGTTGAGCCGCCAGCTGTCGTTTTTCCTGACGCTTCATTTTTCTTTTGCGCCTCTTTTATGCCTTTAATGTCAAAGCCATTATGCTGACTGAAAGTCGAGTCTTCACTAGCAATAGCGGCTTGCTTGGCGGACTTGGCGATTTGATCATATTCTACCCACTCTTGGGTGACCTCGCCGCCGGTCAGACGATGGGTCAGCATAAACATACTATTGTTAATAGGCTGGCTCTTCCACACCAGTAGCAATGCTGCAACTAGGATATGAAAAGCAACGATTATCAGTATAATTGCTCCTAATAAGCGCTTAAAAAAACTAGCAAAACTTGTCATGCACAATATATCCAAATAAGTAAGGATGAAGCGTTATAAAATGTAGCAAAACTAAAAAGCTCAAAATGATCATTCAAAATATTCGTTTGCTGCTGCAATCTAAACTGTCGGCGAGCAAGCTATCTTACCCAATCTCACAATCGCTGTCACGGCTACTGTTATTATAGATAGGATTTCTCTATGATATGATATGATTATCCTCTATCTTATAATGTTAAAGGCATAAGCAAGCTTAAAGTAAGACCCAAAGTATACGGTGCTCATAAAGATATGATAATTGTAAAGATGGATCAAAGATGAGTATAACTATGCCTAATGACAACCTACCAAATCATCAAACAGATAATGGCGCTAATCACGAAACCATCGCAGCGCTCAGAAGAAGCATAATAGCCGCGTCACCTAAGCTTGCCCATGATGATATCCATCAGCAAACATGGCTGCTCGGCACCACAGGCTGTCATTTGTGCGATGTCGCTGAGAGTCTAATAAATCAGCTAGCCGCGGTACAGCCTGTCAATTATCATTACATAGACATCAGCGATTTCAATGAGCCGTTAATGATGCACTTTGCTACTACTATTCCGGTGGTACTCACGCCAACCCAGCGCTTGAACTATCCTTTTTCAGTGCTGGATTTACAGCAACTGCTAGTCTAAATACCCTAATCAATATCTCATAACGTTTGCCAGCATAACGGAACTGCCATGAAAGACTTAACCAAAATCACCGAAATCGAAGATCTGCGCCGCGTTGCTGAGCGTAAAGTGCCGCGTATGTTTTATGATTATGTCGATTCAGGCTCGTGGACGCAAACCACCTATCGTAATAACGAAACCGATTTTGATCGTATTAAGCTGCGTCAACGCGTACTCGTCGATATGGAAAATCGCTCGCTGGCAACCACAATGATCGGTGAAAAAGTCAACATGCCTGTCGCCATTGCACCTACTGGCTTCACGGGCATGATGTGGGCGGATGGTGAGATTCATGCTGCGCGCGCCGCTGAGAAGTTTGGCGTACCGTTTTCGCTGTCGACTATGAGTATTTGCTCAATAGAAGATGTCGCACAGAATACTAATGCGCCGTTTTGGTTTCAGCTGTATGTGATGCGTGATCAAGAGTTTATGGCCAATTTGATACGACGCGCAAAAGACGCCAACTGCTCAGCGCTGATATTAACCGCCGATCTACAAGTGCTCGGCCAGCGTCATAAAGATATCAAAAACGGTCTTTCTGCACCGCCGAAGCCTACGTTAGCTAATATACTTAATCTGATGACAAAGCCTGAATGGTGCTTAAATATGCTCGGCACCAAAAGACGAACCTTTGGTAATATCGTCGGTCATGCACAAAATGTTGAGGATCTGTCATCACTCTCTGCTTGGACGGCAGAGCAATTCGATCCTGGCCTGAGCTGGGATGATGTGGCGCGTATCAAGGATCAATGGGGTGGCAAGCTAATTATCAAAGGCATCATGGAGCCTGAAGATGCAATATTAGCCGCGCGTAGCGGCGCTGATGCTCTAGTCGTCTCTAACCATGGCGGTCGTCAGCTCGATGGCGCACCCTCCTCTATCGCCGCGCTAAGCGATATCGTGCAAGCGGTGAGAGCTGAGAATAGCCAGATTGAGATTTGGCTTGATAGTGGTATCAGATCAGGGCAAGATGTGCTTAAAGCAATAGCATTAGGCGCAAATGGTACGATGATTGGGCGTGCGTTTCTGTATGGACTGGGCGCTTATGGTGAAGACGGCGTGCGCCGCGCATTGGAGCTAATCTACAAAGAGTGCGATGTCAGCATGGCGTTCTGTGGTCATACTGATATCAATAAAGTCACTGACGACATCTTAGTCAATGGTACTTATGAGCAGCTCAAATCCGCTTTACCTTATCTTGCGCCGATGCGCTGGTAGTATTATCTTGTAGGTTCAAAGCTATACTAAGTTCAAAGCTATACAAAGCGTAGCTTAAACTCTTGAGTATTTAAGATGGCTAGATACATACGGATTGTTTGTTGTAGCCACGCAAACCTTTATACTGCTACTCTTTAATTAGGGCGTGTTGAACATTCGACCATGGCACTGACAGCGACTATTTTTTAGGCGATTCGATGTTAAAAATAATAAGTTTAGTCATTCTAAGCGCTTATTTTTAACGATGAAGCGGCAAAAAAGAGTCCTGTCCCTGTTGTTGTCGTGAGGGCTGATGCTAAAATTGCCCCATACTGCGTTACAAATCTCGCTAAGGCATCTGCATTATCGTCGCTTTGTGCCTTGTCTGGAACAATTTTAGCAATCAGCAGTGCCTATTTGCGAATGTTCAACACGCCCTACTGTTAATAAATAACGGCATTTATGACTATTAAGCAGCTATTCGCCACCGCGCCTATCACCACTGTATTACTTATCAGTTTTATTGGGCTATTTATCATACAACTGCTCACAGGTGTCGATGCCAATGACCCTTCTACTGAGCAGTTATTGAATTGGGGCGCAAACGCTCTACCCTATACCATGGGTGAAGACCCTTGGCGCTTAATCACTAGCGGCTTTTTGCATATTGGCTTGATGCATTTATTATTTAATAGCTTTGCGATGTATTTTTTTGGTCAAATTGCTGAGCCGATGTTTGGCTCCGTTAAATTCTTGGCGCTATTCTTGCTCGCAGTGGTCGGCGGTAACGTCCTCAATAACTATGTGACTTGGCAAGCGATCATAGACGGTAGCGGTCAGCCTGGACTGTCGGCTGGCGCGTCTGGCGGAATTATGGGCATCGGTGCGGCTTTACTCGTCGCGGCATTTTTTAAGATGTCAGTCAATGGCATGGTGCTCAATCTAAAAAGCTTAATTATCATCATGGGCATCAACTTAGTCTACGGCTTTGCAGTGCCGGGTATCGATAACGCCGGCCATATCGGCGGCGCGATTACTGGCTTGCTTATCGCCTTGCCTATTGCTCTTGCTTATCGTAAGCGAGAGCTGGCACAGCAAGCAGCTATGGCGCAAGCTCAGCAAGCTTATCAAAACGCGGTCCAAGCGAGCTATGCAAGCAATCATCAGCCAAGCTATCAAACGAGCTCACGCGATAATCAGCGCGATAATCCGCCGCTTACCAATATATTTGCTGATAATAATAGCCAAACCCCTGTAGACTCAAACAACACCGCGGATACTGCTGATTTTGACCAAAGTGGGGGCTACATTAATAACTACCCCACTTATATTGATCCCAAGAAATTTGCGCCAGAGCCTGTTGACGTAAGCCTGATCTGGCGACTACTGCCTTGGCTAGTCATGCTCGTTATTGTCATTGGTTTTTTGTGGTGGTGGCAAGATATTCATAACCAAATCTTGCAAATACTAGCTGCTACTGAATAACAAATTAAGTTAATATTGATGTTGCAAATAACGCTAAAACTATTTCCTAACTCCCTGCCCATGAGACCCAACTATGTCTAAACTACCTGCTCCAAGCATGACTTATCGCGCTGTACTCTCCACCTTTGCTGCTACGATGCTCTTAGGGGCAGCTGGCACCGTAAGCGCCGCTCCCTTCAAAAACCTGCCTACCGATCAAGACGCGGTACTTAGCGTAGGCGTTAACGTACTGTACTCTAATAGCGCTTATGATTTGGACGATGAAGTAGTACGGGTACTGCCGGGCGTGTTTTATGACAACAACAGAGTCTATGCGCGCGGCGCTCAAGCTGGTGCTTATCTGATCAATGACGGCACTAACCAGCTATCTGCCTACGCCCAATTAGCAGGCAACTCATTCGATCCTGATGATGCCAATGGCGCGCTGCAAGGTCTTGATGAGCGTAAGATATCTGCCGCCGCCGGTATCACTTATCTACGCCGTACCCCGGTTGGCGGCTTCCGTATTCAAGCCGCTACTGACGTTTTAGACCGTAGTGGTGGTAATACTGCCCGCTTAACCTATCTGGCGCGTATCACTAAGAATAAGCTGACCGTCTATCCGAGCATTGGCTTTGAGTATCATGATGATGACTACAACGAATACTATTACGGCGTTAGCGATGAAGAGTCCGCAAAGACAGGCGTCGCCGCTTATAAATCAAACTCAAGCTTAAACCCTTATATTAACGTTAGCGCTAACTACGATTTCAACGAGCGCTGGGCAGGTTTTTTTAATCAAAGCTTAAGCTACCTGTCTAATGAGCAATACGATAGCCCTATGGTTGACTCGCGTACTGATGCTACGACGACGCTTGGTTTGTTATATAAGTTTTAATTAAGATTGAATATTTGATAGCAAAAAGACCTTACTGTGTAATATGGTAAGGTCTTTTCATCGATTATTAAAAAGGTAAATATGACCGTCATATCTTTAGCGTTCTTACAATATTATGACTTCTATTATCTTGTATAATCAGATAACTGTATAAAATGTTAATATAAATACTAAAGTCTATCTAAATTTTTTAATGTATCATATGTAGGTAATATTTAGCTAAGAGCTTCCATCAAGGGAGGAATATCTCATGAGCAACAAACATTATACTAAAAGTAACAGGAAGGAGGATCATAAGCCCTCAGATGTTATAACAGATGCTACTAGCAGCTATTTCGACATGCTTAATAATTCATTATCCAGATTTAACAAACATAAAAATTCGAATAAAAAGGAATTAGACCGTGGAGTCAGAACCACTACTCATAGAATCACTCTTTGACTTTTTTTACTTAGATAATAAGAAGATTAGCTCTTTTTACGCTCAGCTAAACGGCAATGGTTCAATTGAATCTTACAAAGAAACTCATGGTATTACAGACGGTAAAACTATGGAGGCAACCGTAGGTGTACCTACAGTGACGGGTGGAAGGTTAGGCTCTAGTGAACAAGCTCAAAGCGGTGGAGAACGTTTTTATAACGCTATTGACACCATGCCAAGAGAAATGATCAATAAGCTAGATGAGCTAGGTTTTGTCAGTAAAGTACTCTGTGAATCTAATCTTGGACGATTGGTTTTATTAAAGGGAAAACTTGGCATTGTAGATGTGAATATGTTGAGTGCTATTGTAGAACCCGCTTTAAATTTTCATTCAAGAGAACTTCGAACTTCGAATAAAAAAGAAGATAGAGAGCAAGCTAAAAATCTTGAAAAAATAAAAAAAGATCTAATTGATTTTATAAGGAACGTCCCTTTCGCTATTCAAAGCCGCTTCATAGTAGAGTCAGACGAAAGTGTTGAAGAAGTTTGGATGACTTTGAATAGAGATGAATTATCTACACCAACACATGATATAAACTTTAAACATGGCGAGTTTATGGCGGGCGAATGGTATCTACTTGGAATATTAGATGCTTTACCTAATGATGATGTTGTTTATGAAGGTGAAAATGACTCTGAACTTCAAGATATGATTAAGGTTTTTGTTAATGAACTCAAAAGTTTAGCTGGACGACCTAAAAGTTCGTTTGGGATTACACCGATTGCTATTTTTAGAAACATTCAGCCTACTCTATAAATTTTAAATCATTCGCGAAAGAAATCTAAATTAACATCGTTTCCTTCTGAGAGACTTTATAGATCTAACGACCTTAAAAAAAAGACCTTGCCACATGACAAGGTCTTTTTTTCTAAGAAAGTATGAGATAACTTACTTAGGATGCACCATATCGGCAGGAGTGACCCACTCATCGAACTGCGCTTCACTCATGAGATCAAGCTCAACGGCGACTTGCTTGAGCGTTTTGTTTTCTTTATACGCCGTCTTAGCGATTTTCGCTGCATTTTCATAACCGACATGACGGTTCAATGCGGTCACAAGCATGAGCGAATTATGCAAGAAGTCATCGATTTTTTCTTTAACAGGCTCGATACCCACCGCACAGTTGTCATTGAAGCTATTGCACGCATCGCCTAATAATTGGATGGACTGTAGTAAGTTAAAGGCAATCACGGGCTTATAAACGTTGAGCTCAAAGTTACCTGACGCGCCCGCCATGCTGATAGTCGTGTCGTTACCCATGACTTGTGCCACAACCATAGTCATCGCTTCTGACTGGGTTGGGTTCACTTTACCTGGCATGATAGAAGAGCCTGGCTCGTTCTCTGGAATCGTCAATTCGCCGAGACCACAGCGAGGACCTGAGGCGAGCCAGCGTACGTCGTTAGCGATTTTGTTTAAGCTACCTGCTAGGGTTTTGAGTGCGCCAGAAGCAAATACTTCGGCATCACGAGCAGCTAGTGCTTCAAATTTATTTGGGGATGTGACAAATGGCAAGCCTGTTAGCTCAGCTAATTGCTCCGCTGATTTTACCGCATAATCAGGATGAGCGTTTAGACCCGTGCCAACCGCTGTACCGCCGAGTGGTAACTCATATAAGCCTTGTAGTGCGTTGTCGATACGCGTGAGTGCATGGTCAAGCTGGCTGACATAGCCGCTAAACTCTTGACCTAGCGTCAATGGTGTGGCGTCTTGCAAGTGCGTACGACCGATTTTGACGATACTATCGAACTCTTTGGACTTTTTATCTAAGGTATCACGTAGCGCTTTGACCGCTGGGACAAGTAGGCTATTGATCTGACGCGCAGCAGCGACACGAATCGCCGTTGGGAAGCTGTCATTAGTAGACTGAGCGTGATTGACGTGATCGTTAGGATGAATCGGTGCGTAAGTGCCACGCTCAGAGCCTGCGATTTCATTGGCACGGTTAGCAAGCACTTCGTTCATGTTCATGTTCGACTGTGTACCCGAACCCGTCTGCCAAACGACTAATGGAAACTGATCGGTAAGACCGCCGTTGATGACTTCGTCAGCGGCTTGCACGATAAGATCACGCTTATCGCCTTCGATACGCTCTAGGCTAGCATTAGTAATCGCAGCGGCCTTTTTGACTAATGCCATCGCTTCAATCATCGGACGCGGCAAGGTCTCACCGCCAATCTTGAAGTTCTCACGGCTACGCTGGGTTTGCGCGCCCCAATAAGCGTCTGCTGGGACTTCGACATTGCCCATGGTGTCTTTTTCGGTACGGGTGGCCTGATTTTGTGACATAACGATCCTCTTTTATTAGTAGTTAATAAATGGTTTATCATAAAAAGTGCAACTAAAGCTGCACATAAGGAAAATAGGCTGTAAAGTGAGGTTATGATAGCATGGCTTATCATAAATTTCTCCAAGCCGATGCGAGTATTTATACTTACTAGACACTGAACAACTAGACACTGAACAAATAGATACTAAGTAAAAGTGATTGATCGCCACATATCTTTTTAACCAATACTGCAAATACTATTATGATAACCAATCCACCTAGACGTCAGTTTACTCGCCTGCGCCGCCAACTAACAGATGGTGAGCGCAGACAATACGCACGCATGGCAAGTTTGTACTTGGTTAAATTGCAACAGCGCTTGCCTCCGCGTGCGCGTATTGGCTTATATTATGATGGCTTTGGTGAGCTTCCTACTCAGCCGCTACTGGACTGGTGTCAGCGCTCAGGCTACCGGGCATATCTGCCAGTGGTCGGCTCGCTCGGTCGTGACAATAAAGGAGACGACGATAAACGCTTGCGCTTTGTGCCTATTTATCACTCAAAACTTATCAACGTACCGACCTATATTCATCGTTTAGGGATGCCGCAAAACCGACATCGGCATTTGTTATGGGCAACAGAACTGGACGTCATCATCTGTCCACTCGTAGCGGTAGATAAACAAGGCAATCGTATGGGCATGGGTGGTGGTTTTTATGATACGACGCTTGGCAAAAGCTATCGCTCAGGGGTCAAGAAACCATTAAAAATTGGCTGGTGTTATGACTTTCAAGTGGTTGAACAATTAGCGCGTCAGCCGTGGGATGTGCCATTAGATGGCTTAATTACGCCAAACGGCATAAGGTGGTTTAAACCCACTCATATTGATGAGTCTGAACTAGAAACCTCTAGCGCCGATACGGTTGACAGCTACTTACAAACACTAGGTAATGATGACGCTAGGGAAATGCTTTATTACAGTCAAGAACAAAACTTTGACTCTGATGAGCTATCAAGCGTTATTAATGAGGCGCGTTTGAATGAGCTGCTAGCGCAAAGCGATGCGTTTTTGAGCAGTTTGAATGGTGAGATTGGGGATTTTGATGAGGATTTTGATGAGGGTGATAATAACAGTGAAAAATGACTTACATCGAACAGCAGACTGAAAAATGTAAATTAAACCTTTATAAAAAATCAAAAAAGGCGAATGATGATCAAATCACTCGCCTTTTTTATATCTATTGCCAAAGTTTAGATTATGAATTAAAGCACCATCGCGGCTATCCAACCAAACGCCAGTAGCGGTATATTGTAATGAATAAAGGTTGGTATCACGCTATCTCTGATATGGTCATGTTGACCATCAACGTTTAGACCAGACGTTGGCCCAAGCGTCGAGTCGGACGCGGGCGAGCCAGCATCACCTAACGCGCCAGCCGTACCAATAATAGCGACGGTTGCTAGTGGTGAAAATCCTAGTGATATACATAGCGGTACATAGATCGCCGCCACAATCGGAATGGTCGAGAACGACGAGCCAATACCCATGGTGACTACTAAACCAATCCCTAGCATGACAAATGCAGCGATCGCTTTATTTCCTGCAAACAAGTTAGTCGCACCATCAATCAGCGGCGCAATCTCCCCTGTCGCTTTCATCACCTCAGCAAAACCTTGCGCGGTAATCATAATAAAGCCAATCATCGCCATCAGCTTGATACCGTCGTTAAACACGCTATCGGCTTCACGCCATTTGACCACACCAGTCGCCATAAATACCGCAAAACCAAACATCGAGCCTAAGAGCAGCGAGTCGGTATACAGCTGCACCACAAAAGCGGTAACAATAGCCGCTAGCGCGATAAGCGTTTTAAGTTTGCCTTGCATGGGCGCACGTGTGGCAGTTTGACTCAAATTATCGCTAATGGACTCTTTATCGATCACAACATCGCGAGCGTCTTTATCTATCGTTAATTGCTGATACTGGCGCGGCTTACGATAGCTGATAAACACCGCAGTCAAAAGGCCAAGAAACATACCGAGCGCTGGAATCGCCATCGCCTTAGTGACGGAGATATCGCTAATATCGATACCGGCTTCACCGACGTTTTTGAGCATAATTTGGTTGAGATAAATATCACCAAAGCCATACGGGATAAACATATAAGTGGTGACAAGGCCAAAGGTAATCAGACAAGCAATAAGTCGGCGATCTATCTGCATACGATTAAAGGCGAGCAATAGCGGCGGCACGAGCAGCGGTATAAAGGCAATGTGAATGGGAATGAGGTTTTGGCTAAAACAGCTCATCATCACAAGGCCTGCAAATAGCGTGTACTTAATCATGAGACTGGTACCGCCCGCATCAATACGCTTAATGACCGCCCCTGCCAAAGACTGCGGCAATCCTGAATGCGCAATCGCTACCGCAAAAGCACCTAATAATGCATAAGAGAGGGCAATACCTGCCCCGTTTTGGATGCCTTCTTGAAAGGCTTCTAAAGTTGCGGTGATACCTAAACCGGCGAGCAAGCCGCCCGCTATAGCACCGATGAGCAAACTGAGTACCACATGGACTCGCGCCAGTGACAGCCCAAGCATAATCACTACCGCTAGTAGCACCGCATTAATGGTCATACTCTTTGCCCCTATTTAGCCTCAATATTACTTGTCGTCTCATCAAAAAATTCAAAATCAACCTATCTATAAGACGGGCGCTATTTTACCTGATTCTAACGATAAAGCCTATGCGCAAAACCCGATAGCCTGATACCTAGACAAAGCTCAGAATAGAGTTAAAAGCACGTCTTAAAGCCAAAAGTCGCGTTATCATTTTCCTTGCCCTTATTTGTAGTGCATTAAAGGATAAGCCTTGTAATTTAATCTAAGAACACCATTTATCTATCATGAAACACTAACTTGACTGAACAAGTCTAGTGAATAAGGAATGAATATATGACTGACTATAATATTGATAAAGACAATATCGACATCGATGTGTCAGCAGCAACGCCTGATACTGATGAACAAAATGTTGATAAAAACACTGCCGATAATGGCTCAGACAATCATTTGCCACTATTGGCACTACGTGATGTGGTTGTCTATCCGCACATGCAAATCGCCCTATTTGTAGGTCGCACGCCGTCGGTCAAAGCGGTGGAGCTTGCGCAAGCAGAATATGGCGATAAAGTACTCGTCGTCGCACAAAAAGACTCGCTGACCGAAGATATCGACCAAGATAACCTCTATCAGTATGGTACGGTTTGCCGCATCGTCAGCACGATGCCGCATGATAGCGATGAAAACTGCATCAAGGTGCTGATCGAAGGCCAATATCGTGCCCGCGTTGATGCTATAGAAAACCATGCAGACAGCCAAGACGACGTCTTGATGGCAACTTTTGAGCGCGCTGATCTTGAGGTTAAGCTCGATGATAGCCAACAAAAAAACACTATCAAAGCGCTGACTGGCTTGTTTGAAGCTTATGCCGAAGCACGTCTGCGTAACGCACGAGAGCTGACTCGCGTGGCCAAGCGTATCGATGACTTATTAGAGCTCATCTATTTTATCTCTACTCGGGTTTCGATGGATTTGGACGTGAAGCAATCGTTCTTAGAAAAGGACGATCTCAAAGCGCATATCAATACTTTAACCGAGTATCTGGTTAAGCAAAGCGCTGAGCAGAATATCGAACAAGATATTCAAGATGCCGTGCGTCAGCAAATGGAAGACAATCAGCGCGAGTACTTCTTAAACGAGAAGATGAAAGCCATAAAGAACGAGCTGTCAGAGATGAATGACGGCGCGTTCGATGGTGAGGACGATGTCAGCGAGCTTGAACAGCGCTTAGAAGAGGCAGATCTGCCAGAAGACGTGCGCAAAAAAGCGGAGCAAGAGCTGAAGAAGCTAAAAATGATGCCGCCTGCATCTAGTGAGTCTTCAGTGGTGCGTAACTACATTGAGTGGATATTAGACACGCCGTGGAATGCCACGAGCAAAGTATCGATCAATTTAGATAAAGCCAAAAATGTCCTCGATGAAGATCACTATGGCTTGCAAGATGTCAAAGATCGCATCTTAGAGTACCTCGCCGTGCAGTCGCGAGTGAAAAAGCTTCGTGGTCCGATTCTGTGTCTGGTAGGTCCTCCTGGTGTCGGTAAAACGTCATTGGGTGAATCTATCGCGCGGGCAACCGGTCGTAAGTTCGTACGTATGGCACTCGGCGGCGTGCGTGATGAAGCGGAAATCCGCGGTCATCGCCGCACTTATATCGGTGCGATGCCGGGTAAAATCGTACAGTCACTGGCAAAAGTAGAAGTCAAAAACCCGCTATTCTTATTAGATGAAGTCGATAAGATGGCGCAAGACTTCCGTGGTGATCCAGCTTCAGCCTTGCTTGAAGTGCTCGATCCATCACAGAATGATAGCTTCAATGATCATTACCTAGATATGGACTTGGATCTCTCACAAGTGATGTTTATCTGTACGGCCAACAGTATGGATATCCCGCCTGCGCTCTTAGACCGTATGGAAGTCATTCGTCTGCCGGGATATACCGAAGAAGAAAAGGTCAATATCGCCCAGAAGTATCTTGTGCCAAAAGCGATTAAGCAAAACGGTCTAAAAGACGGTGAGATTGAAATTGTCGAAGCGGCACTGCATAGTATCGTGCGTAGCTATACGCGAGAGGCGGGTGTGCGTAACCTTGAGCGTGAAGTCAATAAGATCTGCCGTAAAGTGGTTCGCGGTTCGGTTGAGAATCATGGCGCGCGTGCTCCGAAAAAAGATGATCGTGAGCTCGTAGTTGTCGATGATAGCAATATCAATGACTACCTTGGCGTGCATCAGTATGACTATGGTCTTGCTGAAAAAGACGCTGAGATCGGCCGGGTCACTGGCCTTGCTTGGACACAAGTTGGCGGTGAGCTCCTCACTATCGAAGCGGTAGCGATGAAAGGTAAAGGTGAGCTGGCCTTTACAGGCTCTCTCGGTGACGTGATGAAAGAGTCGATTCGTGCCGCAATGAGCGTGGTACGAGCACGCGGTGATAGCTTAGGTATCGATTATGAAACCTTTAAAACTACTGACGTTCACGTGCATATGCCAGAGGGTGCAACGCCAAAAGATGGGCCTTCAGCTGGCGGTGCATTGACCACAGCGCTAGTCTCAGCCATCACCGGTATCGCTATCCGTCCTGATATTGCGATGACGGGTGAGATTACCCTACGCGGTAAAATCCTGCGTATCGGTGGTCTTAAAGAGAAGCTACTAGCGGCGCATCGCGGTGGTATCAAGCACGTGTTGATTCCAGCGACTAACGAGCGCGATTTGGCGGATATTCCTGACAATGTTAAAGAGGGTCTAACCATTCAGCCGGTAGCGACTATCGATGAAGTGCTCAAAGCAGCATTAGTCAGTATGCCAAAACCGCTAAAGCCTGCCAAAGCAGTAGTAGATACAACTTCAAAAAAGTCACTACATAGCTAAGCGATAACTATCAAAGTTCTACTTAACGAGATCCGTTTACTTTAGAGTAAGCGGCTTTTTTATGCCTGCGATTTTATAACCTACTTTGGTTCAAAGCTGTGCTATATTTTAGGCAAATGTTTGTTTGATCAGCCGTAATGGTTTTAAAAAAACGAGCGGAACGCTTATTTGGCAGAACGACAAAAAAAGTCACGTGAATAAAGTAGACCTCTGAACAAAAAAACTTAAGGATAAAGTTGATGACGCATCTCATAAAAAAATTGCAGGTTACAGTTTTAATCATAGTATTTTCTGTAACAGCTTTGCTTGGCTGTCAAATCCTCAATAAGGCTCCTGCTCCTACAATCACAAAAGCGCCAAAAGGCACTGAACCTATTGCAGATCTGCCTATTACTTACGAGTTATTGGGGCATTATCGATGGCGACTGGTCAGCGCAACTGATAGCGACAATCAGACGATTACAGAGCTCAGTCGTCCCGGCTTTCCAGTAGTGGCTAATTTTGGTTATAGGTTTAATGATGAGTATCACGTCGGCTTTAGCTCTGACTGTAATGGTGTCGGTGGCCCTTATACTTTAACGCCTGACCATATTCTACTGATCGGCTCAGGGCCACAAACCATGATGGGCTGCGGCCCTAAACGCGAGGCGGCAGAAGACAAGATCAGAGCGCTTGAGCAATCAAGTCGTAGTCAGCTCACCTTAACACAGCTTGCAAATAGCAATATTGACAATCCAAGCTTACCTTATTATTTACTTACTCAAGTAATGGCTACCGGTGAGACTTTAATTTGGAAAAACAGCGCCCTTATCGATAAATAGATTAAATACAAAGCCATGGGCTTATTAAAACTCTACGCTAATAACTTACATTTATTAACCGATTGTTGCGCTTTTGCCCAATAGTTGTCGATACTCTCTCGCTATACTGTTTTTGACATCAACGCATGTTGTACCAAATTCAAAAAACAAAATAATTACAATGGGAGAGAATAATGAATAAGTTAATGCTTACAAGTGCCCTATTATGTGGTTCAGCTCTAGCGGTAACCGGTTGTCAAACGGTCGAAGGCCAATTGCAAACGGGTAATCCTATCGATCAACCTACGCTACAGTCGGTGATTAAAACTACCGATGCAAGCAATCGCGAAATAGGTCAAGTCTATTTGCGTCCAGTAGAGAGCGGCGTACAAGTCTATGGTAAGCTGATGAACTTGCAGCCAGGTAAGACTGTATCATTACACATTCATGAGACTGGTAGTTGTGCCAACATGGGTAAAGCGGCAGGTGGACATTTCAATCCTGACAATAACCCGCACTCAAACCCAGACGACATGAATGGTCACGCGGGTGACTTGCCAAACTTAACCGCTAACGAAGATGGCGTAGCCACAATAAACTACGTCAGTAAAAAGATAGCAGCTACAAAAACGGGTAAATACAGTGTCAATCGCTTAGCCTTTATCGTTCATGGCGGCGTTGATGATTATACGAGTCAGCCTTCAGGTGACTCAGGTGCGCGCGTAGCTTGTGGTATCATCGGTACTGTCTAAGATAAGACTTGCTAATATAAGACTTTATATTATGAATAACAAAAACCTCTTAGCCGGCTAAGAGGTTTTTTTATGGCGTTTAATAACTATTAGAGTGAACAAAAGATATAATCGATACCTTTTAAAAATGACATGGCGCTGCTGGGATGAATTTTGCGCAGCATCTGTGATAACAGCACGCAAGCACAATTTATACCAGTAGCGCCCCAGTTTATAACCGTTTTACTTCAAACTGGCTATATTACTATTCTTCTACCCACTCGCCTTTACGCCAGTAGACGCCCCAACGCGTGGCCTTGCCGTTTTTCTCGGAGCCGATGTATTGCTCTTTTTTCTTACGTGACCAGCGCAAAATAGTCGGGTTACCATCTGGATCTTCATCGGGCCCTTCAAATAAATACTGGAACTTATCATCCATTTTATCTTGAATAGGACGCAGCTCAGCGAGTTTCGGCGCACGTGTCTCGCGCACTTTTGGGAACTTAGACGCAGCTAAGAACATACCAGCTGCCCCCTCACGCAAGATAAAATAATCATCGTGCTTAGTGGACTTAAGATCCGGCAGATGAATAGGATCCATACGCGGCGGCGCAGGCTCGCCAGTCTTTAATACTTTACGGGTGTTGTCGCAGTTTTGACAAGCAAAGTAAGGCCCGAAGCGTCCAGTCTTAAGCTCCATCTGCCCATCACACTTGTTGCAATCAATGGTTGGCGCATCAGAGCCAGGGACTTCAAACTTACCTTCTTCTAAAATATAGCCATCGCAGTCTGGGTTATTACCGCAAACGTGCAACTTGAGACCGCCATCGACGATATAGCCATTCATCGCAGTACCACATTTCGGGCAGCGTTTTTTCTCCATCAAGTCTTTGACTTCAGCGGCCTCATCATCTGTGTCGCCATCGTCAAGACTGGCAAACGCTTCAACTGGCATGAGGTTCTTAGTGCCTTTACAGCGCTCTTTTGGCGGTAAGTTATAACCCGTGCAGCCTAAGAATACACCTGTAGAGCCGGTACGTAATTGCATAGGGCGATCACATATATGGCAGTGCACATCGGGCACATCGGTGGGATCGTTTGGACGCATACCGTCTTTGTCTTTGGCATGCTCGACTTTATGCTTAAAATCAACATAGAAGTTATCTAGTACATCTTTCCAGTCGCTATCACCTTCAGCAACATGATCAAGCTTGTCCTCGAGCGCCGCGGTAAAGGTATAATCCATCAAGTCAGGGAAGCTGTCGGTCAATCTATCAGTGACGATATCGCCCATCTTTTCGGCAAATAGACGCTTGTTTTCAAGCTTGACATAGCCGCGATCTTGAATGGTCGAGATGATAGAAGCATAAGTCGAGGGACGACCGATACCTTTTTTCTCAAGCTCTTTGACCAGACTTGCCTCAGTATAGCGCGGTGGCGGCTTGGTAAAGTGTTGGCTCGGATCGAGCTTATCTAGGGTGAGCTTATCGCCTTTTTTGACATCAGGGAGCAGCGTATCATCAGTTTTGGCCGGCGGCATAACACGAGTATAGCCATCAAAAGTCATCGTACGGCCGCGCGCTTTTAGCTCAACATTACCCGCCTCTACCAAAAGATTGACTGATAGATACTTAGCAGGCGTCATCTGACAAGCCACAAACTGCCGCCAAATCAGCTCATATAGACGAATAGCATCACGCTCAACGCCTTTTAATTGCGTCGATTTCATGTTGACATTCGAGGGACGAATCGCTTCGTGCGCCTCTTGCGCGTTTTGTTTGTTACCGTAGAAGTTTGGCTTTTCGGGTACGTACTTTTGCCCATAGCTGTCTTCGATAAAGCCGCGCGCCCCTGCTAAAGCGTCTCCTGACAAGAACGTCGAATCGGTACGCATATAAGTAATATGACCGGCTTCATACAAGCGCTGCGCTAAGATCATGGTCTTTTTGACCGAAAACCCTAGACGCGTACTGGCTGCTTGCTGCAAAGTTGAGGTGATAAAGGGTGCGCTAGGACGCGACTGAGTGGGTTTTTCTTCACGCTGTTTAACGATAAAGTCGTTGTCTTTGAGGACTTGTAGAACTTTATCCGTCTGCTCTTTATTGACAAGCTTTAGCGTTTTGTCGTTTTGTTTAGTCGCTTCTAAGCGTATGCCATTTTCATCGCCCTCTTTTTTGCTGGTTTTTTTATCGTCAGCAACGTGAGTATCGGCATGAATCTGCCAATACTCTTCGGGGATAAAAGCGCGAATTTCATGCTCACGCTCCACGACTAAGCGCATCGCCACGGACTGTACGCGTCCTGCGGATAGACCGCGAGCGACTTTTTGCCAAAGAATTGGCGAGACCATAAAGCCGACGACGCGATCCAAAAAACGTCTGGCTTGCTGAGCATTGACGCGATCGATATCGAGTTTGGATGGCTGCTTAAAGGCATTTTGAATGGCGTTTTTGGTAATCTCGTTAAACACCACGCGCTCATATTTACTATCCGCGCCGCCGATGACTTCTTTGAGGTGCCAAGCAATGGCCTCCCCCTCTCTATCCATATCCGTTGCCAGATAGATTTTGTCAGCGTCTTTGGCTAGAGATTTTAGCTCTTTAATCACTTTAGTTTTATTAGGCAGTACTTCATAGACCGCCGCCCAATCGTGCTCTGGATCGATACCCATACGGCGGACAAGCGCTTGCTGCGCCTTTTCTTCTTTAGATAAGCTCTCATCTTTATTAGCAGCAGCTTTTTTGGTGCCTTTGCTAGCGCCTACAGGAAGGTCACGCACATGACCAATACTCGAGCGCACCACAAAGTCTGAGCCCAAGTACTTATTAATCGTTTTGGCTTTGGCTGGTGACTCGACAATCACCAGCGACTTGCCTTTAGAGCCTGCACTGGCAGTGGTCGTTTTAGTAGCCTTGACACTAGCTGCTTTAGTAGCCTTCGCTTTCGTCGTTTTGGTAGCGGTAGTCTTTGCGGCGGCTTTGCTAGGTTTGGTTTCGCTAGTAGCAGACTTCGTTGTTTTTTTTGTTGTGGTTTTTGCCATATTTGACGACACCATAATAAAGGGTAAAAATAAAATAGGAATTGGCAGCCAAGCTTTTTATACCTACAAATGAAATTATCTTAAGCGCTGCCTACAAAACGGTTATAAAAAAATAGTTATAAAATGTAAAATAACTGGTAAATATCAATAAAATAAGATCAAGCCTATAAGGAAGTTACACTGCTAAGCGTTAAAATGTCAACTTATTAAATAAAGTGCTTAATAAACTGACTGTTTTTTGGACAGTCATTTGCACTATCAAAAACAGTTAGTTTGCTATGAGTGTGCTGTTAATGAGTATAATTATCAGCCGTAACTCTTATATCATTATCCGCACTATTAGTACGAGATGCTGGCTTTTTTATCTGCTCTGCCCACTCTTCAAGCTTCGATTTTAGAGCGAGTAAGTCCTCTTCGATCATTTGGGCGCGGTAGCTTGGATTGGTCATAGGCCGCACGTAGGAGACATCTTCCCAATATATAATGATGCTATTGGCCTTAGTCCATAGGCCCTTAACAAAAGGTTCAATGCCCACAGGTAGATCTAAGGGCGTCTTATCTAAGCCAAAATTCGTCTTTTTGATAGTGTTGTTTTGACTGCCAGCATGATTACGAATAGCGCTTGGAATATTAAGCGCGACCGCATCAACACTCTCATCAACGAAACGACTATCGGGACGCCACTGCCCGTCTATCACTCGATAGCGTGTATGCGGCAGCTGCACATTGTCTAGTACCAAACAATACTGCCCCATCATACCGCGGCCATACTCCTCATCGCGGCCGGGAAGCCATTCAGGACAAGTCACAAGCTTTGGGTTGAGCTGTAAGCGCCGCGCAGTCATGCGTAGTTTATCCAAACGCTGATCGATACCGTTAGGCTTGAGCGCCATCATACTCCCTAATACAAAAAGTACAATAAGGATAGCAATCCATATTCCCATAAATTCTGCCTTTTTTGATTAGGGACTGTTGAAGATAGTACAGGCGACCGTTACTTGCGACGCCTGACAGTAATAGGTGCTACTCATAATAAGTACGAAAGTTAAAAAATCAAGCTTAGCTATCTATAGGCTACTAATATTGCTTAGCTCATTGAGATGACTTCAATCATATTATGCTTTAAAAATCATAAACTTAGTTCATAAAAACATACCTATCTCTAACACAACCTCGATAGCTAGTATAATAAAAGCTGCTATCATAACCTATATTATGACTCGTTCAAGTGAGAAAGTTTATGATGCCTTATCTAACAAAATGCCAGTCAGCTTCGTCGTCGGCGCCTTTGTTATCAGTGAAGACACTTGGCAAAGCTAGTGCTGCTGTCTCTCTCATCACTGCGGCGGTTTTAACCTTATCTGGCTGTGCCACTACGCAAAGCCTTACCCCGCAGCAGTGCCAAACCAGTAACTGGCAAGAAGTGGGCTACGCCGACGGCTTACGTGGACGCTCAGGCGCTTACTTTGGTCAATATGCCAATCAATGTGCAAGCGTGATTGGCGCTACGCCCAATCGAGTACTATGGGAGCAAGGTCGCCAGCAAGGCCTAAAAAACTACTGTACTGAGCTTAATGCGTATAAGCTTGGCCGTGAGGGCTATGATTGGCAGCCCGTCTGTCCGCTTGAAGGAATAGAGAAGCTAGAAGAGGCTTATGCGCAAGGACGCTATTACTATATCCGTCAGCGTGATTTGGACTATCTGCGCTCGCCTTATCCGTTTGGCTATGGAGGCCGTTTTGGTTACACTCCTTTTTATACACCCTTTGGGTATGGGTGGTAAAAAAGACAGAGCACAAAACCTCAATAAGTACGGTTGGAGGTCAGCCTTATTATTCTCATATTCTTTATTCTTATACTAGTGATATTTCTAATACTAAGCTTATTGGTCTATATCGGTAGCCTGTTTTTTTAATGGCTACTTATTGAGTGGTTTGTCCACGAGTTATCTGCAAAGAAAACTCTCTTCTATGTGATTCAAGAACTCGCTGTTGTTATCCGAGCGACTGCCTTGTATAAAGCCCCGTCTTTATCTATCTGCAATTACCGACGTTCAGCACTTCACTCAAATTGCCACTGCATAGTCATAGATACAAACTATGATACAAATGACAATCATTATCATTGATAAAATTTCTGAGTTACTTTATCATGAGCGTCTATTCATACTTCTTAGCAGTTAATTGCAAAACGTCCAGTCATTAACCTATTAAATCAAGGGCATTCTATTTGGTTCTTGATTAACGAGCAGTGCTTTAGCGCTTTTTTATTGGTGTCAGGCGGGCTCTTTTTTATTTTCTATTGGCTGATAACTTTTATAGTCCTATAAGCTGCATCTTAACTATCACGATATTCCGAGTCTTTTATGTCTAATAATAATATTACTGCTCAAACTTCTATATTTAAACGTCCACTGCTAGCGACTGTGACGGCCGCGCTACTGGTCAGTATCAGTTTGACAGGCTGCTCCTCTAACACTAGTGAAACTGATGATACCAAAGTCGAAAACCACACCGCTGACGCGGCCTCCAATGTCGCAGATAATGACGCAGTCTCAGTCAAAACTATCGAAGTAGATACCGTACGAGGCGATGTCAGCCTACCGATTAATCCCGCGCCGCTTGTAGTCTATGACATGACGTTGCTGCAAGACTTGGCAGCGCTTGATATCGCTGTCGCTGGGGTGCCAAGTGACCTGCCTTTAGACAACTTGCATTCAGAGACTCAGCCTGATCCTGAACAGGTGGGTACGGTATTTGAGCCTGATCTTGAGGCCCTAAACGCCATGCAGCCACAAGCTATCTTGGTCGGTTCGCGTATGGCGGAAAAATACGATGCGCTCTCAAGCATCGCTCCAACCTTAGATATGACTATTGATACGGCTAATATCTATGAGTCCAGCAAACAGCGCCTGCATGATTTAGGTGCACTATTTGGTAAAAGCGCGCAAGCGGCCAAACTACAAAACGATATCGACAGCCTAATCACAGAGACCAAAGCGGTCACCAAAGACAGTGGCACCGGTCTGGTGGTGATGGTCAATGGCAATAAAATGTCTGTCTATGGCGCTGACTCACGCTATGGCTTTATTCATAATGTCGTCAATGTGCCGATCGCTGACGATCAAATCAAAGACGGTCCTCATGGTCAGCCGATCTCTTTTGAATATCTACAAAAGACCAACCCTGATTGGCTATTCGTCGTCGATCGTAGCGCCGCTATCGGTGAAGACAGCGTGGGTGCCAAAGCAGTCTTAGACAATCCGCTGGTCGCCCAAACCAATGCTTGGAGCAAAGATCAAGTGGTTTATCTGAGCCCAGACTCCTATCTTGCTTTCGGCGGCTACCACCAATGGATGCAGGATCTAACCACGATCAAAGACGCTTTTACTAAAGCCAACTAAGCGTTGATAAGCGCTATATTATATTGGTCTAAAGTTGCAGCTATGGCTCAGACTTTATAGCTGTTTCATCATTTATTATGGGGCTGTCCTAGATAACTAGTTCAAACCCTGTTTAACCCATTGTTTTAATTGTAGTAATTGCGACTTTGGGTCACTGTGATTAAAACGCCACTCACATTCCTTTAAATAGAGGTGAAAATGCTCTTTTGGAACTCCGTTAAACTTGCGTAGATGCCGTTTATCTTGGTTCCAAAAGTTCTCTATACTATTAATGTGATTCTTGTCATTAACAAAGGTTTTGGAGTGGTTAATACGATAATGAGTAAACTCACTGACATCTAATGCGTTATAGCTTTTAAATGAGTCAGTATAAACAATGCTATCAGGCTTCACTTTTTCTCTTATGATTGGGATCAAAGTATCTGCTTTAGCATTGGGTATAATACAAGCGTAGACCTTGCCATTACGCTTTAGTAGACCAAACACGGGCACTTTGCTACCAGCACCTCGCCCTCGCTTGCCTTTACGAGTGCCACCAAAGTATGATTCGTCTACTTCGATTTCGCCTTCAAATAGACCAGGGTCTTGGCTATTCTCGTAAATAAGCAGTCTTAGCCTATGAAAGTAATAACTGGCTGTCGTTTTATTAACACTAACTAAGCTTGCTGCTGTTCTGGCGGTAGAACCGGCAACAAATAACTCGATGAGTCTGTTTTGTTTATACCAACTTAGTTTACTCTTTCTCATAGTACTATCCTAAATAATTTTATTTATCTAGGACAGCCCCTTCTTTTTAATCTATTCAAACAATCTTTATTCGATATAAATATTAAGCATTTAACATGCCAAGACGTATTTAGAACCAATTCTCCATAAAAAAATCCTGCCTTGAAGTAAGACAGGATTTTTTTATCGCAAGGCTAATTTTCTAGCCTATGCTATTTACAACTTAGAATGCTTTAGTAATTGTAAATACAGCACCAGTCTCTACACCACGTTTGTACGGGTTGGTGTCGGCGTCAATATTTGTGCCGACAGCAGCAAGCTCAGCTGACAGGTCTTCAACAGAAGCAAAGCTGTAAGTCACACCAACTTTCCAGTCGATGTAGTTATCATCGCCACTAGCGTTATCACTGAAATCATAATCGTCAGCAGTGGTATAACCTAAGCTTGCTACACCACCGAAAGATGCGCTCAATGGCATGCTATAAGTCAGGTTTAAATACCATGCATCAGTATCTAAGCCAAAAAAATCATTAGTGAAATTCACGCTTGCAAGCAAACTGTCACCAACAGTGATGGTGTCTGCAAAACCTAGACGTGCATACAGCTCAAGCCAATTCAAATCAGAAGCACTTGGATAGCCGTAGTACAATAAACCGACATCTAAAACTGGTTTAGACGCCAAAGAGCCAAGTTCAGTGCTATAACCTACATATGGATCGAGCTCTAATGAGCTACCAAAGCCGACATTCGAGCCCCAGACACCTGCGTATAAGCCAGAGCTATGGGTTAATCCATAACCAACTTGAACGGCAGGGTCGCTTTCAGTTTGTGTCATACCACGATAGCGGTAATCTGAAGTCATTGCTGCAGTACCAGAGAATGATACATCGCTTTCAGCTGCCATAGTCAAGCCACTTGCACAAGTGAGTAAAGATGCAGCCACTAATGTAGAAAGTTTAAAGTTCATGTTGGTATTCCCCCAAGCTGTTTATTACAAATGTTCAAATCGAAATGATTTGACTCTGAACTTGTTATTGAAATTGCAAAGGGCGTGCCAACTTTATTAAGTTACTGTTTTATCTTATTTCTTTGCAATAAAACTGCAATAACTTACAAAACCAACTTTGAAGCATTATTGTATTGCACAAATATTGGGCGATTTATTGATTTTGCACCAAAACAAATCAAACTGTATCAAATTGTTTGTAAATAGGAATTATTCTTATACAGTTTATATTCTGCACGATGCAATAAAAAAAACCAACCGCAGTTGGTTGGCTTTTTAAGTATTTTCTTCTGAGCAAAGCATGAAAAATTATTTTTCCATATTTGATAGGATTGATGTTCTGACATCATCCAATGTGGCATTGATGGTGAGCATCACGGCATCGGCACATTGTTTGATCGCAGTGTCAGGATCTTTTAGACCATTACCCGTCACTGTGCAAACGATCACCGAACCTTCAGCGATTTTACCTGCTTTAATATCACGGATTGCACCGCCGATTGAAGCCGCCGATGCAGGCTCAACGAATACGCCTTTTACTTCTAATACTCTTGGATTAGGTTTGGTCATTTTTTATCCTTTTAGCTGTCTAGTTAACCCACTTTAAAAACGATACAGTGCTACTGGGATGAATTTTGTGCAGCCTCTGTGTAAGCAGCACGCAAAGAAAATTTATACCAGTAGCACAGTCATACAACCATCTTGGTGAGGTCTAAAATTACGATAAGAAAAGCCAGCTCTCCTCGTCAGACAGCTGGCTTTTTATTTTTCATCAGTCACACTACGATTATGCAGTCAGAGCTGATAGATTTTAGAGTTAACGACTTTTAGAATTGATAGGTCAAAGAGGTTTTGATATTACGACCCATCTCAAAATCTGTAGCCGTAGCATCAGCCGTATTTAAGCGTGAAGCGTGACTGGCATAAGTCTCATCAAACAGGTTATAAACCCCAACGGTGGCTTTGACATTCTCGAGCTGACGTGGTGAATAGTTCACATACACATCGTGCACATCATAGCTTGGCTTAGTCTCACCTTGATTATCAGTAATAGATGCTACATAAGTACTGCGCCAGCCCAAATCAACCATATCATTAGCTGCATAATCTAAGTTCACCATGTAGCGATCGCCTGAGTCAGCACCACTGCCACTTACTGATGGGATACTATTGCCTGTCTTATCGCCTTCGCTACGAGCACGTGAGTAGCTCAGCCCCATACCAAAGTCACGAGTAGTGTAGTTAGCAGCCAGCTCAACACCATCTATTTTATAGTCTTCATCACTGTTGAACATACCTTGACAGTCACCGCCTATCGCGCCGGTCTCACAGTCAATCCCAAATCTACCAGGGCGACTACCTGTACGCATAAACTGCTGATAGTTCTCGATATTGGATCTAAAGTATTTTGCACTCAATTGTAGCGCATCATCAGCAATGGTTAGATCGCGTAGCGTGGTGGTCACACCTACCTCAGAGTTATAGCCTTCTTCTGGCTTAAGGTCATCATTGACATAAATACCCTCGCCATTGCTGTTAAAGACAGTTGGGCCTAAATCTGGACCATTAAACAGCTGGGTATAGCTGGCAAACACTTGGGTACGCGGCGCAACCTCGTAGCTTGCAGCAAACGCGCCAACCACATTGTCATAAGTAGAACCGCCCGCCACAAATTCAGGAGACTCATAGCGGTCGTAGCGTACACCTGGTGTCAGCGTTAGTTTGCCCATTTGCCATTGGTCTTCTAGATAGACTGAGGTGTTATTGGCATCATCATTCGCAGTTGCAGAACCATCACGTGCCATCTCAGATTCTTTTTCGTAGTACTCAGCGCCTGCGATTAGCTTATGACGACCGCTATTTGTGTCAATAACACTGGTATTTTCAATCTTAACACCTGTGGTTTTTACTTTTGCATCAAAATCAAAGTTGCCTACGTCTTCAGAATCACGCAGAATCTGCGTTTCTGTTTGATAAACGGTGGTATCAACGTCAATGAGTGAGTTTGCTGGATTAAAGTTATGATCGAGCGTATAAGTATCGCGCTTTATTTCTTGTGGGATGACATCAGGACCACGACTGTTAGGAAAACTTGGAAAATCTGGTCGATAAGGGAAAACACCTTCTTTTTCGGTACGGCTGAAGCTTGCACCGACATGATGATCGTCACCAATATACGCGCCTGCTTTTAATAAGATGTTTTCGCTCTCACTGTCCTCATAAAGCTCACGGCCGTCGCCATCTTCACCAGAGTCGGTATCGCGCTTGCCATAATAAGCCAATAGGTCGATATTGTCTGTTGGCGCACCATACACAGTCGCTGACGTAAGTAGCTCATCATTATTACTGGCATAACCTGCCTTTAGTTTTGCGCCGATCTTTTGACCGGGCTTTAATAAATCTGCAGCATCGACCGTTTCAAACGCGACCGCGCCGCCTAAGGCATCGTTACCCAGCGTGACTGAGTTATTACCGACCGCTACCTCAGCTTGTTTTAGCAAGTCAGGATCAAGAGTGACATCGCCCATATGATAAAAGAGGGCACCCTCTTGACGCGCGCCATCGACGGTGACTTTAAGATTGGTATCGTCAAGACCACGCACTCTGATACGCTGATTCACCGTTGAGGTGCCACCGACCTCGACTCCAGGTATCACATCTAAAAAATCGCTTAAGTGGCTTGCCTGCGCTGCGGGCGTATAGTTGTCGATATAGACTGAGTCTTCTTGTACATTTTCACGTACTGAGGTGTTTGCCGTTACCGTAATGGTCTGTAGCGTAGTACTTGGCATGTCTTCTGCAGCATTAGCCATTTGTGAAAATAGCGCTGTGGCTACCCCTATAGATAAAACCGATAATCGACTTGAAAACGTTACTACGCCCATAAAATACTCACTTAATTTAACTGCCAAATCTATGCCCAAAAGTTAGTGAACGATGTATAAAACAGCAAAGCCGCATTTTTGATCGGCTGTTAACGAATGATGTATCTCATTCGCAGCTCAACTGCTATAACTATCCACTACCCTCTATAATAATGTTAACGATAATTATTATCATTAACATTTCGGAAAGTATAATAGCGAAGTATTTATAATTTGGCAACAATGAATTAAAGCTTTGATATAGAAATAAGCTCGTCACTAAGTTTACTAGCAGCGTTTATTGTTAATAATTGCCGCTTTTAGGCTAAAAAAGCGTTGCAATAATGAACCCTTTCACTATATCCTACAGATAGCTGACTAAATGGTCAGGTTATGTCATTAAGGTTCGATAGAGTAACTAAACAATTATTCTTGATTTATTGGTTTATTAGCATATGGACAAGTACTACTCTTTATTCCAAAGGACTGCAAAGGTCATATAAAAGGAAGTTATCATGAGTGAAACGACTGTACAGACGCAAGGAAATCCAGACTTACTGTATGGACTGCACGATCGCCCTGCCGCGGGAAAAGCATTTTTGGGCGCAGTACAGCATGTACTAGCCGCCTTTGTTGGGGTGATTACGCCCTCGTTAATCATCGGCGGTGCTTTAGGTCTAGGGGAGCACATCCCCTACCTGATTAGTATGGCACTGATGGTATCTGGCGTCGCCACCTTCATCCAGACACGCAAAGTCGGTCCCGTTGGTTCTGGACTTATGGCGCTACAAGGCACTAGTTTTGGCTTCTTAGCCGCAGTACTAGCAGCAGGGTTTGTGGTCAAAAACCGCGGCGGTAGTCCTGAGGAGATTCTCTCAGTTATCTTCGGGGTGACCTTTCTTGGTGCTTTTGTCGAGATATTTTTGAGTCAGTTCATCACTAAGCTCAAGTCGCTTATGAGTCCGATTGTGACCGGCTGCGTTATTGTGACCATTGGTCTGTCGCTGACTAAGGTAGGTCTGACTGATCTAGCAGGCGGAGTGGGTGCAGAAGATTTTGGTAGCATTCCTAACCTTATGCTTGGCGGCGGGGTCTTGGTCAGCGTCGTACTGATCAGTATCGTCAATAATAAAGTCATTCGCTCAAGCGCTATTTTCATTGGACTGATGCTGGGTTTGGCTGTCGCTATGTTTATGGGCCGTATCGACTTCTCGTTGGTCGCTGAAGCCCCTCTCTTTACCGTGCCTGTTCCGTTCAAGTTCGGTTTTGGTTTTGACTGGCAGGCCTTTATTCCAATCGCCTTTATGTACATCATTACCAGTATCGAGACCTCAGGAGATCTCACTGCAACCTCGATGATCTCAGGTGAACCGATCAAAGGCCCGCTATACGAAAAACGTATCAAGGGCGGAGTATTAGGCGATGGTGTCAACTCCGCCATCGCTGGGGTATTTAATAGCTTTCCTGTGACGACTTTTAGCCAAAATAACGGGGTCATTCAGATGACCGGTATCGCCAGCCGTTATGTCGGTTTTTTTGTAGCAGGCATTTTATTTGTTATGGGTCTGTTTCCTTTTCTTGGTGCTATTTTTACTCAGCTGCCAAAGCCAGTCGTTGGCGGGGTGACGCTACTGATGTTTGCGACCGTAGCGACTGCAGGTATTCGTATTCTAGCGACAGTCAACTTCACTCATCGTAATGTATTAATTATCGCCACCTCACTGGGTCTGGGTTTGGGCGTCGCCTTTGTCCCTGATGTGTTTGCACAAATGCCGCAGATGTTCCGCAATATCTTTGGCTCAGCGGTAACGATGTCTGGTGTGGTTGCTATCTTATTGGATACTATCTTGCCTAAGAGCTATGGTGCTGAATTTGATACGGCTGATCAGCATATAGATGATGGCTTAAAGACAGGCAGTCATGCACCTTAATGATATAGTCAATCAATATTAAAAGTGGTACAAGGCAGACGAGTGCAAGTACTACAGTAGTAGGCTAAACGAGTCTAACGCTGTAACACTTTAATAGTGGTTCGACTATAACAGTGATGGTAGTGATAATGTCGTCATAGACTATCGCTAGGATAGATTATTACTAAGGCAGATTGTTAGAATAAAAAGTACAAAAACCGCCATAAGATTATTTTATGGCGGTTTTGTATTGATGAATCTAAAAACGAAGTTATAGCATTGAGTACCTCACTGGCTTAGCATTATTGCATTGCTATACCGCTGGAGCGCTAATTACTCAAGTCCACAGCCGCGTAAGATAAACGGTATCAAAAACTCGGCTGCTCGCGCTTCATCATTCTCCTCATACGCCTGTTTTTGTAACAAACCAACAATCTCAGTTTCAAATTCAGCATAACGCTGGGTGGTCGCCCAAATCAGAATAAGCAATTGAAGCGGATCTTTGATACCTATCTTGCCTTGCTGATGCCAAGTTTTCATCACCTCCACCTTATCAAGCGCCCAGTCTTGCATCGTATGCGACATAAAATCATGCAAATGCGGAGCGCCGCCGATGACTTCAAGAGCGAAAAGCTTATGGCGATTGGGATGAGCAAAAGCTTGGTGCAGCTTAGTTCTGACAAACTTCTCAATGACGGTTTTTGGGTCGCTATCTACCGTCATTGTTACAAGACCCTCGTTCCACTCCTCAATAATGGCGCGCAGTACTTTTTCATAGAGGTTTTTTTTATTCTTAAAATAATAATGTACATTGGCTTTGGGGAGTCCGGCACGATCGGCAATGCCCTGCATCGTAGCGCCGCGGAAACTTTTTAGCACAAACTCCTCTTCAGCAGCCTTGAGAATGACGGCTTGATTATGAGCGCGAATGTCTTGCTGACTGCGGTGAGTGCCATTATCTAAAGTGCTCAAATCATCGGTGGTAAAAGTCATAAATGTATCCTATAAAAAGCAAATAATGACAGCTTAGTGGTTAAGTAATGCTAATAACGCTTAAATTATTGAGTACTAAATGCGATAAATTATGATATATTGTATAAAGTAGTTGACCATTTGGTCAACTTTAAGCAGAATAGCCAATATAAACCATTTGGCGACTTATTTATACTTTTATTATCACTCTCAGCGATAGCACTTTAGCATACCAATAGACTGCCAAACACCTAAGGCATGTCCTTATTTTTGATACGCTATGATTTGAAAGGCTATGAGGCTTCCACCCTACAAGAAAAGGACTTCATCGTGAGTTTAACCTTAGCGCAATTCAACGACTTTGACCAAGACCAAGCCACCTCCGCACTACTTACTTGCTGTACCAGCTCTCGCTGGGCGCATAACGTAGCAAGCGCTCGACCATTCGAGACGCTAGAGGCTCTGATCGCTCATAGCGATACGGTATGGAGCAAAGTGCAACAGCAAGAGTCGGACCTGTTAGAGGCGCTTGACGGCCATCCGCAAATCGGTAATGTCGCCACGCTCAAAGAAAAGTACCGCAATACTGCAGATAGCGCTGCTCATGAACAATCAGGCGCGAATGAAGCAGATGATGAGGTTCTTGAAGCTCTAGCACAAGGCAATCAAGCCTATCTTGATAAGTTTGGCTTTATCTTTATCGTCTTTGCCACAGGCAAAAGCGCTAAGCAAATGCTCGACTTACTATTAGCGCGTTTGCCGAATGAGCGCGCCACTGAGCTTGTCAACGCTTCGACAGAACAAAATAAAATCACGCGCTTGCGTTTAAACAAATTATTTGAATAAGCCGTTTAGCTCAACTAACCGTACTTTTAAAACACTGAAAATACCAAAAACATCAAAGGATTTATTATGTCCGCTTCTCTTTCCTCGCATATCTTAGACACTCATTTGGGCAAACCTGCCGCCGATATCGCAGTTGCTCTACGCCGAGTCGATAACCATTCAAACGCCACGCTTTTGGCTCATGGCACTACCAATAGTGATGGCCGCGTAAGCCCAGATAGCTGGCAGTTTGATGAGGCCGTGAGCGCAGCTGATCGTGAACTGAGCACGGGTCGCTATACCCTTACCTTTGATACGCAGACCTATTTTGATACCCAAAACCTCACAGCTTTTTATCCACAAGTCATCATCGACTTTGTGGTCAGTGACCACAGTCACTATCATGTGCCCCTATTGCTAAGTGCTCACGGTTACAGCACTTATCGCGGCTCGTAATTTATTTTTCGTATCAAACGCAGTATTTAAGACATCGTATAAAAGGACAGTAGTCGCATGGGTGCATATCTTCTTGATTGGGTCGCTTTATTTTTTCGCTGGTTTCACGTTATCGCCGGCGTAGCATGGATTGGTGCGTCCTTTTATTTTGTTTGGCTCGATCTGAGCTTACGTAAGCCGCCGCAGTGGAAAGCCGATAAAGGTATCTCTGGCGACTTGTGGGCGGTACATGGTGGCGGGTTTTATGAAATCGCTAAATATAAGCTCGAACCGGAAGAGATGCCAAAGACGCTGCATTGGTTCAAGTGGGAAGCTTATACCACTTGGCTAACTGGTGCGGCGATGATGGCGATTGTCTACTACGCCAATGCGACCGCCTATCTGATTGACCCCAGCAAAGTCGCTTTTGGTAGTCATGTTGGCGCTATCTCGACCAGCTTACTCTTCTTGTTCGGTAGCTACTTTGTCTATGAGGTTATCGTCCGTAGCCGCATCGGCAAGAATGCGTTAGTGTTTAGCTCTACTATCTTTATCCTGCTAGTGCTTGCAACTTGGGGCTCATACCAGCTGTTTAGTGATCGCGCCTCTTTTATCCATGTCGGTGCTATTTTAGGTACGATTATGGCGGGTAACGTGTTTTTTGGGATTATGCCCGCTCAGCGCGCGCTAGTGGACTGCGTACGTAGAGGCGAAAAGCCGGGTAAAGAAGTCGCAGACTTGGCACTTATGGCCAAGAACCGCTCTTTGATGAATAATTATTTTACCCTGCCGCTTATCTTTACCATGATTAGTAACCACTATCCGATGATGTACTCGCATGCTCATGGCTGGTTAGTGCTAGTGTTTGTAGGCGTCATTACGGCACTTGTACGTCACTATTTTAACCAAAAGCATCTGGGCAATACGCAGCCCAAATTCCTATGGATTCCAGCTTTATTGACTGTTTTATTGATTATTTGGATGCGCCCTGCACCTATTGAGCCGCTTCCTGTACCACCCGTACAGTCTGCGGTTCCTGTGGAAGCTGCCCCTGAGACGCCGACACCTACTGACGCAACTAATCCAGCAATAGCTGCGGCTGATAGCACTGGGGAAGCCGTAACTGTCTCAGCTAACGATGCGGTTATGAGTGTGGTACAAGCAAAATGCGCAACTTGTCACATGGCGCAGCCGACGCAGCAAGGCTTTAACGCGCCGCCTGCTGGCATTATATTGCAAACCCCTGAAGATATAAAAACTCATCAAGCTAAAGTGGTCACTGCGGTACAAACCGGCTATATGCCATTAGGCAATATCACTCAATTAACCGATGAGGAGCGCGCTCAAATTGTGGCGTATGCCGCTGGGCTATAGAATGCTTTGAGCGGTTAAAATAAGACGGCAACGGTAGGCCAATAGACAATATTGAATAATTCGCTTGACCGTCGGCGCGCTTTGGTTATCAGTCATCAGTAAAATTGGTATCGTCGGTTTTGTCAACGTCGTGGGCGCTATCATCGCGCCATTCTTTGGAATTTTGGTCATCGATTACTACATTATTAGACGTCAAAACATCAACATGAATGACTTGTTTTCTGCGCAGCCAACGGGCGCTTATTATTATACCAAAGGCTGGAATATCCGTGGTCTTATCGCCTTTGCTATCGGCGCTTTGTTTTCTGTCGCGACAGTACTCGTACCGAACTTGGCAAAATTCGAAGGTTACGGCTTCTTATTAGGCGCA
Organism: Psychrobacter submarinus; assembly: GCF_904846685.1. Lineage (GTDB taxonomy): Bacteria > Pseudomonadota > Gammaproteobacteria > Pseudomonadales > Moraxellaceae > Psychrobacter > Psychrobacter submarinus. The sequence continues at coordinate 947,121 of NZ_CAJHBQ010000001.1, forward strand.
GCAATCGGCGGGTTAATTTACTGGCTTCTCATGCGCAAATATGGCATTGAGCTCAATAAAACTTTAACGCACAAATAAGCACTGTGTACTGTTAAGGCGCTAATAAATAGCTAGATGGTTAGCAAACAGTATGAATAGAAGGAAAAACATTATGACGCAAAAAATCACCAGCGACTTTGATCACTCCGCTTATCCGCGTGATCTAAAAGGCTATGCTGATACTCCCCCTAAAGCCAACTGGCCTGGCGGCGCTAGAATCGCTGTTCAGTTCGTCTTGAATATTGAAGAGGGTGCAGAAAATAGTATCATCCACGGTGATAGCGAATCAGAGCGGTTTTTATCTGATATATTGGGCACGCCTTCGTTTAACAATCGTCATCAGTCTATCGAATCGGCGTTTGAATACGGTAGCCGCGTCGGCGTTTGGCGCGTCTTGGATGTCTTTAAAGAGTATGGCCTTCCCATCACGACATTCACTTGTGCTGCGGCCGCAGAAAAAACCCCGCATATCATTGAACGTGTACTAGAAGATGGCCACGAAGTTGCTAGCCACGGCCTGCGCTGGATCACTTACCAGTATATCTACCGCGAAATCGAGCGTGAGCATGTGCACCGTGCTACTGAGATCTTTGAGCGTATGCTCGGCAAGCAGCCTATAGGCTGGTATACCGGACGTGACAGTCCCAATACTCGTGAGCTGGTCGTCGAGCAAGGCGGCTATAGTTATGACTCTGACTCCTACGCTGATGAGCTGCCTTATTGGCTAAATGTCAAGTGCGAAGATGGCGATAAAATATTACGTAAGCCGCATCTGGTTATTCCTTATACGCTTGAGACTAACGATATGCGTTTCTCATCCAGCCCTGGATTCACCAATGCTGAGCCTTTTTATCAGTATCTCAAAGACAGCTTTGACACGCTGTATGAGGAAGGGGATAAAAACGGCAAAAACACGCCCAAAATGCTTACCATTGGCCTGCATTGCCGTATCATAGGCCGCGCTGGGCGTATTGTCGCACTCAAAAAATTCTTGCAATATATTACCAATAAGCCTGACGTTTGGGTCTGTCGCCGCGATGAGATCGCTAAACACTGGTACGACAACCATCCAGCGACTAAGGATAATACCGCAGACTGGATGTAACTATTGTAACTATGATCGATATCATCGGAATAGATATCATCATGGTCTTAGACTCAAATTTATCACGGCCCCTAATGACTAAGGACTCTTAACTATGTCAACAAAAAGCACGTATTATGCACCAACTGGCGGCTTACCGCCGCAAACCCAGCTGCTATCCGATCGCGCTGTCTTCACTGAAGCTTATGCTATTATCCCTAAACGTGTTCTCACTGACATCGTGATTAGTTACCTGCCCTTTTGGGAAGGTATGCGTATGTGGGTGATTGCTCGTCCGTTAAGCGGTTTTTCAGAAACCTTTTCACAATATATCGTCGAAGTCGCACCCAATGGCGGCTCTGACAAGCCTGAGCTCGATGCGAAAGCCGAAGCCGTATTATTCGTCGTTGAAGGTGAGATGGACGTGACTATCGAGGGAGAGACGCATCATATGGAGGCCGGTGGTTATGCGTTTTTACCTCCTGGCTGCAAATGGACGCTGAAAAACAATAGCGACACCCACGTCAAGTTCCACTGGATCCGTAAAGCCTATCAGTATGTAGAAGGCATCGATGTACCTGAAGCTTTTGTTACCAGTGACCATGAGGTCGAAGCGATTGCCATGCCAGATACCAATGGCGTCTGGAAAACCACGCGGTTCACTGAGCAGTCTGATATGCGCCACGATATGCATGTAAACATCGTTACTTTTGAGCCAGGCGGCGTGATTCCATTTGATGAAACGCATGTAATGGAACACGGCTTATACGTGCTAGAAGGCAAAGCGGTCTACCACTTAAATGCTGAGTGGGTCGAAGTTGAGGCCGGTGATTTTATGTGGCTACGTGCGTTTTGCCCGCAGTCTTGCTACGCTGGCGGCCCTGGTCCCTTTAGATACTTACTCTATAAAGATGTGAATAGACATATGCCTTTTATTCGTCCAGAATAATAGGTCATCTGGAATAGTAGATCGTGTCAAATACCAGCATTCATTCTAATACGCCATTTGCATTTAAATGGCGATTTAAGTCGCCTGCAAATTTGTAAGGAATTTGCAGGTAGTCATAATAAAAGTAAGGCAAAGTCATGAGTACTACGATCGTTGCAAAACCTTTAACTAAAGCTGAGTTTGCTCCCTATGGCACGGTGATTGAACCTTATGATGATGAGCAACAAACGCCTGATAATTGTTACCATATCAACCGAGGTTATGCTTGTCGTCATCACGCTATTACCAAAGTAGCGCTAGATGGCGGTGAAGTTGGCCTAAGTATTTTTCGGGCCAAAAAGCGCGACCACCCTATCAGGTTATCCGTGATGGAATATCATCCTTTTGGCACGCAAGCCTTCTTTTCCATGAATGGCCGAGACTACGTCGTAGTCGTGGCCCCTGCAGGCGAGCCGCCAAAATCAGCTGATGATTTGACCGTGTTTTATGCCAAGTCGCATCAAGGAGTGCAATACGATAGAAATGTCTGGCACCACCCACTACTAGCGCTAGGTGCTGATTGCGACTTCTTAGTCGTCGATCGCATCAATGGTCCTGGTAATAACTGCCATGAGCTAAATATTGATGATTGGGGCGTCAAGATTGAGATCGAAAACGAGCAACCTGACCCTAAAGCGCAACCAGTAGAGCAAGAACAGGTTTAGATGTCGGTACTGAACGATTAGCTTTATTTGGGGTAGGTCTGACGATGGCAGGAGATGGCGCGCAAGTCAACTGGGGCATAGGGTTAGGACTATTAGCAGGGGTGTGTTATTCGTTATATGGTGTGCTTGGCAAACGCGCTATGCACTACGCGCATCCGGCTCCCTTAGTGTTTTTTACCTCCATCGTGATTAGCGCCAGCGTACTGTTATTATTACCTGAGACGTATCATACTTATAGCAAGTTATTGAGCTTGCCTGTATTGAGCTTAAGCTACGCATTAGGGCTCGCACTGATTGGTACGGTCGTGCCGTTTGCCTTATATATGAAAGCGCTAGAAAAACTACCCGCTTCTCGCGCTTCGGTGTTTACTATTTTTGAGCCGCTGACTGCTATTGCTTTAGCAATATTACTATTGAACCAGTCGCTTAGCCTTGTTCAGTATTTAGGCGTCATGCTTATCTTACTCGCCGCGCTATTTAATGCGCTACTTAACGGTACTACTACTCGAGTGCCACGGTGGCTGCGACGACGGCAAAAAGTCTAGTATTTATTAATCGTTATCAAAAAAGCCCCAACCATGACACCACAGTTGGAGCTTTATTTCGCTTAAAATTAAAGCTAGTGCTATAAGATTTGATAGATGATTTGAATGGCTGTAAATCTACTATTGTTCAATACGCTGCAAAAACGCTTGCGTACGCGGGTGAGTGGATAGCTCAAACATCTGCTGAGCGCTGCCCTCCTCAACCACATGGCCATCCTCAATTAATACCACATGATCGGCGACATCGCGCGCAAAGCTGATTTCATGTGTGACCACAACCATCGTCCAGCCCTCACTTGCCAGCTGCTTCATGGTCTCAAGCACATCTTGTACCAACTCCGGATCAAGCGCTGAGGTCGGCTCATCAAATAGCAACAGCGACGGCTCAATGGCCAAAGCGCGGGCAATGCCGATGCGCTGCTGCTGACCACCTGATAGCTGAAACGGATACAGATCGGCTTTGTCCGCAAGCCCCACCTTGTTGAGTAGTGCTAGCGCTTGCGCCTGCGCGTCAGCTTTTGAGACGCCTTGCACTACGGTCGGCCCAAGCATTAAGTTCTGTAGCGCCGTCTTGTGCGGAAATAAATTGTAAGACTGAAACACCATGCCCGACTTACGCTGCAGGGCCAATAGCTTTTTTTTATTTGGCTTAGCGCTAAAATCTACACTTAAGCTATTATCATCAAAAGCGATCACCCCTTGGTCAGGGATCTCCAGCGCATTGATACAGCGTAAAAAAGTAGTTTTGCCTGATCCTGATGGCCCTAATATCACCACCACCTTACCTTTATCAATGCTCAAATCTATGCCCTTTAGCACTTGATTGGTACCAAAAGCTTTGTGGATGTTCGTGATTTGAATCATAAAGACGTTTCCGTTTACAAATGAAAAGCTAGCAGTTAATGGTTAAGCTATTTTGCCACATAGCGATCAAGACGCGTCTCAAGCTTGCCTTGGATAAAGGTCAAGAACAGACAAATTCCCCAATAGATAAAGGCCGCTTCAGTATAGACCAGCATAAACTCATAGTTACGCGCGGTGATGATCTGCGCTTGTTTAAAGAGCTCAGTGACCAGCACTAAAGAAGCTAGCGAGGTGTCTTTGACTAAACTAATAAAGGTATTAGACAAGGGCGGCACGGATACTCTAAGCGCTTGCGGCAAAATGACATGGCGAAAGGTCTGTAGATACGTCAGACCTACTGTCGATCCCGCTTCCCATTGTCCTTGCTCCTCAAAGAAAAAGAGCCGCTACAAGGCGCGGTCGCTGACTTTTTTTATGGCTGTTGGTACGACATTCCCTATGACGTTGAGGATATATTTATCCGTATCCAGAACCGCTTGCATCCGCAGATAGAGCGCGCGTTTCGTAACTGTATTAATAAGATTGACTATATCCGGCATAGCAGCGAGTTTGCCACGCGCTGGAGCGTGCTGATTACCCCTTCTCTCAATGTCGATACGCACCGCCTGCGTATCAGTAGCGATGATGCGAAAGAGATCGCTAAGAATATCACCACTGAGCTGATGAGCGCGCGCGATAATGAGGACTGGAGCACTATCGAGCAGATAGAGAACGAGTTTTTTGCGCACTGCTTAGCTTGTAACGATCGTCTCGCCTTCTCTATCGTCTGGTTTCGTTTAGGTAAGAGCGACTGGCAGTTCGATCAGCGCTGGCAAAGCTGTCAAGAGCACTTGGAGCAAACCCAAGTCGCATCAGTAGCAACAGACGCCTAACTACAGCTTAGCTCCTTCTGAGCTCTTATCTCACTTTTTCACTCAGCAACTAGATACGCACTACAAATAAGGTTATCTTTATGTCCAGTTTTGCTCATGCCGAAAAAACCTATATCACGTTGACCCCAGCGGGCGTCTTTGAAGCCTTTTCACAGCCCAAGCCTACGGCCATGCAATTGGCTCTACAAGCGCTGTTATCGCACCAAGAGACTATGTTAGTCGCCGATTGGCTCAAAGCGTTTCCTGAGCTGTGGCTTGAGGGTTTCGTTGAGCAGGGCTTTATTGAGAAGCTCTCAACCTTTTTACCTGCGCCTAACCTACCGCTAGATCAGTTTTTGCCATATGTCGTCGCCAGCCTCTCAGGTAAGCGCCGTGCTGCTATCGCCTCAGATGAGGGCTTTTGTTTGGCACGGATTGGTTATAGTCAAGAAGAAGCGGATATGCTGAGTGTCGCGGCGGCGGACTTTTCAGGGTTTATGCTTAGGCAGCAGCAGCGCGGCTGGTCATTGGATAGCCGCGCCATCTCGTTCTTTCAACAAGTGGATCTACTCATCCCTGAGACAAGTTTTGTGTTTTTGTGGATTGATAATGATGGTTATGCCGTCATCATCGATGGCGAACCTTTAACCAATAATCGCGCTTTCGTTGAGCTGATTTGGGGTATCAAAACCTCGGGGCTAAAATTCGAAACTGCAGAAGCGTAAAGCTGAGACTATAAACAGACTGCTCATTGATCGTTTTAGTTAGTTTGTTTTAGACGTTGTTTAGAACGTTCTGTTTAGGCTATCTATTAACCTTTTTACGTCAGTAATACATCTGTCTACTTTACCATAACGCAAATACACCCTTGGTAAACTGGCTAAAAAACTATTTATCTAAATATCCTGTAATTATTCTCATAAAAGACTTGCAAAGTCTGAAAAACTTGCTAAAATGCATGGCCTAAATAGGCGTATAGCTCAGTTGGTTAGAGCGCTACCTTGACATGGTAGAGGTCGTTGGTTCGAATCCGATTACGCCTACCAGATTCGAAAGCCCCAATCTCAAGATTGGGGCTTTTTTTATGCCTGTAATATAAAGGCTGTAGCGAAAAGATAACATTTGGAATCTCTATTATTACTCTTGTTGAGCCCTCTATTAAAATGATCAAAAAACTGACGGTGACCAAAACGTGACCAGCTCTGAAAGTTCACTAAAAACTAAGCCTACTTTTTGACCTCAACTCTAAACTTTATAGTAGTATCTATTCTTTAGTAATTTCCGACTTACTATCATCTACATATTCAAAGATATCTCCTACCCCTACTTCAAGATATTCACAAAGCTTATCTATAGTAGAGTGCGAGCTTTATGGGCTTCTACCACAATCACGCTATAGTTCTTAAGCAGAGTGTTATGAGTGTAGACTTTGTGTTTGATCCGACGCTCAATGAAATTACTACAGATTTATGCCGTGATTACTGGTCTTATAGTTCGCCTAATAACTATATCGCTCATGTAGAGTTATTATGTCAGTCTTACGGTATAAACTATTTTCTATTATTTAGCACGCTTACAAAATGTCAGGCATATTTAGACAATGTACGCTGTGATTTCTGTGGTCGTCCATACGAGCTTGATGTACCAGCAGATATACCTTATGCAAGAAGTTTGCGCTCTTGGTTTTGTGAGGGGTGTATCAGCTTTTCAGGTGGTCAAATTACTGTAAGTAGATAGACTAATAAGTGTAATTAATTACCAGATAACTTAGGTTATCTGGTTTCACATTCAATTAACTAGCGACATATACTGTCGTTTTAAATATATTATTCATTGTTTTACGAACAAAGTTCCGTTAAAGTAAATCCGTATTCAAATTCTACGATACTTTCAATAGACGGAGCTATTATGGCAAAACCTAGCAATCCTTATACCGATAATAGCTTTGTCTCCTCTGATCTTAAGACTATTTTGCACTCCAAACGTGCCAATATCTACTACCTCTCGCACTGCCGCGTCATGCAAAAAGACGGCAGAATTCTCTATCTCACCGAAGACGATAAAGCCAACCTGTTCTATAACATTCCTATTGCCAATACCACCTCCATCTTACTCGGTACGGGCACCTCCATCACCCAAGCGGCGATGCGTCTGCTTTCGCAAGCAGGCGTATTAGTAGGGTTTTGCGGTGGCGGCGGTACGCCGCTATTTATGGGATCTGAGCGCGAAGTCTTCGTCGAGTGGCTGACCCCGCAAAGCGAATATCGACCGACAGAATATGTGCAAGGTTGGCTCAGTTGGTGGTGGGATGATGACAAACGCCTCGCTGCCGCTAAGATGCTACAACATGCGCGTTTGGCTTACTTACAAGCAATTTGGAGCAAAGATGTTGATCTAAAACGTCAGGGATTTGATAGCAGTCGTGATGACATTAAAGCGCTCATCGATAACAATATTCGACAAATCGATCAGCAAACTGAGGTCATGCACTTATTGCAGTTAGAAGCTCGCCTGACCAAAAACCTGTATAAACTTGCCGCCAAAAACACCGGCTATGACGGCTTTACCCGTGAGCACGATGGTATCGATAAGGCCAATGGCTTTCTCAATCACGGCAACTATCTGGCCTACGGACTGGGTGCGACTACTGCATGGACGCTAGGTATCCCGCACGGTTTTGCAGTCATGCATGGCAAGACACGGCGCGGGGCATTGGTATTTGATATAGCCGATATTATCAAAGATGCGCTAGTGCTACCCCTCGCCTTTATTTGCGCCAGCGAGAATATGAGCGAGCAAGAGTTTCGCCAGGAGTGCTTAAACTTATTTACCAAACATCATGCGCTGGATTATCAGTTTGAAGCTGTTAAACAGATTGCTATGAATAAAAGCTGGCAGGTGTAGAAAATGATCGTTACCTTTGTATCTCAATGCGAGAAAAAATCGCTAAAACGTACTCGCAGAATCTTAGACGCCTTTGCCAACCGTATTGGTAATAATGTGTGGCAGACGGCGATTACTGAAGATGGATTAAAGACAGTTAAGCAGCTCCTGCGCAAATCAGCGACCAAATCAACGGCGGTAAGCTGTCATCGTAATAAGACTCGTCAGCTGACGGAGCTGGTGTGGATTGTAGGTAATAAGAGACGGTTTAATGAGGTGGGTGTGGTTCCTGTGAATTGGACTAATAACGAGGTTTTTATGGATTTACCGATAACAACGGCTGATATTCTAGCCAATACAAATGAGCAACCGTTAAGCCAGCATCTTTTTGCTGTTGGCTATCTTGGTTATAAAATTATTGAAAAAATGCAAATCAGTAATCCAAAGCTTGCTCAAGCAGCGTTAATAGCTGGCATCTTACATGATATAGGAAAGTTAGACCCACAGTTTCAAGGCTGGTTAAAAACCAAAATTGGTAAAGAGCCATTGGACACATCGGATGAAATGCTGCCTGACTTACCTGACGATGGCGTTCATATTGACAATAGCATTCGAGGTCATACCAAATTTACCTTTGAAAAACATCCTCGTCATCATGAGATTTCTTGGCTACTGGCGCAAGCTATCTTACCTACTGACGCACTAAACACAAATCAGCGCGATCAAGTGTTTCATGGCATTTACTGGCATCATACGCGCCCCTATCGTAAAGACGACAAATTTTTTATGCAGGCAAAAGGCATTCATAAATTATTTGTAAAATCCCTAAAATCTCAATCTATAAATAAGATTATGGATGAGTTATCAGCAATCCTTAATGATGTTGCTCAAATCAGTACAAACTATACTGATGTTAATTTTGATAATCTAATACCAAAGTGGAACAAGAATTTTGAGCTCACTCAAGAGGACTTACCAAGCTATAAAATATACGATGAACTTGCTGAAGACATTGATGAATTTACTATAGATATCAAACCTAACGCTTTAAACAACTTAATTCGTACAGCGGTCATCAGTGCAGATAGAATTGTATCTGCCATGCTCGCTGAAGACTTAGCCGACTATATTAAAGAAGGTAGTTTAGAACAGGCTATAGACAATATCCTTATTGAAGACAGTGACTTATGTCGCAAAGTCAATGCGTGTCTTGCAGGTTTTGACAGTCGTCATCCAAACAGTGACCGTAACCTTGCTCAGACTCAAGCTGCTAGCCAACTAGCTAAGCTAAAAGAGATTGCTGAGTTTGATGAGGCAGACAACATCGGCGTGCTACAAGGTCCCGCTGGCTGCGGTAAAACTAAAATTGCATTGGAATGGGCAAGTCGAACCAATGCTAATAAAATCATTTGGGTTTGTCCTCGGGTGCAGGTTTGCTTAGGACTCTTAACTGACTTAACCCAAGCTGAGTATTTACCTAACAGCCGTATCGAAATATTTACAGGAGAATATAAAAAAATCTTAACTAATGGCATGAGTATGAATGATACGCCTGACACTAGCGAGAGTGACTACTTTAGTGGGGATATCGTACTAACAACGATAGATCAGGTGATTAATAATATTATCTCCCACCATAAAGTCACCACTCAAATGACAGACTTTATGCAAGCGCATTTAATATTTGATGAGTTTCATGAATTGATTCCCATGCCTGCTTTCAATCTCTTATTTGCAGAGTTAATAGAAGCGAAAAAGTGTTGCGGTGCTAACGCCAATACCTTACTCGTATCAGCGACGCCTCATGACTATTTTGTCAATGAAGTGCTTAACATCGACAACGCCTATGTCGTGCGAGTCGATAGCTTTAATGAGTCAGACTACAAGTTGGATTTTGTCAGCTACGATGAAACTGAACATCCAAACCCGTTGGTCAATGACGCTATCGAAGTAGACAAAACAACTTTCATTATTACCAATACCGCACAAGATGCTCAGCTTGGCTTTTTACTGCACCAGAACAACGAGAACAATATCTTACTTCATTCCAAATATACTCGTACTGATAAAGTACATTGGTTTAACCAAGTATTTGACAGTTTCAAGGAAAAGGGCAGCCAAAAGTACAAAGTATTGCGCAGTGGACCTATTGTTCAAGCGTCACTCAATATTACTTGCCAGCAGATGTATACGGATATGACCAGTCCTGAAAATTGGTTACAGCGCTTAGGCCGATTGGATCGCTTTGGTGAGAATAATGAATTAAATATCTATACGACCGTGATTCCTGAGAGCGCAAAAAAGGGTAAACAAAGTAGTCGGCAAGCAAAGTTTTTAGCCAGTCTTTGCGTTTGGAATAGTAGTGTTGCCTGGCTAAATTATCTACAAGACTACTTAGATGACAGCAATCTTGATACCGTCACTCTAAACGAGCTTTATCAGGTTTATCAAAAATTCTATACAGATGAGGATTGCCGAGACAAAGTCACGGAAGATATGCAAAAAACATTAAAGCAAAGTGTGAGTTTAATCAATGCCAAAGTCATTGATCCTATCAGTGTACCACCTAAGTCTAAGCGCTCTAAAGACGGCGCTGCCAAGATATCTAAAAGTTCACTGCGAGGCAATAACCGATTTGTCCAAATGGCGGTCTGCAATGTTGATGATGAACTAAACCCAACGTTCACTAATGAATATGCTTATGATGAACATACTGACCACAGTACGGTCACTATTGGTTTGACCGAGTCTGTTGATCGTGTTCGAGGGTACGGCGACAGCGCCAAAGACTTAGTCGGTTTTATGCAAGCCAAACATCACAATATTAAAGAAGATGCTAGTAAAGCTTATAAAGACTTTATGCTACTGGCAGAAGCCAGATCCCCTGATCACCCTCTTTATCTTAGCTATACCCCTGAGGATTTAGAGCCTATCGGTGGAGAGCGGGAGCGTCATCAATACGCGATGTATTATGTGATAACAGCCAAACAACCTGTTGGCACAGTACCTATTAATAAATTAACTAACCCAACCTCAGTTGATGACTGAGAAATAAACTCTAGGAGAGAACAATGAACAAAGTAACTGGCATTAAAAGCGTTGATTTTAAAGTAAAGGCATTCGGACATGGTGTTGTGAACTGGAATGGTCCAACTACGTTAAGTAGTGAAGGTCGTACCGTTGATAATCACACTTTACCTAAATTGCGTGGGTACACCAATCTAACGGGAAAAATCAAGGACGAAACAGGTTATAAATATAAAAAAGAAGCAACTGATATCAACTTTAAGGAAACACCTTTATACATTAGGGTGTGTATAGAATTCAAATCAGGGGCAACCAGATAAAGACACAAGCGAGCATTACCGCCGCTGCATAGCTATCTTTGAGCTTATCATATCGCGTGGCAATGCCCCTAAAATGTTTCAATCTAGCAAAAGCGTTTTCTACCAAATGACGGCAACGATACAAATACCAATCTAGTGTGTCGTTACAGCTTTTAGAGTTCGACTTAACAGGTATGACTGACTGAGCACAGTGCGTGAAGATACACTCTCTAATATCGCTACTATCGTAGCCCCTGTCTGCAATCACCGCTTTAGTCTGGTTATTAATCGTGCTAAATATCAACGCCTTTGCCATCTTAGAGTCATGTACTTGCCCACCTGACAGCTCAACATGTATAGGGTTGCCACAAGCATCGACCACTAAGTGCAGTTTGCTGCTATTACCTGCAACGCTTTTACCAATGGCCTCATCAAGATGACTGGCTGCGCCTGTACTATGCTGATGAGCTTTGACCACGCTACCGTCTATAAATAACCATTCACTATCATAGTTTGCTGTGACTATCTTCATGAGCTTTTGCCATTTACCGGTTTTACGCCAGTAACGGTATTGATGATATATGCTAGACCAATGACCAAAATAAGAAGGTAAGTCTCGCCATGGACAGCCTACTCGTATGCGGTACAACATGCCTTCAACGGTACGTCTTAGATTGGGCTTGTTATATACGTTAATTTGTCGCAATATAATAAATAGCTTGTGCCAATGTTCATCGTTGAGCTTGGTGCGAGCCATAAGTGACGCCTTGTTTCTTTGTTGTGGTAAACATTAGAGTAAGGCGTTGCTTATTTTTTTCAATGTTTTCTCAATTCTATACAGCCCCTAGTCAAAACTGTATCCGTCATCACCTTTTTCGTGATCAGGCTTTTGACTTACACTTTGCAGGTGAAAAAAGCTTAGATAAGGTCATCGCCTCTATTACAGGTTTGATCCGTGGGTATGTAGTTCCTGCCAGTCAATGCAAACGCACTAGCCCCTTATTGCTTGAAGACTTTGTTGACCAGCTAGGTAATGGTAACTTTGAGCAATTTGGTCAAGCTGGTGAACGTGATAGCTCGTCTTTTTTCTCAAAAACGACTTTTGGTGATACTGAATACTTATCTTTTGGTTCAATCAGTATTGAACAGCTACAATTCATCTCACTAGACAACAAATTTGATCGCGCAGCGATGATTATCAAAGATAATCAAGGTGATGCTATCGCTGAACAAGTACAAGACTTTATTAAATCATTAGCACCAGATAGAGAGCCAAAAGCTACTTTTCATCAAAACTATGTTAGAAAAGGCACCATCTATAATGAAGGTGAAACTGGCATTTTACTTGATCAAATTGCTATAGATATCTTGGTAAATACTACATTAGAGCTAATAAAAGAGCTTTCTATACGCCAAGCTAAAAGCTATATGTATGTCGATAGTGTTGAGGTAGATTATAACGATAGCAACAAAATGATGCGTATCAAGCGCAGTCCTGATGAAGCCAATAACACTCCTAGTATGGATTACGCTATTTACTTTGAAGCCAATAACGATGAATAGGAAGTCTTATGAGAATCATTATCGACTATGAAGCGTCATGGCGAAATTCGTTTTTAGATGGTAGCAATGACGAAGCATTACCCAAGAGGGGACGCAACTATGTTGCGTCCATGACTGAGCTTAAAAAGCCTGAAAACTATCATAATAGATCAGTCAGTAAAAATACAGTTTTAGGCATACTAAGTCGCCTCATAGGCGATCAGCGTAAGCTCTATCAAGCCAGAAAAAGTGAGCATTTTTACTTTTCAGATATTGAGAATGCGATTAGCTTTAAGGATACACCAACAGTAATAAACCGCGAGATCGCCTATCTTCGTAATATGAAAGGTAGTACAGATCAAAACTCATTTACGGGAATGATTAAAGTGAACGACCCAATATTTCAGTCTGATTATTCAAACGAGTTTTGGGGTGTCTTATCGCTTGATATTGACGAGCTTTGCGACTTTATTATTGATAACACCTTAATAAAGAGTACTTTGCCGCTTGATCCTATTTCTATCATGAACCGCCTTGATGATATTAAAAAAGTCAAACCTGTTGAACCTGAAGGACGTACTAAACAAGCTTCCGATCAGCTATCTTCATTGTTTGAGAAATATAAACCACTCAATAAGAAAGAACAGCAACTGATCCTACCCATGTATTGCTCTGCCTTGTATTTACAGCTACAGCGGTTAGAAGAAAGATATGATATGAGTAGTGCAAAAACTAAAGCAGGCGGCATCAGCGGCATATCTAATAATGGCTTTACCCCTAAAGATTTTATGAAAACCTATGTCACAGGTGGCAAAAAGCTGATTTATGGTAATCCATTCATTCGCGAAGAGTTTGTAAAGGGTGAAGGCAAGATCAAGCACGCTCTAACCAAAGCCAGTGGACAGCTTGAAATCACATTAGATATTGACGATGCAAAAGCTAAAGAGCTTAAAAGAATGATTGACGATGCAGGTGTATCATCATTTTATTTAGGCAAGAAAGGCTTGGCGTATGTTTCAGATATTCGTTTACGTTAGGGAGTAATAAATGAACTACTATCAAGAAGTTACGCTGATAGACGGTGATAAAAAGCTGTACGAATTGTGGAGCGATGTTTATAACCAAATACACATTGCTTTAGCGGAAGCAAAAAATAAGCATGATATAAATACTATTGGTGTCAGTTTCCCAAGTTATCGCTATGAAGAAAAAGGCTATAAAGTATTTGCTACGTTAGGTGATAAACTACGTGTCTTCGCTCAAAGCCAAAAGGATTTAGAGACTCTAGATCTCGATAAATGGCTGGAGCGATTGACGGACTATGTGCATGTGAAGCGCATCAATGAGGTTGGTGACAAAGCCAAAGGGCACGTTGTGATCAGACGCTACCGCCATAAAAACGTGCTCAAGCAAGCTGAAGCATTCGCTGAGCACAAAGGCATTACGATGGAGGCGGCACTGATACACTGCGCCAAACACAAACAGGATAACAAACCCTATCCGTATATCAACTTAAGGAGCATCAGCAACAATCAACCCTACGCATTATCTATCATTCAAGAAATGGCAGATAATGAGACTCAAGGGTCGTTTAATAGTTATGGCATTAACAATGCGGCAGATAAGGTTACTTTGCCCCATTGGTAAGCCACTTATAAGGTAATGATGAATTACCCAAAAATTGGGAGAAAAAACCCTTTTTTTGAGCTATTTAAAAACTTGTAATAAAATCAATCAGTTACGATAGGGTGGAAAATGGAGGGTAAAATAGGGTATTTTCACCTCCACGCCTTGTTGTAACTGAATTTTTTGAGGTATAATTCCTCTTCCTCACCGCATAGGTGACTTAGAAATTGCATTGACAACTGGCCATCGCGTCTAGTGTCTTCCTCACCGCATAGGTGACTTAGAAATAGCAAAACAAGGTGATAATATCTCAGCTTTACTTCCTCACCGCATAGGTGACTTAGAAATAGTAAATGTAGTTCGTCTACTAATACATAAGCTTCCTCACCGCATAGGTGACTTAAAAAAGCCATTAGTAGATAAACCGCTAGTACCTGTTCTTCCTCACCGCATAGGTGACTTAGAAATAATAGGTATGCTACAGCTAGAATAGATACCACTTCCTCACCGCATAGGTGACTTAGAAAGTTATGTCTGATACTCGAAAAGTTATCTGGTGCTTCCTCACCGCATAGGTGACTTAGAAAGAGAAACGTCATTGAATATGTCACCTTTCGCACTTCCTCACCGCATAGGTGACTTAGAAATGCGTTTAGGCATTAGGTAAGTCATAAACTGTCTTCCTCACCGCATAGGTGACTTAGAAATAGAATACATGGAGAAAAACGGAGAAAGAATACTTCCTCACCGCATAGGTGACTTAGAAAGCCACTACTTGATGCTAATTTTGACATTGAGGCTTCCTCACCGCATAGGTGACTTAGAAATGCTTTTTTGGGTCTAAGTTATGCGCGCGTTGCTTCCTCACCGCATAGGTGACTTAGAAATTTATTTGAGTAAGTTTTTATTAAATACTCGCCTTCCTCACCGCATAGGTGACTTAGAAATTAGACTGCTACAGTATTGTGCGCGATTACTACTTCCTCACCGCATAGGTGACTTAGAAAGCGATAAGACTGCGCTAGATTACCTTGCAAGCCTTCCTCACCGCATAGGTGACTTAGAAATCAGCACAGGTGCGACTGTAATTATACGTATTCTTCCTCACCGCATAGGTGACTTAGAAAAATAAATTCAGCATAAATAGCACTGTAGTTATCTTCCTCACCGCATAGGTGACTTAGAAAATCCTGACACTAAGCACCTATGCGAGTCTGTGCTTCCTCACCGCATAGGTGACTTAGAAAAGATTAGTACACGTCCGCCGCGTCGAGCCACGCTTCCTCACCGCATAGGTGACTTAGAAAACTAGCATTGTTATTCGTACGATCATAATTGACTTCCTCACCGCATAGGTGACTTAGAAAACTTGTTGCTTGCTCTTGGTCTAAACCGTCCGCTTCCTCACCGCATAGGTGACTTAGAAACATAACATCGCTGACCGCTTCGCACAGCTGACGCTTCCTCACCGCATAGGTGACTTAGAAAGTAATGTTTGTTGTATTGCGCTTTGAGTGCGGCTTCCTCACCGCATAGGTGACTTAGAAAAAATAACAAGCCATAGCGCAAGCTTGGTGATGCTTCCTCACCGCATAGGTGACTTAGAAAAAATCAGTAGCGTCTTTATAATCACGAGCTGCCTTCCTCACCGCATAGGTGACTTAGAAAAACAAGTGTGCATTCTGATTCTTTTGTTGTTTCTTCCTCACCGCATAGGTGACTTAGAAATCCATTCGATGCGGCATCGTCCCCCCTCAAATCTTCCTCACCGCATAGGTGACTTAGAAATGCAATCAGATCCGTTTGTGCATAGCCCTAAACTTCCTCACCGCATAGGTGACTTAGAAACGACAGCTACGTGTGTTGTTCTGACGGTATGGCTTCCTCACCGCATAGGTGACTTAGAAATTTCTTTTTGCCTTTCTTGCTACCGTCCATTCCTTCCTCACCGCATAGGTGACTTAGAAAACAGCAAGCGTTCATAACATCGCCTGGCAACTCTTCCTCACCGCATAGGTGACTTAGAAAATTGTTAGCGCTGTCAGCGTCACATACCCGCCCTTCCTCACCGCATAGGTGACTTAGAAATAAGTTTGATCCGGACGATGTTATTTATGTTGCTTCCTCACCGCATAGGTGACTTAGAAAAAAAAGCCGCGTTACCGTGTCACAGCAGGTAGCTTCCTCACCGCATAGGTGACTTAGAAATGTGGCACTTTCCGCCCCTGCTATGTGGCAGTCTTCCTCACCGCATAGGTGACTTAGAAAACCTTCTACAGGCTTATAGCCTAAATCTGCCCCTTCCTCACCGCATAGGTGACTTAGAAAGCTAAAACTAACCTTAATGATAGACCACACGACTTCCTCACCGCATAGGTGACTTAGAAATAAAGGTAATCTACTGCCCTTAATCGATCCTTCTTCCTCACCGCATAGGTGACTTAGAAAACTATCCCAATCACTCATTGCTCGCACTCCTCCTTCCTCACCGCATAGGTGACTTAGAAAATGGAGCGGAAGAAATGATAAATCCCGAGGAGCTTCCTCACCGCATAGGTGACTTAGAAAACATCACGTGCTCATTGTCCCCCGTCTGATCTCTTCCTCACCGCATAGGTGACTTAGAAAGTTTTCTTGGTTTTAGAAAGTCGTCATTTAGCCTTCCTCACCGCATAGGTGACTTAGAAAGCCACACTACAAAGATGCAAGCGGCATTGAGTCTTCCTCACCGCATAGGTGACTTAGAAACTCTGAAAATAGCTTGTCTAACACCTCGACTGCTTCCTCACCGCATAGGTGACTTAGAAAAGATGTCCCTCCCCTGAAAATTATCAGTTACGCTTCCTCACCGCATAGGTGACTTAGAAAGCTGGACGATCGACAACCGCCGCGATGATTATCTTCCTCACCGCATAGGTGACTTAGAAAATTGCTAGATATTCCATGCCTTTAGCTGCGTCTTCCTCACCGCATAGGTGACTTAGAAAGTCAGCCATACAAACCTACATGCAGATAACATCTTCCTCACCGCATAGGTGACTTAGAAAATCTTGTATGGTTACGACCACTTTCATTGTATCTTCCTCACCGCATAGGTGACTTAGAAAATTAGGAAATGGGTTTGCTGGACGAGTCAAAGCTTCCTCACCGCATAGGTGACTTAGAAAAAAGTGCTGGCGCGATTGCTTTTATCAGCCAGCTTCCTCACCGCATAGGTGACTTAGAAAATCAACAATGGCGTCGAGGCAATAGAGGTGACCTTCCTCACCGCATAGGTGACTTAGAAATCCTTGTGGTCAATGTAGACGCTATAAGTCACCTTCCTCACCGCATAGGTGACTTAGAAAGTCATAATCATTGGCAATGCCTAACGACTGTGCTTCCTCACCGCATAGGTGACTTAGAAAATAGATGATTGCCGCTGGGTTCATTTTCCTCGCTTCCTCACCGCATAGGTGACTTAGAAATAAAAACTAAATAAGCCCCGTCATTAATTAACCTTCCTCACCGCATAGGTGACTTAGAAACGTGATAATCGGCACGCTCGCTTGGGTGACGGCTTCCTCACCGCATAGGTGACTTAGAAAAGGTCTTGTTTGTGGCAAACTGTTTAACTGTACTTCCTCACCGCATAGGTGACTTAGAAAGTGATGAGTCGCTGCCTGTCGATGAGACAACGCTTCCTCACCGCATAGGTGACTTAGAAACATGAAATTCATTCGTCATGACATTCGCTTCATCTTCCTCACCGCATAGGTGACTTAGAAATTGGTCGGTTGGCTGACCGGTGGTTGACTAATCTTCCTCACCGCATAGGTGACTTAGAAAGTCAATCCTATCGGGCCGCTTAGTGCCATGATCTTCCTCACCGCATAGGTGACTTAGAAATTAGGTTCAACGCCAATAGCTTTAGCAATAATCTTCCTCACCGCATAGGTGACTTAGAAAGCTTACATGAGATTTATTGATACTACCCTCGGCTTCCTCACCGCATAGGTGACTTAGAAATTAGCCTTATCTCTTAGTGCTGTAAACTCGTCCTTCCTCACCGCATAGGTGACTTAGAAATTTTCTTTATTGATTTTATACAGTAACTGCTTCTTCCTCACCGCATAGGTGACTTAGAAAATTATTAAAGTCATTATAGAACAGATAACATACTTCCTCACCGCATAGGTGACTTAGAAACATCTAATGACATTAGACTTGGAATTTGGTAACTTCCTCACCGCATAGGTGACTTAGAAAGCAGGTGTCGGCTTGATGGTTGGCGGTGCTGCCTTCCTCACCGCATAGGTGACTTAGAAAACAAGCAATAGCGAAGTAGTTAGAGTTGTGTGCTTCCTCACCGCATAGGTGACTTAGAAAAATACCGCTGCATTAATTGCGATTCTCATAAACTTCCTCACCGCATAGGTGACTTAGAAAATACCCTTTTTGCTTAGCGACTCACGCGCAAGCTTCCTCACCGCATAGGTGACTTAGAAATACATCAAAACCCCGAACTATTGGAGCAAAACCTTCCTCACCGCATAGGTGACTTAGAAATTTGGCAGCTTCGACAAGCTCCAAACAGTAGGCTTCCTCACCGCATAGGTGACTTAGAAATGTGAAATGTTTGGCATACTTTTTCAATCCATCTTCCTCACCGCATAGGTGACTTAGAAAGCCATGCTTAGGGTTATGTACCGTCTTGTGTGCTTCCTCACCGCATAGGTGACTTAGAAACATTCAGCCCTAGATAGGCGTTTACGTGCCTTCTTCCTCACCGCATAGGTGACTTAGAAAAATGTCCTCCTGCTGAGAGTATAAATATAATGCTTCCTCACCGCATAGGTGACTTAGAAACTCGGTTCGGTAGGTCTTGGTCACTCCGTTGACTTCCTCACCGCATAGGTGACTTAGAAACATCTAATGTCCAGTTGCGCCAGTCAGCCCATCTTCCTCACCGCATAGGTGACTTAGAAAGCGTGCAGACCGCCAAGAAGTGCTTAGAGTCGCTTCCTCACCGCATAGGTGAACCGCCCCGACTTTATTGGAGGCTGATTTGCTTGAGTCAGGCAGCGATGCCTGACAGGGTGAAATTATCGTAATACCGCTTTTCAAACTCAAAGGGTGACACATAACCAATCGTGCTATGCAGTCGTATTTTATTAAACCAGTCCACCCATTCAAGGGTTGCCAGTTCAACATCATTGATACCAGTCCAGTTCTCCTTTAAATAGTCAATTACCTCATATTTATAGAGTCCATTGACCGTTTCAGCCAGTGCATTATCGTATGAATCACCAGTCGTGCCGACAGAAGCGATGATACCAGAGTCACACATTTTGTCAGTATAGCGAATGGATAAGTACTGAACCCCTCGATCACTGTGATGAATGACATCCTTAGGGTTGTTCCTGTCTGCTATCGCCTGATTTAGCGCAGCCATAACCATATCCGTGTTCATGCGATTAGATACTTTCCAACCGACAATGCTACGGGCAAACACGTCAATAATAAAAGCGGTATATACCCAGCCGCTAGTTGTTTTTATATAGGTGAAGTCAGCTACCCATAGCTGATTAGGACGATGGGCATTAAAATTACGATTAATCAGGTCATCAGCGCATTTTTGGTCATCACGGCTATTGGTGGTGATCTTGCCCTTACCGCGCCAGATGCCTTGCATACCATACTGCTTCATTAAACGCTCTACCGTACAACGAGCCACATGAATACCATCTGCCTTCATCTGCTGCCAGACTTTACGAACACCGTAACGGCATTTACTGTCCTGCCAGATGCGTTTAATCTCGTTGATATAATAATCGTCATGCTGCTGACGCAACGAGCGCTTTTCAGGGTAACTCTCCAAGTCTTTAGTACGGTAGTAGGTTGATGGGGCAATCGGTAGTACTCTACAGATTGGCTCGATCCCGTATTTCTGCTTGTGATCATCGATAAATGTGACCATTATTTCGGTGGACGGCCCTTCTCCGCCTGGGCTTCAAGACCAGCAGCCTTACGTATAATCTCATTGGCTTGCTTGAGCTCTCTGTTCTCACGTTCAAGATCTTTAATACGTTGCTCTTGGCTTTGAGCTTGTACCGATGCAGGGATAGTTTGATCTATATGCTTCTTGTGCCATGAGCGCAGGGTTTCAGGCGTGCAGCCAATATTAGGGGCAATGGCTTGAATGGCTGCCCATGTGGAGGGATAGTCGTTTGCTGCTTCGATCAGCATACGGACGGCGCGTTCTTTAATCTCAGGAGTGTAGGTTTGTCTTTTCATTGTCGTATTCTCTCAGAATGTTAAGTCTCCGACAATACCGGGGCGGTTCAGTTTAAGTGTTTGCGCTGACATACTATAAAAGTGCTAAGCACTATTATCGCTTGGCACTAGTATGCTTCTATCCTACGTGACAACCTCCAAATTACTGACTAAATCATGACTGCTAACAACGTTTTGAACGTCAATAAAGGTACTTTTGCCTAACGCACCAAGGTTGTAGTTTGCAAACTCATGATATAAATTAACCACATCACCCATAATCAATAGCGCAGGTGTTGGCAGTTTTGCCTCAGCTTGCTGCTCCGCGATATTACCAAGCGTACCGATAAGAAGCTGCTGCGTTGGCAAACTGGCATGACTAATCACAGCAAAAGGTGTATTACTGTCGCGCCCTGCGGCAATTAGCCCTTGGGTCATCTCATCTAGTCGATTCAACCCCATATAAAAGACAACCGTCTGCGTACTGTCTAAGAGTTCATCGTAGTCATTATTAGGTGCGCCCAACTTTTTGCAAGCGGTCACAAATTTTACGGCTTGCGCATGATCACGGTGTGTCAAGGGAATACCTGCTCTACTTGCGGCCGCACTAGCAGCAGTGATACCAGGAATAGATTCAAAATGAATACCATGACGCACCACTTCTTGCAGCTCCTCTCCGCCGCGTCCAAATATAAAGGGGTCGCCACCTTTGAGCCTAACGACCGTTTTGCCTGCTAGCGCGTGTTTGACCAGTAGCTCATTGATACCTTCTTGTGGTAGTGCGTGATTGGCACGGCGCTTACCGACAAATATCTTCTCTGCCGTCAGCGCACACATATCTAAGATATCCTCTGAAACCAAACTATCATAGAGCACGACCTCTGCTTTTTGCATTACTCGTAATGCTTTTAACGTGAGTAGCTCAGGATCGCCAGAACCTGCACCAACCAAATGTACCGTGCCCGTTTTCACACTTTTTTCTATACCTGATGGCTCATCGCTCACACTGATATGACAATTTATATTGGGTAAATTTTGTGAAGTTAATGCGGCAATAAAGGTAGATGAATCAGTCATGGTAATAACTCCTAATAACACTGTTAATAACGCGCAACTCTGCACCTAACAATGGCATACCTAAGAAAAAAAGAGCATATAAAATACGGTGCAAGCCCTATGCCATATTAACGTTCAAACTTTGCAACAAGCACTACTTAAGACGCATACCTATCGATCAAGGCATTAATTTGACTCACACATGAACCGCAGTTAGTCCCTGCTCGGCATGCCTTTCCAACCGCGTGGGCACTCATACACTGCTGCTTGGTAATCGTCTCGATAATAATACTCTCTCCAACAGCCATACATGAACATACTAATGCACCTGGATCAACATACCCTGTCGCTGGACGACCTGCTAGCAACCACTTATAGCGTTGATTTTCTGGTATCGCATCAGTACTGGCGAAGCAATTGTTAAGCCAATGAATACTGGGCAGCTGCGCCACCTGCAGTGCAAAACAAACGCTCAGTAGTAGCTGATCGCTTGGTATGTCAGACTTTGACGTACTAATCGATGCCCGATCTATCACTTTAGTATTTGCCTCTACCTGCGTCGAGACGAAGCGAAGCTGCTTTGCTTGCTTGCTGCAAGTAAAGGCACTATTGATCGATTTATCGGTGAGAGATGCTTGATAGGTATTGATAAAATTTTGCCAGTACTCAGGGTCAAGCAGTTTACTGACGACTTTGTCTATAGGACTGGCTAAAGTAATCAAGACGCTATTGGTTTGACGACTTAAACTCCATGTCAATGCGGGTAATGAGTTTGATCTTTCAGAAGTTGTATTTGTATCAGAAGAAGATATCAGCACTCCTTGATCCTCAGGCTCTTTCTCAAAATCCAATAAAGTCTCACGCAGATGCACTATCATGGTGTCTTGTAGATCAGGATGCACCAAAATCTTGCCATAAGTTTTCATCGGTACAGGCATTACGCTGATTGCAGAATTTTTTAATTCAGGCTGTCCTGAATGCGGATCAACGACCGTTGGGATCAGCGTACCTACGCGAGCAAAACGAGCAAAGGCGTTGCTCCAATGCATCGGCATAAAGGCATCGCCTACGCTCATACTGTCGCTGATGCCAACCTGTGCGAGCACCTGACTGTCTGTAGTTGTATTGCTGGCAACCATGCGCTGCGGCTGGCTATGTATTGATAAGTTTTTCTCATAGCTTTTCTCATAGCTTTTCTCATAGCAGGGACGTAGCTGTACATAATCGCCTTGGTCAACACCGAGCTGCTTGGCATCATTTGGATGTACGGTGAGTGTTGGTACAGACTCGTGTTGGTTGAGCTGCGGTGCAAGTCCTGTGCGCGTCATCGTATGCCATTGATCGCGAAGCCTACCTGTAATCAGCCGTAGATTTAATGCTCCTGAGCTATCTTGATGAAACGTATGACTGCTGTTATTTTTTTTACTATCAGCGCTTTTTGATCTTAATCGTCGCGGATGCCTGTTGGGTATACTCGCGTGACTGGGAGGCGTAATGGCAATGAAACGTGTTTTGATCGGTGTAATACGTGCGCCGCCCCACTGAAACGGTGTCATGACATCATATGCGTCGTGACTGAAAGAGAATACGTTTTTATTTTGCTGCTTAAGATGGTTTGGGCTTTCCTCTATCGATGCTATCGCCCCTACTACCATTGGCGAAAGATCTTTTGCTAAATTAAGATAGCGCGGTTGATTGCTCGCTGATATATCTTGGCTGGCATCATTTCTATAAGCAGTTAGGGCGATATGCTCATTAAATATATCCCTAGGATGCTGATAATCAAACCCTGCCAAACCCATGCGTTTAGCGACTTGCGACAGTATCCACCAGTCAGGCTTTGCTTGTCCGAGTGCAGGCATTAAAGCCCGTTGGCGCGAGATGCGGCGCTCCGAATTGGTCACTGTGCCTGATTTCTCCCCCCAACCCTGTGCGGGCAAAACAATATCTGCACACTTAACCGTATCGCTGTCGACGGAGCAGTCAGATACAATCACCAAATCACAGGTAGCCAATGCGCGGCGAAACTTATCAGCCTCAGGCAAGCTGACGACAGGATTGGTCGCCATAATCCAGATGGCTTTGATACGGCCATCTAGTATGGCATCAGCAGCATCGCAAGCTTTTACCCCAACTTCTGCGGCAAGCGGTTGCGGCGCTTGCCAAAAATCAGCCACCAAATGACGATGCTGCTCGTTGTCTAGGTCTAGATGCGCGGCAAGCAGGTTAGCTAATGCACCGACTTCGCGCCCGCCCATCGCATTTGGCTGACCGGTGAGTGAAAACGGACTTGCACCTACTCGGCCCACTCGCCCAGTATACAAGTGAGTATTGATAATGGCATTGACCTTGTCGGTACCACTTGCAGATTGGTTGACACCCATGCTAAATGCCGTGACGGTTTTATCATTTGCAGCGACCAGCGCATAAAACTCCTGTACCAGATCCGCACTGATACCGCATGCCGTCGCCACTTTATCAATCGTCCATGTTTTTGCGGCCTCTAAGGCGGGCGTGACATCCTGACACTGCTTAAGATAGTCTTTATCACCACAGCCTTCTTGCTCAAGATAATGCAGCAGTCCGTTATATAAGTGCGTATCCGTGCCAACAGTGATGGGCACGTGCAAATCGGCAAATTCACAAGAATCAGTACGACGCGGATCAATCACGATCAGTTTTTTATTAGGATCACGCTTTTTGGCGGCTAAAAACCGTCCGAATAAGATAGGATGGCACCACGCCATATTGGAGCCCACCAGCACCAATAAATCACAAGACTCTAAATCTTCATAATTACTAGGCACTAAGTCTGCACCAAAAGCACGCTTATGCCCTGCAACTGCTGAGGACATACAAAGACGCGAATTGGAATCGATATTATTATTACCAATAAAGCCTTTAATGAACTTATTGGCAACGTAGTAATCCTCAGTAAGCAGCTGCCCTGACACATAAAACATTACGCTGTCACGCCCGTGTGTCGCGATAGTGTTATTCAAACGACTGGCAATATCATCCAATACTGCCTCCCACTCGACAGGCTGCGTATCTGTCGGTTGTCCTTTTGCAATTGATCGCTGTTTGTCTTGATAATAAGGCTGAGTCAACCTGCGCTCAGTGCCCAATGTTTGTGCCAATGCACTGCCTTTTGAGCAGAGTTTACCGAAGTTTGCTGGATGCTCAGGATCGCCTGTCACGCTGACTACACCTGCCTCATCGATGTTTGCTAGTACGCCGCAGCCTACGCCGCAGTAAGGACAAGTGGTACGAATAGGACTGACCAAATCCTCAGTGTAAGTTGTAATGCGAGAGGACGGTACGACACTGAGGGCTTGATCGTCATTTGAGATGGTGCTGCTCATGAGGCCTCTCCTATTAGGTGTGCATCACTTGGCAAGACCGATTCGGGCTCAGCTGCTTCTATTTTCTCTACATCGCAATAGGCTTCGCCAAAGATAAGGTCTTCTTTTATCGAGGATATGTCACTGCCATCAGTGATCAGCTGACTATAAAACCCGCTTTCACTCACATCACCGTACAGTACCGTGCCAATAAGTTTGCTTTCTTTAATGTAGAGACAAAGATAATGATCGAGGCTCGTTTGCTGATAAACCACGCGCTCTATCTGTGCCATTTCACTATCATCAAAAGCAATCTGACCTGCTGAAAAAGCGGCGATGCCAGATACTTTTAATTTTAAAGATAAAGGCTTGCTGATAAAGGGACGCCAGTGGTTTTTAGATTTATTTAGTTGTGAGTTACTATTGGCTGTCTTGCGACTTGAGATGCGTGGCGTTTTTAAGACAGACACCAAGGTATCGACCTGTTGATTGACAGGAGCCACCATCCCGAATAGCTCCCCGTCCAGCTCGACACATTCACCGATCGCATAGACATGAGGACAGCTCGTATGCATAAAGTTATCTACAAGGATACCTCGGTTAACCTCAAGACCGCTTTGCTGGGCCAGTGTCGTATTGGGGATGACACCAACGGCCATGACAATAAAGTCTGCTGGCAGTGTGCGGCCATCCTTTAACAACAGACCATTAACCTCGTGTTGATCATTGACCGTAATACATTCTGTGTTGGCTAACACCTCCAGCTTGACACTTCGACTGAAGAGCTCTGCTTGTAGCAGATGAGCGGCGGGCATATCAAGCTGTTGGTTGAGAACATGACTATCGACATGAACCACTGTCATATCTGCCCCTTGAGACGCCAAAGCACAAGCGGCTTCCAGACCCAGCACCCCGCCACCAATGACAAGACCCTTTTTTGCTTGGCGCGCGTACTCCGTCAATACCTGCACATCAGCAATCTCTCGAAATACATGAACCCCCTTAGCATCATGATTGGCAAAAGGGATGACGCGAGCTT
The DNA here is from genome assembly GCF_904846685.1 of Psychrobacter submarinus. GTDB lineage: Bacteria > Pseudomonadota > Gammaproteobacteria > Pseudomonadales > Moraxellaceae > Psychrobacter > Psychrobacter submarinus. Next base: position 973,228 of record NZ_CAJHBQ010000001.1, read on the forward strand.
GTGAGCCAGTAGCCAGCACCAGCTCGGTATAATCCAGGGTTTGTCCATCACTCAATTTGACACGCCGCTTATTGGTTTCGATTGCATCTACCGACGTGCCAGCCAATACCGTGATACCCAATTGCTCATATTCTGCTAGCTCGTATAAATATGTCTCTTCAAAAACCGACTCTCCTGAGAGTACGGGTGACAGCATGATACGGTTGTAGCCCACTTGCGGTTCTTTGCTAATCAGCGTGATGGGTAAATGAGCTGCGCCTTTTTCTTGGCTGCTTTGCTGCTGGGCACGTGCCAGCTCAATGGCAAAACGACTGCCTGCCATCCCAGCGCCTATAATAACGATGCCCGCAGTAGTCTGACGTCTAGAAGAAGAAGCATTGGTAGAGAAAGCAGTATGGGTTGGTTCTGGTGAATCAAGTGACATAGGAAAATCATTCCTTAGCCGCAACACGCAGCGTTGAGTAAAATGGCTTGTCGTACTATTTACGTTTAACAAGGTTTTATGAAAAATAAATCAGCAACGATATGATAATGACAAATTGAATAAAGCAAATGCTGTGCCAAACCAATAAGGGATGACGTATGATCAGCGGTTCAGGGTCTCTGGTATCGTTACTATTATCAGGATTAAAGTCTTGTAAGAACTCGCCAATCGCTTGATACCTTGCCTGCGTACTAGAGTGTAGTGCACGCATCAACGCTTGCTGGCTGGTAGCGGGCACTCGGTTTTGACGCAGGCGCTCGGCAGGTACGATCAGTGAGGCGGATGGGTTCATCAACTCTTGCGAGCTAAATGGTAGCTCACCTGTAAGTAACTCATAACCAATCACGGCAATGGAAAACAAATCAGAATGCACGCCTTTTGGGGCATCGGTGTAATATTCTGGTGCAGCGTAGTGCAAATCGCCATTAGGAGGACGCGTACTATCTTTTAGTATGGAGGAGCTAGCAGAGCCAAAGTCGATTAACTTGACCGCACCTGATTGAGTTAATAATATATTTTCAGGCTTGATATCTTGATGCAGTAGGTAGTTTCGATGCATCACACGGACCGCCATGCCGATCTTAGTGAGTAAATCGTAAGTTTGCCAAATATCACAAGGGGCTTGACGATCCATAAAAACTCGTAGGCTCTCCCCTTCGATATATTCCGTTAAATGATATAAATAAGTGCTACTGGCAGGCACTGGGTAGTAGCGCAAAAGCCCCGATGCATTAGACGCATTGAAAGTAGCATTCAGTTTTTTAGAGACATCACTGGTTAAAAGCGAATCATGGGAGGATACGCTATTGGGGTTCACTTGATTGTAAGCGGGCTCACCAATGCGTTTGTGCTTGGACAGGCTCAAACCGATTTTACGTTCCTTTAAAAACTCACGTAGATAATGCCCATCAGCAATGACATTGAGACTTGGCGATTTCAAAACAAATGCATGCTGATCGTTATCCTCTACTAAATACACCTCACTGCGAGCCGTACGCGCGATGATTTTTTTGACCACAAAACTATCAATCTGTGCCCCTACTGCCAAGCCCGTTGGTAAGCGATAGTGATTGATATCCTGAGCGTGACTACTGTCGCTATCCACACCCTGATCAAGCGCAATGCCGTTGTCTGTTTCTGGGTGCGTTTTACTCTTTGTGATTACATCGTTCATACCCAGCATGATCACACTGAGATTATCGTAACTGCCCTCGCTAAAGGCGTGCTCACACAAACGCTGGCTTATCTGAAGATGGTCGATGATTTGATTGGGACATCCCACTGATTGGTGCATAACCTGTACCGCAGCACACAGCTCAAACTGTAACTCTGCTGGCGCGATAGACTCATAAACCCCATCAGTCATGAGCGCCAAACACTCGTTTTGATGCAAGGTAAACACCGACTGTTGCAGCTCAACTCGGGTATCAGCACCGATAGCAGCAGACAACGCCCCTTTATCCCGTCCGTGGTGAATATGATGGTCTTTGGTCAATAGCACCATACTGTCTATGCCGATACGATAGATACGAGAGTCGCCTGTATGGAACAGATGAATACGGTCACCTATGCATAGCAATCCTGATAAAGTCGATAATAAAGCTGGCAGGCGCTCATACGCTTGCGGGAAATAAAGCGCATCATTGGCTTGGTGCACCGCCTCCTTAATCACGATGGCAACTTGATCGTCATCAAAGCGGTGTAGTGGATTTGGCGATTGCTCTTGAGATTCGCTTGATATCTCATTTGCTTGCACCCTATCTGTCTGTACCATCTCTGCAAGTTTTGAGGTGATATGGTGTGTCACTGTGTTTATCACTGACTGACTGGCTTGTTTGGGAAACTGGCAAGCACTGACCCCATCAGCCATTAGCACCAATAAAGGCGCTGTAAAAGAGGGATGATCGCCACTATGCGCTGACGATGATGAAAAGGATGATAACGATGGGAACCCATAAGGCAAGCAGGTCGTTATGAGTAGGCTATCTTGGTTCTCAGCTTTGCGCCCTGCCATCGTACAAAAATCAGGCAGCCACAATGCAACGTCCGCATTATGACTGCTTACCTGACCTGTCCCTTTAGGAGCTTGTTTGACGCTCTCATACATAATTTAGCTCACTTGTATTTGAGCAAAACTGCCATCTGGCATCTCTTCAATAATAACGCCTTCAGGCTCTTTTAATAAAAACAGCGCCAAGAAGCCAATCACTGCTGTTGCGGCAATCACAAAGAAGAATGCCTGATACGATACCAGACTCAGTACAGTTAGATAGACCACTGACCCGACGTTACCGTAAGCACCCGTCATTCCTGCAAACTGACCTGTCATACTACGTTTAATCAAAGGAATCACAGCAAACACTGCTCCCTCACCCGCCTGTACAAAGAAAGAGCAGAACATGGTAATCAACAGCGCAAGCGCGATCGGCCATGAAGAGTCAACGACACCCATCAACAGATAACCAACAGCCAAACCTGCGGTAAGAATCAACAGCGTGATTTTACGACCGAATTTATCACTCAACCAGCCGCCGCCAGGACGCGACATCAGATTCATAAAGGCGTAGCTTGATGCCAAGACACCTGCCATGACAATCGATAAGTTAAAGGTTTCTTGATAGAAGAGTGGCAGCATAGAGACCACAGCCAACTCTGAGCCAAAAGTCGCAAAGTATAAAATATTCAAAATACCGACTTGCTTAAAGTCATATCGGTGAGCTTTTGGCACAGGCGTGGTAAATACTTCCTTATTAAAACGATAACTACTGATAAATTCATAAACGTATAACACCACCAACGCAATATAGACGATGTTGACACTTGCCTGATTCAGCAAACTCACACCAGCTGGTGATAATTTCCACGCCAATAAGGCCAATGCCAAATACATTGGCAGTTTAAATACCATCATGAGCCAGAAGTCACCTGATGAAGTCACCATCATGGCACCCGATTTTTTAGGTTTGAAATACGTAGCACCCTTAGGGGTATCACGTACCATCTTGTAAAAAATCACGCTATAGAGCAGCATAACCACCCCTGAAGTAGCCGTTGCATAACGCCAACCTTCCTCACCGCCAAAGATGGCAGCGGCCGCAATAGCGACTGTCGGTAGTAGCAGTGCCGCGGCGGCAGAGCCGAAATTTCCCCAGCCCCCATAGATACCTTCAGCTGTACCCAGCTCATTGGCAGGGAACCAGTCACTCATGAGACGAATGCCAACCACAAACCCTGCACCAACGAAACCCAATAAAAAGCGTGATAGCGCTAACGTGTTGTAATCTTGCGCAAAAGCGAAGGTGAGACAAGGAATAGCGCCAATGGCTAAAATTGCAGTGTAAACAAGCCGAGGACCAAAGCGATCGGTCAACATGCCAATGATGACCCGAGCTGGGATAGTCAAGGCAACATTTAATATCAATAAAGTTTTTACCTGGTCTTTGGTGAGGTTCAAACTCTCCCCAATCGCAGATAAGAATGGCGCATGGTTAAACCACACGAAAAAGGTGAAAAAAAACGCCATCCACCCAAGATGGAGAATTTTGTTTTTACCGCTAAAAGAAAAGATATTCAGCTTGTTTTTATTTGGCACATCAGGTTTCGATGAAGGCATAGACGATTTCCTCAAATGGCTAACATTAAAGTTATAAAAACACGTTATGAGTCAGAAACTTATCAGTTGTGACCATTAAGAGAGTGCAATGGATGTGCCAGCTGCAAATATAAAATTGACATAGATATAAAACATCATCTTTTTTAATAGGGCTACGCTTTGTACCAGATGACTCTAAAGGCATCCCAATTAAATAGTATTGCTTAGATAAAACTAAATTACCTCTCGATTAAGTAAAGTAAGCGATGCACCTTTAAAGTAACAATCAAAACCAATTTGGTGCATTTTTGCAACTATTTTGGTGCATTTGGTGCATTTGGTGCATTTGGTGCATTTGGTGCATTTGGTGCATTTGGTGCATTTGGTGCATTTTTGCAACTATTTTGGTGCATAGGATGTAAATAACAACTATTAAAAAGATCATATTAAGCAACTACTTATAACAGAAAATAGTATCGCCAAAAGTACTGGCATGACCTTATAAACTGGTAAGGCTACATATTTTTTAACTATATAAGGGTTCGATAATTGAATGTCATTAATTGTGTTTGGCACGATTATTGAGGGCTTAATAGTTATAGGCATCTAAGTATTAACGACTATCTATCATTGAACCATCTAAAAATTAACTTGCGACTTTTGGATGGGACATTAGATGAAAGTATTTAAGCAAACACATTACTGAGGATAGGCATATGAGTAACACTATAGTAAGTACGATGAATAAAGCTAAATTAGTGGTGATTGGTAACGGTATGGTGGGACATCACTTTATCGAGCGAGCCATAGAGCAAGGCTTACACGATCAGTTTGAGATTCACGTATTTGCTGAAGAGGATCGCCCAGCTTATGACCGGGTGTATCTATCGAGCTATTTTGAACATAAAGATGTGAGTAAACTAAACTTAGTGGACTTGAGCAGGTATGAGGATGCGCAGATTCAGTTGCATCTCAATCAGCGAATCACAAACATCGATGCCGCCAATCAATGTATCAGCACGGAAGACGGTACCCAGATAGACTATGCTGAATTGGTATTAGCAACAGGCTCCTATCCGTTTGTGCCGCCAATTCCAGGGCGCGAGCATCCGCACTGTCATGTCTATCGTACGATTAAAGATTTGGATGATATTCTCAGTACTGCTGAGCAGCCAAAAGTCAAAAAAGGTGTCGTGGTCGGGGGTGGCCTGCTTGGCCTTGAGGCAGCCAAAGCCCTAGTCACACTAGGATTAGAGACTTACGTAGTCGAGTTTGCGCCTCAGCTGATGGGCGTACAGCTCGATGCTGCTGGCGGTGATATTTTAAAGCGTAAAATTGAAGCCCTTGGGGTCAAGGTATTAACAGGTAAAAATACTAAGGCCATTATCGACAACACCCTATCGGATGAAGCATCGTGTCATTTAACCATGCAGTTCGCTGATGATACCTCATTAGATACCGACATGATCGTCTTTAGTGCGGGTATTCGTCCGCAAGATGGCATTATCAAAAGCAACCCTGAATGCGGTATTGAAATCGGCACCCGTGGCGGTATTCTGATTGATGAAGCCTGCCGTACCAATGCCCCGAATGTATATGCCATTGGAGAGTGCGCCGTATGGGACAACACCGTTTTTGGCTTGGTCGCGCCAGGTTATAGCATGGCCAGTATTTGCGCCGCTCAAATTGCAGGCGATCACGCTCAGACCTTTACAGGCGCTGACATGAGCACCAAGCTCAAATTGATGGGTGTAGATGTGGGCAGTATCGGCGATGCGCACGGTGCAACAGAAAACAGTTTGAGCTATTTATACCAAAACCCTGCTGAGGGTATCTATAAAAAACTGGTAACCACAGCGGATAATAAGCGGCTACTGGGCGCTGTATTGGTAGGTGACACTGAGGATTACAACAATCTCTTGCAGCTATTTCTAAACGATATTGACCTGCCTACCCATCCTGAAAGCCTGATCCTACCCAACGTAGAAAAACCCACCATGGGTATCGAGAACCTGCCCGATAGCGCTACGATTTGCTCTTGTTACAACGTTACCAAAGGTGCTATTTGTACCGCCGTTGAAGACGGTGCCTATACCATGGCAGAGGTAAAATCATGTACCAGTGCCGGTACAGGCTGTGGCGGCTGTGCGCCCATGGTAAAAGACACATTAGGCTATCAACTAACCGCGCTTGGTTTTGAAGTTAATAATGATCTGTGTGAGCATTTTGCTTACTCACGTCAGGAGTTGTATAGCTTGATTCGAGTACAAGGCATTAAGACATTTGATGCGCTATTAGATGAGCACGGTAGTGGTCATGGCTGCGAGATTTGCAAACCAACCGTCGCCTCTATTTTGGCGTCTTGTTGGAATGATTATGTACTCAAGCCCGAACTCACGCCACTGCAAGACAGCAACGATTACTATCTAGGCAATATTCAAAAAGATGGCACTTATTCGGTCGTGCCACGCGTACCTGGCGGTGAAATCACTGCAGATAAACTCATCATCCTCGGACAAGTCGCCAAAGAGTTCAATCTATATACCAAAATCACTGGCGGTCAGCGCGTCGACTTATTTGGCGCACGCTTAGACCAACTGCCCGATATCTGGACCCAACTGGTCGATGCTGGATTTGAGACGGGCCATGCTTATGGTAAATCTCTGCGTACAGTGAAATCTTGTGTGGGCAACAACTGGTGTCGCTACGGTGTCGATGACAGTGTGGGTTTAGCACTTAGACTAGAAGACCGCTACAAAGGCGTACGCTCACCACACAAAATAAAAATGGGCGTATCTGGATGTACCCGTGAGTGCGCTGAAGCGCAAAGCAAAGATTTTGGGATTATTGCCACTGAAAACGGCTGGAATCTCTTTGTCTGTGGTAATGGTGGCATGACCCCACGTCATGGCGAGCTATTCGCAACGGATCTTGATACGGATACAGTTGTCAAATATATCGACCGTATTATCATGTTTTATATCAAGACCGCAGATAAGCTTCAGCGTACATCCAAATGGCGCGAGAGCCTTGAAGGTGGACTTGAGTATCTACAGGCAGTCATTATTGAAGACAGTTTAGGTATCGCTGAGGAGCTAGAGTCACAGATGCAATTACTCATCGACAACTATGTTTGTGAATGGAAAGCCACCATTACTGATAGCGAAAAACTCAAACGTTTCCGTCATTTTGTTAATAGTGAGCAAGGCGATGACAATGTGGTATTCGTCACTGAGCGAGAGCAGATTCGCCCTGCAACCGATATCGAAAAGACGCAAATCAAAGTGACCGAATTGGCGTAATCTTAACGTGTCAGCGTCTATTAATATTAGGGCGTGTTGAACATTCGCAAATAGGCACTGCTGATTGCTAAAATTGTTCCAGACAAGGCACAAAGCGACGATAATGCAGATGCCTTAGCGAGATTTGTAACGCAGTATGGGGCAATTTTAGCATCAGACCCAACGATAAAAGCAGGGGACAGGACTCTTTTTTGCCGCTTCATCGTTAAAAATAAGCGCTTAGAATGACTAAACTTATTATTTTTAACATCGAATCGCCCTAAAAAATAGTCAAACGCTAGCCTAGCAGCCATGGTCGAATGTTCAACACGCCCTAGACGCTAAAAAGCGAGAGTTTCCCAAACTTTGTGTAACTGCTTATAATCCACTAACAGGAGAATAAGCAATGACTAACCAATCTGACATCAAGAAACTGGCTGAGCAAATGGCCAGCAGCATGAAAAGCTTCGATGACATCAAAGACTTTCAAAAGCAGCTCATGCAATCCTTTATCGATACTGCCTTAGAAGCAGAAATGGAAGAGCATCTCGGCTACCCCAAGCATGAAAAAGCAGAACCAAGCCTACGCGATAGAAGCGCGCTGAAATGAGACACACTAAAAAAAAAACCGTCCGTAGCGACACAGGCGATCTTGAGATCTCTACTCCCAAAAGAGACCGTGATAGCAGCGCTGAGCCTGTAAGCTTGTTAGTAAGCATCAACTACCCGTATCTCAGGTCTTGATGATAAAATCATATTCCTTTACGCCAAGGGCCAAACCACTACCGAGATTGTAGAGAGCATCAAAGAGGCTCTACGATGTCGATATCTCCCAGTAGCTTAGTTTCAAGAGTCACCGATAATCATCTTAGACGACATCACCGCTTGGCAGAACTTGCGGAGACCGCTGAGTAGTGTTTATCCTATCGTTCTATTTGGACTGCATTGTCGTCAAAGTACGTCAAGACAAGCAGATCATCAACAAAGCCATTTACCTAGCTCTAGGCGTCAATCTTAGTGGTAAAAAAGAGCTGCTTACTTGGTATGTGGCTCTCAGAGAATCGAAGGCGCTAAGTTCTGGCTAGGTGTTCTTACCGAGAGCTTCAAAACCGTGGCGTACAACGGGACATCTTAATCGCTTGTGTTGACGGTCTAAAAGGGCTTCCTGATGCCATCATCAATACCGTCTATCCAAAGCGAGCACAGGTTCAGCTGTGTATCGTACACATGGTGCGCTATTCCAATGAAGTTTGTGCCGTGGACGGATAAAAGGCAATAGCGGCTGATTTAAAAAGCCATCTACGGCGCTGATACGCTTGAGATAGCAGAGGCCAATCTTGAACACTTTGATGAGGTGTGGGGCGATAAGTACCCACTATGTCATCAAGTCTTGGCAGTAATAACTGGGAGGGCTTAACGGTGTTCTTTGAGTATCCGAGTAGACATCAGAAAAGCCATCTATACCACCAATGCTATTGAGTCTTTAAACAGCGTGATTCGGACAGCGGTGAATAAACGTAAGGTGTTTCCCTCTGATCAGGCAGCATTCAAGGTAGTATATCTGGCAACCCAGCAGGCCTCTAAAAAGTGGTCGATGCCCATCCGTAACTGGACGTCTGCTTTAAATCGCTTTATGATTATGTTTGATGACCGTATCAGCAAGCATTTAATCTAAACGGCAGTTACACAGAATTCGGGATGGTCTCTAAAAAGCATTTTTTGTTGTTGGTCTCATTTATATTTTACTATTAAGGATCTTCTGATGACTCAGCTCACTGTATGCAAAATCAATGATATTATTCCCGAGACAGGTGTCTGTGCGCTCGTGAACGGCAAACAAGTGGCTATTTTTTGCACCAAGCAAACACAGTTATTTGCGCTTGATAATTATGATCCGTTCAGCCAAGCCAACGTCTTGTCTAGAGGTCTGATTGGCGGCACCACTATTACCAACGAGGATGGCTCTGATGAAAATGTGCTATATGTCGCCTCACCTATTTATAAGCAACGCTTTAATCTTGCCACAGGTCAATGTTTAGATGACAAAAGCATTAGACTCGACACGTATAAAGTAGAGCTTGAGGGTAGCGATGTCATCGTAAAATATAACTAGGTATTTGTGTGTCTAGCACATACTACCTTCTAGACTATTAAAGCAGCCTTTGATTTTAAGAGTCGAAGGCCGTTTTATTCTTCATCAAACCTTTTGTCATCCCCTAATAAATTAATGAGATTGATGTCTGCTAGTAAGTTATCGATATTAAATAAGATTAGAACAGCTATTTGTGATTATTCATAAATCAACACTAAAATGACAATGCACATTTATCACACAGGAATAAGACATCTTGCTTTATTTTATACAATCAATAACTGCACAGTAGATGTATAGCAAAGTCTAAGCGCTTTTATCATCTTGAACAATCAGCTTGGACTCTATGTTGATCCCTTGTACATACAAAGAAGACCTTCTAAATGCAACCCTCTTATAAAGTTAAGACTTCCTTATCGTATCGAATATTTTAGACCTTCATAATGGAACCACTCATATTATGTCACTGAATGGGTTGTCTCTATTACCGCTTATTTGTATACTTTATTGCTGCCATAGCAGACTTGAACAATATAGTTTTTATCATAAAACCAACTCATAACTCGTACTGCGCCCTGATGCTACGGATTTTTGCATCATATCCTTCTCTATTAAATCATTAATATCTCTTAGTGCCGTGTCTATAGAACACTTAGTCATGGTCGCCCATTTTTTAGTGGTGAGTTTGCCATAAAAATCAGTCAGCAAAGTATTTAACATTTTCACCTGCCTGTCATTCAAAGCATGCTGTCGATGCGTCTGCCAAAAGCCCGCCTTACTGATAATTTTATCTGTAGTTTCTTGAGCTACAATGAGGGATTGCTCTAGCGTTTGTAAAAACCACATCAACCAATCCGTGATATCTTTATCACCTTTTTGCGTACGCTCTAGTATTTTGTAGTAGTCATTACGCTGTTTAAGGATTTGCGCTGACATACTATAAAAGCGTTGGGCACTGTTATCGCTTTTTGCCAGCATTCGTTCTGTGAGTGCTCGTGTTAGTCGTCCATTTCCATCATCGAATGGATGCAAAGTCACAAACCATAAATGAGCAATACCTGCTTTTATGACCAAATCTATATCTTCTTGCTTATTTGGCGAAGTGTTAAACCATAATAAAAATTTGTCTAGCTCATCTGGCAACCTATCTGCACTGGGTGCAACAAAATGAACCTGCTCACGACCATACCCACCAGACACTACTTGCATTGGTCCTTTACTATCATCACGGATACTGCCTGCTTGAATACGATAAAGCCCACTATATCCATCTGGAAATAATGCTCGATGCCATCCGAGTAAATCATCGAACAATAGCGGCTGTTGATAACGATAGGTAGCACTTAGCATCATCTCTACCACTGCATCGATCTCACGAGTAGTCGTTGGCATACTGGCATTATTTAACCCTAAATGCCGTGCAACTGAAGAACGAACCTGCTCATCATTTAGCGTCTCACCTTCTATCTCAGAAGTTTTGATAATCTCTAAGGTCACCGCATCTAATTGTGCCTCAACATTCAGATCGAACCCTAGTGTTAGCAGCTTTCCTAGTAAATGGCCTTGTAATATCCGCACACGACTGACGAGTGGCAATAGCTTCTTGTCCGACCATTGCCATTCAGTCCAGTTTGGATGTTCATGAATATAAGTAGTATGCTTCATACGTTCCCCAGAGATATGCAGAGATTAGAACAGTAATCTCCTTATATTATGCAGAGAATAAGCAGTAGAAACAATACGTAGAAATTCAAAAACGACAATAGCAGACGTAATAAGAATAGATTCTCAACGAACAAACATAGTTTTTTTGTTCTGAGAAGGGCTTGAGTAGAGGTAAAAACACTATAAAAATACAGTGCCCAAATACGAGTTAAATTTTATTGCATTATAATTTACATTGTGTTATTCAATTGAGTAATATTTACAGGCCAACAATATCAACGCGTGTAAGATATTGTCAGGATATGCACTTTGGTCGACCTACCTTGACATGGTATAGGTTACGCTCGAGTTTTTGCGTACTAATGAATACGGACAGTATCAATTGGGCAGTAATGCGGTGCGCTTGAGTGCCACGGCATGGAGTCGCCATGACATGGTAGCGTACGCTGAGCCATTACTGAGACAGTTTGCTAGCGAAAATGAGGTATCGGTGAATCTAGCAACCGAGGTGGAAGGAGAGATGCGCTATCATGCTTGCTGCCGTAGCCCCGCTCGCCTATCGGTCAACCTGCAAGTCGGCTCAGCGGTACCCGTGGCACGCACGGCGATTAGGCGAGCGTTTTATGCAGCAAGCTCACGGGCAAGGCAGGCGGTCATTATTAACAATTTAAAAGAAAGTTTGTCTAATGAAGCGTTTACTCATGCAAAAAGCGCCCTAACCTGCGCGGCAGAGCACTATGAGCAATACGGCTATACCGTCTCTGATGGGGAGTTTTCTACTGATATATTGGCAGTCGCGGTGGGCGTCTATGATATCGCCACGGGGCAATACGCCTATTCGCTCAATGCCAGTGTACCAAGCGCTAATTGGGCAGTGGACGACTATGCGGCAATCATAGTGCCAAAATTGCAGGCGTTGGCGGAGCGGATTGGCGGTGGTGATGCGTAAAAGTAAGCGACTGTCACTTCAAGCTTCATCACCATCATAAATGGCTATAAACAGCACGCGCAGTTGCGTTTGGTTTTTGGCATTTGACCGATACCAGGGTTAAAAGTATTGGTAGGATCTAGGCGCTCATAAAATTGCTGCAAATCAGGTTCGGCTTCATATAAGTGGCCGACATTATGCTCAGCAGGGTATTTGGCACCGCGCTTGTTTAATAGCTCAAGCATCATCTTTTTGATCTGCTTGGCATCACTGCCCTTTTTTAAAATATAATCTTGATGAAACACATAACAAAAAAAGTGACCGTAATACAGCTTTTTTTCTAAGTGCTGAGTGATGCTCTCAGGCAAATTTTCCAGCCAATCAAGCGTGTTACGCGGGATAGCAATATCGAGCGCCAGTATCTCTCCGGCGGTCTCTTCATGCATGACTTCATAACGTATGGCGGCCCCTGCGGCAGCAAAGCGATGCAAAAAGGCGCTGTCTGACTCAGCTTGCGTGCAGGTAAAATAACTGCCCGTTTCTGAGTCTGCAAAAAACGACTCTAAAAAAGACTGTGCCTCATAGATGCCCTCATCGCTCATTTTGATAATCAGGTGATGCTCATACTGGTTGCGGTACTCAAGCATGCGCTTGGGCAAATGCTGCGGCAATACTTGGGCGATCATTTGCATAACTTTATCGGTCAAATGATTGGGCACCCATGACCATTTACTCAGTTTGGCATCAATACTGCCTTTGATAGAAAACAGCTTAGGCAAAGCATTGGTACCCAGATGCTTGATGCTCAAAAAGGTGTCTTTGCCGTACTTGGCAGACACATCAAATATATCGCGGTGCATATATTCGCCCACTTCAGGGACGTTTTTAAAGCTTAATAATATTTGTCGTCTCAGTAGTGCCAGCTCATACACACTATTGCTACCGACATAAAAGGTTTGCTCTTTGGTTGCGGTGGGATACGTATCCAGGCGAACGGCAAAAACGGCCAACTTGCCTGCACAGCCACTGGCTTCATACAGCCTGCGCTTATCCGCATTAAAGCGGCTCGGCGTGTCGGCATTGACATCCTGTATTCGGGCGACATACTCTTTGTCTGAGGCCAGTTTGTTGCTTTGGGATAACTGTGACTTGTCAAAATAGCCGTTTTGTAAATTGGTGAGGATTTCTTCGGGCGTATCGCCCAAATCGACCTCTAAATGATTCACCAGTACCAGCTGACCGTGTTCATTAATCTGAGCAAACAGCGACAGCTCTGTATAAGCAGGGCCTCGTTTGACCAGCGCGCCGCCTGAATTATTGGAAACACCGCCGACGATTGACGCCCCCAAAGTCGATGAGCCAATCACCGAGTGCGGCGCTCGATTGACCGCTTTTAACTCGTTCTGCAATTGATGCAAAGTCGTACCCGGTAGGCTGATAATTTGCTCATTATCATTGATCAAATACAGCTTATTTATCGCCAGCGTATTGATCACCACCACGGGTCTGTCGTAGTCATCACCGCTGGGCGTTGAGCCTTCTGTCAGACCCGTTTTGGCCGCCTGCATGATGATGATACAGTTGCCCTCAACACAGATTTCCAGACATTGCCAAATCTCAAGCAGCGTTTGCGGAAACAACACTGCCAGCGCGCTACCGCCGCCTGAACGCCAGCCCATGCGGTAGTGTTCGTTTTTTGTTGGATCTGCCTGTATATTGGCAGCGCCCAGTATTTTGGTCAATTTGGCCAACACCTGATCTGATGGTAGCTGGCTTGTATAGAAAACGGTCGATCGATAACGGTTCATTACTTGCTCTTTTTTTTGCTGTGCATTCATAAGGTTAGCGGTCCTTGAAAGCCAAAGAGATAAATGGCTGCCATAACGATGATGCCACTGAACAACACATAATAGATGGTTGGTAAAATGGTGCGTCTTAGCGTCGCGCCCTCCATCCCAAGCAGCCCAACGGTTGCTGATGCCGCCACCACATTGTGAATGGCAATCATGTTGCCCGCCGCTGCGCCAACCGCTTGTGCGGCGATGATGAGTGAGGGCGAGATGTGCAAGCTCATGGCCGCTTCATACTGGAACTGACTGAACATCATGTTTGACACGGTATTCGAGCCTGCGATAAACGCTCCTAGAGCACCGATGGTTGAGCTGATGAGTGGAAAAGCACTGCCAAACGTCCCTGCAAACAACTCAGCACTGGCAACTGGCATACTCGCGACATCGGATAGATTGACCCCAGAGTTGATAAAAATCCGAACCATAGGGATGGTAAAGATAAGCACAAACCCAGCGCTTAAGACGGTTTTGCTTGATTCGCTCAAAGCATCACCCAGCGCACGCGTTGGATTTTTAGTTTGCACAAAAGCTGCGATTAAGGCGCTGATTAACAACAGGCCGCCGGGCAAGTATAAAGGACTAAAACCTGCACTGATATCGGCCTCGCCCAAAATCGTATTAAAATCTAGCGTAGCGCTGCTGAGCAAGTCCTTAAAGCCAGCAAACATTCTCGAACACACCAGTAGCAGCGCCACTAGCAAGTAAGGAAACCATGCCATCAGCGTAGACATGGTCTTGCCTGCTGGGGTGGCCACATCTTCTTTGCTGACCACCAGTTTCCCCATCCAATCGCTTGGCCAGCTGCTTTTGGCTTCAAAGTCCCACGTGGTCTTTGGTACCAAAAATCCTTTTTTAGCCGCCTGAATGACAATCGCCACACTGATCAGTCCACCAATCAACGATGGGAATTCAGGACCCAAGAAAATACCCGTTAAGGCGTAAGGTACGGTGAAGGCCAACCCTGCAAAGATAGCAAAGGGCCAAATGGCTAAGCCTTCTTTCCAGCTTTTATTTTTACCAAAAAAGCGGGTGAGCATCATCACCATCAGCAGCGGCATAAACGTCCCAATCACCCCGTGAATGATCGCCACTTGGGTGGTAATCAGTTGTAAAAATTCTTCCCATTGCATCCCTTCTTGCGCCAGCAGCGCACTGATGGCCACGGTATCTAGACCCTTATTGACTCCAATGACAATCGGCGTACCGACCGCCCCGAACGATACGGGCGTGCTTTGGATCATCATACCCATGAGCACCGCACCCAAAGCTGGGAAGCCGATCGCAACCAGCAGCGGTGCCGCAATCGCAGCTGGTGTGCCAAAGCCTGCCGCACCTTCCAAAAACGTCCCAAAGCACCATGCAATGATGATGGCTTGCACTCGGCGGTCAGGCGATACGTTGATAAAACCTGCGCGAATCACTGCAATAGCGCCCGTGTGTTTTAGAGTATTTAATAAGAACAGGGCACCAAAAACGATCCATAATACCGATATCGTAATCACGGTCCCTTGAAGAATAGAGGACGACACGCGGTTAAACGTCATGTCCCAAATAAAAAGTGCGAGCACGGCGGTCACCGCCAAAATGATCGGCATGGTTTTTTTGGCCGACCATTGTAGACCAATAAGAAATACGCCACTGAGTATGATTGGCAATAGGGCAAGTAGCCCATAGACAGTCTGATTCAAAATTCCCTCTCCCTGTTATCGTCTGTGCATCCTTAAACACCACTCTTAAACGCCGCCCTTAAACACAGTCCTTACATACAGCCACTCAATCGCTCAGATTAACAGCCTCATTGTGCTTAGGGTAGAATTCACACACTCTACGCTTTACAAGGGCAAAGATAAACAGCATGATCAGACAAGGTTATTTTCCTTTTTTGCTATAATACGAAATACATTACCCTGATTAGAGAATCGGTATGATTAAAGCTGATGACATGGTTTTGTTTGTTTTGGTGGTCGATGAAGGCTCTTTTTCCAAAGTTGCTGACAAACTGGCGCTGACCAATTCTGTAGTGAGCAAACGTATCGCGCGCCTAGAAGCCAACTTAAATGCACAATTGCTCTACCGAACCACCCGAAAACTCAGCTTGACCGATGCCGGCCGAACGCTGTATCACAAAGCCAAATTGGCTCAGCTTGCCATTCAAGAAGCGGAAAATGCTGTCATCGGCTATGGCGAAAACATGAAAGGCTATATCCGCGTCACCGCCCCTGTGGTCTCTTCTGACTTACTACTCAGCACGGCTATCGCTGAATTTTGTAAAAAATATCCTGAGATAACCGTAGAGCTATACATCACCAACCGTTTGATTGATTTGGTCGAAGATGGCTTTGATTTGGCCATCCGAACGGCGGAGCTTGAAGACTCCTCCTTGATTGTCAAACGCCTGATAGACAGTCAATGGGTGATTTGCGCCACCCAAAATTACCTCAACAAATATGGTACGCCGCAAACCCCCGCCCAACTGCAAAATCATGATTGCCTCATCTATAAATTTGATAACACCAGTAGCGACTTGTGGCCATTATTTGAAGACGGCGCGGAGCTGCTGCTGCCCGTCAGTGGCCGCTTCCATAGCAATCATTTAAGCGCGATCAAACATGCTGCGCTGAGTGATTTGGGCATTGCTTTTTTGCCGCAAGCACTAGTGTATAAAGCCTTTCAGCGCCAGACTTTAACCCAAATTTTGCAAGATTTTACCCGCAAGCGTATGGGGATGTTTGCGGTGTATCCTAAAGCGCGCCAGCCCGATCAAAAGCTCAAATTATTGGTTGCTTATTTGCAAGACGCGCTAAAAGACAAAGAAGCCTACTACTGCTAAAGCACTAGTTTTATAAGCGGACTCACACCCAACTGTTTTATCAGACATAAAAAAGCCACCTGTTTGGGTGGCTGATTTAATATTTTTCTGTGACATTCTAGATAGCGATACGACCAAATACGTCATCGTTTTTTGAAATGAAATTAGCAGCGTTTTTCATGTACTTTTATAGGCTTATTATCTATATTGACCTACTGACTGATTAAAGCCATTATCCAATCCATCAAACTTCAGCTCATCAAACCTCAGCCCAAACTTTAGCAGATACTTACGCAGTCGGTCGCTGTCATTGTTACTTTTTAGCTGATTTCTGGAGTTGGCATACAGATAGCGCCCTGCCGCCGCTTGGTTTTTATGACGGATACAGACCTCAATCACATACGCGAGCTGCAACGCGTCAAAGGGGTCGAGCGCGTCTTTGTCGTCGCTTGATAGATGACGACTCAGCACCGTGTCCGCGTGCGCTTGCTGCTCGGTTAGGCTGGGCGCATACGCCCTATCCGCTTGATGCTGCGCGCTATTGGGTAATGCCCACAGATGTTTGAGGCGGGTGATTTCTGCCTTAACATCGGGCATACGAATCACTTTGCCCTCGCACAATGTCGTTAAGCGCGTCATGCTGGCGCTTAAATCACGAAAGTTGCCCTGCCACGTGGCGTCCGCACTCATGGCAAAAGCTTCATAATACGCCCGCGCCTCAGGCTCAAAGCGGTATTGATACTGCTGCTCACTGCCAAGACGCGCCAGCTCATAGTCGATATTGGCGGGCAAGTCCTCGATACGGTCTTTTAACGACGGCAAAAAGAACGTCCACGTGTTCAGGCGCGCAAACAAATCCGCACGAAATGTGCCATCCGCGACCGCTTGGCGCAAGTCCTTGTTTGTCCCCGCCATCAGCTGAAACGACACATCCATCGGGGTATCACTCCCAAGCGGATAAAAGCGCTGCGCCTCAAGCGCGGTCAAGAGCATCGCCTGCTCATCGAGTCCCAGCTCACCGATTTCATCCAAAAACAGCAAACCGCCATCCGCCGATTTAAGCAGACCCTCACGGCTGGACGCGGCACCCGTAAACGCGCCTTTGACATGACCGAACAGCACGCTCATGGCAGTATCACCGCGCAAGGTGGCGCAGTTGACTTCCACAAATGCTCCCAGTGCGTATTTGCTTTGTGCGGCATTGTTGGCTTTGGCTTTTTTGAGCGCATAGATTTGCTGTGCCAGCTGCGACTTGCCTACCCCTGTCGCGCCCAATAGCAAAATCGGGGCGGTCGAGCGCGTGGCGACCTTTTCTACATCGGCAATCAGCTGCTCATAAGCGGCATTTTGGGTGACCAAATTGGCTTGTAGAGTTGTTCGACAACCCAATATTCACCTTTTTCAGGATGCAGCTGTCTATTATTCGCATCGATACTAGTCGCAGTCACTGTACTCGATGTATCTAATCCAGCAGCAGCACCTGTACCTAATAGTGTCAAACTGATGACACCACTTGCCGTGCCATTAGCAATATCTGCATTCATGCCTTTATCAGTCAGCGCTTTAGCTAGCTTAGCTTGCACGTCATTTAGTGTAGGCGCAGCCGCAGCAACGCCACCCGCTGTCAACGTACCTTCCACACTGCCTGTACCTAATGCGCCAAGTGCCGTATGAGCCGCGACTCGGTAAATACCACCTTCATCCCATTTTGCAATCGCTGTAAGCTTTTTATCTATACTCAAATCAGGATTGGCTTTTATAGCATTAATACGGTTTTGTGAGAACTCAGCCACCGCCTTCGGCGCTTCTTTCCCAAACTCCTGCGTAATCTGCGTCTGCGCACCTAACTCCTCATTCACTCGACCAGCATTAAAGCTGTTCTTAAGGATGCCTGCATACTCGGCACGGTTGTCTGTCGTGATGTCTTGACTACCTGCAATACCTGTAATACCAGCGCGCGTGACACTGCTGTCACTGTCGCTATCTGTGCCGTAGCCCAGACCGTTTAGATTGGCTTGGGGTTTGCCTGTTGTATCGCCGAGGCTAAGTCCTGCTTGAATAGCATTACCGTCATAGCTTGTGGTGTTATTAATGTCTTGAGTCTCTATGCCACCTTTGCTGACATAATTATTGAGTCCTGCTTGTAGCGCAGCATCAGTCGTGGTAATCGCCCCGCCTATAAGTGTAGTTTTGCCGCCAGCAGTAAGATCAATACCACCATCGCCTGTGAAGATTCCTGACTGCTCACCGACTGCTTGATAGTCGGCATTTAGGTCAGTCTTGCCGCCATTGACCGATAGACTAGAGCCTGCGCCACCACCTGCGATGTCAATATCAGCACTAAAGCCCATGTTCTTTTGTTTGCTGTCGTAGGTGGCGGTGTCTTGTAGCGACTCGATGTTGACGTCGCCACCGATTTGTCCTTGGGCGCGATTGGTGTTGATTATGCCGCCTTTAATGTTGACATCATTACCGATATCAAATGTGGTGGTGCTGCCAACGTTGATTTGGCTGTTGGCATAGGTAGTGCTGTCACTGTTGGCATGGCCTTTGCCACGACTGGCACTGGCAGTGATACCTGCACTAGTGTTTTGACCAAAGCTGGCATAACCCCCTATGGCGGTACTTGAGCTTTTATTATTGCTACGGGTATTACTATTTTGCGCGACACCATTGACGTTTAAGTCATTGTCTGCTTGGAATAAGGCATCATTGCTGACGGTTAGACTACTGCCATTGATGTTGATATTGCTGTCTGACCCTGCCCCTGTAGCGATCAAGGCAAGATTGTTAGTATCAATACTTGAACCTTGACTCTTCTCCGTATAGCTGCTGCTGTTCGATTGGCTCTTTTGACTACCGATGGTGGCTTGGATGCGGGTATTGCCCACTCCATTTTGAATACTACCAAGTGTTTCCTGTGCTTGCTCTGCAAGTGCTTGTGCTTTTAAAAGGCCACTGATCGCTGCTATACCTTTCATACGTGTACTGCCTGTGTTACCAGCAGCCTCTTCTAGATCTCTAATAGCGTTGACATTATCCACTAAACTATTAGAAACAGAAACAGTCAGACCCGTCTGCTTAAACTTTTGCTCGCTTTGGTTGGTGTAGACGTCCATGACGTTGTCAATGTCGATGTTTTGGGCACGAATGACGATGTTACCGCGATCGGGGTCTGTTATATCTTTATTGCTGTCAGCACCCATACCCGCGACAATACCACTGCCTGTCTATTGGTAAGTACCACCAGCATTGATGATGACGTTACCGTCAATCGCACCGATGTTGCTAGCAGTATGCGTCAGTGCCGTTTGAGCACTACTATCATCAGTTTGCTGCTTGCCGATAGTGAAGCCCATGCCGCCACTAGCGCCAAACAGTCCTGATTTTTTGGTTTGACTAAACGAGTTTTCACTAGAGGTATTCTCAGCGGCTAGAATGTTGACGTCACCACCAGCGCTCAGCTGGGTGTCACGATCACTGATAGCGTTGACGGCTGTAAAGTTGATATCTTGTCCTGCTTGGACGATGACTTTGTCACCTTCGATATTGCTGCTGATGGCACTATCGCTTTGCATGTCATAGCGATCTTGGGTGGTGGTTTTACTTAAGAAACCCTTATCAGTGGTTTTCACCGCAGTGAACTGAACCCCATAAGTTGAACACAACTTATGGGGTTCAGTTCACGCTCGCGGTTTTAGCTAACATCACTATCCGTATTTGTAATCACCGTGCCGCCGCTTTACCATCGCAGCCGTTCACTATTTCAGCCATTTAACTACCGTAGCCGAGTCATCCAAGCGCTCTAAGTAAATGATTCTGCCAATATGACATCGCCATCTTCGCGAGTAATCATCACGGTGGCCGAGCGCGGCGTACTACCTCCAGCCACCGCGCCCCATGTGTTGCCAGGATGCTGAATGTTGATAAATAACGTTTTAAAATCTGGCGTCATAGTGATGCCTGTCACTTCACAGCCCTCAGGACCGACAAAAAAACGTTTGATATTGTCGTTACTAGCCGGCATGCCAATGCGTGTTTGCTGTCCTGCTGACGTCGTGATGGTAGTACCATCGCTGACTTTGCCCGGTAATGCCGCAAGCAGCATACAGCTGGTAGTGTCGGTATACGCACCATCATCGGTCTGAATCCATAATACCCCGCGCGGATCAAAGTACAGGCCATCAGGCGATGACAAGTCATTGTTTTTGTTTAATTGCGATAAGTTCTCTGCCGTAAGCTCACTGGGCGCGGCAAACAAGTATATATCCCACTCAAAGCGAGTCGCCGCATGGTCACCGCCTGCTTCGGCCCAGCGAATGATATGACCATTATCATTTCCGCGGGATTTGCCGCGCGCTTCGTAGCTGCGCGGGTTGGCTGCTGAGAGAGGCTGATCCTCACGCTCGCCGCGATATTTGTTGTTGGTCAAGGTCACATACACCTCGCCTGTCATGGGGCTCACCGACACCCACTCTGGTCGATCCATCTTGGTCGCACCCAAGGCATCGGCAGCAGCGCGCGCAAAGACCAACACCTCATCTTGCCCAGCAAAGGGCAGCTCAGCATTGCTCGCATCAAGTCCATTTTGTCCATGGACCAGTGGCCGCCACTCGCCGCGACCATCTTCGTGAAACACCGCCACATACAGCGTGCCTTCATTTAGGTATTTGTCGCCAGCTTTTAGGCCGCCGCCGATATCTGCATTGGACCATCGCGCCTTTGAGACAAACTTATAAATATACTCGCCGCGCGCATCATCCC
Organism: Psychrobacter submarinus; assembly: GCF_904846685.1. Taxonomy (GTDB): domain Bacteria; phylum Pseudomonadota; class Gammaproteobacteria; order Pseudomonadales; family Moraxellaceae; genus Psychrobacter; species Psychrobacter submarinus. The sequence goes on from NZ_CAJHBQ010000001.1 coordinate 994,693, forward strand.
CCATATAAAACACCACAGGTTTACCTGACTCGACGGGCGCATACGCGCAGTTTTCGTGTGCAAAACGACCGAGTGCCGTGCGTTTTTGCGGTGCTGAGTGCCGATCAAAAGGATCGATTTCGGTGATGTAACCAAAGGTATTAAAGCCATTGCGATAATCCTCAGTAGCATCAGTGCCTGTCGCGGTCATATCCCAGCGGACAAACTCATCAGCTATGATTTCATCTTTGGCATAAGGCGTATGCCACAGATACTCCCAGCCAGAGAAGTTTTCGCTGGCCCCATAGCGCTCACGCCCGTAGTTATGAGCTGCGCTTAGCTGCTCGGCGTCTTGACCACGCGCAAATACGCCCAAGAAATTTTCTTCTGTCGTCAGATAGGTACCCCACGGCGACAGTCCTGCGCCGCAGTTGTTGTTGATGCCGCGCGTCTGCAACCCTGTTGGATCAAACTTTGTCTTGACCAAATCAGAGCCTGCCACAGGACCCGTCAGCTGGGCGGGCGTACTGCTGGTGATACGGCGATTGTATTTTGAATCCTTGACCATCTCATAACCCATCCCATCGGCACGGCGCGTCATCTCAACGACAGCGACCCCGTGGCAGTTGACCTCGCGGCGCACATCACTGGCCAGACGACGGTTTTGATAAATGGGTGCCGCATTGTTATCCGAGATGACATGATAACCAAATGGGCTAAGCTCGCTGCTATTGACATACTCATGGTTCATGACCAGCAGGCCGTTTTTAGAGGCTTTGGCATCGTAGGTATTGCCTTTTTTGCCAAAAAACCACATGCCATCATGGTTGTCGCCCATACGCCACTCAAACGACTCAGCGGACTGCTCACGGTTGTCCTTCCAGTCGGCGATACCAGACATCAGCGGTGTCCCTAGTGGCAATATCATCTCTGCCTGATAGCCTTCCGCCACACTCATGGTATCGGCTGTCGAATGCGCCACTGCAGTGAATTTTAGGGTGTCGGGACGTTTGAGATTTCCTTGTGCTGGGATGGCGGCTTGGTCATCGTCGCTGGGCAGGCGAGATGGGCTGTCGTCATCGTCGTCACTACAGCCAACCAAAGGCAGCGCCCCAAAAAACGCTGCCGCCGCCAGCCCTGTACCGCCTTTTAAGATATGGCGACGATGCATACGGCGATTGATGATGGTTTGAAATTCGATATTATTGCTCGTGTTTGAGTCTTCTACGGCTTCATGAGCGAGCGGTTTGTTCAATAACGTCATGTTCAGTCACCTTGCTATTTGGCTAGAGTGGCGTAAAGGGTGGGTTGCGGCTTTATCAAATCCACCACAACGATATAAGTTACGCTCAAGTCTACCGAGCATTTATGACAGTACGTTGACAATAGCCACATAATAACTCTAAAATCATAGTCATTATTTCAGGGAGTCATCATGACGTATAAGAATGTAACTGTCGCAGGAAGCGGCGTCCTAGGCTATCAAATCGCCTTTCAAGCTGCATATCATGGTTTTAATGTCATCGTTTATGACATCAGTGATGAGGTGCTAGAGCAAGCTAAGTCAAAGTTTAATTGGATGTGTAAGGCCTTCAGAAAGGATTTAAGAGCGACGCAAGAGCAGTTAGATACGGCGTTTGATAATCTTAGCTACACCTCAGATCTTGCAGAAGCGGTCAAAGACGCTGACTTAATGATTGAAGCCATTCCTGAGATTCCAGAGATTAAAGTCGAATTTTATGAAAAACTGGCCAATCTGGCTCCAGAAAAAACAGTATTTGCGACCAATACCTCAACCTTACTGCCGAGCCAATTTGCTGAATCAACAGGACGGCCTGCTCAGTTCCTAGCGCTACATTTTGCCAATAAGATCTGGATGCATAACGTCGCTGAAATCATGGGGCATCCTAGAACCGATCCTAAAGTATTTGATGAGGTAGTCGCGTTTGCGACAAATATCGGTATGGTGCCAATGCCGCTGTATAAAGAGCAACCCGGCTATATTATGAATAGCTTATTAGCGCCGTTTATAGACGCAGGTTTGCAACTACTAGCCAAAGAAGTGGCTGATCCGCATACCATTGATAAGACATGGATGATAGTGACCGGTGCGCCTGTCGGACCGTTTGGTATCTTAGATACCATAGGGATCAACACCGCTTATAACATCACTAAGATGTCTGCTGAGCGGACTCAAAGCCCTGTGAGGTTTAAGGCGGTTAAGTACCTAAAAGAGCAACTGATTGATCAAAATAAACTAGGCGCGGCAACTGGCGAAGGATTTTATAGCTATCCAAATCCTGCTTATATGAATCCTGACTTTTTAAAATAGTAGACCGCTTCTTACGCTGGATGTTTGCCCAGTTGAGCGCTGACTAGGCAAACACTTCCTAAAAGATATTGTAGAGCTATTAAATACAATCAAAATGAGACTTAGTGTTGTGGTTGAGGACTGAAGTCAGAATCAAGACAGCTCTAAGCTCATTTTAGGGCCAAACGGCTCATAGTGAACACTATCTACGCTGTGATCAAGCATCATAAGACCATCGACCATACTCTCCATAAATTGCGTATGAATAAAAAACGAGTATCTTTATAAGATTCATTTGTAAAACGTCAATGCCAATGACTATTGCAATCACTATAAAAAAGAAAACCCTACTAGCTATGTCACTAGTAGGGTGTGGAGTAAAGTACTTGCCAGCTTTATTGTTATTATTATTTTTTATTATACTCTAAAATGAGCTACTCATTAACGAACGCAATCTTCGTTAGGCCCGCGGTACTGGCAGCGGCTAGTACTTGCGCGACATTGTCATAGCGGCTGTCCTTATCGGCGCGTAGCTGAATAGAAGGGTTATCGCCGCTTACTCCTTGCTGCTGTAAGCGCGACTCAAGCTCTTCCATACTAATCGCCTTATCATCCCAAAACAGGCCTGCATCTTTATCAATACTGATTTGAATGGGATCGACTGGCGGCTCATTGATCTCAGCACTGGTTTGCGGCAGATTCAGCGGTACGGTTGGATTAAGTACCGTCGCCGTCAGTAAGAAGATAATCATCAATACCAGCATGACATCGATGAGCGGAATGAGGTTCATCTCATTCATACTTTGTGTGTCGTCATCACCTAATTGAAAAGCCATATTTGTCTCTTATTCTCAGTTGTCTTCTTCTCAGATCTACTTATCCTCAATGCTTGTACTAATGCTGATATTGAGGCTGTGTTTGTTTGTTAGAAGTCGTTGCATCAACTCGTTCACTAGTCACCGCTCTTGGAGTAGACTCTGTGTTTGGTAGCGCATCACGCGTAGACTGCGCTAGGAGGTCATGGGCGCGATCATTAGCATGATACATAACTTTGCGGTTGATACGGATAGCTAGGTTATAAAACACCACTGCAGGTATCGCTACGGCAATACCAAGACCGGTCATAATCAAAGCCTCCCCTACTGGCCCTGCAACTTGCGCAAGTCCCGCCTGCCCGGTAGTACCAATGTTATGCAAGGCATGAAAGATCCCCCACACCGTACCAAACAGCCCAATAAACGGGGCAACGGCCGCCGTCGTGCCCAAGATTGGCAATCCGCGCTCACTGGCAAAGCGATAACGACCAATATGTTTGAGCAGCGTCTGCTCAGTGACGAGGCGCTGATCTTTACTATCGGATGCCGCTAGTTCAGCACGGCTTGCCTGAATCTGCTGCGTTAAGTCGTCAGCAACCGTCGCTGCTAATTTGCGGCTTTGAATAACACGGATGATACCTGTCACCCAAGAGAGTATCGACAATGCTAACAGCAAGAAAAACAGAGTTCTTGTCACCATATCGCTGTATTGCCAGTAGATTGCAAAGTCCATTGTAGACTCCTTATTTTTGGTTGCCCAAACTAAATAGTGGTTAGTATTTATCAGCTCTTAACTGTGATGAAAGCGCTTTTTTAGGGAATACGACGACAACCCCTAAGATCTAACAGCAATAGACAAATTCACAATACCAGTAACCGGTACGCCATTTTGTATAAATGGGTTTAATTTACTACGTCCAAGTCGACGTTTGGCATCTCGAATTATCCGGCGGTCATTTGAACCCGTAACTGTGATATTGCTGATATTACCTTGCTTGTCGACTCTAAACCTTAGGTTTAAGGTGAGTGCCTCATGAGTTAAACCCTCAAAATTAGGCTCTCTCGCCCATGATGCATCACTACCGCTAAAACTTACGGGCTCACTATTTGCCGCTGCAGCTTCAGCTTTTGCTTGAGCCGCTTCCTGCGCTGCACGTGCACGTTCTGCAGCGGCTTCCCTAGCCTTTTCCGCTTGCGCTAAACGCTCATTTTCAGCTTGCTGTCTAGCCAATGCTTGTTGTCTGGCTATTTCTTGCTGTTTTGCCAATTCTTGTGCGTTTATTCGTTCTTGTGCTTGCTTTCTGGCGTTTTCTTGGGCTTGTCGCTCTGCTTGTTTTTGCGCGTTTATTATCGCCTGCTGCTGTTTTTCTGCTAGCGCTTGCTCAGCTGCTTTTTTGGCTTGTACTTCTTGCTGGGTTTGCTGCGTCTTAACTGGTGGTTTAGGTTCAGGTTTAGGCTTTATGTCGGGTTTGGTTTTAGGCTCAGGCTTAGCTTTAGGTTTTGGTTCAACTTTAGGCTCAGGTTTAACCTGCGGTTCAGGTTTAGGTTGCGGCGCTGCAGTAGCTACCGGCTTAGGCTTTGACTCAATGACTGGTTCCGGTGTTGGCTGAACTTCTACAACTTCAGGCTTTTTGATAATCGGTGTAATCATTTCGATTTCTAAGGGCGACACCTCGTTAGGCTCAGCGATAGTCACATCTGGTGTTTTGACATTCGCAAGTGCCCAACCTGTGATAGCGTGCAGCGCGATGACAGCGATAAATGTCCCGGTATAAAGGGTTGGAAAACTTTTTTTATTCGTTCTTTCAGTCATAACGATCTATCAAATTGTATTTGAGTGATTCATCTTATACGTTATAAGTCATTTGAGACTTATGGATATTGATGACATTAAGATGAGAGTTTTGCGAGCAATCAGTGCAACACAGGCCATCGGGCTGCTACGTCAGCAGCGCCTTTTAATATCATATTTATATGTTCAGTTATAAATGCAACGTCACTAAAGCTGTATTATAAATGATAATAATTATTATTACCATAATTAATTCGGTGTTAATTTGGTGTTATGGCAAATTCACTAAAAAATAAATCTAGTGCTACTAATAGTCCTACTAAGGTGACTAATATAGCAAGCCATGACTCTCAATATAAATCGACGACACTTAACAATAGCTAATGAGCGAGCTTACTTATCTTTACACGGTGAAATAGCGTTTTCAAAACTGACGGCTCTTAGATACACTGACGGTTGGACAATTAAAAATTAGAGTGGTAATGAAAGCAATAATAATAACCGTAAGCTGTCTGGCAGTTACGCTGACAGCGTGCGCTAAAGACAGTGTTACAGAGAATACTGAATCGTCTCAAACGCTACGTATCGCTGCTGCTGCCAACTTATCGGACGTCTTGCCGAAAGTTGTCGAAGGCTATAAAACCGATAATAATCAACCGAACCAAGAAATTGAGATCACTTACGCCTCATCAGGTAAGCTATATGCGCAAATCACCTCAGGCGCGCCATACGATTTATTTTTATCTGCGAATCAGGCGTTTCCGGCCAAGCTTGCGACAGAAACACTAGCGACTGATCAGGCGAACAGTCAAAAAGACGCTCAGCCCTTCACTTATACTCAAGGTCAACTGGCGCTGTATAGCGTTATTCATCCGCTAAGCGAGATTAAACCAGCGGCTTTAAATGCATTATTGATGGCGAAATCTACTAAAGTGACTATTGCCAACCCGCAGCTCGCGCCTTATGGTAATTCTGCCAAAGCTTATCTACAAGCCCAAAATAGTTATGAGACTATGAAGACTCAAAAACGTCTCATACAAGCTGAAAACATCGGCCAAGCTTTTCAATATACGCATACCGGTAGTGTCGATTATGGCTTTGTTGCGCTGGCACAGCTGCTAGCTATCAAAGCAAAGCCTACGCAGTTTCATACCTTAGCACCGAATTCTTATCCGTCGATATTACAAGACGGTATAGTGCTCAGTGAGCGACCTAGCGCTGCTGGATTTTCAGAGTATCTACGCTCTGAGGCTGGGCAACAGTACTTTGCTGATGCCGGCTATCTACCGGTTCAGTAATTAATCTTGCTATCGACTAAGCCAGCAATATTTTTAACGATTTTCATCTGCTCTTTTGACATTATCAGGACTGGCGGCATAAATCGTATCTAACTCTGCTGTTGTCAGGTAGCGCTCGGCAATAGGAAACAAGTCACGCTCTTCAAAACGAATATGATCGTATAACAAAGTGGCGAGCGCTTTGACTTGGGCGGCGCTGATAGGATGGCTTTGAGAGTTTGCAGAGTTTTGGGCTTGGCTCACGAGAGCCTGCAGAGACTTATGTTGCTCATTGAGCGTGGTAAGCGCGGAAGCGACTTCGGGTTTACTAATACTATAAGGCAATAGCGCCGTCGCGATCAGATGATCTTCAATCGCAAAGTGACTTTGCAAATCATCAATATATGAAGTGAGCTTGTGCCAGTGCTTACTGATATCTTCAGGATTATCAGAGCACTCTTTGGCATGGCGAGAGATGTTGAGACCTAAATGATGTTGGCGAGATAAAGGCTGTAGTTGCGCGGCGCGTTTCATAGTGAGTCCTTGTCGTGACGTCTTTTTAATAGCCAACCCTCATTGATTGATATTATCTCTGAGTGCTACTATCTCTTAGTGCTACTAACTCTGATTGAGACTATCTCTAAACTGCAGATAAGCTGTCGTCACCGCCTCAGCATCTTCAAGCTGCGGATAATGACCCAACTCTGCCAGCTCAGTGACATCGGCATTAGCATTATTGGCATTAGATATTAATTGCCGATAGCGCTGAGCCATGTGCTGGCCTGAGATAGGGTCTTTGCTACCGTTAATAAGCTTGACCGGAACATTACTTTCGATAATGGCTTCAACCCACCTCTCACGGTGCTGCTGACGCTGCGGTATATAGTCAATGAGCTTATGCATCACCGCAAGACCGTTATTATGATTGAGCAGCTGCCATAAGCTATCGACAACCTCAGGAGTCGGCGGCGTATTGGGTCCAAAGATGCGCCGTAGATTGTCTGCAAATTTGCGTTTAGTGATAAGCTTGGACACTAATGGCCCTAAAGGCGAGAGTAGTAGTTTTTGGATTAACACCGGCTTATGGGTTTCTGGGAACAGACCACCATTTAATAAACACACACTAGCGATACGCTGTTTTGCGCTACCCTCACGCTGTCTGGCGAGCAGCTCTTGCGCTACTGTATCGCCATAGTCGTGAGCTAATATGTGATAGTCCGTGATATTAAGTTTATGCAAATAATGCTCAAAAATATCCGCTTGCTCCGTTATCAAGTAGCGCGCGTCTTTAGGCTTGGCCGAAAACCCAAACCCTAGCATATCAAGCGTAATCACATAGTAGCGCTGGGTCAGCGCCTGCCACATGCCCTCCCAATCCCAGCTGGCACTTGGATAACCATGGATGAGCACAAGCGCAGGCGCACTTTTATTACCGCCCGTGCGAGTAAAAATTTGCTGCCCATTGATCGACTCAAGCTCTCCTTGTTGTCGCCACTGCGCCAAAGTAATCATAGCTACTCCGCAAATGAGGGATCGGTACGGCGTAGTTTGCGGAGTAGTGCTGGCCAAGCGATATCACCACCTGCGCCTCTCGTCACCTCTTTTGAAGCCGCTTGAATACCGGCTAATATCTGCGGCGGTATATGAGTCAGATTACCACCGCCGCTTTGCGCTTTGATTTGCACCTCGCAAGCTCTTTGCATGATATACATAAATAAAAAAGCATCCGCGACCGTGCTGGCGCAAGTAAGCAAGCCATGATTACGTAGAATCATGAAATTCGCATCGCCTAAGTCTGCGACCAGACGTACTTTTTCATCAGGGTTTAGCGCCACCCCTTCATAGTCATGATAGGCCAGGTTCGATAGCGGAAAGAGCGACTGCTGTGATAAAGGCAGCAAGCCCTCGGTTTGAGCTGACACCGCCACGCCGTCGCTAGTGTGTAAGTGCAGCACACAATGTGCATCGTCACGGGCGTTGTGTACGGCGCTATGAATAGTAAAACCGGCGGGATTGATATCGTAATTCGATGGCGCAACTTTTTCGCCGGCCTGATTGACTTTTACCAAGTTTGAAGCGGTAATCTCTTCAAAAAATAAGCCATAAGGATTAATCAGAAACTCATCTTCTGTATCGGGCACGCGCGCTGAGATATGGGTAAAGACCAAATCATCCCAGCCATACATGGCGATTAATCGGTAGCAAGCGGCCAAATCAACGCGCATCTGCCACTCTGCGGCGCTGACGTTGTCTTTTACAGTCGCAGCTGAGTTATTTAGATCGTTTGTCATGTCATTTTGCATGGTGTCATCCTTTACTGTGTTCGCTCTTTAGAAATAAGCGCTGTTGTCCGTTACTTCATTCTAAACACTTTTATTGGCTTAAAGCTATTCCTAAAAATGAGCAGTCATCATCCTTTGCTGCCTGACATAATATTGCGCTTGGTCAGTTTTAGCGTACTGCCGCCCTTTGTAACCGCCAGTCACGCTAGCCTAACTACGCTCGGCCGAATTTCTGCTAAAATTGTGTCATAATGTTACCGCCGTAAATAACAGCTACCATAATAGCCAAATCAAAAAATAACGGAATAAAAGCAGTTCAATTAAGATAGCTCAATAAGCAGCAATAACAATAGGAAAGGTTTGCTATGCGACTACACTCACTTTTTCAAAAAATGCATGAACGTACGCCAAAGCTTGGTAAAGCGGTATCATTAGCGACAGCGACAGGGGTTATCGTTGGTAATAGTTTCGCCGGTAGTATTCCTATCTGGCTAATGGGCGCCACCAAAATCATTACCGGAGCTGACATCGCTGACAAAACCGTGATAAAAATCGCCAACTACTGGATTAATAGTAACAATACCTTGATCGATACCATCTTACCCAAAAAGGACTGGCGCATTAGCCTACCTGATGATATCGATGTCCAAGGCAAATATTTACTGGTGAGCAACCATCAATCATGGGTCGATACCAGCATTGTGCAATACATTAGTCGCGATCGTCTGCCTTTGACGCGGTTTTTTACTAAGTTTGAGCTGATATATATCCCTATCGTCGGTCAGACCTTTTACTTTTTAGATTTCCCGATGATGCGTCGCCACTCTAAGCAAGCAGTGACCAAAAACCCAGCACTGGCAGGTAAAGATATCATTGAGGCTAAACGTGCTTGCGCGCTATTAAAAGATAAGCCTTTTACTTTGCTCAACTATTTAGAAGGTACGCGCTTCACCCCAAAAAAGCGTGATACTCAGCAATCACCTTACACGCATTTGCTTAAACCAAGAGCTGGAGGTCTGGCGCTAGCGATCAACGCTTTGGGCGATGAGATCGATGGTATCTTAGATATGACCATCGTCTACCCTGATGGCGTGCCCACTTATGGTGAGCTTTGGCAAGGGAAAATCAAGCGCCTGGGAGTCGATGTCCGGCATATCGAAATCCCTGACGAGCTATTTGCAAGTCTACAAGATGGCGGTTATGAGAACGACTCTGCTACTAAAGAGCAGATGTTTGCGTGGGTTGAGCATCTGTGGCGTCAAAAGGACGAGCGCATCACGTCGATGTTGGCTGAGTTTGAAGAGTAAATAAGCTACATATAATAAAGAACTGCCAATTATCATAAAATATTTTAAAATGGTGAGAGTGACGTATACTAATAAGACGTCATAGCAACGGTACTGACGGATATGTACTACTAACGATGATAAGGATATGCAAATGTTAGGAAAAATGATGCATCAACCGCTACTGATCAGTAGCTTAATTGAGCATGCTGCTCGCTATCATGGCGATACTGCCGTCTACTCAAAAGAAGTCGATGGCACGATGACCCAAAGCGATTGGGCGAGCATCTCAGACAACTCAAAGCGGCTGGCTAATGCACTACAAACGCTAGGTCTTAAGTCCTCAGATCGCATCGCGACTCTGGCCTGGAACAACCGCCGCCACTTAGAGGCTTGGTACGCCATCTCCGGCAGCGGTATGATCTGCCACACTATCAACCCGCGTCTCTTCCCCGAGCAGCTCGCTTACATCGTTAACGACGCTGACGATCAGGTGCTATTCTTTGATATCACTTTTTTGCCGCTCATTGCCGCTATCAAAGATCATATCAAAGGCATCAAGCATTTTATCTTGTTGGGCGAGCGCAACGAGGCAGTGCTAGAGCACTTCCCAGATGCGCTATTCTTCGATGAACTCATCAATGAGCAAGAGTCTGAATTCGACTGGCCAGAGCTTGATGAAACCACTGCTAGCTCGCTATGCTACACTTCAGGCACTACGGGTAATCCTAAAGGCATACTCTACTCCCATCGCTCCTCAGTGCTACACGCTATCGCACTGTGTATGCCGGATGTCTCATCGCTATCCGCGCAAGATGTGCTACTGCCCGTTGTACCGATGTTCCATGTCAACGCTTGGGGCACGCCATACGCCGCGGCGATCGTCGGCTGCTCTTTGATCTTGCCAGGACCCAACCTCGATGGTGACAGCTTGGTCTCAGTGATTGATGATTATAAGGTGACCATTGCGCTAGGCGTGCCGACCATTTGGCAGGGCTTATTGAACGCGGCGAAAAAGAATGGTAGTAAACTTGAGAGCATGACGCGGACTATCGTTGGCGGCGCTGCTTGTCCGCCCTCCGTGATCAAGACTTTCCGTGAAGACTTCAACTGTGATGCGATACATGGTTGGGGCATGACCGAGACCAGCCCGCTTGGTACTATGAATCAAATCAAAGCCAAGCACAAATCTTTGAGTAAAGAGGAGATCAACGAGCTGCGCAAATCACAAGGGCGTCCGCCTTATGGCGTTGAGCTGCGCTTGATGGATACTGAAAACCCAGAGCAAAGAGTTGCTGAGGATGGCGAGTCGCAAGGTCGCTTGCAGATTCGCGGACACTGGATCATCGATGACTACTTCACTCATAGACCAGACGCTATCACTGACGATGGCTGGTTTGATACGGGTGATATCGCTACCATCGACGCTGATGGCTATATGAATATTCGTGACCGATCCAAGGATCTGATCAAGTCAGGCGGTGAATGGATATCCTCAGTGGAGCTTGAAAACATCGCCGCCGGTCATCCTGAGGTAAAAATGGCCGCCGCTATTGCCGCAAAGCATGAACAGTGGGGTGAGCGTCCGGTATTGATAGTGGTAAAAGAGGATGGCTCAGAGGTAACCGAGGCACAGATATTGGAGTTTTATCAAGACAAAGTTGCCAGTTGGCAAATTCCTGACAAAGTCGTTTTTGTCGATAACATCGTGTTAAATGGCGCAGGCAAGATGGTAAAAACTGACTTGCGCGATGAGCATGGTGATGTGCTGCTAAATTCGTAGGTTAGACTATAGAGTCCGCGTCACAAAAAAGCCTGCTACTACGCAGGCTTTTTTATATGAATATCAAATGACTATTACTATACCATCTAATCAGGACAACTCGCGTAAGTGCAGCCACAGCCGCGTATCTAGCTCAACTTGATGATAGTCTGGCTGCATATGATGGCACAGCTGATAAAACGCTTTACTATGATCTTTTTCTTTAAAGTGTGCCAGCTCATGAACCACTATCATCCGCAGAAATTCGAGCGGCGCGTCTTTAAAGACACTCGCTACGGTGATGCTGTTGTGCGACTTGAGCTTACTGCCCTGCACTCGCGACTGATAAGTATGCATGCCTAGCGCTTGTTTTAGCGTGCTAAGCTTACTGTCGTACTTCACTTGCGATAACGGAGCGCTTTTACGCATGTAGTCGTTTTTTATCTCATTGATATATTGATACAGCGCTTTGTCGCTTTGAATTTGGTGCACGTTTGGATATTTATTATTCAGGTACTCGCCAAGCTGACCACGACTGATAAGCTTGGCCACTTGTGTTTGAATAGACTCAGGATAATGGGCGATGTATTTAAGGGTAGTCATACATAATGCTCATAAGGTTTATTTTATACTGTATCAAATATTCTAAGATAGAGCCTGACATGCTTTGACAAAGTCCTCAGGCGTATTAAAATTCGTTAAATACTGCCACTGCGGATCAAAAGCGACTTTTTGGCAAATCGGCTCTATAAAACGCATGACACGGCGTTGACCGCTATCGAGATAAGCGCGCAGTTCAGGCTCGATAGCGAGTTGATACAAGCCTAATAACGGATATAAATGGCTATCATCGCTTAGGCAAACGACTGCTCTAGCGTGTAGGCTGCGGTTGGTAGCAGCGCTTAGATGTTGCCAAAGCTCGGTGGCTTTAATTAAGCTATCACAGCTGATAACCAGTAAGTAATCAGTCAGGCTATTTTTAGAGCTAGTATCCTTTACGAATGAAATGGACGTTTGCAGCGCTGATTCAATGGCGGCTAAAGCCCCGCCTATGTTTTTGTACTTATCATCAGTCTTGCTATTATCTGCTTTTTTATCATTTTGACTATAGTCCTTGATATGAAAAATAGGCGCTTCGGAGCGAGCCGCTAACGCTTCATCTACCTTAAACCCATGCTCATTATCAGCAATCATAATCGGCACGTTTAGCGGCGTCGCATGTCTGACATGATAGTTCAGTAACGTCTCACCACCGGGCAGCTTGAGCTTGGCTTTGGGCGTACCCATACGCTTAGAGTTGCCGCCTGCTAAAATGACCACTCCGGCTAATCTCATATGTTTGATGACCACGGGAATGGCTGCACGGTTACGCTCTCACCTGCCGCTAAGTTGCCGCTATCTTTTGCCAAAACAATCAAACAATTGGCTTGGCTTAACTGCTTGATACGGTGCGATTGCTGTTTGCTAAAGGCTTTTACGGTAAAACTGCCATCACTGTTTCGCGCTAATACGCCGCGCTGAAAGTCTTTGCGTCCAGCTGACTTACGCACGTCATTGTCTAGTGTCGCCTGTACTGTCCTTACCATTGGCATATCATCGGCACTGACGCTAGATAACCGCCACAAAGACGGTATTACTAGCTGTAGCGTACCTACCAGAGTAGATAAGGGGTTACCCGGTAGCCCAAAAAACAAGACAGGCTTGGCAAGCTTATTATCGCTATCGCCTAATAGCTCACCAAAGACAAAAGGCTTGCCCGGTTTCATCGCGACTTTATAGTGATTGATTTTGCCTAATTGCTCGATAACCGTCGTCAAAAAATCATAGTCACCGACCGACACGCCTGCGCTAGAGAGGAGCACATCGCATTCTCTCATAGCGGTAGTGACAGTCGCGATCGTCTGCTCTAAATTATCAGGAATAATACCGTAGTCTTCGATAGTTACTGGCAATCCTGCCAAGAGTGTTTTCAGCGTTGGGGTGTTAGAGTTATAGATTTGCGCTAGGCTCTGTAGCGGCTGACCGACAGCGACTAGCTCATCGCCTGTCGCCATGACGCCTACCTTTAACGGCTGATAAACTTTGACTTTTGCTACTCCAAGATTGGCTAGTAAGCTAATGTCGGCAGGATTAAGACGCTTGCCTTTTTGTAAGACTACCTCGCCCTCTGCAACCTCCTCGCCTTGCTTACGAATATTATCATCGGCTTTCGCGGCTTGCGTCAGCGTTATATGATAAGGCTGAGACTTATCGATGGATTCGCGTATCTCAGCAAAGTTGGTATTCTCTTGCATGATGACCGTATCGCCATCGTCTGGCACCACAGCACCGGTAAAGATACGAACCCCTTGTCCCGCAGTGAGCTTACCCGTATAAGGACTTCCCGCTTGCGATTCGCCCACGATTTCGATACTAGTGTCTGCATCGAGCGCGCTACCCGCTGCGATACTGTAGCCATCCATCGCAGAGACGTTTTGTCTGGGTATATTGAATGGCGAGCTAATATCCTCCGCCAAAATATGATTTTGGCACTCAAGCAAATCGATCTTTTGTACCCTGCGTTTGGTTACAGGAAAGTCCGTTTGATTATAGCGCTCAATACGCTCAGTGATCGCTTGTTGCAGCGCTTCTAAGGTAATCATAAGATGGGTACTCACTTATAAATATGTATACGCGTCATTATAGTCGTTAACTGCCAAAACAAAGAAATCTTTAATAAAAATAGCTTTTAAAAAAAACAATCTCACATAGCTCTAATATCTTGAATAATAAGTCACTCTGTCAGCACGCAAAAACCCTGCAAGCCCTAAGCCATAACGTTCAGCCACTCGCACTGCGGTACTAGTCGGCGCGGACATCCCCACTAGCCAAGGCAGCTGCATCCTTATGGCTTTTTGTACCAGCTCAATCGATAAGCGTGAGGTCATCACCACGCAATCAACCTCTGCCTTTTGTCGTAATTGCCAGCCGATCAATTTATCTAATGCATTGTGCCGACCCACATCTTCGAACAGATATAGCTTGTCTTTGTATAAAGTCGCCGCCGCATGTACCGCGCCCGTTAGCTGATGGGTGTGCTGCGTAGCATCGATTTGCGCTCTAATATTTAGTAGATACTCTAAACGAGGTTTGGCAGTTAACTGAGTGCTGTTATTGGCATAATCACTAAGATCCGGCAAAGCTTGACTCAATCCTGTGATACCGCACATACCGCAGCCTGTACGCCCTGCCAGCTGCCGCTTTTGCGCTTGAATGCGCTGATGACAACGCTGGCTCAGTACCAGCTCGACCAGATAGGTATCGTAATCTAATAAGTGCGCAAAACTAGAGTGGTCAGTAGAGTTATCAGCATCATCGACTCCCACAGCATCTTGGTTAAAAGCCGTCAACTTAGCGTCATCGCTTAGGTGCGTCACTTCCCAATCGAGCAAATCACGACTTTGCTCAATCAGCCCCTCGCTATACAAAAACCCAAGCGCCAAATATTCAAGCTGATTGGGGCTCGCCATCAACACTGCATAATGAATGCCGTTGATAACGATAGCGACCGCCGCCTCTACCGCAAGACTCGCTGGCTGGTTGTCGATAGCAACCGGCTTTGCACGCTTATTCTCAGACGGTGTCAGATTCGGAGCGTGCTCTAGAGCGTCTTTTAGGGTATAGTGATGTTTTTGCGTAGGATGGCTGCGAGCTAGCGGTACTGCAGATGTTGAAGCAGTGTCTTGCTCTACCTGTGTGTAGGTCATGTTAGTGCTATCTTTAGCCATCATCAGTTAGCGAACTCACTTATCATTTAATATTAAAAATGGTGGGTTATACTAAGACAACCCACCTTATCATTACCACCGGACAAACCGTTAAGCCGAGACGGCGTGACCCTTGGCAACAGAGTCTTGGCGGACTTGCTCGGTACTGACTCGCTCTACTATCACCGTTGAGGACTTATAAGCGGGTATGTGCGAGCTTGGCGCATGGGTATCTAAATCGAATAAGTCATTACATTCAGGATAGTATGCGGCTACTGCATTGGCAGCGATGTCCATCTCGGTCAATACTAGCGGCCCTAACGTACGCATTTGCTCATGGCTATCTTGGCGAGAAATAGTAACTTTATCGCCTTTTTGCCAGCCCAAACGGCTGATCTCATCTGGATGCATAAACAGCACATCGCGGCGCTCGGTTTGACGATAGCGATCTTGGTGACCAAATATCATGGTATTGAACTGATCGTGACTGCGCACGCTAGTGAGCTGCCAGACTTTTTGTAAGTCATTAGCTGCCGCATTCTCATCCAAGCTATGATCTATCTCAGCTTGCAAGTCCTCAGACGCCTCTGCCATCTGCCGAGCGACAAAGGTAATTGGATACTTAGGTACTTCAAACTGTGCTTTGCCACTATCGGTATTCCAGACCCGATGACGCGCCGGATGATACAGATGGAAGCCGCGATCCGCCTCGCGCACACGGTGATTGAAGTCCTCAAAACCATCGATGGCTTGTGCCACATAATCACGAATGATGTCGAAGTCTTGGCTCATTGCTTGCCAAGGGATATCGCTATCACCTAACACGTGCACCGCTAAGTCCGCGATGATCTGCACCTCTGACTTAATGTCTTTGCTGATAGGTTTGAGGTTACCTTGCGAGCGTGAAACCTGACACATAGAGTCTTCGGTAGTGGCAAACTGCTCGCCTTTTTTGGTAATAATCTTCTCAGTACGGCTAATACACGGCAAGATAATATTGTTCGCGCCTGGATAGAGCATAGTGCCATTGAGCTTAGTACCGACAAAGACATTGAGCTGGGTCGTTGTGAGCGCTTGCTGAATAGCGCTCATATCAGGAGCGGCGACTGCATAGTTACCGCCCATACTGACAAAGGCTTTGAGCTTACCTTCGATTAGTGCTTTAGCGCCACCGACGACATCGAAGCCATCCTCGCGCGGCATTTCACGCTCAAAGACACGCTCTAAGCTATCGAGCAGCTCTTGCTTAGGACGCTCATGCACGCCCATAGTGCGATCGCCTTGCACATTTGAATGTCCGCGTACCGGAGAAGCGCCCGCCCCATCGACACCGATCATACCCATCAGCAGCAGTAGGTTAGTAATCATCGCTACGTTATCATCGCCTTGCACATGCTGGGTGATACCCATGCCCCAAGTACAGATGGTCTTAGGGCTAGCGGCGACTTGCTTGGCTAGCGCGACAATCTGCGCTTGCTCGATACCGCAGCCAAGCTCAATATCCGCCCAAGTTTGCTTATCAAGCCACTGCTGCAAAGGCTCATACCCTGAGGTATGCTCGGCGATAAAGCGCTCATCAATTTTATTATTGTCAATTAGCCACTTGGCTAATCCTGTCAATAAAGCAGCATCGCCGCCGATTTGGATTTGTACCACATCATCGACCATAGCATCGCTTTGGCCCGCTGCCATATGGCTCGGCTTTTGCGGATTTCTAAAGGCGCTTAGGCCCTGCTCGCGCATCGGATTGACCGAGATAATCTTGCAGCCTTGTTTGTGCGCGTGAGCGAGCATCTCAAGCATACGCGGGTGGTTCGTTGCTGGATTTTGTCCGAACATAATGATCAGTTTGGCTTGCTCGAAGTCCTCTAGCATCACCGTTGCTTTACCGACGCCTAGCTGCTTACCGAGCATGACTGAGGTCGGTTCGTGACACATATTGGAACAATCAGGTAGATTGTTAGTGCCATAGCAGCGCACAAAGAGCTGGTATAAGAAGGCCGGCTCATTGGTGACGCGGCCTGAGGTATAAAACAACGCTTCATCTGGTGAGGCAAGTTTATTGAGCTCATCAGCGATGATTTGATACGCATCATCCCAAGCGATAGGCAGATATTTGTCTTGTTTGGCATCATAGCGCATCGGCTCAGATAGGCGACCGCTATGCTCAAGCTCATAGCCGCTCCAGCCTTGTAGCTCGGTCACAGTATGGCGAGCAAAAAACTGAGCATCGGCTTTCACGGACATGGTTTCGCTAGCGAGTGCTTTAATCCCTGTTTCGCAGACATCAAGGGTCTTATGCGACTTATGATCCGGCCAAGCACAGCCTGGACAATCAAAACCGCCATTTGGCTGATTGCTTTGTAATACGCTCAGGCTACCACGCAAGAACGACTTATAATCCATAAGTTTGCGCGTAGAAGCCACTAGCGCCGGCCAGCCTGCCGCAGGATGGGAATAAATAGGAATTTTTCGCATAGCAAACCTCGCGCACAAATGAGTGAAAAACCGATAGTGATGACTTTATCTTAGCACTACTTTTACGCAAATAAACGCGCTTATAATAAAAAGTAGCAAAACTCCTTAAACCAGCACCAAATGAGTCATATTAATCCTGCATAATCTTATACTTAAATCTGTATCGGTTGTTATGCGTATATGCGTGATTGTTGTTTATCCATTATAAAAACACCATGAGAACAGCATAAAACCAGCTATAAAAGCAGCTATAAATATTGACTGTCATTCGCTCTTTACAAGGGTGCCAATTTCATTATCGCTCTTAATTTTTATCAATTTTCTTAACTAGGATGCTCTTATTGGGCTTGCCTATCTGTATCACCGATGCTTGTATCCCGTCCACCTTTCTACTCTACTTTTATAAAGACACTGGGCGTATAAGACACTGAGTAACATCTTTTTATCACTCTATTTCTATTTTTATCACCCTATTTAAGTAAGGACGTACCATGATAGCTATTAAGCGTTCATGCTTAGCAGTAGTAACCGCAAGTCTTAGTGCCACCTTAGCACTTAGCGCTTGCGGGCCGACCAATGATGATATCGCTCATAGTGAATCGAGCACGGCTATGTATCAGGCCTATAATGACTCTATGACTAAGATGCACAGTGAGATGATGTTGGGCATGGGCTACAACGACCCTGATTCAGCTTTTACTCAAGGAATGTTAGGCCATCATCTCGGTGCCGTTGATATGGCTAAGACTCAGCTCAAATACGGTAAAGACCCGGAGATGCTACAACTGGCGCAAAAGATCATCGACGCACAAGAAGTCGAGATCGAGCAGATGCAAAACTGGCTAAATAGCCATCCTGATGTCGCCGCCCCCATGGCTGACACTGGCGCTATGCAGCAAGCTTATGCCACTGGTATGAATGATATGCATGGTGAGATGACGCTTGGTATTACCGACCCTAATCCCGACATGGCCTTTGCACGCGGTATGCTCCCCCACTATAGAGGCGCGGTAGATATGGCTGAGGTGCAGCTTGAGTATGGAAAAGATCCGGAGATGCTGCAATTGGCGCAAGAGATTATTGCCGCTCAGCAGCCGGAGATCGAGCAGATGCAAAACTGGATCAAAGCTAACGGCGGTGTAGAGTCTAACGCTCAATAGCGCCTTAGGCGGTCACAGCCAAAGAGCCAAACAAAGTTATCAACAAAGATATAACACTTATAAAAATAACGAAGTATAGTCGATACACTCTAAAAATGTCATAGCGCTACTGGGATGAATTTTGCGCAGCCTCTGGGAACGCAGCACGCAAGTAAAATTTATACCAGTAGCGCGTTTAAATCCATAACAGTTTTACATTCAGCTAACTATATAACTAGGTCTACTACGAACCGTAAAATACTCATCGCAGGCGGCGGTATCTCGGGGCTAACTGCCGCTTTTGAGCTGTCCGAAGACCCAAATCTAGAGATTACTGTTGTGGAGTCTCGTGCGCGCTGCGGTGGCAAAATGATTGGGTATTTTAATGAAGAGGCGCAGCGTTTTGAAGAGCACTCTATTCGCGCTTTAAGCTCGACTTATTTTTCTTTGTTTAATCTCTTTGATCGGGCGAGCTTATTGCATATGTTGACGCCTGTTGATAACTATCAGTTTTATCAAAGTGGTAATAACGCGCTTGATGACGAAAAGATACAGAGCAAAAATAGCGGTAATAAAGTCGCTGTCGATAGACGCGCGTCGTTAGATTTGGCGACTATTGAGTCGATGATTGAGACCTTTAATCTCAACAAAAAAGACATGCTGCAACTGGTGCAGCGCATCGTCCATCACGTCAATGCCTCTGATGAAGAGCGTGCAGCAATGGCTCATAAAAAAGCAGGCGACATTATCGGTATCGATGACTTTGACGCGCATACTAAGCGCTTTATAACCAATTGGTTCGGGATTTTGACGGGCGCGCGCATGCATAGTAAAGCGGTCGATATCATGGACAGCTTTGTACTGGTGTTCCTGCCGATGCTTGACGCGCCTGTGCTGCCAAAAGGCGTGGCTTCTAAGTCCTACTGCTTTAATCGTCCCACATCCAAGGTCATTGACGCGTTAGTTGATAAGCTAAAAAAGCGCGGGGTCAAATTCATCACCCAAACACGGATAGTCAATCTGCATCACCATGATAACGAGCAGCTGAGCATAGATATTCAAGCAAGTGACAGTCAATTACAACATACCCTGCAAGACCAGCGTTTTGATGCGGCAGTAATGGCGCTACCGCATGAGGTGCTGTGGAAACTGGGGCTCATGCCGCAAGTCAAAAAGCCGTTCAATGATGAATGGTCGTTTGGCACTCAGTATCCGTTGAGCGAAGTGCCAAAAGTTTTTGAGCCATTTTTGGGTAAGTCCTATAATCTATGCTTTGATGCGCCGTGGAATATCGTCTTTCAAATTCAGCATCGTGACGGCTTTTGGCAGGATGTTGAGTTTCCTAACGGCTTTGACTATAACCTATCGGCCACTTGTAGCTCACCGTTTAATAAAGGCTCGCTGTTTGGCAAGCGCTTTATGGAGTGTAGCCCTGAGGAAGCTGCCGAGGAAATCCTTTATCAGCTAGGTATCACCGATGCCGCCGAGCGTAAAGCTATTGCAAAAGGCGGCTCTATTGACGCTATCAATCTACGCTATACCGAGGATTGGCAAGACTATGCTGATATCGAAACGGCAGAGATGGGTATCTTGCAAGAGAACGGTAAGCGCTGGGTTAACTTAGCGCAAATCTACGTACGTAATGCCGATGACGAGCTGATTGATACTGCGACGCAGTGGGACAATATAGTGTTAGCTGGCGAGATTATCTCAGTGACTGGACGCTGGAAAATCCCAACGATGGAGCAAGCAGCCACCTCTGGTAAACAAGCGGCGCAAGCGCTATTTGATTATCTAAACATAGATACTCCAGTCAGCTTAGAGACGTCAACTTTGCTTAATCAAAAGCGCTATAAATATCTTGATCCGTTAGTGACGGCTATGAGCAAAACAGCCAATGCGCTGTCCTAGACTACTGTAAACGTTAAGATAGCCACTAACCCTTAGTGAACGTGATATTCACTAAGGGTTTTTATCGATGATACATCTGTTTTGTAGAAGTAAACACTATTAAAGCAACCACTCTATATTCTGTACGATCATTACCAAACCACTGACTACCATGAGTAAAATCAGCATGACTCGAAACTGCTTCACACTCATGCCCGCCAAAAAGCGCTTGCCAATGACATTACCGGCGATAGCGCCTAATCCTAATACCAAACCATATATCCAAAGCTGCGCGGTCAAGATACCAAAAAAAGTATAACTACCTATCTGAGCGATACCTACAAAGAACGAATTGGCGGTTTTGGTGGCGATAAGGTCTTCTTTTTTGAGTCCCGTATTCATATAAAACGGATTGAGTACAGGCCCCAAACCTCCTACCAAAGTGCTGATAAGAGCGGTCACAAAACCCAGAGGTATAAAGCCTAATTTTGGCATATTAAAAGACTTATCAACTTTGCCAAACCTGTATTGAAATACAGTAGAGATAAGGAAAATACCAACCAATAGCTGAATCCAATTAGCATTTAGACGACTAAACAAAAATGCTGCCAGCCATGCACCGATGACAGCGCTTGGTACATAGTATTTTACCAATGACCAGTCGATATCCTGCCAAAATAAGTACAGCCGCGAAGGACGACTTATAAAAGTACCTAGGTTAATAATGGGAGCGGCTGACGAGGCACCGAATAGCCAAGAGGTAACCGGTATCAGCAGCAAAGCACCGCCGCCACCTGACACAGTAGATATGATAAAAGCCAATATGCCTGCAAAAAACAAGGCTGCTAAGTGCCAAGTCGCCATCGATTGTAAAACCGCAAAAACATCAAACATTATCGAATGAGACACTACCAATCCTTATAACAAATAATCCTGTTTGACATACTCCACGCACCACTTATGAAACGTTTGCGCCGCAGGTGAGATCGTCTTATTCGCTCTCTTAAAAATGCCTATTTGCCGGGTCAAAGCTGGCCTGAGTAGCGGCAGCCAAATCAGATCAGGCTCATTAGACGGAAAAGCCAGCTTAGGCAAAGTGGTGATACCAAGACCGTGACGCAATAGAGAAAATAAGGAAGTGATATTCTCAACCGTATAGCGCGCTTGCCGGTTTAACACCTCGGCAGGGGTGTTCTCCAGCAGGCCACAAGTACCATTATAAATAAACGGCTGCTCGATAAGTTGTTGCCATTTTAGACCTGTCGCAAACCCTGCTTTTCTTTGCGCGGCTGTCGCGTTCTGTAGCTCATCAGTTAGCGCATTACTCTTTAGGCAAACCACGCCGATCGGATCCGCTATCAAAGGCGTAAAATCGATATCGGCTTGGTTAATGGTATGGCAATTCCCCAAAGCCAAATCCACCTCTCCTGCCAGCAGCCTATTGGTCACCCCAACCGAATTGTCATCTATCAGGACAATCTCAATGTCAGGATATCTTTTGGAATACTCAGCCAACACGCTAGGCAACAGTTTAGTCACAAGTGACGGTACGCTTGCCACTCTGATCTTACCTTTATCGCCCGCCGCTACTGCTTGCAAATCTTCCTCAAGCGCCTGATACACCGCCATAAACTGAGTAATTTTGGGTAAACACACCTCGCCAAAAGCGCTAAGGGTAGCTTTGTTACCGCTTTCAAATAACGGCTTGCCAAGCGATTTTTCCAGCTCTTTGATAGAAGCTGATAATGCCGCTTGCGTGCGGTGTGCGTGCTCTGCGGCAGCGCGAAAACCGCCCTCTTCTACCACGAGTAAAAAATGCCGCAGCTGTTGTATTTTCATAATTCATCACCTAAGACCATGCACTGACAATTTAACTTACATGATAAATAAAATCTATCATTATTAATATTTAATGAGTTAGATTTGTCATATTAAAACAAGTAGCATAAATGCTAACCACAGGACTATTGACCAGAACTATCAAACAACGATTTAAAGTTGTGATAGCTGTTTATGACATCTATTAATGTTATCTAAGGAAGCTTGCGTTATGACCACTCATTCAGCCAAACAAGCGGTAAAAACCTCACTTTACGCTTCCAAATCTCCTTTAGAGTGGGGGATTACTAACAATGGCACGTTATATACCGCGCAGATTCCTATCGATGATAAAGGAGAAGTCGTTAGCGGCGGCATCGAAGCACAAACGCGGCAGACGCTTGATAACCTCAAGCATACCTTGCAAAGCGCAGGCGTGGGCATGGACGCGGTATTATAAGTGCTGATCTATGTGACCGACCGCGAGTATCTCAAAACCGTTAACCAAGTCTATGCCGAATATTTTGAAGCGCCCTACCCAAACCGTGCTGCGCTCGTAATAGCAGGACTGGCAAGAGAAGAGATGCTGGTTGAGCTGGTCGTTTATGCTGCTGTGCCTTAAGCTCTATATGCCTTATTGGCAATAATTATAATTATAGTTAAATCAACTTTTTCGTTTATTCAAACTATCTTATCAAGGATTTATTTATGTCTACTCAAACTGCACAAAACACCCTAAAGCAAGACCCAACGAAATCCCTTTATATCAATGGTGAATGGCAAAGCGGTACAGACACTATCGCCAATATTAACCCCTCAAACACTAGCGAAAATCTGGGTGATTTTGCCCAGGCGAGCAAGGATCAAGTCAAAGACGCCATTGCAGCGGCACGTCAGGCGCAGCCCAAATGGGAAGCGACGCCGCTTGAAAAAAAACAATCTATCCTACAAGCGATCGGCGATGAGATGATTGCGCGCTGTGACGAGCTTGGCACGCTACTATCACTAGAAGAAGGTAAACCATTCGCAGAGGGTCGCGGTGAGATTTATCGTGCCGGTCAGTTCTTTCATTACTACGCCGCTGAAGTCTTACGTCAAATGGGCGATCTGGCAGATTCAGTCCGCCCAGGCGTTAAAGTCGAAGTCACTCGCGAAGCGGTCGGCGTGGTGGCAATTATCTCTCCTTGGAACTTCCCAACTGCGACTGCCGTTTGGAAAATCGCCCCTGCTCTCGCCTTTGGCAACAGCGTGATTTGGAAGCCTGCTAATTTAACGCCAGCAAGTGCTGTGGCGATGGCTGAGATCATCCACCGTCAAGGCTTGCCAGAGGGTACGTTCAACTTAGTATTAGGTGGCGGCTCATCTGTCGGCGACGCGCTGATTCACTCAACCGATATCGACGCGGTCAGCTTTACAGGCTCTGTACCGACAGGCCGCAAAGTTGCTGCCGCTACTGCGCCGAACTTTGTGCGTTGCCAGCTTGAGATGGGCAGCAAAAACGCTCTTGTTATCGCTGATGATGCCGATATGCAAATCGCAGTTGATGCCGCGATTGCCGGCGCATTTGGCGGCTCGGGACAGAAATGTACTGCCTCCTCTCGCTTGATTGTAATGGATAGTGTCCATGATACCTTTGTCGAGGCGATGGTTGAACGTATGAAAACCCTAAAGGTCGGTCACGCATTAGATGACGGTATCTTTATGGGGCCGGTGGTCGATGACAAGCAACTAGCAGCCAATATGGACTGGGTTGAAAAAGCCAAACAAGCAGGCGCTAATCTCGCCTATGGCGGCGAGCGTCTACAAAAGCAGCACGACGGCTACTATATGGCGCCAACGCTATTTACTGAGACTGACAACAGCTGGGATGTCAACCAAGAAGAAGTATTTGCTCCCTTAGCTTGCGTGATACGCGCCAAGGATTTAGAAGAGGCGATTGCCATGACCAACGACACGCGTTTTGGCTTGACTGGCGGTATCATCACCCAAAGCTTGCGTAATAGCGCCCTGTTTAAAGAGCAAGTACAAGCCGGCTGCGTCATGGTTAATTTAGCGACTGCGGGTACGGATTATCACGTGCCCTTTGGCGGGCGTAAACAGTCAAGCTTTGGCCCGCGAGAGCAAGGTCAATACGCCAAAGAGTTTTATACCATTGTTAAGACCGCTTATCAAAAGGCGTATTAAGAAAAATGAATATAAAGCACTTAATTTGTCATAGCTAATATAAAGTTAAGTATGCTGGGATGAATTTTTCGAAGCCTCTGTGAGCATGGCGAACAGCAAGCGAGGAAAATTTATACCTGCTATACGAAATAATTGACAGCCTTATTTAAATGAGTGCCTGACATACTTTATCAAAGCACAAAAGGATAACAAGATGTACCAAGACCATATCGTCATCGACGGCTTGCAATATAGCAATTGGGATCGTGATTATTTTAAGATGCTACAGGCCAGCGGTATCAACGCGGTACATGCTACTTTAGTCTATCACGAAGATGCGCGTCAGACCATGACTCGCTTTGCTGAATGGAATAGGCACTTTGAGAAAAACAGCGATTTGATTTTACCTGTCTATGATGTTGAAGATATCAAAACCGCGAAAGAGGAAGGCAAAGTTGGCATCTTTTTTGGCGCACAGAACTGCTCGCCTATCGATGATGAGATTGGCCTTATTAGCGTGATGCGCCGTTTAGGACTGCTGATTATGCAGCTGACTTATAACAACCAAAGCCTGCTCGCCACCGGTTGTTATGAGTCCAAAGACAGCGGCGTGACCCGTTTCGGTCAGCAAGCAATTAAAGAGATGAACCGCGTCGGCATGATTATCGATATGTCGCACAGCGCCGAGCAGTCCACGCTTGAAGCGATAGAGCACTCTAGCCGTCCGATCTGTATCAGTCACGCCAACCCCACTACTGCCCATGACGCGCTGCGTAATAAGTCTGATACCGTGATTAGCGCCTTGACTAAGGCTGGCGGCTTGCTTGGCTTTAGTTTATATCCGTTTCATCTGCCCAATGGTAGCGACTGCACGCTTGATGATTTTTGCACGATGATTGCTGATTGCGCCGATAAGTACGGCGCCCGGCACTTAGCCATCGGTAGCGACTTGTGTCTTAATCAGCCAAAATCCGTACTCGAGTGGATGCGTAATGGCCGCTGGTCAAAGGCGATGGACTACGGCGAAGGCAGTGCTAACAATTCAGGTTGGCCAGATAACTTGCCTTGGTTTGCTGGCGAGAAAGGTATGGAGAACATCTATAACGGTCTGCTTCAACACGGTTTCAATGAAGCTGACGCAGGCAAAATCATCGGTCAAAACTGGTTCGACTTTTTAGAGCAAGGAATTAAGCCTTTGACTTAAATCTTTTGATCACATCTTTAATACTCAGACTTATATTTTATTCAATCCTTTATGACGCTATAAGGCATCAGTTGTTTTTGGCGTTAACCTTTATTTGACATCATACCATTGAAGCTCTTGAACTTTTACGGCTGATTTCATTGATATGATTTAAGCTAACGCATGACGACGTCATGACAACTACAGGAAGCCAAACCATGGCTGATTTAAAGGGACTTAAGCAAGACGAGCTCGGACGCTCATCTACTCTAGTAGAAGAAAACACTGATACTTTGGGACTCAAAAACCCAGCTTTTTGGTATAGCGGCGGTTTTATTACCCTGTTTGTACTAATGGCTATTTTTGCAGAAGAGCAGCTAGCCGTCGTCGTCAACACGGCTTTTGCTTGGTCTGCTGATATTTTTGGGCCTTTTTGGCAGATACTCCTCCTTGCCACCTTTGTTATTGCCCTAGCCGTTGGCGCTGGTCGTACGGGCCGGGTAATTTTGGGTAATCTGCCCAAGCCTGAGATGGACAACTTTAAATGGATGGCGATTCTGTTTTGTACCCTGCTCGCAGGCGGCGGCGTATTTTGGGCAGCAGCTGAGCCTATCGCTCATTTTGTCGCTGCGCCGCCCGTCTACGGGGAAGCCGCTGATCTACAGCAGCGCGCTTTTAATGCCTTGTCGCAATCTTTTATGCATTGGGGGTTTTTGGCGTGGTCGATTGTTGGCAGCTTGACCGCTATCGTAATTATGCATTTGCATTATGATAAGGGTCTACCGCTCAAGCCGCGTACCCTACTCTATCCAGTATTTGGTGAGCGAGTATTGACCGGGCAGACCGGCGCTATTATCGATGCTTGCTGTATCATCGCTGTGGCTGCAGGTACTATTGGTCCGATTGGTTTTTTAGGGCTGCAGACCAGTTACGCGCTAAACGAGCTATTTGGCATTCCAGATACCTTTGTCACTCAGCTGATTATTATCGTTGGCGCTATTGTGCTTTATACCATTTCGGCGATTAGTGGTTTGGCGCGCGGTATGCAATTACTAAGCCGCTTTAACGTTATATTAGCCGTTGCACTGATGCTATTTATTTTAATCTTTGGACCGAGCAACTTTATTGTTAACGGCTACATTCAAGGCGTCGGCACGATGGTACAAAACTTCATTCCGATGGCGACGTTTCGCGGTGATGAGGGCTGGCTTGGCGGCTGGACGGTGTTCTTTTGGGGCTGGTTTTTGGGCTATGGGCCGATGATGGCGATCTTTATCGCGCGTATCTCGCGAGGTCGCACCATTCGCCAATTAATCACTACGGTCTGTATCATCGCGCCGCTGGTAACTTGCTTTTGGTTCACGGTCGTAGGCGGTTCAGGCCTTGCTTTTGAGATTGCCAATCCGGGTGTGGTTAGTAGCGCTTTTGAAGGGTTTAATCTACCAGGTGCCCTGCTAGCCGTTACACAGTCATTACCTTTCCCATTAATCGTCTCAATACTGTTCCTTATTTTGACTACGGTGTTTATCGTCACTACAGGCGACTCGATGACTTATACTATTAGTGTGGTCATCAGCGGCGAGCGCGAGCCTAACGCTATGATTCGTACCTTTTGGGGGATAATGATGGGTATTACGGCTATCGTTTTAATCTCTTTAGGATCAGGCAGCGTCAGTGCCTTGCAGTCCTTTATTGTAATTACCGCGATGCCTGTCTCCTTTATTCTGCTGCCGTCGCTTTGGAATGGGCCACAAATTGCTCAACAAATGGCACGTGATCAGGACCTTTATCGTCCTAATCGCGTGGAGACTGACTATCTCATTCAAGAGGAGAGATTAGAAAAACAGGCTATCGTTAAAGAGCTGGATTAACTTTAAAACCTTAACCGGCAAAGCTCAATATAATCGGTCATTTCGTCACTTAATACTGTACTAAATGACCGGCTCAATACACGACTTACCACGGAGGCATTATGAATTTCGATCATGCAAATGATAATAGTATGACAGGCATTGAGCTGGCAAAACGTTCTTTACGTGCCCCTAATGTAGTCATGGACGCTGAGCGGCTTGGCGCTATGCATCAGACGCGCATTAGCTTTGTGCGTACTTTGCTACGTAAGATAGATAGAGAGCAATGGACGCTCAAAACCTATCTTTGGGATTTAGATGACAATGGTTATGGCCAAGTGATTTACCGCTTGCAGACCGCTGAGCATGTCTATCATTTGGTAGTGTTTTGCAATGAGCTGGCAGATGATGAGCGTAACGACAGGGTGATTGCACAGAAGTGGGATGTCACCTTTGGTCTCGTGTATGGCGAGATTGGGCAAGAGCTACTCGATCAGCTCAAAGCTAACGTACCGCTACAAGAAGCGGGCCGCAACTCTAACATGGTCATGGTGCTGGCGCGCGCGAACAAGAGTGTGCGCGTGTTTGAGCACACAGTCTCACGCTTAGCAGAGGGCCAGCAGCCGGATCTCGATATCCTAGCGAAAGTGGGCTACATCCTGCGCACTACCGCCGTTTATGGTAATGGCAAATTTGGTATTTATGATTTTGAGCCGCTGAATCACAGCGAGGATTTTAATCAGTCTTTTCGCGCGCAGATGTGCGCCGTTTATTTATTACGTGAATTCAGTCTTGATTGGGTCGACTATTTAGCGCATAAGCGCGGCGGTGACAAGGCCATCACGCTACATCCTGAGATAAAGCGCTATTTGGGCATCGGTAATGCCACAGGTCTAGGCATGGCGCCTTATTTGATTAATCATCCCTGCATTGTCGATCAATGGCTGACCACGCGAGAAGAGGCGCTACAAGCGACACTCGTCAACGAAATCAATTCAAAAAAAGCGGCTTATTTCTCAACTTTACTCAACCGCGCTATTCAGCATTTTACCCAAATCATCACTATCGATGAGACACAAGCCTCGTTAAACAACACTGCAGTAAAAGAGCTGACCTTACTACGCAATAATTTACTGACGACAATAAAGAGCTACCAGACTTGGGGCGATTTTTTGCACGCGCATAATGACTTAAGTTATGAAGCCCAAGAGGTCATTATCTCTTGCTTGATGGAGCTTTATCCTGAGCAAGTAGACGCCTTTCAAGAAAAGGTCAACGCCGATGAGACCTTGTCGCTACCGAAAGGTAAAACAGTTGCAGACTTGCTCGAGGTATTACAAAGCCGTTATCAGTGGGCGATTAATCTTGACTTCAATGAGCCGGATAACAGTTATTGGTTTTGGTATCGCTCGATAGATAAAGAAGAGCCGCGTATGGGCGTGCGCGGAGAGGAACCTGGCGATGATCGTGAGCTGTCGTTAGATATCGCGCGGCAAGTGAACCGCTTATATGTAGCGCTCAAACAAGCCGAGCCTGAGCGGCTGCTTTCAGAGTTTATCTTAAAACAGCCCAAGTATCGCACTATCGCCCGCCGCGTTTGGACAATGGGTCATAAAGCGATGGGCGATATCCAAATGAACGTACTACAAAAGGACACTCTGCCTATTCATCTGCTGCGCTGCAAACTATCGATGTTTGGCGCAACCAAATTCGATCCACGCTCCGATCGCTGGGTACGAGTGACGTTATTTCAGGGTGCGCCGCTGTTCAATGAAGTCCATAGCGATGAGTGGCTGTTTCCGCTGCTGCCAAGCCTACCTTTGGATAAGAGGTCTATAGCGGAGCAGCCAACCATACTGGCTACCGATGCACCCAATGGACCACTGCCGACAATGCCCATTGCGCCCAACCATGCAGATAAAGCGATGAAGGAGATAGAGTTATGATCGTCTCACGCAATGAGATTGTCAGTACCGTGTACAAAGCCTTTACCGGTATGCACCGCGAAGTGGGCGAAGCCGATCTAGTCGCCACTATGGTTGCCGAATTGCAAATGGCGGGGCTTGATGGCGTTGAGCAATTCAATAATGCTACGCCTTATATCTTGACGGAGCAAGATACGCCTATCGATATCGTTGATGAGAGCGAGACTGAGATTCGCTTTAATTTGCATAGCAGCAGCTTAGCTTGCCACCTGCCTGCTATCATGGA
This sequence comes from Psychrobacter submarinus, assembly GCF_904846685.1. Classification (GTDB taxonomy): domain Bacteria; phylum Pseudomonadota; class Gammaproteobacteria; order Pseudomonadales; family Moraxellaceae; genus Psychrobacter; species Psychrobacter submarinus. The sequence goes on from NZ_CAJHBQ010000001.1 coordinate 1,024,675, forward strand.
CTACGCGCTAGAAAAAATGGGAGATCTTAAGCATTATAAAATCTATATCGAGAACTGCCATAATCGCTGGCTGGCTTATAGCGAGCTGGTCAATTTATCGAACAAAGGTATCGCCTGCCTTGCCAAATGGGACAATGGTAGCGCGCCGAAGCACACTTTATTTACCCTAAATCAAGGCTTTACCTATCCTGATATTTACTTTTTTAATGACATTCAAGCCAATTACAACACCGACGATATGATAATTGAGCTTGCAACGTCAAATTTCGATATCGATAACGAGAGCCGAGATTTTGATCATAAGATATCGACTGATGAGCTGTATGAGACGCATAATCGCGCTTGGAAAGAAGGCATCTATGTCGATGATGAGCAGTGGCAGACCCTCAAAAAAACGGCGGCGGCTATCTTAGTAGAAAATAGTGACACCTCAAGCAAAGGCGCAGGCGGCGTATAACCAAGCATTGAAGAGTTAAGCTCTCAACATCTTAAATACAATACAACCTTTATAGCCCTCATAGCTAACCACTTTGAGAGTTTTTTATCGTTTAAACAGCCGTTAAAAATAAATATGTAAAAAAATGAATATAATAGAAACAGTGTAGAAATTTTTTGCTATGATGATATTTTGCAGATATAAGTTCAACCGTATTTCTCTTACATTCTATCTGACATTGTAGTTTTAAGATTGATCATGCCAGTGTGTCAGATATCAGCGGGTTTTGGCGTTATGAGGTCGCATATGCTACAGGTCAGCTATTCTATTAAGTGTTGGTTATTGAGCTTTAGCTTTTATATGATGTTTTATTTCATAGTATTTGCTAAGGGTTATGCTTCTATCGAGCTCCTTTATTTATTAGGAGTTAGCACCTTATTGTTCCCTATATCCAAACGCATTATAGATGCCTTATGTGACACCTTGATACCCAATACTGCTCTATTTCATGGCCTACTTCTACCGTTTATTATTAATAGTCTAATATGGCTGCTGACACCTTTTATCATCGCCTTAACGTTAGTGGTCTATACAGTCTGCGCTATTAGCAAATCTATCAACCCTATAAGTCACCCTAAAGATCAGCGTCTGCAGCAAAAGATCAAGCGCCGTAGCAAGCGCAGATAAGTAGCAAGCGCAGATAAGTAGCAAGCGCAGATAAAATATCAAGATAATAGTAGAAACAAGCAGACAATAGTTTTCAAAATCAAGCCGATACTCTTGTTACCGTCATTGCTATACTCTAAGTGATTTAATAATGCCGTTACAAAAGTAAACAGCACGCCAAACTGCTATATCTTCGCTCATCGATAAAACCTATCCTACTTTCTTTTAGTAAGCCAATAGTAAGGTCTGTGCTTGATGCTGAGAGCTGAATTCATCGCTCTGCTCTACTCTCTTAACGCCAAGAGAGTAACATTTACTACACAGACGCCCCAGTCTGCTGCCTCTACTATTTTATGAGAACTTATTAGTTATCCTTAAATTTAGCCATTATCTGCCAGCGGGAAGCCAGCATGAATACCTTGACTTTAAATATCAATAATCAAGATTACTCCTTTGACGATCTTGATCCGCGCACGACAATTCTAGATTTATGTCGTCAACATCTACAAATTACCGGACCCAAAAAAGGCTGTGATCACGGTCAATGCGGTGCCTGTACCATTCTTATCAATGGTGAGCGCATCAACTCGTGCTTGACCCTTGCGGTTATGCATGAGGGCGATGAAATCACCACGATCGAGGGCATCGGAATGCCTGAGTCGTTATCAGCCTTGCAACAAGCATTTAAAGATCATGATGCCTTTCAGTGTGGTTATTGCACGCCAGGGCAGATTTGTTCCGCCACGGCTTTAATAGAAGAGGTGAAACAAAACTGGCCAAGCTATGTGACGACAGATCTCAAAAACCCGAATGGATTGTTAGTCCAAGAGATCGCTGAGCGCATGAGTGGCAATATTTGTCGCTGTTCTGCTTACCCCAATATCGTGGATGCCATCTCACAAGTGCTTGAGAGCGAAGTGTCAAATAAGCGTGCTTCTTCTAGTGAAGAGACGACTACAGGTTCGCTGCAAGACTCAGCAGTGACAGGTATTTGGTCACCGCCGCCCAGTCAGTCCCAACTTGGTAATCAATCAGTAAACCACAATAAAACTGCCAGTAGCACAGCAGGAGGCCGCTCATGAAACGCTTTGAATATATCCGTGCCCTTGAACCGCAGCAAGCGGTAATGTTTGCTACTCCTAAAGAAGCCTCATTTATCGCAGGCGGTACCAATTTGCTTGATCTCATGAAGTTTGAGATTGAAACGCCAACCAAGCTAGTTGATGTGACACGCTTAGAGCTTGAACAGATTGAAGACACTGCCGATGGCGGCCTACGTATCGGAACCTTAGTAAGCAATAGTGATTTGGCCGCGCATCCTAGTGTGATTGCCAATTATCCGGTATTGTCTCGTGCGATATTAGCAGGGGCGACCGGACAGCTGCGCAATAAAGCGACGACTGGCGGTAACTTCCTGCAGCGTACGCGCTGCTACTACTTTTATCATACCGATAGCCCTTGTAATAAGCGTGAACCGGGTACTGGCTGTCCTGCAATTAACGGTGAGAACCGCCCCCTTGCAATTTTAGGCACAAGTGGCGCTTGTATTGCTCAACACCCGTCCGATATGGCGGTCGCTATGCGTTTGCTTGACGCTACTATTGAGACTGCAAAAACCGATGGCTCGACTCGGAAGATTCCAATAAAAGACTTTTATTGTCTGCCAAAAGACACTCCCCACATCGAAAACGTTTTAGAGTCAGGCGAGCTTATCACGCATGTCGTGCTGCCAGCGCCTATTAAAGGTATACACACTTATGACAAAGTGCGTGACCGCGCCTCTTATGCTTTTGCGCTTGTATCGTGTGCAGCTGTGATAGACGCTGATGATAATGGTAATTTGGCGACAGTACGCTTAGCATTTGGCGGTATTGGTACTCAGCCATGGCGCAATGAAGATGTGGAAGATTTGTTGACGGATACGCAGGGCGACGATGACACTATCAAGCAGGCAGCAGATTTGTTGTTAAAAGATGCCAAAGGTAGCGGTCAAAACGATTTTAAAATACCACTAACACGCCGTTTGCTAAAACAGGTTATTAAGCGTGCATTAGCGGGCGAGGGAGCATAATCATGTCATTATTAGATTCAGTACTACCGGCAGAGCCCACTAACAAAGAGAAGATGGATAAGCCGGTTGAGACGTTATTCGGCAAAACAGCGAGTAATTTGGTAGGTAAACCAATTAACCGCGTTGAGGGCTCGTTAAAGGTTAGCGGTCAAGCTCATTATTCGGCAGAGATTCAATTAGACAATAAAGTGTATGGTGTCTTGGTGGGCTCAACCGTTGCCAAAGGAAAAGTTGAAAAAATCGATAGCGACTCGATTGCCCATATACCAGGTATTATTAAAGTCGTCACTGACCCTAAGCGCTTCTTACGTAACTCACAGCAAGGCACTAAGACCGAAGCACCGACTCAGGGTGTGAGTGAGGTTTTTTATCATGGTGAGCCCATCGCAGTCGTTGTTGCTGAAACTTTTGAAGCGGCGACCGAAGGCGCCAAGGCCCTTAAAGTCACTTATAAAGACGAAACCGATCAAGCGGCTTTGGATTTTACTAAAGAGCTGCCTAACGCCCATGAGGTAAATGAGAAAAAAGGCTCGGATAAGAATGCTAAGCACGGAGATCCAGAGCAAGGCCTTGCTGATTCGGCGGTAACCCTCGATAGTGTGTACCATACCCCAAGTCAGAGCAACTCACCGATGGAACCGCACGTTACTTTGGCTCATTGGGAAGATGACAAGCTGGTCTTATATACTTCAAACCAGATGATCGCCTCTTGTAAGCAGCAAGTAATGGACGCATTAGATTTGAAGAAAGATCAAGTCGAGCTGATCTCATACTATGTCGGCGGCGGCTTTGGTAGTAAGCTAGGTATCGCACCAGAATCTATTGCTGCCGCTATTGCTTCTAAAGAAGTCGGTCGTCCGGTACTGATTACTATGACGCGCCCGCAAGTGATGGAGGCGACGGTAAGACGCTCAAACACCCGTCAGCGTATTGCTATTGGTTGTAATGAAGAGGGTATTATTAATACCATTATTCACGATACCACGACCAGCAATTTACCAGGCGAGGCGTTCTTTGAACCAACAGCACTATCCACTCACTTTTTGTACCGCGGAGAGAATCGCCGCGTCAGCTATCAGATGGTGGATATGAATCACGTATTATCAGGCTCTATGCGTGCTCCTGGTGAAGCGGTGGGTATGATCGCTGTTGAGTGTGCGATGGATGAGCTGGCGAACAAGCTTGAGATGGATCCTATTGAGCTGCGCCGCCGGAACGAACCTGAAGAAGACCCTAGCGAAGAGATGCCGTTCTCCACCCGTCAGCTAGTCGCCTGTATGGAAAAAGGCGCTGAAGCATTTGGTTGGGATGAGCATAATCCCAAACCTGCCAGCCGACTAGAAGGCGACTGGTGGATAGGTACCGGTATGTCTGGCACTTCTCGTGGCAATATGCTGCAGCCTTCTGAAGCGCGTGCGATACTACAAGTCGATGATTCAAAAGAGCTTGGCGTCAAAGCTATTATCGAAACCGATATGACTGATATCGGCACTGGCTCTTACACCGTATTTACTCAGGTCGCCGCCGATTTATTAGGACTACCTATCGATCATATCGAGATGAAACTTGGCGACAGTGATTTACCGCCAGCATCAGGTTCTGGCGGTAGTTTTGGCGCGGCCAGTGCTGGTAGTGGGGTTTATTTGGCTTGTGAGCAGCTACGCAAAATGCTTGCAAAAAAAGTAGGTCTACATGCCGATACGATTCGTATAGATAACGGTCAAATCCAAAAATCAGGTGAGCACGAGCCTAGTAAGGCAGAAGCCGCTATTGGAGCAAGTAGAGAAAAAGTAGCAGATTTTGTCGATAAAAACTTGGTGGAAAAAGGAGTAGTCGATAAAAGCGAGGTAGATAAAGTATCAGGCTTGGTAGATAAGGCTGTAGACTTGGCAGATAAGGTGTCGGCAAAGACAGGTATCCCGCTTCCTGAATTAAAACCTGCAAATGAGCAATACGACTTTGATGATAATCAGTCCTATGCACTAGCTGATATTATTGCTAAGTTTGACGAGCAAGAAGTTAGCGCCAAAGGCCAGATCAAGCCAGGTAAAAATGGCAAAAACCTTCGCCAAGCCTCGTTTGGGGCCAACTTCGCTGAAGTCGCGGTACATAAAGTCACCGGTGAGATTCGCGTCAAGCGTATGACTGGCGTGTATGCAGCAGGACGTATTCTCAACCATAAGCTTGCAACCTCGCAGTGTTATGGCGGTATGGTATTTGGTATAGGTTCTGCTTTGATGGAAGAGGTCATTCATGACAAGCACGATGGCCGATTATGTAACCATGACCTTGCCGAGTACCATGTGCCGGTCAACGCTGACGTACCGCAGTTGGATGTGATTTTGTTAGAAGAGGATGACCCTTATACCAACCCTATGCATATTAAAGGGATTGGGGAAACCTCTATTTCAGGATCAGCGGCAGCCATTGCCAATGCCATCTATAATGCAGTCGGGGTGCGTGTTTATGACTTCCCGATTACTTTGGACAAAATCTTAGCCGATATGCCTGAGTAATAGTCGACATCGAAGTATAGACCCTGTTGAATAAAACCTGCTAAATATTAACATTAACGTTAAGCAGGTTTTATTTATTTCCATCCTTTAAAGTATAAAAAGAAACGCAAAAATATGAATCAAGTCGCAGACATCCTACAGCTCGCCTTTGACGCACGGCAGCAGCACGTTGATGCGGTGCTCGCGACAGTCGTGCGCACTGAAGGCTCAGCTTATCGTAAACCTGGCGCTATGATGCTTATTTGCGAGGATGGTCGCTCAGTAGGCATGATAAGCGGCGGCTGCCTTGAACCGCACATTATTAAACGCGCCTTTTGGCTGACGCGTCATGGCGCAAGCGTGCAGGTCTATCAAACCGGTGATGAGCAAGAAGAAGACTTGGAGGATGAGCTGGAGGAAAAGTTAGATAATGATGCTATAGATTTTGCAGTAGACTTAGAAGACGAGCTGAACTTTGGCTTAGGCTGCAATGGTAAAGTTCATGTGTTATTTGAGCGCTTATCTTCAGCTATGCCGTATTTAGATTTAATTCAGAAAGTTCGTCAAAGTGGAGAGTCTACTACTGTCGCTACTTTAATACGCTCTAACAGCTCTGAGGTGACCGTTGGTACTAGGGTTCATTTAAACGCCAGTTTTTTAGATGACAGTTTTTTAGATGACAGTTTTTTAGATGACAATAAAAACTCACAAGAGATACCAGAGCAAACCATAAATTTACCAAAGCCAGTAATCGATGAGTTATCTGCTTATAAAGTGAGTAAAAGACACGCTGATTATCTGGTTTTAAAAAGTTCGGTTGCAAATGACAATAGCTCAAAAAACGCTATACAAACCGAGTGGTTAGTGCAGCATTTGCAACCGCAGATTCGACTTTTGGTTTGCGGAGCAGGCAATGATGTGATGCCGCTAGTAACCATGGCAAAGCTGCAAGATTGGCACGTCACCGTGATCGATAGTCGGCCGCAGTATGCCACTCGCCAGCGTTTCCCGCAGGCTGATGCTGCGTTATACGTGGCTCTTAACGATAGCGAAACCCTACTTAAACTGAGTCAAAATGCAGCGGTAGCACTAATGTCGCATAGCCTCAGCCAAGATCGGGCACGCTTAGCTGTCTTGTTAAAGAATGCCAATCATTGTAATTACATCGGTCAGTTAGGCCCGCGCTATCGTACTGAGCGTTTGATTAAGGAGATTAGCGCAACTTGCGCTGATCCTACCGCCTTGGCAGACGGTATCAATCAGCTGCACTACCCTATCGGTTATAAGCTTGGCGGTGATGGCCCTGAAGCGTTAGCGCTAAGTATCATCGCGCAAATTAGCGCCGTCGTTTATGAGCAAGTTGCGGTTACTAAAGAGTTAGCGCAGCCAAAAGCCAGCTATGAATGACAAGGATAGCTCATCATTCAATCAAAACAAACCTCCAAATCATGCGGTCATTATTTTAGCCAGCGGATTAAGTCATCGATTAGGTCAGCCAAAGCAGCTTCTAGAAAAACAAGGTAAACCATTAATTAACTATATGACGATGCTTGCTTTGGTGACTCAGCCAAAAGCTGTTATTGTCGTCATTCCTCAGCAAGATACAGCTATTGCTGACGTTATCGAAACGGCTGTTAACCGTTTGACAGCGCAAAACTCAAGCATACAAATCGTTAGTAACCCTAATCCACAATTAGGAATGGCAAAGAGCTTATCTTTAGCTATTGATGCATTAAAATCTCAGCATGATTTAGCCATTAAGCGCGTATTGATTATGGGCGTGGATCAAGTATTATTAAGCGCTCCTCATTTAGATCAACTTCTAGCACAAGATAATATAGTCGTCGCCAGTCGTTACCCGAATTTGGATGAGAGATTTATTATTGATGATAATAAGCATGATATCGTGGGTGTGCCATTAGTTGTCAGTTATAAAGTACTAAAATCATGGCAATCCTCGCTCAGTGGCGATAAAGGCTTGCGGCACTTTATTAGAGCGCTAGCTCCTGAGAAAGTCACCACGGTGGCTCACTCAAATCTTAGCTATGATATTGATACTCCTAAACAATTAGCTTATGCTCGACAGCAAGGATGGCTTGATTATTGATATAACTGCCTATAGAACAGTCATTATTGGCCGCTTTGTTTAGCTATTGAGTCTAGGGGCTGTTTAGAAATACATAATTTTGACGACAACAGCGCCCGTAATCGCTTATACTCTTTTATGACCCCATTATTGGGAGTACCTTTTTGTATTCACCTGTTTTAAAGCCTGATATTTTTGATCCACAAGCACAGAATAGCTCAGTGTTATCCTCTGTCGACTCTGCTCGTGCCAGTCATTTAGTCGCTGATCATTCGGTGGTTGATAGTAAACCGCTAACCGATGGTTTTTCGCGGCGGCTGACTTATTTACGTCTTTCTATCACTGATTTTTGTAACTTTCGCTGTGAGTATTGCCTGCCAAACGGCTACCAAGGCAAACGCCCCTCCGATGAGCTCAGCGTCGCTGAAATCAAAACTTTGATTCAAGGCTTTGCGCAAGTGGGCACGCAAAAGGTGCGTATCACTGGTGGCGAGCCATCGATCAGACGCGATGTGGTAGAGATTATCGAAACGATCAAGAATACCGCTGGTATCGAGATGGTCGCAATGACTAGCAATGGCTACAAGCTTGGCAAGCACCTAGCCAACTGGCAGGCGGCAGGACTAAACCAGCTCAACATCAGTATGGATAGTTTCGATGCCGATACTTTTCATCAGATGACGGGCTTTAATACCCAGCCCCAGCTGATGCGCGACATGGACACCCTCCTAGCGACTACGGATATTAAGCTCAAAATTAATAGTATCTTAATGGCGGAGACTGCTTTTCAAAACTTAATTGACGCGATGGACTACGTCAAAGACCGTCCTGTGACCTACCGCTTTATCGAGTTTATGCAGACCAGTGACAACAGCGATTTGTTTTTTGCTCAGCATGCGCAGTCTGATATGATTACGGATTATCTGCTCGAGCGCGGTTGGCAGTCGCATGATCGCGGTAGCGCTGATGGCCCTGCAATAGAATACAGCCATCCTGACTATCTCGGGCGTATCGGTATGATTGCCCCTTATGCCGCGCACTTTTGTGATAACTGTAATCGTCTTCGCGTGAGTAGCCAAGGCAAAGTGCATCTGTGTCTATTTGATGAAGGCAATTACGATATTCGAGATTATCTAAAAAACGACGATGTGCAAGGTCTAGTCAACACCTTGCATAGCTTTATGCCAATTAAGCCTGAGCATCACCATCTGCATGAGTCTAATAGCGGCATGATGCATAACTTATCGATTATCGGTGGTTAGAGTATGTAGATGGAGCTCTCATAGTAAGACAGCAAACTGTCAAACTGTCAAAATAAAATATTTAAACTTATCAAATGATTAGAATTAGGAATATCTATGTCTAAGCCTGCTGCAGAATTTACCCCGCTGAATATTGCTGTGCTTTGTGTCTCTGACAGTCGTACGCTTGAGGAGGATAGCTCAGGGCAGTACTTAGCCGATAGCTTAGTTGAGGCGGGTCACCACTTAGCTGATCGTCAGCTGATTACTGATGATATTTATCACATTCGTGCGTTCATTAGTGGCTGGATTGCTGATCCTAATGTGCATGCAGTAATCACCACAGGCGGCACTGGGTTTTTTATCCGTGATAGTATGCCAGAAGCGGTCAGCGTATTGTTTGACAAGTCGATTGACGGTTTTGGCGAGATGTTCCGTTTGCTCTCCAAAGATGATATCGGTATGTCAACCATTCAGTCGCGCGCTATCGCTGGTATGGCCAATGGCACAGGCATCTTCTGCCTACCGGGTTCGACCGGTGCTTGCCGTACCGGCTGGAATGATATCTTAAAAGAGCAGTTCGATAATCGTACCCGTCCTTGTAACTTTGTTGCGCACTTTATGCGCGCCAATCCAGGTCACGACTAGCGTTTTGAGACTTATAAAATATAAGTAACCTTTAATGAGTTAAGAAAAATACATGTCTATATCTTCTGATTATAAAAATGCTCCGGCTAATACTGCAAACCGCTCGCACGCTACCCTATCGCATTTAGACAGCGATGGTGAGATTCATATGGTCGATGTGGGCCACAAAACAGCTACTACTAGAGAAGCGCATGCTGTCGGTCAGGTGTGTTTTCCAGCGGGCATCTATGGTCAAATAAAAGCCGCTGATGGCATGACAAAAAAAGGCAGTATCACCCAAACTGCCCATATCGCAGGTATTATGGCAGCCAAGCGTACTCATGATTTGATTCCGCTTTGTCATGCATTGCCGCTAGATAAAATTGGCTTAGGTTTCGAGTATGACGACAGCTTAAATAGCATCATGGTCAATGCAACGGTGAAAGTCACTCACAAAACTGGGGTGGAGATGGAAGCGCTGACCGCTGTTAGCGTCGCTTGCCTGACCATCTATGACATGACCAAAGCGCTGTCGCATGACATCGTGATTGATGGAGTCAAACTCATGACTAAGACCGGTGGCAAGTCAGATTATAACCATCAAGTAACATAGTCTAAGTGTGATGTTTTATCAAAAATAATTTTAGCGAATAAACGATTTCAAGCAACGCCGCACTTTTCCATGCAGCGCCGCTCTATAGGAGTAGTAAGATGACTGACAATACAAATGATTTGATGACCATCAATGTACTGTATTTTGCCAGTCTTGCGGACGAAGCCAATTGTCAGCAAGAGCAAGTCACGCTTGCCCCTGATACTTCACTAGCTCAGCTATATGAGCAGCTTCGCGATAAGCATCACTTTAGCCGTCCGCAAGCCGATCTGCGTGTGGCGGTAAATGATTACTTTGCCAAATGGGATGACCCGATTAATGATGGCGATAGCGTGGTGTTTATTACCCCTGTGGCAGGCGGTTAGTCGCTAATTATCTGTCGTAGACTATAGTCGAACCACTATTAAAGTGTTACAGCGTTAGACTCGTTTAGCCTACTACTGTAGTACTTGCACTCGTCTGCCTTGTACCACTTTTAATATTGATTGACTATACAACTCTAGCCTAGCAAAAATAACACAACTCGAAATAGTCGAACTAACCTAGAACCGATTCATAATCTGAGCATATCAATGACTGGTGAGAATAAAAACAACGAAATAAAAATTGGCGATAAAGAAGACGTACATAGCCAATCGATGCAAATCAAGCGCAGTGCTGATGACGCTTATGCTATCGCTGAGCGTGATGGTTTTGCGCTATTAGATGAAGCTATTGACGAGACGCGCCTTAGAGCCATGCTCGATGACGACAGCTGCGGTGCTTTTGCTTGTTTTGAAGGTCGCGTGCGCAATCATAATAATGCCAGCTGTGTCGAGCGTTTGACTTACTACGGCTATGAGGATTTGGCGATTAACCAAGGTCGGCAAATCATGGATGAGGCTAAAGAAAAATTTGAGATTACCGCTGCGGTTGCCATTCACCGTATCGGCGCATTAGAGATTGGCGATATTGCCGTTTGGATCGGTGTGATCTCCGCCCACCGCTATCCGGCGTTTGATGCTTGCCGCTGGATCCTCGATAGCATCAAAGCCGATATTCCCGTTTGGAAGCAAGAATATTATGACAATGAGTCGCCCAAATGGCTAAGCAACAACGGTTAACTCATGATGACTAATAGATAATAGCTGATGAGTACCATTACTCCCCTTCTGCTGTAATAGTTGTAGCGCTATGGTCGACCCTTCTCTCTTATCAGCGATGTTAATGCCATTTTGGGTCAGCCTTAAGCTGGCAGGCGTCACGACTTTATGTCTCTTATTGCTCGCGACCCCGCTTGCTTATTGGCTTGCGCGCTCCAGTCGTTATCGTTTTGTCAGTCGTTTCAAAGTTATTTTACTAGGCGTTATAGCAATGCCTTTAGTGCTGCCGCCGACGGTTATTGGCTTTTATTTACTGCTGCTGATGAGTCCGAACTCGCTTATTGGTCAATGGCTGAGCGCGCATAATCTTGCAGGCTTAGTGTTTACCTTTGAAGGCCTAGTGGTCGGCTCTATCATTTACTCCCTGCCTTTTTATGTGCAACCGGTTTACGCGCAGTTTTTGCGAATCCCCAAAAGCGTCACAGAAATGGCGCAATTATTAGAAGCCAGTCGCCTTAGACGCTTTATCACCATAGCGTTACCGCAAGCGCGTATCGGTATTATATTGGGTAGTCTGATAAGCTTTGCTCATACCATTGGCGAGTTTGGCGTGGTATTGATGATAGGCGGTAGCATCTCAGGCGAAACAAAAGTCATCTCCATCGCGATTTATGAGCAAGTCGAAGCGCTAAACTATGAGACAGCGCATCTAATGGCAGCGGTACTGGTAGTTACAGGTATGCTTATGGTCACTTTGATCGCGAGTGTCAGTAAGTCCATGCAGCGCTCATAGCACGTATGCTCTTATCAATACTCACAACAACAGTTTTAAAAGGCTGTTACTTTTTTTCTAACAAACCTTTGCATCAAGCCCACAAGATAATTACTGAATAAGTCTCTGCTCTATGACAGTATAAGTTATCACTCATCGATAATAAGGATTACTTATGTCATTGACTCAAAATACACATCTAAGCGGTTTATCCATTCGCAGCAAAACTTGTAGCTGCTCAAAGTGCGGCTGTACTAGCGAAGCTACTTGTAATAAGTGTGATATGTGCGCTAAGTGCTGCAACTGCGGCTCATAGCTCATAACTCAAAATTGATGATAAGCGCAAGCGCTTTAGAGGACTTCTCTAGAGCGCTTTTTTGTGCGCTATTCATACAATCTTATAATTTGCTATAGTAAAGACAATCAGTAGCCACGCCAACAGCCGATGATTTTTATATTGAGGAGACTTTATGTCTAGTGAACAGCATATTTTAGCTTGTGTTGATGGCTCGACCGTCACTCAGTCCGTTTGTAGCTATGCAGCATGGTACGCCGATCGCCTCAATTTAGCGGTGGCGCTACTCAATGTGGTTGATGTCCCTGTCTCCTCTAGACGCGACTTATCAGGAACGATAGGAATCGATAGTCGGCAGATATTACTAGAGGAGTTGACACAGCTGGATGAGCAAAGAGCTAAAGTGGTCAACAGCTATAGCAACGCACTCATCGAAGATGCAAAAAGCCATATAAGTAGCCACTTCGATGTTGAGATAAAAGCTTATAGACGCCGCGGTAAACTACTGCCCGCCATCGAACATTTTGACAGCGAAAACCGTGCGATCGTGCTAGGGCGACGCGGAGAAGATCATCAAAATGATCGCGTCAATATCGGTAGTCAGATTGAAACGGTGACCCGCGCTTCTAATAAGCCTATCTTGATTTGCTCAGAATCATTTAAAACACCAGCCTCATATCTTATCGCTTTTGACGGCAGTAAAACCGCGATAAAAGCGGCGCAGATGGTGGCGAATAGCGAGCTGCTAAAGGGCCTGCAAGGTTATATTGTGATGGTCGGTAATGATAATGATACCGCCAAAAGTAGCTTAGCAGCTGTGACTGAGCAGCTCAGCTCTTCAGGATTTACCGTTACGGCTCATCACTTGCCTTATGATGATGTCGTTGAGGGACTGGTTGAGTTTCAAGCTAATAATGCTATCGATATGATCGTCATCGGCGCTTATGGGCACTCGAAGTTTCAACAGCTCTTTATCGGTAGCACCACTACCAAGATTATCACCAAAACCTTATCGCCTATTTTATTATTACGCTAGTAGCTATAACAGTTGACTAACACTGCGCTTGAGCTCTTTAAGTACTTGTTGGTACTCTGGGCTTTGAGTGTCAGCGTCACTTAAGCGTCCGTAACGCAGCTGTCTATAATGACGGCTAACCTCTTGCAGACCTTCCCCATTCAACCCATGAGCTTGGCTATTTTCTAAACGCTTAAGCCATGCCAAAGCGCCTTCGTTATCATGACGCGATAAAGCTCTATCGTTTTTAGCTACCTTGCTAGAGAGCTTTATCAGCGGTCTATCTGCCGGATGCCACTGTTTGCGCCTACGATACCAGATCATAAAGACGAGTAGGCTTATCACGGTGATAGCGCTCGCTGCTAGCCAAGCGATTTGCTCAGAGATAGAACGAATATTGAACCACTTGAGCAGCGATCCGGCTTGTTTATCCTGATCATAGCCGACGACATCTTTTTGCCAATAGTAGCTGGCTTGATCAGATAGTCGTCTTAGCGCTTGTAGCATCTGATACTGCTGATAGCTGACTTGAGCGGCTGCGCCCTCGCCGAACAGGCTAGCACCTCGCGACTGAGTCAGCGCGTCCATCCCTTGCTCAACGCGCTCAGGGGCAACAAAAGCTGTCGGGTCAACGCGCACCCAGCCTTGACCCTCAAGCCATACTTCACTCCAAGCGTGTGCGTCCATTTGCCGCACTTCCCAGACGTTACCGCCGCGGCTCATCTCGCCGCCTTGATAGCCGGCCACCACGCGTGCTGGTATGCCAACCGCACGCATCATAAAGGTAAAGCTTGAGGAATAATGCTCACAAAATCCAGCTTTGGTCTCAAATAAGAAACTATCGATACGGTCTTCATCCAGTGGCGGCGGCGATAAAGTATAGCGAAACTCAGTTTGATTGATCCAGCGCTGGATAGCTTGTATATAACGCTCAGGGTCTGATCCTGATTGAGCAAATAGCTGCTTGGCAAGGTTTTGCGTTTGTAGATTACCTGCACTAGGCAGCGTTAGATTAGCCGCACGGCTGACCTCATCAAGGATAGGATCAATCTGCGTAGGCGCATAGCGTAGTACCTCATAACGCAGCTGTTCACTGACAGGTTCCTCTTTGATTAAGGTAAAATCTGAGGTCAAGCGAGTATCTTTATTTTGGGGTAAAGGATAATCAAGGCCAAACAGCCATTGCTGCTGAGTGGGCTCTAAGGTAATCTCGTAGCTTTTTGGCTCAGTCTTATTATTGGCAGTGGCAAGCGACCGCGCAAGCCAGTTAGGGGGTTGCCTGCCAGGCTGCCATTGCTGCTGCACGCGTCGGTTGGGACGCCAAGTGACGCCATCAAAATCACTAAAGACTAAGCCGCGCCAGTACAGCTCGCTTTGTGCCGGGCGAGCTTGAGTAAACTCTACACGAAAAGCAAGCTCTGTTGATTGACTCAAGCTCGCAATATCACCTGGCGACATGCTATCAGAGACGCCAGTAGTTGCCTGACTTGAGGACAGCTGCACGGACCATAAAGGCGGCAAGCGCGGGAAGAACAAAAACAGCACCACTAATAAAGGTAGCGCTGAAACGCCTAATACGCCAAGGGTGCGCATACGCCCGTCGCCGCTCGTATTGCTATCATCATTGAGCGTTATAAAAGCCAATAATACGATAATAGTCGCCGCGACAGCCTGCAAAGTGGTGACAAGACCTTGATCTAATAAAAACAAACCTGCAATAACAAATAATGATAAATTCAGTACCACATAGGCATCACGGCGTTTATAAAGCTCCCATAGCTTGCTGACTAAGCACAGCACTAAAAACCCAACGCCCATATCTAAACCAAAAGCTGCGCCATAAGTGAGCGACAAGCCAGCTAACCCCAATAAAAACCCTAGCATCTGCATGACTTGATAAAGGCGCTTTAAGCGAGTGGGTTTGAACTTCGCTTTGATACTTGGCAGCTGGGCGATAATAGTGATAATGGCAAAGCCTATCAACCATAGCGGTAAATAAGCGGCATGAGGGAGGATGACAAACAGCTGGGCGATGAGCACCCAATAATATGCGGGCAATGACAATAGCCGCTGATACCTATTGCTTATGCTAGCGGGCTTATCGTGTCGCTGCCTATCTGGCAGACGAGTAGATGCCAGTTGACCATAAGCCAGTTTCTCAAAGCTTACGTCACTGTCATCAATAGCTGTTATCGAAGTACGCCGCGTATCTGGCTTTGCATTTGAATATGCCTTAGCTGAGCTTGACTGCTTTTTGTTACGCTTCAATAAACTCATGATGCTTGCGCCACTCTTAATAAGCAAGCTTGCCCGAAAGCTTCGCCTTGGCCTATCTCAGCGGTACTAGGCGCTTCATGCGGCAACTGTAGCTGAAACGGCACCTCAAGCTTGCTTAAGGCCAGCACCCCATAAGTCAATTGTGCCAGTTTTTGTTCATGAGCCTGCGCTGGCATATCCTCATAAGCTAAGCGCTGCTCGTAGCCGACAGGATCAGCAAAGTGCTTGGTAAACATACCCTGCCCGCGCGCCACATGCGCCCAAGAGACACGCGCTAGAGACTCGCCTGCGACATGGTTATCAAGGCGCTCAAAGTCGTCCTGACCTTGGGTAAACTGCCCACCGGTGGGCAGATCTGTGCTATTTGCGCTCAGATACCGCGCTTGCCACTCAAACGCCTCGGGCTGCGGATATACCCATGCTGGCCGAGCAAAGTAGACGTACGACCACGCGCGCATAATCCCTAAAGGATAGACCGTCTTAATATGCAAACGTGGTAATTCAAGTTTACCGCGCCTGTAGGTTGCAACTGGGAGTCGAATGATTTGCTCATCTTCAAGACGCGGCAGGAGCACTGTGGTTTGCATGACGTCTAGTGGGCCGTTTACCGAGCTTTTATTTGTCAGATCTTTATCTTGTGAATATTTACCTTGTGCATCAAAGCCAATAGACAGTTGCCGTCTAGGGTGCCGGCTATTGCTCAGCAGTTGCAAGGTTACCCAAACTGGCTTGCCTGCCTCGGCCATCGTCACTTCAAGCAAGCGTACTTGTAGCCCTGAGACATGAGCAAAGGTGACATGAAAGCTGATGAGCCAGACGCTGATTAGATAAAAGCACAGCCCTAGCACCAAGTTATTGCCATAATTGACCCCTGCGATAAAAGTGATAATAAGCAGCAGGACAAACAGTAGCCCTTCGCGGCTAAAGAAGATATAAACATTACGCAAATTGAGAGTCGCGTTATCGTCTCTAGGGGCGCGTTTGGCAAACCAGCGCCTGAACATCGCGGTCAATGGCTGCTTTATGGCCTGAGGAAAGATGGTCATAGTCACTCTATTACTTGAAGGCAGTCGTCAGACGATTACCGCCACTTCCGCCATAATACGCTGGGCGATAGTTGGCGGCGTTTGGCCACTGACGGCATTGGCAGGTACGAAGCGCTGACCTAGCCGGTGGTCAGTGACCGCAGCAAACACCGCTTGAATATCTTCTGGTGTCACCTCTTGCTGACCTGAGACATAGGCATAAGCTTGTGCGGCACTTTGTAGTGACAGCACGCCACGCGGCGATAGCCCATGATAGTCTTGACTGATCCGAGTCTTAGCAACCAAGCGCTGTAGATAGTCTAAAGAGGCATCTGCAACATAGACTTGCTGGACGCCTCGGCGCGCTAGTAGCACGTCCTCGGTATTGAGTATGGCATGTAGCTCACGCAATAACTCACGGCGATCCTGCCCGCGCAAGAGTGCACGCTCCGCCTCAGCAGAGGGATAACCGAGCGACAAACACATCAAAAATCGGTCCAGTTGCGACTCAGGCAACGGATAAACCCCGGCTTGCTGCAACGGGTTTTGGGTAGCAATGACAAAGAACGGCTTGGGCAGAGGGTACGATTGCCCGTCTTGGGTGACTTGCCGCTCCTCCATTGCTTCGAGTAGCGCGCTTTGGGTCTTAGGGCTTGAGCGGTTGATCTCATCAGCTAATAAAAGCTGAGTAAATATCGGTCCGGATCTGAATTCAAAAGCCATTTTGTCCTGATCATAGAGTGTCATACCTAAGATATCAGCAGGCAGCATATCATTAGTGAATTGCACGCGGCTAAAGCTCAGTCCTAACAACTGCGCTAACCCCTGTGCAAGCGTCGTCTTACCCATACCCGGCAAATCTTGTAGCAGTAGATGCCCGCCTGCGAGGATGCAGCTGAGTGCAAGCTTGAGCACTTGGGGTTTATCGAGCACCACCTTGTTCAGCTGCACGAGTAGATGAGCGATTTGCTGCTGATTGCGCGCATAGTTATCAGCTGCTGCACTTTTGGATAAAGGGGCTACTTCTACAGTCATAGGCTTGGCATCATAATAAAAACAGTAAGGATATAAGTTCAGAATAAGATTATTGCTAAAGCGATTAAAATTGCTAGGTCTACTGAAAATCAGCGGCGGGTTTTTCTGCTGCTACGTCTGATATAACAACAGCATCGTTACTCATTTGACTATGCTGATTGCTATTCTGGTTATTTTGATCACTAGATTGATTCGTCGTATCGACTTGAGCATCCGCTGAGTCCGGCGCACGTAGCGTCGATAAATAGGCAATGACATCAGCTCGCTCGCTGGCATCGGGCATCGGATCTGCGAGCATTTTTGATTCGGGCATCGCTGTTTCAACATCTGCGATATAAGGATCGAGCGTCTCAGCATCCCATACCCAGCCTGAGGTCTTAAGCGCTTCACTATAATCATAATCAGCGAGCTGCGCCGCCTTAGCACCATAAATATTCATCAGCTGCGGGCCTTTTTTATTAAGCCCTGGGGTAAGCTGATGGCACTGACCACAAGCGTCTTGGTAGATTATCGCGCCATTATCTGCATCTCCTTGCTCATATACCGGTAGGGTCACCGCAGCACGGCTATCAGGCGGGGTACGCTCACTACACGCGCTAAGTAAAATAGCAGCAGTGAAAATAACACTTATTTGACGAATAACCATAGACATGTTAACAAAAACTTCTGTTAATAAAAAACGTTAGTACTGCTTTTGATGTTAAACAACCGCTATGAGCGAATGAGCGTAGCGATTATATACGCCGCGTTTATACGACATTTATAGTGCGGCTCGGTTCTTCTAAATAGTAGCCTTGTAGATACCGTGCGCCTACGCTCCAAGACACAGACATAGTGGCAGCATCTTCGATATAAGGCATTAATACGTTGATGTTTAACTTATTTACTTCAGTGATTAATGATTTTATAGTATCCAAATTGTCGTCGGTATGGATATCGGTGACGTAGCTTTGTGCAATACGTATCATATGCGGTTGCACAAATTCAGCGGTATCGAGTGACTTTGTCGTGCTACCAAAATTATTAATACCTAGTCGGCAGTTGACTTGATTTAATGCTGCAAACTGCGATTTTGCTATCGTTAGATGATTGCGAATATCTTGCTCACTGAACTGGATAGTGAGCGCGCCTGCCGGTCCTCCTACTGCTTTGATAATTTGACTGGCTACGCTTGCAAGTTTTTTATCGACCAATGAGGCACTCGTTAATTGCACTAACAGCCGCGCTTCTGGATGCGACTTACGTACTGTGCTTAGCTGTTTAAAAGCATTGATAAGTACCCAGCGGTCTATTTTCCCAAGTAGATTATGAGATTTGGCTACTGATAAAAACTGATTTGGAGTGAGTATTGTGTTTTCGGTATCACCTAGCGGCAGTCGCAGATACACCTCAAAGAAGTCGCTGCGATCCAGATCAATATCGTAGATAGGCTGGAACATGAGCTCAAAGCGATTATCAGTAATAGCATTGACTAAATATTCAGCCAAAGCGCTGTCATCTTCGCTCACATGTTTACTCAAATCGTAGAAGTGATAAGCATCGCCTTGATTGCTCGTCTCTATGCCGATATGGTTGATGGCTTCTAGCGCCCGCTCCAGCAACACTTTAGGAGCAGGAGCATTTTGGTCGATTTTTACCACGCCGATACTGGCAGTCGTACTTATCGTCCGCTTGTCCACGTTGATGAGCGTCTCACTGATTTTTAGCCGTACACGCTCAGCCAACTTCTTGAGCGCTTGGGTTGAGATATCATGGGCCAGGATAGTAAATGAGGTGTCCCTAAAACGGCTAACCGGATAGTCGACAGCGATGTCATCGAGCAGCGCGGCGACTTGCTTGACGGTGGCATCTACCCCCTCTAACCCCAAACTACTGCTTATCATACCGGTGTTGTCTAGCTGGATATACAGCAGACCTGCGTGGCTTTTATTGTTTAGGACTTGCTGATGCAAGCTTGCAAGCCGCTCCTCAAAACCGCGGCGGTTACTGAGCCCCGTCAAGCTATCTAGACGCTCTACCGCGGCCAGCTGCTTGTCGATCTCAGCGCTACTTGGGCCACTTTGCTGAATGATGATCTGCGTCACAGGCTCGCCCTCGAAGGTCGCGGTAGCCAGCTGCAGCTTGACTTCAAAGACGTCACCGTCTTTGGTTTTACTGTTGGAGTTGAATTCGACTTGCTGTCGATTGCCTTTGTCAAACTGGCGCAAAAACTGCTTAAAGTCTTTGACATTGTCAGACCCGGCTATCAAGTCGATGACAGGTAAACCAATAATATCGTCCATCGTCTCAAAGTTGAACATCTTAAGATAAGGGTCGTTGGCGAAAATATGAATACCTTGATCGATGTAAGCGACCGCACTTTTGGAGTTTTTTATCAGTAGATTGGCGCGTTGTTCTGACTCAGTTAGCACTTGTTTTAAACTGCCAACTTGCCGCCTGGCAAGCAAATTAGCATGCAACAAGCGAATCGCCATCACCACTTGTGTCTCGCGCTCAGCGACCAGCGCCTTGACCATAGTACCGTCAATAATCACCGGTAGCCCATCTTGATTGCGGCCGTTGTCTGCCAGCTCATCACTCATCAGGCCAATGATAGGTAGATCAATATTATGCTCTTGAACAATAGCCACGACATCGGTGAAGCTTAAGTCATAAGCTCTACCAAACACTAGGACATCCCAGCTGTGGCGTAATGACTTGAGCAGCTCTTCTTTATCGTCCAAAAACCCTAAATTCACCTCAGCATAGTAAGATTTTAATAGATTGATCAAACCCTCAGCATATAGCTGATCATCGTCTATGACTAGTAAATTCAGAGTCGTATTGGTCCGCATAAAAAATCCTCACAAATCTTACGATAGCAATCGAGGTACTTAAGTTTTTAGGTGCTTATTTTTCTAGGTTTCTAGGTTTCTAGGTTTCTAGATTTTTATCACTAGTTCTGTGCAACTAGATAAGCTATGTCTAGTCTGTGTTTATGACATCAGATGCTAATACTAGCATAACTAAATATCAATAAGCATAAAATCATATTCGCTAAAGCGCTCAGAGACACAGCCTTTATCTGAGTTTGTAAATATCAACTGGCACCTTAAACGCTCTATTGGGTAACTCGCGCACCAGCTTAGGGACTAAATAACCAGGCAGCCGCTCTAATAGCGTCCAGTACAGCGCGATAGCTTCGTTCTCTGAGCTATCAAAATGCGCGCCGCCCGCCACTTTATCCAATACATGTAGATAATAAGGCAGCACACCAGCGGCAAACAGACGCTGACTTAAGGCCACTTGCGTCTCCACATCATCATTGATATCGCGCAGCAGTACCGTCTGGTTGAGTAAGGTAATGCCTGCTACGCGCGCTCGTTGTAAATGCTGCGCGGTGGTGTCATCGATCTCATTGGCATGGTTGCAGTGGATAACCATGACGATCTGACAACGACTGCTCGCCAGTCGTTCTAGTAGCTCGGCGTCTAAGCGCTCAGGAATGACTACTGGCAAACGCGTATGCAGCCTTATCGTCGTCAGCTGCGGGATAGCTTCTAAACGCTCAAGCCACCCAAAGAGCCGACGGTTTGAGACGCTTAGGGGATCGCCACCGCTCAAGATTACCTCATTGATCTCAGGATGCTCGTGGATATAGCGGATAATGCCATCCTGCGCTGAGGCTTTTGGTAAGTTACTTTGATAGTCAAAATGCTGACGAAAGCAGTAACGACAATGGATAGCGCAGGCTCCGGTCACCGTCAGTAACACTCGAGACTGGTACTTATGCAGTAAGCCGGTCAGCGGATTTTGTGAATTTTCAGCTAAAGGGTCTGCGACGTAACCCGTCACGGCTATCTGCTCTCTTTGATCCGGCAGCACTTGTCTAAGCAGCGGATCATTGGCATCACCGACTTGCATCTTCGCGACAAAAGCGCGCGGCACTCGAAGCTCAAAATGCGTTGGTACATATATCTGAGATCTTAGCGATTCGAGTTTTAATATGGCTAATAACTCATCAATAGAGCTTATGGCTTCGGATAATTGCGTTTGCCAGTTTTTTTGTAGGATTAAATGGTTTATCATAACACCCTAATACTTTATGCCTAAAAGTCGCCATTATACGCTTATCACTGCAGCGTGCTAGTCACCTAGCAAAATATAGCGAGCATAATTACTGTATATTACCTCTTATTTATTTGTGCTTATATTAGGGCGTGTTGAACATTCGACCTTGGCACTGACAGAGACTATTTTTTAGGCGATTTGCAGATAAAAATGGTAAGTTTAGTCGTTCTAAGCGTCTATTTTTACCACTAAAGCGGCAAAAAATAGTCCTGTCCCTGTTGTTGTAGTTAGGGCTGATGCTAAAATTGCCCTAGTCGTTGCGAAAATCTAACCAATGCAATAAGCATTATCTGCAATTTTCACTTAGACTAGAACTATTTTAGCTATCAGCAGTGCGCATTTGTGAATGTTCAACACGCCCTATTATCTCTCATCTATTTGCGCCTATATATGGTTACTATTAAATTATTAACATAGAATGGTTAATATTGAATGGTTACTATTAAATCGCTACTACGATCCAATCACTTAAACCCAAGGCAGTGCTACTAGGAGTTTGTTGTTATGGCAAGTTTTTCTACTAATGAATTTAAAGCTGGTCTAAAGGTCATGCTCGATGGCAACCCTTGTGCCATTATGGAAAATGAATTCGTCAAACCTGGTAAAGGACAAGCGTTCAACCGCGTCAAGCTACGTAACCTACGTAGCGGTAAGGTGCTTGAGCAAACCTTTAAATCAGGAGACAGCTTAGAGGCCGCTGACGTCATCGATACGGAAATGGATTATCTGTATAACGATGGTGAGTTTTGGCACTTTATGGACGCTGAGAGCTTCGAGCAAATCCAAGCAGACAAAACGGCGATGGGCGATACTCCGCAGTGGCTAAAAGAAAACAGCAACGCCACTTGCGTGATCACCTTGTTCAATGGTGTGCCATTATCTATCACCCCGCCGAACTTTGTAGAGCTACAAATCACCGAAACTGATCCGGGCGTTCGCGGCGATACCTCTGGCGGCGGCGGTAAACCTGCAACCTTAGAGACGGGCGCTGTCGTACGTGTGCCTTTGTTTGTACAGCAAGGTGAAGTGGTGCGTGTTGATACGCGTACGGGTGACTATCAGACTCGTGTGAGCTAATTCACTATTGTCTTGATTGATAACCATAAAACAAAAAGGCGTAATCGGATTGCGATTAAGCCTTTTTTTAGGTTGTATCTAAAATTATGTATTAACGGACTGTTTATACATCAGCCAATACTGCACTAAGGCATTGAGCTGCTCTTTTTTGAAGGGCTTACTACAGTAGTCTTGCATACCCACTTGCAGGTATTTTTCGCGCTCGCCGTCCATAGCGTTAGCAGTTAGAGCGATAATAGGCGGCAAGTCCTCAGTATCGAATAACTCTTGCAGCTTGATGGTCGCCTGTATGCCGTCCATGATAGGCATATGATGATCCATCAAAATCACATCGTAACGTTTAGGATTCGCTATAAACTCATCAATAGCTTTTTGGCCATCAGTGACGTGCGTGACCTCATGGCCACTACTGCGCAAAGCCTTTAGCGCAATCATCGCATTGACATTATCATCCTCAACCAACAGTACATGTCCGTTATAGTGCCATTCAGGTTCGATATCGATATGATTGGCCTGTTGCCATGACTTATACTGGGGCTTATCGATCGCCTTTAAGGGCAGCAATATCTTAAAGGTGGTGCCTTCGCCAACGACACTATCCGCCCATATATGACCACCCATTAGCGCCACTAGTGACTTACAGACCGACAATCCAAGACCGGTCCCACCATATAACCGGTGCGTTGACTTGTCTGCTTGATTATAGGCATCAAAGATCGCATTCAGCGACTCCGCTTTTATCCCGACGCCAGTATCTGAGACGGTAATACAAAACGTTATATCGTCATAATGAATAGGATTGTTAGTGGCGTCCAATACGTCTCGTTGAGCGTCAAACGCCTCCAAATCATGTTCTTCAGCTTCTCTGACATCAAAGACAATGTGCCCACCCTCGCGAGTGAACTTAATGGCATTACTGATTAGATTAGAAAAAATCTGTTTAAGGCGTACAGGATCGCCTTCTACATAGGCGTTTAGAGTATCATCGTAGTGGTACTCTAAAGTCAATCCGCGCTGAGTGGCCTTAGTGGTAAATAAATTCACTACTTCATTGCAGATAGTAGCTAAGCTCATCGGTACCGTGTCGATGACCATCTTACCCGCTTCAACTTTTGATAAGTCCAAAATACCGTTAATAATAACCAGCAGATGATCTGTCGATACTTTTATATTGTCGACATAGTTTTTTTGTTCAGCACTCAAAGCCGTCTCATCGAGCATATCGACCATACCGATGATGCCGTTCATAGGGGTACGGATCTCATGGCTCATATTTGCCAAAAAATCTGATTTCATATCATTGGCATGCTTAGCAAGGCGCTGCTTTTTTTGTAGCTGCAGCGCATCGGCTGCCATCTGAGCGAACTGCGTTAAGTGCTTGGCTTGCTCTTCGCTAAAGTCATAGTGCGGCTTAGTATCCATCAGGCACAGTGAGCCTAGACGATAGGTCTTATTATCTTCATGCAAGATAATAGGCGCGCCGGCATAAAAGCGTAAATTAGGGTCGGTGGTGACTAAGCTATTATCGATAAAACGCTCATCTACCGATAGATCGTCGACCACAAACACTTCGTCAGAGAGCACGGTATAATTACAAACCGCCACGCCGCGGGTGGTAGTACAAATATCCCCAAGCCCATGAGGGGATTTTAAATACTGAGTATCTTCATCCATAAAGGTAATGGCAACGATTGGCATGTCAAAGAAGGTCTTTACCAAGTCGGATAGGCGCTCAAAAGTCGGCTCAACATTCGTGTTGAGAACTTGATACTCTTGTAGCTTCGCGATGCGTGCTTTTTCATCTTTTGCTTGCGGATAAGTGGACATGCCTTCTCCAAAACGATTATAAAGTAGCCGCCGTAGCCGCCGCTTGCTTGCTGAGTATAAGTAGAGTCTCACTTACCATAACCATAGCAATGACTGAGGTTACCGCCACTGCCGAACCATAACCGCCGCAGTTTAAGCCGGCGGACTGACTTGTCTTTTCGACGCGCGGCGGCTCAGTTGAATAGACACATTTGATGCCAAATTTTTCTTTCATTTGGCTATTGATGCCTTTTTCATGACGCAGCTTGTTACGTAGTCTTGCCAGTAAAGGATCTTGATAGCTGTCTTTTAAGTCGCTAACCGTAATCTGGCGCGGATCTATTTTGCCGCCTGCTCCGCCTGCACAGATAAGCTTTAGCTTATTAAAGCGGCAATGTAAGGCAATAGCAAGCTTAGCACTCATATCATCGACGCAATCTAAAATAATAATCGGCCGATTCTGCGCCATAGCTTGCTTAGCTGCCCTGCGATCAGGTAACAATTGCGCGACATTATCAGGCGTCAAAAAGTCATCAACTAAGTGCAGCTCTATGTTTGGATTAATCTCACGCATACGCGCGCCCATAGTGGCAATCTTACTCTGACCAAAGCTGCTGTCAAGCGCTGGTAATTGCCGATTGACATTAGAGGCGACCAGTACGTCCAAGTCGACTAGCGTCACGCAGCCAACAGCGGTTCGCGCCAAAGCTTCAGCCACCCAAGAGCCTACTCCGCCAACACCAATTACATAGACATGCGCGGCGGCAAAGCTTGCAAAAGCATCAGCGCCATACAGCTTTTGAGTGCCCTGAAAGCGGCGCTGATATTGACTATCATCAGCTACTGTCGTCATCATTTCAGGTATATCGCTATCAGCGACTTTGCTATCGGTTACGGTGGATTGATCTTTCATGCATTAAAACTCTATTTATTAATACTATATTTATTAACACTATATTTATTGAAACTATAACTAATAAAATTATATTTATTGTCATTCTATTTACTAGCACCGCATTGATTTATGCTTCTAGTATCAATGCTAAAGGCTTAGCACTTCTCAGCATCATTTTACTGGTTAGAAGTAGACTTTTCATTTTCAGTACTAGAGCCAGTACTCAAAATAGTACCAGAATCAGGGACAGAATAAGACCAAGACTGACCTAAACTATCGATACTATTTTGCCACAGCTGCTGAGCCAGTTTTGCCTCATCGACTGCCAGTAGCTCGCTTAAGCTCGCTAACACAAGAGGCAAATTAGCGGGCACGTTGCGATTATGACTGTCATCACCCTCGTCACCCTCCCAAACATCATCTGGGCTTTGAGCTTGATTTTTGCCTAAAGCGGAGGCGTTATCGCGAGAAGTCTGGCAGTTAATCGGCGTCATATCTGGACAGTCAGTCTCTATCACTAAGCAGCCGATACCATACTCAGCAACGGCTGCTTGCAGCGCGCGGCGTAGTTTTTTGGCATTCGGGTTAGTCACTTGTCCGGTCACACCGAGCTTAAACCCGAGCTTCACAAAGGCCTTAGCTTCTTGCTCACCGCCGCTGAAGCTGTGAGCGATACCGCCTAAGGTTTTGGCGTCATAGTCATGCTCTTTTAGTATCGCTAACGCTTCAGCATGAGCTTTACGGATATGCAGCATCACCGGTAGTTGATGCGCCACCGCCATATCGAGCTGAGCGCAAAAAAAGCGCTGCTGCTTAGCAAAAACCTCAGGCTCTTTCATCTGTGGCGTAAAAGTGTCGAGCCCAATCTCCCCAATCGCTAGCGGACGCTGCTGATCTAGCATGTCTACCATTGAGTCTAAGTGGTCTTGGCTATGCTGCTCTATATAAAAAGGATGCAGCCCTAGCGCAATATGCGCTGTAGGTATGCAGCTGGCATCGATGTTTACTAAATTTGAGTCTACTGAATCAGCTTGGTCGCTTGCAACTTTACGCTTATCAAAAAACTGCTTTACCTCACACAGCCGGTCAAAGTGCCGGTATAGATAGCCGACTAGCACTAAATGCTCAACTCCGCTTTGATAAGCGCGCTGCGCTTGCTGCGCTCTATCTGCATCGAATACAGGCGCATCGAAATGGGTATGCGTATCAATTAAAGGGTAACGTACACCCTCTTTACTATTCGTTAGCGACTGGATGGTATCAGCCATGAATGGTCTCCTGAAACTAGCTTCTTACTATCACTAATCTGCGGTTATTTAGCAAGGTGAGTTTGTATTAATATCACTGTTATTTTCGGTATATATTGTAGGGCTCGACCCTCATTGCTAAGGTTGAACTACGTTGAACTATCAAAGTTGAGCTATCAGACAAGCCTTAGGATGACGTCATACTCGTTGAGAGTCTCACCATATAATTGGGCTTTACGATACCTTGGAGCTGAGTGAAGGGAACCACAAAATCCACTGGCTGCAGCTGAGTATTGAGCAGCTCTCCGGATTGATAGACCAGATGCAATCCCTGCTGATCGATATACCACTGCTCAGATAAGGGAAGCGGCCATTCTTCTAGATACTGCTGCTCAACCCCTTGCTCAGCGAGCCATTGTTTTTTGATGGTATTAAAAGTCGATAGTAGCTTTTGGGTATCAGCGTCTGCTAATAACACATCCTCTACGGTCAATTGTAGCTTTTTTTGCATATCTAGCATGACGTAGTCGCGATGCCCTTGCTGATGGCCCTCGCTGCGCTGCTGAGTCGATTCGACTAATAGATAACCTGTCATCACCTCGTTACTATCAGCACTCAAGCCTTGGTTGAGGATTAAGTCGGTATCAATACGTTGATATTTAGGCTGCGAGCTGACTCCTGCACTATGAAACTCTATTTGTTTTAACAGCGCGGATACTGAGTCTCTCGCCACTTGTTGTTGACTGATAAAAGGCGCGTCTGGCGACAAGGCTCTAGCCACCGTTTGCCACATGATATTGGTAAGCCAAGGCTGCGGCGGTGTAAATGCTAAGGTATTGAGTTCCAAATACTGACAGCGCGTTTGCTGCCCATTACAGTTAGGTTGGCGCGCGATAGTCTGTTGTTTACTGACATTGATGGGGAGCGCTTGCTTATGGCCTGTCTTATCCAAAGCGCTAGAAGTACTGGGCTTAGAGAGTTCATAATTCTGTATGGTGCTATGAGCCCCGATTTCATTAGCAGCTTCTTCCTCGGCTTGCTGCTCGAACATCGACTCAGGTTGCGGCGCACAACCTAACAAAACCTGGCTTGCCAATACAAGCATTATCACAAGCACTGCCCCCTTCAAAACATATCCTCTAAAAAAGGATATCCAAGAGATGAGGGCAGAATGTAAATGTATGGATGCGTCGTTATGGCGTTTCATGGAGTCAGCTACAGTAAAGAACTGCTTAAAAGAATAACACAATGCTTGATAATATTACGTAGTGATAATTTTAAAGCTGCTCAGCGTGTCTCTGATGACTGCCTAGGATAAGTCTACAAACTGAGATAAGTCTAAAAAAGCGAGATTTAATCGGTAGTATTCTCTGTTGGTGCGGTTATTTGCGTACTATTTTTGTCTTTAGCGAGCGGCTGAGCATCGTTATGTGGCCCTTTTAAATCACCTTCAGTGGTCGGCGGCGTCTGCCGACTACTACGCCGAGGTATCAAAAGTAAAGCGGTACCGACTAAACCTAATGTAAGCCATTTTTTCTTATTCATAATGCGCCTTTACGATAGTCTGTAAGTTGATACCCGCTAGCAAAGCTACTGGCTAATAGGATAAGTCGTAATACCTGCATTTGGGCTATCAACGCGCGTGAAGCCTGATGGCGGGGTTATTCGATTTGGCGTC
The DNA here is from genome assembly GCF_904846685.1 of Psychrobacter submarinus. GTDB lineage: Bacteria > Pseudomonadota > Gammaproteobacteria > Pseudomonadales > Moraxellaceae > Psychrobacter > Psychrobacter submarinus. The sequence continues at coordinate 1,053,224 of NZ_CAJHBQ010000001.1, forward strand.
TGATCGCGTTTAGGAATCAGTGGATTTAGCGGCATGAGCTCATAATCTTTATTGACCTCACCATCCCAGCCTTCAGTACCGCTAAGAGGCAGCTGCTTGATGGTGCCGTTTTTATCAATGACTAATTGTAAGACGCGCATCTGATTGAATTTGCGCTCAGTGACGCTAGCCACCGCGCCGCCATCACGCAGTATCGTCGGCTGCAAAAATATAATCAGATTGCTCTTTTGCGTACTGTCATTGTCTGAGCGAAACAGGCGCCCAATCACTGGAACGTTACCGAGACCGGGCACTTTTTGCTGGCGGGACGTCGTATTATCACGCATCAAGCCACCCAGAGCAATGGTCTGCTGATCGTCTGCCAAGATAGTGGTGTTGATTAGGTTTTTGTTAGTGATGATTCCACTTGAGTTGCCGACACTTCCTGGCACAACTGATGAAACCTCTTGCGAGACCTCCAAGCGCACCGTACCGTTTTCGCCGATATGCGGGATGACATTGAGATTGATACCGATGTCTTGGCGCTCGATAGTCTGAAAAGGGTTAGTAGAATCATTACCGGTAGTGGTATAAGAGCCGGTAACAAAAGGTACGTTTTGTCCGACTAAAATACTCGCCTTTTCGTTGTCTAAGGTCAAAATAGAAGGCATCGACAATAGATTGGCACTGGTTGAAGAGTCGAGCGCTTGTAAGATAGCGCCATAAAACTCGGTATTGCCTTGACTGTCTTTGCGGCTATCACCAATCCCTATCAAAGCGCCGACAATAGAGTTGGCCGCTGAGCTAAGACCAGCAGCACCAGCTACGCCACCGCCTGCCAACGCCGCTGCCGCCAAGGAAGTCGCGCTAGCCCCAACGTTGTTGAAGTTGACGACCCCCAAGCCGCTATTGGCATTACCAAGCGCCCACTGTACGCCCAATTGCGTTGCATCATCGCCGGATACCTCCACGATAGCCGCTTGAATGAGCACTTGGGCGCGGCGATTATCGAGTTGGTTCACCGCCTCTTCAATCTCAAACATCAGCTCAGGTGCAGCATTGACAATAATGGCATTTTGCGTCTCATCAGCAATAATACTAAAAGGCCGACCTGTGGTGCTATTGGTTGCGCCGCCTGTTGCAGCACTAGTCGCAGCAGGGCTGTTTGCATTATTAGTCGCGTTATTGAGTAGCTCATTGGCAGCCCCGTTGATCGTAGCGCCTGTACTACTAGCCCCAGTCAGGGAGGCGGACTCTAGAGTGGAGGTTGCCCCTGAGCTATTAAGAGACTGATTGGCCAACAAACCGCGTAGCATATCGGCAATATGAGCGGCGCTAGCATACTTTAAGCGAAATACGCGTAAACCGCTGAGCCGGCGTGATGGCGTGGTATCAAGCTGATTGACCATCTCTTGTACCTTGGCAATCATCTCCGGACTGCCCTTGACTAGTAGCCTATCGCTTGCGCTATCGGCAATGACTTTGAGCTGATCGCCGCCTGCTGCCTGACCGCCGCCGGTACTCACCAAAGCGCTAATCAGATCCATCATACGCTCAGCGTCGACATGGCGTAGCGGTATCACTTGCAGACTATCATTGACGTTGCTATCTAAGTCGCGAATCAGCGCAGTGAGCTGGTTGAGGCTATCGGCGCGATCAGATAACACCAGCGCATTGACGCCCGGTACGGCAGCAGCGTGGGCCGACTGCGGCATCAAGGGCCGAATAACGCCTAAGATCTCAGCCGCTTGCGTGTTGGTCAAATAAATCACTCGAGTGGCCAACGACTCGCCAATACTATCACCGCGCAAATCGACCGCCACTCCCGATTGCTTAGCGACATTATCTGGAACTAGTTTGACGGTAGTACCTGAATCTATCGCCGCTATACCATTGACTTGCATGACGCTCAAAAACAACTGATAGATCTCATCACGGGACAACGCACGGTTGGATATGACAGTGACATTACCGTTGATACGTGGATCAAGAACAAAGTTTTGGTCGGTAATAGTGGCCACTTCGTTGATAAAAGCTTTTATATCAGCATCTTGCAAATTAACTTTCCAGCTCTCAGCGCTCGCCAGACCACAAGAGGCTGCCCATAATGGCAGCGCTAAGTATAAAGGCCGGCATATACGTAGTAACCGCTGTATAGAAAGACGTAAAGCTGTCGTTGAAAACTTATCCAAACTTACCATGGTCATGATTACCCATTGTGATGTCACTGTGAGGTACAAGATGCTACAGGCTAACATACTGCTGGCTGACAGTTATAAATTAACGCGGTAAAACTTGTGTACGATAAACTGATAAAACTAAATTATGATAAAAATGTTCGCGCTACCCTAAAACTGCTGGCGAATCGTAATCACTTGCTCGCCTCGCTGCACCTCAATCTGCGCTGCGCCCGATTGCTGCACTTGTTGCAGAACCGTCGCATCTTGCGCTGGACTGCTACCAACCGTTTGCCCATTGACAGTCAGTACCTTGTCTCCAGCCTCAAGCCCTAAGCGATTGCGCAATCCTGATGGCATAGCTGCAGTGACCTGATAGCCCTCGCCTGACGCCATGACGCCCATACGGCTTAAATAACTGGCTGGGTTTTCTTTTAGCGCGCTTACCGCTTCCTCTATAGCAGAGCTTGTGTCAGCAGGTTGACTCTCTTCTGCTGGCGGATCATCAGTAGCTATCGGCGGGCTTTGGGTTGGCAAAGGTAGCGTATTGCTTGCATTACCCGTATTAGGCAGGCGCTGATTGCCAATAGCGCTGTCATCTAAACCGCGCTGATCGAGTGGTAGCGCCTCTGGCAACTCGATAACGATTTGCTGATCGGCGGCGTCAGCAATAATCACTGCATTCCAATCGACACTGATAAGCGTAAAACCGCTGTCTGCTAAGTCATCACCGATACGGTAGTTTTTGACGTCACCGTTAACGTCTAGTAGCGCTGACGACAAGCTATCAGGTATGGCGAGCAGCACTCCTTTTAGCTCTACATTCGGCGGCGGCTGAACAGCTGCCGCGGCAGGCTTAGGGTCTGCAAAAATGGCAAACAAATTGCTGTTGTCAACGGCGCTATTTGCGTTGTTTTGAAGCGCTTGCAGCGGTAAAGCTGGGGCAAGTGGCGGCGCTAATATCAGCCACAATAATCGCGCTGCCACCCAACACAACCAAATAATCGCTAATAATAACAGCCAAGCTGAGAAGCGATTGAGCGTATCCATTATCGGCTTTAGTCGTGCGCTCATACTCATGATCAATTTGCCCCTAAGCCGGTTAATAACGGCTGACGCACACTAATGACTGGAGTATCTTGCGGCGCTTGACCTTGATATTCTGGCATATTCTCAAGTAAGCGCTGGGTCAAACTGACATCCAACATGTTATCACCATCTAGATACAAGTCGCCTAAGCGTTTGTCTTGATTATTTAATAAATTGACATGTAGTAGATGGTTATCGTTTTTTTGTTCGCTACTGAGCTGCGCGCGCATGGGCGGCATCGTAATATAGAGTATCTTGCCGGCATTAGGATAGCCGACCTCACCGCCTACCCAAGTGAGCTGACCATCCGCTTTATGGAAACCGGCGCTCTTATCACCCGCCGCTGACTGCCGCTGTATAGAGACATTATTGAGCTGAATTGGCGTGTTGGGTAGCTGCCAATGGACGACACTGGCCAAAGTTTCAGCAGCAATTTTGCCACTCATATCATCCACTTGCCATGCGCTGCGCCCTATCTTGACTTGTCCATCTAAGCGCGTTTGGCCGGTCGTAACCTCAATGTCAGCGCCAAGCTTACCCAAAAATAACTGCCACGGCTGCCAAGTCCAATTGGCCGAGCCGGTCAGCGCCGTACCCGTTTGTGGTAATTGCCAGATAAGCGCGCCTTGCCAGACATTGCCCGATACTTGCTGCACATACGGCGACTCAGGCGCATATTTTTCGACGATCCATGCCGCTGGCATTTGCAGTACTGCAAATAGCGCAAACACCACCAAACCCACCAGCCACCACAGCTTACGCGGACGTTTATGGGACGATGCAGACAGTTTTGGCACGAATAAAAGACTCTTTTAAAAGGGTTAAAAGCTCATTATCATAGCAAATAATGCGCTCTAGGTGACATAAAAAAACCAGTATTCTTAAATAAAAATACTGGTTTCTTACTCAAGCTTAGCGCCGAGTATCGTACTGATTTGATATAGTCAATCAATATTAAAAGTGGTACAAGGCAGACGAGTGCAAGTACTACAGTAGTAGGCTAAACGAGTCTAACGCTGTAACACTTTAATAGTGGTTCGACTATAGCTTTATTAAATAGCAAACTCGTTTAGTTCATGGCCAGCTGCTAAGGCTTCCACAAGCCAAGTTGGCTTGCGACCACGGCCTGTCCACGTCTCTTCGCTGTTATCGGTGTTGCGATACTTGATGCTGCGCTTCTTCTCAAGCTTCTCGCCGGCTTTTAGAATCTCATCAATGCTGCTATCAGCGTCTTCAGCGATTTGCTCAAATTGCATATAAGCATCATATAGACGTTGATGCTGTTTTTGATCAATCAGCTGCTGGGCGTTTTCAGTGATTGCGCGCAGTTGCTCGACGTCTAAGTTTTCTAAATCAATAGGGTTGTTATTTTTCATAATAGCCTCGGTATAAAGGTGTTCATTATAGGAAATAGACTCAATAGCCTAAAATCTATAATCCATTAGTCGTCATCGTCTTTAATCGTTTATTCTCTAATGAGCGATGCAATTATTTGATTATAGATATAAAACAATTAACTCAATCTAAATACAGACTGCATTAACTCTCACTATTATATCAAACTCTATTAACGATAATACGCTATTTATAATTCATTATCGATAGCGTTACTTTTTAGAAAAACAACATAAGTTGTTTTTTATTGGTTATTAAATATAAATACAATACTTTTAGATATAAAAATAGCTCAATGATATTATTATCAATGAGCTACAGAATTATAAATATAGTCGGTTCTAAATAAAACAGATAAATTATATATCAACGTGGAACTGGTATAAATTTTCCTTGCGTGCTGTGCTTGCGCCGACAGAGGCTGCGTAAAATTTATCCCAGTCCCACTGTATCGTTTTTATACTGAGCTCACTATACAACATATTGTTATTGTATTCCTCAGAACGGAATATCATCATCGACTGGGCCGTCTGGCATAGCGTTAGACTTAGACTGCGGTGTCTGTGCTGGTTGGTTGAATTGATTGTTATTCTGAGCCGGTGTACCTTGATTGCCATAGCCGCCCTGCTGACCACCTTGTGCGACTGCTGCCATGCCACCAGCTTGGCCTTGCTGACCGCCAAATCCTTGACCACCGCCTTGACTATTATAGCCGCCTTGCTGACCGCCTTGACCGCCGCTTGCGCCATCTAGCATTTGCATCTGCTCGGCACGGATTTCGGTAGCATAGCGGTCACTACCGTCAGGAGCCTGGTATTTACGAGTGCGCAAGCTACCTTCGATATAGACTTTGCTGCCTTTACGTAAGTACTGAGCGGCAATTTCGCCCAAACGATTGAAAAGTGAGACACGGTGCCATTCGGTCGCTTCTCTTTTTTCACCGCTTTGTTTGTCGGTCCACTGCTCAGAGGTAGCGACTGAGATATTAGTAACACTACCGCCATTATTGAATTGGCGCGATTCAGGATCCGCACCAAGATTACCGATGATGATGACTTTATTAACTCCGCGCATAATGTCTTCCTTTTTTATAGATGATTTTGTTAATAAGCGCTAAGCTTTTATATAAAAGCCTATGTTGCTTACTTTAATCTATTTTTGTAAGGTCAATAATTATCAACCCTACTTTTCAATTAATATTATAGGTTTACTTTATACGTTTTTTGCATAAATATCTAGCTACTCTTATTTATAGACGACATTCTATGTCGCTTAATATGATACATTTGTACGTTAGTTGGCCCTATAGATTATTATTATCTGTGATGTGTATTCAGTATTAAAATGCCAAGCTCTACCCTTTTGCCGCACAATACCACTGCTCGGTAATATTAGGTTTGAATGGCGCAATTAAATATTCAAAGGGCTTTGGGCTAACTTGGCAAGCTCTTGCTTCGCTTCATCCGTTAGCTGGGTTTTATCCAGTTTGAGATAAGCGACTTGCTCCTTTGCCATAACGACCAGTTCATCAACACCAGTAATCGCGGTTATCTGCTGCGACCAGCTCTGAATATCGACGTCTTTGGGTATCGTTACTGTCGTACTCGATAGATACGGCGGCTGCGAGATTGGCAGAATGATCAATAACGCGGCTCCCATAATAGCAGCTAGAATGCCCCAAGCGAGTAGGTCAGATTGGGTCAATAGCAAACCGCCCATCGCTCCGCCAACAAAAGCCCCAAAGAACTGGCTCGATGAATTAAGCCCCATCGCCGTGGCTTTATTCGCGACTGGGGCGCGCTTGGATATCCAAGATGGAATAGTGGCCTCAAGTAAGTTAAAACCCATAAAATAGAGCAATAAACCTACAATAATACCGACACCGACTTGGCTACCTAAGGCCAGTAATGCCAAGGCTGCAGTCATTAAGGCGATAGCAGCTAGAAAGACTTGGCGCATTTTATGCTTCTTTTCAGCGATGATAATAAAGGGAATGGCGACGGCAAAGCCGACAAACAATAGCGGCAAGTAGACTAAGCCTTGCTGACGTACCGATAGACCCATCACCTCTGTGAGCTGATGCGGCAAGATCACAAATATCGCTGTCATGGTCAAATGCAGCGCAAAAATTCCAAAGTGCAAACGGTTTAAGTCGCCGATTTTGAGCACAGTAGCGAGCTGCTCACCGATCGATTTGTTATCCAGATTGTGCTTGAGCACGCGCATTGGCGTAGGTACGACAAAAAGTAGCAGCATCGCTAAAATAGCAAATCCTGCAGTCAGCCAAAATAGACCAGAGATACCAAGCGAGCCTACTAATAACGGCCCAAAGGCAAAGGCGAGCATGATGGAGGTAGCAATAGTCAAGCCCATTGTCGCCATTGCCTTGGTGCGCATCTCCTCGCGGGTGACGTCGGCAAGCAATGCCATGAGCACCGCAGAAACCGCACCGCTCCCTGCCAGCGCGCGCCCGATGATCACCTGATAAATATCAGTGGCATTGGCGGCAATAATACCGCCCGCCGCAAACAGTATCAGACCAAGCATGATAATCGGCTTACGCGGAAACTTATCGGCGGCAAGGCTCATCGGTATTTGAAATATCGCCTGACCCAGTCCGTAGATACCAACGGCCAGGCCGATCAAAAACGGCGTAGCATACGCGTAATTATCACCGTAGACCGAAAACACTGGCACGATCATAAACAGACCAACCATGCGCAGAGCAAAAATACCGCCTACCCCTAAGATTGCCCGTTTCTCTACGCTATTCATACTTGCCTCACTGGTTCATCTTATAACATCTGCTAACTTCAGCCTCAAATCAAGCTCCCTAGTATAAGACATTCACCATTTTCTTGCCGAGACTTTTATTACTAGGCGCTACTCGCTAGCTCTACCGTCATGATCTCTATAGTTTTGTTACCAACCTTCTTTAATACGTGTCCCTGACTTGAATAATCGCCTAATCGTGACTATAAAGTAAAGCGTTGATAGCATTGTTCTTTTACTTATTGTTCTGCTACGAATATGGCTTGCTGATAATTATTCGTGTACTAAGAAATGCAGCAGTTTCAAACTTACTCAATAGCTATCGTAAAAATATAAATACCGGTTGGCTATTTACCCCTAACTGACAAAGATAGACTTTTGTTAATTAACGAAAGCGAATAGGGTTTAAAAAATAGTTAAGCCTTTGACTGCTTTTTCCTTTTATTTATCTATTTTATTATGACTTAACATTATTTACTTTTTAAATTTACAATTGTTGGTTGGTTTTATGAACTGCTGACCCACTTTAGAAAATAGGAAACCCCTTACCGATGGCCCATGACCATATCGCAATACGCGGCGCACGTACTCATAATCTTAAAAACATTGATCTTGATATCCCACGCGATAAATTCGTGGTGATTACTGGTTTATCCGGTTCTGGTAAATCGTCCTTGGCTTTTGATACGCTATATGCCGAAGGACAACGCCGATACGTCGAGAGTTTGTCCGCTTATGCGCGCCAGTTCTTATCGCAGATGGAAAAGCCTGAAGTCGATAGCATCGAAGGCTTGTCACCGGCAATTGCTATTGAGCAAAAATCGACCAACCATAATCCACGCTCAACGGTCGGTACGATCACTGAGATTTATGATTACCTGCGTCTATTATACGCGCGTATCGGCACGCCTTATTGCCCAGAGCATGGCGAACCTATGGTGGCGCAGTCGGTGACCGAGATGGTCGATCAGGTTATGGCACTCCCCGATGAGACCAAGCTTATGATCCTTGCGCCAGTAGTGCGTGAGCGTAAAGGCGAGCATACAGTGCTGCTTGAGCAATTGATCGGTCAAGGCTTTGTACGCGTAAGCGTCGATGGTCATGTCTATGATACTGATGAGCTACCAACGCTCGATAAGAAGAAAAAGCACACCATCGAAGTGGTGGTTGACCGCTTTAAAGTACGTGATGACTTAGGTAACCGCGTCGCTGAGAGCTTGGAGACCGCGCTACGTTTGGGACAAGGTCTAGTGACGCTGCACTTTATGGATGGTAATCCTACTGAGGGCGGCTCTGATAATCAAGTGATGTCTGCCAAGCACAGCTGTCCGATTTGTGATCGCGCTGTACCTGAGCTTGAGCCGCGCATGTTTAGTTTTAACAACCCCTACGGTGCTTGCCCAACTTGTGATGGACTCGGTAAGCGTCAGTATTTCGCTGCTGAAAAGCTCATTACTCATGTTGATAAGACGCTCAATCAAGGCGCGATTAACGGTTGGGATAAGCGCCACTCGTACTATTTTGGGCTGCTAACCACCGTTTGTAACCATTTTAATATCGATATGGATACGCCGTGGACGGAGCTGCCCAAAAAGCAGCAAGAGCTGATCATGCACGGCTCAGGTAAAGAGAAGCTCACCTTTAACTTTACCGATGAGCGCGGACGTAAAACCAATAAAACCGTTCCTTTTGAAGGCGTACTACCCTATCTTGAGCGCCGTTATGCCAAAACGCAAAGCAACTTAGTGCGTGACGAGCTGGCAAAGTATCTGGCTGACACCACGTGTAACGTTTGCGATGGCGCTCGCCTCAATGAAATCTCGCGTAACGTGCGTGTCGATGAACAAACCATCGCTGAAATCGTCAAGCTCTCCATTGGCGACGCGGCGGACTATTATAAGACTCTAAAGATTGACGGTCATAAAGGTGAGGTGGCAGAGAAGATCTTTAAAGAGATTAACGAGCGCTTAAACTTCTTGGTCAGCGTTGGCCTCGATTATCTAACCCTAGCGCGCTCTGCCGAAACCCTATCCGGCGGTGAAGCGCAGCGTATTCGTTTGGCCAGTCAAATTGGTGCAGGTCTGATGGGCGTCATGTATGTCCTTGATGAGCCGTCCATTGGCTTGCATCAGCGTGATAACGACCGCTTGCTTAAAACTTTAACACGCCTGCGTGATTTAGGTAATACCGTACTGGTCGTTGAGCACGATGAAGATGCGATTCGTCAAGCGGATCACGTCATCGATATCGGTATTGGGGCTGGCGTACACGGTGGTCATATCATCGCCGAGGGCACGGTCGATGAAGTGATGGCAACGCCAGACTCGCTCACCGGACAATATATGTCGGGCGAAAAACGCATTGAGATACCAAAAGTGCGGCATAAAGCCAAAACCGTAGAGGTCGAGGGTAAAGGTAAAGCGAAAGCCAAAACTAAAAAGGTACCGATGACTATCGAGCTCAAAGGCGCCTCAGGCAACAACCTAAAAGACGTCGATCTGAGCCTGCCCGTTGGGGTGATGACGTGTGTCACGGGCGTATCGGGTTCTGGTAAATCAACGCTGATTAACCGTACGCTTATGCCTATCGCCGCCACACAATTAAACAATGCCTCAACGCTAATCGCGGACAAGCATGACAGCATTAGCGGTCTTGAGCATTTGGATAAAATGGTCGATATCGATCAAAGCCCAATTGGTCGTACCCCGCGCTCCAATCCTGCGACTTATACTGGCGTCTTCACTCCCGTGCGTGAGATGTTCGCCCAGACACCAGAAGCCCGCGCACGTGGTTATAAAGCTGGGCGCTTTAGCTTCAACGTCAAAGGCGGACGCTGTGAGATGTGCCAAGGCGACGGTCTCATCAAAGTTGAGATGCATTTTTTACCGGATATGTATGTGCCGTGTGACACCTGTGAAGGCAAGCGTTATAACCGCGAGACCTTAGAGATTCACTATAAAGGCAAAACCATCGCTGACGTGCTCGAGATGACGGTAGAGGACGCCACTGAGTTCTTCTCGGCGATTCCAGCGATCTATCGTCGCCTGCAAGCGTTGATGGATGTGGGGCTTAGCTACATTCGCTTGGGTCAGTCTGCACCGACACTATCTGGCGGTGAAGCGCAGCGGGTGAAACTGGCACGCGAGCTGGCTAAGCGCGACACGGGACAGACGCTATATATCTTGGATGAGCCAACCACAGGCTTGCATTTCCATGATATTGATAAGCTGCTTAATATCTTGCATGCGCTGCGTGATAAAGGTAATACCATCGTGGTCATTGAGCATAACTTGGATGTCATCAAAACGGCGGATTGGGTAATTGATCTTGGCCCTGAAGGCGGTAAAGGCGGCGGCATGATCATCGCGGAGGGTACGCCTGAGGAAGTGGCAGAAGTTAAAGGCTCGCATACGGGTGAGTTCTTAAAGCCGATGCTTACGCAGGTGGTTTCTGAGGCGGGTTAGTTTAGTTAATTGTTTGGTTTTAATTTAAAGGCTGCTCTTTTGGGAGTGGTCTTTTTTGTTGGGTAAGCCTCAGGTTCGGTGTTAATATAATTATTATTTTAAAAACATCTGTAAGGTAATTATTAATGGCGAATGTAGAAAATCTTGAGAAAAGACTTGTAGATTTAATTAGGGAAGAAAGCTCATTTGCTATTGCGTTAACTGGCGAATGGGGTGTAGGAAAAACGTATTTCTGGAAATACTTCAAGCAAAGAAATCTCAATCAATTTAGATTACAAAAGTATGCCTATGTATCTCTATTCGGCATTGACTCACTTGATTCTTTGAAATACGAAATTGCTGTCAAAACTCATGCAATAAATCAGTTAGAAGACAGAATGCAAGGAGCTAAATCATTGTTTAATAAAGCCTTGGACACTATTGATTTATCTAGCATACAAGGGAAAGGACTAAGTCTAAATATAGGTAAGAGCCTCATAACTAGTGCTCTTTCTAGCTTAGTATCTAGCACTGTTATCTGCATTGATGATATTGAAAGAATTTCAGATAGCTTATCACTTAAAGACGTCATGGGTTTAATTAACGATTTAAAGTTAGAGAAAAAATGTCAAGTTGTTGTAATCTTACATGATGCTAAAGCAAACGACCAATTTCAAGAGTATAAAGAGAAGGTTTTTGATGAGCTATTAGTTTTAGATGATTCTTTATCTATCATAAACGATATTGTCGACAGTAAGCTATTCACAGTATATAAGCAGTTTTATGAAATTATTGGAATAAAAAACTTACGGTTCTATCAGCGGGTGGACAAGTCTTTCAAACTGTTTGACAAGGCATATCCTTCATTATCACACTTAAGTAAAGAGCAAATATTAAGATTTATTTTAATAATTCGGATGATATATGAGATACCATCAAGATTAGGTAATGATATTGACTTTAAATTTTTCGTTGATAGCTTCAACTCTAAAAATATTAAAAACTTTAGAGGCTACAAAAAACAAAATGCTTATAAAGAACAAAATGAAATTTCAGATGATATAGTGAAATTCAACAAGATTAATGATTATATTCATCCATTTTACAATTATTTTGAAATTTCAGATTGGGGAGAAGTTATTGTATCTTGGATTACAGAATTAGATTTTGATAAAGAAGTCACTAAGGATCTCATAGCAAAAGATAAGATTACTGAAGAAGTCTTATTAATCGACAGATTAGCATCTGAGGTTTTGAACGAATTTCATAATATAGACCTAAAACCTAACTTTGCAGAACGCTTATATTATGTGGCCTGTGCTAAGATAGGGAGAGCACAACTTACTAACTTAAGTTTTTACTGTGATATTAGACCTCTTGCAAAAGTCATAGGTTAAGCTCGGAATTAATGATACCAGCAAACAGCTTCATTCTAAGATCATAGCGCTGACGACGGTTGCGATATTTATGAGCCACGATTTTAAACAACTTGATTAAGCCTATTTTGTGCTCAACCACAATACGGAACTTTGCCAGATAGTGATTGGCCTGTTTGCATATCTCCAGTAACTGACCACCACGTGGCTTTTTAAAAGGGGTGAAGGTTTGCTTATGTAGCTTTGCTATACCTTGATAGCCACTATCTGCTAGTAATTTAGCATTGTCAGGAAGCCAATCAGGACAAGTATCTTTATAGAGCTTAAAATCGTGGATTGACCCTTTGCAGGTTTGCACATCAAGTATCAAGCCGGTTTGCCAATGGACGATAACCTGCGCTTTTAAGGTGTGTTGTTTTTTCTTGCCGCTGTAGTAGTCGCTTTGGTTTTTTTTGGACGCTCAATAGGGGTTTCGGTGGCATCGACGATGACGACTGACCAATTGATGTCCTCATCGACACGACTAGGCAGCTTTTTAGGCAATTCAAACTTGCCAGAGTCAATCAGTGTGTCTTCTACTTTACGAATGATACGGCTAGCAGAAGACTCATGAATACCAAAGTCCATACTGATATGATAAAGCGTGCGGTATTCACGCCAATAAGTCAGGGCTAGTAGTATCTGCTCCTTAAGACTGAGCACACTTGGTCTACCTGATTTGGTCTTAGATGCTTCATGCTCTTGCATGGCATCAAGCATGTCATAAAAGGTGGCTTTATGAATGCCAGTGTAGCGTTTAAAACCAGCGTCACTTTGTTTGAGTAGCTTATCTATGTTTGGCATGGTTCCTAGACAGTTATGAATGTTTCAGTTATTGTAAAATTCTCTGCTACTTTTGCAAGAGGTCTATTCTTGATACATGTAATAGAAAAAACTTAGCCATTCAGTTAGAAATACATATAAAACGACATATCGAAAATAGTATCAAATATCATCAGATACGAATATCTATTGATGATTTTTACTCCTTTGGAAGAAAAGAAAATGATCGATTTTATAATTTCACCGTTGATAAGATAGCAAACTATAAATATAAAAATATCAGCTCTAACACTATATCATCGATATTTTTAGACTTTCATGAGCATAGTCGTAGAGCTTACAATAGTAATGACAAAGAAATATTAGAGCTAATTGATAAAGATATATTGAGAGAGATAATTTGGATAAATACTGATAAATTTCTAGGAAATCGTAAGTTATTTATCCATTCAATTTTACTACATCCATGTCTAGGAGAGATTAATGGTAAACGTGAAGAAATTAGACTATGGATACTGGAACTACTGCAAGAGAACATTGTTGATAACCCGAACAACGAACCTTCTATAAAAATGTGGTTAGATAATACTAATGATTTGACAGAAAACCTAACTTAGCTCATAGGCTAGTTAAAGCTCACAGCCTAAACATACTCCCGCTCCACATTCATCATCCTTGCATCCACTATCCGTTCTAGCTTCTCCTCAATCTGACTACACTGCGACTCGACCTCACGTTTAGACAAGCCGACGATCACAAACGTCCATTCGCTGGCGTCATGCCGATCACGCTCACCGCTTTCGCACACCGCAACCGCTTGGCGTATTGCCAAAACGTGCGTGCAGGCCGCCCATACGTTGGCGTTTTTCTTTTAATGAGCTACAACCAGGTAGCGCAAAAGTCAGCGTTAAGATAGCGATATGCATTTTATTCTCCTTGTGACAGTGGTTTACGCTTTATAATAGTAGCAAATAAGCAAGGCAAGTTATGCTATCTTTACCTCTATCCATATCGATATCGCAGCCAATATGCATATTCCTCCAATGACCTCTATCAGCTACGTACAGCAACAACGCATCACTCGATTATGCGTGCGCTGCGGCTTACTCCTCATGCAGTATGGCGCTGAGTCTGCCGTGGTGGTGGACTTATCCAAACGCTTGGGGCTTGCCTTGGGGATGAACAGCGTCGAATGCTCGCTGAATTTTAACGCCATTACCCTGACCACCATCTGTGATGAACGCTGTATTACCACCACCCGAGATACGATCAATCAGAGCATCAATGTCAATTTATTGGTACAAATCCAGCAAATCGTCAATAAAACCGAAGCCACTATCAATAATAATGATTTGATTGACCGCACAACCCTTGCGTTTGATGAGTTGGATAAAACCGTATATCCGACATGGCTAGTCAGTATATTTGTCGGCGCTTCTTGTGCCGCTTTTGCTTATTTAAATGGTGGCAGCTGGTCGATTACGGCGGTAACCTTTATCGCTGGTATGGTGGCAATGTTCACCCGTATCTACTTGGCAAAGCATCATTTTAACCCCTTTATTACCGTTATTGTGACGGCTTTTATCGCCTCTTTGATCGGGGCGACGACCTATTACTTTGATATTGGCAATAATGCCGATATTGCTGTGGCTTCTAGCGTGTTGCTGCTGATTCCAAGCTTTCCGCTGATTAACTCGTTGTCCGACATCTTAAAGGGCTATGTCAATATCGGTATTGGACGTGCGGTTTTTACTTATATGCTCACTTTGTCCGCCTGTGTGGGCATCGTGATGGCGCTGGTGTTACTACGCATACAGCACTGGGGGTTTTAGATGTGGTTTATTGAGACCGTCGTACTGTCTTGCATCATTACCCTTGGCTGGACGCTGATGTTTAGCGTACCCAAACGCTATATTTTGCCGTGTCTGCTGATGACGGCGTTTGGCTTTGGGTTAAAAACGGCGCTGGTCTATCAGCATGTTCATCTGGTGATAGCGAGCTTTTTTGGGGCGATGCTCGCCAGCTTTTTGGGCGTGTACTTTTCTAAAAAATACACCCTACCGCCCAAAGCGTTAATCTCCCCAAGTGTCATCTGTATGATGCCAGGTATCGCCGCTTATAAGGCAATGGTCAGTATGGTGCAGATTGGTTACTTTGGCTTTTCAGACGAGTTATTTAGCCAAATGATGGTGTATTTATTCGAAGCCTTGTTTGTGACCTCAGGATTGGTACTGGGCTTGTCCATTCCTGGGCTGTTATTTTATAGACGGCGTGCCATAGTCTAGGCAGGTTTAAGTGGGTTTAAATGAGATTATTATGTGTTAGGCTATTTTTGTTTAAATACTTTTATAAACTGATGCTAGCTGGCACACCCTTATGATAAAAAACTTGTAAGATGGATTATCCATACCCATTACAATAGAGTTCAAAACTGTACCGAAACTTAATGAAGAGACATAACAATGACAAAGCATTATGATTATATTTCCATTGGCGGCGGTAGCGGCGGTATTGCCTCCATTAACCGTGCAGCAAGCTATGGCAAAAAGTGCGCGATTATCGAAGCGGAGCAATTAGGCGGCACTTGCGTCAATTGGGGCTGCGTACCCAAAAAGGTGATGTGGTACGGCGCGCAAGTCGCTGAGGCGATTGAGAAGTACGCGCCAGACTACGGATTCGAGGTTGAGTTAAAGAATTTCGATTTTCAAAAACTCATTCAAAGCCGTCAGCAGTACATCGAGAATATCCATCGCTCTTATGACAATAACTTAGCCAAAAATGGCGTGGAAGTGATTAAAGGCTTTGCTAAATTCGTCGATACCAATACGGTTGAGGTCAATGGCGAGCAAATCACTGCTGACCATATTTTGATTGCGACGGGCGGTCATCCTATTTTCCCTGATATCCCAGGCGCAGAGCACGGTATCGATTCTGATGGATTTTTTAAATTGACTCATTTGCCCAAACGCGTCGCTATCGCAGGCGCAGGCTATATTGCTGTTGAAATCGCAGGCGTACTCAACAGCTTAGGCGCTGAGGTACATCTCTATGTCCGCCAGCATTCGCCGCTGCGCTCGTTTGATCATACTATCGTTGAGACCTTGCTCATAGAGATGGAGCAAGACGGTATTCATTTGCACACCAACACTACGCTCACTGAGGTCAATAAAAACGAAGATGGCAGCTTAGAGCTATTTACCAAAGATGGTACGCTAGATACGGTTGATTGTCTGATTTGGGCGATTGGCCGCGCGCCGTCTACTGACAATATCAACTTGAAAGTGACCGGAGTCGAGACGACTGCCAATGGTAAAATTAAAGTTGATAAATTCCAGAATACCAATGTTGAGGGCATATATTCAGTTGGTGACATTATCGAAAACAGCATTGATCTGACGCCAGTAGCTATCGCGGCAGGTCGCAGATTGTCAGAGCGCTTGTTCAATGATAAGACTGACGAGCATTTGGTTTATGATTTAGTACCAACGGTAATCTTTACTCATCCTGCTATTGGTACGATTGGCTTGTCAGAGATTGACGCGGTGGCGCTACATGGCAAAGACAACATTAAGTGCTACACCTCGACCTTTACCTCGATGTATAGCGCCGTGACTCAGCATCGCCAAAAGTGCGTGATGAAGCTGGTGTGCTTAGGTGAGGAGGAGAAAATCATTGGCCTACATGGCATCGGTTACGGTGTCGATGAGATGCTGCAAGGGTTTGCCGTAGCAGTGAAGATGGGCGCGACTAAGGCTGACTTTGATAATACCGTTGCTATTCATCCAACCGGTGCAGAAGAGTTTGTGACAATGCGTTAGTGGGCGTTAGTGGGCGTTAACGAGCGTTAATGGGCGTTAATGGGCGCTAAATGAGCGTTATAGGCGTTAACAAGTGTTATTGCTGTCAGTAGAAGCTGATCAATAAAGAGTAAACATATAGAGTTAAATAACAAAAGGAGTGCCGCTTGGACACTCCTTTTTTCATCGTTTGTATCTCATACCAACCACTATGGCCACTATGGCGTCAATACCCATTCGCCATTGACATCACTGACCTTAAAAGCGCCGCTATCAGTACGACTATTGCCACCGATGGTTTGCGTGACATCAGCGGTACACAGATAAGTGTTGTCACCCTCAGTCGTATCACAGCTGACATTGTCTACGCTCTCAAGCGTTGGCATCATACCTGCCATCATGCCGCTCACAGCTTTTGCCATCTCATCATCACCCGCTTGCACCATTGCATCGTCCATGATGCTATTGGCCTTGTCATACTGCGCCTGAATCAGCTCTTCTACATCACTATCAGAGGGGCCGCTCGAGCAAGCGGCAAAGAGCGGTGTCAATACAGCGATAATTGCTAATTTTTTTATACTTCTCATCATATTCTCGTTTCGATTAGGTAGTGCTCAAAGTATACCTAAACACCCTTTAAAACCCAACATAATTTCTTTGTCAATAGCACTGCTTTTTATAGCCTTTTATCTTTGCTAGTATCTTGCTCTTTTTATGCCTTAGCCTCAAGTGACTTGCAGACAGTTCAATATCCTTGCTGTTATTATGCCAGTATTCTAATAAACGATAAGAGAGTTGCAAGATGGTAGCCGTCTACCTTTATATTTTACCTGTTGGCTTAGGCATTATGACTTTAGCAGCAAGTTTATTGTTCTTGTTTGCGTTTTTGATGTCTGACGACCCTGCGACCCGCTTGCCTGCTTTTAACTGGTTCAAGCGCTTAATCATTGTGGCGTTTATCTTGCTCAGCATTGGGCTGTTTATGACTTTTGGTCACTTTTGGGGCGCATAAAGTAAAGTCCGCTGTTATGCGTTAACGATTTTCTCAAGCTCCAATAGCACTAAGTCATCGCGCTTAGGCTCGCCATTATTGCCATCGACAGGAAACGGCATACTATTACCATTTAGCTGATAACCGCGGCGCTGATAATAAGCCAATAATTCAGGGCGGTGACTTAAGATGGACATAGTAAGACGGGTGGGTTGATTGTTACTTTTTAGATGTCTTTCAGCGAAGGTTTCGGCGGCCTGCAATATCACGTTACCGATGCCTGCTCCTTGCAGCTTTGGATGTACGGCAAACATACCGATATAAGCTTTGTTGCTATGAGATTTTTTATCTGAACCTGTCTCGACCTTTATATCGACAGCTATGCAGCCGAATAGCTCGCCTATCTCCTTGCCGCCGCGCTCGCCGGTATCGGTCTGTGGATAAACAAAAACATAGTGCTTAGGATTGGCAATGACGCCAGCTAGCTCGTCTGCCGTGGTGCGAATACCGCCCACCAAATCGGCCTCATTGGTCCAGCCTTCATCTTGGCGATAGCAGAGGTTTAAGAGTTGCTCTAAAGCGCTCACATCATTAGCATCCGCTTGCCGCAAAAATACTTTTGCTGCTTTGTCAGCAGTGTCATTGTCAATTTTTTTGTTTTTCGCGGTATCAGTCATTTGGGTACTCTCTCGGGCTAAACATTATTGCTAATAAAAAGGGCTGACCTAATATACTAGGACAGCCTTTATGGTAATTATTAACCGCTAATTAGTCTATGGTGATAGCGCATGGGCTTGCTCGATAATATCGAATCCTGCATTGATTTGAGCGCGGGTTGGCGCATGACCACGGCGTAATAATTCGCTAAAAGCAATCAGCTCTTTGTCTCGGCCTAGGGAGCTGGCGGCACTAGCGCGAGTATTCTCTCCTTCGTCATCAAAATAGTACTCAATGTAATCTAAATCGTCAGGCGTACCAAATAAAATGCCTTTATCTGGCGTCGCGGCATGTCCGCTGTAGCGTAGGCTTTTGCCATATTGCGCCGTCCAAAAGAACGGGATACGCTCCTCTAGCGTGTTAACGTTATCATTATTCAAGATAGCGCCTGCGGTTACCATGCCATGCTGCAAGGCGACGCGCCAATGCTCAATACGCATACGTCCCATCTGATTGGTGGCTTTGGCAATATCGCCTAGCGCATATACACCATCGCGCAGCTGCAACTCGTTATCGACTTGTACGCCATCAGGATCATTGACCTGCTCAAGCAGATCAGTGCGCGGTGCTACTCCTGTACCCAAAATCACCACGTCAGCCTTTATCTCATTGCCGTCAGTTAAAGTAACGCCGGTGACTTTACCCTTATCGCCATTGATATCAGCAACGTTCGCGCCAAAGGCAAAGTTTACGCCATGCTCTTCATGC
Source organism: Psychrobacter submarinus (assembly GCF_904846685.1). Lineage (GTDB taxonomy): Bacteria > Pseudomonadota > Gammaproteobacteria > Pseudomonadales > Moraxellaceae > Psychrobacter > Psychrobacter submarinus. The sequence goes on from NZ_CAJHBQ010000001.1 coordinate 1,072,490, forward strand.
ATCTTTATTAGCGTATTGCTGACGCTTTGGGAGACGATATTGCTCATTACCCGCGCGCTACGACCAACGACAGTGATTGAGGCGGCCTCGCCTGCTTGCGATAACGCCGCTGCAGCTTCCATGCCGATAAACCCAGTACCCACGATGACCACCTGCTTATCTTGACTAGCCTCTTTGATGGCTTTGGCGTCGCTCATGCTACGTAGCGTAAACACGCCTGCAAGATCAGCACCTTTAAACGGTGGTATCTTAGGTTCAGCGCCGGTCGCCACCACCAAAAAGTCTGCGCTTTGTTTTTCATTATCGCCGTTGTTATTTTCGATAATAATGGCGTTCTCATTGGGCAAGACTTCGCTGACTCGCTGATTCAGACGCAAGTCGATATTATTTCTATCAGCCCAATTTGAGCCGCCTAAAATAAGTTTACTCTCGTCCATTTGACCTGCTAGAAAGGCTTTGGACAACAAAGGGCGATTATAAGGCGCTTTATTGTCGGCACTGATTAGGGTGATTTTGCCGCCATAGCCAGTGTGACGTAGCTGGTTGGCGGTCATAAAGCCTGCACCGCCGCCGCCGACGATGATGGTATGCGTATCAGCGAGCTGATCGTTATCTGCTCGCTCGTTGATATTGCTAGTCGTATCAACGATTAAGCTGTCGCCTTGCCTAGTCACGCTATAGCGCGTCAAGCCTTTCATCGCAACCGGCTCTATCAGCGAGCCATCAGTACTATCAAAAGTGCCGTGATGCCAAGGACAAATCACGCGATTACCGCAGCGTAGTCCCTCGCCTAAGTCCGCGCCTGCATGGGTACATTTACCATCAAAAGCGTTAAACTCATCACCATCGCGGGTGATTAAAATGATACTATCATCGTCTTGTTTGAACGACTTCATACCGCCATCTTTTATACCCTCTGCGCTAATAGTAATTTTGTTATTGTCAGTCATAAGTTATCCTTAACGTTTGCTATTTCATTATTAGGTATTGATCGTTAGTTGCTTCTACTAGGCTGATTGTGAAGCACTACTTTTTTGATATTGCAGATAAATAAGTACCATTAAAAATGGCGTTATCTTTAATAGTAGCAAGACCACTTGGCGGGCGATGTTTTTTTGTATATCTAGCGCGTTGCAAATCGTAACTTTTCAGCGGTTAATCCAAAACTCGATAGTTTAAGCGTTAAGCGTTAAGCGTTTATGCTACTTTACTCAGTGAATCAACCTAAATGTCTTACTATAGTCAATTCACTTTAAGAGTGACATAGCGCTGCTGGAATGAATTTTGCGCAGCCTCTGTGACAACAGCACGCAAGTAAAATTTATACCAGCAGCGCGCTTAGATTTGTAACAATCTTTGTCTGATCTGACTATAATTCTTTTATCACTTATTAAATGACTTTCTTATGACTGCTATAGAGAATCAACATCTTGACCCTGCCACTATCGACTTTGCGGCAGTAACCCATTCCGCTGATCTACCTCAGCCTATGACGCCACCTATCAAACAGGCGCTCTATAAAGCGAAACCTGAAGACTTTGTGGTCAATGAGCGGTTAGAGGTAGACTTCACAGGCGAGGGTGAGCACTTGTGGCTACATATCAAAAAATCAGGGATTAATACCGCTTATTTAGCTAAATTACTCTCTGAATGGGCGGACATACCTTTGCGCGATGTCGGCTATTCAGGACTTAAAGATCGCCTAGCGCTAACGACGCAGTGGTTTAGTCTACGGCTGCCTAAAAAACAAAAGCCTGATAGCGACTTTGCGCCTGTAGATATCAAGGAGCATGAGACGGTCAAAATTATCGCTGAGCATTGGCATAATAAAAAATTAAATCGCGGTACGCATAACGCCAATCAATTTGTGATTACTCTACGTGATATTGAGTTTGCAAAAGATCAAACGCTGGGTGATAAATCATCCGTAGAGCAGCACTTACAGACCATCAGCAAGACCGGCGTGCCTAACTATTTTGGTCCGCAGCGCTTTGGTTTTGGTGGTAATAATATCCGCGAAGCGCTAAACCTATTTGCCAGACCATTAAAAAGCACTTCATCAGCTAAAAAGAAAAATAAACGTAAAAGTGCCGTACGCGAGCAAAACTCGATGGAGTTATCGGCGGCGCGAAGCCTCATTTTTAATCAGATATTGGCCGCTAGAGTGCAAGACGGCAGCTGGAATACAGGATTAAATGGCGAGGTATTTAATCTAAATGGCTCAGGCTCGATATTTGCCAGCGAGCACATGGATGAGACCTTGCAAGCGCGAGTGGCCAGCGGTGATATTCATCCAACCGCGGTCATGTGGGGCGCAGGTAATGATAAAGTAGCAGGCGATGCTGCTGAGTTAGAGAACACAGTCGTACAGCAAGATGCTCTTTTGGCGGCATTGGCAACAGGACTTGAGCAGCGTGAGGTAAAAGCGCAAAGACGAGCACTGCGACTACCGGTTGAGGATTTGAGCTGGCGATGGGCGGATGAGCAAGATGGGGAGCAAACGCTGGTCTTGAGCTTTACGTTGACGACAGGCAGCTTTGCCACTAGCGTATTGGCAAGTGTAGTTGAGAATTTAACGGTACGCTAGCTTATAGACATTTATCTGTCATTAAGTTAACAACTGCGCCTCTATGCTTCCACTGCTAATAAATCATTAGCACTGACCACCTCATTGCGCCCTCTATCTTTGGCTTCGTATAGTGCTTTATCAGCGCTACTGATCAAGTGCTGGCAGATATCCTTTGGTAGCTGCTGCTGAATATCGGATAAAGCGTTAGCAGAACCGCTGGGTTTGTTTTGGCTAAATACTGCTGCTCGCGTGCGCGTCGGTTTCGCTTGTGAGCTGAGTAGCGCTCGTTCTTTTGAGAAGTGCCTGTCTTTGATCACCGTGAGCTCATCAGCCGTTAAGGTATAAATCCCTAAACTCGCAGTCACTTTGACACTATCCTTGTCCTCGGTTTGGATGACGTGTTCAGCGATTCTTACTCGCAACTGCTCAGCGATACTCAGGGTCTCAGCATGTGCTGTATTGGGTAGCACAATCAAAAACTCCTCACCCCCATAACGACTAATGATAGCGTCAGTCGTCGCTAGCGAATCAATTAAGACTTGCGCCACTTCGCGTAATACTTGATCGCCTACATTGTGGCCATAGCTGTCGTTAATTTCTTTAAAAAGATCTAAATCTAATAAAATCACACTATAGTCTTGCGTGGCTGTAGTGTCTGCTAAGGTCTGCTGCATTTGCGTCAAGCCATAACGGCGGTTATCTAAAGTCGTTAGCTCATCTTTATGGGCATGCTCCAAAATCTCCTTTCTACTCTCATCCAAGATATATAGCAGCTTACGAAAAATATAGACGGTAAAAAGCGCTTTAGGAAGTGCCAAATAGACATGAGTTGAGCGCCAAAAAAAAGTCGATGAGCGCTGTAGCTCACTAATATCATCCCAATCCAAGGTCTCTTTTGTGAAAATAAAAGCGGCAATAGCGTTTTCGATAGTCATAATCTCGTTATAAGTGAGATAATTATAAATATCAATCAGCGGAGAGATGACCGGCATTTGCCGCAAATTGGGCAAACTGATACCAAAGTAAGGAGAGATAATGGCCAGTAGCACTAAAAATATCTGTAATAAAAATGTGCGCCAAACATAACGACGCTTTATAAGCATCATCCCCAACATAGCACCGCCAATCAGCGATACGCCAGCGACTAGACTACTGTAGCCGACCATGACAATGATAGAAGTGATATAAACCGTGTAGAGTAGAACCAATATAAGCTGCCAACGCAGTAATAGCTTATAGTTGCTTTTTATGCGTGATAAATAACCAATCATCCACCACAGCAGCACCCCAGTGATCGTAACGCCTAACCAAAGCGGGTAAAACAGATGCATATCGACATAAGGTTCAACGGTATCTCGGCACAACCATACCACCAAGAACCACAACCAATGCAGAGCGACTTCTATAAAAATAAATAAGGCAAGTAGCGAGGTACGATCTGCTATTTGCCATTCAAATATAATCTGAGAGAGCTTCTTATAGCCTAATTGATATATCGAAATAGCCATGGATACGCAGCCGTATACAGGTTGGTATAAATAAATCGAGTTTTTTATTGATATTATCGAATGTAAGGTCTTGATTCAATCATAAAACGCTCAATAGCTTTAAGTCATTCGCTATTACTGGCGAGATAATGAGTCAAAAGATTGCCAAATCCCTCGCTGCTCTTCATGCAAAGTAGGTACATCACCAAGGCGTCGCCAAGGCATGTTACTCCCGTGAAAGTCGCTACCTATAGAGGTGGCTAGCTGATGCTCAGCGATAGTGCGATCGACCATACGCCGAGTGCTGACCGGCTCACTATCAGCCGGTAACTCACAGGCATCGCCGCCAAGCTCGGCAAACTCTTTGATGAGTTTACGCACTCGCGTGGCTGAGAGATGATAGCGGGTAGGATGCGCGAGCACTGCTTTGCCGCCGCATGCATGAATAAGCTCGATACCGCGTGCCATACTCAGCGCTTCAATCGCCACGTAAGCTGGCTTGTGATCTGCCAGATACTTGTCAAATGCCTTTTGTACCGTTTTGACCTCACCGCGCTCATACAACACTTGCCCAATATGGGCGCGCCCTACTGCTTGCGGATTACCGCCTGCTTTAGTCAGTACATCTTGCCAAAGCTCATCATAATCGAGACTTAATAACTCACTAAGCTTCTCAGTGATTTTCTGACCGCGCGTCGCACGGCTGTCTTGCAGGTGCTGCAAGGTGGCATGCATCTGCGCGCGATCAGCAAAATCAAGCCCCACTACATGAATGATCTTATTGGTGGATTTGTTTTTACCATAACCGCCCGTTAGCGTATGCTCACAACTGATCTCAACGCCGTTAATCAGCTGCATACCACAAGCAGTAGCTGCAGCTCTTGCTTCATCGATACCCAGCAGCGTGTCGTGATCGGTCAAAGCCAATACCTCAACGCCGGCGCTATGAGCACGCTGTACCACCTCAGTAGGCGCATAAGTGCCATCAGAGCAAGTACTGTGACAATGTAAGTCTATCTTCATAAAGCGGGCCTTAAAGTGTTATCGTCAGATCAAAATAAAGAAAGTAAAGGTAAGAGCCATATCTGCGTGGTCATATATGGTTATTGCAGCTCTGACTGCTTTTGTTTAGTACAGTAGACGTGTAAACTACACTCTACGTTTTTGTTGGACATCTCATCTGCTATGAAAGCCTTATTAGACTTTATTCCCCTAATTGCCTTCTTCGTTGTTGCTAGGCAAAATGGTATTTTGGCAGCGGCGGGCGCTTTGCTTATCGCTACTGTCATCGTTTATGCCATTCACTTTATTCGCCAAAAAGGCAAATTCGATAAGCAGCAATGGGTGGTGTTATTATTGACCATTGTTTTTTGTGGCGGCACCTTGCTGCTGCGTGATGACGTTTATTTACGTTGGAAGTCCCCTATTATTAATGGCATCTTTGCCTTAACATTGTTTGTCAGCGCCGCTATTAATAAACCCTTAATGCAATTGGCGATGAAAGAGGTCTTCACTCTGACCATGAGCGGCTGGAAAAAGCTGACCGTCGCTTGGGCTTTGTTTTTTGTATTAATGGGTGTGCTTCATTATATCACGGCATTTACGATGTCTGATGAGGCTTGGATTAATTTTAAAACCTACGGCTGGATACCTATTATGCTGGTATTTATTATTGCGCAGTTCGCGGTATTAAAAAACCATATTAATCCGGCCTTGACGGATCAAAAACCTAAATAGCGCTTATTATTCAATGGTTTGCTCATACAACCCCTGAAGCTTATCGTGTTATGAGAGGTTGTTAATGAGCACCGACTATATACGAATAACAGCACTTTACTAAATGCTAATTTTGATAATAATAAGTCGTTATTATTCATTACTCTTATTAAAGGAAACCTGATGCCCTTATTTGTAATTATCGGTCACGATGTGGCAAATAGCAGTGCCCAGCGTAAGATCACGCGAGCAGAACACGTCGAGCGCTTGCAAGCTCTAGATCGCGACAAGCGTCTAATTATCGCTGGTCCCACGCCTATTGAGCATGATGCGGCAGCGATGTCAGGTAGTGTTATTATCGCGGATTTTGAGTCGTTAGCAGCAGCGCAAGCTTGGGTCGATGCTGAGCCTTATCTACGCGATGGCGTGTATAGCCATGTCGATGTCAGACCTTTTATCCACACCCTACCTAGCGATAAGGTTTCATCATCGTGAGTCAAACCTCTTTCGTGCCAACTTATATCATCAAGTGCGCTTTGTTTGCTCTACTGGCTATGGCCTTACTGTTCAGCGCTGCTAGTGTGCAAGCGGCATCAGCCGTATCTTCTACAGAGCCAACAACCGCACAATCCGAGCCGGCTGAGACGTCAACGTCAGTGCGACCAGCGGCGACTACCGATGCCGATGGCAAACCAACGCTTGCCACTGAACTACAGCCAACAGACCAAGCGCTATCGGCCGCCAACCAACAGCTACTCAGCCGTAACGCGCAGTTGCAGCGACAAGTCAATGACTTGCAGACACAGGCTAATGTCTTGGTTTATGAGAGCAAAGGTCAGCTGTTTTTATACGGTGCTTTTACAGTGTTGATTAGCTTACTGGTCGGTATTTTTATCTCTTGGCTAGTATTTGTACGCCGAGAGCGCTGGTAGTTTTGCTAATTTTGATAGTTTTGCTAATTTTGATAGTTTTGATACCCTTAAGCTGTTCTATCTCTTACTAATCTTGCTAACCTTACAATGTTATTTTATAAATTAAGCTGATATAGTCGGTTATGTCAGCTACCTCCTTTCTTATCTCTCTTAGCCGTTGAGATCTCTATGTCTACTCTTGTCACTAATGTTACCAACACTAGCACTAGCGCTTATGCAAACGCGATTATCCCTGCCAATATCGCATGGCAGAGTGACGATAGCGGTAACCGAGTGCCGGTATCTGGTGAGTTTGGCGATGTGTATTTTTCTCATGCCGACGGCTTAGCTGAGTCGCGTTATGTTTTTATTCAGGGCAATCAGCTTGCTGAGCGCTTGGTCAATCTTAGCGCTCATCAGTGCTTTACTATTGCTGAATTAGGTTTTGGTACTGGCCTTAATCTGCTAGCGGTTTGGCAATTATGGCAACAGCTACGAGTCGAACATCCCAATCTAGACACTGCGCGACTGCATTTTATCACTACTGAGAAGCACCCTATCCTCCTGACAGACTTAAGGCAAATCTTGGGTATGTGGAGCATGCGCGCCCCTGAGCTGGCACAAAATATTGAAAGTTTTTTGGCGGTATACCCTAGCCTTATCGAAGGCTGTCATCGCTTGCATTTTGAGGAAGATAATCTCACCGTTGATATTTGGCTTGGTGAGGCTCAGAGTAGTCTAGCGAAATTAGCGACAGATACTGGAACTACTAGCACTGCAGATACTGAAACTGGAAGCAAACCACAAGTGGATGCTTGGTTTTTAGACGGTTTTGCCCCTTCTTGCAATGAGTCATTGTGGGCAGAGACGATTTTTGCGCAATTGCAGCGTCTCTCCTTTGTTGGCACTACCGCAGCCACTTATAGCTGTGCTGGAGTGGTCAAACGCGGCTTACAAGAGCATGGCTTTACGATAAACAAAGTCAAAGGCTTTGGCCGTAAGCGTGAGATGCTGACTGCCAGAGTCAGTGAGAGTTTGCCGACAACTCCTACTCAAGATAACTCTAAGCGAAGCTCTACCTCAGATAACTATCACTATATCGTTATTGGTGCTGGCGTTGCAGGGCTAATGCTGGCTTGGTCGTTGGCTAATCGCGGCATCAAAGTGACTCTACTGGATAAAACAGCGCCATTAGCAGGGGCATCGGGCAATCCGCGCGCCCTACTCGCACCGAAGATGACGCCACTTCATCACGCTAATGAGCACCTACATACCATCGGTTATCTCTATAGTAGCCGCTTCTATAAACAGCTCAATGAGCAAGCAAAAAAGCAGCATAGCGCGCCTATTATCGAGCCGACAGCGGCGCTTGATTTACTACTAAAGGCCAATATCGACAGTAGTCAGATTGGTGCTTACCCTGATGATTTAGCGACAACCTTGCCAGCTAGCAAAGCAAGTGAATTGTCAGGATTAACGGCGCAGGATTTGACTGAGAACTTATATCTACCGCAGTCAGGTCTAATCAATCCGCAAGCATTAAAGGACGTTATTCTGGCTCATCCACTGATTCGCTTTAAACGCTTAGAAGTGACTCAGATAGACGAGCAAAAAGACCATATCAGCGTTAGCGGTCACAATCATACAGAACAAAGCGCTAGTACAATCACACTACAAGCAGTAAATGTAGTAATTTGCGCGGCTTTTGAGAGTCATCAGTTAGACGAGCGTATTTTTGATTGTCGTAAGATACGTGGGCAGCTGTCTTGGTTTACGCCGACTGCTAAACAGCTTGGCAGTCTACCGAAACTACCGCTTAAATATGGCGGGTATTGTAGTCTATTTACGCCAAAAGCTGGCGATGCTAAGTTAAATCCTGTAGCAGAAGGAGAGTCGCAGTTTTTATTGGGTGCAAGTTTTGTGCGTAATGATATTGATACTAGTGTAAGAGCAGATGAGCATGAGGTTAGCCGTGATAAATTAATCACAGCTATTCCTGAGCTTGACGCTATTATTCCAAGCGACACGCAGTCTTGGCAAGCGCGCGCAGGCGTACGCACGCAAACGCCAGACTATCATCCTATCGTTGGTCAACTAACGGGCAGTCAGCGCCTATGGGTGATGAGTGCGATGGGCGCAAAAGGCTATGCCTTTGCACCGGTATGTGCCGAGGCTTTGGCTGATATTATGTTAGGAGCGTTTGCGCCTTTATCAAGCGAGATGATGAGCAAGTTATCACCGAATCGTAAACGCCTGCAGACGCCACTAACCTCATAGCGAGAGCAACTGATGCCTTATCAACAAACCACCCTAACCCTACCCGCCTACTCGCGCGGTATTCATATTATTACGCCGCAGATTAACCAAGCTATCGACAAGCTGATATCGAGAGATACAAAAATAGGCTTAGTGCATCTATTTTTGCAGCATACCTCAGCCAGCCTTGCTATCAATGAAAATACCGACCCTGATGTGCGCTTAGATACTGAAGATTGGCTTAATAAAGTTGCGCCCGCCGATCAGCCCCATTATCGTCATACACTTGAGGGAAGCGACGACTTGCCTGCGCATTTCAAAAGCATAATGCTTGGGGTGAGCTTAACCATACCACTTGTGAATGGCGCGTTAGGACTCGGTACTTGGCAAGGAATTTATTTGTGCGAGCACCGCAATTATGGCGGTCAGCGCCGAGTGGTTATTACCGTCAGCAGTTAAGTTTATACAAAATAAAAAAGTGGTTAGCTTAGGGTGGGCTTAAATTTAACTCATCTGTTACGTATTACAGCTCTTGTATATCAATAATAAGGCATCTATTATGAAAAGCTTATCTAAGACTCAGCCTAAAACTCGCCTGCTACCTATTATGGCTTTAGGTATAGCAAGCTTCGCATTGATAGCTTGCCAACAAGAGCCTGAAACTGAAACGGTAGTCATTGAGGAGTCAGCCGCGCCTGTAGCAACAACAGTTGAAGAAACCGACGTCAATAATGAAGAAAATGAGCAAAAATCGGCGACAATTGTAGAAGAGACGTCAAGCGAGCATGATATTGAGCTTGAGTCACTTGAGGACGACCTTGGCGCAGCAGGAGTGACGACTAACACAGAGACCAGCAGCCCAAACCTAGAGCAGGCAGTAAAAGGCACGCAGATTACTGATGTAGAATATCGCAGTGCTAGTGGTGAGAGCCTATCGGTAGTTTTTGAGACATCAGCGACAGGTGTTTTGAATGCGATTGTTACCCTACCTAATAGACCTAAACTGACCTTGAGCGCGCCAGAGGGTCAAGGTAATAACCCTACTTATCGCTCCAAGGATGGTAGCATAGAGCTGGTCAGTCATGGCGGCGGTAGTAGTATAGATCTAATAGAAAACGGCACTATCACAAGTTATGAAGCGACTAGCGCTGAGGCGGAAGTAGTGACTCAGACTTAGTGTTTATGATTGGCTGACTTAAAAAGAGTCAGACTCATCGTTTCAGCCTAAGAAAATAAGCCGATTAACCATCTAATCACGGTCCAAAGTCCCAGCACCACAAAGACAATAATAATAAGCCCCAAAATATCAGGAATATGCAAGTATATCCAAGCGACGACTGGATTGCGCCAAATCGCACTCTGCCGCTGCTTATCCTCTAGGCTCTGATGCAAAAACGGCCGATCTAGATGAGTGGTCTCAGTAATGCCATACTCGTCTTGCAAATGCTGATGAACGATAGTCAAAGTCTTACGACTTGGGCGAATAAAGATATCGAGTAAGGTGCCAATACCGGGCACGATACCCACTACCGTATCAACCAGTGCCAGCTGTACCGCTGGGGTCATTTTATTGGCAGGAACGCCTAATTGCCGGCCTAAAATAAACGCATAACTGGTCAATATCAGTCCGGCTATATCACCTGCTAATGGAATGGTGGATAGCGCCGCATCCGCACCTAAGCCCTGCTTAGTGAAAGGTATGCGCACCACCGAATCCATAGTATTAGCGAATTTGGCAAGCTTACGCTCAGTAGCAATAACCTCTTCGCGGGTCAAGCCATGCTCAGCAAGATTAATCTCATAAGCTGTTTGTACTTCATTAACTACAGGCTTCTTAGTCGAGCGTCGCTTTAATGACTCAGAGAATTTACCCATTGAAAGTCGTCCATAGACAAGAGATAGCGGTTAAGACAAAGACGTAACGCCCGACCCAGATATTCGCCAAAAAAGCTTGGAAACAAGGTATCGGCTGACGGCTAGCGCAGGCGCTGTTTTGCTTAGCGAACATCATTGCTACTAAGGCTAAGCCAAAGACAGGAATGATATTTAAGCTCGTTGGGACAAAATAATGCCACAATACCACGCCCATTATCAGCAAAAACAATACTTGTAGAATAGAGATGATAACGATATCAAAACGGCCAAAGAGTATCGCGGTGGATTTAACCCCAATCTTTAAATCGTCTTCGCGATCTGCCATCGCATATTGAGTATCGTAGGCCACCGTCCAGCACATATAAGCGATAAATAGCAGCCAACACCAAATATCAGGCGCGCCTTGTACCGCCACATAAGCCATTGGAATCGCCCAACCAAAGGCGGCAGCTAAGAACACTTGCGGCAGATGGGTGAAGCGCTTCATAAACGGATAAATAAACGCTAGCACTACTGCACCAAGCGACCAATAGAACACTTGTATCGGTAAAAAAAACAATAGACAAGCACTGAGAGTCACCAATATTAAAAACGCGGCGACTGCCTCACGACCTGACAGACGACCGTCAGCAAGCGGCCTGCCTTTCGTGCGCGTCACATGACCATCGACTTTACGATCGGCAAAATCATTAATCGCGCAGCCTGCCGCCCGCATCAAAATCGCCCCAAGCGCAAAGATAATAAATACTTTTAGACTAGGCAAGCCGGCCACCATGCCCTGCTTTTGCGCCTGCCCCATCGCTGCTAGCATCACACCCCACAGCGTCGGCCAAAGTAGCAGCTCTATACCGACTGGTTTATCAAAGCGCGTCAACTGCATATAGGCATGCAGCTTGTCTTTTAGGCTTAACTCTAAGGGCGTACTACTCATAACTTTGATGCTCTTTATAGGTTCTCATACAGACTATTGGCTTCGATTAACGACAACTCAGGATACTGCTTACGTAATGCCTTGATTGCTGCAACTTTATTGTCTTGGACGTTTTGCTGACGTAGATAGGTCATATATTCTTGCGGACTGCGTAGCTTTTTAAGCTCCGCTTCTAAACGCAAAATACGGGTGCGCAAAAATATATTTATTAATAATAATGCGGCTCCTACCGCCCAAACTATGATGGTTAACATCGCTCTCTCCTAAGCTGACTGCTACTAAAGATCAATATAAACATAATGACTCATATTCCACTAAACGAAATAACCATCAAAGCGGAGGGCTGCATTATGCCAACTTTCATCGGGATTTTGCTGAGACAAAAATGGCGCTTGCTGCGGACGCTTAACGATAACCCGTCCTCGTCCTTCTTGATTATCAGCTACTACGGCCTGCGCGTTATTGAGTAGTGCTTTTTCTTCGTCTAACGTTGGCGGTCTTGCTAGGTGATGCAGCGCTTGCATCTGCTTGCCCACTTTTGCGCCTTTGCCAGTCTTACTATCTTGATAGCTGTCTTCTGGAAACATCGGATCTAAATAAACGACATCAACGGCTACGGCTTGGTCAGTCGTGTTTTTTTGCAATTGAGCAAAATAACTTAGTGCGTCCGTGTTGATAATAGTTAAGCGCGCCATCAGTTTTTGCCAATTGGGCTGTGCACTCATCCGCTGCTGCTCTACCAACAATAGCAATGCCATCAACGGCTGCTGCTCAAGCATGGTGACTTGAGCACCGGTGCTGGCCAATATCAAACTGTCATGACCGAAACCTGCGGTTGCGTCTATCACTTGGCTGTCTGCGCTGATTTTTGCCGCCCTTAATATCAGCTCCGACTTACGCCCGGCGCTCACTACCCGCCGCTGCAATTTATCCCACTCTGGTGCTACGCTGAGACCATCCTTTAATAAGGATAGTTTGTTTTTGTTATCCAATAACAAAGCGGCTTGCTCGCCTTCAGCATTTAGTGCTGCTAACCGCTGTTTTATTTTACCTTCAATGCGCTCTACATCGAGCGTTATTGGCAGTTGATTATCAGCAATTAATGTCTGCAGGCGCTCAACAGCGGTAAGCTGTGAGTGATTAACATAAAGTAGTTTTATCGTTTTATCCGGCAAACTGATACCCAAACACCCAAGCCGCTAGTAACACGATGACGCCGGTGACAATGCGCAACCAAGCAAAAATAGTAAAGTCGCGGCGACTCACCCAAGCAACCAACCAGCGTATGCATAGCAGCGCTACGATAAAGGACACGACCGTGCCTATCGCTAATACCAGCCAATCTTCACTGCTAGCCAGTACCTCATGATGCTTCGCTAAATCAAGCAAGCCTGCACCAACGATCACTGGGATACCCAAAAAGAAAGAAAACTCTGCCGAAGCCTTACGCGAAACGCCAAGCCAAAGCGCTCCGATAATGGTTGCGCCCGAGCGCGAGGTGCCTGGTATTAACGCTAAACATTGAAACAGACCTATCATTAGCGCGGTCTTAAAACTCACCTCTTCTGCCTCTTTGGCGATAATCGTTTTCGGGCGCTTTTCGACATAAAATATCAGCAGACCACCGATGATGAGCATAATAGCGACAACAATAGGGTTAAATAGGTACGCCTTGATCTGATCGGCGAAAGTAAAGCCAACGATCATCACCGGAATAGTGGCGACAATCAAACTAAGCCCAAGCTGACGCGGATTGCCCATCGTCTCAGATTTACCGATTATCAGCCCCATCAGCGCTTGCCAGAGTCTACCCCAATAGTCGTAAATGACCGCGAGAATAGCGCCTAGCTGTACCACGACGACGAACAGATCGACCTTTTCTTTGGTCCAAAAGCCCATGATATCAGCAGATAAAATCAGATAGCCGGTGCTAGAGATGGGTAAAAACTCAGTGATACCTTCAACGATACCCATGATGACGGCTTGAATAAATAAAATAATGTCCACGTACGCTTTCCTAACCACAGACGTAGCGCCTGCTCGATATGATGATATAGTTAATTAAAAACAATGCTGTCATAAATTGAAGGGCGCTACTGGTATAAACCCTCCTTGCGTGCTGCTTTTATTCGATGCTGTGCAAAATTCATCCCAGTAGCGCTACAACATTTTTATATTGAAAATTTTTTTGTTAAAAAAACAAATAGATAGCCGTTAAGCCCCTTAAGCTTTGCCTTGCTCTTTTAGAGTCTTCCAAGCCTGATTACGCAGATACTTTGGTAATGCGCCTGCCGCCTCTGTACCGCCCTCCGCCATAAACTTTGCGATACCAATTTGGCCAATGATCACCGCATCTGGCCAAATATCGTCATGCGTGATTTGCTCATCTTGCAAAGTGAGCAAGCTTGCGCCATTGCCTACTATCGGCAAATTATTATCCGTTTGACGCTCATAATCTAATAAGCGCTCCGTACCGTTCTCTTCATCCGCATTACCTTTAGCAGTAGTCAGCATGGGCTGCATAATCGCAATTCGACTGTCGTTATCTGCTAGCGCATACTCACCAAAGTATACTTGCTGCATACGCGCATCAAGAGCACTATAAACGTGCGTTAAGCCGTATTGCTGATATGCACTCTGCGCGATAGCCTGCAAACTCGATACGCCGACACAAGGCAAATCATGCGCCACCGATAGCGCTTGTATCACCGCAGTATTGATACGAATACCACTAAAAGCGCCTGGGCCACGATTGAATATCAGTGCCCGCATATCGCTAAGCGGCAAGTCGCTAGCCTGCAAAGCCGCTTCTATCATCGGCAGTATTTGCCGCGTTTGCTCACGTTTGCCTTTTTCGGTTTGGCTAAAGACAACTTGCCCTTCGCCATCCAATATGGCGACCGAACACTGATCAAACACGGTATCCATAGCTAAAAACATCATGACCTCGGCTTATGTTAAAGACTTCATTTTTTGCTAGCAAATTGGTAGTTATAAATAGCGCTTATCATAACACAAAGCCTCAAAGCTAAAGCTAGCTTTGAGGCTTTGTCATGCATCACTATAATATTTATTAAAAGCGCTTTTTAAAGCCCTTTGGCATCTGATTTTGCATATCCGCCATCTGCTTTTGCATGTCTTCCGCGCTTGGCATATTGTTAGGATCGAGACCCATCTGCTTAGCCATTTCGGCTTGATTGACATTTTTCATGCCGCCTTGCCCTTTGGCACTACCGCCGCCGAATAACGGACCACCGCCACCCGCTGCGCCGCCACCGCCCATTAGCCCTTGCATCGACTTCATCATTTTACTGATGCCTTCTGGCTTTGAGATCATTTTCATCATCTTTGCCATTTGCTTGTGCTGCTTGAGCAAACGGTTGACGTCTTGAATCTCACGCCCAGAGCCTGCGGCAATACGGCGCTTGCGGCTTGGGTTGATCTTATCTGGGTTTTTACGCTCAAACGGCGTCATCGAATTGATAAGCGCTTCCATCTCACGCACTTTTTCTTCAGGCTTAGCGTCTTCGACGGCCTTTTGCATATCAGAGCCGCCCATACCCGGCATCTTATCTAAAAACCCTGCCATACCGCCCATACTCTTCATTTGCTGAAACTGGGTCAATAGATCCTCAAGGTCGAAGTCACCGCCCTTTTGCATCTTTTTCGCCATTTTTTCAGCTTTATCACGGTCAATCTTTTGCTCGACCTCTTCTACTAGGCTGAGTACGTCACCCATGCCAAGGATACGCTGGGCGATACGCTCAGGATGGAAGGCCTCAAGCGCGTCTAACTGCTCGCCGCGTCCTAAGAACTTGATAGGCTTACCGGTGATAGCGCGTACTGATAACGCCGCACCGCCGCGCGCATCACCATCAGTTTTGGTGAGGATAACGCCCGTTAATGGCAGCGCATCGTTAAAGGCCTTAGCGGTATTAGCCGCATCTTGCCCAGTCATGGCATCAACGACGAACAGCGTCTCAGACGGATTGACCGCCGCAGTCAGCGCTTTAATTTCGTTCATCATCGCCTCATCGATGGCAAGGCGGCCGGCGGTATCGATGATCAAGATGTCTTGATATTGAATTTTTGCCTCTTCGATAGCGCGCTTGGCAATTTCAATTGGATCTTCTTCCACCGTAGAATTGACAAACTTAGCATTCACTTGCCCGGCGACTTGCTCAAGTTGCTTAATCGCGGCTGGACGATAGACGTCGGCTGAGACCAGCATGACTTTTTTCTTTTGCCGCTCTTGTAAGTACTTGGCAAGCTTACCGGCAGTGGTGGTTTTACCCGCCCCTTGTAGACCGGCGAGCAAGTAAACGACTGGCGGCTTACCCGTCATCTCTAGTTGCTGATTGGCGCTGCCCATCATCTCGGTCAGCTCGTCATGGACGATTTTGACAAAGGCTTGGCCCGGCGCCAGCTCTTTTAGCACCTCAGCACCCAGTGCCTGCTCTTTGACACGTTTGACAAAGTCACGGGTGACAGGTAGCGCCACGTCAGCCTCTAGTAATGCCATACGCACTTCGCGCAGCGTGTCTTTGATATTGTCTTCAGTCAGTTGTCCAGATCCTACGATATTACGTAGGCTCGAAGATAAGCGTTCTGTTAAGGTATCAAACATAAGTATGTCTCGTATTTCAGTGAATGTTTTAACGTGTTCTGTGTTCTGTGTTCTGTGTTCTGTAGCTTATAACAAATAAATGATTACTAAATAGGGATTGGACTTTATAGACCAGCTTCGTATATCAGCGGTAACGAGCCATTGCTAGTTTAACTCGACATAATAGTCCTAAAGCGAGAATAAAATAAAGGTATAGCCAATCCACTATAAGATAAATACAGTGCTACTGTAGCTGTACTCTTTGTCTTTAGGATGAGCTGTATCAAAACTTATAGCAAAAATAATAAATGAGATGATTCTCAATTAGAGACCATTTTATGATAAATTGAACGATTATTCTAATCATATCATTTTAGCAGTCACTTGAGCGCCGCTAAGTCATAATAGCGATAGTTTTGCGCCGCTGCTACTTCATGAGGCATGCCTGTGTTACTTGCGTTTGTGATTGCCAGTACGGCTTATATTGTGGTCAGTCTTTATATCGGCTGGGCGTTGACGACGAATAGAGTTATCCATAAATCCGCTAGCCTTGCGCTGCTATTAATCGGGATTCTTGCTCATGCAGTGCTGCTATATCCTTATATTGTCACGCTTTATGGTTTAAATTTTAATCTATTTAACGTCCTTAGTCTAACCAGTTTGTTTTTCTTACTTTTTTACGTGCTGTTCTCATTGTACCGCCCTATTATCAGTTTAGGGATTTTGGCGGCGCCTACTGCATTGCTAGGTATGACCGCAGGCTATGTCGGCCGTGCCCCCTATCAGCCCATTACCGATATCAGCCTCGGGCTTGAGACCCATATTTTACTGTCGCTGGCGGCCTATTGTGTGCTCTTGATGGCGGCGGTGCAAGCACTGTTTTTACGGCTACAAATTCGTGAGCTTAAGCACAAAACCATCCACCGATTTTGGGTCAATAAGCTGCCATCTCTACAAAGTATGGAGAGCTTGTTGTTTGATATGCTCTTAGTTGGCTTTGTCTTGCTGAGTATCGCGCTGGGGATTGGCTTTATTTACGTACAGGACTTGATGGCGCAGCATATCGTCCACAAGACCGTGTTTAGCCTGCTGTCTTGGTTGTTATTTGGTGGCTTATTATTCGGTCATTGGCGCTCAGGCTGGCGCGGCAAACGTGCGGCCAACATCACCATTTATGCTTTTATCCTACTGGCAATTGGCTTTGTTGGTAGCAAGTTTGTATTAGAGATGCTGCTATAGTTGGTATTTTCAAGCAGCAAACATAAAAAGGCCGCCAGTCATAATAGAAAATGACTGGCGGCCTTTTTACTGACTTACAGTGATTTCAGCACTATTTAATTAAATACCTTAATTAAACACCACGGTTTTATTACCCGCTACAATCACGCGGTTTTGTACATGCCAGTTGACTGCACGTGCCAAGACATTGCGCTCGATATCACGGCCAATAGCGCGCAGCTCCGCCACGCCCTGACGATGGGTGACGCGGTGTACGTCTTGCTCGATGATAGGCCCTTGATCGAGCTCGGCGGTGACATAGTGCGCTGTTGCGCCGATAAGTTTGACACCTTTTTCATAAGCCTGACGATACGGGTCGGCACCGACAAACGCTGGCAAAAATGAGTGATGGATATTAATCACCTGCATCGGCCAGCGTTTGACAAAATCGGACGACAATATCTGCATATAACGCGCCAATACCAATAAGTCATTGCCTGCCATCAGCGTATGAATCTGCTCTTCGGCATCTGCTTTGTTGTCTTTAGTCACAGGTACATGATGGAAAGTGATGCCAAAGTTTTCTACCGCTTGGCGCAGGTCAGGATGGTTGCTGACCACACACGTAATATCACAATCGAGCAAGCCGCGCTGATGACGCCATAATAAGTCCAATAATGCATGATCGAACTTTGACACCAAGATACCGACCTTGGTCTTGATGGCATTGTTGTGTAGCCGCCATGTCATGTTGTGGCGCTTAGCAACCGTATGCGCAAAGCTGGCCTCAAAGTTATCGATAATCTCGCTCAAGCCTGCCAAAGCAAACTCTAAACGCATAAAGTACTGCCCGCCCTCATGCGCGGTGGAATACTGATCCAAGGTGATGATGTTCGCGCCATAGCGATGAATAAATTCAGATACCGCTTGGACGATGCCCGCTTGGTCGCGGCACTTAATCAATAGCGTCGCGGTATCGATAACATCAGTAGATAGTACATTTTGAGAAGTTTTGCTCGACTTTATGCTTGCTGTAGCAGTCGTGGTATTGTCTGACATAGTGCGCCCAATTAAAAATAAAACGTAGCCTGCCATCAGTTAAAAGTATTCTAATGGCATAGCAAATCGGCTATTTTAATAGATTTTGCAAAAATTTGCTGATTGAGTTACTTGTATTTGGTTATTTAGATTATGAATGTAAAAACCCCCAACGCGGGGTTGGGGGTTTAGGCGAAACAAACTGAAAGATCAGTTAGATAACTCTTTAGTTATCACTTAGCTTAATAACTTTGGAGAAGCCAAAACCATTTCTATTAACAGAAACTGTTGACCCAAGTTCGAACGCTTGGTTAAAGTCTATAATATAAGTATTGAAGCCTGCGTTTGGCTGATTACTTGATGACTGACCATTAATTGTTACATTATAGTTTGGCGAATAAGGAGATAGAGTGACTCTAGTACGTGACTCGTTCTCATTAATTGTTACGCTCAAACTATTAGTACATCTTGCGCCACCATCACCAAACGGACTGGTATTACCAATCCAAGGTGTTATCAGGTCGTCACCACTAACGGATAAGTCGTCTACTGCTACCGGTAGCTGGAAGTTAATACTCTGGGTGTTTTCGCTTCCGTTGACAAAGGTAGAGGCGTCGAACCGTACTTTCACCCAGTTAGAGTAACGTAGTGGGTAGCGAATCTCAAAGTCTGCACGGCCTTCATCATCTGTAACAAACGAATAACCGTCATCTGAGAGCGTACCACCAATGATAGTCACGGGATTGATAGCTTCGAGTGTACCATTTAGATTTCTATCTTCATTTAAAATAGGGTCTGAGTCTTGGTCTAAAGTGTAGTTATAGTTGGCATCTTCAGTAGGATACCAATCAGAACGTAGTGGTACTGGCGTTTTTTCAGAGAATACTTGAGGCTCAGGTGTAGTGGTTTGAATCACATTGCCAAATTCATCAAGCTCATCGATATCAGCAGCTTGATAAGTCGTTGTACTATTTAATAAACAATATACGCCTTGAGCATATTCCGTTGCATAAGACTTAATTGATACCTCTTGATCCGCTACAGCACGACCAGAGCCATCCATGACTGATATCGATCCACGTACCGTATAGTAAATATCATCAGAAGATAACTTATTAGCGAATGCTAAAGTAGTATAGACCGCTTCTTCTGAGACAGTAATATTAGTGGTCTTACTACCGATATTGGCATCATCTTGCAATAAGCGTGCGTTGATAATCACCCCGCCGATAGGCGAGCTGGCATTGGCTTGATAG
The DNA here is from genome assembly GCF_904846685.1 of Psychrobacter submarinus. GTDB lineage: Bacteria > Pseudomonadota > Gammaproteobacteria > Pseudomonadales > Moraxellaceae > Psychrobacter > Psychrobacter submarinus. The sequence goes on from NZ_CAJHBQ010000001.1 coordinate 1,092,353, forward strand.
ACGACACGCGCCTCACCTCTACTATCTGTTACTGCTGTTGCAGCCGATAAGCGGCCCGCTGAAGAATCTGACGCACGACTGAATACGACCGTTTGCCCTTCGACGGGTACATCATTTTCATCTTTGACCGTCGCGACAACTTCAGTGCTGGTGCCAGGAGTGATGACCGATTTAACCGCTTGGAACAGCATTTTTGCAGGGGTCGTCGCACGGAAGCGTGTATCGATTGTCGTTTGGTATTTAAGTGTGCTATTAGTACCCGGAGCGAATATACCAAGTACTTTAGCTTCTAATACTGTGGTGCCTGCTAATTCAGAACGTAAGCGCACAGGTATGGTAATGATATTTTCTGCGATATCGGTAGCTCTAATTCTTCTGGTGAGAATAACGTTATCACTACCATTGCCGTTGTTAAATTGTCCAAGAGTGGTCTGAACTTCAAGAGTCTCACCGATAAGGGCTTGTGCTTGTGCTGCACTATCCGCGCGAATCTGTACATTGATGGTTTGTTGCTTATTAACATCATACACATCTTCGATATCTATAAAGCTGATACCGGCTTGCGAAACTTTAACCAAATCAATGCTAGTAAGACTGCGCTGAGTATTAACAGTACCTAAAGCTCTAACAAATACACGCAGATTACCATTATTATCAAACGTTAAGTCACTCTCATTTATTTCAAAGCTGGCTTCGCCACTAGCATTAGTAATAACTTCTTCAGTAGAGATCACCTCTCCAGCTGCATTAACCAGTTCTATATCAGCATTAGCTATAGCGATTCCTGCACCATCTACTAGAGTTGTACTGATAGTAGTCGATTCGCCATCTTTGAGCTGAGTTTCTGAAGCTTCAAGCGTAATGCTTGTGCCAATCGCTGATAAGCTTAGTGATTTTTCTTCGCGTACTTGTAATGTGACATCACCATTGGCATCGTATCTTGGTGTAATAATCTTGGCATTAATAACCACACTGTGATTTAAACGAGCATCTACCGTGTTTGCTGCTAATAAAATACCAACATCAATTTTGCCTTCAGCATCAGTACTGACAACACTAGGGGTGGTTAAAGCCGCACCACTTGACTCTAAATTTTCTATGCTTAACTGTACTGGAACGTTAGCCAATACTCCGCCACTACTATCAGTTACGCGGAAGGTTGCATTGGTCTGATCACCGCCAGTATTTAGAGTCACTTTATCGGCAGAGACTAAAATCTGATAATTATCAATCGTTGCAGTGTCGACAGCTACGATATAGCTTTGTACCAATTCAGTGTTTTCAGCGGTCGTAGTCGTTGCTGTCAGTCCAATACCTTTCTCTAGAATCGCTTGATTAACATTTGCGCCAGGCTCTAGAGTCAAGTCGAAAGTAGCCACCCCATCACTGTTAGTGGTAGCAGTGCCATTGGCTGCGACACTAACGCCAGTCTCAACAGGGTTATCAACGTTCAAGCGTACAACACGACCAGCAATACTGCCTTCATTATCTTTGAGTCTTACAAACACCTTAAAGGTATCGCCTTTGGTATTGACAACCTTATTGGCGCCAATAGTTAGACTTTCTTGAGTACCAGTGATATCTGGAGTTTGCGTGTTGACTGTAGCGCTTTTAGCAGTAATGTTGCCACTAGTGTCGGCGGCTGATAAACCAACAACAAAACTGCCACCAATATCCTGCTTTTGCTTATCCGTTAGATTATTAGGTACAGCAAGAGTAAATATAGCTTTGCCTGAATCATCAGTAGTCTGGCTGCCGCCTGACACTAGCGTCACACCATTACTAGCCGCAGTTGCCGGCAGCGCTAAGAAGACTTTTTGACCCGTTACTACATTGCCTTTACTATCCTTGGCGATAACCTCAATCTGAGTTTCGCCGCCATTTAAATTAAGCAGTTTTGATGAAGTCGACGATAAAGAGATAGCAGAAGCCATAGACTGCACTTTGATTTTGACCTGTTGCTCTTTACCAGTCAGCGTCTCGGTCACTATCGCTGTCAGTGGCGCTTTGTTTAGAGCAGCTTTTTGCTCAGCATTCAGATCATTTGGTACAACTACATCGAAGCTAACTAGACCATTTGCACTAGTAGTTGCAGTAATTTTTGATGAGCCGATTTGACCGTTCACCGTTAGCAATCCTGCTAAAGATTTGTTGGTAAATTCTAATCTGATAGGTTGATTAGCGATTTGCTCACCAGAGTCCTGATCGTTTAATTGCGCTTGTATGCTAGCACTACTGCCGACGTTATTTAGAATATAACCGGCTTGATTGTCGATATTATTAGTAGCATTGAGCAGATTCAAGGAGACCGCTGGCGTAATGATAGTGACTTTGGTAGCAGCAGAATTATAGACAATACCGTTTTCGACATAAGACAGTTGATAGTTAACCCCAGTCTTTTTAAGATCAGCACGCTGGGCAGCGGTTAGATTGCTTGGTATATTAACCGCAAATAGCGCGTTACCACTAAAGTCTGTCGTCGCCGATTGCGTAACAGTGACGCCATAACTAAGTGCTTTGGCGCCTAATTGAATAGTAATGTTTTTACCTGTTACTGGTTTAGCATTACTGTCTTTGGTTGTGAGCTTGACGTTGATGTTGCCATCACCACCAAACTCGCTAATGCTCGGGGTAGCAATAGAAGCAAACTGAATGCTAGTCACTGGTTGTTGAACCTCAACCTCTTGAGAAGTCTTAGATTGCGTTCCATCATTATCCGTTAGGACGGCAGTATAGCGAATTCCTGACGCAACCAATTTCTCACGCTGATCAGGCGTTAGGTTTTGGTTAATAGCAATAGTGAACTCGGCGACGCCATTACTGTTAGTAGTAAGCTCATTACCGATAATAGTAATGCCGGTACTCGTTTTATCATCTAACACTAGTTTAACTTTTCGATCTGCTGCTGCGCTGCCGTCCTGACGTTTAGCAGCAACCTGTAGCTTAAACTGCTCATCTAAGACGCTAACGATCGCCGGTAAGCTTTGCGCTGATAATTGGATATCGCTTTGACCTATATCAGAGCCAATACGGATACTTTCACTACTGACAGAACTAGATACACCTGACGCCTCTGTCATACTAGCCGTTAGTACAAACGCTCCAGCATTCTCTAATTGTGTTTTTTGTGCCAATGTTAAGTTGTTAGGGACGCGTACGGTATAGCTGACTTCCCCATTATTATCTGTAGTTTGTTCAGAGTTATTTTGCAGTGTTAATAGACCAGCCTTAGCTAAACCCTCGGGTAAGCTTGCAGTCACTTTTTGGCCTGCAATGATGCCGCCTCGTTTGTCGTTAACTCGGAAGCTAATGACGGCACTACCGCCTGAACTAGATAGCTGTTTTTTGCTGCTTTCATTAAAATTAATCTTGTACTCTGCAGCCGGCAAATACACAGCGCTAGTCGCTGTTTTAGTAGTAGTTGAACGGTTAGGTTCTGTTAAGACGACCGTATAACTAATACCTTCTTCGATAAGCGTTTTGCGGTCATCTGCGTCCACAGTATTAGCAACATTTAAGGTTACATTGGCTTGCCCTTGAGCATTTAGAGTTACTTTATTGGTATTTAAGCTGACTCCAGTCACTGCATCGTTAAGCTTGATAGTGGCTGTCGCTCCATTGATAGTCGTTGGTACGTTGCTATTTTTGGCAGTAGCACTGATAGCAATCGTTTGGCTATCACCATAAGCGCTAAGACGACTCGGACTAGTAGTTACGCTTATCGCATAATCAGAAATAGGTAGCGCTGCTTTAAACTCACCTGTAGTTTCTTTCGTTGCACCACTGTTTTCTGCAATATTGATAGTATAAGCTATGGTTTTGTCCACTAGCGCCGCACGATCAGCATCTGATAATTTATCATCTACTTGAATGGTAAAAGTAGCTAGACCATTAGTATCAGTAACTTTCTTACTGCCACCAATGATGGCAACGCCTTTGACATTCGCGATGCCTAAGCCCACTGCGACGTCTTTGACGCGAGCGCCCTGATCATTTTTTGCAACAACACTAAGCGTTGCAGTATCACCGTATACATTTAAGACATTGTTAGAGACAGAGCTAGTCGCCAACGAAGTGCTGATATCAAGCTCGCTTTCGACGACTTGCGTGCCATCGCCGCTGCCTTGCTTACTAACACGCACGGTATTAGTCTGCTCGACTTGATCATCTTCACCTTTATTAGCCGTAGCTATTAATTTGAAACCATCATTTAACAATGCTGCTTCATCTGTAACTGCTTGCGGATTGAGTTTCAGCTTATATACTGCATTACCTTCGTTATCTGTCACCTGAGTGCTGGCACCTTCGATAGTAATACCATTACTCTCAGACCCTTCTACCATTAAGCTAACTTCTTTATTAATCATTGCCGCTGAAGTTGCTGTTTGTACCGCTTTGACCGTAACCGTAAACACGGTTTCTTCATCTGTTAACTCTATAACATTCGGGCTTACGGTGAGCTTCTGAAGAAAAAAATCAGGTTCCTCAACTGGCGTTTGTTCCTCACCATCACCATTATCATCTCCACTATTACCATTGTCACCTGTACCTGGATTATTTAAATCTGGTTTTGGCGGAAGTATATCTGTACCGCCATCCTCACCACCGCCGCCGCAGCCTGCTAAGGATAACGCTACAGACAGCGCCGTGAACTTAAATAATTTAGAGCTAAGAGGTAGTGAGCTATAGAACATATCTGGGACTCCGCACGAGCGACAATTTATTTGACAAAGCAAACACAAAGAATGAGGTACCTATGAGCTATAGGCAAAAATAAACTAAGAATGTAATAATATACTACATATTAATAGTTTGTATTGATTTTATCACAGTAACTTTACTGAATTTTGTCGAAACTTACAATCAATAATTAGATTTTAAAGTCACTTAATCATTCCCCTGTAGATGCAAATTCAAGGTATAATAAGCCCCATTGAGATCGACTATTATTGTAAAATAGTTTGAGTATTTGACTATTTTATGGTATAAATGTCGCCTTTAAATTTTCTGAATTGGTCACTCTGTTATTTGCCTTTAGATAACAGTAATGCCAGCTCAACCTTCATATAGTTTTGTTTGGTGCAAAGATGCCGCTGCTGTGTCCATGCCGCATATTCGCGCAACTTGCCCAGACTGGTATGGGACAAACCCCATACCTCATAGATTAGGAGTTCGCCATGTCTAGAGTTTGCCAAGTGACTGGAAAGCGCCCTATGGTGGGTAATAATGTTTCGCACGCGAACAACAAAACCCGTCGTCGCTTCCTACCAAACCTAAAGCATCATCGTTTTTGGGTAGAGTCTGAAAATCGTTTTGTACGTCTACGTGTGTCTACCAAAGGTATGCGTACCATCGATAAATTAGGTATTGATAAAGTGCTAGCTGATCTGCGTGCACAAGGTCAAAAAGTTTAAGTCCCATTTAAACTTAGTGCTCTGCCACTTTTAAAGGAAATTATCATGAGAGATAAAATCAAATTAGTATCAACTGCTGGTACTGGATACTACTATACGACGACTAAGAACAAGCGCACAATGCCTGGCAAAATGGAAATCAAAAAGTTTGATCCTAAAGTTCGCCAGCATGTGATCTTTAAAGAAGCTAAAATCAAATAATCTGCGTTTATATTAATCGCTGATATTTGCATAAAAAAAGGGTTTATCACATGATAAACCCTTTTTTTTGCGCCACGTTTTAGCTTTTATTACCTGTTCCTTTTAATACCTGTTCTGTTAAATGCTAACTAATAAATACTAGCTAAGCCAAACCCAGTATTGCGTTAACTATAATGCGTCGGCTCTTTGTCGTAGACATGGGCATGCCACTGGCTCATCTGCTTTTGCATAATGACCTGAATAGCGGCATGAATCATGTGCTGACCGATAGATTGCGTATCGCTGCCCAATAAGTCTTTTAGCTTATCGGAGAAATCAATCGTCATCAGCGCTTCTTCATTTTTATCCGAATCACGCAGTAATAGCGTACCATCATCAGCCTCAATCAGCTCAAGCGTCGTCTCTTTGGCAAACCCTGAAAACGGATCAGTATTATCAGTCTCCACTTCTATCTCATTATCAATATCGTATGGCATCTCGTGTTTCCTTATTATCCCGTAGCTCGCTGTCTTGAGAACTAATGATTTAATCCTCTACAGCGCTCGAGAAAAGTCTTCGTTACTTCATACAATGGACGCTTTAGCTTTCAATTTCAAGGGCTAATATTCAACGCCAGTAGCGCAGTTTGGCGATGGTAAATAAGAAGGCTACAAACATCCCTAGGTAATACATGAGCTTGAGCTCTAAAGTCGGATCGCGATATTTAAAAGGTAAAGCCACCACAGCGGTCGCCGTTGGCAATATTAGCAGCATTAGTAGCCAGTTCTCTATCACATTGAGCCAACCCTCTTGGCCCGTGCCTTTACTTAATCCTGCAAGCCCTAATAATAAGCAGGCAATAATAAGACTGGTAAATAGACCATTCGGTAACTCTTTAGGGTAGATAACATTGGCAATGCGAGTGGGCATAATTTGCATACAAAAACTCAGTCGTTTTTATGATCTAAGCTAGTAATAGCTTATTAAAGGTAGGAGAATTATGGCGTAAGACAAGATCAGCTATAAGTGCCCATGATCCATAATAATGAGATGCAAGAGGTCAGATAGCCCAAACTTATCGCATTCCAGCCCTCTATCTGCGTGCCATTGAGCTTATTAAAGATCTTTGATCCGAGCCAAAACAGTAAGGGAATACCAATGATAAAAGCGGGAACTAGCACTGCCGCATGAAGCATAACCTCGCTGACATCGTGACCTACTATCAGGCGAAAGCCGTAGCCTGCTGAGCTTAGTATTAAAGCAAAAACAGCTAAACCAATAGTAATGCCTTTGGGCACTAAGCTGCGCCGCTTAGACGCAGGAGCGTCAGCCTTTAAACTCGGGTTTTGGCTATTGATTGGCGTAGTCATAAGTCACCTCAATTAACAGTCATCTCAATTAATAGTCATATCAATTGATAGTATAGTGCGCTCAAATCAGCTGGTACGACCTTTTATCTCGTCTTATCTAGATGGAGGCTTATAGGCCTAAAAACAAGAGACAGAGCGAGCCGCGACTACTCGCCTGCTTTTGCAAGCTCAGCACGCATAGCATCAATAGCGACTTTATAATCGTCTTGGTTAAAGATAGCTGAGCCGGCAACAAACATATCAGCGCCTGCCTCCGCGATAGCGCGGATATTATTGGCTTTGATACCGCCATCGACCTCTAGCCTGATATCGCGGCCGCTTGCATCGATACGCTGACGTACTTGTCGTACCTTATCCAACGTGCCTTCGATAAATGACTGTCCGCCAAAGCCAGGATTGACACTCATAAGCAAAATTTGATCGACCTTGTCCATCACATAATCTAGATAGTGTAGCGGTGTCGCTGGATTGAACACTAAGCCGCATTTCGCGCCGCCGTCTTTGATCAGCTGCAATGAGCGATCGATATGATCGCTGGCTTCAGGATGAAAGGTAATAACGCTAGGATTGGCTTGTAGGAACTGCTCAATCATACCATCGACAGGCGCTACCATTAAGTGCACGTCGATAGGCGCGTCAATACCATAATCACGCAGCGCCTGACAGATCATGCTACCAAAAGTTAAGTTCGGTACATAGTGATTGTCCATGACATCGAAATGAATAACATCGGCCCCTGCTGCCAAGACGTTTTCGACCTCCTCGCCTAATCGAGCAAAGTCAGCGGATAAAATAGAAGGGGCGATTAAGTACTGCTTATCAGGACAAATCATAGGAGAGCTACCTCTTTAATGGGTATTAAAATAAGAAATAATTTGAGAAGCACTAACGCGGTTTATACTGAGTCTTGCTATAAGCGCGGCCCACTTCAAAGTCGCGTTTGGCTTCATGCTTAGTGTTACGGCCCGTTACCCGCTCACGCCACAATCGAAAAGATGACGGCTTTAGCTCATGACGCATCAGCTTAATTACCGCCGTCTCATCAAGACCATAGCTATGCTCTATCGCGGCAAATGGCGTTCTATCTTCCCATGCCATCTCGATGACTCTTGACGTCTGTACTTCGTCTAATACGATATTGCCGTCTGCATCGACTGGCGTTTCGGTCATAAGGGTTACCTTGTCGATAATGTGAGGCGCTTGATATGAGTTTAGTTTAGCTTAGCTGCGCTTGACGATAATGGTGCCAAATGTGATCTTCGATGACCGTTTGGATAAAATAGTAACTGTGATCGTGACCCGCTTGATAACGTAGGGTCAAAGGCTGCTGCGCGTCTTTACAAGCCTGTTGCAGCTTTTCGGTTTGTAGTTGCCCCTCACTCAAAAAGTTATCGGCAGCGCCTTGGTCTACCAATAAGCTGGCGTACTGCTGTCCTGCCTTTGCTATAACCTTAGCGGCATCAGCTTGTTGCCATAATGACTTATCGTCACCAAAATACTGGGTATAGGCCGCTTGTCCCCAATCCGATTCGCTCGCAGCGCACACCGGCGACAACGCTGAGACACTAACGAACTTACTAGGATATTTAAAGCCTAATAGTAATGCACCATGACCGCCCATAGAGTGACCCGTAATACCGATACTATTCACCGGAAACTCTTGACGCACTAAGTCATAAAACTCATCGACGATGTAACTTTGCATATTAAAATGCTCTGACCATGGCGCCTCTACCGCGTCGACATAGTAGCTTGCGCCCTGCCCGACAAAGTAACGCTCATCATCTGCCACATCAATATCGTCGCTACTACGAGGAGAGGTGTCTGGGGCGATAAAGATGACACCAAGCTCGCTGCATTTTTGTTGGAAGTGCGCTTTATGGGTGACGTTATCAGCATTACAAGTCAATCCTGATAAATATAGTATCGCCGGACAGCGCTGACCGGCTAATGCCTCATCTGGCAAATAAATACTAAAGGTCATGGGCGTGTTAGTCGCTGATGACTCATGGCGATAATAGTGCTGCTCGCCATCAAAGCAGCGATTAGCACTGATTTGTGTCAATTTTGAGCTGACAGATAACTTTTGCTTAGAATACTGACTCATCACTGATATCCTTTTAGATTTACCGTTGTTATCGTTATATTGTTCATTAAAAAATACGTTATATTTATCGTGTTATGCAAATGCCGTTAAAAGCAGACTTATTATTCACATAGCTTATTATTCATATAGCAAGTTACAGCAGATTTGATCTCTATTATACAAACTATCCGCCGACTATCCATTGGCTTTGTTTAGCGCTTTGTTAAGGGGTGGTGATATCGTAGCCCATTAAAGCGCGACCCTTTTAGTTTGTGTCAACTATAGCAGATGGCGGCAGTGCGCGCTGCTGATCAAATAACACCTGCTCAAAAGCGGGCAACGCCGTTTTCATTAAGCTGCCCACAACCATCTGCGGCTCTGACGGCTCAAACCCCATCATACTTTCGCGCTCTTGTATGCGTAAGCTTGCATCTTTAAAGGCAGCGGCAAAGCTGGTGTTTTTACGTAGGCTCTCCGCGAAGAACGCTTGACCAAAATAAGTCATCTCAGCGCTATTGGTACAGCCAAATGACATCTTATCCGCTGCAGATGCGGTAATAACAACTGTGGTTGGTGAGGTCAGCTCGTCAATAAAAGAGCCTGAATAGCAAGCCGATACGATAATAACCCGCCAGCGAATACCGGCCTCGTCCAAAGCCTCGCGCAGCCACGCCGACTCTAAATTATCCATTGCTACAGGTGCGTTTGCCAATTGCAGAATATCTTCGTTACCGTGTGACGATAAGGTGAGCAGCAACACATCTTCATCGCTATTCATTTGCTCACCGATCTTTTTTAGCCCTCGTAAAATACTGGTCTTCGTCGCTATCGGCTCATCCAGCCAGCTATAGCGGTTATTAATTAAAGACAACGAGCGCCCACTTATACCAAAACGCACATCAAACAGCTCGCGAGCATGATTGATCTCAGAGCGAAAAACCTCTTGCCCGGCGAACCCTGCAACGCCCATAAAGTACCATTCTGTCTTACCTAAGATGCTAGCATCAATACTCGCTAAGGCGTTTTGTAGCAGCTCAGGCTGCTTATAAATAGCCGCTTCTTCTAGTATTGGCTCTACGGGTATGGGTTTGAAAATAGGCTGATCGGCGACGTTTTTTTGCCAAATAGTCAGCAGGGCCACAGCTCCTATCAGCACGATAATGCGCTCCCACCAAGGCGTTCGCAAGCGCTGCGAGAAGATCCATAACAGTGCGAGAGTTTGCCATAAAAACAGTACTAAAAATAATACCGGTAAAAACGAGTAACTCCAATCTGGTAGCCAGTTTTGAGTGCCAAAAAACTGCACTAAGCTTTGTAGTAACGCCGAGATACTATCTGCCACTAACCATAATACCGCTGGCACAAACAATAAGCTTTGATTGCCAGATCGCCGCGCTAGAATAATACCTGCTAGCAGAATAATCACCGGCCATATCAGGTAACTGACTAAGCCTTGCTCATTAAAAACGCTACCACTTTCTGCCGCTAGCCAAGAAAAAAGTACATTACTCCCAAGCGCTATTAGAGCAAAACAAGCAAACTGTACAAAGGTAGGCTTTACCCAAGAAAAAGCACGCGTAGAGCCAATCAGCATCCAAATAGCGGCAATGATATTGGCTGCAAAATTAAGAGAGAAGCGCTGAAGGGAGACGGTTTTTAGGGACGAGAGTGACAAAGACTTAAACCTCTATCGAGCCAAGAAAATGAAGGCATGGTGTACTAGCAGCTAATCATTAGCAAAACCATATTAAATAAAACAGTATTGAATAAAAATATACTAGGGCGTGTCCCTACTTTAAAAATGGTGATGAAAATGAGATAAATCGCAGGCAAACAAGGAAAATAGCGAAGGTAATATCAAGATATTGACCAGCTATTTGACACCGTTTGCCAAAGATTTAGCAATTTTTAGCCCATTTAGTCATAAACGCTTGAATTAGGGACACGCCCTAAATAAAAGGCAAGCAAGACCATAGTAAGCAAAATCAAAAGTAAGCAAAATCAAAATCTATTCGTTTTGCCCGTTAAACTAAAACAATTGTAACGGATTGTCGCTTCAGGCGATAAGGCTGATTTGTAAAACCGCTATACAATAAGTCGCTGCTCCGATTTATACCTAAAAAAAGGAGACCTATTACTAGATCTCCTCTGTAGCTTAACACTATAGATTCAAGCAATCTTATACTAGCGCATTAATAACTCATTAACGCGTTTGAGATAAGCGGCTGGATCATCGAGTTGGCCACCATCTGCCAGCAGCGCTTGATCAAAGATCACTTGAGCCAGGTCGTCGAACTGCTCGCTGGACTCTAACTTTTTAATCAGCGGATGCTCTGGGTTGACCTCCAAGATAGGCTGCGTCTCTGGCACTTCTTGACCCATTTGCTTGAGCATCTGAATCATCTGCGGTGACAGCTCACCCTCTGCAGTAACGAGTATCGCAGGACTATCGACTAAGCGGTTCGATACGCGTACGTCTTTAGCGCGTGTATCTAGAGCGGTCTTTAGCTTTTCAACCACAGGCTTCATAGACTCTTGCGCCTTTTCAGCTTCCGCCTTTTCTTCCTCGTCCTGCAAGTCGCCTAAGTCCACCGCGCCTTTCGCGATATTTTGTAGTGGGGTCTCATCGAATGAGGTTAAGAAGTTCATCGCCCACTCATCAACACGGCTAGTCATCAAGATGACCTCGATGCCTTTTTTCTTAAATAGTTCAAGCTGCGGGCTGTTTTTGGCCGCTGCAAGATTGTCCGCAGTGAGATAGTAGATGGCTTTTTGACCCTCAATCATGCGGCTTTTGTAGTCTTCAAAGCTAGTCTCGACTTTGTCATTAGTGCTAGTAGCATAACGCAGCAGCTTAGCGATACGCTCTTGGTTACCCATGTCCTCGCCAAGACCTTCTTTGATGACATCGCCAAACTCGCTATAAAACTGCGCGAATTTATCTTGCTTGTCGCTGTCTTCACTATTGGCTAGGCTTGCCAGCATAGTCAAGATACGGCGCGCATTACCATCACGGATGGATTTGACATCGCGCGACTCTTGCAATAACTCTCGGCTGACATTGAGTGGCAAATCAGCTGAATCAATCACGCCTTTGACAAAGCGTAGATACATAGGCAGTAGTTGCTCGGCGTCATCCATGATAAATACACGTTTGACATACAGCTTAAGCCCATGCTGCTGCTCGCGTGTGTACAAATCCATTGGCGCTTTTTTGGGTACATATAATAGCTGAGTGTACTGTACGCGGCCTTCCACGCGGTTATGCGTCCACGTCAGCGGCTCATCCATGTCGTAGCTGATGTTTTTATAAAAATCGACATACTCTTCATCTTCGATCTCGGATGCTGAGCGTGTCCATAGCGCACTGGCTTTATTGATAGTTTCCCACTCATCGGTGAGTACCATCTCGCCGCCCGCAGGCGTATCACTGTCGTCGTTCTCATCTTCAACATTTTCTTGCCAGACTTCTTTACGCATCTGAATCGGCAGGCTGATATGGTCTGAGTATTTATTGACTAAGCGCTTAATCTTAGCACGGTCGAGGTAGTTATCCTCGCCTTCGGTGTATTCTTCTTTTAGGTGCAAGGTGATGGATGTGCCGCGAGTTTCTTTGGTGATCGTCTCAACCGTGAAGCTACCGCTGCCATCAGATATCCAGCGTACGCCTTGCTCCGCAGGCTCACCAGCTTTACGCGACTCAACCGTAATGGTGTCGGCCACGATAAACCCAGAGTAAAAGCCAACACCGAACTGACCAATTAATTGACCGTCTTGCTTTTGTGATTCAGATAATTTATCCAAGAAGGCTTTGGTGCCAGACTTGGCAATAGTACCTAGATTTTCGATAGCATCGGCTTCATTCATGCCGATACCGTTATCGATAAAGGTGATGGTTTTGGCATCACTATCAACGGCAATACGGATTTTTAACTCGCCGTCATCTTCATATAAGCTGTCATCATTAGTCGCTTCAAAGCGCAATTTGTCACAAGCATCAGAGGCGTTTGAAACCAGCTCACGGACAAAGATATCGGCATTAGAGTACAAGGAGTGCGTCACTAGATGTAGCAACTGCGCCACTTCCGCCTCAAAACTATGTTTTTTTAATTCTGGGTTATTGTTTTCACTCATAAAGAACTCCTTCATTGGAAAGTTGAGATTAACGTAAAACAGTAGCACTAACTGAGCGTCTCAAACTAAGAGTCTCAATTAGTGCTAGGCTGTTTATACTAATAGGGTCGCGGTCAAATATTTCAAGTTTAAAAGCCCTATAAAAAGTTAAACAAAAAAACCGCTTAAGTTTCCTTAAGCGGTATCGTGACGTATAGTCGATACACTCTAAAAATGTCATAGCGCTACTGGGATGAATTTTGCGCAGCCTCTGGGAACGCAGCACGCAAGTAAAATTTATACCAGTAGCGCGTTTAAATCCATAACAGTTTTACATTCAGCTAACTATACTACATGTTTTATGTCAGAATCGAATGATAAGTTACAAACAGCTCGGCAAGTCACGAGCCGGATCGCTATCGCGAGCGGCCATCGCATCTTCGACGCTCAAGCCTAGCGCTTTGGCCACGCCTTCACCGTAAGCCGGCTCACACCAGTGACAGTTACGGATATGACAATACTTAATAAAGTCTAGCGCATCGCCCATCGCTCTTGCCGTATTATCAAACAGAGCCTGCTTTTGCTCATCATTCATCAAGTTAAACAGCGCACGCGGCTGGTTAAAGTAGTCATTATCATCTTCACGGAAGTCGTAATTCTCAGCGTAGCCATCGATCTTTAGTGGCGGCTCAGCATACTGCGGCTGCTCTTGCCACTGCTCAAAGCTGTTTGGCGTATAGTGCGGACGACCGCCATAGTTGTCATCGACGCGCATGAGACCATCACGGTGATTGCTATGCACAGGGCAAGTCGCTTTATTGACTGGTATCTGCTTGTGGTTGACGCCAACGCGGTAACGCTGGGCATCAGCGTAGCTAAACAGACGTGCTTGGAGCATGCGATCTGGAGAGGCGCTGATACCAGGCACAAGATTATTCGGAGCAAACGCCGCTTGCTCAACATCGAGATGGTAGTTTTCAGCGTTTCTGTTAAGCTCAAACTCGCCAACTTCGATTAGTGGATAGTCGCCTTTTGGCCAGACTTTGGTCAAATCAAAAGGATGATACGGTACATTATCGGCCTCTGTTTCTGGCATGATTTGCACGTACATTTTCCACTTTGGAAAGTCGCCATTATCGATAGCATTGAGCAGATCTTCTTGATGGCTTTCACGATTGCTTGCGATGATATCAGCGGCCTCTTGATCGGTTAAGTTTTTGATACCTTGCTGAGTGACAAAGTGAAACTTGACCCAAAAACGCTCATTATCACTATTGATAAAGCTATAAGTGTGCGAGCCAAAACCATGCATATGTCTATACGAGGCGGGAATACCACGCTCGCTCATGGTGATGGTCACTTGATGCAAAGACTCTGGCAGTAGTGTCCAAAAGTCCCAGTTATTGGTCGCTGAACGCATATTAGTACGCGGATCTCGTTTTACCGCTTTATTCAGATCAGGGAACTTACGCGGATCACGGACGAAGAATACTGGCGTATTATTACCAACTAAGTCCCAGATACCTTGTTCCGTATAGAACTTTAAGGCAAAACCGCGAATATCGCGCTCCGCGTCAGCTGCACCGCGCTCGCCTGCGACGGTACTAAAGCGCGCAAACATCTGAGTCTGTTTACCGACTTCATCAAAGATTCCAGCGCGTGTATATCGAGTGATGTCATTGGTCACAGTAAAGGTACCAAACGCGCCCGAACCTTTGGCGTGCATACGGCGCTCAGGGATAATCTCACGGTTGAGATCAGCAAGCTTTTCGTTCAGCCACAAGTCTTCTGCTAGTAGTGGACCACGCTTGCCAGCGGTTTTGCTATTTTCGTTATCAACAACAGGCGCACCATTGCTCATCGTCAGCGGCGTTGCACTATAAGGGCATTTCTTGTCATTCATATTATCACTCATCGGGTTGTTCTTAATGGTCAATTAAATAAATAGTTAGTCGAAGTATAAGCGCTCTTACGATTTCCCATGCTTGCTTAAGATCTCGTTGCTAGTGCCTATTACACCTGAACTATTGTCATTTGTATAATAAATTAATTGCATCTTTTAGTTTTGTTTTAATAATCATCACATGAGATCGTTTGCTAATGAGTATCAACACTCATTTACTTTATCGCACAAAAAAAGGACAGCGTAGCAGCCGTCCTTTAAGGTATTAATAGAGTAAAAATAAGAGCGAAAAATAGTAGCTCATTTGCTAAATTAGCTGGGCATCGGACGAATGGTCAGAATTTGCTCGCTACGCCCAAACGGGCCGTGCACATCATGCAGCACCGCGCTCGTCAAGCCAATACCATCGCTGCCATACTGTTGTACCGCTTCAATCCCAAGCCACTGTCCTTTTGGCGCTCGGTGCATATGGATTTGCAAGTCAGTATTAGGGAACATCCACTCAAGCTTTGTCAGCCCAAGACCCAGTCTTTGTACCACGCCATTCGCCGTATCGACCATCCCTAATAGCTTCACTAGATCGCTGGTCGCCTCGCCTTCGATCATGTCCACGTCATTACTGATCCACACCATACCTTTTCCAGAACGGCGATCTTCTTCGGCAACTAAATGAATAGATTCAATAAACCCACCCGGCCATTGTTTCATGCCTTCCCAAACTGGCAGTGCTTCGGGTTGATGCTTGGCAGGCGTATCCTCAAGACCTGCGATCTCGCTAGTGTCTTGGGTCATCAGTCGCCAAGCGCGCGCAATAATACAGTCGCGGCCACGACTAGTCATCACCGCTTCGATAAGCTCAATGGTTCTGCCAGGTCGAATACAGCGTGTGGTAATGGTAAAGTCGCTCAGCGGAATCAATCCCAAAATATCAAGACTAATACGGGCAATACGCATATTGTCTTGCGGCGCGAACTGGCTGAGCTCGTATGTGAGCAGCCCTGTCGCTGGCGCCATATGCTGCTCATGCTCGTTCCAAGCGCCTTGAACATTGCTGGTAGGCTGATAATAAGCGATACAACTGCCATCGGGCTGCTGCTCGCGTTTGCTAAACTGATAATACGCTAACATAGTAGTCCTATATTTTTATGTGCATTTATATTTTTATCTGCAATTTGTTTGGCGATTACGGCACCTGTATTTTAGTGCCTATCACAGTACCCTTAATGCCTATGACAGTGCCTTATTGACTAAGCTGTTGTTTTCTTAACTTGAGAAGCCTACGACTTTTGAGAGTAAAGAAGAGCAAAACAATCATAACAGCGACAAGTACCCCATAAAAAACGCTGTACTCTTTTATAAAATGCATTAGGTCTAAGAAGAGTATTATGACCAATACGCCAATGACAAACATATTGATATTTAATTGTTTGTCAATCTCCTTAAGACTCGCCTCTGCTAGTACGAATCTTTTTCTCTGCTTTTTCATCTTACTTTACCTATGATAGATAGTTCTACGCTACTTGCCCACTTCAGTCACCGGAATACGTAGCGCTTTTGGCAGACTAAAGGTAACATTCTCTTCAATTCCAGAGAGCTCATCAGGCTGTTTGCCGCCCCAGTCCTGTAGTTGTTGCAGCACTTCTTGGATGAGAACCTCAGGGGCTGATGCGCCCGCTGTGACCCCTACGGCCTCCACACCATCAAACCAAGATTGCTGGATCTCGCTAGCATTATCAATGAGATAGGCCTTACAGTTCATGCGCTCGGCAAGCTCACGCAAGCGATTGGAGTTTGATGAGTTTGGCGAGCCGACGACTAATACCACCTCACAACGACCTGCCAAGTCTTTGACCGCGTCTTGACGGTTTTGGGTGGCATAGCAGATATCGTCTTTTCGCGGCCCTTGGATGCTTGGGAATTTACTACGAAGTGCGTCTATCACTCTAGCCGTATCGTCCATCGACAGAGTCGTTTGGGTAACAAAGGCTAAGCGCTCAGCGTCTCTTACTGACAGTTTAGCGACATCTTCTTCGTTTTCTACTAGATGGATATGCCCGCCATGTCCTCGATTAAAACGGCCCATCGTACCCTCAACTTCTGGGTGGCCGGCATGCCCAATCAGTACCGCATCCATGCCTTCGTGGGCGAACTTTGCCACCTCAATATGTACTTTTGTCACTAGCGGACAGGTAGCATCAAACACGGTGAGATCGCGGCGATTGGCTTCATCTTCGACCGCTTTTGACACTCCGTGCGCCGAAAATATCACAATAGCGCCATCTGGCACCTCGGTCAGCTCTTCGACAAATACCGCGCCGCGATTGGCAAGATCTGAGACCACAAACTTATTATGCACCACCTCATGGCGCACATAAATGGGCGGCTCAAAACGAGTCAGCGCTTCGTTGACAATCGCAATGGCGCGATCCACGCCAGCACAAAACCCGCGTGGATTGGCAAGATAAATTTGCATAAGACAGCCTATCATTAGATAATTTGGAATCAGTGGTTTAGCACTTCATATTTAGAACAGTGCTCAAAAACGAATACTTACAAAAGGGTACTTAAAAAACGAGCTATTACACTTAAATGATTACTCATCAGCATTTAAAAGAATCAATGCTGAAAAATTCAGTACTTAAAGCAGTTATCTGGGCACAAATGCATAGATTCAACGCCCTCGCCCCTACTTTATCATAATATATTCTCATTACGCTTTAAAATGCTATCGCATCAGTATTATAATTGCCGGCACTATCAGCGACTTTATTAAAAAACACTTATCATCACTTTATTGGGAGACTTATGACGGGCTCATTGTTTATCATTACCGCGGCCTCTGGTACGGGTAAGACCTCTTTGGTCAAGCAGCTACTGGCGACCACTAATGACTTGACTGTCAGCATCTCTCACACCACTCGTGCGCCTCGTCCCGGTGAGATTGATGGTCATCACTATCATTTTATCGACAAAGAGGTATTTGTTTCTGCTATTGGCGAAGGCAAGTTTTTAGAGCACGCTGAGGTCTTTGGCAACTACTATGGTACTGCAGAAGCTAGCGTGCGCGCGCAGCTAGAGGCAGGTATCGACGTCATTTTGGAGATTGATTGGCAAGGGGCGCTGCAGGTCAAAAAGATATTTACTGATGCCACTATGATTTTTATCTTGCCGCCTAGCCTCTCAACGTTGCGCCAGCGCTTAGCCGGCCGAGCCCAAGACAGCGCCGAGGTAATCGAGCAGCGTCTGGCCGGCGCCGTCACTGAAATGGCGCAATACGTGCATTTTGACTATGTGATTATTAATGATAACTTCGAGGTGGCACTGACTGAACTTAAAGCCATCATCGTCGCTGACCGACAAACGCTTTCTCGTCAGCAGCGTCATCATCGCCGTATTATCGACGCTTTACTGGCGAATGAGAGCGAAGAATAGCTTTAGATTCAGTTTTGAGTAGCGCTCAAATGCTCATAGTCTAAATACAGTCTAAATACAGTCTAAGTATCGGTGGCTTGAGCGTTACTCATTCAAGGGTTATTAAAGTGCTAATAGCGACTTTGGGGCTTGAGTAATCAAGTACAAAAGCCATGACGCGACTGGCGAAAAAATGCTATAATAGCCAGTTATTCCCCCTATATCTTTCTATATTTTTGCTCCCATACATTAGCAGGCACCCTATTGGTGTATCATTTATCACCTCCACACTACCTGCTAATCCTAAATCACTGAGGTAATGAACTATGGCACGTGTCACGATTGAAGATTGCTTAGAGAATGTAGACAACCGTTTTGAGCTGGTACTTGTCGCTAGCAAACGCGCTCGCCAACTGGCAAAAGGTATTGCTGAGCCACTTGTTGAAGTTGACAATGACAAGCCAACAGTTTTAGCATTGCGCGAAATTGCTGATGGTAAAATCACCCGCGATATCCTAAACCAGCCTGAGCATAGTTTTGCAACGAGCTCATTGGACTTAGCGCTATCAGGTGATCATAGCTTTTAAAGATAGCTTCTAAAGAAAGATAGCTTAAATAGCTACTGATGCACTCAAGTAGCGCGATAAAACCACAGTTCTAAGCTGTGGTTTTTATGATTTAAAAAACTGTTTTTTGCTATTTACAGACTGAGTGTGCTTAGTAGTTGACATTGTAGGCTATTTACGATTAATTAGAGAGTGAAAACCAAACTCGTATTAGAGTCTATTTTATTTACTTTTGGCTTGTTTTTTTAAATAATAGCCGCTAAATCCATTGCCAAGTTATAGGCGCCTCATAGTAGGCGCTCAGTCATAGGATAATCTTATATGAGCCAAACCCTTCCTAAGCTCAGTCATCGTCTAGTAGACGAGGCCCAATATAACTTGCTGCGCTCGGTTGGGTATTTAAGTCGGGACGATCGCCGCGACATTATCGATGCATGTGAGTTTGGTGATATCGCTCATATCAAAGACAAGCGCAAATCAGGTGAGCCCTATATTACTCATCCTATCGCGGTTGCTGAGATTTTGGCCGGTTTTCGTTTAGACCGTGATACGATTATCGCCGCAATTTTGCATGATACGGTTGAAGATACTGAAGTCACTGGCGAGCAGATTGAGCAGCGTTATGGCAAAGTCGTCGCCCGCTTGGTTGATGGTGTCACCAAGCTTAAGTCCTCAAAATACAATAAGCAGCAAAACAAAGCGGCAACCTTTCATAAAATTCTTACCGCAACCTTGTTAGATCCGCGCGTGTTGATTATCAAGTTATCAGACCGCCTGCATAACATGTCCACGCTCGATGCGGTCAGCACTGAAAAGCAGCGCGCCACCGCGCAAGAGACTTTAGATTTTTATGTGCCCTTCGCCCGCTTGATGGGCATCAATGACATTGCTGACTACATAGAGGTGCTCTGCTACCGCAATCTTAACTCTGAGATGTATAACAAGCTGTCTGATAAGCTGTTGCAGCACGGCCTTGGACGCAACTTTCAAAAAGAAGCCATCCATCGCTATCTGATTGTGGTATTGAACAACTTAGAGTTAAATGGTCACGTTAAAATCTTAGACAACCGCGTTGCTATGTACCGTCAGTTCTTTCGCAACCGCGGCGAGATTAATGCCCTACTTCGTCACTACTCTTTTGAGATCGTCCTCGATACGGTAGAGGCCTGTGATAAGCTGGCTTACTATTTCATCAAAAAATATCAAATCGAAGATGCGAATATTCAGGACAATATTCGCCGGCCGCTACCTGGCGGCAATCAATCTTTGACTTTACTTTATGAGCGTGACAATGATTGTATCAAAGTAGTCATTATGACCAAAAAGATGCAAAAGGTGGCGCGACTCGGCGTGATCGGTGCTGAGCATGCCTCTGATATCAGCCAATCAGTGATTCAAGCCTCACTACGCAATATGAAAGAGCTGGTCGATGAAGAGACCTTAGATGAAAATAGTCCTGACTTTACCGCGGCGGTGTCTACGATTAACGAGCTGATGGACTATCTGCATTCAAGCAAAATCCTCTGCTATAGTCCGCAGGGCCGTGCCTATGAGCTGCCGCAAGGCGCAACGGCGCTCGACTTCGCTTATGCGGTTGGGCCTATGGTGGGTAATGTCGCTGTCGGCGCGAATATTGATAATGAAAAAGCCAAACTTGGGACGGTTGTCAAAAACGGACAGCTGGTCGAGATTGAAGTCGATAGCGACTCTGAGCCCAAAGCGGAATGGCTTGGCTTTGTGGTCACCAATAAAGCCCGTAAGGAGATCTTGCGCTGGTTTAAAGACTTACCCACGAGTGAAAAGCAGCGTCATGGTCAACAAGCGCTAGATCGCGCTTTAAAAACGTACCATAAAAGCCTAGCGGACTTATACGATTCTGAGTGGAACAACCTACTTGAGTGGCGCGGTGTTGATGATAAAAACGTGCTGTTTGAGCAAATAAGCTCTGGCACTTTATTGCCGCAGCTCGTTGTTTCACGCTTATTTAGCGACGAGATGAGCAGTCTGCAAGCGGATGTCAGTGAAGCCTCGCAGCCGCAGCAGCTCA
The DNA here is from genome assembly GCF_904846685.1 of Psychrobacter submarinus. GTDB lineage: Bacteria > Pseudomonadota > Gammaproteobacteria > Pseudomonadales > Moraxellaceae > Psychrobacter > Psychrobacter submarinus. Next base: position 1,113,443 of record NZ_CAJHBQ010000001.1, read on the forward strand.
TCGTCAATACTGCGGGTGTTGAGCTTGATTTTGCCAATTGTTGTCATCCTATTTATGGCGACCCAATCGTTGGCCACTTATCACAGCATGGGTTGGTCGTGCACCGGCATAAGTGTTTTTCGCTCGATGATATTCGTAAAGACAATCCTTACCAAATCATTCAGCTACAGTGGCGCGATGATAAAGCAGTTAAACAAAACGAATCTGATGATGCCGGAAATAAGATACGCTTTCCAGCTTATCTCAAACTCTCCATCTCGCTAAGCGATGAGCAAATCAGCGAAGTGGTTTATCATCTGCGCCAGTTAAATATTGGTGTAGAGACGATCGATGTACGTCACAGTGATACGATCGTTCATGTAGTCGTTCGCAGCCGGGTGCACTTAGCCCAAGGTATCCGTGAGCTAAGATCGCTATTAGGCTTCCCTAATATTATGCGTCTGTATCAGCTATAAAACTATCAAAATAACTTAACCCCTGTTTATTTACTATTCACTTACTCAAAGGAATAACTATGAGTCGTCAAACTATTCAAACCGATAAAGCTCCTGCCGCTGTTGGCACTTACTCACAAGCAGTAAAGGTTGGTAATACGGTCTATATCTCAGGCCAGCTTGGTTTTGATCCTGATACTATGGAGCTAAAAGAAGGCTTTGAGGCGCAGGCCAAGCAAGTATTTGAGAATATTAAAGCCATTTGCGCGGCCGCTGGTGGTACTATCAATGATGTGGTCAAATTTAACGTCTCCTTGACCGATTTGAGCGATTTTGCGGCACTAAATGAGGTATTTGTAGCCAATCTAAGTGAGCCGTATCCTGCTCGCGCTGCGGTACAAGTAGCAGCCTTGCCAAAAGGCGGCGTGGTAGAGATTGAGTCAATTATGTATATAGAATAACGGATAGCGTCAAGTCTGAGAGTATCGAATCTGATAGCTCAAGACTACAGTCGTGAAGTCAAAGGCAACTTTATCAAGCTCAAAAGCTTAAGCCCAAAGCGCGGTTATCGATAACGGCAATTTGGGCTTGCTTATTTGTGCTACTCATATTACGCATAAATAAAACGAGTACCCTCATCTATTGGTATGCTTCACTTATTAATATGTTTCACTACACTTTAAACATCACCGAATTTAACTTTTAATAAGGCTGCGAGCGTCATTTATGTTAGTTCAAGTTGCTCTACCGGTTCCGCTTTATCGAGTATTTGATTATGGCGTGCCTGCAGACTTATCTTTGCCCGAAATCGGTAGCCGCGTCGAAGTCTCTTTTGGTAGGCAGACTTTGATCGGTATCGTCATCGCTCATATTGCTCAAGCGGATAGCGATGTCCCGGTAAGCAAGCTTAAAGCCATTAATCAGTGCTTAGATGATGAACCTATCGTCGATAGCGCTATGCTTCGCCTTGCGTACTGGCTTGCGCGTTATTATCATTACCCTTTAGGCGATGTACTCGCTGTGATGCTGCCAAGCCTTGTGCGGCAAGGCAAACCGCTCGACTTGCTTATTACTCATTGGCGCATCCTGCCGCACGTCACCGATGCTGACTTTCATGCCAATGCGGTCAAGCAAAAACAGCAGTTCGACATGCTCAAGTTGCATGGCGAGCGCGGTGCGAGCGAAGATGTGTTATTACTCGAAGGAATGCAGCGCAGCTTTTTGAAGACGTTAGAAGACAAGGGCTTAATTGAGCGCTACATAGAGCACAAATCAGCGCCTAAGCCTGTGAGCTTAGCGAAGATGCCGCTTGATCTCAATGACGAGCAGCAGCAGGCGGTGGCGACGATTACTGCTGCTCATAGCGCTGAGCAGTATAAAGGTGTTTTACTCAACGGTATCACCGGTAGTGGTAAAACGGAAGTCTATTTGCAAGCGATGCAAGCGGTATTAGAAGCTGGCAAGCAAGTACTCATACTGGTGCCAGAGATTGGCCTAACGCCACAGACGCGAGCGCGTTTTGCTAGCCGCTTTGCTGCGCAAATCGTGCTACTGCATTCAGGTATGACCAACACCTACCGTCTGCAAGGTTGGCAAGACTGCCGTACCGGTCACGCGCAAATCATCATCGGTACCCGCTCAGCTGTGCTGTATCCTTTTGCCAATTTAGGACTGATCATCGTTGATGAGGCGCATGATAGCTCTTATAAGCAGCAAGACACCCTACGCTACCATGCAAGCGACGTGGCGCTATATCGCGGCCTGCAATACAAGATACCCGTCGTGCTCGGAACTGCGACCCCAACGCTTGAGCATCTAAAGCTTGTAGCAGATGGTAAGCTGATAGAGTGCCAGCTAACGACGCGTCCTGGCAGTGCCAAGCCTGCGACTATGCAGCTCATCGATGCCCGCCTGCAAACCACTCATCAGCAAACTGCAGACGATGGCGCAAACTATGACACAGGTCTGACCGATGATCTCATCAAGGCTATTCGGCAAACGCTCGAAGCCGGCGAGCAGGTATTAATATTTCTAAATCGTCGCGGCTATGCGCCGGTATTACTCTGCGAAGCTTGTGGCTGGCAAGCAGACTGTCCACGCTGCGATGCGCATCTAACGGTGCATTATAGTCGCCAAAACCAAAGCAGCTCTTATTTAAAATGCCATCACTGTGACTGGCAGGCTTACATTCCAAATAGCTGTCCGGACTGCGCCAGTCAAAACTTAGATACCAAAGGGATGGGGACGACAAGACTTAGCGAAAACTTACATGCGCTGTTTGCTAATCCGCAAACCAGTAAAATACAATACCCGATTATTCAGATTGACCGTGACACCACGAGGCGTAAAGACAGCTGGGAGAATATCTATCAGCGTATTAACGAAGGTAAGCCGGCGATTCTAGTCGGCACGCAAATGGTCGCTAAAGGTCATCACTTTCCTAATGTCACGCTCGTCTGCTTGCCTAATGCTGATAGAGGCTTTTTATCTGCAGACTTTCGCTCGCCTGAGCATACCGCGCAGCTGATGATTCAAGTCGCGGGCCGTGCTGGACGCGGTGACAAGGCTGGTCGCGTACTGATTCAAACGCTACAACCGGATAACCCACTACTGCTTAAGCTGGTCAAAGACGGCTATCACTCCTTTGCGCAGTCGTTGCTACAAGAGCGCAAAATGATGGGCCTACCTCCCTATAGTTATGCTGCGCTTATTCGCTGTGAAGGCAAGACTTTGGCGGTGACCACGCAAGCGCTCAAAGATGCCGTAGCTCATCTACCCACAGGCCATAAGCTGGCCGTTCTCGGCCCTATCGATGCGCCAATGAGTAAAAAGAACAGCCGTTATCACTCACAGCTGCTGCTATTAGCCAAAGAGCGCGCGCAGCTGCATCATATTCTCAAGCTCTGGTGGCAGCCGGTACTGGCTTTACCGAGCACAAAGTATCTTAAACTCACCTTAGATATCGATCCTGTCGGTTGGTGATTTTTATACATTTATTATTATCTGTCCGCTCTATACCTTTTTATTCTATATATTGTATGACGTTTAGCCGTTACGGCAGCGTTACAGCTTCTCATCGACAGTTATGCTAGATTTTAGCCATCGTTCTCTTATAAACTACTTTGAGTTTGAGGATTATAATGACTGGCGAAAATAATAATCATCCGCATGAGCAAGATCATCATGACCATAGTCAACATAGCTCTCACACCTATAATGAAGGGCATACGTATAATGAAGAGCAGTCCTCACCTTTAAACCCTAGCCCTGCCGCCTCTACAAATAGTGCAACCAATAGTAATAGTGATACTAAAGGCTATCAGCGCACTTTATTGATTAGCTTCCTTATTATTACCGGTTATATGGTTATCGAAGCTGTTGGCGGCTTACTCACGGGAAGCTTAGCCTTATTATCTGATGCCGGACACATGCTCAGCGACGCAGTAGCGTTAGGCGCGACCTTGATAGCCTTTAAAATCGGTGAAAAAGCGGCGACTCGTCAAAAAACCTTTGGCTATAAGCGCTTTGAGATTTTAGTCGCCGGCGTTAATGGCGCAACTTTAGTCATTATTGCCCTTATGATTTTTTGGGAGGCGATCAAACGCTTTAATTCGCCGCCAGATATTGCTACTCAAGGTATGCTGATCATCGCTACTATCGGCATGCTTATTAATATCCTAGTGGCTTGGCTGATGCACCGAGGTAGCCATAGTGGCGATAGCGGACACAGTCATGGAGAAAAACAAAACTCCTCTGACGCTAAAGAGCCTGTCAACCTCAATATGCAAAGCGCCTATCTACATGTCTTAAGTGACTTGATGGGCTCAGTGGCCGCCATTATCGCCGCGCTATTAATGATAGGCTTTGGCTGGTTGTGGGCGGATGCGCTCGCTTCTGTCATCGTCGCTGTGCTGATTTTGGTCAGCGGTTATCGGGTAGTACGCGATTCGGTTCATATCTTGATGGAAGGCACGCCAAAAGATATCTCATTAGACGCAGTCAAAGAGCGCCTGCTCGATCACAAGCAAGTCGAAAAGATTCATGACCTCCATATTTGGAGTATTACTAGTGGCCTAAACGCTTTATCTTGTCACGTGGTGGTCGATGGCGAGATGAGTATTACGGAGGCTAGTGTGCTGATTAGCGAGCTTGAACAGCGCTTGCAAGACTTAGGCATTAGTCATGCCACTATTCAGGTGGAGAGCCTATCGCATCCGCAGACGATGGCTCACAGTGATACGCTTGTTTGTGATATCTCCGAGCGAGCCGTCAGTGATAGCGGCCATATCGGCCACAATCATTAACTAAAGATTTTAGTTTAAGGGTCCAATTATTTTTATGGATTTGGAAAATAGCGGTAAATCATGCTTAACCACCAAATGATAATGGCTAACTAAATAAATAGCCAAATAAATAAGCCAGATACTAGGGCGTGTTGAACATTCACAAATGCGCACTGCTGATCGCTACTAGTTAATCAAAGCTGTGTTCTAGTCGTCGTTAAAATTGCAGATAATGCTTATTGCATTGGCTAGCTGATTTTATTTAAATAGTCGCAACGACTAGGGCGATTTTAGCATCAGCCCTCACGACAACAACAGGGACAGGACTATTTTTTGCCGCTTTATTGATAAAAATAGACGCTTAGAACGACTAAACTTACTATTTTTATCTGCAAATCGCCTAAAAAATAGTCTCTGTCAGTGCCATGGTCGAATGTTCAACACGCCCTAATAAGAGCCCCCTTATCCAAATATCTAAGCTTCCATTCATAACTTGTGGCTAATAAGCGGGCCCCATATTCGACGCCATAATGAGCCAAAACCCAAACGCGAATGCCAGTATAGATATGAGTATGATACGGATGATATTCATGATGATTTTACCAACGCTTGCTAAACCAGAAACGCTTGCTAAACCAGAGTAGCGTTATCGATGTTTGAATAGAGCCTCTTTTTAGGCATAGCGCTTCACAAACGTTATCTTGCAATATAGTCAGTTCAGAGTAAAAGTGAAATGACTATATGATTCATTATAAAGGTTTTAATGTAGATAAATGAAACCTGTAGCCGCTTATGCGGTTATAATGACGATAATTTTATCTATAATGAGCCGCTTTTTGCTATTATTTAGTAGAGATCGCAGCTTTATCAACGATTAATTTTTAATAATGAGCTATTGCCATGTCTAGACGCTCAGCACCTTTTGTTGCTCCCGACTACATCGATGATCCTGCTTCAAAGGACGGTAAGAAGCACGCCAAAGTGCTGCTATCAACGCTACAAGAAGATATCGCCAGCTTCCGTGATGAGCAGTTTCCGCCTGATATTCTACGGCAAATTCGCGATATGCCTATCTTTGAGGGTAATCTTAGCGAGGTGCACGCTTATCAGCAGCGCTGGCAGAGCTTATTGGACCGTGCTAAGGAGTTTTATCCTGCCGCAGATATGCCCCCTGATCATCTGCCACTACCTGCTAGCCTAGAGATACCGCAGTTTATCTTTAATGTGCAGCGCTTACATCTGACCAAAACCCGCGCCAAAGAATCTAAAAGCTTTGGCTCAGTCAACGCCTTGATGAATAAATGCGGTGAGTATACTGCGCAAGAGATTGAGCGTATGACTGCCGTATTTGAGGCAGATGATGAAGCTAGGTTGGTTGCGCATCGAGAGTTTATTGATTTGCGCGCTTATGTGTTCTGCCGCGATAATAAAGGTGAGATGCTAGAGCCGGAGCGCGTTCGTTTTTATCGTACCGGTCTGATTGTGCATGCGTTGCCTGATTTTAAGATTGTGGATAGTCGGCAGACCCCGCGCAAACGCCGCAATGATGCTTATAGCAATCCTATTGCCGATAATGACGTCTGGAAAATTTATCGCAAAAAATAAGTCGCCTTTTTGTTATTTTGCTTAACCTTATACGCTTGAGACTGAATGATAAGGATTTACTATGTTCGCAGCCGCCGCCGGCTCTCCAAACTTAATGCTACAAGCGACTATCTTTTTGGGGGCAGCGCTACTGTTTGTGCCGCTTGGTAAGCGCTTCGGTATTGCAACCGTTTTGGGCTACCTGATTACTGGTTTGATATTAGGCCCAAGCGCGCTAGACGTCGCAGGCGACGCTGAGAGTTTGTTGCATTTTTCTGAATTTGGCGTGGTGATGCTACTGTTCATCATCGGTCTAGAACTACAGCCTTCGCGTCTGTGGGCGCTACGCCGCTCTATTTTTGTGTTAGGCGGTTTGCAAGTCGGCATGACTGGTATCGTGTTAATGGCGATTTTATATCAGTTTTTTGCATTACAGCTTGATACAGCTTTTATCGTTGGCTTTGGTTTAGCGCTTTCCTCTACCGCATTTGTGCTGCAAATATTGACCGAAAAGCAGCAGCTCTCAAGCACGCATGGCCGCGAAGCCTTTACTATCTTACTGTTTCAAGATATCGCCGTTATTCCACTGCTCGCTGTCATCCCCTTTTTATCAGGGGTACGCGAACAAAGCTATGACTTAATTTATTTTGCTAAAGTATTTATGGTTTTTGCTGGTTTGATTTTATCGAGTCGTTATATTGTCAGACCTTTCTTTAAGTTCGTGGCTTCTAGCGGCGCAGCCGAGCTGTTAACGGCGGTAGCGTTATTTATCGTAATGGGCGTCTCTATTTTAATGGAGCAGATCGGTCTTTCCATGGCTTTAGGTGCATTTTTGACCGGTGTATTGCTAGCAGATTCGGAGTACCGTCACGAGTTAGAGGCGAGTATTGAGCCGTTTAAAGGACTGCTGTTAGGTCTGTTCTTTATGTCGGTAGGCATGCTGACAGATGTCAAGCTTATCCTGGCTAAGCCGGTGTTTATTGTCGGCTGTGCTTTGGCATTAATGGTCATCAAATTCGGCGTGGTAACGGCTATCGCCAAAGTATCAGGTAACCGCTTACCGACGAGCATCCGGCTTGGGGTGACGTTAGCGCAAGGCGGCGAGTTTGCCTTTGTACTCTTTAGCGTAGCAAGTGCGCAGAATGTCTTAAGGCCGGAGCTGGCCAATATGCTAAATCTGGTAGTGACTATCTCCATGGCGCTTACGCCATTCGCGTTTTTATTACTCGAAAAAGCAGGCGAACCTTTATTTGCAAAAAGTAAGCCCAAGCGCGACTACGACACTATTCCTGATCACGAGCATCAAGTCATTATTTCCGGTTTTGGCCGTGTCGGTCAGATTATTGGCCGGGTACTGCGCATGCACAATATCGAATTTACCGCCATTGAGCGCTCAGCGAACCGCGTGGATTTTGTACGTAAATTTGGTAATAAAGTCTATTATGGCGATCCCAAAAACCCAGAGATTCTGCGCGCCGCTGGTATCAATAAAGCGAGGTTATTTATTTTGGCCATCGATGATCTAGAGCGCTCTATTACCACTGCTGAGTATTTACGTAAGAATTATCCAGATTTGATTGTTTTAGCACGAGCGCGGGATAGGCAGCATTACTACCGTCTGCGTGAGGTTGGGGTTCGTCATATATGGCGCGAGACTTATTTATCCTCCTTAGATATGTCGCGTGAGTCCTTGCAGTTATTGGGCATCTCCCCTGAAAAAGCGCGCGAAACGGTGCAGACTTTCCGCGATTACGACGATGATTTGATCGAACGCCAGCAGGCCATCTATGATGATGAAGCAAGCCTTATCGAATCGGCGCAGTCGGCGATGGCTGAGCTTGAGAGTCTCTTCGATGAAGATATAGATAAAGCGCGCAAAATGGACTTAAGCGAGTTTTATGAAGAGCTTAAAAACCAAGCCACGCCAGTTGATAAGGATCAAGACCCTCTACCCCATTCAAAAAACTAATGCTTAATCAGCCACGCAATAGGCCGGCGCTTGCTTTTCATTTAATGAGCTCGTGCAGCGCCAATTATCCTGATTTGGTAGATGATAAAACACCAGTGTCTGACCGTTCAAATAGCGCAGTGGAAACCTGACATTTTGAATAGTACCTGTCACGGTACAGTCGGTTTCTGGCACGCTTGGCGTTTGCGTATCAATGTGCACTTGTATTTTTGGGTTGCTAGTCGCTATCGGCAGCTGAGTAGGACACTCGCCTGTTTGCTGATAAGCTAGAGCCACCTGATTTTGTGCGGTTTTGGTGATATCGTAAGCATCGAATAGCACTTCGTTTTCTTTTGGCTTTGCGATAATAGGTAAAAACTGCACCTTGATGACCGTTAAGGCAAACACAAAAATAGCGAATCCCAGTCCTAAACCAAATAAGCTGACGCCGCCTTCACGCCGTAGTATGGCTTTTTGCGCTGCCTCATCACGCGGATGATCGTCTAAAGCATCGGCGATCTCACGCCTTGCCATTCGGTAGTAATAAGCGTCTGTCCAGCGCGCCACCATAAATGACCAAAACAACCAAATGATAGCGGCAATCGCGATACGCAGCGGCATCTGATAAGCCAGCGGAATAAATGACATCGCCGCAAATTCAACAAAGACTAAAACGATAGTAATGGTGAGCTGAATAAATGACCAACCGGCGACACTATAGACGATCGCATCGATGTAACGTTTGCGATAGAGCAGCCAAAAAAAGGTCATAAAAAAGGCGGCCCAATGCCACTTAGGAGACAGATATCCTTGCTCATCGAACTGCTCAAAGCGCTTGAGGTAATAGTCTTGGCTACGGTGGCTGATGAACCACTGGTCTAGCTGCTTGCGCCGAGCAGCGGTCAGCTCTTCTCGGTAGAAAGGGGGCGGCGTATCCGTCTCGATAAATAGCATGGTAGTGGCCCTATTGTTATTTTAAGCATTGGGGCTTTTTTAGAGAGGCTGAAAGGTCGTATTAAACGTGTTTGTCTAATAAAAATAGAGCACTTAAAAATAGTAAACTTAGGATGCAGCTTAAACTAACTAGCATTAGTATAACTATTATAAGATATCGCTAAGCTCAATGCATCCGCTAATCAAATGCTAACCAGCTTTTAGGTTCGCAGTTTAAGACGGCGTTGGAGCTGCCTTTGACTAATCCAAGCCTTTAAATGCTGTTCGCGCTTTTGCTCGCTATATTTCGCTTAAAAACCCAATGGATTTAACCTATAATACCTGTCTACTTATTACTTTATAAAGTCTTAGCCATATTATGAGCTCACAATCTCCCTCCGATCATTCTATTGACACTCCAGTTGCCAGTCCAGTAGATCATTCAGTAGACAATAGCAGCGATAGCCGCTCTGAAGCCGTTAGTACTGCCTCTACAACTGACGACAAGGAGGCTAATAACGATAAGCATATGCGTATTGTGAATACTTTTATGAAGCGCCGCACGCATATGAATAAAAACGCGGAGCAAGCGTTAACCGATCCCAAGTTTGCAGAATATCTAGTCAACAACAGTTTTGGCGATGGTAATCTTGACGGCATTGATGATCTACGTGTCTTATTCAATGATAGTCCAAACGGTAGCAATGCACCGCTCACAGTAGAGATAGGTTTTGGGCTCGGGGACTCTTTGATTGAGATGGCGATAGCCGATCCGACTCGCAACTTCATCGGTGTTGAGGTGCATGAGCCTGGTATTGGTAAATGCGCTTATATGGCAGGCACGCAAAACCTGACTAATATCAAAATTATCAACGGCGACGCCATACAACTGCTCAAGCAGCTCCCTGAAAACCATATCGATCGTATTCAGCTCTACTTCCCAGATCCTTGGCGCAAAAAACGCCATTTTAAGCGCCGCTTTGTTAGTGCTGAGCGTATGGCGATTGTCACTCGCACTCTAAAACCGGGCGGCTGGTTTCATACCGCAACGGACTGGGAGCATTACGCTTTTTGGATGCTAGAAGTACTCGATAACTTTGCAGGACTGAGCAATCAAGCCGGTACAGGCAACTTTACACCTCGTCCTGATTTTCGCCCGATGACTAAGTTTGAGCGCCGAGGTATCGACCGTGATCATGGCGTATGGGATTTGATTTATACCAAAGACTAGGGCGTGTTGAACATTCACAAGAAGGCACTGCTGATAGCTAAAATCGTTCTAGTCTAAGGGAAAATTGCAGGTAATGCAGATGCCTTAGCTAAATTTTTACAACGACTAGGGCGATTTTAGCATCAGCCCTAACTACAACAACAGGGACAGGACTATTTTTTGCCGCTTTATTGATAAAAATAGACGCTTAGAACGACTAAACTTACCATTTTTATCTGCAAATCGTCTAAAAAATAGTCTCTGTCAGTGCCACGGTCGAATGTTCAACACGCCCTAGTCGCTATCAGACGCCCTATAGTCAATATCTAAAACCTTATTTACGTACCATAAGCGACTGCTACCAACAGTCGCTTTTTTGCATCTTGAGCGCTTCTATTTAGGGTTTTGCTGCGAAATACTAAGACGTCTCAAATTTTTACTAACAAATAGACAAATTATCTCCCTTTTTAAACGTGAAACCTCGTGCTCAAAAGACTCTCAAGCCGATATGTTTAAGGTGTTTATATCAAAAATCGATAGACTCTAATAATTTTCAAATTTGTGCAATCATCGATAGAATAAGGGGTTGCAGAGTTCTCCCCAGAAGCTGTGGATAACCCTGTGGATAACTAGGTACTTGACAAGGATATGAGTCGATAGCTTAACGCTTTAGGTAAAATTGGTCATTTTTTATACAATTTATTTTTATAATAAAATCAATTACTTACTTTAATTTAAAACAATAAAAAATTATTTATAATTATTTTAAAAATAAATTTGATTGCCGCAAATGTTTCACAGCGAGCAAAATTTTATTTTATTTTGCTGTGGACAACTATATTTGCTCTTGACAAATCTGTATTTTTTCAGAGCGCACAAATCATATTATTTACTCTTCATTCAGGCTAGCTGAGCGCTAATAAAAACCTATAAAAACTATAAAGGTTAGGCGACATCTGTTGTCGTTTAGAGTGAGACAAACTCATTATTTAGCTTGGATTTTGTTATAATTACCTCATCTAATAATCAAACAAAAAGCGCATTCTTATAGGCTTTTAGTTTTTAACTCTATCATTTGCTTAGGGCGTATTGAACATTCACAAATGCGCACTGCTGATCGCTAAAATAGTTCTAGTCTAAGTGAAAATTGCAGGTAATGCTTATTGCATTGACTAGCTGATTTTATTTAAACAGTCGCAACGACTAGGGCGATTTTAGCATCAGCCTGCAGGGACAGGACTATTTTTTGCCGCTTTATTGATAAAAATAGACGCTTAGAACAACTAAACTTACCATTTTTATCTGCAAATCGCCTAAAAAATAGTCTCTGTCAGTGCCAAGGTCGAATGTTCAACACGCCCTAGTAATTCTTATAAAGGTTTTATCAGGAGTTAGTCAGTACAGTAGCTACCCTGCTGACGACTACGCTCTAAACTTAATTTTACTGCTAACGCTATTTTTTTTACTGTATAGTAAAGATAGCTATCTAAGTCATAGCCCTACCCGTTTCGACTATTTTAGGCTTATAAAGACTATCCCAATTCACTTACCCTGTTTACTTAGTCACTCTTATATCTTAAAACATCACTTGTAAATTCATTACTGACAAGGAGTCCATTATGGACGACAACAAAGCAAAAGCACTCAAAGCAGCACTAGGACAAATCGAGAAGCAATTCGGTAAGAACACTATTATGCATCTCGGTGACGATTCTGTTGCTATGGATGTCGATGTAGTCTCAACAGGCTCTCTAGGCTTAGATATTGCCTTAGGAATTGGCGGCCTACCTAAAGGCCGTATCATTGAGATCTATGGCCCTGAGAGCTCAGGTAAAACCACCATGACGCTACAAACGATCGCTCAATGCCAAAAGCAAGGCGGTACTTGTGCCTTTATCGATGCTGAGCACGCGCTTGATCCGGTTTATGCCCGTAAGTTAGGCATTAATACGGACGACTTATTGATTTCCCAGCCTGATAATGGCGAGCAGGCACTTGAGATTACCGATATGTTAGTACGCTCAGGTGCTATCGATATGATCGTGATTGACTCGGTCGCCGCACTCACGCCACGTGCGGAGATTGAGGGTGAGATGGGCGATTCGCATATGGGCTTGCAGGCGCGTCTGATGAGCCAAGCACTACGTAAAATCACTGGTAATGCTAAACGCTCCAACTGTATGGTGGTGTTTATTAACCAGATTCGTATGAAGATTGGCGTCATGTTTGGTAGTCCAGAGACCACGACAGGTGGTAACGCACTGAAGTTTTATTCTTCGGTGCGGATGGATATTCGCCGTATCGGCGCGGTCAAAAACGGTGATGACATCATCGGTAACCAAACTCGCGTTAAAGTCATCAAAAACAAAATGGCGCCGCCGTTCCGCCAAGCCGAATTTGAGATTACTTATGGCGAAGGTACCAACCATTTAGCTGAAATCATTAACCTTGGCGTTGAGATTGGCGCAGTAGGCAAAGCGGGCTCTTGGTATAGCTACGGCGATGAAAAGATTGGTCAAGGTAAAGCCAACTCAGTGCTCTATCTCAAAGAAAACCCTGCCATCGCAGAAGAGATAGAAGCTAAGATTCGTGCAGAAAAGCTAGGGTCAGGGACAAAAGAACAGCCCGAAGCTAACGACGAAGATATAGACGCCGCTCAGGACTTAGAAGCATCGCCTATACAGTAATGGCTTAAGCACAAAAATCTTCATGCTATTGAATAGCTTATAGGTTAAAAATGCAGATTAAAACATTAGCTGAAATTCTAGCCGAGTCGGACACCGACTCGGCTAGTTCTGCTGCTAGCAGTAAACCAAAACGTCATAATAATAAAAGCTTAACTACCAAAAATACCGAGCTATTTAATCGCAGAAAATCAAAAAAAGCACAGCGCGTAAAGCAACAAAGCGCAGAGCCTTTTTCTGAGAAGAAAACTCATACTACATCCACTGATGAGAGTGACAAAAGCTTTTTTGCAGAGGATTCTTCAAGCTTTGATGCTTTATCCCAATCTTCAAATAAATCATTAGCTAAACCTTCATCAAATTCCCTTAAATCAAAATCAAAAAAACGCAAAAAGCGCTTCCATGCTGCAGCAATTTTTGTCGCTGAGCACAATGATACGCCCGCTTACGTGCCGCCAGACTCACAAAGCATTCAGCAGATGCTAGCTGAAGTTAAGCGCAAGGTACATACAGATGAAGATCATACAGACGGCAGTAGTGACAAAGCAGACAGCTCTCACGATACCGCCAAACAAGTAACCGATAATATTGCGACGTCTCTTGATCAAGAGAACACAGAAGCGTCTACAGCGGCGTTCACGGCTTGCGAGATAGACAACCTACCCTCGGCGCTTAAAGCTTACCTGCGCACCCCTGAACAAAAGCAAGCCGAGCTCGATGCTATCAAAGCTGAGAGCCGTTTGCGCTGGTTGGCTTTTTATTATCTGTCACGGCGTGAGTACGGTAAGGCGGAGCTCAAACAAAAGCTTATCGACAAAGAGCAAGACCCGGATAGTATTAATAAGCTGCTTGCTGAATTTGAAGAGAAAGGTTATCAAAGTGACTACCGCACTACCCTTATGCTAATTCGTGAAAACATTCGTAAAGGCCGCGGCCGTCAGCGTATCAAGCAGGAGTTTTATAAAAAGCAAATCACTATGCCAAGCAATATTGATGAGCTCATTGATATGGCAAATAGTGAGTCTGAAGAGTTTCGCGAGTTCGTTGATCCTGATGACAGCTTAGTTGAGGGGGTTGATTGGCTCAAACTAGCGGTAGAGGCTCGCACTAAGAAGTATGGTGACACTATACCAGTGGAGCAAAAAGAAAAAGCTAAGCAGCTGCGATTTTTGCAGTATCGCGGCTTTAAGACGGACATCTGTTTTCAAGCGCTTAACTATACTTTAGAAACTTTGGATGAGCGCTTTTAATTTTAAGCCTTCGATAGAAAAGAGCCTTTTAATAAAGGCTCTTTTCAAAATATGACCAGTTAGGTTTAACGGGATTTTATCTGACAGTATCTATTTTAAAGTACCTAGTCGACTCGATAGCTGACCGATAATCTGATCAATCTCTTGATTCGCTTCTTTCTCATTATCTAAGTTACCATTTGGGGTCAGCTGATTCATTACCTCAGGTAACAGCTCTGCTAGCCCTTGGCGAACTTCGCTATCATTAGCGCCGGTTTGCGCGGCCACTTGCTGAATCTCGTTTTCGTCAAATAGACGATTGATCTCATTAGGATCTAGATTATCATTAGGCTCACTATTGCTCATCCAAGAGCGCGCTTGTGCTTCATGGCCCATACCAGTAATCTTCGATAACGCACCGCTGAGACCACCATTGCGCTGTATCCAGCTTAGCACCATCGGCATCAGCGCGGCTATTAGCATACCCTTACCGCCAAAGCCGCCTCTACTACGTTGACCACCGCCAAGCACACTGCCTAAGATATCGCCAAGGCCGCCTGCACCTGAGCTCATACTGCCGCGCTGTGCGCCGCCGCCTAAGCCACCTAATAGATCATCTAGACCGAAGCCATTATCTGCTTGACGGCCGTATTGCTGCGGGTTATAGCCACCTGCCGAACCGCCGAGCACACTGCCCAATATATCACCAAGACCACCCGTACGGCGCGGGCTAGTGCGCTGATTGATCGGATTACGCTGCGCATCATTTGGATCCATAGCACTACGCGCGACTTGCGAAACTAAATTTCCTAATAAACTCATAACTCTCTCCTTTTATCGTTATATTTGTTTTCAACAGCCCTAATATAACAAATCCATTTATATAGCTAGAGAGGTGTTTTGTTATGGCTTGTATCGTCTAGTAGCTTATAGATTTAGGGCGTGCTGAACATTCGACCGTGGTACTTTAATCGCTTTGAGTAGCGCCATCGACACTATTAGCTAATACGCTCAGCTGTCGCCACTGCTCAGCGCTCACTTGATCGCGAAATATGGTCACGGTAAAGGGCCGCTGATAAGGTTCAGTTATTATCAGGGTTAAATGTATCAACCACGGATAGTGATGGGCTGTAGAGAGCGTAGCTTGCCAAAGCTCGTCAGCGCGTCCGGTACGCATCAGCAGCTGCCAACCTAGATCGATGCGTTTGCTCATTGGAGGCTGACTAAGATGCATTAAGATTGGCCTTGATAAAGCCAAATAACTCACAACTAAAGCAGCTACTAGCAAAATGAGCACATATTGCCAAAGCCATAATTTCGCTAACCAAGCGAGTAGAATAATAATAGCTGTCAAACTGCCATATAATAAGGCACGCAAATAGCTAGTAGGCTGTACAGGAGTATCAATCCGTAACGATAAGCGCGACATGGTCATCTAATTATCCAGCAAATTGCGTAAAGTAGAGCCGAGTGATTAATACCTGTACAGTTTAGCGCACACCTGTACAGTTTAGCACAGTGCCTAACGCATTAAGTCCTTACTAGGTTAAGTCCTTACTATGACGCCAAGTCTTAATTTTATTGACTAGCTCCCAAACCGCAGCGTCATCCGGCTGACTTTGATTGGTAAAATAATCTAATAAATCAGGGTCTTCATATGTGAGCAGCTCAGCAAAGGTAGCTTGCTCGGCAGTATCAGCCGCTAGATAAAGCTCTTTTACGTAAGGATCAATATAAAAATCTAGCTCTTTGAGGCCGCGACGGGCTTGATAAATAATACGGCGCTGTTCAGCGGTAGGCTCGGGTTGGGTAGTCATAAATAACTCTTTAGTCGTTAACGCGCTTACTGGTTAAGCGCTTATTAATAATATGATGTTTGATTGAAAACACGCTTAGTTTATATATAGCCGATACTAAATAAAATGGATACGTTATTTAGGGCGTGTTGAACATTCGACCTTGGCACTGACAGAGACTATTTTTTAGGCGATTTGCAGATAAAAATGGTAAGTTTAGTCGTTCTAAGCGTCTATTTTTATCAATAAAGCGGCAAAAAATAGTCCTGTCCCTGTTGTTGTCGTGAGGGCTGATGCTAAAATCGCCCTAGTCGTTGCGACTGTTTAAATAAAATCAGCTAACCAATGCAATAAGCATTACCTGCAATTTTAACGGCGACTAGAACACAGCTTTGATTAACTAGTAGCGATCAGCGGTGCGCATTTGTGAATGTTCAATACGCCCTAATACGCGAAACTGGTATAAATTTTTCTGGCTTGCTGTGCCTACGTCGACAGAGGCTGCAAAAAATTCATCCCAGTTTCGCTACATCTTTTCCATACTTAACTATAAGTGCCGTCTTAAATGTTAAGCATCGTTTGTTTAAGCTAAGCTGATAAATGATTATAGTCTGTGAGCTGCTGCCAAAGTGCTACGGCTTGCTGCATCATCGCCACATTATGGGTGCGTATGATACTCGCGCCTTGTTGTAGTGCAAATAAACCGGCTGCCGTACTCGCTATATCACGTTCGATAGCTTTGGAGTTTTTATAACGGGCTATATTGCTCTTATCTAGTACTTCTGCCAAAAAACGCTTGCGTGAGATACCAAACATCAGCGGTAGCTCTAAGCTTTGCAAACTTGCTAACTGAGTCAACAGCGCACAATGATGTGCGTAATCTTTAGCGAAGCCAAATCCTGGATCTAGGATAATATTAGCACGTTTGACGCCAAGACTAGTCACGTCTTCTACACGCGCTGCAAGCTCCGTCATTACCTCGCTGACCACATCCTCGTACTGCGCTAAGCTGTTCATGGTTGCCGGCTCACCGCGCATGTGCATCAGCATCACCGGAATATCTAACTTAGCGGCCATGGCAGCCGCGCCTTCACGTTTGAGCGCACGAACATCATTCCAAATATCTGCGCCAGCTGCGAATGCCGCTTCTATCACTTGTGGGCTGCTGGTATCAATCGATAACCATATCTCATCACCGCAGTGCGAGCGAATCGCTTCAACTACTGGTATGACGCGAGCTATCTCCTCGTCTGTCGCTACTGCCTCAGCATTTGGGCGTGTGGATTCACCGCCGATATCGATAATAGTGGCGCCTGCTGCGATAATTTCCTGCGCTCGTTTTAGAGCACTGTCTACAGCATTAAACTGCCCACCGTCCGAAAACGAATCTGGGGTCACATTTAAAATACCCATAATTTGCGGCTTCGATAAGTCTAATGTTTTGTGACGTATGCGGATACTATAAGCAGGTAAGGGCTGAAACAACGGCATAACTGATCTCATGTAGATAAAATTTATTAATTAAGCACCATTAATTTTTAGCTTATCATATCAGTAAATGAGTGGTACTCCTAAAGTCTGTCTAACCTTTACAATTCCTCAGAACGGAGTCTAAACCTTTTATTACGACATTCAGCTCCTACATTAGGATTGGGGTATTACATCTCTAATTTTTAACCCAAAAAAAGCCCTTTATGAAAAGGGCTTCTTAATTTCAATGGTTTTATATCCACTATACCAAGTCATTACATCGCTGGTAGTGGCGGCGGAATGGTACCTTCAGGCTTCTCTCTATCTTTTGATAAATTGACTTCATTGTGCTGATAAATCTTCGGTGGACGTGGCTCTTCGCCAGCTAAGATATCTTGCAGTTGATCACGGTCAATCGTTTCCCACTTCATAAGCGCGTCTACCATAGCGTGCATTTTATCTTGATTTGCCTCGATTAATTCACGCGCGATGTCATATTGCTCTTCTAACATCCGGCGAACTTCGTCATCGACCTTTTGCTGCGTGGCTTCAGAAATCGTCCGACCACCGCCGCCGAAGTACCCTTGCGAGCTATCATCGTCTTCATAGACCATGATACCTAGCGCATCTGACATACCATACTTAGTCACCATTGCTCGTGCCATCTTAGTCGCACGTTCAAAGTCATTAGAAGCACCAGTCGACATCTGATTGATAAACACCTCTTCAGCGATACGACCGCCGAACAAAATAGCGATATCATTGAGCATTTTTGACTTATACATACTTGTCTGATCATGCTCAGGCAACTGCCAAGTGACACCAAGCGCAAATCCGCGTGGCATAATCGTTACCTTATGCACCGGATCAGTACCCGGTAGTAGTTCAGCAACTAAGGCATGACCTGCTTCATGATAAGCGGTGGCGCGGCGCTCTTCTTCACGTATCACCATAGATTTGCGCTCAGGACCCATATAGAGCTTGTCTTTGGCATCTTCAAAGTCATTCATATCGACGCTGCGCTTATTACGGCGCGCGGCAAATAGTGCGGCTTCGTTGACGAGGTTAGCAAGCTGAGCACCAGTAAAGCCAGGTGTACCACGAGCCAAAGCTCGCGCATCGACACTGATCGTATTTGGCAGTTTCTTCAGATGTACTTTTAGGATTTGCTCACGGCCTTTGATATCTGGCAAGCCTACTTGTACCTGACGATCAAAACGGCCAGGACGGAGTAGCGCTTTATCGAGGACGTCAGCACGGTTAGTCGCGGCGATGACAATCACCCCTTCATTACCTTCAAAACCATCCATCTCAACGAGTAATTGGTTCAGTGTCTGCTCGCGCTCATCATTACCACCGCCCATACCTGAGCCGCGATGACGACCGACCGCATCAATTTCATCAATAAAGATGATACAAGGCGCACTCTTTTTTGCTTGTTCGAACATATCACGAACACGCGAAGCACCCACACCAACGAACATCTCCACAAAATCAGAACCTGATATTGAGAAAAACGGTACTTTGGCCTCACCAGCGATAGCTCGAGCTAGCAAGGTTTTACCGGTACCTGGAGGACCGACCATCAAGATACCACGCGGAATAGTCGCACCAAGCTTAGTGAACTTATCAGGGTCACGCAAGAATTCAACCACTTCGACGACTTCTTCTTTGGCTTCTTCGCAGCCTGCAACATCAGTAAAATTAACCTTGATCTGATCTTCGCTCAGCATTTTGGCTTTTGACTTACCAAAGCTCATAGGGCCACCGCCTTTACCGCCAGCGCCGCCTTGCATATTACGCATAAAGAATAAGAAGAGACCGATAATCAATAGAATCGGGAAACTAGCAATCAATAGCTGCATTAGTATGCTTTGGCGTTTTGGTGCTGTGCCTTCTACTTCGACCTGATTTTCACGCAGCATTGGCATTAACTGCTCATCAGCCACAGCCGGTCTAATGGTCTCAAATGTTGAGCCATTTTTCTTCTCACCAGTGATTTGTTCACCGTCGATCTCAACGCTAGCTACTTGACTTTCTGACACTGCGGTCACAAACTCAGAGTAGTTAAGGTTATCAGGCTCTGATGATTGATCAAAGCCGCTAAACACTAGCACTAGAACGCCGATTACCACCAGCCACAATAAGGTATTTTTTACCATGTCGCTCACAAGCTTTCCCATCCCTACTTATTGGTGTGTCAACTCGACACGTGACGCCTTCAAAGCGTTAACCTATTATTTATTTCAGTCTTTGTGTGGACTATATATAGTATATGGTGACTAAACACCTTGATTAAAAGATAAAAACTAATATAAATAACCCGTTACTCTAAGGCGACTTCATTTTAATAATTGCTTAAAACAAAGCTAATATACCACGATATATGGTTTTAATCGGTACAATTCAACCACTAGATATCACTTTTCAGTTAACTATTGTAGCAACACTAGCAGCGCTTAAATCTTGTTCAAAACTATCGAATCGCTATCCAAAACATCTCTTTGGAGCGTGGTCTAGAAGCAGCCGGTTTGATACTGCGAACCTTACTAAAGTCGCGCTGCATTTGCTGCCTAAGCTCTTGTGTGCCCTCGCCTTGGAAGACTTTCATAATCAGCGCGCCGCCTTTAGGCAAAGTTGCTAAGGCAAAATCTACTGCCAACTCACACAGATACATCATGCGTGGTTGATCGACCGCGCTGTTACCCGCGGTATTAGGGGCCATATCGGATAGCACCACATCGACTTGGCTATCACCCACTTGCGCCATAATCGCGTCAAAAGCCTCAGCCTCACGAAAATCACCTTGGATAAAAGTGACATCAACCAAAGCATCCATCGGTAAAATATCAGAAGCTATCAAGGTGCCAGTGTCGCCTACTAGCTTACTCGCTACTTGCGACCAACTCCCCGGCGCACTGCCCAAATCGACTACGGTCATCCCTTTAGTGATAGTCTGGGTTTTGTCATTGATCTCTAATAACTTATAAGCGGCGCGCGCACGATAGCCGTCTTTTTGCGCTTGCTTGACATAGTGGTCATCAAGATGCTCTTTCATCCAAGCACGGCTACTTTTTGAGAGTTTTTTATTTTCAATACGCGTAGCCAAAATACTTGCTCCTATACCTATCACAAAAAAGCGCTACAAAAACCAAGTTAAGACGCTTAGTTTAACATTTCCCTCACCTAAAATCGTCCAAAATCCTAATGAATTCAAGCAAGATAGTCTCATATTGCTTATAATACGCATTAAATTTTTGATGATATCGTTTGTACTGCGCCGGTGTACTCTGTCGTTGATACAGACACTAAAACTTATTTATATTGATATAAGGAATGTTATGCAACTTGATAATGAAACCATTAAACGCCTAAAAAGTATTGGCCACGAGCTCAAGCCTATCGTTATGATCGGCAATAAAGGCATCACCCCTGCCATTAGTGAAGAGATTGATAGAGCATTGAGCGATCACGAGCTGATTAAAGTGAAGCTGCCAGCAGGCACTAAGCATGAGCGTGATATCGTGAGCACTGAGATTGCGACTACAGCGAATGCCAATGTGATTCACACTATCGGCCGTATGGCGCTGTTATTACGCCAAAACCCAAACGCCAATCCTAAGCTATCTAACTTAGCCCGTTATGCTCAGTAATGCATAAAGAGTGATGATTTAATACTCTTTATAGACTTATCTTAAAGGCCGCAGCTGATGACACTTGCGGCTTTTGTCATTTTTACTTTTCTACTTTTGCTATATTTTTTGGCCGCTCAGCGAGTTGTCAGCATTTAACCTATTTACGATAAGGCAATCCATAATATGAGTCAGACTTTTATTCTTAAGCTTGCAAACGATAGCTTAGTGAGTGATGCTCAAAAGATCGGTGTGTCCGTTTCCCAGTTACAGCAAATTATCGTTAAAGTAACGGCTACGATTATGGACTCAGCGAATGCTGACAGCGATACGCTAAATACAATAAGTAGCGATATGAATACCAGCTTAAGCCTCCGCTATGAGGTTAAGCTGCCGTCGATGACCTTATTGGATCAGTTGCAATGGCCGCTTTGGAATAAACAAAAAGTCGGCTTTGCAGATTATCTATGGCAGCAGACTTGCTTAGAGTGTTTTATAACCAATAACGCGGCAAGTTATGTGGAGATAAATGCCAGTCCAAATGGTCAATATGCTGTCTATCAGTTTATGGACTACCGTACCCCTGTTACGCTGCCGCCCATACCCTTATTGATAAAAGGCAGTCAACATCCCGTCCATATTCAATGGCATAATAAAACACTAGCAAGTAGTGATTCGTTACTGAAACAACGTCAATTCTCAATCGCATTAGATATGCTACCTGACTCTATGCCGCGCATACTCAATTCTAACTCGACTGCCTTGATACATCCATGCGTCATTCTCAACTTCTCAGGCACGCCACTTTACTTTGCAACTGAGCACGCCACGCCAGCCGATTTTCATCAGCGCCAGCATTGGTCAAAGCTGCAGCTGGATAAAGAGTAATGACTTAGAAAATCTAAAAGGTGATGAAACTCATAGGCGTAGCATGAGATGCCGCATAAAAAACCCAGCAATGTCATTTAGATCATTACTGGGTTTTTTGCTGAACTAACGATAGCTAGATTATAATTGACTACAAATATAGTAGCAGTTACTCGTCAGCCATCGCAAGATAGATACCACGATCTGAGGCATCATCTACGTATTGTGAGTCGCGCCATGTGGTATAACTATGGACACCGCTGTATGGGCTGATACCTTTTTGGCGGAAGTCTGAGACCCAGCCGTTACCGTCAAATATTTGAATATGACCGTGCGGGCGTCTTGAGGTACGATCAAACACCACGACATCACCTACTTGCGGCTGCATGTCGTTGCTGATCTTAGTAAAACCGGCTTTCGCTAGAGTGCCACGCGTCGCATACTGATAAGCAGATGGGTTTGGAGTAAACTCGTAACCGGCAGACTGTAGCGCTTTACGCACATAACGGGCACAGTAGCCTGTACTTCTAGCGTGCGCTGCTCTTGCTGCACGTGCTGCAGCGCGAGCTGGCGCTGAATTGCTATCTGGGATACTACTGCGGATTTGCTGTTCGCGCTCGTACGCTAAACGGCTAGTTAGTGATGCTAACTGATATTCTTTTTGCTTGGCGTGCTCGCTTAGATTATCGATAGCTTGACTGATTTCGTCATTGCTATAAACGCGAGCGCCACTGTTGGTGCTATAAATATTCTGGCTAGAACCGTAGTTCGAAGCAGCCGTAATATTTGTGATGGTATGAGTCAAGGTATTATTTGATTGAAAGGTCGTTTCGACAGCACCACTTGTTTGTGCTATGCCCATTCCCAGTACTGACAAAATTAATAAAGCTTGTTTCATAAATTTACTACCTATGGTTAATACAAGAGCGCTCGTCATCCATAACGAAGCATCAATTCATTTAAAGGATATAGCCATTAAACAATCATGATAAAATCCTAGGTATAGCAGCTAACACTCTAGTCTTAAGCGCCCGACACTAGCATCATTACTAGTTTTGTCATTCGCCTCGTAGATTGTCCGCTTTAACCTTATATCTTGCAATGAGCAACACGATGTCAAAAAAACAGCCTAATCGACTTGCCCAACTTATCGATCATCAAGCATTTGCTGGTAGCGCACTACCTCGAAGCTTGAGCGATAATATGCGTGTTTTTACGCAAGCAACCACTGAGATAAAAAAACTATTGGCAGATTGTCTACCAGAAGAGATTCTTAATACCTGCTGGGTTGTCGGTCTGAACGATGAGCAACTCACACTCAGTGTAGGTTCAGTAACTGCGGCTAATCACATTCGCTATTTACAAAATGCTTACTTATCAGTGTTAACCGAGCAGTCAATTACATTTCAACAACTCAAGCAAATCAGCGTCGTGGTAGCTCATACTGCCGCTCATGATTCTAAAGTTTCAGAACAACTAGCGGTCTCAAAATCCAATAAAACCAATGTGCATCAGGCCCTTAGCCAAAACACAAAACGGACTATATCACAGGCAGCTGAGCATGTCACCACGGATAAAAAGCTGCAAAAAGCACTTTTGCGGCTAATAAGTGACTAAAAATTTGCAGATTGCATTGTAAAGTTATGTAAAAAACATATTAAAAATTAGTCGCGATTAATTGGTTATCCAAAAAATTTTGCACAAAAAAAAACGTATGATGAAGATTGTCTTTAATTTGACATTATCATCGTACGTTTTTTGATAGCTGTTAGCTTTTGTATTACCTAACTTCCAGCGATTCTATTCGATTTTAACGACTAAATATATTCAAAATTATGAATTTTTTATTTCGTAAACTATGTAATATTGCGTAAATGTTGCGATACATCCTGTATATTCGTGTATTTATCCTTCAACGACTAGCCCAGAGAGTGGCAAATATTCAATAGGACAAGTTACATTGTCATCAAATGTTACAATTTCAAAGTTATTTTGGTCAGATAGTATTTCGCGAACCAATAAGTTATTGAGTGCATGACCTGACTTGTACGCACTAAAACGGCCCAAAATAGGATAACCGATAAGATATAAGTCGCCTAATGCATCTAAAATCTTATGACGAACGAACTCATCGTTGAAGCGTAAGCCTTCAGCATTCAATACTCTTGCCTCATCAATGACGATAGCATTGTCCATACTGCCACCTAAAGCAAGATTGTTCTTGCGCAGGGCTTCTATATCTTTCATAAAACCAAAGGTACGCGCTTCGCTTAACTGCTCGATGAAATTATGAGTAGAAAGGTGGAACTGAGCATGCTGGAAGTCCTTATCAAAGGCTGGATGCTCAAAGTCAATCTCAAAGTTCATCTCAAAGCCATTGTAAGGACGCAGTTCAGCCCATTTGTCATCGACTTTGATTCGTACTGGTCTGACCACCCGCAAGAACTTCTTAGGCGCTTCTTGCTCTTCAAAGCCTGCTTGTAGTAATAAGCCCACAAAAGGCGCCGCGCTACCATCCATAATAGGAATCTCGCTTGCAGACACTCGTATCAGTAGATTATCGACACCAAGGCCAGCAATAGCGCTTAGTAGATGCTCAACCGTACCGACGCGCGTACCGCCAAATACTAAGTTAGATGACATCATGGTATCTTGCACCAAAAAGGCACTAGCTGGAATCGGTGCTGAGCCTAGTATATCGGAACGCTCAAAAACAACACCGGTGTCAACAGGCTGTGGATGAAACTCAAGATCCACAGGCTGACCACTATGTAAACCGGTACCAGTGATCGCTAAAGCTGTTTTTATAGTTCTCTGATTCATGGCTGTAATCCCACATATTTTGTTACAATTGCCCTAGTGTACCATTAGTACCCCTTAATTCGCTATAGCCAAAAAATACTAATTTGCATATTTAAGCCATTGATAATACTTATTGTCACTACTATTTTAGCTATATTTATTCATAAAAAGATGGCTGAGAGCACGCCAGTCAAGGACTGCAGCTTTATCGCTGGTAGTGACCCACCTGATCTAAACCCTTATTTTTATTCAATAATTCGACCCATTCATAACAACGTTTTAACGTTTTCCCTTAATAATAAAATATAATTTTGTAATTTATTCATGCTATTAGCTACTTATTAAGCAAAAAAAACCAGCGTCTTAATGCTGGTTCTTCTTTATTGGCCTGAACAAACCAATGACTAAAACGTTATTTATTCTGCTGGCGCTTTAGATAATCTTGGATACTGTTGGTCTTAGTCTGTGGCTGCTCTTGCGGTGCTGTACGCGGCGTAGAGTCTTGATACTGCTGTGCTTGAGTCTGCTTTTGACTGTTTAAAGCGCTCGTATGGGTACTCGGATCTACTGATTGCGTGCTGGTCACCGAAGGCACTGGCACTTCAGGGATATCCTCATTCAAAGTCAGACCAGTTGCGATAACGGTAACATGTAAGTCATCACCCATTTTTTCGTCTATGACTGAGCCATAGAAAATATGAGCATCATCGATGTCGGTGATCTCATCAACGATAGCACTGATCTTGCTCATCTCATCTAAAGATAACGACTCAGAGGATATAACGTTAACGAGTAGACCTTTGGCGTTTTCTAATAACAAGTCGTCAAGGAGTGGCGATCTAATTGCTTTTTCAGTGGCTTGGCGAGCACGGTCGTCACCGCTAGCACGGCCAATACCCATCATTGCATGACCTTTGGCCGTCATAGCCGTACGGATATCGTTAAAATCGATATTGATAACCCCTTCGCTAGCAATGGTCTCAGCAATACCTTGTACCGCATGAAGTAGAACATCATCTGCCTTTTTAAAGGCGTCTTGCATAGAGATATTGCCGTACACGCTCATCAGCTTATCATTAGGAATAGTAATGATAGAGTCCACAAAGTTCGTCAGCTGCTCAATACCTGCTTTAGCTGCCTTGATGCGCTTACCGCCTTCAAATTTAAAAGGCGTTGTGACCACAGCGACAGTCAGTACTTCTAGCTCTTTGGCGATACGAGCGACGACTGGAGCGGCGCCTGTGCCGGTACCACCGCCCATACCCGCTGTAATAAAGACCATGTCAGAGTTGTCTAGCATCTCGCGGATCGCTTCTTCTTCGCTTTCTGCAGCTTCACGACCGATTTCTGGGTTAGCGCCAGCGCCTAGACCTCGATTGGTCTTAGCGCCTAGCTGTAGCTTATTAGGAGCGGTTAGACGATCTAGCGCTTGTCTATCCGTATTAGCGCAGACAAAAGTGACGCCCCTGATACCTTGCTGTACCATGTGCTCTACCGCATTACCGCCGCCGCCACCTACCCCAAATACGGTGAAGCGCGCTTGGCCGTTATCTTGAACTTGACTATCATCTGGCATGGTATATTTTGACATAAAAAGGGTTCTCCAGTTGCAAATAGCGTAAGGGTCGACACGTCATAGTGCAGGCAGGTTCTGTCATATCGACGGACTATATATAAATGTATTTAAATAAAATAAGTATAGCTTAGTTTCGTTTTCAAACTATCTTTTTCAACTATCATAGTATTTTTTTGAAGATGTTAGTAAAACGCTGACCGACTCTTTGGAAGGTGCCTTTTACTCGGCTCTCTTGAATAGCTTCAGGCTCGCTTTGTTCGCTATGACGAAACTGCTCGCTCTGACTATATAACAAAGCGCCAAAAGCTGTATGATAAGCGCGATCGTTAATCTGAGCATTGAGCTGTTTAAAGGTATCTTCATTGTCAAAATGGTTAAAAGCACTGATTGCCGGATGAGTATTACTCATGACGACTGGCATTTTCAATAATTTTTTGGCAAATGGCACCATACCTTTAATCGTGCTGCCGCCGCCTGTCAGGACGATACCGCGATCAATAAAACCTATCAAATCCGCCTCATGGAGCTGGCGCGCCACTTCGGTAAATATCTGAATAAATCGCGCCTCAATAATACGGGCTAAATTATAAATACCGATATTGATCTCATCATTTGAACCTTGTGGCTTAAACAAAAAGAAGGCGCTAGGGTCTATGCTATTGGTATCGACAGTACCATGAGACTTCTTGAGTCTCTCAGCTTCTATCATTGAGATGCCTACATCGGCTGAGATATCCATAGTGACTTCATGACTGCCGCTCGCGATACAATGAGTAAAGATAAGCTTGTTTTCTTTATAGACGCAAATACTCGTGGTACTTGCGCCAATATTGACCAAGCAGACGCCCTGCTGACGCTCCTCACTCATCAAACTGTACTCGGCACTAGTAACGGCGTCAAAGACGATATGGTCGATACCGACATCACAGCTTTGCAGTAGTTTTTGGATGTTTTGGCGACTGGCCACTGGCATCATCATCATGTGATAAAGCACGGTGATGTTTTTGGCAACCATCTCGATAGCATCATCGACCATAGAGTCCATATCGTCGATATAGATACCTTGCTGACAGCAGTGCATGAGATAATAATCAGAAGGCAGGTCTTTAGCTTTTGCGTTGGACAAGGCTTGTACCATGTCTTTGGCCAGTACCACATCCTCTTCAACATCGACCTGTCCGTTACTGTTTTTACTGAGTAGCTCAGGAGTCGCCAAAGTCAGCCAAACGCTATGCACACGGCAGTTTGCGGTATCTTCTGCTTCTTGAATGGCTTGCTTTATCGCACCTTGTAGACGTTCGCGATGCTTGATTCGACCTTGATAGAAGTCGTTGTTTTTGACTTGGCCGATACCCATGATACGGATGTCTTTTGCAGAGACAACACTGCCAATCACAGCATAAACTGCAGTGGCGCTTAGATGGACAACAACGAGGTTTTCAGTATTTTTCATGTTACTAGACAAATTATCGCTAATCAGGGAACGATTTAACATCCCCATTAATTATTAAAAAGTACTTGCGAAGCAATCTATCTAACGAGTTTCGTTAAATTATCCTTTAGATGTCTCTAAAGTAAAGATCCTTTTCACAAAGATGAATAAAATATAAGCTAAAGATTCGCAGCGCTATCGGTACTAGCTGTATCAGACTCTTGTCTCACATTCCACGCTATAGTGAAGCCGTTCTTGTAGCGTAAATCTACCGACTGCATCTCATCACGGCGGTCGTGCAGTTGCGCGGCTAATAACTGGCTTAGGCTCAGTAATTTCTGAGCAGTGTTTTCATTATCTACAATCACTCGTAGACCAGTATCAAAACGCACCAACCAAGTCATACGCGGGGTCAAAATAATATCTTCAACTTGCATCTCAAGCGGCGCATACCAGTCGTTAATCTGCTGCATTTGCTGCATGATGACCGGTGCTTGCTCGATATCGCCTTGTAAAGTTGCGAACTGAGGTTGGCGCAAGTCGTTATTATCAACAGGGACAAACACCTCGCCTTTAGCATCTACTAGTCGCTCAGTACCAAAATTAGCGATCGCTTGCTTTGGTAGCGCGGTAATTACAATTCCGCGTTGCCAATCACGAGTCACACTGACCTGATCGACCCAAGCAAGTCTCATGGCAATATCACGTAGGGACTGCAAATCATTGGCAAAAAAGCTACTAACGGTTTGCCGACTCATCGTTTGCTGTAAGCTTTGATACTGGACCGGACTCAGACCTTGAGAGCTGACTTGTATGGTAGCAGGCGGCGCATCACGTAAAGCCTTAGCGCCCATCGCTAATATCAATAATAATAGCGCAACGACAATAGCTGTAAAAAAGTATTTAGCCGAATTTGGAAGTGGTAAGCTTCTTTTTGGACGATCCGCTTTACTATCCATGAGCTCAGCCACATCATCGACAGTTTGAGCCATAATTGCATCCGTCCATATACTTGATTGATTTTACACTTAATATGCATTTAATTTTACTAGCTACTGGGGCAACATGCGTCAATAGACCGTTCGTTTATAAAGTTATTTTAACGTGGTTTATAAAAGCACAGTTATTGGCTACGTGATTGAATACTACTGAGGTTAAAATCCGACAATCCTAGCAAAAACAACACAATCACTGCAATATTAACGTATTTTCTAGTGAAACAATAGCCTAACCCGAGTTGTGAGTGTTGAATTTACACAAGTTTACACTAAGCTATGCTATAGCAAGCTTAGACCACGTTAGCGCCCCTGATTCGCTTAGATTACCTAGAACCCAACACCCTACAATGTCTGCGACAAAATGTGCCAGCATAAGCTCTCAAAATCCATACCGCGCGCTTGGGCTGCCATAGGCACTAAACTATGACTGGTCATACCTGGCACCGTATTGATCTCAAGTAACCAAAAACTGCCATTATTATCTTGCATGGCGTCGATACGCCCCCAACCTTTGGCATCTACCGCTCGAAAAGCGGCTAAGCTTAGCTCTTGTAAGTGCTGTTCATCATGAGCACTTAAACCGCAAGGGATATAGTAGCTGGTATCGTTGCGATTGTACTTGGCTTCAAAATCATAAAAATTGCTAATATCAGCAGGCTCTAAGCGAATGACCGGATAAGCTTCATCATCGATGATTACGATAGTGAATTCGCGGCCGGTAATCCAGCGCTCAGCCATCACCGCATCGCCGCATTGTACCGCAGTAGCATAGGCTGCTGGTAACTCATCTAAATGATTGACCTTCGTCATGCCGATGCTAGAGCCTTCGTGCACTGGCTTTATAATCAAAGGCAGACCGAGCATATTGACCACTTGCTGCCAGTCGGTATCCGCAGTCAGTAATGAAAACGGCGCTGTCGACAGACCACAGCCTTGCCACAGCTGCTTAGTACGCACCTTGTCCATACCCAGCGCAGAGGCCAATACGCCAGAACCTGTTTGCGGGATATCCAACCACTGCAATACGCCTTGCAAGAGCCCATCTTCGCCGCCGCGACCATGCAGCACATTAAACACACGGTCATAAGCACGCAGCTCAGTGATATCTTGATCTTTTGGATCAAAATGCTCGGCATCAACGCCTTGATTCTGTAGCGCTTGTAGTACTGCGGCACCACTATCTAAAGAAACCGTGCGCTCATTACTGTTGCCGCCATATACCACTGCAACTTTACCAAACACACTGGCGTCTTTGACTTGTGAATCCTTGCTGGAAGCTTCATTATTATTCATTTGTCCACTACCCAACGCTGGCTTATCATCGTTCTCTTGCTCGCTCTGAGCGGCTGCTAGTGCCGGTTCTGGGTTTTCTATATTGTCTTGTTGTCTGTGCTCGTTGCTGTCTTGGCTGAGGCTTTGGTTGTTTTGACGGTTCATATATGAATTCCTAACGTTCTTTTGACGGCTAAGCGAGGCGCTCTATAGCGGTAGAGCAGACTCTTCCAGAAGCTATTTTAAGTACAATTGATTCGCAGCCAATTCAACCGCAATCTGCCCAACATTACCTGCGCCTTGGGTGATCAGCATATCGTTGGCTTTTAACAAACGCTGCATCACTGGCGCGATATTGTTTTTGTCAACGATGGTTGGTTCCACTTCACCGCGCAGACGAATACTACGAGCTAGCGACTTGGTGTCTGCGCCATTGATATGGTTCTCGCCTGCAGAGTACACCTCTAATAATAGTAGCTCATCGACAGCAGAGAGCACTTCCACAAAATCATCGAAACAGTCGCGAGTACGGCTATAACGATGCGGCTGGAACATCATTACCAAACGGCGCTCAGGAAAGCTTTGGCGAGCGGCTTTGATCGTGGCATCGACTTCTTTGGGATGATGACCATAATCGTCAATTAATAACACATCGCCATCATCAAGGGTGACTGCTTCATGTTGTTCAAAACGACGGCCGACGCCAGCGAACTTCTGTAGGGCACGTTTGATAGCGTCATCATCCACGCCTTCATCAGTGGCCATCGTAATGGCAGCAAGCGCATTATAGACGTTATGAATTCCTGGGATATTAAGCGTTAAACGCAGCGGCTCATGGTCGCGGCGCAATACGGTAAAGTGGGTCTTAGTGCCTTGTGCTACCACATCGATCGCTTGTACATCGTTAAAAGGTTCAAGTCCAAAAGTCAGTACTGGGCGGCTAATATCATCTATCATGGCATATAACTCAGCATCATCACCGCAAACGACCGCTAAGCCATAAAAAGGCATGTTCTGTAAAAACTGAATGTAGGCGGCTTTGAGTTTATCGAAGCTATTCTCGTAAGTCTCCATATGATCTTGATCGATATTGGTGACGATAGCCGACATCGGATGCAGCGTCAAAAACGACGCATCCGATTCGTCAGCTTCAGCAATCAAGAAACGACTGCTGCCAAGCGCGGCGTTCTTGCCTGACGCGTTGAGCTTACCGCCGATCACATAAGTAGGATCTAGCTGCGCCTCAGCCATCATCATCGTCAGCAAACTAGTCGTTGTAGTCTTACCATGCGCGCCTGCGACCGCGATACCATGACGATAGCGCATCAGCTCACCGAGCATATCAGCGCGGCGGACCACTGGCAGACGGGCTTTTAGCGCCGCCTCAATCTCAGGGTTGCTACGGTCAATCGCGGATGACACCACGACCACATCGGTATTAGAGATGTTTTTTGAGTCATGACCGATAAATATCTCGATACCAATACTCTGTAAACGCTGAGTCACTAGACTGTCGTTGATGTCAGAACCGCTGACTTGATAGCCTTGATTATGCATCACCTCAGCGATACCGCACATCCCTGAGCCGCCAATACCAACAAAATGTAGATGCTGAATACGGCGCATCTCTGGAATCTCAATCAGGCGTTTCGGCAGAGCTTTAGTAGAGGTAGACATAAAAGGTTCTCAATAGAAAAAGTAGATATAAATATTTTAGAAGACTAAAACGGCTAAAAGTCTGTAATGAAAACAGGTCAGAAGGCTGGCAGACTTACAACGACTGCCAAATAATATCAGCAACTTGCTCAGTAGCACTGCGGTTGGCAAGCGCATGACCTTTTTCTGCCATCTCTAAACATTTAGCTCGGTCAAGCAATGCCAGCTCCGCACGCAAGCGCTCAGGCGTCAGCTCAGACTGCGGCAATAAAATAGCAGCGCCATGCTCGGTTAGCGTGCGTGCATTGGCAGTCTGATGATCATCGACAGCATGTGGTAGCGGTACAAATATGGCAGGGATACCAACGTTTTGAATCTCAGTCACCGTAAGCGCGCCTGCGCGGCAAACAATCACATCCGCCCAATTGTAAGCGGCGGCCATATTATCGATAAACGGCTGAACTTGCGTACTATGACGGCTCAAATCCTCATTGTCGTATGCTGCTTGAGTGGCTGACTCATTATTACGACCACATTGATGGCGCACCGCAAAAGGCTTGTCTATCAGAGCTAGGGCTTTAGGGACATTATCATTGAGCACTTGCGCGCCCAAAGAGCCGCCAACGACTAACAGGCGCAACGGCGAATCATCATGAATATCATAACGCTCAGTAGGAGCTGCCACTCCCGTGATGGTATTACGTACCGGATTGCCCACCGTCTCCAGCTTGGGGCTGGTTTGACTGTGCGCAAAAGTATCCTCAAAAGCTTGCAACACCTTATTCGCCATCTTAGCCAAATAACGGTTACTCATACCAGCGATAGCATTTTGCTCATGGATAATAAGCGGTGTGCCGGTCATACGCGCGGCAATACCACCAGGAGCAGTCACGTAACCGCCAAAGCCTACGACCATATCGATCTGATTGCTACGAATGACTTTCAGCGCCGCCATCGTCGCGGATAGTAGAGTCACTGGTAATTTTAATAAGCGGCCGATGCCTTTGCCGCGCAGTCCTTGCATATCAATAGCATGAAACGGATAGTTAAGCGGCTTAACCAAACCATTTTCCATACCATTTGGCGTACCTAACCAGTGGATAACGGCGCCGCGCTGAGCCAACTCTTCGCTTACGGCGAGCGCTGGAAACACATGGCCGCCAGTACCAGCAGCCATCATTAATATATGCGGAGTCTTCATGCACGCCTGCCTATCTATTTTGGTAATATCTATAAAGCTACAACAGCAGCTGACTAAAATTTGCCTAGTATAGAGGAAATCGCGCGCTCATATATAGTACTTTTTATCACTAAAACAGCTTACTTTAAGCACTTATAATTTAGGCGTGTTTCGCTACTATGCTATTACTTTTTGTTCTACCGCGATGATGAAATCAGTACCGATATCGGTGCCGCACTGATCATCGATTTCGCGTACACAAGTCGGGCTTGTGACATTAATCTCGGTGATACGACCGCCGATCAAATCTAAGCCCACAAACATCAGCCCTTTTTGTTTGACGATAGGCGCAACTGCTAGCGCCACTTCGCGCTCGGTGTCGGTCAATGGCATTGCTACACCGCTACCGCCAGCGGCTAGATTACCGCGAGTCTCCCCTTTGACCGGGATGCGCGCTAAGCAGTAATCGACCACTTCACCATCAACAATCAGTACACGCTTATCGCCTTCCTTAATCTCTGGTAAATAGCGCTGCGCCATGATAGGTAGGGTCTCAAGCTCTGTTAGTATCTCTAAAGTAACGCCAATATTAGCGCTATCAGCGGTCAAACGGAAGATACCAGTGCCGCCCATACCGTCTAGCGGCTTGACGATGACGTCTTGCTGCTCTGCGATAAACTTACGAATATGAGCTTGTTTGCTGCTGACAATCGTCGGGCTCATATATTCGCTAAACCAAGTGGCAAATAGCTTTTCGTTACAATCGCGAATCGCTTGCGGGTCGTTGACGACTAGCACGCCAGCCGCTTTGGCGTGATCGAGCATATAGGTGGCATAAATAAAGCGCATATCAAAGGGCGGATCTTTACGCATCAAGATAACATCATAATCCTTAACCGTAGCTGTCGTCTTCTCGCCTAGACTATAAAATTTTTCGGGGTCGCGGTATACCGTGACGGGCTGCGAATCTATCATCAGCTGACCTCGGTCTAGCCATAAGTCGTGAACCTGACAATAGCCTAACGTATGGCCGCGATCTTGCGCCGCCCACATCATTGCAAGGCTGGTATCTTTTTTATAATTGACTCGCTCAATAGGATCCATGATGACCAGTATATTTAAAGGTTTGTCCGCTTTTTGCTTGTCGTTACTCATAATAGGGCTCACTATTTTTGTTATTGTTTAGATAGGTGTTTAAGCGCAAACGCTAAACGCCATACTGCTCGCGATAATGCTGCATTTTTGCAAGTTGGGTCGCGTCTTTATGTTGGCTGTTTTGGGTGCCATGGTCATCAGCCAGATAACCGATCAAATCATCAATATCGACTAAAGCGCGTACCGGCACTTGTAAATTGGCTGCCAACTCTTGAATAGCGGACTGCTCGTCTTGGCCTTTTTCTTTACGGTCTAGCGCGACAAGGATACCAGCAACGCTAGCGCCTGCCTGCTGCAAAATCTCTACTACTTCTCGCATTGCCGTGCCGGCAGTAATCACGTCATCGAGGATCCAAACGGCTTTGCCTTGTACCTCAGCGCCGACTAGATTGCCGCCCTCGCCATGCGTTTTGACCTCTTTGCGATTATAACCCCAATCTGCGTTGATACCATGATGCAGCCATAACGCTTGCGCAGTCGCAGCCACAAACGGAATGCCTTTATAAGCGGCGCCGAAAATAACTAACCTGTTATCGCCGTTATCTGTGTCACTACTGTCTGTGTTATGTGTCGCCATTTGCTCAACCAAAGCATCAGCATACCCTCGAGCCAATAATGACAACATCTCACCTGATGCTAGCAATCCAGCATTAAAAAAATAAGGACTAATTCGTCCTGATTTGAGCACAAATTCGCCAAATTTTAGCACTTTGTTCTCGAGGGCTAGTTCGATAAACTGCTGGGCTGAAAAAGAGGCTTGCGTAGTATGTTGTGCAGGGGCATTGGCAACGGGCATGAGCATTCCTGTTTTAGTGTTAGATAATTAGTAATAACTGCTTAATAAATAATCGTTAAACATAATAAAAAAGTGGTCAACGGTAAGTCGGTAGATAAAGCTAGCTTGACCAGCCGTTAATCATATAGTCGTTCATATTGGCATAGCGAGTCAACAGACCACAGCGCGATGAGATATTAAAATGCGCTTGGCCATCGTGACTGACTTGGATTTCCCAGCCTAAATAATGCGCGGCGACAATAATATGACCGGCAAATAAGCGGATCTGCCGATAATGAGAACGGCTAGCCGGCGCATGATAAAGCTGGCTTAACAAATAGCTGCGCACATAGTGACAAATTTGCTCAGCGCTATAGCTTTTATTAATGCTTTTACGAGTTGCGCATTGTTTTAGAGCGTGCACCGCCACACTACAGGCCATAATGTCTGTGGCTAAGCTGCCCTCACCCAATTCAAAATCTTGTGGCTGCAAAATCACTTGCCAGTCATCGGCATATAAACTGCTAAGCAGCTCATCAGGATTATAACGCTTGACCAAGGTGCGTAGTGAAGCAGCAGGTTTTGAAGCTGTATTTAAACCCTCATTTGAAAATGAGTGCTCTGCTAAAAACCCATAACGACTAAGCTTGGGATAATGAGTAATAGCGTCTTGAATATCTGCCATATCCAGCAAAACCATCTCATCTAGGGGCGACAGTAAACGGTTAGCCGATGATGGTGATACGGCTTGGTCACTATTTTTCTTAGGATAACAGCCCT
The DNA here is from genome assembly GCF_904846685.1 of Psychrobacter submarinus. GTDB lineage: Bacteria > Pseudomonadota > Gammaproteobacteria > Pseudomonadales > Moraxellaceae > Psychrobacter > Psychrobacter submarinus. The sequence goes on from NZ_CAJHBQ010000001.1 coordinate 1,149,139, forward strand.
GCTTAGGATAACGGCGATAAAAGCTGTCCGGCAGTTCTATCAGCTTAGCTGCGCTGAGTAGCGATAAATGCTCTGCAAACGGTTTTGAGGCCATCAATTGCCACTTAGATAATGACTGCGTTTTTGGCGCGCGAAAATGCGCTGACTTACCATAAAACCTGTGCAGCTGGCCATTGACTCTTCGTGCAGGCTCTGGAATATCGCTCAATGGACGGGCGGGATCAAGTGGTGTCTGCTTAGGGTCAAAGTTAGGATGGACGATAGCTGGCTGCTCGCAGCTTGCGGCATGCGCGGCCTCAGCATTACTATCTGCAAGCTTACCTTGTGCCCCACTAATCAAAGCATTCGGTAAACGAGTATCAGAAGTAAATGGCTGGGTCATAGCGGCTCCAAACAGTTGAGTTACATTGAAGTTGAATAGATAAAAAATTACTCTTGTAGATGCTGCAAAATATCATTATAACCAGTTTGCCAATCAGGATAGCTGAGCCAAGTTAACGGAATATTGCTGTGCAAGCGCTTACCGGTAGTTAGTCTTTTATTATCATCCCTCTTAGCAGCGGCTGCGCCTAACTTGTTACTAAGCCACGCATCAAGCTCAAGTGTGGTCACAGGTAGATAATCAGTTGCGATATAAAGCGGCTTTAATAGCTTTGCTTGTTCAGTATCTGTGGTCTCTAAGGTTAGCACTTTAGCAATAATCGTCACCAAATCGCGATCCATAATGCGATTGCTCCAATGCTCAGCGGCAATGGCCTCTTTATTTAATTCGCGCGATTTTCGCACGCGCATCAGGCGCTCGCGGCCATAGATACCGCTTGGGCGAATAATGATAGCTTTATCATTAAATCCTTGCTGTAGTGCTCGCTCTGCTTGCAAGATTATCTTGGAGGCCTCACGCTCAGGCTCTATAGGCGCGGTATGCTCATCAATCCACTCGCCATTATCTTGTCCATAAACGCCTGTTGAGGAGATAAAAACTACACGCTTAAGCTGAGGTAACTTATCAGCTAAAGACGCTAAATGCTTACAAATGGCTAAATAACTGGCGCTATAGCCGCTAGCGGAATACTCATCAGGAGTGACAATAATGGCGATCGCGCTAAACGTTTGTAGCTGATCGCTCGTCAAGTGCAAAGCATTGGCTTGCATAAACTGCGCACGATCATGCAAATCATAATGCTCGCGCTTACTGCGAGCAAGGCCCGTCACAGATACGCCGTCTGTAGCAAGTTGATTGGTGACGGGTAGACCGATATCACCTTGACCAATAACCAGCAAATTTTGCGTACTCATAGCGTCTCCTTTTTTTGGCATAGTTTTTTTTGGCATAGCTTTTTTTTGCATAGTTTCTTGCCACTACTATTGCTGACAACACTTAAAAATAGCGCATATAAGACAGTTGGATATCGTCATTATCTTCAACGCGGTCTTGCCAATCGTAGCTGGCCTTTATACGTAGCGCTTGGTTTTTGTCGATATCATAATGCATGCCGATAGTGCTGATCGGCTGCCAATAGTGACCGCGTACCTCAGCGCTATCGCTGCCATGATACCAATATGGTAATTGCAGTTCAGCTTGCGCGCGTAAGCGATTGTTAATCTGGTAACGACAGCCCGCATTGACACCAGCGCCAACACGATAGCCCTTATTGATACCGCGGCCACCTTGTAGCGCTCCTGTCGCTAAGGTATAGCATAACTGCTGCGGCATCTCCCCTGTCAGCTTGCCGCTGTCAGCATCTACAGCAGGCGACTGCCCAAATACCCAGGACTTACCGTACTCAAAAGTAGCACTACCAACTAAATGCGCCGCGCCATCTTGCTGCGAGCCATCGTTGACTTGCGTGGCCTCTATGCTAGCGCCCCAGGTCTGACCTTCTTTGGCAGCATTGTCCGGATTAAATGAGCGCCCTCGAAACAAAGTAAAATTCTGCAGTTCAATTCGGTCATTATTGACATTGTCGTCTTCAGTATCATATATCCGTAGCGAAGCTTTAAGCCCTTCTAAATCAAAAAACTGTGGATAGCCGCTTGGCCGATCAAGAGTATCGTGAAAGCCTGCACGCATACCAATCTCGATATAATTATTATCGCCGCGTTGACCGGCGCCGATATGAGTGCGCTGCAGCCGATGACGATCTATCGGGTCGTTATCCGCTGTAGCAATCGGCAACATCGATAGCGTTTGCTCGTCGGCTGACATACTGGATGCTGAATTGACCGTCTCTGACTTAATACTATTAATCTCATCTTTACTAAGCGTTGTGTAGCCAAGTTTGGCCGAACGTTTGGCCTGATTAAGCTGCGCTTGCCTAACGCTACTATCTGCTGGGGTATAACGACGACTAGCTAGCAGGCTTTCATCATTAAGCAGCTTGATCACATCAGAAGGCACGACCACGTAAGGCAGCTGAGCTAAGAGGCTTTGCTGCGGACGCACCACATCGATCAGGCGCAGTATCTCAGAAGCACAGTTGTCAGTGGTAAAATAATAAGGGATCTCTAAATCTTTGGTCTCCCAAACATGGGCGATGATTTGCTGTACTTCCGCTGGCGTCAAATCCAGCCGGTAAGTCCAAGTATCACGCTCATCGTCTTTGAGATACTTAGCAAGCTTCTCAGGATAGGGGTCAATCTCAATACGATTATCATAACCGCCACTGATCGATTTGATAGCATAAAGCACAAAAGGATCATCGGGATCGCCATCGACAGTATCATTCAAGGCATAAGCGTGATTGATCTGGGTAAAATTAGCGGCGCTCGCTTTGGAGTCGATACGCAGTAGCGTATGAGCAAAAGCTGAGATGGGATTGTCCAAATACTCTTCGGCAAACATAATAGATAACTGCTCAGGCGCCAGCATCGCCATCCACTCTTTTAGCTCTGGACAGTCGGCCTGTAGAGACGACTTATCGATATCTAACTGCTCAGCTAGCCAGTTTACGCGCGCCGGAAAGCGGCATATAACCGAGTCATTCGTAGCGGCGCGGTTTAGCATAGTGATTTGCTTCGCTAAAGCGACAAGCGTCGCGTCAAGCTCAGCGGCTGAGTCTTTATTACCATTAGCAGTTAAAAAAAACGTAGGGTCATTGATAGTGCTTTGGTTTTTGGCCTTAGTAAACAGTCCCTTTTTATCATCAAGAAAATAAAGCAGCCGGCGCCAGCTTTTATGCTGAGCCAAATTTTGCGTAGCGGCTTGCTGACGCCAAGTTGCTAATAATTGCTCTGCTGCTAGGTTTGCGCTTTTATTTTGTTTATCAGCCACTAAGCTGTTAGTGCTAGCAGTGTTGGCGGCTTTAGTTACTAAGCTAAGAGTAGCGCTAGGGCGAACACTGGTCACTGCGACTGAGCGTGATGTGAGCGTAGATGCTGCTTTAGCTGCAGCAATCATATTATCCGCGCTCGCGGCGTCCGCTAATAGTGCGTCACCCTCGACCACTGACGATGGTGTCGGTAGAAAAGCGGATACTTGCGCGCTCAATAACACCCCAACAACCGCAAGCGGCAGGCGAGCTGTCTTGGTTAGATATCTTGAATGATAAGCTGCCGCTTTCACACTAGCTTTAACATTATGATTTATAGACATGGATTAGTCTCTCGTATTTTGCTTTATTAACGCTTTATAACCAGTTATCAATGTTTGCTGATGATAAGCGTGCGCTTATCTTTCGTTTAGCTAGCGTGTATGATATGTCATCTTGAATTGACTATTAACCATAAATTTTTATAATCAAATGGCTCTTTACGAGCTGACTTTATCGTTGATTTTTTATATCCTTTTCTCATTATAACAGAGACTACTATGTCCACCACGCCGATGACTATTGCTAATGGTCAATTATCCTCTGCCGCATGGCTGAGCTCGCCCAATAAAAATGACCGACCTACTCAACCTCATAGCAGTGATAGTGATCCAAGTCCTTATATCGATACGATTGTCATTCATAATATTAGCTTGCCGCCCAATGAGTTTGCTCAGACTGACAGCAATGGCCTACATTATGTCAAAGCACTATTTACCAATACCCTCGACTGGGATGCCCACCCCTACTTTCAAACGATCAAAGGCGCTGAAGTATCGGCGCATCTGTTTATTGAGCGCGATGGCGCTATCACTCAGTTTGTCAACTTCAATGAGCGTGCTTGGCATGCCGGCAGGTCAAGCTACTTAGGCCGTCCTGAGTGTAACGACTATAGCATCGGCATTGAGCTTGAAGGCTCAGACTTTATTGCTTTTACCGATATTCAGTATCAGGTCTTAAGCGCAGTCATCACGGCGCTATACAAAGCTTATCCCAAAACCCGCCGGCACTTAACAGGACACAGCGATATCGCTCCAGGTCGTAAAACCGATCCGGGTGACTATTTTGACTGGGCACGACTGCGCTCAATGATAGCCAACAAGCTCGATGAGTAATAATGCTTTGATAATAGACTAGATTTTACAGTCAATCCATTTATCAAGCGTCTTAAAATGCTATAATCCGTCAATTTTTGACCTTCTTATATTCATCAGCAAACAAAAAAGGTTCTCATGGCAAAAAGTCGCTTGTTCCGCTCCACAATGGTCGTCAGCAGCATGACCATGCTATCACGGGTTTTGGGTTTAGTACGTGACATAGTGCTGCTAGGCGTGTTTGGTGCCGGCGGCTTAATGGATGCGTTTTTGGTGGCGTTCAAAATTCCAAATTTTCTGCGACGTCTATTCGCTGAAGGCGCTTTTAGCCAAGCTTTTGTGCCAGTGCTTTCTGAGTATAAAGAGAAGTACAATCTGCAACAAGTACAACTATTGGTCAGTCGCACCTCTGGGGCTTTGCTGCTGATTTTGTCGATGTTGACAGTAGTGGTGATTTTATTAGCGCCTTGGGTGGTGACCTTATTTGCGCCAGGCTTTGCCGATCAGCCCGATAAATTTGCGGTCACTGCTGATTTACTCCGTCTCACCTTTCCCTATCTTCTATTTATCTCGATGACCGCTTTTGCTAGCGGCATTCTACAAAGTTATGGACGCTTCGCCGCTCCCGCCTTTGCGCCTGTATTATTAAACCTTTGTATGATTGGCGCGGCCTTGATATTTGCGCCGATGTTTGACACGCCCATCATGGCTTTAGGCTACGCGGTGGCTATCGCAGGGTTATTGCAGTTTTTAATTCAGCTGCCGCAGCTATGGCAACAAAAGCTGCTGGTCGCGCCCAAAGTCGACTTTAGGCACGAAGGCGTCAAGCGTATCTTAAAGCTGATGCTGCCCGCTATCTTTGGCGTATCGGTTACCCAGATTAATTTATTACTCAATACCGTCTTTGCCTCGCTAATGATCGGCGGCTCCGTCTCTTGGCTGTATGCCGCTGAACGTATGAGTGAGCTACCACTAGGACTGATTGGGGTAGCGATTGGCACGGTTATTTTGCCTAGCCTCTCTGCTAGTGAAGCCAAAAAGGACGATGTTACCTTTAAAAAGACCATCGACTGGGCGGCGCGTCTCATCATCCTAGTAGGTCTGCCAGCTGCCGCGGCACTATTTACCCTCTCTGATGTGATGATGCAAGCGCTGTTTTTACGCGGTGAGTTCTTATTGCGTGATGCTGAGATGAGCGGTCTAGCGCTACGCAGTATGGCCGGCGGTATTTTAGGCTTTATGCTGATCAAAATCTTTGCACCCGCGTTTTTTGCTCGTCAAGACGTCAAGACTCCGGTCAAAATCGGTATTGTATCGGTGTTTGCCAATATGATATTTAGCGTGCTGTTTATTGGTATTTTTTACTTCTTTGAGCTTCCTTTGCATGGTGGCCTTGCCCTAGCAACGACGGGTGCCGCTTTTGTTAACGCCGGCTTACTATATTACTTCTTACATAAGCGTGGTATTTTCCGTTTTGATAGCCATTGGAAAAAGCTATTTGCGCAGTTTATTATCGCAACTAGCGCTATGGTTGCAGCGCTCTATCTGATGCTGCCCTACTTTCCAACGGATTCGGCACAGTGGCGCCGACTGGTAGCGCTACTGATTATTTGTGTGATTGGCGCCGTGGTTTATGGTGTGGTCTTGCTCATAACCGGGTTTCGTCCGCGTCAGCTTAAGCACGGTTAACTTGAGGCGCAGCGCTGCCATAAGTAGCGTTTGTCAATACTAGGCAGAATCGTCATAATGATTGATGTACTAAAACCCTATATTAACCTATGTTGAGGTCTACCATGACAACCCCTCTCGTATCAAAACCACTAGTACTGGCGACAGGTTTATTGACAGCTAGTCTACTGCTTACTGGCTGTAGTAATAATGACAGTAATGAAGTACAAATAAGCGAAGATAATAGCGAACAGACAGTCGTTGCTAATAGCAATGCTCCAGTGGAAGAAGCTGTAGCGGCTAAAGATGATGGTATTATGGCAGATGACGCTGCGACCGATGACGATACGCTCGTTCTCGATAGCGATGCCACGAATGAGACGAGTATGCCAAGCAGTAATATGACTCCTGTGACTACAGCTCCTGATCAGCCAAGCCTAGTCACTAACCCTACTGAGCCCAATACTCCAGAGGATACCGTCAAACAAGCCTTAGACACTTTATATTACGGTGATGTCGAAGATGCCGCCGGCTACTATCAGGTCGATATGGCAAACTTTGAGCAAGAGCTTGCCAATACCCAAAGCGCGTTTCAGCAGACAGTCGAGAGTGTGACTATCACCGATACTCAATATAATGCTGATAACACCAAAGCGACTATTACAGGTGAGCTGCGGCTCAAAGGCCAAGACGAGCCTGCGCCTTTGACGTATCAGCTCCGCAAAGTCAACGGTCAGTGGAAGATTTTGGGCTAGTTTGGTTTAGCGACTAAAACAACGGTTGGCAACTATTCGTTGCAGTTATTGTTTCGCTTAGATCGCGGTTTCACTGACATTATTGTCAATCGCGATACCGAGCATGACTACATCGGCGATAAAGCCTTGCATATCGCAAACTTGCGGCATATAGCCCCATTGCTCAAAGCCAAGCTTACGAAACAAGGTTAAGCTTGGCGTATTATGAGCGAAGATTAGCGCCACGACATTGTGAATGCCGAGACTTGGCGCTTGAGTGAGCATCCACTCGATCAATAAGCGGCCTAAGCCTTGCCTGTGATAATCGCGATGCAGATAAATACTGACCTCGCTACTGATATGGTAGGCGGTACGCGCGTATAAATCGCTAAAGCTGCCCCAAGCGACAATAACCGCTGGCGAGTCAGCTGATGTTGTAGTGACCACATAAATGGGCCGTTTGGGATCATTGAGATGCTCATCGAACCAACTGGCACGCTCAGCACTAGTGACAGGTGCCAATTGAGCGGTCGCTTGTTTGCCGGCGATACTTTGATTATAGATATCTAATATAGCCGTTAGGTCATTGAGACTAGCGCGCCCTACAGCAAACTTATCATTTAGTGCAATTGGGGCTAATGAAGTGGTAGTCGTCTGCTGGTGACGACGGGTGACATTGTCTAACATAGCGCTCCTAATAGGATAAGTTGTGGTCTATAGTTTGCAGTGTGAGTTTGGCTATTTTACTTTATAATGGCAGCCCTTGACGTCTTTTATGCTCTTAGATTCATGACCTGTGTCTTTTATTCAACCGCTCCTATCATAGCTGTAAATTATGAATACCTATTATTTAGAACAACTGATTGCACCGCCTTATATTGTTAATGACAGTGTTAAAGCGACTGACTTGGCGCCTTGCGTCCTAACCATTGGCAATTTTGATGGCGTGCATTTAGGTCATCAAGCGATGCTGGCAAAGGTACGTGCCTTAGCTGATGAGCAAAACCTGAGCGCAGCGGTGATGCTATTTGAGCCGCAGCCGCGAGAGTTTTTTGCCCCGCAAAAGGCCCCTGCGCGCCTGACTACTTTAGCAGAAAAACAAGCGCTGCTAGCGGATTTTGGAGTAGATACGTTAATTGTAGCTGGCTTCGATAGTGATTTTCGCGCGCTGTCAGCTACTGCTTTTGCCGACCTATTAGCGAAACGCTTAAACGTACAAGCGCTTGTTTTAGGCGATGACTTTCGCTTTGGTCATGATCGCACCGGTGACAGTCAGTTTTTGCAGAACTATGGCCTACAAGTCACCGACCTGCAAACCGTCACAGATGAAGAGCAGCAAGATGATCGCATCAGCTCAACCCGCGTACGCGACTTGCTATTAGCCGGTGATATTGATGCAGCCAATCGCTTATTAGGCCGCGATTATACGATTATGGGCCAAGTCGTTGGCGGTGATAAAATCGGCCGCACTATGGATTTTCCGACTGCTAATATTGAGCTGTCTCGGATAAAGCCTGCCTTACACGGTATCTTTGCAGTCGACGTGGTCCGTCTTGATAAACAAGGCAATATCGTAGCAGATGGACTGAGCGCTCTTGCAGAAGAAGGGCAAATGGGCGTAGCAGGACTACGAGAGTATAGTCTATTTGGTACTGCAAGTATCGGTACTCGGCCTTCAGTGACTAAAGAGCAAGAATGGCGCTTAGAAGTGCATTTTCCGCAGTTTCAAGGCGACTTATATGGTGAGAGCTTGCAGGTGCGCTTTTTGCACTACTTGCACGGCGAGCGTAACTATGAGGGTTTAGCCGCTCTAAAGCAGGGCATTCATCAAGACGTGACTGACCTGCTGGCCTGGCGAGAGCAGCAGTTAGATTAACAAGATTTGCGCGTGTCGCCTTTCCACTAAAAAAGCCACTTTATTATTAAAGTGGCTTTTTGATATATGACTTATTACGTGCTAACTAATGAAAGCTCTAACGACTAAGCATCAGGATGCAGACGCACATTTAAGTCATCAATAACCTCTACCCAAGCGGCGTCTTTTTTCCATTCTTCTTTTAAGAACATACGCTGACTGTCGGTCCAGATGTCAGCCTCTACTAGCTTCTCATCTTTGCCTAACTGATTATCAGCGATAAATTTGTCAATCGCTTCATCTGAATTATCCAGACCTAACTGAGCGAATAGTTCATTCATATTGTAATCTACTTCACCTAACATACTGCTTCTCCTTAACGTTGATATAAGCTTTAACAGGGTTATTTATTATCTGACTTATTTCTAGTGCTTTTTTTCTAGTGCTTTTTTAATGCTTTTTAGCGAACGTCTTTATTGTAGCAAGCCTACTGATAAAAGCTGTTAGTCAAAGTTTATCTAAGCTTACCAGTTGTGTTAACGGAGCAGGCAAAAAAAAGCCCTGCTATACAAGCAAGGCTTTTGTATCTTTAATCAGCACTTAATTCTATAGCGCTTATGGCAGTAAGTGAGATACTGCGTCACGCTCTTCGCTTAGCTCTTGCTCAGTGGCAGCCATTTTCTCTTTTGAGAACTCTGCTGAGACATCGACGTCTTCAACGATAGACCAGTCACCATTGCTGCAAGTACAAGGGAACGAGTAGATCAAGCCTTTGGCAACGCCGTATTCGCCGTTAGAGTAGACCGCCATAGAGACCCAATCGTCGCCATCTGTGCCCATAACCCAAGTGCGGATATGGTCAATCGCTGCATTAGCAGCTGACGCAGCTGAAGAGGCACCACGCGCTTTAATAATTGCTGCGCCGCGTTTTTGTACTTCTGGGATATACGTGTTTTCGTACCAGTCGCGATCGACTAAGTCTAACGCAGGCTTACCATTGACAGTACAAGCGGTTAGATCTGGATACTGAGTTGACGAATGGTTACCCCAGATAATCATCTTTTTCACATCGTTAACAGTGCTCTCGGTCTTTTCGGCCAATTGAGCAATAGCGCGGTTGTGATCTAAGCGCGTCATCGCGGTGAAGTTACGTGGATCTAGATCCGGTGCATTACGCTGAGCGATAACGGCGTTAGTATTCGCTGGGTTACCAACGACTAGGACTTTAACATCACGTTTAGCCACTTCATTTAACGCTTTACCTTGTGCTGAGAAGATAGCAGCGTTAGCTTCTAATAAGTCTTTACGCTCCATACCTGGGCCACGTGGACGCGAGCCTACTAATAAAGCATAACTCACATCTTTAAAAGCAACTTTGGCATCGTCAGTTTGCACGATATCTACTAATAACGGAAAAGCACAGTCTTGTAGCTCCATAACTACACCCTTTAGGGCGTCAAGTGCTGGAGTGATTTCAAGTAAATTCAAAATAACCGGCTGATCTTTACCTAGCATCTCACCAGAAGCAATACGGAATAGCATAGCATAGCTGATATTACCAGCAGCGCCAGTGACGGCAATACGTACAGGCTGTTTCATAGAGTATTCTCCAATTGATTATTAGACAGTATCTTGTTCGACAATATCTTTATTAAGTAGTCGCTTTTTCAGTCACAACGGCTCGAATTAAACACGGCTTTTATGCAAAAGGCGCATAAAACGAGAGCTAGTGTAGCACCTCGTTTAGGGAACCGTCTAGGAACAATAGCAGGCGAGTATAAGATTTGCGCGCTATATTGTTACATTTTATGCGCGTACTATTATAGTATGAGCGACCAAAGTAAACATCTATAATAGGACCAAATTAAGCGCTAATACTCGATAGCGCCCAAAAATCAATTTAAAATGAATAGAGTAGCAAATGAATACGGATAAGAGTTTTATAGAAGAGGCGACTGCTTAATTCAAAACACACTCTAAAATATGCTCAGAAAAAGCTTTTAACACCATAGCAAAGCACTTTTTAACCATAGTCGTGCTGTCTATTCTATTGCATTTTTATATTTATCGGGCGCACCGAGCGGTCTGCTCTATATCCTTATCTACGCGATCTATTACTGACCTCCAGAGATAATAAATTTTTTGTCGCAGCTGTCGATGACATTGCTACAACTGGCAAAATCATTGCCTTCATAGCAGACATTGATATCAGTCAAAATCGATTGGCGGCGACTGCCTGCTTGGCAGATCAGATCGATGTCAGATGCGCTCATACCACGATTAAGTCTTATCATCTGTTTAAGAAAGCTTGATTTGGATACTGTATAGCTATTACCTGTTGTCAGCTCACTGGGCAGCTTTAGGTCTCCGGCATAGTTAATAATTTGACGAAAATAACTGTTCGCACTCAGCGGACTACAAGTCCCATAGCGATGCCACGCTTGGCTGCGCACTGTCGTGTCCGGCATAATGCGGTTGACGACTTTGAGCTGTAGAGGACTTAGACGCGGCTCACTACCGCGGCCACAGCGCTCACCATAGCCCAAATCTAGCCCAGATATAGTAAAAGAATAGCCTTCTAAACATTGACGCATCCGCGCGCGCGTTGGCTGTAGATTACATAACGCTGGGGTCATCTCAACCATGAGTACCCGCTGACCACTTTTGACTGCGCTTGCCGCTTGTGCAGGGGCTATAAAGACGATAGGTAATAGCATTAGACCCGCTAGCTTGGCTGAGGTAGCAGACACTCGGTACCAAACAGACGATTGACGACTGTTCGCTTGATACTTTATAAAATTTATATATTTATTTATCATAGTCAAAAGGGTGTATACAGTTATCGAACAGTAGAAGCAGGTATAAAAATAGCCTATAGTTATCGTTCTGTTTTTGAACGCTAACTAAATAAAGAGCTAGTAATCTATAACATTGAGACAGATTAGTCTAATACTACCAAAACACTTTGTTTTCTCTATAGCAAAAACGTAAATCAACTTTAAAAACTTCTATCCCTTGATATAGCAAAGGATAACGCGGCCTGTTAAAACCTTATCTGAACCTTTATTTTTAATACATTAATATCCTAAAAAGATTAAAAAAAAGCCATCAACACTACTTGCTGATGGCTTTTGCTATAAAGATGCACTACTATAGTCAATCAATATTAAAAGTGGTACAAGGCAGACGAGTGCAAGTACTACAGTAGTAGGCTAAACGAGTCTAACGCCGTAACACTTTAATAGTGGTTCGACTATAACCACGTCAAACGCTATTGCGCAGCCATGAGGCTGTTAAAAAGCTGCGGGCACCGATCCCATACGATTAGTAATCGGCTGCGGACGACCTAGTAAGCTACTATAGATAGTGGCATTTTCCATCACGTGCTTGACGTAATTGCGAGTTTCGGGATAAGCGATAGACTCAACATACTGATCTGCAGCGAGCGAGCCATAAACCGGCTGCCAGCGCTTGGCATTGTTAGGACCAGCATTATAACCTGCGGTTGCCAGTACAGGCTGATAATTGAGCTTACTCAAGATATCGCCCATATACCAAGTGCCATAGCGGATATTAGTATCGCCGCTATTGGCGCGGCTAGCACTATAAGTCTCGCCTAGATTGCGCGCGATGTATTTAGCCGTATCAGGCATGACTTGCATTAAACCACTAGCGCCAACGTTCGAGCGCGCTGAGGTCACAAAGCGGCTCTCTTGACGCATAATGCCGTAAGCCCACGCCGGATCAATGCCTGCCTCTCGGCTATAGCGTACCACCGCGCTTTGGTGCGGCATCGGATGCGATAGTGCCAAGCTGTCTACTCTATCGGCATTATCGATGGCATAAATCGCGCGATCGAGCCAGCCCATATCATGCGCTACGCGCGCCGCGGCAATGATCAGACTATCATCACGATTGTCACGAGCCTGCTTGACCGCCCAGTTCCATTCGCGATTGGCAAACGAGCGATTGGCGTCTGAATTATACAGTGCAAAAGCGCGTGCAAAACTTGGCTCTTGCATCACGCGTGCGCGATCAGCGCTGCTAATATTAGGCAAGTTATTGCCGCCCAAAAGGCTGGCATCGAAGCGCTGGCCGATTTTGTCTTTGGCCATTAGCCCGTAGTAGTCATTACTTTTTGCTAGCTGCTGATACATACGTTTGGCAGTAGTACGCTTATTGGCATCGCTTGATTGCTCATAAGCGCGCGCGAGCCAATACTGCCATATATTGGATCTTTGGGTCTCGCTATCCATCTGAGAGATCGCCTCAGCGACATCATCCCAGCGACTAAAACGAATAGCAGCCATCGCATAATCTTCGGCTTCTTCAAAGTTAAAATCATCGTCCAGACTCTTACGGAACCAATCTACCGCCTCACTATTAAAGCCATCATCGGTATTATAGTTCATACGCTTGACACCAATAATGCGATAAGCGTAGCGGCGCGTGTCATCGTTTAATAAGCGAGCGCGGCGCTGATTGTCTTGCTTGATATCAAAATCTAACTGCATCGCCGCTTCGCGGTAAGACTTATCGGCAAGGCGGCCTATCGCATATAGATAAAGGTATTGATTAATTTGACTGTTAGGCTCTTTAGTGAATCGGCTAAGAAACGAGGAAGGATTAAGCTGAATCTCGCTTAAAGCTGAATAAGGAATAGGCGTGCCTAAGCGTGAGGATAGCGCCATAATATCGCCAGTCTTGCCGACACGCAGCATACGTTTCAGTCTTGAGGCCCGATCGCTATTACTAATAAGCGCGTGATTATTCATCTCCATCGCTAGCTGATCACATAGCGCAGGCTGTTTTTTGGTGGTTAGCCAAACGTCAGACTTCTCGCTCAGCGCGCGCATCGTATCACCGCCATTATTGAACCCAAGGGCAATGGCGCAGCGCTCTGACCTATCGGCATTAGTAATCAGATTAGCCACTTGACGGACGGAAGCATAATCATTAGCGCCGGCTTTGGTCTCTGCAAAATCAGCGACGAGCTTTTCGGCCATAACACTGCCTGGGTATTGACGCACAAACTGCGAGATAGCCGCTGCACTTTGTGAATTGAGATCCAAATTCATTCGCCAGTAAGTCGGGTACATGGCAAACAGACTACCGCTCATCAGCTGCTCATAATTGAACAAAGCACTGATATCGCCTCTATTCTCCGCTTGTGCGGCAGCATTAAAATAGTCTACACCACTACTACCCTGCTGATAGCTGTTGCCTGAATAGTAGCTGCCTTCTTGCTCAAAGCTCTCGCCGTCTCCCCAAGTCAGCTCAGCACAAGCCACTTGTGATACTCCAAGCGCCCCTATAGCAGTCGCTAAGCTCAGCGCACTCACTCGCAGCTTACTGTTTTTGACGCTCTTCAATAACTGTAAATTTAGAGTGTGCTTAGTAGTGGTTTTTTCTTTGCTGTTATGAGTAACGCGCAATTTTGTCATACGGACTCTCTTTATATTCTTCAGTATCAGGTAAATTGGTATCAAGTAAATGAGTATCAGGTGAATTAGCGGCTTGTGTATAGCGATTTGATGCTTAGCGCTGCGATAAGTGCACTTATCATACTATTGATCATACTATATTTGGTTAACTTTCAACCAATCACTTTACCATTTATCTCTAATCAGGATAGTACCCAGTAACAACAAAATGATATTGCTCGTCTTTTATAACGCATACTAGCAGCGCGTATCAGCAGTACACAATGACAAGCATAGTGACCGTACATAGTGACCGTACATAGTGACCATACATAATGATAAGCGGGCACTCTTGCTCCAGTTCTGAGTCATTAGACAATAACGAGTCATTGATGAGCAAATGATAAGCGATTGATACTGTTATAAATAATTTGGTAGATGAATGACATTCGTTGATGCTTATTTTTCACTTTACAGACTGATTATGATAAAATACGCGCCTTATCTTTAGTGCTTGGTCTGCAGCGTCTCGTCTTCAGCGCTTAGCCTGCCAATCTGTTTAACCATGGACGTCTTGTTATGAGTGTTACTGTATTTGACCCGCGTATCGATACTACCGATACGAGCTCTACTGCTGAAACGACCCTTGCTGCGCAAGCAGCAACAGCGCTTGAAGAGTCCCATTCTGCAGCCGCTCCTGTCAAAAAAGTCTTTGTCACCACTCAGGGCTGTCAGATGAATGTCTATGACTCTGACAAAATGCTCGACGTGCTCGGCGATTCGCACGGTATGCAAGTCACTCATGATATTGATGAGGCTGATGTGCTCTTGATGAATACTTGCTCTATTCGCGAAAAAGCACAAGAAAAAGTATTTTCAGAGCTGGGCCGCTGGCGTAAATTGAAAGAAAAACGTCCTGACTTAGTCATTGGTGTTGGCGGCTGCGTAGCTTCACAAGAAGGCGATAACATCCAAAAGCGCGCGCCGTATGTCGATATGGTATTTGGGCCGCAGACCTTGCACCGTCTGCCAGAGCTGTATGATCAGTCTAATGAGCAAAAAGGTATCGCGCCCAAAAACCGTATCGGCACAATCGATATCTCGTTTCCTAGCATTGAGAAATTTGACTTCTTGCCTGAGCCTAAAGTCGAAGGCTATAAAGCCTTTGTCTCTATCATGGAAGGCTGCTCAAAATATTGCTCATTTTGCGTGGTGCCATATACGCGCGGTGAAGAGTTATCGCGTCCATTAGATGATGTACTTGCTGAGATTGACAACCTTGCCGAACAAGGCGTACGCGAAATCAATCTATTAGGTCAGAACGTCAATGGCTATCGCGGCGAAAAAGATGATGGTAGTATTTGCCGCTTTGCCGAGCTATTGCATTATGTCTCGCACGTCGACGGTGTGGAACGTATCCGCTATACCACTAGCCACCCGCTCGAGTTCACTGATGATATTATCGATGCTTATGCGCAATTGCCTGAGCTGGTCTCGCACTTACACCTGCCAGTTCAAAGTGGCTCAAATGCTATTTTAGCGGCGATGAAACGCAATCATACGATCGATGTATATATTGATCAGATTAACAAGCTAAAAGCCATTCGCCCTGATATTCACTTGTCGAGCGACTTTATTATTGGCTTCCCTGGTGAGACCGATCAGGACTTCCAAGATACCTTGAACTTAGCAAAAGAATTAAACTTCGATCACTCGTACAGCTTTATTTATTCCAAGCGTCCAGGCACGCCAGCTGCTGAGCTGCCTGATGATGTTAGCTTCACTACCAAAAAAGAGCGCTTGGCAGAGTTTCAAAAGGTGATTATCGACTCAACCCTACAAAAGACCCGTGAAATGGTCGGTACCACCACTCGCGTCTTGGTTGAACAAGTAGCGGATCGACATCCTGATTGCTTGCTAGGTACGGCGGACAATACCCGCACCGTGATGTTCCCGTTTGAGGAAGCGCAAAAGGATGAGCTGCTTGGTAAACTCGTTAGCGTCCGTATTACTGACTTTGTCAGTCCGCATATGGTTAAGGGTGAGTTAGTTGAGGTTTTGGCCTAACACAATGTTTGTAATACGACTTTAGATAAGAAAAGCCGTTTGCTATTAATAGTGGACGGCTTTTTTGTATGCGGCTGTCATGATTATCACAGTATCTTATGGAGTAACTAGTAGTGTTGAATCACCTTAAAACCGATGCAGTGCAGCTGGGATTCATCTTGTCAATGAGAGCTGCGCAACATCGAAACATCGAAGATACAGCACGCAAGAAAAATGAATAGCAGTTGCACGTTAATATTACGCGTATCGACTTTATTTCGAACTGACCATAGTGTTCTTTAAACCATAAAATGACTAACCACTTCAGCCAATAAAGCTGCAGCAATCAACATAAATATCACGCCGCAAGCACGATTAAGCCAAGCCAGACGATCACCAACATCAAGCCAGCCAGCCAATTGCTTTCCGCCAAGCGTATAGATGATCTGCCAAATGGTTTCGCTTAAAAACAAGCCAACAGTCAGCATTATATACTGCGGCCAAAGGGGCGCCGTAAAATTGATAAACTTGGGGAAAAAAGCAGCGAAGAATAATATAGCTTTTGGGTTAGACAGTGACACCCAAACGCCGGTACGAAATAAGGTCATATTGTTTGGTGACACCTTAACTGCCGCACTCGATAGTGAGCGCGGCTGCGGTGTTTTCTCATCAGTCATAAATGGCATAGTAGTCGGATAATCGGTCGCGACCTTCTCGCCCATTTCTTTGGCATCACTCATCAAGCTGCCCTCACCAGCATCGCGCCATGACTGAATACCCAGATAAATGAGATATAGCGCGCCTACCGTTTTGATTACTTCTAAAGCCCAAGGCGATTGACGACTGATAACGTCTAGCCCTAGCAAGGTTGACAGCAATAGGATGAATAAACCAAGGCTTAATCCTGCCAGCGTCCATAGCGTACGCTTCACCCCATAATTTAGCCCATACTGAAACGCCAACAGCATATTAGGCCCTGGCGTCGCGGAGATAAAAAAGGTACTGATAAAAAACACGGTAAATAGATGCCAAGACATCTGCAACCCCTACTCTGTATTATGAAACTTACTGATGTTAAAAAAATAAACACCGCCATTACGACGGTGTTTGATCAAACCTAATTATACTCTAAGTGCTTTGACTTTATGAGCATAAGCTACAATTTTCTTATCGATAAAGATCTAGTTAACCGTACAGCTCTCTAACAGTTTCTGCAGAAAACCATCACAACGCTCAATTTCACTTAATGCCACAAACTCATCGGCTTTATGCGCCTGCTCAATGCTCCCTGGGCCGCAAATAATGGTCGGAATGCCAGCGTTAGTAAACTGTCCGCCTTCGGTGGCATAAGCCACTTTATGGCGCTCATCATCGCCCGTCAAAGCTGCGATTAACTCTTGTAGCTCGTCATTCTTATCATCACTCATCGCTGGTACGCCCTCTTCTTGTATCAGCTCGATACCGGTTTCAGGAGACCGCGATTGCATTTGCGCGTTTAGCTCGGCAATTTTAGTTTTGATCGGTGCTACGATATCCTCTTGCGTCATGTGCGGTAAGTTGCGATAGTCAAAGGTGAACTCGCACAGATTGGGTACGATGTTGGTCGCGGTGCCGCCTTGTATCGTACCGACCGACAGGGTCGAAAAAGGCACATCAAACATAGCATCATTGTCATCACGCTGGCTGATCTCTTCTGCTAACGCATCGACATAACCGACCAAACGACTGGCGTAGCTAATGGCATTGACGCCTTTATGGGTTAAGGAGGAATGCGCAGACTTGCCATGCACGCGGCAACGATAAACCGCAATGCCTTTATGCGCGACCACCATAGTCATCAAAGTTGGCTCACCGACGATACAATAATCAGGAGTGATACCGCGCGCCTCAATATCCGCCAAAATCAGCGGCGCACCCAAACAGCCCACCTCTTCATCAAACGATAGTGCCAGATGTAGCGGACGACTGAGTTTACCCGCTTTAGATAATTTGACTGCTTTAGGTAGCACCATTAAGCTACAAGCAATAAAGCCTTTCATATCGCACGACCCGCGCCCGTACAGTTTATCGCCACGTATTTCCGCTTTAAATGGATCTGAGCTCCAGTCCTGCCCATCAACTGGTACGACATCAGTATGACCTGAGAGCACCAAACCGCCATCTAAAATATCTCGGTTCTTTCCTGCGGGTACGGTAACAAACAGATTGGCTTTGTTCTGAGCCTCATTAAAGGTGAGATCAACGCTCAAACCCAGCTGCTCGCAGTAGCCTTGCACATCTTTTATCAGCGCCAAGTTTGAATGGCGACTGACCGTATCAAAGCCAATTAGCCGCGTCAGCCAATCGATACTTTGCGTAGGGTAGTCAGCCTGATTAGTGTTGGTTTTTGCATCACTATTGCTAGCGGTTATGGTCATAAAATATCCTTAGCCTATCTAAAAAAGAGGTTAGCTATTTTTAACAAAGCGCTGTTGTAGTGCTTTTACTTCCTCATCTAAGCCGTCAACTGGCCCATCGATAGGGATATCAGGCGCGACCTCTGAGATAGCTAACGCATTAATCGACAGCGGCGAGTCTACACCTATCTCCGCCATCCACTCGCCGAGTTGCTTGGCCGAGCTGACATAAACGATACGGCCAAGACCCGCCAGCCCATGTACAGCAGAGCACATCGCGCAATGCTCACCTGAAGTATAAACGGTTTACTTACGATGGGTTATTTTGATTCATCACATCCATCACTGGCGGCATGGGCTTTGGCAGCTTACCTTCTGCTTGCAATTCCTTCGTGGTCTTAGCATCGATAGGTAGTCCGGCAATCAGTGCCAACTCCTGCACCGATTTACGTTTGCGCGTGGCAAAGCTGACAGGCACCATACGCGCAAACTCATAAATATATAGGTAAGACTCCTCACCACCCTCAAACTCGTCATCCTCGGCTAGACGAATCGCGCCAATCTTCGCCAAATCAGAGAGCATCTCGTTCTCCTCAGCACTTAGATGACAATCAGTAATACCAAAACCGGTCATAAAGCCATTGGCCCACTGTTTCAGCGCCATTACACGCTCGTACAAATCATGTTCATCATCAGGCACTAGCGGCGTATAGGCATAAGCATCATCTTTATCTTTGAGCTGAAACACGGTGTCCTCAGCCTCCTCAGTTAATAAAGTTAGCGCCTCGTCAGGCAAAGCTTCAAAGCTAAGCTCGCTCAAGATAGCAGCCCAACCTGCCTCATCGGGCGCGTTGCAAGCGGTCATCAGCCCAGTCATCAAGCCATGTATCTCACTGATTGTCACATCCGTCCAACCTGCAAACGCATCTGACCAAGTGTTCCAGCCTGAGATATTATCATTCATAAAAACATCCTGATTCAAAATAAATTAAGGGTAAATAAGCGCGACAAAGTATAAAGATGCCCAAAATGCCTACTATAAGCTCAATGGCAATTACTTTGTTGATATAGATATTATGAGGTCACTTATGGCATTATTAAACGCATAAAGCCAATTCATTATCATCACGTTTATTAAGGATAAAAACTGACTATGTATGATCAACTAAAAATATTAGAAAAAATGATACTAGATATCAAAAAACAGCATCAACTGGTCAGTCGTGAGCTCAGTCAACTAAAACAACAGCCTCAGCCTGACCCAAAAGAGCTGTCCTCCTTAAAGTCTCAGCTCAGCAGTAGCACCAATGAGCGCGACACTGCCAAAAAACAACTGAGCGATTTAGATAAGCGCTATCAAAGTTTGGCTGAGGCTCATCACATGATAGGAGAAGAGCAAGACAAACTGCAGAGTCAGCTCAGCGATTTACAACAAAAAAATAATGAGCTTGAACAGATCAATCAGCGCTTAGAGCAGCAAAACCAACAAGCAAAGCAGCAGCTCGACGATATCAAGCAACAAAATAGCGATTTACAGCAAAAAAACCAACTGGCGGCTGAGCGTACTCAAGTGGTACTGCAGCGCTTGACCCGTATTGACCAAATGGATAGCTAAGCGCTCTCACGCTAATTTCAAACCTTTATTGTGTAGGATTTTTTATGACTGATAACCGTACTGACTCGCAAAAACCAGCGCTCGAAACGACTAGCAAGGATAGCACTGTAACAGCGGCTAATAACTCAAAAACACCGCCGGCCCAGACCCAAGACACAAGCACGCAAAGCCGAGTCGCCCAAAGCCAAGCGGCGCGCCCATCGGTCAATGCTAATAGCCCGAGCCAAACCACTGACCCCAATAAAAGCAATGATATGTACAATAATAAATCCGCTAATCCAGCCTCAGGGCCACAAAACAAAAAGCCAGAGCATAAGCAGCCGGAAAGCAAAAAAATAGATATCGTGATTGCGGGCGCCAGCTACCCTATCTTTTGTCCCGCTGATGAAGAACAAGAGCTAAGAGCGGCAGAAAAGTTTATTAATGATTTTGCTACTAACATTAAAAAAGACGCGCCTAAACTGAATCAAGAGAACTTGCTAGTCTTGTCTTGCTTAAACTTGTACGAGCAAATCAATGCACATAAAAAATCAGAAGCCGAGCGTCAGCAGCAAAGCAAACACAACGAGCAGCTATTAAATAAAATCATGCAAGAAGCGCAGTCTGTTCTTTAAACCTATTTTTAAACCTAGACACACCTAGGAGTGAGCCTTATAGGTTTTACCAGCATGAAAGTCGGCCTGATGTTCGTAATTACAAAAAAACAGCGCTTGGTTTTTTGTCGTTCCTGTATCCGCTGTATCCGCTACTACTTCATCCGTAGCTAGCATCGCGTCGCTATGAGGCTGCGTTTCGAGCACGCCGCGATACTCAGCGAGACTATGGCCACAAAAGTTGCAGGTGCGCGGTGTGGTGACATCGCCTTCTTTTGGCATCATGCTTTTAGGCGGGCGCGGATACATGACTTTATAAAACAGCCACATACAGATCCAGATGATAAGAATAGTAGTAATAACAGCAAACACGGCAAGGCTCCTTTGAGTGGCAGTCAATACTCTGAGTATATTAGAGCATATTACATTGTCACCTTTAGATTTTACGATAAGTGACGCGCTTAGCATAGCAGGCGCTCATAAAAAAACTGGCTCAATAAAGCCAGTTTTTGATTTATATCAATTTATAAGTAAAACGTTAGCTTCTAGAGTTGCAGCTCACTGATATCAGCAACTGTTAAGAATAGTGCGCGGACTTGCTTTAATAGTGCTAAGCGATTGGCTTTTAATGCGGCATCTTCGCTATTGACCATAACGCTATCAAAGAACTGCGTGAGTGGCTCATCTAAGCTGGTTAAAGTTTGCAGTACTTGCGTATAGTCCGCTTGCTCTAATAAGGGCGCAACTTGCTGCTGTGCTTGCTGCACTTTTGCGTATAGCGCTTGTTCAGCGGCTTCCGTTAATAGGGATTCATTAACACTATCAGCGACTGCGCCTTCTGACTTAGCGATGATATTCGCCACACGCTTATTAGAATCCGCTAGCATCGACGCTTGCGCTAGCTTACTAAAAGACTGCACTGCGCGGATACGCTGATCAAAATCAAGCGGCATGTGCGGGTTGATCGCTTGTACGGCTTGAATGGTGTCGACGCTGACGCCTTTCTCGGTGTACATGGCGCGATAACGCGAATTGAGGAACGCCATCACTTGGGTAAAGGTATCGCCCATCTTCGCAATTTTACTGCCTGACTCATTACTGTAGCCTTTAATCGCTTGTTCCACCAGCGCCACTAAGTTAATAGGCAGCTGCTTTTCGATTAAAATGCGCAAAATACCAATAGCCGAACGGCGTAAGCTAAACGGATCTTTTGAACCTGTCGGCGCTTGATCAATAGCAAAGATACCCACTAAGGTATCTAAGCGATCGGCTAGCGCTAAGCAAATACCGATCGGCGTCTGCGGCAGAATATCACCGCTAAACTTAGGCAGATACTGCTCTTCAATACTGGCAGCGACGGCTTCAGGTTCATCATTTAGACGCGCATAATAAGTGCCGGCGATGCCCTGCAATTCTGGATATTCACCGACTAAGGAGCTGGTCAAGTCCGCTTTGGCAAGCATGGCGGCGCGTACCGTCTCATCGAGATCAATACTCTGCCCTTGCTGTTGGAGTAGCCCAGCGATAAATCCAGCAAGCTTAGCGATACGCTCAGACTTCTCCCAAATCGTCCCCAGCTGATCTTGGAACACGCGCGTCTTTAAGCTCTCAGTCATCGCAAATAATGGCTGCTTTTGATCCTGCAAAAAGAAAAACTCTGCATCGGCCAGACGCGGGCGCACGACTTTCTCGTTACCTTCGACGATTTGATTAGGGTCTTTAGACTCAATATTGGTAATAAAAATAAAATACGGCTGCAACTTACCGTCTTTGTCGGTCAGACAAAAGTACTTCTGGTCCGCTTGCATGGTGGAGATAAGCGCCTCTTGCGGTACTTGCAAGAATCTTGGCTCAAAGCTTGCTCTTAACGCAATCGGTAAGTCAACTAAAGCTGTCACTTCGTCTAACAGCTCTGCTGGCACAATCGCATCGGCATTGACTTGATCAGCTAAAGTTTTGACCTGATTGTTAATCATCATCCGGCGCTTATCAAAATCAGCGATCACTTTTAAGCGCTCAAGCAGCGACTCATAGTTATCAGCATGATCGAGCTCATGGTAGTCTGGGCTATGAAAGCGATGACCACGCGTTTTTGCACCGCTTTGATGACCTTGAATGGTCGCATCGATGACTTGATCATCTTGCATCAACACCACCCACTGCACCGGCCGCACAAACTCTTCTCGGCCGCTACCGGAGCGCATACGCTTAGCAATCGGCAGATTATCGAGCGCCGTTTGAAAGATATCAGGTAACAACTCAGTCGTCGCTTGACCGTGAATGGTTTGCTCATAGCCGACGTAATCGCCTTTATCAGTATTGATAGTCGTCAGCTCACTGGTCTCTATGCCTAAGCCCTTGGCAAAGCCCATAGCCGCGCGGGTGGGATTGCCCTCATCATCAAAAGCTGCCTTAATAGCTGGGCCGCGCTTTTGCTCAGTACGATCAGGCTGGCTTTGTGCTATACCCTGAATCTGAATCGCCAAACGGCGCGGGGCGGCAAAGGCTTTAATACTATTAAAACTGATATCAGCCTCTTTTAGTTGCTCGATAACGCTAGCTTGCAGGGCATCGCGTAGCGGTTTTAGGCTCTTGGGCGGCAGCTCTTCACACCCCAGTTCAAATAAAATGGTACTCATGGGATGCTCCTATTTCTTAGTGTCAGTATTTGTGCGGTTATTATCACTACTAGGCTGATTTTCAGCGGAGTCTTCAGTAGACTCTGTCACGTCTTCTTTTGGCAGATATTTATCAATAGCAGCTTGACGATGCTCCGCGTCTGCTAACGGGAACCCTAACTTGGCTCTTGCTTCGACATACCCAAAGGCTACTTTACGCGCCAGCGTTCGCACGCGCAAAATAAAGCGCTGACGCTCAGTGACCGAAATCGCGCCGCGAGCATCGAGCAAGTTAAAAGCATGCGAGGCTTTGAGCACCATCTCATAAGCGGGCAACGGTAGGCCTGCATCGACTAATTTATCCGCTTGCTCTTCATAAAAGTCAAAGAACTCACTCATCTTCGGCACATCAGCGTGCTCGAAGTTATAAGTCGACTGCTCCACCTCGTTTTGATGAAACACATCGCCATAAGTCACGCGGCCAAATTCGCCATCTGCCCAAACCAAGTCATAGACGCTATCGACGCCTTGCACATACATAGCTAGGCGCTCAAGACCGTAGGTAATCTCACCGGTGACTGGGAAGCACTCGATACCACCGACTTGCTGGAAGTAGGTGAACTGAGTGACCTCCATACCGTTAAGCCAAATCTCCCACCCCAGGCCCCACGCGCCAAGCGTTGGCGACTCCCAGTTGTCTTCTACAAAGCGAATATCATGCACTAAAGGATCGATACCGATGGCACGTAAAGAGTCTAAATATAGCTCTTGTATATTGGGCGGATTGGGCTTGAGCACCACTTGAAACTGATAATAATGCTGCAAGCGATTGGGGTTATCGCCGTAGCGGCCATCGGTCGGACGGCGCGAAGGCTGTACGTAAGCCGCATTCCAGCGCTCAGGGCCTAACGAGCGCAAAAAAGTCGCGGTATGAAAAGTCCCTGCCCCGACTTCCATATCATAAGGCTGCAATACCACGCAGCCTTTGGATGCCCAAAAGTTTTGTAGGGTCAAGATCAAATCTTGAAAACTCATCGGTTTAGAGTCTTTGCGGGAGTTGTCATTATTAGAAATATTATCTTGGGAGGTCATAAAAAAATCACTATGAAATAAGTAGGATTAGGGCGAGCCTACCTAAAAACAGTTAAGCTTTGCTAGCTTGTTCGGCTACGCCTCTATTAACCTGCTTACCTTACTAAAAAATGGCCATTTTATCCATATATACAGTAACTATATTTATAGTATTACCTATAGCATCATATGTAATATCTACGCTGGCTAGGCGTCGCGTATTAAAGTTCAACCGATGATGACAGGTATAGTCAATTCTAAATAAAGTAGAGAGATAGTTTTTAGGCGCGGAACGGGTATGAATTTTACTGGCGTGCTGTGCCTATGCAGACAGAGGCTGCATAACTAATAGTTAAACAAAAGCATCCCAATACCGCTATATCGTTTTTACAATGAACTCACTACATCAGTGCATAAATCAGCAGCGCATAAATCAGCGAAAGCAGCACAACAAAAAAATACCCAAATGCGTAAGCATCTGGGCAGGAGGAAAAGTGTGATACCGGTATCCTGTTGTGTCAGGCTTTTTGTTTTTTATGAGCCACTATCGCTACTCTATTTTTATTATTATAGGTTTAGCGTTACTGTTTATTTCGACTGCATTACTTTTAGAACTGTGGTACTTGTTTAACCCAAATACTTTTAAATTTGATATTTTTAACTTTAGTAACTTTAAAATGGGTACTTCTTTCACTACATCTAACTACTGATAGGACTGATGAGTTGCTTTTGGCATAACAATCCATAATATGATGTAAATCAAAATCCCTGGGACTGCTGCACTAAGTGAAGAGATAATAACAAACAACACTCTTACCCAAGTCGGTGACCATCCTAAATACTGAGCGATACCGCCCATGACACCTGCAATCATTTTATTGTTTCGCGAACGATGCAGTTTAACTAACTTACTCAAAGTTTGTACTCCTTATCGAGCGATTTAACTTGTAAATAAGTATAGCAAGTATTCGCTATTTATCTGTTGATGCTTTAAGCGTGCTTTGTGACTTTATGATAATCAAAGTTGCCGTAATCTGTCATAAAGCGCGGTAACTGCCTGATTTTAAATAGTTATTTCAAAATGTTTCAAAAAAGGCCATGTTACTGGTTCTTTTCTCTGAGTTTACTGAGATGCTTATTTGCGACGATTATTATTCATTTCAACAACTTGCCTGCTTTCGCTACTCATTTTTCAAACTTTTACAATAACTCACCTGTATCTACGTCCAAAGCTTTATACCATGCTATTAATTTAACGCACAAACAGCGCGGTTTATATGATGAAGTTAGGTAGGAGATATGGTGATTGATTCCGGTTTAATGATTGGGCATTTTCAGCCACTACATTTAGGACAAATGCGCAGTATCTTAGCAGCAGCAGGACAAGTCAAAAGCCTTTATATCGTTATCACTTCCCATCCGGCGCCGCATCCAGATTTTGATATTACCTTAAAGGACAAAGCGCGCTGGCTACAGATGGCTTGTGCGGACTTGCCCTTTATTCATCTGCATATCTCTGAGGAGATTGCGCTGCCTATCCATGATGATTTTAGCGATGTTGCTATCGATGTCACTGAAACTCAGGCCAAACTCACTCATATCGCCCATGAGTTAGAGCTACCTGATGATACCGCATTATTTGTCGCAGAGAATCATCCTATCGCGCAAGAGGCGGTCAAGTCTCAACTGAGCATGCCGGTCTTAACGACACCGCTACAGTCAGAGTTTGACTCGTATGCCATCGCAAGCCACCCTATCGCAAATTGGGCCGCGATTCATCCAGTAGCGCGTGCCAACTATACCAAGACTGTCGCTATCGTCGGCGGTGAGAGCTCAGGCAAAACCACTTTGGTACATAAGCTTGCCAATTACTACGGCGCAAGCTTTGCGC
This sequence comes from Psychrobacter submarinus, assembly GCF_904846685.1. Classification (GTDB taxonomy): domain Bacteria; phylum Pseudomonadota; class Gammaproteobacteria; order Pseudomonadales; family Moraxellaceae; genus Psychrobacter; species Psychrobacter submarinus. The sequence goes on from NZ_CAJHBQ010000001.1 coordinate 1,175,451, forward strand.
TAGAGATGGGTAGACTCTATGTCGTGACTGACCTGGGTGGTAGTGAGCTTGGTCTGCAATATAGCGATTACGGCCCTATCGCGCTTGATCATGCCGAGGCTATTCGCCAAGCTAAGATCAATGCGACCGCGCCGGTGACTATCGTTGATACTGACTTTGTGACTACGCAAGCGTTCTGTGAAGAGTATGAAGGCCGTACTCATCCTTTCGTTGACGCTTGTATTAATGAGTTTCGGTTAGACTATACGGTGATGCTCGATAATAATACACCTTGGGTCGATGACGGTATGCGCTCGCTAGGTAGCGCGGAAGCTCGCGGCCGCTTCGAGCAGCTTCTTTTAGACATCTTTGCTCGCCATAATATTGAGCCGCACCTTATCGACGCGCCAAATTACGATACTCGTTATCATGAAGCTGTGGCATTTATCGATAAGTATATCTACGGCAAAGCTTTGTAGAATAGACGAGATAACAGCAGCGCTATTTATAACGTCACAACCCTATAGCTCTACGACTCTAACAAGCCTCATAAACGATTTAATAACTAACCTCAGACCTAAAGGACAACCACTCTATGCGCATTCAGTTACTGGACAACATCACTGGCAAATGGTCGTTACAATGGATCATTATCTGGTTTATCTCAGGAGTCTTAGCGCTGAGTGCGGGATTTTGGCTCACCACTGAGCACAGCACTTTGGACTGGTTTTATTTAGCGGTGTCTTTTATTGGTCTGATCTGCGTGGTGTCGTTATCCTTTCGCAAAAACGTCGCAGGCAACGGTTTTGGTATGGCGGCGACCGCTGGTGAAGTGGTGGTACAAGGTACGGCCGGCTCCGTTGGTCTGATGCTCGCGCCGCTATTTAACTTTTTCACCCACCTTTACGGTCTGTTTTATTGGTCAAAGAATACCGATGCTGACGGCGATATGATACCCAAATCCGCCAATAAGTGGGTTTGGCTGATTACCATTACCTTTATGATCATCGGCTTAGCGCTTTTCCCCACGGTGAACGCGCTACTCGCCAGCTACGGCTATGCCGTCGTCGAAAATGACAGTAGTTTATTTTTAGGGTTTATCTCCTTTTTTTGGATAAACGTCATCGCTTTTATTCTCTCTATCACCGCCCAAGCAGCGATGATATTACGCTACTCGTTTAACTGGTGGTTGTGGATTATCTCCAACTTCGTATGGCTCACAGTCAATCTGATGTCAGGCAATTATATCTTTGCGATTCAAACGATGGTCTATCAAGTCAACTCTTTTGTCGGGCTTTACGAGTGGTATCGCAGCGAACAAGACGCCGCTAAAGCGTCATAATAACGGTTAAAGCAAGCGGTTATGACGCGAGGGTCTACGCGATAAAGTGGTAGAGCACTATAAATAATGCTACAACTAAAGATATCGCAGCTCTTTAATTCTACTCATCAAATGACTAACAAGGAGGTTAGGATGTCTCGTACTCAAAAACGTTTATCGAAACGCTCGCTTGAGCAGTGGCTTAGCGAATATTCGGTCAGTCACCAAAACTTAATCAATAAAAAAATCCACTGGATGGCAGTGCCGACTATTTTTGTCAGTATCTTAGGCATGGGTATGTCGCTATCGGTTTGGATTACCTTAGTGCTTAGCGCCTTAGTGCTGCTATTTTATATGCAGCTCTCAACGCCATTATTTTTAGCGATGGGTATCTTTATCTTGATTTGCTTATCAGTAATGGCAGCACTACCTATCGGTTTTAAGGTCTGGGCTAGTATCTTCGTGGTTGCTTGGATCGGTCAGTTTGTCGGTCATAAAATCGAAGGCAAAAAACCCTCTTTTTTTGAAGATTTGCAGTTCTTATTAATTGGCCCAGCTTGGGTAGTCAATAGCTTGATGGGCGGCAAAAATAAACAAACGGCTTAGAGTAACTACTGTAGTCAATACTCTTTAAAAATGTATGGCGCTGCTGGGTGAAATATAAGATCTGATAAAGTTTTATTTATTTAACTCAGAGTTTGCACGCCGCCGCCGGTGACGATAGCGGTCTTGCCGGACAGGTCAAACAGCTCATCAAAGCTTTTTTCTTTAAATTCTGGCATAAAAAGCTCCTATTTTAATTATGATTTATTATTAGGTAGGCTTGTATTAACGACTATCTTAAGTCTGTAGGTCGAAAACTTATATTGCAGATATCGCTTTAAAAGTTACTCATTTATTATGCCGTACTAACCTCAAGTAGATAGGGCAAGTTGGCTGACTTTTGTAACCTTATTGTGTTGCAGCGTAGCCTCTTAGCTTTGTGCAGCTGCGCTATATTAGATTTGTACCTTAGGATTTGTGGCAGTAGGATGAGAAGCATTGAATTTTAGGCGTTCCATAAATTCACCGATAAGACAAGGATGTACAATGGCAAACTGGTCAGAAGGTTATATCAGCGATATCAACTATACTTATGGTTATTACTCAGAGCTCAATCCACATAATGTAAAAATCCCGTTTTTGATGGCAGGACTAGATGCACCTAAGTTCACCACGGCTTGTGAGCTGGGCTTCGGTCAAGGTATGTCTATCAATGCTCACGCTGCAGCCTCAGATATCAAATGGTATGGCACCGACTTCAACCCCTCACAAGCCAGTTTTGCAAAGGAGCTATCAAGTATCTCAGGTAGCGACGCGCAGCTGTTTGACCAGTCTTTTAGCGAGTTTTGCAACCGTGAGGACTTGCCCGATTTTGATTTTATCGGCCTGCATGGTATTTGGTCATGGGTCTCTAACGAGAACCGCGACATTATCGCTGACTTTATTCGCCGCAAACTCAAAGTAGGCGGTGTCCTCTATATCAGCTACAACACTTTGCCAGGGTGGTCAGCGGCTTCTCCCATTCGCCATATGCTCACCGAGCACGATCACATGCACGGTAGCCGCGGCCAAGGTATGGGAAAACGTGTCGAAGCTTCCATCAAATTCACTCAAGAGCTGTTGACGCTTTGTCAGCCACTCGTCCAGCAAGTGCCTTCTATACCCAAACGCTTAGAAGACATCGGTCAGCAAAACCCCAATTACTTGGCTCACGAATACTTTAACCGCGATTGGCAGCCGATGTATTTCTCTGAGATGGCAGATTGGTTGTCTCCAACGAAGACTAGCTTTGCTTGTTCCGCCAATTTTTTGGAGGACTATAAGCCTAGTAGTTACAATAGCGAGCAGCTCAACTTTATAGAAAGCTTAGACGATCCTATGTTCGCCCAAAGCGTCAAAGACTATATGCACAATAAGCAGTTTCGCCGCGACTATTGGGTAAAAGGCGCGCGTAAAGTGTCTACGGCCAAACTAGAACAAACGTGGCATCAATTGCGCTTTATGATGATCAGTAGCGCCGAAGACATCAAATACGAAGTGAGTGGCGCAGCTGGTAATATCAATCTACGTGAAGACATCTACAAGCAGATCATCACCTTACTAGCTGACTATCAAATTCACTCAGTAGCGTCGCTACAGCAGCAGCTACCGGAGGACTTTCAGCAAAGCTGGCTGTTTGAGTCTTTGGCAATTTTGTACAGTCAAGGCGCTATTGTATTGCTACAAGATGACGAGACTATTGATAAAGTGCGAGCGCGCTGCAATAAGCTCAACGCTTATGTCATGCAGCAAAGCTTAGTCAGCCCCGAGCTCAATGCCTTAGTCAGTCCGTTGACGGGTAGTGCACTGACTTATGGCCGCTTCCCTTTGATATTCTTGCACGCTTACACAAAAGGTAAGAAGACACGGGAGCAATGGGTTGATTATGCTTGGCAAGCGCTGAAAAAAAACGGTCAGCTGCTGCTCAAAGACGGTAACACTCTAAGAGAAGAAAAAGACAATATTGCGGAGTTAAATCGCATGGTTGAGGACTTTGAAAACCATACGTTACCGCTTGCTAAGCGCTTGCAAATCGTTGCTTGACGCTCGATACCAATGATTGACGGGCGTAAAACACAGACAAAAAAAACCCTCACTATTATATAAATAGTGAGGGTTTTTGCTATGTCTTGTATAAAAGACAGTAGCCATATTTGGAGCGGGATAAGAGATTCGAACTCTCGACCCCAACCTTGGCAAGGTTATGCTCTACCACTGAGCTAATCCCGCATAAATCAAAGCGTATCGTTAATAAATATTAATGACTACGTCTCGATAGGATGGCTATTTTAGCAACTATTTTGCCGGTGTCAATATATTTTTTTAAATTTTGCTTGTTTTAATTACGTTTGGCACCGCTAAACTGCCGAATATTCGGTTATCTCTTTGATAATTTAGCGATTATTTATTAACGCATCTTTTAAGTTTAGCTGGGATCTTTTTATAACCTTTAGGCTCTATCCAGCTATCACCTATTACTTATGACAGAGATGTACTTACATTTGCATGTAGTAATGTTACTTTTACTGCACTAGTCTTGTGACAGTAGGCTTATTATACTATGGCATACCTTAGAGTAGATTTGCGAGACTTTAACTTTGTATTATTTTAATAAGTATTAATTATTAACAGCGAGGATGTTTATTATGAAAAAATTGCTCACTACGTCACTGATGGCGGCTTCATTATCGACACTTGGACTGGCTGGCTGTACGAGCACTACCAATACAGGCGCTGTCGGCGTCGATCGTCAGCAGCTATTACTGGTCTCTGATGAAGAGGTGCTACAACTCTCTGCCAAAAGCTACAATCAAGTGCTACAAAAAGCGCGCCAAGAGCGGGTATTAGATACTAATCCAGCGCAGCTACAACGCCTAAAAAGAATTGCTAATCGCTTAGTCGGTCAAGTTAGTGTTTATCGTCCTGATGCTGCTCAGTGGAACTGGGAGGTTCATACCATTAAGTCACAGCAGCTCAACGCTTCGGTATTACCAGGCGGTAAAATCCTGTTTTATTCTGGCATTATCGATCGCTTGAACCTAACTGATGATGAGATTGCTGCCATTATGGGTCATGAGATATCACACGCGCTACGTGAGCATTCTCGTGAACGTATTTCTCGCGAATATGCCACGCAGACTGGTATTGGCCTTGCAGCAAGTGTCTTTGGTCTCTCGCAAGGTCAAGCGCAGCTAGCAGGTCTTGCCGGTGATCTTGGTTTGAGCCGTCCGCATAGCCGCACCCAAGAGTCTGAGGCCGACCAAATCGGACTTGAGCTAATGGCACGTGCTGGCTACAACCCGCAAGCGGCTATCACCTTATGGCAAAAAATGCAGCGCGCTAGTCAAGGTGAGCCACCTCAGTTTTTGAGTACTCACCCGGCAAGCAGTACACGTATCTCACAAATGCAGGCATTAATGCCTAAAGTGATGCCACTGTATCAAAAAACGCGCCGTTAGTGGTTAATACGAACAGTCTTAACAACAGGGCTTGGATACATTCATGCCCTGTTTTTTTGTGACTGCTGTTTCTGTTATAAAAAGCAGTCTCATAAAAGAGCAGTATCATAATAGTTTGACAAAGAGCGCGTTTAGCACTTGTAAGCTTTGCTCTGGTATAATGCTTCCATCTATTTTTATCAAATCAGCACAGTGTTGACTATTGAAGGACTGTTATGACGACTACCGCCCCTACTGCTATCGCCCTTGAAGACAAGCTGCAAGAGTTACAGCCGCAATATCTAGACTTAGTCAATGAGTCAATGAATCATGCTGGTTACTTTGACGGTAAAGAGAGTCACTTCAAGCTAACGCTAGTTAGTGAAGCCTTTGCAGGCAAGCGTTTGGTTGCGCGCCATCAGCTTGTCTATCAGCTGGTAGATCCACTGCTAACCTCGCAAGGCGGTACTGTGCATGCGCTTGCGATCCACGCTTACACCCCTACTGAGTGGCAACAGCAAACCCAAAGCCCTGAGAGCCCGCTATGTGCAGGACAAAATAAATAAGCGCTGTCACTGCGCTAGATTCGCTTAGACTGACTAGTGCTGAGCTTACTCTACAAGGAATAAGATTCAATGAAACATCTACACATGCTATTAGTATTTATATTGATTGGGCTATTTATTTACCAGAGCGTTTTGGTGTTAAGCGCTAATCGCCGCGCGCCGCGTCCGGTTAAGATTGCCAATCACATATTATATGCCTTAGTGATAGTCACAGGGGCTTGGATGCTGATGCAATTGATGAGTGTGAACGCGCCTGTACAGTGGGTATTTGCCAAAATTATACTGTTAGTCGCCGCAATCAGTGCTAGCGCCAAAGCTTTCAACGTCAATGCTGCGCCAACTCAAAGTAAAGTCGGTATTCTTATCGCCGGCGTCGCTTATATAGGGATTGTCATCTTGGCGTATGCGAAACCTGCAAACTTATTTTAATATCATAAGCTCGCTATATTTGCTATCTTAAATACCTCCTACTGGTTCAACGGAGTTTTTATGAAAACCTTTACCGCAGCAGCATTACTTGCCACCGCTGGCATCTTTACGCTTTCGGGCTGTGCAACCAGTGGCAATCTCACCCCGCAGTATGTGCCGCCAAGCACTTATCAAAGCTACGACTGTCAAGCGCTCGCTCAAGAGTACAATCGCGTTGAGCGCTATGTCAATGCGACGCAAAAGCAGCAATCGAGCCTGTCGGCATCAGGAGTCGGCGTCGGCATCTCTGCTGGACGCTGGGGTATCTCGCCTAATATTAGCTTTGGCGTGGGTCGAAGTAACGATAGTAAAGCGCGTGATGCGAAGCTATCGCGTCTATACGGTGAAGCCGACGCTATCATTCAAACGGCACGTATAAAACGCTGTAGCTTTGCCAATGGTATTAAGATTTATGGAGAGTAAGCTTTATTTGATGTCTATTTTGACTTATAGATAATTAAGGCGTGTTGAACATTCGACCATGGCACTGACAGAGACTATTTTTTAGGCGATTTGCAGATAAAAATGGTAAGTTTAGTCGTTCTAAGCGTCTATTTTTATCAATAAAGCGGCAAAAAATAGTCCTGTCCCTGTTGTTGTCGTGAGGGCTGATGCTAAAATCGCCCTAGTCGTTGCGACTGTTTAAATAAAATCAGCTAACCAATGCAATAAGCATTATCTGCAATTTTAACGACGACTAGAACACAGCTTTGATTAACTAGTAGCGATCAGCAGTGCGTATTTGTGAATGTTCAACACGCCCTAATGACTCTTTTAGCAAAAAGCCAATACGCTATCCACGTATTGGCTTTTTATGTGGTTTTGAATGTATTGAGTATTAAGTTAAGCGCTATCCTTGCAAGCTTTGCACCCACTGCACAATCTGATCTCTAGGCAGCGCTCCTGACTGGCGAGCGACTTCTTTCCCGCCTCTAAACGCCACCATCGTCGGTAGACTGCGAATGTTATAAGCCGCCGCTGCTTGCTCGTACTTGTCCGTTTGCAGCTTAGCAAACACCACTTGCGGCAGTTGCCCTGCCGCCTCTTTAAACTGCGGTGCCATCATCAAGCACGGCTGACACCAACTTGCCCAAAAGTCGATCACCGTCAACACTTCATTCTTTTGAATGACTTTATTTACCGTTTGCGCAGTTAGCTCCTGCGGGCTTGCAGTCAGTAAAGACTTGGCGCATTTACCACAGTTGGGCGCTGCGCTAAGACGATCGTTTGGCAGACGATTGGTCGCTTGGCAATTGGGGCAAACGATATGTAAACTCTCAGTACTCATAACTTAGTCCTTCTTTATTAATTTTCTTTTATTAGTTTTATATCTTGCAAATGAAAAAACTTAGCTCAAATTATTATTCTAATATTTGTACAAATTTCCTTCTATAGCTTTTTCTTAGCCGAGCCGCTATAGACATAACTCATAGGCTTGGGTCCGGGTAAGTATTCCTCATTTAACTCCTCAAGAGTAAAACCGCCCGCTGTAATCAGTGCAGCAATATCACGGTCTAAATGACAGCCACCCGCCATAGGCTTCCATAGCGGTGTCAGACGGCGCTGCCAACGCTTGACGCTCGCATCAGGTGCAAGACCATGCTCACAAAATAGCAGCCGACCTTCAGGTTTGAGTAGCCGCGCCATCTCTGTTAGCGCCGGTATCGGATCATCAATGCTACAAAGCGTAAAAGTCATGACGATAGTATCAAAACGCGCGCGCTCTGCATCAATGCCATAGATATCCGCGGCGATAGTCTCGACAGGAATATCAATCTGCTTCGCCCGTTTATATGCCAACGTCTGCATTTGCGCCGCGGGATCAATTCCAATAATAGAAGTCACTTTACTGGCGTCATAAAATTCTAAATTAAGACCGCTACCGATGCCAATCTCTAGCACTTCCCCTATCGCTTGTGGCACAATGTTGGCGCGTGCCTTCATCACTTGACCCGTACCGCACGCCATATCGATCATCTTGGGTAATACATACTGCTGATAGATATTCATAGATTTTTCCTTATATGAGGGTTATCAACAATCATATAATTATAATCTATACCTTTACCATTACTGTATGGTTGATAGCTTATGAATACCGCAGATGAATAAGACTATAACTATGCCTTACAAGTATTGATGCCCAGCAAGGAATAGAGCACGCAAGAACGGAATAAACCGGTAAGCAGGGGTATCAAACCAATAACGCCCCATAAGCTTTGGTAATAAAACCCTAACGCAATAATGACTACACCTGCGATGATACGTATCGTTCTATCGGTACGACCCACATTGATTTTCATAACTTACTCCTTAAGATAATAAAATAGATATGACGACGCTATAGCGAATTGATAGGTACTTTTAGATAGCGAACGCCATTGGCCTCAGGTTCCGGAAACCGCCCGGCGTCAATATTGACCTGTACTGACGGAATAATTAACCTTGGCATGGCAAGGGTGGCATCACGGCGCTCACGCATCTGCACAAACTCCGCTTCATTGATACCGTCTTTAACATGAATATTAGCAAGCTTTTGCGCAGCTACGGTGGTACTAGGACAATGCTGGCGGCCTTGACTAGGATAGTCATGACACAGATAAATTACCGTATCCTCGGGTAGCGACAGCAGCTTTTGGATAGAGTGATACAGCGTCTTGGCATCGCCGCCTGGGAAATCACAACGAGCCGTGCCCACGTCTGGGGCGAAGATAGTATCACCGACAAACACCACGCTCTTTTCATTATCCGTAGCCACATAAGCCATATCTGCAGGTGTGTGCCCTGGTACATGCATCACGGTAATGGCAATATCACCCAAAGTCAGAACCGTCGCTTCATCGGTCAAGATATCGAACTGGCTGGCATCGGTGCGAAAGCTCGTATCGAAGTTATAGACTTGCTTAAATATCTTTTGTACTTCAGTGATATATTTACCGATAACCAACTGGCCGCCAAGCTCATCTTTGACATGAATGGCCGCTGACATATGATCAGCATGCGCATGAGTCTCGATAATATAGACCAGCTGCCAGTTCTGCTCGCGTACAAACTCAAGCACTTCATCGATGCTATCTGTGCTGGTCCTCCCCGACTTGGGATCAAAGTCCAATACCGGATCGATAATAGCGCAGAGCTGCTGCGCGCTATCTGCTAAGACATGAGTATAAGTTTCGGTATCTTGATGTAAAAAAGAATGTACTTGCATGCTTACCTCGTTTATTGATGATTCGTTAAAAGCTGATTGTTTATTATTTTTATAACGCTTAGCTCTATACCGGTAATATAACATCTATACTACTATTTATAAATTTATATAATGTAATTTATGATAATATAGTTTATTATAAAGTGTCTTAGCTGATTAATGTTAGAATATAGATAATCAATCTTTGATAATGGCTCAATTTATATCAATAAGATAATCGTGATATCCCAAGGAGATTACTTGACTACTTTTACCTTAGATAAGAGGTCATCGACCCATACAGCGGACGATACCACGCAGGATTTGGCAGCGATTGACTTAGCCAAACAAATGCGGCAGTCTTCACAGCAAGCCAGCCAGCTACTCAAGTCGCTATCGCACCCCGATCGCTTATTGCTGCTATGCCAGTTGACCCAAGGCGAGTACTGCGTAAGCGAGCTTGAGACGTTGGTCGGTGTCGGTCAACCAAGCCTATCGCAGCAGCTTGGCATCTTGCGTAAAGACGAGCTAGTGGCGACGCGCCGCGAAGGTAAGCAGATTTACTACCGTATCGCCAGCGACGATGCTCTGGCAGTACTGCAGCTGCTATATGAGCGCTTTTGTGCCAAATAGCTTTGAGAGTATGAATGAACGCTAAGCTCTTTGTCGCTCCCATTTGCCACTGTATAAGCAACACTGTATTAGGATAATGGCGTACTGATATGGCCTCTATTGCCACTCGTCTCATACCCGCTTGGCTGCGTCACTATTCGTTTGCCGCCCTGCCTGCTGATGTGATTGCCGGACTGGTAGTCGGCATATTGGTTATTCCGCAGAGCTTAGGTTATGCGGTGCTCGCCGGCCTGCCCCCTGTGTATGGTCTGTACGCGGCTATCGTGCCCGTTATCGTCTACGCGTGGATCGGCTCGAGCAATGTACAAGCGGTCGGCCCGGTGGCGATCACTGCGATTATGACCGCGAGCGCTTTGAGCACTTATGGTGATCAAGGGGCGGAGCAATATGTGCTTATGGCAAGCCTGCTCGCCCTCATGGTAGGCGCGTTATTATGGATCGCAGGCAGGCTTAAGCTTGGCTGGATTATGCAGTTTATTAGCCGCGGGGTCTCCGCAGGCTTCATCAGCGGCGCAGCAGTACTCATCTTTGTCAGTCAGCTCAAATACCTCACCGCCATCCCAGTCACTGGTAATAGCTTGATCGGCTACTTGTCAAGCATACAGCAGTTCGCGCAGCAGCTACACCCGCTAACATTATTGATCGGTGTCATCTCCTTTGTATTACTAGTCGCCAACCGTTATGGCGGCAAGTGGCTTTGGCGCTCTTGGCTCTCGGCTAGGCAGGCGAAATGGGCGGAGCGCTTGTTTCCGCTTATTTTATTAATAGTTGCTATTATCTTGAGTGTCATCGGTCACTGGTCCGCACATAACGTCGCCACTATCGGTAGCATCCCGCATGGCCTGCCAAGCTTAACGCTACCGCATCTGCCAGACTGGCGTGAAGCGGCTAATCTGTTACCAACCGCAGGACTGATGGCGCTGATTGTCTTCGTCTCTAGTAGCTCAGTGGCCAGTACCTATGCCCGACTGCGCGATGAGCGCTTCGATGCCAATCGCGAGCTGACCGGCTTGGGACTGGCGAATATTGCAGGTGGCCTGTTTCAGAGCTTTGCGGTAGCTGGCGGCTTTTCGCGCACAGCTATCAATGCCGACTCAGGCGCTAGGACGCAACTGGCAAGCTTTGTCACCGTAGCCGTTATGGTCGCAGCTTTGCTATTTTTTGGTGATGTGCTGGCGCCATTGCCTTATGCGATTCTTGGCGCTATCATCATGGCCTCTATTATCGGGCTAATAGATATCGCAACCTTAAAATCGGCTTGGCAGCGCGATCGCTTAGATGCCGCGAGCTTTATCGCCGCTTTTGCAGGGGTGTTGATATTTGGTCTTAATACCGGTCTAGTCATCGGCCTAATGGTGTCTTTTGCTAGTCTAATTTGGCAGTCGAGTCATCCGCACGTGGCTATCGTTGGGCAATTGGCGGAGACTGGACACTTTCGCAATATTCATCGTCATAGCGTCGTCACTTATGAGCATCTATTGATGATACGTATCGATGAGAGTTTATTCTTTGGTAACACCGACTCTATCCATCGCCGCATTCTGCAAGCGACCAAGGACTATAGCGACGCCCGTGAGATTATCCTGATTATGTCGGCGGTCAATCATATTGACCTTACCGCGCAAGAGATGCTGATTACCTTAAATAGAGAGCTTGCCGCTGATGATAAGCATCTGCATTTTAGCTTTATCAAAGGGCCTGTAATGGATAATATTGAGCATACGCCACTGATTACTGAGCTGTCAGGGCAAGTGTTTTTGAGTACCAATGCGGCGGTAAACGCGCTAAAAGATCTGTAATCATTCAGTTTTTTAGTAACAGACCTCTTGCAAAAGTCATAGGTTAAGCTCGGAATTAATGATACCAGCAAACAGCTTCATTCTAAGATCATAGCGCTGACGACGGTTGCGATATTTATGAGCCACGATTTTAAACAACTTGATTAAGCCTATTTTGTGCTCAACCACAATACGGAACTTTGCCAGATAGTGATTGGCCTGTTTGCATATCTCCAGTAACTGACCACCACGTGGCTTTTTAAAAGGGGTGAAGGTTTGCTTATGTAGCTTTGCTATACCTTGATAGCCACTATCTGCTAGTAATTTAGCATTGTCAGGAAGCCAATCAGGACAAGTATCTTTATAGAGCTTAAAATCGTGGATTGACCCTTTGCAGGTTTGCACATCAAGTATCAAGCCGGTTTGCCAATGGACGATAACCTGCGCTTTTAAGGTGTGTTGTTTTTTCTTGCCGCTGTAGTAGTCGCTTTGGTTTTTTTTGGACGCTCAATAGGGGTTTCGGTGGCATCGACGATGACGACTGACCAATTGATGTCCTCATCGACACGACTAGGCAGCTTTTTAGGCAATTCAAACTTGCCAGAGTCAATCAGTGTGTCTTCTACTTTACGAATGATACGGCTAGCAGAAGACTCATGAATACCAAAGTCCATACTGATATGATAAAGCGTGCGGTATTCACGCCAATAAGTCAGGGCTAGTAGTATCTGCTCCTTAAGACTGAGCACACTTGGTCTGCCTGATTTGGTCTTAGATGCTTCATGCTCTTGCATGGCATCAAGCATCTCATAAAAGGTGGCTTTATGAATGCCAGTGTAGCGTTTAAAACCAGCGTTACTTTGTTTGAGTAGCTTATCTATGTTTGGCATGGTTCCTAGACAGTTATGAATGTTTCAGTTATTGTAAAATTCTCTGCTACTTTTGCAAGAGGTCTAATGGTGATACTTTATTGCTATTATAGTCTTATATCTTATATTGCATATTATTTGACAATACACCGTTACTTACGTTACTTACCACGTTTAGCCTTATTCAACTTTATCTAGATAACCGACTGAAATTATGACTGACAATCTTACGATTTATAAGCAAATATACCCATCGCAATGCGCGAAACTTGCCCAGCTTGGCTATCGCTCAGTCATCAATATTCGCCCTGATGATGAACATGTCAGCCAGCCGACAAGCCTTGATTTAGCAAGTGCTAGTGAGCAAGCTAATTTGGCTTATGAGTATCTGCCATTCGATGATGAGCGTCTAAGTACGCTGACCGTCGAGCAGTTCGCGCGCTTTTATCATGACTGCCCCAAGCCGATATTGATGTTTTGCGGCACGGGCGCACGCGCCAAACTCTTATACCAGAGCGCTTTGATGCAAGGTCTACTATAACCGTTACATAGCGTATCTTTTATTCTAACGCTATTCATCCTACTCTTTACCCTGCTTATTGACTATTTTATTCCTTAAACCTTTCAACCTTTAATATCGACAATAAAAAAGGAGCTCGCATGAGCCACCAAATCAGTATTACCGGTCAAATTACGCCGGACCAAGTCCCTATGATCGCCGAAAACGGCTTTAAAACCATTATCAATAACCGTCCTGATGGCGAAGAACCTAACCAACCGACCAGCGCTGATATTGAGGCCGCTGCAAAGGAGGCAGGACTGGCCTATAAAGAGATCTCGTTTGCCGGTAGTGAGCTCAATCAAAACCATGTCGAAGAGTTTGCCGACTTTTTTAATCAGGCCGAGCAGCCGATCTTAATATTCTGCCGTACTGGCAATCGCTCAACCGGCATTTATGAAGCGGCAAAGCAGATGGATTTATTAGATGATTGATAGTATTCATAAGCGCCTCACATGATAGCAATAAAAAACGCCCGTTCAGATCTGAATGGGCGTTTGCCGTTATGGTCATCTCGATATTCTAACTCAAGCAGATACAGCTAGGTTTTTAAGATATACATACGTTAACTGACTTCTCTGACTGCATAAAGGTGTTCTTGAAATTTAACAAAGGTCTCTCGAATCGACTTAATATCGCCAAGCTCTCTTTTTGCGTCGGCGATGGCTTGGTATTTGAGCTCTAATAAGTCTGGAAGCTTGGCATCATCGAGCTCACTCACCCCTTGCTCCACATACTGCTCTAACACAAAATTTAAAAAGTCCTGCTGGTTTTTGCTGTAGTCGTGCAAATAAATTTTGGCTTTATCCGCGCGCGTGACTCTAGGCACGAGATCCTTGTGATAAGCGACATAGCTTAAGACATCAAACAAATCGCTGTCTTCACCATGTATCAGGTGTTGTAAGTCTTTTAATTGAGAGTCGGTATAGCCTTTTTCACTCAAGTCGGTCAGTAGCTTGCGTCTGGTACTTGGCAGGCTCCAAATTTTACGTAGCTCATCTTCATTATGAAAAAATGCCGGTAAGTCGTCAAAGAGCTGCTCGATAAACTCTAGCGCTGATATCGGCGTGCCTGAGGGACTCCAAAACGAGGTCTTGATCATAGAGTCGATTTCGCGCGTTTTGTGATCAGACAGCGTTACTTTGATCATCTTGCGTGGCGCGATTTCACAGACGCAAGGGATATTGCCACATTCGATACATACTTCGGGTTCTGGTTTTTCACAGACGCAAGGTCGCTCGCCGCATATATTGCAGGGTCTTGGACCGCCACCTTCATCTTCAGGCTCGATAGGTTCACCGTCCCATTCAGGGTCTTTAAAGTGATCATGAGCATCGACAAAGTCGTAAATCGTAAAGTAATCTTTACCCTCAAACAAGCGCGTGCCACGACCGACGATTTGTTTGAATTCCACCATAGAGTTAACAGGGCGCATGAGGACGATGTTTCTGATCTCTGGCGCATCCACCCCTGTACTGAGCTTTTGTGAGGTGGTCAAAATAGTGGGGATGCTCTTTTCGTTATCTTGAAAGTCGCGTAGATGGCGCTCGCCGATTTTGCCATCATCAGCGGTGACTCGGTGGCAGTAGTTGGTGCTGCGACTCGTAGCATATTGATTGATCAAATCTCTGATAGCAGCAGCATGAATTTGGGTCGCACAAAAGACCAGGGTTTTTTGGTTTTGATTGATTAGACTCATAAACAGCTTGACGCGGTACTCTTCTCGCGCTTTGATTTCGATGACTCTATTGAAGTCGGCCTCAACATATTCTCGCCCCTCTTCAATATCGCCCTCTACCGTGTCATCGGAGGTATAGGTATAGTCATCAAGGGTGGTGGCGATCTCTTTGACCTTAAACGGGGTCAAAAACCCATCATTAATGCCCTCTTTTAACTTGTAGCTATAGACAGGCTCGCCAAAATAGTCATAGGTATCGGCATTGACGTCACGCTTTGGGGTAGCGGTTAGTCCGAGCTGCACGGCAGGCGAGAAGTATTCCATAATCGCGCGCCATGAGCTCTCGTCATTGGCGCCGCCGCGATGACACTCATCGATGATAATACAGTCAAAGAAGTCTGGTGGATAGTCGCCAAAGTACGGTGAGTCGTCAGGGCCGCTCATAAAGGTCTGAAAAATGGTAAAAAACACGCTGCCGTTCTTGGGGATGCGCCCTGTTTTTTTGATCTCGCTAGGTTTGATACGCACTAAGGCGTCTTCATCAAAGGCATTAAAGGCGTTAAAGGCTTGGTCGGCGAGTATGTTGCGGTCGGCCAAAAACAGGATGCGCGGGCGTCTTAAGCCATCGCGCTTTAGGTTCCATTTGGCATGAAACAGCTTCCATGCAATCTGAAAGGCGATGGCGGTTTTGCCAGTACCAGTCGCTAGAGTGAGCAAGATTCTGTCTTGCTTGGCGGCGATGGCGTCCAGCACTTTGGCAATGGCGTTTTGCTGATAGTAGCGCGGTTGCCACGTGCCGCCGCGGTCTTCGAAGGGAATGGCAAATAAGCGCTGTTGCCAGTGAGTTATCTCCAGCTGCTCAGTGTCTACAGGCGTCGGATAAGTCATCTCCCACAGCTCATCTGGCGTAGGAAATGTTAAGACATCACCCTCCACCCCTTGCTGCATATCGACGCTATAAATCTGTACGCCATTGGTGCAGTAGGTGAAGCGAATATTTAGGCGCTCAGCATAGTCTTTGGCTTGCCCGAGCCCTTGGGTGTAATAGTCGTCTCTTTTTTTGGCCTCAATCACGCCGATCTGTCGGTTTTTGTACTCCAGCACGTAGTCGGCAAATAAGGCATTGGCGCGGCGGCCTTGACCAATCAGGCGACCCTTAGTGATGGGAAACTCCAAACGCAAACGGCTGTCCTCGACCACGCCCCAGCCTGCAGCGCGTAGAGCGGGTTCGATGAGGTCATGTTTGGTCTGCGCTTCGTTCATAGTATTTCCATCAAATAGCCATCAAAAAGCAATCTCTTGCTATCACAGGGCTTAGCTACTTCAATTGTTGTATTTATCAAATAACCATCAAATAAGATTTAAGCCCAAAAAGGAATATAACTTCTATGTTTTCTTGAGTTGCTAGTAGGGTCTTCATCTTTAATTAGCTCTGCTTCGTAGGTGTCTTTAATAATTCTAGAAGCAATAGCTGCATTTTTTGCCTCAATTTTAAACCGCTCTCTTAGGCTCTCATTACTCATTTTTTCATTTGAAACATACTTTAAACAAGCATGTTGGTAACAAGCTCTTATTTTCTCTTTCTTATCTAAGTTCTTTAATCCGCGATAACTATAAAGGGTGACTGTGGTTCTATGCTCTTGTACTTTTACCTGAATAGGTGGCAATTGGTACAGCTCGTTATAAAATATGACTTTATCCAGTCCACTGCCTTTTTCTTCACAAAAACCCATTCGTCTCATAATATCAGCAATAGTGTCATTTCTTGAGATATAAGAATCGATAAACCTATCTGGAGTAATTAAAGGATCTCCAGGATTTGATATCTCTATCCTATCTTGAAAGATTTCTATCATAGGAAACCCTTTAACAGAAAAATCCTGATGAATTAATGCGTTTGCAATTAATTCTCTGATGGCAATCTCTGGGTACATACGAGAATCTTGACGTAATACCTTTCCTATCTCTTCATTTGCAGGAAGCTGACTATAGTCTATTAAAAATAAAACTGTCATCAATTCAAATGCGCTACTGGTATAAGTTTTTCTTGCGTGCTGCTATCACAGAGGCTGCGGAAAATTCACTCCAGTAGCGCTATAACACTTTTAAATTGAGTTTACTATATTAACCCATTCACTCTCATAAGGCTGTTTTACTAGTTCATCTAATAAGGCTTTTAGTTGCATTGTATTCATAAGTAAAACACTGATTTAATGAGTAGGGTTTGGCTCGTTGCAGGTCAACTTACCAGCAAAGGCTTGTTCTAACAGGGACTTTTTAAGGTCTTCGAGGTTGGTTAGTTTTTGTTGGTATTTGATAATAAGTTCTTCATTGTAATCAAGTATTTTATCTAATTTAGCAACGATTTGTTCTTGTTCTTCGATTAATTTTGGAAAGTTTATAAAAGTATCATCAAATGAATAATTATTTATTTGAGGTACATTTGCTCCATTGCTTAATTCATTTAAATCAACTGTTTTAAACCAGAAATATAAATAGTCAGAAGTTATATCTTTAGAAGGTATTAAAGCCATAGTATTTAAATCTACTATAGTCAATGCACTACAAAAGAGTTATGTTTTGGATGAATATCATAAAACAATTTAGATAAGTCATTTTCCATCCAACCTTGGCGTAAAAACTTCACTTGAGCCCACTTTTTCTCGATGGGATTTAAGTCAGGACTATAAGGAGGTAAGAATAATAGCCTGTGACCATGCCTGTTAAGCAGCTTTTGAACGCGCTTATGAAAGGCTGCATTATCCATAACGATTACACATTTTCTCTTAAGCTTTGGTATCAGCGTGAACTTGCACCAGTGATAGAAAATCTTTTTATTAATGTTGGTCTTTAAGCAATTGAGTGCAAACAGCGTTTTGCCATATAGTGCACCAATGACGTTGGTTCGATCTTTGGCTTGCCAATTGTAACTGCCAATGCAGGGGCTACCAATGGGTGCATAACCACAAGGACGCATCGTTTCACTCTCAAACCCACTTTCGTCCATATAGACAATAGCAAAGCCTTGAGCAATGTAGTGGTTAAGCTTGGCTAGATAAGTCGCTCTTTTCACAGGACAGGCTTTGGGATGCTCAAGTGTCTTTTTTTTTGCTAACACCAATACGCTTTAAGGCTTTACTGATGCCTGTTGGGCTACAATCAAAACGCTGTGCTCGCTCATAGTGATAATCGTCAGGGTGGTCTTTGACATCTTGAGCTAAGGCTTCATCCTCTATTTTGTAGGGCTTAATATATCGAGTGGTTTTACTATGAAGACGCTTTTTCCACTTCTGGATAGTCGTTGGACTGATATCATAGAAAACAGCAGCTTCAGCAAAGGTCATGCCCTCATCTAAGCTTTTTAAGACTTGTTTGCGATAATCTAGGGAGTAAGTCATGGTTATTTATTGTGGTAGTCGTTTAGTTGATTTATTTTATAACATTTTTGTGGTCAGGTGACTATATAGTAGGTTTTACAATCCTTCTTTTTTTATTCGTTGCAATAGCTCCGCCTCTCTTTGGAAATATAACAGAACCTTTTGGAATAATTTGGCTTTCATTTATATCTTTAAAATTTACATATCGACTTGAGGATACAATATCAACTTCATTTCCTGCGAGGTTCATATCACCTACTTTGGTATAAATAACCTCGCCAATGTCTTTTTCGATATCTTTTGATACAGTTTTACCACTTTTTAATATAAGTACATCCTTAACAACCTCTCTTCGCCAACCCTCACCTTTTTGACTAAATATGTCATTTAGTTTCGATTGAAACAGCTCTTTGGCATTTTCAATGTTTTTTTCGATGTTGGCTTGCGCCTGCTCTATCGCTGCAAACGCATCGTCAAGAATAGCGACGATTTGTTGTTGTTCTTCGATGGGTGGAATTGGGATTTGAACAGAACTCACTAAAGCTATATTTAAATTTCTTACAGTAGAGCCTGCAGCCAATCTATCAAATTCTTTAAAAATATAAGGTGAGCCTAACAAGTAATAAAGATAATCTTTATTGAGTAAATTATCTTCTTTCTCTTTTAAAACTAACCATCCATCATGAATACAACCTCTAGTCTTCATAATATAAGGTCTTCCAAAACTCATAGAATTAGATAGAAGAAAATCACCTTCTTCTACTAATCTTGTTTTGTGTAACCCATCTTTTGATATTTTTTGCTTAGTCTCATAAATATATTTACTTGATGCTGTTGCATCACTAATTTTTATCCAATTTAAACCATCTTCTGATTCTGTAATATATTTTTTTATTGGACGAGGTGAACCACCTCTTGCAATTTCCATTACATTGCCTAACTTTTTTAACTCCCAACCCTTTTTCATATCAACTCCTTAATCTGAGCCAATATCTCATTGGTTTCTTCGTCTAGAGCTTCCATTTCTGCCAATATTTCCTCTGGACGGCGTAGCGGTGCTTCCTCAGGCAGATTTGGGTTCTTAGGGGATAAATCTAACGTATCTTCGTCTAGCCCATTGACATTATAAGTCCAAGACTTTTCGGTCTCAGGTTTGGTTACTTGCAGCTCCAAAAACTCCGCCATGTCGGTATCATTAAGCGGATTGGTCTTGCCCATATTTCGACCCGCATCTAATTGGTAGTACCAAATATTCTTAGTCGGCTCGCCCTTAGTGAAGAACAGCACCACCGTCTTGACCCCAGCGCCGGTGAACGTGCCTGCTGGCATATCCAAGATCGTATGCAGATTACAGCTGTTTAATAAATGCTCACGCAGCGCCGCCGTAGCATTATCCGTATTACTCAAAAAGGTATTTTTTATGACGATAGCGGCGCGGCCACCGGTCTTGAGACTCTTGATAAAGTGCTGTAAGAATAAGGATGCCGTCTCACCGGTCTTGATATCGAAGTTTTGTTGCACCTCGGCGCGCTCTTTACCGCCGAATGGTGGATTGGCCAATATCACATGATGACGGTCTTTTTCTTGAATATCACGGATGCTCTCGCTCAGCGTATTGGTGTGCACTAGATTGGGCGCCTCAACGCCGTGGAGTATCATATTCATGATACCGATGACATAGGCGAGGTTCTTTTTTTCTTTACCGTATAGCGTATCTTCTTGCAGGGTTTTTAGATTGCCTGTGGTCTTATCCATGCGCTCATATAGATACTCGTAGGACTCACATAAAAACCCGCATGAGCCTGCCGCACCGTCATAGATGGTCTCGCCAATCTGCGGATCTATCACCTGTATCATGGCGCGAATAAGCGGTCTTGGTGTGTAGTACTGCCCGCCGTTACGTCCCGCGTTGCCCATGTTTTTGATTTTGGTCTCGTACAGATGGCTCAGTTCGTGCTTATCCTTTGACGCGCGAAACGGCAGCGCGTCGGCATATTCCAAAATCTCGCGCAAGATATAGCCGCTTTGGATTTTGTTTTTGAGCTCAGAGAATATCTCACCGATTTTATATTCGATGGTTTTGGGATTGTCCGCGGTTTTTTTGAACCCTGCCAGATAAGGAAACAACTCATAATCGACGAACTGCACCAAGTCCGGCCCTGTCATAGCGCTATGGTGGTCAAGCTTGCCGTCAGCGTCTTTTGGCATCGCCCAATTCGGCCAGCGGTACTTGTCCTCTAAGATAAACGAGTAGTCCTCGCCGCGCAGCTCCGCTTCGTCCGCTTTATCTTGCTCAAGCTCGTCTAAGTAGCGCAGGAACATCACCCAAGAGGTCTGACCGATGTAGTCAAGCTCGCTATCTGCGCCTGAGTCTTTGTAGAGTAGATCGTCGATGTTTTTAAAGGCTTGTTCAAAATTCATAAATCAGGGTCTTATTTTTTATTTTGCAAAAGGGATATGCGGTCAGTTGCTATCAGCACGACTATAGTTGCTTAAATGGGCGGGTAGGTCAATAGCAGCATGATATTTAATCCGTTGTATGACAGGGGCGGTTTGAGAGCGTGAATCGATTATGTGTGTTTGGCACTATGTCTCAAACACAGTTGGCTAGAAACGCATGGCGTAATGAGCTACAAAGTTTATGAAAAAAACCACCTCAAAAGAGATGGCTAATTTTTAAGAACCAATATAAAACCTACTGCATTACTCAGACTATTTCTTCTGATCCAATGCTTCTTTCACCGCCTCTTTACCCCAAGCGCTGAGGTCAATATCCAACTTCTCATACTCTTGCGCATCGAATAAAGGCTCTTTGACCCCAGCTTTTAATTGTCTTGCAAAGTCATTGAGCAAACGCTTGGCTCGCGGGAATAACATAATCAATGCCAATAAGTTGGCTAGCGCCAGTACGCCCATGAGAGGATCAGCGAAGAAGAACACAGTGGTTGCCGCTGGCGCAACTGCACCGACGAATAATATCGCAATAACCACAATGCGTAAGACCAAAGTCGCCATTTTGATATTCTTTTTGACCAAAAAGTTAATCGCATTTTCGCCCATATAATAATTATACATAATAGAGCTGAGGGCGAATAACAATAACGCTATGGTCAAGATATACTGCGACCAATCGCCAAGCTGATTACTCAATGCTTGCTGCGCCAGTACAATACCATCTACTTCAGCCCCTGGCTGATATACTCCGCTCAGTAAAATCATAAACGCCGTTGCACTACACACTACAATCGTATCAATGAACACCGATAACGACTGCGAGATACCTTGGCTCACAGGATGCGTGGCATACGCAGTGGCTGCAATATTGGGCGCAGAGCCCAAACCTGCCTCATTAGAGAAGAGGCCACGCTTCATACCTTGCTCAATCGCCACACCAATACCACCGCCCACGACAGACTCGATACCAAAAGCATTTTTTACAATCAAAACCAACAATGCCGGTAATTCTGTAAAGTTCAGCCCTATGATAATAAGCGCCATAGCGATATAGATGAGCGCCATCACCGGAATAACCACATCGGCGACTTTAGCAATACGCTGGATGCCGCCAAAGACAATAAAGCCACCTGCAATCACCAATACTACGCCCGATATCCAACGCTCAATCCCAAAGCTTTCAAGCGCAGAACCGGCAACCGTATTACCTTGGAACGCCACAAACCCAATGGAAAAAGACAATAGCAAGGAGATAGCATAAATGACCGCGAGCCAACGATAATCTTTACCCAAGCCATGTAAGATATAAGTCGCAGGACCACCGCTAAAATTCCCATCAGCATCTTTACGCTTATAGAGCTGAGCCAAACTACACTCAACAATACTGGTCATCATGCCAATCAAGGCGACGACCCACATCCAAAATACAGCACCCGGACCACCCAAAGAAATGGCCACGGCAACGCCCGCGATATTACCGCCACCGACACGTCCACCGATAGAGACCAGTAAGGCCTGACGAGCGGAAATACCCTCGTCTCCTACCTCATCCGTCTTAAATACCCTAAACATGCGCTTAAAATATCTAAATTGGGCGAACCTACCTACAATAGTAAATAATAGTCCAAAAATTATGAGCATTGGGATGAGCGCCCAACCCCATGTTAAGTCGCCAATTTGAGTAAAAAACGCTTCAATATACCCCATGGCTGCTTCCTCAAATTAAATGATGCCTCGGTAGGTTTTTTGATACTGGTATTGCATCAAAAGCATTACAGTAGAAATGCGCTCTAATACCAACAATACTACTTTTTTGAATAAAAGCTACCTTATTTTGTCGATTAAATAAACGCTTTTCTATGACAGATTAATCCTTATATAAAATCCATAAAAAAAACCACCTCAAAAGAGGTGGTTTATGTTTAAAGCTCATATATCACTTACTGCATTACCAAATATTCAAATGCACTTAAGGCGGCTTTACTACCTTCGCCCATAGCAATATTGATCTGCTTAAACGGTACAGTGGTCACGTCACCACAAGCGAAGATACCTTTGCGGTCAGTACGGCAGCGCTCATCGATTTCAATCTCGCCAAAGCGGTTTAGATCGACGAAGCCTTTGATAAAGTCCGTGTTTGGCACAAGACCAATCTGAACAAACACCCCTGCCAAATCGCGCTCATGAGTATCGCCTGTATTGCGATCTTCAAAGACGATAGAGCTGACTTTACCATCAGTGGCTTTAATCTCTTGCGTTGCCGCGTTGGTGATAAACTCGATATTGTCTTTTTCTTTGGCTTTATTAATGAGTACCTGATCGGCCTTTAGCTCGTCAGCGAACTCAAGAACCGTCACGTGTTTGACGATACCGGCCAAATCAAGCGCCGCCTCAACGCCTGAGTTACCACCGCCGATCACTGAGATGTCTTTATCTTTAAAGAAAGGACCATCACAGTGCGCGCAATATGCCACGCCTTTACCGATGTTCTCTTCTTCACCTGGGACGCCAAGCTTACGCCACTGCGCGCCAGTCGCAAGGATGATACTACGCGTCTCAAACTGCTCGCCAGTGTTCAGATGGATGCTGTAGTTTTCTTCCTCAGTCTCATCGATCTCTTTGACCGTCACGTGCTGCTTGAGGGTAATATTGTACTCTTGCAGATGCTTCTCAAAGTCTGCTGATAAGTGCGTACCTGTGGTTAGTGGCACTGAGATTAAGTTCTCGATGTCCTGCGTGTCTTTGACCTGACCACCGATACGATCAGCCACCATAGCGACTTTTAGACCCTTACGCGCGGTATAAATCGCGGCGGCAACACCAGCGGGACCGGCACCAATGATCGTGACGTCTTGCTGCTCTAGTTGCTCGCTATCATCGCCGCCCTCGCTTAGTAGATCAGGGAACTGCTCTTGTAGCTTCTCAATCAGTTTAGCGGTATCGATAAGGCCATTAGCGAACGGTTTACCGTTTAAGAATACGGCGGGCACGCCCTGAATATTATTGGCTTCGACTTGCTCTTGGAACAGTGCGCCATCGATCATCTCGTTACTGATATTATCGTTTAGTAGGGCGAACTGATTTAATGCCTGCACGACTTCTGGGCAACTGTGGCAAGATAACGATACATAAGTCTGAAACTCTAGCGGCTTATTAAAGCGCTTCACGAGCTTCTGGATACCTACGTCAAGTTTGAGCGTATGACCGCCGGCCTGCAAAATAGCTAAAATCAGTGAAGTAAATTCGTGACCGCCTGGAATACCACTAAAGACGATACCGTTATCGACAACTTCACCATCGATATGACTACGTACTGCAAAGCTGATTGGGCTTGGTAAGCTGCTATCGATATAGTCTGCTTGGTCCAGCTCAAACTTAATCTTATCCGTTGTTCCAGCGATTTTGGTCAAAAAATCAACTAGCTCAGCGCGTTTTTCGTGCTCGCCTGTACCTAGTACGAAGCTAATAGGACGAGTCATATTTTCGCTATAGCTTTTTACTGCATCTAATAAACTTTGGTCTATCATAATCAATCCTTATTTTTATAACATAAAAAATACTAAGTTCATTTGCTTAAAGTTAGGGCGTGTTGAACATTCGCAAATAGGCACTGCTGATCGCTAAAATTGTTCCAGACAAGGCACAAAGCGACGATAATGCAGATGCCTTAGCGAGATTTGTAACGCAGTATGGGGCAATTTTAGCATCAGCCCCAACGATAAAAGCAGGGGACAGGACTCTTTTTTGCCGCTTCATCGTTAAAAATAAGCGTTTAGAATGACTAAACTTATTATTTTTAACATCGAATCGCCTAAAAAATAGTCGCTGTCAGTGCCATGGTCGAATGTTCAACACGCCCTAAAGTATTGGGCTAATTCAGCTTTATTCTTAGCTGGCTAATACGCTACTACTCTTATGCCCCTAACTGTTGATAAAGCTATTATCGGACGTTTTAGGACCATGGACAAGCGGATAAAGTCAAACCATATGTTTTATAAAACAAATCATAAAAGATATATCATCTAGTAATTTAAACCTATTATTAATAAATCACCCTAGAACCCACCCTGTTATTTCGCTACAATCGAGAGAAGTGCTAAGAAAAACGACTGTTTTTAGGAGTAGTCACTCTAATAAATGCAGTGCCTTTATACCAGTAGCTCTTGGCGCTTTAGAGTCTTAAATTCATTAATGGTTTTAATCATTATGCGTGGACAGTCGTTTATAACGACTTGACGCTTACTAACAAGGATGAAAACATGAGAAAGACTGATACCCTGCAAGATAATAGAGAGATTATTGACGAGCTTAGACAAAAAGATAGCCACTTCGCGGTGATATTTGATGAGCATGCTCAGCTCGACGAGCAAATTAATAGGCTAGAAAAAGACCGCGTCACGCAAGCGAGCTGGGACGATGAGATTGAACAGATGAAACGACGAAAGCTGCAACTCAAAGATGAGATTTATAGAGTCATTGATAAAAACCAACTACAGTCACACGCTTAATGACGATTTAAAACCAATAAAAACTTTTTTAGGTTATAAAGATTTTTGGTGATAAAGAGTAGTAGATAACGATAATAAAGCCCTCATCACACTATGCTGATGAGGGCTTTGTTATCAGCATAAATAACCTAAGATAAACATTGGGTAAAATCTGGTGTCAAAGCTGTAAATGCAAGTAAAAAAAGACCCTATCAGCATCTGCTAATAGGGTCTTCATCTATAATACTGGTCAAATATAAGTAATGATCAGTGCTATAAAGTTATCTCAATAGTGTATCAACTACTTAGATTTTACCAACCAAATCTAGGCTTGGTTTTAGGGTTGCTTGACCTTGCTCCCAAGCGGCTGGACATACTTCGCCGTCGTTGTCACGAACGTACTGAGCGGCTTTTACTTTACGTACCACATCTTTTGCACTACGGCCAATACCTAGGTCATGGATTTCAGCTACTTTAATGAGGCCATCTGGATCAACGATGAAAGTACCGCGAAGCGCTGCGTTGTCTTCTTCGATCATGATGTTAAAACCACGAGTGATTTTACCAGTGCCATCACCCAACATTGGGAAAGTGACTTTGCCAATCGCTTCTGAAGAGTCGTGCCATGCTTTGTGCACGAAATGCGTGTCAGTTGATACTGAGTACACTTCTACGCCTAAGTCTTTTAGCTCTTGATAATGGCTTGCCATGTCTTCAAGCTCAGTTGGGCAAACAAACGTGAAGTCATGTGGATAAAACATGAATACAGCCCAATTGCCTTTGACGTCGTCTGAGGTGATAGTTTTGAACTCACCATTTACAAACGCTTCGGTTGAAAACTCTGGGATTTCTTGATTAATAATAGCGGCCATGAGTGGCTCCTTTTTGTGAAGTTTATGGTTACAAGATAATGATAGTTAATCGATGATTTCTATGTAGGAGCTAAAGTCATAAAGCGACCTACATTATAGTATCATGTAAGCGACTGCTAATAATTAATTGTTCAATTAATATTGCTGCCGGCTTTACCTATCTGGGTTACAAGACAAACTATACGCGAATTTCATGGTTAATCCAGTTAAAAGTTTTTAATTTGATGTTTTGTTTTATTAATCTTGTTAAACTATTCTATCCGCTGTTATTTGTAAAATAATGATACGTAAAGCGGCTATATCTATCGGTTTGTGAGCGATAAGATAAACCAATACTTCCGAAGAATTTTATCTAAATGGTATTAGAGAGTCCCTATGATTACTTTACGTCAACTCGAGTTTGCCTTGGCCGTTGCCAAGCATCGTCACTTCAAGCGCGCCGCCGAAGAGTGCAATATTTCACAGTCTGCGCTGAGTCTCGGTATCGCAGAGCTAGAAAAGCAGCTCGATACGCAAATATTTGAGCGTAATAACAAGCAAGTGCTGATTACCCCTATCGGGCAAGATATCTTGACACGCGCCCAGCGTATATTTTCTGAGGTCAATGATCTTACGACTCGCGCTCATAGTCATCAAGCGCCGCTAGCTTATCCGATGACGGTTGGCATCATTCCGACCATTGCGCCGTATCTATTGCCTAAAGTCTTACCCGCTCTTCGCGCGCATCATCCTGAATTTCGCATGACGATCGTTGAGCAGCAAACCGAGCGCTTGCTCGAACAAGTGCGCTATGGTCATATCGATACCGCTATTATTGCACTGCCTTATGCGGTCGATGGACTACACAGCTTCGAGTTTTGGTCAGAGAACTTTTTTGCGGTATTCCCCAATGATGATGTACACGCCAAGCTTGATAGCATTAGCTCAGATGAGCTAGCGACCGCGAATCTGATGCTATTGGGCGAGGGTCACTGCTTAACTGATCAGACCTTATCCGTCTGTCATTTCGATCGCGCTGAGATGAAATCAAGTTTTTCTGATGCCAGTCTAAACACCCTAATTCAGATGGCGCTAGCGAATATGGGTACAACGCTGGTCCCTGAAATGGCGCTCGATCAGCTGCATCTACATAACCAAAACGCGGTCGCTGTGCCACTTGCCGAGGCCGGACCGCATCGTCACATTGCCTTTGTCACGCGTCTAAACTACGCTCGTGTCGATGACGTAAATCTACTGGGTAATGTGTTTAAACAAGCATTAGAAGAAGCGGCCAATAAGAGCTAAGCAAATATGACCGACCTCTTGCAAACCAGCTCTCGTCTTAGTCAATGCTTTGAGAAGCATCTACTATCGGCCACAAATAGCGATATTAAGCCTGCGCAAGCTCATGCGCTTTGGCAGGATATCGCCAATCGTTACAATGAGTCTACTCGCGCTTATCATACGCTCACACATTTGCAGCAGCTTTTTTGTCAGTTTGAGCAGATTGACCATAAGCTACAGCAGCCGGCTATTATTGCCTTAGCATTGTTTTATCATGACGTGATTTATGCGCCGATACGTAATGATAATGAGCTAAAAAGCGCTGAGTATGCAGTGCAAGTCTTAGATAAATATTTGACCTCTAAACAGGTTAAACGTATTTACGATCTAATAATGATGACTGCAGATCATCAGCTTACTGACCATGCCGACCTTGACGCCGCCTATTTGCTCGATATGGATTTATCTGTTTTAGGCGCAAGTTGGCCTGAGTATGAAGAATATGCTAAATCGGTGCGACAAGAGTATGCTCATGTTGTAAAAGTGGCGTATCGAGTAGGACGCACGCAAGTATTAAAGGGCTTGCTCGCCCATCCGAGACTGTATTTAACGGACTATTACTATCAGCGCTTAGAAGCTCAAGCGCGTAAGAATATCAGGCGGGAGCTTACTTTACTTGCAGCTTGATAAATAGCTCACTGCCTTGGCGCGCAGAGTGAGAGTTATAGCAAGGCTCCATGATTTCAATAGAAAAATGCGACTCAAAGCGCTGCTTATACTCTTCGACGTCACCGCCAAACGGTGGATGAGTATGGCCAAAACCCCTATCAAATAGCAACCCTACTAGCTTACCTTTTGGCTTTAATAAACCGGCCATCTGCTGTACATATTCGTCACGGCGCTGCGGGTTTATCGCACAAAAAAACGTCTGCTCAAGCGCCCAGTCAAACTGATAGCGCTCAGGTGATAATTCAAAAAAGTCGGCGCAAACTAAGTGCTCAGATGGAAAGTTAGGATAACGTCTAGCAAAGTCGGCAATCGGCGCAGGCGCAAAGTCTAATAACGTGACGTTAGTAAATCCTTGCTCATAAAGATAACCGACTTCATAAGCATTGCCCGCGCCCGGCACTAAGATAGCATCATGCTTTGCCGACTCAGGTAATTGGTCGATATAGGCTTTGAGCGGCGGTGATACCTGTCTCATATCCCAACCGATACTGTCGGTTTCGTAGCGCTGCTGCCAAAACTTGGATTGATTAACGTTATCCATAACCTAGCCTTTTTCTAAAACACATGAGACAAACAAAACAAAGATTTCGATAATTAGGGCGTGTTGAACATTCAACACGCCCTAATCTAACGTCCCGTCTTTACCTGCTAATGTATCATGCCACTGTTTATATTCCGGCATCGCTGTGGCTACCGTTTGCCAAAACTCACGGCTGTGATTAGCATGATGTAGATGACATAACTCATGGACAATGACGTACTCGCAGCACTCTATAGGATAAGCAGGCAAGTATACTGATAGCCAAATACGGCGTGCGCGCGTATTGCAACTGCCCCAACGCGTGTGCATTTTTTTAATACGCGTCTCTGCCGCTTCTGCCCCAACTATTGGCTGCCACTTCTCAAACAACGCTGGCATAACTTGTAAAAGCTGCTGACGATAAAGCGCGATTTTTTTATCGTGACTGAGTATAAAGTCCTGCTGCTCGCCCCATAACCATAAAGGTTCAGCGAGTTTAGGTAAACCAGCTTGGGATTGTCGCTGCTGTTTACGTTGGTAATTTTCTAGCACTTGCGGATGGTGCGCTAATGCCCACGCGACACGCTTATCGATAAACTGCGCCATTTGTATGGTGCTTACATATCCTGGCACAGAGACGGTTAAGAGATTGGGTTTTAGCCGAAAGTTGATGTTTTTAACGCGTTTTTTACTGATTTGCAGCTCAATATTAGCTGCCGCCAAACGCTCGATAGCGCTTTGCAATAAAGGCGTCCTATGTTTATCAATGAGGTTTTGGCTAGGCACGGAGCACTCTCATAAAAGTGCCTGCAAATGATTGTCAAAAGACATTTTGTGCGTCACGCTATCAGTAATGATAGCAGTGCGATCAGGGGTCAGTAAAGTCGTTATCTGCCCTTGCCCATCGCTGACAATAAAACCGCCTTGCTCGCCTACGCGCACTGACGCGCCTGCACAATCAGGCAAGGGCACTGAGTCTATCAGCTGGCGGGTGGTTAAGTCATAAATAGCCGCGCAGCCGCCGATAGGCGTGGTCACACAGAGTAGATTACGCTCGCTGTCAACCGCGACGCTAGCGATATACTGATGAAAGCGCTGCCACTCATCATTAGGCATGGTGAGCGGCTCGAATTCAGCATCGCCGAGCTGATGCGTCAGTACCAAGGGCACATTAATATGCCGCTCGCCTTGAAACTGCACCCCTATCATCACTGTGCCGTCATTATGTATAGCCAGATGACGAATACTCATCTGATTATGCTCAGGGGTGATTTGCTCTAGGAGCTTGCCTGTATGACGATTGAGATAAACCAAAGACGGCTGCATGCTGTCTAGATTTAGCTCCTCGCGCGAGGCCTGCTCGGTTTTGATACCGCCATTAGCGACGATTAAAGTCTCGCCATCAGGATGCATAATCAGCTCATGCGGACCGATACCATGTGAGTCAAATTCGCCCGTTTTTTGATAGCCATTAGCAGCGTTATAAATGCCTATTTTACCCTCTAAGCTGACCGTATCGTTTTCGGTAATATACAGCTGGGCGCCATCCGAACTATAGCAAGCATGACCATAAAAGTGCCGATCGGTAGCGGCTTTGATAGTGTGTTTGACTTGCCCCTTTGCGGTATCTAGCACCCAAAAGCCTTCACTAGGACGGCGACCCATGACGACCACATCGCGCGATTGGGTGTTTTTGGTAGCCATAGGCTGCACCACGATATCGTGCACGCGCTCAGGCATAGTGGTTTGCCAGACGAGTTGCCGATCAGCGTCGATACCGACAACGCCAAAGTCATGATCATTGTCATTGTGCGTGTTTTTGCTATTAGCCAAGCTTACGCTTTTAGGCATTGCTGCCACTCCGCTCACCCAGCAGACTGGGCGCGGTAACATAGTGGTGGTATGACGTTCAGCTAGCGCATTTGCCTTATCCTCAATAATTACCGCTTGCGCGCTATTAACAGGATAATTTTGATAAGCCAACTTTGCTTGCTGATAAGCGTACTGTAGGCGCGGTAGTGGTGCTGATGAATGCATTTTAGCGCTGATGCCAATCACATAGTCTTGCAAACGCGCTTCTGGCTGTCGCTGCTTACGATAATAATGATGCACGCCAACTATCGCCGCTGTCGCAGTCACAGTCGCGGATAGAGTTCTCAAAAAGTCATTAGAAGCCGGATTTGACGTTTTATTTTGCATTACTATTTCTCGTAGTTTTGTAGTCAGCTATCATAAGTCTTTGACTCATTATTTATAAAACGATAAACCCTTAGCTTAACCACCAACATTCTAGTCTCCGTCGGTGCTATTGAAACCAACACGTATGCCAAGCGTAGGAATCAGTTGGCGTTTGATGACTCGGGTAATCTCTGCCATCTGCTCAAGCAACTGCTGCTGATCGGCCTTGTCCGCTTGGGTTATGTCCTCAGGCATTTGCGCGAGCAAAGTCGTGGTCTGCGCCAAGGAAGTCGATAGATTATTACCGACGACGCTCTCTTTTTTACTATTCAAGATGGCGCTGAGTACCGGATCTGTCAGCGCTTTGTTTAAGGTTGCAAGCTTCGCATTAATGATCGCGCGGCTTTGCCCTGCTGTAGCTGCTGGCACGTGACCTTTGGCGGTACCTGTGAGGCCTAAGGGCTGATCAATAGCGCTCGACTTGGTGGTCTCAATCATGGATAGCAACGAGTTAAACCACTGATTGAGGCCTTGATCGCTATTGGCAGTTTTATCGATAGCGAGTAGCTGGACGGCATCACTACGCCAATTATTTTCGATCGCTGTTAGACGATCCGCCAAAGCGCTACTGGCACCAATGACATAAGCGCACTGCGCGGCATCTAAGCTATCATTGGCATACAAGACCTCCTCTAAACCCGGCACACCTTGGACAATAGCGCTTTCATCAGCGAGCTGCGCTTTGGTCAAATTTGGATTGGCCGCTATTAGCTCAGCGACGCCGTCATGCACCAGACCGCGCTCATCAGGGTAATAGTTAATATATAGATTGCTCATGCTCTCAGTTGCGGGGCCAAAGTTAATCATCTCGGCACTGGCCCATGCTTGCGCTAATACGAGCCATTGATTGCGCAGCTCTTGTAGCTCAATACCACTGACAGGCGCTTGCTGGCAGTGTTTTTTCGCTAACTTATGCAAGCTTGCACTGTGTTGAGCGGCGTCCGCGTAAGTGGGAATGATCAGATCATCGGCGACATGAGTGAGGTAGGTTTCTTCGGTCTCCGCGCTAATCTCTACAGGGGTAATGTCAGCTGAAGCGCTAGCAGCTGCACCGGTTGTCTCTGTTGCCGCGCTATTTTCTTCGACCACTTTTGGGCGGTCGTTGTCAGTGGCGGGCTTGTCATCGGCAGGTTTGACGCAGCTGATAAGTATGCCTGCACTCAATGCCGATAATGCCATCACTAATAAAGGATTGGTGTTACTTTTCATATTTTTCTCGGTATATTTAGACTGTACTGACTATAACGACTTTAAAAAAGCGTTAAGCTCAGCTCGGCCTTGTTTATCAAGTTTTAGCACTGTTTGTTGTTGACTCTGCGCTTCGCCGCCATGCCAGAGCACCGCTTCCATCAGCGTGCGCGCCCGTCCATCATGCAAAAACGTCGCTTGCGGATCGACCGTTTGCGCAAGGCCTATGCCCCAGAGCGCAGGCGTGCGCCACTGATAAGAGTTGGCTAGGAACTCAACTTGCGCATCCTTTGGCGGCAATGCGCCGGCGATCGTTCGATCGGCAAGATCATCGCCCATGTCATGCAAGAGCAAATCGGTATAAGGATAAATCACTTGTCCATGCTGCTCAAGATGATCATCGTCCGTTTTTGGTAGCTCATATCTGGGCGTATGACAACTTTGACAGCCGATCTCATAAAAGCGTTTTTTACCCGCTAGTACTAGCTCACTATCAGCATCACGGCGATGCGGCACAGCTAAGTTGCGAGTATAAAACTCCACAAATCTGGCAACCTCATCGCTGACTTCGACAGGCGACTTGCCATCCCCTTGATCATCAGCGCCAGTGGTTGCGTTAAGACAAGCGGTTTGTAACGGCGTGCAAGACTCATTAGGACGAATCCTTGAGGTCAGCCCCATGTCTTCATTAAAGGCGCTCTGATTTTGGGTTAAGAGCTTCGTTTGCCCCGCTTTCCAGCCAAAGCGGCCCAGTGCCGTTTTGCCCGTTTGTGGATCCATAACCCAATTAAAGGTACCGCGAATACCATCGTTATTTCTATCCTCACTATCGGCTTGTTTTTTGATATCGGCATCAGGGATTTGCTCAAGCAAGCCAAGCCCTATCATCGGCAAAGCTACCCTTGGTGACACCATAAGCTCATCATCAAAATCACCGTAGCCTGGATGGGTCAATTCAAAAGTTGGCGCACGTAGCGTTTCGATATGACCATCAGTAAAGGTTACTGGTTTATCCGTCCAAGTCACGGTGACTTGCGCCTCAGCCGGCACGCCTTGAATACCGCGATCTTGCAGCTGACCGCCGTACATCGGATGCACAATTTTTTCGATTAAGGAGTTACCCAGCTGCTGGCGCTCTTCATCCGTTGTCGCTGGCATAGCGAGACGAATCAATAAGCTATCGGCATCATCTTCGCTAGTCATCGGCGCGTGACCACGGCCATCTTTGACATGGCAGGACTGACAAGCGGCGACGTTGAATAACGCGCCAAGACCATCGCGGCTATCGGTGCTAGCGGGCGCGACCACCCAAGGCTGCTTAAAAAAAGCATTCCCAATAAAAAAGTCGCCTTTACGCGAGGCCGTCAAGTTAGAAGACGGTTTTGAGTAGCTCTCGCTACTGGTAATGGTGATACCAGTGTCGCCGCCCTGCTTAATCTCTTGTGGATCAAAAGTCGCCAAAGTCTGCATCGGCACGCCTGCCAACTGCTCTATGGTTTGCGTGCGCTCGGCAGATAGCGCTGAGTCTGATATGGTCTCTTTTTCTAAAACAGTCTCTTCGTCCGAGATATTTTCTGCTGGCTGGCAAGCTACTAAGGCCAGTACTGATAGGCTTAGCGTTATATTTAATACCTTATTGAATGGTGCAGACTTGAGCTTCACTAGTTTAGATACTGGTGTTGAGGCTGATGAGATGACACTCATAAAGTGACCTTATTTCCTAATGGGTTATTCGTAGGAAGGGTTGTGGCATAAGATACTGAATACAAAACGCTTTTTAAGCAGGGATATATCTAAATAAAAACACGTTGCCAAACTCAGTTGACAACGTGCCTGTTGTATCAACGCCTAGATAGCGCTACCAATAGCTTTATCATGAAACCATGTCAGTATAGCAAAATCAAGCGCTTACCAAAATTGCTCTTATCAATACATACTGACTTAGCAAATATGCTGCAGAGTTTTGATTCTAAGTTTTGATTCTAAGTTTTGATGCTAAGCTTTGATAATAAGTTTTGATGCTAAAACTGCGAGCCTGCATCAGCATCTAAGTTATCAATACCGACCGCTTTGGCCGCGCTCTCGATACCAGCGGTCAGCTCTTGTAAGCTATTGATACTATTTTCGATCCAACTGCGGCGCTTGTTTTGCTCTTCAGCGGTGATGCCTTGCTTTGCTGCTTGACCGACGGTCGCTATCATCTGATCGACTTTAATGCCTTCGTTTTCGCCTTTTTCAACGACCACATTAAAGGCATCCTCTACGCGTTTAAAGTCAGCAGTGAGCTTATCAGCTTCGGCCGTGTGACCTTTATCAACGAGATACTGTTTGACACCATAGCCGCCCACTGATTTACCATCGACGGTTTTGTAAGTACCATTAAACACATTTTGGATACCGCGCGCATTATTAGCATAACTTAGATGAGTCAAGTCACTAAAGCACTCATGCTCATCTTCAGTCGAGCCGGTGACAAAGGCCACTTGCATACGCTCAGAGGCCAGCTCACCTAAGGCAAGGCTGCCCATCTGATACATGATCTGACGCAGTGCATTATCACCGCGGCGCTCAAGTAAGTCACTACGTAAAGTATTTTCGCTCGCAGGCTGCCACTCGGCTTCCATCGCGCTCAAATCATCGACTAATAATTGAGTTGCCGCTTTTAGATACTCACCACGGCGCTCACATATACTCGCATCGGTATTAACCGTATCACCGCTAGTACATTCGCCCTCAGTAGTCAGATAGTCGCTAACAGGACGATTGCCTGCGCCTTCAGAGACGCCATTAGTATCTTGACCCCAAAGCAGAAACTCAATGGCATGATAGCCCGTCGTCACATTGGCTTCGCTACCGCCAATCTCGCTCATTTCAGCCAATAGATCAGGGCTAATTGTACTGGTATCTTGCTGAATACTGCCGACTGCAATGCTATCGCTATTGATAATATTATCTTGGCTATTGTACTCGCCTTGATAATCATCGCTGACGTAATCAATGAGCGCCTCATCAAGTGGCCAAGCATTGACTTGCCCTTCCCAGCCGTCGACGCTAGCTATTTCACGCTCATCATTTGCGCTGACAAAACCTTCCTCAAAGCGGAAGATTTCAGTCTGCGAATACGGCTGACGCGCTGCTTTATATGCCGCTTTTGCTGCCTCAAGATTCGCCTCAGTAGGCGCCTCGACATACGTGTTGACGGCGTTTTGTAAGTCTTTTGCGGTCTCAAGCGAGTCTTTATAAGCGGCGTGCGCCATATCTGCATAGCTGACTAGTAGCCTATCAATTCCCGCTTGCTCTGCTGCTGACCCTGCATTGGTAGTCTCAGTTTGCGTGGTTTGTGTCTCAGCCGCCACCCCGTCCTCATCGGTCTGCTTGGTACAGCCTGATAGCAGCAATAAACCCGCTAGAGCCGCTGCTAAAGTCGTGGGCAGAATTCTACGGTTCGGCGCGGTATTGATAGTCATGGGCATCCTTAGTAAGACCTTATATATAAAATAGTAGTGTTTGCGAATTATATTGTTATTGATAACTATTATCAACTATAAATTAAGCCGATTTTAATTCACTTTTACGCAGCTTTTATATCAAATTTATGTCCGTTAGAAGCTTTTTTTAAACAAAAAAAAGCCAGCGTAAGCTGACTTTTAATTATTGATTTGACGATATAAACCAGTTATAACCTTATGTTATGGCTTAGTTGACACTCTGTGGAGAGTTGATAGTTAACTCAACACGGCGGTTTTGCTGACGGCCATAGTCTGTGTCGTTATTAGCGATTGGACGCGATTCACCGTAAGCGACGACATTAATACGGTTAGAGGCTACACCGCGAGCGCTCAAATAGTTCGCTACTGAATAAGCGCGATCTCTTGACAGACCCATGTTATAAGAAGCAGCACCGCGACTATCAGTGTGACCAGCGATATTTACCGTTGTTTGATTGTACTGATTCATAGTAGAAGCCAGCTTATCAAGCGTAGGCTTGAATGAAGGGCTTAAGGTCGCATCATCAAAACCGAAAGTAATATTGCCTGGCATGACTAGATCAATGTCACCTGTCGTTGGGTTCTGCTCAACAGTAACGCCAGTGCCTGCCATTTGCTGCTCAAGCTGCTTGGCCTGACGCTCCATGTAATAGCCCACGCCTGCGCCTAGTGCTGCACCGATAGCAGCATCGCGACCTGTCTTTTCGCCGCCTGTTGCTTTAGAGATTACCGCGCCGCCTGCTGCACCTGCTAGAGTACCTAAAGCAGTTTTATTTAGACGCTGCTGTCCGGTGTTTGGATCAGTAGTACAGCCGCTTAAAGCTAGACCTGATGCTACTGCTGCAATCATAAGTTGGTTACGCATAATTATTTCCTCTCAAATTGAATGAATAGTTATAATGTATATAGTATCACTTAAAAATGTTGCTACTTTATTTTGATAATCAGTGACTTTTAATTAACGCTTGGTGACTAAAGCTTTATAACAATCGCTTTTGACACCTTGAACGACTAATAACGACGACAAGCCCGTTCAGATAGCTAATATTTGTTGAAACGCTATACTCCTAGTTGATTATATTTTTACTTTATCCTTAAGCAAAAAATTATAGCGATTACAAAAATAGCTCACTGGTCATTTATGACAATCGTTACTATTATGACCAGACGACGCTATCTATGTGTAATATTTTGTCATACCTCTGTACAAAAACTGCATAAATTGTCTTTGATTGATGTCATTTATTACTAGGCCGTATTGAACATTCGACCATGGCACTGACAGAGACTATTTTTTAGGCGATTTGCAGATAAAAATGGTAAGTTTAGTTGTTCTAAGCGTCTATTTTTATCAATAAAGCGGCAAAAAATAGTCCTGTCCCTATTGTTGTAGTAAGGGCTGATGCTAAAATCGCCCTAGTCGTTGCGACTGTTTAAATAAAATCAGCTAACCAATGCAATAAGCATTATCTGCAATTTTAACGACGACTAGGACACAGCTTTGATAAACTAGTAGCGATCAGCAGTGCGCATTTGTGGATGTTCAACACGCCCTATATAAACCGAATTTCATTGAGTGGTCTAGTAGAATTATCCTCGTTTAGTTACTCTTTAATGATTAATGTAGCTAATATTAGTGGTTATTAGTGATAGCTGAGTTAATGAGACGATCGTTTCAGTACTATTATTTACGTTTACACTCGTACACTGATCGAAAAAACTGCTAAAATCGATGCTATTTTCAGTCGTTATCATTTGGTTTTAGTCATCAACATTCGCTAGATTTTGGTGATGACCACTCGGTAGGCGCTCCGTGATATCAGTAAGGATACTTTATGAAACTCGCCACATTTATGCAAAAACTCCATCAGCGTACACCAAAGCTTGGCAAAGCGGTTTCTTTGACCACTGCTACGGGCGTGATTACTGGTACTAGTATGGCAGCAGGCTTGCCAGTATGGTTGATGGGTGCAGCCAAAGTCATTACCGGCTCAAAAGTAGCTGATAAAACGGTCATTAATGTGACCAATCGCTGGATTCATAGTAATAATGCGCTGATAGATAATATTTTACCTAATAAGGATTGGCGTATCAGCCTGCCTGAAGATATCAGCTCTGAGGGTAAGTATCTACTGATTAGCAATCATCAATCGTGGGTCGATACCAGTATTGTGCAGTACATTAGTGAAAACCGTTTGCCACTGACGCGCTTTTTTACCAAGTTTGAGCTTATCTACATCCCAGTTATTGGTCAGGCTTTTTATTTTTTGGACTTCCCGATGATGCGCCGCCATTCCAAAGAAGCCATTGCAAAAAACCCAGCACTCAAGGGTAAAGACATCGAAGAGGCCAAGCGTGCCTGCGCTTTGTTAAAAAACAAACCCTTCACCCTACTCAACTATATCGAAGGTACCCGCTTTACTCCAGCGAAGCGCGATGCACAAAACGCCCCTTATACGCATCTGCTCAAACCGCGTGCAGGAGGGCTAGCGCTGGCTATCAATGCTTTAGGAGATGAGATTGATGGGATTTTGGATATGACTATTGTCTATCCCGATGGCATACCGACTTATAGTGATTTATGGAAAGGAAATATCAAGCGCTTAGGCGTGGAGGTACGCTACATTGACATACCCAAACAACTACTGATCGATATGCAAAGCAATGATTATCAAACCAATACCGCAATAAAAGAGCAGTTTTTTGCTTGGGTTGACAAGGCTTGGCAAGCAAAAGATCAGCGTATCACTGAGATGCTGGCTGATTTTGAAAAAAACTCTGAAAATGATACTGTGTCTGCCGCTTAAACTCAGCTAAACTCTTAACTTATGCTTTGTCTTAATTCGACTTCATATGGTAGTACTCAGCTCAAACCACGCAAACTTTATACATCTACAACTTAACAAAAGGGATAACTGTGTCCGCACCTCATAGCGCTGCCAAGCCAACTATAGACCCAAAGCTATCCCCAGAGCGTCCAAAGCCCAATCGCTTCAAGCTGACTTACGATATCATCATGATTATCGTCATCAGTATCGATCTGTTTTTGATTAGTCTTGATGCTATCTTGATGAGTAGCTTTAGTGGTAATGTCGCAGGGTGGCTGTCACTCACTGAAGCGCTAAGCTGGTACAGAGAAGTACTGCACGAGCCCCTGCGTACTCTAGGTGGATTTTTTACGCTTTTTTTGATTTTTGAGCTGCTGGTGCGCTGGGCGATTGCTATCAAAGAAAACGTCTATTATCGTTGGTTTTTCTTCCCCTTTGTGCACTGGTATGAAGTGCTTGGTTGCTTCCCGCAATTGCGGGCGCTACGGCTGTTTCGAGTCGTGATTATCGGTCGTCGTCTCTATCAGCTTGGCTATCAAGTATTGCCTCAGCCTTGGTTGAATAGAATTAAATTTTATATCGATCTAGTACTAGAAGAGTTATCAGATCGAGTAATACTTACCGCTATCGATAACTATCGGCAACAGCTTACTAATCCGGTGACTCAAAAATCACTTATCAAATCAAGCTTAGGCGACAATCGTGATGACATTGAGGCCGTATTACTCGACTTGCTACGCTCTGAGCTAGTACCAAAGCTGCGCAAAATTAACAACTCATCCACGGGTGAGGATATTATCGCTCAAGAGTTGGGTCATGCTATCCAAGACGGCATTGCTAATACGCCTGAGCTGCATCGCTTGCTACGCTTGATTCCTATCGCAGGCGGTCTTATTGAGTCGCAACTGCAAAGCATCGCGCACAATATCGGCGTCAACACAGCGACTTCACTCAATGCACGGCTGCTTGATGACAAAAACTTAGACCCTCTTATGATGGCCATTGCTAAAGGAGTGGCACAGCTTGATATCGACCACCCTGCTCTAAATACCCTGATCGCAAAGATTATCAGTGACAGCTTAATCGCCTTTGAGGCGCAAGTAAAAATACAGCAATGGAAACATCAAGATATGCTAAGATTTTGATTGGTGCTTTTTTATTCATACCTTTCTTAATAACTTTATTATTACTTTTTTGAACAATGCTTTAAATAATAGTTTTTTTGTAGACATGAACGCTTTTATCAAAAGAAGAATAGGGTCTGTTAAAGCTGCTAATTTTTATGCCTAAAGGCTTGTTAATCTCTAGTCACCCTTAGTACACTGTCAGCTTATTATCATTGATAGTAAATGTCTGATAATCATCATAAACATCGTTTTATTCTGTTACTCTTACTCTGTAGTGTTTCAAGCTTAGTCTTTTAAGGATTTATATCATGACCATGACGGATACTGACCGCCAAACTGCTACTCCTGCTATGACTTTGTATGGCAAGATGCTAACGTTTTCGCGCTTACAACTGCATACTAACGACTTGAGCTTGATTGATGCACAACTGGCAACCACCCTTAGTAATAAGACCAGCAATATACCTGTCATTATTGATAGTAGCGTCGAGCAAGACTTGCCAGCTTTGGTTGAATTTCTGTGGTCATGGGGGCTACAGCCTATTGGCGCAGTCACTGGTATACTCGAAGAGCAAGCGCGCACGCAGCGTCTGGCTATTTTTCCTGCTGATGGTAAGCGTATTGAACGGATTTTACCTGTCAAAAAACCCATCACGCAGCCGGCAGCCGATAGTAGCGCTCAAGCTAATGACACCCCCAATAATAGCGCTAGCAATACCGCAGATGCGTTAACGACTGACTCTCAAGCTAGTAGCGCTTCGGCAGCGACAGACTCCGAGTCTTGGCTACCTGCTGAACATATCACCAGTATGATTTATGATCAAATGCTACGCTCAGGTCAAAGCCTAAATCACGTTGGCGGCGACTTAATCTTGACCAATAGTATCAACAGCGGCGCCGAAGCGATTACGGATAATAGCTTGCACGTGTACGGCCGTGCCCAAGGGCGACTGGTGGCAGGTGCAACAGGCGACAAAGATGCTCGTATATTCTGCCAAGTATTCAATCCTTCGTTAGTTTCAGTCGCCGGTACTTATTGTCTACGCGACAACATACCGCAAGATATCATCGACAAATCAGTGCAAGTGCGTTTTGTAGAAGGTGAAGGCTTAGTATTTACGGTTATGGATGGTGCCTAATTCTTGCTGTAGTCAACCTTTGAGAGAGAATGTTGACTCATAAGAAATATAACGGTAGTTTACCGTAACAAAACTACGCTATCATAGCTTTGATAATTCGCCATTATAGATAAATATTTTTATACGATATTGGTAAACATTGAATTAATATAGCTTAAAGGATAATGGCGGTAGCAACTGTAACTCTCTACCGATTTATGTTAGGGTTATGAGCGCAAACTGTATAGTCGAACCACTATTAAAGTGTTACAGCGTTAGACTCGTTTAGCCTACTACTGTAGTACTTGCACTCGTCTGCCTTGTACCACTTTTAATATTGATTGACTATAAATAAATCTTAAGCTTGAAAGCGTGCTGATGGTTCTGATAAATAAATATAAGTATTTAGCGAA
Source organism: Psychrobacter submarinus (assembly GCF_904846685.1). Taxonomy (GTDB): domain Bacteria; phylum Pseudomonadota; class Gammaproteobacteria; order Pseudomonadales; family Moraxellaceae; genus Psychrobacter; species Psychrobacter submarinus. The sequence continues at coordinate 1,216,610 of NZ_CAJHBQ010000001.1, forward strand.
TTCAACCAGCATTTGACGAATTAAAACTTATTCAATAGCGATATCATTAGGGTCTAAAAGGGACTCTAGTTTTCATTCATTCATAGGAGTGTGCCACTGTGGCAAAGATTGTTGTAATCACTTCAGGCAAAGGCGGCGTCGGTAAAACCACGACTAGTGCCTCTTTTTCCGCCGGTTTAGCATTACGTGGCTATAAGACAGTGGTCATTGATTTTGATGTTGGCCTGCGTAACTTAGACTTAATCATGGGCTGTGAGAACCGTATTGTCTATGACTTCGTTGATGTTATTAACGGTAACGCCCGCTTGTCGCAGGCTTTAGTCAAAGACAAGCAGCTTGAGAACTTATATATATTGCCTGCTAGTCAGACCCGTGACAAAGATGCGCTTACTGATGAAGGCGTCGCTGAGGTTATGGCTGAGCTGTCCAAGCAGTTTGACTATATTATCTGTGACTCTCCTGCCGGTATCGAGCGCGGCGCCCAGCTAGCTATGTACCACGCTGATGAAGCTATCATCGTCACTAACCCTGAAATCTCATCTGTACGTGACTCTGATCGCATCATTGGTATATTGCAAAGTCGCACTAAGAAAATCGAAGAGAATCAAGGAAGCGTGCGCGAGCATCTGGTCATCAGTCGCTATAACGCTGAGCGCGCGGCGGCTAATGAGATGATGGACATTGACACTATCTCAAATGACATTCTAAAAGTGCCTTTGCTTGGCGTCATCCCTGAGAGTCATTCTGTACTTGAAGCCTCTAACCATGGTGAGCCGGTGATTCACTACACCGATTCGGTAGCCGGTCAATGTTATGATGATATTGTTGCGCGCTTCTTAGGAGAAGAGCGACCATTACGTCATATCGATGTGAAGAAAAAGAGTCTATTACAGCGCTGGTTTGGGGGTTAAGGATGAGTAAAAAGAAAGGATTTTGGAGCAGTTTATTTGGCACAGATGACAACCGCAGTGGCGGCAGTGCCAACATGGCAACCGAACGATTAAAAGTCATCGTTGCTAGTGAAAACCGCTTAAATAGTCGGCTGACTACAGACCGTATCGAAAAAATGAAACGTGAGATACTAGAAGTGGTCAATAAATACGTCAACGGCGTTCAGATCGATGATGTCAATATCAATCATCGCTCCGAAGATAGTCTCGATGTATTAGAGATGAATATTAATCTGCCTGAGCATAAGCGCTAATCTCGTTAGCTTGTACTATTATAAGCTCCCTAACTATAAGCATTCTGTAAGTTAAGCGCTCTATAGATATGAGTAGCCCTAAAAAAAGCCCTAAATACTAAGCTCCCCTAAATACTAAGTCTAAGTATTTAGGGGTTTTTAGCGTTTTCTTCTCATCGACTTTTAGGCTTGTTACCCTTACGCTAAATTGACTAAATAAATAATAGATTTAGAAAGCTTACTGGCTAAGCGTGACGAGCTGATGCGCAATCTTGTCTAAATCTGGTACGATATAGGGCGTCTCTTCAATGACAATTGCTTGATACAAGTAAGAGGGGATTGACTCTTCGCTTACCTTATCATCATTTACGCTTTTAGCTGTGGTGCTCTCTTCTGCATACTCTTTAGGTAACTCGCTATCTTGAACCTCAGAGATACTGACTTCAATGCGGCGCAGCTCACCTTTAGTGAATAAAGCTAAGCGCTCCTCGGCCGTATTACCTTCCAATATCACCACTCTATCTGGCGCTTGCTCTGTCGCTAACAAACGAAATACCGCGACTGACTGCTGTTGCCAAGTATAAGTTGTAACAGACTCCTCGCTTTTCGCTACGTCGCTATAATCCTGATTATAGTCCAGGCTATCTAGTATCAGTGAGCTTGGTACGATCCAATCTGGTTGATTCATCGCTGGGATAATAGTCGCTTCAAGCATGCCATTTGCGGCAGTCAATAGACTAACGGCTTCAAAGGAATGTTTCTTTATCTGACTCATATATCACTCACAGTAGATATAAAGGTTACTTAATAAGCAACTCAAGCCTTTGATAGCTCAAAAGCTTAACAAAGACTTTGGTTTTCTTTGATTGTCATTACTAATTTTCAGTCGTTAATGCTGCAGATATAAGCTTTATGCTTATGCCTGTTGCTTGTCATCGATTTTTATATTTAGCAATGTTTGAATTTTTTCTAGTAACTCGCTTTCTTGGAAAGGCTTACCCATATAATCATTGACGCCAGTCTCGAAAGCACGCGTACGATGTTTATCCCCAGTACGCGAGGTAATCATGATAATCGGAATCTGCTGCAAACGCTGGTTATTACGGACTTGAGTCGCAACCTCAAAACCATCCATACGCGGCATCTCGATATCGAGCAATATTAGATCAGGCGTTGATTGTTGTAAGATCTCCATAGCATCGACTCCGTCTTTGGCGACTACGGCGTTTAGACCTTGACGCTCTAAGAAACGAGAAGTCACCTTACGTACCGTCACGGAGTCATCGACAACTAAGATGGTTGGTTTGCGCTCTGCCGCTTCAAGATCAGCTTTTGGCTTAGCAGCTTGAGGCGCAGTCACTGTCTTAATGGTCGACTGACGTAGTAGTGCAATGATATCTAATATCAGCATCACTGAGCCATCGCCCATAATAGTAGCGGCTGAAATACCATCTAAATGCGACAGCTGTTGGCCCATAGGCTTAACTACCACCTCGATACGGGAGCCTGCAATCTGATCGACTTGTAACGCTAAATTCTGACCTGAGCTATTTTTTACGATGATAACCGGTAGGCTTGTATTGGTGTTCATCATCAGCTCATTGAACTGACTACCCAATATTAGCTCATTGAGATAACGGACGCGGTAGTCTTTATCTTCAATCTGCATGGTTTCTTTGTTGGAATGATAATAGTCGTATAGCGCTTCTGGATTAACTCGGACTACCCTCTCGATTTGAATCAGCGGAATAGCGTAATAACGATCCGCTACTCGGACGACCAAGGCGTCAGAGACGGCTACTGTCAATGGTATGCGCATAGTGAAGCGTGTACCCTCGCCGGTCTTTGAGCTAACAGAGACGGCTCCGCCCAACTGGCGAATTTCGCTTGCGACCACATCCATGCCGACCCCGCGGCCAGAGATTTGGGTGACTTGCTTTGAAGTCGTTACCCCAGCGTTAAAGACGTACTGCATGATCTCAACATCAGTATATTGATACTCGCTTGGGTTAATCAGGCCCTCTAAGACTGCTTTTTCGCGAACTTCATTGACGTCGATACCGCGGCCGTCATCGGTGAGATGAATGACCACTTCGCTACCTTCGCGTAAAACCTCTAAGGTAATATGGCCACTACGATCTTTACCTGTTGCTAGGCGCTCTTGTGGACTCTCAACCCCGTGATCCACAGCGTTACGCAGCATGTGCTCTAAAGGCGAAGTAATGCGCTCTAGAATGGTTCTATCTAGCTCGTCATCTGCGGTAATAATCGTTAGATCTACCGACTTATTTAGCTCGTTTGCGGTTTGCCTGACGATAAGATCTAAGCGCGGTTTGAGACGTAAGAACGGTACCATCCGCGAGTTCATTAGACCGTCTTGCAGCTCAGTTTGGGTACGAGATAGTTGCAGCAGCAAGTTTTCGTTATCTCGGGTTTTTTCGAGCAGTGTATTATTAATATCGATTAAATCTGAGGCGGACTCCGACAATGATTTTGATAACTGATTGAGTGAGGAATACTGATCCATCTCTAGCGGGTCAAAATCCTCAGTCTGAATTAACTCTTCATCAATTTGCGATAGAATCTGTGCCTCAAGCTCAATCTCCATACGGCGTAGCTGATCAGCAAGACGCTGAACCGTAGAGCTCATCTCGCCGATACTGCCTGTCAGGCTGCTCATACCCATATCGATACGAGCGCGGTTGATGGCCGACTCCCCTGATAGGTTAATCATGTGCTCAACTAAGCTACCAGAGATTCGGATCATCTCATCACTGCTATCCATACTGCGCTCAGGCTCAGCGAAACTACCAGACATAGCCGGCATCTGACGGATATCTATGTCGCCGCGTATCGCGCTCTGTTTGTCTTGCACAGCCAATATCGCGCTAATCTCAGTCTGTAATGACTCGGCAGGTATATGCCTAGAGGACAGCGTGTCTTTGCTAAAGTCTTGCAACGCGTTGATCAGCGCCGTCGGCATAGCAGGATTAATATGATGTTTGAGGACAAATACCGCATCTTTTAGCCAATCATGACAGCTGATTAATAGCTCAGAGATAACTTTGGTCGCTGGACGACGCCCAATCGCTAATGATTCATATACGCTTTCCATCTGATGGGCAAGATCAGCGATACCATTGGCCGCTACCATACGCGCGCCACCTTTGATGGTGTGCAAGTCGCGCTGCAGCGTCTGTACGGCTGCCACATCACTGGTATTGTTTAAAAATAATTGTAGATACTTTTGGCTATTTTCGACCAGCTCTTCTGCTTCTTCTAAGAAAACATCCAAAATATCTATATCGGGCAAGCCGTTTGACCAAGAGTTGGCTATCAACGCCTCTAAGCTAATGGTTTCAACAGCGTCGGTTGGCTCTATATGATCCTCGCTATCAGCTGTTGCCGTCTGCGCAGGATTCTTGAGAATTGGTAATTTTAGCGTAACGGTTTGCGGTAGTTCGCCTTGCTGCTCAAATTCATCTAGCTGCTCGATGAGATCACGCGTCCAAAACGACTGCTGATAACGCGCGACGTATTCAAGCTGCATTGACAAGGTATCTTGTATCATTTGCATGACACTGACCCATTGCAGCGTCGCTGTTACTTTTTCATTAGTAAAGGCTTCATAGATGCTTTCTGCAGCGTGAGTCAGATCACCAATACTACGAATACCCGCCATCCGTGCACCACCTTTAATGGTATGCAAATGACGCTGCAATATTTTTAGCGTGCTGATATCAGCGACATCTTGACGCCACTGATTGAAAGTTTGGGCAATCGCGCTATCGAGCTCTTGCGCCTCTTCTAAGAAGATCTCTAACAGCTCGACATCGGTATTGACGGCCTCTAACTGTAACTCCTCTACTGAGATACTTTCGACAACAGGCTGCACATCCATAGCCTCGCTTGCTACTGATAATAGCGCTTTACTCTCAGCGTCACTCTTGCTAGTAGCGGCAAGCTCGCCGGCATGACGCTGACGGTGACTGCTGATAGCGGCTTGCAAATCATCGAGTATAGACTGATTCACTTTGAACGACATACGGCCCGCAAGCGAGTCAAATAAAGCCACCAAATGAGTATGCGCGGCCAATAATGCAGCTTGAATATGGCTATCATCACTCGCTTGCGGCGCATCAGTTAGATAGTGATAACTGTCAGCTAGCGCGGTTAATATCGCTGTGAACTTCGGCGACTTGGCAGTACTATTTGCTAAGCGCGAGATCTGCTGTGCTATTTGCTCGATATAAGCCTTAAGCGGCTCTATACTGAGCTCATTGAACGCCTCTGATAACTGCCATTCTGCATCTAACAAAGTATCGATATCTAATGCTAATAGCTGCTCTATACTGAGCTCATTATCAGTTTGCGTGTTTGGTTCCTCCGAGCTATCTAGCATTGCTTGTAGCGACTCAACATCTTGCTTACTTTGGCTAGTCGCTGTCGAAGAATGCTGCTGGATATTTCCTTCATAAGCATCGAGATAGCCTTTGATAAGCGCGACCGACTGTGCTAACGCTTCTATATGTTGAGCGCTAAGCGGGGTATCGTGCTTTTGCAAGTGCTCTAAGCTTTTTTCAATCGTTGCACTCACATCACTGATAGCGGCCAGCGCATTAGAACCCGAAGCGGCGCGCAGGGTATGAAAAGCCCTGACAATCTCTTCACTCACTTGTACGGGCGGCTGATGCTGATGGGTACTAATAAAGTCATCAATTTGCTGTAATAACTCTTTGGCTTCTTCTACAAATATATCGAGGATTTCGCGCTCCTCGCCGCTTTGCGGTGCTATAACGATAGATTTTTCGGTCATCATATCCTTGATAGAGTGGATGTTTTTTAACATCGTCTCAGCGCTACTGACTGCATCAACAGCTGGCTTATCCTGCATACTCTCATCGTCTATATCACTCACAACTATAGTACTATCTACCGGCGCAAGCTCATCAGTAGCCGTACTGTCTGTAGCTGTAGCACTCGTTGCCGACACGTCTTTAGCAGCTAGCGCACTATAACTAAACTCATCGCCCAACTGCTGACTATAAGCGTTTGCAGCAGCGACCCACAGTGGCACCATAGCTGGATAGTCCTGCTTGCCTTCCGCAAAGGTGTTAACAATCTCAGGATAAGCGGCTAAAACATCAGCCACCAACTGCTTCATATCGTCCGATGGCGTCAGACTCTTATCAAGCCATCGATTAAGCATAGACTCTAATGCCCAAGCAAGCTCAGCACTGTAGTTAGCACCTACCATACGGCCTGAGCCTTTTAGAGTATGAAAGCCGCGTCTAACATCAGTTAAGCTCGCGACATTTGTATCATCTAGCTGCCAATTGTCATAAAGCGGCACGATCTCTTCTAAGACCTCATAAGCCTCTTCTATGAATATCTCTTTGATGTCGGGGTCAGCGTCATCAGCGTCTGCAGGCATCTGCTTTGTTTGTTCGATAAAAGAAGCAAGTACAGCCGGTATCTGCGGCGCGGCGATATTATCAGACTCAGTGGTTACTGGTGGCTGAGCTTGCAATGGCAGCTGTGACTCAGAAGCGGACGCCTCTGTCACATTAGCTTCATCCCTCTCATCTTGTACTTCCATACCGTGAGATAACGGCAAGCCGGCAAGTAAGTTATGGCTTTGCAAAATAATCAAAGCAGGGTCGAATTGTGGCGGCTGAGCGGCGCTAAAGTTGGCAATCAAAGTCGGTAGCTCCTCTACCGCTTGTGCCACTAAGCTTACGACCTCATCGTTCACTGGCAAAGACTGGTCTAGTAGATGAATCAGTATATTTTCGATAGCATACGCTATCTCACTGATGCTAAAAGCGCCAATCATCCGCCCTGAGCCTTTGAGGGTATAAAAGTTATGATGTATCGCCGTTAATGGCGTCAAGTCATGGATATCTTGTTGCCAAACAGGCAATAAGCTCGTTAACTCTGCCAAACTCTCTGTGGCTTCCTCGATAAAGATCTGACGGATCTCTTCGTTCATATCAAAGACGTCAGGCTGCACTTGCGCTTTCGCCGCTTGCCAAGCTGTCAAGGCAGCCGCATTATTGTCATCAAAGCGGGTTTTGTCAGCATCAACAAAGCTAGCATTTTTATCGTTATGCATCATTGTCATTTGCACGGACAACTTTTCAATCAGCGCGCGCGATGTGCCATCTAATGTAGCAAGCGTGCTCATATTAATATAAACCGTCACCAGCAGCTTATCGAGTAGATGAGCAAAAGAGCGTTGGTCTAACTCTCTTACTGTTTTAGCGGCTATTTCTTGCTGAGTAGCAGTCTGCTGATAGCTCGTCTCAAGCAGCTGATCTAACCCTGATAATAAGGGCACGTAATCTTGTGGTAGAGGTTCTTGGTTATGCGCTAAATTCCGCAGCCAAAGCTCCGCTAAGTACCATAAGCGCTGCTGTTTACTAGCGCTCTCTTGATATAGATCAACGCCTTGCCATAAGTAATGACAAGCTTTTGCAAGGGCCGTCAAGGCTGCAGCATCGTTGCTGTTGGTATTTAATAGCTGCTGCACTCGCTGCCGCCATCCAGTCAATAACTGCTGATACTGCTTTGGCTTTAGAGGTTTTGTTGGCGAGTATTTAGGAGGATAGTCAGGCTCATTCGCCTTAGTCAACAAAGAGCCAATCGACCTATAAAATTGGGTGATCTGCTCAGCAGTAGCATCCGTGCTGCTCTGCCAGCCATCAGACAGCTGTGATAATTGCTCTTTTGACAAAGGCAGCAATGATCCTAGCGCCGCGATATCATTAGGCTGGTTTTTCATAAGGTGGCCCCAAATCGTTTATATTGCGAGTCTTATCCAGTATTGACTGACTGACAGCGAAGCGGCCACAAAGACTCGTTGTCAGACTATAACTATAATGACCAAAGCCGTTATAAAAATAGCGCGATGACGATAAGCTGTGGCTCATCTTCTACCCTCAGTAGTGGTCTAGATACCAAATACCTGTATTGCCCTTTAAGGTCAAGGCACTAGACAATCTCTTCGACATCCTCAAAATGTTCTTCATCATTAGAGACTTTGAAACCAGTCACTGACTCTTGCAAGGCGGCTGCCATCTCATTTAGCTCACCGACTGAGCGCGCGGTTGCCATCGTACCTGAGGAGGTTTGTGAGGTAATGCCTTGAATAATCGTCATGGTATTAGAGATCTGACCGGCAGATGCGGCCTGCTGCTGTGCAGTGTTTGAGATACTCTCAATTAGATCGGCCAAAGTATTCGATACCTGTTGCACCTCTTCTAGGGCCTCACCTGCATCTTTGGCTAAGCGAGCACCGCGGACGACCTCAGAGGTCGTTGACTCCATTGAAGTCACCGCTTCACTGGTATCGGCCTGAATGGTATTCACCAAAGTTTTGATCTGTTTGGTGGCGTTGGCTGAGCGCTCTGCTAGACGCTGTACTTCATCAGCAACGACCGCGAAGCCTCGACCAGCCTCCCCTGCCATTGATGCCTGAATAGCGGCGTTCAATGCCAGAACGTTAGTTTGATCAGCAATATCGTTAATCAAGCTAACGATATCCCCAATCTCTTGCGAGGACTCACCTAGACGCTTAATACGCTTAGAGGTTTCTTGAATCTGATCACGAATGACGTTCATACCTTCTATCGAACGCTGAACGACCTCTGCACCATTATGAGCAATCGCAACCGAGCGCTGGGCAACATTCGCCGACTCAGTAGCGTTGTTAGAAACTTGGTCAATTGAGAGGGTCATCTCGTTAATCGCTTTAGAGACGCTGGCAATCTCTTGCGTTTGGTTTTCAGAAGCCTCCACCAACTCGACGGCGTTAACCTGAGTTTGTTCGGTAGAGTTTGTGACTCGGTCCGCCGTCTCATTAATAACCAATACCAGCTCACGTAACTGCTCGATGGCAAAGTTAACAGAGTCAGCAATCGCCCCTGTAAAATCCTCTGATACCGTAGCATTCACTGTCAGGTCACCATCTGCCAAGTCGGCGAGCTCATCAAGTAAGCGCAAAATAGCCATCTGGTTACGCTCGTTTTCTTCTTGGATCTGACTTGAGCGTTCTGATTCGACATTGGCCTCTTGACGACGACGCAGCGTTTCTTGCTCAATCAGTAAGCGCTCATTGGCACTTCGTTCTTTAAGCAGCCGTGACAAAGCGTAAGCTGCCCCGATTAGCGCGACTATAAAGATAATAGCAGGCAAAGATATCAGCTGATTAAAATCAGTCACATATTGGCTGATTGACGCCAGTGAGCTGACAAGCCATATCAAACAGGCCACACTCACTAAAGCAAAAACGGCTAATACAACTCTCCACTTGCTTGCAGCTTCTTTTACAGCTGGTGTTTGGTTACTGGCACCAGTATTAGGACTTTTTATAACATCACTCATCGTGCTTATTCCTTTCAAACCGTGGTCTAAGTTATATCATGACTGAATTGACTCATTGTGCGTGCTGAATCCACTCTTTGCTCTATTTATCTCGCTGTTAATATTTAATATAACGAGCGTATTCCAAAAACGATAGCCGCAAGCTTTAACGGTTAAAACTTGCGACCACACTTATATGGCGGCATCTATATAGCGCTTATCTTGCGCCAGTAAGCTTGGCATAAAAACAAACCAATCTTTTTCATCTTTGTGAAACTTACCATGATTATAAGGTGCAAAAGCTGAATCACTAGGCAGAGCTTCCGGCCGGTATTGATCTTGGGTGAACTGCTCAATGCCTAAGACTTTATCGACAATGAGACCGGAGAATACCGTATGATGATCGATGACCAATACCTTTCTTGAGCTGTCTTGAGCTGAGCTGCTTGGTGTCTGTAAGAACTTTGCCAAATCTGTCAGTGGTAACAATCGTCCACGTACATTGGCAATACCGAGTAGCCAAGGCTGAACTAACGGCATGCTAGTGTATTCAGGCATCGTCAGTATCTCCGCCACCTCACCTAGAGGCGCCACCAAACGCTGACCACTACTCTCAAACACCACCCCGCGCCAGTCATAGTCTTTTCTACCCTGACGACCGCTGCTGCGCGAATTAGCCAAATCAGCCAGACGCAATAGCTCAATAAACCCTCTAGAAGCCACAACTTACTCCATAACTTTACGAATAATGCGCATAAGCTCAAGCTCGTTGATAGGCTTGGTCAGATACTCGGTTGCGCCTTGACGCTTACCCCATACTCTATCTGTTTCTTGACTCTTAGTGCTGATAATGACTACTGGGATGTGCTTGGTCGTACGATCGCGAGTGATTTTACGAGTGGCCTGAAAACCATTCATCTCAGGCATGACGACATCCATCAAAATCACATCTGGTACATGCTCGGTAGCCATCTGATAGCCTTCGATACCATTGGTAGCCTCTATAACTTGAAAGTTATTTTTAGCCAATATGTCGCGAAATTTTGCCATCTCAGACGGCGAGTCATCAATGACTAAAACAGTGGTCATGATTGTTTCCTTTGTAATGAGTATCCGTAGGATCTGTTATAAAAATTTGCCAAAATGAGTGGGGAGTATAATCTATAAAACCCAAAAGCAATTAGCGATAATGACTGATAGCTTCAAATAGCTCATCTTTACTAAATGGCTTCGTCAAATACTCATCAGAGCCAACGATACGCCCGCGAGCTTTGTCAAATAAGCCATCTTTAGACGACAGCATAATGACGGGCTTATCAGCATAATTAGGGTTGTTCTTTATCAAAGCACAAGTCTGATAACCATCTAAACGCGGCATCATAATATCAACAAAGATAATATCTGGATTGTTATCTACAATTTTTGCTAACGCATCAAAGCCATCAATAGCGGTAATCACCTCGCAGCCTGCTTTTTTTAGCAAGGTCTCTGCGGTACGGCGCATGGTTTTTGAGTCATCAATCACCATGACGGTTAGCCCTTCAAAATTACTGTCCATTATTACTATCCTATAAACTTTAAAATTACTATCTATAGCTTAGACTCTAGTTATAGCTAAGGTGCTATAAAGGGTACTATAAATAGCTGATATTTTGCCTTATTATGCTGCTATTATTATCTACTTTGTTATTTTGTTTATAATTAGAGTCATATCAACTGCATAACATTCATACATTTATCCAAAACTAACTGTTGTAATATGACGGCAACCTAACTGTATTACTATAAGTGTGTAAGATAAGTTACCTATATAAGACGAAAGTTATCATTATTTTAATAATATACTAAACAAAGTATTAACAATACAAGATTGAATTGCAATTAATAAAACCGCCCAAGTCACTTTTTAGACACTTTAGCCTAAAATATGGCTCTATATTCCTTTTAACTTAGCTATTTGCTGTCAACGGTGACTGATATGATACGTTTTTCTTATCACAAAAATACTGCTTTATTTATCAGTATATTGCTAATGACAGCCTGTCAGCCGCCCGAAGATACGAGTCAATCGGCGATCGCGCAAAGTGAGCCGATGAGCGAGGACGCAGACTTATCTTTTATAGTCAATGACGATACCGTTACCTTATCTGCTGATAGTATTTTAAACCTTAAGTCCTCTCGTTATCAGCCAAGCCTTGGCCTACAAGGCGAGATAGAACCTATTAAACAATCAAAGTTTGTCACTGCCAAAGCAGTCACTGTACAACAGGTGCTGGTTCAACAAGGTCAATGGGTAGAAGAAGGTACGCCCCTATTTATCTTGGCGCTACAGGATATCGATGACAATAACATTGCTGGCAGCGCTGGATCACTGCCTCGTAATAACGAAGCTAAGAAGCAAGCTGACGATAGTGTAAATGCAGATAAGAAGCTAAGCGACAATATAAATGACAGTATCATTGCAAATACCACTGAAAACATCCCTGACTCGTCGGGCGACAAAGTAACAAGTCGCGGTAACACTGATGGCCAACCAGCGCAGAAACCTGCTGTAAAAGAACCCAAAGCTAATCCTAGGCTTGCTGACACTGCTCAATCGCCAAACGTTGAGTCAAACCTTGGATTAAGTAACGAGACTGCTAGCGAACAAGGCGCGAAGCAAGCCAACCCGCAATCTGCCCCTACCCCTGCTACAGAAAGAGAAAAACAACCAGAGTCGCAGCCGAGCACACAAACAACAGTACAAAACGCTGCTATTATCGTTCGGGCCAGTTTTGCTGGACGAGTGACGACGCTGCCGGTAGCTAGTGGCGACAAGCTTGCAGCTGGTACGCTGCTGTTATCTTTAGCAGATGACACTCATTTGCAGTTTATTGCAACCCTGCCTATTCAAGCTGAACCACAGCTTTCTATCGGTCAGAACGTCAATTTCAGTACTCAAAGCCATCCTAGAAAATATACCGGCCAAATCAGTAAGCTGAGCGTTGGCGATGACCCAAATAAACTAAAAGTTCATGTACAAGTATTAAAGAACGATGCCAGCCGCGAAGGTAGTCTTAAGGCAGGTATGATTGCTACAGGCCGCGTTAATTATGGTCAAATAGCGGTAGGTACTATCGTCCCTGAGCTCGCTATACACGATGCTGATCTGAGCGCTTTAAAACGGCCTCCTTATCAGCCCATAACACCGCTTACTGCAAACGTTTGGATCGTCAAGCAGGATCAGCGCTTGACTCGCCAGCCTGTCGAGATCATCGAATACAATCCAGACACAGAACAGTACCTGATTGCTGGGGTTAACAATGATAGCTTGATTTGTTTAGCCGATTTACCAGTGGAATCTGCAGGTAAAAAAGTGGTTATCTCTTAACGTTACCAATGCAGATTTTTTTGATCTTGCAGCTTTCAGTGACAGATCTGTCACTGATTGAAGCCGCTTCGTTGACGCCGTTTTGACTCCTTAATGCTTTAGTAAAGCTGCAGTTTTAAATAGACAGTTACATTGTGTAGAAATATTAACAAAGCGCGTCTTGTTTGCTCAGGTGCTTTTTTGGCAAACTGATGATTGGATATGAAGCTTAGGTAAAAACACTAAGTGCAAAATCTTAGGTATAAAATATCAGTTTCAAAATATTAGCTATTAAAGGTTAAGCGTAAAGCGTTGTCTTTAATAATAGCGCTGAATCAAAAGGTACGAAAGGGCTGACTATAAATAATAATGATGTAGCCCTTATAAAAGAGTACTTATTAAAATGATGGCAATATCTATTTAAGCATCTATCACTGAGAGTATTTTTAGGAGATGAACCATGAGTAAGCAAATTTTATTGATTGAAGATGATCCAGATTTGGCTGAGCTTATTAGCGACTATCTAACAATGAACTATTACGATGTCCATCATGCCGGTCTTGGTCAAGAAGGGTTAGATATTTTAGACACCAAAGAGCGCGATATTGATTTGGTTGTGCTCGATCTTATGCTGCCGGACATGGATGGTATGCAAGTCTGTCAAAGAATCCGCAGTAATAGTAATATCACCAATAAGGTGCCTATTATCATGCTTACCGCCAAAGGAGATACGACTGACCGCGTTTTAGGACTTGAGATGGGTGCTGATGATTATATCGCTAAGCCATTTGAGCCACGTGAGCTGTTGGCTCGTATTCGTGCAGTGATTCGTCGCCATGAGCAACCAAACCAAGCAGATAGTCAATCAGACAGCTTAACCTTTGGCCGTTTGAGCGTCTTTCCTGATAGCCACGAAGTCACTATCGACGATCAGCCGGTACGCTTGACGACGCATCAGTTTCAACTATTGCATTATTTTGCCACTCATTCAGGCAAAGTATTGAACCGCGAGCAGCTCTGGCAAGCGATGCCTAACGATGATAGCTCAGACAATATTGACCGCGCCATTGATGTACATATCTCGCGTCTGCGAGCGTTAATCGAAGACAACCCGCGTCAGCCAAAACGCATCATTACGGTACGCGGCGTTGGTTATCAATTTGCCACTGATCAGGTATGATATGCTTAGTATACGTATGCCTAGTATGCCAATAGCTATACACTTAGGATACATACTTGCCTGATAGTAGAGACTCTTTAATGCAGCAGCTCGGTTTTCGTTCTGTTTTTGCCAAGTTATTTGCCAGTGTCATGCTGGCACTTACCTTATTTGCAGTCGCTATGGTGCTGTTGACGCAGCTGGTGCACGATAAAGATGCAGGCATCCGCTCAGAAGTCTTAGCGACACAAATTCTTGGGCAGATAGATCCTTTTTTGAACGATTTGAATGTCGCTGTCAGCAAAGATAATCGCCTGCAAGCTCGCTTTATGCTAGCGGTGGTCAAAAAAAGCTTCGATATCTTTGATGAGTCCCTGCAAGCGAAGATGGGCTTATATGACAACGACGGTCATCTACTGATGCAGACGGACAATAGCGATCTGCCCTTGCTGCTACCTGAAGAACCCTCTTTGATGACTCGTGTTTTTCCCTCCTTTGCCGATACTCCGCCCAACCAGCAAGCGCAAGTCTACAGTAGCACAGGCTATACCTTATTATATGAGTCGCGCTTACCACCCAAAAAACCCGTACTTTCTGCCGTCCTTAACCTCTTTACTGGTACACTGCTGCTGCTAATGATTATGGCGGGCGTTCTTTGGTGGATTGCCCGGACCATGACTTGGCGAATCAATCAGTTAAGCCAGCAAATGATTCAATTGGGTGACGGCGACTTTAGCGTTCGGGTCAATGCTCGCGGCAATGATGAGATTGCTTCACTCGCGCATGGCTTCAATCAAGCGGCGCAAAAGATTGAGCATCTTATCAATGCTAATAACTTACTCTTAGCCCACGCTTCGCATGAGCTGCGCACCCCTATTACCCGTATCCGTTTGCAGATCGAGATGATGGATATGCTAGCAAGCGCGATGCCAAATGACATCAAAACCAAATTTGATAAACGCGCGCAAGCTATCAATCGCGACCTATCAGGTCTTAATGATTTGGTGGAGAGTATCTTATTAGTCAGCCGCTTGGACGCCGGTCATGTGCTGCAGCAAGTTGAGCGTCTAGATCTGTATGATTTAATCAATCAGGAGCGCCAGCACTATTCTGAAGCTACGCTAATTGGTGAACACTTAATTATCGATGGTCAATCGGCGATGCTGACTCACCTGATCCGTAACTTACTTAATAATGCGATGCTCCACGGCGTGCCTCCTGTTACCGTGTTTTTATATGGCGTGCAGCAGATCGAAGAGGCAGGCAATGTACCTGACTATCTGCTGCAATCGGTACTCAATAGTAGCTTTGCTGATTATGATAGCTTGGACGACAAGGATTATGAGACGTTAGATAACTCCAATCAGCCCCTAGGTAATGAGCTTGATCGTTTTATGAGCTCGCCTGTTGACGACAGTACTTTTAGTAACTCGGCAGAGAAAGATACGCCAGCACCTGTGCCACCTATTTATCGTAATGGTGAGAGTATCAGTATTGATTCTGTCGATGATGAGCTGTCTATAGACCATAACGGCGGCGCTGACGTAGCCACTAACGAGGCAACAGACGCTTTGACACAAAGTCCCAAACGAACATCAGTATCAGCGCACTCGTCTATTATCGATAGCGTTTATCTCTCTTGCTCCGCGCAGATCACAGCTGAGCAGATAGATCATATGCAAAATGCAACTTGGCAAGCCGCCTCCAAGACATTTTTAGCTAATGGTGAGACCAGTGTCAAGAAAGGTGTCAGTCAACCTATGCCGCTTAGCCATGATTCTACTGAATTAGTTGCTAACGATAGCGCACTAAGAAAAGCGGATGATAACGATAAGACAGACGTAAAAACAGATACTGATGAGCGTAAGAGCGAGACAACGACCACTCCAAAAAAAGAAGGCTTATTCAAAAAACACCTCAAAAAAGCCAAAGCAGAGCCTGTGCGCCCTGTTCCTAAATATGCCGTTCTCGCGGTGATTGATGAGGGCTCGGGTATCCCTGAAGATAAGCGCGAAGAGATTTTCAGCCCTTTTGTACGTTTGCAGCAAAAGAAGAAAGGCTCAGGCTTAGGGCTATCGCTAGTCTCACAAATCGTTAACGCGCATCAAGGCCGTATTTTGACAGATACTATCAACGGGCACACTCGTTTTTTGGTGGTGATACCGGTCAAGCATGATCCGCATTATAGCTATAAAGACAGTCAAAGCGTGCAGCCTAACATCAAGCGCTGATGATAAGAGGTTATGAGCCCGGTAGCACTTGCCGCAGCTTGTCGTCCCCTTGCATGATTCCTCGTATTTGTACTGCACGATTGACAGTTGCCTGTGCCATATCACTCAATATTATGCTATATTACCGCCCCTTATTCTATCGTTAACGCTAGTCCTTATTTACTTTATTCTCTATCAAATTTTGAGCATTCCATGAGTGACATGATCGTCCTAAATGATGTGATCAAAAGCTTTATGAGCGACCGCTCCATAAAAGGGGCCGATGGTAAGGCACATTGGTTTACTGCTGTGAAGCCGACCTCTTTGACGGTCAAACAAGGTGAGATCTTCGGTCTCATGGGCTATTCTGGCGCGGGCAAATCAACCCTACTACGCCTAATCAATATGCTAGAGCGTCCCGATAATGGACAGGTCATCATTGATGGTACGGATTTGACCACTTTAACGGCGAGCGATTTACGTATCGCTCGTCATAACATTGGGATGATCTTTCAGCAGTTTAATCTAATGTCGAATCGTACGGTCTTTGACAATGTGGCATTTAATCTAACAGTATCAGGGTATCCTAGTCGTGATATTCACAAACGCGTCATGGAATGTTTAGACATTGTCGATCTCACCGACCGCGCCAGTCATTACCCTGCGCAGCTCTCAGGCGGTCAGAAGCAGCGTGTCGGTATCGCGCGCGCGATTGCTCCGAGCCCTAAAGTATTGCTTGCTGATGAGCCTACCAGTGCACTCGACCCTGCTACTACCCGCAGCTTACTCACCTGCCTGCGTGATATTAATCAGCAGCTTGGGGTGACTATTGTCATTGTCACCCACGAGATGAGCGTCATTCGTAGATTGTGCGATCGTGCCGCTCTTCTGCACGAAGGACAGCTACTTGAAGTTGCTCAAGTCCGTGACGGTCTGATTCAAGCCACCACTCCGATAGGCCAAGGCTTAGTCCACGAAGATTAGCGATAACCTAATAAAGCAAGAGAAATAGATATGTTGACTGGTGCTGAATTATCCGCCTCGATTGATAAGTTACTGGCTCTAAAAAAAGAGATCTGGCAGGCAACCCTTGATACTTTTATTATGCTTGGTATCTCTACCACCGCGGCGGTGACTATCGGCGGACTCTTCGGCGTATTCTTGTTTTTATCGAGTGACCGGCAGTTTTTACAAAACAAAGCATTATACGGGGTGCTCGGCGGCGTCACGAACTTTATGCGCGCTTTTCCGTTCGTAATTTTGATGATTGCGATGAGCCCTTTAACCAAAGCTATTGTCGGTACCGGTATCGGTCCGATTGCCGCTTCCTTGGTACTGGCTATCGCTGGCTCCTTTTACTTTGCGCGCTTGGTAGAACAAAACCTGCGCGAAGTCCCGCGCGGAATCATTGAAGCCACCGAATCTATGGGCGCTCGGCCCTTTACCATCATCAAAGTGCTCCTTAATGAGGCACGCTCAGGTATCGTATTATCAGTGACTATCTTGTGTATCAGCCTCCTCTCCTTTTCTGCAGCGGCTGGTATGATTGGCGGCGGCGGCTTGGGCGACTTAGCCATTCGTTACGGTTACTATCGCTATCAGACCGAAGTCATGGTGTTTATCGTCATCATGCTCTCTGTCATGGTCATCTCGATTCAAGCCTTTGGTAATTGGCTGGCGACGCGTTTAGATAAGCGCTAGTCTTAGCCTTTTTTGTCAAAGCACTATGATCAACGCTTATAGTCAACGCTAGTGCTAATAAGACGTTGATAAAAAGGAGTTATCGACTCTCACTGCTGAGCACAAGCTTATGAATAATACGCCACCTTTGATGTAGATTACTCATAAGCAAAACGCTTGACTTTATAAGGTACTAAAGTTACTTTTGTGCTCTTTTTACGCACAGGTTATTTAGCAGCATTGCTTGATTGTGAATACCCAACAGACTCTACTCTAATCATTGTTTTAATGGCTGATTGATAAGCCGTGACCCCTAATGCATTTTTATTAAGGATAATTTATGAAATTAACAGATATCAGCCGCCAATTAGCGCTTGGACTTGCCACTGTCGGCGTCTCAGGCCTCGTATTAGTCGGCTGTAATAACTCCTCAGCGCCAGAAGCGACCAAAGAAGCGCCAACTAACGAGACTGCAGCGGCGACCGATATCGATCCTGAGCACAGCAAAATCACTATAGGCACCACCGAAGGCGACTTCGCTGACATGGTACGTAATCAAGTCAAAGGCTCACTTGAAGCGCAAGGTTATGAGGTTGAGCTCATTACCTTTACAGATTATGTCCGTCCTAATTTAGCCTTGGCTGATGGCGACTTAGATATCAATATCTTTCAGCATAAGCCTTATCTCGATACTTTTAAGACTGAAAACGACCTAGATTTGATCGAAGTCTTTCAGGTGCCAACCGCGCCGCTAGGAATTTATTCGGGTAAAAAAAGTGACCTACAAGACGCTTATAAGGGTATGAGCGTCTCAGCGCCAAACGATCCAAGTAACTTCGCCCGTGCGCTAGTGATGATGGATGATCTAGGCTGGATTACCCTAAAAGACAATATCGATCCGCTAACCGCAGCCAAAACAGATATCGCTGATAATAGCAAATACGATATCAATATCGTTGAATTAGAAGCGGCGCAGCTGCCACGCGCGCGCGATGAAGTGGACTTTGCCGTTATCAATGGCAACTATGCAACCGATGCTGGTATCGAGCTGACTGAAGCGTTATTCCAAGAGCCAAGCTTTAATTATGTCAACTGGTCAGCGATTAAGTCAGCCGACGCTGATAAAAAGTGGGTGAAAGATGTCACGAATGCTTATAACTCTGAAGCTTTTAAAGCGTACGCTAACGAGACTTTCCCAGGCTATAAATATCCAAAGATTTGGGATGCTAATGGCAACGAAGTGACTGCGACTGCTGGTACGGCGTCTGCTACTGGTAAAGTTGCTGCTGAGTAAGTTAAGCATTTTATTTTGAAATGACTACCGTTCAATTGCTTTAAGAGTATCGTAGCGCTACTTGAATGAATTTGACACAGCCTCAAAAAATAGCAGCACGCAGGTAAAATTTGCATCGGTAGCACATTCATATGTAAACAATTTTGTTTCAAGCAGATAACATGAGCAGCGCTCACTACTCTAGTAGTGGGCGTTTTTTTGATGCCTAGCTTTTGATTCATTTTCCGGTAAATCGCGGTTTATATGATCTCAAAATTTATATGTACAAATACAAAACCCTTTTACGAGTAAGGATTTGTAAATACAAAGACTAATTATTATCTATGTCGCTATGCCAATTAGGTTCTAGACTTTAAGAGACGTTACAAGCTGTTCGTACTTTGTAGAAAAGCGTCAGCTACCCTTTCGCTTAGAGTCGCTTTTTTTTATAGTGGATAAACATTTTTGGTAACAAGGATAATAATATGAGCACAAAAAACTATACTATTCGCACGGCAGGACAAGCTAACATTCCAGTATTAGGACTAGGGACTTGGCAATCTACAGGTAACGACTGTGTTGAAGTCGTCAGCAAAGCGCTGCAGATGGGCTATGAGCACATAGACACGGCGCAAGCTTACGGTAATGAAAAGCAGGTCGGTGAAGGTATCAAGCAATCAGGCGTGGCTCGTGATAAGTTCTTTTTGACCACTAAGATTTTCCCAGATGATATGAAGTTTGAACCTGAGAAGCTAAAAGCCGCCGCCGAGCAATCGCTAAAAGATTTAGATACGGATTATGTAGATTTGCTGCTATTGCACTGGCCAGATGACCGTGTGCCTTTATCTGAGACCATTCCTGCACTGTGCGAGCTACAAAAACAAGGTCTGACTCGTCATATTGGCGTCTCTAACTTTAATATTGCCAACATAGTAGAGGCAAAAAAACACGCTGATGTGCCAATCGTCGTCAATCAAATTGAGTTTCATCCGTTTATTAAGCAAGACAGCTTGCAGACCTTTTTGAATAATCATCATATTTTGTTAGAAGCTTACTCGCCCCTAGCGCGCGGTGATGTGTTCGATAATGAAGTGATTCAAAAAATCGCTGATAACCATAATGCCACACCGGCGCAAGTCTCATTAGCTTGGATACTCTCAGATAAAGATCGCGTCGCTATTCCTAAGACCTCTAACCCTGAGCATCTGCAAGGTAACTTAGACGCCACTAAGATCGAGCTCAGTGCTGATGAGTTAGAGCAGATCGGCAAGTTGGCCCGTAGCGATGGCCGTAAAATCGAGCATCCTGACTATTCACCACAATGGGACGACTGATTTTAGAGGCTTTTTTCAATAGGCCAACTACTCTTGAAAATAAAACCCTTGAACGCGAAAAAGCCACCGATATAAGTATTGGTGGCTTTCTTATTGCAGCGAACTGAGCTTTTAATATCTGAGCTTTTAATATCTAAGTTTTTAATAGCCGTTTTACTGCTGTAACGTTTCCGTTTTATGGATAGGCTCAGCAGGATTGTACTGCTCAGAGGCAGGAGCCAGACCCTTACGATTATTTTCTTTTAAAGACTCCGCCACCTCAACAGGCATATAATTTTCATCGTGCTTAGCCAAGACCTCACCGGCGACAAAAGTTTCGCCTTGCATTTTGCCCGTAGCGACAACGCCTGAATTTTCAGCGAATAAGTCTGGCAAGATACCTTGATAAGTGACCGGAACCGTCTCTGCAAAATCTGTGATAGCGAACTGCACACTTAAAGGGTCATCAGGAGCACGTTGTACGCTACCGGCGACGACCATACCGCCTGCGCGAATACGCTTATTTTGCGGCGCTTCACCTTGAGCAATCGCAGTCGGATCAAAATAATAATCTGTTTGCTGTCCGATAGCATAGATGACGAGCACCACAGCGATAGCCGCACCTGCTAGCGTAAACATAACCCACATAAGCTTTTTACGTCGAACGGCGTTCATATCTTACCTCTTTTATAAAATAGCTATTTTGCGCAGTAAATCTTACTGTAGTCTATTCACTATAAAAATGTCATAGCGCTGCTGGGATGAATTTTAAGCAGCATCGAAAGATAACAGCACGCAAGTAAAATTTATACCAGTAGTAGCGCGTTCAAATTTATAACAACTTTATTTTGAGCTAACTATAGTAGCTTTATAACGTTTATATGGTAGCGTAGCTGGTACAAATCAATAAAACCGATAAAACCTGAGTAAACTGCTGCGGTCAAACCTAATTATTGGGAAACTACTGTCACTAAAGGGACTATACAGTCCTAAGGAATTCTGAGAAGTATTAAGAAGCGCTAGCAGACATTTTATTTGGTCGCAGCGCTAGGCGGCTTACTAGAATGGCGCTGCGCCTGACGCGCTTGTTGAATAGTTAACTGTTTTAGTAGCGTCTTTCTTTGCGCGCGGCTATAGAAAATAAAAGCCAAAACTAGGCCAACAGTAATCGCCCAGCAAGACCAAACAAAAACGCCATGCTCACCCATAGCAAAAAACTCCGAGAGGCTATAAAAGTAAGGCTGCATTTGTTCTCCTAATGTACTTTCAAGGTACTTTAAAACGTAAACTACAATAGCGCGATGCTAAAACACTCAGAACATTTTGATATTATTAACGTTGTTACTATTTACGTTGATTGCGGATGTATTCTTTGACCCAAGCTTTGCTTTGATCGCGGTTTAAGATTAGGGTATTGGTCCGATAGATCGCAAGTGCTGCTACTAATAAATAGCTCCCTATCACCATGAGCAGCAATGGCAGCCACATGTCTGCTGACATTTTTGGCGCTTCGGTCAGCGTAAAGGTCGCGCCTTGATGTAGCGTATTCCACCACTCCACTGAGTACTTGATTATCGGCAGATTCACCGCGCCGACGATGGATAAAATGGCGGCGGCTTTACCGCGATTAGAGGTATGCTCAAACGCAGCAAATAACGCCATTACCCCTGCGTACAAAAACGCCAAAATCAGCATCGAGGTCAGACGCGCGTCCCACACCCAGTAAGTGCCCCAAGTAGGTTTGGCCCAAATTGAGCCGGTAAGTAAACTAATCACGCACAACAAAAACCCAAAAGGCGCGAGTGCTTGCGCCACTAAGCTTGCCGTCTTTATCTTCCACACCATAAAGATCACCCCTAATACCGCTAGGGCAAAATAGATGGAGATCGCAAGACTGGCAGCAGGAACATGAATAAAAATAATACGGTAGCTATTACCTTGCAGATAATCAGGCGGCGCAAAGGCCAAACCCCAAATGCTGCCTATAGCCAGACAAATAGCCGCCAAAATACTAAGCCACTTCACCCAAGGCGAAAAGATACGAAAGAACTGCTTAGTCCCTACAGTAATCAAAAAACCTTGCCAAAGGCGCTGCCACATATTTGGCGATGAGATATTGTTGAGGTTGGGCATGGATTAGACCTATTACACAGCAAGTAAATGAAGCAGGCTTATGAGAGAGTAATCATTAACAAAGCCAGTAAGATAAACTAGCACGATAAACTAGCAACGATAAGCTAGTCATTATCACTAACGCCTTGTTTATAGTCGTTTTTTGCTCACCTTATCGTTGCTAGGTCACCAGCAAAAACGAGTATCCTCTATTATAGCAAAGTTGGCGCTTTTAACCACGCTGTAAACTCAAAGCCTAAACTTTCGCACAGCTCATCGCTAAAACGCCTAATTGTTTTAATTCAGCCAAGACATTTTCAGCGTCATCGCAATCACCCAAGGCATTACCAGTACGGAGATTATGCTACCCGCTAAGAGTAACGCCAAAATAGGCAAACCATTGAGGCCCGTCGCAAATAAGTCCACTGCACCTGTCGCAAAAATCAATACCGGTAGCTGCATCGGTAGCGCAATCAGAGGTACAAGCACCGCGCCGTTTTTTAGGGATAACGTTAAGCTACTGGCAATCGCCGAGAGCATCAGCAGCATCGGACTACCAACGATAATCGACGCCATCAAGATACCCGCCTCAAACCAACTCAGGCCAAATAAAGGCACCGCCAATAAGCTCAGTAACGCCACAATACCACTACTAAACAGCCAATGAATGGTGAGGCGCATCAGCACCCATAACGGTAGTGAGGCTTTGGCGACGACCAATTGCGCAAGCGTGCCGTTATCAAGTGCAGGCTTGAACAGTCCATCAACGCCCATAACTAAGGAAAGTAAAGCGGCAATCCACACCGCTGGCACTCCTAAGCGCTGCAATAGCTGCGGCTCGCTACCGACGGCAAGCGGAAATAAAGTCACAATCACCAAAAACAGTACTAATGGATATAACCACTGTACTGCGCCTTGCTGCTTGACTTGCCATTCACGACGCCACAATTGCATAAAGCTGATAGTGCGAGCAGCATTATTTATATCGCCAATATTAGCATCGCCATCATTATTGATATGGCCACTATTTATATTTTGTATGCGGCTCTCCGTCATTCGTTACCCTTTCTAGCCCTTTATCCTATACACCTAGCATCATATATTGAACATAGCCCGTGCTTAATATAAGCAATGTCTAGCATTGGTTGGCATCACTTAGCATTGTTTAGCATGATTTAGCATTGTCATTACTGCAAAACAGTCGTTACCTAAACCCATTACGGTATATCTAAATCTTCGTCATCTGATAAATCAGGCTCTAGTGACTCATGTTCTGACAAGTCAAGATACGCTGACAAGTCCAGCACTTGATTGGCCACATTGACGGCCTGATGACTGGTCATTATTATCGCTCCTCCTGCCGCAGCAAACGCTTGTAAGCGCTCTTGCATTCGCGCCACCATATCGACATCGAGTGCCGTAAACGGCTCATCAAGTAGCCATAAAGGGGTGACATCAGGGCTCAACAGGTAAAGGCGGGCTAAAGTAATACGCCGCGTCTGCCCAGCGGATAAGTGGCTTGAGCTGATGGTCTCAAAACCCTGCAAACCCACCCAAGCTAAAGCTTCATCAATATCGTAGACGCTTGGCGTTATACCATATAGATTAAGCAAAAAAGTTAGGTTTTGGGCCACAGTGAGATTGGGATGAATACCGAGCTGATGCGAGACGTATAATGGTTGCACTGGCAAACCTTGCTGACCTAGATAGTCTATGTGCCCTGTTAATACTGGCAATAGACCTGCTAGCTGCATCAGCAAGGTGGTTTTACCCGTACCATTAGCACCAATAAGATGACAAATATCGCCAGCTGCTAACTGCAGATCAACGCCCGCGCACAAAGGCGTCTCACCGCGTTGTACGGTCACATTGTTAAGCGCTAACACCGACATTGTTTGAGTAGCACAAAAAGATGACTCGTCCATCGAAACCTCTTATCTATTATTGCCTGAGTATTGCCTTCACAGTTCAATACTCAGGCTCGTAGCGATTTTAGCATTCGCTTAAGAAACGGTCTGTAATCTACAAACTGATTATAAACAATCCTCACAAGCATCTCGCACAAACATTCATTAAAAACATCCGTTACCTTCATGTCATAATACGCTATGCTAATACCACCACTGCAAACCTATAGTATAGCAAATAGTCGAATCTCATAATTTTAAATATGGCTGTAAATATGACCGCAAATACAACAATAGATACAACATCATCAAAGCCTACAAACAACTCTACGCCTGATACTTTACAGGGCAACTCATCCGGTCATAATGCCAATAAAGAGCAGCTGGCGGACTCCTCAATTCACAAGCTAATCGAGGCCCAGATTGAGTTTACGCAGCAGTGGCTCTGTCAGCAAGCTAAGCCGCTGGTCGATGACGCTTGGCAATGGCTTGGTACCCAGCCAATGCGTCAATATATAAGCTGTGAGGACTTGCAGCATCTTATTAATGACTGGCTCCTCACTCAGCCGATGACTGAAGTCATGCGCACCGATATTAGAGCTATCCTGCAGACTGTGATTTATCATCCTGTCAATGACAACGTGCCGTTATCTGAGCTTGTCGATGAGACGCAAGTACAGACGCTAGCGAATTATATCGGCAGTCATCAGCAGCAGCGTAACGGACTGATACACGCGCTCATCGGTAATGACACCTTCGCCGATCTGCTGACGCAAACCTTGTATCACGCTATCAATGACTTTATGGAAAGCACGTTAGATAAAGCGGGCGGCGTCGGTAAGCTGATGAAAATGGGTCGCAGCTCTTTTGAAAAAGCCACCAATCGTAACTTAGACGAAAAACTGCAAACTTATTTACACCGTAATATCAAGGATTTAACCAATAAAGCAGAAGCGAATGCCCAAGCGCACTTATCTAACGAGGAAGTCTCAAGGCTACTCGTAATGGGCTGGGCCCGTATCAAAGATCAGCCCGTGAGCCAACTACAAACCTACTTAGACAACGATCCTGATAATGGAAGTATTCAGCACATCGAAGCCAGCGTACAGCAAAGCTATAATCGTCTGCGCCTCTCGCCTTATCTGCGCAGTTTAGTCGCGGCGAGTGTCGAGACTTGGTATGACAATCATCAAGGCGACACTATCGCAGCCTTAGCCGCTAGCGTCAATATTGATGAGCTCGCCGTATCTAAACTCACTCCTACGCTATTGCCTATCATCGAGGATGCTATCAATAGCGAATGGCTGAGCGCGCATCTACGCGATATGTTGCAGGCCTTTTATGAGCAGCCTAATATTCAACAAATATTTGCGACAAAAGACTAATAGCTGCTTATTTGCTATTATTTTACAGACTAGAAGATAATGGATTATCTTTGTATCCGCTCACACTTATAAGACAAAACTATGGATAGTAAGTCTAAACTCAGCTTATGGCAAAAACTCAAGCGACTACTCACCAGTAGCGCGCCGCAAGACAGCAGTCCTGCTGACAATATTGACCATAAAGACAATGTTAGCAATGATAACAGTGCTATTGGCGCGGACAGGAAACAACCTGAAAGCTTGCGCACTGAGAGTGCAAAGGATGACAATAAAAATAATCGTGTAGCCGATAATATTAATACCAGCAAAACGACTAAGGCCTCGTCAAGACAGGACTTCTCAAAGCGAGCGTCTTTAAGCAAAGATTCTATTAATAGCCCAAATCAGACGCCGATTATCGATTATTTAAAGCTCTATTTTGGTAGTAAACACTGGCATTATACGCACTACAAACCTAGGATCTCGGACGCTCAGCAGTCGCACCATCTATCACTGCGGATGAGAAACCGAAAAATAGACTGCGGCTACTTATTTCGAGTCCAAGAAAAAGAGCGTTTACTCGCGGTTTATGGGATTTTACCGTTTTTGATACCAGAGAGTCATCAAAGTGCGGCGATGTTACTGATGACCCAAATCAACTACGATATGGTCGTGGGTAATCTAGAGATGGATGTCAGCGATGGTGAGATACGCTACAAAAACGCGCTTGATGTCGAAGTGTTAGGACTCGATGACGATATCATTGAGCATTTACTACAAAGCGTAGTCGCTATGACCACTGTTGCTTACGAGGTATTTAGTGACTTACTAAATACGCAAGAGCCTAGTGAGGATATGCCCACTTTATTAGGCGAATTACGCGCGCAAGCGGATGCGCGTACTTATTTTTTAGCCAGCAAAAAAATGCAATAACCGCTTTTTTAAAATCATCGCTTTAAGATTATTGTTGTAAGGTCACCATTTTAAATTCTCCGCTTTAAAACCACCGTTCTAAAAGATAGTACTATGTTGAAAATAGCTTATTCTGAAGTGTTTCGTTATGTCGTACCTGAAAGACACCGCTTCCCTATGCAAAAATACACTATGATTCCTGAGCGCTTATTGCGTGAAGGCACCATTACTCCCGATAACTTTTTTGCGCCAAAAAGGCTGACAGAAGCGGAGATCTTAACGACGCATACGGAAGAGTATTGGTATAAGCTCAAGACTCAAACCTTAACCCGCAAAGAGGCGCGACCTATCGGTTTTGAGATGACTGAGGCTTTAGTCGACCGCGGTCGGCATATCGCACATGCCACTTACGAGTGCGCGCTATACGCTCAGCAGTACGGGGTGGCGATGAATGTCGCTGGCGGCACCCATCACGCTTTTGCCGGTCACGGTGAGGGTTTTTGTGTATTTAATGATGTCTGTATCGCCAGTAACTTACTGCTAAACCGCGGACAGGCAAGTAAAATACTGGTTGTCGATTTGGATGTGCATCAAGGCAATGGCAATGCCAGTATTATGGCTGATGAGCCTAGAGTGTTTATCTTTAGCATGCACGGCGCCAAGAATTATCCTTTTCGTAAGCAAATCTCTGACTTAGATATTGAGCTTGATAACGATACTGGCGATGAAGAGTACTTGCGCGTATTAAAAAACACTTTGCCGCGCTTACTAGACGAGGTCGCCCCCGATATGATTTTTTATCAATCGGCGGTCGATGTACTAGCGACTGATAAATTAGGCAAGCTAGCGCTCACCCAAGCCGGCTGCAAAGCGCGTGATGAGTACATATTGCAGCAAGCCAAAGACGCTGATATTCCAGTCGCTATTGTGATGGGCGGCGGCTATTCAGAGGATATTGAGGATGTCGTTGAGGCGCACTGTAATACTTTTCGGGTAGCGCAGCGGCTTTATTTCGGTAATGAGTAAACGGTTCATCGATAGTAGTCAATAATGAACCAGATATTAAATCTTTTACCCTTCACTTTATTAGGGATTTTTTGCCGCTTTATTGATAAAAATAGACGCTTAGAACGACTAAACTTACCATTTTTATCTGCAAATCGCCTAAAAAATAGTCTCTGTCAGTGCCATGGTCGAATGTTTAACACGCCCTATTATGGATTGGCTGTGAAGCATCAAAAATAGTCATTATTTTAACCGATATCATTCTGCTACTATAGCTTCCATTTTTATGGCTAAATTTTTTATGTGGCTAAAGATAAGACTTGGCGACTTATAGCAGCTGTCCTTAAAAGCGATTAGTCTATTCATCATTCTCTATCAGTAGCCTCTAGTTAATACTCCCACCATATCTCTGCGCATAATAAGGACTATTCATGTCAGAACAAAAATTAGATGATCACCTGCCTAAAGACGGTAATGAGTATTTATTTACCGATACTTTTCCAAAAGGTACAGGCAAAGGATTGATCGTCGTCGCTATAGCAGCAGTAGTCAGTCTAGTGATTTATAACATTCTGCCATTTGATATCAGTGCCAATAAAGGCTTGGCAATGTTGTTCTTCATCGGCGCGCTTTGGCTTACCGAAGCGGTCCACGTCACTATTACCGCCATACTGGTCGTGGTAATAGGAACGCTGATTGGCATTCCAGATTTTGATGCAAGAATTGGTTTGCAAAGCTTTGCTAATCCCATCATTTATTTGTTTTTTGGTGGTTTTGCTTTAGCAGCAGCATTGCACGTACAGCAATTAGACAAAAAGATTGCCCTAAAAATACTATCTTTGTCAGGTGGTAAATTGGGTACCGCCGTGTTTTTGATATTTGGGGTGACGGCGTTTTTGTCGATGTGGATATCGAATACCGCAACTGCGGCGATGATGTTACCGTTAGCGCTAGGTATTTTAACCCAAGTAGATCGCGAAAAAGATCGTGGCACCTTTGTGTTCGTACTATTGGGTATTGCTTATTCAGCCAGTCTTGGCGGATTAGGGACTATCGTAGGTTCACCGCCTAATGCTATCGCTGCCAAAGCTTTAGATATCGCTTTTATCGATTGGATGAAGTTTGGTATCCCGATGATGCTAGTGTTGTTACCTATCTTGCTGGGTGCGATGTACTTGGTACTCAAACCTAATCTCAATCGACAAGTCACTATTGCGCAAGATGAGGTTATTGAGTGGAATAAACCAAGAATAGTCACTATCATTGTTTTTGTTTTGACAGCGCTTAGCTGGATATTCTCCAAAAAAATAGGTGCAGCATTAGATATCTCTGATACAGATGCTGTGATTGCATTATCAGCCGCCGCCGCTGTGGTGAGCTTAGGGTTAGTATCTTGGAAGCAGGTCTCTGATAATACCGACTGGGGCGTGCTCATGTTATTCGGTGGCGGTATCGCGCTATCGACAGTGTTAAAAGTCTCTGGCGCCTCTTTAGTGCTAGGGGAAACCGTTGCTAGTGCTTTATCAGCGGCGCCGCTCATCCTAGTAATGATTGCTATTTCAGCTTTTATCATCTTTTTGACCGAATTTGCCTCCAATACGGCATCTGCTGCACTATTAGTCCCTGTGTTTGCAGCGATTGCTGAGCAGATGGGTATCCCAAGTGAAGTATTAGTACTGGTAATCGGCATTGGTGCTTCGTGCGCCTTTATGCTACCTGTAGCCACGCCGCCGAATGCGATCGTATTTGGTACGGGGTTAATCAAACAATCTGAGATGATACGTACAGGCGTGGTTCTTAATATCATAGCTACAGTCATTATTGGACTATGGGCGTACTTCTTTTTACTTTAAGTGAGTTCTATACAAAACAGCAATAACAACAAAGCCAAAACCTCACTGTTAATGTCATGACTTAGCAGTGAGGTTTTTTTATAGGTATACCGTTATAGACATACCGCTGGTTGCTTCATTTTTAAAAGTATGTTGTGGCTATAGTCAATCAATATGAAAAGTGGTACAAGGCAGACGAGTGCAAGTACTACAGTAGTAAGCTAAACGAGTCTAACGCTGTAACACTTTAATAGTGGTTCGACTATATCTTTTTATAGGGTCATTACATCATTAATGCGGTTATTCCCTGCCAGCCAACGCGCAAACCCAGTCCCGTTAAAATCAGTAGAATAAGCTGACGAAAGCGCGCTTGCGGTAAATAACGACGTAAGCGAATCCCTACTAATAAGGCAACAACAGATACCGCACTAAGGATAGCTATCAATTGCCACTCACTCCCTGTCAGCGCCATAATAGGCTCACGCAAGACAATAATTTGCGCAAGCTTCCCTAAGAAATAACACATATTGCCGACTTTGGCGATAGTGTCTTTATTATCGCTCGCTGATAATAAGTACATCATCAAAATAGTCGACATGGCATTCGTCGCGCCGCCTATGATACCTGCGCTTAGACCTACGATAATGAGCATAGCCTTGGTATTTGGCAGACGTATTTGTTTGCCCAGCAGTGCCGTTATGACATAAAAACTTATTACCGCGGCCAGTAACAATAAGATGTAAGCGCTCTCCACCCATAAGAGCAGTTTTGCCCCTAGCAGACTGCCAAGCAAACTCATCAAAGCCAATAGCCAGTAACGTTTGCCATAATAAGTGAGGTTTTGCCAAACACTACGTCCCCCACCACTCAGCCAAGTCATGGCATTGAGTAGTAGTGAGGGAAAAATAACCAATACGATAGCGTGCGGCAAAGGGTAAAGACTCGCTAAAGCGGTAGTCGTCACCAAAGTCACGCCAAGTCCGCTAATACCATGCAGCAGCGACGCGAAGCCAAATATAGCTAATAAAAGTAGCGTCTGTGTGTGCTCATCAGCCACCATTGTGCTCACCTGTTAAACTTGTATGGCATAACTGCGCTTGACTGCGCTTGCATGACTGCCTTTATTAGTGCGCAAAACCATTAGCGCTTTGCCAAGGTCTGACCTATCAAAGTGGTCAATTGCTCTGCGATTTTGTCTTTGCTGGCTTTATCGAGCACTACTGCGTCCTGCTCATAGGCTTTAGCAAAAAACACTTGCATGGCATTATCATCGCTTGCAAAGCCGATATCAGCGCGCGAGACATCATTACAAGCAATCATGTCTAAATCTTTGGCCGCAAGCTTACCACGCGCGTAGCGCTCAACGTCTTGGGTTTCTGCGGCAAAGCCAACCACAAACAGCTCTGGGTGTGCCAAAGAAATTGTCGCTAAAATGTCTGGGTTTTTGACCAGATCGAGGCTCATAGCGTCCTGAGTTTTTTTGATTTTTTGCGGCGCAGCATCGCGAGTCCGATAGTCAGCAACGGCGGCAGTCGCGATAAAGATATCTGCCGGTTTAGTGAGACGACTTTCTTCGATATAGCTATCCGTATCCTCACAACCACAGCAGTCGTCATGCTCGTGGTCATGGCTATGATGCTCGTCAAACGCTAAGGCTGGCAGAGCTTGTAAGGCGCTATGAGTGCCATCGACACATTGCTGCGCGGCGCTCAGCATTTGCTCGGCTGACAGCACATCGATGCGCGTGACACCCGTCGGCGTCGGCAGACTCACCTTACCACCGACGATTAGCACCACCTCCGCGCCAGCATCACGGCAGGCATTAGCTAGTGCAAAACCCATCTTGCCAGAAGAGTGATTGGACAAATAGCGCACCGGATCTATCGCCTCAACCGTTGGCCCTGCGGTAATCACCACTCGCCTGCCCGTTAAACTCTGTTCAATAGACTGCTGCTTATAAAACAGTTGCACCTCGCTCAATAGCTGCTCAGGCTCAGGCAAGCGCCCAGCACCGACATCACCGCAGGCCTGCTCGCCGCTCGCTGGCATAATGATATGATAATTCATATCACGCAAAGTCTGCACATTAAGACTCACCGCCGGATGCGCCCACATTTGCTGATTCATTGCCGGAGCAACCATGACAGGCGCGCTAGTCGCTAGACAAACGGTGGTGAGCAAATCATCGGCCATGCCCATCGCCAGTCGCGCTAGAGTATTGGCAGAAGCGGGCGCGATAATGAGTAAGTCGGCCCACTTGGCCAGCTCGATATGCCCCATACCCGCCTCAGCGTCTTCATCGAGTAGTGAGGTATGTACCTCATTACCAGTTAAAGCTTGCAAGGTAAGCGGGGTAATAAAAGCTTGCGCCCCTGTGGTCATAATGACGCGCACTTCAAACCCTGCTTTGAGCAATAAGCGGGCAAAAAAAGCAGATTTATAAGCGGCGACACCGCCGGTGATAGCGAGTAGAACGTTTGACATAAGCATGACATCGATAGGTAATAAAGAAAAGAAAAGAT
Source organism: Psychrobacter submarinus (assembly GCF_904846685.1). Classification (GTDB taxonomy): domain Bacteria; phylum Pseudomonadota; class Gammaproteobacteria; order Pseudomonadales; family Moraxellaceae; genus Psychrobacter; species Psychrobacter submarinus. The sequence continues at coordinate 1,248,795 of NZ_CAJHBQ010000001.1, forward strand.
AAAATTTGCGCTTATAGTAACAAGTATGAGATAAGTTAGGTAAGGTTTTATAGTGCTATCGCTAGCTTAGCCATTTTTTATAAAAAACCATGACTAGCTTTGTGAATGAATCAATCAAAAACCGCGCTCAAAACCCCTCTATAACTCTTAGCCAAGAAAGGATGAATAATGGCGATCAAGGATTGGCACGAAGATGATAGACCAAGAGAAAAGCTACTAAAATTTGGCGCAAGTCATCTCTCTGACGCTGAGATACTAGCGATATTTTTGCGCACCGGTACTCAGTCGCAGTCGGCTATTGAGCTGGCAAGGTATTTGATCGATGAGTTTGGCTCGCTTGCCGAGCTGTTAGCCGCGCCAAAAGAGGTCGTTCTTGCCTGCCATGGCATCGGCCCTGCCAAGTATGCCCAGATACTCGCATCGCTTGAGATGGGCACGCGCTACTTAGACAGTAAGCTTAAAACCGGACAGGGACTTGGGCGCTCACAAGTGGTCAAAGACTATATTAGTACGCAATTACGCGGCGAGCACCGAGAAGTCTTTGCCGTCTTGTGTTTAGATAATGCCTTGAGTCTGCTGAACTTTGAGATACTATTTACCGGCGGTATCTCCTCGTGCTCGGTCTGCATCAAATACGTACTTCGCCACGCACTCACTCACGCCGCTAGTCAGTTGATAATCGCTCACAACCATCCTCATACCGATTCTAAGCCTTCAGCCGCGGATAATATACTCACTTATGAGCTCAAAAAAGCGTGCGACTTGTTAGATTTGTCTTTAGTCGATCACATCATCGTTGGCCGCAATGATACGCTGTCTTATGCCGAACAAGGCCTAGCCCCTTTCGCTTGAATATTGATTATCTTGAGTAGGTATTATAGAAGTTATCAGCTGATGCTTATACTATAACTGAGGATATAAAAACACATCTGCAAAAAATACAGTCTAATAGTGTGATGAGGTCATTATCACTAAATGACTATCATACTTTCTTTATTTTATATCTCCTTACTCCCTAGCAATGGATACATATTCTCGACATAGAACAGCATTTTTATCCTTGATACTTGTCAGGTATTATTTCATATTGGAAGATAAAATTATATTACTGTGTTATTGCAGACTGAAAGTTTTATCACTAGATTTCTGTTGCAATGATTGCAGCTTTTAACGTTATATAGAGATGCACCTACTGGTGACTACCATAATTTTATAACGACTCTTTATTTATAACACCACCTTTAGTTTTACTAGCGCTTGTTAAGGAGACCGTCATGGCGATTGGTTTATTTGTTTTGGCAATACTTATTCAGTTAGCCGTGATTTTGGCCATCTTTTTAATGTCGTTGTCGAGGGTGACTGGCAGTATTGTCGCTATTGTGACGGTAGTAGTCACTGCCTTTATCAGTCCGTGGTCGCTTATCTTAGGGGTGCCGATTGCCCTACTATGCCTAGTACTTCTTATTACTCCTATCCGCCAAGCGCTTATTACTAAGCCTGTCTACAAGACTTTAGGCGGGGCTATGCCGAGCATGAGCGATACTGAGCGCGAAGCACTCGATGCCGGAACGAGCTGGTGGGAAAAAGAGCTGTTTATGGGCGCGCCTGATTGGAATACCTTTGCTGAGTACCCTTATCCTAAGCTGTCTGCTGAGGAGCAAAGCTTTATCGATAATGAAGTCGAACAGCTTTGCGCGATGATTGATGAGTGGCAGATTCAGCACGAAGATAAGGACTTATCCCCTGAGACTTGGCAATTTATCAAAGATAATGGCTTTTTGGGTTTAATTATTCCTAAAGAATTCGGTGGTCTAGAGTTTAGCTCTTACGCACAAAGCCTTGTGATGAGCAAGATTGCCTCACGCTCGCCTACCGCAGCGGTCAGCTGTATGGTGCCAAACTCGCTCGGTCCAGGTGAGCTGCTCATGCATTATGGTACAGACGAGCAAAAGCAGCGCTGGTTACCGGGGCTCGCCAGTGGTGAGGAGATTCCTTGCTTTGGTTTGACAGGACCAGAAGCCGGCTCAGATGCAGGCGCTATCCCTGATACGGGTGTGGTCTGTTATGGCAATCATGAGGGCGAGCAAGTCCTTGGCCTTCGCATGAATTTCTCTAAGCGCTGGATCACGCTAGCGCCTATTGCCACAGTGGTCGGTCTAGCCTTTAAGATGTATGATCCAGAAGGTCTACTTGGCGATGCCGATAAGACAGATTATGGCATTACTTGTGCGCTAGTGCCTGCCAGTCACGAAGGCGTCATTACCGGCCCTCGCCACAATCCTGGTGGCTCGCCCTTTATGAATGGTACGGTCGATGGCACTGATGTCTTTATTCCACTAGATTACATCATCGGCGGGGTCGAAAACGCAGGACGCGGTTGGCGCATGCTGATGGAGTGCTTAGGCGTAGGCCGCGGTATCTCCTTGCCGGCGCTCTCGACCTCAGCAAGCGAGATGACTTATCTGTCGGTCGGTGCTTTTGCTAAGGTGCGTGAGCAGTTTAAAATCTCAGTCGGTAAGTTTGAAGGCGTACAAGATGCGACAAGCCGGATGGCAAGCCAAACTTATATGCTTGAAGCTTTTCGCCATCTAGTAACTTGTGGTCTTAATCAAGGAGGTACGCCATCAGTGATGACTGCTATGGCAAAATACTATGCCACAGAGACCATGCGTGAAGTGGTCAATGATGGTATGGATGTCTTGGGTGGCCGCGGTATTCAGATGGGCCCACGCAACTTCTTATCGACCCCTTATCAGGCTATTCCTGTCTCCGTTACCGTTGAAGGCGCGAATATCTTAACGCGCTCATTGATGATATTTGGTCAAGGTGCGATGCGCTGTCACCCCTATCTATTTGATGAACTACAACTGCTCCAAAGCGAAGACAAGCAAAGCGCGGTAAAAGAGTTTGATACTTTGTTTTTTAAACATTTAGGCTATACCTTTAATCGCGGTGCCCGTGCCTTTGTGGCAGGTTATGTCGGTGGTAGTAGTAAAGCGCCAAGCTTTGCCGATGCCTTTACACGCCCTTACTACAAGCACATTAACCGCTTGAGTGCAAGCTTTGCGCTGACCGCAGACATGGCATTAGGGTTACTTGCAGGGGATCTGAAGCGTAAAGAGATGCTCTCTGGCCGCCTAGCAGACATTCATAGTCATCTATTTATTGCTACGGCTATTTTGCAGTTCTATGAGAATGGCACCAAATCCGAAGCTGAGCGCTTGCATGCCAAGGTCGCTTTACAAGACAGCTTATATACTATCCAAGAAGCCTTTGTCTCTTTATTTGCCAACTTCCCTAACCGCATAGCAGCAAATGTAGTCGGCTTTGTCACCTTCCCTAGCGGCCGTATCTTTACGCCGACAAGCGATGAGCTCAAAGTGAAGCTTGGTGATACCTTTATGGATGATTTTGAAGCTAACCCATTCCGCGATTATCTCAAAACTATGGTCTATTACAGTACCGACCCTGAGGACCCTAATGGTCGCATGGAAAATGCGTATCAGACATTACTTGAAGTTGAGCCATTATGGCAAAAATTCAAAAAAGCGGAGCACAAAGGTGAGTTTGCGGGTTTAACCTTTGAAGACCATGTGGTACAAGCCAGTCAAAATGGCGATATCACTGAAAGTGAAGCGGAGCAATTAATCCGCTATAACGGCATTCGCTACGATTCCTTATTGACAGATGTTTTTGATGAGCACTTACAGCACGCTCAAGAGCGTGATAATCCTCATAGTCTAGAGAACGCGGTGCATAAGCTTACCGATTACGCACAGCTCAATAGTAATGCTGCGGCTAAAAACACACCATCACCCGCTCACGATGAAGCGGCAACTGGTTTTCATGAGCAGACTGGTGATGCCAATCCCAATCATGGCTATGAAGAAGATGGTGATGTGGAGATGCGTAGCGAGCAAGATACTGTCAGAGAAACTACTGAGCAAACCGACTTTACGCAAGCCCATCCTGAAGAAGAGGCGCTTAAACATCGTCATCGCGATGCAGAGACAACGCTGAATGAGCGTATGAGCTATAATCACCGTCGTGGGGATGATCTAAACAACAATGCTCCAAACAACAATGACCAGCATAATAACGACACGGCTTCTATTCAGGACTCGTTCCGCGAAGCGGACAATACGATAGAGACTACAAATATGCCGGAGGCCATAAATAAGCCTGCTGAGACTCGTGATCATGAGATAAGCGGCGCTGAAACTGACACATGGCAAGATGGTCTACGTCGTAGTGAAAGTGATGAAAGCGATAAGGTCTAGCCAGACGCTAATAATCTAGCCAGACATTGATAAATAGTTGCTTAAGTCTAGAATCAACAAACTTCAGTCTAAAATAGGCTGAAGTTTTTGTTTGCGATAGAGTCAAACTAATAAGAAAACCCAAAAGCATGACAAAGTCTGCTAAATTTATCTAAAGCATTTGTATATCAGGCGCTTTTTATCCGCACTGGACAGCATTTGCCAGCACACTATAGTTTCTAAAGCTTGACTCCTGTTTTTAGGACAACAACAGCAAATGCTGTCTTTGAGTAGAGTCTAGAAAATAAAAATTTTGCTTATTCGTATTGTTTTATAATGATATTTAGTGCATTAAATTTTTTATATTGAGAGATTTGTGAGAAACTAAAGCAAACTATTTGTCATCTTATAAAATATAAGTAGAACGATCTAAGTTGACGGTATCAATTGAACACATGAGGATGATATGGCAGTAAAAAGATTTAAAGCATTTCTTGAGCTCGAGGCGTCAGGCGGCATTGTATTAGCGCTGGCAGCTATCGTGGCGATGATTATTGCCAATAGCCCTCTTAGTACTTGGTACGAATCCTTTATTCATGCGCCAGTCGCCATTCAGATAGGTAGCTTTGCGATTGCCAAAGATGCCCATCATTGGATTAATGATGGTTTGATGGCGATTTTCTTTTTTTTAGTCGGTCTTGAGCTCAAACGTGAAGTACTCATCGGTGAGCTCTCTAACGTCAAACAAATCATCCTGCCAGCCGGTGCCGCTATCGGTGGTATGGTCTTCCCAGCCATCGTGTATATGGCCTTTAACTATAACGAGCCTGAATTTTGGGCAGGTTGGGCCATTCCAGCGGCGACGGATATTGCCTTTGCCCTTGGTATCTTAAGCTTACTTGGCAGCCGAGTCCCTAACTCACTAAAAGTGTTTTTAGTATCGATTGCTATTTTCGATGATATTGGCGCTATTTTAATCATTGCGTTATTTTATACCAATGAATTATCACTCAGCTCGCTCGCTTTTGCAGCGCTTTGTCTACCGGTTCTATATCTTCTTAACCGCCGCAACGTGACTACTATCACCCCTTATATCCTCGTTGGGGTGATTATGTGGATCGCGGTACTAAAGTCTGGTATTCATGCCACTTTAGCTGGGGTGGTATTGGCATTATTTATTCCGATGTTTGATCGCACAGATCCTGAGCATTCCCCGCTTGAAGAGCTTGAGCACGATCTACAAAACACCGTGTCTTTTGGTATTTTACCTATATTTGCTTTTGCCAACTCTGGTATCTCGCTCGAAGGAGCAGGGTTTGCTGAGCTATTCCATTCTGTGCCACTTGGCATTGCCGCAGGTTTATTTGTCGGTAAGCAAATTGGTGTGATGCTCGCTTGCTGGTTAATCTTCAAACTTGGTATCTCAAAAATGCCAAGCGGTATGAACTTCCAGCAGATTTATGGTGTCGCGCTATTATGCGGTGTTGGTTTTACTATGAGTTTATTTATCGGCGGTCTTGCCTTTGGCGGCGGCTCGCCATTATTCGATGAGCGCTTAGGTATTATCATGGGCTCTATTGTCTCAGGTGTCGCCGGTTACCTTATGCTCAAAGCCACTCTCAAAGATAACGTTAGCAGCACCTCAGTGGACCTAACGCGTCATTAATACTGTTGCGCCGTGCAGTGATAGACTACTTGCAGTAATGGACGATAGGGCGTTTAAGCATTATTGAATAAAGCCTATTAAAGGAAGCTTACTATGCTGTTATCTAGGCTGTTATCTAGACTGATTTTAGTAACGGTTAGTAGTAGTGCTCTGTTACTTGCAAGCTGTGCGACGTTGTCAGTGGAAGAGTGCATGGTCGGTAACTGGCAAGCTATCGGCTACAATGACGGCGTGGCAGGCTATCCTCCTAGTAGGCTTGCTGCGCATTCAAAAGCTTGCGCTAAAGCCAATGTCGCCGCGGATTATGAATCTTGGGAGCGTGGTCGTCAGTTAGGTCTTAAGCAGTACTGTACTGTGAATAATGCCTACAATATCGGTCGTCGTGGTCTTGAGCTAAACCGTGTTTGTCCAGCTAGTAGCACCATGAGACTACAACAAGCCAATCAGCAAGGCCGCGAATATTACCGTTTGAATAAACAGCTTAACGATGACAGAGCGCTACTAGAAGAATACGAGGCAGACTATACTAAGCTGCGTGCTGGGCAAATGCTCGATTTTGAAGACGAAAAAGAAGCGCGCCGCTATCTGCTATCGCTACCGGCAAAACTGCGAAGACTCGAACGCGAGATAATCTACACTGAAAGACAGCTTAGCCGCTTAAACGATGTCCATCGCGACTAACTACGATTAGCTTGTTATCTAGTCTTATCCGCGTGCACAAAGCAGCTGTTATAAAGCGCTGATGAAGCCGGCTGTATCTTGAGAGCAGTAACGTCACTGCTATAATAAAGGCAAGAGATCCTCGCAAAACGGTGCTACAGATATGGCTAACTATAACGGTATACAGAGAGGCAGCTATCAGCGTCATGGTCGTAGCACTGCTATCGATGACCATACTGAGCTGCAAGTACTCAAGCGCATTAGACGCTATTTATTGCCAAAAGACTTTCAGATTGATCCGAAGTTATTGGCTGAGATTGTCGAGGGTTACGACATCGGTGATCCTCTAGTCGATCAATTGGCTGCTGATAATATTCGCTTTGCTAATCCTTTACAGCAGCTCATCTTGCCAGCGAATACGGCTCATACTCAGCCAGACGCTAAGCAAGCGGCGAACGATAGCATAGATGACGACATCCTCGCCCATCCCGCTTTTATCACTCTAACTGAGCAATTTAGCGCTCATCCTGACTGGTTTGATCCTAAGCTGGCAGAGATCGGCGCTATCGCCTATCGCCGCTATCCGCTGATGCTAATATGGCTACTGCGTAATGTTGCGCTAATGGCAGGTTATAGTATTCCGGCGCTGTCTTTACCGCTGATTCAGACTGGGGCATTAATGCACGATGCACTGCCGCGTTTGATGCGTACTTACGCCTATATTTTGGCGGTCTCTGAGCATCCACAGCTAAACGATTCTGCTCAAAATAAAGCGCCTCTCTCGCAAGTATTAGCGATTGGCTCTGAGGGCTGGCGTCAGTCCATTCATGTGCGGCAAATCCATACCTTAGTGCGGCAAAAACTGCTCACCGGTCAACTCACCGCAGCGGATGGCGTGATTAGCACAAGCGCTCAGCATCATAATTCTGATGGCAGCTGGAATAGCGACTATTGGGGTCTGCCGATCAATCAGACCGATATGATTGCAACTCATCTACAATTCTCGTTACTGATTATGCGCGGGCTGCGGCTGTTAGGCGCGCGTATCAGTAGCGAAGAAGCTCGCGGCATTCTGCATCTATGGAATCTAGCCAGCTACTGGATGGGCGTGGATTTAGCGCGTTTACCGCAGACGGAAGCGGCGTGCTGGGAGTGGCTGTATACTTATTTGTCCATTCAGCAGCTTGATTTTAAGATGGGACAACCCTTAGCCAAAGCGCTGCACGACTTACCGCGTCAGCTCATGGGTGAGGATAATCGCAAAGGCCGGTTTGTGGAGATGGTCAATGCCAGCGTCACTCGCACCTTAGTCGGTGATGATATCGGTGATGGACTACAGCTGCCCAAATCGAAAATTCGTTTTGGCGTGTTAACCTCAGTACCGATTCTGTTTGCGCTTGATACGGCACGCCAGCACAACAGCACTATGGCGGCGAAGCTTGAGCAGTTCCGTGCTAAGCGCCAAGACAATATGAACTGGTGGCTGAAAAAAAACGACCGTTATTATAAAGAATCATAACTAAAGAGTCATAACAAAGGTTTAACTAGGGCGTGTCCCTATTTCAAAAATGATGATGAAAATGAGATAAATCGCAGGCAAACAAGGAAAATAGCGAAGGTAATATCAAGATATTGACTAGCTATTTGACACCGTTTGCCAAAGATTTAGCCATTTTTAGCCCATTTAGTCATAAACGCTTGAATTAGGGACACGCCCTAGGCTGTAGAGTAGCGCGCATCGTTAGCGGTCTAACTCAACTCCTGAGTCTTTTAGACGATAATACCACTCAAGCTGACGATCAAATCCGGTCTCTAGTAAGCTGGCGATGACCTTGCCGGTTAGGCCCCAAACGGTCTCGCCATCCACCTCCCAGCTTGGCGTGAGTATCGTTGCCGTCTGCTCAAGCATCGTATACTCTATCGCATACTCGGTTGTCGGCTGAGTGATCAGCGTCTCGAAGTCCGCCCAAAAAATGCGCGATATCTCACCAATCTCAGGGATCAAGGGCAGGTCTGGCGCGATAAGCGCTACGATAGGACGGACACTCATCCCACTCTTTGAGGTCTGAATCGGCAGCTGACCGAGAAGCTGGACTTTATTAGGTAGCAGCGCAGTCTCCTCATAAGCTTCACGTAGCGCGGTGACCACGTTATTACCATCACCTAGCTCATACTTACCGCCTGCACAGGATACCTCTCCTGCGTGGCTTTTCATGTGCGCCGCGCGGCGAGTCAGTAGCAATTTCGGCCTGCGCTCACGAGTAATCGCTACGAGTACGGAGGCATCAGCGATAGGGGTCTGATATAAGCTCTGTAACACTCGCTCGTTATAGGTTTTGTCGTAGAGGTTATAAGCAGAGGCGCTCACTAAAGTATCAGACGACGTGTCTGGTAACGTCTTCAGCGTTCGTTGTTGCACGCGCTCAGCCAATTGTCTAAGCTTAGGATGACGAATAAAGGCAGGCCGCGCTACGGTTAGCTCATCAAAGCTCTCAAACTCATGAATTACTGTCATTATTACTGCCTATTTTTATCATCAGTCCTGTATATGGGATCATCTTAGCATGTCAGTAGTGCCAAGTTGATGACTGCGTAGGCCAATTTAGCTGCCCTGCACCTCCAGTCATCTATATCGCATACCATTTATAATATATGGCATCAATGACGGACTACATTTCCTGCTTTATCCTCTATATAGTGTTTTTTTGTTCTTGAATAGGAGCATTATGATATCGCGCCCTGCTAATACTAAAAACTATGCTATCTTAGGGCTCTGCAAGCTGAAACGTTAAAGGCTTGTTAGCTAAAAATTTCTAGGTTCTCAATTAAATAAGGCAGCTGTTATGCAATATTGTCTCGAGTGTGGTCATGAAGCCGAGCGCAAAATCCCCCCTACGGATAATATGCCGCGCTTAGTCTGTCCTAACTGTAACTACATTCACTACGAAAACCCTAAGATGATCTGCGGGTCGCTAGTGATTTATGAAGACAAAGTGCTCTTATGTCGCCGTGCTATCGAGCCGCAATATGGCCTTTGGACGTTGCCAGCAGGATTTATGGAAAATGGTGAAACCATGGCAGAAGGCGCGGCGCGCGAGAGCTTTGAGGAAGCCGATGCAGTGGTCATTAACCCGCAGCTTTATTGTCTTTATGATATCCCTGATATCGGTCAGATCTATGTGATTTACTTAAACGATCTAAAAGACGGCGCTTATGGTATTGGCTCTGAGAGCTTAGATAGCGCGCTATTTAAAGAAGAAGATATCCCGTGGGATGAGATCGCTTTTGAGGCGGTGAGACGCACACTCAACAACTACTTCGCCGATCGCAAACAGTTCGATAAGCGTGAAGACTTCCCGATTCATCAAGATCAGATTGCCAAAGACAAAAGCATTAAGCGTTATTAACACTTAACTGTAATAGCTTATCGCTTAACGCAAAAAAGCCAAGCATCGTGCTTGGCTTTTCTTCTTTTCAAATATCAGTAACGGCTAACTGTTAATTTTACAAACCTTAAAGCCCAGATCTTTTACGCTGTCCTCTTTATCATAAGGCGCTAGCACCGCACGCACGTGCTGTTGGCCTTGCAGGTACTGCTTAGCCACACGCTGTATATCATCAATAGTCACCGCCAAAATAGCGGCGCGCATCTTACGCTGCCAGTCCTCGCCACGATTATGCAGATTGGCAAAGCAAGCCTTAATCGCCTCCCCTGCTGGCGAGCCGGGCTTATCCATACCCGAGATGATGCCCAGTATCGCCTCTTCTAGCTGCTCAGCGCTTTGCGGCTCACTCAGTAACCACTCGATACTGGCCTCAAAGTGCGCAAAAGTCTCAGCGCAGTGCGGGTCACGGTAGCTGAAAAACTTAAAGGCACAAGCATTAGCATCATAGCCGGCGCCGCCGCCATACGCGCCGCCGCGCTCACGAATGGCACTATGCAAGTAGCCATTACGTAAATAAGGCGCAAGCACCATAAGCGCTGCTGTATCTGGATGGTCAGCAGCAGGTACGCTATAAGCGCTAGCGTTGTGATAGACGTTAGTCGCAACCAGCCAAGCTAAGTCCTCAGCGATAGGGTCACTCTCCAGCGCCTTGACAGCATCTGGCTCGCCGTCTAGCGCTGGATCTAATTCAAGCTGAGTAAACTCACTTGGGATATTCTCCTCTATCTGCTTAGCATTTACTGTGGATGCCTTAACGTCCTGCCAGCTATCTACAATCAGATCGCTTAAGCGCTCGGTTTGCTCGGCCTCACAGATGATAACGGCGTGCTTAGGCAGGCTCAGCAAGCGCTGATGCAGCGCCATCAAGCTAGTAGCCAGCTCATCCCATTTGTTATCGTCATCACTTGCATGGGCTAAGAAGTCTTTTAGGGCATTAAGCGCGGGCAGACCGCTACGGACATACTCTAGCTGCGCTTGACGGCTCATCGCTCGGCTCGCCGTTTGTAATGCGTAGGCATGGCCTGCACTGGCCAGACGCGACTGCCAACTGGCCTGACGCTGCTGCAAAATCTCCTTGATACGGTCATGCTCTTCAAAGACACTATGCTGCATCACCTCTTTTAGCAAGTCTATCGCTTCCGTCTTACGGTTCAATGCGCGAGTTGCCACCACAAAGTAGCTGCTAATCGCATGACTGTCATCGATAGCAGTACGTTGGCTGATACGGGCGGTCACGCCTGATGAGTGCGCCGCCTGCTTCGCTTGCATCTCATAAGCGTCAAGCTCATCTGTACCGAGCTCTGAGAGTAAACTTAAATAAATCGGCAGCAGCGGATGATTAATCACCTCGTTCACTGGCAGGTTGCTCGTATCCTGATTGCCAATCGCATCAGTCAACGGCACAATCACTTGATAATAATACAAGCCATTAGTGCCTGCCTCGTATTCAAACAAAGTGCTGTCCTGTCCGCTAAGCATTACTTGCTTTTGCGTGCCTTGCTTAAAACTAATATCGGTTGGTACATCTTCTAAGCCCACTTTAGGTAATAAGCTTAGATCATCAGGCGCAGCTTGACGCGCCGCTAGATCTAGCGCTTGCTTTTCAAGGATTGCCTTATCATCTTCGGTCAAATCCATAGCGATAGTATCAAGGCGCACTTGCTCAGCGGCAGCTAGGCGCGCTGATTTTTCGCTATCAGGAACCAAAGTCACGCGCACTCGGTGATTATTATCGAGTAGATGCGTTTTAATCAAATTAGGCAGCCACTGCTCATCTTTTACTTGTTCGCGTAGCCAAGCCAAGTGCTCATCGACCTCCCACACGTCGATAGGATTGCCGTCGTGAATAGCGGTGCTAAAGCCTTCTAACATCAAGTTTAGACCATAAGGCATACTATCGCCGCCGATATGACGCTGGTCAATCTCGATCTGATGCAGTATTGTCTCGATAGTATCAGAATCGATAGGCTTGCTTGCGACATCAGCAAGCAAGTCCATAATGCCTTGCTCCACCGCCTCAGCATGTTCAGGCTCAGAGCCGCGCAGACCAGTATAAAACACCATTTCATAATGGCTATCGTCCAGACCTAGTAGCGGACTGGGCGACGTGCCTAGTGGATGACTATCTAGATAAGCCCGTAGTGGCGAGCCGGCATGCTCGATCAGCACCCCTTCGAGTAAACGCAGTGCCAAGCGCTGCTTAGGGTTAGTAATCGAAGGCAGTAGCCAAGCGAGGACATGGTGAGTCTGATTAGGACCGGCTTCGTCAGCAGTATAAGTATCGACAGCACTAATCGATGCTGACAGACGCACTTCTGGACGCGAAACGTGTTTTTTGCCCGCGGCGAACTGAGTTAACGCATCATCATGAATCCGCGCTTGCGTCTCAGAGACCGGAATATTACCAAAGCTCATGATGACACTGTTTGCTGGATGATAATGGCTTTGATGAAACGCCACCAGCTCATTATGAGTCAAGTCAGGAATATCTGCAGGATCACCGCCTGAGTTATAGTGATAAGTCGTCGTTGGGAACAGATGATGGGCAACAGTATGATAGAGCTGATCGATCTCGCCGCTCATTGCCCCTTTCATCTCATTAAAGACAATGCCCTTAAACTGCGGTTTATCGTCCTCATCTAATTCAACGCGAATACCTTCTTGCGCAAAATCTAGCGGATGAATATTTGGGAAAAAAGCAGCATCGAGATAGACTTCGAGCAAATTAAAATAATCGTTTTTATTTTGCGTGGCATAAGGATACGCGGTCCAATCGGCCGCTGTCATCGCATTCATAAAGGTATTTAACGAGCGCTTAATCATCGAAAAGAACGGGTCGCGCACTGGGAATTTCTCGGAGCCGCACAGCGCGACATGTTCGAGCACATGCGCTTCACCTTTGGAGTCCATTGGCTGCGTACGAAAGCCCACCAAAAAAGCATTTTCGTCACTAGGATGCGCTAAGTGATAGTGCATAGCGCCCGTTTTGACGTGTTGGCTGATGATGACGTCAATAGAGAGTGCTTCGATGTGACGATGCTCGATAAGCTCAAATGCCGGATGCAGAGTAAGATCCGCTGTAAATGTATCAGTCATAAATATCCTTGTGGCCTATTATTTTGCTCTTTGGTTCGGTGTCTAACTAGTCAGTGCTCTAGTCAGTGCTTTCGATGAAAAGTGTGTTAAGACGTTTATTAAAAAGTATCGTTGCTGCTAGATGGGGCTAGTAGTTTGATAAGTCAAGCTACAAGCGCTAACGCCCATAACTAGATTGACGTGATAAGTCTTAACTTTATAGCGCTATTCATAACCACAATTAAATTATGGATTTTACTTAACAAAGCTCAGCGCTACTGCTACTATGAATGAAAGGATGTTAATAAAGGAGTCTACTATGGGTTACCAACATATCTTATTAGTCACCGACTTGCTATCGGATGCCGACATCGTCGCACAAAGAGCGAAACGCGTGCTTGCCGGCTCGCCTGAGGCGAAATTATCAGTACTACACATCGTTGAAGACGATATGGTGCGCTTCGGTTATGAGCTGGTACCCGCGTCGAGCCTATCTGGCGAAACAGATGGCGAGCACTGGCAAGAAGCCAGAGCAAAACTGGCACAATTTCTTGATCGTAATGAGCTTAATGCGGTCAACTCTGAGGTGACAGCAGCGATCTCTAACGACCAAGGCATCGTCAACTACTGCAATAACAAGAACGTTGACCTGCTCATTATCGGACGCCATGAGCGCCGAGGTATCGCGGCTTGGCTAGTCGGCGCGACTGCAGACAATATCTTGCCTAATGCACCTTGTGACAGCTTAGTCGTCAAGCTCGATCAGCCAGTAGCGACTTAACAGCGGCTATTAGTAGTGCTATAGTAGATATCATCAGCCACAAGGAAGACTCTATGAGTTATCAACATATTTTATTAGTTACTGATCTTTTACCAGATGCTGATATCGTGGCCCAAAAAGCTAAGCATATCGTCTCTAACCGCCCGAACTCTAAGTTATCGGTACTACATATCGTAAAAGACACCATGGTTGGCTTCGGCTATGAGCTGGTGCCAGCGTCTAGTCTCTACGATGAGATCGATGATGAACGTTGCCAAGAGGCACGCGCTAAGCTAGCGCAGTTTTTGGATCGCAATGAGCTAAATGTAGTCAACTCGCAAGTGACTACCGCTATCTCTAGCAGCGAAGGTATCGTTAATTATTGTCACAAACACGAAGTCGATTTATTAGTCATAGGTCGCCATGAGCGCCACGGTATCGTTGCTTGGCTGAGCGGTGCCACCGCTGATAACATCTTGCCTAATGTACCTTGCGATAGCTTAGTGGTTCGGCTTGATAAACCAGATTAATCAAGCGTCATTCTATCCGTTTATTCGCATTTAAATCGAAAGACTAACTCTCAAACAAAAGCGTTGTGTAGCAGCTACACAGCGCTTTTTGCTGGCGCGATAAAGGTTGCGCTAAAGGTATAACGCTGCATTTACTGAATAATATCAATAAAGGTCTGCCAAATCGGGCTTTGATGCCGGGCTTTGTGCCAAACTAGCCACCAAGTCCTTCTTAGATCTATTCCCTTAATTTTGACAGGTACTAGACTTGCCTCCGCAAGCTCTTTTTCGATGACGTGCTGCGAGAGACAGCCCAGTCCTATATCGGTGTTGACCATATTTTTTATCGCTTCTGACTGCGCGATGGCCCGAACCACCTCCGCACCGGGTAGATACTGCAATAACTGCTCATCAATGATTTGCCGAGTGCCTGAGCCTACTTCTCGCACGAGTAAGGGCAGCTTTGAGAGCTGCTCGGTGGTCAGCTCATAACCGCCGCCCGCTTCGTTATAATTACTCAATCCTTTTAGCCACCGGCTATCACGCTTGGCGAAGACCATCAAAGTGTCAGTACGCCAAGCGCGCTGCTCCAGCACTTTGCTATCGCTCGGCCTTGGCATACCTTCTACAAGCGCGATGTCGATATTAAGCTGTTCAATCTCGCTGATGACTTCGCGCGTATTGGCGATATACAGCTCGATGCTGGCTTTGGGCAGCGCTTCATATACCTGAGCCACGAGCTCGGGCAACACATAATTGCCGATAGTAGTACTCGCGCCAATATGCAACTGACCGGCTTGATGCTTATGATAATGCTCAAGGGTAAGCGCTTGTCCTAATATAGCCTGTGCTTGTACGTAAACAGCTTGGGCATTGCGATGAGGATTGAGGTTACGGCCTACCCGCTCAAATAGCGGCATCTGTAGGCGCTCTTCTAACGCGGCCAAAGCACTACTGACCGCTGACTGCGACAAGTGCAGCTGCTCGCTAGCACGGCTTGTACTGCCCGTCTGATAAATACTGACAAAGACTGCCAGCTGTTTTAGGGTAATTTTTGGCAGTGTCTGGCTAGATTTGTCCGTCAAAATAAGCGTCCTGTAACAAGTGAGTCATTGATAGATAGAGACAAGCAAACTTATAGGTATCCAAGCTTTTCGCTTTCTTTTACCCAAAAAATCGATAATTCCTATCTCATCAATCTGTTTTTATTATATATGAGCTTTACTTATAATATCCATACATAAGCTAATGCCTGTCAAAACTATTAACAATTACGATGGCAACGCCTTAAAGCAACCTCAATAACAGCAGTCAATAAGCAAAAAAACGCCCGTTAGGATCTAAATATGCCCTCTTTTATACAAGCCATAACTGATTATGTGCCTCGGTCTCGGCATCTAGCAGGGCTGATCGCCGTGCTCATCGGTAGCTTGTTTTGCTTATGGCTAAATACGAGCTTGGACGTCTGGAGTCACGGGCGCATTATTGGCTTATCCTCGTTAACGCTAGCGATTTTGATCGGTATGGTACTGGGCAATACTATTTATCCCAAGTTTGCGCCAAGTTTGGCAGCTGGCGTTGGTTTTGCCAAAGGAAAACTCTTGCGCTTAGCGATTATATTTTATGGCTTCAAATTGACTTTGACAGAAGTGGCTGGCGTTGGTATGCCAGCGGTATTAAGCGACGCGTTAGTGCTGAGCTCCACCTTTTTATTGACCTATTGGATCGGTACTAAGCTGTTAAAGGTCGATAAAGAGACGACGTTGCTCATTGGTTCTGGCGCAAGTATCTGCGGGGCGGCGGCGGTTATTGCCGCGGAGCCTGTCATCAAAGCTGAAGCGCACAAAGTTACTATTGCGGTGGCAACCGTTGTTGTTTTCGGTACGATTGCCATGCTGCTGTATCCCTTTCTCTATCATCTCGGCTGGCTACAAGTGTGGCTGTCACCGCAAGATTATGGCATCTATACCGGCTCTACCATTCATGAAGTGGCGCAAGTCGTCGTCGCGGGCAACACCATCAGCGCAGAGGTTGGCGATACGGCAGTGGTGACTAAGATGATCCGCGTGATGATGCTTGCACCATTTTTATTGATTTTGTCCTTTCTGCTCACCAAAAGCGGTAATGGCAAAGGAGAAAAACTACCCGTTATGAGCCGAGTCAAGCAAGTCAAAGTACCTTGGTTTGCTTTCATTTTTATCTTAATCGTGCTGCTACATACTTGGCTGAATATGTCAGATAGCTTTGAGAGTACTATGGTCCTGCTCGATGATATACTGCTGACTATGGCAATGTTTGCGTTAGGACTCACCACGCATCTCAGTGCGATCAAGCAAGCAGGCTCTAAGCCGCTTATTTTAGGCGCGATTATGTTTGGCTGGTTACTCCTTGGCGGTGGTCTAATTAATATAGGTATTAGCTTTATTTAGCCGCTATCGGCGGGTTATGCTTTGCATGCAACCCATAAGAGGGATAGCTCTCGACAGCCAAACCTTAAACGGCAGGCATAAAAAAACGAACCCTAAGGTTCGCTTTTTTTACATCTATTTATCTAATAGCTTGTCAATAAAAAGACAATTTAGATAGCAACGATGTTATGTGCTTGTGGGCCTTTTTGGCCTTGAGTTACAGTAAACTCAACTTCTTGGCCTTCAGCCAAAGTTTTGAAACCAGAACCAGAGATTTCGCTGTAATGAGCAAAAACGTCTGCGCCGTTTTCTGGAGCGATAAAACCAAAGCCTTTAGCTTCGTTGAACCACTTAACTGTACCTTTTTGAACGTCTGACATGTTGATAATCCTACTTTTTAATTTATTGATGGTCTCATTGACCGGTAACGCTTGCAAATAGCTACTGACGATAAATATTAAAACGAAGGATTATAACTAATACTACGAGGTAATGATTTGTGCAGAACTGCTCTTAAGCTTGTGCGTATTATAAAAGGCTTATCGTACTATCGCAAGTGATATATGGCTTTTTGTGTAACTGGTTACAAATCAGCGTTTTTTTGCGCTAACTTATTGGTTTATTGAGCATTTGGCAAGCGAAAAAGGTAAATAGCAACCCCTGTACAGACCACTGCGACAAGCCACGCTATCCAAATCAAACCCTCAGGCAAGCGATAAAACAGCATAGCTGTCGATATCGCCATCATGATGGTCGCAAGCCACTTAGCATAAAGCGGTACTGCATGATTTTCTTCCCAATCACGGACGTACTTGCCGAAGTATTTATGATTAATCAGCCAAAAGTGAAAGCGTCTTGAGCTGCGCGCCCAGCACCCTGCTGCCAACAGTATAAAAGGCGCAGTCGGCATCACTGGTAATACTACGCCAATGATACCCAGTACAAAAAACAACCAGCCTAGTATCACAAACGTCCAGCGCAGCGCCGCGCTGTTAGACTGATTGGTCTTGGGACGATAATAAAAGGCTTTTTTGTCGGTCATATTGATTACATCAATGCTAGTAGGCGTTTAAGAGCTATTTTTATAAAAAAATAATCATGCAATAAAGACTCATTTGGCTCAATATTGTTTTTGCGTTTTTATGTGGTTATTTCATGTCTAGCGGTCTGCCTCTACCATCTGCCCATAAAAAAACCACTACTAGCAAAGGCTAAAGTGGTTTTTGCTTCATCATAGAAACGACTTATACTAATAGCAGCACAATCACCGTAAAGATAACGAAGTAAACAAAGACGCCAGCGGTCGCATAAAACGTCTTAATCTCTTTATTATTAATCTTAATCTTACTGAGCGTCGTGCCAAGCTTGAGCATAGAGATGGCAAAAAAGTAAAACGCCAAAGCCAGTAGCGTGATACTGATAATAAAGATCACCACGGGAGCGACGATACCAAAAAAGGTCTCGGTGCCCGGGAACAGTATCTTACCTTTGATCACCAGTATCAGTAGTACGGCAGCCAGCCCCGACGCCGAGGCATGAAAAAAGATAATATCGTGCCAAGAAGCATTCGTTCTATAAAAGCTATTTTCGATACCGAAATGACTATCAGCATGGTCCACCTCAGTCGCCCCTCTTTTTCCGACGGCTCGATAGGCGTTTATCTTACTGACTGTAATCAGGAAGGTAAAAAAGGTAAAGGCAATCCACAAAAAGACGTACAAGTTCAAGCTCATAACTACCTCAAGACTTATATAATTATGCCTTTAATATACCATATTATGTATTAATAAGACTAACGAGTGTACGGAGTGTTTATAAGCCTCGCTACATGATGGTTAGTTTGCGAGTATTAAGGTGGTCGAACTTGTTTGCTTTATCTTACTGACATAAAAAAAACCGCTACGGCTTGAGGCGGTAGCGGTACTTTGCCCTAGGTAGCTAAAACTTAATTTTAGATACTAAGGATACTAAGGGTGAGTTGTAAGTTAAAGTAGCTAATAGATGTATGAATGCCATTCATTGTCATTCCTGATACGCTTGCATCACCGCTTACAAGTCGTCTATGATGATGCCGTAGCTATCGATAATAGCCATTCGCAGTACGGATTCATTAGCAGTACTGATTAAAAATAATGCAGCACCACTCAATCTTGTCGGGGTGCTTTGCTTTTAACCTTGTAACGATTGTTAAAACCATCGCTGAGACACACCCGTGAACCTGAAGCAGTTAGCACTGACGTAGGAAACAAGCATGACAGACCCTAAGCAGTCTATAAATAAGAGAAACCTCTACCTGATTCGCTGATCTGATAGCGCCTTACATGTTGAGATTTTGCCTTTCTTGTTTTGCCTTTTTTGTTTTATTTAAACAGCATCAGTCTGATTGTTTTCTATCATTAAAAAGGAAACAACCATGCAGCCGACCACCAAATTGACCCTTACCCTCGAATGGTTTTTGAACCCTGATCACCTGCCCTTTATCGCGGGTGTGACCACAGGCGCATATGAGCAGGCAGGGCTAGATATCACTATCATTGAGCCTGATGACCACTATGATGGCTTTGCTGAATTGCAAAACCAAAGTATCGATCTGCATGTGAATGAGCCGATTCATCTGTTTGAGCATTACGCGCCTAATCTGCGTGCGCTGGGCTGCTTTTTTGAGACTGACGGCGGCATATTGATGCAGCAATCCAGCATGGATAAGCTAAAAAACAATCAACCGATTCGCATCTGTACCCCTGCTGCTGAAGAAAAAACCAATCGTATTGGCTTTGAGATATTAGCCCGCTATGCCAAGAAAAATGGCTTTACTATCAGTCGTGACAATGTGAGCTTTGTACAAAAAGACTTTTATCATATAAAAAACCTGCAAGAAGACTCAAGCCTCGATGGTGCATGGCTGTGCTTTTATAACTTTGAAGGGGTTGAGGCGACTCATGAAGGGCTAGACTTTACGTTTATCGATCAGCATCTGTCACCTTATCCGAACTTTTCGGCGTTAGAAATTCTCACGACGGATGATATCTATACCGCGAAAAAAGACGCGATAGATACTTTCATCCAAGTGACCAACCAGATGACAGAGCTGTGTAAAAATGATCCAGAGACTGCCCACCATATGTATTACAACTATAGTAAAACTGAGGCGGATACGCTGATGGATGCCATCATTGATAATACGCTGAGCAGATTGATCACACCAATCACGCCTGATGCAGATAAATGGCAAGAGCTACGCGAGATGCTAGCCGAGATTGATATCGTGACGTTGACGGATGAGCAGTATCAATCGCTGTGGGCGCTGTAGGAATTTTAAAAGTTAAGAGATTTTGAATGATAAAAAACCGCCGTAGATTTCTGTGGCGGTTTTTTAGGTTTTGAATTAAATTAATATAAGAAGCTGATATCCATCTCTATTGGGCTTTGGCGGATGAACTTGAGCGTGATTGGTGCGGTGTCATCAATTGCAAGGTTGCTTAAAGGCGCGCGTTGTCCGACAGTGAGATGGTTCATGGTATTCCTTAACGTTGAGTATGCCTCTTTACCGCAACAATAGTCTGCCAAGTAAGTATGACAAACAATATATAAAATAATAAGCTTGTAAATTCGAGACCCTCTCTACCCTGTAAGAATCTACTAAAAGGTAAAAAACTTTCTGCAATACTATTTGCTCTGACAGATAGAGTATTAAAATCACGATTCCAAAAATACTCGTTTTCAACAAAAAATCTATTGTGCCAATCAATAATTTCTGAGTAAATCACAACACTGATTACTAACCAAATTATGGGTAAAATATAATTACCACCAAAATTTGAAGCCCATCTATTGAAAAAAAGTATAAAGCGATTAAACCATTCCCCACCTTTAATTTTCAGCTCTCTTCTATAAGCCTTCATTTCTTCGATAAAGAACCTGTTTGCCTCAATTTTATTGCCTGCATCATCAAATGAGTTTTTTATAATTCTAAATGTTTCGCGATTTGTGTTTATTGGACTAATATAAACATTAAGAAAGTTAGGTGTATCTTTTAAGTTAGTTTTTGAGAAGTCTAATCCAGAATTAAATTTAACTCCTCTAAAACTAGAGAAGTCCATAAAAGTAACATATTTGAAAACTGTTAAGAATTTTTCATTATCCTTTTCCACTTCATTTCCAAAATTTACATTTTCAAATCCAGCAAAATCACTGAATATACACTTATCAAATTTTGCTTGTATAAACCTACTTCCAAATATATCAAAAATTTTAGTGACGTTAGAGTTTTCAAAATTAAAAATATCAATATTTTTATTCTTAATTTCTAATTTTGATTTAAAATTTGTATCTATTATTTTAAGCTCTTTAATGTTGGAACTGCCTGCTTTATACTTATAATCATGCATTTCAACTTCATTAAAATATTTGTCATCAAAACCATTTATTTTGAAATCAGTTTCAAAACTGCAATTAGATATTATTAATTTATTAAAACTATGACAATTTCTTATTCTTAAAAATTCGCTTTTACTGGTAGATAAAGCTACAAGAGCGCTCTTTTTTTTAATAGAATCTAAAATATTAGGAAAGCTAAAAAGGTTTTTTTTAAAATTTAAATTTTGGATATCTACATCTTTTAAAAAGTCACACTCAAAAAATACATTGCATAACTCTTGTTTATTATCATCTGAAGCAGATAAATAAACATTATTATGGAAATTACAACTTATATAACGGTACTTTTCACCAAAGCCATTCTTATAGAACGGAGTAATATAAATGTCTTTTATAAAATCACATAATTCAAAGTACATATTATCATTTGTACTGAGTCGACTTGAATCGAACTTACAGTTGATAAAATCTATTCTACCTAGTCTATATAGTACCTCCTTAGTTTCACTAGTTACATAAATTAGATTGTCGTCTTTCGGAAAGTGAATATCCTTAATACTTATACTAATAGATTTCAATCTATCACCTAAACTACTAGAAACACCTGAATACTCCCCTATGCCCAAATAGACTTTCAGATCATTAATATCCTTATCAAGAGCCTCAGCTTCGTACTGATTTTCACACTCTGATCGTAACTTTTCAAGTTGAATAAAAACCTCTTCTGATATATAACTTTCCAGTAATTCATAGAATTTCAGCAAATAACAATGAAAATTATTTGTATTTTTATCTTTAAGACTTAGTTGATATTTATCAAGTAAATCCGAAGCCTTATTAGAGAAAATAACAGAATTACTTTGCATATGTTTAAACTCTTTACTAAATTTATATTTCTCTAAAACTAAAACTAAAACTTAATATAGCTAATACTATTAGACTGGATAGAGTCTATAATATCCAACAGTTAAGGCATGTTTTGGTTTTGCACCTCGATGCCAACCTACCCTATACTTTCTTACTTAGGTCACTCTTATTGTTCTTGCGCGAGGGACGAGCGCCGAGCTAAGTCGTTAAAGAACACTGCCCCATGCATCGCATATTTCTATGGTGTAAAGAACTTCGATGCTGAGGCCATGCTCTTTAAGCTTTTGCTTTTTTTACAACGCTTTAAGCTCCTCCATCTGCCCCGCCATAGTCTTAATCTGACCTTCTAGCTCAGCCAGTTTCGTCTTCTCAGCATCGACTACTTCGGCTGGCGCTTTACTCACAAAGCCTCCAATACTTATCTTACACCTTTTTTAGGTATAAAGTAGCTTGTGAAAAATACGAAATTTACCAATATTCTGGCTTTAGAATTGGTTTTTTCTTGGTAGGTACTTTATTGGGTAAGCGGCTGTCTGCCAGTTCATCATCGGTAATATACGAGCGTGTCCAGTCAGCATATTGGCTGAGGCTTTGGTTTTTTGGACGACGGCTATCTTTTCTTATGGGAATGATGACACCGATAGTAACAGCGTCGCCCAGATCTTCTCTCAGTGCTCTAAGCGCAGGCTCAAGATCGGTATCATTCGAGACAAAGACCACTTGTTGTGCCTTATTCTGTATCGCATCTCGATAGGCAGTCAATGCAATATTGACATCCGTCTGCTTTTCTTCTAAGCGCCACACTTCAACACGGTCGCTTTTGTCAGGGGGTTGTTTGTATTTGAGCATATTACCTTTTTCAAACGCATAGTACCCTTTTATGATTTTTATATGATTAGGATACTTTGTTTGCAAGGCCCGATGATAAGCGTGCTGTGCTTGCTGAGCGTTTGCACCCATCGTGGATACTTTTGATTTAATATCTGCGGTAAAGAAATATACGGTGTCAACAACAGCGTTTGGATCTTGTGTATGAATGATACGATTGGCGAATAGATGGTATAGGTCCAGCCATTTGTCATTACTGTGCTTTAGACAGCCATAAAATAGATTATAGCCATCAATATATACATTGGTTTTCAAATTTAACCGCCTAACTTTTTTGTCGATATAAAAAAACCGCTACAGCATGACACTGTAACGGTTTTTTTGCCCTATGCAAGCTAAAAACTTAATTTTAGATACTAAGGGTGAGTTGTAAGTTTATTATATCTACCCCAAAGGTATTATGCAAATATATTTGGTACGTTTATTTGCAATGAAATTACTAAGTTACAACGCTTTCAACTGCTCCATCTGCGCTGTCATCGCCGTCAACTGCCCTTCTAGCTCAGCCAGTTTCGCTTTCTCCGCATCGACCACTGCCGCAGGCGCTTTACTGACAAAGCCTTCATTGCTCAGCTTACGCGAGATACCTTCGGCTTGCTTTTGTAGCTTATCAAAAGATTTACCCAGACGTTTTAGTTCAGCGGTTGGGTCAATCAGCCCTTTCATGGGTACAAGGACGCGTAGCTGACCAACCATACTCGATGAGGATAGTGGCACCTCATCACCGTCTTTTAGAATCGTTAAGCTCTCCACTTTCGCTAATGCCTTAAATTGATTGGCAATACGCGATAGACGCTGCTCTTCTTCACTAGAGATATTTTGTAGTAGCACAGGCAAGCGCACCGCGTTACCGAGTTTCATCTCACCTCTGATATTACGGACGCTAGCGATCAGCTCTTGTAGCCAGTCCATATCGGACTCGATTTGCTCGCTAATCAGCGCGCTATCGGTTTGCGGATAATCAGCGATGACGATGCTGTCGGTGTTTTTGCGATTTAGCAGCGGCGCGATAGTTTGCCAAATTTCCTCGGTCAGATACGGCATGATCGGATGGGTAAAGCGCATGGAGCTCTCAAGCACATGTAGCAGTACGTAGCGGATTTGCGCTTTACGCTCGTCTGTCACTGAGTCATCATTGAGGCTGGCTTTGGCAAGCTCAACGTACCAGTCGCAGTACTCGTTCCAGATAAACTCATAGATATCATGACTGACCATATCGAGGCGATACTGGTTAAAGTGCTGATGGATATTTTGGACGCTAGAATTTAGACGACTCATAATCCATTTTTCGGGTAGCTCCCACACCTCAGGCTTTGCGCTTTGGTCGATAGGCAGCGCGCTGCCCTCTTTATCGACACAGTTCATCAGTACAAAACGGCTGGCGTTCCAGATTTTGTTACAGAAGTTACGATAGCCCTCAACGCGTTTTAGATCGAAGTTAATGTCACGGCCCGTGCTCGCCAAGGAGGTAAAGGTAAAGCGTAGCGCGTCCGTACCGTAAGCCGCGATGCCTTCAGGGAACTCTTTACGCGTTTGCTTCTCAATCTTGGCGGCGTCTTTTGGGTTCATCATATTGCTGGTACGCTTTTCTACTAGCGTTTCCAAATCGATACCATCGATGATATCGATTGGGTCGAGCACGTTGCCCTTGGATTTGGACATTTTCTGCCCTTGGCCATCACGGACGAGACCATGGACATAGACCGTCTTAAACGGTACTTGCGGGCTGCCGTCGTCGTTTTTGACAAAATGCATGGTCAGCATAATCATGCGCGCCACCCAAAAGAAAATGATGTCAAAACCGGTGACGAGCACACTGGTGGGGTGGAAAGTCTCTAGCACGCGCGGATCAGCACTAGGATCTGACCAGTCAAGCGTACTAAACGTCCATAGACCCGAGCTGAACCATGTATCGAGCACATCATCATCTTGGCGCAGTTTGATATCATTGCTTAGGTTGTATTTAGTGCGAACTTCGGCCTCATCACGTGCGACATAAATCTCACCTGTCACATCGTCATACCAAGCCGGAATACGATGTCCCCACCACAGCTGGCGACTGATACACCAGTCTTGCAGGTCGGTCATCCACGCCATATACATATTTTTATACTGCGCGGGGACGAACTCAATATCGCCATTCTCGACCGCATCAATCGCGGGACCAGCCAGCTTATTGACCGCTACATACCATTGATCGGTCAGCCACGGCTCGACGATGACGCCGCTACGATCGCCGCGCGGCGCTTTAAGCTCGTAGTCTTCAATACTATCTAGCCAGCCCTCTTCTTGCGCTTGTGCCACCATCTTGACACGGGCGGTAAAGCGCTCAAGACCTGCGTAGCTATCACCTGCGTGGTCGCTTGGCGTTGTCTCCAAGTTAGGCTCACGCGTTTGCAAATCAGGGTAGATTTCCATCTGTGGCAAGATATTGGCATGGGCATCCAATACATTAATCAGCGGCAGCTCATGACGACGGCCTAATTCGTAGTCATTAAAATCGTGGGCAGGGGTGATTTTTACGCAGCCGGTACCAAACTCAATATCGACATAATCGTCGGCGACGATAGGAACGATGCGCCCTGTGATTGGCAAAGTAATGGTCTTGCCCACTAAATGTGCGTAACGCTCATCGCTCGGATTGACCGCGACAGCGGTATCGCCAAGGAGCGTTTCAGGACGAGTGGTGGCAACGACTAGATAGTTTTTGCCATCTTGGGTCGTTAGGTCTTTATCCGTGAAATGATAGCGAAAATGCCAAAGGTTACCTTTTTCATCATGGTTTTCGACTTCAAGATCTGACAGCGCGGTTTGGAACTTGGGGTCCCAATTGACCAAACGCTTACCGCGGTAGATAAGACCTTCGTCAAACAGACGTACGAATACTTCTTTGACCGCATTGGACAGACCGTCATCCATGGTAAAACGCTCACGCGACCAGTCGACTGAGCTGCCAAGCCTACGAATCTGAGTCGTAATATTATCGCCCGACTCTTCCTTCCACTCCCAAATTTTATCGATAAAAGCATCGCGGCCTAGATCATGGCGACGGATACCCTCAGCGTTGAGACGACGCTCAACCACCATTTGCGTGGCGATACCGGCATGATCCGTACCCGGTTGCCACAGCGTATTGTCGCCATCCATGCGGTGATAACGTGTGAGCGCATCCATGATTGCGTTGTTAAACCCATGTCCCATATGCAGCGAGCCCGTGACATTTGGCGGTGGCAAGGCAATCGAGAAAGAGTCATCTTTATCAAACGTCGGCTGAAAATAGCCGCTTTCTTCCCAGCCTTGATACATGCCTGCCTCTACTGCGCTTGGGTTATAAGCGTTCTCTAATTGGCTTAGCGCGGCTTGGATAGACTGGGTTAGGTTGGTGTTAGTGTTAGTATTAGAATTGCTCATAGTGGCCTGGTCTTTTATTAATAATGAAGGTAAAAAATAGGTATAAATATAGGGTTAATAACGAATAGAGTGATTTTAACGCAGATAGGTTTATTTTGTTAGCGTTAAGGTGATTTATCGGCGCAGATTTCAGCGCTATTATTAATTCTTATTAAACAATCAACAACAGCAATCCGTCTAATTCTAAATATAATGGAGCATATCACTTTTACCGCAACGGCTTAATACTAAAATAATGACACTAAAAGATTAACACTGAGATATTAAGAATGAAGCACATTGAACATTAAGTATATTCACAATACTGTTACTATCCATACAAAATAGCGAGCCTGCCGTGCCCCAAAATAACGACAAATCCCAAGACGTAGCAAACGACACTTTAGATGCTCAAAGTCAGCACGATATACAAAGAAACAGTATAGACTCTGATACGGTAGCGACCGATAAAGAGCCTCTAGAAGCTAGCGAAGACAAAGTTAATGATGACGTCGATGGCAGCGTCAAAGATGATGATGCTAATACTGACAAAGAAAATTCGTCACAGGATGTCGACGCTAGCGCGCCTAGCAGTGATGTCACCGAAAACCTCAGCGATGAAGACTTCCCAGAAGAGTTCACTGAGGAAGAAAAAGAAACTATCAAAAAAGTCGCCAGCGACGACAACTTAAGTAAAGCCAAAAGCTCAGCGAGTATCTTAGTCGAGCAGTTCATCGATGCCAAAGAAACTTTTGGCCGCTCCTTAGGCTCATTGTTTACCAGTGCCTTTACTGCGGGGCTGGAAATTGGCATTAGCTTCTTTGTGATTTTGTCTGCCTTTGCCCTACTCAAGGGTGTCGTACCGGATGACTACGCTATGGTACTGTCCTCCTTACTGTATCCGATTGGCTTTATCATCGTGGTCATTGGGCAGTCATTATTATTTACTGAGCAAACCTCTTTATTAAGCCTGCCTGTCCTGAATAAGATTGAGCCTTTGCATAAATTGCTACGACTTTGGGGCATCGTTATCGCGGGTAATGTCGTCGGCGGTTGTCTGTTTGCCGCTTTGATGATTGGCCTAGGTCTTAATATGGATCTATTTACCGTAAGCGCTATCAATGCTTATGCCGAGCACATTTTAGGCTTTGAGTGGTGGGTAATCTTTGGCAGCGCAGTACTCGCCGGCTGGATGATGGGCATTGCCGCCTGGCTTGTGACCTCCGCGCGCGATACCATTAGTCGCATCGTCCTTGTGACACTGATCACAGGGAGTATTGGCTTTTTGGGGCTGCATCACAGCATCGTTGGCAATATCGAAGTATTCGCCGCCTTAATGTACGGCACTACTGTGGGTATATTAGATTATTTACTATTTTTGGCAGTCGTATTAGCTGGTAATACTGTTGGCGGTGTGGTGTTTGTGGCGGTGCTTAAAAACCGTACCTTCTTGTTTGATGTGGCTAAAGTTCGCGAAGAAAGTGCTGAGGATAAGTCTAACAAGTTAGCAAGGCTTAACGGTCGCAAGCGTTAAAAGTGTCTGGCACTTGCTTAAAGGGACTGATGCTAACCGTTACTTATAGAAAATCTCATGACCAGTACTATCGCTTGGTCATGAGATTTTTATTTTACCTTGTCTCGATCATTTATTGCTTAGGCATAAGCTGCTTGTTGCTTTTTGGCTTTACCACTGAATACCTTGACCAAGATACCGGCGGTGAAGAACATAATCAGCGTATAGATCGCTGGCGTCATCGACATATCATAGTTAGACAATAGCGTCAGCGCCATAAAGATCGACAGCGTACTGTTTTGTAGTCCCACTTCCATAGTAATCGAGGTTCTTTGCGCTAAGTTTAAGCCTAATAGCTTACTGGAGAAGTAGCCAAGTGCCATAGTGACTAGATTGAGAATTAACGAAACAGGCCCTGTATTCACAAAAGCGTCAACGATAATATCGCGTTGCACATAGCTCAAAAACACCACGAGCATCGCCAAAAATGTTACCCCAAATCTAGAAACCAGCACTTGCGAGCTGTCGGCAAGTTTTGGCTTATAGCGTTTAATTATCATACCAATACTAATAGGCAGAATAGTAATCACAAAGAGTGAAATCATAGTTTTGGCAATAGGTAGCTGAAATTCAGTACCTGCACCCATAAAGTAAACCAGCGAAAAGCTCAGTACGATAGGAATGGTAAAGACAGTAATAACGCTAGCAATGGCGGTCATAGTCACTGATAACGCCACATCGCCTTTGGCCAAAAAAGTGAACAGATTGGAGGTGGTGCCGCCCGGACATAGCACTAGTAACATGACGCCTACTGCATATTCAGGACGTAGCGGCATAATATTGGCAAGGGCAAAGCCGATAAGCGGTAGCATAATAAGCTGATTGGCTAAACCTATACTCACCGCTTTAGGGAATTTTACTACGCGTTTGAAGTCATTTACGACCAAGGTCAGACCCATGCCCATCATAATCAAAAATAGACAAATGGGAATGACGACTGAATTGACAAAGGTGACTAGCTGAACACTTTCCATAACTACTTCCATGTAGTGAAGACCTATTTAGGCCGAAAAATAACGTTATAAATGAGTATAACGGTACAAGCATAAACTCATTGCTCAGTTTCGACTACTTACCAGTCAACAATAGGCTTTTGTTTTTTAATAATAAAAACGAGGGTATGATTAGACAGTAGTTGTCGCAGATAAGAGGTTTGGTTTGAGCTGTAATTTATATATGAGATGACTGATAATAGTAGATAGTCATTTGAGATTATCGCTGCTGATGACCGCCGTACCGTAAGCAATCGCTTCGACCATACTGCCGAGCTGATTGACATTCGTAACCTCTAAGCGCAGACCATAGACGTGATTATAGCCTTTGCTATGCGCTTGGGTACGCATACGCACGAGCGCTTCCCGGCGAGCTCGGTCGAGTAGTGTCTCGTAAGTGGTTAAGTTTTTGCCAAATAAGCTCAGCACTTTGGCGATGACCATTTTGAAGTAGTCTTGCGCGATGACCACGCTGCCAAGCACAAGCTCGCCTTCACTATCCGCTTGTAACTTGGGGCGATAAAAACGCTCACTTGAGACGATAATATGACTCAGCTCTTTTTCTGCTACTGATAAACGTCCTAAATGCTGGCGCTCATGGCGCGTACCAAAGAACCAGCCGACGACAAACAAAATCAGTAGCGGCGCATAGTTGATCAGCATTTGCGTTAAAGAGTTATTCATAACCCATCTCTAGTGATAAAAGTCTGACAGCTTAGCGGTATGACTTAATTGTATGAAAAGGCACTACTCACCAAAAGGATTAAAGCGTGGTAAGTCATCTGCAGGAGGGTTGGTTGCTGTTGGCTGGCCTTGGTTATTAGGCGCTTGATAAGACTGATAACCCGTATCGCTAGGATACGGATTGGATGATGGCTGCTCCTCGGGTACTGCTTTGATGGCAGTGCCGTAGACAAATAGCTCAGAGGCGCCTTGGGCGATACTAGACGTCGAAAACCGTAGTCCGACTATAGCATCAGCGCCCAACGCTTCAGCTTTGACCACCATACGATCTATCGCTTCTTGGCGCGACTCTTCTAGTAGCTCAGTATAAGCGGTCAGCTCGCCGCCAACGATGTTTTTTAGACCCGAAAATAAGTCTTTACCGACATGCTTTGAGCGCACGGTACTACCATAGACGACATCTAAGCGCTCAGTAATACGATAGCCTGGTAAATGCTCAAGGTTGGAGAGTTGCACGGTCATGGAATAGCCCTGTTAATCATTGGTATGAAATAATAAAAACAGCTCAGTCAAATTACCTTCGATACTATTGGCCATTTGCGCCATTTTCTTATCATCGCTGCGCATTTGTGTCAGCTCTTCATCTTCATCGTCGATGCCGCTGAATACGACCATAGGCAAGGTTAAAACAGCGACATCTTCAGCTGTCTCTTCGTTCTCAAACCAGTCCTCAGCTTCATCAGCATACATCGCATCGACAAACCCTATCGACCAAGCGACGATATCTGACTCCTCAGAGAAGTCCATCGCCGTGTCTTCATCCTGCGCATCTTCGTTAAATGGCAGCTCAATGGGCTGCTCATTTTTGAGCTCAGCGAGGATAGCTTGACGCCAGCGTTTTACGCCATCTACTACGTTCTCTGGTAGTTTGTCCGCTTGACCATCAAATAGCGCATCCAACCAGTTAGGCAGTGGACGACCGATCACCGTAGCGGTCAAAAACCCATGGGTGGCGATACTATCGAGCACGTAGAGGCTCTCTTGGTTATCCAAAAAATCTAGTAATTGATCAAAGCTCAATGGGTTGCTACTCATGGCGCGCTTCCTTGTCGTTTGGCTGCCGAATTTTAACGCTATTACTCGATTAGGAGGTTCTATATTAAGAGGTATCCGCTTAGCACGACTAGCGTTGTCTTATGTTAGCTCAGTGTGTTGCCCTTTTAGCAAAGGGCGCGAGAGCTAGACCTCGTCATCATCCCAGTCGTCGTCCCAGTCGTCGTCGAGATCATCATCGCCATCATCTTCTAAGTCGTCTTTTAGCGCTTTTGCTAGACGCTTTTCTTCTAATAAATTATCAATGAGACGACGCTTCTCTAAACTGCTCAGGCGCGTACGGACACTGGTCTCAGCCTCTTCTACCATCTTTGCATCGTCGTCATCGGCAAATTCATCATCAAAATCATCAATATCAGGATCACTCATGACAAACTCCTATTATTTGTACCAAAAATTCAAAATCATTCAATTTATATATGCCTTATAAAGTCTCTAAAGTGTCTTGTCAATGCTTTTCGTCATTAAGCGCATTTTATCTTGGTACTGATTCGGTACTGATTTTTATTCTCTAGGCGATTTAAGCTTCACTTTCTGTCATCAGCACTGAGTTGCGCACATCGGCTAAGCGCTGCATCATAGCGTCATTACCTCCATCAAATATCGCACATTCACGCTCATAGACTGTAGTTGGGCGCTTGACGCTTTGTACCTGCACGTAGCTTGCGATCTGTTTTAGACCTACTTGAGGCAGTAATATAAGCATCTGCTCTTTTTTGCCGACGCTCGCGAGCAGCTGAGTCATCGCTTCTGCTCGCGCTTCATCACTGACGCCTACTTTTGCCGGTAGCGCAAAGCGAGACAGCTCAATATGCTTATCATGAATGATTTTATTAAGCATCAAATACAGCTTGCCTAGCATGACTCCGGCCAGTGCTACTTTTGCGTGGCTATTATCTGCTTTGAGCACCGCTATAGCGCCATTTTCATCAAAGTGCGGCTCATTGACCGCGCTAATTCCTATTAATAAAGGCTGCTTTAACAGTTCAGTCAAAGCTTGCTGCAGGAGCTGAGTACATAAGGCTAGATAAGGCACACGCGTCTCTGGCGCTAAAAGCTCGAGCATGTTGTACTCGTCATGAAAGCTAATATGTACACTTACCGTCTCAAGGGTGCGAGAAGAAGATAAACTAGAGCCCTGCGCGCTAGGTTTAGCCGCATCATACCCTTTGGCGCTTGCCATATCAGTTGTATGACTTTGAGTGGTATCCGCGTCATGCTGCGCTTGGTCCGGTCTAGAAGCGCGCGCCGCGCTCGCATTACTTTGAGCGGCACTGCTGCTGGCTGAGTGAGTATCGGTTGAGTGTGTGTCCGCTGATTGCTGAGACTTGAGATAAGCATTTAGCTCACTATGTATAGTAGCCGTATTGACTGCGGCGGCTTTAGTATTTGCTGACGCACTAGCGCTGTCATCAAGCGCGGCTTGCGCATAAGCCTCAGTCTCGCTTTGCTGACTGATCTCATCAGGATAACGGCTATGAGCCTGCGCTCGGCGCGCATACTGCTCACGATGCACATCTTCTATATCTTGACTTAGCGCGCTGATCTGCTCTTTTGTCGGCCGCGCAACATAGCTATAGACCAATAATAGCAATAAATGCAAAATCATCGAGCCAATCACAAACGGCCACTGCATGGTGATAATCTCACCTTTGCTGATGTCCTTTAAGGTGAGCGCGACGCTACCGATCACCGCATCGCCATTAGTCGCTATTTGGCTAATCGTATTGCCTTGTTGCATAGGCGCATTACCTACGGGCACTAACACCTCATCGTTGTTATCTTTAATGACCAATCGCGTGACATCTTGCTCACTAGTATAGCGATTGGCGATAACGCTCAGGCTGACCCGGTCTTGATTCTCTAAAGACAAGCGCGCCTCATCGATAAGCTGAGCGACCATCTGCTCGCCTTTTAGCTGACGACTGTTGCTCAACTGCTGATCAGTACTAATGACTAACAGTAAGGTTTGCAAACAAAAACTAATCAAGATTATGATGGCAAACAATCCTTGCCGCGGCGCTAAATAAGTCATGGTAGAGTAAACTTTTTTATAAGAAAGAATGAAAAAACGACACTGTCTATCGTTTTGTGATCGTTTTAGGAAAAGCATAAGGTCAAGTAGCGGCTAACGGCTCTATAGATAAGCTAACTGGTGCTTGGCAAGCTCAGTTTTATCGCCGAACGCTAACGCGCTTATAGCTACTATATCAT
The DNA here is from genome assembly GCF_904846685.1 of Psychrobacter submarinus. GTDB lineage: Bacteria > Pseudomonadota > Gammaproteobacteria > Pseudomonadales > Moraxellaceae > Psychrobacter > Psychrobacter submarinus. The sequence goes on from NZ_CAJHBQ010000001.1 coordinate 1,281,676, forward strand.
CATCACGGCTATCATAGTTTATGGCGATAATAAATTTAATGCTCTAAGGTTTAAGCCTAAACTTTCATCCATTTTGCTGTCGTTAAATTAGCGAGCTATTTAGCGCTATTGGCCACCTTTGCGTCTGCCATGAGGCTTTTTTGCATGCTAGATAGTTTGTGCCTCACATATAGGCTTAGCGTACTAAAGCTGTTATTATTCCTAATCTTATCTGTGCATACAAGGGACAATTTAGCCATGCCAAAAAATACGCCTTACTCGTTACCAAAAGACAGCAAAGCATGGCAACAAGCCGTCGATTCTGTCGCCGCGCTGCTACCTAGTGGCACAAGCTTGAGCGACTTTGATGCCTTGCAGTCGCTACCGGTGTTTGCTTTGATTGTGGTGCTACCCGCCCATGTGCCGGCGCTAGATATCCATAACTATGTACAATCTTGGGTGGATGAGCAGCCAAGTTGGCATTTGGTCACGGTAGCCGAAGATGCTGAGGCGAACTTTATTGAGGTTGATGTCAATGTCGCCACAAGCGACGCCGCTGCTAATGCTCAAACACAAGACACCACCCAATCGGCGTTTGTCCCTGCACAAGTGTTCCGCTATCTGCTAGTACCGGCGACAGATACCTTAATGCATCCGGCCAAAAAGGTGGCCGCAGCGCATATTATCGACGATCAGTTAACGACTCGTCTGCGTCGTGACTTGGCTCAGCACTATACTGATAATCAAAGTACGGGCAATCAAAGCACTGATAATCAAAGTACAGGCAATCAAAGTTCAGAAAATGAAAGTACGGACAACGAAAGTACGGGCAACGAAGTCACGCCAAGCTTAGATAGCGAGAATTTAGTCGACTGTCATATCTTATCTATCGGTCACATGCTACGCACGCACAAGTTGGCTTGTTTTGACATGGACTCCACGCTCATTGAACAAGAAGTCATCGTTGAGCTGGCCAAAACTGCAGGTATTGGAGCAGAAGTTGAGGCCATCACTGAGGCGGCTATGCGCGGTGAGATCGATTTTGATGAGTCTTTTGCCAGACGAGTCGCACTGCTTGAAGGCATTCCAACGACAGTGCTCGATGAGATTTGTGCGCGTCTGAAGATCTCTACCGGCGCTCATACTACAATCACTGCGCTAAAGGCTCTTGGCTATCATACGATACTCGTCTCAGGCGGCTTTACCTACTTCGCTGATTATGTCGCTGAGCGCCTCGGTATCGATGAGGTGCATGCCAACTTTTTGGATATAGAAGAAGGCGAAGTCACCGGGCATATTCAATTGCCTATCGTCAATGGTGATAAAAAAGCGGCCATCGTTCAGCAGACCGCTGAGCGCTTAGGTATTGAGATGACGCAAGTGGTCTGTGTGGGTGATGGCGCTAATGATTTACCGATGATGGCGCTTGCCGATTTAGGCGTCGCCTATAACGCTAAGCCTATCGTCCAAGCCCGCGCCGATGCTGCAGTCAATGTCACCGGACTAGAAGGCGTACTCTACGCGCTTGGCTATCCTGAACTATCGCCGGTGTCCTAAGTCTACTAAGTATAAAATGGGGCAAGTCCTTTTATCGTCCATTTAGCTCGTCACGCTCGGCCAACATCAGCACTTGGCTTAGCGTATGAGCATTTTTGTAGTTTGTAGTTTGTAGATCGCAGTCGCAGTACCTCGGACGCTAAATGCCGCCTCCGTAAGTGTATCAATCCTCTTTAGTTGTTTCATTGTTATAAGGAATGTCAATAATGACATCACCCTCACCGCGGCCAAATACGCCGCCCACCCATCGGCCTAACGCCTCTTCCCTTGATAAATCAGCTCAACCTAAGTCGCTCTTTGGTGTCTACATAAAGGGCATGGCCATGGGCGCCGCTGACATCGTTCCTGGCGTCTCGGGCGGTACTATCGCTTTAATCGCGGGTATTTATCAGCGCCTAATCAACGCTTTGGGTAGTATTGGGCCGAGTCTTTGGCAAGTGTTTCGTACTGATGGCGGCATCAAAGGCTTGCTTGCCGTCTGGCGACAAGTTGATGCGACTTTTTTATTGGTTTTGCTATTAGGTATCGTGACTAGCTTTGCCACTTTAGCCGGCATGATTAAGTACTTACTAGACAATCAACCTTTACTTATTTGGTCGTTTTTCTTCGGCTTAGTTGTCGCTACTGTCGTGATCTTATTGAGCGAGATTAAGCGCTGGACGGCGGCGCGCGCAAGCTTATTTATCGCAGGATTACTCATTGCAGTCTTTATTAGCCAGTTACCGATATCTTCTGCTACGCCAAGCTTGCCGTACTTGTTTTTTGCCGGAGCGATTGCGATTTGTGCGATGATTCTGCCTGGTATTTCAGGCTCATTTATCTTACTGCTCATGGGCGCTTATGATGCGGTGCTAGAAGCGGTAGATACCTTTAATTTGACCGTTATTTTTACCTTAATGGCAGGCATGCTGACGGGATTGCTACTCTTTACCCGACTGCTAAAATGGCTATTATCAAAGTATTATCAAGCGACTCTAGCTTTATTAACAGGCTTTATCGCCGGCTCTTTAGTCAAAGTTTGGCCATGGAAAGTGGATGCACTCGGTACGCTCAATAGCGAGGCGACTCATAATGTCATGCCTTGGCACTACCCGACTGGCGCGCAGTGGCTAACGACTGTAGGACTAATGATTCTAGGCGCAGTTCTAGTATCACTGCTGTCTTGGTGGGGACATCAAAGCAAACAAACCCGCGCTAACTTTTAATGATTAGTAATAAGTGATAAGCGATAAATAATAAGGATACAAAACCTAAAAAAACAGACGTCAACTGTTGTCGCAACCGCACTTTTCTCGCTTTAGCTTTTGTCTTTTTGCTTTCATAATAAGTCATTGGAATTCACCTTATGAATAGCGAGATGAATGATGTTATCGACTGTATTTTCTATGGCGAGTATTGAGACTTTAAGTGCGGCTGGCAATACGAGCGCTTTGTTGGGTTATGGTATATTAGCCAGTCTCATTGTCGCCATTAGCTTGTCTTCGCAGCGCTGGCTGCTATGGTATGTATTAGGCGGCGTCGCCTATTGGTTAGCTGTTGAGGTGATACATAGTGGACTGATGCTCTGGACCTCGCTCTCAGAGTGGCATGGCTATGTAGCGGCGATGGGAATCAGCTGGCTACCCTTATTTGCATGGGTATTGTATCGCGCCCTGCGTTTTGAGGACGTCAGTCAAGCGATGGAGCAAGAGCGCGCACTCGCAGCAGCCCGTTACGTCGAGCACTCGCCTATCTATGATGACTATCAGCCACGATTTGAGTGATACCTCTTTGTTTTTTTCGTTAAAAATGCGCCACTCTCCGGCGCATTTTTTATGGTCTTAAAAGTAGCCCTTAGCTTCAAAACTCTGCTTTTAACAGTATAACAACGAGCTATTGTTACACGATACTTAACGGTCTCTACGCAACTACTAATGAATTGTATTGGACGCATAAGTTATCATTTAAATATATGCTTATAGTGATAATTACTATAGAGTACGCTTTATTTTACTGACCCTTAGGAGTGTTATTATGTTTACTGTTCCTGTTTTAGATATCAAGTCCGATCCATTAGATGTATTGCTTGCAGTTGTCGGCTACCGCTTGTCCATGCTTGCTGATAGTGATAATGAAGAGTTTCAGCAGCTACTGGCGGATCGCCAAGTAGTCATCGAAATTGCTAGCGAAGAAGCAGACATCGCTCGTCATTTTAGTTTCGATAATGGTCAATTTGAGCAAAAAAGCGGCGCAGCTGAAAAAGCGGACCTGACCATCAAATTCAAAGACTCTATGACCGGTGTTAAGCTATTAACTAAAGGTAGCCTGCCGGCCTTTATGACCGCAGTGCAAGAAGGTAAGCTTAGCATTGAGGGCGATTATAGCTTGATGATGTGGTTCAATAAGCTTGCTAAGCATATCGTACCTACTATCCCAGAAGAGTGTGAGCCTTATATCAATAAAGCTAAGCCTTACGCTTATAAAGCCCAGCAGTTTGCACAGCATTGGGTAGGCGTCGCGAAGCATAAGCTTGGCAAATAACTCTAATAAATAGCGCCTAAACAGCTTTGTTTTCTCGCGCTAAGTATTTTAATTAAGGTTACGGTATACTAGATGCCGTGACCTTTTTTATGGCCTAATTTTAGAGGCTAACGTTCCATGTAAATTAAAGGATTAATGATGGCAGGATTACTTAGTATCTCAGAACCTACTGCGGTTAATGATAAAGCAGATGACATCAACGGTTTTGTCCCGGCTACTTCTGTACACTCGGCTAAAACCGCTGCTGATCTGGCAACCGACGCGACCCAAAATCAGGCTCGTCCTTCTGTTCAAAAGCGCAGCCGTGCCGAGATAGCAGCGCTATTTGACTTGCCATTTATGGATTTACTGCTTCAAGCGCAGAGTATCCATAGAGAGAACTTCACTGCCAATGAGGTACAAATTAGCACGCTACTGTCTATTAAGACCGGCAATTGTCCTGAGGACTGTGGCTATTGCTCGCAGTCAGGTCATCACCGTGATAAGACCCAACTGCAAGCCGAAAAACGCTTAGCAGTAGATAAAGTGCTTGCCGCTGCCAAACGCGCCAAAGCTAGCGGATCATCAAGGTTCTGTATGGGAGCGGCTTGGAAGCACCCTAGTCAAAAAGATATGCCCTACGTGATAGAGCTTATAAAAGAGGTCAAAGCGTTAGGGCTTGAGACTTGTATGACTCTGGGTATGCTCGATTCAGATCAGGCGAGCCAATTAGCTGATGCGGGGCTTGATTACTACAATCATAACCTCGATACTTCTAGAAGTTACTACGATCAAGTCGTCACTACCCGCAGCTATGATGACAGACTAGAGACTATCGATCATGTGCGTAATTCAGGCATTCATGTCTGTAGTGGTAACATCGTCGGCATGGGTGAGAGCCGTGATGATAGGATCGACTGGGTACATGAGCTGCTTAAGATGCCAAAAGCGCCGGAATCTATCCCGGTCAATTTATTAGTACCTATCAAAGGCACACCGCTCGGTGACAAGGTATTAAGCGAGGGCGAGCTGCCCGTACTGGAGTGGATTCGTACGATTGCGGTGACGCGTATCTGCTGCCCGAAGAGCTACGTGCGGCTATCAGCGGGACGTGAGAGCTTATCAGATAGCGAGCAAGCATTGGCGTTTATGGCGGGCGCCAATTCGTTTTTTTATGGTGATAAGCTATTAACCACAGGTAACGCCAGTCAAGCCAATGACAATCGATTGATGCAAGAGCTAGGTTTAACTGCGCAGATAGCAGCGCCTAGAGCGCCAAAAGTCGTCGCTGTTTTAGATGCGGCAAGCGGTCAGCGCTCCGAGGTGTTACTCACTGAGTAAGCCGCTTTGACATTAGTAAACATCAGCATAAAGCATCAGAGCATTAACAAAAAGGTTTAGAGAGTAAGTTATGGCAGATTATTTTAACTGGATTAAAGCGGCGCATATCATCTCTATGGTGTGCTGGTTTGCTGCGATATTCTACTTACCGCGCTTGTTTGTTTATCATGCGATGAGTGAGGACAAAATCAGCCAAGATCGCTTTGTGATTATGGAGCGCAAGCTATATCGCGGTATTATGACCCCCTCGATGATCGCCACTTGGATATTTGGCCTATGGATGGTGGGACTAGGCTGGGAGGTCTACAAAACCCAAGGCTGGCTGCATGTCAAAATACTACTAGTGATTCTACTCTCAGCCTATCACGGCGCTTGCGGTTTTTATCGTAAAAAACTTGTTGATGAGCCGCAATACAAATCACATAAGTTTTGGCGCGGATTCAATGAAGTGCCTGTCCTTGGCTTAGTGATTATTGTTATCTTAGTAGTGGTCAAGCCCTTTTAGCACGCTAGCTCACGGCTATTATTTAAGAATCGTCCGCAACTTATAAGCTGCGGACGCTTTTTTATGTCTGATCATTAGAGGTGATTATATTCTAACTAAGCTATATGGTTGGACGCATAATCTGATAGACGTTACTGAGGTCATAAACCTTATAACGCGCAGGCTCGCGGCGGTTTTCACCGGCATAGCTGAGCATCAGCGCTTGCTTAGCGGACTCATCGACCCAGCCGACAAACAGGCCGCTGTGCTCGACGCCGTTATAGCCATGATTAATGTAATACAGCCAATCTCCTGCTTGTATCTCGTGACTCGCAGCATACGGGCCTTGTCGATAGATGCCTTTATGGACGGTATCGCGAGTCACCCCTGCCCGCTTAAACACCGCATCTAAGTAGTCCCAGCAGCCACCTTGAATAATAGCGCGCTCATTGAGCGCCATAGTGCGTGCGGTACTGATGACCTCGCGCGCGGCCGTGCTGCTTTGGCTCTCGGCTTGGCTAAGTATCGGTAAATATTGGCTATCGACATTATCATAACTGCCGGATAAAAACGCTGGCAAGACTTGTGGCGGCTGATAGAAGGGCTGCGGATAAGAATAACTAGTAGAGCGAGTAGCTGTGTGAGGACGCGCACGTTTTATAGTAGAGCGAGTGCTCACTGTAGCAGCGGGTGCTGCTGAATACGAGGGCGTATAGCGGACATTAGCCTGTGCTGATTTTTGGGCGATAAGAGCGCTCATACTGTCCGCGTGAGCTTGCGCCATAAAGACAAGCATCCCCGCTGTTAAAAGCGACTGATTACCCAAACGCAGCTTTGCGCTCATAGACAAACCCGACATGACCGACTCCCTAGCAAAATAGTCAATAACAAACTTTGATATCAGTTATAAACCATTTAGCTAGGAAGCTGCAAGCATTATCAGCACGAATTAGATGACAAAAGGTATTAAAAATTAGATAGTAGGTCATATCAAGCGAAGAGTAGTGCTTTAATCAGCGCTGTCCTGCATTTTAATATTGACATGGCGTTTGCTCAGCGCTTGACCTTGCAATATTGCTTGCGCCGCCTTCGCTTCTTGTACACTGTCAAAGCCGCTGATATGGTATTTGCGGTTATCATTAGCATCTAAGATCTGGATTTGCTCACCAAATAGCGTGACTTTGTCCCCTTCGCTGAGCTGAATAGAGTCGCGCTTGCCGTTGCTATCATGGACCAACTCGCCTGCGCGCACCCATAACACGCCACTGCTGATGACGCCGCTGAGCTGTTTTTTGCGCTGCTGACGTTGCCTGTTAAAGAAAAAACTACCGATAATAAGCAAAGCCAACGCGCCGATAGAGAGGCGCTCAGGCAGTAGGCTCATCGCCATCGCCACGCCAACTGCGCCAACCAACAGTGCTGAGCCAAACCAAAATAGCCCATTATCACCGCTAGGCGGCTGTCCTTGCAAGCTAATCTTCGCACCGTCATCAGTCAACTTAAGCATAGAGACAACCTGTCACAGAATAATAAAACAACTCGTATTTGGCCCGTAGCTAGAAGATCATTAGGGCGTGTCCCTATTTCAAAAATGGTGATAAAAATGAGATAAATCGCAGGCAAACAAGGAAAATAGCGCAGGTAATATCAAGATATTGACCAGCTATTTGACACCGTTTGCCAAAGATTTAGCCATTTTTAGCCCATTTAGTCATAAACGCTTGAATTAGGGACACGCCCTAGCATAACCCTCTAGCTAATTAGATACCTTACCAGCCTAACGCTGTTTTTTGTAAGTCGACCAGCTCACTGATGCCTTTTTCGGCCAGCGCCAACATATCATCAGCCTGCGCGCGGGTAAATGGCTTATCCTCAGCAGTGCCTTGTAGCTCAATAAACTCACCTTTTTGCGTCATCACCACGTTCAAGTCGGTATCGCAATTAGAGTCCTCTTCGTAATTAAGATCTAGATACGCCTGACCGTCTTTCATACCGACTGACACTGCAGCGACCAAACCAATCAGCGGATCGGCTTTGAGCTTTTTGGTTTTCTGCAAGCTCTCTAACGCATCAATCAGCGCAACTGCAGCGCCTGTGACACTAGCAGTACGCGTGCCGCCATCTGCCTGCAGCACATCACAATCAAGATAGATGGTATTCTCACCTAATTTACTCAGATCGATCATCGCGCGCAGGCTACGGCCAATTAGACGCTGAATCTCTTGAGTGCGACCAGACTGTTTGCCGCGAGCCGCTTCGCGCTGGTTCCGGGTATTGGTCGCGCGTGGCAGCATGCCATATTCGGCAGTGACCCAGCCTTTGCCTTTACCTTTTAGCCAGCGCGGTACGCCGGATTCGACACTGGCAGTACAAAGCACTTTGGTATCGCCAAAGCTAACCAACACCGAGCCTTCAGCATGTTTGGTATAGTGACGCTCAAAGCTGATTGGACGAAGTTGATCAAGCTCGCGGTTGTCATTACGCATATAGTATCCTAAGGTAGAGTTGGAACAAGGTTATAAAAGCCCTTGTAAAATATAGAAGATATCCTAACGTGGCAGCGCGCCAATAGCAAGATTGACGCAGCGCCATACGCTGGTATAAGCACTTTGGGTTTTATAAATACTCAGCACTAACCCCTATTGTTTATTCTAAACCTTCCATTTTACGTAGTTCTTTACGTAAGATTTTACCGACGTTAGATTTCGGCAGTTCATCGACGAACTGTACATGACGAGGACGCTTGTAGCCGGTCAGTTGTTTTTTACCGAAATCGATAAGCTCTTGTTCGGTGACATCGCCTTTTTTGACTATAAAGATTTTTGGGTCTTCGCCGCGCTCGTCATTTGGCACACCGATAGCGCCGACTTCTTTTACCGCTGCATGCTCGCTCATCGCCTCTTCGATCTCGTTCGGATAGACGTTAAATCCTGAGACCAATATCATATCTTTTTTACGATCGACAATTTTGATAAAGCCTTTTTCATCCATAATACCGATGTCGCCAGTTTTTAAATAACCGTTTTTAGTAAAGGTCTCTGCGGTTTCATCAGGACGGTTTTGGTAGCCTATCATCACTTGCGGGCCCTTTACGCATATCTCCCCGCGCTCACCGATTGCCACTTCATTATCATCTTCATCGATAAGCACAACATCAGTGTTTGAAGCCGGAATACCAATTTTGCCAGTGAATTTGGCAATAGTCATGGGGTTAAAAGCCACTACTGGCGAGGTTTCGGACAGACCATAGCCTTCTACAATAGGTAAACCTGTGACCTTATGCCACTCTTTGGCGACGCTTGGCAGTACCGACATGCCGCCACCGATAGCCGCTTTTAGATTAGAGAAATCCAATTTTGCAAAATCATCGTGATGCACAAGACCGTTGAATAAAGTGTTGACGGCAGGAATAAACGAAGGCTTATATTTATCCATCTCTTTGATCAAGCCATCGAGATCACGCGGATTAGGAATCAGTAAGCCTGTGTAACCTTGATACATACCGTACATACCACAGACCATAAAGGAGAACACATGATACAGCGGCAGCGCGGTCAAAATCACATCATCGCTATTGGCATCATCCTCAAAAGCGCTATTCATAAGGACGCTGATCTGTAGCATGTTGGCGACTAAGTTGCCGTGCGATAGCATTGCGCCTTTGGCCACGCCTGTTGTGCCGCCGGTATATTGCAGCAGCGCCACATCGCTGAGATTGAGCTTAGGACGCTGATATTTGCTGGCAGATACCGAATTCAGCGCTTGCTTAAATGAGGTGCTGTTGGGCAGATTGTAAGAAGGGATCATTTTTTTGATATGGCGGGCAACTAGATTGACCACTGTACCCTTTAGCGTGCCTAACATATCACCCAATTTACAGACGATAACGTGCTCAACCTGACCTTTATCCTCCGCTTCTTGATAAGTTTTCGCGAAGTTTTCAACGATAAATAACGCTTTAGCGCCGCTGTCATGCAACTGATGCGACAGCTCGCGGCTAGTATAAAGAGGATTGACGTTGACTAAGGTCATGCCTGCGCGAATGATACCAAGAGCCACTATAGGATACTGCAAAATATTAGGCATCATCACGCCGACTTTATTGCCTTTTTGGAGACCAAGCGACTGCAAATAACTGGCAATCTGACGACTATAGAGATCAAGCTGCTTGTAGCTGATCGACGCACCCATACAGATATAAGCGGTTTTTTTGCCATAGCGGCGAAAGTTGCGCTCAAAAACATCAAGCAGCGACGTATCGTCTTTTGGCATATCGATAGTAGCGTCAATGCCATAACGCTCATAAGCATTGAGCCAAGGTCTATCGCTTGGGATGTCCGGTATCGTTGGAAACTCATTTTGGATGGCAGGCGATGAAGTCTTGTTATTCTCAGTCATAAGTGGTCCTAAATGATTCAATTTAAGGGGATATTTAGAATGTCATTGTCAAAAAGCACTCTTTATTTAGTAAAATTACTGGATTCTAGTGCTAGCGACTATAGCATTTTTGCTAAAAATTCTCTATTGCTAAGCAAGACCCTGTGACACAAAGAAAAATGCCACAAAAAAAGATAAGGCAGCTTATAGCTACCTTATCTCTGTCTTTTGATATCAGATATTCAGTATCTGTGGTTTTTAAGCTGCCATCATTAGCCGCTTATCACTCGCTAGCTACCTTTAGCTTAAGCGTTGTTTTTGGCTTCCATATCGCGCAGATCTTTATGCAAGATTTTACCGACGTTTGATTTTGGTAGCTCATCGATGAACTCAACATAACGTGGACGCTTGTAGCCCGTCAGGTTATCTTGACTGTATTTTAGTACCTCTTCTTTGGTTAGGCTCTCATCTTGACGCACCACAAAGATCTTCGGCACCTCACCGCTCTCGCCATTGTTGATACCGATGACGCCGCACTCAACGATTTTGGGATGACCGGACATCACCTCTTCGACTTCGGTCGGATAAACGTTAAAGCCTGAGACTAAGATCATGTTCTTTTTACGATCCACGATAGTCACATAACCATCCTCATCCATGATACCGATATCACCCGTTAAGAAATAACCATCATCAGTCATGACCTCAGCGGTAGCTTCTTTACGCTGCCAGTAGCCTTTCATCACCTGCGGACCACGTACCCCAATCTCACCGCGCTCGCCTAGCGCGACCTCATTGCCCTCATCATCAATGATAGCAATCTCAGTCCCTGGCATAGGCACGCCGATAGTTCCAGTAAAAGTGGTACTGTTGATCGGATTGGCCGTTGATACCGGCGAGGTCTCAGACAGACCATAACCTTGCAAGATAATATTGCCGGTCATTTGACGCCATTTTTCAGCAGTTGAGCTGAGTACTGCCATACCGCCGCCCATAGAGACAAGCAGCTTGCTATGATCCATCGCTTTGAACTTCTCATTGATGGCAAGTGCGTTAAATAAAGTATTGACCGCTGGGAAGAACGAAGGCGGATTGGCTTCATAAGCTTTCATCAGGCTGTCTAAGTCGCGCGGGTTTGGTACTAATAGACCAATACAACCACGATAAATCCCGAACATACCGCAGACAGTAAAGGAGAAAATATGATACAGCGGCAGGGCAGTCATAATGACAGGCTGCTCGCCGCGCTTATCGAATTCATCAAAGGCACTGCCTAAGAAGGTATTACTTTGTACTAAGTTTGCGACTAAGTTTTTATGCGTGAGCATAGCGCCTTTAGCGACCCCAGTGGTACCGCCGGTATATTGTAGAACGGCAATATCGTTAAGGGTAATATCGTCTGGACGCTTATACTTACGGGCTGGACTCTTTTTCAGCATGTTTTTGAAGCTGATACTGTTGCCGATATTGTAGTCAGGGACCATTTTTTTGACGTGACGTACGACGGTATTGACCATAAAGCCTTTGAGCGTACCCATCATATCGCCCATACCGGTAATCACGACATTATCAACGACGTCGCGGCCGATATCTTGGTACGTTTTGGCAAAGTTTTCGACCATAATCAGTGCTTTGGCATCTGAATCTGTCAGCTGATGCTCAAGCTCTGAGGTGGTATATAGAGGGTTGACGTTGACTAAGGTGAGACCTGCGCGCAGCACGCCAATGACCGTCACGGGTAGCTGTAAGATGTTCGGCATCATAACCGCTACTTTATCGCCTTTTGTTAGTCCTAACGACTGCAGATAAACAGCGACTTGCTTGCTATATTCGTCTACTTCTTGGAAGCTAATCGACGCGCCCATGCAAATAAAAGCGGTTCTATTACTAAATTCAGCGAAGCTCTTTTCAAAGATATCGATAAGTGAGCTGTTTTCGGGCGGCATATTGATATCATAAGTGAGTCCAAGCTCTTCATATGTTTTTAGCCAAACTGGGTTGTCATTACGGGTTGGGTTTACTTGATTTTCCATAATCTTCTTGCTCCTAATAATATAGTAAAGGGTAAAATAATTGATCGGGCACCCGCGTAACCCTTAACATACACACTTTGTATAGACTACTCAATACAAAAGAATGTTACTTGCGTGTGCAAAATGACTTGACGGTTACTATTTTAAAGCAAAAGTATTCATGAGCGACAAAATCCTGTCTGATACATTAATGGTTTAAGCGTCACTATCTAGCCAACTAAAGTTTCTCAAATCACTGTTCTTAAAATCTCTCATCTATCAATGACGCTATTTTTTAGCAGTTATTGTCTCTATTTTAACTACTATTGTTTATTAATTACCGGTTGTAGTGCTTCAGCAAGCTGTGTTAATTCGACAAAGCCGCGGCGTAAACCATTAGCATCGTCAACGGTCTGATAGCTGAGACTTTGGTTGGCAAGCTGAGTACTATCACTATATTGCCAATCATTGATATATGGGCTTTGTTGCAAACGCTGTCCAAAGCTTGCTACTGCTACCGCAAACTGAGTATCAGGGTGCGCGCTCATTAAGGAGACTCTTTTATTGACTGTAGTAATTGGCAGCTCAAGCAATTTTGAGGAGGCTTGCGGGGTGGCCTTGTAGCGAATCTTGAGGAAGCCCAGCTCCTTATTATTACTGTTATTCGCTAAAGCTTGGGTATTATCAGCATAACGGCGCGGAGCAATTGCGCCCTTCTCACCTCTAGGTGTGATTTCAAATAGCGCGACTACAGCCTTGCCCGCGCCTAACTCGCCAGCATCAACCTTATCGTTATTGAAGTCTTGCTCAGCTAGCAGACGATTCTCGTAGCCAATCAAGCGCCATTCATCGACGTGCGCTGGGTTGAACTCTAGCTGAATTTTGACATCACTTGCAACCGTATTAAAAGTCGCATTTAGCTCATCATCAAGTACTTTTTTGGCCTCGCTTAAGCTATCGATATAGCTATAATTGCCATTACCGTTATCAGCGGTTTGTTCCATCATATAGTCATTGAGATTGCCGCGACCAAAGCCTAAAGTCGATAAGGAGATACCGCGATCGCGATTGGCTTTGACCAAATCCATCATCTCATCGACGTCGCTGATGCCCACATTAAAATCGCCATCAGTCAGCATAAGGATGCGATTGATACTACCCTCTTTTAAAGTTTTGCTCGCCTGCTCATAAGCCAGTTTTAGCGCGTCCTCACCATTGGTCGAGCCTGCCGCCTTTAGGCTATTCACCGCTGCTTGAATCGTTGCCGTCTCGCTACCACTAGTCGGCGCAAGTGCCACTCGGGTGCTGCCTGAATAAGTGACAATACTGATAGTATCCTGCGCCCGCAGCTGCTTGGCAAGTAAGTTTAACGTGGCTTTGGCCAACGTTAATTTATCAGAGGATCTCATAGAGCCTGAGACATCGACCAAAAACACTAGGTTGGCTGCTGGTAGCTGCGCTCTGGCGCTACGAGTGTACTGGGCCGGATCGATGGCCTTGATACCGACTTTGAGAATTTGATTGGCCTGATCGACCCTATCCCAAGGCGAGTCGACAATCTCAGTCTCCACTACAAACGGCGCTTGCCCTAAACGCTGACTGTTAGAAAAATCATAAGGAAAATAATTGATCATCTCCTCGACTCTGACCGCGTCGGCAGGCGGCAGCTGACCTTCGTTGAGATAGCGGCGCACATTACTATAGCTACCGGTGTCAGTATCGATGGATAAAGTCGCTACCGGATTGTCTAAGGTACGGTTGATGGGATTGGCGATGTTTTTTTGATAGTTATCACCGGCTGGCTCTACCACGACGATAGGCGCAGGCCTAATAACTGCTGGCCCTGAGGAGATATCATAAAGTGTATTGGCGCGGTTTATAGATGGACTTGGCACTTGCGACCTTTTACTGTTTTGGGCCACTGGCGCTGATACGACAACTGGTGCTTCAATTAATCCAGCTTCGCTTTCTATGACACGGCTACTATTGTCGCTAGCCGTCACGACGCTTTGCTGTGAGCTACAAGCGCTTAGGCTTAAAGCTGCTAAAATACTGACTGCTAAAGTCTTCGTGGTCACGGTGTGTGAGCGCAAGCGATGGTGATAAAAAGGTGACATAAATAACATCCTTGTGATTAGGGATAAGCCTTTATTTATACTACTGAACTCATTTGCTAAAAGCTATATAAAGCGGCGCTGTCTTTAAAATAACAACCTGCAAAACAATAATGTATAAAATGACAAGGTATAAAACAACAAGGCGTCATGAACTGTCGTCTAATCGCCTATAAGTCTTTTTAATTCTTAGTATTTGCTTTACGATAGCAGTATTATCACACTAACCCTTTGTTTGAGACATTCTTTAAACGCAGTCGACAGCTATATTATGCCTGTATTGGCTTTAACATTGATTGATACCACCCCTTTTTGAACCGATTATTTTTAAACCTATTAAAAGTATTGTTAACAAGCGAACCTTAATTTATGCCTGATATTATAGATAATGATCCTACCCTATTAGCGAGTGAGCCGATGGACAGCCGCTCTGTCGCTGAATTCACTGAACAAGCCTACCTCAACTACGCCATGTACGTGATCATGGATCGCGCCCTGCCCAATATCGCTGACGGTCTCAAACCGGTGCAGCGCCGTATCGTCTATGCGATGAGCGAGCTGGGACTCAAAGCGAGCGCAAAACCCAAAAAGTCGGCGCGTACCGTCGGTGACGTGCTCGGTAAATACCACCCGCACGGCGATAGCGCTTGTTATGAAGCGATGGTGCTGATGGCGCAGCCATTTAGTTATCGCTATCCGCTAATCACCGGCCAAGGCAACTGGGGTAGCCCTGATGACCCCAAATCCTTTGCCGCCATGCGCTATACCGAAGCTAAAATGTCCGCTTATGCCAATACGCTCCTTGCTGAGCTAGGCCAAGGTACGGTTGACTGGCAGGATAACTTCGATGGCTCCTTGCAAGAGCCTGTGACCTTGCCTGCGCGTCTGCCTAATATCTTGTTAAATGGCACGACAGGTATCGCCGTCGGTATGGCCACCGATATTCCGCCGCACAACTTAAACGAAGTGGTGCGCGCTGCTATTCGCTTGCTCAAAAATCCAGATCTCTCGGTTAAGCAATTGACGCAATCCATACCCGCGCCTGATCTACCGACGAATGCTGAAATCATCACCAGTAAAAAAGACTTGCAGGCGATGTATGAAAGCGGGCGCGGTAGCTATAAGATGCGTGCGACCTTCCATATCGATCCCAAAGAAAAAAACCTCGTCATTATCGATGCGCTGCCCTATCAAGTCTCAGGCAATAAAATACAAGAGCAAATCGCCCGCTTAATGACGGATAAAAAACTGCCTTGGGTGGTCGATATCCACGATGAGTCTGATCACGAAAACCCTTGCCGCATTGTGCTTGAGCTCAAATCAACTCGCGTCGATGTCGAGCGGGTGATGAGTCATCTATTCGCTAGTACCGATCTTGAGAGTAATTACCGCGTCAATATGAATATGATTGGCCTAAATGGTAAACCGCAAGTCAAAAACCTCAAAGAAATCCTAGAAGAATGGCTGGTCTGCCGCCGCTCAGTAGTCACCCGCCGCGTGCAGTTTCGCTTAGATAAAATCGATAAGCGCTTGCATATCTTGGCAGGCTTACTCATCGCATATCTGCACATTGATGAAGTCATTCGTATTATCCGTGAAGAGGACGATCCTAAAGCAACTTTGATGCAAGATTATGATCTCAGCGAGATCCAAGCCAATGCTATCTTGGACATTCGCTTGC
The DNA here is from genome assembly GCF_904846685.1 of Psychrobacter submarinus. GTDB lineage: Bacteria > Pseudomonadota > Gammaproteobacteria > Pseudomonadales > Moraxellaceae > Psychrobacter > Psychrobacter submarinus. Next base: position 1,297,720 of record NZ_CAJHBQ010000001.1, read on the forward strand.
GTCAGTTGGCAAAATTAGAGGAGATTGAGCTACGTAGTGAGCAAGACGAACTCAAAGCAGAACGCGCCAAACTACAAGAGTATCTCGATAATCCTGAGAGCTTAACTCGTCTAATGATTGATGAGCTGACAGCGGATATGAAAGAGCACGGTAACGAGCGTATGTCGCCACTGATGGAGCGCGATGAAGCCCAAGCGCTTAAAGAGTCGGATCTGATACCAAGCGAGCCGATCACCGCGATACTCTCCAAAGCGGGCTGGATACGCGCGGCTAAAGGTCACGAGGTCGATCCTCAAGGCATGAGCTATCGCTCAGGTGACGCCTATCAAGCGTATGTGCGCGGTAAATCAAATGAGAAAATCTACGTGCTCGATAGCACAGGACGTAGCTATAGTATTGACGCGCACAACCTCGCCTCGGCGCGTGGTCAAGGTGATCCACTGACCAGCGTACTCAAACCACCCGCAGGCGCAAGCTTTGAGCAGCTACTCACGGGTAGCGACGATCAGCGTATCATCCTCGCCAGCTCTAACGGCTATGGCTTTATCAATACGTTAGCTAATCTTGATAGCAATCAAAAAACGGGTAAAAAGATCATCAATCTGGCCGCCGACAGTCAGCTGTTGCCAGTAGCTCGTATCGACGCTAATATAACGAGTAGTGAAGATAACGCAGAAAAAGTCACTCCTGATCACGTCGCGGTGGTGACGAATGCAGGATATTTATTAATCTTTGCACTCGATGACTTGCCGGAACAAGCGCGCGGCAAGGGTAATAAAATGATCACGCTTAAGGGCGATGAAGAGGTATTAGCGATTACGCCGCTAAGCTTGCAAGATAGTTTAGTCATTACTGCGGGTAAGCGTCATGTGACCTTAAAGCCAATGGATTTGGCCAATTATACGGGCACGCGTGGTAATCGCGGTGGTCAGTTGCCAAGAGGCTTTCAGAATGTGAGTTCGGTTGAGGTTGGTTGATTGCGTTCTTTAAGTCTAGAGAAGCTGGGCTAAAAGTCCAGCCTACGCTTACTTACAACTACTTTTGCAAGAGGTCTAATAAATAATAATAAAAATTAAGTATGTTCGATATAGATATAAAATAGAGGTATATCGTTGAGATTTTAAAAAAATTAGAAAAAAGAGTATTTCAAAATACAGATCCAGAAAAATTATATAAATACAGATATATATATTACTTCGTCGTTTTTATCGTTTTTTTAGTTATTACTTATAATTACAGATATGCAGTGGGTTTGGGAAGCTTTACTTTCTATATATCTATATTCTTAATTTTATCAGAAGGTAGCGCTAGAGTAAGACGAAATAAAATATTAGCTGGGTCAGTTGGTGATATGTTTAGCTTTGCTATGCTTCCCACAATTATACTAATAGGTCTTCCTTTATTTACAAATTTAGGAGCAACTAATATCTATTTTATGAATTTTGCAGTCGATGAGTCTAATTTAGATACTATTAGCGGTACAGTTATAAAAGATGTCAATCATAACGAAATTATTAAAATAAATGATGCTAATAGCAATAAACATAGCTTCGTTTTCAACTATCCATATAATAGTTTTAAAAAACAAGAAGTGTATGTCCCTCAGGGAACTAAAGTTCAAATTAAATATATTGAGCTGAACCGAAAATCACCTTCTAAACAAGACCACTTTCGCTTAGCTTATGAAATCCGTAACGATGATAGAGTATATCTAAACTATCGTTCAGCTAAAGAACATTATATAAAATTTCGTAGTAAAGCTATTAAACACATACTACTTGGTAGTATTTTTTATATTTTATCGGGTGTATTAATTTTCGTTCTATACCTAGAAATCTCGAAAGAAAAGGAAGCTTAAATGAGTACAATTAGTAAGCGTAGGCTGGGCTTTTAGCCCAGCAAAACTATATCAAAAAAACTAAACCCCAAATTATCAATCATAATCAATTTCAATCACATCAACACCTACCCCGCCCCAATCTAACGAATAAAGTCCTTTTTCTACGCAACTTTGAAACGTCGAATACGGCCAATCAACAGGACTATTTACATAACCATGTTTTACTGCGTTGTAATGGATATAATCCATGTGTCGCCTATAATCTAACTCATCTCTAATTCTATGCTCCCAAAACCGCCGTTGCCAAATACCGCGCTCTCTGCTTCTTATCCGAGACTGACTTATGGTTTCACTTGCAGATTTCTTAATTCGACGAGAAAAATGCGTTTTAATACTGGCGATGATCACAGCGTAATTATCGCTAGTCTCTGCTAAAGTAATGAGCATATGTATATGATCAGGTAGCAATATCATGGCATGAAGTTCAAAATCGTGGTTTTGTTTAGTCAGTTGATAAGCATGACGAAACTCATTGATATGCTTTGTCAGCAGCTTACTTTTACGATTTGCTAGATTTACGGTCAGAAAGTAGGTGCCCCCTTTTGTCTTATCTCTGATATAAGTTCGCATGGATTGCGCCTATAGTGTGTTTAAAGCATTTAAATGCTGGGCTAAAAGCCCAGCCTACAAAGAATTTCATTCTAAACCAATGTATCAAAACCCAACCACGACCAATAGTTAAAAGAACATAGATTTGCCGCTAGCCCCGACTGTAGCGGTATCCTGCTGAGCTGGGCGAGTTGTGAGGGCTAGGTTTTGGGGTGGCTCGCAGAGCAGGAGACACCCCAAACCGTAGCCCTCGCCTCGCGCGGGTGAGCAGATACAAGCGTAAGGCGGGAGAAGCTATTAATAACGTTTTATATATTCTAACCCCTACCCCTGCCGTAACCCCAAAATCGGAATCACCAAATCCTCTTCATCAGTGAGATGTTGCTGCAGTAAATCGGTCACGGCTACTAGCGTTTTATGTAGCTCTTCGGCAAGTGCCTTATCCTCTATCTCACTTCTCGCCAGCTGATCATTTTGAATTTGTAACTTATCGAGCAGCTCATTAAGATACTCATGATCATGGCCTAATATCTCAAAGGCAGGTGCGAGCTTGGGGTACATGCTGACAAACTCTGGGAAAAACCCGTCGTCCTCTACCTCGTGGTGCTGATGCAGTTTGAGCACATGCATATTGATGCGTTTCAATATTTGTGAGCGGTATTCGCTCCAGTCAAACTCGCCGCTGATATAAGCTTCGCTGATTTGCACAAGAATACGTTGGCGTTTGCGTATATTGGTATGCACCTTAAGCCAACCTGAGGTCTTATAAGCGTAGTCCGCGCCAAACCACTGATCGGGCGGCAGCTTATTATATAAAAACAACCAGTCCGTCTCCAAGCGGCTATCGGGATGCCTTGGAGCCAGACTAAATAGATCATCGTCTAAAGCCTGCTGACTTGTCTTATTATTGGCAGATAAGGTCATTGAGTTATCCTAATTTATTATGGGGTCGATACTGAGTTATATGGTGATTTTACTCTTTGATTGATAGGGTTAGCTGAGCAAAACACCTTTCTAATATCGATAACAATAAAGCGATAAGCGCTGTATAGACGCCTGGTAAATAACATAATCCACCCTGACAAAGCTGCAATCGCTCCTTTATAATAAACGGAATTTATCAAAGTAGGCTTAACTTATGAGTAAATGTATTAGCCTTATCTTTCCGCATCAACTGTTTGCTGATACCTCGCTTTGGCAGGACGTGTGCTACCTCATTGAGGAGGATTTATACTTTACTCAGTATCCGTTTCATAAGCAAAAGCTAGTGCTGCACCGCGCGAGTATGAAGGCCTACGAGCAGACATTAAAAAATGCGGGTAAGACAGTGCACTATGTAGATTCAGTACATGAGCATAGCGACTGCCGCAAGCTGATTGCGAGCTTTATAAGTCACAAGGATGAACCAGATAATGATCAATCCATCAAAAAAATTTACTGTATTGACTTAGTCGATGACTGGCTACGCATGCACGTGCAACAGGCGATATTGGACGCTGATATCGAGTTTGATGTGTCGCCGACGCCGATGTTCTTAAACCCTTTGCCTGTGTATTGTGAGTTTTTTCGCGATAATCGTCTGTTTCATCACGACTTCTATATGGAGCAGCGCAAACGTGAAAAGATTCTGATTGATGACGAAGAAGAGCCGATTGGTGGTCAATGGTCATTCGATGAGGATAATCGCAAAAAATACCCGCGCAAACAGACGCCGCCTGCAATCAAGTTTACTAAGTTAACTGAGCGTTACGAGGAAGCACTAGGGTATGTCAAAGATAACTTTAGCGAGCATTATGGCGAGGCTAATGCTGACTTTCGTTATCCGACTACGCATGATGAGGCAGAAGAATGGCTTGAGGACTTTTTAGCGATACGCTTTAAGGAGTTTGGCAAGTATGAGGACGCTATTGTCGCTGACGAGCACATTTTGCATCACAGTATCTTGACGCCGATGCTCAACACCGGACTGCTCACCCCTGAGCAAGTGGTAACGCGCACGCTGGAGGTCAGCGAAGAATACGAGATTCCGCTGAACTCTTTAGAGGGTTTTATCCGTCAGATTATTGGTTGGCGCGAGTTTATGTATGGACTCTATGAGTCTATCGGTCGCAAGCAGCGCACGAGTAACTTTTGGGGTTTTACCCGTAAGATACCGCCGAGTTTTTATACGGGCGATACCGGAATTGTACCGATTGATACCACGATTAAAAAAGTGCTGAAGACGGGATACGCGCATCATATTGAGCGCTTGATGGTGTTTGGCAATTTTATGCTGCTCTGTGAGTTTGACCCTGATGAGGTCTATCAGTGGTTTATGGAGCTATTTATCGATAGCTATGATTGGGTGATGGTGCCCAACATCTATGGCATGAGTCAGTTTGCTGATGGTGGCCTGATGGCGACGAAACCTTATATTAGCGGTAGTAACTATATTAATAAAATGAGCAATTATCAGACCAAGTCCAAAGGCGAGCTGATTGAGTGGGCGGCGATATGGGACGGTCTGTTTTGGCGCTTTATGTATGTGCATCGCGACTTTTTTGAGAAAAATCCGCGTATCGGCATGCTACTATCGATGTGGGATAAGATGGATAACGACCAGCAAAAACAGCACTTAAAAAATGCCAATGAGTTTTTAGCGCTATTAGATAAAGAAGTTTAAAAGAACGCAAATTTAAGCAGGACAAGGATAACTATGTTTACCGAATTTAAGGCCAGCGGCGCACAGGCAACCAGTAAAATCCCAACGCCAAAAATCATCTTCTTCGATATTGATGATACTTTGAGCCGCGCGGGCATTATCGATAAAACCAATCAAGCGACACTAGAGGCGCTAGCGGATAGCGATATCAAACTTGTCATCTCAACCGGCCGCTCCAAAGCCATATTGCCGCCTGACATTTTAGCGCTGCTAGAAGCGGATGTACTAGACGCGATTATCTGTATGAATGGTCAATACAGCTTCGATAAAAGTGGCAGAATCAGTCACTATCCGCTGACCGATCAGCAAACCGCAAAAATCGTTCATCTGTGCCAAGCGAGCAATCTCATCCACAAGTTTGATTCGGCGACGCATATTTCATGGTCGGATGAAAACGAGCGCCTGCGCGAATTTAATGCGCGCACGCCAAACTCTATCGTCGACCCTAATTATTATCAAACCAATGAAGTCTATCAATGCTCAGTGTTCTTTAATAACAAACAGGAAAAAATGCAAGAGGTGGACTTTGCTAAGGATGATCTCAAGCTGGTGCATTGGCACAATACGGGCGCGGATATCTTGCCGATAGATGCATCAAAAGCGCGCGGTATCCTCGATGTTTGCGCGTATTATGGTGTGGACGCTCAAGACTGCATGGCGTTTGGTGATGGTTTTAATGATTTAGAGATGTTCGATTTGGTGGGCTTTGCCGTCGCTATGGGAGATGCACAACCTGCCTTAATTGAGCGCGCCGATTTTGTCACAGGCACTATTGAGGAGCGCGGGATTCAGTCGGTGCTTGAGCGCTTGGCGCTAAAGGTTACTTCATAAGTACCATAGATAGTGAGTACTAAAAAAAACCCTTGCCACAACCTGACAAGGGTTTTTAGTGTTACACAGATAGCTATTGCCAATCCTGCTACCGTAACGATAAAACCAGCTTATCTAGCAGGATAGAATGTCTCTGCGCCAGGCCCAACAGGTAGACCCAGTACAAATACCCAAATCGAGAACAAAATGGTCCAACCAATCAAAAATGCCATCGAGTATGGTAGCATCATTGCCATTAAGGTTCCGACCCCAGTGTCCTTTTTATAGCGAATAGCCACTGCCAAAATAAGACCAAAGTAGCTCATCATCGGCGTGATAATGTTAGTGGTTGAGTCGCCAATACGATATGCCGCCTGTATCATCTCCGGCGCGTAACCGGTGAGCATCAGCATAGGTACAAAGATAGGTGCTGTCACTGCCCACTGTGCTGACGCTGAGCCGAGCATAAGGTTGACCAGACCACAGATCAGGATAAAACCAACCAATAGCAGCGGTCCAGTTAGGCCAACATCACTTAAGAAAGTCGCGCCAGATACCGCCATTACCGAGCCTAAGTTTGACCATTTAAAGAAGGCGGTAAACTGTGCAGCAAAGAACACCAAAACGATATAGATGCTCAGTGAGCTCATCGAGTTACTCATGGCGTCGACGACGTCTTGGTTATTTTTGATACTGCCGGTAATCTTACCGTAGATATAACCGGGTATCGCAAAGAATACGAAGATAAAGACCACAATGCCTTTTAGAAATGGCGACCCTGATACCAGACCCGTCTCTGGGTTACGCAAGATGCCGTCTGCAGGGATGATGGTCCATGCTAGCAACAAGCAGAATATGAGCATGCTGATGCCAGCCCATAGTAGACCCTTTTTCTCAAGTGCGGAGACTTTTTCGATTTGTGTGTCGAGTACTGAGGCATCATCAGCATCTTTAGGGTTGTATTCTCCTAAGCTTGGCTCAACGATTTTTTCGGTGACAAAATAACCTAAACCACTGATCAAAAACGTACTGGCGATCATAAAGTACCAGTTGGCTTCTGCCCCAACGATATAAGCTGGGTCAATGATACGCGCCGCTTCTTGGGTAATCCCTGATAATAAAGGATCCACTGTTCCTAATAATAGGTTAGCACTATAACCGCCTGACACCCCAGCAAATGCTGCGGCTAGACCAGCTAATGGGTGCCTGCCTAATGAGTGGAAAATCACTGCTGCTAGTGGTATCAGTACTACATAACCCAGCTCAGCTGCCGTGTTCGACATAATACCGGCGAATACGACGGTAAAGGTCACCATCTTTTTTGGAGCATTCATGACCAGACCTCGCAGTGCAGCCGATATCATGCCCGAGTGTTCAGCGATGCCGACACCGAGTAAGGCGACTAGAACCGTACCTAGCGGCACAAAGCCTGTAAAATTAGTCACCAGATTTTCGACGATACGAGCCAAGCCTTCACCGTTCAATAAGTTGACGACTTCGATCATGCCGTCAGCGCTGCGGCCACTGGTGCCCTCTGGTCTTGGGTCAATGACTGATACGCCAAAGTACGACATGACGGCTGAGAGCAGCAATAACAGCACTGACATCCAAACGAATAAAATAACAGGATGCGGCAGTAGATTACCGAGCCACTCGACCCCTTTTAAAAAACGCTGCATACGCGAACTGTGCGCGCTTGCCTCAAAATTATTATCTGGCGGATTGCCATTTGGTGAGCCATTTTTTTGCATAAAACACTATTTCTATCCTATGTTTGACCAGTATCAGAACTTAGTAAGACTCTAAGTTCTGAACAAAGTTTTGAATTTAATACCCCACTCTCAACTTGAAATAAGCAAATCAAACTGAAGAGGCGGGTTACCAAGTTTTTTGTTGAGTACAAAGCACAGATTGTGTGAAAGAATCTTACGAATCAATCGATGAGACAAATGCCATAAATCTCTTGCTCGTACCTTTTGTATATTAAATCGTTCTGATAACTGACCAATGACTGTTTCAACGATACGGCGGGCTTTCATTAGCCGCCTTACCACAGGTTTGGGTCTATCCTCTTTCATGTTGGCTCTGAGTGGCGTTTGTAAATCCACGCCTTGAGCGTCGTAGTACGATGTCAGACTAGGGCTGATATACCCTTTATCAGCGCCAAGTAGCCCATGAATATGAGTGGTGATTTCTGGGGCAACCGCTCTTTCATCAACATTGGCAGGAGCAAAGGTAAAGCCTTTAATCATGCCCGATAAGTTAACAAGCAAATGTCCTTCAAAGCCATAGTACCTCTCTTGCTTAGCCGCACAGTAGCTAAAAGCCGCTAAGTCTTGATAGTTTTTATGCCGATAAGCGCGTCCATAATGACAGACGGGTATCGGAAAGCCATCCATAAAATGAATGTTGTCACGGCCCTCAAGTTCACTGACTTTATCTTGTATCTGCTGTTTGACTTGCCACAGATTGGCGCAGTGCTTTGCGAAGTTAGGGTATGAGCCGATGGCTGGAAACCAGTCTTGCCAATGCTGGGTAAAGTATTGCCAAATTTGTTTGTCTTGATCAAGGTGTAAAAATTCACCGACCATCTCCATGCAAATAACCTCAGGATCACTTAGCTTTGGCGCGTAACCTGCACTTCGCAAGGGTTTGGTGACGACTATTTTGTAATATTGCTCTACCATTAAATAGATATTGATGATAAATTCGTCTATGGGCATCTCACAACTCCATTGTATTCTTGGTCGAAAACAATAGATTAGTGAGGTGCTCTTCTTTTTTCAATCACTTTCGAAGTTGAGAGTGGGGTATTTAATCATAATTTTGAAATGAAAACAAACTATTTTCATGGGATATAGAAACAATTAGTAATAAACAATATTGAAATGACTAGTAGCTAAAGAGTTAAGGTACAAAAGTAAAGGCCTATATAACTATAGGCCTTTAAAAATAAGCGCATCACAGAATTTTATCTAGTGAATAGTGACTTTACATTAATGATAGTAATATTAAATTACTCAGAAGCTTTAACTTCGTCCAACAACCAAATCATAAAGCCAACTGCCCAATTTATAACAAACGCCAATGACAACCACGAAAACCACAATTGCTAAAATGTAAGCCAAAAAGTCCGGTACACCCGTCATCCATCCAATCGTAAAGACCGTCCCTAAGTAAGCTTCCATTGGCCAATTAATAATAGGCGCAGAAGTACTCGCGTTAAGTAAGACTATTAAAGCGACTAGGCCAATTAAAGCCGTTATGATTCCTGCGCGTTTTTGGTTGTTCATATTATCTCTCTTATCTTAATGCTTTTATTATTATATTTATCCACCTCAAGCGCTAAGGCATGGTCAAGCCGCCATCGACGGCGATGGACTGACCGGTGATAGCGGCGCTCAAATCAGACGCCATCAGCAGTACAGAGTTAGCAAAGTTAGCAACTGAGGTGGCCTGACGCAGCGGCGTGGTGGTGGCGATATAGTCAAAGACTTCCTCAGTCGTGAGGCTACTAGCATCGGTGGTCTTTAACAGGCCGCCTGCTAATAGGTTCACGCGAATGCCGTGCGGACCAAGCTCGCTAGCTAGATTGCGCGTGAGCCCCACCAGCGCCGATTTGGCGGTCGTATAGTCGTAATAAGTCACTACAGGGTTATAGATCAGATTGGTGGAGATGTTGATAATTTTGCCCATTTGCTGCGCTTTCATCTGCGGCAACACCGCTTGTACGGTATTGACTGCGCCTTTGACGATACCGTCGATTTGCTGAGAAAAATGCGCCCACTGCACGGTCTCGATGCTAGTATTGTCAGCGCTAGGGTCAAACTGATACTGCGGCAGAGCATTGTTGACGAGCACATCAATACGGCTAAAACGTTCAATTACTGCTTGCGCCATTGCTTGCACTTGGGTCAAATCAGTGACATCGGCTTGATACGCGAAGGCTTGTCCGCCCGCGTCCTTAATCTTGGCAACGGCTTGTTCAGCGGCGTCTTTGCTTTGTCGATAGTTGACACAAACTTTCGCGCCAGCCGCTGCCATTTGCTGAGCAATCTCGGCACCTAGGCCGCGACTACTCCCCGTAATGATCACGACTTTATCGGTAAGAAGTTTGGGTATAGTCGTCTGAGTCATGATTTTATCCTTTGTTACATTATAATGATTAATACTGCTCGTTTTATTGCTGCTGGTATAAATTTTAGCAATGATAGCATACCTAGCATTCTCTGCACTGCGCATTAGATTAGCGGCTTTTGGGTTATCATCCTTTATTAGAGCGAGCGGATTTTGACAATGGCTTTTAAATCAGGCTAAATAATAACTATAAAGATAGCAATAGACATCACTGACTTATATTCACTTTAGGAGATATACTTTGAGCCAATCATTATATGGACTTTTTGCCAAACCTGCTACTCATCCAGTTAAGCGCACTTTTATGACAGCCGCACCAAAAGTACTACTGAGCGCGGCAATCGCTTTGGTGCTTGCTAGCTGTAGCAACGCTGATAATGCAGCAGTCGAAGATGCAGCCGATAGCGATGTGACGTTGAACCTCTATAACTGGTCAGAATATATGCCGCAAGAGATCTTGGACGGCTTTGAGGATGAGACTGGTATTTCGGTTAATTACACCACGTTTGACTCGAATGAGGCTATGTACGCCAAGCTCAAGCTGCTTGATGATTCAAGTCAGTATGATCTTGCCGTGCCTTCTACTTATTATGTCGAAAAAATGGCTAATGAGGGGTTACTACAAGAGATTGATCAAACAAAACTCAGTAACTTTGATAATCTAGATACCTCCTTTACCAATACTAAAGTCGATCCTGAGAATAAATACTCTATCCCTTATATGTGGGGCAGCACCGGTCTTGCGATCAACGGCGACGTGGTTGATCCAGCGACGGTGAATAGCTGGGATGATTTATGGCGTCCTGAGTACAAAAATCAGGTGATGCTGATGAATGATATGCGCGAAGTCTTCGGTATGGCGCTATTGACCCTTGGCTACTCTGGCAATAGCAGTAATCCTGAGGAAATTAAGGCCGCTTATGACAAGCTCACGACTATCATGCCAAATGTCAAAACCTTTAACTCAGACGCCACTCGTATCCCTTATATCGAGGGCGAAACTAACTTAGGAATGACATGGAATGGTGAGGCGGTGATGGCCAATGATGAGGGTCTCACCAGTTTGGTGTATAAGTACCCCACTGATGGCGCAATCTTGTGGATGGATAATTTTGTGATTCCAAAGAACGCCAAAAACGTCGATGCCGCGCATCAGTTTATCGATTATCTCTTGCAGCCTGAAAACGCCAAAATCGTCAGCGAAGAGATTGGCTATGCGTCACCTAACATAGCCGCGCGTGAGCTGATGGATGAAAGCATTCGCAACAACCCAACGATTTACCCATCAAAAGAAATACTGGCCAAAGCCGAGTTCCAAGAGGATGTCGGTGACGAGGCGCTGCAAGTATACCAGCAGTATTGGGATATGCTAAAAACCGGTCGTTAATAAACAAATAGGTCTAAAAAAAAACGCTAGCTTTGAGAGTTAGCGTTTTTTTATGGGCTATGTGTGTGCAGCAAACAGCGCTTACAACTGTATCTATAAATGCAAGTCCGTCTCATGACCTTGTACTTCAATACGCTTTTGCTCACGGCGCTGATAGCGAAGACCAGACGCCGCAAACCACTGCGGTTTAGTCGTTTGTAACAAGTCGCTCAACTGTTGCAACTGGGTTTGCAAGGTTTGGGTCAACCAAAAGTATCCCTGCCACTCAAACGCTAAACGCTGCACGCTTGGATACTCTGAGACGGCAATACGCGTAATGGGGCGAAACACTTCATCACTGGGACTACGTAGCACCGCAGCCATATGCTGCATCGCTTGCGTCAACTCATGCTGATAATGAACCAATAAAACATGGTTTTCCTCATCGATTTCAATATTTGCCAAGCGCGGCGCAGCACTTAATAACAAATCAATGGTGCCAATGATATTGCGATGGGTACGTTGAATGGTCTCCAGCGTCTCTTTTTCGATCCCCGACTCACTGGCGGTCGCAGCGATATGTGGACGCACAGCCAGTAGGCGCTTATTGATCTGTTGTAATGTGGTGACCAACGCTCTATCAACAGGTACTTCTCCAGCTGAAAAAGCCACTGGATTTGATTTATGGGTCGTGTTGCCCGCCGCTCCGTCCGCTGCATCAATATGATGGCCAACGCTTGCATATAAGCTGCTACAAGCATCAAGATTGCTACTCAATAGAAATCGCCACATCAGCGTTGATTTTAGCGGCAAAATGAGTGTGACTGCGACCGCCACGCCTGTCCCTAGCAAGATATTGAGCGCACGGTAAATGCCGTCTTGACCAATACTGCTATTGCCTAGATCGGAGACAATCATCAACATAGTGATACCCGTTAGCAGCCCTGTATATCCGAGCTTTCTGACGGCTAAATAGCCAATGATGCCGCTTAATATACCGATAAGTGCATAATCGATCCATAGCCATGCCCCTGCATTTTGATTGAACCACAACACCCCTAATGCTGTGCCAATACCTAGTAGCGTGCCCAGCACACGCTCTTTGGCTTTGGTATAGATAGCGCCTTGATACTGTAACAATCCTAAAATAATAAAAACCGTAATGGTGGTCCACTCACCATGCGGCAGGTTTGTGACTTTATTGACTAATAGCGCCAGTATGACAGCCGTTCCTAAGCGAATGGCGTGCAAGACGTCGGCATGTTGATAGCGAACATAAGGCTCAGTAAATGGAGCAGTAACACGCTGGTAAAAGGTTGATTTCACGCAAGGCTACTCTTTTTAGTGAATAAACGAGTTTTAGTGGATAAATGAGGTAAACGATAAAGCATATAGGGTACGCACAAACATGCTAGCAGTCGAGCCTTTATTTACCAAGCATCACTCAAAAAAAATGTCTTTTGTCTGATAAAAGACAAAAGACGTTTACATCACAAACCACTAATAAATCGTGGAATCTAAATCGAGGTAATTATACTTCTAAAAAGTCTAAGATACCTTCCGCCGCTTCGCGACCTTCCCAAATAGCCGTGACAACTAAGTCCGAGCCGCGTACCATATCGCCGCCAGCAAAGATTTTGGGGTTACTGGTTTGGAATTTATAAGGCTGATCTTCAAGTGCCAACACCAGACCGTTCAGATCCATCTCAACCTCATAACCTTCAAACCAATCGGCAGGGCTTGGACGAAAGCCAAAGGCCATAATCACTGCATCGCACTCGATGATCTCTTCTGAGTTTTCTACTGGCTCAGGACGGCGGCGGCCACGATTATCCGGAGCACCTAATTGCGTGGTTACCACTTTGACACCATTGACCTTACCGTTCAATCCAATGATCTCTGTGGGCTGTCGATTAAACAAGAATTCAACGCCTTCCTCACGCGCATTCACCACTTCACGGCGCGAGCCTGGCATGTTTTCTTCGTCACGACGATAAGCGCAGACGACGCGCTCGGCACCTTGGCGAATGCTCGTACGGTTACAGTCCATCGCCGTATCGCCGCCACCAAGTACCACTACCTTTTTACCTTTTAGATCAATGTATTCAGATGGGTCTTTTTCCCAGTCGTTACAGCGATTGACGTTGGCAATTAAGTAATCTAACGCATCGTAGACGCCGTCTAACTCTTCGCCAGCGAAACCACCGCGCATATACGTATAGGTACCCATGCCCATAAATACCGCATCATAATCACTCACTAGCTCATCGATACTGACATCAGTCCCAATCTCTGTCTCCAAGCGAAACTCCATACCCATGCCTTCAAAGATCTCGCGGCGATTGCGCATGACGTCTTTTTCCATCTTGAACTCTGGAATACCAAAGGTTAATAGGCCACCAATCTCAGGACGCTTGTCAAAAAGTACTGGCTTAACGCCGTTTCTCACCAAGATATCTGCGCAACCAAGACCTGCTGGCCCTGCACCGATGATCGCAACTTTTTTATCGGTCCAGACCACATCGGACATATCAGGACGCCAGCCTAAGGCAAAAGCGGTATCGTTAATATATTTTTCGACGTTACCGATAGTGACTGCGCCAAAACCGTCATTCAAGGTACAAGCGCCTTCACATAGACGATCTTGTGGGCAGACGCGGCCGCAGACCTCAGGTAAAGTATTGGTACGATGACATAATTCAGCCGCTTGAAAAATCTGCCCTTCAGTCGCAAGCTTTAGCCAATTAGGAATGTAGTTATGTACTGGGCACTTCCACTCACAGTACGGGTTACCGCACTCAAGACAACGATGCGACTGCTGAGCGATTGACTCACTCTCGATAGGATTGTAGATCTCAACGAACTCTGTTGCTCGGGTGACAATGTCTTTTTTGGTCGGCTCAAGCCTCGGTACTTCGATAAACTGATAGTTATTGTCTAAGCGTTTTGCCATAATAAAATCTCTTGATTAGTGGGCGATGACTTTAATCGTTTTCGGTTAATAAAGATGCGATAAAAGTCATCTGCCTGCTTAAAACATTGAAGCGTCTTTTGTACTCAAAATAACGCGACTACTGCGGGTCTGCCATGGTCGTTTTGAGTAAGTTTGCGATACTGGCAGCCTTAGGCTTGACCAAGTAAAACTTACGAACATAATGCTCAAAATCAGCTAGTATGGTTCGGCCCCAAGCGCTACCTGTCTTATTGACATGGTTTTCAATGACCTTTTGCAGATGAATACGGTGGCCTTCAGTCTGCTCACTTGAGATGCGGTTGAGATCAATTAGCTCATGATTACAGCGATCAAAGAAGTCGCCTTCCATATCGAGCACGTAAGCGAAACCACCCGTCATACCAGCCCCAAAGTTAAGACCAGTACGTCCAAGAATCGTGACGATACCGCCCGTCATATATTCACAGCAATGGTCGCCTGTGCCTTCGATAACCGCATGCGCGCCAGAGTTACGAACACCAAAACGCTCACCTGCGGTCCCAGCAGCATATAACTTACCGCCCGTTGCTCCGTATAGACAGGTATTACCGATGATGGCAGTGTCCTTTGCAGCAAAGTTAGATTCTTTCGGCGGATAAATGACAATTTCACCACCTGCCATGCCTTTACCGACATAGTCATTGGCATCGCCTTCAAGCTCGATATGCAGGCCGCCAGCATTCCACACACCCAAGCTCTGCCCTGCGGTCCCCGTCAAACGAAGCTTGATTGGCATATCACTCATGCCAAGATTGCCCCATACTTGCGCAATCTCGCCCGAAATACGCGCGCCGATAGAGCGATCGCAGTTACCGACATAATAGCTATAGTCACCGCCTGTGCCTTGACGAATGGTAAGCATCATATCACTTATCATCTGCTCAGCGAGCAAGCCTTTATCAAACGGCTCATTACGCTCGACCTGACAAGTCTGCGGCATACCGCTACTGGCAGGATGACTAAATAAGAGCGGTGATAAGTCAAGATGACGCTGCTTATCAGTATGACCTTCTAGTATATCAAGCAGATCGGTACGCCCAACTAGCTCTTCCATACTGTGAACACCCAGTACAGCTAACCATTCACGCGTTTCAGTCGCCACAAACTTAAAGAAGTTAATGAGCATCTCCGCCTCACCGATGAAGTGCTCATCACGCAACTTGGATTTTTGGGTAGCAACGCCTGTTGGACAGTTGTTTAAATGACAGATACGTAGGTACTTACAACCAACCGCAATCATCGGCGTGGTACCAAAGCCAAAGCTCTCAGCACCAAGAATAGCTGCTTTTACAACATCCAATCCTGTTTTTAAACCGCCATCAGTCTGCACACGTACCTTATCGCGCAACCCATTCACTCGTAGAGATTGATGAGTCTCAGCCAAGCCAAGCTCCCACGGTGAGCCTGCATGATGGATAGACGACAGCGGAGACGCTGCTGTACCACCATCATAACCTGAGATCGTAATCAAATCAGCGTAAGCTTTGGCAACGCCCGTCGCAATCGTACCAACGCCTGGACGTGAGACCAGTTTGACCGATACCAATGCGTCTGGATTGACTTGTTTCAAATCAAAAATCAGCTGCGCCAAATCTTCGATAGAATAAATATCATGATGCGGCGGCGGCGAAATTAGCGTCACCCCCGGTACGGAGTAACGCAGACGCGCAATCAATGCGTTGACTTTACCACCGGGTAGCTGTCCACCTTCACCAGGCTTTGCACCCTGAGCTACTTTAATCTGCATGACTTCAGCTGAGCGCAAATACGCAGGAGTTACGCCAAAACGTCCTGAGGCAACTTGTTTAATCTTCGAGTTACGCAAGGTGCCATAACGCACCGGATCTTCGCCGCCCTCACCTGAGTTTGAGCGCCCGCCAATCGTGTTCATTGCCATCGCTATGGACTCGTGCGCCTCAGGAGATAGCGCACCTAGTGACATGCCAGCTGAGTCAAAGCGCGTCAAAATCTCAGAGATGTCTTCGACCTCATTAACATCGATGCTGTTGTCAGTTTTTAGTTGTAACAAGTCACGCAACGTCGCAACTGGGCGGCTATTTACGAGGTTGGCATAATTCTGGTAATTTTCGTAATCACCCGTACGTACCGCCGTATGTAAGCTGTTAATCACGTCAGGATTGAAGGCATGATACTCTTTGTCAAAGACAAATTTGAGCAAACCGCCTTGATCGAGCGGTGCACGGCGCTTAAATGCGTTGGCTGCCAATTGGGCTTGATCGGCAGCTAAGTCAGCAAAAGTAGCCCCCCTTATACGACTCTGAACGCCTTTAAAGCACAGATTGACCACCTCTTCAGACAGGCCGACCGCTTCAAACAACTGCGCGCCGCGATACGATACAATGGTCGAGATGCCCATTTTCGACAAAATCTTTAATAAGCCTTTATCCAAGCCTTTACGGAAATTGACGCGGGCTTGAATTGGGTCACCAAGCAACTCACCAGTCGCAACCAAGTCATCGATAACATCATATGCCAGATATGGATACACACAAGTTGCACCAAACCCGATCAATACAGCCACTTGATGCGAGTCACGAGCAAGACCTGTCTCAACGACTAGGTTGGCATCAGTACGGATGCCTTCTGCAATCAGGTAATGGTGCACGGCTCCTGTGACCATGATGGCATTGGCAGGTACTTTTTCTGCATCGATCTCTTTATCAGACAGTACGATCAAGGTATTGCCCGAACGGATGTTATCTGCCACTTCTTCGCAAATAGCGACGATAGCATCGGATAACTCTAAAGTACGGTCATAGTTCAGATCGATACGAGCCATCTTGAATGCTGGATCATCCAACGTTTCAAGCTGCTGCATCTTGCTGGCTGACAAGACTGGTGATGACAAAATAATACGATGAGCATCTTTTGCTGATGGCGCAAACACATTGGTTTCAGCGCCTAGGCAAGTTTGTAGTGACATCACAATGGATTCACGTAGTGGATCGATTGGCGGGTTGGTCACCTGCGCGAACTGCTGACGGAAAAAATCACCCACATGGCGAATTTGCTGTGACAGTACTGCCATTGGCGTATCGTCACCCATCGAGCCTACTGGCTCTTGGCCATTCTCTGCATTGGGTCGAATGATTTCGGTACGCTCTTCATTGGTGATGTGATACATTTTTTGTAATGCTTTTAGCTTATCGCCACGGCACGCTTGCATTGCCAATGTTTCTTCTAAGCGCTCGTCATCACGAATACGGGTGGCCTCTTCACGTAGCCACTTGCGATACGGATGCGCATTTTTCAGCAACGTTGCAACAGCAGTCGTATCCATCACTTGACCTGTCAACGTATCAATAACCAGCATTTGACCTGGGCCGACACGACCTTTTGCCAACACATCTTGTGGTGAGTAGTCCCAAACCCCTACTTCCGATGCCACAGTGATATAACCGTTCTTGGTGGTCACCCAACGTGACGGACGCAGACCGTTTCTATCGAGCATACAGACGGCATAGCGTCCATCTTGGATCACAAGCCCTGCAGGACCATCCCACGCTTCCATATGCTGCGAATAAAACTCATAAAACGCTCGCAAATCCATGTCCATGCTATCGACGTTCTGCCATGCTGGTGGCACCAAAATTGACATCGCATGAAATAAGTTCATACCACCAGACATCAGTACTTCAAGCATATTATCTAAGCTTGATGAGTCAGAGCCTGTGGTATTTACAAGCGGCGTCAATTTATTTAGGTTCGGCAGTTTGTCTGATTTGAGCTTTGGTGTGCGAGCTTTAGACCAATTGCGGTTACCTGTAATGGTATTTAACTCACCATTATGAGCCAGATAGCGGAATGGCTGCGCAAGCGGCCAGCGCGGTAACGTATTGGTCGAAAAACGCTGATGGAAAACCACGATATGTGACGCCAAGCGCTCATCTTGTAAATCTAAGAAAAAGGCTGGTAAATCTGAAGGCATGACCAGACCTTTATAAATAATCGTCTGGCAGCTCAACGAGCACACGTAAAACAATTCATCATCGATCAGACGCTGCTCGGCTTTTTTGCGCGCGACAAACAGCTTACGGTTAAAGTCATCTGCAGCTAGATCATCATCAGCATTGACGAATACTTGCTTAAAATCAGGCAGCGTCTCACGGCCAATATCACCGACGATACTCAGATCTAACGGTACTTCGCGCCAGCCAGCTACTTCTAACCCTTGTGCAGTAATCTCTTCGTTTAACACCTGCTGGCTATGAGCGGCCTTTTCACTATCTAAATGAGTAAACACCATGCCGACAGCAAAGTTGTCAGTGATAGACAGCTCCTGCTCAGAAGCGATAGTTTGAAAAAACGCTTTTGGCGTCGCTAGCAATAAGCCGCAGCCATCGCCAGTCTTGCCATCTGCTGCTACACCGCCGCGATGGGTCATACAGCTGAGACTATGAATAGCGGTCTTGACTAAGTCGTGACTGGCTTGTCCCTCAATGTGAGCAATCAAACCAAAACCACAGTTATCAGAGAAATCATCTGGAGTCGCTAGATGGCTATGCGAGGAGATCATTGACATGGTTTATCCTTTTGGGTGAACGGGCGCTTGGTATCCAATGCGAACATTAAACGCAGCATTGCAAGTAAAATGCAATTAAAATAAAATTTACTAAACTTTATGCTAATATATTTATTCAAGCGGATTAATAGAGCCCGTGATGAACGGCTAAAACTGCACCAGATGCCTAAAATTATTTAAGCAAGACTTTATAAGAGCGTCAATTCAACGCTCGTCTTATCGACGACTTATCCTTAAGTAGTAAATTAATTATTTTTTGCCATAGCAAATAACCAGACGGTTAGAGCTATGATTGAGTTATAACAACCATTTGAGGTGACAGCTACTAAGGCTGATATAGCCCTTACAATAACTGACTTATTATAAAGCTGACGATATCCCTAGAGTCGTTATCTTATCTTTCATGAGTAAGATAACGTTTATACCTGGCATTGATTTGTACAAAGAGTAGCAAGTTTACGATAATTGTACAAATCAGCGCAGGTACTAATCATAGATAATATTTAAGCAAAAATCTAGTTATTTATGTGACCTATTCCGCTTACCTCTATCATGAGTTTTTGTCGTTAAAAAAGTGAGCTGCTCCGCTTAATTCGTTCTTTCCTGAATGAGCTCTTTCATACTGTCGTTACTATTTGCTGTATTACTCGCAGCATCATTTGCGGTGTTAGCCGGTTTAGGCGTGGCATTATTGTTATTGTTATTGTTATTGTTCGTTTTCGGCGGAGCGCTCGTATCCTTATCAGTAGGCGGTTTCGGCGCGGTGACTACCGGTGGTTTTTTGACTTCAGCGTCCGTATTACGGGTATTACTTGGTATTTGAGCGATGTTTTCATTACCAGAGTCAATTGAGCGCTGTTCATTGACAGATAAAGTCGCTGAAGTATCCTCGGACTGACGAATACTCTCTTTTTGACTATTTGCAGCTGCATCGTTTTGGGCATTTGCCATATTACGCTCTGCTCTTTGCTTGATAGTATCAGCAGAAATACTATCCTCTGTAGCAGCGTTATCATTATCATTAGTTGTTGGCTGTTGACGTACTGGCACTTCACGCTGGGTACGTTTTAGCTTAACGGAACGAGCGCGTCTGCTGCTCAGATCTTTTATTGGTTCTGGACGCTCGTAGTTATCAATAATACTGACGTAGCGGCTGATCTCCTCTGGCAATACTCGTACACCAGCTGGTAGCCCAAAGTCTATAAGCTTAGCAGCGCCTACGGCTTCTTGCGGACTGCTCATAATGCCATAAGTCAACATATAGCGTACTTTATTGTTTTCATCACGATAACGAAAATAGGCAAACTTGTCACGATCTTTACGGCTTTCTAAATAGCTGACGATGACGTCGTTTTCGGCCACATTCATCACTTGTACCGTCCACTTACCTTTGTTCGCTGATAAGTAACGCTTATCCTTAAACTCATCAGGATAATTACGCAAATCACGGACCGTTGCCTCAAAGTCGATAGGCTGTACATCGGTATCAAGCTCATGTAAGGACTCGATGGATAATGGCTGTTTGAGCTCATCGACGGTGACTTGCGGCGTTGACAGCGGCGCATTCTCAATTTGAGCACCGATGGCAGATGTCTGACTAAACATCCAAACCAATGCAGTCACTACTCCGAGTAACAACGCCATCATCAGCCATAAAAGCGCTTGGCGACGATAGGATCGGCTCGCAGGAGATGTCGATGCGCGCGATTGTGCCATGAAGAATTTCCTTGGTAATATAGGTTGTCAATATAAGTATCGACACTAACAATGAATAAATACAAAAGACAATAGACTAGAACTCTCTAAAAAGTCATAAATATCAGTCATCTATAATAACAGTATACCGCTTTATGGATTAGATTGGGATAAAACCTCTATCAATAGCTTCTCATCGAAATCATCGGTCAATATCCCCTCGCCTAGTGATTTGAGTAAAATCAGCCGAATCTTGCCGCCTTTGACTTTTTTATCATGACCCATCAGGTCAAGAGCGGTTGCCACTGAGATAGCAGGCGGAGTAATAGGGAGGTTGGCAAGCGTTAAGATATGTTTTATCCGATCGGTGTCATGCTGAGTCAGCCAGCCAAGCTTTTGTGACAGCATTGCCGCTTGTACCATACCAGCAGCCACTGCCTCTCCGTGCAACCATTCGCCATAGCCCTCATGCGTCTCGATCACATGACCAAAGGTATGACCAAAGTTCAATAATGCTCTGACACCTGACTCTCTCTCATCTTGCGCGACCACTTGCGCTTTGTAGTCGCAGCAGCGCTTAACCGCTACAGCAAGCACTTCTAGATCAAGCGCCATCATGGCCGGCAGATTATGCTCAAGCCAAGTCAAAAACGCTTCATCCATAATCAGCGCGTACTTAATCACCTCGGCGATACCTGCTGACAGCTCGCGCGCGGGCAAAGTCTGCAAAGTATTCATATCAGCCAATACCATCTGCGGCTGCCAAAACGCGCCAATCATGTTTTTGCCTTGCGGATGATTGATACCGGTCTTACCGCCCACGCTCGAATCCACTTGTGCCAACAAAGTCGTCGGGATCTGAATAAAATTGACGCCGCGCATAAAGCTTGCTGCAGCAAAACCTGTCATATCGCCAATCACGCCGCCGCCAAGCGCAAGTAAAGTCACGTCACGGTTAAAATGCTGCGCCATGAGTGCATCGTATATTTTATTGATATGATCTTGATTCTTATACTGCTCACCATCGGGTAGCACGCAGACGGCTACCTGAAAATCAGTAGATAATTGCTGCTGTAAAGGCTGCAAGTACAAAGGCGCGACAGTCTCATTGGTGACGATTAACACTTGCTTGCCCGTAATATACGGTGCGACGCGCTGCGCCATAGTGCTTACCTTGTTACTGTCACTCGCGGCATCTTCGCTATCGCTACAACTTGCGGTAATAATAATAGGATAATCATGGCTTTGGGTTTGTACTGTCAAACTATCATCGAACAGGGGCTTTGCCATACCGGCTTCCTATGTAAAAATCTAGACGCTGTTTTTTATTGAATATCGACGTTGTTAAGTGGCGGCATATCTAGACTGAGGCTTATTTTCTGCAACACAGCTTTTGCAACACATTTTCTGTACCACTCTTTGCAACACCCTTTCAACACATCTTCGGCACACTTGGTGTGAGTTACAACGGTAGTTACGGCTTATAAACGCAATATCGCGAGTATTAAGGCGTGTTGTCGCCCTGCGTTGTAGCAATAAACCGTTCTAGCTGCTGCAATAGCTGATTGACCATATGCCGCGGATAAGTGTGCCCAGTCGGCAAAATAATATGAGCCACTTGTCGATATAATGGATCACGGACTTGATATAAATTTTGTAGGATTTGTTTGGGATTCGGCTGTTGTAATAGCGGGCGCGACTTATCTTTGGCCGTGCGCGCCATTTGCACCTCAACTGGGGCATTTAGATAAACCACGATACCGCGCTGATGCAAAAACTCTCGGTTATCATGACTCATGACCGCACCGCCACCAGTGGCTAATACGATTTGGGGCTTTTGAGTCAGCTCATCAATGGCGCGAGTTTCACGCTCACGAAAGCCAGCTTCGCCCTCTTTGGCAAATATCCAAGCAATATCCGCGCCGGTTTGGGACTCAATAAACCAGTCGCTATCAACAAACTCACGCCCTAGCTGTTTGGCAAGCAGACGGCCAATTGTGGTCTTTCCTGCACCCATCGGCCCGACTATAAATACCGACGGTAATTCCTCCAACATAACACTTACTCAGCTAAATTAACTATCATACAACGTCATCGATAATCTGGCTAGTAATCAACCTTGATATTAACAGCAAAAATTTTATTAAGCCTTTTTGAGCATCATTAAGACACAAAAAAGCAAGCACTTAGGCTTGCTTTTCTTCGCGTTAAAATTGAACGATTTATAAAATAAAAACCGCTTAACTTTTATGGTTACAGGATTAACCGGGTTAGTCCAAACGACTGATGCCATCGTTGATAAGCTTTGGTGTCACAAATATCAGCAGCTCTTCTTTATTATTACTCCGTACATCGCGGCGGAAGGCGCGGCCGATATAAGGTAGATCGCCTAAGAACGGTACTTTATCCACGCCGTTGTTAGTACGGTTTCTAAACACGCCGCCTAAGACAATGGTCTGTCCATCTTCGACGATGACATTGGTTGAAATCGAATCTTCATTGATAGCGACATCGCCATTGATAATGGTTGGCGTCCCGTTAGTAATAAGAAGCTGCAAGCCAATTTTACCATCAGGGGTAATGTTCGGCGTGGCCTCAAGGCTAAGCGCCGCTTCTCTAAAGCTAGTAGACGTTGCGCCACTTGCCGCCGCTTCTTGATAAGGGATCTGCGTACCTGAGGAGACTTTGGCGGTTTGCTTATCCGCAGTCAAAATCTTCGGCGTAGAGATGACCTCCCCGCGATTATCGGCTTGCAAGGCAGAGAGCTCAAGATCTAGCATCACATCGGATAAGCTAAGCAGACCAAAAGCGATACTGCCAGCCGCCGGATTAGTCACTCCCAAGTCGACACTCAAATTATCAGGGCTACTAATATCATAGCTCGGATAAGACACAGTCTGACCATTGACCGTCGTGGTCTCGATGTCAAAATCTTTTAAGTCCGCTAACGTCTGATTGCTACCGCCCACCAGTAAACTGCGATTGGTTGCCGCGCCGCTAGATAAGATACCCCAACGCACGCCAATCTCTTTACTAAAAGTATCAGTTGCACTAACGATACGCGCCTCGATCATCACTTGGCGTACCGGAATATCGATTTTGGTAATCAGCTCGCGAATATTCTCAATGCTATCAGCGACGTCTTTGACAATCAAAGTATTGGTACGCTCATCGATAGTGACGGTGCCGCGATTAGACAATAGAGTATTATTATCTTCAATGTTAGCCGTATTACCAGTGCCAAGAAGGCCACTATTGTTATTGGCCGGCCCACTGCCATCAGAGATAAGATTTAATACATCTTCCGCTCTAGCATAGCTTAGACGAATATACTCCGTGCGTAGCGGTGAAAAAGAGTCAACCGCGCGCTGCGCTTGTAGCTCATCTGCCTCTTGCTGAGCCAGCTCCGTCGCTGGTGCTACTAAGATGACATTACCGTTTTCGCGCTTACCTAGGTTTTTGCTTTTTAGAATAATATCGAGCGCTTGATCCCAAGGTACATTGATAAGGCGCAAAGTGATATTACCAGCGACTGAATCACTAGCAACAATGTTCATATTAGTGAACTGCGCTAAGATATCAAGCACACTACGAATCTCAACGTCTTGGAACTCCATAGACAGCGCTTCACCAGTATAGACTTTTTCTTCTAGCGTCGGCTCACGTAGTAGCTCAGGCTCAGAGATGCTGATATTTAACTGCGCGCCTGATTGATACGCTTGATATTCGTAGTCACCATTCATATTGATAGTGATAATACCGGTCTGACCTTGGTTTTTGGTATCGACACTCGCGACTAAGCCGCTATTGATATTGAGACGGCGCAGCAGGTTTCTAGGTACGGTACTGCCCGTCAAGCGTACGACAAGCTTATTGCCTTGGCGCTGTACATCAACCGGAATAGCTTCATTGGCTAAAGTAATACTGACATTACCGCCGCCACCGCTGCCGGCTGCAAAGTTCAAGGCCGTCAAACCATCATAGCTGTATTGACGACTCACTTGCGAGGAAGCAAGATTGGGGTCTAATAAAGGATTGACTCTGACCACCATAGTATCAGCCGGTACTTGCGGTTTTGTCGGTGCTTGCCGCACTACCACTGGCGCGGCTACGACGTTATCAGTCGCTACGACATTGGTCGCTACTACTGGGCTGTCGATAGGCGTGGTGGTGATGATTGCTGATTGGTTATTGAGCACATCAGCGACCGGATCATTGGTAATGACTTGGCGTGCAGGATCATTGATCGTCAATAGCAGATCGTTACCTTCTATTGCGGTAGTATAATCACCGCTTTTTTTCAGCCCAACAATAAGGCGCGTCGTACTGTCATTACTCAAAGTCGTAATATCGTTGACTATACCCACATTATAATCGTTGAAGCGGCTCGCCAAACCGTTTTGGACTTGTTCAAAGTCTAAGACTAAACGGCTAGGGTTATCGAGCTGATAAGCTGCCGGTACGTTTGGCGTCTCATTGAACCCCAAACGCAGCTGCGTTACTGCTGGCGCCGTCTGCACAACAGACACCTCATTGATACGCTGCACCGCATGAGCGTTGCTCATAATAGCGGTCATGCCCAAAGCGAACACAGGAGCGGCGAAAGTAGAGGAAACACGCCTACTTATCGTCCTTGCCTTATTGTTACGTACGGTCATTACTTATTCCTCAAAAATCTACCATCTTAATTTATAGGAGAGACCAGCGACTGTGGTCTTTCAATAAACCCGGCGCGGCTGTCTGGTACAATTTCAATTAGATTAATCTGCGTGGGCGTAATCTCAACAATACGGCCATCATTGAGTCCAAGATAATCACCTACCTTTACACTAGCGACTGACCCATCTGGACGCTGGACTAAAGCGTACTCTTGTCCTTCAGGGGAGACCACAACACCGCGAAAAGTCAGCTGAGCGATTTCATATTGCTCTAAAGGTTGTTTGATACGGTTAATATCAGGGCGTATGCCGTCGATAGCCGTGGTCGGTCCTTGTATATTCACCAAACTTGGTGGTAAAAAAGGACTGCGTAGACTGCTTGCGCTATAGACAAAGTCTTCTACTAATGACACTTTAGGCGTCGGTTCAACCTCTTGTGCCTGTGACGCTCGTATGTCTTGCATGGCTTGCTCAGCTAGACCGATTCTATCGGCACAGCCACTGAGCAAAAGCGTCGTCATCGTTAAAAGCATAAGGCTGGGTAGCGGCTTAATCATCAGCAGCCTCCTCATCAGGCGTCACTTCTTTTGAGCGATAGGTCTTGGTCTGTAAGATCAAATTCAGCTCCGGAATGGCTTCTAAAGTAGGCTGTGGATTACTCACCTCAAAGTCATGCATAGTAATGATACGCGGCAGGGCAGCAAGACCACTGATAAAACTGCCAAACTGATGATACTCGCCCAAAGCAGCAATACGAATAGGCTGCTCGATAAAAAACTCATTCTCAATCTCAGGCTCAACAGAGATATCTTGGAAGCGGATATTACTGCCCACTCCCGTCATATTGATACCTTCTACCAATTCAGAAACCCGAGTCTCTTTAGGGAGCTGATCGAGCAAAGTATTAAATTCTATATCCATTTGCGCCACTTGCGCTTTATAAGTGTTTAAATGCCGTGCTCGTGACTCTTTTTGACGATAGGTCTCAAGTAAGGTTTGCTGCTCACTTTCGCTGGCCTTAATCTCATCGATTTTACTACTAATCGGTAACGCCCAAGCCATAGCAGCAATGAAGACGACAATTAACAATAACACGGTCACTTTAACTGGTAACGGCCAACTGCCAGAGTTTTGGGTATCTAGCGATTCAAAGCTACGACGAAAATCATTGAAGTCGAATGATTTTTTTGGCGGGGTCAATGGGCCTTGCGCCTTGATTGCGCTTTTTTTGGTTTTTATGAGGCTTTTTTTGCGGATAGGACTCATAAAGCACCTCCAGAGCCATTAGCACTAGCGGCGATCTCAGCTGACTGGGTAGGCTCAGTTAATGAGGACTGCACTTGAGTGGTTACTACAAACTGCACGTAACTGTCCTCAGGGTATATAGGTCGAGGCCGCTCACCGTTAGTAGGTGCTCGATTTAAGGTCGCTTCTGCCTCGTAGGCACTAATATTTTGCTGAATATTACGTACGGCGGAGTTTTCCATCCACAAGCTGTCGTCCAAATTACGAATTAAGCTCGAGACTACGTTTGGGTTGTCCGCTAGGCCGGTAAAGGTAAGTAGGTCACCCTCACGCTTTAGATTATTCAGATAAAGCGCTGGAGGCATCGCCTTTGCTACATCGTCCCATAAACGCACTGGAATTGGGCGTCGTCCCTGCAAGTCTTGGATAACTTGCATACGCGAGATAATATCTTCTCGGCGCTGCTCAAGCGTATCTATCTCCGCAAGTACCGTATCCAAACGATTGTTTTCTTGCATGATGCGATCATTGGCGTCACGCTGCTCTTCGAGCTCATTATTAAAATAGCTCAAAGTCGCAAACGCGGACAACAATGCCAGCAGCGTCACTGCAGCAACTAGCGTCAAAAACTCTTTATTGCGGCGGGCGCGTTCCTCAGAACGCCATGGTAGTAGGTTAATACGAGCCATTAGTTAAAGCTCCTAAGCGCAAGCCCACAAGCCGCCATTAGGCTGGGAGCATCGATAGCCAACTGCTCGCTGTCAATATAAGGGCTGATAGTCATATTAATAAATGGATCGGCGACGGTAACGCCGATATTTAGTTTTTGCTGGATCATGCCGGCAAGACCGGGTATAGAGCTACTACCGCCCGCGAGCACAATATGATCAATGTGGTCATATTGACTTGAGGAAAAATAAAACTGTAGCGATCGAGTGATTTGTTGTACCGTACTTTCCATAAACGGCGTGAGCACTTCAGGATAATAATCATCAGGCAACATACGCTCATGCTTATTAACCATCGCCTCTTCATAAGACAACCCGTAGCGCTCTTGGATGGCTTCTGTGAGCTGCAACCCGCCAAATAACTGCTCGCGGCTATAGATAAATTTATCGTTTTTAGCGATATATAAGGTCGTTTGATGATGGCCAATATCGATAACAGCGACCAATTCTGGCATATTTGGTAAATTATCTGCCATCATCTGAAAAGCTCTTTCGATAGCGTGCGACTCTATATCCATGACTTTGGTTTTTAGACCACCAAAGGCCAAGGCGTCCACCCGCTGATCTACGTTCTCAGAGCGTGAGGCTGCTAGCAAAACTTGCACCATCGTGTCATCAACGACAGAAGGCCCTAGCACTTCAAAGTCCAGATTGACTTCATCTAAAGGATAAGGAATATACTGATCTGCATCGAGACGGATTTGTGCTTCGCGTTCAACATCGCTTAAAGTAGCATCCATATCGATAATCTTGGTAATGACCGACGAGCCTGAGACCGCGGTTGCAGCATCATGGCCTGCAACTCGGTTTTGGCGCGCTAAGCTTGCAATCGTGTCACCAGCCGCTTCAGTATCGACAATCAGCTTATCAACGACTATCCCTGGCGGTAATCTTTCGATACCATAAGACTTGAGATGATAAACGCCTTGCTGCCGAGTTATGTCAACTAGCTTTACTGAAGTTGCACAAATATCTACTCCGATTAAACTCTGATGCTTAGAAGAAAGTAGCTTCACAGACCCTACACCTTATATAGAATATAGATTACAAAGGTTTTGTAATCATGGAATACAATACGTTACTTAATAGACATATTCAAGTAATTAAAAATTTTTCTCAGAGAATTACACATTTCATGCGAACCTAGCTTTGGGTTCAATGTATAATAATGACCGTTCACTCTCTTAATTGATAAGCTTATTATGCCCAAAAAAAATGCCACCGTCCGTCTTATCCATTACTTGGTGGGGCTTTTTATTGCCTTTTTAGCGCTAGTCATTATCTTAGCGCTCACCGTTCCTATTGGCTTTTATGGCATGGCAATGTACTTATCACCTACCCTACCTAGTATCCAAGAGATTAAAAGGGCAAATTTGGAGATGCCTTTACAGATCTATAGCCGTGATGACAAACTCATCGGTCAGTATGGCAACCGCTTATCTTTGCCTGTGACTTATGAAGAGATTCCTGAAGGGCTGACGAACGCCTTTTTAGCTGCTGAAGACGCTTCATTTTTTCAGCATAGCGGCATTAGTATTAAGGGTTTAGGACGAGCGGTCACCGAAGTGGTCACTGACGATGAGGGCCAAACAGGGGGCTCAACAATTACTATGCAGGTGGCTAAGAATTACTTTTTAACGCCTGAGCGTACCTTGAATCGTAAGTTAACAGAGCTATTTGTCGCCAGAAAGATGGAAGACGAGCTCACTAAAAATGAAATTCTCACTTTATATGTGAATAAAATTTATTTGGGCGAAGGCGCTTATGGTATCCGCGCCGCTGCCAAAAAGTATTATAGTAAGTCACTTGAGAGCTTAACCGTCGCAGAGATGGCGATGCTAGCTGGCCTTCCAAAAGCTCCTTCTAAATACAACCCAGTCGCCAATCCTGAGCGTGCCCTTATTCGCCGTAACTGGATTATCAAACGTATGCACGAGCTTGGCTATATCGATCAAGCGCAATATGATGAAGCTATCGACTCGCCAATCGGCTTGAATTTATATCAAGAAAAACTCGATGTTAATATGCCTTATTTGGCAGAGATGGCGCGCTATGCTTTAGTCAATCGTTATGGAGATCAAGTAGTCAATGGCGGCTGGCGGGTGCGCTTAACCGTTGATAGCCAAGCGCAGCAAGCTGCCGAAGCGGCTGTCCTCAAAGGACTTATTGCCTATGATCATCGTCATGGCTGGCGCGGCGCTGAGGCGAACGATGAACCTCTTGAAGACTTTAACCGCTATGGCAGTATGTATCCTGCGAAGGTGACCACTGTCAACTCACGCAGCTTTGAAGCACTGATGCAATCAGGTGAGACGGTCACCGTAAACTGGTCTGGTATGAGCTGGGCAAAGAAGTTCATTTCAGCCGATCGCTTCGGTAATCTACCTAGTAACGCCTCCCAAATCGTCAGTGAAAAAGACATCGTTCGCTTAATAAAAACCGATAATGATAATTGGCAATTGGCACAGATTCCAGATGTCCAAGGCAGCTTAGTATCGCTAGACCCAGAGACAGGCGCGCTAAACGCTTTGGTAGGTGGTTTTGACTTTAAGCACAGTAAATTCAACCGCGCCCTGCAAGGATGGCGTCAACCGGGCTCAACGATCAAGCCACTGATTTATACCGCCGCCTTAGAAAAAGGCTATCGTCCAGATAGCATCATCTCAGATCGTCCCATTCAAGTCGGCGATTGGAAGCCCAAAAACTCTGATGAGCGCTTCTTAGGTGATATCACTTTACGCCGCGGACTTTATCTGTCTCGTAACTTAGTCTCTATTCGCTTACTACAAGCAGTAGGCACCTCAGATGCTCGTGATCTGTTAGACCAGTTCGGTCTCGATAAAGAGAAGCTACCGACTACACTGTCATTAGCGCTCGGTACGGGTCAAGCTACCCCGTTACAAATGGTTACCGCGTACGCGACCTTTGCGAATGGCGGTCATCGTATACAGCCTTATTTTATTGAGCAGATTTATAACTACGATAATGAGCTGTTGTTTCAAGCCAATCCGCAGCAAGCGTGTGCGCTTTGTTTCAATGAGCAGCTTGAAGCTCGTAACCAACAACTGATTGAAGATGCCCAAACGCTTACTGAGCAAGAAGCAGAGGACAAGCAGACGGAAGATACCATAAGCGAAGACGACGCTGTCGAGAATGAGTCAGATGCTCAGAATGATGAGCTTAGCGATGATGATGCTAATAACCGTGATATGAGTATTTATGATGCAAATCCGCTGACAGATCGTCTACAAGCTCCTGTAGTGCAGTATGTAACGGCTACCCAAGCGCCGCGAATCCTCAAACCCAGAGTGGCTTATGAGATGGCCGACATCTTACGAGATGTGGTTCAGCGCGGTACTGCCGTTCGCGCTCGAGCACTTGGACGCGAGGATATTGGGGGCAAGACCGGTACGACTAACGAAGCCAAAGACGCTTGGTTTGCAGGCTTTCATCCTACCAACGCTACTGTCGTTTGGATGGGTTTTGATCAGCCCTCAACCCTTGGTCGCCGCGAGTATGGCGGAGTTGCTGCCCTACCCGTATGGATGGACTTTATGAGAGCGCAGTTAAGAGACGTTCCTTTTGAATGGGTGTCGCTTGATAATAAATCTAAATCTAAAAAGCAAAGCCAGCGTATTATCGAGATGAACGATGATGGCGTTGTCACTACTAATGACAGCGATGAGGACGACTCAAGCAATTTAGAGACTGCTGCCAACCAACCGGTTAAAACTAAAATTCAGCAACGTAAGCCTCCTGAACCTGAACAAGAGCCTGAAGCGCAGTCAACAGCATCTGATTACAGTGATAGCGCGTCACAAAATCCATTACCCGTAACGCCAGCAGAACGTATGCCCGCGATGCCAGAATAAGACTCTATAGTTATAAATATAGCTATAAAGCTCCATTTAGGACACATTCAATAAAGCATTAAAAAGGCGGTTCACTGCAGTGGACTGCCTTTTTGATAGGCAAGCGCTTCCCATACTTTCAATACTGATTTAATACTCGACCATGCCGCCCCGTAGCTGTTCAATCAAATCTAAAAACTGACTGCGCCATTCTCGAATAGTTGACTCATCAGGCAGCCACTGGTTGGACAATGTCACCACATTAACGATCAAATCTTGCGATTGTTTTGAGCTCTCAGCAGGATGAGCACTTATTTGTTGATCCGATAATACAGCATAGAGACAGCGCTGATAAGCTCGCTCTATATTGGCTAAAAACCCATGCTCTAATAGTTGCTGCAAGCGCATGACCTCAGGTGAGACCTGCGTGCGCTCGCTAAGCGCTTGCTCTATAGCCAGTAGCGTTGGCTCATTCATCTCCAAACTATAGAACTGCGAAAGCTCCTGCATAAAGGCTAAAAAGCTACCATATAAATGAAAAATAGCAGTTTCACAGTGCGCTTGGTACAGCTGTTTATCGCTACTGTTATCTGCCGCTTGGCAAGCTAAGCGGCAAAAATAAAGCTTTTGGTTGGTACGGTCAGCATGGTATTTGGCTACGCGAGTTTTACCGGCCATAAGCAGGTTGTCCTTTTATTACGAATCAGTTAAAAAACTACAATGCTTTTAAGTGTACTATCTTTTTACTGAGTCTGACTATATTTTATGCATAAAAAAGCCAGCACGAGGCTGGCTTTTTTACTGTTACATTAAACAGAGCTCATAAGTTAAACAAAGCTTAGTTATCTTGGTTCAGCTCTTGAGCGAAGGCTTCATCGAAACTTGTAAAGTCTTTATTTTCACTTGTAGCTGTACCCATATCGAACGCAGCATTAAGATCTGAGTCTTGCAGCTTTTGTTCTGCTTTGTCTTTACGCGCGTTGTGATACGCAAGACCAGTACCTGCAGGAATCAGACGACCGACGACGACGTTTTCTTTTAGGCCACGTAGCTCATCAACTTTACCCGTCACCGCCGCCGCAGTTAGCACTCGCGTGGTTTCCTGGAACGAAGCTGCTGAGATAAAGCTTTCCGTTGCCAGACTCGCTTTAGTGATACCTAACAATTGACGCTCATACTGAACTGGGAATTTATTCTCAGCTTCCAGTTTGGCATTCAAGGCTATGACATCAGCGTACTCGACCTGATCACCTTTGAAGTGACTAGAGTCGCCCGCATCTGTAATCTCAACTTTGCGCAGCATCTGACGAATAATAACTTCAATGTGCTTATCGTTGATCTTCACGCCTTGCAAGCGGTAAACGTCTTGTACTTCGTTAACGATATAGTCTGCAAGAGCCGTCTGACCTTTTAGACGTAAGATGTCGTGCGGGTTTTGCGGACCATCAGCGATGATCTCGCCGCGTGCCACAGTCTCGTTTTCGAAGACGTTGATTTGACGCCATTTCGGGATCAGCTCTTCATGCGTTTCACCATCTTCGTTAGTAATGATAAAGCGGTTCTTACCTTTGGTCTCTTTACCAAAGCTCACCACACCTGTCATCTCAGCCATAATGGCGTGATCTTTCGGGCGACGTGCTTCGAATAAATCGGCGACGCGTGGTAGACCACCGGTAATATCTTTAGTACCAGAAGATGCTTGTGGGACACGGCCTAAGATCGAACCTGCCGCTACTTTTTCACCATCGCTGACGCGAATGATGGTTTCTGCAGGTAAGAAATAAACCACTTCTTTGCCCGCATCAGTATTCAAGATAATAGCAGGACGTAAGTCTTTAGCATTACTTGAACGGTCACGAGTCGCTAGAATCTCAAACGAGCTCATACCTGTGGCATCATCGACTTTAACGGTCGCTGTACTACCATCAACGATATCACTAAAGCGCGCAGTACCGGCGAATTCTGTGATAATTGGATGCGTATGCGGATCCCACTTAGCAATCGTTTGACCACCATCTACTTTATCGCCATCTTTGACGAGGACGCTTGAACCGTAAGGTACTTTATAACGCTCACGCTCACGACCAAGATCGTCAGTCAAAGCAATTTCTGCAGAGCGAGAGACGATAACTAAATGACCATCGGTATGCTCAACTGTTTTCATATTGTCAAATTGTACTTGACCGGCGTTACGCGCTGAGATGCTATTATCCACAGATGCTGAGCTTGCTGCCCCGCCCACGTGGAAGGTACGCATGGTAAGCTGAGTACCTGGCTCACCGATAGACTGCGCTGCCATAACCCCAACTGACTCACCGATATTGACTTTATGACCACGAGCCAAGTCACGACCATAACACTGCGAACAAACGCCGTGCTCAACTTCACAAGTGATAACTGAGCGTACCCAAATATCATCAATAGCGTTTTCGTCTAAGATGTTTACCCACTGCTCATCGATTAACGTACCAGCCGGAATCAGCACTTTTGAGTCATCATCATTATAAGTCACATCACGCGCAGTCACTCGCCCTAGCACTAAGTCACCAAGTTTTTCGATGATCTCGCCACCTTGGATGTGCGGCGTCATGAGCAGACCTTGCTCGGTGCCACAATCATCGCTAGTGATGACTAAATCTTGCGCAACATCGACGAGACGACGAGTCAGATAACCTGAGTTTGCAGTCTTCAAGGCGGTATCGGCTAGACCTTTACGCGCACCATGCGTTGAGATGAAATACTGTAGTACGGTCAGGCCTTCACGGAAGTTCGCTTTAATTGGTGTCTCAATGATAGAGCCATCCGGTTTTGCCATAAGGCCACGCATACCAGCGAGCTGACGAATCTGTGCAGCACTACCACGAGCACCAGAATCTGACATAATAAAGATTGAGTTGAAGGATTTTTGCTCTTCTTCCTCACCCTTAGCATTCATAATCTTGTCAGTCGCTAGGTTATCCATCATCGCTTTAGCAACTTTGTCGTTGGTACGCGACCAGATATCGACAACTTTGTTATAGCGCTCACCGGCAGTGACGAACCCTTGCTCAAACTGATCTTCGATTTCGCGGACTTCAGCGTCTGCGGTGTCGATGATTTGTTTTTTGCTTGGCGGAATGACCATGTCGTCAAGACCGATAGAAACGCCAGATAAAGTCGCTTGTGCAAAACCTAAGTACATCAACTGGTCAGCGAACATAACGCTGTCTTTGACGCCCATTTTACGATAGCAAGAGTTGATCAAACCTGAGATGTTTTTCTTAGTCATCTCTTGGTTGCACTCTGCAAACGCCATACCTTTTGGCATGATGTTCCAAATCAATAGGCGACCAGCAACGGTCTCTTTTAGACTTGTCGACTCTGTGGTGTTACCTTCTTTATCAGTCTGCGTCTCAGTGACACGCACTTTGATCAAAGCATTGACGTGCAAATCGTTCGAGCCAATAGCACGTAAGGCTTCGTTGACTGTCGCAAACACCATGCCTTCACCTTTGGCATTGATCGATGAGCGACTGATGTAGTATAGACCTAAGACCACGTCTTGTGACGGTACGATAATCGGATCACCGTTAGCAGGTGACAAGATATTATTCGTTGACATCATCAAGGCGCGTGACTCTAGTTGAGCCTCAAGCGTCAATGGTACGTGAACGGCCATTTGGTCACCGTCAAAGTCAGCGTTAAACGCGGTACAAACCAGCGGATGCAGCTGAATCGCTTTACCTTCGATCAGTACAGGTTCGAACGCTTGTAGACCCAATCTATGCAGCGTTGGTGCACGGTTGAGTAGCACTGGATGCTCACGGATAACCATAGCCAGCATATCCCACACTTGCGGCTCTTCACGCTCGACCATCTTTTTGGCCGCTTTAATCGTGGTCGCCATGCCGTGTGATAACAGCTTGGCATAAGTAAATGGCTTAAATAACTCTAATGCCATCTTCTTTGGTAGACCGCACTGATGCAGGCGTAGCGTCGGGCCAACAACGATAACCGAACGACCAGAATAATCGACACGCTTACCAAGTAGGTTTTGACGGAAACGACCTTGCTTACCTTTAATCATATCGGCCAAAGATTTTAGTGGACGCTTATTACTACCAGTAATGGCACGGCCACGGCGACCGTTATCAAGTAAGGCATCGACTGACTCTTGTAGCATACGCTTTTCGTTACGCACAATGATATCAGGGGCGCTAAGCTCCAATAGACGCTTCAAACGATTATTACGGTTGATGACACGGCGATACAAATCGTTAAGATCAGATGTCGCAAAACGGCCACCTTCTAGCGGTACTAGCGGACGTAAATCTGGTGGTAGAACTGGTAAAATATTCATTACCATCCACTCAGGCTTATTATTAGAGTCGCGGAAAGCTTCTAATAACTTTAGACGTTTAGACATTTTTTTGAGCTTAGTCTCAGAGCCGGTTTGCGGAATTGCTTCGCGCAGCTCATCAATCTCGATATCGATATCGATGTCTTTTAATAAGTCTTGTACTGCTTCTGCGCCCATCTTAGCTGTGAACTCGTCGCCGAACTCTTCAAGCGCGCGGTAGTAGTCTTCGTCATCAAGCAGCTGATACTTCTCAAGACTCGTCAAGCCTGGCTCAGTAACAATATAGCTCTCAAAATAAAGCACGCGCTCGATGTCACGTAGCGTCATGTCTAACAAAAGACCGATGCGGCTTGGTAATGATTTTAAGAACCAAATATGCGCGACAGGGCTAGCCAGATCGATATGACCCATACGATCACGGCGAACTTTGGCTGTAGTCACTTCTACGCCGCATTTTTCGCAGATGATGCCTTGGAATTTGCGGCGCTTATATTTACCACAAAGACACTCAAAGTCTTTTACTGGGCCAAAGATTTTGGCACAAAATAGACCATCGCGCTCAGGTTTAAAGGTACGATAATTAATGGTTTCTGGCTTTTTGACTTCACCATGCGACCAAGACTTGATCACATCTGGTGAGGCTAAAGTAATTTGAATGCTATCAAACTCACGATTACCGCTCGCGGTAGGGCTTTGCATGATATCGAGTAAATCTTTCAAGTTGCTTCTCCGTTATCTTTATAATCTTCTAAGCGGTACCTAAAAGTACAAGCTGCTTAGACGACTGAAGGCAATGAATTGGGATGAGATAAAGACTAAAAGCAGCCGTATCAATCATACTTTACTGCTTTTAGTCTAACGCTTAAGCGTCAATAAGGGCTTAATTGTTTTCTTTTAACTCAATATTGATACCCAGTGATTTGATTTCTTTGGTCAGTACGTTGAACGACTCAGGCATACCTGGATCCATATACTGCTCACCATCGACGATGTTTTTGTACATACGCGTACGGCCTTCGACATCATCTGACTTCACCGTTAGCATCTCTTGCAAGGTATAAGTCGCACCATATGCTTCTAGTGCCCACACTTCCATCTCACCGAATCTCTGACCACCAAACTGGGCTTTACCACCGAGTGGTTGCTGGGTGACCAGCGAGTAAGAACCGGTAGAACGCGCGTGCATTTTGTCGTCGACTAAGTGGTTCAGCTTGAGCATATACATATAACCGACCGTCACTTTGCGGTCAAACTGCTGACCAGTACGACCATCATATAGTACTTGCTGACCATCGCGGTCGAGTCCTGCAAGCTCAAGCAAGTCTTTGACTTGATGCTCATGCGCGCCGTCAAACACTGCGGTACCCATTGGCACACCGCCGCGCAAGTTGCCCGCTAGCGCCATGATATCATCATCACTTAAGCTATCGAGATCAACGCTTTCACCGCCTACTTTATTGTAGATTTGGTCTAAGAAATCACGTAAATCTTTCATTGCTGCTTGAGCTTTGAGCATGTTATCGATCTTCTCGCCCAAGCCTTTGGCTGCCATACCTAAGTGAGTCTCTAAGACCTGACCGATATTCATACGCGAAGGAACACCTAGCGGGTTCAAGACGATATCGACGGTGTTGCCATGCTCATCATAAGGCATGTCTTCGACCGGCATAATGCGCGATACCACACCTTTGTTACCATGACGACCGGCCATTTTGTCACCCGGCTGAATACGACGCTTCACCGCAAGATAAACCTTGACGATTTTTTGTACGCCATGCTGCAAGTCGTCCCCTGCAGTTAGTTTGCGTTTTTTCTCTGCAAACTTCACATCGATATCTTTTTGCTTATCGACTAAGTACTCAGCGATTTGCGTGAGACGCTCAGCGATGTCTTCTTCAACTGGCTGAATATCTAGCAAAGTCTCAAGGCTCATCTCTTTCATGTCGGCCGCTTTCATAACCGTACCGGCTTTGAGACCTGAACCACCACTGACTTTTTGACCGTCGAGTAAGTTACCGATACGGCCACGCGCCGCTTCTTCAAAGATACGTAGCTCTTCTTTTAGATCTTTACGGTAGCTATCGAGCTGTGATTTTTCAATCGCACGGGCACGCGCATCTTTTTCGACACCGTCACGGGTGAAGACTTGTACGTCAATGACCGTACCTTTGCTTGACGTTGGGACACGTAGTGAGGTGTCTTTGACGTCAGCGGCTTTTTCACCGAAGATGGCCCGTAGTAGTTTTTCTTCAGGCGTCAGCTGCGTCTCACCTTTTGGCGTGACTTTACCGACTAAGATATCACCGGCATCCACTTCAGCACCGATATATACAATACCTGCTTCGTCTAGGCTAGACAGCGCCGCTTCACCGACGTTTGGAATATCAGCAGTAATTTCTTCGGTGCCAAGCTTAGTATCACGAGCCACACAAGTGAGTTCTTGAATATGAATGGTGGTGAATCGATCTTCTTTTACAACCTTTTCAGATAGAAGAATCGAATCCTCGAAGTTATAACCATTCCACGGCATAAAGGCGATACGAATGTTCTGACCTAACGCTAGCTCACCAAGATCGGTCGATGGACCGTCAGCCAAGATATCACCAAAAGCAATCTCATCACCTTGGTTAACGATGATACGCTGATTGATACAAGTGTTTTGGTTAGAGCGCGTATATTTGATCAAGTTATAGATATCGATACCCGCTTCACCAGCGACCATTTCATCTTCATTAACACGTACGACGATACGCGAAGCATCAACGTCTTCGATCACACCGCCACGCTTAGCGATAACACAGACACCCGAATCACGAGCGACGTGACGCTCCATACCTGTACCAACTAATGGCTTATCAGCGCGTAGCGTCGGAACCGCCTGACGCTGCATGTTCGAGCCCATAAGCGCTCGGTTAGCATCATCATGCTCTAGGAATGGAATCAGACCAGCGGCTACTGACACGACCTGACTTGGCGACACATCCATATGCGTCACTTTGTCAGCTGGCATACGCACAAACTCGCCATAGCTACGCACGCTGATCATCTCCTCGCTAAGCTCACCTTTATCATTCATGGGTGAGTCAGCTTGAGCGATTACCGTACCGACCTCTTCGATAGCAGATAGGTATTCGATAACATCAGTTACTTTACCATCGACCACTTGGCGATAAGGCGTCTCTAAGAAACCAAAGCTATTAGTCTTAGCAAAGGTCGCTAGTGAGTTGATCAAACCAATGTTTGGACCCTCTGGTGTCTCAATTGGGCAGACACGGCCGTAATGCGTATCGTGTACGTCACGCACTTCAAAACCGGCACGCTCACGGGTCAAACCACCTGGTCCCAACGCTGATACACGGCGCTTATGCGTGACTTCTGATAGCGGGTTGTTTTGATCCATAAACTGCGACAACTGGCTAGAGCCAAAGAACTCTTTGACCGCTGCAGCAACTGGTTTTGAGTTAATCAAATCTTGTGGCGATAAGTTATCAGATTCTGCTGATGATAGACGCTCTTTGACCGCACGTTCAACACGAACCAGACCAACACGGAATTGATTTTCTGCCATCTCACCTACTGAGCGGATACGGCGGTTACCTAAATGGTCAATGTCATCGACTTCGCCGCGACCATTACGAATCTCAACCAGCTCTTTTAGTACGTTGACGATATCGTCATGGGTCAAGACGCTGCGCTCGCGCTGCACGTCTGGGTCATCGGTATTATCGAAGTCTAAGCCCAAACGGCGGTTGAACTTCATACGGCCAACGTTAGATAGATCGTAACGATCAGCGTTGAAGAACATACTTTCAAACAGCTTCTCTGCTGTTTCAACCGTTGGTGGCTCGCCTGGACGCATAACCTTATAGATCTCAATCAAGGCTTCTTCGCGGCTTGAAGTGCTATCGGCACGCAGCGTATCAGCGATGTAGCTACCTTGATCGATATCATTAGTAAACAGGATGCTGAATTCTTTGATCGAATCACTTGCTTCAAACGAGTTTAGCTTCACTAATAGCTCATGATCGATAGGCGTGTTTGCATGGGCAACGACTTCGTCATTAACGATAATATCTTCAGCCAAAATACGCTCATAGAGATATTCATCAGGCACGGCGATCTTAGTCATACCCGCCTCTTCGATCTGACGAATACGGCGCGCGTTGATACGTTTGCCCTGCTCGACGATCACATCGCCATTAGGGGCAACGATATCGAACTGCGCCATCTCACCACGCAAGCGATCAGCAACGATATCAATCTCGAACTGCTCCTCACCTTTATAAACCGCGACTTTATCAAAGAATAAGTCTAAAATCTCGCCAGTCGTTAGGCCAAGAGCGCGCAGGATGATAGAAGCAAGGAGTTTACGGCGACGGTCAATACGCGCGAATACTAGGTCTTTAGCATCAAACTCAAAGTCTAACCACGAACCGCGATAAGGAATGATACGAGCGTTATAAAGCACCTTACCACTAGAGTGTGATTTACCCTTATCATGATCAAAAAAGACACCGGGTGAACGATGCAATTGCGAGACGATAACACGTTCAGTACCATTAATGATAAAGGTACCGTTATCAGTCATGAGTGGAATTTCACCCATATAAACGCTTTGTTCACGGATATCTTTGATAGCCGCTTTGCTGTTTTTGTCTTTATGATCTTTATCTTTGATAATCAGACGGATTTTGACACGCATAGGCGCGGCAAAGGTTGAACCACGTAAGATACACTCACGCTCATCAAACTCCGGCTCTCCTAAATAATATTCAACAAATTGTAGCTCAGCATTACCTGAATGACTCTCAATCGGGAAAATAGAAGAGTAAGCGGCTTGTAGACCAGTATTCTCACGAGCTTTAGGCTTTTTATGCTCTTGCAAAAATTGCTCATAGGAATCTACTTGGATAGACAATAAATAGGGAATGTCCATCACAGTGGGCAATTCAGCAAAACTTTTGCGAATACGCTTTTTTTCAGTATAAGAATATGCCATCGAGAGTCCTTACAGTAAACGTGGAAACAAATAAAAATCGTAGCTAGCGTGCACCAATACTTGGTGATACCATGCAAACTTAGCGACGTATACGATAATACAACCACTTTAAAGGCGATATACTCATCCCAGATCCCTTTAAAGCTAAAACTTCAAACAATCATCACTATGCGGCCATATGCATTTTGATAATCAACACTTTCAAAATCTTTTTTAAATAAATGGGTTATTAAGCCAAACAGTGATATAACTGTATATATATGCGGTGATTAACCTTTGTATCCAATGATTCGCGTCTAGTTTTTAATAAACTATAGCTTGGATAGCAGTTTCAAAGGCGTTTGGTCAGCCGCCGCTATTAAATAAAGCGGATTATTGATAACGGTTAAAAGTACGTCACCGCTAAAAATCAAAGTATCCGTTTGTCTGAATAGCACTAAAGGTGAAAGGTGCGATAAATAGTCATCAGCAATAATGTTAATCAGATAAATAATAATAGATATTGAGTTAAGTAGGCCGTGCTAAAAAACAGTTATTGAAAAAGCATGCAGACACAAAAAAACGCCAAACGTCTCAGGACATTTAGCCTAAATTAACAGATTATTCAAAACTACTGTGCTTGCTTGCACTGTGTTTACTTGCATAGCTATCGTGTGTCCTTTTGATGAGTATCCACCACTGGTGATCGGGCGTTAGGCAGACACAAAAGGTCAAGCTAGTAATTATAATAAAAAAGAGCCAGCAATGCAAGGCATTACTAGCTCTTTATGTGCAGTATTAAACTAAATTAAGCTAAGCTTATTTTAGTTCAACAGAAGCACCAGCTTCTTCAAGCTTCTTCTTCAACTCTTCAGCTTCGTCTTTAGACGCGCCTTCTTTGATTGGTGCTGGAGCGCCTTCAACTAGGTCTTTCGCTTCTTTTAGACCAAGGCCAGTCGCTTCGCGAACGGCTTTAATGACGGCAACTTTCTTCTCGCCAAAGCTAGCAAGAACAACGTCAAACTCGTCTTTTTCTTCAGCAGCAGCGCCGCCTTCAGCAGCAGCAGCAGGTGCAGCAGCAGCTACAGCAGCAGTTACGCCGAATTTTTCTTCCATGTCGCTGATTAGCTCAACGATATCCATTACTGACATTTCAGCGATTGCGTTTAACACATCTTCTTTAGATAGTGCCATGAGAACTCTCCGTTATCTGATAAAAATAATTGATTTAATAGCGTATTGATTGACTGTCCACTGTGTTAGATACTGGGACAATAAGCCAATCAAGGCTGTAAAATTTACGTTAAAACAAGCGATTAAGCAGCTTCTTTTGCGTCTTTGATTGCTGCTACCGTGCGAACGAACTTGCCAGGAACTGCGTTCATAGTCTGGACAAGCTTGGTCACTGGTGCATTCATAGTTGCCATCAAGATAGAGATTGCTTCGTCGCGAGTTGGTAGCTTCGATACGCGCTCTAGCTCTTCTGGACCATAAACTTCACCACCGACTGATACAATTTTGGTCTCTAAAGCATTGTTTTCTTTGCTGAAGTCGAAAACGACTCTAGCAGCAGATCCCAAGTCTTCCATAGAGAAAGCCAAAAGTAATGGACCAGTCATACGGTCTGACATGCTCTCAAACTTAGTGCCTTCAAAAGCGCGTTTTGCAAGTGTGTTTTTTACCACTTTTAAAACAACACCTTTTTCACGGGCTTGTACGCGCAGCTCAGTAAGCTGTGCAACACCAATACCGTGATATTCGGCAGCGACTGCTGAGTAAGCATTAGCAGCAACTTCAGACACTTCAGCTACAACTTGTTGTTTTTGCTCTAGCGTTAATGCCATAAGTTGACTCCTTTAATCTTATCAATCCACTTATAATCTAAACCATAAGTGAAAACTGACTTGATACGACACGTTATTAATGCACTAAAAAGTCCATTAATAACGACTAATTACGGCACCATTATCAGACTGACATCAAGTGATAGGTTGCCCTATCGGCTCTTATCAACAACTGGGTGGGTCACCGTCTGCGTAGGACAATTAAGACTTTCATCTGTTATCGATTAACAAAAGCAGCTTATAGCGATTAATAATACCTAAATCATCATCACTATAAACCGCTCTCTACCTACGGTCTTAGACAGCATAGCATTCACTACGCTGACCTAATTCTTAAAATTCTTTACTGCTTAAAATTTGCTGCCGATCAATATTTGTGCTTATTACGGCTCAAATATCAGACAGCTATATTTATCTTATTTAGCCATGCGATATGGTACAGGATCGATGGTTAGACCTGGGCCCATCGTGCTCGACAAAGTGATTTTCTTGATGAAAATACCTTTTGAAGTCGCAGGCTTAGCGCGCTTAAGGTCAGACAATAACGCACGAGCGTTTTCGATGACTTGTTCCGCTGTAAAGCCAACTTGACCAATAGTCGTGTGGATAATACCTGCTTTGTCAACGCGATACTGCGCTTGACCCGCTTTAGTATTAGCAACGGCTTCAGCGACATTAGGCGTGACCGTGCCGACTTTTGGGTTAGGCATCAAACCACGTGGGCCTAAGATTGTACCTAACTGACCGACAACGCGCATAGCGTCAGGAGCGGCGATAACTACGTCAAAGTCCATGTTACCAGCTTTGATTTGCTCAGCTAGATCATCCATCCCAACGATGTCAGCACCCGCTTCTTTTGCCGCTTCAGCAGCAGCGCCTTGAGCGAATACCGCAACGCGTTTGGTTTTACCAGTACCGGCAGGCAGGTTGGTAGCACCGCGAACGACTTGGTCAGATTTACGTGGGTCAACGCCCAAGTTTACTGCGATGTCGATAGACTCTTTGAACTTCAAAGGTGGCAAATCGTTTAGGATTTGAACCGCTTCTTCAATAGTGTATTGTTTTTCGTTATCGATACGGCTATTGATTTCTTTTTGGCGTTTGGTTAGCTTACTCATTTACACACCCTCCACGGAAATACCCATTGAACGAGCGGTACCAGCGATGGTACGAACAGCAGCGTCAAGATCAGCAGCAGTTAAGTCTGCATCTTTAGTCTTAACGATCTCTTCTAACTGCTCACGATTCACCTTACCAACTTTAGCAGTGTTTGGCGTACCAGAACCTTTAGCGATACCAGCGGCTTTACGTAGTAAATACGCAGCTGGTGGCGACTTCATGATAAAGGTAAAAGACTTATCGTTATATACCGTGATTTCTGTAGGAATCGG
This sequence comes from Psychrobacter submarinus, assembly GCF_904846685.1. GTDB lineage: Bacteria > Pseudomonadota > Gammaproteobacteria > Pseudomonadales > Moraxellaceae > Psychrobacter > Psychrobacter submarinus. The sequence goes on from NZ_CAJHBQ010000001.1 coordinate 1,341,447, forward strand.
CAGACCTGGCTCTTGGTTAGAGGTCGCTGCGTTAAATTCTTTACAGAACGCCATGATGTTCACGCCTTTTTGACCCAAAGCTGGACCGATTGGCGGTGAAGGGTTGGCTTTACCTGCTGGGACTTGTAGTTTGATGTAACCATCAATCTTCTTAGCCATGATTTTCTCCTAATTGGGTGATAACGCCAGTTTGTTAGTCACTATGATCATACGATCAGCGCTTAACAAACAACAGCTCCCCAGTTGATGTCTGTTTAGTCTAGTTTTTCAACTTTACTAAACTCAAGCTCGACCTGCGTGGGTCGATTAAATACGTTTACAGTCAGTTGTAGCTTAGATTTTTCGTAATCTACTTTTTCGACTAGGCCCTTAAAGTCAGTGAACGGACCATCAATAACCAGTAGCTCTTCGCCTGGTTCAAATAGAGTCTTCGGACGCGGCGCAGTTTCAGTCTGATTTAAGCGATTAAGAATACGGTCGGCTTCCGCTTTAGTGATAGGCGCTGGCATCTCTGGTGTACCACCAACAAAACCCATAATACGTGGACAGTCTTTGACAATGTGCCAAGTATTATCGTTCATCTCCATTTCGATCAAGACGTATCCTGGGAAAAACTTACGTTCACTTTTGCGCTTTTTACCGTCTTTCATCTCGACCACTTCTTCAGTGGGCACCAATACATCGCCGAAAGAATCCGCGAAATCACTACGATTAATACGATCAGTTAATGAACGTTGTACTTGTTTTTCATATCCTGAAAACGCTTGGACAATATACCAACGCATATGACGCTCCTGATCTTAGTAGTAGGTTGTGATCAATAAAATATAGCTTCACTAGAGCTAATACGCTCTTCTAGCCAATAAAAATACCGACAAACCAGTTAAAAAAGTTATCTAACATCCAAACTAAAAAACCAACAATCGCTATCACGACAATGGTTTGCCAAGTATATTTAAAAGTCTCGTCTTTACCCGGCCAAGTGACGCGGCGCAGTTCAACGGCCGCATCCTTCAATAGTATCTTAAAGGCGCGTCCTTGATTGGTCAGCGCTAGACAAACTAGAGCAAAAACAGCGAGCGCTACAATAATACCGATACGAACCCAAACGTCATTGGCTGCTTGCCAATAACCTGGTAAGTATTGATTAGAGAAAGTCGCCGCTATTAGAGCAGCTATAGCTAATAGCCATAGCACCATATCTTTAGCTGAACCGGTTTTAGCAACTTCTACCGCAGTGGTATTTTTGGTTGCTGAGACATGCTTTCCTTTCGTCAGCATCGGGCTTGCCGTCGCCTTAGCGTTAGAGGCATCAGATAACTTAGAATCGAGGTTATCCTGATTGTTGCTCATAAAGAACTCGCTTAGGAGAAGGAAACATCAGATAAAGATAGGAATAAAAAAGATGGCAGGCGATGTAGGACTCGAACCTACAACCCTCGGTTTTGGAGACCGATGCTCTACCAATTGAGCCAATCGCCTATGGGTGTTAAGGCTGACAATTATACAAGATTTATAGTTAAATGCAAGTATTCAGACGAATTTTATTCAATAATTTCTTTAAATCAAAACTTATAGGTTTTTGTAGGGTGCGCCTAGCGCACCACAGTAGTTATGCTATAACTGAGAACAGGTGCGCGAGGCGCACCCTACGCCAAGTCCAACTCTTCTTATCACCTATAAACAAAACCAACACTCACAAAAAAGCCACCCTCAACAAAGAGAGCGGCTTTTGACTTTGCTAGTACCTATTTAGATTAAGTTAAGAAAATGATAACCTAAACTTTATAGGTAAAGCTCAGCTCGTTACTAAGTATTAGTTGCTTACGCTTGCAACCACACCAGCACCTACAGTACGGCCACCTTCACGGATAGCGAAACGTAGGCCTTTGTCCATAGCGATTGGGTGGATAAGCTCTACGCTCATCTCAACGTTGTCACCAGGCATAACCATTTCAGTACCGTCTTGTAATTGGATTGCGCCAGTTACGTCAGTGGTACGGAAGTAGAACTGTGGACGATAGCCGTTTAAGAATGGCGTATGACGACCACCTTCTTCTTTTGATAGTACGTATACTTCAGCGTCGAAGTTGGTGTGCGGGGTGATTGAACCTGGCTTAGCTAGTACTTGGCCACGTTGTACGTCTTCACGCTTGGTACCACGTAGTAGTACACCACAGTTCTCACCTGCACGGCCTTCGTCTAGTAGCTTACGGAACATCTCAACACCAGTACAGGTGGTTTTTTGAGTGTCACGGATACCGACGATTTCGATTTCGTCGCCAACTTTTACGATACCAGATTCAACACGGCCAGTTACTACGGTACCACGACCTGAGATTGAGAAGACGTCTTCGATTGGCATTAGGAATGCTTTGTCGATGTCACGCTCAGGCTCTGGGATGTAGCTGTCTAGGGTTTCTAGTAGTTCTACGACTGCTGGTTCGCCGTATTTGCCGTCGTCGCCTTTTAGGGCTTGGGTGGCTGAGCCTTTCATGATTGGGGTGTCGTCGCCTGGGAAGTCGTAGTCGTTAAGAAGTTCACGTACTTCCATTTCGACGAGCTCTAGCAATTCTTCGTCGTCTACTAGGTCACATTTGTTCATGAAGACGATGATGTATGGTACGCCTACCTGACGTGATAGCAAGATGTGCTCACGAGTCTGTGGCATTGGGCCGTCAGTTGCTGATACGACTAGGATTGCGCCGTCCATTTGAGCGGCACCGGTGATCATGTTTTTGACATAATCGGCGTGACCTGGGCAATCAACGTGGGCGTAGTGACGAGTTTCGGTGTCATATTCTACGTGTGAGGTGTTGATGGTGATGCCACGTGCTTTTTCTTCTGGGGCTGAGTCAATTGACGCGTAGTCTTTGGCTTCGCCGCCTGAGGTTTTTGCTGCTACGGTTGCGATTGCGGCAGTTAGTGTGGTTTTACCGTGGTCAACGTGTCCGATGGTGCCGACGTTGACGTGGGGCTTGTTGCGTTCAAACTTGGCCTTTGCCATGAGTGTATCCTTTTTTATTGGGGTAAGCTTCTAGGTCTATAATTATGAGATAACTCATATAAAACGACTAAGATAATGCTGACCACATTGAAATAAATATTTAGAGGTGCACTTAGTGTGCAGATATTATAAGAAAATCACGGCCAATAACAAGTCTTTTAACAAGTTATTGGTGTATTTCTAATAACTGTATATCTATAACAGTATAGAGGTCTTATATATAAGGGCGCTCTATACTGTCGTAAGCAAGCTAATTACTCGTCATCATTAGAGTTGAACTTAGAGATGATTTCAGCAGCAACAGACTTTGGAATTTCCGCGTACTTTTGGAATTCCATTGAGTAAGTCGCGCGGCCTTGTGACATTGAGCGCATTTGCGTAGCATAACCAAACATCTCAGCTAATGGTACTTCAGCACGGATCTGCTTAGTACCACCAGGCAGATCTTCCATGCCTTGAACCATACCACGGCGACGGTTTAAATCGCCCATGATGTCGCCCATGTAGTCTTCTGGCGTCTCAACTTCAACTTTCATGACTGGCTCTAGTAGCGCAGGGTTTGCTGCCATAAAGCCTTTTTTGAAGGCCATAGAACCTGCCATTTTGAATGACAATTCATCAGAGTCAACGTCATGGTATGAACCATCGTATAACGTTGCTTTTACGCCAACCACTGGGTAGCCAGCAAGTACGCCGTTTTGCATACGTTCTTGGATACCTTTGTCGACCGCACCGTGATACTCTTTTGGTACCACACCACCAACAATTTCTTCAGCGAATTCGTACTCAACATCACCTGCTGGATCAAGTGGCTCAAGACGTAACCAAACGTGACCGAATTTACCACGACCACCAGTCTGACGAACGAACTTGCCTTCTTGTTCGACAGTTTCACGAATCGTTTCGCGGTAAGCAACTTGCGGTGCACCAATGTTAGCTTCAACATTGAATTCACGCTTCATACGGTCAACCAAGATCTCTAAGTGAAGCTCACCCATACCACTGATGATAGTCTGGCCAGACTCTTCGTCAGTATGTACACGGAACGACGGATCTTCTTTTGCCAAGCGGCCTAGAGCGATTGACATTTTTTCTTGGTCGGCTTTAGTCTTTGGCTCAACAGCAAGGCTGATAACTGGATCTGGGAATTCCATACGCTCAAGCGTAATAACGTTTTGTTCATCACATAACGTGTCACCAGTACCAACGTCTTTCATACCGACTAGAGCAGCGATGTCACCAGAGCGGATCTCTTGTAGCTCTTCTTGCGAGTTAGCATGCATCTCAACAATACGGCCGATACGCTCACGCTTCATCTTAACCGGGTTATAAACACTGCTACCCTGCTGCATAACGCCTGAGTAAACACGAACGAAGGTTAAGTTACCAACGAACTTGTCATTCATGATCTTAAACGCTAGTGCGGCAAACGGCTGATCATCAGACGCTTCGCGGAAGCCTTCAGACTCTTCTTTATCATCAAGAATACCGCGGATTGCTGGTACATCATGCGGCGCAGGCATATAACGAATAACTGCATCTAGCATTTTTTGGACGCCTTTGTTTTTAAAGGCAGTACCACAAAGCATTGGGATGATTTCGTTAGCGATAGTACGCTCGCGAATAGCGTTATGAATCTCATCTTCAGACAGCTCGCCGTCTTCTAGGTATTTATTCATAAGTTCTTCAGAAGCTTCAGCGGCAGTCTCAACCAACATCTCGCGATATTCTTCTGCTTTAGCTTGCAGCTCGCTTGGGATCTCACGCTCTTCAAACGTCATACCCTGAGTTTCAGTATCCCAGTATATTGCTTTCATTGTCACTAAATCGATGACACCTTCGAAATCTTCTTCTTTACCAATTGGAATAACAACGGGTACTGGGTTACCACCCAGACGAGTTTTCACTTGTTCTACAGCACGATAAAAGTCAGCACCAACACGGTCCATCTTATTGACGAACGCTAGACGTGGTACTTTGTACTTGTTCGCCTGACGCCAGACAGTCTCAGACTGTGGCTGTACGCCACCAACGGCACAATAAACCATACAAGCCCCATCAAGGACACGCATAGAACGCTCAACTTCAATGGTGAAGTCAACGTGACCTGGGGTATCGATAATGTTGATGCGATGTTCATCAAACTGTTGATCCATACCTTTCCAGAAACAAGTCGTCGCAGCTGAGGTAATCGTGATACCACGCTCCTGCTCTTGTTCCATCCAGTCCATAGTTGCGCCACCATCATGAACTTCACCGAGTTGGTGGTTTTTACCAGTATAGAATAAAATACGCTCAGTCGTGGTAGTCTTACCAGCGTCAATATGCGCTGAGATACCAATATTACGATAGCGCTTTAAGGGAGTTTTACGAGCCATAGTATTTTCCTAGGGAAATTCGTGTATGAATTAAGGTGTTGTGTCTCTACCCCATACTCTGTAACAAAGCCGTCAACTTTATAGTATGACTTACTGATTATTGGACCTGATACGGACAAACAAGAGCAAATACTAAGAATATAGTGGTATAAATTTTGGGATACTCTTTAGTAAGAACCAGCTAGGAGTAGACCTATAAAGATGCCTATATAAAGAAATATCTTGATAGATGTCCGCCACCTGGAGACTTTAGCAGTATAAAGCTAAGTATAATAAGCTTAGCGGTATGCCACTAAATAACCGTTAACGATGGCGACAATCAATAGAATAAAACAATTATAAGAATATCGCTTAGAAGCGGTAATGCGAGAACGCTTTGTTGGCATCAGCCATACGGTGAACTTCATCACGCTTCTTCATAGCATTACCTTTACCTTCTGAGGCATCGCTTAGCTCACCGGCAAGGCGCAAAGCCATAGATTTTTCAGAACGCTTAGCAGCGGCTTCCGCTAACCAACGCATAGCCAAGGCAGTACGACGGGAGGGGCGTACTTCCATTGGTACTTGGTAGGTTGCACCACCAACACGGCGAGCTTTTACTTCGACCATTGGGCGAACGTTTTCTAGCACTTCTTCGAAGAAAGATACTGGATCTTCGATGTTACGCTTTTCGCTTACCGTCTCAAGAGCACCATATACGATACGCTCAGCAGTAGATTTTTTACCATCGTTCATCACGTGGTTGATGAATTTGGCGATAGTTTGGCTACCAAACTTAGGATCCGGTAGGATCTCACGGGTAGCTACGACGCGACGTCTTGGCATAATAAATTTCCTTGTCTTCAGGAGAGTCTGACATTCATAATCTCAAGCTGCATCTATAAGAGTAGAGCTATCCATTATCAGTCAGCCTTACTGCATAGTGATATGTTTAATAGCAAAATCACTGAGTGAGTTTTGTCTAGTAACACCAAACCTATGCACAGTTAAATGGGTAATGCAAAAAGCTCAGCTTATATTAAGCTTTTGGCTTTTTGGCACCGTACTTAGAACGACCTTGCTTACGGTCTTTTACGCCTGCGCAGTCAAGTGCACCGCGAACGGTGTGATAACGTACACCTGGTAGATCTTTTACACGACCACCACGGATAAGCACAACGCTGTGCTCTTGTAGGTTATGACCTTCGCCGCCGATATAGCTTGATACTTCATAACCTGAAGTTAAGCGAACACGGCATACTTTACGCATAGCTGAGTTAGGTTTTTTTGGTGTAGTCGTATAAACACGAGTACATACACCGCGGCGCTGTGGGCACGCTTGCAACGCAGGAACTTTTGACTTTTCCTTGATGGTTTTGCGACCCTTACGAATCAATTGGTTAGTTGTTGCCATAAGGCATCCTTCTCCCGTTTAGTATAAAACAAAAAAATGGGCCAATCTGCCGAGCAATCCACGATAATCGTGAATATTGGCAGTACCCATTTTTAGGACAGTATATTATAAAGAGTTGTTGCTGCTATTTCAACTACTTATCAGCGATTTCACTTTACAACTATTCTTGAATGTGCAATAAGTCTTTAACCTGTAATAAGCTAAATTAACTTGTCCATACTAAATGGCGATACTGAGCTATTTTTCAAGAGCGGTAACGATATTATCAACCATATCCTACCTGTAGCCCTTTTATTCATCAGTATCGCCTTTTGGCTTAGTGTCTGTTTTAGCACCTACATGAATCCGCTAAAGCTACTTATTGGCTTGAGCTTGTTGCTTATCTTGCTTAGTCTCATCGCTCTTGGCATTATTATCAGTTTTTTTATCATCTGCACCGCTCTTATCGTTAGTTTGCTTGTTATCGTCTGACGTCTTAGCAGATTTTTTGTCGCTTTGCTTATCTTGCTCAGTCTTGTCTTTTTTATTGCTATCAGAGGTTTCAACTTTAGCTTCGCTGCCACTGTCATCGGTAATAGCCTTATTAGCAAGCTTAGGTTCAGGCCCAAAGGTCGCTTGTGCTACGCCAATGACTTCGTCAATTAAGCTACTGTTATAACGCATACCAACAATGACAGCAGTCGCTGGCAAAAAGCGGCGCAACCAAGATAGATTAATTTGATCTAAATCGATACCCACTTGTCCGGCGATATTATCGACTTGTTCGGCGTAGTAATTGACGTTTTTATTTTTTAGACCTAAGTTTTGCAGCTCGTTATGCAAACCGCGGCTTTGTGCATTATCAAGTAACTGTTTACCTACGCCAATACCTGCAAGCAGAGCCTGCTTTTCTTGCATTTTACTCAGATCGGCTGCAGAGAGTAGCTCATAAGCCATCTTTACCCCTTGCTTGCCAGTCAACGGCTTATCATAAACGGCAGCGAGCTGATACACGGTGCGTAGTGATACTAATAATAGCCATAAAGTATCGGCGAGCAAACCTGGCAGACCTGCAAGACCAGTAATACCGCCTAATGTCGCTAAAGCACGGTTTTGGTTAGCGATATCAGTGGCAAGTGCGTAGCGCTGCTCCTCATCTAAGCTCGATATATCCGCAAAACGATGCTCGTTGGGTAGATCTAAATGACTCCAACTAGCAGCAAGGTTGGCAATTTGTGCAAAGGCGCTATCGATAGTTGATTGAAAAAGACTATTAGGCACTATCTTTTTGGCATACTTACCATAAGTGGCAAAACGCGTACCGATCAGCTGCTGGGTGGCCTTTAGTGTCTGCTCACGAAATAGGTCTTGCTGATAATCTTCATCACCTAAATTAACGGCTTTATATTGACGCGGCTTGCCTGCCTTGGCGTTCGCGCTATCGATAAAAGCGCCCATACGCTCAAGATTATCACGAGTGAAATGACCGATAGTACTGATACCTTTAGAGAGGGTGTTACGCTTTGCCATAGTTATGTCCTTAAATTGACAGGGTTAGTAAGCAGAATGTTATTGTTAGCACCTATTATTTTATAGGGTAAGTGCTCTATATTTTGAGCTTTTATAGCTTAACCTTTAATAAGCTTGTAAATTAAAAGATTAGAGGCTTTACTACAGTTACATTTATTAGAGTAGCTAATTCTCATAATGGCTGTCAGTGTGAACAATGTTATTGAGAACATAAAGTTTGTATCTTCTGCTGTCTGTTAACGACTTTATAGTAGGTCATAATCAATAACTAACAATGATCTTAACAAAGCGTACCAGTTTGAGTTTTAACGTCTGACAATTCACTATTAATCAAACATACTTATCAGTCAGTAAAATATATTGCATATCTTGTGCATCATTATAGTCGGAACTAAGGTATCATTGTATGACTTTATCTGAGGTTCAGATTGGGTTAGATTGTGAATAATCTAGCTGACAAATAGTCTTGTACAACCGATCTGAAAATCGTAAAAACACCATTATTACAAGGAATAGAATATGCGCCGAGTGGTTATTACAGGAGCTGGGATCGTCTCTTGCATCGGTCACGATTTGGCTCGCGTTACTCAGTCTCTAAAAGAAGGACAATCTGGTATCACCTTCAATGAGTCCTATGCCGAGCATGGATTTAAGTCGCAAGTGAGCGGTAGTATCGACAAAACGGCATTAGATACCGCCAAGATCGATCGTAAGCTCAAGCGCTTTTTTAGCGATGCTAGCCTCTATGCTTATGTCAGCGCCTTAGACGCTATCGAGCAATCAGGCTTATCTCTTGAGACGATTAATAACAATCCGCGTGTGGCCTTAGTCGCCAGCTCAGGTGGCGCCTCGACCGAGAGTATCGTCAACGCAGTAGAGGCCATGCGCGAAAAAGGTCTGCGCGGTGTTGGCGCTATGGCAGTACCCAAAACGATGGGCAGCTCAGTCTCCGCGGCATTAGCAACTGGCTTGAAGATTCAAGGTGTCTCCTACTCTCTTACCTCTGCTTGCGCCACCTCAACGCACTGTATCGGTCATGCCGCTGAGCTCATTCAGCTCGGCAAAGCAGATGTGGTGCTTGCAGGCGGTAGTGAGGCGGAGCACTGGACGCAGTCTTGTATGTTCGATGCGATGGGCGCAGTTAGCACCCAGTATAACGATACACCAAAGCTGGCTTCTCGTGCTTATGACAAAGACCGTGATGGCTTTGTGATAGCGGCAGGCGGCGCGATGCTAGTGGTTGAGAGCCTTGAGCACGCTGAGGCACGCGGCGCTCATATCTTAGCCGAGATCGTCGGTTATGGCGCAAGCTCCGATGGAGCGCAGATGGTCGCGCCTAGCGGTGAGGGTGCGGTACGCTGCATGCAACAAGCGCTGAATGACGCAGGTTTAGAGAGCGTCGATTATATCAATACTCATGGTACGAGCACGCCGCTAGGGGATATCACTGAACTGCAAGCTATCGCCAAAGTATTCGGTGGCGATATCAGTCAAGTCCCGCCGATAAGCTCTACTAAATCCATGACCGGTCATAGCTTAGGCGCAGTCGGCGCGCAAGAGCTGATTTACTGCTTGTTGATGCTGAAAGAAGGCTTTATCGCCCCAAGCATCAATGTCGACACTCTAGATGAAGACGCTACTGGTTTCGATATCGTCACCCAAAAGCGTGAAACCAAGCTCAAGACATTGATGAGTAATAGCTTCGGTTTTGGCGGTACCAATGCAACTTTGATTATTAAAGAATTTACTGCTTAATTTATGAGTACTGAACACCCTACAATCAATGCAGCGCCCAATGAGACGCCAGCTATGTTTAATCATAGCTGGCGTTTTGGCGACTTGTGTGCCGCAGAGTTACTGCCTGTACTACAGCAGCATCTAATAGCCAAAGACAGCGCGGCAAACTGGCAACTGGTTTGGCTCGCTAATGACGACGAGCCAGTCATCGGTCTACTACCTAAAGTCAGCTGGCAGCTTTATTTTGCGCCAGATTCGCAAGCAACTTATCAGCTGATGCAAACGTTTCGCGACGACTCTATGACGTCAACTGTAGCAAACATCACTTATGAGGCTTGGCAACAGCAGCTCATCGATTATTGTAGAGATTATGAGAAAGTGGAAAAAAGGCGAAAAAAAGTAGCGCAAACTACGTCAAGCTCGCCGCGCTATCATCATGGCCTCATTGGATTTATCGGTTATGACATCGCCGCGCAGCACTTAAGCCCAGCGGTCACTATGACAAATGCTGAGTCGCCGCTTGCTGCACTCGGTCATTATGATATCTATTTAACGAAAAATGTAGACAACAATATAAACAACAAAGCTAATGGGACAATCTGGTCGCTAAGCTGCAAATCGACTGACAACTCAGACAAGGCAATAAAGGACAACCACTTAGAGCAGCTCGTCTCTTATCTTAATGCTTTAGAGCATAAGCTTACTGAACATGGTCAAGCGGAGACCTTATCTGAGCACAAAGAGTTGAGTCAGCTGTATCCGCCATTAACCCCCTTAAAGCTGACACCTCAGTGGCAAAAAAGTGACTATAAACAAGCGTTTGCGCAAACCCAGCACTACCTGCAGCAAGGCGACTGTTATCAAATCAATCTGACCCAAGCTTGGCAAGGGCAGTTAGCATCTTCGGCAAATAATGAGCAAGATCTGACAACAACACTAAGCTTAATGGACTATCTGCCAAGCTTACAGCGTAATACACAAGCACCTTTTGCCGGTTATATGAGCGTCAACTCTTTAAACAACGATTCGCTAAATCAAGCAGATTTTGAATTACTAAGCTGCTCGCCAGAGTTGTTTTTTACCTTTAGTAAAGACGCTGATAGCGACAAGCACGCCATCACCACTAAGCCGATAAAAGGTACCATGCCGCGCGGTATCACTATGGAGGAAGATGCAACCTTTAAACAGCAGCTTTTAAGCAGCGATAAAGATCGCTCTGAAAATGTGATGATCGTCGATCTATTACGTAATGACTTGGGAAAATACGCTAAGACAGGGTCAGTAAAAGTGCCGCAGTTATTTGCTATTGAGAGCTTTAGTAATGTTCATCACATGGTCAGCACTATCACCGCTGAGCTAAAGGCAGACACCCATCCGCTAGCGGTATTGTTTGGCAGTCTGCCGGCAGGCTCCATCACTGGTACCCCTAAAAGACGCGCGGTTGAGATTATATCGGAGCTAGAAATAGCGCCGCGTGGCGCTTATTGCGGCACTATGGGTTATATGAACTTCGATGGTAGTGGGCAATGGAATGTGCTGATTCGCACCTTGCAGGCCGCAAAGCTAGAAGACGGTAGTAAATCCGTGCGTTTGTGGGCGGGTGGCGGTATTACTGTTGCCTCAGATATAGACGCTGAGTATCAAGAGTGCTTCGATAAAGTGGGCAACCTGCTTGCAGTATTGGCGCAAGCGGATTGCTCATAAAGACTTATCTTAATAGACAAACTCAGTGCTTTTATTGAGCCGCTAGCTCCTTTAGTGCGGTAATAAGACGCTGATGCTGCTCAGCGGTTCCTACCGTAATACGCAGATACTCTTGTATACGCGGCGTATCAAAGTGTCTGACAATAATGCCTTGCTCGCGTAACGCGCTTGCTATACCGATAGCGTCACCATCATGAGGACGCGCAAAGACAAAGTTGGCCTGTGATGGCAACACCTCAAAACCTAAAGCCTTCAATTCGGCAGTCAGAGAATGACGCAAATCAATCACTTGCTGACAAGTCTGCTCAAAATACTCGGTATCCAAAACACTAGCTCTCGCGCCAGCTTGCGCCAGCTTATCTAACGGATAGCTGTTGAAGCTGTTCTTCATGCGCGTCAACGCTTCAATCAATGAAGCACTACCAAAAGCCATCCCTACTCTGAGGCCAGCGAGCGAGCGTGACTTTGAGAAGGTTTGAGTCACTAATACATTATCTAGCTCATGAATCAGGCTCACCGCCGAAACAGTCGTACCAGCTTGTGCAAAATCAATATAAGCTTCATCTATAACAATAGTGGCATTGGGATGCTCGCTCGCAAGCTTACGAATATCTGCAAGCGAAAGTAACAAGCCGGTTGGCGCATTAGGGTTAGCAATGATGATACCACTGCAAGGCTGACGATACGCATCAGGATCAATACTAAAATCCGCTTCTAGCGCGATCTTTACCAGCTCAACTCCAAAAGTCTGGGCATATACTGGATAAAAACTATAGCTGATATCCGGCGCTAGCAGTGGCCGCTCTTTCATAAAAAAACTGGCAAATATTAACGCCAGCACTTCATCAGAGCCATTACCGACGAAGACTTGATTGATATCTAAGTCATAAGCTCTCGCTAAAGCGCCACGTAAGTCGTCAGATTCAGGCGCAGGATATAAGCGCAGCTCTTCAGCTTGTTGGGTAAGTACGGCGCTGATTGCTGCAGCAACTTTTGGTGAAGGCGGAAATGGGTTTTCGTTAGTATTAAGCTTACATAGGTTATTGTGCTGCGGCTGCTCACCGGGAATGTAAGGTGATAAATTACGCGCTTTACCGGACCATAGCCTAGTATCTACTTTTAATTCACTCATAAATGACCCTACTCTTATTCTACTCTAACAACCCTGTTACCCATATCGTAACACTGTTAGAAATCCTCAATTAATAAACAAGTTAATTAGCGCTGGTTTGACGACTTTTTTTAGTCTAAGACCGTTTATTGTATCTATTATTATGTTTGTATTTTTGCGCTATTATTCAACTCTTGATAAAGCCTTACTGGTAACGATAACGAGCCGAGCGCGCATGCGCTTCTAAATCTTCACGCTGCGCTAAGATATCAGCAGTCTGGGCTAAGGGCTTACTGCCGCCTTCACTGCAATAAATGATAGAGGATTTTTTTTGAAAATCGTACACCCCTAGCGGTGATGAAAATCTCGCCGTGCCTGAAGTCGGCAAGACATGATTGGGTCCTGCGCAGTAGTCACCAATGGCCTCTGGCGTATGACGACCCATAAATATAGCCCCAGCATGACGCACCTCACTAAGCAGGCTATCTGGATCATCAACAGACAGCTCTAAGTGCTCAGGTGCAATACGGTTAATCAGCGCCATACCATCTTGTCTATCTTTGACCAGTATCAAAGCGCCACGGTTTTTGAGAGAGTCGCGAGCGATATCAGCTTTAGGTAACTCTGCTAGCGCCTTGTCAATCTCCGCCGCAACTTCAGCTAATTGCTTACTACTCGTAGTGACAAAGATAGCTTGGGCAATACGGTCATGCTCAGCCTGCGATAATAAGTCCATCGCAAGCCAGTCTGCGCGATCAGCCGCCTCGCCTTCGGCATAAACCAGCACCTCAGAGGGACCGGCAATCATATCGATACCCACTTGACCGAAGACGGCACGCTTCGCCGCGGCAACATATTTGTTACCCGGTCCGGTGATTTTATCTACTTGCGGAATGGTTTCAGTACCATAAGCTAGAGCAGCTACCGCCTGCGCTCCTCCTACCGTAAAGACCCGATCCACTTCTGCTAAATGCGCAGCGGCTAGTACCAAAGGATTGAGCACACCATTAGGCGCAGGTACCACCATAATGACTTCTTTAACGCCTGCGACTTTTGCAGGAATAGCATTCATAAGTACTGAGGAAGGATAAGAGGCTAAGCCGCCAGGAACATAAATGCCAACGCGATCAAGCGGCGTGACTTTTTGGCCCAAACGATTACCTAGCTCGTCTTCATAGTGCCAACTGTCTTGTACTTGGCGCTCATGAAACGTCTTCACTCGCGTGGCGGCCGTGTTCAGCGCTTCTTTTACTTCAGTATCAAGCGTGGTAAAAGCTTTTACTAAAGCTTCTTGTGATACTTCAAGCTCTGCCATCGTGGTTGCAGGATGTTGATCAAATTTTTGCGTTAACGATAATACTTCGCTATCACCATGAGCACGCACCTGCGCGATAATATCATCAACCGTCTGTAATAAATCTCCGTCATTGACGGTCTCAAAAGCAAGCAAGGTAGATAGCTGCTGCTCAAAGTCGCTATCTTGAGTCGTCATTTGGCGCATAACTGAATCCTATAGTTGGTACACTTCAAAACCGGTTTAGGGCTACTGTAATGAATTTTTGCAGACCCTATAAAAAAGCGAGTAGAGTAAAACTAGTGTAGCACGCCCTATATACGATGAGCCACTAAACGGGTTGCGACGCTTCAATAATAAGGTTTGATATTATTAATGGCTAAAACCTTTAATGGCTAAAACCTTGTTAAGAGGTGGCTTTTATACTCTCTTTAAAACTATCTAAAATAGGCTCAAGTAAAGCAAATTTGCGCTTATAACTGACTTGATTGACGATCAGCCGCGAGGACACGTCACAGATATGATCGCGTGGCTCAAGACCGTTTGCAATCAAAGTATTACCAGTGTCGACCACATCGACGATCAAATCGCCCAAACCAACTAAAGGCGCAAGCTCCATCGAGCCATAGAGCTTGATGACATCGACTTGCTGGCCTTGACTGGCAAAATAAGCGCGCGCAACATTGACATACTTAGTAGCGATGCGTAAACGGCGATTGGGTAAAGTAGCGCCTTTAACGCCAGCGGTCATCAGCTTGCACTGCGCAATGCGTAAGTCTAAAAGCTCATAGACATGATTGGCACCATGCTCAAGCAAGACGTCTTTACCCGCTACCCCAAAGTCAGCGGCACCATGCTCTACATAAGTCGGTACATCACTTGCTCGCAATATTAGAACGCGTACATTTGGATGAGTGGTTGGAAAAATAAGCTTGCGCGAGGCACTAGGGTCTTCTAACAAGTCCACCCCTGCGGCTTGTAACAGCGGCATGGTTTCATCAAGAATACGGCCTTTAGAGAGCGCTAAAGTCAGACCATTAAACTCATTATCCACTTCGTTCAATAAAGCGTTATCTTGCTGTTTTTGATTATTTCCAGTCATAATTTTCAGTCATAGTATTTATAGAGTTTCGATAACATTTAAGCAATTAATATCAATGTTATACATTCAGCGTCGACTAAAGGGTCTTCTATAGCAGTCTTATGGACTGTCCTTCAGTCAGTTTGTTATTATCAGTATCAGTCGTTGCTGTTGATACGCTCGATGTTAACGCCTAAAGCGCGTAGTTTATTTTCGACGTCTTCATAACCGCGATCGATATGATAAATACGGTCAATCAGGCTTTCACCTTCAGCTGACGCCGCCGCCATCACAAGCGACATAGAGGCACGCAGATCGGTTGCCATCACCGGCGCTGCAGTGAAATTCTCAACACCTTTGACTACTGCCGTATGGCCATCAACTTGGATGGAGGCGCCCAAACGGTTGAGCTCTGGCACGTGCATATAGCGATTCTCAAAGATATTTTCAATAAAGGTACTTGTACCATCAGCAAGGCAAGAAATAGCCATGAGCTGAGCTTGCATATCGGTAGGAAAGCCTGGATGCGGCTGGGTACGAATATCAACCGGCTGCGGGCGCATACTCATCTGCGCGCGAATCCAGTCATCGCCTGTGGTAATGATAGCGCCCATCGACTCAAACTTCTCGAGTACAGGAATCAACAATGCCGCTGATGTTTTTTTGGCTAATACATCACCGCGCGTCATCAATGCACCGGCTAGATAAGAACCAGTCTCGATACGATCAGGCACCACCGAATACTCGCAGCCATGCAGGCGCTCAACGCCTTCAATGGTCATCGTCGCGGTGCCAATACCGCTTATTTTTGCGCCCATTACTACAAGCATATTGGCCAAATCGACCACTTCTGGTTCGAGTGCACAGTTACCAAGCACTGTCGTTCCTTTGGCCAAAGCGGCTGCCATAATGACGTTCTCAGTACCGCCAACGGTCACCATATCGAACGAAAAATTACAGCCGATCAGCTTGCCGCCTTTTGGCGCTTGCGCTTTGACATAGCCATTTTCGACACTAATCTCAGCTCCCATCGCTTCAAAGGCTTTTAGATGCTGATCGACCGGGCGCGAACCAATCGCACAGCCCCCTGGCAAAGATACTTCAGCTTCACCAAAACGAGCAAGCAGTGGCCCCAACACCAAGATAGAAGCGCGCATCGTTTTCACTAAGTCATATGGCGCATAGAAATTATCTATGCTCGCAGTATCACAAGTCACCGTATCGCCATCTTTATGGATATCGATTCCCATACCACCGATTAGCCGAACCAAGGTGCGCACATCTTGTAAGGAAGGCACATTGTGCAGAGTCGTTGGTGTTTCGGCTAATATCATCGCCGCCAATAACGGCAAAGCGGCATTTTTAGCTCCGGAGATAGTAACTTCACCTGCGATACGACTGCTGCCGGTAATTAAGAATTGATCCATAAAATGATAACCTAAGGGTAATTATAATAATAAGTAAAAGACACTAAAAAGAGCTTATCAATGTCAGCTAGTACGCTGAATGAATAAGCTAATTTAGGTGCGGCGCTTTAGCCTTTGGACTGCACTTCCCACTCGCTTGGCGTCAAGGCTTGAATATTGAGCGCATGTATATCACCGCTTGCAATCTTGTCATTAACTAGAGCATAGATAGCTTGTTGGCGCTGTACAGTACGCTTGCCCTCAAAGCTTGCGTCCACCACGCGTACATCAAACTTATTACCTTGATTGGCAGCTTGAATAAAAGCGTCTGGATAGTGCTGTTGTAAAAATGCGATTAAATCATCAGCGTTCATGCTCATAACGTATCCTGTATTATTTAAGAAGTGTTATTTCAGTATTTTTATTGGGCGTGCGACATTATAACAAGAGTTTGACTCTCTTACAGTATTGTCTAGCACACTATTATCAAGCAGTAATTATTCGACCCGCTAGCTATCAGCGGCGTATAAAACAACGCCGTTAGCTAGCGCTGAAGCACTCAAACCATGTGCGATTTTATCAATAGGCTCAGAAGGCTCAGGTTTTTAATTCAGGTTTTTAATTCAGGTTTTTAATTCAGGTTTTTAATTCAGGTTTTTAATTCAGGTTATTAGGGCGTGTTGAACATTCAAATGTGGCACTGGCGGCGGCTATTTTTCAGGCAATACGCAGTGAAATTTTCGAATCCTAGTCATTCTAGGATAGACAATTTCGCCATGTATTGGCAAAAAAGAGCCCCGCCCCGAAGGGCTGATGCTAAAATCACCCCAAACGGTGTTGTAAACCTAGCTAAGGCCTCGACATTATCGTCGGTTTACGCCTAGTTTGGTGCGATTTTATCTATCAGCAGTCCTAATATTTGAATGTTCAACACGCCCTAGTTTAGCTGTTTGTCTAAGTAGCCCAACACCTGCGCCCGCACATCATTGACCCAGCGCAGTGGTGGCGCCATCGCCCCAATACTAGTGGCGTGACTCGCACCCTTGATCACGCCGTTTTCAACCGCAGCGCCGTAGTCTTTTAGTGCTTGAGTCATCTTCACTGTATTGGTGTCATGAACGGTTTCATCATTCTCGGCGGTCAATAATAAATAAGGCGGCTGAGGACCTTTAAGCTGTCGATCAGGCATCACCTCATCGGGGGTGGCATCATTGGCAAAGGCGCTAGAGCCGCCATACTTGCGAAAGTCGTAGCTATAAGGTCCGGCGATACCGATAACAGCGGCGATGTCGTCTGGGCTCACACCGTAAGGCGCTAAAAAGTCTTCATTGGAGACTGCTGCGACCACATTGAACGCGCCAGCTGAGTGTCCGATCACCGCTAAGCGCTGTGGATCTGCATGCAAGCTGGCAGCATTGTTATAACTCCACGCGACAGCTTGCGCGGTGTCTTCTACAAAATCAGGATAGACGTGCTTGGGCGCTTTGCGATAATTAATCACTGCTGTGACATAACCGGCCTGAGCTAAACTTTGACCGACAAAGGCATATTCTTCTTTACTACCACTTTCCCACGAGCCGCCATGGACAAAAACGACCATAGGATAAGTCTGGGTAATCTCTTGCTGAGCCCTCATCGCTTGCGCTAAGGGCTTAGGGTAGTAAACATCTAAATCCTGCGCTGACTCATCACCATATAAGATGTCTTTACTGACCGTAACACCGCCGCTCGCAGTCAGACCGTTGACTATCGCCAATGCGGATAGCGCTTGTGCTTGTTGAGTAGCTAGCATCACACCGCCAAACAAGGTCACGGCCGTCACTCCCATCTTGACGAGCTTAAATTGACGTGACGGTTTAGACGGGTCACTCGCTGATTGGGGCGTATCGGCTGGCTGCTTCATGGTCTACTGTCCTGTTATTCTGGGTTTATCCGTTAAGGTTGAGAAGATAGATTTTCTTATTCTTGCACTTTTGAAAATACTGAACTGCGAGCTTTAAAAGACTATTACCTCAATGACAGTAAATAGCTTAAGAGTTAAAGGTGATGGCGTCAGATAAATCCTGTGATAATGGTTAGCATTCTTGTGAAAACAACACTTTAAAGCTGCCAGTCAAATGGTAGGAACATATCGTCAATGTTCAGGTTATGCTAGCGGCTACTGGTCTTGATACAGATCAATATAAGGACTAGAGGATCTAGGCGCTGTCGGCGTCTCTACAGGAGCGTTAATAGGCTGCACATTATCAGGGGTAGGCTCAATAATCGCGCTATTAGTAGAGACTGGCGCTGGCGTCCTAATAACTGCGGTGGCTTGCGGTATCGTGACATTTACGTTATTCGTCAAAGTCGGGTCAGTCATAATGTCCTCATCACTGATAGTCGCGCCTATATCATTGACTAAGGTTGTAAATAGCACAAGCTCTGTGATACCGGCTGTATCATTAGCAATATCGATTAAGTTACTTTGCTGCGTTGGCGTCATACGGCCCATGATATACACCACGCCGTTATTGGTGACCGCTTTGAGCTGCGAGGATTTTACCCCATCGCTCGCCGCGACTTTTGCCAGTAGCTTGGAGGTGATATAGCCATCTTGCACGGTTGAGCTATAACCGCGAGCGACACTGACGTTTAGCTCATTATAGACTTTACGCACATCAGGCATCGACTTGACGACTTGCTCTATTTGCGTTTTGAGCGCCTCAGTAGGAACTTCCCCGCTCAGCAGCACTTCACTGTTGAAGCTATCTATACTCATCCGGCTGTTTTGCTGCAAATCTTGTTGTAAACCGTAGACATTAATTTTGGCCGTGTGCTCTATACTACGATCGAGCAGGCGCTGCGGAATAGTACGCTCAGTGACCGGTACGCCATAAGTACCATTGGTGCTATTGGTTAGATAGTTAGTCGTGCAGCCGGTTATCGCCAAGCTAGCCATCACTAAGCTTGTCATCATCATCTTGGCACACGTTTGACGACTTACTTGATGACTTAGAGCGTTTGAGAGAGCAGTGAGCGGGGACATCCTTATCATTATTGACCTCTTGGTGCATGATTGTTAAGCGTAATTGTTAGGCGTGATAGATACGATTTTATGATTTGCATAAGCCTTTAAGAGTCTAGCTACTTTACTTAATTTTCGCCATGAGTAGTTAGATTTTTGGTAACGATATCTGTTAGCGACTTAACTTATAGCCCTTATATTATAGTACTTGATGAACGATTTTTCATCGCAAGCACTGATGACTAAATGTTGATGACTAAATGTTGATGGCTAGGCGTTGATGGTTAGGCGTTGATGGTTAGGCGTTACTAAACAGGTATTGGCTACCAAGCCTGTGCTGTAAAGGCCCCTTGTAGCCATTCTGGTCTCGCACTGCACGCCGCGCCTCTTGGCTTATTATAATTATCAGTCGTATTCGTATTATAAGCAATGACATCAAAACGGCACTCATAATCGGCGTAGTTAGGATGTTGCTGTAAAAAATACTTGGCGGTCTTAACAATCCTATTACGCTTAGCCGCTGTTATGCTAAGCGCGGCATCACCAAAGTCAGATACTCGGCGCTGACGCACTTCGATAAACACTAAAGTCGACCAAGCTTTACCCGTCTCTAGCATCACTAAATCAAGCTCACCTACTTTGGGCTGTTGCCAGTTTTGGGCAATCAAGATAAGCCCTTTTGCTTGCAGAAACTCACACGCTTGCCGCTCATAATGACTGCCTTGGCGCTGCTTGGGCGAGGTCATTAGTAGCGGTTTATGCTCTGGTTTTTTATTGGGCTTTTTATCGCTCATAGCCTTGATTAGTCTGCGCAACATTTCATAATTATCATAGCACAACATGCTAAACTAGCTAGGTTTTACCGTTTTTACTTTTGCTAAGCGGCACTATTTGCCCATAAGTTTAACTTTTTATTCTAATTATCTATAACGATTTGAGGTTTTCATGTCCACCCTTACGAAGATGCCAGCGTGTTTGTACATCGTTGCCACCCCTATAGGCAATCTTGCTGACATGACTGCGCATGCCATTGATATCTTAAAACAAGTCGATATCATCGCCTGCGAAGACACTCGCACCTCAGGTAAGCTGTTGTCACATTTCGGTATCGACACTAAAGCTGACAAGGCCAATGAGAGTGATGATAATCGTAAGAATGATAAGACAGAAGCACTCGTACAAAGCGACACACATAAAAAAGGCCATAATAAACTTTGGGCCTATCACGAGCATAATAGCGCGATTCAAACGCCCAAAATCATTGAGATGATCGAGCAAGGTCACAGTGTCGCGCTAATCAGCGATGCCGGTACGCCTTTGGTCAGTGACCCCGGCTATCAATTGGTACAGGCCGCTCATGATGCTGGCGTTACTGTCTCCCCTATTGTTGGCGCCTCTGCGGCTATCGCTGCGCTCTCGGTCGCAGGTCTGCCCTCCGATAGATTTAGCTTCATTGGCTTTTTAAATGCCAAAACTCATGGCCGTCAAAAGCAGCTAGAGGCACTAAAAGCGCGGACAGAAACCTTAATATTTTATGAAGCGCCGCATCGTATTGTCGCAAGCTTGAGCGATATGGCCGCAGTATTTGGTCATGATCGCGCCGTCACTTTTTGCCGTGAGCTGACCAAAACTTTTGAGACGGTGCATAAAACGACGCTTGGCGATTTGGTTGAGTTTGTCAAAGCCGATGATAATCAGCAGCGCGGTGAAATAGTCGTCGTTGTCGCAGGTAAGGCTAGCGCTCAAGATAGCGACGACATGAGTATCCATGATGCGCTATTAGTGCGCCTACTCAAAGACTTGTCCGTAAAAAAAGCGGCAAGCTTGGCCTCCGATATCACTGGGGTCAAAAAAAACGCCTTATATCAGCGTTTACTTGAGCTGCAAGCTTAGCGTCCGTTACGATAACAACAGTCTGTATTTATATGCGTTTGTTTTAAAATAGCGCTCTAGCATTCAATTAGGAGAAGTAAGCCATGTACGATGTGATAGCAATAGGCAATGCATTGGTCGATCACGAATATGTGTTGAGCGATGCCGCCTTAGAAGAGACGGAATTAACCAAAGGAAACATGACGCTCGCGGCGTTTGAAGAGCAGCAGCAATTGCTGGCTTACTTCCAGCTGGCTGATATCGAACCGTCAAAACAAGCGGGCGGCGGCTCAGCGGCTAACGCTATGTATGCCTTTGCAAGCCTTGGCGGCAAGCCTTTTTATGCCTGCCGCGTCGGCGATGATGAAGCCGGACAATTCTACTTAGAGGACTTACATAACGCCGGCGTTGCCACCTCAGAGCGCTCGATACATAAAGGCGGCGTCACCGGCTCCTGCGTGGTAGCGGTGACCGATGATGGCGAGCGTACCATGCAGACTTATCTTGGCACCTCTGCTGATATCAGCGAGGAAAACGTCAACTTTGAGGCACTAACCAAGGCGGATTGGCTCTATCTAGAAGGCTATCTTGCCATGTCAGAAGGTATTCAGCCGGCTATGACTAAGCTGCGCCAACAGGCCGGTATTCATAACGCTAAAATAGCCGTCAGTTTCGCCGACCCTGCGGTAGTGAAGTTTGCCAAAGAAGGCCTACTTAATATGCTGGGTAATAAAGTTGCGGTGATATTTTGTAATAGCGAAGAGGCCAAGCTCTTCACCGAAAAAAAGCAAATCAAGGCCGCCGCTCGCGCACTTCTGAGCTACTGCCAAATTGCGGTCGTGACCGATGGCGCTAATGATACGATCATCGCGCACAAATCTGATAAGCAGAGTAGTATCGATATTCACAAAGTCCCTACACCAAAGGTTATCGACGTCATCGACACCAATGGTGCCGGAGACAATTACTCAGGGACTTTTTTGTATGCGTTATCGCAGCACTACTCCTTGCCTGAGTGTGGGCGTCTAGCCGGTGAAGTCTCAGCGCAAGTGATTCAGCAGTTCGGTCCCCGTCTAGAGTCACAAGTCTATAAAGATATAGCGCGGCGGGTGCTCACTGCTTAAATAGCTTTGATTACTTTTTGCTTTAAGTGCTATTAACCTTAAGTATTATTACCTATAAGTATTAAAAAAATCCCATCTCTATTGCGAGATGGGATTTTTATTTTAGCGAATCATTTTATCTAACCAAAGATATAAAGAGAGCTATATAAAGCGCTAAGCTTTAGCCAAAGCTTGCTCAAGATCCGCTTTGATATCTTCGATATGCTCAATACCAATCGACAAGCGCACCATATCTTCAGTGACGCCCGCTTGCTCTAGCTCTTGACCGTTGAGCTGACGATGCGTGGTCGTCGCAGGATGGCTTGCCAGCGACTTGGCATCGCCGATATTGACCAAACGCGTAATCAGCTGCAGCGCATCGATAAAGCGCGCGCCAGCTTCACGGCCACCCTTTACACCAAAAGTCAAAATAGCTGACGGCGTGCCTTTCATATATTTTTGTGCGAGCTTATGATCAGGATGATCGGCAAGGCCTGCATATTTAATCCAAGCGACTTTGTCATGACCCTTTAGGTACTCAGCGACCGCTTGCGCATTCTCGACATGGCGCTCCATACGTAGGCTTAAAGTCTCAATGCCTTGCAGGATTCCAAAGGCGTTGAGCGGACTAAGCGCGGCACCGGTATTACGCAGCGGTGCCACCCGAGCGCGAGCAATAAAGGCCGCCGCGCCCACGTCTTTGACAAAATTCACGCCATGGTAGCTGGCATCTGGCTCATTTAATAGTGGAAAACGCTTAGGATGATCGCCCCAGTTAAACTGTCCACTATCGACAATAGCACCACCAATAGAGGTGCCTGTACCGCTCATGTATTTGGTGAGTGAATGAATGACGATATCCGCGCCGTATTCGAATGGACGGCAAATAGCAGGGGTAGCCACTGTGTTGTCAATGACTACTGGCACGCCATATTCGTGTGCGATGTCACTTACCGCTTGGATATCGATAATATTGCCCAGTGGATTACCGATACTCTCAGCAAATACCATCTTGGTTTTGTCATCGATCAGATCGCGAATGGCCTCAGGATTTTTATGATCAAAGAAGCGTACTTCGATGCCTTGACGCGGCAGCGTATGGGCAAAGAAATTATAAGTACCGCCATACAAGGTTGATACCGCAACGATATTATCGCCCATCTCACAGATGGTCTGCACGGCATAAGTAATCGCCGCCATCCCAGAGGCAACCGCTAGAGCGCCGATACCGCCCTCGAGCGCGGCAACTCGTTCCTCTAATACCGCATTGGTCGGGTTCATGATACGAGTATAAATGTTGCCCGCCACTTTTAGATCAAACAGATCAGCGCCGTGCTGAGTATCATCAAAAGCATAGGAGCTTGTGTGATAAATCGGTACGGCAACCGCCTTAGTGGTCTGCTCAACGCTGTAGCCGGCATGAATCGCTAGTGTCTCTAGACGCTGATTATGACTACCGTTTTCTGCATTTTCCTCGCTCATAACGTGCTCCTTATTTATTGTGCTCTGTGAGTTAATTGTGCTTCGTCCGTCCGTTAAAACCTCTAAAAAACCTCCGGATTAAGAGCCTATTTAGTGATATCCAAAGGTTAGGCATAAAAAAAGCTGAGTTAATCATAACCCAGCTTCCTTATGAAAAGAATAGCGATTTTTTTATTACTTGATGAATATATTTCATAAGCAATCACTTAATCTTATCTCATCATTTCTAAGACCTTATTTATAATATGCGTTTTCGGTACGAGTATGATCGGTCTCATCCACTACCTGTGTCAGCTCTGGAATCTGCTGCTTGAGCTGTACTTCAACGCCCTGACGAAGCGTCATATCGACTGCTGAGCAGCCCTGACAACCACCGCCAAACTTGAGTACTGCAGTCAAGCCAACGCCCTCTTCCTCAATCAGCTCTATAAGATCAACCATACCACCATGCGCGGCAAGACTTGGGTTAATCTCTGATTGCAGCACATAGTTGATACGCTCTTCAATACTAGCATCCGCGCCTACTTTTGGCACTTTCGAGTTCGGCGCACGGAAAGTCAGCTGCCCACCAAAGCGATCCTTATTGTAGTCAATCACCGCATCTTCTAAGTAAGGCACTGAGGCGGCATCGATAAAGGCTGCAAAATTACCATAGCTGAGCTTTAGATCGGCGCTATCTTCTTCGCCGGGCTGGTTGTAAGCCATACAGCACTCAGCACGCGGCGTGCCTGGATGCTCCACGAAGATACGCACACCGATACCGTCGGTATCTTGCTTAGATAATAACTCAGCTAGATACCCTTGCGCCGACTCGGTAATAGTAATATTACTTTTAGCTTCAGCTTGCTCGGTATCAAGTGCAGACTCAAACTCTGCTTCATTGCTGTTTACCTCATTACTGGTAGGGGCACTTGCGGTTGGGTTTTGATTACTCATAGTATTTCCTGTACGTTAAGACACCGATGCCTGATTGGGCACCTTAATGTCGTCAGTTTGCATACTTATCATTGAAACGGTTTTAATTGTAAAAATATTAAACGATTAGGGTCAAAATTAACTTATCGCAAAAATATCAGGGTTTATTATGATTTTAATCCGTAGCATTTTTGCGAACTATTTTTTTACTGAATAAAGCCTTTAAACGCTATTATAACTTAAATAGACGTCAATTCCGACCTTGCTACTGTGATTTGGACTTGATTTGATCGTCATCGTTACTTTCTCTATATTAAGGCGCTAATGTAGATTATCAAGCGACTAACGTTATAAGATATGATGACTCGTTATTTAAGCGGCTTATTATCTGTATTAAGCTAATAACCACTGAGTGTATGCCTTCTCCCTCTCTTTACAAGCCAGTAATTTATGATCTATGAAGACTTAACCTTAGTCACCAGCAAAGATGGCGAACAGATCGCCGTTTGGGAGGTTGTTGATGAAACTACCCATAAACAAAAGTCCGCAGCAATAACGAGACAAAATATTTTTTTGACTCATGGCACCTTCTCTGACAAAAAAGTCTGTCTAAGTATCGCAAGCTATCTCGCAGGTCTTGGACATACTTGCTACATTATGGAGTGGCGCGGTCATGGTCATAGCAGCAAACCCAAAGATAAATTTAACTTCGAAACTGTAGCCACTTATGATTATGAGGCGGCTTTTCGCTATTTATTCGATGAGCGCAAACTCACTAACCTGCACTGTGTCACCCATAGTGGCGGCGGTGTGGGACTGGCCATGTTTTTAGTACAAAATTCCAGCTACATCACACGGATTAATAGTATCAGCACCTTTGCTTGTCAAGCCTTTGGCGCTGTCCTAAACCCTAGCAGTTATACCAAAATCCTTGCAGCAAAAGCCTTCACTAAAGTGCTTGGCTATATCCCTGCCAAAAAGCTCGGTCTCGGTCCTTTTAACGAAAGCTACTATACGATGACCCAGTGGTATGACTGGAACCTACAAAAAAATTTTAAAAGTAGCTTTATAAAAAATAAAGACATCGATAAACAGCTTAAGCCTGCAAATGAGCGTTTTGATTATCGCCAAGGCATGGCAAACATTACGACGCCTATCTATGCGATCAGCGGTAAAGGCGATCGGTTTATCTCCCCAACTCAGGGCTGTCAGCTGTTTTTTGATAAATTTGCCAATACTGATAATGTCTTTATAGAGTACGCCAAATCTAGCGGGCATTTAGAGGACTACGATCATACGCGGATACTGATGAGCCGTAACGCTGCAGCGGAGATCTGGCCAACAGTAGCGTCTTGGATCGAAAAATATAGCCACTAATTTCCATTGTTTATGACGGTCAGTGGCACAAAACATCTTTACACTTGTCAGCCGCTAAGCGCTTGTGTCAGTATTAGCGTCATTGAGCATTTTTTGAGTAATAACTAATAAGCTTGTCGTAGGGAAAAAGGTTTATGAACGTATCCGCAGCAGCCAATACTAACCATAATAAGCACTATAAATATCTAGTTTTTATCGGACGCTTCCAGCCTTTTCATTGCGGACATAAAGCGGTCATTGATGAAGCGCTACAGCGGGCAGATAATGTCATTATGCTAATAGGTTCTGCTAATTTGCCACGCAGTCTACGTAATCCGTTTTCGGTAGATGAGCGTACCGCGATGATTAAGGGCGCGTATAGCGATGAAGATGCGGCGCGTATTCACTGCGTGGCGCTCGATGATGCGCTTTACAATGACACGCGCTGGCTCAAATATGTACAGGCAGGCGTCAAATCGGTAACGGGCGACTTGCAAGCAGATATCGGCCTTATTGGTCACTCAAAAGACAGCTCTTCTTATTACTTATCCTTATTCCCTAACTGGGCGTCAGTCTCAGTGCCTAATTATCAAAACCTATCAGCGACGCCTATTCGTGATAGCTATCTGATGGGTGCGATGCCAACTCCTGAGCGTACTCCTGAGTCCACACGTGATGTGCTAAAAGAATTCAATAAAACGGCTGAGTATCAGCGCTTGCATGAAGAGGCTGGGTTCATTGATAAATATAAAAAACAATGGGAATCTGCCCCCTACCCGCCGACATTTATGACCGCTGATGCACTGGTGGTGCAATCAGGGCATATCTTACTCGTTGAGCGCCGTAGTATGCCAGGGCGCGGACTTTGGGCACTGCCGGGCGGGTTTCTCAATCCGAAAGAAACCTTATTTGATGCTTGTATTCGCGAGCTGCGCGAGGAGACGCGCCTTAAAGTCCCAGAGCCAGTACTGCGCGGCTCATTTCATAGTCAGCATACCTTCGATGATCCGTACCGCTCTGCCCGTGGTCGTACCTTGACCCAAGCCTTTTATTTACAATTAAAAAACGATGCCAAAGGTCTGCCAAAAGTGAAAGGCGGAGATGATGCGGCTCATGCTTTTTGGCTACCACTAGCTGAGCTTGATGCCAAAATGATGTTTGAAGATCATTATGCGATCATTACTAAGATGGTCGGGCTTTAGTGAATCATTCAGGCGTCTTCATAAAAAATTTTCAATGCCTAAGCCGATAGACGGCAAAGGCTTATTCCGTCGTAACTTGTTTACAAAGCAAACAGCGACATCAAAAAGCAGAGGAGTTCTGTGATGTATACTGATAATTTCAACAATTTAATTTTAAATTCTGATAGTTACAAAACCTCGCACTGGGTGCAATATCCGCCCGGGAGCGAGTATATGTCAAGCTATGTCGAGGCGCGCAAGGGCGACTACGATGTGGTCTTTTTTGGTCTACAAGCCTTTATTAAGGAGTATCTAAGTCGCCCAATCACTCAGCAAGATATCGATGAAGCTGAGCTGGTGATAACAGCGCACGGCTTGACCTTTAATCGTACAGGCTGGGAGCGCTTGCTAGAAAAACATGGCGGCTATCTGCCACTACGTATCGAAGCGGTACCTGAAGGCAGTATCGTCCCTGTCTCTAATGTCGTCTGTCAGATCGTCAATACCGATCCTGAGTTTTATTGGATGCCAAGCTATATCGAAACTGCGCTGCTACGCGCGATTTGGTATCCCTCGACGGTGGCGAGCGTTTCTTACTACTGTAGGACTATTATCCATAAGGCGCTTGAGAAGTCTGCCGATACTACGGACTCACTACCCTTTCGCTTACATGATTTTGGCGCTCGCGGGGCGTCGAGTTTTGAGTCGGTAGCGCTGGGTAGTTTGGCGAACTTAGTGAACTTTTCAGGTACTGACTCGATGACCGCGTTAGTGGCTGCTAGTCGCTGGTATGGTATGGATAAACAGATGGCCGCTTTCTCCATTCCTGCTGCTGAGCACAGTACCATGACTGCTTGGGGCCGCGATGGCGAGACCGCTGCTTTTGCCAATATGATTGAACAATTCGGCGGTCCAGACAAAGCCTTTTCGGTGGTCTCTGACAGTTACGACTTATGGAACGCTATCGACAACATCTGGGGCGATGAGCTAAAAGAAGCGGTTGAAAACATGGGTGGTACTTTAGTCATTCGTCCTGATAGCGGTGAGCCGACTAAGGTTGTCCGTGAAGCGTTAGAGCGCTTAGCGGTAAAATTTGGCACCACTATCAATAGCAAAGGCTATAAAGTGTTGCCAGATTACGTTCGCATTATTCAAGGCGATGGTATCAACGCGCAAAGCTTAGGCAAAATCATCAATGCGGTGATGGATGCTGGTTTTAGCGCGGAGAATATTACCTTTGGTATGGGTGGCGGTCTGCTACAACAAGTCAACCGCGACACGATGAGCTGGGCGATGAAAGCCAGCGCTATCTGTATCGATGGCAAATGGATAGATATCTACAAAGACCCTGTCACCAGTCACTCAAAGCGCTCAAAAAAAGGCCGACTGGCCTTGATAAAAGATAGCAGCGGTCAGCTAAAAACCATTACAGTAGATGAGCTTGATCACCTTGATAATAGCGCTCAAAGCTTACTACGCGATGTCTATGTCGATGGCAAACTACTTATCGATGATACTTTAACTACGATTCGGGAGCGTACAGGATGGTAGCGACGACTACAATAGCTGGCGCGGCAAAAGAGATGCTGCTAGCGCCGATCTATCTATATCAAGGCTACAAGGTCAAACGTGACACGGTGCGCTTGCCTGAGCCTGAGGGCGAACGTCATGGACGAGTTAAGCTTACTGACGCCATCCAGCAAATAACAAACGACAATGACCATACCTTAAGCGTTATGGTGGTCGGTGATTCGGCGGCAGCTGGAGTGGGCAGCCAAACCCAACAAGATGCGCTAGCAGGTCAACTGATACCTGCTCTACAGCAACAAGCGTTGGGTAATCAAGGCTTTGGCCAGCAGTTTGCTACACTGAGCTGGTCAGTACAGGCGACAACGGGACACACGAGCTTTGATATTTTGCGCCGCTTATATGTCCTCCCTAAACCCAGTCAGCCACTTGATGTCATGGTCATCAGTGTTGGAGTTAATGATACGACATCCAAGGTCGCAGCGGCTGAGTGGCAGCAGCGGCTCGAAGCTATTATTGCTATTGCTCAGCGTAAATTTGCCGTGCGGCAGCTGATCTTTGCCAGATTGCCGCAAATGGAGAAAATGCCAGCATTGCCTGCGCCTTTGAGTCATTTTGTAGCGAGTAAAGCAGCAAAGCTCGATGACATATTGCAGCAAGTCTGTCATGCTCACGATGGCGTGACGTACATGGCAACCGATTTTGCGCGGATGATAGATGAGCATGCAAATGGTGCGCCTATTGATATCTCAGTCATGTTTGCTGATGATGGTTTTCATCCGAGCAGCCTAATGTATGGGTATTGGGCGCAGCAGTTAGCCGAGCTTATAGCGGAACTGTTTGACCCCTCGGCTACCCGTTCTAGCACCGCATAACAGATAAAAACTATTATTTTTGCATAAAAAAACCGCTGACTGTTCAGCGGTTTTTTTGAATGGTGCTTGAACTCAAGCTTTAGCTTTTCGTTCAGTAAAAGCCAATTATTCAGCTTTTGCTTTTTTGCTACGACCACCAAACGCGCCAAAGCGTTTGTTGAAGCTTGCCACACGGCCTTCGGTAGAGCTCTTACGCTGCTCGCCGGTGTAGAATGGATGTGAGGCACTTGAGATATCTAACGGATAGTAAGGATACTCTTTGCCTTCATACTCGCGTGTCGCTTTAGTTTTTGCTGTTGAACGAGTTAAAAAATACACGTCAGCGTTAGTATCGTGGAATAGAACTTCTTGGTAATCTGGGTGAATATCTTTACGCATAATAAACTCTCTTAAGTCCGATGTATGCCTGCTTATTGAAGCTTTAAGCATACGTAACTGAGGCACTAAGCACATCTGTAAGTCTAGCCATTGCATCACTGGCTTATTCCAGCATCCAACACCACACTTTTGCTCTCTTAGCCTTTCCCCAGCGGGAAAATTGAACCGCGATTTTAACGGTTTTTGGATTTTGATGCAAGTGGTGTCTCGTGAGCTGTGCTTAACGTCTATGTCAACTCATCATTAAAGGCATAAGTATTAGCGATATAATTAAACGCTTAAGGCTCGTGATAATACTTATTCTCATCAGTGTATTTCATCTACCTTTTTCTTACCTATTTTTAGTTTTTACTGACAAAACTAATGCATATACTTACGTATTTACTCTGATACTTTCTTTAGTTTTTTATAAAATATAATCCTACATGATAAGTGCAGCTACATAATTTTTGTTATTACCTTTAAGTAATTAATGACGTATAGAGTTGTTGTTTTCCATTGAACTTAGCCTGTTGCGCACGCATATCTTTTATATATGACTATTTTGAACCCATAGCTTTAAACCCATAGTGTCTATGAGCTTAAAACACTGAGTACTCACAAGTAATGAGCTACCGTTATTTCTCCAACTCTAGTCAGCAAATATCAATACTCCGTAGCCGTTGACGACGCTAAAATAATAAGAGCAGAATAATGACTCAATCCCATGACAAAAAAGTAAGCACACCGCCTGACCCCCTTACTAGCCCTTTTGCGAGCCAGCCGCTGATGGGTGAAAAAACGGCATCTAAACGCGTTGGTATCTTAGGCGGCGGTACGGCCGGCGCTACTATTGCGATTCGCCTTGCCGCTTTAGGCCTTGAGACCTATTTGTTTGAAAAAAAGATCTCTTTAATCGATGGTCCGCCTATGTGTCATCTACATGCAGGTGGCAACTTATACCGCGAGATTCCTGATGAGGACTGCGTGGCGCTACTCAAGCAGTGTATCGATATCCTGCGCTTGTATCCCTACACTATCGATGTCCGTCCTACAGTGTTTGCGATACCGACACGAGATGAGGGTTTGCCTGAGGATTTATTGCCGCGTCTTGATATTTTGACCCAAGCTTATCGCGACTTGATTGCTCAAGACCCTAACAATAAGGTGCTTGGCGAGCCTGAAGATTACTATCAGCTCTATAGCCATGAGCGCTTAATCGAGCTGTCTGAACGTGAGCAAGTCGCAGTACCGAAGACTCTCGATGAATGGGTCATTCCAGTGGCTAAATATTTAGACCTCAATAAAGTCAAATACCCACTGATTGTAGTACAAGAATATGGCTGGAATATCTTTCGCCTTGCCGCTTCAGCGCAGCTGGCTCTCGAAGGTTATGACAATGCTCATGTCTTTACCAATACCCAAGTTGCACAAGTGCACGCCGTTGAATGCAGTGACTGTAATAATGCCAATCATCATGTCAGTAAATGGCGAATTGACTATCAGCACAATAATGAGCCCGTAAAACATCGCGCCAAACCGTTTGATAATGATGATAAGTCTGAGATGAGTTTAGTAGATAGCAAGAATGCAAATGCTATTAAGTCCATCGAAGTCGATTATCTAATCAATGCCTGCGGCTTTCGCACCGGTATTATCGACGATATGGTCGGGGTAGATGTGGAGCGTATGGTCGAGTTCAAATCCTCTTATATTACTCATTGGGAAGATGCGGGCGGACAGATCCCTGAGATCATCGTATATGGTGCACGCGGCACGCCAGAAGGAATGGCACAGCTGACGCCTTACCCCGGCGGCTATTTTCAGATTCATGGTATGAGTAAAGCGATTACATTGTTCGATGATGGCTTAGTGGCTTCTAGTGAAAACAGTGCGCAGCCAAAACTGCCTTCCCAATATCTGCATTACATCGAAGATGGCTGGGACAAAGCGCCCCTGCAAGCTCGTAGTCAGCAAGCAATTGAGTATGTGGCTGAGTTTGTACCGACCTTTAATAGTGCGCGTACGGTAGGCAATGCTCTGTACGGTGGACAGCAAATACCCGGTAAAGATGATACCTTGCGCGTAGCGGATGTCAGCCTCTATAAGCACTTACACTATGCGCGCGCTGAAAATGTCAAAGCCTCCTCGACTTTACTCGCCGCTGACGAAATCGTCGCTCAGTTATTAGAGATCGGAGTGTTAGATAAAGACTTAGCCGCTAACACTGCTCGCTATACTCATGACTGGGCTTATTTAGCGCGCAACGATAGCGCAGATGTCCACGAAATGGCCCAAAAGCTCGCTCAACAGCGCGGTTTTCCTTTAGCGATGGCAGGCGTCAACCACGGAATTAGCGAGTTGGCCTTAGATAGTCTGACGACCGCTGAGGTTTAGGTTTATTGTTTTCATACTCTTATCTAATAACCATATCGATAAGACTGGCTATGAAAAAGCGACCGTTACTCGTTGTAATGGTCGCTTTTTTATTAAGATAACTAGGTTAAAGGGTTAGATTTAAAAACTGGATCTGAGAACTGGATTTAAGAGCTGAGTAGCCACTCAGTTTAATTGCCAACCATCTTTTTGGTATCGACCTCATCGTCGATAGTGACGATGGTTTGTAGCAGCTCAATTGCCTCCCCAATAGTGTTACAGACGACTAAGCGCTCTAAATCCTGCTGCTTCATAAAGCCCTGCTCAGTAGTGAACTTAAGATGCTCAAGCATACGATCATAAAAACCATTTATATTAAGAATAATCATCGGTTTTTCGTGCTGATAGAGCTGACGCCACGTGGCAATCTCCATAATCTCCTCAAGCGTACCAAGGCCGCCAGGCAAAGTAATAAAGGCATCAGCATACTCGGCCATCACCGTCTTGCGCGTGTGCATAGTATCGGTCAGATGCAGGCGAGTGAGACCTTGATGAGCAATCTCGTGCTTGAGCATAAAGGTTGGAATCACCCCAACCGCTTGCGCGTCGCCCTTGATAACTTCATCCGCGACTGCGCCCATCAGCCCGATGCTAGCGCCGCCATAGACTAAACCTAGACCATTACGGGCTAAAGCACTGCCAAGCTCACGCGCCGCCTGCTCGTATATCTCGCTATTACCCGAGCGCGAACCGCAATAGACCGCCACTAGAGGCATACTTAAGCTAGATTTATCGACGGCCTGCTCTATGTTTGAGATATCATTGCTGGTAATGACTTCATAATTTTCATTGTTGATCTTCATTTGCATCATAATATGTCCTATATTTATTTAACTGTTATTTTAGGCTAATGTTTATTCATACTGCATGAGCACTACTGGCGTATCGGTCATGCTGCTTTTATTTCAGCTATATTATATTTTACTGTTTAATTCGCTTAGTCTACTATGTATCTTATCATAAGCTTTATCATCTAATGACATTCACGACTTCTGACTACCCAATAACGACACTTTAAGCTTTTAGGATATAATTATGCTTGATAACGATGCTCTTGTAACGCCTACTACCACTCCTTCAGCTGCCGATACTGTCGATCATTATAAAAAGAATACTGACAATAGCGCTATCGATAGCTATCCCTTAACTATTATGACTGAGCGCAACCAGCCGTTAGCAGCGACTGTTTACCATCCGCAAACCAGTACAGCGTCAAAGATAAAAACAGCGGTCATGATAGCGCCGGCGACAGGTATCAAACGTCAGTTTTATCATAGCTTTGCTACTTTTTTGGCGGAGCAAGGTTTTGGGGTTATCACCTATGACAATGAAGGTATCGGCCAGTCTTTATCAACGACTCTAGCCAAGTCTGATGCTTCTCTTATTAGCTGGGGTCGCCATGATATGCCAGCGGTGCTTGATGCTTTGCAGTACGAGTTCCCTGAGGCCAGCTACCATCTCATCGGCCACAGTGCTGGTGGTCAACTTATTGGGCTAATGCCGAACTATGCTGCTCTGAGCTCAATCTTTAATGTCGCGTGCTCCTCAGGACGTATCAAAAACTTAGAGATGCCTTATAAGCTCAAAGCCATGGGTTTTATGGACGCCTTTATTCCACTCACTAATTTAGTCTTAGGCTATACGCCTGCTGACAAAATCGGAATGGGCGAGCCACTACCACGCGGAGTCGCCCGTCAGTGGCGCGAGTGGTGTAATGGCGCAGGCTATATCAAAACCGCGCTAGGTAAAACCATTCACAATCACTACTATGATGAGCTGACTATGCCCTCATTATGGCTCGGCTTTAGTGATGATGACATTGCCAATAGCGAGAATATCGACGATATGATTAGAGTATTCCCTAACATGCCAGTAGAAAAACACTATCTAAATCCTAAAGATTTGGGCGTCAGTCACATCGGGCACATGCGCTATTTTAGTCGTAAAACTTATAGCAAAGTGCCGCAGCTGTGGCAGATGGCAGTAGATTGGTTAAAAACTCATAGTTAAACGACTGAGATCATATTAAAACGATGGCAGGTAAAAGTGAGCACTTAGCAGTCTGGTGATTCTTTTACTTTTTCTGCCTCTACCCGCTTTGTTAGCGCCGAATACAGCGTCGGCTGCATATTGTGGATGTTCCCTAGCATCCATTTTATATAATGGATAGGCACATCTTTAATCAGCTTACCTTTGTGCTTACCAAAAGGCATCCTACTTACAGGGCTTGCGGTATTAGATATCTTATGCGCGGCGGCAAAGTCGGTTGGTTCAATCTCCAGGCGCGCGCAGCAGGCTTTATAAAGCAAATAACACATCCGTGCATCGCCCAAAGCGTCGTGGGCTTTGATGGTCATTTGGCTCGCCTCGGCTTTGCCTAGTAGCTGTTCGATACACTTTGACTGACCATAGTAGCGCCATTCTGGAAAGGCAACGCGCGCCAGTCTAACTGTACAAATAAGCTTGGCAGAGGGTCTACCTATGACGCGCCAATCAAAGCGTACGTTATGTCCTATCAGATACTCTGGTAGCTCAAACTTATCAGATTCAAACCGCTCACACCCTGCGACATCAGCGTCGGTAATGCCATGAACCTTAATGACTACCGGCGATATCGTGCGGCCGCTATTAAAGTACTTCATCCACTCAAAACCGGTAGCGACATTGATAGTCGCCACTTGAATAGGACGCGGATCACGGCCTTGATCGGTTTCGGTATCGATAATAAGGGCGGTTGCTAATTCATCCATAGGGTCAGTCATAAGCTAAGTCAGTTCGTAGTCGCTGTAAATGCAGCTGAAAATATAGTCACTATTGAGGTGATAAAATAGGGTGATAAACCATCCTAAGGTAAACATACACTTAAAAAACAATATGATATAAAGGTATATTATACCTATCAACCAAATTACAAGAGCGCGTCATGCCATCGACTAAACCGCCACCTCTCCCTAATTCTACTAATAAAAAAGCGCCGAAGCCTGGGTTTATCGGACGTGTAGTCGGCCTATTATTCAGAGCGGCTTTATGGTTTGCGCTGCTGTTTGTCATAGATAAAGTGCTACCAACACTACGTCTACAGACGCAAAGCTTTGTCGTTAGCAAGTGGCAGCAGGCGACTTTGCTACAAGAGCCGCTACCTACGGATAATAGCCTACCAAGTCCGCTACCCGGCCAGCACTTGGCTGATACTTGGGGCGCTGCTCGCAGTGCTGGACGCTCGCACGAAGGCATCGACATCTTCGCCGAGCGCCACACCCCTGTGCAAGCCACGACCCATGGTATCGTCAGCAAAGTAGGCGAAAACAACTTAGGCGGCAATGTGGTGGTGATTGTCGGTCCAGGCGGCGCAGGACATTATTACGCTCACCTGCAAGAGTTCGGCGACATTGCGGTCAATGACTGGGTGGAAGTCGGCGATATTATTGGCTACGTGGGTGATAGCGGCAATGCTAAAGGTACACCGCCGCACGTGCACTATGGTATCTATATCCAAGGTCGCGCGGTCAATCCTTATCCCTTATTAGTAAAAGATTAGGGCGCTGTTAAATTAGGACACCTCTACTATAAAATTCAGCGGTCCGTCATTGAT
Source organism: Psychrobacter submarinus (assembly GCF_904846685.1). Taxonomy (GTDB): domain Bacteria; phylum Pseudomonadota; class Gammaproteobacteria; order Pseudomonadales; family Moraxellaceae; genus Psychrobacter; species Psychrobacter submarinus. Next base: position 1,377,770 of record NZ_CAJHBQ010000001.1, read on the forward strand.
ACTCATCACTTGCATATTTGCACCAAACTGTCCCGTCGCCACTTTGGGATATTGAGTCTTGGCATAAGCGATCAGCTCTGCAAATAAAGACTCTGCCGCCTCAGGACTCATCGCGCCGCCAAAATCAGGACGACGACCTTTGTCAGTTTTCGCCATCAAAGTAAACTGCGACACCAATAATAACCCACCGCCGACTTGCTGGACATTCAGATCAAGCTTGCCCGCCTTTTTAGGATCATTTTCGTTTTCAAAGATACGATAGGTCAGTATTTTATCGATCATGCGCTTGGCAGTCTGTAAGTCATCATCAGGACCAAGACCAATATAAGCCAATACTCCATGCTCAATTGCGCCAACGCTTTGACCATCGACCTCGACACTCGCCTGCCCTACTCGCTGAATAAGCGCTTTCATTGACCACTCCTTTATAGCTATTAATAGACGTTAGGCTGACTATGCAAAGATAACTTATGCACACACAGATAAAAGCGGATCATGATAAAATGAGGGTATTATCATGATTATTTTTAGCCGTTATTTTTAATTTATTGTTAGGTAGCTTTTATGACTCTATTTACCACCCTGCAACAGTTTGTGCCGCAGCAGCAATTAAGTGAGCTTGCCGGACGCTTGGCTGCTAGCCGTCATCCGCTAGTCAAACGCGCCTTTATTCGTAGCTTTGCCAAGGCTTACAATGTCACTTTAGAAGAGTATGAGCGTGATAGTCTCAACGCTTATGAGAGCTTTAATGACTTTTTTACCCGCGAGCTAAAAGACGATGCACGCGCTATCGATAGTACTGCAGGCGGTATCGTTAGTCCTGCTGATGGGATAATATCACAGCTTGGGCAAATCAAAGATCACAAAGTCCTGCAAGCCAAAGGCCGTGACTATGATATCGGTCAACTGCTGGCCAATAGCACTGATGGTGATTATTTTGCAGATGGTAGCTTTGCAACGGTTTATCTTGCGCCCAGTAACTATCACCGCGTACACATGCCATTTTCGGGTACTTTAACGGCTACGCGCTACGTACCAGGTACGCTGTTTTCGGTCAACACGGTCACAGCGGCCAATATTCCTGATTTGTTTGCGCGCAACGAGCGTCTGGTTTGTATGTTTGATACTCAGTACGGTAAGGCCGCAGTAGTACTGGTTGGCGCTATGATTGTCGCAGGCATTGAGTCTGTCGCTACTGGTAAAATCACACGTACCGATACTATGCAAGAACAGCAGCATAATCTGGAACTGGCTAAAGGCGATGAGCTTGGTCGTTTCTATCTTGGCTCAACCGCGATTGTCGTCTTGCCAAAAGCGGCAAAGGCGGATTGGCAAGAGAGCATGAAAGCCAATAGTTTTGTAAAGATGGGTCAATTACTGGGTGTCACGAAACCGTAATTTATCTCTAATATAATAAAAAATAAAAGCTCAGTTAAGCATAGATCGCAATGCTCAACTGGGCTTTTCTATGCCTAGCGTTTTTGTAAATTTACTTATCAATCAGCCATCCTTGCTGGGTCGCATAGTCAATATTGTGTGATAGCCATTTATGAATAGGAGCAAAGCTGTCTTGAATAAACGCATGCGCACCTGCGACTTGGCTACGTGTCACTCCAAGCTCACGCCACGTTTTGCCTTCAGTATTTAAGTTGAGCAAAAATGGCAATAAGCGATCGACGACTTTGAGTAGCTGAGTCTCCGCGCTATTTCCAGTTTCTTGCTCCTCCCAAATCTTACTTAGATCTGCTATACCATTGCCGCGCTCACTTTGTAGACGGGCTATACCATCGCGCTCTTTAATATGTGCATCTTGACGCGTATCAGCATATAAAAAAGTATCGCCTGCATCAATCTCGCCCAAATCATGAATGAGCGCCATCTTCAGTAACTGCTCATGATTGACATCAAGCTCAAACAGCTCCGCTATCGACCAGCATGCCATGGCAAGATGCCAAGAATGTTCGGCTGAATTCTCGCGGCGATCGGTATTGGTTACATAACTGCGGCGATTGACGCGCTTTAGTGCATCTAACTCTAATAAGAAATGAGTGATATCTTCCATATCTTTTGGAGGATAACTGTCATTGGACTGAGGGTTGTTTTGTGGATTAGAGATCTGGTTAGTAGGCATAGAGCTATGATGGCTGGCAGTCGCGGATTGATGAAAAGACATAAAAAACTCGTTGATTTGAAGCGTTGGTTTTGAGAAATAGTCACGATACTGTTTAGGGATGCTGCTGTATGCTACGCGGCAGCATCGCATTTATCAATATCCTTCAAAGATATACTATAGAGCCGACTGCCTCATCACACCTGACCTTATTATTTAATCAAATTGCTAATAGTCTTAAAAGCAGGATCTTTACTACTGCGGCATAGCTCAAATAAAATCGTCTCAACCGTAGTAATGACCCCGCCTGCGCGGCGGATACGGCGAATGGCTTGTTTTTTATCATAAGGGAAACGCGAACCTACTGCATCGCCAATGATGACCGGCTGCATACCGTTATCTAGTAGATCAAGCGCGGTTTGTAGGACGCAAACATGAGTCTCAACTCCGCATAAGATAACGATGCTGCGATTTTGCTGCGCCAAATGGTGCCAAGAATCATCCGTATCACAAGCGCTAAAAGTCACCTTTTCAAAGCCTTTGGCATTACTGCCTTCTAGCACTTCAGTGATTTCAGGCAAGGTCTCGCCTAGTCCTTTTTTATATTGCTCATTGAGCATGATAGGGATATCGAGCGCTTGGAGACCTTTAATTAAAGTCACTATCTTTTTAGTGATCTTATCGTGATCTAAGATATGCGGGGTCAGGCGTTCTTGGACATCGATAATCATTGCTTGGGTATTTTCGCGGGCGATACGATAAGTGCGATCGGTAATCATAGTAGGCATATTACACTCCTTGTACGACTGTAGTCGTGTACTACAGAATCCTATAATATTAATTTATGCTATCTCTTATTTAGTCATAGTTTAGCTAGGGCGTCAATGAGATAAGCTCAAATATGCCCTCTTCCTTGTGAAAGATAAGAGTCAACCATAAAAAAGCCCTTAGCTATTTCGCTAAGGGCTTTGCTATATCACTAAGATTATTGCTTAATAAAAGTCATTTCGTACTCTTATACGCGCTCAATAACGGTAGCGATACCTTGACCTAGACCGATACACATGGTCGCAAGGCCAATCTCAGTATCCATCTGCTCCATAGCGTTGAGCAAAGTCACAGTGATACGCGCGCCTGAACAACCAAGTGGATGACCTAAAGCGATCGCGCCACCATTGATGTTGATGATGTCTTGCTTATCTTCTAGACCCATAGACTTAATAACGGCCAAGCTTTGCGCAGCAAAAGCTTCGTTCAGCTCGATAGTTTGTATGTCTTCTAGGCTTAGGCCTGCGCGCTTTAGTGCTTTTTGTGATGCTGGTACAGGACCATAGCCCATGATAGCAGCGTCACAGCCAGCGATACCCATGCTACGAATACGAGCACGCGGCTTAAGACCTAAGTCTTTGGCTTTTTGCGCGCTCATCACTAGCATAGCGGATGCACCATCAGATAACGCTGATGAAGTGGCCGCTGTTACGCTACCTTTTGGATCAAATGCAGGACGTAGCTTTTGCATTTGCTCCATCGTCGCATCTGGACGAATCACTTCATCGACGGTGCATAACTGCAGACGGCCATCTGCATCATGGCCTTCGATACCGATGATCTCATTATCGAAACGACCCTCAGTGGTCGCTGCCCAAGCGCGGCGGTGCGACTCTAGACCGAATGCATCTTGCTCTTCGCGGCTCACATTGTTCATGCGGCCCAGCATCTCGGCGGTCAGCCCCATCATGTTAGAGGCTTTGGCATAATGCTTAGAGGCGGCTGGGTTTAGATCGATGCCGTGCATCATACCGACGTGACCCATATGCTCAACGCCGCCAATGATAAAGGTATCACCTTGACCAGTCATAATTTGCGCCGCTGCGGTGTGCAGAGCTTGCATCGATGAGCCGCATAGACGGTTGACGGTTTGGCCGCCAGTAGTCTTAGGGATATCAGCGAGTAGGCCGATATTGCGACCGATGTTCATACCTTGCTCTAGGGTTTGGTTAACACAGCCCCAAATGATATCTTCGACATCATTGGTATCGAAGTCGTTACGCTCAACTAAAGCGCGCACCAGCTCAGCTGATAGGCTATCGGCACGCACATGACGGAACATACCGTTTTTGGTTCTTCCCATCGCTGAACGCACACCGTCGACGATGACTACGTCTGTTGGACTTAAAGTTGTCATACTGTATTCCTTTTCAATTTGTTGTCAGCGCCGTCATGCTTAGCTTGATAGATTATGAATCTCGAATAGTTAGCAAGCTTACGGCACTTATCCTAATAGGTTATCTATACACTGTGGTCTATCTGTTGTTAAGACTCAGTTATGCAACAGGGTAGAATCTCTCACCAGCCGCTGCCATATCGCGAATCTTTTGCGGCGCTTCATAAGCTTTGCCAAGGTGTGCATATTTTTCACACAGCGCTAAATAGTTATCTAGACCCAATTGATCAATGTAACGGCACGGACCACCGCGGAATGGCGGGAAACCAACACCCATAATCATAGCCATGTCGGCCTCAGCAGGGGTGCTGACGATATTATCTTCTAAGCAGCGTACCGTCTCATTACAGAAAGCTAGCATAGTGCGGTCGATGATCGTTTGATCATCAAACTCTTGTTTGTCGCTGTCGGTGGTCACTTCTAACAGCTTATAAGTGGCTTCATCAGCGACTTTTTTCGGCTTACCGCGCTTATCAGTTTCGTACTTATAGAAGCCAACGCCGTTCTTTTGACCGAGACGCTCATTCTCATATAGATGCTGGATAGCGCCTTTATAATCAGGGTTCATGCGATCAGGGAAACCTTGTGCCATAACTTCTGCACCGTGTACGCCCGTATCTAAACCGACGACGTCGATGAGATAAGCCGGACCCATAGGCCAGCCGAATTTTTCCATAACTTTATCGACATGAGTAAAGTCTGCGCCTTGCTTAAGTAATAAGTCAAAAGCACCAAAGTATGGGAATAGGACACGGTTCACTAAGAAGCCTGGGCAGTCATTGACGACGACGGGCACTTTACCCATTTTAGTTGCGAGCGCAACCGTGGTGGCAATCGCTTCTTCAGAGGACTTCTCACCGCGGATCACTTCAACTAGCGGCATACGGTGTACTGGGTTAAAGAAATGCATACCAACGAAGTTCTCTGGACGCTCAAGCACTTCTGCTAAATGCGTAATAGAGATCGTTGAAGTATTCGAAGCCAAAATCGCGTCTTCTTTGACTAAGCCTTCGACTTCTTTGAGTACCGCGTGCTTCACTTTTGGATTTTCTACTACGGCTTCGATAACGATATCAGTCTCGCTAAAGTCGCCATAGTTCAAGGTAGGACGGATACGGCTTAAGGTTTCGCCCATTTTCGCTGGGGTCATCTTTTTGCGTTCGACCATTTTGCCAAGTAGTTTACTCGCTTCACCCATACCCAAATCTAACTGCTCAGATTTGATGTCTTTCATGATGATCGGCAAGCCTTTACTAGCGGCTTGATACGCGATACCGCCGCCCATGATACCTGCACCTAATACCGCGGCTTCATTGATTTCATGCGCTTGTTTGCTGTGTTTCTTAGCCAGCTTCTTAACCAGCTGATCATTTAAGAACAGACCGACTAAGCTCTCAGCTTGTGGCGTTTTGGCAGCTTTGGCAAAATAAGTGGCCTCAACTTCGATAGCTTTGTCACGTGGCAAATTGACGTGCTTTTCGATCGCTTCGATAGCGAGCGCTGGCGCTGGATACTGCTTAGGATTGGCTTTTGAGAAGATCATGCCTTTAGCGCTATTGAACGCCATGGCCTGCTCAAGCTGGTTTAATTTAACAGGATTGAGCTTCTCTTCACGTTTGGCTTGCCAATCAAGCTCACCTGAGATACATTTTTTGACTAAATCAACAGCCGCGTTTTGCAAGTCATCAGCGGCAACAGTAGCGTCCACTAAGCCTAACTTTAGCGCTTCAAGTGGTTTTTTTGGCTTACCCGTCGCGATAAGCTCTAAAGCGTTATCAATACCGATGACGCGAGTACTACGCACCGTACCACCGAAACCTGGGAAAATACCGAGCTGCGTCTCTGGCAGACCGATGCTGGCTTTTTCGCTCATCACACGGTATTCACACACTAGAGTCATCTCACAGCCGCCGCCAAGTGCCGCGCCATTGATAGCCGCAACTTTCGGGAATGGTAAGTCTTCAAAGCGATTGAAAGTACCATTGACTTTGACGCCCCAGTCTTTGATTTCATCTTCTGGTTTTTGGAATGAAGCGACAAATTCTGTAATGTCGGCGCCCGCGATAAACACGCCTTTGCCTGAAGTGACGATAAGACCTTTAACATCGTCGGCTTGTTCTAAAGCGCTCACCGCTTCGCCAAGCTGTTTATTGGTTTCCATGTCAAATTTATTGACGCTCTCACCTTCAGCATTAAAATGCATATTAGCAATGCCATCCTCTAGCATGCTCACGGTAATGCGATTTCCTTGATATACCATTTGAAACTCCTTGCTGGGTTATAAGATTTATAGGGCTATACAAGCTGATTGATACAATCAAAGCTTATTAAAAGGTTCATTATTTGAATGATTACATTTTTGAATTAAAGTTATCGTTGATAGCTATTAGTAAGAACTAATAGGTAGTAAAAAATAATAATTAATAAAAGATCAATAAGATGAAAGACCAGCTATTTAATTTTGACCGGTTAGAGCGTACTGCAATGTATGTTGCTATCAGTGCCCTTTAGCCTGTATCGACAATCAGTTTAGGGATTATAACCGCGACTGTCACAAGCTAAAGCGAGAGTTTCCCAAACTTTGTGTAACTGCTTATAATCCACTAACAGGAGAATAAGCAATGACTAACCAATCTGACATCAAGAAACTGGCTGAGCAAATGGCCAGCAGCATGAAAAGCTTCGATGACATCAAAGACTTTCAAAAGCAGCTCATGCAATCCTTTATCGATACTGCCTTAGAAGCAGAAATGGAAGAGCATCTCGGCTACCCCAAGCATGAAAAAGCAGACAAGCCTAATAAGCGCAATGGACACACTAAAAAAACCGTCCGTAGCGACACAGGCGATCTTGAGATCTCTACCCCAAGAGACCGTGATAGCAGCTTTGAGCCTGTACTTGTTAGTAAGCATCAAACCCGTATCTCAGGTCTTGATGATAAAATCATATTCCTTTACGCCAAGGGCCAAACCACTACCGAGATTGTAGAGAGCATCAAAGAGCTCTACGATGTCGATATCTCCAGTAGCTTAGTTTCAAGAGTCACCGATAATATCTTAGACGACATCACCGCTTGGCAGAACAGACCGCTGAGTAGTGTTTATCCTATCGTCTATTTGGACTGCATTGTCGTCAAAGTACGTCAAGACAAGCAGATCATCAACAAAGCCATTTACCTAGCTCTAGGCGTCAATCTTAGTGGTAAAAAAGAGCTGCTTGGTATGTGGCTCTCAGAGAATGAAGGCGCTAAGTTCTGGCTAGGTGTTCTTACCGAGCTTCAAAACCGTGGCGTACAAGACATCTTAATCGCTTGTGTTGACGGTCTAAAGGGCTTCCCTGATGCCATCAATACCGTCTATCCAAAGGCACAGGTTCAGCTGTGTATCGTACACATGGTGCGCTATTCAATGAAGTTTGTGCCGTGGACGGATAAAAAGGCAATAGCGGCTGATTTAAAAGCCATCTACGGCGCTGATACGCTTGAGATAGCAGAGGCCAATCTTGAACACTTTGATGAGGTGTGGGGCGATAAGTACCCACATGTCATCAAGTCTTGGCGTAATAACTGGGAGGGCTTAACGGTGTTCTTTGAGTATCCGAAAGACATCAGAAAAGCCATCTATACCACCAATGCTATTGAGTCTTTAAACAGCGTGATTCGGACAGCGGTGAATAAACGTAAGGTGTTTCCCTCTGATCAGGCAGCATTCAAGGTAGTATATCTGGCAACCCAGCAGGCCTCTAAAAAGTGGTCGATGCCCATCCGTAACTGGACGTCTGCTTTAAATCGCTTTATGATTATGTTTGATGACCGTATCAGCAAGCATTTAATCTAAACGGCAGTTACACAGAATTCGGGATGGTCTCGCTAAAGCCGGACTCGTAAGTCACTCTTAAGTCTTTAAGAGACATTTACCTACTCTGCAAGATGCTTTATTTGTATAGCAGCACCCTCGAAGAGCCGGCTCTACAACTCATCGTTATTAAGCCTTTAACGCTTATATTATAAAAACATATTAGCACTCTGAATGAAATCATCAATACGTAACCAAAGCTTAGCCAATCTTACTCGCGCGCAATACGGGCTAAGCGACTATACTTGCGCAGTCGCTATATAAGCCGCTATCACTATCATGCTAAACTCATGCTAAACTAAGGCGATTTTCGCTTTTGTCTTTTCACTTAGTCATTGGTAGCTTTATGTCTCTCCCCTCCACTTCGCAATTCGTTCCTTTTGACTCCTTTGAGCAGCTCTCTTACTCGTTACGCACACAATTAGCCGCAGATATTGAAGCGCTATTTACTTACGCCAATTTGCCAAGTCCGCTCGGTGATGCTTGTCGCTATGTGATGACCGGCGAAGGCAAGCTGGTGCGGCCTTTATTAGTCGCCAGTGCTTTTGCTAGTATTATCGCGAGTACTGATGATGTGACCTCAGTTACTGGACAAGCCGAAACGACAAGCGCCATAGCAGATAAACCAGCTGGCTTGGCGACTCTTTTACGCCATGAAGCCCATTATGATATGTGCCGAAGAGCGGCATTAGCGGTGGAGCTGTTGCACACTTACTCTCTTGTACACGATGATTTGCCGTGTATGGATGATGATGAGCTGCGCCGTGGCCAGCCCACCGCTCATATCGTCTTTGATGAGGCGACCGCTTTGCTAGCAGGGGACGTGCTACAAACTTTAGCCTTTGAAGTACTTAGCGCCGAGATACCCACCTTTGCGCCTTTTAATGAGGTGATAGCCAGTAAGCTTTTGGCCGTATTTGCACCGCGAGCGCGGCGTATGGTGGCAGGGCAAATGCTCGATCTCAATGCTGAAGCGAGTACAGACATATCGCAAATGGATTTGGAATCCATCCACCGGGATAAGACCGGCGCGTTAATAGAAGCGGCGCTGCTGATGGGCGGAATATGCGCCGGTGCTACAGCGCCGCAGCGGATGGCACTGCAGGACTGTGCCCAGCATATTGGTCTGGCCTTTCAAGTACAAGACGATATCTTGGATGTGACAGGAAATACCGATGATCTGGGCAAACCGGCTGGCAGCGATGAGAAGCTTGATAAATCAACTTACGTGAAGCTCATGGGCGTGGATGCAGCCAAAGACTACGCGCAGTCGCTATTTGCAGAAGGTCGCGGTGCAATCACTCGTGAGTTAGGTGACGACAATGCCGTACTAGCGGTTATCGAATGGCTGTGGCAGCGACAAAAGTAAAGTCGAACCTGTAATAAAGGCCGCTAGCAATAGGATACTGTAGTCGATTCACTATAAAAATGGCGTAGCGCGCTTAATTTCATAACAATTTTATTTTGAACTGACTATATGAATAATCATTCTACTCCGACCATCTATTTAGGCACAGGCGGCTATAGCGATACTGACCTGCTGGGCACGCTATATCCCAAGGGTACCAAAAAGACCGATTTCTTACGTGAGTACGCCAAGCAATATGGCGCGGTGGAGATTAATAGTACCTTTTATGCGCCTATCGGCCAAAAAGCCTTTACCGGTATGATTAATAAAGCTTATGAGCAAGCCGATAGCGAGTTGAAGTTTGCAGTAAAGCTGCACCAAGACTTTACTCATGCGCGTAAGGGCACAGCGGAGCACGCACAATCTTTTCTCAATGCCTTGACGCCGCTGATCGAAGCAAATGCGCTTGCTCCTCTTCTGCTCCAGTTCCCACATGGCTTTGACCGTACTCGCGAGCATCGGCTATATCTAGCCAATCTGGTCAGCTGGTTTGGCGATTATCCGCTAGCAGTCGAGTTTCGTCATAACGCATGGCACACGCCGCAAGTGGTCGATAGCTTTCGTGAGCAAGGCATCATCTGGTGCAGTGTCGATTATCCCAAAGTCAGCGGTCTACCGCCATCACGATTGATATTTACCGAGCGTACAGGCTATCTGCGTATGCATGGCAACAATCTGAACTGGTGGGACGCGATGAGCGCCGCCGACCGTCATGATTATCGCTATAGCGAGGCGGAGATGCAGAATTGGGCGCAAGCGATTGCCAATCAGCGTCAGCATTTCGATACGCTATATATTTTTTTTCAAAATACCGTCAATGCGCACGCGTACTATAATATTGCTATGCTGCGAGAGGCGCTAATAGCGCATAACTTTGACGTACTGTAGTTAACCTAAACCCTAATTTAATAAGAGCGCTATGGATTCACTCAGTCAAATCGTCTTGGGCGCGAGCGTCCAAGGGGCACTACTTGGCAAATATCAGGGGCGCAAAGCCTACCTATATGGGGCGATACTGGGCACGCTGCCTGACTTGGATGTGCTGATTAGCTACCCCGACCCCATCAGCGACATGACCTACCATCGCAGCTTTAGTCATTCTTTATTTGTCCTGAGCGCAGTAGGTATCGTCGGCGCTTGGCTAATCAGTCGCTATCATCACTGGCGCAATATGCCGTTGCCTTATTCAACGCGGCGCTTAGCACTTGCCATGACGTTGGTGTTGACCACCCATCCTATCTTGGACAGCTTTACGGTCTACGGCACGCAGCTATTTTGGCCGCTGCAAGACCCGTTGCAGATGACCCCAATCAGTATTGCCTCCGTCTTTATTATTGATCCACTCTATACCCTGCCGCTCCTGATAGCGGTGATCGTGGGACTTATTAAAGGAGGCAAACTTGCGGTATTTAAAGCAGGACTGCTGATGAGTTGTCAGCGCCTTGCAGTTTGGATGCTGCTGCTCAGTAGCAGTTATTTATTATTGGGCTTAGGATTAAAATACCACGCCCAATCCAAAGCGGAGCAAACTTTGGCAGTGGCTAATATCAATACCACGCGCATCAAAACCATGCCCGTCCTACCGACGATACTTATGTGGCGTACCGTTGCCGAAAATAATGAGCATAGACTGATTGAGATACGCGGCAGTGTCTTAGACAGCCGCTTGCCTGAATATCGCTATCTGACGCAGTATGATAATGCGCAGACACTACGCACAAACCTGCCAGCACAAAGCCGACCCTATGCCCAGCGTCTTGACTGGTTCTCTGGTCACTGGACAGGGTATCGCGTCCAAATGCTACCCGCCACTTCTACCACTGGCGATGCAGCCGAACAGCTGGTCGTTGATGATTTGCGTATGATGGCAGGTGACACGGCTTTCTTTAGTTTTGTATTAGCGGAGAAAGCCAATCAACATGCGCAGTGGCAAGCCATCACCCCGATAGATGCACCTATCATCACAGTAGACAACGAGCCCACACCGTCACGCTTTGAGCTGATTCAGCAAGGCTTTAAACGCGTGTTTGATGAATCAATAGTAGATGGAGATAGTGGCTGGATAATGGTTGATTAAAGTTCGTCATTATTGGTGACAAGGATTGGGTTTTTGGGGTAAAGTTAATGCTCATTCTTCTTATAATATTTCGATATTGCGAGAAACGTTGAGTAAGTTTGAGTTTGAGGTACTCTGAACAAGTTGAATGTTAAAACGTAGCGCGTCCCCTACACACCAATGATTGTTTTAACCTTTGTTTTATATGAATAGCAGAAGCCACTTAAGATATAGGGTATTTAGTTTGAGAATTTACTTTTATAAATGGTGCGCAGGGCACACCCTATAGAAACTAATTTCTGATAACAGTAAACCAAAAAAGGACGCCTCTTAGCGTCCTCTTTTTATTTACAAATCAAAAGCTAGGTAGCTTATTTACCTTCAACACCAGCATCTTGACCTTTGTATTTAGCGTTTGCGTAGTCCCAGTTCACGAGCTTGTCTAGGAACGTATCGACATAGTCAGGACGACGGTTACGATAATCGATGTAGTAAGCGTGCTCCCACACATCACAAGTCAATACGGCTATTTTATCGTGTGCAAGTGGGTTATCTGCATCGCTAGTTTTCATGATAGAAAGTTTGCCGCCAACTTTGTCAGTAACTAGCCATGCCCAACCTGAACCGAACTGTGACGTTGCTGCATTTTTGAACTCTTCACGGAACTTGTCATAGCTACCGAAGTCTTCTTCGATTTTACCTTTTAGATCACCTGTTGGCTCGCCGCCGCCATTGTCAGGCGTCATGCAGTTCCAGTAGAACGTGTGATTCCAGACTTGCGCTGCTTGGTTAAACATGGTTTGTTTGCTATCGTCTTTTGCCGTAGCTTCGATGATCTCAGGCAGTGTCTTATCTTCAAGACCAGAACCTGGTAGCATATCTTTTAATTTATTTACGTAAGCTGCATGGTGCTTGTCATGATGATACTCTAGTGTCTCGGCACTGATATGTGGCTCTAGTGCGTCTTTGGCATAAGGTAGGTCTGGTAGTTTGATATTTGACATAGTTATTTTATCCTTGCTGTTTTAGCCAACACTTTATAGCCGTAATCTCTACACCGTTTTGATGATAAAGCTCGCTATTAAATAGAAGACTAAGTTGGCTGAGTTTATTATTAGTGAATATGCACTGGCGCTTGAAGTACCTTGAAGTACTTAGACACCTTATTATAAATTCCTTTATCAGAAATCTAAAAAGTTATAACCCTAAAACGAGCTTAATGACTCCGAGTGGCTACTTATCGATTTAAATCAATGTTATAGATTCTAATGAATAAGAAGTAAACTCAAAGGACATAAGCTGTAAGCTATAATTCACTGTAGCTTGTGAGCTAGTATAACAATAGTCGCGGGTGATGTCCGTTACTAAATGTTATAGAGCATTCGCTAACTAGTATAGGCTAGCGGATAACGCAGCACAACTTCTCAAATCTTGGATAGTTTTTATGAATATTCCCACTTCGCAAACGCTGGCACAGAGCCCGTCAAAGGATGAGTTCAGCGAATTTTCAGGACAGAAGCAATTCTCGGCACAAAATGAATGGGTGCTAGCTAGTAATAATAAAGGCAAGCTTGCCGAGTTTGAGCGATTATTTGCAGCAGCGAACTTGGACATTACCATCACACCTCAAGGTCAGCTCAATATAGCAGATGCGATTGAGGACGGTTTGAGCTTCGTTGAGAACGCCATTATCAAGGCGCGTCATGCTAGCCGTAGCAGCGGGTTGCCGGCGATTGCCGATGATTCAGGCTTATGTGTGCCAGTGTTAGGTAATGCGCCCGGCATCTACTCTGCTCGCTATGCCGGCGAGCATGGCAATGACGCTAACAATAACGCTAAGCTCATCGCTGACTTGCAGCCTATGCGTAAGCAAAACCCAAACGCACCCATTAAGGGGATGTTCGTCTGTGTACTAGCGCTGGTCCGTCACGCTGATGACCCGCTTCCGATTATCGCTCAAGGCTTATGGCAAGGCGAGATATTAGACGCACCACATGGCGATGGTGGTTTTGGTTATGATCCACTATTTTGGTTACCCCAATTAGAGGCAACGGCGGCAAGTTTGGATAGCGCTCATAAAAACCAAATCAGTCATCGCGGACAAGCGATTAGGCAATTATTGCAGCAATTATGAGGTTTTGGGCATCCATTTATCGCTTTTTGCAAGCAATTTAAAGCAAATATACGCTTAGGTAAACAGATAGCTTTTACTTTAATTAACCCCACTCTCAACTTCGAAAGTGATTGAAAAAAGAAGAGCACCTCACTAATCTATTGTTTTCGACCAAGAATACAATGGAGTTGTGAGATGCCCATAGACGAATTTATCATCAATATCTATTTAATGGTAGAGCAATATTACAAAATAGTCGTCACCAAACCCTTGCGAAGTGCAGGTTACGCGCCAAAGCTAAGTGATCCTGAGGTTATTTGCATGGAGATGGTCGGTGAATTTTTACACCTTGATCAAGACAAACAAATTTGGCAATACTTTACCCAGCATTGGCAAGACTGGTTTCCAGCCATCGGCTCATACCCTAACTTCGCAAAGCACTGCGCCAATCTGTGGCAAGTCAAACAGCAGATACAAGATAAAGTCAGTGAACTTGAGGGCCGTGACAACATTCATTTTATGGATGGCTTTCCGATACCCGTCTGTCATTATGGACGCGCTTATCGGCATAAAAACTATCAAGACTTAGCGGCTTTTAGCTACTGTGCGGCTAAGCAAGAGAGGTACTATGGCTTTGAAGGACATTTGCTTGTTAACTTATCGGGCATGATTAAAGGCTTTACCTTTGCTCCTGCCAATGTTGATGAAAGAGCGGTTGCCCCAGAAATCACCACTCATATTCATGGGCTACTTGGCGCTGATAAAGGGTATATCAGCCCTAGTCTGACATCGTACTACGACGCTCAAGGCGTGGATTTACAAACGCCACTCAGAGCCAACATGAAAGAGGATAGACCCAAACCTGTGGTAAGGCGGCTAATGAAAGCCCGCCGTATCGTTGAAACAGTCATTGGTCAGTTATCAGAACGATTTAATATACAAAAGGTACGAGCAAGAGATTTATGGCATTTGTCTCATCGATTGATTCGTAAGATTCTTTCACACAATCTGTGCTTTGTACTCAACAAAAAACTTGGTAACCCGCCTCTTCAGTTTGATTTGCTTATTTCAAGTTGAGAGTGGGGTTTAATTAGTAGATAGATTATACTGTTCTACTTTTAAATTTTATTGCTGCTGGGCTTTGGCCCTTTTATTTGATAAAAGACTGACTAAAACAGTAATCAGGGTTACAGGCAGCGGTAATGGTTATCAGCGCTCAGTGTTCAAAGCTCAGTATTTAAGGCTAAGTATTTTAACCTGATTGTTTAAAGCTGATATCTGCAAGACCCTATTCATTCTAACGGCAATCGATAACTCGTTTATCTTTATCCATATATAAGCGCGATTGGCTATTATTTTAATCATCTAAGGTGTAATTAACATGGCTACAGATTTACAAGTCACAACCAACAAGCTGTCTAACAAAGAGACTCAGCTGACGGTTAAAGTCCCCGTAGAAAAAATCCAAAGTAAAGTCGAAGGCCGCATCAGCCAAGTGGCGAAAACCGCCAAAATCGACGGTTTCCGTAAAGGCAAAGTGCCAATGTCGCACATCCGCTCACAGTATGGCGCGGGCATTCAGCAAGAAGTGATCAATGATGTCATTCGTGATACGGTCTTTGAAGCGATCAAAGAAGAGGACATCCGCGCCGTTGGTATGCCAAATATCGACGACGTTAAACTTGAAGATGACTTCTTAGTGTATCAAGCGACTGTTGAGATCTTCCCAGAAGTGGAAGTACAAGGTATCGATGAGATCGAAGTAGAGCGTCATACTGCTACTGTTGATGATGCTGATGTCGATACTATGATCGAAAACCTACAAAAGCAGCGTCAAGAGTACGTTGAGAAAAAAGGTAAAGCGACCAAAGATACCCAGGTCACTTTCGACTTTGAAGGTTCAATCGACGGCGAGAAGTTTGAAGGCGGTAGCGCTGAAGACTTCAAACTAGTCATCGGTAGCGGCCAGATGATTCCAGGCTTTGAAGACGGTATCAAAGGCATGAAAGCTGGCGAAGAAAAGACCATCGATGTGACTTTCCCAGAAGATTATCAAGCCGAAAACTTAGCAGGTAAAGAAGCTCAGTTCAAGATCAATGTCAAATTGGTCGAAAAACCTAAGTTACCTGAGATCGATGAAGAGTTCCTTGAGCTGTTCGGCGTGACTGAAGGCGGCGTAGACAAACTAAAAGAAGATGTGCGCAAAAATATGGAACGCGAAATCAAGAACGCCGCGCGTAGCCAAGTGAAGCAAGCGACTTTTGATGCGCTACTAGAGAAAAACGAATTTGATGTGCCAAGCGCGATGCTAGAGCAAGAGATCGATCGTCAGCGCAGCATGATGATGCAGCGTTTCGCTCAGCAGTTCGGCTCAAGCGCTGATAGCTTTGATAAAGATATGCTTCCTAATGAGCTGTTCGAAGAGCAAGCCTTACGTGCCGCGCGTCTAGGTATCATCGTCGCTCGCCTCATCGATACTCAGGGTATTGAAGTCGATCAAGATCGCGTCGAGACTTTCATCAAAGAAGCTGCTGAAAACTACGAAGATCCAGCTGAGGTCATCGAGTACTATACTAATGACAAGCAGCAACGCGCAAATATCGAATCAGTCGTGTTAGAAGACCAAGTGGTTGACTATTTGATTGAGCAAGGTAAAGTCACTGATAAAGAAGTCAGCTATCAAGACCTGCTCGCGGCTCAGCAACAGCAGCAGCAAGCAATGTAGTCAGTGAGTCTTACCGCCTGTGCGCATGAATGAGCGATCATTACCGCATTGAGCGCTAGCGAGATATATAAATTGCCTCAACACCTTTGTTGGGGCATTTTTGTCAGTACGATTTGCTTTTGGCTACGACGAATAGTGAGTTTTTTACTATCTTTGCTACGCTGCCCTTGATAATTGATGACTGACGCCTTATTAATAGGGGATAATTTATCATTTGTGACGCTAAGCATTTACTAGTACGCCCTAAAAAAGTTACTATTGCTGGACTTTTTAATTTATAGCTTAGTCCGTTCACAGACTAATCCCTCTATTCTAAAAACAGCGTTTTTTATAAAAACAGTTATTTTATTACTACCCTTTTCTATTTACCTTTAAATATTAGGACATTTCTATGACAGATTATGATCGCATCACTGCTAATCCTCATTTCGATATGCTGATGAGCGCCCACGATCAAGTGCAAAGTTCAGGCCAAGCGGCACAAGGCGCTCTCGTTCCTATGGTGGTTGAACAATCGGCGCGCGGCGAGCGTTCGTTCGATATTTTCTCGCGTCTATTACGTGAGCGGGTGATATTTTTGACCGGTCAAGTCGAAGATCACATGGCCAACCTTATCGTCGCTCAGTTGCTATTCTTAGAAGCGGAAAACCCGGACAAAGATATCCATTTATATATCAACTCTCCAGGTGGTTCTGTAAGTGCCGGTCTCGCTATTTTTGATACCATGAACTTCATCAAGCCTGAAGTGTCAACCATCTGTATGGGCGGCGCTTATAGCATGGGTTCGTTCTTGTTGGCAGCGGGCGAGCGCGGTAAACGCTATGCGCTAGCTAATTCGCGCGTAATGATTCATCAGCCATCGGGCGGCGCGCAAGGTCAGGCGACTGATATCGAGATTAACGCGCGTGAAATCATCAAGACTCGTGCCCGTCTCAATGAGATTTTGGCTGAGCGTACTGGCCAGCCAGTAGAGAAAATCGAAAAAGACGTTGAGCGTGACTACTGGTTAGATGCCAAGGAAGCCAAAGAGTATGGTTTAGTCGATGAAGTATTAGAGCGTCGCCCTGCTGACCTTAAGTAATCTCTGATAGTTATGATTGAATACTGAATACTCTAATGCTGATAATTTAAGTAGTAAGTCACTAGGGTTTAAGTAGACGACTGACTCACCGTTATCGATAAGTTTTAAACTAAAAAGCAAGATTTTAGGAGTGCCTTTATATGGCAAAAGATAAGACCCCGCAGTGCTCATTTTGCGGTAAAGCCAAAAGTGAAGTAAAACAGTTAATTGCCGCTGATGATGCCAATATCTGTAATGAATGTATTGAGCTTTGTACTGACCTCATCGTAGACAGCGTTGACGAGGAAGAAACAGATGGCGAGCTTGATACCTCATGGGTCAACAAAAAGCTACCGACTCCTAAGGAGCTGCGCGCCAAGCTTGATGACTATGTAATCGGTCAGGACGCGGCCAAAAAAGCCTTGGCCGTTGCGGTTTATAACCACTATAAGCGCCTGAAAGTCAGCCAAACTTTGGCCAGTGATAAGAAAAAAGCTAAGATCGGCGCGGATGATGCGATGGTTGAGTTGGCCAAGAGTAATATTTTGCTAATCGGTCCGACCGGCTCAGGTAAAACCTTACTCGCGCAGACGTTAGCGCGCCTTCTTGACGTGCCTTTCGCTATGGCGGATGCAACAACGCTCACCGAAGCGGGTTATGTCGGTGAAGATGTCGAAAACATCGTACAAAAACTACTGCAAGCTTCTGATTATGATGTCAGCAAAGCCGAACAAGGTATCATCTATATCGATGAGATCGACAAAATCAGTAAAAAAGGTGAGAACCTATCGATCACTCGTGATGTCTCAGGCGAAGGCGTTCAGCAAGCACTGCTCAAGCTCATCGAAGGCACAGTTGCTGCTATTCCGCCGCATGGTGGTCGCAAGCATCCACAGCAAGAGCTGATCCAAGTCGATACCAGTAATATCCTGATTATCGTAGGTGGTGCTTTTGCTGGTCTCGATAAAGTCATCCAGCAGCGCACTGAAAAAGGCGGTATCGGTTTCAATGCTGATGTCAGCTCAAAAGACGATAGCCGCCGCAGCTCAGACTTACTACAGCTTGTCGAGCCAGAGGATTTGATTAAGTTTGGCCTGATCCCAGAGCTGATTGGCCGTTTGCCGGTATTAGCCGCATTAGAAGAGCTCGACGAAAATGCGCTCATCCAGATATTGACCGAGCCTAAGAACGCTTTGGTGAAGCAATACGAGTATCTCTTCGATATGGAAGGCGCTAAGATTACCTTTACCGAAAAGGCGCTTGATGCCATTGCCAAAAAAGCCATGGAGCGCAAAACAGGGGCGCGTGGGCTACGTTCTATCGTCGAAAACGCCTTGCTAGAAACTATGTATGAGCTACCATCGATGGAAAATGCTAAGTCAGTCACTGTCGATGATACCGTCATCAACGAAGGCAAAATCCCTAAAATTGCCTAGCTCTTTATTGTTGGCAGTTATAGGCTTATTAAATAATACAAAGGTGTCTAGCATTATGTATGCTAGGCACTTTTTTTTATGTTAAAAGATGACAGCTGCGTATACTGATGGGTTTCAATTGCAAGCCTAAGTCGTGATAAGCTCATATCATGTTCGTTTGTATTTAACGTGTTATTTTATCTATTTAACGCTCGTACTTAATACCTCATTACTTTTATTATTACCCTCATCATTACAAAGGATTGTTACTCATGTTGAACTCTATGACCGCGGCTCTACGCCAGCATTTGCCTGACTCCTTACAACCTCATGCCTCCAATAGCACGCAAAGCGAAGATATCAGCGACTTTTATAGAGGTCACGTCGCCGCGATTACTGGTGCAGGCTCGGGTATGGGCCGCGCGCTTGCCATCCATTTGGCCAAAATGGGCTGTGAGGTGGCGCTCTCAGATATCGGTGCAGAGCCGCTCGCTGAAACGCAAAAACTGCTCGAAGGTTATGATGTTAAAAGCACTATTAGTGTCCTTGATGTTGCGGACAAAGATGCCGTTTATAACTGGGCGGATAGCGTAGTCGCCGACCACGGCAAAGTGAACTTTGTGTTCAATAATGCCGGCGTGGCGCTCTACTCGACGGTCGAAGGTAGTAGTTTAGAGGAGCTAGAATGGGTGATGGATATCAACTTCTGGGGCGTGGTATATGGCACCAAGGCCTTTTTGCCACTGATCAAAAACAGCGTCAAGCTCAGTGAAACCAATGCCAGTAAAGCCAAAGCCGATAATAAATCACGTCAATTCTATGAGCATGGGCACATCGTTAATATCTCAAGCCTATTTGGTCTCACCGCTCAGCCGTCTCAGTCTGCTTATAACGCTAGTAAGTTTGCGGTACGCGGCTTCACTGAGAGCTTGCGTCAAGAGCTCGATATTCAGCGTAGCGGCGTCTCAGCGACTTGTATTCATCCGGGCGGTATCCGTACTAATATCGCCAACAGCGCCCGCGGTAACGATAGCATCAGCGAGCTTGGCATGCGCTCAGGCCCGAGCGCCATTCGCAGCTTTAATAAGTTTTTGAAATTTGATGCCAATGAGGCCGCTTGGATTATTCTAGAAGCCGCCGCTACCAATCAGCCGCGGCGCTTGATTGGTAATGATGCTAAGATGATAGATGCGGTGCAGCGGGTATTTCCAAACCGTTATAGCAAGATATTGAATGACGTTAATAAGCTATCTCGCAAGATTAAAAAACGCAACTCAGCAAAAACCAGTCGTTCTTAGTTCACTTGTTTGTTTAATCTCTCATTTATGATGGCAATAAAAAAACGCCTAAGCTTTAGAGCTTAGGCGTTTTTTATAGTTGCGAGTTTTGTATATATGCGTTTATTTATTGCACGCGCGTTAGGGTAATTTCATATCTCCCGCGACTAGCCAGCCTGATTTTCGCATTAGCCAAGCCACAGATCCTGCAATGATAGCCGGTAGTACAAACATCAGTAAGATAATCGCCGTCCACAACTGCGTGGTGCTCATCAGGCCTTGCGATGCTTCAATCACCCCAAATACTCCTACCAGTCCAGCCGTACCCATACCTGCGCCGGTCGCAGTACAAGCCAGCTTAAACACTACTGTTGCGATAGGTCCAACGATGGCGCTCGCTACGATGGCAGGTAATAAGATAATCGGCTTTTTGAGGACATTAGGAATTTGCAGCATGCTCGTACCAAGGCCCTGCGAGATGACGCCACTAAAGCCATTATCCTTAAAGCTAGCAACCGCGAAGCCAATCATGTGCGCAGCACAGCCGACCACCGCCGCGCCGCCAGCGAGGCCGCCAAGGCCAATGGCGATACAGATAGCCGCACTAGAGGTTGGTAGTGTCAATAAGATACCGACGATGACCGCGATGACGATGCCCATGAGTAGCGGCTGTAATTCCGTGGCTGCTTGAATGCCTTGACCAACTGCATTGACTGCGACGACTACCGGCGGATTAAGAAAAGCACACACCGCCCAAGCCACCGTACAGACTACTAAAGGCACCAGCAAGATATCGAGCTTGGTCTTACCTGAGACCCAAGTACCCGCCCGATAGGCAAACACGGAAGCTAAATAAGCGCCAATAGGATTACCAGGCAGCGCCAAAAAAGTAGCCGGCCCAGCGTCTTGCGCTGTAAACAATGTCCCTGCCATAAAGGCTTCAGTATGCGCGCCAAGCATACCAGCGACCAAGCAGCTAAGCATCACAAGCGTCGGCGCTTTGAGATAGTAAGCGATACCTACGCCTATCCCTGCGCCCATTAGCACAGAGGCAAGTTTACCGATAGCCATTAGCGCCGGGATCTGCAACCAACCACCGATTTGCGAGATGATAAGTCCAGCGATTAAGGTGACAAATAGCCCCAAGGCCATACCTGTAAAAGCATCGATAAAATACTTTTGAAAGAATGATTTGATCATCCCAGTTGATGCTGTTGTCGTCTCAGCTGAGTTCATGAGTAGGCTCTCACTGTTCGTTTATAAAGGGCGATAGTCTTGCTGATGGCTATCGGCTCAGATAATCCATAATTAAAATATCTTATCGTTAAAACAAGCGCTTGCTCAGTGCCCTCTGCAAAAAAATAGCACAAAAAAAGCGTCGATGTGACGCTTTTTTTGATATTAACTTCTTGCCGCTAGCGGCGCTGCTCGACGATAATAGAGTCGATACCGTTGTTTTGTAGGCGCTGCTGAGCGCTAGTGACTTCTTGACGAGTGGTCATCGACCGCGAAATCACTTGATAAATAGGCAAGCCATTACCAGTCGTATTTTTGACGACTTTGGCATCGACCCCTGCCATCAGCACTTGCGCGCGGCGACGATCCGCTTCATCAGCATCACCGAAGCTATTGATTTGCAGGATATAAGTTGGTGCTTGCGCTCTTTGTACTGTCGCTGCGCCGCTATTAGCAGCCGTATTGGCGTTATTGCTTGCATTACTATTAGGAGATGCAGGCGTAGTGCCGTCATAAGTGGCATTTTCTTCTACTATGGTAATCTCATTACTAGCACTGCTGTTAGCGCCGCTGTTATTAGCTGCTGAATTGCTACTCGGTTCAATCGTTGTAGTTTCAGAGATACCAAAATTGCCGGTATCATTACTATTGTCAGCGTTAGTCTCAGGCTGAGTCACGACAACATCAGCCTCAAAGTCGTCGGTAGCCCCTAAGCGATCATTCTCGGCTCCGCCGATATCTTCATCAGGAATAGTCGCCATCTCTTGGTTAGGCAAGATATCATAAAACTCATAATCGGCATTGTCAGTGTCCGTCTCCACGCGCGGCTGTATCTGCCGATCAGTATCAGCTGCGGTTTCATTGCCTGTGGGGCTGAAATTGAACAAGGGCGAGAGGTATATAAACACCCCTATCATTAGCGTCAGTATTGCACCAACGAACATCCACAATAAGCCTGATACGCTACTCGACTTACGTTTTTCAGTGGCGCCTCTAGGTTTTTTGGCTAACATGGATCGGTTTCTCCCTACTGAGTTTATATAAGACTATGTTGATATAAGACTATATTAATCTAAAACCACACTGATAGCAGTATAACGTATTCGCCTACATGCTAGAAGGCGCAGTCAGCCCTAATAGATTTAGACCATTAGCCAGTACTTGCCGAACCGCCTTTGACAAACGTAGGCGCGCCTGCATCATATCTAGCTCCTCAGCGCTCGGTGTCGCCCCTGAGGTCAAGCTCATAGGCAAGATACGGTTGGTGTCATACCAGCCGTGGAACAGCGCGGCTAACTCTTTGAGGTAGTTGGTCAAAATATGCGGCTCATAACCTGTTGCGGCGCGCAATAAAGTCGCAGGATAAGCGGCCAGCAGTTTAATAAGCGCCTCTTCGCTTGGCGCGCTCAGCAAGTTTTGCTGCGCTGCACCTACGCTGTCATCAACGCTCAGCCCGCTAGTTTCTAGTTTTTCTAATACGCGGCAGACGCGGGCGTGCGCGTACTGAATGTAGTACACTTGATTGTCTTTGCTCTGGGATTTGGCCAGCTCTAAGTCAAAGTCTACATGCACCTCAGGCTTACGCGCCACATAATAAAAACGCGCAGCATCATTACCGACCTCTTCACGTAGCTCACGCAGTGTCACAAACTCCCCAGAGCGCGAAGACATGGGTACTTTTTCGCTGCCGCGCCATAAAGCAACAAACTGCACTAACACCACATCCAAACGCTCGGCGTCGATACCAAGAGCCAATAGCGCTGCTCGGACTCGCGGCACATAACCGTGATGATCCGCGCCTAAGACATCGATAACTTTATCAAAACCACGGTCAAACTTGTTTTTGTGATAAGCGATATCGGAGGCAAAATACGTGGTCTGACCATTCGCGCGGCGCACTACCCGATCTTTTTCATCACCAAAATCTGTCGATTTAAACCAGACATTACCGTCTTTCTCGTATAGGTGGCCTTTGTCTTCTAATATTTGTAGCGCCGGCTCAATCTCATCAGTGATTGATCTTTCGCTAAACCAGCGCTCATAACGCACGCCAAAATCGTTCAAATCGTCTTTAATATCAGCCAAAATTCCCGTCAACGCGGCATTAAGAAACAACTCATAGTTCGCGCCTAACAATGCTTTACTATTGGCAATTAAGCCATCGATATGCGCCTCTTTGTCACCTGAGATCAGCTCCTTGTCACCGTTCGCGGTGATATCGTACTGAGCATCTGCCGCAACGTCTTTGGCGACTTGTTCAAAAGAATGCACGTAACTGTTGCCGTGCTGCGTCTTTACCATCTCTGCGATATCGCGGACATAGTCGCCTTTATAAGCGTTAGAAGGAAAAGTGACGCTCTCGCCGTTCGCCTCTAGATAGCGCAAATAAGTACTGGTCGCCAAGATATCCATCTGCCGGCCGGCGTCATTGACATAATATTCACGGGTAACGTCATAGCCGACGGCTTCAAGCAAATTGGACACACTCATACCAAAGGCGGCGCCGCGCCCATGACCGACATGCAGGCTTGAGGTCGGATTGGCGGAGACAAACTCGACTTGCACCTTTTGCCCTGCGTACTGTTCACTAAGACCAAAGCGGTCTTGTAGAGCGAAGATATCCTCTAAAACGGCAAACTTAGCATCACTGTTCAAAAACACGTTAATAAAGCCAGGCCCGGCGATATCCACTTGACGGATATCTTGGTTGTCAGGAAGCGCATTTACGATTTGCTCCGCTAGCGTGCGCGGATTTGTTTTGGCGGCTTTGGCAGCGGTCATCGCGATGTTACTGGCAAAATCGCCGTGACTTAAATCCTTGGTACGAGTAATTTGGCTCTTATTTTGCCAATCAGCAGGCAATACGCCGCCTTCTTTTAGAGTTTGGACAGCATCATCAAACAGGGCGGCTAAAGTATCGATTTGGGCTTGTGACATAGGGGTATGAACTCAGATAAATAGGACAAAAAAGTGATAACCCGTAAATATAACAATCTTTGGGATTTATTGCATCACAATTGACAAAAATAGTAGCGCTGTGTGCTAATTTACGCACATAAATGGCTTAACGCTACTTCGATGACTACTTAGTCGTAATAACCAGCGCCTAGCGGTTGTCCTACAGAGTTGATACACGCATATCACAGTGATAGAAGTTATAATGCTACCCAACTTATACCATAGGATATAGATATGTTCGCCATTGCTGCTAGCACAGTCACCAATTGGGGCCTGTATATATTACTACCGATATTTATCGCTTTTTTATTCTTTATTATGTTCGATATCTCTAAAAAATCCAACGCCGGCCGCGCGGGCACCTTTTGGATATTTTTGGCACTCGGCGCTGGGTTTATGGGCTTTTTACTCAAACTATTACTTGAAGTAGCCTTTAAGAAATGGCTGATTTAAGGGGCTAGCCCTTCACTGACAACCACTTCGCTGATAACCACTTCACTGACATAAGTGGGCATACCCCAAGCGCCGCCTGCTTCTATCAGGCGACATAACCCTGTGGTCTGCTCAAGTGCTTTTGCAAAGGTTTTGCCATCCCAAACCCAGTGAGTCATTGACCAACAGTCGCCTAATCCGCGACCTTTATGCGCCGCGAATATCTCGCCATCGTCATAACGACTACCTGATGTAGTAATCAGCTGCGGGTTTTGGGGATGCGTATTATCTATAAGCCAGTAACCGCTGCCAAAATTATAAGCGCCCGTCCAACAGCTATGGACCGCTAACGTATACTGACTATCTACGGGTATAAACGTCCAGTTAAGCTCACTTGGGCTATACTCTTGGATCCTTTGGTAGGCTTTGGTTTTTGGATTGACCAGCTCACACTCTCCCATCCTCTCTTTTGTACCCATTAACTCCTCAGAGTCAATATCTACCCATGTATCGATATTGTCTTGAAAATAACTCAAGGTCGATGGTGCAAGCGGCTGCTTGTCTGGGTCAGCATATACAAAGGCTTTTTTGATGATAGGTTTGGCATTAGCCGCTTTTGGAGTTTGCCGATTGGGATTATTCTTACTGACTAGTGCAAGCGATGTGCCTACTCGGCCTTGGACGTCGTCTAATTTCAATAATACAGCGGCCATACCTTTGTCAGATATTTGCCAGTGGTAATCACCTCTTGCCAACACTATTTTAGTATTTTGGCGAGCGTGTCTGATAAGTTGAGCCGTTTGCTTGCTAGTCAGCTCTCCGTTTTCAACCTCACCATAAGGCTTATCATTTAGCCATAATTCAACAGGCTCGTTTGCCGCGTTAATTTGCGCGATTATCTCGTCTGATGCTTCCCAGTAGTTCAGTGAAACTTGCGTACGTGGTGTTTTCTCACCTGCCGTTACGGTCATCAAAACACTACCGCGCCAATCATCTACTTCATCGGTATAACCGGCTGCGCGGCAAGTCAAAGTATTATCACAGACCAGTTGCCAATCACCGCTAACAAAGCCGCTGCCCTTGAACGCATCCCCGTAGGCGTCTGATGCGGCAGCAGATAGTGATGCTGCGGATAATAAGGCACTAACGCTCGCTACCCTCAAAAAAGATAAGATTGTCATCTGTCACATTCCTTATGCCAAATAAACATGCTTTAAAAACCTCACCGCTTGGCGATAAGCGTCGCGCGCTTCGGCGCAGGATAGCCCTCAATCGTTTTACTCTGATCATTGGAATCAAGAAAATCTGCCAGCGATTGATAGGTCATCCATTCGGTCGCGCGCTGTTCCTCTATCGTCGTCACATCGATATCGACGCAGCGCACCTCACGAAACCCTACCTTTTCAAGCCAACCGATTAGCGCCGCAACCGATGGCAAAAAGTAGACATTATTCATCTGCGCGTAACGATCATGTGGCACTAGTACCGTATTAGCATCACCATCGATTACTAAAGTCTCAAGCACTAGCTCACCGCCTTTGACCAGCTGACCGCGCAGCTGCTGTAGATGCTCAAAAGGCGACTGCCGATGATAAAGCACCCCCATACTAAATACCGTATCAAACAGCTGACTGTGCTCCGGCAGTACCTCTAAGGGTACGGGAATATAGTGCGTGCGATAATTACCTGTATCATTCATATCCGCTGCACCAACAAAATGCCGAATCGCCATAAACTGATGATAAAACAGGCAGGACGGATCAACGATAATCACCGTCTGAGCACCTGCCCCCGCCATGCGCCAGCCGTGATAGCCTGAACCGCCACCGACATCGAGTACCCGCCGACCTTTTAGCGGACTCAAATGCGGCGCTACCCGCTCCCACTTCCAGTCGCTATGCCACTCAGTATCTATCTGAATGCCTGAACTCTCATGACCTATTTGAAACGGTCCCTTTCGCCACGGCATTAATTGCTTAAGTAGCGCTAAAGCTTGCTTACGCTCAGAGTCATTAAGAGGAGCGTTAATAGTAATAGCTGAACTATTTAAATTCACGCTATCGACGTTTAAATCAGGCAACCGCGCCACCGAGGACTGATAAGCGGGCGCATGCGCATAGTTGCGCTTATCTTTGATAGCGGTGAGCCATTCGGGTAATTTCGTCAGCCACTCATAAGCACTGGGCTGCGTCTCAGCGATGGTCAACAAGGTTAAATACAGTTCGCGTTCAGCATTGGCAATGGTGTTGTTGGTCATAAAGTTTCAAGTTTCGCTTAGTTATCGTTGGCCAGATAAGAGGAAGAACAAAGAGGAAAAGATGAGCCTCAAGTTTAGCGCATTTTAATGGTCGTGAAATCTGCAAGGCATAGGTTATTTATTTTTAAGGATTGGATAAAAACCGCTTATACATGAAGCTTGCCGTAGAATAGCGGCATATCTAAAAAAGCTGAATCCACCCCTATTTAAACGCTACAATCGACACAAAGTTTAAAAACTGAAACCAGGTTAAATGCCGCTTAAAACCAACGTAATGTAGACGCTCGTGATGCTGCTCTAAAGTATCAGTAATCAGCACATTTTCAAGCGCGTTACGTTTACCACTGATCTCCATCTCGCTATAGCCATTGGCGCGTTTAAAGTCATAATAACGCTCAATGAGCCATGCATCATATTGCTCATCGAGTGTGTGCGTTTTCTCCGTCAAGACCAAGATGCCGCCTTCTTCTAGCGCGTTATATATCTTCTTTAGCACTGCGACTCTATCGGCGACAGGCAAAAAC
Organism: Psychrobacter submarinus; assembly: GCF_904846685.1. Taxonomy (GTDB): domain Bacteria; phylum Pseudomonadota; class Gammaproteobacteria; order Pseudomonadales; family Moraxellaceae; genus Psychrobacter; species Psychrobacter submarinus. The sequence goes on from NZ_CAJHBQ010000001.1 coordinate 1,405,419, forward strand.
TGTAGCGTGAGATTGAGAATAACCATATCGCAAGCCTCAAGCTCGATATCGCGAATATCAGCAGTGATGACGTCGATATCGTGCTCAGGGTAATTATCGCAGAGCAAATTTTTGGCTTCGCTGGTCATGGCAGGTGAGATATCTATTGCCTTAACCTGTAAGTCTGTTGACTCAAACTCGCCTGCCAAAGCCATTGTGGCGCCGCCAAGCGAGCAGCCTAAATCATAAATACGGCTCACTTTTTGACCGTTATTGTTTTGCTGACGGTACTTGCAATGACGACGCGCAAAAATAGGTAGCATCGCTAATACTTGCCCGTAGCCTGGCACGCTACGGCGAATCATATCAGGAAAGCAGGCAACCACTTGCTCATCAAAGGAGAAGCGCGCCACTTTATCTAGTGGCGTGGTAAAGGGCTTATCGAATAGCGTATCGGGTTTGACGCTAGGCTCGATATCAGCTTCTGGAGAGGAATTAGAGTGACTCATGGAACGGCTCGTTTGACAGATAGTGTTATGGTAGAACATTTAGCAAAAGCCCATTATAACATTACTGTTTGTTACTCATAGCTCAGAGCCTGCTTGTTATGCTAAATAGGTAAAACTAAGCATTATAAGTGTACAGTCAAAATCGCAAGATAGGCTTGGTTTAAATGATTAATAATAGGAAATGTTATGCAAACGATTATATTAGGTGGCGGCTGTTTTTGGTGTACTGAATCCGTTTTTCAATCTGTCAAAGGCGTACAGTCCGTGGTATCAGGATATATGGGCGGCGAAGCCACTACTGCCAATTATCGCGCGGTCTGCGGTGGTAATAGTGGTCATATCGAAGTGGTCAAGGTTGAGTTCGATGACGCTATCGTGCCATTAGAAGTGATTTTAGATATCTTTTTTGCCACTCATGATCCCACCACCAAAGACCGTCAGGGCAATGATGTCGGCAGCCAGTATCGCAGTGTCGTCTTCTATACTGACGAAGAGCAGCAAAAGCCGACCATCGATCGCACTATCAATAAATTACGCGATATGGGTATCGATATCGTCACAGAAGTGCACCCTGCTATCGAATTTTATGATGCTGAAGAAGAGCACCAAGACTTCTTCAATCGCAACCCGAACCAAGCTTATTGCAATTTCGCCATTCCGCCAAAGCTCACCAAATTACGTCAAGAGTTCAAAGAGTACATGGTCGCTTAAACGTTGTTGAAGCCCTAGTTATAGATACCGTTATAAATAAAGCCAAGTGTAAAGACACTTGGTTTTTTTATGCCAATTAGCGGTGTGATATCGTTATGTCTCCATAAATTACGTTAAGGAAAACCGCATGAATCCAGAATTTTGGCAATCGCGTTGGCAGGAAGGCCGTATTGGCTTTCATAAGTCGGAGGTCAATCCGCTATTGAAGGCGTATTTTTCGACTTTAAATGTAGCCAAAGGCGGCCGAATATTAGTGCCGTTAAGCGGTAAATCCCTCGATATGGCTTGGCTGACGCAGCAAGGTTATGAGGTGATTGGTATCGAGCTGGTCGAGTCGGCGGTAGAGGAGTTTTTTGCTGAACAAGGGATTACTCCTACAGTGACTCAGCCTAGCAATAACGCGGATATTAAACGCTATCAAGGACAATTATCAGGGCAGACTATTGAGCTGTGGGTCGCCGATATTTTTGCGCTGACAAGCGAAGACGTCGGTCAAATTGATGCCGTTTATGATAGAGCAGCACTGATAGCCTTACCGCCAGATACGCGCCCGAAGTATTGCGAACATATACTTAATATAAGCGATAACGCGCCGCAGCTTCTGGTCACTATCCATTATGATCAAAGTCAAAAGGATGGCCCGCCATTCTCAGTCAGCCCTGAGCAAGTGCGTCAGTACTATAGCGATACTTATCAGCTCACTGAGCTTGAGGACAACCCCTCAATCTTAAACGCTAATGCGGCACTAAGCGTCACTGAGCATGTTTGGTTATTGACACCTAACGCTGATAATAATAACCCTTGAGATAGAAGCGCAATATGAAAATCTTAGTGTTACTAGGGCGTGTTGAACATTCACAAATGCGCACTGCTGATTGCTAAAATAGTTCTAGTCTAAGTGAAAATTGCAGGTAATGCTTATTGCATTGGCTAGATTTTCGCAACGACTAGGGCGATTTTAGCATCAGCCCTCACGATAACAACAGGGACAGGACTATTTTTTTGCCGCTTTATTGATAAAAATAGACGTTTAGAACGACTAAACTTACCATTTTTATCTGCAAATCGCCTAAAAAATAGTCTCTGTCAGTGCCATGGTCGAATGTTCAACACGCCCTAATGAGTTTGGCGGCATTTTTGCTAGTGACGCTACCCGGTCCCCTTTACAAATCTGGCTTAGTGGAGTTGGGAACTGCTTTTGCGGGCTTCAAATATGCGGTTATCACTGGTATTGCAGCGCTGATATTACTTAGCGTGCTGATGTTATTTAAGCGGCAGACCGTGACTTTTACCAGTGCAGCGGTCGCGATAGTCTTCTCTCTCATCGCAATCCTTATACCTCTGAGAATGATGATTACGGCTAATAGCGTGCCGGCTATTCATGATATCTCAACCGATATAATGACGCCGCCTGAATTTGTCGCTATCGCTCCGCTACGTGCTGATGCTCCCAATCCAACGACTTACGTAGGTCTTGAAACTGCCGAGAAGCAACGCGAAGCTTATCCTGAGCTTCAGACTTTGCAGTATTCACAGCCGAAATCGGAGCTCGTAGCCGCTGTTGAGCAGGCCGCTAATAACTTAGGCTGGCAGCTCGTTAATACGAATGCAAGCGCAGGTGTCATTGAAGCGACAGATAGCACTATGTGGTTTGGGTTTAAGGATGATATTGTCGTACGTGTGCTTGACCAAGGCGGCGAGCGTCTGGTCGATATTCGTAGTAAATCGAGAATGGGTAAGAGTGATCTGGGTAAAAACGCCGAGCGCATTAGTGGTTTTATTGAGGAATTGGATCAGGTTTTGGGAGAGTAGCTTTTTACAACAGGTGTAAATAGAAGTCCCAAATTTCGTTTAGGGCTTCTATTTACTATAAATTACAACTGCGCCACCGTTTCTACCACTTTAAAGCTCAGCTCATTGTCTAGCGCTTTGAAATGCGCTCGACCACAGCGGATTTTTTGTTGTTGCGGTAGTGGTAGCTTGGCGATATCTACCGCATGACCTGTTGCACTTTTGCCACCTGTGTTCTTAGTTTCGGCGACAAAGTATAACTGGCTTACATCCTCATCTTCTTCTTTAATCACTGCCCAATCCGGATTATAGCTGCCAAGTGGCGTACTAATCTTAAACCAATTGGGCAGCTTAAAATAAAAGCGCACGCTCTCCATACTCTCACAATCGTTTGCAAACTGGTGCTCAGTATTGGAGTCCAGCGGTATTAAGTTGTCAAAAATCGTCTTATGGGTATCGGTAACCCCGAAATGATCATCACTGGCGTAGACATCCGCCGGCTGAGCTTCTAAGCTCTCTAATAATCGCTGAGCATATATCTGACCGTTTTTTTGATACTCAATGCCTTTTACCATCAGGTCAGTCTGGGCTTGTTTAATAATCGCTACCAAGCGCTCTAGAAAAACTTGGGGGTTGATCAGCATTTCATCGATACGCTCGCTTTGGCGCAATATCTCTATCAAGGTGGCACGAGTCAGCTTGGTATGACGAGCCAGATAAGCCAAGATATCAGGCAGTTGCCACGTGGGTTGGGGCACGTTTGAGTCAGCATCAGTGTCGCTACCATCATAGCTATTATCCGTTGTATAATGCTGGCGTTGACTATTGACGGCCAACAAACTGCTCTCCACGCCTTGTTCACTCATCGTAAGGCGTACTTTGTTAGCCTGAACTTGCGGTGCGACTATTTCTGCCATATCGGCTATTAGGCTGGTAACGGCAGTGATTAATTCATCAGTATTAAAGCGTACTTGATACTGAGTCTTTTGTTTAATCTTATCCCAAATGGCTTTGAAGTTATCATCGAGCATAAAGCCTTTACGATAACGAACGGCTTGCTTGTGCGCTTGATTTTTCACCCGCCCTGCGAAGCTCACACCGCAATCATCTTGAATCTCATTTTGCAGACTTTTAGCAAAGTCATCATAGCTTTCGTTGGCGACGACGGTCAGTATATTGATTTGCTTGTCATAGACTCTATGACCATCTGCACCGACACATAGACGCAGACCACGACCGATTTCTTGGCGTTTTTTTAGGGTAGATTTGGTCTCGTTAAGGGTGCATATCTGGAACACATTGGGATTGTCCCAGCCTTCACGCAATGCCGAATGGCTAAAGATAAACTGCAGCGGATTATTTAGATTCAGCAGCTTTTCTTTATCTCGCATGATTAGGCTATAAGTATCATCATCGCCCTTAGTGTTACCAGAGGTGTCTTTAGCGCGTCCCTTGTTATCGACAGAAAAATAACCGTTATGAATATCGCTCACCCCAGCCTGATAATGCGCCGCTAATTGCTGCTTTAAATCACGATATTTAGGCTTGTCTAATAACGTCTGATATATCTCTTCAAACCACTGGGCAAATTTACCTGAGCGCGTATAGCCATCTGTTTGGTTAACCAGCTCATTATTAACAAGATAGTTATCAACGCGGTCAATAAACAACAAGGACAATACTTTAATGCCTTGCGGCAAGAGCTTACGCTGCTTGTCCAGATGCGCCTCAATGGTGCGCTCGATTTGATACCGCATAACGCTATCACTCATGCCACCAGTTTGCTGACCCTTATAAATCACCACACCATTATCAAACTCAATGTAGCCCTCCACAGCGTTAGTGCCGCTGACAATGTAACCATTGGCATATATTTCACGCTCGGTCTTTTTATAGAGATCATCGTTGTCACTGATGCTGATGGTTTTCTTTTTGACCACGCCTTTGACGTTGGCATAGACGCTGACCTTGGCGGTGATTTTGGTCTTTTTAGCGGTGATGTCGAGCAGCTCAATATAGGCCTCATTAAAGGCGTCATCGCTCATCACCGAATCGACTTCGATTTGCTTGACCAAACCTGCATCATAGGCTTTGACTGGATTTAGGCTATAGAGCAGATGACGGCTGTACTTGTGCGTCGCTGAATAACGCAGGGTAATCAGCGGATGCAGGCTAGCTATAGCGTCCAAGCGCTTAGTCGTTTCCATATTTTGCGGTTCATCGACGATAACGATAGGATGGGTTGCTTGGATATATTCAATCGGGGCAACGCCTTGTTCACGGACTTGGTTGATGATGTTTTCGTCTTTGGCAAAGGCGTCAATGTTCATCACGAGGATTTGCACGGTTTGACTGGTGGCAAAGTCGCGTAGCCTGTTTAGATTTTTGCTATCGTATATACGCGCATCCACGCGGGTATTGTCATACAGGGCGGCAAAATGCGCTTTGGTCATCTCGATAGACTTCATTACGCCTTCACGAATCGCTACTGACGGTACGACGATCACAAACTTACGCATGTCATAAGTCTGATACAGCTCGTAGATGCTGCGCAGATAGACGTAAGTCTTACCCGTGCCGGTCTCCATCTCTATAGAAGCGTTTAGTCCATATTGGGCAAGGTTTTTGTCATCGTCATAGAGCGTGGTTGACGGCTCGATATTATGCTCACGCTGCACGGCTTGGATATTATCCAGCACTTGCTCATCGCTAATAATGCGCTGATTGGCGATGGCTTGACTGCTGATTTGTTGACTGATGACCGCCTGACTACCTGAGGCGTCTATTGGCTGAGCTAAGGCAAAATTATCGAGCGCTGCGCTCGTATCTAACTGTGAGGGCTGTCCACGAAATATATCAACCACGGCATTGATAGCGTGGCTTTGGTGTTCAAGGTTGGGTTCAAAGGTGAGGGTTATCATGGTGGTTTTGGCACTTTTATAGGGGTATATTGGTAGTTTCGTGCGTGGTTTGAACTGCTAAGGATTGCTTAGGAGTTCATTTTACTTTATTTTATTGTGATTCCAAGTTTCTAATATAAAGAGTGCTAAGCTGTGAGCAGAGTTTACCGCCAATCTAGCATGTCGTGGTTCAGGCTTATACATCTTTCTACCTTGTCCATGCGCTGAACTTCCATGTGTCCTTAACGCAGATATCCCATCCACAATTGAATACAGACCAGATATTACCTTTTTCAAGTCATCGTCCTGTAGTTTACTAGGGTCAAAATTCAAATCTTGGCTAACTACTTTCCATAAGAATCTTAAAGTTTGCTTACTTGGCATGGATAGTTGTTCGTCATCTATATAAACCTTACAAATAGATTCTAGAATATTACAAGCAGCAGATATAGCTTCTAATGGTTCACTATCAACACTTTTCAATGCTCTTTCAAACTCTAAGTTTATAGCTGGAATATCTTTTTCTTGAATTAAATCCTTTAAGTTTTGACTTGAAACTGTGCTTCCAACAATAATATTGCCACCTCTAACATAAGTTAAATTATACCTAGATAATATCTTAATTAATTTTTCTTTAAAAACCTGATTTTCTTTCAGCCGATTTTTAGCATAGGTATCAAAAAAAGATATCTCATCCTCTTCGGGAAGCTCCATATATTTTTCTAATAACTTACCTAGTACAACTAAGGGCTTAGGCGACTCTTTATTGACTCTTAATAACCACTCTTGAACCTTTGCATTTTTATTACCTTCAGGTGATTCACCTGGTGCATCAGCATACAAAAACAAACTGTTTAAAGTAGCATGTGTTTCTAAATCAGGTAGGTTGTCTGCTAATACTGAAATAATTGGACGGGGTATTTCTGTTCTCATACTATTACCTAATCTTGAATAGCTAAAATTACTTACTTTGAAAAGAAGGGATAAGCTATACCAATTATAGTTACCAAAATACTAATTATCGTCAAAGCCATATTTAGTTTTTTACTGAACTGACTTTTAGCTTCAAGTATCTTAATATTGTAGGCAAGATTTGATAAGACCGTTTGCTGGGGTTCATCTAAAACTTTTTTTAAGGCTTTAACTTGTACTGAGATTGGTTGTGAAATATCGTTATATATTTCGTCTGAATTATAATCTGCGTATACTTTCTTGAAATAGTTGAGTTTTTCATTATTTTCTGAATTTTCGTGGATATGACTCAATATATGTCTTATCAGTAACTTAAGATACTTAGTTTCTATACGTTTATCTCTTAATAAAACCTCTAACAAATCAATATCATATCTTTCATAGTCTTGATTGTCCGCTATTTTTTCTGCTAATTTCTTTGCTTTTAATTGTTGATACATTTCACTTGCAAAAAAGGGAATAAATAGACCAAACATCACTGCCATTAGCAGATAACTGACATAACTAATTAATTCTAACCAACTTCCCATTATATACCCTTACGATACCAACGGTTCAAAAACCAAAATCTCAACACCATCCAAATCACCTAAAGCTTGCTCAATCTTAGGTTTAACCGCTTGCCAGTCTAGACCACCATTGCCTGCGCCAAGTGCTGGAATGGCGATAGATTTCACCTCATTTTCAATAATGAAGCGCCGTAAATCTTGCAAACCTTCTTCAATCCAAATCATCTGTGACGGATTGCGCCAATGCTGTTTAGTAGGAAAGTTAACTATCCATTTTGCGCCTATCAATTCATTAGTGTTGGTGACAAACATTTTACCTGTTTGTACTTCACCTGATTTACAAGCCTGAGCATATTCTTGCATATTTTTAGGAAAGCATTTTTTGAAAATCAGCGCAATGCCTTTACCCATAACGCCTACTGTATTAACAGTATTTACAAGCGTTTCGACGTCCGCATCTAATAAATTTCCGCTAGTATAATAAATCATAATAATCCCACCCCCTAAACACACCCAACCACAAGCCCTGCATCCTCAAACTGCAACACGATATTCGCTTTGTTAGCGTCATCGCTAAAGGCGCGATCCATAATCAACGTTTTATTGGGAGCGCGCGCAATGATTTGTGTGGCTTTGCTAGTGGTCATATCGTCTAAGACGATCGCTAGGCGCATTGCCGTGTCGGTAGTATTTTCTGACGCTTTACTATTAAACAAACTTTGATTCAGCGCATCGTTTTGGGTGACCAGATAATAGCCGTCGACCTCTATAACATCTGCGGTCAAGGTATAGCCTTCTTTGAGCATCAGCTCGGTAATGATACCGTCAGTGGTGGCATTATCAACGATAGGGTCAAGGTGTTTTTCTAACTGCGCCATTAGGCTGTCGGCATCGTAACTGGCAGGCTGTTGCCACGGGATAAAGTTACTGTCGGCAAGTTTGTACGCCTTAAAACCAAAATCCAGCGCCTTGCTATCGACGGATTCAGGCAGCTCGGAGGTAATATGAGCAGCGGCACGGCGAATACGCTCTTTGGATATCTCGGCGATATTAGGCGGCATATTATTGTTAATGCAAAATTCATAAGCGCTTTGATTATCTTTGGCATCAATGACTTCGGGGATTTGTACCATAATAAACTTGCGCTTACCTGCTTTGCCATTTTCTGCATCTTCAGCATTTAACGCCATAACCGCGTGAGCGGTGGTTGAAGAACCTGCGAAGAAATCAAGGATGATATCATCAGAACTAGATGAAATTTTCATTGCTCTTTGTATTAATCGTATTGGCTTAGGATGGTCAAATATTTTCTCACCCATTAGTTTTCTTAACTCTTGAGTAGCTGACTGTGTATGACCGACATCCTTATAACCCCATAAAGAAATTGGTACAACACCGTCGTTTGTTTCTGTTAGAAACTTCTTAACAGAAGGTACATTACTACCATCTTTACCAAACCAAATTCTATTATCTTTAATCAACTTTTCTAAGTTTTCTTCACTCGTATTCCAACATCTTCCTTGGGGCGGACTGACAACACGACCTGATGGTGTTGTTATCTCATAGTCGTAATCTTGATTGTAGGTAGCAACAGACAAGTCAGAACTTTTCCAGACTCCTCTTTTATCGTCATCTGGATTTTTATATCTTTTTATCTGTTCCTCATTTAAAGGCAGTAAATTTCTCTCAAAATTATTCAAACTTCTGGCATAACAGAGTATTTGTTCATGATTTAATGAAAAGTAGGTAGCATCATTTTGAGGTGAATACTTTTTTTGCCAAACGATTTCAGCTACAAAATTCTCCTCGCCAAATATCTCATCCATCAGCAAGCGCAAATTTGCCACTTCATTGTCATCTATCGACACAAAGATAACGCCATCTTCACGCAGCAAGCTCTTTGCCAGTGCCAGCCTTGGATACATCATATTTAGCCAATTGCTATGATACTGACCGTTTTCTTTTCGATTTGATTGCATCCCGTCGCTATGAGTGAGATTACCGTCTTCATCGGTTTGCCCTGCTCGCGCCTTATAGTCCGCAATGCTCTCGCTAAAATCATCGGCATAGACAAAGCGGTCATTACCCGTATTGTATGGCGGGTCGATATATATCATCTTGATACCGCTGTGATAGCTCTTTTGTAGTATCTTTAGCACCGCCAGATTATCACCTTCGATAAATAGATTTTGCGAGGTATCAAAATTGACTGATTCATCAGGCTCTGGCACTAGCGTCTGACTGGTTGGAGTTTTTAGCTCACGATACACCTGATGCTTGCCCGCCCAGCTTAGTCCATACGCCTCTTGCGCGGGTGCAATATTCTGCTCAGATAACAGCGCGGTGAGTTTATGGATATCAAGCTGACCTTCACTAAATGCTTCTGGCATTATCTGCTTGAGCTGTGCAAGAGTTATATCTTGAGGAGTTTGACTGGTAGGATGTATCGGATTACTCATAGTTGCGGCTACACTGTTCGTGAAAGGACAAGATGATTAAAGTATAGAAGTTAGCATCGGGACAGTATAGCAATAGCACTATGGATAGTGCGACTTTTTCGGCTATTCAGACGACAGCAAATGACGTGACAAAAAACTCAGTTCTCATGTAATAACCTCACCCCTACGTCAGCTTATCGTAACCAAGCCATGCTCGTACTTTTCTTTATTATCGATATTGGTTACTCTAATTAAATCTTTGATTTTATGCTCTGTTTTTCACCTTTACAGGATATCTCCATGCGTTTGACTCAGCTCTCCACCCTCTCTCTATTGACCGCTGCTATTGGTCTTAGCCTTACTAGCACCGCGCAGGCCGCTCGTCCGCCTGCACCTGACTTGTCTAATAGCGAATTTCAGCAGTGCTTAGATGGACTCAAAAACTCCAGTAAATTTCGTAGTGTCGATAGCTTCACCTTTAATAACTACCGCCCAAGCCAGCCTGATCCGAGCGTGATTCAATCGCTGAACTATCAGCCTGAGTTTCAAAAAGACGTTTGGGACTATTTATCCGCGCTAGTGGATAAAGAGCGCGTTGAAGACGGTATCCGTGCCAAACACCAATGGCGTGATACGCTGCGCCAAATCGAGTCGCGTTATGGCGTAAAAGCGGAGCATGTACTCGGCGTTTGGGGTGTTGAGTCCAATTTTGGCCAGACTTTAGGCAAAAAGCCTTTGTTTGAATCCTTAGCGACGCTGTCTTGTTTTGATCGTCGTCAAAGCTACTTCCAAGGTGAGTTTGCCAATGCACTCAAAATCGTGCAGCGCGGTGATATTGCGCCAAATGATATGACCGGTTCTTGGGCGGGCGCATTTGGGCAGACGCAGTTTATGCCGAGTACCTTTTTAGAGCTGGCAGTTGATTTTGATGGTGATGGTCGCCGCGACCTCGTCAATAGCGTGCCGGATGCACTCGCTTCTACGGCTAACTTTTTGGATAACCGTGGCTATCGCACAGGCGAGCCGTGGGGTTATGAAGTCAAGCTACCTGATGGTTACTGGGCAGCATCAGACCGTAAGAACAAAAAATCGATGAGCCATTGGCGTAATCAAGGGTTGACCCTAGCTGATGGTCGTCCACTGCCTTACGATTTAAATAGCGCCGGATTACTCTTGCCAGCCGGTATCGATGGACCCGCTTTTTTAGTCGGCAAAAACTTTGATACTTTTTATTCGTACAACGCCTCAGAGAACTATGCCTTAGCGATTGCCCACTTATCTGACTTGATCACGCGTGAGGACAGTAGCAAAACTGACTTTATCACCGCTTGGCCGACCGACGATCCAGGTATCAGCCGTCAACAAGCCAAAGACATCCAGCAAGCGCTACTAGACGCAGGTTATGATATTGGCGGCGTTGATGGGATTATCGGAGATAATACCCGAACCGCGATTCAGCAATATCAAACCAGCCGCGGTATCTTCCCTGCTGATGGCCGCGCCGGTCAGAAGTTTTATCGTACCATCATTGGCAGTGCCGCCCCTCGCCAAAGCCAGTATGGTAATCAATATGGCCAACCAGTCGGCAATCCGTCTATCAATAGTCAGCCTTTAAATCCAGCACCTGCCGATCGTATGGGTCAGCTGATTCAGCGGCAGACGACCACGCCTAATGTTTACTCCCCGCAGCCTTCTGTGCAAAGAACGATACAGCCTGCTAGTAACAATGGTAATATCCGCTATCGCCGAGTGACTAATAGTGATGGCAGCGTACGTCTTGAGCGTATTAACTAAACCCTATTAGACTTTAGACTGACATAAAAAAACCACATCAAGTTGATGTGGTTTTTTTAACTATTAGATATTGTCGTTTATACAATAGGCGGTGGATTAGGCTCGCCATTATCGCCGCCCCAGTTTTCACGAGCTTTGTCATCGAGATCAGCAGGTGTTTTTGGCTCCCACTTGCCGTTTTCTTTCCAAGTGTCATCGCCCCAATCTTCATCTTCTTCCTTTCTATCCAAGTCCTTATAGGCTTGACTCGGGTCGATACCGCGGCGCTTCATATCAGCGACTTGCTCTTCTAGCGTGCGAAACTGATCGGCATCATGCATGGCTTTTTCTAACCCATCAATCTCATGCTTTAGTTCATCACTTTTTGAGTTGCTCATTATGCTCTCCTTAATCAAGTAAAAATCAAGTAAATAATTTACAGAATATATCGTATAAGACTTGCGTCTATTTATACTAAATAGTCATCAGACCTTATTTTATTATTCTTATATTTATAACAGCTACTTAATACAATCATTCCATACGATCATTTAATACGATTGTTTAATAACAGCTATTTCGTCCAACAGTCATTCCTATTATTATGAATATAGACAAGTTTAACAAGCGTTGGCACGTATGCTTTGTATTACGAAACGTAGCTCTGCTCAACTCTATTGCAATGTTAACGAATGCTTAGCGGTATTTTTCGGTGATAAGAGGTGTTATAGACGATAGGATCTTGTGCGGAATGCCGATAAGCGGCGCGTGCTAATCTTGAGTAGAGGAGTGTTATCTATCCTTATCGTTGGCTTTATTTTCTGCTAATAACTTTTTGGCGTAAAAAGTCAGACTCCACAGCTCCTTCGTAGAGCGCACCCCAGAGCCAGCGCTTTTTATCTGAATCCAGTTGGCGGCTACTAGTAGTCGTTGCAGCTTATCTAAATCGCTCTTTATAATCTGACAGCGAGCGACAGCATGAACTTTAGGCATGAGCCGTTTGATATCACGCTCAGCCTTAGCAGCAATTAACCGGTTGAATTGACTTTGCAGACCATAACTTGAAAAAACAGCAGGCAGGCCGCCTAAAGCTAGCAAAACATCTTGCCAAGTGAGCGACATGGTCATCATAACGTCAGTTAAATTACCATCCTCGTAGGCTTGAGCGCTGTACTCGATATCGAAAGCTGCGCTCGGCTCGATCATTGTAGTGACTCTATCGCTAGCTTCATAACGGTTATTAGTCTGGCGACGAGCACTTGCTAGATGACCTGCTTGAGGGTTTAAACTTCCTTGAGTATTCGCCGCCGTGCTACTATCAAGGTCCCTAACCTTTATCCACTCTGGCGCTAAATTCGACTTTTCTATCATATCAGCGTGTATATTATGTAATAGCTGCTTAATGTCTGTATTGTCGTCATAATAGTGCACCTGATTGTTTTTTTGCTCTACCATACGAATAAAACCTTTGAGGGACTCACTGACCACGTCCGGATCATAATGTCTTTTTATGAGCGTCATCATAGGCTTGATACAAGCCTTGGCATTGAAGTAACTCAAGTGCATTTGACTAAACCCGGTATTTTGCACCGCGCCATAGCTATCGCCAATCACCATCAGTACATAATCACAAGCATCAACGCATTGCCGACCGTATAACGCTGACTGTGATAGATGCGTTGAGAGATCATACGTCAGAAATGCTCGCGACTGAAAAAACACTGCCAAACTATCCAAAATCAGGGGCTGACTGTGGGCAACGCAGATAACATGAATGTGATATCGACGGTTTGACAAAGTGACCTCTACAGTATTTAGCGATGCTCATGCTCTCACTTATGCTTGCAATCATACTTGCTACTTGCACAGTGTCTAAACACAGCTTTATTATTATATATTTATCCTAACACAATACGGTTAGGCGTTTTTTCAATACTCAACCGAGTTTTTAGATATTTTTCTTGTTAGGCGACGTATTGAATATTGATGCGCTCACCAAGCAGGCGCTTGATAACTTGACCCAAAGTCTCATCATACTTACTGGCATAAAGCATTAATGCGTTGTTCATCTCAGTGTTATCTGACGCCGCTAACAGCTGTTTTTCTATTAGCAAGGATCGCACTCGAGCAGCGATTGCCTGTCCTGAATCTACTACCGTAATCGGCAGCTGTTGCTCAGCTATCGCTTGCAACAAAAATTCCTTAAAAAAGGGATAGTGCGTACAGCCTAGCACTAAATAGTCAATACCGTCATCAGCCAATTGCTGTAGCTGTTGCCGCAAGCGAAGAGCCGTTGGCGAGATGATAGGCATCCCCGCCTCAACCCACGGCACTAATTCTGGATCGAAGTATTTGCTCACTGCTATGTTGTTTGGCTTAGCCACCTCTTTGATGACTTGATTGAGTAAAATCCCTTCAAGAGTCGCTTTGGTTGCCATAACAGCGACACGGCCGCTAAGGCTACCTAACACCGCAGGCTTGAGCGCTGGTACTAACCCTACGATAGGTATCTGCGGGTAGCGCTCGCGGGCTGTCGTCAGCGCATGCGCAGACGCGCTATTGCAAGCGATGACGATAATCTTGCAGCCTTGCTCATATAACCAATGCACTGCGGTTAGCGTCAACGCTTGGATATCTTGGCTGTCGCGATTACCATACGGGACGTGCTTGGTATCGGCATAATACAAATAACGCTCGGCAGGGAGCTGCTGAGCCAAATGCAGATACACAGACAAGCCGCCTATACCTGAATCAAAGACGCCTATTGGTGCTTCATTAAGAGCTTGATTTGACATATGCTCTGGTACGCAAGTTGAGGCCGCGTTTAGCGCATTATCCATCTTATTTATAGTACGAGCATTGCTTAGCTCGCCATTAGATGCTGCTTGGTTATTCATTTTGGCCATATTGTTTTTATAAATAGTATTATCGATAGGGAACTTTAAGCCGGAACTTATAGCGGCGTCATTTATCACTCGCCTTTGATATGCTCAAGTCGCCTCATAGCTTAACTATCGCCGGTTATCTATATCCTAGTGTACTGGCACTTTTATCAGATGAAGAGTATATACTAGATAACGATGATTTATTCTCAATCTCGACAAAACATAGTGAGTAGAGGATGAAATGAGTTTTGGGTCTTATAAATATTACTCACAAGCGGTAAAAGCTGGAAACTAGACTAAGCCTTTATAGTGCTGACCTTTAAAGTACTAGCCTTTATAGCACTAGCCGCTATAGTTTAATTATTCATCTTAAGGCATGGAGAGCTGATACTCTTGACCACCACTTTTTAAGGTCAAAACCGTCGTTCCTGCCTGCTCACTCAGCGTACCGATGTCTGTTAAATGATAAAAAGTATTGCGACCGATCAGCGCCTCTAGACCATTACGTACCATCATATAAGGGCGAATTTGCTCATCAGCATCATTGTGAGTGTGAGAATCGTCTTTGCTATCACTATGAAAAGCCCGTAGCTCTATAGGATGCTTGGGATCTAGGCGGACGACATCGCCGGTTGAGGTGGTAAATTCAAGCCAGCTGACACCTTCTTCGTTGACGATACCGACATCATTGATGAGCAGCGGCGCGTCTTCGACGGTGATGCGTAGTTTTTGTACTGGCGTTTTCAGAAAATACTCTGCTTTGCCGCCTTGATCTTCTTTCCATAAAATAGTTGCAAATAGACTGACTAGTGACTCACGCGTCATATGTGTACCTTCGTGCCACCATTCGCCATTGGCTTTTATCACAAGGTCCATATCCATAACCTGTTCAGGATGCCATTTTTCTAACGGCGGTATACTACGACCTTGACGAGAGCCTGATGATGACTTTAAATAGTGGCTAAGCGCCTCCATGTTAGTTAGGTCCGATGGTATATCCTGCATGGCTTTGGCGGTATCGTCAGTATTTTTTCTGTCGGATTTATTACTCTTATCCATAAGGCAGTTTCCTTGTTAGCGATATATTATTCATTAAAGTTTGCTATAGATGATTGAGTGATACGTTTTAGTTTTAGGTCAAGCGGCTCAATATCTTTATACTCATGATAGCGTTTACGCTTCACCTTAACACTGATGTCCATAAATGCGTATCGTGTTTGTGGTGTTTTTCTTTTATAATGAGTAACGATTTTTTGAACCAGTTGTGTGAGCGTCCCTTCAATTACGATCACAAAGACAGCTTTATCGAGTAGCCCAATATCTTAGACAGCAAATAGAGCAAGTCTTATTCAATGACATTGCGAATAATGTTCTGAGATAAGCCACTAAGAATTTAGGAGTAGGTATGCAAGAACAAGACAAGCAAGTGCCAGTTGTAGATGCAGAATCTGATATCACTAATGAGGTGGTAACGACAGAAGCTACTGAAGTAGAAGCGAATTCGGTGGATAAAGCAGAAGTAGTGGCAGAGCCAGTCGCCGAAGAAGTGGTTGTCGAAGAACCTGTAGTTGCCGAAGAGCCCGTTGTCGAGGAAACGGCTGTAGAAGAGTCCGTTACTAACGAGCCAGTCGTTGAAGAAGCAGTTGTCGAAGAGCCCGTTACTGAAGAACCAGTCGCCGAAGAAGCAGTTGTACAAGCACCTGAGCCTGAGCCAGAACCCGAGATTGAACGCGAATCAATGGAGTTTGATGTTATCGTTGTCGGCGGCGGACCCGCTGGCCTATCTGCTGCTATTCGTCTGCGTCAACAGGCTATCGCAGCGGGTAACGATGAGTTTATGGTTTGTGTGGTCGAAAAAGGCTCTGAGTTTGGCGCGCATATTTTATCAGGCGCGGTTATCGAGCCGCGCGCCCTAGATGAACTAATTCCGGACTGGAAAGAGAAAGGCGCACCGCTTAATGTCCCTGCGATTGAAGATCGCGTTTATATGCTTGGTTCGGCGACCAAAGCCACAAAGCTTATGGATTCAGTGGTTCCAGCCCTCATGCATAATGACGGTAATTACATCGTCTCACTAGGTAATGTCGTACGTTGGCTCGCTGAGCAAGCTGAAGAGCTTGAAGTGATGATGTTCCCAGGCTTCCCTGCTGCTGATATTCTCTATAATGATGATGGTTCGGTCAAAGGTATCTTGACTGGCGATATGGGTGTTGCCGCTGACGGTGAAGAGAAGCCAAGCTTTGAGCCTGGTTATGAGCTCCTAGCAAAATACACTATCTTCAGCGAAGGTAGCCGCGGCCATCTAGGCAAACGTTTGATCAGCCGTTTCGGACTTGATAATGACTCTGACCCACAGCATTATGGTATTGGCCTAAAAGAGCTTTGGGACATCGATCCTGCTAAGCATGAAGAAGGCGTGGTACTGCATGGCTCTGGTTGGCCGTTGAGTGATACCGGATCTTCTGGTGGTTGGTGGCTCTATCATGCCGAAAACAATCAAGTCAGCTTCGGTATGGTCATTGACTTATCTTATTCTAACCCGTATATGTCACCGTTCGATGAGATGCAGCGCCTAAAACTGCATCCACTTATTCGCAATATCTTAGAAGGCGGCGAGCGTATCTCATATGGAGCACGAGCGCTGACCAAAGGTGGCCTCAACTCTTTACCCAAGTTTACCTTCCCAGGTGGCGTGTTAGCAGGGGATGACGCTGGTTTCTTAAACCCAGCCAAAATCAAAGGTACGCATACTTCTATGAAGTCGGGTATGCTCGCTGCTGAAGCTATCTTCGAAGCGATAGAAGCCGGCCGTCAGCATGATGAAGTAGTCGCTTATAGTACGATGTACAAAGAGTCTTGGTTGTATCAAGATAACTATGAGGCACGTAACTTCTCGCCGGCTATGCACCGTATGGGTCAATGGATGGGCGGCGCGTTCAACTTTATCGACCAAAACCTGCTTGGCGGTAAGATGCCTTTGACGATTCATGATAACTCGCATGACTATCATCACTTAGAGCGTGCAGCTCATGCATATCAGCCTACTTATCCTAAGCCTGACGGCAAACTTATCTTTGATAAACTCTCTTCAGTGTTTATCTCAAATACCAACCACGCCGAAGATCAGCCTGTGCACTTGAAGCTAACAGATCCAACGGTACCTATCGCTATTAACTTACCCTTATATGCTGAGCCTGCGCGTTTATACTGCCCAGCTGGAGTTTATGAAGTGGTGAAAGATGCCGAAGGCGCTAAGTTCGTTATCAATGCGCAAAACTGTGTGCATTGTAAAACTTGCGATATCAAAGACCCCTCGCAGAACATCACTTGGGTAACCCCAGAAGGCGGCGGTGGTCCTAACTATCCGAACATGTAAGCACTAGCCAAACATGTAAGCACTAGCCAAACAGGCAAGTACTGACTTTAAGCTAAGCAATACTAAAAAAACCGCTCTTATCTAAGAGCGGTTTTTTTATGCTTATGCAAAGTAAAGATAACGTCACGGCAACGCCTAGTTAGCACTTAGTCAATCCAAGCATCACGATTGGCCTCGTCTTTTAATTTGACAAAATCATCTGGATCAAATTTGATTTGATTCCCAGTCTTGCCCGCTTTTACCTGCCGCTCATAGTCACGTAGTATTCTGAGTGCCACTGGCGATAATAGCATGATAGCCACTAAGTTGGTCAATGCCATGAGTCCCATTGATAGATCAGCAAAGTTCCATATCGCAGGTAAGCTGGCAATAGCACCGACGAACACCATCGCTAATACCATAAAGCGGAAGACCATAATCATCACTTTGGCATTCTTACTGCCAGAGATGAACTCAAGGTTAGACTCACCATAGCTATAATTAGCAATAATGGAAGTAAATGAGAAGAAGAAAATCGCAATGGCCACGAAGATAACACCCCAATCACCGACGTACTGAGATAGAGCTAACTGCGTGAGCTGAATACCTTCTTGCTCGACATTGGGGTCCACCACGCCTGACAGTATGATAATCGAAGCGGTGGCCGTACAGATGACTAGCGTATCCATAAACACCCCAAGCATTTGCATAAAGCCTTGCACCGCTGGATGATTGGGATTGGTTTGGGCAGTAGCCGCCGCATTAGGCGCTGAACCCATACCAGCTTCGTTAGAGAATAGACCACGCTTAATCCCATTAATGATAGCTTGAGCGATGCCATAACCTAACACTCCGCCCGCGGCTTGCTCAAAACCAAATGCGGATTTGACGATTAAAGCAATCGCTGCAGGAAACTGGCTAAAGTTAGTAATGATAATAAACAGCGCTAATAAGATATACAAAATCGCCATTATCGGAACGATTTTACCTGCAATACGCGCCACTGAGCGTAGACCACCGAATACTACTGGTGCCACTAACACTACTAACAACAAACCGGTCATCCAAGTCGGAATACCAAAAGCTTCATTCGTCGCTTGCGCGATAGTATTAGACTGCACGCCATTGAATGCTAAGCCAAAAGCAACTAGCAGACAAACGGAGAAAAATACCGCCATCCAGCGCTTGCCTAGACCTTTTTCGATATAATACGCAGGACCGCCGCGATAGACATTATCCGTATGCGGTACTTTGTAAGCCTGCGCTAAAGTCGATTCGATAAAGCTGGTCGACATACCGACTATTGCCGTTATCCACATCCAAAAGATAGCGCCCGGACCGCCTAAATAGATAGCAATCGCCACCCCAGCTAAGTTACCAGTACCGACGCGCGCGGCTAGCGATGTCATCAAGGCTTCAAAAGAGCTGATGCCGCCATCTTTGCGTCCTTGATTAGACACCCATAACAGCTTCCACATATGTCCAAAATGCCGAAACTGCATAAAACGTGTCACTACCGTAAAGTACAGACCCGCGCCAATCAGTACAAACATCAACAAGCCATACCATGGATTGCTAGCGATCAACCAATCATTATTACCCCAAATAATACTCACACCGTAGTTCACTATACTGTTGAACCACTCTGCAATACTTCCACCCATGGTGTCACCTCTTCTCTTTATTATTGATACCAGTATTTATCCATAAAACCACTGTGTATTAATTCCCCTTATCATAAAAATAATTTATTGTCTAGACACCTAAAATAACCTTAGCAAATAAAAGTGAGCTATCCTAATCACGTCAAAAGATAGTATTCGTATAAGTATTTACTAAATAAACCCCACTCTCAACTTCGAAAGTGATTGAAAAAAGAAGAGCACCTCACTAATCTATTGTTTTCGACCAAGAATACAATGGAGTTGTGAGATGCCCATAGACGAATTTATCATCAATATCTATTTAATGGTAGAGCAATATTACAAAATAGTCGTCACCAAACCCTTGCGAAGTGCAGGTTACGCGCCAAAGCTAAGTGATCCTGAGGTTATTTGCATGGAGATGGTCGGTGAATTTTTACACCTTGATCAAGACAAACAAATTTGGCAATACTTTACCCAGCATTGGCAAGACTGGTTTCCAGCCATCGGCTCATACCCTAACTTCGCAAAGCACTGCGCCAATCTGTGGCAAGTCAAACAGCAGATACAAGATAAAGTCAGTGAACTTGAGGGCCGTGACAACATTCATTTTATGGATGGCTTTCCGATACCCGTCTGTCATTATGGACGCGCTTATCGGCATAAAAACTATCAAGACTTAGCGGCTTTTAGCTACTGTGCGGCTAAGCAAGAGAGGTACTATGGCTTTGAAGGACATTTGCTTGTTAACTTATCGGGCATGATTAAAGGCTTTACCTTTGCTCCTGCCAATGTTGATGAAAGAGCGGTTGCCCCAGAAATCACCACTCATATTCATGGGCTACTTGGCGCTGATAAAGGGTATATCAGCCCTAGTCTGACATCGTACTACGACGCTCAAGGCGTGGATTTACAAACGCCACTCAGAGCCAACATGAAAGAGGATAGACCCAAACCTGTGGTAAGGCGGCTAATGAAAGCCCGCCGTATCGTTGAAACAGTCATTGGTCAGTTATCAGAACGATTTAATATACAAAAGGTACGAGCAAGAGATTTATGGCATTTGTCTCATCGATTGATTCGTAAGATTCTTTCACACAATCTGTGCTTTGTACTCAACAAAAAACTTGGTAACCCGCCTCTTCAGTTTGATTTGCTTATTTCAAGTTGAGAGTGGGGTTAAATAAATGACAACTATTTATTCTGAACTTCGTTGTCTTATTTGCTTTATCATTTTAATCTATCTTGTCAAGGGTACAGTATACCTGTCTTTGCGCCTTCAACTCATCTCATAACTTGTTTTCATTTACAGTTTAAGCATACCGTTACCACAAAGTAATTTTAGATTACGTATTGTTAATTGACTCATTTTTGTATATATTCCTAATAAGTTTATGACTGTTCAGTATAGTCATCGACAAGCAAGACAATAACGAATGTTTAAATGTGCAAATGTTATTGTGATTTGACGACGCTTATATGTGATGACACTGTCACATATCAATTAATGTTTGATAAAACTGGTTAAGTAAGCCGTTAGTCGTTATGCTTGTACCCTCTATGTTTGTAATCTCTATATAAGTATTGAGAGTCGAGTAAGTCTTTAGAGCCAAAATGGTTCAGCTTTATATAGATAGCACTGAGTTATGAGTGCGATAGACGTTAAGCCGCGAGTGTTAACTCTCAATCGTTAAGTCAATATGACTCATTAGCAGCGGCTCGACCATCTTGTTTTATTGTTAGGCAAAAGGAGTTGTCCTATGGAGAACCACAACGATCCATCCGGTTATTGGCGCGCCAATGTCCGTCTCATTTTAGGTAGCCTAGTCATTTGGGCACTATGTTCTTATGGATTTGCAATTTTATTGCGTCCCCTCTTAGCAGGTATCAGAATCGGTGGTACTGACTTAGGCTTTTGGTTCGCTCAGCAAGGTTCCATTGCCGTATTTATCATTCTAATTTTCTTCTACGCGTGGCGTATGAATAAGTTGGATAAACAATACGGCGTAGACGAGGAGTAGAGCATGAGCCAATATCTGATTAATATTATTTTTGTAGGGGCGTCTTTCGCGCTGTACTTCGGTATCGCGATTTGGGCACGTGCTGGTTCAACCAGTGAGTTTTATGTTGCAGGCGGCGGCGTGCATCCAGTTGTAAACGGTATGGCTACCGCTGCTGACTGGATGAGTGCGGCGTCCTTTATCTCCATGGCAGGTCTGATTGCTGCTGGTGGTTATGGTGCTTCAACTTATTTGATGGGCTGGACAGGCGGTTATGTACTACTCGCTATGTTGCTTGCCCCATACTTACGTAAATTCGGTAAGTTTACGGTTCCAGACTTCATTGCCGATCGCTTTTATTCTAAGACCGCCGCTATGATTGCGGTGGTTTGTTTGATTGTCGCCTCCACCACTTACGTTATCGGTCAGATGACAGGTGCTGGTGTTGCTTTCTCTCGTTTCTTAGAAGTTGAAAACGATACCGGACTGATCATCGCTGCTGTCGTTGTCTTCTTCTATGCCGTATTAGGCGGTATGAAAGGGATTACTTACACGCAGGTAGCACAGTACGTGGTGCTAATGATTGCTTATACCATTCCAGCAGTCTTTATCTCGCTAGAACTAACCGGTAACCCAATCCCAGGTCTAGGCTTGTTCTCAAACCATGTTGAGTCAGGCATTCCTATCTTAACTAAGCTTGATCAAGTCGTCACTGACTTAGGCTTTACCGCTTATACCGCTGACGTCCCGAACAAGCTCAATATGGTGCTGTTTACCTTATCACTGATGATTGGTACAGCTGGCCTACCACACGTTATCATTCGCTTTTTCACCGTTCCTAAAGTGGCTGATGCACGTTGGACAGCGGGTTGGACACTAGTATTCATCTCGCTATTGTACTTTACTGCTCCAGCGGTAGGTGCGATGGCTCGTCTAAACCTCATTGATACGGTCTATCCACAAGGGGTTGCAGAAGCACCTTTAGAGTATGATCAACGTCCAGACTGGATGGCAACATGGGAAGATACGGGACTGATTAAGTACAACGATCTCAACAATGACGGCCGCATTCAGATGTATAACGATAGTGGCCTTGGCGCAGCGGAGCTGGCTTTAACCAATGCCGAAACCGAAGGTGGTGATGTTGGCGCGGCTACTACAGCCGTCGAAGAGGCTCGTGTTGCCAACGATACTGCACTTGATGGACGTTTTGCTAATGCTGGCTGGGCAGGTAACGAGCTGGATGTGAACAATGACATCTTAGTACTCGCCAACCCAGAGATTGCGCAGCTACCACCTTGGGTTATCGGTCTGATCGCTGCAGGTGGCCTTGCCGCTGCACTATCGACAGCAGCCGGCCTACTCCTTGCGATTTCATCCGCTATCAGTCATGATTTGATTAAGCGTAATCTTAATCCAAACATCACCGATAAAGGCGAGTTGCAAGTCGCCCGTATCTCTATGGCAGTTGCCATTGTCGTCGCAACTTGGCTCGGACTCAATCCGCCAGGGTTTGCAGCACAGGTGGTTGCTCTTGCCTTTGGTATTGCTGGAGCATCCTTGTTCCCAGCACTGATGATGGGTATTTTCTCTAAGCGTATTAATAACTTAGGCGCTATCTGCGGGATGCTCACCGGTCTACTCACCACCTTAGTTTACATCTTTGTCTTCAAAGGTTGGTTCTTCATTAGTGGTACGGCGAACTTCCCTGATACTGCAGAGTACTGGTTGTTTGGCATCTCACCATTATCCTTTGGTGCTATCGGTGCGGTACTGAACTTTGCCGTAGCCTTCGCGGTGTCTTACGCAACCAAAGCACCACCACTGCACATTCAAGAGCTAGTAGAGAGCGTACGTTCTCCGCGTGGAGCTGGCGGCGCAATCGACCACTAAGCTATTGTATAAACAGTGAAATCTATCGGTTATTTATCTATCACTCACAGGCAGCAACTGCTTGTGAGTGATTTTTTATTCGCTTATCACTATACCAGCACTGGCACAAACAGACTGTCTCTAAGCTGTTTTGGTTATATTCAGTGCTGATCGCATTAAGGAAAGTTCTATGCTTTTTGAGTTTATCGCTACCATAGCCGCCGCTTTTGGCATGGCAGGTTTGGCCCTTGTTATAACTCACCTCACCAAAATAGCAGGCAAGCGCGCGCCAAAATGGCTGGTGCCTTTATTTGCCGCTATTGGTATTTTTGGTTTTCAGATTCATCAAGAGTACAACTGGTACCATCAGCAAGTCGCTAAGCTACCTGAGGGCGTAACCGTAGTAAAAACTGCCGAGAGCTCAGAATGGTTTCGTCCTTGGTCTTATATAAAACCGCAGATACTGCGTTTTATCGCGGCGGATAGCGGCAATGCTACGATGCACGTAGATAATCCAGATATGCGCTTGGTAAATTTATATTTGTTTGAGAGACGTCGAAGTGTGCAGCAGATACCGCAAGTGATTAACTGCGCTGCCCCTGCACGCGCAGATTATGTGTTTCAAGACAAGACAAGCGAGCTGACTCTCGATGAGCATGTCAAGCAGACGACCGCATGGCGTCCATTAAGCACAGAAGATCCATTATATATCAATGTCTGCACAGATCAGACGTAAGCGCTTTATCAACAAAGGCGGCACGTGCTGTTGCCAGCCAATTGGCTTAGAGCGGCTTAGTCGTTTTATAAGCGTGCTTTGAGTTGGCCCCTATTAGTAATCCGGCGCACAGACCACCGAAATGCGCTGCAAAAGACACCCCTGGCTGCGGCATTAGACCTTGTTTAATGGTCAGCCAATACCCTGCTCCCATCACAATACAAGCAAGCAAATAGCCCCAACGCCGTGCAAAAACAGCGCCGCCTATCATATAGCCAAGCATCGCAAAACATAACCCCGACGCTCCAATATGAATGGTCAAGGGTGATGCTATCACCCAAGTGGCCACTCCTGAGGCGACAATAAGCTTCAATATTGTACGATAAGCATTGTTTTCAAACAGCCCAAACAAAAACAATATCTGCAATAATATAAAAGTATTGCCCGTCAAATGAGCAAAATTACCGTGCATCGTCCATGACGCTATCACGCCTATCATACTACCCAAATCTAGGGTGCGCGGCACAATACCGAAGATATTCCATAAGCCAAATAGCACGCTTTCATTCAGAAAAAACATACCCCACATCGGTATGAGTACAAAAGCGTATAAACCAACAACCTGCTTTATTCGCGCCACAATCAAGTTGAGCAATTGCTGCCAATTCATATATCATCCTATTGTTTAAATTTCGCTTATCTGTACATGCTCAATGATTTACTACAAATAGTGGGCGCACAGCAGGCTTGAATGACAATAATGTTGCATCTTTATCAGTAGTTAGATAGCTATCACCGTGCAGTAACGACGTCGAACGATAAGGGACTAAAGCGGTCGGCATAAAGCGCCGCGCCGCATCTATGTGCTTTATAGAGTCGTCAAAAAAGATATGCGGGGCAAAGGTTTTGAGCACCGATGTTTTCTCAAGCCCTCCCAAGAAGAAAGCCATATCCACATCTACGCCCCAAGCTCGCAAGGTTTTTATCGCTCGCAGGTCTGCAGGCGCATTGCGGGCCGTCACTAAAGCAATCTTAATCGGACAGTGATGCACTTTGGCAGGTAAGCGCTGCTGCAATTTTGATAGCTTAATTAATAGCTCGGCATAAGGGCCCTTTTCGATCGGTAAGTCGATCATCTCAGCTTCCCTATCATGAAAAGCTTGTAGGCCTTGTTGTTTATACAATAGCTCCCCTGAGTCGTCAAACAATACCGCATCACCATCGAAGGCGATGCGTAGCTGATCGGTATCCAGCTCATAAGTGTTGACGGGAGTGGCGTCCAATATCGCACAAGCGCAAATGTTGGCATCAGCGACTTGCTGAGCGTCCTCACGGTTGGTCGTCAAAAACAGATCGACATTAAAATCTTTGATATATGGAGCGACAGGACTTCCGGATACAAAGGCGGAACGTGAAATATTCAAACCGTTGTCACGAATGGCATTGAGCACTTGAATGCCAGTATCAGGACTGCTCTTTGAGACGATGACGACTTCTACAAGTGGCGACTCGGTCGTTAAATCCGCTGATAGACAGTCGTTACAGTAATTATTTAGATTCAGCAGCGCTTTGATTAATGGATATCCTGCACCACTATCTAATGGCTGATCTTCACGCTTCGCCATATAATCGCGAAACTCCTTTACTGCCTCGTCAGGGCGCTGCTGTAGTAGCTGTAAAAGGTGGTTCTCAGACTCCGTTAAGTCAAACAATGCTGTCGCTGATATAGCCACTATTAAAGTATTGGTTAAATCGACTGCCATATTATCCGTTCTCTATTCTAAGCATGGTATTGGTTAATGCTCATCAGTTTAGCAATTAAACCTCAGTAGGTAAGTAAGATTTTTATTATTGGCTACTCTTTAATAGTAATCCCTTTTGTACTGATAATTTATTAAATAATACTTAATTATCGTTATTAACTATTAATAAAAATTATATAATACTATTGAAATATACCCCTTTGGCCTCAAATAAATAGCTAAGAGTAATAAATCAATGCTCACCAACAGATATTAAAGAATCAGGAAAGAATAATGAATAA
>NZ_CAJHBQ010000002.1 GCF_904846685.1 Psychrobacter submarinus
ATCGCCTAAAAAATAGTCTCTGTCAGTGCCATGGTCGAATGTTCAACACGCCCTAATATTCTCTATTAGTTTTTTGATGTTTTGACAATAATAATAGGGCCGCTGTAGTGTGCCCCTTATTTAATAAACAAGGATAGTTATGATTTATCAGTATTTAGACAAAAAACCTGAGTTTGCCGTCCCTTTTAATGGCTGGGTTGCCGATACGGCGCGAGTCATTGGCGATGTGTATTTAGGTCATCAAGCCAGCGTTTGGTTTGGCGCAGTGATTCGCGGTGACAATGAGCGTATTCATATCGGCGACTACAGCAATGTGCAAGAAAACAGCGTGATTCACACTGATGCGGGTATCGAAGTCAAAATTGGCGATTATGTGACGATTGGGCATTTAGCGATGCTACATGGCTGTGAGATCGGTGATAACAGTTTAATTGGCATCGGCGCAGTAGTACTTAATAAAGCCAAAATCGGTAAAAACTGTATTATCGGCGCTAAAGCCTTAGTCACTGAAGGTAAAGAGATTCCGGATAATTCACTAGTGATGGGCGCACCGGCCAAAGTGGTCAAAACTTTGACTGATGAGCAGGCCGCGATGCTCAAGCTATCCGCTATGCACTACGCAGATCGCTGTCAAAAGTTCAAAACAGGTCTGACCGAAATCCAAGCGCCTGAATAGTTTTATAAGTTTTATAATAAGAAAACCGATAGCTTAAATAGTAAGAATAGTAAGTAAGCGTCCTTATTTTAGGACGCTCCTTTTATCCTCAGCGAGTATGTTTTATGAATAACACTTCTACACCAGCCCCTGCCAATGCGCGCACCTTAGCGTTATTTGATTTAGACCATACTTTGCTCGATGTCGATAGCGACTATTTGTGGGGCGAGTATATCGTCAAGCACGGCCTTGTCGATGAGGCGCAGTATCGCACTGCCAATCAAAAGTTTTATAATGACTATATAGAAGGTACTCTTGATGCGACTGAGTACAACGAGTTTGTCGCACAGTTTTTGAGCTCTTTACCGATGGACAGGCTTGATAAGTTACGTGAAGACTATATAAAAACAGAGATTGAGCCGCATATTCGCCCAAAGGCGATGGAGGTGTTGTGTGAGCACGTGGAGCTTGGTCATGAGGTGGTGATTATCTCAGCGACCAATAACTTTGTGGTGTCTGCTATCGCTCAGCGTTTTGGCATCACCGAGGCAAACGTACTATCGACGCCGCTTGAAATCGTCGATGAGCGCTACACCGGTAAATTAACCGATAAGCCTAACTTTCAAGAAGGTAAGATTTATCATCTGGATAAATGGCTTGATAAAAAGCAGCAAGATGGTATCCACTTTACCAAAACTTATGCCTACTCTGATTCTAAAAACGACATCCCGTTATTAGAATGGGCAGATATTGCCGTTTGCGTATCGCCGGATAAGGCTTTGCATGCCCATGCATTGGCGAATCGCTGGGCGGTTGAGGATTGGTCGATTTAATTTATCATCATTTAGCAGTGCTATTGCGATGAGTAGTCGACAACATCGCTTTTAATAATTATTATTTTTGGCGTAGGCTAGGTTTTTAACTCAGCATTTTGAATTTACAAAGTCCTGAAGCTGGGTTAAAAACCCAGCCTACAAAGACACTATTATTTAATACATACAGGAACACTGATGGAAATTAACCCATATCAAGAGCAAATCAAAGACTTATCGACGCGTGGACAGGACCTGCGGAGGTATCTTTGACTTCGATGGTAAGCAAGAGCGCTTAGAGGAAGTCAATTTAGAGATGGAGAGTCCGGAGCTGTGGAACGATCCGGAACGTGCCACCAAAATTAGCAAAGAAAAAAGTCAGCTCGATAGCGTCATCGAGATAGTGGTATCGCTTGAGACTACGCTTGAAGATGCCGCTGCAATGCTAGAGCTCGCGGTCGAAGCCGAGGATGAGTCCCTGCTCAAAGATGTGCAAAGCGAGCTTGATAGTGCTGAAAAACGCGTCGCCGATTTGGAGTTTCGCCGGATGTTCAGCGGTGAGATGGACCCGAACAACTGCTATTTGGATATCCAATCGGGTAGCGGCGGCACCGAGGCCCAAGATTGGGCGGAGATGCTACTGCGCATGTATACACGCTGGGCGGAGGCGCACGGTTTTAAAGTTGAGGTTATCGAAGTATCTTCAGGTAGTGTCGCCGGTATTAAGTCTGCCACTATCGAGATCAAAGGCGATTATGCTTTTGGCTGGCTACGCACTGAGATTGGCGTGCATCGCTTAGTGCGTAAGTCGCCTTTTGATAGTAACAACGGTCGTCATACCTCGTTTGCGGCTGTGTTTGTGTCGCCTGAGATTGACGATGATATCGATATCGATATCAATCCTGCTGATCTGCGGATTGACACTTATCGCTCATCAGGTGCTGGCGGTCAGCACGTCAATACCACAGACTCGGCAGTACGTATCACCCATGAGCCAAGCGGCGTGGTGGTCACTTGCCAAAACGAGCGTAGCCAACATGGCAATAAAGCCACCGCAATGAAAATGCTACGCGCTAAGCTCTATGAGCTTGAGATGCAAAAACGCATGGAGAGCCAACAAGCGGTAGAAGATAATAAGTCCGATGTCGGTTGGGGCAGTCAAATTCGCTCGTATGTCCTTGATGACTCGCGGATCAAAGATTTGCGTACTGGCGTTGAGACCTTTAATACCGGCGCCGTACTCGACGGCGATTTGGATCAATTTATTGAGGCTAGTTTGAAAGCAGGATTATAAATTAAATTGAAGCTAACTTTCAATTGAGTATAGATTGCTATAGGGTGTATTCTATGCACCGTGATAATAGCGTTTGACGGGTGCTTAGAAAGCACCCTACGCTTTGAGCACCTTAAAAAGTGGTGAATTAAAAAAGAAAATTATGATGACTAAATTTTAATATTAACTGTTTAATAAAATTTACTTAAGGAAACCTATGCCAAGCGTTAATCAATATTTTGATAATAAAGTGGCGTCCATCGCCTTTCAAACCGCTACTCTCCCTGCCACTGTTGGTGTGATGGAGATAGGCGAATACGAATTTAGTACTAGCGAGTTTGAAACCATGAGTGTCGTGAGCGGGACACTCACCGTAAAGTTGCCAAATAATGATAACTGGCAGACTTTTGCGGCGGGCGAGCAATTTACGATTGAAGCGGATAAAAAGTTCAACGTTAAAGTTGAAGTCGAAAGCGCTTATTTATGTACTTACGGTAAATAGCATTATTATCGACAATGTTAGCAATAATTTCAGTGCCATAAAATGCCAAGCTTAATGCTTGGTTTTTTTTTATTTTTTAATCATTCTACTTTTACACAGCACTACATATTCTCTGCGTCAATTTAACAGTAAACAGCGCTTTATTTCATTATTCTAAATCATCAACAGTTTACTTTTAAAATAATGAATTACAAGGGTTTTGGTTTATGGTGAATAAGGCTCAAGTACAGGCGGCTCTAGATCTTCGTCATGATTATGAGCGCCTAGCCAAGCAAGCAAACCTGCGCTATGTCAGCGATGATGAGCCGGGTTTTACCCGCCGCCGTCATGGTCGCGGCTTTACCTATCGAGATGCAGCAGGCAATACGGTCAAAGATAAAAAACTGCGCCAACGTTTTGAGGCTTTAGTCATTCCGCCGATGTGGTCTGAGGTGTGGATATGCCAACATGAAAACGGTCATCTCCAATCGACAGGGCGCGATGGCAAGGCGCGTAAGCAGTATCTGTATCATGAGCTGTGGGATAGTGTGCGCGATCGTGCCAAATTTGAGGCGATGATTGGCTTTGCGAGCGCCCTGCCTAATCTGCGCGCGCAAGTCGAAAAAGATTTAGAAGCTGAGACTTTATCGCATGATAATGTGCTTGCGGCGGTGGTGAAGTTGCTAGAGACGACTCTCATTCGTATCGGTAATAGTCGCTATGCTAAGCTCAATAAAAGCTACGGCCTTAGTACTTTACGTAGTAAGCATGTGAGTGAAACAGAGAATGGCTTGGCCTTCGATTTCGTTGGTAAAAGTGCCAAAGCGCATCATATCGAGCTACAAGACGAGCGCTTGATAGACATCGTACAGTCTTGCTCTGAGTTGCCTGGCTATCAGATTTTTAAATATTTAGATGACAATGGCGACAAACGCGTGGTTGATAGCTCTGATGTCAATGAGTATCTACGCCTGCATCTGTGTGAGGATAGCAAGGCTGCCTCGGACTGCACAAGTAGGCTCTACAGCGCAAAAGACTTTCGCACTTGGATGGCAAGTGTGCTGGCCGCCAGTTATTTATACGATGAGCTACAAAACGGAAACGGCGAAGCCATTTTGGCGAGTGCCCCTGACAGTAAACTGCGGCAAACGTTAGTCACTGAGATGGTCAAAGATGTCGCAGAAGAGTTAGGCAATACGCCAAGTGTCTGCCGTAGCTCCTACATTAATCCTATTATCATTGAGAAGTTCTTGGCAGGCGAGTTTTATGAAAATTATAAACAAGCCCGGCGCGGACGAACTAGAGAGTATCAGAGCTTAGAGGAAAAAGCGCTGCTTCGTTTTTTGGATAACTCATGAGTAGATGAATAGCTCTAAGACTTCTTAGATAAAGCTGTTATCTTTTATATCGTTAAGATAGTTTACTTACTCTTATCTTAACAAGGTAAGCGCATCGTATATATAATCGATAATATATACACTATGAAGATATACACTAAGGGTCATCATCTACAAACGATAAGGGAGATATCATGCAAATACAGGGAAACAGTTTTTTAGTCACTGGCGGCGCTTCAGGGTTAGGCGAAGCCGTGGTTCGCGCTATCACTGCGCAAGGCGGAAAAGTAGTCATCGCGGACCTCAATGAAGAGGCGGGGACAGCTTTAGCCCGTGAGCTTGGCGATAGCGTTCGCTTTGTGCGCTGTGATGTCACCAGCGGCGATGACGTACAAGCGGCAGTCGCTACCGCCGAGACGGACTTTGGTAGTCTGCAAGGCTCTATCAACTGCGCGGGCATCGCTGTGGTACAAAAGCTACTCGACCGTGATAATAACCCAGCGGATCTAGAGGCGTTCACACGCGGCGTTACTATCAATCAAGTCGGCTCGTTTAATGTCGCACGTTTGGTGGCAGCTAGTATTGCTAAGCGTGTCGCCGCCAATACCAACGCTGATAGTGCGCAAAATGCCGATAACGGTATTATTATTAATACAGCGTCTATTGCAGCTTTTGATGGGCAAGTCGGGCAGGCCAGTTATGCGTCATCGAAAGCGGGCGTGGCTGGTATGATGTTGCCACTAGCGCGTGAGCTGACGCGTCATGGTATTCGCGTTATGACGATAGCGCCAGGGGTGTTTGCGACGCCGATGATGCACAGTATCCCAGAAAAGGCCCGCGAACAACTAGAGGCAGCTGTCCCTTATCCAAAACGTCTGGGCGCTCCTGAGGAGTTTGCTAAGTTGGCGATGCATATTATCGATAATGCCTATCTTAATGGTGAAGTGATACGCTTAGATGGCGCGATTCGTATGGTCTGATCGCTTAGCTCTTTTTCTATTCATAACTTCTGCACAAACCTTGGCATAGAGATCTGTTATCTTGTGACTAAGCTCACTTAATAAGAAGCAATTTCTATGTCATTTTCTCGATTATAGTCGAACCACTATTAAAGTGTTACAGCGTTAGACTCGTTTAGCCTACTACTGTAGTACTTGCACTCGTCTGCCTTGTACCACTTTTAATATTGATTGACTATATCATCTCGCAAAACCAAACCCTTCTCTTTGGCTATTCTGATGCTGATAGTCGTTAGTATGATAAGTGTGAGCGCGCTGGCCTTAGCTAAAAATAGCAGCAAGCACAATCAAGCTATCCATACAGATGTCACTATCGATAAAGTTTATGTCGATAAGTCCGAGCGGGTATTAAAGCTATTAAGTGGCGATCGAGTAATCAAAACTTATCACATTGCTTTAGGGGATAGCCCAGTGGGACATAAGCGCCAAGAAGGCGACGAGCGCACACCGACAGGGAGTTATATTTTTGATTATAAAAACGAAAACTCTAACTACTATCGCTCCATCCACGTCAGTTATCCTAACGCCGCTGATAAAGCCCAAGCCAAAAAACGCGGGGTCAGTGCGGGCGGTGATATTATGATTCATGGACAAAAAAACGGCCTTGGTCATCTGGCGGCTATTACGCAGCAGCGTGATTGGACGGATGGCTGTATTGCGGTGACTAATGATGAGATGGATGAGATTATGAGCGTATACAAAGCAGGAATGCCGATTGAAATTGTAGAATAGCTTAGCGTTTTTTATCGTCTCATGAGCCAGTTATAGCGTTTGTTCTGGATAGGGCAAGCGCTTTTTTATTAGCAATAAACTCTTATTTAGGTACTTATTTTTCTTTAAGCTTCTCAAAAAAGCTTCTTGAAATAGCACTGATAAATACTTATTAATAAACTAGATTTATATCATTGCTAATAGTAAGGTTTTTATTGTTTTTCGCTTGAAATGACTGTCACTATACCTTATATAGATAGCAACCAAAGGCAAACGGGCTAACCTAATACTTATAAAAGCCTGTTGCCATGATAAATTATCAAAGGATAACAATATGAGATTTGAGAAATTCACCCAAAAGTTGCAATCTGCAATACAAGAAGCGCAAAGCTTAGCGTTAGGGCGTGATAACACCGGTATCGATCCGGTGCATTTATTAGCAGTATTATTGCAAGATGAGTCAAACATCGCGATCTGTCAGCAAGCCGGCGCATCCATTCCGGCGCTAAAAAATGGCGTGGCCAAAGCGCTCGATAATCAAGCAACTATTAGCAACCCAACAGGCGATGTCAATCTAAACCCAAACTCAGTAAAGATTTTAAACCTAGCCGATCGCCAAGCACAAAAAGAAGGCGATGATTTTATTGCCACTGAATGGGTGCTATTGGCACTGGCGGAGCAAGGCGAAACCAAAAAAATCTTTGAAAGTGCTGGGGTTACCGCAGATAAGTTAGCAGCGGTTATCGAGCAACTTCGCGGTGATGAAACTGTGAATAATCAAAACGCAGAAGATCAGCGTGATGCGCTAAACAAATATACTATCAACTTAACTGAGCAGGCTGAGCTGGGTAAGCTTGATCCGGTCATTGGCCGTGATGAAGAGATTCGTCGTACCATTCAGGTGCTCTCGCGCCGCACCAAAAACAACCCCGTGCTCATTGGTGAACCGGGCGTCGGTAAGACAGCCATCGTCGAAGGCCTAGCACAAAAAATAATCAATGGCGATGTGCCAGAAGGTCTACGCCGTAAGGAAGTGTTGTCCTTGGATTTAGGTGCATTGATTGCCGGTGCTAAGTTCCGCGGTGAGTTCGAAGAACGTCTCAAAGGCGTGCTTAGCGACCTTGCCAAGCAAGAAGGTAACGTCATTTTGTTTATCGATGAGCTGCATACCATGGTCGGCGCGGGTAAGTCAGAGGGCGCGATGGACGCCGGCAATATGCTAAAGCCTGCACTGGCGCGCGGTGAGCTACACTGCGTCGGCGCGACGACGTTAGATGAGTATCGTCAATTTATCGAAAAAGATGCCGCCCTTGAGCGCCGTTTCCAAAAAGTATTGGTCGATGAGCCAACGGTTGAAGACACCATTGCGATTTTGCGTGGTCTAAAAGAGCGTTATGAGCTGCATCACGGTGTCGATATTCAAGACAGCGCGATTATTGCCGCAGCGCGCATGAGCCATCGTTATATCACCGATCGCAAGCTGCCTGATAAAGCGATTGATTTAATCGATGAAGCAGCCAGTCGCCTGCGCATGGAGATGGACAGTAAGCCTGAAGCACTCGGTAAGCTCGATAGCCGTCTGATTCAGCTAAAAATGCAGCGCGAAGTACTCAAAAACGAAGAAGATGCCGGCGCACAAGCAGAGCGTAAAGTGCTTGATAGCCAAATCGAGGAGCTAGAAAAAGAGTACGCCGATCTCAATGAGATTTGGCAAGCGGAAAAAGCGCTGGTCAAAGGCTCTCAGCAGCTAAAAGACGAGCTGGACAAAGCGCGTATCGCTTATGATAAAGCCAGCCGCGAAGGCGACTATGAGACCATGAGTAAGCTGCAGTACGAGACGATTCCACAGCTTGAGCGCCGTATCACAGAGTCTGATTTGGCCGAGCAAAAAGAGCTGGCAGGTGATAATGGCGGTGCCAAACTGCTGCGTAATAAAGTCACGGACAACGAGATCGCAGAGGTGGTGGCAGCCGCGACGGGAATTCCTGTCAGCAAAATGCTGCAAGGCGAGCGTGACAAGATGCTGGCGATGGAAGACAAGCTGCATGAGCGCGTCATCGGTCAAGATGAAGCAGTCGAAGCAGTCGCCAACGCTGTGCGCCGTAGCCGAGCTGGGTTGTCTGATCCCAACCGCCCATCGGGTTCGTTCTTATTTTTAGGGCCTACGGGGGTTGGTAAAACTGAGCTGACCAAATCACTGGCCAACTTCTTGTTTGATAGTGAGGATGCCATCATCCGTATCGACATGAGTGAGTATATGGAGAAGCACAGCGTCAGCCGCTTAGTGGGCGCGCCTCCAGGCTATGTCGGTTATGAAGAAGGCGGTACGTTAACCGAAGCGGTACGCCGTAAGCCTTATAGCGTGATACTGTTTGATGAGGTCGAAAAAGCGCATCCTGATGTGTTTAATATCTTGCTACAAGTGTTAGACGATGGACGTTTGACCGACTCACAAGGCCGCGTGGTCGACTTCAAAAACACGGTGATTGTGATGACCAGTAACTTAGGCTCACACAAAATCCAAGAGATGGTCGGCGAGAGCTATGAAGACATCAAGTCTGAGGTGATGGATTCGGTCGGACAGCATTTCCGCCCAGAGTTTATCAACCGTATCGATGAGATTGTGGTCTTCCATCCGCTTGGCATGTCGCAGATGGCTGGTATTGCTGACATTCAGTTGCAGCGTCTACGTCAGCGTCTCCAAGAGCGTGAGATGGATATCGAGCTGTCAGCCGATGCGATGCACAAACTAGTCGCTGTTGGTTACGATCCTGTGTATGGCGCGCGTCCACTAAAACGTGCTATCCAGCAAGAGATCGAAAATCCATTGTCATTAAAGCTATTGGCAGGTGACTTTGTCGCAGGTGATATCATCAAAGTCGATGTCGATCAAGATGATAGATTGACTTTTAATAAGCTTAGAATGAGCTAATAGTCATTTTAGATTGAGAGTCAATCTCTAAGTAACACTAACCCTTTATCTGCCATAGTAGATAAAGGGTTTTTTGTTGCATAATTGCTGTTCGAAGCGACCTGAAGCTTGCTATATTAAAATAGACGTCAGCGATAAATAAAAATGAGATTAAAGATATTAAAGGATGAACGCTATGCCAATCGACAGCAAGATAAGTAAAAAAAAGCAAGTTAGTTTACCGCTAATGGTAGCCGCTCTACTATTTAGCACTGCGGCCTGCTCAGAATCAGCCGCTCCTGTAGCCAGTACACAAGACGTTGACATTAGTACTAGCGAGCAAACAGAAGATAGCAAGCCCAGCTTTACTACCCAAGTGATCGCAACCTTTAATGAGCCATGGGCGATGACTGCACTACCAAAAACAGGAAATGACGCGCTTGAGTTGCTAGTCACGCAACAGTCGGGCGAGCTATTTGTGGTCGATACGCAGACGGGAGTCAAAACCCAAGTCGCAGGTGTGCCAGAGGTGGCTTATGGCGGACAAGGCGGCTTAGGAGATGTGACTTTAGCGCCAGATTTTAGGGCAAGTAATGCTATTTATATCAGTCACGCCGAAGCGGGCAGTGGTGCTGATAGTAATAAATATGGGGCAAAGGTTATCAAAGCGACGCTCAGCGGTTTAGATACCGAGAAGCCAAGTTTGCAAAACATCAGCACTATCTGGCAGCAAAACAAAAAAATCGATGGGCAAGGGCATTATAGTCATCGCTTATTGTTCTCACCTGATGGACGTTACCTTTATATCAGCTCAGGCGATCGTCAAGAAAAACAGCCTGCGCAAGATATGAGCTTAAATCTTGGTAAAATTATCCGCTTGCATCCTGACGGGACTGTCCCTAGTGACAATCCTTATGCCAACAATAATGACATTAGCGCCCAGTTTT
Organism: Psychrobacter submarinus; assembly: GCF_904846685.1. Classification (GTDB taxonomy): domain Bacteria; phylum Pseudomonadota; class Gammaproteobacteria; order Pseudomonadales; family Moraxellaceae; genus Psychrobacter; species Psychrobacter submarinus. The sequence continues at coordinate 10,147 of NZ_CAJHBQ010000002.1, forward strand.
GGAGTACGGGTCATCGAAATGTACTCGGTATGGCGTTTGATGAGTCGGGCAGATTGTGGAGCAATGAGATGGGACCGCGTGGCGGTGATGAGTATAATTTGATCGTCAAGGGCAATAACTATGGCTGGCCTGTGGTTTCAAACGGTCGTAACTATTCTGGCACAGACATACCCGACCATGATACTCGTCCTGAATTTACTCCTCCTAAAGTGAGCTGGACGCCTGTTATTTCACCATCGTCTTTGAGTATCTACACCTCAGGCAGTCAAAATGACTTTCCAGCATGGCAAGGCAATGCTTTAATGAGTGGCTTATCCTCTAAAGCGCTTATCGTGGTCGATATGGACGCGGTAGGTAATGCCAGTGAGCGCTATCGCTATGATATGGGCGCAAGAATACGAAATGTATTAAGCGTAGATGGTCAGGTATGGCTACTGGAAGATGGCGATAACAGCAGATTGCTACATTTATTACCACAGTAAAACCAATGTCAATTAATCATAATGCTATGGTCATAACATGGCAGTAGTTTTACTAATAGTGAAACAATGTTTTTTAATTGATGACTTATAATTTTGTTTCTATTCAATAAAGACTTGTAAGTACTTGGTTTATAATTGATAGTTGCGCGTTATCTTGATAATGTAAATTCCCAAAAAATTTAAGGTTATTTAACGAATGGATCACGTAAAGGTTGAAAGGCTTGGCCCTTTTCCTAGGGTAAACAAGCCCGTCTTCATCACATCGAGTATTCTTATTATTGGTTTTATTGTTTTTGGCGCGTTTTTCACTGAGACTGCTGGTGCGCTTTTTAGTTATCTGCAAAGCTTTATTACGACTAATTTTGGCTGGTTCTTCATTTTACTTATGAACGTGGCTTTAGTCTTTTGTATTTATCTTATAGCAAGTCGCTACGGCGATATACGTTTGGGTCAGCAAACCGAGCGGCCGCAGTACAGTCTGGGGTCTTGGATTGGTATGCTGTTCTCAGCAGGTATCGGTATCGGTCTAGTCTATTGGGGTACGGCTGAGCCATTATACCATTACATGGCGCCGCCAATGGCTGAGCCTGAGACCATGGAGGCCGCTAAGCAGGCGATGAATATATCGTTTTTGCATTGGGGCTTACATGCTTGGGCTATCTATACTATCGTCGCGTTATCTTTGGCCTATTTTCATTTTAGACGCGGATTACCGCTGTCCATTCGCTCAACTTTGTACCCTATATTGGGTCAAAAGATTTATGGGCGCTGGGGACATACGGTCGATATTTTAGCCGTCTTTGGTACGATGTTTGGCGTTGTGACCTCGCTAGGTTTAGGAGTCATGCAGATCAATTCAGGACTTGAAAACCTATTTGGTCTTCCAAATAGTCTTGCTGTTCAGTTTGTCATTATCGCCTTTATTACTCTGCTGGCTTGCGGATCTTTAATGCTTGGTCTTGATAAAGGCATCAAGCGTTTGAGCGATCTCAATATGGGTCTCACCGGCCTTCTGCTAGCCTTTATAGTTATTTTGGGTCCAACACTATTTATCTTTGATAGCTTCTTTGAAAACATTGGTAATTATCTGGCGGCAGTCGTTCCACTTAGTTTTTGGGGCGAGTCGTATAGTGGTACCGATTGGCAAAGTGGCTGGACGATATTTTATTGGGCATGGTGGGTAAGCTGGGCACCATTTGTTGGGGTGTTTATTGCTCGTATCTCTCGTGGTCGTACCATTCGTGAGTTCACTTTAGGTGTGCTACTGATACCGATGACTATTTTGTTCTTTTGGTTCACAGCCTTTGGCGGCGTAGCTATCCATATGGAGCTGTTAGCAGCGCTTGATCCTGCTCTAGTAAGCCCTGGGCTGATAGAGGCAGTACAAGCAGACACAGGTAGCGCAATCTTTAAGTTGGTTGAGTATTATCCATTCGCTAAGCCTATTACCTTGTTGATCGTCATCATGATTGTCTTGTGGTTTGTCACCTCGTCTGATTCTGCAAGCTTTGTCATTGACATGCTAACCGCAGGCGGCGATACTAATCCACCAAAGATTCAACGTCTATTTTGGGCGACGGCAGAAGGCTTTATTGCCGCAATTTTGCTCGCAGCAGGTGGTCTTGGCGCTCTGCAAGCAGCAGCGATTGTTGCAGGGCTACCCTTTGCCATTGTCATCTTTGTCATGATGTACGCGCTATGGCGTGGTCTTGGCCGTGATCGCTTGATCCTTTATCGTGCGCAGCAGCGTTTTATTACTGATGAGTCTATCGATCATAATACCGCTGATGAGTTTACCGATGAGCATCTACTCAAAGGACCGCCAAAGATCGTCAAAGGCGATTAATCTTCAGTTAAGTACGTTAAACTTTATTATTAGTCTCAATCTTTAAACAGATTGAGGCTTTTTTTATATCCATGATAAAAGCTAAAATAGCCTAAGCGATTGTATTGATAATAGCTTTTAAGGCTCAAAGTTCGATTCGCTATAGCAAAATATCCTTAATTCTTTCTAAATTATTTTTGCATATTAACCACTGTATTTTTAATATTGCATTTGATAATCACCCTATACCTTGATAAGGTGACGCAATTTTAACTTTTGGACACGCTATGGATCATGTAAAAGTTGGCCGCTTAGGCCCTTTTCCACGGGTAAGTAAACCTGTGTTCTTGACCTCAGCTATTTTGATTTTGGTCTTTATTATTTTCGGCGCTTTTTTTAATGAGCAAGCTGAAGTGGTGTTTAACGAGGCAAAAGCGTTTGTCTCGTTGCGCTTTGGCTGGTTCTTTATCGTGGTAGTGAATCTAGCCTTAGTCATGAGTATCTATATGATATTTAGCCGTTATGGCGATATCAGACTAGGTCATCAAACTGAGAGGCCCGAGTATAATCTAGTCTCATGGATTGGTATGCTCTTCTCAGCAGGTATCGGTATTGGTTTGCTGTATTGGGGTACTGCTGAGCCGTTATATCACTTTATGGCTCCGCCATTAGGCACGCCTGAGAGTGTTGAAGCCGCTAAGCTTGCGATGAATATCTCATTTTTGCATTATGGGTTTCATGTTTGGGCCATCTACGGTATCGTCGCTTTGGCGTTGGCTTATTTCCATTATCGTGTCGGCCTACCTTTGGCCATTCGCTCAACCCTGTATCCTTTACTCGGCAAAAAAATCTATGGACCTATGGGTCATACGGTAGATACACTTGCCGTATTTGGGACGATGTTTGGGGTGGTGACGACGCTTGGCTTAGGGGTGTTACAGATCAATTCAGGTCTTGATACCTTGTTTGGTATTCCAAATAACATTACCACGCAGATTGTGTTGATTGCTGTGATTACTGTATTTGCAGGGATGTCACTGTTCTTGGGACTAGATAAGGGTATCAAGCGCTTAAGTGATATCAATATATTCTTGACGATCGTGCTACTGAGTTTTGTGATTATCTTGGGCCCGACGCAGTTTATCCTTAATAGCTTCGTCGAAAACGTTGGTAACTACTTGCATCAAGTGATTCCTTTAGGTCTTTGGACTGAGTCTTATGAAGGCCAAGATAACTGGCAGTCATCTTGGACTATCTTCTACTGGGCATGGTGGATTAGCTGGTCACCTTTTGTTGGTGTATTCGTCGCTCGTATCTCACGTGGCCGTACGATTCGCGAGTTTATTTTGGGTGTGTTATTAATCCCCATTACTATTCTTTTCTTATGGTTCACCGCTTTTGGTGGCTCAGCAGTACACATGGAGCTGATGGCTGCAGCTGATCCAAGTGTGGCAAGTCCTGGTCTTATCGAGGCAGTCAAAGCCGATACTGGCAGCGCAATCTTTAAGCTAATGGAATCGTATCCATTAACTGCAGCGGTCAACCTACTCATCGTGATTATGATCGTGCTTTGGTTCGTGACCTCGTCAGATTCTGCAAGTTTCGTTATCGATATGTTGACCTCTGGTGGTGATACCAATCCGCCTAAGATTCAGCGTCTATTCTGGGCAGGTACTGAAGGCGTTATCGCAGCGGTACTCTTAGCAGCTGGCGGTTTAGGGGCTCTGCAAGCGGCATCGATTGTTTCAGGCTTCCCGTTTGCTATCGTGATTATGATTATGATGTATTCACTACTGCGTGGTTTGAGCCGAGATCGTCTGATTCTGTATCGTAATAAGCAGTGGTTCACTACTGAGGAGTCTGCTGAACACAACTCAGCTAACGAGTTCCGTGATGAAGATCTGTTAACAGGGCCTCCTGACTTAATCGTAGAGCCCAAAGATAAGTAAGACAGGTTCAATCTGACTTTGTAGAAAAATGACCATTCGTAAGAAAAGCCCTAGCTTATATATTAAGCTAGGGCTTTTTTATGGGTGATAGCGGGTAAACATTCATAATCATTGAATATGAGCATTGGTTTATAAGCTTTGGTTTATGAACATTGTCCTTTGGTATAACCGATTGCAGTGGCTGTGCCACATGCGGAGCAAGCATTACCCGCGGTACGATAGTTGAATCCTGAGTCGGTCTTTGTTTTGACACATACTGGATCGTACTGCATGGTACACATGGTTTGCTCAGGGTTATAAGGGGGACATTTGGTAAAAGGGTTGTCACTAGGTTTCTGCTTGCCATATTCCACGGTATGAATAGCCGCATCGTCTGGGGTATTGACACTTGGAATATTACTACAGCCAGCTAACGCCATAATAGCTGACAACCCTAGTAATAAAGAGCTTAGTCTCCATGATTTGAGTACAGGGTTCATAGTGGTATCTCCTTATCAGTATTGTTTGATTATGTCCTGTCATCGATCTAGTCACCTTGATTAGTGACAAAGTCTAAATTCATAGTAGCTTATTTATCATCAGTCAGCCAATAGGTTGTTATCGTTGGCGAAAATCTCAGGCTATTACATAGGCTTGAGGGTATCAGTGATATGAGTTTGACTGGCGTGCCTTACTCCTTTTAGTTTATTTTAGACGCACGCTCGTAGCGCTATAGCTGATTTGTAGGCATTGACCATACGGCTATACCAATAAAAAACCCTAAGCTTATGATTAAGCTTAGGGTTTAATAGGGAGATACTAATGAGCATAAGACTTTAATGAAACTAACAAGCTAGGCAAACGCTAAGAATTTGTTTATTCGCCTACTGTATCGTTTTTATTAAGCTGCACATAGTTATCAAAGTTTTGTGCGTAGTCAGTAAGATTGTCGCTGAGCATTTGGCGGTACTGCTTGGTATAAAACTCGATAATGTCCTCTTTTTCTTTGGCAAAATCCTCCCCTTTTACAAAGCCAATAGAGGCGACCGAAGCGCTATAACGCGCGGCAGCATAAAGTAGGGAAGCGCCGACTTGGCCTGAGTGTGCCTTTTCGCCGAGTTGGCTATTAGCAACGCCGATAATCTCATCAGCGCGCTGATAAAAAGACTGCATCTCAGGAGTGATCTCGACATTGTTTTCGATATTGTCTGTATTGGTAGTATCGTTTGGCATATTGGCGTCAGACATAAAAGACTCCGTTAAGTAAATGAGTTAAATAGTATGTTATTTAAATAGTCTAAATTTTATAGAATAGATAGTAATCTTGCTTTTCGGACTACAGACCGGCATCGGCTTTAAGTACCTTAGCCTTGTCAGTTTTTTCCCAAGTAAATGCGGTCTCAGACCCAGGACGACCGAAATGACCAAAGGTTGAAGTTTGCTGATACATGGGCTGCAGCAGATTGAGCATACGCGTGATGCCATAAGGACGTAAGTCAAAATGCTTGCGAATCAGGCGAATAATCTCGTCATTATCGATTTTGTTGGTGCCAAAAGTGTTGATAGAAATAGAAGTCGGCTCTGCCACACCAATAGCGTAGCTGACCTGCACTTCGCAGCGATCAGCAATGCCAGCTGCGACAATGTTTTTGGCGACGTATCGCACCGCATAAGCGGCACTACGATCGACTTTAGAGGGATCTTTACCACTAAAAGCCCCGCCGCCATGACGAGCCATACCGCCGTAAGTATCAACGATGATTTTGCGGCCGGTTAGACCCGCGTCGCCGACAGGCCCGCCAATCACAAACTTACCGGTTGGGTTGATGTGATAGCGCGTGCCTTTATGCAGCAGATCAGCTGGTAGCACATGCTTGATGATGTTCTCCATGATAGCCTCTTGCAAGTCCGCTTGTGAGATACTAGGATCATGCTGAGTCGATAGGACTACCGCATCAATAGCGACAGGGCGATTGCCATCATAGTTGAGTGTTACTTGTGCTTTGGCATCAGGTCGGAGCCATGGTAGCTCGCCTGCACGGCGCAGCTCAGACTGACGCTGCATCAAGCGGTGGGCATACTCGATAGGAGCGGGCATCAATACATCCGTCTCGTTACTGGCATAACCAAACATTAGACCTTGATCGCCAGCGCCTTGCTCTTCTGGGCTACTACGATCGACGCCTTGGGCAATCTCAGGCGACTGCTTGCCGATCATGTTGATAACCGCGCAAGTCTCACCATCAAAACCTAAGTCCGAATGATGATAACCAATACCATTGACCGTATCACGAACGATACGCTCGATATCAATGTTAGCTGTAGTAGAGATTTCACCAGCTAATACGACCGCGCCTGTTTTGACTAAAGTCTCACAAGCGACGCGCGCGTGCAGATCTTCACGCAAAATGGCATCGAGTAAGGCATCAGAGATTTGGTCAGCCATTTTATCAGGATGGCCTTCGCTGACAGACTCTGAGGTAAATAAACTGTATTCACGCATAATATGATCGCTTAATGTCAGGGACTGTTATAAAAACGAGTCAGTATTTATTAAAGGTTATAAAAATAGAAAAATGAGTCAAAAAATTACCATATCTTACCGTGATTTGCTCTAAAACTCTAGAGCGTCTTTACGACTCAACTAAACTCTCGAAACTCTTAAGAGCCCTAAACAAATCTAAAACTTCATAAATATCAAAGAGTCGCGCGGAGAGAGTCGCATGGTGTTACCTTCATTTGAGTAGTCATAACTCCAAAAATTTAGCTTTATCCTTAAACATACATTCCTCATACACCGGACAAGCACCGCATTTCGGTGTGCGCGCTTGACAAGTATAGCGTCCGTGTAAGATCAGATAATGATGGGCATCTACTAGCATATCTTCTGGAATACGCGCGACTAGCTTTTGCTCAACGATGAGCACATTTTTGCCAGTTGCAAGGCCAGTACGATTACCGACCCGAAAGATATGGGTATCGACCGCCATAGTCGGCTGACCAAATGCCGTATTAAGCACCACATTAGCAGTCTTGCGGCCGACGCCTGCCAATGACTCAAGGTCTTTACGATTATCAGGCACTTGACTGTCAAACTTATCAATCAAGTCGCGGCAAGTCTTTATCACGTTTTTAGCTTTTGAATTATAAAGACCAATGTTCTGGATATAAGGTTTGAGTCCTTCCTCACCCAAAGCATAAATGGCTTCGGGCGTATTAGCGACAGGATAAAGCTGATTTGTCGCAATATTGACGCTGACGTCAGTGGCTTGCGCGGAGAGAATAACGGCGATAAGCAGCTCAAAGTTACTGTTGAAGTGCAGCTCAGTGACGGGCTCATCTATCGTTGCCGCAAGCTTTTCAAAGAATGGCCGCACATTGCGCTTAGGCATCAGTCTTGATGGCGGCGTATTAGCGGTTTTATGTTTAACGGTTTTACTCATAAGATGACGTCTTAATTTGACTGATTTTTATCACGTGGTTCGTTATAGCGTAGTCTATTAAAGGGTGGCAAGCTCTTCTTGTAAGGCGCTAAGCTCGCTTTGCTTAGCGGCATTGGGACGCACGCTTAGCTGCTTTTCTAGCTTTTTGATTTTGCTGCGTAGTTTTGCTGCCGCAATAGTATTTTTGGCTTGTTGCTCGCTGATATCGAGAGCTTGGCTCGCGGCATTATTGAGCTTAGCCTCTACCATGCTGACGACGGGCTTGGCATTACTACTATCGGCCAGCTGTTTGGTGACCCGCCTTAGATGAGTATGATAACGCTGGCGCAGATCGTCTTGTTCTTGTTCGCGCTCGGCAGCTGTCAGCTCGCGATGCACTGTCACTAGATCAATGCAGTCGACAGGACAAGGCGCTAGACATAGCTCGCAGCCAGTACACAGATCGGTAAAGATCGTATGCATATGCTTACCGGTACCGACGATAGCATCGACCGGGCAGGCAGGGATACACTTAGTACAGCCGATACAATCGTCTTCACGGATGATGGCACGCACTTCGGTTGGGCGCATCGTCGTGTCATCTATCGGCCACTTGGAGGGCTCGGCGATGACAGGAGTGTCAGCACTGGCGCTACTAATAGAGCTATGACTGCTATCGCTATCTACCAGAATTTGGGCAATCGCATCGGTGACCGGCTGTCCGCCAGGTACGCATTTGTTATGAGGTTCGTCATCGACGGCGATCGCTCTTGCATAAGGCAGGCAGCCATCCGGATGGTCACAAAGCCCGCATTGGGTCTGTGGTAAGCAAGCATCGATCTGAGCGATTTTAATTTGCGTCGCCTTTGGTAGCGACTCTAACGCTCGAGTATCGAATAATAGAGGCAGATCAGCTAGGCGAGTCGGTAAAGGGTGAGTATGATTGTCAGACATGGAGTACTGGCCTTAAAACGGGCATGTAATAAATAATACAGAATAAATAATAGAGGCTAAATAATATAGATAATGACTAGCAGTCAAAATAGACTTTTATGCAAGCGTAACCCCTTGCTCTTCAGCAATTTGAGCAATGAGGTCGTAAGCAATGCTGCCTTTGAAGGGTATCTTTGGCAGGTTTGATAAATCAAAAAAATCTGCGTGCGACAGCTCATCTTCTTGCAGCACAAGATCGCCACTGTCATAACTGGCCCGAAAGCCGAGCATTAAGTTAGAAGGAAACGGCCAAGGCTGACTGCTGACGTAGCGAATGTCTGATAAGCGAATACCGACTTCTTCAAACACTTCTCTTACCACTGCATGCTCTAAGCTTTCCCCAACTTCTACAAAGCCTGCAATCAAACCATATTGTAATGGCAGAGTGGTCTGACCATAGCGGTGATGATGCGCTAATAGTATTTGCATCTCGCCGGACTTAGGGTTTGGGCGAGTAATGGCCGTAATCACACATGGCTGTACTCGCGGATACTGGCGTAAGCGGCAAACGCTGCATACCATCGCCCGCTCGCCAGAGTCCGCTGCACGGACCGCCGCACCACAGCGACTACAAAACTGAGTATCCGCTTGCCAGCGCAGCAGCTGCATGGCCTGACTGATCTGATCGGCGAGCGCTACTGGAATCTGAGTGAGCAGCTGCCGATAAGAGATAAAAGCGTTTATAGCGCCATTGTCATCAGCATCATTTGCTTGAATGTCAGTTTGGTTGATTGCCGCTGAGATGGACTCAATATCATCGCGGATAGTCGGTAGCGTGAGTTGATTGGTTTTTGCATAGTGATAGCTGATAGCATACGCGGCCGGAGCATTATTCGCTGGATGAACAGCTTCATCACTTATGCTGCTATTGCTGCTGTCTCTTTGCCAATGTGCACTTTGCTGCCAATGGCTTGGCGCTAAGCTCTCTAACAGTTCGACACAGCCTAACTGATAAGGGGGCAGGTTGCGGTCTGAATCAGCCGAGAAGTCGATAGATAAAGGCTGCCAACCTTTAGGCGTCCTGCGACATAAGACAGTATCTTTTTCGATTATAAAAGCAGCACTCATTGACATCTATCCAAAATCTTTAGGCGGCTAGTAGTTGGCTTAAGCTATGCTGACCGACATCTAGCGAGCGTTTATTTACGGGACGATTATTCTCAAAACCATCTAAGCGATAATCCACGGACATGAGTACATCCGCCATGTGACTGAGGGTTTGCTCGCTTAGAGGCTGTGCGTTTGTTAGACAGGTCTGGGTGAAGCTTGCCAATTGACTAAACATATTTGCCAAAGCAGGTAGTTCTAAGAAACGTAGCGCTCCTGCGACCTGGAAGATCATCTCTGGAAACTCATCTAACATGGACAGATGCGCGTCATCTGCAGTGATATAAGTGGTGATGGCGTGCTCGGCTTTTGTGATGTTACTACGGCTCTCTTGTACTAAAACATCATAGGCCGTATCAAGCTGATGCAAGGAGATTCGCTGGTTATTCAGCGATAAGTTAGTCGCGCCAGGCGTATGCATTTTTGCCATTGTAATCGAAGCATTTTCGGCCGACATGAGCGCTAACAGCAGCTCGTCAAAATCTTCAGGTTTTGGGTCGTCCCACTTAGCAACTGCGTTAGCTGTATTGGTGAGTAGAGCTGCGGTATCGCTTAGACCGAATAGGTGCAGGGCAGAGCTCAATTTAGCTATTTTGGTTGCGATATCAGTAGGCTCGATAGGGGTAGCGGTGACAGTATTGCTGCGTGCGTAGCTATCCACTTGCTCTTTGATGAGGTTGATCTTTTCTTGGATGAGCTCGTTTGAGATGTCAGTGATGGTGCGGTTGGGACCAAACAAAAAGCGTTTCATCTGTTCGCGCTGTGATGACTCAAGCTGGTTATTGGCGTACTGCTCACGCAGCTTTTGCGCTTGCTCATTATCACGGCTACAAGCGAAGCTGACCAGATCAGCAAAACGAATATCCATCACTGGCAGATAGCTATTAAACTGCTGCTCTAAGTAGATTAAGGTATGTTTTTGGCTTAGAGACAAAGGAAGCTGAGTTTCAATATCGACTATTGCTGCTGCTGCAGCTTGCCAAAATAAGCTGTTACTGTGGCCTGCGATATAAGCACAGGCAGCGCTCATTGCTTCGAGTTTTTTGGCTTCACGGGTCGAGATATTACAATCTGTATTAGCCAATAAAATGCCAAGACCGTTACGATAAACGTTGGTTAATAAATGACTATCAAGCCCGAGTGTATCCAAGGATTGAAAATTCTCTTCAGGGTTTGCGATGATCACGCTGCTACGGCCAAAGTCGGCAAAGTAGTCAGTATCAATAGGTGCTTCATCGCCATAAGCTTGTAGCTTATGGATAATCGGCAGTAATAAGCTTGGCTCTACGGTCTCAGTCAATAGCACGAATTCAACATAACGATCTAAGGTCATTATCGCCTCTGAGAGATCCATAATCAACGCGATATTGGTATTGTCTTGACTGTCATGCAGCTGCTGCAAGCCTTGGGCGATCGCTAAGCTTAATACTTGACCGCCTTTAAGCGATATCAGCTCAAAAATACGCGATAACTGGGTTAAGACTTCGACTGATTCGAGCAATAAAGGCGCTTGTGCTTGATTGTCATTAAAGTCGCTCAAGTGGATTTCAGCGTTTTTTAGGGTAACTATGACCTCATCATGCAATAAGTGCAAAGAGGGTAAGTCAAAGTTGGTGATACTAAGCGTAGGCGCGCTCAACATGGTTTGCTCAGACTGACTCATCGTGTTCCCTTATCGATTATTATTAATAGCCATTAACGGATGATAGCGTATAGCGTTTAAATTCCATAGTACTTCTTATCATAGCTTACCAATTCGCTAAGCTATCATTCATTACTGGATAGTCTTCAGCCAAATTCATAAACCAATCGCGATTTGCCTTATCATCTTGGCTGGAATCCAGCAGTAGCGTGGCTAAATTGGCAAAGGTAGCATGAGCGGTCTGGCCGCCGTCGCCAGCACTATCTTCTTCAATCGCTAATGATACTTGACCACCAGTCATCGCCAGATAGACTTCCGCCAAAATCTCCGAATCTAGTAAAGCGCCGTGAAAGGTACGGTCTTGCTTACCGACATCTAAACGGCGCACTAGCGCATCTAGCGTATTTTTTTGCCCTGGATACTGCTGCTTAGCCATCAGCAGTGAATCAGTGACTTGTACCCGCTGGGCAAAGTCCGATAGTCCGACTTTGTCAAATTCCATAGTCAAAAAGTTCATATCGAACGCGGCATTATGAGCGATGATTTCGGCACCATCCATAAAGTCATAAAGCTTTTGAGCCACTTGATCGAAAGTCGGTTTATCTTGTAAGAAGGCCTCAGAGATACCATGAATACGTATCACCTCTTCATCCATACCGCGCTGCGGGTTGATATAGACATGAAGCTTTTCACCAGTGAATTTACGCCCCACTAACTCAACGATACCCACTTCGATGATGCGATCGCCTTTTAGCGCATCAAGTCCCGTCGTCTCAGTATCCATGATCAGTTGACGATTGCTCTCACCGCGGTGCGTAGGCGTTGGCAGTAGCGGCTTGAAATTAGGGTTGGCGCGGCTCGTATCACCATCGAATTCTGGCAAAGCAGCCGCTTGCGTATCAGGGGGCTGTAAATCGGTTTCGGCAGTCATATCTGTACTCGTAGTATCAATCGTAATAGAGGGCAAGACGCTTGGGTTATCTTCGTCATTTGTGCTATTTAAAGTAGTATTTGAATGGGCATCTAAATGAGTATCGGCGGTCTGATAAGGCTGGCTAGTCGATTGAACTGCAGTCATGTGGTCTGGACTAGGGTCCACCTCAGCTTCTAGCTCGTCAGTGCTGTTGTCCATACTATCTACGTTATCAATGCCGTTAATGTCTTCAAAGTTATCGAGTCCTAAAGGGTCAAAGCTTAACCAGTCGTCTTTATCAAGCGCAGACTCATTAGTCGCGGCTTTTTTTTATGACTATCATCAGCGCTATTTGCGGTACTATCGGCAGATAAATGATCATCATGCTCACTACTGGCTGTGACACCAAGATTGGCAAGCTCATCGGCTTTTTCATTGCCTGCGTGTCCGGCATGACCTTTTACCCAGTGCCATTCTACCTTACGATTTTGGCATAGCGCGTCAAGCTGTTGCCATAAGTCTTTATTCGCCACCGGCTTTTTACTTGCTGTTTTCCAGCCGCGCTTTTTCCAGCCGTCAATCCAGTCGGTAATACCATTTTTGACATAGCTTGAGTCGGTCCAGATCTCTAAGGTAATATCGCGTGCGCTATGCTGCAAGGCTTGTATGGCGCCCATCAGCTCCATACGGTTATTGGTGGTGGCGTCTTCACCGCCGTATAGATCTTTGGTTTGTCCATTACTCAAAATAAGATGTGCGCCCCAGCCACCAGCGCCGGGATTGCCTTTACAAGCGCCGTCAGTATAAGCGATAGTAGTATTGGCTTTGGCGGCTAAAGGGTCTGCTTTATTAGACGCAGCCGTCTGCATAGCTTTAGTTTGGGCGGCGGAACGATTATCTGACATAAAAACTCGGCGGTAAGGGAGTAAGGTCGGTGTTAAAATAGAGAGTTTGATTATAGCAAATCTATAACCGATAAGGCGACTGGGAGACACAAAACACTATCATCACAGATCTCAAAAGCAGCGCTCACATTTTCTGTTAGAATGATAACGGCACTCTTTAAATCCCAATCCAAATTAGATACCAATCCAAAACAATAATGTAGGAAGACTTGACGATGGCTAAAGGCGCAGATGTTATTGGTAAATCCTTTACGACCTTGCTCACTAGTATAACCGCCTGTAGCGTATTATGGCTAGCAGGCTGTAGCGATAGTGACCCTGAAGCTACAAGCGTTGAGTCTACAGTGTCTCAGGCAGATGTTTCTATATTTGCAGGATGCTATACCGTAAGCTTTGATGAACCAGCACAAATAAAAGTCAGTGAGCAAAATGGAAAGTGGGTCATGCAAATGAAAGAGCCTGCCAGTAGTGGGCGAGTTTGGGATGATCCTGAAGTATTAGAGGTCGTAGACAATGAGGAGATTCCAACATTCTTCTCGATCGATCCCGATAATGTCGATGCGGTCATCGCTCGTCCTGATAGGGTGCTAGTGTTAGCGCATGTTAAACCTGCTTATGCCAATATCGACCCTTTGCTCGATAGTGAGTATTTGTCTTATATTTATCGCGGCGCTAATACTATTTATCGCGTCGAGTGCGATGAGGTCAACACTGATATTTTGGCTGATCCACATGCTAATATCGTCATCGATAACGTCGATGAAAGTATTTAAACCTTATGCCAGTGCCAGTGCTGATATTAGTTAGTATCAGTTATCAGTGCCGCTACATCGACGGTAGCGCACGTGGCAATATCCTATAATTAAATGGTCAATGATCGAGTCAGGTATTATGAATTTTTTGAGTTACGTGGTGTTAGGCGGCCTCTCTTATGCCGCAGGCTGGTTGATTCGCACAAAAGTCTTAGATAAAGAAACACCAGAGCAGCCTTATAATCTAAAGCATCCCGCTATCTTAGGGTATATGGGCGGTTTTTTTATTGTTATGCTGATTGTCTCTTGGTTGATTGGCCGCTATATGCTAGGGCATATCCATATTGACCTAGCCTTTATTATCGTCAATAGACTTCTTGCATAAGTCATTGCTAGCCCTTATAACTGCGTCAGTGGAAGTCAATAAACTGATACTTTTGCAAGAGGTCTAATAGCCTCGTTGCAACCTTTGTGTTCTCCTTTGGACTCAATCCAGAAAAGTCCAGCTACCATGTCCCAGATTAACGGTTTATAGTAGTTGTCCCTAGAGTAAGTGCCCTTAGAATAGCTGTCACTAAAATAGTAGAGATAAACAAACGAAACCACGGCCAACGAGATACTCTCATTCGCCGTGGTTTTATTGTGCAGCGATAATAGAATGAAAAGCTAATGAGCTTATGATTTTTTATCAGTCTCGCTATCTTTATCCTTTCTAGCTGACTTCTTCTCTTCTTTACCTTTTGCTTTAGAGTCTTTGTCTTCTTTACTGTCCATATTTTTATTAGTATTTTTGTCGTTAGCTGCCGTTTGCTCGTTTTTCCATTTTTTGTACTTTGATAGATCTTTTTCCATCCGCTTTAAACAAAACTTTAATACTAAAGCGTCATCGATATGACCGATAAAAGGGATGAAATCGGGGATAAGATCAATAGGGTTCAAGACATAAAGAAGACCAATCACTGCCGCTGAAATAGTTCTGTAAGGAATATTGCGATAATTGCCTTGATAATAGTCTTTGACTAAACTCATAAGCAACAGTAGGTCTTTGGCATAACGCTCAAGCCCGCGATCGCTTTCGACTTGGTCCTTTAATTTATCTTCTTTACTGACAATCAGCTTGATACTCTCTAATAGCCCTTTGTCATCTTTTTCTTTATTTTTATCACTCATATAAAAAATCCTTGTTTTTTATTCATTGTCGTTGATTATGGTTTTTACGCACTATTTTGCTAGTTGCTAGTTGCTAGTTGCTAGTTGCTAGTTGCTAGTTGCTAGTTGCTGTTGTTAGCTACTATAGCAAGGGTAAGCTTGAGCGCCAAATGACTAGATAGGGTATTATGTATCGTTTTATTAAGTCTGATTACAGTTTGCAGGATAGTGATGACTAAAAAAATAGTATCTAAGCTCAACCGCCGACAGTTTTTGCGTCATTTGGGCGTAGGGGCGAGCGCCAGTTTATTAGCCAGCCAAAGTATGGTGAATGCGTTGGCGAATGACGATTTATTAGTGACTGATAACCTGACCGCGCTCACTAAAGATGAGTTACCGTCTGCAGTCTCTGGGTCTGAGTCGCCATCTCAGCAGTTAAACCAGACAAGACAGTGCATTAAGCCAACCATCGAAACGCGATTATTTGCAAGCTCAAACGTCGGCAGTCATGATGCTCGCAACCAGCTGGCATTGCAGCGCGTAGCCTGTGCTGGCTTGCAAGTGCAAAACCCTGAGGTTGCCCGCCGTCAGTATCTACGTTTCGCTGGTACTGATGCGCAGCGAGCAAGCGACTTACAAAACATCGCGACGGGCGCGATTAGCGCACCAAAACTGCTGCTTGGCGTGCGCGGTGGTTATGGCGCCTCTCGTCTATTGCCGATGGTTGATTGGGCGACGCTAGGCCGTGTTATGCAAGAGCGTGGTACTATCTTGACCGGATTCAGTGATGTTACCGCGATTCAATGTGCGCTGCTCGCCAAAGGCAACATGAGCTCGCTGGCAGGACCTATGCTCTATAGCGAGTTTGGTAAAGCCATGCCGGACCGCAACAGTTGTCGTCAATTTGTAGCCGCTTTAACCGATCCGAATCTCACTATTGATGGCGCTAATGCCGATCTTACCAGTCCAAAGCTGCCGCCTATTTTGGCAGATAACGATAGCCGCTCAATAACGGGAACGATTTGGGGCGGTAATTTGAGCGTAGTATCGGCACTGACAGGCAGCGAGTATCTACCGCGTATCGATGACGGCATTGTGTTTTTAGAAGACGTCGGTGAGCAGACTTATCGTATCGAGCGTATGCTCTATGAGCTATATCTAGCAGGCGTGTTCAAAAATCAACAAGCCATCGTGTTCGGTGCATTTTCTGGAACTGGTGAGGACAGCTATGATAAGCGCTATGATGTAGCAACTGTCGTTCGTCAGTTGCACAAGTTAACAGGGTTACCGATATATAGTGGCATGCGCTTTGGCCATATCGCGCAAAAAGCAAGCTTCCCATTAGGAGCGTCTTGTACGATTAACCCTAATACGGCGGGTAGCTATCAGCTAAGCTTTGGAGATTATCCAACTATTCACGCCAGCGCTCTTCATGTTGAAGGGTTATGGGCTTAATTGCTAGCATCTAGGCAGTATAATAGTTCTTAATAGATAACACTCTGCAAATAATTGTGTATTTAACAGCTCTAGTGGTCTTTGAAGTATAGATGTGCTTATCATTTATAAAGTAAAAGCATTAGCAAATCGTTAATGAAAGCAAACAAAACCCTCATACTAGTTCAGTTATTTATTATTAAAATTAAAAGTACATTCAACTTAATCTTTAATAAATAGCATGGCTAATAGTTTTGGCCTAACCACAGTGAGGAGATTGACATGGACCAGTTACTAAGCCAGTTACTAAGTCAGTTACTAAGCAAGAAATTACTAGTAAGTAAGCTTACGATGGCTCTATTAGCAAGCACAGTTGTACTAACGGCTTGCAGCAATGAAGCTGAAGAGAGAACGGATACCGAAGCGAGCGAAACAGTCTCAAATGACACTACTATAGAGTCTAGCGAAATGACTCCTGTTCATACGGATGACGCTACAACGACCACTACGACTTCTACAGAAGATGAGGATGCTGAGGCGTATTGTAAATACCCCATTCTTAACACAACATCATCGTAGAATAATTAAGCCACCTGTCTGTACTCGGCAGGTGTCATATCATTAAGTGAATCATGGGGTCTTTCGGTGTTATAAACCGTGATCCATTCCTCAGTCAGTTGACTGACCTCGTTTAAATTGTTGAAAAGGTAGCAATCTAAAACCTCATTGCGATAACTGCGATTAAACCTTTCAATGTAAGCGTTCTGATAAGGACAGCCAGGCTCGATATAGTCAATATAGATACCATGAGCCGATGCCCAGTCAGTAAATACGCTGGATGTAAACTCACTGCCGTTATCCACACGAATTTGCTTAGGGTAACCATGCCACTCGGCTAGCTGGTCAAGGTAGCGAATTACTCGGAGTGATGGAATGCTGGTACCAATATCAATGCCTAATACTTCACGGTTGTAATCATCAATCACATTAAAGGTTCGAAAGCGAATATTGTTGTGTAGTCTGTCGCTCATAAAGTCCATAGACCAAGTATGGCCCAATGCGTTTGGCACACTTAACGGCTGAGGATGACGTGTTGGTAGCCGTCTTTTAGACTTACGGCGTAGGTTTAAGTTTAACGCTGTATAAACACGGTGTACTCGCTTATGATTCCATTGATAGCCAAGCTTACGTATACGCTTAAAGCACTTTGGGAAGCCCCAACGATTGTGCTTGTCAGTAAGCTCATTTAAGACATCAATAATCTCACTATCATCAGATAGCTTAGGCTTATAGTAGTAAGCGGTTCGACTCATGCAGACCACCTGACAACTCACTGCAATGCTGACATCATACTGCGCCTGTAACTCTTGCGCCCAGACTTTGCGCTCGAGGGCAGGCGCTATAGCTTTTTTATGATATCTTCGGGCATTTGTGCTTTAAGGCTTAAGTCAGCATACATCTGTTTAAGCCTACGGTTTTCTTCTTCAAGCTCTTTTAGTCGTTTGACATCAGAGGCTTCCATACCACCGTACTTAGATTTAACTTGGCTATCGCTCCGTCTTGCGTCACTAAAACAGTCTCCCAGACGGTTTTTTAACGTTCCTCATTATAGAAAGTCGAGCTAGCAATACCGTATTTACGGCACAGCTCTTTAGCAGGTATCCTAGCTTCTGCTTCTTTTAATATGGATACGATTTGGGTCTCAGTCATTCGTTTGCTCATATCAAAACTCCTTATGTGTATTTTATAAGAAATTCTACGTTTGAGCTGTGTTAGTTTAGGGGATAGTTACAATACTGTTTCATCAACTACGGTATCGACAGTTTAAGGCATTTTACTATCATCACATGCTTGGCATGATGAAACGGGCGTTTCCAAATCTGCCGAGGTACTCGCGATTTATAGAGCTTGTGCCGCGCAGTATCATGCCACTGTGCAGCTACTTGCAAAGCATGATGGGCGACTGTACGGGTATCAGCTATATTGATTCAACCAAGATAGCAGTTTGTCATAACAAGCGTATCTACCGTCATAAAGTCTTTAAGGGACTTGCAACCCGAGGCAAAAGCAGCATGGGCTGGTTCTATGGCTTTAAGCTGCACGCCATTATCAATCATAAAGGTGAGCTGGTCTCCGTCAAAGTCACTGAGGGTAATACCGATGATAGAGCGCCTGTTAAGGATATGGCAACCCCTTTGTTTGGTAAGCTATTCGGTGATAGAGGCTACATCAGTAAAGCACTGAACGAGTGGCTCACAAAACACAGTGATACTAGGCTGATAACGAAACTTCGGCGTAATATGAAACCGCAAGTACTCAAGCCGATAGATGAGGCGCTACTCAATCATCGCTCTTTGGTTGAGACGGTGTTTGGGGAGCTGAAAAACTTGTGTCAGATTGAGCATTCACGCCATCGTAGTGTCACGGGTTTTATTACAAACTTGCTGTCAGGTTTAATTGCTTATTGCTGGTTTCCCTATAAACCCACCATCAAAAATATGCCTCAGCAGGGACAGGTAGCAACATTGTAAATAGTATCAATAAGTTACAATGTGGCTTATCCCGAACTGGGGGTATTTAGGCAAAGTGTTTACGAATAGTTTGATTGAATACTTGTGGTTGCTCAATATTTGAAATGTGTGACGCGTCAATAGTCGCGAGTGTGGCATTTGGGATATGATCGACCATATATTGACTATCGGCCACCGTCGTCACTGGGTCTTCAGTACCTGCCACCACCGTAATCGCGACATCGATATCTTTTAACTGCTCGCGAGTATCAGCGACAGCCAGCGCTTCACAACAGCTGGCATAACCTTTGCTACTGCTAGCGGCAAGAGTGTCAGACAAGGCGTTGACGATATCAGGATGGTTACTGATAAAGCCCTCAGTAAACCAGCGCGATGCGGCTGTAGCGGCAATAGTGCTCAAACCTTCTGTTCGGACGAGCTGGGCACGGTCTTGCCAAGCTGCTTCCGTACCAATCTTGGCAGCAGTATTGCACAGCATCAATTGATAAAAGCGGTTAGGATAATGGATGGCCAGCCATTGACCCGTCATGCCGCCCATTGAGATGCCACAGAAGAACGCTTTATCAATATTCAAGTGATCAAGCAGATCAATGACGTCTTGTCCAAGCTGATCTAAGCTATAAGGGCCTTTGGGTGCAGAAGATTTTCCATGACCACGAGTGTCATAACAGATGATGAAATAATCGTTTTGCAAAGCATCAATTTGCGGCTGCCACATGTGGTAGTTGGTACCTAAAGAGTTGGAGAATATAAGCGCAGGGTTACGGCTATCACCAAAAGTGACATAGTTTAAGGTAATGTCTTTATTTTCAAGTACAGGCATAACGATCATCCTTATTTGTCATTTTGGGGTGATTATGATGGTAGTGGCGTATAGGTTTATGGTGGTTGGCCATTAATGCATTCAATGTTCAATTCGTTCAATAATCATCGCGATACCTTGTCCAACACCAATACACATCGAGCAGATGGCATAACGCTTATCCGTTTTCTCAAGTTGATTGAGTGCTGTCAAAATCAAACGTGCGCCTGATGCGCCAAGTGGGTGACCAAGCGCAATCGCACCACCATTCGGATTGACACGCTCGCTATCGTCAGCTAATCCCAAGTCACGCGTGCAGGCTAGGGATTGCGCTGCAAAGGCTTCGTTTAATTCAATGACATCCATCTCATCAAGTGACAGTCCAGTTTGCGCCAGTAGTTTTTTGATCGCAGGCGCTGGAGCAAAGCCCATAATACGTGGTTCGACACCTACCGTGGTGGAAGCCACAATACGCGCACGCGGCTTGAGATTAAATTCTTTAATGGCTTGCTCTGACGCTACTAAGAAGGCTGCTGCGCCATCATTAATGCCTGAGGCATTACCAGCAGTGACTGTGCCATTTTCTTTAACGACGGCACGAAGTTTGGTTAATTTCTCAAGCGTGGTGTCTGCACGAGGATGCTCATCCTTATCGACAATGATGGGCTCACCTTTGCGCTGCGGGATAATGACTGGGGTAATCTCGTCTTTGAAAAATCCTGATGCTTGTGCGGCATGGGTACGTTGTTGGCTGCGTAGTGCAAAGGCATCTTGGTCAGCACGATTGATGTTGAACTGCTCAGCGACATTTTCCGCCGTTTGCGGCATGGTCTCCGTGCCATATAACTCGTCGAGCTTTGGGTTGATAAAGCGCCAGCCCATGGTAGTATCTTTTAATTTTTGGTTACGACCAAATGCCTGATTTGACTTACCCATTACAAATGGCGCACGGCTCATGCTCTCAACGCCGCCTGCGATAATGAGACTGGCTTCTCCGGCTTTAATTGCCCGTGCGGCGATGGCTAACGCATCCATTGATGAGCCGCATAAGCGGTTGACCGTAGTAGCAGGCACTTGATAAGGAAGACCTGCGAGCAATGATGACATGCGCCCGACGTTACGGTTGTCCTCACCGCTTTGATTGGCGCAACCGTAAATAACATCATCTACTTGCACCCAATCGACATTGGTATTGCGTTCCATCAAGGCTTTAATAGGAATAGCGCCCAAATCATCGGTACGTACAGGGGCTAGACTACCACCGTAACGTCCAAAAGGCGTGCGAATGGCGTCAATAATATAAGCGTTGTTTAAATCAGTGGTCGAATCGATCATAGTGATTATCCTAAGTTTTAATTATGAGGCGTTTTTATTTAGTCTCGTTAATGAGTGTGGCACCCGTTACCGCTTGTAAGTCATTAAAGCTTAGGTTTTCGACCATTTCAGTCACTACCAGCCCTTTAATCGAAACGTCTATAACACACAGGTCGGTGAAAATTCGATCGACGCAGTTTTTGCCAGTCACAGGATAGGTAAGCTCGCTGACGATCTTGGGCTCACCAGTCTTGGTCGTATGATTGGTCATCACAAAGACTTTTTTGGCACCGATGGCTAAGTCCATAGCACCGCCAACTGCAGGTATTGCACCTTCTTCACCAGTGCTCCAGTTGGCCAAATCACCATTGGCCGCCACTTGAAACGCACCCAATACGCAAATATCAATATGACCGCCGCGCATCATGGCAAACGAGTCACCATGGTGAAAGAAGCTACCGCCATCTAACATGGTGACGTATTCCTTGCCAGCATTGATCAGCTCTGGATCTTCTTCTCCTTTGGCAGGGGGCGGGCCAAAAGCCAACAAGCCGTTTTCTGAATGTAAAAATACGTCTTTGTCATCAGGCAAGTACTTAGCGATTTTGGTGGGTAGACCAATGCCCAAATTGACATAGGCACCATCTGGAATATCTCGGGCAGCACGCTCAGCGATTTGATCCCGTGTGAGTAATGTATGGCTCATGATGACGCTCCTTATGATTGACCGTATTAAGCGCTGGCTGCGGTAGTAGAATGAGTAGGCTCGATTTGCACCACATGCTGCACAAAGATACCTGGCGTGATGATGTGTTCAGGATCAAGCTCACCCAGATCGACGCTTCTAGAAACTTGAGCGATCGTCACGTCAGCTGCCATGGCCATGATGGGACCAAAGTTACGTGCTGATTTTCGATAGACTAAATTGCCCCAGCGATCGCCCTGATCCGCTTTGATTAAGGCAAAATCTGCTTTGATTGGATATTCAAGCACATAGTCTTTGCCATCGATATGGCGCGTCTCTTTACCTTCAGCAAGCAAAGTACCAAAACCCGTTGGCGTATATACCGCACCAAGTCCCATGCCAGCAGCTTGAATACGGCAGGCCAGATTGCCTTGTGGTACCAGCTCAAGCTCGATTTTTCCCGCATGATATAGCTCGTCAAATACCCAAGAGTCTGACTGACGTGGGAACGAGCAAATGATCTTACGCACTGCCCCTGTTTTTAATAGTTTGGCAAGACCATGATCACCATTGCCTGCATTATTGTTAATAATCACTAGGTCTTTGATATCCAAATCAATGAGCGCATCAATCAGTTCGGCAGGTTGTCCTGCCGTACCAAAACCACCAATCATAATTGTGGCGCCGTCTTTGATTTGACTGAGCACATTCGTGATGCTTTTCTCCGCTTTGTTAATCATAGTTTGACCCTATTTTAGATCTTGTGGAAATCTTTAGAATATTTTGGTTAGCGACGCTCTGATCACCTCTCCCTCAAAAGTATTTTTATTTGAATACTCTTTATACACGGCTATATCACCACCTAGTAGATTAGGCGGTGAAAAATAACCCATAGATAAGCCTAAAGCGTTTCTTTCCTCGTCGCCGTCACCGGTCTCAAAAGTGTTGTAACCAACCAGGCCAACATCTAGCAAGCCGTAACTTTTGCTCAAACCCCATTCAATGATTAGCTCATCATCTAGGTCGTCACCATTAGGCATCTCATAACGACTTAAGGCACTGAGATTAATGTCACCTTGTTGGTTGAGCTTAACGTTACCACCAAGGGTAAGCATGACGGAATCATAACCTTTGCCAGGGCTTGCAAATCGATTGCTATCATAGTCGCCAGTTTCTGCCCAATAACCGATACCACTGACTGCATCCCATCTATCGCCATGCCAGCCTAATACACCGCCCACATATAAATCACCTAAGCCTGTACGTTCATCGACATCCTGACCACCGACTCTTAGATCTGTTTTTATAAGCGGTACAATGGCCTCTAATGTCAAATCGCCACCTAGTACCTTTTGCGGTGTGACCCATATCGCTCGATTGGCAAGTGCGGTAACATTAACCTCGCTGTCATCTGGTAACGCCTCATTTTCATCAGCGCTATAATTTATGAGATAGCCTCTGTAATACACTCCAGGTGGTGGTACTACACTTGCTTTTATTCCTTCAATGCCTGGGACGTAGTGGGAGTCAGAAGCATGGATGGTAAATGACAAGCTAGCAGCGATAGTAAGTAGGGTGATTTTCTTCATCGTATTTTTCATAGAACATCCTTGTTCATATTTTATTTTATGATTGTCCAAAACTTAAGATTAGTGTTTATATTAGTCAACCAGTTCATGAATGGATTAGTGAGTTAAAAAAGATTAGATATTAGGTTGAAAATAATGAGTGCTTACCGAAAGTTAAGCTTGATACCACAGCAGGGCGTGGTATCAAGTAGATATTGAGATTATTAGTCATGACTTTTATGTAAATACCTGAAGAAGCTAGGTATTTAACTAAGTATTTAACAAAATATACTATCTACCCTTGTGCACGGCGACGTGCTACCTCACTACCATGTACATCAGCTTTACTATTTTTTAACAGATGGAAGTCGAAATCGATTGAAGCATAAGGCTTATCAAGACCTTTTTCTTTGAGCTTATCAGCGTTGTCAACCATGGTGACTTCCGGTACTAAGCCTTCACGACTGGCAAAAGCAAAGTCATCCCAAAGGTATTCATCACCATCAATATTGATCTGCGTGGTTATTTTGCGCATACCTTCAGCACTAACGAAGAAGTGAATGTGAGCAGGGCGATTACCATGACGTCCTAAAGCACTTAATACTTGATCCGTCATACCACCTGGTGGTACTGAGTAACCCAGTGGCACAATACTACGAAAAGCATACTTGCCGTCACCATCAGTAATGATAGTACGACGTAGATTAAAGTCAGGTTGCGATTCATCGAAGTAAGAGTAGTTACCTAAAGTGTTGGCATGCCATGCCTCTACTTTAGCATTAGGGATAGGATTGCCATCTTCGTCATAAACATATCCTTGCATAAATAGCACTGTGCCTTCTTCATCTTCAGTACCATCATCAAGCCTCGCAAAGCCTTTTTCTTCAGGAGCACCTGATACATATAGTGGCCCTTCAATGGTACGTATTGTGCCACCTTCTAATCCAGCCGCTTTCATATGTTCTTCAATCATTAAATCCATGAAATGATCAAAACCTAAACCTGGTGATAAGAGGCCGGCTTCTTTGCCTAAATCGCCAATGTAAGACACACCAGTCCAGTATTCATCAGCAGTGATATTTAGATCATTAATCGTTTTCATCAAATCGGTCACAATGCGCAGGGTGATTTCTTGCACACGTGGATTAACTTGCTCAGGGAAGTCGATCTTGCCTTTAATGAACTGTTCAGCCAATTTTTCAATCTGCTTGTGTTCCATGTTCTTTCTCCTTGGGTTTAACCTGATTTGTGAGGATATCCTCGTGGTCGTTCAATCGTTTTAGCTGTCATTTTCACGAACAGATGATGGGTGACGAAGTAGTGGCGTAACTTCTACTTTCATGTAAGGATAAAGAGGCAATGACATCATGATATCGTGCAGCTCTTCATTGCTCTCAACATCAAAGATACTAAAGTTTGAGTACTCGCCAGCCAATCGCCAAATATGACGCCATTTGCCTTGCTCTTGCAATTTTTGTGATAGCGCTTTTTCAGTGGCTTTTAGTTCGGCAACTTTGTCAGCATCCATATCGTTTGGTATTAAGACATCCATTCGTACGTGATATAGCATTATTCTTTCCTTATGGTTTTGAGCCCGTTAATTATTTAATTCGTTATAAGCTATTTTCAGCAGCAAGGTAGGGTTGAGAGTTTGTATTTGATACCGCTGATAGGCTGAGTCCTGCATAATGATAGATTTTATCGCGATCCACCTCGATCCCTAGTCCAGGGCCTGTTGGCACAGACAGTCCAAAGTTACTGTAATCTAGCGGACGAGCTAGAATATCTTCGGTGAGTAATAGAGGTCCAAAAAGTTCAGTATCAAAATTTAAACTAGGGTAAGTTGAGAACACATGAGCCGATGCGGCCGTGCCAATGGGGCCCTCTAACATCGTACCACCGTATAATTCTATTCCTGCAAGCTGTGCCATTTGTCCAATGAGGCAGGCTGCCTTTAGTCCGCCAGCTTGGTTGATTTTGACTGCAAAGACATCGGCGCAATGATCAATTGCTAAACGAAAAGCATTTTGTGGATCTTGGACAATCTCATCGGCCATGATGGCTACCTCAAAATGCTCTTTTAAACGTTTCAGTCCCGCCTGATTACGCATAGAGATAGGTTGTTCTATTAAATCTACCCCGCCAGCTTGCAAACGCTTGATTGCGCTCATGGCTTCAAGCTCAGTCCATGCTTGATTGACATCGACGGTGACACGATACTCTGGTATAGCTTGCTTGATAGCCAGTACATGAGAAATGTCTTCATTAATAGGATTACTGCCAATTTTCAATTTGAAAATCCGATGCTTTTTTTGTTCGATCATCTGTTTTGCTTCGCTAATATCTTGATCAGTATTACCGCTGGCAAGTGTCCATGCCACTTCAAGCTCATTACGTACACGGCCACCTAATAACTCACTGACCGGTATGCCAAGACGTTTACCCTCGATATCGAGTAGTGCGGTTTCAATTGCGCATTTTGCAAAGCGATTACCAATGATATGCTGATTTAGTAACTGCATAGCTTTGGCAGTGGAAGTGGGGGCTTCTTTTAATAACAAAGGCGTGAAGTAAGTGTCTATATTGGTCTTGATACTATGTGGGCTCTCTTCTGCATAGTTGAGCCCACCGATGGTTGTCGCTTCGCCCCAACCTTCAAGCCCATCTTCTGTTTGAATATGAACTAAGACTAAGGTCTGCTCATTCATTACCGTACAAGCAAGTTTATGAGTTCGAATGGTAGGTATCGGAACCAGCAATGTCGTAATTGAACGAATCATATTGCGCTAACCCTTGATTAATTAGTTATTATGCTTGTTATTAACTATAAGGCTTATAAACTGCCGTGTCTAAGACCTTATATGATGCTTTTTTATACCTTTTAGGTATAGTATGATAGTAATACAAGGGTTTAATAGACGGACAAAGTTGATTGACAACCTAATGATAATTAAAAAAATGATAATAAGGATAACGATATGGAGCTTAGACATTTACGTTATTTTGTCGCAATGGCAGAAGAAAAAAGCTTTAGTAAAGCGGCTGAGCGGCTTTTTATATCCCAGCCACCACTTAGTCGTCAGATAAAACAGTTAGAAGAAGAGATGGGAGTGCTTTTGATTGATCGTGATCAACGGCCTCTCAAGTTAACTGAAGCAGGGGTTTTCTTCTACGAGAATGCCATACAGATTCTAAAAAAGTCCGATAATCTTCGAGCGATGACTATGCGTAAGGGGAAGTTTGATGGCTCTTTGTCTATAGGTTTTGTGGCGTCGATTTTATACGGAACGTTACCAAGAGTGATCTCACGCTTTCGCAAGGTATATCCTAATATAGAAATAAAACTTCATGAATTAAATTCGTGGCAGCAGACGCAAGCACTGACAAACGGCAAGATAGATGTAGGGTTTGGAAGATTGTTTTTTGAGGACGCTTCGGTGAGACGTATTTTATTGAGAGAGGAGAGCTTAGTGGTAGCCGTTCCTATTGATCATCCCATCATCCAACGACGACAAAGCACTATAACTATTGCTGATCTAGCTAATGAGAATCTATTATTATATCCAAAGTCGCCACGACCTAGTTTTATTGACTTTGTTTTGGGTTTGTTTGAGGAACGCAATATTGAGCCGAGTTCATTTTCAGAAGTCAGCGAATTGCATGTGGCTTTAGGTTTAGTAGCTGCAGGAGAAGGGATCACCATTGTGCCTCAAGCGCTTAAGAACCTACGCGGTACAGAGATTGGTTATATTCCATTAGAAGATGGATTATTAACGTCGCCAGTTATTATGAATGTTCGTCATTTTGATAAGTCGGATTTGCTAAAAACTCTACTCGATGTCACTTACAAGTTATATGATGAAGAGGAGTTTGTTTATCGGCGTGAAGAGATTTAAGCAATTTACTCACTATGAACCGCCCCGGGATTGTCGGAGACTCAACATTCTGAGAGAATACGACAATGAAAAGACAAACCTACACTCCTGAGATTAAAGAACGCGCCGTTCGCATGCTGATTGAAGCGTCGAGCGACTATCCTTCTACATGGTCAGCCATTCAAGCCATAGCGTCAAAGATTGGCTGTACGCCTGAGACACTGCGATCCTGGCATAAAAAGCACATAGACCAAACCATTCCCGCCTCAGTGCAGGCTCAAAGTGACAAAGAGCGTATCAAAGAGCTTGAACGCGAGAACAAAGAGCTCAAGCAAGCCAATGAGATTATACGTAAGGCTGCTGGTCTTGAAGCCCAGGCGGAGAAGGGCCGTCCACCCAGATAATGGTTCAGTTTATTGATGACTATAGAGGTAGTTATGGGGTCGAGCTGATTTGTAGAGTACTACCGATTGCCCCGTCAACCTATCACCGTGCTAAAGACTTGGAGAGCTACCCTGAAAAACGCTCACTGCGCAGTCAGCATGACGACTACTATCTCAGCGAGATTAAACGCATCTGGCAGGACAGCAAATGCCGCTATGGTGCTCGCAAAGTCTGGCGGCAGATGAAGGCAGATGGCATTTATATCGCACGCTGCACCGTCGAGCGTTTAATGAGTCAGCACGGCTTACAAGGTGTCTGGCGCGGTAAGGGTAAGATTACCACCAACAGCCGTGACGACCAAAAGCGTGCTGACGACTTGGTCAATCGTAACTTTAATGCCCATCGTCCTAATCAGCTATGGGTGGCTGACTTTACTTATATCAAGACATTGAGCGGCTGGGTTTATACCGCTTTTATCATCGATGTATTTGCTCGCGCTATTGTCGGCTGGAAAGTATCGAATCGTATGAACACTGATATGGTAATGGCAGCATTAAATCAAGCGATAACAGATAGAAACAATCCCAAAGATGTGATTCATCACAGTGATCGAGGGGTTCAGTACTTATCTATTCGCTATACTGATAAGATGACGGACTCTGGCGTGATTGCTTCTGTTGGCACGACAGGTGATTCATACGACAATGCATTGGCTGAAACGGTCAATGGGCTTTACAAGTCTGAGGTGATTCATTATTTAAAGCAGAACTGGACTGGTGTGAACGATGTTGAACTGACAACCCTTGAATGGGTGGATTGGTTCAACAAGAAGCGTCTACATAGCACGATTGGATATGTGTCACCCTTTGAGTTTGAAAAGCGGTATTATGATAATTTAACCCTGTCAGGCATCGCTGCCTGACTCAAGTAGATCAGCCTCCGATATAGTCGGGGCGGTTCATGTTTAGTATTTGACCATCATAAGTGTCAATAGTGCCTTTAGCTAAGCTAGTCTTTGCTGATTTAAAGTAGGTATATGCATCTCTCAGTGTTGGTACATTATTAGTCTTATCTTTCGGCTCTTCCAAGACCTCATGAAGCCCGTCATAAACATGCAGACCTTTTTTTATATTAGCCATCATTATGCTGGCTTTTTCACGCGCTTCGGTGAGTGTGATTAAATGCGTTTCTTCTACTTCGTCTCTATACAGCTTTCCATTGATGCGCTTATGCAGTGTATAGCGCTTTGACTGCTTGCCTACACGTAGCGCAAATCCAGTTAATACATCATCCATATAGATATCAGTACCTTTAGCGGTATAGTCTACTGAATCAATAAATTTTTTGGTAAGTTTAACCTTCATATATCACCCATGCAGCAGTATATAACCATAGTGTTAGTAGTATCATACTTTAATTACTATAAGGGTCAAAGTATCAAGATAGTATCAAAAAACCAACTAAGTCCATGCGTTCGCATAAATTTTAGACAATAAAAAACCCTTACAAGCTAATGCCTGTAAGGGTTTGAATATGGTGGGCCCAGTAGGACTTGAACCTACGACCAAAGGATTATGAGTCCTCTGCTCTAACCAACTGAGCTATGGGCCCTAACGTTAGACGCACAATGATACCTGATTTCTCTAATTTTTCAAGTAAAAGATAAGCACAATTATAACTATTTACTAAATTTTAATACTTACCACCTGCTAGGGTCAGACCACGTCCACCATCAACATCGATAATCTGTCCGGTGACATAGCTGGCTTGTATTAAATATAGTACGCTGTGAGCAATGTCTTCAGGTTTACCGATTCGCTGTAGAGGTATTGAGTCAACGATACTATGCTGCAGCGTAGGCTCAAGCGCTTGATCACTATCAGTCTCAGGTAAAACATTAACCCCAGGTGCTACACCGTTGACCCGTACGTTTGGTGCTAGATCAAGCGCTAGCGACTGTACCATCATCCGCTGGGCCGCCTTTGCCATATTATACACAGTGTAATCTTTAAAGGGCTTGTTGTGCGCATGAATATCGAGCAGGCTAATGATACAGCCTTGCTGAGCCTGCAAGTAGGGTAGTAGCGCTTGGCTGAGTATCAAAGGCGCTTTAGCATTAGTTAAAAACAGCTCATCCCATTGCTCATTATCGATACTAGTTATAGAGGTTATAGGAGTTGGGTAAAAGCGCGAGGCGTTGTGCACGAGTACATCAAGCTGACCAAACGCGCCGATGCTAGCTTTGACAAAAGTGTCTAAGCGGTCTTTAGCATTAATCACGGATAAGTCTGCGATTAATACTTTGGCGCTATGCGGGCGTATCTGATTGAGCTCGTCGCTGAGTTGTTGTGCCTCAGACTGGCTATTATGGCAATGGATAATAACGCGGTAGTCCTGACGATGGGCAGCTTTAACAATAGCTGCACCAATACGCTTAGCGCTGCCAGTGACAAGTATAACGGGGGCAGTGTCAAGATCTGTCATAAGCTAAGTTTGCTCATCTTGAGCTTGCAGGTGCTGGATACGGGCGCCGCGCAGAGCCGCCCCAATAGCTGGGCCTTTTAGGTCGCTTGCAATATCAGGCATACCAATAGCATGATAACTACTCAGCGCTAGCATCATTTCACGGTGATGAATGGCCAACTGTAGCACTTGACTAGTGACTAACAATTGCGAGATCTTCTCAGGGGCTTTGTGCGCGCTACAAGCTTGAATAAGATCAATCTTTTGTGCGGCGTTCAGCTCATCTATGTTATTTAGCTGCTGCGCCTGCTCGACAAAAAGACTAGCAAACTGAGTATGCGCTTTGGGTACTTTGGCGCTTTGACCTAGGCTAGAGATGCTCTTAGAAGCTGTGGTTGCATCGTTTTTTAAATGAAACAAAGCGTCATCGAGACTCGCCATAAGCAGGGCCCAACGCTGTGAGAGGTTCAATTGCATTTGACCGGCGAAATACAAAGCGGTTTGTACGGTTTCTTTAACAGTGGTGTTTTGCCATGCTTGGCCCAGCGGTGCAAAATAGTCATCAAGCGCACCAATGTCAAATAGCGTCTGCCAGTAAATATGAGGAGAGACCTGCATAGTAGCGCGGCTAGATTCTTGCCAAACGCGCTCACAACTCAAATGCGCAAGCTCACCAGAAGTAGCCAACTTGCGCATCAATTGCAAAGTGTCACTACTGATACTAAACCCTAAGGCATGATAACGACCATAAAAACGCGCCACTCGCAGCACTCGTAGCGGGTCTTCACCAAAAGCGTCTGAGACATGGCGCAAGGTTTTTTGTTCAATGTCATCTAGGCCGCCATAATAATCGATAACTTCGCCTGTGATAGGGGTGTCATCGGTTAAGCTGGTCACCTCGATTGCCATCGCATTGATGGTCAAATCGCGGCGCTGCAAGTCTTGTTGTAGCGTCACGTCAGGGCTGGCATGGACACTAAATCCTTGATAGCCGTGTCCTTGCTTGCGCTCAGTGCGGGCAAGCGCATACTCTTCGTGCGAGGTTGGGTGCAAAAATACTGGGAAGTCTGCGCCTACTTGTACAAACCCTGCAGCTAGCATCTGCTCGACGCTACTGCCTACCACTACAAAGTCTTTGTCAGTCACAGGGCGACCAAGCAGCCCATCGCGAACCGCACCGCCTACCAAGTACACTTGCATGTTCACCTCTAAAACCTAAATTTTAACCAAAAAAAACCAGCCAACGCGCGACGTTAGCTGGTTTTATTATAGCATAGCACTTATTACTAAATGATAAGTGCTCCTAGTTATCAAAACGGCTAGTTATCAAAACCGCTAGATTACTTCTGCTCTTCTTCTAAGTCCAGCGCTTCGGTGACGGCAAGGGCAGTCATATTGACAATACGGCGAGCAGTCGCTGATGGCGTTAGGATATGCACAGGCTTACTAGCACCCAATAAGATAGGACCGATAGAAGCGCTATTGGTTGCTGTTTTTAGCAAGTTAAAGGCGATATTTGCTGCATCAAGCGTTGGTAAGATGAGCAGATTGGCCGCGCCTCTAAATTCGGTAGAAGGGAAGTCTTCTATACGGATATGCTCATCAAGCGCAGCATCCCCTTGCATCTCACCATCGAAGTCAAAGCTGACATTCATTTCGGTCAATAACTGATAGACTTTGCGCATTTTTACCGCGCTTTCGCGGTTTGAGGTGCCAAAGTTTGAGTGCGATACCAAAGCGACTCTTGGGGTGATACCAAAGCGCTCAAGCTGTTCTGCGGCCAGTACCGTCATCTCGGCCAATTGTTCAGCAGTCGGGTCTTCATGGATATAAGTATCGGCAATAAAAATATTACGATCTTGCATGAGTACCGCGTTCATCGCATAAAAATCACTAACGCCTTGTTTTTTACCGATGACGTTTTGTACATATTCTAAATGCAGCTGATAATGGCTAAACGTACCGCAGATCATGCCTTCGGCATCGCCATTTTCGACCAATAAAGAGCCGATAAGCGAGGTCTTACGGCGAACATCACGGCGAGCCAGCTCTATACTGACACCTTTACGTTTGTTCTTTTCGTAGTAGCCTTGCCAGTAGTCTTTATAGCGTGGATCATCATCTTGATTGACGATAGTTATGTTGACGCCGTCTTGTAGACGCAGGCCAAGCTTTTCAATATTGGCTTCGATCACAGCTGGACGACCAACAAGAATAGGCTGAGCCAATTGCTCATCGACCACAACTTGTACAGCTAATAACACGTTATTATCTTCGCCTTCACAGTAAACGATACGCTTAGGATCAGATTTGGCGCGCGCAAAGATAGGCTTCATCACAAACGCTGAGTTATAGACAAACTCAGACAAGCGTTGGCGATAGGCTTTCATATCTAAAATAGGCAGGCTAGCGACGCCTGAGTCCATTGCCGCTTGCGCCACAGCAGAAGCAATCTCAATGATTAAGTTTGGCTCGAGTGGTCCTGGGATCAAGTAATCGCGGCCAAAACGGCGCATCTTATCCGTGTTTTTGACATTACCGACAGGGGTAGCCTCAACGTGAGCCATAGCTGCAATAGCCCGAACACAAGCGACCTTCATCTCTTCGTTAACGGCGGTCGCGCCAACATCTAAGGCGCCGCGGAAGATATAAGGGAAGCACAGGGCATTATTGACTTGGTTAGGGTAGTCTGAACGACCGGTTGCCATAATCACGTCTGGACGTACGGAGTGCGCAAGCTCTGGCATAATCTCAGGCGTTGGGTTAGCAAGTGCAAAGACGATAGGGTCTTTTGCCATACGTTTGACCATATCAGGAGTCAAAATGCCAGGCATCGATAAGCCTAAGAACATATCGGCATCATCCATAACCTCTTCGATAGTCGTCGCATCTGTATCGCGGGCATAGCGCTGCTTGGACTCATCAAGATTATCACGGCTAGTAGATATAATACCGCGTGAATCAGAGACAAAAATATTGTCTTTGTTAACGCCTAGCGCACAGATAATATCTAGGCAAGAGATAGCGGCAGCACCCGCTCCTGAACAAACAATCTTAATCTCTTCGATTTTTTTATCGATCAATATTAGAGCGTTGAGTAAAGCGGCGGCCACGATAATAGAAGTACCATGCTGATCATCATGAAAGACGGGAATGTTCATACGCTCGCGCAGTTCACGCTCGATTTTGAAGCACTCTGGTGCTTTGATATCTTCAAGATTGATACCACCGAAAGTCGGCTCAAGAGACGCTACTGCTTCGATGAACTTGTCAGGATCGTTTTGCGCGATTTCGATATCAAAAACATCGATACCGGCGAATTTTTTGAATAGGACGCCTTTACCTTCCATCACAGGCTTTGAAGCTAGAGGGCCGATATCGCCTAGGCCAAGTACTGCGGTACCGTTAGTGATGACACCCACTAGATTGTTACGAGCCGTATATTTAGCCGCCAGTTTTGGATCTTTTTCGATCTCAAGACAAGGTACGGCAACCCCTGGTGAATAAGCAAGCGCTAAGTCGCGTTGGTTAGCGAGCTGCTTGATAGGAGTGACTGAGATTTTACCTGGACGAGGATGCGAGTGGTAATGAAGAGCCGCTTGTTCAAACTGTTCGATTTCTGAAGCTGGGCTGTCCGTATTCAAGGAGGTATCGTCATTCATAATAATGGCCATAGTTAGGATAAAATGGTTATAGGAGATCCAGAGGGGTCATAAAAAAGGCTAATATCAGCGCCTTAAGACTGTGACAGGCCGTTATCCATAAAATAAAGGCTAGGATAAAGCCAAATTTTTAAAAGCACACAGGGGTTAGCTAGGCAGATAAACACCTTGCGCTAAAAAATAACTATTCTAGCATCAATGTCAATTCACTGCCTAGTCAACCGGCGCTAAATGTACAAATTAAAATAACATGACAAGTCATCTATGAAGAGCAGCTAATCGGCAATTGCGGCGCGTCAGGTGCAGGAGGCGTGGTATCAAGATCAGTGGCGATATCTTGTACTTCATAAGGCCGGCTTAACAAGTCATAAACTCTAGCCACTTCATCGAATTGACCTTGCTGGGCTGCCGTAATAGCGCGCTGTGCCATCTCGTTACGCAGCACGTAGACTGGATTGTTGTTTTTCAAACTCTCGATTACTTCATCGGTCGCTAAGGTAGCAAGTCGGTTTAGATAGCGCTGCCGCCAGTCTTGCCAAACTGCTAGCGCTTCTGGCGGTAGTTCATGGCTTATAGTCGCTAATAGTTGCTTCTCATGAGGGTGTGTATCAGGAGCAACCAAGCCTAATAAAGCGCGAAAGCTATTGGTATAATCGAGCAGGTTATCCTCTAATAAGCTTAACCACTCAAACGCTAGCACTAAACTGTCTTGCTCGTGCGGCAGTCCGAGCTTGCGGCACAGACCTTGTTGGTAATGCTGCATAAAGGTTGTCTCATAAGGTGCTAAGCAGTCTGCTAGAGTCTCACGAGTCACGCCCTCAAGACGCATAAAATGCGGTAGCCAAACGTTTAGGTTCCAATAACCAATAGCGGGCTGGTTCTGATAAGCGTAACGCCCTGTGTGATCGGAGTGGTTATTAATCCAAGCCGGATTAAAGCGCTCCATAAAGCCAAAAGGCCCAAAGTCTAAGGTACTGCCAGTAATCGATAGATTGTCAGTATTCATTACCCCATGAGCAAAGCCGATCAACTGCCAATCGGCAATCATACGCGCGGTACGCTCGACAACAGTACTTAAAAATGCCAGTACCGGCTGCTCAGCATCGCGGCACTCCGGATAGTAAGTATCGATCATATAATCAGTAAACTCGCCGAGTAAGTCCGGTGCAAAGCTCGCTATCCATTCGACATGACCAAGGCGTACATGACTATCTGCTACTCGCATTAAAGCGGCGCCGGCTTCCATGGTTTCGCGGCGCACAGGCGTATCTGAGACCACAAACCCTAACGCATTGGAGGCAGGGATACCCAATTGCGCAAAAGCATGACCACATAAGTACTCACGGATAGTACTACGCAGCACCGCCCGGCCATCTCCCATTCGTGAATAAGGCGTGAGGCCGATTCCTTTGAGGTGCAAGTCTTGTAGGGTGTCATTATTATCTAGCACCTGTGCCATAAGTAACCCACGCCCATCGCCCAGTTGTCCCGCCCATTGCCCAAACTGATGACCGGCATAAGCCATCGCCAGCGGCTCAAAACCCTCAGGCACATACTCTCCGCCGACGATTTCGACCCAGCGCTCCATTAACTCTTGATCAGTTGACCAGCCTAATTGCTCAGCGACTTGTGAGTTGAAGTGGCCGGCACGCGGGTTGTTAAGAGCGCTTGGCGGCTGCTTATGATATAGACGCGGATCTAATTGGGCATAGCTATTTTGGTAGCGCATAACGGCTTCCTATTTTTTATCGATAAATTGAGCAAAAAAATCCCCCTAACTATAACAGTTAGAGGGTAGGAGAAAAGTAGCAATTTTTAAATATTAGCTTTAACACTAACTTAGTACAAACTAAGCGGCTTTATTGTTAAAGCCAATGGAGCGAAATGCGGTTTTGAGATTATTATTATGCTCAAAGATTTTTTGCTCAACTTTAATATATTCGTGCTTAAGCTTATCATCCACTTCGTGTAAGCGATCGGCAAAGTCTGTCTTTTTCATCTCAACCGCTTTGGCTTTTAGCGCTTGCCATTGCTCAACGGTTTGCTTAAACGCATCGTATTCAAGCTTAATACGGTCTTGGAAATTTTGCATTGCTTGCGGAATATCAAGACCTTCAGAAGTTGCTTTGTCGATTTGTTGCTGCGCACGCTTAAACTGCATTTGTACTTCAGCATGCTTAATCGTCGTATCATCAACGGTGCGCAGATCTGAGGTTAAACCAAGCTTAGATAAACCGGCAATCAGCCACTTCGTTGGATCGTACTGCCACCATTTAACGCCATTACGATAGTCGTATTGGAAGAAGTGGTGGTAGTTGTGATAACCCTCACCCCAAGTAAATATCGCTAGCATAAAGTTATCACGGGCACTATTAGTGTCGGTATAAGGACGCGTCCCAAACATATGACATAAAGAGTTGATAAAGAAAGTAAAATGATGCGTCAGCACTAGACGTAGCAGGCCTGCTAACACCAGCGTACCCCAAACGTCACCGATCAACCAACCTACGGCTGCGACCATAGCTACGTTAGTCGCGAGCACCCAAAGACCATAATACTTATGCTGGATTTGTAACACTTTATCTTTAGTCAAATCAGGGATGTTTTTGTAATCAAAACGGCCGCTAGGGTAGTTACGTAGCATCCAACCAATGTGACTAAAGAAAAACCCACGCTGCGCTGAATACGGGTCTTCCATACGATCATCGACGTGACGATGATGGGTGCGGTGACCTGACACCCAATCAAAGGCTGAACCTTGCACGGCAAGCGTTGACCCTAAAAGTAAGAAGTTTTTAACCACAGGGTGCGCTTTGTAGGCACGATGCGATAGCAAGCGATGATAGCCTGCAGTAATACTAATACCTGTCCAGACCATAAAGGCGCCAAACACACCCCAGACTGGCGCACTGACTTCATGAGTCAATAAATACCAAGGGGTAATAACTGCCGCTGCAATAGGCGTTGCTATCAAAAAGATAGCAGGTACTAAATTAATGGGCGACTTTTGGAATTCAAGCTCAAGAGGGTCAACACCTTCATAGTTGGCTGCAGGGTTTGCATTCTTGTAGCCGCTTGTAGCCGCAAATTGAGTTTCTGCTGCTGTATTGGTGTTGCTCTTGTTATTGTCAAACCATGTCTTAACACGTAGCGCTTGAGTGCCAGCGTTTTGTATAAGCGTATCACCAGACTTCATAGCGAGACGTAAGCCTTTAAGTGGTAAACCTATTACTTTTTTAGCAATCATGTAATATCCCTAACGGTATTAATTTCAGCGTCCATATTACCCTAAAAACACAGTAAAGTGAACAGATATGCACTAGAAAAATATTGCTAAATAACAATAACTTGTATGAGTTATGGTATATCTATAGCGAAAACCACGTTAGCTATCAGGTGTTCAGCGAAAGTGTAAAACTGTGCGGAGATATGTTACACAAGGTATCGCGCTTAGCGAGCAGATATCGCATGCTGTTATTTAGGCAAATGCTATAACTTATAACAAAATATCAATTAGGAACTCTCAACGCTAGGGTCATAATAATTGCGAAGGAATATCGGTGATAATGACATCGACTTGCCATTCTATCAGCTGTTTTATCGCACTGATGTCATTGACCGTCCAAGCGCTCACTGGCAACTGATAACGATGACAATTAGCGATGATTTGCTTGTTTAGCAGCGGATAATGAATACCCAGTTGAGTACAGCCTAATCGCAGCGCGGTATTGGGCGCTGATGAGATAAGACTCGGCTCAAGCACTAATAGGCCGCGAGATATCGATGAGAGCTGCGGATGCTGCTGCAATTGGGCGAGTAGGGTTTTATCAAAGCTCGTTAATACCAACGGCAGGCTTGATAACGGGCTATTGACTAAGTAGCGTAGTAACGCTTGCACAAGCTTGGTATGATCGGTGCGATTGTGAGTCTTAATCTCAAGCTCGATATGAGTAAACTGACTCAAAGTATGAGCCTGACTGCTTAATTCTGTGATCTCATAAGCCTTATCACTGCTGATGGTATTAACACCTAACAGACTATTGAGCGCTTGACGTTGAGGTTTGAATGCAGGGGCAGACATCGAGAGCGGTAGAGACTGCGCTAGCATATCGAGCGTAATGATATGATGGCCCGATTGGGTGTGACGTTGAATCTCGCGCAGGCTTAATTGGTCAATTCTTGCTTGCAGGCCGCATAGACGCTGTAAGGTGTCATCATGAAAAACAATTAAATGACCATCAGCGGTGAGCTGCACATCGAGCTCAACACCTGCTAAGCCCCTTGCTTGCAAGCGCTTAGCGTGTTGAAAACCGAATAAAGTGTTCTCTAGCGCTTCCACGCGGGCACCGCGATGCCCAAGGAGCTGCGTTTTTTTAAAATTTATCATAATAAGGTAAGAGTCTTTTGCATGATCAAAGCAGGTTATTGTACCTATCTGAGCTGCCTTTTATGATAGACCGCTTGCTTTGACGGTCAATAAATAATCACAGTGCCTTTAAGCGTTCTGTGTTGTGTTTTTGCAACTAACGCTAGTTTTATATCGATTAAGGGCTTTTATTTGTATATCTGGAAATCGTCATGCTGAACATCTTAGCCAAACCCCGTATAATGATTTCATTTTCAATGAAGTGCCATTCTTTAAAGTCGCTATTCTTTCAAGTTGCCATTTTAAAATTATCTATGGTACAAGACTGTAGATAACAGATAGAGCTTATCCTTAGATTGGGTAAAAGACTATCTGTAAAAGGGTGATGATTTATAAAGCGTAAGTAACGATAAAGAGCTTAAAGGCAGTTATAAAAAGGTCAGTATCTCAGGAGCTAAATGAGTATGAGCGTAGTCAAAAATAAGTGGATGAAATGGCAGCAGGTTGCTGGTATTGGTTTAGTATGTGGTTTAGCCGTTGCAGGCTGTAGTCGCCCAGACGATGAAGACAGCGCCGATACTACGGATATTACTGCTGAGCAGCAAGCCGCCGATGATGCTGATGTTGCACCCGTAATGAAGTGTGATGATCCTATGGTTCAAGACCGTCTCAGAACCGCACTAAAGAACACGTTAGATCAACAAGCGCAAACGCTTGCAACTAACTATGTCAACAACGCAGACGTGGCTATTAGTAATAGTATGCTCGATACTAAAGTGGGTAATATCAAGATTGATGTGCAAAACGCAGCGGTTTTACAACAAGCCAATACCAATGGCATGACCACTTGTCAGGCGAGCGTCAGCATGACTTTGCCTAGCGAAGACTTATACCAAGCCAGCCTCATAGATTCATCTAATAACAAGCCAAGCTTGCAATCACGATTGGCTAAAGAAAATATCCGTATCAATAATAACATGTTAGTAGACGATGCTTTTAGCTATGTCATTGGTGCTCAAAACGGCCTAGTGCAAGCGCGTATCGCAGGACAACCGGCTCTAATCGGCATAGTCGCTGATGTTATGGCAGGCTCATCACTCAAAACCGTGCTAGATGAACAAGCAGCGAATCAACGTGCAGAGGCGGCAGCTGAGCGTAGAGCTGCTGCGTCAAACAGACAAGAGAATCAGACCATCCGTCAGCCTAGAACGGTGACGCCAGTTGAGCCTATTCGTCGAGCCGAGCCGCCAACACCACCAGCGCCGCCATCAATCAATCAAAGCGGCAGTGCGAATGAAGAGAGTACGGCAGCGGCTATCACAAATGATGATAACCCAGTAGAGTCTGCACTTCCAAAAGCCGTACCTGAAGATGAGAGCATCGATATGATCATCATCGAAGACGATAGTGCCACTTACTAAGGGTTATGATTGTCTTAAAAATCATGTCTTAAGCATCAGTGGTTAAAAAAAGCGTCTATAGCTTGAAGTTATAGACGCTTTTTGATTGTTTGTTATTTTCAAAGCGGGTTTTAGAATTTCGTTTAAGGCTAGGGCGTGTTGAACATTCACAAGAAGGCACTGCTGATCGCTGCTAGTTAATCAAAGCTGTGTTCTAGTCTAAGGGAAAATTGCAGGTAATGCAGATGCCTTAGCTAAATTTTTACAACGACTAGGGCGATTTTAGCATCAGCCCTCACTCTAACAACAGGGACAGGACTATTTTTTGCCGCTTTATTGATAAAAACTGACGTATAGAATGACTATACTTACAATTTTTATCTGCAAATCGTCTAAAAAATAGTCTCTGTCAGTGCCACGGTCGAATGTTCAACACGCCCTAGTGTTAATAAACTAATTTAATAAAAAGAGTCATTAATTATAAACGACAGATAACAGAACATTATTTATCGTTATCAAGCTTTTGTAACACTTGACTATCCCATAAGACTTCCGAGACTTGAGCAGGATCAGTACAAAAACGCGCCGCGACAAATAACCAATCAGATAGCCGATTAATCAAGCTGACAGCGGTACTACGAATAGCTTGCGGGCGCTGCTGCTGTAACAACACCGCTTGACGCTCAGCGCGGCGGCATACAGTGCGCGCTATGTGCAATTGACTGACCAATACCGTCCCTGTAGGCAAAATAAAGTCTTTGAGCGGCGGCAAGCGAGTATTCATGGTATCTATCTGCTGCTCTAACCAGTCGATATGAGTCTCGTTTACGCCTTCATACTCTGGCATCGCCAGCTCACCGCCAATGTTAAATAGTAAATGCTGAATAATTACTAAAGCGTGCGCAAAATCTGACTCTTTGATAAGGGATAAATGCTGAGCTGTCTCTTGAGTAGCCGCCGTGTTCATTTGCGTTAATTGGGCACGTACTAAGCCAACATGCGAGTTGAGCTCGTCGATATCACCCATCACTGTAAAGAGTATATCGGCTTTGCTGACGCGGCTACCATCTGCCATACCTGTGGTGCCATCATCACCAGTGCGGGTGTATATCTTACTTAAACGATTGCCCATTTAGAGCTCCTTAGCTTCTGTATCTAGATTTTTGTATTTCAGTTTATTGTATCTTAGCTGCATAACGCGCTGCGAGGGCGGTTAATTAACGGTTTTATTTAATAGCGTCCTACGCTCATTGTAGTATTTTATGTCCATTTTCGCTAAGATAATGCGTTAAAATTTATATCACTTCATTTTATCAAAAGGCTAATTTGTTATGACTACCTCAGTTACCGATGCGCAGTCCCAGCTGGTTGTATACGACTCATTGACAGCTCGCAAACAGCCCTTGCGGCCCTTAGTCGCTGGCAAGTTAGGCATGTATGTCTGCGGCATGACGGTTTATGATTACTGTCATATCGGTCACGCGCGAGTGATGGTGGCTTTTGATATGGTAGTGCGCTGGCTTAGTCAGTTAGGATATGACGTCAACTATGTACGCAACATAACGGATATCGATGACAAGATTATCGCGCGCGCTATCGAAAATAATGAAGATATCGGCACTTTGACACAGCGCTTCACAAAAGCGATGCATGACGATGCTGCCACGCTTGGCTGCTTGAGTCCGGATGCAGAGCCGAGGGCTACCGATCACATCGATGAGATGCAGCAAATGATCACAACTTTAATCGAAGGTGATTATGCTTATGCTGCTGATAATGGCGATGTCTATTACGCTGTCGATAGCTTCGCCGACTATGGCAAACTCTCTAAGCGCAAGC
Organism: Psychrobacter submarinus; assembly: GCF_904846685.1. Taxonomy (GTDB): domain Bacteria; phylum Pseudomonadota; class Gammaproteobacteria; order Pseudomonadales; family Moraxellaceae; genus Psychrobacter; species Psychrobacter submarinus. Next base: position 51,588 of record NZ_CAJHBQ010000002.1, read on the forward strand.
TGAATGAGATGCAAGCAGGCTCTCGCGTTGAGGTTGAAAATATCAAGCGTAATCCTTTTGATTTTGTCTTATGGAAAGCTGCAAAAGCGGGCGAGCCACAGTGGACTTCTCCTTGGGGGCAAGGGCGTCCGGGCTGGCATATTGAGTGCTCTGCGATGTCGACGAAATGCTTGGGTAATACCTTTGATATCCATGGCGGTGGTCATGACCTGCAGTTTCCGCATCATGAAAATGAGATTGCCCAATCTGAGGCGGCAACGGGCTGCGAGTACGCTAATAACTGGATGCACGTTGGCTTTATCAATGTCGATGGTGAAAAGATGTCTAAGTCTTTGGGCAACTTTTTTACTATACGCGAAGTCACGAACAAATATCATCCTGAGACCGTGCGGTTCTTCTTATTGTCGAGTCACTACCGCAGCCAAGTCAACTTCTCAGATAGCGCTTTGGATGAGGCGCATAATAGCCTAAGCAGATTATATAATGCACTAAAAATCGCTCAACAACATCAAAGTCAAGCGCTTGAGGCTGACCAAGAGCTTATTAATCAAGCGTATCAAAGCGCGGCAGGTCAAGACTTTATTGCGGCTATGAATGATGATTTTAATAGTTCGGCGGCTATTAGCGTATTGTTTAGCTTAGCCAGTGAAGTCAATAAAGCAGCTAAAGCGCAAGATACGGACAAGGCTTGGCAGTTAGCGCAGCAGCTGCGCGCGCTTGCCAAATCATTAAATATCCTACAGCAGCCGCCAAAACAGTTTTTGCAAGCCGTTATCGGCGAAAAGTCAGAGAATGGTCTTAGTGATGACGCTATCGATGCGCTGATTGCTGAGCGCGGCGCTGCCAAAGCCAACAAAGACTACGCTCGGGCTGATGAGATACGAATGCAGCTAAAAGAGGCGGGCATTGAGCTTGAAGATAGTAGCGCTGGCACGACTTGGCGCCGCGCTTAACACCGCTGCTGCCATAAACGGACAAAATTACCAAGATAACTACAAATACGCATAGAGAAAGCCAGCTTAATGCTGGCTTTTTTTGATGGACTCAATTAGCTTATGTTTAAAGTAGTTTGATAAGCGATAGCCCTCAATGCCAATACCTTTAGTGTGAGATACGAGAGCAGATGCTAAATTATCTTTACAATAAACAAAAACTTTATCTGCCTGCTGAGCGCATTACCTTCAAAGATGCTTAAAGAATAAAGAGTAAAAAATAAAAAAGAGACATGAAGAAAGATACTCAAACCCTGTTTTTTGTAGAGAGCAGGCTATATAAGTAAGGCAGGTAATATACGTAGACTAACAAATAAAGTCAGTTCTATACTGGCTTTATGTTAAGGACTGCTTTAATTTATCAACATACTTTTGCTAGAAAATTATAAATATGACTAAGTTTCATACCTTTATACCTTGTAGTGCTGGTAGACTCCGTAGTGCTGAGCGGCGCAAGCTGATGCCTTACGCTACTAAGCGAGACGCGTTTATGCTTAACAATCCTTGCTTCGATAGCACCGCTAATGCCGAAGTGGCTATGTGCTCAGTGTTCTCAATACGCTCAGTGCGCTCAAGCAGCATGATGCTAGTTCATGCATTGATGGCCTGGTTAGTGCTATCGCTTATCAGCCTACCTGTATATGCTGCAGAAAATAGCCAAGATAGCCAAGCTAATACGGCCGATAGCTCGCCGATATCAATCACCACTCAGCCTGATAATATCGTTGATTATGCTGAAGATAAGATTAGCAGTATCAAGCTGGAGGATATCAACCCTAGCAAAATAATTAACAAGGTTATTGATCCCTCAGAAAAGATAGCAGTGCCGCAAGCTGGGTATTTACAAGGCGATACTGAGATTGTAGGAGATTATAACCCCAACTATTACCCTCTAAACAAGCTTAATGCAGGTCTGCCACCTTTATCTGAGCCGCCGCATTTATCAAGTCCACTAGCGACGATGGAGTTTTTTCAATCCGCTATTATGAAGCAGCAATTCGGGTTGGCCGCTTATGCGCTGAATATGAACCTGATTGATAGTGAGCGCCAGCCAAACCGCGGCGTTGAGCTAGCAAAACGTCTAGACTATTTATTGCGTAAAAACGAGCTGTATGTCTTCAATGATATGCCCGATCGCCCCGATGGTTTGATTGAGCCGACGATAGGCAGCAGTAGTAGCGTGCGCGGCATCCCGCGTCGCTCGATACGCTTGGGCTATATGGATTATCGTGAGCGCCGAGTACCTATTTCTATAGAGCGTGTCCGCGTCGGTGATCAGCAGCCGGTTTGGGTGTTTTCGGCTCACACGGTTGGCAATATAGACAATCTATATGAGCAGTATCAGCCCGCTAAGTTTGAGCGTTACTTACCGTTAATACTGACCGCGCGTCTCTTCGGTATTGCGATATGGGAATACTGTGCTTTGCTGTTGTTTTTCTTAACGACGATGGGTCTAGGATGGCTGCTAAGTACAGGCGTTGGCAAGCTTATCAACATGGGAGTAAGTAAAAACGATGAGCAAAAAAGTGAGAGCGTAGGGCGCCGCAGTGTTAGAGATTTGGCCAGTAAACTGACGGTACCTTTGACCTTGACCATTAGCTTCTCTCTAGTCTATACCTTGGCTTCTGGCGGCTTTCCTTATCTTGATGCAGTAGCGACTGCGACGCGGCCGATCATTTGGGTGTTTTTAGTCATCAGTACGGTATGGCTAGGTATTCGAATTATTCATTTTTTTGCCAATCGCTATCAAGACTTACAAATCGATAGTTTGGGTGAAGAGCAGTACGATAAATACCGTATTCGTCTCACTTATGTCTCGATATTTAGACGAGTCTTTATTTTTGTCATGATCTTGGGTAGTATTTGGATTGGTATTAGTGAGTTTACCAATGTCGAGGGCTTAGGAAAGACTTTATTAACGTCAGCGGGTATTGCTGGGGTAGTAATTGGCGTGGCGGCGCAGCCTACTTTGGGCAATATTATCGCTGGCATGCAAGTGGCTATTACCCAGCCTGTACGCATTGCTGATACGGTGATGATGGAAGGCGATTGGACGACTATTGAGGATCTGCGATATACCTATGCGGTACTCAAAACTTGGGATGAGCGGCGGTTAATCATCCCGATGCGCCACTTTGTCACTGAGATTGTCGAGAACTGGTCGCATACGGAGTCTCATCAAACAAGACCGGTCTATCTCTATGTAGATTATGGCGTCGATATTGAGGTGATTAGACAAAAATTCATTGAGGTGGTCAAAGACAATAAGCTCTGGGATGGCGAGACTGAGCCTGAGCTCATCGCCACCGCGGTCAACGAAGATACGATTACGCTACGCGGCGCGCTAGCTTCTGATAGCCCACTGAATGCTTGGACGCTTGAATGTGAAGTTCGTGAGGTCATGCTAGCGTATCTCCATGCAGAACAAAAGCCATACCTGCCAGCGGAGCGGATAACCTTTAAAGACAGTTAAACTCATATCATCGCTAGTAAAAATAGACCAAAAGTGTAAGAGCGCCTGCAAATCAGCGCTAAAAATAACCTGTGAGAGGGTGTTATATTTGCTATAATATGGCGTTATTTTAAAGGGATAACTAAGATATCAAGATGACATCAAAATAGCTGCTGCGTTATATTTACGCCTCTATCGTCTTGCAATTAGCTCCCACCCATCAAAATAGCCACTATTAGGGGTATGTATGTTACGTATTGTCGATGAAGCCTTAACTTTTGATGACGTGTTATTGTTACCAGCCTATTCTGAAGTCCTACCAAAATCTGCCGACCTCACTACGCGCTTGACCAAAAATATTACTTTGAATCTACCCTTAGTTTCGGCTGCTATGGATACGGTGACTGAGTCTGAGATGGCCATCACTATGGCGCAATTGGGCGGTATTGGTATTTTGCACAAAAGCATGGATATCGACAAGCAGGCCACGCAAGTACGCCGCGTCAAAAAGTTTGAAGCCGGTACGGTCGTCGATCCTATTACTGTGCATCCTGAGATGACTATCGGCGATCTACTAAGACTGACTGAGGACAATAACATCTCAGGCGTACCGGTCGTAGAAAAAGGCACCGATAAAGTGGTCGGTATCGTCACTCACCGTGACTGGCGTTTTGAGACCAATCTAAAACAGCCTGTCAGTGAGATCATGACGCCAAAAGAGCAATTAGTGACCGTTCATGAAGGTGAGAGCAATGAGAATATCAAAAAATTGCTGCATGAGCATCGCATCGAAAAAGTAATCGTTATTGATGATGATTTTCGTCTGCGTGGTTTGATTACGGTCAATGACTTTGCAAAGGCTGAAAATAACCCCAATGCTTGTAAAGATGACAAAGGTCGTCTGCGCGTTGGTGCTGCTGTCGGTACTGGCGCGGATACTGAGACCCGCGTCGAAGCTTTGATTGCCGCTGACGTCGATGTACTAGTCGTTGATACTGCTCATGGCCACTCTAAAGGTGTCATCGAAAAGGTATCTTGGATCAAAAAGAACTTTCCGCATATTCAGGTCATCGGTGGCAATATTGCCACAGGCGACGCAGCTTTAGCCCTACGTGATGCTGGCGCCGATGCGGTAAAAGTCGGTATTGGCCCAGGCTCTATCTGTACCACTCGTATCATTGCCGGTATCGGCGTGCCGCAAATCTCGGCGATTGATAATGTTGCCAGTGCCCTAAAAGATAGCATTCCGCTAATCGCTGATGGCGGTATTCGCTACTCAGGCGATATGGCAAAAGCCATTGCCGCTGGTGCCTCATGTATTATGGTCGGCTCCTTAATGGCTGGCACCGAAGAAGCTCCTGGTGAGGTTGAGCTATTTCAGGGCCGTTATTACAAAGCCTACCGCGGTATGGGTAGCTTAGGCGCGATGTCAGGATCAAACGGCTCGTCGGATCGCTACTTCCAAGATGCCAAAGATGGCGTAGAAAAACTAGTCCCAGAAGGCATCGAAGGCCGTGTACCTTATAAAGGTCCAGTCGCCGGTATCGTCAATCAATTGGTCGGCGGTCTGCGCTCATCGATGGGTTATACAGGTAGTGCGACGATTGAGGAGATGCGTAGCAATCCGCAATTCATAAAAGTCACCTCAGCAGGTATGAAAGAGTCGCACGTCCATGATGTGCAAATCACTAAAGAAGCGCCTAACTATCGTGTATAAGCTGACAAGCATACGCTTGGCTAGATAAGTTTTTTAGCGCATAAACGCTGTATAAAGACCTAATAATAGCTAGATACTAGATACAAACAGTCAACAATGCTCTGTCATTGCTGACTGTTTTTTTTCGTAAAATAACGGAGTAGTAAAGCCCCTTATCAAAGGATGGTTATACTTTAAATAAGTATTTTTAAATAAGTGTAAGGATGTAATAATAATGAGCTATTTCGGTACAGACGGTATACGTGGGAAATTTGGAGAGTTACCAATCACTCCTGATTTCATTTTGAAATTAGGTTATGTGACCGGACAAGTACTGATAGAAAATCGAAGCAATGCTACGCGTAAGCCAAGTGTCGTCATTGGTAAAGATACGCGGCTGTCGGGCTATGTCATCGAAGGCGCACTGCAAGCAGGCTTCAATGCTGCAGGCGTTGATGTCCACATGCTAGGGCCGCTACCTACGCCTGCAATTGCGCACCTGACTCGCAGTTTTAATGCTGATGCGGGGGTAGTGATCTCGGCCTCCCACAATCCATACTACGATAATGGTATCAAGCTATTCTCAGGTGATGGTAAAAAACTCACCGATGAGGTGCAAAACGCAATCAATGAAAAGTTAGATGCCATTATGAGCGCAGATCTAGCAGATGCGGCGACGCCGATGATGCCTATTAACGATCCTGCCAAACTCGGCAAAAACCACCGAATCGATGATGCCAAGGGCCGCTATATCGAGTTTTGTAAAGGAAGTTTCCCATACCAGTATGACCTCAACCATCTCAAAATCGTCGTGGACTGCGCCAATGGAGCTGGTTATAGCGTAGCGCCAAGAGTGTTACGCGAGCTTGGCGCTACGGTTATAGCGATTAATAATACTCCCGACGGTATCAACATCAACTCTGACTGCGGCTCCACACATCCTGAAGGACTACAAAAAGCGGTATTAGCGCACAATGCAGATGTCGGTATCGCGCTTGATGGTGATGGCGACCGTATTGTGATGGTGGATGACTTAGGTCATCTAGTCGACGGTGATGGTATTCTCTATGTGCTCGCAACGCAAGGCAAGCAGCTGGCGAAAGGGGTTGCCGGTACCTTGATGAGTAACATGGGTCTAGAGCTGGCGCTGCAAGCGAAAGGTATTGAGTTTGCGCGAGCTAAAGTTGGCGATCGTTACGTGATGCATGAGCTAGAAGCAAAAGACTGGATATTGGGCGGCGAGCCCTCCGGTCATATTTTGTGTTTGGATAAGAGCCGCACCGGCGACGCGATTATAGCAGGGCTACAAGTACTCGCAGTGATGCAAGAACAAAATAGAGCCTTGAGCGCTTTAATAGAGGATTTCACAGTCTTACCGCAAAAGCTAGTGAACGTGCGTCTGGCGAAGATGCAAGATCCGTTTGCCAATCCAGAGCTGGTCGCAGCTTTTGATAAAGCCCGTACCAAGCTTGAGGGCCGTGGTCGCCTGCTTATTCGTCAGTCAGGCACTGAGCCGATGATTCGGGTAATGGTCGAGTCCGATGATGAGATAGAATGTGATGTGATGGCGAACGAGCTCGCCGATCAAATCAAAGCTCACTTGGGCTAGGCGCATTTAACAGTCACAAAAGGAGTCTTTATGAGTATGGATTTTACCGATCAGCGTTTGTCTTACGAAAAAGGTGAGTTGGATCAGTCTTTGGTACCAGAGTCGCCATTTACGCTATTTAAAGCTTGGATGAATGAAGCGCTAGAGCAAAAAGTACAAGAGCCTTATGCGATGAGTCTTGCGACATGCGGCGCAGATAACAAGCCTAGCGTGCGTATCGTCTTATTGCGGGAAGTGACGGATACCGGTATCGTCTTTTATACCAATTATGAGAGCGCAAAAGGTCAAGACATTGCCCAAAACCCGAATGCTGAGGTGCTATTTTTTTGGCACGAGCTTGAGCGTCAAGTGCGTATCAGTGGCTCTATTGCCAAAATAGCTGCTGATAAGTCGGCTGAGTATTTTCAGAAGCGCCCGCACGATAGTCAAGTTGGTGCTTGGGTGAGTCAACCACAAAGTGGTGAAGTGGCCAATCGAGAAGTGATGGAGGATAAGTTTGCTCAGTTATTACAAGAGTACCCTCAAGATACCAAAGTGCCAACGCCTGAATTTTGGGGTGGTTATGAGATTACTATCGAGCGTATTGAGTTTTGGCAAGGCCGTGCCAATCGCGTGCATGATCGTATCGTTTATAGCAAAGAAAACAGTCGTTGGACGACCAAACGCTTATTGCCTTAACTAGTGCATAGATTAGGGTCTGTTAACAGGCCCTAGTTTTATCATGACCATTTGAGCTAGTATTAGGGCGTGTTGAACATTCACAAATGCGCACTGCTGATAGCTAAAATAGTTCTAGTTTAAGTGAAAATTGCAGGTAATGCTTATTGCATTGGCTAGATTTTCGCAACGACTAGGGCGATTTTAGCATCAGCCTGCAGGGACAGGACTATTTTTTGCCGCTTTATTGATAAAAATAGACGCTTAGAACGACTAAACTTACCATTTTTATCTGCAAATCGCCTAAAAAATAGTCTCTGTCAGTGCCATGGTCGAATGTTCAACACGCCCTAGAGTGTTTTTTATTTATGTTCAAGGAATAGTGAAATGGATTTTGCTAATGCCATCCCGCCCAAAGCGCCTAGTGCTTGGCTTGATATGGACGCCCTCGATTATAATATCAGCCTAGTCAATCAAAAGACCCAAGCCGTCAAGCTGCTTAGCGACTAAGTCGATTCGCTCTATTGATATGCTCAACTACATCAAAGACAACTCGCCACATTAATTCAAAGATCAATTCGATAGCAAAGTGACGTTAAATGGCGCTTTTTATGTGCTATCTGAGATGGCAAGGATGAACCCAAACTGGACCAAAAAGGTCAGTCAAATATCTGCCAGCTCCATTCCCAATACTAAGCGCGAAGGTTACAGCTATGAAGTGTTTCCAACGCCGCGCGGCGTCAAATTCAACGAGTCAGAATACTTTATAAAGCTCTCTGATTTTGAAGCTTGTATCTCTGAGGTTAATGATATTTTATTGCAAGGTAATAAAGGCTCGCACTTTCCTATCGAGGTACGTACTCACAAGGGCGAGAGTGGTATGCTCAGTCCCACGCAAGGTGAGGACTGTGCGGTACTATCCTTTCACGTATATAAAGGCATGGATAGCGAACCGTTATTCGACTGGTTATATGAGTATATGAAAAAGTGGCAAGGCCGTCCGCACTGGGGTAAGGTCAATAAGTTAAATGCAAATGAGCTGCACGCTTTGTACCCTGATCTAAAGCGCTTTTTGGAAATCAGACAGCAGTATGATCCTGATAATATGTTTATAAATAGCTGGCTTGAAGAGAAGTTTTTAGGGCGTAAGATTTCACGTTAACCGCTGTTAAGCAAAAAAAACAGCTCAATGAGAGCTGTTTTTGACTTACTAAACATGAGTCATAGTAATATGCATTTTGCTACTTAATCATATTAGGTTGTACCGCTTCGTCATAGTTATCCTCGAGGCGCATCGCTCGCTGATAACTATCTAAGCTAGCTAGCTGCAAAGCGTATTGTTTGACATGGACATAGTCATCTAATTCTTTATTGCGTGCCATCAAAATTAAGTCAAAAGAGAGCATAAAATCGGCTCCACTCAACTTATTAGCAACGATAAAAGACTTATTTTCTACGACTTTATCTAAATAGCTGAGCAATTTATGCTTTTCACGCGCGATATAGCGATTTAACCACACATCATCGCTCTTTATAGAGCCGCGTGTAAACACCTCTAATAACATAGGCACCATAAGTGAGCTTTCAGCAAAATGTATCCATTGTAGGTACTCGCCATACTCTTTGCTATCGGGAGCTGGGCGCAAGCGTTTAGACGCAAAACGCTCAATTAGCAGCTCAGTGATAGCCCCTGATTCTGCAAGAAGTTGACCATCAACTTCTATAACAGGAGACTTACCTAAAGGATGCACCAGCTTTAGACTCTCTGGTGCCATAAAGGTCTTTGCATCCCGCTGATGACTGACGATTTCATAAGGGACGCCAATCTCTTCTAGCAACCACAGAACGCGCATAGAACGCGATTGGTTTAAGTGGTGCAAGCGAATATTACTATTAGGTTTGATACCTTATCTCCTCTAGGCATTGAGCTTGTTGAGCAAACGTTTGGCAGCGTCTTCTGATGACGCTGGGTTTTGACCGGTGATAAGCAGGCCATCTTCAACGACATAAGACTCCCAGTCGTTTGCTTTTTGATAGTCGCCACCGTTGGCTTTGAGCGCATCTTCTACTAAGAAAGGTACGACATCGGTAAGGCCGACAGCGTCTTCTTCTGAATTGGTAAATCCGGTGACAGTTTTACCTTTGACTAAGTACTCACCATCGACTTTGACGTTCTTGAGCGCTCCAGGAGAGTGACAAACAAAGGCAACGGGTTTATCTTGCTGTACAAAAGTCTCAATCAAACTAATCGAGTCTTTATCAACTGCTAAATCCCATAATGGACCATGGCCACCTGGATAGAATACGCTGTCGAAATCTTCAGCTTTCATATCCGCAAGTTTTTTGGTATTGGCAAGGTGCTTTTGCGCCTCGCTATCTTCTTTGAAGCGCTTAGTATCTTTGGTTTGAGCGTCTTCGGTATCGCTACTAGGATCAAGCGGCGGCTGACCACCAGCAGGCGAGGCGAGGGTGACATCAACGCCAGCGTCAATAAAAGCGTAATAAGGCGCAGCAAACTCTTCTAGCCAAAAGCCAGTCTTTTTACCAGTATCGCCTAATTCGTCATGTGAGGTTAGTACCATTAAAATCTTCATAGTTACCCTTATTGTTTGTTATTTTGCTAATCGTTTTAGAGTTAATGACCTGCCACTCGGTACATCCTAAAAATTGAGCCGTACCGAGAAACAGCGCCATATTGTTTGTAAACTAAGTGGTTTAACAAGTCAAGTTGAGTTATTTAATAAATTGAGCTATTGACTAAGCAACATCAGCGACTTTGACCACGGTTTTACCGAAGTTATCGCCATTGAGCATACCGACAAAAGCATCAGGCGCTTGATCTAAACCATCAGCGATATACTCTTTGGTTTTGACTTTGCCTGAGGCTACCATTTCGCTCATGGTTTTTAGAAACTCAGGGAAGTGCTCGCCGTACTCTTCAAAGATAATAAAACCTTTGACCGTCATACGTTGTCTTAAGATCAGACCCATCAATACACTTAAACGATCTTTACCATCGGGTAGTTCAGTCGCGTTATATTGCGAGACAAGGCCGCAAACAGGAATACGCGCATGGGCGTTCAATAACGGCATGACCGCATCAAAGACTTTACCGCCGACGTTTTCATAATAGATATCGATACCATTAGGGCAAGCGGCTTTTAGCTGCTCAGCGAAATCATCGGCATAGTGATCGATACACACATCAAAGCCAAGCTCATTGACAGCAAACTCACACTTTTCTTTACCGCCTGCGACACCGACAGTGCGTGTGCCATAGGTATTACCAACTTGTCCGACTGTCGCGCCAACTGGGCCTGTAGCGGCAGCAACGACTAGAGTCTCGCCTTTTTGCGGTTTACCGATGTCAGTCAAACCCATATAACCGGTAAAACCTGGCATACCTAAAACGCCTAAGCCATAAGAAGGATTGGCCATGTCTTTATCAAGTTTTAGTACGTCTTCGCCATCACTGACGCTATAATCTTGCCAGCCTGAGTTGGCGACTACCAAATCGCCTTCGCTAAATTTATCGATATTGGACTCGACCACTTGCGCCACCGTCGCGCCCATAATGACATCACCGACTTCTAGCGGATCAGCATAGCTTTTTGCATCGCTCATACGACCGCGCATATAAGGATCAAGCGATAAATAGACGGTACGCAGTAGCATCTCATTGCTACCTGCTTTTGGCATCTCACTTGTTGCCATCTCGAAGTTATCGGCGTTCGGCTCACCCGTAGGGCGACTGGCTAACTTAATTTGACGGTTCTGTTGTTTGTTTTGTTGTTTGTCAAAACTCATGAATGATCTCCTATTTTATTTATTATTGATCAACTGCATATCTACAACACTAAAACTCATGGTCGTAGACAAAAACTGATACATACACGGCTTAATAAGTAGCAAAAATTGATCCCAATAACCCATATTAGCAATTCACAGCGTATTACTCGTATGGGCTATTGAGGGTAAAGCGTTACGAAGCTTTACTGGTTGTTGCCCGCTCTAGAATACGGCGTGAGACTGTTAAGTCATTCTTATCATGCTCACCTAATTTGACCATCTTATGCGCCTCTAACTGCTCAATGATAGGATCGATAGCAGAGTCATCAAGATCGACGTCAGCTAGGCTTACGGGGAGACCTAAATCACGGAAGAAATCTTCGGTGCGAACAACAGCAGCTTCTATAACCTCATCATCGCTTTGGTTATTATTCGCTTCAATATTCCAGACATTACGCGCGTACTGTAGGAGCTTGTCTTTTTTGCTGTCTTTAAGCTCGCGCATGACTGACGGCAATACAATCGTCAAGGTGCGGGCATGATCGATAGCGTGTAATGAGGTCAGCTCATGACCTATCATGTGCGTGGTCCAATCTTGCGGCACGCCCGTACCAATCAAGCCGTTCAGCGCCATCGTCGCCGTCCACATGATATTTTTACGCGTTTCCATATTGTTAGGATCAGCTTTTACCGCATGGCCTTCTTCGATAAGTATTTTTAGCAGACTCTCAGCAAAAGCGTCTTGTACTTTGGCGTTAACTGGATAAGTAAGGTACTGCTCCATCACATGTACAAACGCATCTGCAACGCCATTCATGACTTGGCTATCGGGTAGGGTAAGGGTTTTGGCAGGGTCTAAGATGGAGAACTTAGGGAAAGCTAGCGGATTGCCAAAAGGCAGTTTGGCCTGACGTTCGCTATAGTTGACTACGCCGCCTGAATTCATCTCAGAGCCTGTGGCTGGAATGGTCAATACCGCACCAAGATCCACCGCTGAATCTAGTTTTTTGGTATAACCAATCAGGGCGTCCCATGCTTTTTCACGTGAGACTGTGCCTTCGTCTTCTTTGAGTGAAGACACTAAGGCGACAAACTTACTACCGTCGATAACTGAACCGCCGCCGACCGCTAAGATAAAGTCGATATTATGCTCATTCACTTGATCCGCAGCTTTTAACAAAGTAACAAATTCTGGATTGGGTTCTATACCGCCAAACTCAAAAACCTCGCGATTACCGTTCGCTGATAAGGCAGTTCTAACCTCGTCCAAAGTACCCGTACGCTCAGCTGAGCCGCCGCCATATGTGATAAGGACACGAGCATCAGTCGGCACAAGATCTGAGAGTTGTTCGATTTGGCCTTCGCCAAAGACGATACGGACAGGGTTGTAGTATTGAAAGTTATTCATAAAAATCCTAAATGATTAGCGTGATGATTTAATGTGAGCTGAGTAGTGATTAGCAGTGCTTTGTTAAAAGCTTTGACTAACCGCTATTTGATAAGTAGCGATAAGTAGCCATTAACTATCTTTTGATGAATAGCATTGTACAGAAATTAGACCAGTCGTCTAGTAAGTAAAGTAAAAAAATAGGCCTTAGTTACAAAACAACGTAAGAAAGAGAGCCCTATGAGATAGTTAGAGAATGCCAGTCGCCATAGTTAACGACTAATGACTAACGACCCAATTGGACCGTTGTCATCTGCCACACCTCTGCTAACGAAGTGTTGGACTGACTGATTTTGGCAATCAAGCTGGCGCCAAGCCAGGAAAAATACCAACGCTTAGCGATACTTTCAGCGGAGACATTGTCAAGCTTCGGAATAGATTGATCGCTCCATCCTGCCTTGATAAGCTCAGTTAACCAGTTAATCGTTTGTTGATAGCCGTTATTCAGAGCTTCTCGCATCGGCTCCGAGATATCAGCAACTTCAGCGCTGAGTTTAACGACTAAACACTTTTCAAGGTCACAGCCGTTTTGTTGGGTGTCGTACCAGTTCTGAAAATAGTCATAGATCTTTTGCTGAGCGCTACTGTTTTCGTCTGCAATAAGCTCTAAGCGTCTTTTATAACGAGTAAAGTAGTGGGTGATAATCTCTTCGCCAAAAGCTTCTTTGGAGGCGAAATAATGATAAAAAGAGCCTTTAGGCACCCCTGCTGTGTCTAGTATTTGCTTGATACCTACGGCAGTAAAGCCTTTAGAGGCAATAAGCCGATAACCCGTATCTAGCAGATGGGTCTTAGTGTTAGATAACGTTGTATCAGAGTGTCCACTATCTAAAGAAGGTAGTGAGTCAAAAGTAGCAGCGGTAGACATAAAAGTTATGTTCTCCTAATTTTATAATTTTGCTTATATTAGCGTTATCTCTTTAATTTATAGTCATTGTATTTTACTGAACTTGGTTACTCAAAGCACTGAAGACAGAATAAAATAAAGAGGCATCAGTTACGTTCAGTCAACAAACTTTAATGCAAAATAGTCTGAGTTTTAAAGCAGCTATGTTAGCATTAGACCAGTCGTCTAGCAAGCTGACTTTCAATGGTTGAGTAGTTATTGAGCTAAGAGAAGTGAGTTTAAACTCGTCCCAATACTACGAGTACAGCTACTAAAAATGTTAATAAAAGAGCCACTAGTAATTTATAAAGTTACTGAGCTACTGAGCTGCTTACAGATACCATGTCATTAGGGCGTGTTGAACATTCAAATATTAGGACTGCTGATAGATAAAATCGCACCAAACTAGGCGTAAACCGACGATAATGTCGAGGCCTTAGCTAGGTTTACAACACCGTTTGGGGTGATTTTAGCATCAGCCCTTTGGGGCGGGGCTCTTTTTTGCCAATACATGGCGAAATTGTCTATCCTAGAATGACTAGGCTTCGAAAATTTCACTGCGTATTGCCTGAAAAATAGCCGCCGCCAGTGCCACATTTGAATGTTCAACACGCCCTAACCTAATAAATAAAAAGGAAAAGTTATGTCAAATAATACTGAAACTAAAAAAAACGCTTATAGTGACTTTGACTTGCAGTACATTGCAGGCGAGTGGCAACAAGGGCAGGATGATAGCGTCAATACGAATACCAACCCTTTTACTGGTGAGACTTTAGTTAATATTCAGCAAGCGACAGAAGGTCAGCTTGATGAAGCCTTTAAGGCGGCGCAAAAAGCACAGCAACAGTGGGCACAAACGATGCCTACTGAGCGCTCAAGCCTACTATATAAGGTAGTTGAGATTTTAGATCAGCGCCAAGAGGAGATTGTCGATTGGCTGGTGAAAGAGTCGGGCAGTACTCGTATAAAGGCAATGGTGGAGTTTGGTAGTGCGCGCGCTATCACGGTAGAGGCAGCAACTTTTCCTAATCGTATGCATGGTGAGATTCGTCCGTCTAACATACCAGGTAAAGAAAACTTCGCTTATCGCGAGCCTATCGGCGTGATTGCGGTGATTAGTCCTTGGAATTTCCCACTGCACTTGACCCAGCGCTCTATTGCCCCTGCAATAGCCTTGGGTAATGCGGTGGTGCTAAAACCTGCTAGCGATACACCTATCACCGGCGGTCTGCTACTCGCCAAGATCTTTGAAGAGGCAGGCTTGCCAAAAGGCTTGCTCAACGTAGTCGTCGGCGCAGGTAGCGAGATTGGCGATGCTATCGTCACGCACGACATTCCAAGCTTTGTCTCCTTCACTGGCTCCACCGCAGTTGGCAAACACATCGGCGAGCTTGCTAATGGCGGCGATACTATCAAACCTGTCGCATTAGAGCTTGGCGGTAACAATCCGTTTGTGGTATTAGCAGACGCCGATCTAGAGAATGCGGCAAAAGCGGCAGTCTTCGGTAAGTTCTTGCATCAAGGTCAAATCTGTATTGCTATCAACCGCATCATCGTTGAAGATGCTATCTATGATGAATTCGTTGAGCGTTTCGTTGAACATGTAAAAACCATCAAAGTCGGTGATCCTAATGATAAAGATACGGCTGTTGGTCCTATCATTAATCAAGATCAGCTCGACTCTTTAAAAGATAAAATCGCTAAAGCTCAAGAGGAAGGCGCTAAGACATTACTCAGCGGTGAGATTGAAGGTCAAGTTGTGCCGCCTCATGTCTTCACTGAGGTAACTGCTGATATGGACTTATTCCGTAATGAGATCTTTGGGCCCTTAGTTGGCATTATTCGCGCACAAGATGAGGATGAGGCGTTGAAGCTTGCCAATGATACTGAGTATGGATTATCAAGTTCGGTGTTTACGACAGATATGGAGAAAGGCTTACGTTTTGCCCGTGGTATCAGAGCTGGGATGACTCATGTCAATGACATCACCGTCAATGACGAGAGCGTAGTACCATTCGGTGGTGAGAAAAACTCAGGTATTGGCCGCTTTAATGGCGAGTGGGTGCTAGAGGAGATGACGCGTCTGCACTGGGTGTCTTATCAGCACAAACCGCGTGACTATTCGTTCTGATCGTTCTGATCGTTCTGATCGTTCTGATGCTTTCTAATGCGTTCTAATTCATTTTCATAAATATTTTAACTCGTAAAAAGACTGCTCTAGTAGCAGTCTTTTTTTGTACCTAAGAGGGTTAATTTCACTCATAAACGAATGGGTTGAGTCTACTATTTTAGATTAAAGCCCAAAATAGATTGGATCTCCTCGACTGACATATTTCTGACTAACGCTTGCTCTTCGACATCTAAGCGGTTGCTGTGCTCTTTAATCAAAGTATAGATACTGCGGGAAATCTCAGCAGTAGAAGCATAGTACATTTGCGGTTCTTCACGGGTGAGCTGAGTCAAAAACCTATTGATGATTTTACGTTTTTCTGCCGAAGCATTGTCTTCACTCACAGTTATCTCCTTTAATTATAGTTATCAAGATCTGTTTGATGATTGACCATTTAAGCAGGCTGCTTGTTTGTAGTCAATGTTTATTCTAGTCGTTATATTTAAGACTATTCGCCAATACTAAGCCCGCTTTTAACACGCCATATACTGTATCTTATTTTTTATCACATTATAGTTACTCTCAACAGTAACTATGATTAGTTAAGGTTTAGTAATAGCTAAGCACAATTACAAATGGCAGATAAGACATGACTAATGAGCAAAATAAAAACGTAGTAATGGTGCTATTTCACAACGATTTGCGTATTCATGACAATGCGACATTGAGTAAAGCGGCTGAGCAGGCCAAATCAGGTAACCTTAAGTCAGGTTATCTACTGCCGGTATATGCTGTCGATTTGACTGAGGCGCTCAATCAAGAGGCTTGGGGTCAGGCTTATCATTTCGATAAGCTTGGGCATGCCCGCCAGCAGTTTATCAATGAAAGCTTGATCGATTTAGACAGGTCTTTGCAGAGTCTTGGGAGTCGATTGCTGTATTTGCGACAAGTGGATAAAGAATCAAGCGCCAATACTTTTAATCAGTTATGCCAGCTCATAGAGCAGCAGCAAGTGAGCGATATTTTTGTCAGTGATAGTGCCGATTATGCGCAGTTAAACGTTTATAATTTGTTGCGCGCTAAGTATGCTAATATTGCTTGGCATAGTGAGTCGATCAATACCTTGTATCCTATAATGCCGACCAAAGAGCTACCGCAAAGCTTTACTCAGTTTCGTAAAAAAGTCGAATATGCTCAAGATTTACTCAAAGCTGAAACAGATTTAGTAATAACCGAAACCCTAAGATCGCTGTCACCATTGCCTGCAGCACTGATTAATGAGTCAAAGTATGCTCTGCAATTACCCTCAGTTGACAAACCAAATCCTAATGACGAAAAAGATAAACCCAAATATCAAGGCGGTGAAAGTGCTGCGCTGAATCATCTAAAAAGCTATTTTGCTTCTAACGCCCCAAGCAGCTATAAAACCACCCGTAACGCTTTGGATGAGTGGACGCATTCAACGAAGTTCTCAGCTTGGCTTGCTAATGGCACACTATCAGTAAAGGTATTGCTCAATCGTCTGCGTCAGTACGAGCGCGAAGTCGTGACCAATGGCTCAACTTATTGGATCTGGTTTGAGCTATTGTGGCGTGAGTATTTTTACTGGTATGCCATAAAGCATCAAGAAGATTTATTTTTATTTAAAGGTATTGGCGATTATAGACCTTCGACGCGTCATGATGATCAGCGTTTAGCGCAGTGGCAAAATGGTGAGACTAAATATCCAATTATTAATGCTTGTATGTGCCAGCTCAATCATACTGGTTATATGTCGAATCGTGGTCGGCAGCTGGTGGCGAGCTGTTTTATTCATGAGCTAGATCTTGATTGGCGTTATGGCGCAGCCTACTTTGAGCAGCAGCTGATCGATTATGATGTTGGGAGCAATTGGGGCAACTGGCAATACTTAGCAGGAGTAGGGGCGGATCCTCGCGGCTCTAGGCAGTTCAATCTAAAAAAACAAACCCAGCAGCATGATCCTAACGGCGAGTTTATGGATAAATGGCTGTCATAATGAATTCTAATATGTAGTGTGAGTTGTCAATCATGAAAAAACTCAGTCCTTATCTAACCTTTGCCGGTAGCATTCCCTTTATCGCTTGCGCCATCTTACTCATAGTAGGAGTCGATAGTGTTTTAGCTTTAGGAAAAACTAGCAATATTCTAGCGACTTACGGCTTAGTGATTGCCACCTTTATGGCTGGGGCGCAGTGGGGTAATCATTTGGCTTTAGCGGACGATAACCCTTGGGCTGCAAGGTTGCCTATCTTGAGTAACCTGATAACTTTGGTATTATGGTTTGGCTTTTTACTGTTATCGACAGCGGCTTTTATTTGGCTGTTAGTGATAGGGTTTATCAGCTTACTACTCATTGATTATGGACTTAATCAAGCGAGTATCATCAACACTAAATACTTTAGCGTTAGAAAGTATGTGACTTTGATTGTTGTTATCTCATTGATAATTTCTGTAGTACAAATATAAATAATTAGGGCGTGTTGAACATTCACAAATGCGCACTGCTGATCGCTACTAGTTAATCAAAGCTGTGTTCTAGTCGTCGTTAAAATTGCAGATAATGCTTATTGCATTGGCTAGCTGATTTTATTTAAACAGTCGCAACGACTAGGGCGATTTTAGCATCAGCCCTCACGACAACAACAGGGACAGGACTATTTTTTGCCGCTTTATTGATAAAAATAGACGCTTAGAACGACTAAACTTACCATTTTTATCTGCAAATCGCCTAAAAAATAGTCTCTGTCAGTGCTATGGTCGAATGTTCAACACGCCCTAAGAATATTTCATTGAGTGCTATATATGAGCTACCATTTAGGTGGCTTTTTTTTGTGATTTAAAAATTCTAGCTAGCTTCTCACATATTAAAAGAATGACAGATATTGAATAACTTATAACATTCATTTAAAATGAACCTTAAATAACAGTTATTTAAATGAATCACTAATCATAAGCTGAACGCTATGCAAGCAATCAAATTACCGACGCAGCCACCAAGCTCACCGCACCCTATTCTCAATTTGAGCTTTCGCGTTTTCTTTAGTGGGGCGGCAGTCTTTGCAGTACTTATCATGACTTTATGGGCGTTCGTTTTTACCAGTCATACTGATATCGCCGCGCAGACATTGAATCCGCTGTATTGGCATGGTCATGAGATGATTTATGGTTATGCTTTAGCCGTGGTCGCAGGTTTTTCATTGACCGCTGTGCAGACTTGGACTGGGGTGAAGATGCCTCATGGCTATAAGCTGCTAGCTATTTTTAGCTATTGGTTAATTGCGCGCTTAAGCTGGCTAGCCTTTGGTTTAGGTCTAGATGTTGGTGCGGGGCTACTACTATTAGCGGCTATATTTGATATGTTGTTTGTCGCCTCAATGGCGTGGGTAGTGTTTCGAGCCGTACTGCAAGTTAAGCAATACAAGCAAATGGGGATTTTGGCCAAACTTGCGCTACTCACCTTAGGCAACGGACTGTGCTATTGGGGCATTTTTGCTAATGATATGACTGTCACTAAGATAGGGGTGTATTTAGGGTTTTATCTAATTATCGGCTTAGTGTTGACGATTGGCCGGCGCGTGGTACCGTTTTTTATTGAGCGCGGATTGGCCCATGATGGTATTGATGTCAAAGTACGCAATAGCAAATGGCAAGATGTCTTGAGTCTGGTTTTTTTCTTGACTTTTTTTATCATTGATCTATTTTATCCTAATAAATATCTGCTCACTATCACTGCTCTTGGCGTCGCTATAGTCAATCTCATACGTTTAGCCGGTTGGTATCACCCAAAGATTTGGCAAAAGCCTTTACTTTGGTCCTTGTATTTAGCGTTTTTGGGCATGTGTTTAAGCTTCGTCTTATATGCTTTGCAGCCTTGGCTTGGCTTTAGTCACAGTCTGGCGGTACACGCTTTATCTATCGCTGGCGTTGGTATGATGACACTGGCGATGATGGCGCGAGTATCATTAGGGCATACAGGGCGCAATATTCATCAGCCGCCAAAGATGGTCAATGTGATGTTTGCGCTCATGGTATTAGTATTTGTCAGCCGCGCATTTTTACCTATTATCGCTGTCGAACATTACTTATTATGGGTGATGATTGCGCAAGGCGCTTGGATTAGCTGCTTTGTACTATTTTGCATCAGCTATTTACCGATATTGTCCAAGCCCAGACCAGATGGTTTGTTTGGTTAAATTTGAATTGTTAAGGAGCATCTGCCCATGAAGTTGACGAACTATAGTGATTATGCGCTGCGCTCCTTAATCTATCTCGCCGTAAAGCCTGAGCCGCAGGCTTTAGCGAACATCAGTGATATTGCTAACAGCTATGATATCTCGAGAAGCCATCTGACAAAGATTATTCATCAATTAGGTCAATTGGGTTATATAGAGACGATTCGCGGTAAAAATGGCGGTATCAGGCTCGCCCGTGCGCCTGAAAATATCAATTTAGGTATACTCATTAAGCAGATAGAGCCGGACTTTGCGTTGGTTGAGTGCTTTGCGGCAACTGTACCTAAGACTGATGCCACGACGCAACAAGGCTTACCGATAACCTTGATTGATGAAACGGCTGATGAGACAGCTAACAAGGCCTCATCAGTTATAAAGCAAGGCTGCGTCATCAGTCCTGTATGCCGATTAAAGGGGGTGTTTTTTGAAGCCCTTACTGCTTTTGTGAGCGTTTTAGAGGGCTATACTTTAGCTGATATCATTAATAATAAAATTGAATTAAAGGCTTTGTTATCTTAATTCAGTATTCGTGCTAAACATCAGAAGCGATAAAACATCTGGCTCGGATGCATATAAGCAGCGATATCATGTAATAGCGTACTGCTTTATAGTAAAAGTTGTGCTATAACAATATATAACTAGCCTAAATATAGTCGATGCACTCTAAAAAGCGCATAGCGCTACTGGGATGAATTTTGCGCAGCCTCTGGGAACGCAGCACGCAAGTAAAATTTATACCAGTAGCGCGTTTAAATTTATATAACAGTTTTATTTTCAACTGACTATAGCTTCTCATTTCCCATAAAAGAGATAATCCGATGTTTAAAATAAAAGTAGAGCGTACCGTAAATAAACCGATTGATGAGGTGTTTGAAGCCATAAGCGATCATGCCAGTTATGGATTATTCAAAGCGGTAGGGACGGCTAAGCTACTAACAAAAGGCGATAACGAGCGTAACGGCGTTGGTGCTTTACGTACCATTCAGACGGGGCCAGTCAAATTTTGGGAGCGAATTACGGCGTTTGAGCGTCCGACTCATATGCAGTACAAGATTGAAAAAGCCAGACCTGTTAAAGTGGATCACCGCAAAGGGAGCATAGATTTAAAAGATTTAGGCGATGGTACTACGCAGGTAACATGGATATCTGAAGGTCGATTAGTGATACCATTACCCCTGATCGGCCGCTTGCTTGATCGCAAGATGCAAAAACAAGGTACGGTAGGATTTAGTAGTATACTCAAATCCGTAGAAAGCCGCTAATTTAGCGGCTTCGTCTATTTTAAATTTTGAGCTTTATCTCGTAATCTTATTCTGCTTTGTTCTTAGCCGCTTCAAGCTCATTGAAGCGCGCTAACTGCTCAGGTGTGGCTGGCTGTTGATACTTCTGCTTCCACTCAGAGTAGGGCATACCATAGATCAGCTCACGAGCGTCTTCATAGTCGATGTCGATACCACGCTCCTCGCCAGCCGCTTTATACCACTTGGACAAGCAGTTGCGACAAAAGTCAGCAAGGTTCATCAGCTCGATATTTTGTACATCTTTACGCTCGTCTAGATGAGCCAATAAGCGACGAAATGCCGCAGCTTCTAGTTCGATATTGGACTCTAGTTTTGCCATAGTTTTTCCTTATCTTTACTGTGCATCTATAAATGCAGAGGCTTTTATTAAACTTAATCTTCCTTAAGCATTTTCAAGCTTAGGGCGAGCCTTATTTACGGCTTTAAGTAACGCTTCTTCAAACTCGCCTTGTTTAAATTTGACTAAGTAAGAGTGCGCGGCGCAGAAGTTACGTACGTCCCAGTCATGAGCAATTTGAGTCGCCCAGTCACAGTACTCTTTACCTGCATTCGGCGCGTCCTTCAGCGCTTTTTTGGTTGTGGGATGCAGCATCACCTCTGGCAACATTTTTTCGAGCAATTTAGAAGGAGGGCTCATAAAGGTATCATCAACGTGCAAGCTTTTACTAGCAGGATGATAGGCTAATAACGAGCCTGCATGAATCATCTCATTAGCATGGATATAATCGATGCCTTGGGACATAGAGAACTCAAGCTCAGGATAGCGCTTAGCGACCACATCACTCTCGACCAAGTCTTCACTCCAGTCCACCTCAGGCACTTGTTTGGCGTGGCGAGTACTGCCGTAAAAGGTAGCTTGCGGGAAATCTTGTGCCATCTGTGCGCAGTGAACCGTGTGGAATGGATGTACGTTCAATACCGCTTCGACGTCTTGACCGTTATTAGTCAATGCCATCACTTTATCGCGCACTTCACCTGTCAGCTTATAGCTGTCTAAGAAGATAAACTTGCCGGACTCTAATTTGACAAGCGAGCACTGCGTACCGATATTGATAACGCCGCCGATGCGAAACTCGCCGCGTATGTTCCAAAACCCTGACCCTAGATCATGTATTTTTTCTGACATGGTTATTCTCCTTAATGATGTTAAGGCGTGTTGAACATTCGCAAATAGGCACTGCTGATCGCTAAAATTTTTCCAGACAAGGCACAAAGCGACGATAATGCAGATGCCTTAGCGAGATTTGTAACGCAGTATGGGGCAATTTTAGCATCAGACCTCACGACAACAACAGGGACAGGACTCTTTTTTGCCGCTTCATCGTTAAAAATAAGCGCTTAGAATGACTAAACTTATTATTTTTAACATCGAATCGCCTAAAAAATAGTCGCTGTCAGTGCCATGGTCGAATGTTCAACACGCCCTAATAATTTTAATTGTAAACTCTATGATAGTACATCATTTGATAAACAAGTCACTAGTAATTTGATAAACAAGTCACTAGTAAATAGTAATGGATTCAAGCCGCTAGTATCGTTACACAACTTTTGTAACTTGTCCCAAGCTTTACAGTTGCCGTAACTGCATATCGATTAGGCCTTTCGATTAAGTCTGGCTAGAGGCCGCTTCTAAATCAGCGCGCGCGTTATCAATTCTCGATAGCAATGCAGCTTCAAACTCACCTTCTGCAAAGACGACTAGACCAGAATGGGCCCCGCAAAAGTTACGCACCTCTCGCCACTCGTGAGCAAGCTTTGTCGCCCAGTCGCAGTACGCTTTGCCAGCGTCAGGCTCATCTTTTAATGCTTTAAGTGTGGTCGCATGTAGGTTGATACCGGCTTGCACATCATTAAACTTCTTTGATGGCGGTATCTCAAAGGTATCGTCGACATAGATGCTTTGACTAGCAGGGTGATAAACCAATAGTGAGCCTGAATGTACGGAGTCGTCTGGGGCGATGTAATAGATACCTTTTGGTTGTGAAAACTGTAGCTCAGGGTAGCGCTTAGCGACAGCGTCGCTTTCTACGTAATCCTTGCTCCAGTTGACCTCGGGTACCTGCTCATGATGGCGAGCGCTACCATAAAAAGTAGCGTGCGGAAAATCCTTGGCAACGCGCGCACAGTGTACGGTGTGAAAAGGATGTACATTGAGCACGGCTTCAATATCTTTACCATTATTGGTCAGCGCCAGCACTTGCTCGCGCACCTCACCAGTTAAAGTATAGCTATCTAGCAAAATAAACTTCCCTGATGCTAGCTTAACGAGCGCTGATTGATTACCGATATCGACCATACCATTTCTGACAAAAGAGCCTCTAATGTTCCAAAACCCAGCGCCTAGGTCATGTATCTGATCTTTTTTAAATTCTTCTGACATATAAGCCTCTATAGTGAATGACGTTCACGAATGTATAAACGTAGTTTTTTAAGTGGTTTTTGAATAATTCTTTTTATTCATTCGGGAACCATAATACGCTTAATTAGTTAGACTTATCCCTACAGTAACTTTTGTTGTACAGGGAACATACAAGCCAAGTATGTAAGTCAGTTACGGACAGTCAGCGTAATCATAATTCGATATACGCGGGCTTATGCTATAGTCTTCTCGACCACATAAGAACTGATCAAAGCGGGTATCGCCATTGATATGGCGCTGCATCCACGCGATACTAGGCTTGCTTAGTAGCTTTTCATTCAAGCGGTAACTTGGACAGAGATGGCTGGCGTTATTGACCTCAATCTTCATCTTAGGCCCTGTCGCTTGTTTATAAAACAAATTGGTATACTTGTTATTAGCCGCAATAACATCGTACTCACAGGAGATAACAAAAGTCGGCGTTGTTACTTCACCATAGCTTCTATCATGATAAGGGGCGAGTGGCATAATGGCGCGTACGTTGCTACGCGTAGATGCCAGTTTGAGCGCGCCGCCCCCGCCCATGGACCAACCAATTGCCCCTAAGCGATCAGGATCTACTATATTGCCTACGGTATTATCGCTGATTACATAATCTAAAGCGTGGCTTAGCTGCTTAGCGCGGCTATCGGGTCTATCATAAATAGAGTTGGTATTCATTGTAATCACGACAAAGCCCCAAGCAGCTAGGCGGGGTCCCAACCATTTAATCGATGATTCATAAGAGACGTAGCCAGGTATCACAGCAATTGCGCCCAAACGTCCGCAGTTGCCAGCGTTAGTCGGATAGTAAATAGTGCCACCGCCAAAGCCGTCTACTAACTCACGTGGTACTTTTTTGCTAGCAATGTTAAAGGGTCCGTTATTTTTTGTTTGACTTAAATTATCAGCGCTAATTGCACTGTCAGTAATACAAGTGACATCTTGGTTGAGCGATGCTACCGACGTTGAGGTTGGCGTTGGCACTATGTGTGTCGTTTCTGTTAGTGCAATCTTAGCTGAAGCAGGCGCTGTAGACAGTAGCGCGTAGGTAGCTATTGTGATTGTAGCTATACTCAAACGCGTTAGGCAATTTATCATAGTAGTTGTCTTTTGATAGTTGTCTTTTAAAAAGTTCAATGCATTGCTTAATAGTCAATCTTAACAAGAGAGTAAGCTGATAAAAGCCGATTTATAATAGGTTTTAATAGTTAATATGTCAAAGAGAGCGATGTATAAGCTTAGGACTTGTTGGACGTTGTTTTTGCTGGACGTTTAAGAATGTCCATACTCAGATAGAACACCGAGCCACTTGAGAGCCTAGGTGATAAGTATCAATAACATTTTGTGCCCTTAAAACCGATATCGCTTGTGCTATAGTGCTTCATTAATTAATAAGCGCTAAGGGTTAGTAGGTAATTAAAATACCTAGAGCGCTACTTTCTTTTTACTTACGCTTTTTAGCGTCCAATATAGTCAGTACTTTGTGAATCATTCTCTTAATCAAATACGAAATAGCTCGTCATCACTCAGCAACGCGCCCTCACTCATCCTAAAAATAACCATTGGTCTGATCGGAGTGTTTGCTTTTTTGCAAGTGTATTCTATCCAAGCGATTTTGCCTGTATTGATGGCAGATTTTTCGGCGACTGAGGTACAAGCAGGCATGGTTGTGGGCGCAACAATCTTAGCTATCGCTATTATGTCGCCGTTTTTGGGTATGTTGTCGGACGCAGTAGGGCGCAAGTCGTTTGTCGTTGGCGCTTTATTGTTTTTGACGCTACCTACTGCGCTGATTGCTCAGAGTACGACTATCGAGTGGATAGGGCTATGGCGTTTTATCCAAGGCTTGTCGGTGCCAGGTATTACTGTGGTCATCATAGCTTATATCGGCGAGGAGTTTGAGGGTTCAAGTGTGACTGAGCTGATGTCTTTTTATGTCTCAGGCTCGGTGCTTGGCGGCTTTATGGGCCGGTTTTTATTAGGCCACTTGCATGAGTTTTTTGGTTGGCGACAGGCATATTATGTGTTGGCTATATTGACGTTGATTAGTGCGCTTTGGGTAGCAAAGACGCTACCAAGCTCGAAGCATTTTGTAGCCAATCCAAACTTTCGCTCTGCCATAAAAACGCTCGGCTCGCATCTCGTCAATCGCTACGTGGTCACCGCCTGCTTACTTGGCGCTTGTGTGCTATTTTCACTGGTGGGCTGTTTTACCTTTATTAATCTATATCTCGCTGATACACCATACCACTTAGGTACCGGCGCACTTGCGAATATTTTTGCCGTTTATCTGATAGGGGTGATCATTACGCCGCTCTCGACTATTCTATTGCGCCGCTTTGGCTCAGCGCGCACGATTATAGTGGCGGTCATTATCTCGATGCTTGGAGTGCTGTTGACGCTAGCGACGCCTTTATGGCTGATCGTTATCGGCCTAGGGGTGATGTCCTCAGGGGTGTTTGTGACTCAATCGGCGACCATCAGCTATATCGCGGTCAATGTCAAACAAGGCCGCTCGCTAGCCTCAGGGCTATATTATTTGTTCTATTACGCAGGCGGCACGGTAGGCGCTTGGCTTTGCGGTCTAGCTTATGCTTATGGGCAATGGCAATTTACGGTATGGCTGCTATTATTCGTACAAGTATTAGCGCTGCTGATTGCAAGTTTTGGCATGATAAAAACCAAGTCAAAAGCTGCTTAGCTTGTACAGCTATGATCGCTTGTTAGCCTACCACTTACGCAAGCTCACTTTACAGCGCATTTAAATTTTTTTAGTATTAAGCGTATCTTGATTTGAAATTATTAGTATTCAAATGGCTAAAACCTGCAAACTGAATTACTAAGCCATGTTAAGACACGAAAATAACGAACACCCTCAAAGGAAATGAGATTTATGTCAAATGCTTATCATAGCGCCCCGTCTGCTTACGATTATCCGCTGATTATCAAGCAGCTATTGAACCGTGCTAAGACGGTCTCGCAAGCCCAAGAAATCATCTATGCTGACAAAAAACGCTTTACTTATAGCGAGTTCTTTACCCGTATTAACCGCCTAGCCAATGTCTTAGATAGTCTTAACCTGGACGCAGGGGACGTCATCGCTGTTATGGACTGGGACAGTCATCGCTATCTTGAGTCCTACTTCGCGATTCCGATGTCTGAATATGTGCTGCAAACGGTGAATATTCGTCTGTCGCCTGAAAAGGTGTTATATACGGTTAATCACGCCAAACCAAAAGTGCTGATGCTTAATTCTGAATTTGCGCCTTTAGTCAAAGACTATCAGTTTGAGAACTCCAGTATCGAGCACATTATCTGGCTTGATGATAATGGCACCACAGTTGAAGGGGTGTTCGGTGATAATCAAAGCCGCGTCATTGGTGAGTATGAGACGCTATTAGCAGATGCCAGTGATGAGTTTGAGTTTCCAGATTTTGATGAAAATACTATCGCCACTACCTTTTATACTTCAGGTACCACAGGTAATCCTAAAGGCGTTTTCTTTAGCCATCGTCAGCTAGTACTGCACAGCATGGCGGAGGCGGCAACCTTAGGAATGCTCCCAGATAAGCAAGGCGTCAGCTATGGCGACGTCTATATGCCGATGACGCCGATGTTCCATGTGCATGCGTGGGGCTTTCCTTATACTGCGACGATGACAGGCCTCAAGCAAGTTTATCCAGGTCGTTATGCGCCTGATACTTTGCTCGATCTCATCATCAATGAAAAGGTCAGCATTACGCATTGTGTTCCGACGATACTACAAATGGTGCTAAAAGAAGCCCAAGATCGTGATAAGAGCTTTGACGGTCTAAAAATGATCATCGGCGGCTCGCGATTGACCGAAGGATTAGCCAAAGCGGCTCTCGCGCAAGATATCGAGGTCTACACCGGTTACGGTATGTCAGAGACTGCGCCGCTCATTGGTCTGACCGAGTTCACTATCGATGAGCCTGAGATGAGTGTTGATGAAGATATCACCCGCCGCTGCATGTCAGGCAAGCCTGTAATGATGGTCGATGCGCAAGTGTGGAGTACCGATAATAAATCAGTTGGTACAGGCGCAGACAATACTGGTGAGCTGGTGCTACGTGCGCCTTGGCTGACGCAAAGCTACTTCAAAAACGACGATGCCGGTACTGAGCTGTGGGAAAACGGCTACATGCACACTCAAGATATCGCTTATATGACCAAAGACGGCTACTTCAAAATCACTGATCGTCTCAAAGACGTGATCAAATCAGGCGGCGAGTGGATATCCTCGCTCGAGATTGAGACTATCTTGTCGCTGCACCCAGCAGTAGCCGATGTCTCGGTCATTGGCGTCCCTGATAAAAAATGGGGCGAGCGTCCGGTAGCTCTGATCGTTCTCAAACCGAGCCATCAAGACACCACTGCTGATGATATTATAGCGGTTGCTGAGCAAGCGGTTGCTAAAGGTATCATTCCTAAATATGGCATCCCGAGTGAGTTTCAATTCTTAGATGATCTGCCTAAAACCTCAGTCGGTAAACACGATAAAAAAGTCATGCGTGACGAGTATAACGAGCAGAATAAAGGCTAATCGGCTTGCTTTAAGTGGCTGTGTTTATTTTATCAATGAATGATAAGTTTATTATCAGCTCGTAAAAAGCTCATGAGTATTCATGGGCTTTTTTTAGTTTAACAAGCGATTTGTATTCACTCACAGCCAGATGCCCTAAAGCGCTTGACCCTAATTTGACATTGTTGTTATAGTCGATGACCATCAAATTGTTAATCTACTCTTCACTGACAGCTCAATCGCTATCTTTCATAACATATTTTGTGATGACTCAAACAAGATAAGGATATCTTATGCATCATGTTCAACAGCTCATCAATGGTGAGTTCAGCCAATCTAACACTAGCGAATGGATTAACATTACTGATCCTGCCACCCAAGATATCATTGCTAAAGTACCACAAAGCACCGATGATGAGATCAATGAAGCCGTCGCCACTGCCAAAGCTGCATTTGCGACTTGGCGCAAAACGCCTATCACCACTCGTGCGCGTATCTTCTTAAAGTATCAAGCACTCATTCGTGAGCATATGGATGAGCTTGCGCAAATTCTAACCGCCGAGCAAGGCAAAACCCTTGCTGATGCGCGCGGTGATGTCTTTCGCGGTTTAGAAGTGGTCGAACATGCGGCGGGCATTGCTAACCTGCAAATGGGCGACTTTGTCGAAAACGTCGCCTCAGATGTCGATACTTATAGCATTTGGCAGCCGCTTGGCGTATGTGCTGGTATCACGCCGTTTAACTTTCCAGCGATGATTCCGCTATGGATGTTCCCGATGGCCATTGCCACGGGCAACACCTTTATCCTAAAGCCTTCTGAGCAAGATCCGATGGTGACTATGCGTTTAGTCGAGCTAGCAGTAGAGGCGGGCGTGCCAGAAGGGGTATTGAACGTAGTCCATGGTGGTAAACCAACCGTTGACGCTATCTGCGATCATCCTGACATCAAGGCGGTGTCTTTTGTCGGTTCTACCGCAGTTGGCAAACATGTCTATGAGCGCGCAAGTCGGTCAGGTAAACGCGCTCAGTGTATGATGGGCGCCAAAAATCATGGCGTCATCTTGCCTGATGCCAATAAAGAGCAAACGCTAAACCAGCTGGCAGGCGCGTCCTTCGGTGCAGCAGGACAGCGCTGTATGGCTTTGTCAGTTGTGGTGTTGGTCGGCGCAGCAGGCGAGTGGATCGATGATATCAAAGCCAAAGCTGAAACTTTAGTGGTCTCTGCAGGTAAGAACGACAAAGATCTAGGCCCGCTCATCTCGCCTGCGGCAAAAGCTCGCGTTGAGCATTTAATTAATACAGGAGTTGAGGAAGGCGCAAGCTTACTTTTGGATGGTCGCAGTATTCAGGTCGAAGGATTTGAGAAAGGCAACTTCGTTGGGCCGACGATCTTTGATCATGTCACCAGTGACATGCAGATCTATCAGCAAGAAATCTTTGGTCCGGTGCTTTGTATCATGCGCGTGGATAGCTTAGATGAAGCTATTGAGCTGATTAATAATAATCCTAACGGTAATGGCACTGCTATTTTTACTCAGTCAGGAGCGGCGGCGCATAAATTCCAGCAGGACGTCATGGTCGGTCAAATCGGTATTAACTTACCGATTCCTGTACCGCTACCTATGTTTTCGTTCTCAGGCTCACGCGCCAGCAAGCTTGGCGATTTAGGACCTTATGGCAAGCAAGCCGTGCAGTTCTATACGCAAACCAAAACAGTCACCGCGCGCTGGTTCGATGATGAAGCAAGCCGCGGCAAAGTCAATACCACCATCTCAATGTAAGCTGTATTGTAAGCTACATTTTGCCGCACTATTTAAGGATAACTGCATGGATTTTTCACTAACCGACGATCAAGTAGCTTTTGAGCACAGCGCTCGTCAGTTCGCACTAAAAGAGCTAAGACCCAACGCCGCCGAATGGGATCGCAGCTTGTACTTTCCTATTGAGGTCATCAAAAAATCAGGAGAGCTTGGCTTTTTAGGCCTTTATACCAATCCTAATTATGAGGGTTTAGGATTGCCGAGACTGGACTCAGCGATGGTGTTTGAGGCGCTAGCTTGGGGCGACACTGCGGTGGCGTCTTATATGAGTATCCATAACATGGTGTCATGGATGATTGGGAAGTATGGTCATGACGCGCTATGCCAGCAGTATCTGCCGAAGATGGTCAATGGCGAGTGGTTAGGCAGCTATTGTCTGACAGAGCCTAATGCAGGCTCTGATGCGGCGTCCTTACGCACCAAGGCGGATAAACAAGGCGACTATTACGTCCTCAATGGCGAGAAAACCTTTATCTCAGGGGCGGGGTCAACTGATGTGTTGGTCGTTATGGCGCGCACAGGTGATACAGGTGCTAAGGGCGTTTCTGCCTTTGTAGTCGATGCCCAAAGCGACGGCATTGAGTATGGTAAAAACGAGCATAAAATGGGTTGGAAAGCGCAGCCGACGCGTACGATTAGCTTTAACAATGTCAAAGTCCCTGCATCCAACTTATTAGGTGCTGAAGGTCAAGGCTTTAGCATCGCCATGAAAGGCCTTAATGGCGGGCGTATTAATATCGGTATCTGCGCGGTAGGCACAGCGCAGGCCGCGCTTGAAACGGCGACGAGCTACGTCAAAGACCGCCAGCAGTTTGGCAAGCCCATAGCAGGCTTTCAATCCGTACAATTCAAGCTTGCCGACATGCTCACGCAAACCATAACCGCAAGACAAATGATCTATCTGGCCGCTAGTAAAGTTGATAACAACGACCCGCAAGCGGCAACTTATTGCGCCATGGCAAAACGCTTGGCTACCGATTTGAGCTTTGAAGTCGCTAATGAAGCGTTACAACTGCATGGCGGCTACGGTTATCTCAACGAGTATCCGCTTGAGCGTCATGTGCGCGATCTGCGCGTGCATCAAATACTAGAAGGGACTAATGAGATCATGCGCGTCATCGTATCCCGGCAGCTGTTGCAAGACGACGGGCTTAGCTCTTTGCGTTAGTAGCCTTTTCTAGCCCGTTTTTAAATTCTATAAAGTTTCATAGGTCGTTTTATGAGCACAAATAATCAATCTAATAATCAAAGCATTGCTTCTCCAGAGCAAGAAGCTGCAGTACTTTTTGAGACCGAAAAGACGCATTGCGGTCATCAGCTTGGCATTATGACTTTAAACAGCCCAAAGTCGCTTAATGCTTTGAGCGTTGAGATGTGTCAACTGTTATCACAGCAGCTCGAAGCTTGGCAGACGGACAGCCAAATAGTCGCCATTATTCTTAAAGGCGCAGGTGACAAAGCCTTCTGCGCTGGCGGAGATATTCGCAAGCTTTACGACAGTATGTCAGAGTCTGCACCACTGCCCAATCCTTATGCAACTGAGTTTTTTGGGCATGAGTATCGCCTCTATCGGCAAATGCACTTTTATCCCAAACCGCTGATTTTATGGGGTGACGGGATTATTATGGGCGGCGGTATGGGACTGATGGCAGCTTGTAGCCATCGTATCGTCACCGAGCGTACTCGCTTTGCGATGCCTGAGATTACCATAGGTCTGTTCCCTGATGCTTCTGGTAGTTGGTTCTTGCAGCGTATGCCTGCTCATACAGGGTTGTTTTTGGGTCTGACCGGCGCTATGTGCCATGCCGGCGACGCCATCATTGGTAACTTGGCTGAATACTATGCCCAAAGTGGCGACTATGAATCTATCATTGAGCGCCTAAAAGCTGCCGATTGGCGCGCGGAGATGGAGCAAGGCTTTGGTAGGTTGCCAAGTGTTGCCAGCCGCGCTTTAGCGGCTCAGCCAGCGACTGACCTGCCTGAGAGTCATTTGGCCAAATATTGGCAAACCATCAATAAGCTTATGAATAGTGGCGGGCTGGCTGAGATTGATCATCTGCTACAAAACGATGACGCTCTAGCTAAGATTGATGCTGACTTTGCCGCCGATAAATGGACACAAAAAGCACTGGCAACTTATCGTCACGGCTGCCCAGTAACCGCCGCTTTGACTTATGCGCTGTATTATAAAGTCAGCGCTTTATCACTAGAGCAAGTGCTGTATTTAGAAGCCAATGTCGCCGTGCACTGCGCAGCCAATCCTGACTTTAGAGAAGGGGTGCGCGCGCTGCTCATTGATAAGGATAAAGCGCCGCAGTGGTCACGCACATTGGCAGACTGCCTAAGCGCTGAGGGACAAGCGTATATCGAGTCGCATTTTGACAACCCTTATGCCCCTTATCAGCATCCTTTACAAGACTGGCTTACCGCTGATGCTTTAGGCGCGCAGCATGTACGCTAGACTTTATTGAGTCAATAACCGATAACGACATCAAGGAATGATGGAATGAATAAAACTGCAAATGCAAGTGAGTCAGTCAAGGACAAAAAGCCTAACATCGCTTTTATTGGCTTAGGTAATATGGGCGCGCCAATGGCACAGAACCTGCTAAGCGCAGGCTACGCGCTGAGCGTCTATGATTTATCTTTGGCTGCGACCGAGCGTCTACAGCAAGCAGGCGCTAGGGTGGCAGATAGCCCGCAGCAAGCGGCTGCTAATGCGCAAGTAGTGATTAGTATGCTGCCCGCAGGCGAGCATGTGCTATCAGTGTATTTAGGAAGTAGCGAGAATAATCAAGAGCAAGCAGGCGGCGAACAGAAACAAGGACTGCTATCTCATCTTGCTAAAGACACCTTAGTGATTGACAGTAGCACCATTGCTGCAGCAGACGCTAGGCAAGTCGCAGCTGCGGCAAGTGCGCTTGGTATAGACTTTTTGGATGCGCCAGTATCAGGGGGCACCGGCGGGGCGATAGCAGGTAGTTTGACTTTTATTGTAGGCGGCGAGGCTAAGGCTTTTGCTAGAGCCGAACCTATCCTTGCTGCCATGGGCAAAAATATCTTTCATGCAGGCGAGCACGGCGCCGGACAAGTGGCTAAGATCTGCAACAATATGCTGCTTGGTGTCTTAATGACAGGCACGGCAGAGGCGATAAACCTCGGCGTCAAAAACGGCTTAGACGCCAAAGTACTCTCGGATATTATGCTACAAAGCTCAGGGCGCAATTGGACACTAGAGGTCTACAACCCGTATCCGCAAGTGATGGATAATGTCCCCTCTAGCCATCACTATCAAGGCGGCTTTATGAGTAAGCTGATGCAAAAGGATTTAAACCTTGCGCTGCAAACGGCTAGGCAGACTGAGGTCGACACGCCAATGGCACAGCGAGCCGCGCAGCTGTATAGCGCTCATACTGGCGAGCATGGTGACAAGGACTTCTCGAGCATTATGGCTATTCATGATCCATCAGTACTGCCTTAATAGCGTAGAGACGTGAGCACATTTTATTAGGGACACGCCCTAGAGTACCGCTACAGAGTGATAGCCACATCCGCTGATTATTTCATTTCAAACTCATAGCACAGCGTTTGGATATCCTGCGCCGCGACTCTAAGTCTGGGTACGTGTGTCTGAAGCGCTTCTAAAGAGACGCGGATAGTAGGTGCATTTACAAATAAAGACGCCAAATAGCGTGAGTCCTTATCGAGTATAGGCACGGCTACTGATACGGTCTCAGAGATAAACTCTTCGTTGTCTATGCCGACGCCTGACTTCGCGATAGTGTCTAATTCAGCAGTTAAAGCATCAACATCGGTAAAGGTGTTTTCAGTAAACCTATCAAGTGGGAGCTGTCGCAGCATCTTCGCACGGGTTTGCGTAGGCAGAAGACTAAGATAGAGCTTACCCGTTGCGGTACACCACATCGGCGACTGAGAGCCGGCTGGTAAATAGATCTGGATAGGCAGATCATTCTGTACGCGATTGGTATGTAGCATGCTCATCTGATGCGGTACAGCGATGCCGCAGCTCTCCTTTATATCATCCACCAATCCTTGTAGTATCAACTGCCGCTCCTGAAAGAACTGCTTTTGTTGCCACAGCTCTATACTCAGATTACGTACGCGCTTGCCTGGTATTATTCCGCCTCCTATATCTACGCCAATAAACCCTTCTTCGACCAAAGTCTGTATCAACCGGTGAATAGTAGGTTTTGGAATGTCTAAATCCTTTGACAGCTCAAGGGGTGAGAGCGGTCTTTGGGCATAAGACACGGCTTCTACAATCTCTAATACACGAGTAATAGATGATACTTTAGGCATAATATTGGCTCGATAGTTAAGGGGTGTCATTCATGCGATTGCTCAGCAGGCAACTCACTAATCTAGTGTTGCATAAAGAGTGTGGCTAGCTATTTCATCATCCAATTAGGGTATTATCAGCAAGCCATACTACTCATTTTGTCTCTCTGCCTCGCTAAGATACATCATTTCACATAACACAACAAACCGTAGTAATTAGTTATATAAGCTACACTGTTTAAAATCTTATAATAAGCCAAAATAGTATTCAGTTACTTAGATATGTCATTAAGAGTTTTTAGCTTACCGATACCACGTTTATTTACGCTTTTAAACGTTGTTCTCATTAGCGAGGTTACTCGCTTTGTAATGATGAGTTATTATTTACTAGATATATTGATACGCTAATTATTCTGTCTTGACATATCTTGTAACACTAATGCGTTTTATGACAGAGTGTAACGGCAATAATTACAATACCTACGTAATCTTTACATAATGGCAAACAAAAAGCGCTTCTTAGGGGGTGACTTTTAGAGTCAAAATTGTTTTAATCTGCTCAACAAAATGATGGTTTGTAAAAACGCTAAGTCATCATTCACTGTGGGCAAGCTACTTCATATTTTTAGGAGATTAATGATGAAACTTATTAAATTTACGGCAGTATCTGCCGCTATTCTAGGCTCAACTGCTGCTATGGCTGCCGATCCTATCGTTGTTGTAGATGATAATGATACGGTTGCTTACCCAGTAGCTGCTCCTGCGTATCAGTATAACCGAGATGCGGGTATCGTCCGCAATACTACTGGCGCAGTCGTTGGTACAACTAAGACTCTATTTAACACAGCAATCAACCCTGCTGCTGTTAGTGCAGAGATTGGTAGCTTAGGTTATGGCGCAAACCTCGCGTGGAGCATGAACGAGACTACTGAACTACAAGCCGGTTGGGCAGGTGGCGATGTATCTGATATCAAAGATGATTTCGACGTAGATGATGTTGAATATGAAATTAAAGATGCTGATTTTAGCAACCCATACTTAGGCGTACAGATGCGCCCTGCAGCGAACTGGTTTACTGTGGGTGCTGGTATCATTGTTCCTGATAACGATCTCGATGTTGAAGCTAGAGGTGAAGGCAATGACTTTGAAATTGGTGATATAAGCTACAATACAGACGAGGTAGGTACATTGGCTGGTACTGTAGAGCATCGTAATGATTTGGCTCCATACCTAACCATTGGTTTCCGTCCAAATATCTCTGATAGATGGGGTGTGTTCGGTGAAATTGGTGCAGCCTACATGGGTAAAACCGATGCCACAGTACGCGCTGTTGGTAAC
Organism: Psychrobacter submarinus; assembly: GCF_904846685.1. GTDB lineage: Bacteria > Pseudomonadota > Gammaproteobacteria > Pseudomonadales > Moraxellaceae > Psychrobacter > Psychrobacter submarinus. The sequence continues at coordinate 87,181 of NZ_CAJHBQ010000002.1, forward strand.
GGTGCTGAACTAGTCGGTTACATAGACGGTGCTGAAGAAGGTCAGGTTACGCGTGATGAAGTTGCAAGACGTGCTGAGCGTGAGCTTGAAGATGATGATTTGTTAGAGTGGTTCCCAATTGTTAAACTAGGTGCAACTTACCGCTTCTAATTTAAATACTGAATCTTTCTAATAGTTGATAAAAAAAGCGATCTTCGGATCGCTTTTTTGTGTTTTAAGTTTGCTTAAATGCTATAAGAGCGTTAGTTAAACTGAATATTACGCTAAATACTATTTATATCAGAATACTACTATCGTCTGATAGTTTGAAATATAAGCTACTCTACGCTGAGCGTCCTGGCTCAGCTCTATAAATAGCTCACGAGTAGAACTATTATTCTTAATAGTATCATCAGCACTATCATATTCGATAAGCATCTGAACTAGCGGTAGATCAGCGCGACCTAAACCTGCTGCAAGTGTTGTTTGATTGATTTTGATCAAACTCTCTTTGATTTGCCATATTAACCTGACCAGATAATCGCGTTTATCGAGTGACAGCTGCTCGAGCATAGCGATTTCACTGGGATGATAGAAGCGTTTGGCGACCTGCCATGCCACGCTATTTACCTCAATATCTATACCAATAGCGCTGTCAAAGCTCAGAGCGACGGCTACTCTATCTGCCGAATGACTGAAGCACACATAGTGGCGATGGTTTTTGAGTCGATAGGGGAACGCCGACTCATCTAAAGTATCTGCTATGCCAAGCTCAGCGAGTAATCTATTTAAGAGTATGCGTACGCCAGTACGTTGGCTTTGACGCTTAATTTTTTTATTTAATAAATCTTGCTTTGTAGCACCTAACGAAGAGAAGTCACTGGCTGGGTTATAACAGGGCGGCACGACACAAAATGTCTGCGAAGATAATGAGTCATGATCAAAGCCGCTAGTAGATAGAGTAATAGGCGTGAGGGCAGTCGAATGATCTCTCCATAATCGAGTGCCAATAGGCTGCAAGCGAGCAATAGCACAATGATGAGTCGCCGTAAGCTGCGTATAGTGGATGTCATTCAGTAAGATCATAAGGGCGAGTTAATACTATTAATAATCATAAGCGTATTATTATGGCAGGTATGAAGGATTAAGCGCAAAAATCCTTAGCTAATCTTATTGTAGAATACAAAAAAACCCAGTAATACTGATATTACTGGGTCAAAGTCAAAATACGAAATGAGATGAGAATAGGTTAATAACCAGTAAGCTGGCTATTAGTACGACAGCTCAGCACGGCGGTTTAAGGCGTAAGCCTCTTCAGTGTTACCAGCTGCTGCAGGACGCTCTTCACCGTAGCTAATAATACGGATATTATTGGCAGCGACGCCTTGCGCTGCTAGATAATTACGCGCAGCTTGTGCACGGCGCTCACCCAAAGCGATATTGTACTCGCGGCTGCCGCGCTCATCAGTGTGACCTGCGATTAGCACTTGTGTAGCTGGGTTTGCGTTTAGTAAGCCGACGTGTTGATTCAGTACGCTGGCAGACTGAGCAGTGATCTCACTACTATCAAATGCAAAATAAACCACAGCTTCCAGGTTCTCTGCAGCGTTGACAACGCCTACTTGGTTATCAACTACGACCGCGCCTGTATAAGCTCCTTGACCACCAGGGATACCTAAAGGCGCGACGACGACTTCAGAGGTAGCGCGTTTGGTGGCACAACCTGTAGTTAGGGCCACCGCACTAGACAAGACAGCTAGCGCAGTCATTTTGGCAAAACGGTTACTAAAAGAAGAAAGTTGTGACATTTGAAGCTCCTAAATAGGTAATTTATTTGTTGTTTTATATATCGCACAATAAACTTAGGTCATTGAGCTCTATCATAAAATCAATGTTACGTTGTGTAAGTAGCATTACTGTAAATAATACCAAGGTTCGGTAAATATTACAGTATGTGTCAGATAACTTATTCGTATAAGCTTTTATCTCTTAATTTTAGCGAAATTATCGACAACGCGTATAGATAAACTTGAGCCAGTGTTATTTATTACCAGCGATACTTATCCCAGTTTTCGGGATTGGCCCAGTATTTACTATTTAGCCAATTGGGCAGGCGTTTATAATCGTACAGATTAAACTGCCAAAGGGTTAAAGAAGAGGCTGATGGTAGCAGATGATCAGCCGTAGGAGAGTCTATGGCTGTGATAGCCGTGTCAACTGCTTGATCGCCTAAGATATCGAACGGCATAAAGCCGTACGCTCGCAGGTCTATCTTATCCTTGACAGCGATTAACAAATGAGCGGCGTACAGATCCCTATAACGCATTATAGTCGGTATAAATTGCTGCAACTGCTCGGCTGACATCGTAGGTAGCCAAAAGCAGGCAAGCTCAAAACGCTGAGGACTATACTGATGACTAAGCTTGGCTAAAGTGCTTATCTCAATATCTGGTTTTATACTATTTTCAACTCTGTTCTTTTTAGCCTTATTCTCTTCAGTCTTGTTCTCTTCATTTTCCTCTTTATCAGCATGACCATTCATAGCAAAGACCTCTTGCTCGTCTTGTTTTTGCAGCAGTAGGCTGAGACTATCAGCTTGCTGGCTATCTTCAACTGCCCAGAGTAGTTTGGGTAGCTTGAGTAGCTTGGGCGATGGGGTTGCCTCTTTTGTAACCTCTAATAAAGAGGGTAGAAGGGCTTGAGTGTAAGCTATCAGCAAGGCTGGGGTAAGAGGAGGAGAGTTAGGATTCATAAAAGGCGCCAAAGTGGTTAAATCGCGAGGTTGCTCTTGAAATTTACTTATTGAGGCCAATGTAGCGTTAAAGCTTAGCAGAATCAAACTTAATTTAATGAGCGCGTTTAAATAAGCGGCAATGACGCCGTATAAAAATAATAGACTCTAGCCTTCTTTAGAAAAACAATAGGATTATCAATGTCAACGACTCAAACTGATGCCAATATTATCAATGCAGACATGCCGGATGTTCCTACGCATATGCCCAGCAAAATCCATCTAAAAGACTATAAGCTGCCAAGCTTCGATGTTGATACCGTTGATTTAGATATTCAGCTGTTCGATGACCATGCTATCGTCGATAGTACTTTGGTGATGCAGCGGCAGAGCGATGGTGACTTAGTCCTCGATGGCGAGGAGCTTGAGCTGATAGCTATCACACTTAACGATGAGGTACTGTCTAATGATCGCTATCAGCAAGCTGATGGTAAGCTTATTATTAGTGATGCGCCAGATAAGCTGACTTTGCAGCTGCAAGTACGTATTTATCCGCATACCAATACTGCGCTTGAAGGTCTGTATATAGCCGGTAGTGGTAGCGATACGATGTTTGTCACTCAATGTGAGCCTGAGGGCTTTCGCAAGATTACCTTTTATCCTGATCGCCCTGATGTGCTATCTGTTTTTACTACCCGTATTGAGGCCGACAAGCGCTTTCCGACTTTACTTGCCAATGGTAATTTGATCGAAGCGGGTGAAGTTGCCGACGACAACACCCGTCACTATGCAATTTGGCACGACCCAACCAACAAGCCCAGCTATTTATTCGCGAGCGTCATCGCCGATTTAGAAGTATTGAGTGATAGCTATACCACTAGTGAGGGGCGCGAGGTCTTGCTTGAGCTCTACGCCAAGAGTGATGATATCGATAAGTGTCATGTGGGTATGCAGGCGCTCAAAGACTCGATGCGCTGGGATGAGGTCAATTATGGCCGTGCGTATGATTTGGATCGCTACATGATAGTGGCGGTCAGTCAGTTCAATATGGGCGCGATGGAGAATAAAGGTCTCAATATCTTTAACACTGCTTGTGTGCTCTCAAGTCCTGAGACGACGACGGACGCGCGCAGCTTCAGTGTCAAATCCATCATTGCTCATGAGTACTTTCATAACTGGACTGGTAATCGTATTACCTGCCGTGATTGGTTTCAGCTGTGTCTAAAAGAAGGGCTTACCGTCTACCGCGATCAATCCTTTTCTGCCGATCAGCAGTCAAGCGCGGTGCAGCGTATCGATGATGTTGCCACTTTGCGCGCGCATCAATTCAGCGAGGACGCAGGGCCACTGGCGCATCCGGTACGTCCTGAGAGCTTCGTTGAGATTAATAATTTTTATACCACGACGGTATATGAAAAAGGCGCTGAAATCGTGCGGATGATAGCCAATACTTTAGGCCCTAAAGATTTTCGAAAAGGTACTGATGAGTACTTCCGTCGTTATGACGGCCAAGCGGTCACAGTTGAGGATTTTTTATCTGCGCTTAGCATTACCGATAGTAAGATTGAGGACTTTATCGATTGGTATCGTCAGCCGGGTACGCCCGTAGTATCTGGTCATCAAAGCTATGATAGTAATTCACAGACTTTGACAATCACTCTTAAGCAGCAGACGCGCCACGTACCAGGGTTTGATGCACCAAAGCCGCTACCAATACCAGTGGCGACCGCGTTATTTGACAAAGATTCCGGCGCTATCATTGATGAGCGTATGCTGATGCTTGATCAGGCAGAGCAGACCTTTAGTTTTGATAATATTACGCAAGAGCCAGTGGTTTCTTTGCTGCGTGATTTTAGTGCGCCGGTGCAGCTCAATTATGATTATCAAGATGAAGACTTAGCGTTTTTGCTTGAGCATGAGACCAATGGCTTTAACCAATGGCAAGTGACACAGATGCTTGTCAATCGTATCTTGCTTACTACTCAAGGCAATAAAAAAAGCAGTCCTGATATCTATCTGCAGTCTTTAGCGAAGACCCTGCCTAAGCTTGCGGTCACTGATGCTATGCTCGCGGCGCGTCTGCTCGATATTCCATCGGTGCAGGAGCTGGCCTCAGCCATACACCAAGACTACGATCCTAAAGTGGTGAAACAGCAGCGCAATGGCTTATATAAGCAAGTGGCGCAGACGCTTAAACATGAGTGGACGGCTTTATATAATCAGTTGCCATTGCAGCCTTATTCAGATACGCCAGAAGCCCTTGGTAAGCGTGCCCTGCGTAATGTGGTCTTAGACATGGCATTGACTGCCGAAGTGGCTGGTGCAAAGGAGTGGGCACAGCAGCAATATGAGAATGCTAGCTGTATGACTGAACGCTTCGGCGCGTTAAAGGCGATGGTGAATCATCGAGTTGCTGGTGCAGATAAGTGTTTAGCGGACTTTTATCAGCGCTTCTATGGTAATGATTTGGTCATTGATTTGTGGTTTAGCGTACAAGCCTCGAGCGCTCATGTCACCACACAAGATATCAAAGCTTTACTCGTGCATGATGATTTTGACTGGAACACGCCTAATCGGATACGCTCAGTGATTAGCGCTTTCACCTCGCAGCCGACCGTACTTTGGACCGCTGAGGGCTTGTCTCTCTTTACAGGGGTAATCAAGACGTTAGATGGCACCAATCCGGTATTGGCATCTCGCTTGCTACAAGTGCTAGCGCGCTGGTATACGCTAGCAGAGCCGACTCGGCAGATGGCGCAAGATGAGCTTGTCGCTTTGCAGCAGCAAGTCTCCTCTAAAAACGTAATAGAGACGCTAGATAGTGTGCTCAGTGCCGCAGAGGCTTCTGCTTAATAGCTCAGAGCTGGTAGAACACAAAAAGCTCATCTTAATAGATGAGCTTTTTTCGTTAAGCAATACAACTAGCGATAATGTCAGCAACTATCGATTCGGCAGAATGTCTTTTACCGCGTCACGCAGCTCATGAAGAGCAGTCACTGTGCTGTCCCAGTCTAGGCAACCGTCAGTGATAGACTTGCCATACTCAAGCTGACTAAGATCAGCGGTGAGCTTTTGATTACCGCCTTTTAGGTGACTCTCAATCATCATACCGATGATGGATTTATTGCCATTTCGAATTTGCTCAGCGACGTTGTTGATGACCATTGGCTGCAAATACGGATCTTTGCCTGAGTTGGCATGGCTTGAGTCAATCATAATCTTCGTGCTGGTTTTGCCTTTTTTTAGCTCGTTTTCTGCAGCTGCGACAGCGGTTTCATCATAGTTTGGCTTACCATTGCCGCCGCGCAGTACGACATGGGCATAAGGATTGCCTTTAGATCTAATAATCGACACTTGACCATCAGCAGATAGACCTAAGAAGCTATGACCTGCTTTGACCGCTTGCATAGCGTTGACAGCGACAGTCATACCGCCATCGGTGCCGTTTTTGAAGCCGACAGGGCAGGACAAGCCTGAGCTCATCTCGCGATGCGTCTGACTCTCAGTGGTACGAGCGCCAATCGCTGACCAGCTGATAAGATCTTGCATGTACTGCGGCGTATTCGGATCGAGCGCTTCGGTCGCACAAGGCAAGCCTTTTTCGTTCAAATCGATCAAAAGCTTACGAGCACTGCGCAGACCTTTTTCGATATCGAAGCTGTCATTCATATCTGGATCGTTGATCATGCCTTTCCAGCCCACAGTGGTACGCGGCTTCTCAAAATAGACTCTCATCACCACAAAGATGCTGTCTTCGACTTCTTTGGCCAATACAGCCAAACGATCTGCGTATTCGTGAGCGGCCTTTATATCGTGAATAGAGCAAGGGCCAATAACCACAAATAAGCGCTTGTCTTTACCATCCAAGATGTCTTGAATCGTATGACGGCCTTTGAGTACGGTTTGATAGGCGGCATCGGTAAGAGGTAGCTCAGTTTTTAGCTCAGCGGGGGTGACTAAAGGGATGAATTGGTCAATGTTCACGTCATCAATGTCTGCATTGTGGATAACTGTTGTTGTCATGGGTATCTATCATTTAGCTGATTAGTGGGAATAATCATTATGAGGACAAAAGTGTGCGTTGACAAGGGTAGCTGTGCAGTTAATTGACTGATAACTGGAATGTGAAAACCAAAATTTTGTTATACTTGTTATTTTATGATTATATTAGGGCGTGTTGAACATTCACAAATGCGCACTGCTGATCGCTAAAATAGTTCTAGTCTAAGTGAAAATTGCAGGTAATGCAGATGCCTTAGCTAAATTTTTACAACGACTAGGGCGATTTTAGCATCAGCCCTAACTACAACAACAGGGACAGGACTATTTTTTACCGCTTTATTGATAAAAATAGACGTTTAGAACGACTAAACTTACCATTTTTATCTGCAAATCGCCTAAAAAATAGTCTCTGTCAGTGCCATGGTCGAATGTTCAACACGCCCTATTCTTTATTTCTATCATTATTGAAGGTTTGTCATGACTCGTTTTGCTAAGCCTACTCAAGCGGATGAACAGCGTGCACCCTTAGGTGAACAGGCATTATCTTCAGTGCCATCAAAAATGCCATCAAAAGCACAATTAACACCGCCATTGGTCATAGGGATAGTCGCCGGCGAGGTATCGGGGGATAGCTTAGGGGCAGACTTTATGCAGCAGATGAATAATCTGCGTGATGATATTGTTTGGGTGGGAGTGGGCGGACCCAAGATGCAAGCGCAGGGGCTACAAAGCCTGTTTCCTTTATCTCGGCTAGCCGTCATGGGTTTGGTTGAAGTAGTCGCGCAATTATCTGACCTTTTTAAAGCGCGCCGCGAGCTTTTAACTGCTTTTATGGATGCTCAGATAGATTGGTTTATTGGTATCGATGCGCCTGATTTTAATTTACGCGTCGCTAAGAAGCTCAAGCCCAAAGGCGTGTTCTGTGTCCAGTACGTCAGCCCTTCTATTTGGGCGTGGCGTGAGTCGCGTATCCACGGTATCAAAGAGGCGACTCATTTGGTGCTGTGCTTGTTTCCATTCGAGCTGCCCGTTTATGAGCGCTACAACCATCCGGCGATATGTGTGGGCCATCCGCTACTTAGAACGCTTGATGCTGAGCTGACTGAGACGCCGACCAATCAGCTACGCAGTGAGCTGGTTTGGCAAAACGATGGCTTGCAGCAGTTTTTTAGAGAGCGTTTTGAGGCAGTCAGTCAGCTTATCTGCGTCATGCCAGGCTCGCGCCGCAGTGAGATTACCGCTATTTTACCTTTGATGCTCGATGGTATGCAAAAACTGTTGTTAGTCGATCCCAAGCTGTGTTTTATTATCCCAACAGTCGATCAAAATCATCAATATATCGTGCAAGACGTGATAGATAAACGCTCTGAACCCCTGCGCGATGCTATTGCTGTAGTCTATGATGAGAGTCAGCCGAGTTTTAGTCAGCAAGCGATGGCGGCCTCCGATATGGTTATGCTCGCTTCGGGCACTGCAACGCTTGAAGCTATGCTGCTTGAGCGGCCTATGGTAGTTATTTATCAGCTTAATCAGCTGACTTATCAGATCGCTAAGCGCTTGGTCAAAGTTCCTTATGTGGCACTACCTAATATCTTAGCTGGAGAGAGGATAGTCACTGAGCTCATTCAAGAGCAGGCAACGGGCGAGAATATTTGCCGCACGCTGACTAAGCTTTTACAGCCGCGGGCCTATAATGAACAGCTACAGCATTTACTAGCGACTAAGCGCAATCTGCAGCAGCAGAGCAACCATGATCCCGCCAATAGCGTGGTCGAGCAATGGTTTGCCCAAATGAGAGCACGTACGCGTACCGCTCGCGATGCAACGTTCTAACAACCTCTCCAATCCTTATGATATAAAATAATTCCAGTGATAAAAATGAGTATTAATCCCCAAGTTTTGCCTATCGACACTTGTATTGAGCACATCACTATCAAAGGTCAATACACGTCCTTAGCCGCCCCTATAACATTAACTGGACAGTTACTTCTGTCGCAGCTCACAGCTGAGTATCCGCCGAGAGCGGTGCAAAGTGGCAGCTTACCCACATTACAGATAGGTATTGATGAAGCAGGGCGTGGGCCTTTGTTAGGGAGTGTCCATGTTGCGGCAGCTATTTTACCGAAGACTTGGTCAGATCTTATCGAAAACCAGCCGCTAAAAGACACACCTTTATCCATCTTGACTGACTCCAAAAAGCTCAGTGAAAAAAAGCGCGATACTCTTTATCCTTTAATACAACAGCACGCGCTTGGATATATTATCGCAGATATTCCAGCAGCGGTTATCGATCAGCTAAATATCTTGCAAGCGACAATGCTCGGAATGCGCTTATGCACGGAAGAACTGCTAGAGGCATTGGTTAGCAATGCTGCGAATATTCAAACAAGCCAAGTTGAGGTGTTAATCGATGGCAATCGCTGCCCTGAACTGAATTATGTTAAGTTGTCTGAATTTGGACTGTCCTCATCTGCTATTGATTGCCAAGCTTGGGTAAAAGGGGACGCGCGGCATACTAGTATAGCGGCAGCTAGTGTCTTGGCTAAAGTTAGCCGCGATCAGACGATGTACGCTTTAGATAGCAAGCATCCTGAGTATGCTATTGCTAAGCATAAAGGCTATCCGACTAAGGCGCACCTGCAAGCTATTGAGACTCATGGCGTGCTAGATGAGCACAGACGTAGTTTTTCGCCCATAAAACAAAGGTAGAGTATGTGAGTACTCCATCTACACTGATATATTTACCCTATAGTTATGCCACCACTATCATGTGAAATAGCCTAAGCGTGATGAGACAAATGTTTGAAATATAACATATTTTGGATATAATTAATTTAACAGAAAATGTCTCGTCACTATTGAAAACTGTTTGTCTTACGTTTATAGTTTGTAACTAGAGTCTAAACAGTATTCTAGTATTATCAAACATTAAGGACTGATGATGGTTTCAACATTGGCAGCGAAGCGCCTAAGCGCACTACTTTTTTCTGTTTTATTTCTAGCAGCATGTGGCGGCGGCGGGGGCAGCGATTCAGACACGAGTTCTGGCGCAGATGAATCTATTGAGCCTGAAGTAGAGAGTGATATTATAGTTTCAGACCCAATTGTTTCAGACTCAGATACGCCTAACACTGATAAGCCAGAGGACGAACAAGATGAATCAGTAGATCCCGCCCTACCAATCCCACCTACAGCAGATGATAAAGACCCGACTACCCCTCCAGCGACTCCGCCAGTAAGTAATAACCCTCAAGCGGTTTTGATCGCAAATAATGAGTTTAGTATTGCTCGTACCAGCTGTGGCCTTGGCGGACTGCAAATGGATAAGGAACTCGCTAGTATCGCCAGTCAGCATAGTCGCTATATCCAGCATGTGTTTGCGAATAGCACCCCAACCGTTTTTAATCCTCATTATGAAAATAAGATCAGTAATAACACTGATGTCACCGGCCAGAACAATCCATTTTTTGGCGGGGTTAGTTTTTCTGAGCGACTCGCAAACGCCCAGTACGAGAATCTAAAATACGGTGCGACTGAAAATATTGCCCAGACGATTTACTACAGCTCTTTAGGGACGCTTATCAGCGCTGATAACGCTGCCAGCTCGATGGCAAAGTCATTATTGGCAGCGCCTTACCATCTGCGTTCATTGATGCGAGCAAGCTCAAGCGTAGTCGGAACTGAGGTGGTCAGTTACAAGCCTTTTAATAAGGATCCCGAAAAAAATCAGGGTTATGTATTAGTCACTCATGCAGCAGCGACCGCGGCAAGTGTAAATGATACGGCGCAGGGGATTTTTACTTATCCTTGTGATGGCGTCACTGGCACAGTTACTGCACTATACAACGAAAGTCCTAATCCATTTAGAAATCCAAATGGTGGGCCTCCTACTCGAGATTTGAAAATCAATCCAATTGGCCAGCCTGTTTATATCAACATGCCTTCAGCTCAAAGCATCGAAGTGCGTAATGTTGAATTCCGTGATTTGAAACGTAAAACGAATGTATTGGTCAAACTGTTGGATAGTAATGATGATCCGTTTAAAGGGACTAATTTTGAACTACCAGCAAATGAGGCCTTTATCATGCCGCTCACAGACAGCCTAAAAAGCTGTGAGGCTAAACGTACTCAGAATCAAAGTCAGCAGTGTGGACTGTACGGTAATACTGAGTACCGCGTCAGCTTCGATGTGTTAGTCGATAATAAAGATCTACAAAGCAAATCATTTACCTTTAAAACCGGCGCTGTCAATTATTAGTCGCTATGGTTAAAATAAGCAGCAATAAGCAACGCTGAGATCCATTGGCTTTATAGCGTTAAGCTTGATGGCCAAACGCACTATTACAATGCACCGTCAATATTAACGACAAAACTTATGACTAAAAGGGGAGTCAGTGAGCGCTAGATCTTCTGCTATCATGCCGGTGTTATTATTGGCTTTGCTATTGCTAATACCTGCCGATGACGGAGTAAAAAGAGCCTATCTACCAGCACTTTATCTACAAGATGTAAAAGCGGCGATAGCACACTTGCAGTTAGAGGAGGCGTTTGCAGTCTTAGGTATAGAGATCGATGAGCAAGTTGATACGAGTATTTTAGCCCAAAAGGATAATAAGTTAAGCTCAGGTGAAAAGACTCAAAACCATGACAATAATGATAGTAATGACGATAATAACAGTAACGAAAGTATTAACGTCGATAATGATGATAATGCATCGGCTATAGCTAATAAGGTGTTTAATGACGCTAGAAGCCGCTGTGGCCTTGACACTTTATCGCCAGATGCTGAGCTTAAACAAGTCGCGTTAGGCCATGCGAACTATATTAAATACATTTTTGCTCATTCGCAGCCCTCGCTATTTTATCCGCACTATCAAAACGAGATTAAAGATATTAAAGCGGTTACTAGCAGCAATAACCCGCACTATAGCGGCCTAGATATCAAAAACCGCTTATTCAATGCCAGCTACGCCAATCTAAAGTATGGCTTCACAGAAAACATCGCACAGAGTATGTATTACCATTCTGCAGGCGAGCTACTCTCCGCAGAAGCGATAACCACTTCGATGGCTAGATCCTTGCTTGCCGCGCCTTATCATCTGCGCTCGCTGATGCAGCCAAGCTCGAAAGTAGTAGGGACGGCGGTCGTCGCCTACAAGCCCTATAATAAAGACACGCGCAATAATCAAGGCTATGTGCTAGTCAGCAACGCCGCTGCTACAGCTGACACGGTAGATGCTAACTATGCTGGTGTTTTAACTTATCCGTGCCAAGGCGTAACCAGCACAGTAACGGCTCTTTATAACGAAACCCCAGATCCAGTAAAGCATACCGGCCGCGACTTAAGTACCGATCCTATAGGTCAGCCTATCTATATCAAAGTGGCAGCAGCCGACACTATTCAGATTATCAACATTCGCTTTTATGATGAGCTGCGCAGAACAGCGATACCGACGCAAGTACTTGACTATCAATCAGATCCTTACCTAAATACAGACTATAAACTGCCCAAAAACGAAGCTTTTATCTTACCTATCACAGACGCAGTCGATAGCTGTAAGGCTAGCATAAAGCAGACAATGATAAAAAAAGCAAACAACTGCGGCTTGCAGGGCAACACTGAATATAAAGTAAGCTTCGATGTCATCATAAATGACCAACGCCTGATCAGTAAGTCGTTTAGCTTTATGACAGGCGAGGTGAACTACTCATAAATGAGCAGTCATCGAAAACTGAGTCGTCAGCATAGCCTTTTAATTAGGGCGTGTTGAACATTCACAAATGCGCACTGCTGATCGCTACTAGTTTATCAAAGCTGTGTTCTAGTCGTCGTTAAAATTGCAGGTAATGCTTATTGCATTGGCTAGCTGATTTTATTTAAACAGTCACAACGACTAGGGCGATTTTAGCATCAGCCCTTACTACAACAATAGGGACAGGACTATTTTTTGCCGCTTTATTGATAAAAATAGACGCTTAGAACGACTAAACTTACCATTTTTATCTGCAAATCGCCTAAAAAATAGTCTCTGTCAGTGCCATGGTCGAATGTTCAACACGCCCTATAATCCTTTAAGTATAGACCTCTAATCTGCGCCTAAAATGAAGAGCCCGGCTGCTGCAAAAACTCTTTTTCTTTGTCAGTCGACTCTCGGCCCAAAGTCTCATTACGATGCGGATAGCGACCAAATTGCTCAATAATATCTTTATGACGATGCTCAAACCCTAATGTACTTTCATCATTAAGCTGCTCAAATAATGGCAAATACTGCTCATGAATGGCTAAGGATTCAGAATGCATAAATGGCATGATAGTAAAGCGTCGCCATTCCATCGGTAAGCTATCAAAATGCGGCTGCTTGATCGCTTCTTGCGCAAGCACTACTGCCATGCCGTCTTGTGAAAAAGCACAAGGCTTGCCGCGGCATAAATTACGCGAGAACTGATCTAAGACAATAATCTCCGCCAAGCGTCCGGCGAGATTGGTAATGGAGCTATTGGCGTCGGCTTTATTGTCGCCGCGGCGCCAGTGAGCGCACTCACCATGTATAGCTGCTTGCCAAATTTTGCCAAACTTTGACTCAATACGCTGATCAAAATCGTCGTTTTTCTCAAACCAGTAAGGCTCGTTGTCTTCATTAAACCAAAATTCTAATACGGCACGCGCATCAGCATTGATATGTTGTAGATTAATATCTTCAGCATTTATTTTATTATGATTCGCTTGACTAGCGCTGGTAGAATAACCGGTTGAGAGTGACATAAGCTATTCTCCTAGTAATGAATTTAGCTTACTATAACTTAAATAGTAGCTACGGTCATGATGTTAAAATGTAGTATCCCTTGTGCTTGCAAAAGCGAATATAAACCTTATTATTAATCGCTACGAATGACCATCTGCCATCTGCTTCGACTCTTTAACCTATACTATTCCACTTTTTTGCTTATCTGATTTAGGCTGCTTTATATGAATTCAGTAAACCCATCCTTAAAGGCTTCCAAAGTGTCGTCTCAATTACCAGCGACTCCTTATTATTTACTCGATGAGGCGGCAATCGTCAGCAATATGCAGATTATCGCGCGTCTATGTGAGCTATCAGGAGCCAAGGCGTTACTCGCGCTTAAGTGCTTTGCAACTTGGGGAGTCTTTGACACGATGCAGCCCTATTTGCACGGTACAACTTCATCGTCACTCAATGAGGTGCGTTTAGGTTTTGAGACGTTTGGCGGCGCGCAAGATAAAGAGACGCATGCTTATAGTGTGGCTTATAGCAGTGATGAGATAGATGAGGTATTGAGCTATGCCGATAAGATTATCTTTAATTCTATCTCGCAGCTCACCGCTTTTAAAGAGCAAGCCTATGCACAAAACATTCCTGTAGGCTTGCGTCTGAACCCTAAGACCAGTAATTCTTCTTTTATCATTGCTGATCCAGCGCGCCCGTTCAGTCGTTTGGGCGAGCATGACAAAGATAAAATTGCAGCGGTGCTTGCTGATATTAGTGGCGTGATGATTCACAATAACTGCGAGAACGATAGCTTTGAGGCGTTCAGCGATAGTTTGGCAGATATCGAAGCGAAGTTTGGTGATGTTTTAGCTGAGCTCGAGTGGGTAAGTCTCGGCGGCGGTATTCACTTTATTGCGCCTGATTATCCATTAGAAAAACTGGCCGATAGGCTAAAAAGCTTTAGCGAAAAATACGGCGTGCAAGTCTATCTTGAGCCAGGCGAGGCGAGTATCCATAGCGCGGGCACGCTCGTAACAACGGTGCTCGATACGCTGCACAATGAAAAAAACATCGCAGTGGTTGATGCTTCTATCGAAGCACATATGCTCGATTTGCTTATTTACCAAGAGTCGGCAGCTATCGCGGCTATCAATGACGAGGCCGTCGATATCTTGCCCGCTGCAGAAATCTGTAATCAGCAGGCGCTAGACAATACCATCGTTTGTGGTCGTTCTTGCCTAGCGGGTGATATTTTTGGCGAATATGCGCTAGCGGATAAACTCAAGGTAGGCGACCAAATAAGCTTTGCTAATGCCGCAGGCTATACTATGGTGAAAAAAAACTGGTTCAATGGCGTCAACATGCCAGCCATTGTAATTCGCCGTTTAGATGGCAGCATTGATATCCAGCGTGAGTTTGATTATCAAGATTATAAAGCGAGCTTGTCTTAATTTTTACTCGCTAGATAGTGCTAAAAAAAGGATAAAATTGTTATAATTGCACTAGGTAAAGGTTATAAGACAAATAATAGTTTTTGCCCGACGGGTGTATGGGTTTTCCTCGGTCTTCCTTTTTAATTCATACACATCATTCATCTGTTACTGTTTTGCATAGCCACCTCTGTGGCATCGGCAGGAACACAAAGGAGGATTGTTCATTGAACATAAGTCAAACCAAGCTTAATAAAAAAGACGTTCTTATTATCGGCGCAGGCGGCGTGGCGCAAGTGGTCGCGCATAAATGTGCCATGCATAATGACGTACTCGGCGAGATTCATATTGCCTCGCGTACTAAGGCCAAATGTGATGAGATAGCGCAAAGCGTCCATGACAAAAACAGCTTTAAACGTCCAGCGACGTTGCACACTCATCAAGTCGATGCGATGGACAGTGCAGCGCTGATCAAACTTATCAACGACACGGGTATTGAGATCCTTATCAATGTCGGCTCAGCCTTTATTAATATGAGTGTACTAGAAGCTTGTATTGAGACAGGAGTGGCTTATATCGACACTGCTATACACGAAGATCCGCGCAAGATTTGTGAAACCCCGCCTTGGTATAACAATTATGAGTGGCAACGCAAGCAGCGCTGCGCTGATAATAATGTCACTGCTATCTTGGGCGCAGGGTTTGATCCGGGCGTGGTCAACGCTTACGCGCGCCTCGGCTATGACATGATGGATAAAGGTTCAGTCACTGATATCGACATCATCGATATTAACGCTGGCAGCCATGGTAAATACTTTGCAACCAACTTCGACCCTGAGATTAACTTTCGCGAGTTCACCGGCACGGTTTACTCTTGGCAAGATAGCCAATGGCAAACCAACGATATGTTCGAGGTCAAGCGTACCGATGATCTGCCTGTCGTTGGCGTGCAAAACAGCTATTTAAGCGGACATGACGAGATTCATTCGCTATCAGCCAATCTAGATGTACCGAATATTCGCTTTTGGATGGGTTTTGGTGAGCACTACATTAATGTCTTTACCGTCCTACAAAGTCTGGGCTTGCTCTCTGAGCAGCCAGTGACGACTGCCGAAGGTCAAGAAGTGATTCCGCTCAAAGTAGTCAAAGCGGTATTGCCAGATCCTAGCTCGCTTGCACCTAATTATACAGGCAAGACTTGTATTGGTGATAAAGTCAAAGGACAGATAGACGGTGTTGATTCTGAGGTGTTTATCTACAACGTCTCTGACCATAAAGAGGCCTATAATGAAGTGGGTAGCCAAGGTATCTCCTATACTGCAGGCGTGCCACCCGTCGCAGCCGCTATGCTTGTCGCGACTGGGGAGTGGGACACCGGCAAGATGGTCAATGTCGAGGAGCTAGACGCTAAGCCATTCATTAATCTACTTAATAAGATAGGTCTGCCAACGCGTATTCAAGACGCCAACGGAGACAGAGCGCTCGAATTTTAGGTTAAATATTAGTTTTATAAAAAAGCTTATCTGTTATAGATAGGCTTTTTTTGTAGACGCTGATATAGTTGATTAAGCTGATATATTTAATTAAAAAATATTAATAAGGACTAACCAATGGCAAAAATCCTAATTATTTTGGGAGCTATATTAGTAGTAATAGGGGCTATTTGGCTAGTGTTTCCAAGCCTGTTTTCGTGGATAGGCAATCTACCAGGCGACATCAAGCACAGCTCTGGCAATACCAAAATTTACTTTCCAATAATGACAATGATTGTGATAAGCGTTGTAGCAAGCATTCTGCTGAATCTATTTAATCGCTAAAAAGTCATGTCAGTTTTAGCCTAGAGTTTTGTTAAATTTTCTAAGCAGCGCTAGCTAATTCTGCTATAGTGAAATGACTGTATCGCGTTATATGATCGGTACTATCTATTAGTAAGCTATTAGCAAGGAGCGCTTTTCTCATGGAATTTGACTATGTCATTATCGGCGGCGGCTCAGCAGGATGCGTGATGGCCAGCCGCTTATCAGAAGATCCAACTATCTCAGTGTGCCTATTAGAGTTTGGCGGCGACGGCAAAGATTTGGCCGTACGTGTGCCTGCAGGCGTCATCATGATGATGCGCGACAAGCCAGTAAAGATCAACAACTGGGCATTCAATACTGTACCGCAAACCCAGCTCAATAATCGCATAGGATATCAGCCGCGCGGACAGTGTTTGGGCGGCTCATCCGCTATTAATGCGATGGTCTATACTCGCGGTAGTGCCAAAGACTATAATCGCTGGGCAGATAACGGCTGCGAGGGTTGGGGCTTTGATGATATGCTGCCTTTTTTCAAAAAAGCCGAAAACAATATTCGTGGTGGCGACGAGCATCACGGCGACTCAGGTCCCCTGCATGTGTCTGAGTTATTGAGCCCGCGGCCTATCTCTAAAGCCTTTGTTGATGCTTGTGTGGCTAATGGTCTCGACGCCAACGACGACTTTAATGGTACAAAGCAAGACGGCGCGGGCCTATATCAAGTCACCCACTTCCATGGCGATAAGCAGGGCCAGCGCTGTTCAGCCGCCGCCGCTTACTTGCACCCTATTGAAGAGCGTCCGAACCTCACCATCATCACCGGCGCTATGGTATCCAAGGTTATCATAGAAGATAAGCGCGCCACGGGTGTCGCTTACGTCAAGCATGGTGAAGAATATACGGTCAGCGCTCTCGAAGAGGTGCTACTATGCGCGGGCGCGTTCGGCTCTCCAAAGACGTTGATGCTATCAGGTATTGGTCCAAAAGAGCACTTAGAGCAGCACGGTATCGAGGTGATTCAGGAGTCGCCGGATGTTGGCGGTAACTTGCAAGATCACTTAGATGTGGTGTTCGATTATAAGGTCAATACCAAAGACATCATCGGTATCGGCCTAAGCACGGTTGCGCAGATGACGTCCGCCTTAGGACAATGGCGCAAAGATGGGACGGGCATACTATCGACCAATTATGCCGAAGGCGGCGCTTTTTATAGCGCTACGGATAAGACGCCAAAAGACTGGCCTGACACTCAGCTGCATTTTGTCATCTCGCGTGTGATTAATCACGGACGTGAGCTGAAGTGGGGTTACGGCGTTTCAGTACACAGCTGCTATTTGCGCCCTGAGAGCCGTGGCACAGTGAGACTGGCGTCAACCGATCCTAGCGAGCCGCCACTGATTGATCCCAATTATTTGTCAAACGACAAAGATGTAGAGTTTATGGTCGCGGGCGCCGAGCGTGCTCGCGCTATTATGGAAGAAGCGCCTCTTGCCAAGTTCATCACCGAGGACTATGCCGCGCCTTATATCAAAAAAGATGGCTTGCTTGGTTATATTCGCAATAAGTCCGACACCATTTATCATCCTGTCGGTACTTGCCGTATGGGCACAGATGAGCTGTCGGTTGTCGATACGGATCTGAAGGTGCGCGGTATTGAGGGCTTACGGGTGATTGATGCGTCGATTATGCCGACACTGATTAGCGCTAATACCAACGCACCAACCATTGCTATCGCCGAAAAGATAGCCGAACAAATGAAATCAGAACGTTATAGCAGTGGAAGCGTGCCGACGCAGATCACTAACTATGCCAAAGCTGAGCACGTAGCAGCAGGGTAATCAAGCTTTTGAAGCTAAACAAGCTATTAGAGTTTAAATAAAGTTTTCTAGTGTTTTAATACTAGAAGGCTTTTTAAGTAATCACAATTTTATCTTAATAGTTTTTATCATCTGCTTAAAAGGGCAATATAACGCTTTAACCGTAGGTGATATGAAGCTACAAACCGTCATAAAGCATGATTCGTTTTACAAAAAGCTAAGGCATGACTAGCAAGGGAGTATAGAGTTGTGCACTAAGAAGATGTAACAAAGTGATTTTGCAAGTGATATTTTAGACCTTGCAAACAACATTGAGTTTATGAGATATCAATTGGGGGTTTATGAAAATAGGTGATAGCAAAGAAAATAGGTTTGCAAATATAGAGCAGAGCAGCATGAACGGTTATGCACCAGAATATACAAAAAAAGAAAAAATAGTATTATTAGCTAAATATCTTACTATTGCAGCCGGTTCGATAGCTTTGATTGAGTGGTACTTACTACCCAAATTTAGCTTGTATATTGATAACATCAGTTGCTACGATTATAAATGGTTCACAGGTTTTGAGATTATGTTCTATGGATTGTTTGTAGGATTCCCTTTAGGGCTAGCAATAATATTGTTTTGTTTAGAAGGATTCAGAAATCTTAAAGTACTCCAACTAAATCAAAACCCTCTACCTAATGAGAAGGTTTGGAAACCGACCAAGTATAGTTACGGTTTAAAAGCAAAAGTAAAACCAATTGGTTTCTTTACTCTACTGACTTTACTGGTGCTGTTGAGTATTCTTGGCGCATATAAAGCAAGTCAGCTCCTCGCTAATGATACTCTCACAGACGATGCACCCTGTTTAGTCTAACTATAGTGATAATGCTCAAAGCAAGAGCCTAAATATAGCAGTTCAAGTAGAATGATTTAGCTCAAGCGCTATCGAATTAAAACTATCAATCCTCAACCTGCCTTTTATTACTCAAATAAATCAAATAAAGCGCGCCCGTCAGCCGAATCCCAAAAATACTGCTAATCACCTGATTTTCTCTCCTAAAGGCCCTAGAAATGCCGCTTCAGTGGCGAGCGCCATACCGCCCGATACTACGAATAACAATACCAAGATCTGCTTCATAGGCTGCCTTTATGAATCTTAGGGTTGAACGTTTTAAATCGTGCAATTGATAGTTTAAGTTTAAAAGCATTTCATAGTTTCGACGCATGTATTGTAGGGAGGGCGCGGGGTAAAGACAATAGTAACCGCGAGTGTTCATTTCCAATTAGCGATATAGAAAAATCAGTGACTGCGTAAACTGAGTATGAGATTCTATATAGTTCATGTTTTTGTTTCTGGTTTGGTATCGCTAGTAGATGTCAGCGTTAATAAGTGCTTACTTACGAATGAGAAGCGATTTGCTATAATTAGCCATAAACCGATTCATAAACGCGGCAAACTCTTATTTATTAACATTTAGCACCATCGTGCTCACTGTTTTGGTCACCTTATTATGCGTATACGTAAACTATTCAAATTTGAAAACGCTCACATCGTTCGTAACTGTAGCTCTGAGCGCTGCAAACACTCCATCCATGGTCACAGCTATCAGATTGAGCTGATTTTAGAAGCCACCCGTCTAGACCATGGGCAAATGGTTTATGACTTTGGGCTACTAAAATCTTCGATCAAAGATATTATCGACAGCTTTGATCATGCCATTTGTTTTTGGAACAAAGACGATCCTGAATATGTCGCAGCGTGTAAGAAATTTAGCGCACGTTGGATCAGCCTACCAGTCTCACCATCGGCAGAACAGTTTTCACGGGTGATATTTTTCTGGGCACAAGAAATACTGCGCCAGACGCAAATGCAAAATGGTGAAGCAGATGTCAGTGTGTATTCAGTGATTGCCCATGAGACCGCGACGGGTTACGCGCAGTGTTTCGCCGATGATGTGGCAAACGAGCAAATGGGTAAGCTGGTTTTAGAGGATTTTGAATTTAGTGAACAAGTTCGTGCTGAGTGGACGGACTCTGATCTGTATGCCAAGCTGATTCGCGGTGAAAGCTTCACCAACCCAACGGTGACTATGCAGGTTCAGACTGATGCATAATGATCAATCAATAGAAAACAGTGACACTGTGCAAACTTTGATACTGAACTCTGAGCAAGACACTCAGTCACTGGCTGAGCAATTAGCGACATTGCCGCTGACGGGCAGTGTATGGCTATCCGGGGATTTGGGCGCAGGCAAGACCACTTTGACACGTTATTGGCTACAAGCGTTAGGTCATAAAGGCGCGGTTAAAAGTCCGACTTACACCTTAGTGGAGCCTTATAGCATTGAGCAAAGCAATGGCACGATTAAGCCTGTTTATCATGCAGACCTATATCGTCTCCAAGATCCAGAAGAGCTATCTTTTATTGGTTTTGATGAGTATCTTGATGAGCCAAATGCGCTAGCTATTATAGAATGGGCGAGTCGCGCCGATAGCTATTTGCCGCCACCGGCTATATTTATCGATATGACGGAAGCCGATGACGGCGCGCGGCAGATTGAGTGTCGTCTCTCAAAAATAGGTCAAGCCCAAGGCTTAGACTTATCCACTTTGCACTTATAACTCTGCACTCATAATTCTGTTATGCTAGAAAATACCGCCATTAGTCGTATAAAAAAACTCTCGCCGCTACTGATCAATCAATTGGCGGCAGGCGAGGTGGTGACGCGTCCGGCCGCTGTGGTCAAAGAGCTGCTCGAGAACGCTATCGATGCCAAAGCCACACATATCGAGGTACATATCACTCAAGGCGGTATGGGAATGATACAGGTCGCGGACAATGGCGCGGGTATCCATCCAGATGATATGGTAATGGCCATTACTCGCCACGCTACTAGCAAGGTCGCTGATGTGGCTAACCTACAAGGTATCCGTACGTTAGGGTTTCGCGGTGAGGCCTTAGCCGCTACGGCTGCAGTCTCACGCCTGACTTTGATCAGTAGTCATGATGACAATGGTATAGGTCGACAGCTGCAAGTCTCAGGTGTACTTGCTGAGGAGCCGCCCTTGACGCCAGTGGTGCACAACCGCGGCACCACAGTCACGATTAAAGATTTGTATTTTAATGTGCCTGCTAGGCGCGGCAATCTAAAGTCTATCGCTACTGAATTTGCTCATATTGAAACCATAGTCCGTGAGGTTGCTTTAGCGCGTGCTGATGTGACGCTCGTTCTTTTCCATGATAATAAAAAACGTATCACCCTATCAGCAGATCGAGACGATGATACGACTAGCAGCGCCTCAGTAGCTAATATCCGCCAACATCTCCCTATCTCTCGACTAGAGCAAGCGCTAGGTTTAGCGCTACAAGAGAATGCTGTAGAAGTTGCTGTAGATTTATCAGGTCTACAGCAGCAGTACGCTGACTCGAGCAAGACAAGTCCATCAGCAATGACGCCAGCGCAAGTTAGCGGTTGGTTGTGGCCAGCTATGCAGCCGCAGCCCAATCTCCCAAAGCTAATCTATGTCAATGGACGCTTAGTCAAAGAGGCCATTATCAGCAATCAGCTCCGGCAATTAGCAGCAAGTGCTGAGATTGCGGCGCTGGGGTACGCGTTATACTTTGAGCTGCCATTATCTTGGTTGAATGTTAATGTGCATCCTAGCAAACAGCGCATCAAAATCAGCTCTCTCAATAACATCGTGGCGCATCTGAGTTATGCTATCAGCAACAAGCTCAAAAGCGCAGTGATAGACTATCCTTCGTTAGCATCATCAAGCCCAGAATTATTAGAGGACGAGATAAACGAAAATCAGCCTGATGACAGTGGGCATAATTTTTCGGCTTTTAAGCCGCAAGTACAGTCTGTTAAGCACTCTTATCAGCGCTCACAAGAGCCAGATACAGTTGCCAGTGGTGCCAATCAGGTAAATGACAACGCTGCGATAACGACAGCAAGCGATAAACAGTCCAGTACTCCCTCAGTATTACCTACAATAAGTGGCAAGCGTTCAATGCCTTTGCCATACTGTTTAGAAGTGATTACTGACTTGTCAGAGTATGAGCTTGGAGCTTCAGAAGATCTTGTGGGCGCAGTGAACGATAATGTCCCTAGCGCTTTGTCACCTTGGCTATTGTTTTATGCTTTAGTGCACAATCAAGGACAATTAATGGTGATAACAGAAGCGGAGTGGCATCAGCGGTTCGCTCGGTTATTTACAGCCAATGATTATCGGCAGTCTCATAAATCAGCCAGTCAGTTGACAATAAACCAAGAGATTAATGCGCAGATTAGCCATTACGCGGCACAAATGTCGACGCCAGATTTGCAAGCTTTTACCTCAGATATTATAGAGATACTCACGACCAAAGCCATTGTACGGACAGATAGCAAACCGTTAATTGGCTTATTATTATCGTCCGCTTTAGCTTAATCGTATTTAGCTTTATGCTGTCACACTCTTTATTAGGGCGTGTTGAACATTCGACCATGGCACTGACAGAGACTATTTTTTAGGCGATTTGCAGATAAAAATTATAAGTTTAGTCGTTCTAAGCGTCTATTTTTAACGATGAAGCGGCAAAAAATAGTCCTGTCCCTGTTGTTGTCGTGAGGGCTGATGCTAAAATCGCCCTAGTCGTTGCGACTGTTTAAATAAAATCAGCTAGCCAATGCAATAAGCATTACCTGCAATTTTAACGACGACTAGAACACAGCTTTGATTAACTAGTAGCTATCAGCAGTGCGCACTTGTGAATGTTCAACACGCCCTAAATGGTTAAACTCTTTTTATAGGCAACTTTATGTCAGACGCTCCTCATCCTATGTCAGATAATAGCGTCATTTGCTTAATGGCGCCAACGGCGAGTGGCAAGACCGCTTTAGCTTATGAGCTTTATGATAGTGGTCGTTATGAGCTTATCTCAGTAGATTCTGCGCTTATTTATCGTGGGATGGATATTGGCACCGCTAAACCTACGGCTGCAGAATTACAGCGTTATCCGCATCATTTAGTCGATATTATTGATCCAACACAAAGCTATAGCGTCGCGGAGTTTGTCAGCGATGTTGAGTGCCTGATTGATGAGTATCATGCAAAAGGTAAAATCCCGTTGTTAGTGGGCGGTACGATGATGTACTACATGGCACTAATAGAAGGCCTGTCGCCTGTTCCGGATAGCGATGAGCAGGTACGCAGGCAAGTCGAGCAGTGGCGACAAACAGCAGGTATTGGCGCTTTATACGATTATTTGGCTGACGTCGATCCTCAGAGCCATCAACGGTTAGCGCCTGCTGATACGCAGCGAATCACGCGAGCCGTCGAGGTATATAAACAAACCAATGTTCCAATAAGCGACTGGCAACATCAACCCAAACAAGCATTGGCCCATAATCCTAACCAGCAGTGGCATGTCTTATCCGTGCTACCGGAGCGTTCTTGGTTACATGAGCGCATTCATCAACGTTTAGATATTATGTGGCAAGAAGGCTTAGTGGATGAGGTAATCGGTTTACTTGAGCGCTATCCGCTGACCCCAAATATGCCTGCCATGCGCTGCGTGGGCTATCGTCAAGTGCTTGAATATTTAGTGCATATCGACCATCCAGTCTTTGAGCGCGCGCATTTAGATAAGTCGCTGTTTTATGAGGCTTTTGCTAATAGTACAGATGACAAGGTTAAGGTGTCTAATAACTCTGCAAAACCGATGCAGTCTCAGCAGCAGCATCTCGCTTGTGAAGCGATGCAAAATAAGGCATTATATGCTACCAGACAGCTGGCTAAGCGCCAGTACACTTGGCTGCGTAAGTTGTCCAAAGGCTTAGCGGTAGCAAATCAGTCCGCTATAGCGCCTGCACAAATTGATACAAGCATTACTGATACGCAACACAACATAGTCATAAGCTCATTTACTTCTATCGAGCAAGTGAGAGATTATTTAGGGTAGCCGCTACAGTACATTTATATAGCATCGCTATTTTGTATAGATAGATTAGTACAAATAGAATTAGCTAAAGAATAGAATTAGCTAAAGAGTAGTATGGTTGAATCGTTTTTATAACATTACGTAAGAAATGATGTGTAAGAAACGATTATATTAAATAACGATAAACGACAATAGAGCAGGGTGTTAACTGTTATAATTTAGACTGATTTTTCTTAGTATAAAATCACAGTACATTACAATAAAATAATAACTATTAGGAGAATTTTTATGTCAAAAGGACAGACTCTACAAGATCCATTTTTGAACTCATTGCGCAAAGACCGTATTCCAGTGTCCATTTTTCTAGTGAATGGCATTAAGCTACAAGGCCAGATTGAGTCTTTTGACCAATATGTGGTGTTATTAAAAAATACCGTTAGCCAAATGGTCTATAAGCATGCCATATCGACAGTAGTACCAGCGCGAAACCCTCGTAGCAGTACAGCGTCATCTTCTAGTAGCAGCGCACAATCCTCAGGCTCGGCTAGTGGCTACCAAGGCGGCGGCTTTGACCGAGGTAATCAAGCGGGCGGTATGAGTAGTGGCTACGAAGAGCGCGGCTTCCCTGCAAATCGTAGCGGCTTTAATCGTAGCGGTTTTGGACAAGATCGCGGGTTTGAGCGCGGCGGCTTTGGCCAAGACTCTAATCGTAGCGGCTTTGGAGCAAGCTCTGATCGAACGGGCTTTGGTCAGGATCGCGGCTTTGAAAACCCAGGCGAGAATACCGGCCTAAATGATACGCCAAAAGAGGACTTTAACGATAGCGACAATCATTAATCGCCATTATTCTTTCAAGTTTCCTAGGTCAGTTGGTATGGCCGATAGTTTCATGAAGCTGTTGTAGTAAATGAAGACCTACTCACGCAGTGGGTCTTTTTTGTATTTGCTCAACACATTATTGATCCCATTTAGAGCGCGGTTACTAAAGTAGTCGATAATATAGTAAAATAGGCCATCAAATAATCAATAATGAGTTATATATGAATAGCGGTAAAAGTCATCTCACTCATGAGCAGTTTATAGCGACTGCTATTGAAGCTATCAACACAGAAAAAACCGCCTTAGCGCTACTAACCGAGCAAATAGACGATCGGTTTGCTCAGGCTTGCGATATTATTTTGGCCTGCCAAGGACGCTTAGTGGTCACTGGCATGGGTAAGTCAGGACTGATCGGTCGCAAAATAGCCGCAACCTTTGCTTCTACGGGCACGCCGGCATTTTTTATGCATCCAGGAGAGGCCGGACATGGCGACCTAGGAATGCTAGTGCGCGGTGATGTGTTATTGGCCATCTCCAACTCGGGTGAGTCTGATGAGATCAAAACCCTACTCCCTGTCGTCAAGCGCCTTGGCATACCGCTCATTAGCATCAGCCGCGACAAGCGGGGGATGTTGCCTCGAGCGGCTGATGTCGTATTGACCTTAGGTCAGTCGCAAGAGGCGTGCCCGCTTAATTTAGCGCCAACCTCGAGTACGACCGCAACGCTCGCTTTGGGCGATGCATTAGCAGTGGCTTTAGTGCATGCGCGTAATTTCACTTCAGAGGATTTTGCGCTATCGCATCCTGCCGGTGCCCTTGGGCGTCAGCTATTAACGCGGGTTGAGGATCTGATGCACACCAGTAGTGAAAACCTGCCTTTAGTCAATCAGCAGGCGGTTCTCAACGAAGCGCTGTTTACCATGACTAATGGTCGTTTAGGTATGACGGTAGTCGTCGATGATAAAGATAAAGTAGTTGGGGTGTTTACCGATGGCGACTTACGCCGAGTACTTGAAAAAGGCATCGATTTGGCCACGCCGATGCGCGAGATTATGACTACAAATCCGCGTCATGTCAGTAAAACCATGCGCGCCTCTGATGCCTTAAGTGTGATGAATGAAAATGCGATCAGTCAGCTATTGGTAATGGATGAACAAGGTCATCTAGATGCTATTATTACCGTTCATGACTTATTGCAAGCAGGGGTAAAATAACCCCCTCTCACTGAGCATAAATTATAAATAAAAACTAGGGCGTGTTGAACCTTCGACCATGGCACTGACAGCGACTATTTTTTAGGCGATTTGCAGATAAAAATGGTAAGTTTAGTCATTCTAAGCGTCTATTTTTAACGATGAAGCGGCAAAAAAGAGTCCTGTCCCTGTTGTTGTCGTGAGGGCTGATGCTAAAATCGCCCTAGTCGTTGTGACTGTTTAAATAAAATCAGCTAGCCAATGCAATAAGCATTACCTGCAATTTTAACGACGACTAGAACACAGCTTTGATAAACTAGTAGCGATCAGCAGTGCGCATTTGTGAATGTTCAACACGCCCTAATAATAAGAGGTAGCCTATGCAAGATTTAATCGAAAAAGCCGGTAAAGTTAAAATGCTAGTGTTAGATGTCGATGGTATTTTGTCCAATGGGCAGATTATTTATGATGCAAACGGGGTTGAAATCAAAGCTTTTTCGGTACAAGATGGCGTAGGTATCAAGGCATTAGCACGTTATGGTATTTTGACCGCGATTATCACCGGTCGTCGTAGTCCTATGGTAGACAAACGCGCCAAAGAGATAGGTATCGATTATGTAGTGCAAGGCCGAGATGATAAAGTTGTGGCGCTAAAAGAGCTGATGACTATGGTGGATAAAGCTGCTGATATCACCACAGCAGACTGTGCTTATATGGGGGATGACTTGCCAGATATAAAGGCGATGCAAACAGTCGGGTTTGCGGCCACAGTACCTAATGCGCATTCCGAAGTTATCAATCGCAGTGATATGGTCACTACGCGCGCGGGCGGTTACGGTGCGGTGCGTGAGATATGTGACCTTATTTTGAAAGGTCACGGGCATTACGAAGCGTACATTGCAGGCTATACCTTAGAGGGTAGTGCTCCCCACAGTGCAGTGTCATCAGTAGGATAAATTATAGTGAATACTCGTGTCTTAATCATCTTGGCCCTAATCATCGCTGGTATCGCAGGATGGTTTTTTCAGCAGCAAGCAGAAGTAACGCCGCCAGTGAGTGTGGGTCCCTCAGAAGTGGACTACGAAGCTACTGATATTAAGGCGGTACAGACTAATGAGCAAGGCGAAACAGAGTATGAGCTCAACGCTGAATCGCTAAGGCATGATCCTAATACTAATCAGGACATAATGTCCGGTATTACTATGAACTGGGAGCCATCAGCTAAGCAGCTGTACCGTATTGAGTCAGGAACAGCAACGGTCAATCAAGAAACCGGTGAGCTACATCTGTACGGCGGCTTTAGTTTAGCTAGCCAAGATCAGCAAAAAACCACCAAAAATGGTGAGAAAATAGCGCCTATAACCGTGACAGGTGAAGCATTAAAAGGTAATACCCAATCAAAGCAAGTTTATAGTGAGCAGCCCGTACAAGTCGTCCAAGGCGCCAATCGTTTTGAAGCGGCTAGCATGACAGCCAATCTAGAAACGGGCGAGTATGAGTTTGAGCAAGTGGCCGTAATGTTTACTCCTGCTGAGCGTCAGGATAAGGCGCTTTTTTAACTCAGTATATTTAATTTTAAAGCGCTTTAACTATAAGTTATGAAATGTAAGTTGTTAACTATAAACTACCTTTCATTATAAAAATTTTAAAGTATAAAACGTCTAAAGTATAAAACCGTTATTGAATAATCACGACTACTGCTGCTTTTCATACCTATCATAAAAAGAGTATCCAAACATGAAATCAAGTCTTTTGCCTATAGTTCGTGCGCTAGCGCCCAAGCTATCAGCAGCATCTCATATAAGCGCCCTTCCAGTAGTTATGCTGCTAGCTCTGCCTATCTATAGCCATGCGCTACCTTCTGATGCCAATCAGCCTATCAAGCTACTTGCCGATCGTGCCACGTATAGCGAGAGTACTGGCGTAACGAGCTATTCAGGAACAGTGGTTATTACCCAAGGCACGCTCAAATTAACAGCGGATAATATTACGGTCAATCTCTCAGAGCAGCGCAGCATCCAATCAGCTGTGGCAACCGGTCGACCGGCGACGATGCAGCAAGTGGTGACCGCCGAAAAAGGCTTAGCAAAAGGCCGCGCTAATAAGATTGATTATAATGCGGTCACTGGCATCATGACTTTGACCGGCAATGCAAAATTAACGCAAAACGGTGCAAGCTTTGCAGGTAATGTGATTCGTTATAGTCTCAAAGCAGGGGATGTCGAGGCGACAGCGGGCGGTAATCAGCGCGTAGAATTGATCTTCCCGCCTAATAATAATACCAATCAGACGGGCATACGTTAGTTTACAGCCATTATTAAAACAGCCACTACTAAAATAACCACTACCTAAGACAAGTAGCGCATTATATTACGCCGGTAGCCTAATTATCGTTTTAAATTGACGCGTCTAGATAAGCGCTAAAGTGTATAAGACTTAAATAGAGCATGAGTAAGTTATGATAGACAATAATGAGAGCAGCACCTCATCAGCAGTGAGCCCTGCAGCGCCAGTACCCCTACGCTTATCGATGCAGAACTTAGGCAAGCGCTACGGTAAGCGCTGGGTCGTCAAAGACGTGTCGTTCTCTGTTGAACAAGGACAAGTGGTTGGCCTGTTAGGTCCAAATGGCGCGGGTAAGACCACTAGTTTTTATATGGTAGTTGGCCTCGTCAATATGGATAAAGGCCGCGTTAGCCTAGGAAAAATAGATCTATCTAAATATGCCATGCATGAGCGGGCGCGGGCAGGGATAGGCTATCTGCCGCAAGAGGCTTCCATCTTTCGTAAGCTGTCTATCGAAGATAATATACTAGCTATTTTGCAAACGCGCAGCGAGCTGTCTGCAAATGAGCAGCGCCAAGAGCTTGAAAAACTGATCGCTGAGTTCCATCTAGAGCATGTCCGTAGCTCTTTGGGCATGAGCGTCTCAGGGGGCGAGCGGCGCCGCTGCGAGATTGCTCGAGCTTTGGCTGCAGATCCAAAGTTTGTGCTATTAGATGAGCCGTTCGCTGGCGTTGATCCTATATCCGTGGGGGATATCAAAGAGGTGATACTCACCTTAAAAAATCGCGGTATTGGCGTGCTGATTACTGACCATAATGTTCGTGAGACGCTAGCGATTTGCGAAAAGGCGTATATTGTCTCAGAAGGCGCTATCATCGCTGAGGGCACTTCTCGTGAAGTGCTAGAGAACGAGTTGGTTAAGTCCGTCTATTTGGGTAAAGACTTTCAGGTTTAAAGTTTATTTCTGTTGATGAACTAGTATTTTATTTGTCATATCTTTCTTTTATGACGACTTTATTTTAATCGTTTATTAAACGACGTCAATTAGGTAGCCAAGTGGTCTTGGCTATCATCTCCTATCCTTTATTTTTACTACCTCCTTATTTAATACACTATATCTTCTTTTATTCCTAGACTTTTGAGCTTATATTCGTTTGAGCTCATAATTCACTTAAGGTGCATATACTATGGCAAAAAATAAAAGCAGCTACGTCTGCCAAAATTGTGGCGCTCACTTTGGTAAGTGGGCGGGGCAGTGCAGCGACTGCGGCGAATGGAATACCTTAGTCGAAGCGCCAGATGTTAGTATGCCGCATCATAATAAAAGCTCAGCTAAGTCGGCATCTAGCCGTGTTACGCCGCGTGCTAGCAGCGCCCCTGCAGGGAACTATTCGGGAACGCATAGCGCAGTGATGCCGCTAAATGCAGTGAGCGTCACTTTAGATACCCGCCTGCCAACTGGCATCAGTGAGTTTGACCGCGTATTAGGCGGCGGCTTAGTAGCAGGCTCGGTTGTGCTTATCGGCGGAGACCCTGGTATCGGTAAATCCACTATCTTGCTACAGACAGCGACCAATATGGCAAGAGCGGACTCATTAGCGGGTAGCGCGCTATATGTCACCGGTGAGGAGTCATTAGCGCAAGTTGCTATGCGCGCCAAGCGTTTAGAATTACCAGCAGACAGACTGCGAGTTTTGGCTGAGACTAATGTAGAGACCATTTGCGCCGCGTTGACTCAAGAGCAGCCCGCTATTGCCATTATTGACTCTATTCAGACGATCTACACTGATGCTATCAATTCAGCTCCTGGCGGTGTCAGTCAAATTCGTGAGTCAGCAGCGATTTTGACTCGTTATGCCAAGCAGACGGGGACTGCGCTGTTTTTAGTGGGTCATGTGACCAAGGAAGGTACCTTAGCAGGCCCTAGAGTGCTTGAGCACATGGTGGATACGGTACTGTATTTCGAGGGTCAGTCTGACTCGCGCTTTCGCATGATTCGCGCCGTCAAAAACCGTTTTGGTGCGGTGAATGAGTTAGGCATTTTTGGTATGACGGATATGGGGCTCAAGGAAGTCGCTAACCCATCAGCGATATTTTTAAGCCGTTATGATAAGCCCGTGGCAGGGTCGGTGGTCATGGTGAGCCGAGAGGGCACACGGCCACTATTAGTGGAGGTGCAAGCCTTAGTTGATGACTCACAAGGGCAGCCAAGGCGTATGGCACTAGGGCTTGATTATCAAAGAATGTCTATGCTGCTTGCGGTGATGCACCGGCATGGCGGTATCCATACGAGTGGGCAGGATGTCTACGTCAACGTCGTGGGCGGCGTAAAGGTGATTGAGACCGGCTCTGATCTAGCAGTGCTGCTCGCTTGTGCCTCTAGTATAAAGGAAAAACCGCTACCTTCGTCATTAGCGGTATTCGGTGAGGTTGGGTTGTCAGGTGAGATACGTCCTGTGCCGAACGGACAAGAGCGCCTAAAAGAAGCGATGAAGCATGGCTTTAAGCATGCCATCATCCCTAAGTCCAATGCACCCGCTGCCAACTCAGCTCAGTTTAAGGGCATCAATGTCATAGCCGTAGAGCGTCTTGACGATGCTATTGAAAGCGCCTTTGAGATAGACTTTTAGCTATTAATTGCTGTATCCGTTTATTATGCGCATCAAAAAGAGCGCCTAGTTCGTTAAACTAGGCGCTCTTTTTAGCTTAATAAAGCTATCCTTTGCAATAATAACAGCCAATCAAGATTAGGGACCAGCAACGCGTTCGATTGAGACGTTACCGACGCCTTTACTGGTGATGCCCAACTGCTTAGCTGCACCGTAAGATAAGTCTAAGACTCGCTTACCATGGAAAGGGCCACGATCATTGACTTTTACTACCACGCTTTTACCATTGTTTTTGTTGGTCACCTTTACATAGCAGTTCAGTGGTAGTGAGCGGTGAGCAGCGGTTAGGGCGTTCATATCGAAGGTTTCACCGCTGGCTGTTTTACGACCATGAAACTTACGACCGTACCATGATGCCAGACCCGTTTGCTTAAATTTGCCTACAGAATTGGAAGCCACAGCGGTCAAACGCTCTAGCACATCTTCGTCATTACTCGCCTGCGAGCTGTCGGCAGCTAGTAACGGGCTGTTTAATGCCAGTGAAGTTGGCTTGCGGGCTGATTTGACTAGGCTTGATGCACCATCGTGCTGGCGAGTTAACTCACCTAATACGCGATCAATATGGGAGGCGTTATCTTGAGATATTGCAGACAGCGCAGGACTCGTCTCTGCTGCTTGAGCATTAGAGATAACAGCAGAACCAGTAAATAGAACCACTGACATTGTCAGTAAACCAGATAGACGCTTATTCATATATACCTCTTTGACTTGTACTCTAAAACTTGAGCGCAGAAATATTAAATCATAATAACTTATGCCGATTACCAGTAGACCGGCTTTAATCGCGCTGGCTGTTTAGAGTGATACTGCTATGTATGCTAGTACTAGCAGATAAAAGCCATTATTTTTAAAGTAGAGTAAGTTTATCTTTATATAAACAATTCAATAACAAATAACATAATCAATGTCGGACTATACTTGCAAGTTATGGCTTCACTATATACTTATGAAAAGTTGCTTAGCAGCTCTGTATAAGTTATGTACCATATTACGATTTAAACAGGTTATCGTAATTGAACCGTAATGACAAGTAAAAAACCTTGCAATGTTATACAAATTACAGCTCTAGTTAAGTTTAGCTAATTAAAGCAACCTTTTTATAAAGTTACTCTGTTCTCAGCTAGTTTATATCTAGCGTCTATATAAGGACAAGGGACATAAAAATAAAGCTATTAAAGCACTGTAACTATAACTAAGACGTTAACTAAGACGTTGAATAAAAAGCGCTAGGCGGCTCTATGCGTATGGATAGACATTAGCAAACCGAAGCCTGCCATCAAAGTGACAATTGCCGTACCCCCATAGCTGATAAAGGGTAGCGGAACACCAACTACAGGCAGGATACCGCCGACCATGCCCACATTGACAAATATATAGACGAAAAATGACATGGCGATAGCCCCTGCCAATAGCCGACTGTAATTGTCTGGATGAGTAAAAGCGATGAATAGAGCACGGCTTAATAAACAGGCATAAATAAACATCAATAACATGACGCCGACTAAGCCAAACTCTTCTGAGAATGCCGCGATAATAAAATCTGTATGACCCTCAGGCAAAAAATGCAGGTGCGATTGCGTGCCGTCTAAGTAGCCTTTACCTGTTATACCACCAGAGCCAATAGCGGTCTTCGACTGTATAATATTCCAGCCCGCGCCTTGAGCATCTGCGTCTGGATTAAGCAAAGTCAAAACTCGCGTGCGCTGATAATCATGTAATAAAAAATACCAAGCAAAGGTCACAAGCGGTATTGATAGTGCGACAGCGCCAGCGATCATCCACCATGATAGACCCGCCAAAAATAACACAAAAATACCACTAGCTGCGACCAACAGCGACGTCCCCAAATCAGGCTCTTTGGCGATTAATAGAACAGGGATCATAATAAGCGCTAGTGTACCGACGATGCTCGTCCACGATGGCGGTAGCTCACGTCTAGAGAGAAACCAAGCGCACATCATCGGCATGCCAAGCTTCATAAATTCAGAAGGTTGTACGCTACCAAAGCCTGGTAAGTTGATCCAGCGCTGCGCCCCCATACGCACCTCGCCAATGAGCTCGACTAGTACTAATAAAAACAGCCCTAATACATAAAATATAGGTGTAAAGCTACGGTATATAGTTGGCGGTATCTGCGCCATAGTAAACATCACGGCAAAGGCTACCACGTAACTGACCATTTGACGCATGACCATACTTACGTTCTGAGTCGATGCGCTATATAAAATCGTCAGGCCGATACAGCACAACGCTAGCAGCAGTAAGGTGAGCCAAGGATCAATGTGGATGCGCTGCCAAATGTTAGGCTCATGACGCTGGCCGAGGTGATGGCTTTGACGTGAAAAACGATATTGCAAATTAGAGGACATAGATAGAGTCGATACTAAAGAGAGAAGGTCAATGAGACGTTACGGATAACGCTAAACTATAAAGAGGGCGCAAAAACACATGATTGTAAATGATTATAAAAAGTCACGTGATTATAAAGATTATGATAATAAATGTTAAAAGCGAAGCTATTGCTTATTATGATAGACGATATTTTAGCCTGCTTACTCAAAATTTGATAGTATCCATAGATTATACTACAGCTATAGACTCAATACTCTTTGTGAGTGCTTGCAAGCGATATTGACTTGATCATCTAGCGATAGGCGCTGTGTCTTAATAAATTCGATAAATATCTAGTGGTAATAATTGCATATGATAAACACAAAAAATATGGCAGCGCTTAGTAAGCTGATGTTATTAACGCTGGCGTGCACGACTAGTATCTATACGAATGCTGCTATCTTAAATGATAGTAGCGAGCGCCGTATTCAAGTACGTCAGGGCAGTAGTACGACTACTGGTCAGGTTTATATCTCCCCTGCCAATACCAGTGTCATCAGAGGCGACAGTATGCAAGGACTGATTGCCCAAAAAAACCGGCAGTACAATTTCGATGCCAAGCTCTCTATCGAAGAGAATCAGCGGGTTATCACGCCTAGCCGCTCACCGCGTTATAACACCTCTTATAATACTCAGTACGGCAGTCCGAATAACAACCACGACAGCTACTATGGTGATAGGAGTGCGGACTTCAATACTTGGTTAAACAGTAATCGCTTCCGCGCGCAGCAAGTCGCTGACTATCAGCGTTATCTCAGCTCACAGTTAGGGACACGAAACGTACCTCCGATGGAGCAGTTACTGACTACCGCTCGCAGCTGGGATCGCTGTGGTTATGAGCCTTTTCAGTTGCCGCCGCGGGAGCTTTGGTCAAATATGGTACCGACGCTAAGCTTATATAGTCAGCTAAAAAACCAAGGCGTGCTGCCTGCTAGTACCGAGATTCGTTCTGCCTATCGCAGTCCTAGCCTCAACTCCTGTGCAGGCGGTGCCAGAAATAGCAAGCACATGACGGCGAGCGCGATAGATGTTTGGGTGCCTGAATATGACGGAAATCTGTGGCAGCTGAGCCGTATGCAAGATAGCTTATGTCAGTTTTGGCAATATCAAGGTCAAGCTATGGACTTTGGTTTAGGATTATATTCGACAGGAGCGGTACATTTAGACTCGCAAGGTTACCGCAAATGGGGCTTTGGTAACACCAGTAGTAGCTCTTCTTGCCGCTACTAGTAAACCATTCTGAATAATTGTTTACCCTTTAGACCTATAGGTCATTTAATAATGTTTAATAAAAGCCTATAGTATGTTTTAATGCCTAGCCTGTTTTTGCAGAGAGGATAAGTTATTCCTCTGCTGTCATTGGGTAGTACTATCAAATATCAGAACTTACTATAAAATATTTTATTTTAAGGTTGAAGCGCTTAAAAAGGCTAAAAAAGCAAAGGGTATAACAGTGTCAGATAGACAATTGCCTCGAGTAGCGAACCGCTATTCAGCTCAGAGTAATCCGGTAGGGCTCACTAAAAAACACTCAAGCTTTTTGGCTCTAACAGTCAGTACAGGATTGCTCTTTATCTCTGCTTGTACTTCTGATAAGGCGAATTCGCCTATAGCAGATGAGCCAGCTGTAGTAAGAGAGCAAGTCCAGTCTGATATCGAAGATAAAATTGTGAACTCATACGCCCGTGTTGCTGCTAAAAAACCGGATCTATGCCCAAAGCTCGTTCAAAAAGAGGTAGATAATACTGTAATCGAACGCAAAGCTGAGGTTATGGTAAATAACAGCTGTGATTACTTCTTATATCCTAAAGTAGGCGAACACATAGCGGTCAGTCTTAATAACGATCAGATAGAAGCGTTATTGGTTACCCCAAAGATTTACAACTTTGCCAATGGCGACTACGAAGTGCTGTCTTACGACAAGCACGTGATACGCCTGTCTTATGATGGCGCAGGCTACAAGCCTGAGCAATTTAGTTATGATGTGACGATAGCCATTACAGAATAAGCTGTCTTGTTAGGGCGTGTTGAACATTCACAAATGCGCACTGCTGATCGCTACTAGTTAATCAAAGCTGTGTTCTAGTCGTCGTTAAAATTGCAGGTAACGCTTATTGCATTGGCTAGCTGATTTTATTTAAACAGTCGCAACGACTAGGGCGATTTTAGCATCAGCCCTCACGACAACAACAGGGACAGGACTATTTTTTGCCGCTTCATCGTTAAAAATAGACGCTTAGAATGACTAAACTTACCATTTTTATCTGCAAATCGCCTAAAAAATAGTCTCTGTCAGTGCCATGGTCGAATGTTCAACACGCCCTAATAAAAAATCAGCACAGCGCGTTTAAAGTTAAATGGCTATACGTTCAAACGCCCTACTAGGATTGTTTTTATCTTCCTGTCTTTTTATTCGCGCTTTACTCTTTAGCGCTATCGCCTTTATCCTGCCAAGGGTCATCCGCTCCCACAGTCACAATCAAAAACTTATTAGTATCTAATGTGCTGCGTAACGTTTCGTTGACTTCAGCGAGCTTGACGCTATCAATACGGCTCACATAATCCTTCAGATAGCTGTCAGGTAAGTGATAAAAATTCATCATCCCAAGCAAGCCGTTGATGCCTGCATTACTGGCGAAGCTCATAGGAAAGCTATTCTTTAGATTATCAGTGGTTAGGCGCATCTCATCTTTCGTAATTCCTTCCTCTAAAGTATCGTTAATCACGCCTAAGCTGGCATCGATAGCCGCGCGCGCTTTATCGTTGCGCGTTGAGAAGCCAATCTGATAGGGACCGCGCGCAAGCATTGGATTCATAGCGCCTGAGATACCATAAGTGTAGCCTAAGTTTTGGCGAATCTCAGTCATTAATCGCGCATTAAAATTTCCGCCTGCTAACACATCATTACCCACCGCAAAGTTGGTTTGCTGCTGCTGGGCAATAGGGTCAGTGGCACGCTTAGTACCCAGTTGCCCCATTAACACAGTGGTCTGAGTGCTGGGGAAGTCAATATGAATGTTTTGTGACTGCGTTAATGGCTTAGGCTCAGGTAATATCGGCGCCGTTTTGCCTCTTGGCAAGTTATTGGTGATGTCATTTGCCAGCCGCTTCGCTTGCGCTAACGTCAAATGACCTGTCATCGCAAGAGAGGCGTTATTTGCGACCAAATAGCGGTTCTGAAAGTCTTGCAAGTCTTTTTGGTTCAGAGTCGGCACCGTCTCAAGTGTACCAGAGGAGGGGTGAGCATAAGGGTGCGTGCCATAGAGCGCTTTGTTAAAAGCGAGACTGGCAAGGCTACCTGGATCTTGTTTTTGTTGCTGCAGACCGACTAGGAGTCTGGCTTTATTGCGGGCCAGTATTTGTTCATTAAAAGTCGGCTCAGTGAGCATCTGGGTCATCAAGTCGATAGCGGGGAGCAGATGCTCATCATCAGACAAACTTCTGAGCGAGACGATAAACATATCCTTATAAGCGCTACTATTTAGCGTAATACCTAGAGTCTCCACCGCGCGAGTGAAGTCATCTTCATCTCTGGTCTCAGTGCCCTGAGTGAGCATAGTGGCGACCATGTTAGCGATACCAAAACCTTGCTTGCGAATACTGCCATCACGGGCGCTACCGGCGTTGAAACGCAAATCGATATCGACGATAGGGAGGGCAGTAGTACGGACAAAGGAGACGGGTACGCCGGAGACAGTCGTGAAATGCTCAATATCAGGAACAGTCATTTTCAAAGGAGCAACGTTATCAAGGCTTGTGAGTTTTGACAGGGCGGCAATAGGCGCACGGCTATCAACATTTGCAGCTGAACCTTTATAGTCTTCAGCAATATCAGTATCGGCAAGAGCAGTATTAGAGAGCGCAGCTAGTCCTAACAGGAGGCTACTGGTTAAAGTGGTGAGTAAGGCGCTTGGCGTAGCCTTTTTGGTAGTTGACTTAGTGACCAATGACGGTTTTTTATTCATAGCTCTTTCTTATTTGTAGTAGGCATTTGAGTAGCAGTGTGCTCATTAGCGATGCTTTTTGACCGCATTATCAGTACTGGTGTTAGCCGTGCTGTTAGGCGGCACAATGTGCATAACGGTCAAATTGTCTTCGACGAGATACTTTTGACTGGCAGCCTGAATGTCAGCCACAGAGACTTCATCGAGCTTAGCTGGTAGGTTGGCGATTATTCGATCATCAATACCGATGGTCTGTAGCGAGCCAATCATACGCGCTTGTCCTGCCATGCTGTCTTGCGCGTAGACGAGACCGGTCACGGTATTGGTTTTTGCCCGAGCAATCTCGTCCGCCTCGATAGGATCGCGCATGAGCTTATCGATCTCATTGCTAATAGCTTGCTGCGCTTGCTCTAAGCTGACGCCTTCGCGCGGCGTGGCCTGAATAAGAAACAGACCATCGCCGCGATCAAACAAATCATAAGAAGTACCGACGCTCGTCAGTAAGTTCTGCTCCCGAATGAGCCGGCTCTCAAGTCTGGCAGAGAGTCCGCCATCGAGGACGTCTTGCGCTAACGATAAAGCATAGGCTTGGTTTTCGTGACCTAAGCCTACGGTCAGTAAGCTTGGCACGTTAAAGCCCATCAGCAGTACTGGCACTTTTACCGCTTGCTCTGAGTCGACCTTTTGATAGCCGCGAAAGCCTTGTTGACGAACGGATGGACGCTCAGGCAGCGTGCTTGGTTTAAGCTCACCAAAGTAACGTTTGACTTGTGACAATACCGCTTCAGGCTGCACATCTCCTACGATGACTAACGTAGCATTATTAGGCGCATACCAAGCCTGATACCAGTCTTTGAGCTCGCCTAGGGTGATAGATTCAAGCTCATCCATAGGCCCAATTACCGACTCGCCTTTAGGGCTATCAGGTAGGGCGAGCAGACGAAACGACTCATAAGCTTTGGCTAGCGGGTTATCATCGGTGCGTTGGCGGCGCTCCTCCATGACCACTTGATGCTCTTTGGCAAACTCCTCTTCATTGAACAACAAATTTGTCATGCGATCGGCTTCAAGCTCTAATGCGAGCGGCAAGCGATTGACCGGAAACAGCTCGTAGTAGCCAGTGTAATCGTAGCTAGTAAAGGCATTGTTTGAGCCGCCAAACTTAGCGATTAGACGCTCATAATCATCGCTTGAAACGTCAGCGGTGCCTTTGAACATCATATGTTCAAGTAAATGCGAGATACCGCCTTTATCCACGGGCTCATCTGTCGAGCCGACACGGTACCAGATCTGGGTCATAGCGACAGGAGCACGGTGATCTTCTTTGATAATGACTTTAAGACCATTATCTAACAGATACTCATGACGACCTGAGAGATCCATTTGTAAATCAGATGCGCTATTCGCCGTCTCGCTAGCCACGTTTGGTGAAGTAGCGGTCTGCGCTGCTGGAGTTGCAGTCACTGTTGTAGTCTGACAGGCAGCGAGCGTAGCTATCAAGCTTAGCATGCCCGCAGTTCGCCGTAATAAACGAGACGGTTTGGATGAATAATGGTAACGCTTCACAAGCATAATATTCTCAAATGTTAAAAACGATAAATAGGGCTATATCCATTAAAGTGCTACGCAATTAGATGGATTTATGCCCGCCAACCATGACGCTTGCGGTAGGTTTAAGACCTTGCGTAGTGTGACAACCACTCGTTACCAAAGCGGATGCCGCGATGGCTACAGCTAGAGCACCTGTCAGAACGGTCTTAGAAACAGTCGTTTTGGGCTGAGGTTTTTTATTAATGTTATGAGTGGATAGGGTAGATGACATGAGCGTTCCTGATAGTAAAAATCGAGTAATAAAAGCCTAGTAATAAAAGTCTGATCCTACTTGATCATAATGGCACTAAACAAATCGATGGCTAAGGATAGGCCAATCTTAATTAAACTGAGGTCGGAGTTTTGTGTCTAAATCTTAAGCGAAGCTTGCATAGCTCTTTATTTATTAAGTGTATAGCTAGTAACATATCTAATTGGTATCTCATTAGAATTTGGTAGCTGTGTTTTTATAAGCTTATTTTTATAAGCTTAGACAACTAGCATTAATGAGGCTGCACCGAATTATGCTAAACTAAGGTATATGCATCTATGCTTCTTATACGTTTCTTATAACACGGTAACTCATTAAAACTAGGGTCTATTAAACAGATCCCAAATAATACTTTGATCAATTTTAGGGCAAGTTTATGAATAATGCTGACAATCCCAATCGCGTGGTTATCAATCTAGATGGTGATCTAGATAATTTAGATGACGATGATATTACCTTACCCAGTTTGCCGGTGCAATCGGTCGATATTATTGATGAGGCGAAGTCTGCGAACACGACTCCTATTGAGCCTACAGAGGCTACGGAAACCGCATCAGATAAAGCTGCCAACGCTACGCAAGTGGGTAATATAGCGTTAGGATCCCCTATTGTGTCGCCGGAAGCAGACAGCGAAACGCCAAACCAGTCCACAGACGTAGCAGCTAGTGATGACAAGACTGATATCAATAATGACTCAGCTGAGTTTGATGTCTCTAAGGTTGACGTACCAAAAATGCCCTTACAAGCACAGTTAGGAGAAGCTACAAACGCTAGCAAAGAGGACGCTCATTTAGAACCAAGCACAAAGGCGACAGCGCAAGACGATCTACAAACCACTGAGCCTAAAGGCGGTAAAAAAGGCAGTTGGTTCAACCGGATGAAGTCAGGTCTGAGTAAATCGCGCAAAAATCTAGCTGAGGGGATGGTCAGTATTCTGATCGGTGGCAAAGAGATTGACGATGAGCTGCTAGAGGAAGTGGAAGATCAGCTGCTCGTTGCAGATATCGGGGTGAATGCGACTAATCGTATTATCAAGAGCTTAACTGAGCAGACCGCTCGTGGCGATCTGATTTATGCGCATTCTCTTTATAAAGCGCTACAAAACGAGCTGGTCGATATTTTGACGCCAAAAGTTGCGCCGCTGATGATTGATACTAGTAAAAAGCCCTTTGTGATTTTGATGGTTGGCGTCAATGGCGTGGGTAAAACCACGACTATAGGTAAGCTTGCCAAACGCCTGCAAGGCGAGGGTAAATCAGTAATGCTTGCCGCTGGAGATACATTCAGAGCGGCCGCGACTGAGCAGCTACAGATTTGGGGTGAGCGTAATAATATCCCTGTCGTGGCTCAAGGTCATGGCTCAGATAGTGCCTCGGTTATCTTTGATGCGATGCAATCGGCTAAGGCAAAAAACATCGATGTACTGATTGCTGATACTGCTGGGCGCTTGCAAAATAAAACCCATCTGATGAGCGAGCTTGAAAAAGTCGTACGGGTCATGCGTAAGGCGGATGAAACAGCGCCGCACGAAGGTATGATTGTCCTCGATGCTGGTACTGGCCAAAACGCGATTAATCAAGTTAAGCTATTTAATGAAGCAGTACCGCTGACTGGTATTACAGTGACTAAGCTTGATGGTACTGCCAAAGGCGGGGTAGTCTTCAATATCGCTGAAACTACCGATGTTCCTATTCGCTATATTGGCGTTGGCGAGTCTATTGATGACTTGCGCGCCTTTAGTCCTAAACAATTTGTCGCGGCGCTCTTTGAGACGGATGATAAAGAGTAGCAGCTGATGCTTAGTGCATTTACATAGGTCTTTGAGGACAAGAGATAATGATACTAGTTACCACGACCAAACTACAAACCTATAGGCTAGTCTTGATGGTGATTCAAAGTGAGGGCAGCTCAGCTGATAAAGACGAGCCGAAGCTTGTGCAAGTCAGCTGGCTGTCGCAGGATCAATGGTGGACGGACGCAAAATCATTTGCCAAGCTCAAAAAGCACTATCAATTGGCAGATAGCGACTTTAAGTTTATTGAAAAAAATAGCCTAAGCACAGACGAGCCGGCACAAGCGGTATTGATTGACGCTATTATTCAAATTCGGGAGTATGCGTTAGAAGAAAGGAGGGTTTTTGATTTGCCGCTTGACTTATCACTAGGGACTACATTTCAGCAACAAGTCTGGCAAGCGCTGCAAGAAATTAAGCACGGCGAAACCATAAGCTATGCTACTTTAGCGCGCCGCATCGGCAACCCCAAAGCGTTTCGCGCGGTCGCCAATGCCAACAGCAACAATCCTTTTAGTCTCGTTATTCCTTGTCACCGAGTCATA
Source organism: Psychrobacter submarinus (assembly GCF_904846685.1). Classification (GTDB taxonomy): domain Bacteria; phylum Pseudomonadota; class Gammaproteobacteria; order Pseudomonadales; family Moraxellaceae; genus Psychrobacter; species Psychrobacter submarinus. Next base: position 129,076 of record NZ_CAJHBQ010000002.1, read on the forward strand.
GCTAGCGATGGCAAACTTGGCGGTTATACGGGCGGCCTAGACAAAAAACAGTATCTGCTAGCGCTCGAAGGCGTGAAGTGCAAGAGGTAAAATTACGCTTAGGGCGTGATGAACATTCAAATGTGGCACTGGCGGCGGCTATTTTTCAGGCAATACGCAGTGAAATTTTCGAATCCTAGTCATTCTAGGATAGACAATTACGCCACGTATTGGCAAAAAAGAGCCCCGCCCCAAAGGGCTGATGCTAAAATCACCCCAAACGGTGTTGTAAACCTAGCTAAGGCCTCGACATTATCGTCGGTTTACGCCTAGTTTGGTGCGATTTTATCTATCAGCAGTCCTAATATTTGAATGTTCAACACGCCCTAGTTTTATATAAAAATAAAAGCTAAACGTTGTACACGTTTAGCTTCTATAAATATTAGAGTTTAATCAAATTGAGTCATGATGCACTTAGTTACTCTGACTCCAGCTGCGCCATAACCTCATCTGAGATATGGACATTGCTATAAACCTCTTGTACATCATCGATATCTTCTAGCATATCGAGCATTTTCATCACTTTTTCAGCGTCATCTACATTATCGATCTCCGCACTAGTTGCAGGGGCCATAGTGACCTCAGCACTGTCAGAGACTAAGCCTGCTTGATTAAGCGCATCTTTGACTTGACCGAAGCTTTCCCATTCAGTTGTAACAAGCAACGACTCGCCATCGTTCTCGACATCGAGCGCGCCAGCATCAAGTGCAGCCAGTAGCACATCGTCTTCGAGGCTGACATCATCGAAGCGAATCTCGCCGCGTTTGGTAAACAGATAAGCGACAGAACCGCTCGTGCCCAAGTTACCATCAAACTTAGTAAAAGCATGACGGACTTCGCTGACTGTGCGGTTGAGGTTATCAGTCATAGTCTCAACTAATACTGCTACGCCGCCAACACCGTAGCCTTCATAACTGACTTCTTCCATGTTTTCGTTGTCACCGCCGCCAGTGCCGCGATCCACCGCGCGATTGATAGTATCGCGGGTCATATTGACAGACAGCGCTTTTTCTACAGCGGCTCGAAGACGCGGGTTTTTATCAGGGTCAGGATCGCCTTGCTTGGCAGCTGACACAATCTCACGAATGACTTTAGTAAATATCTTACCTTTTATCGCATCCTGACGAGCTTTTTTGTGTTTAATGTTTGACCATTTGGAATGACCTGCCATATTACATCCTTAAAGTTTACCTAAACGGCTGATGTGTAAGTGTGCGATTTGTATATTGTTAAAAGCTATTTTTTGCTACACTGTGACAACCTGATTGTGGGTTAGTACGCAAATTAGCCTGAGTGAATGAGCAGTATTATAAACCACTTATAGCTATTTTGACAAAACTCCTCTTTGGCGACTAAGCCTATTTATCAGAATCACCTTCCGACTTAAGCCCTAAACTCTATGAAGCAACCAACCGCTGAAGCTATTACTCATATGCGTAATCGTATCCATGTCATCATTGAGGGCACAGATACGCGTCTAGGTAAGCTTTTTGATATCGTGTTACTGATTGCCATTTTGACCAGTGTCGCTGTGGTGATGCTCGATAGTGTGCTTTATATGCGTTTGCAATATGGCACTTTGTTTTTTTACGCTGAATGGTTTTTTACGATTTTATTTACCATTGAGTATTTGCTACGCTTATTTTCAGCGCCAAACCGCTTTCGATATGCCTTTAGCTTTTTTGGTATTGTTGACTTACTGTCGGTACTTCCAAGCTATCTAAGCTTGCTGTTTGTGGGCGTGCAGTATCTATTAGTGATCCGTATTTTGCGGATTCTGCGCGTATTTCGGGTGCTCAAGCTCAAAGCTTACATGCAGCAAGCGGGCTTTTTGGCCTCAGCCTTGAAGACCAGTCAGCAAAAGATTACCGTCTTCTTTTTATCCTTAGTGCTGCTCGTGACCATCTTTGGCTCGGTGGTATACGTGGTGGAGGGCCCAGAAAATGGCTTTACCAGTATTCCGCTTTCCATCTATTGGGCAGTAGTGACGGTAACGACTACCGGTTATGGCGATATGTCACCGAAGACACCGATCGGGCAAGCGATTGCATCGATGGTGATGATCACCGGTTATGCGATTATTGCCGTGCCTACGGGTATTTTTACCGCTGAGCTGGCGCGTAATATGCGCCCTCAGCTCAACCCTATTACTTGTCCAAACTGTGGTAAATTTGGTCATGCGGTAGGGGCTGGATACTGTGATCGTTGCGGCCACGCGCTACATGTTTAATCTAGTATCGGAGTGCTTAGTAGTAAGTCGTTTGTACTAAGTATTGGTACTAATTAATTGATGCTAAGACTAATACTAAAGCCTACTGATTTGGAGTCTCAGTAAGCTGCGGCGAGATAGGTGCTACCGACTCTGCTTTGGTTAGGTTAGCTGCTGAGGATTCTGCTGTCGTGACTTCTAGATATTCATCAACCAAAGGCGACAAATCAATCTCCACGCCAAGATTAACGAGATTCCAGTATTGTCCTGACACTGTCCGATCGAGCATCATCGTGGTCGCTGAGGGCTGAAACTGATTAAAGTACTTCAATGAAGTACGCATTTGCGTGATCGCTTCGTGATGGACTTGACTGCTTGCAAAGTCAAAATCGCCTTCGTGATAAGGGGCAATAGATAAAGGTTTAAGGCCGATAGCGAGCCACTGTTTATAAAACTCCCCTGGAATATCCGTATCATCGTCACGGCGTATGCCTAGCGCAATAAGATCTTGCTCAAGCGCGGTCACATCGCTGCGCACGGCATGCTGAGCAAAGCGGCGAAATAGCTGTACTTCATGATCACTATAGCTACGGATACCTCCGAAATCGTAAGCGATGACGCTGCCATCAGGACGAAACGCAAAATTCCCTGGATGCGGATCGCAGTGCATTCGGTACAAACCAAATAGTTGCCCGGCACTAAAATGAAATAGACGCTTAGCGATTTTTTGTTTGATATCATTATCCCAAGTAGCAGCGGTCGCTAGGCTCTCGCCCATCTCTTCGCTCAAAGTAAGAATACGCTTTGAGGAGTGACTGCCGATCACTTTAGGAATAACAAGCCCGGTATCGCTAGCATGAAACGCGCCAAACACTCTGAGGTTACTCGCTTCTTTAATATAATCTAGCTCATCATATAAGCTGCTACGAATCTCATCAAAGAGCTGATTTTGTAGCTCGCGACTCATATTGAGCACACCGGCGACTTTCAACGCCATTCGTACTTGCTTTAGGTCGCTATCGCAGTTTTCATCGACATTAGGGTATTGAACTTTGACGACTACGTTTTGACCTGAAGGCAGGGTTGCTTTATGTACTTGCCCGATAGAGGCGGCGGCGAAAGGCGTTTCTGCAAAATCAGCAAACAACTCACTAATAGGCGCTTTTAGCTCGCGCTCAACTTGCGAGCGTATCTGCGAGTAGGGCATAGGCGGTGCGTCTTTTTGTAGCTTCTCTAGAGCCTCTGCAACCTCTGGCGGAAAGACGTCTTTATATTGCGAAGCAATTTGCCCCACTTTCATCACCGCGCCTTTCATTTCACCTAGCGTCTCAGCGATTTGAATACCGACATCTTGCATCAGCTCTGATCGAGCTTGCAAGCGCTTTTCTTCATCGCTCGATAGATGTTTAAAAGAGTTTTTAGCGGCTTTACCTGCGATGCTTGCGGTCATACCTGCAAGCTTCATAAAGCGTTTTCCGGACGTTTTTGCCATTCATATCACCATCTATCGAGTATTGAGTCGTCACCTTTTTATTAAGGCGTTTTTGTTTTAATCAAGCGACTCTATTTATATTAATCACCAAAATTTAGGCTTAAAACACTCTGCTTAATCCGCTAAATTTGCTTGATATAAGTGAGCTAGCCAATACTCCAACGCCATCTGATAGCCTAAATGTCCAAGGCCGCAGATGACGCCGGTTGCAATATCGCTCAGATAAGAGTGCTGGCGAAACGGCTCGCGGCTATGAACATTGGATAAATGCACTTCGATGAAAGGCTTTTGTGTGGCGAGTAGAGCATCGCGGAGCGCCACCGACGTATGTGTAAAGGCACCGGGGTTAATAATGACGGCATCGACTTGTGTATCCTTATTCGCTAACAAACCATAGTGCTGAATCTCATCCACAAGTGTACCTTCGTGATTGGACTGAATACAGATAAGCTCAATATGATGTTTGGCTGCTTGCGACTGCAGGCGTGCTTCGATATCAGCTAAAGTCGTATGGCCATATATTTCAGGCTCGCGTTTGCCTAATAAGTTTAGGTTGACGCCATTGACTACGAGTAGCTTACGGTTATAAGTAGATGCATCCATACTGGCCTCAGTAAATAAAATAGCTCAATAACAATAAATAAAGGAGATAATAAGTAGATAACATAAGATAAAGAACGCTAGCGACAAAAATCTGACTTGCTAGTAACCAGTTATAATAACAGTTTAAGCAATATTGCTGAAAATTTATCCAAAAAGACTTTAACCCATAAAAATCGTACTAAAAGCCTTTAAGTTACTAAAAACCCGTGCTATGATATTTTTAAGCAACATAGGTTACAAATTTATTACTGGTGAGTTCAATAATAGTTTTGTCGTCTGCCTACCATTAGTTGCTATCTTATAACAATATAATAGCAACTAATGGGTCTGTAATTCTAATATCATTATCTTAGTACCCGTTTATATGCAATGTTGCAAAGGAATTTGGGGCTAAGCGCACTGTTTAGGAAGTTTTATTATGTCAGCTCGTGAGCAAGGTATCGTTAAGTGGTTTAATGACTCAAAAGGGTTTGGTTTCATTCAACGTGATGGCGGCGAGGACATCTTTGTCCATTTTCGCGCGATTCAAGGCGATGGTTACCGCTCTTTGAAAGATGGTGAAAAAGTGGAGTTCAGTGTGGTTGAAGGCGAAAAAGGCCTACAAGCTGAAGAAGTTAGAAAACTAGAAGAGTAGACGCTGCAGGCGTTATGGCGCTTTGTCATAATATTGGTAGCAACTACGCTATACTACCGAGTCAAACCTGTCTCATTTAGCCCGTATTGTATGTATAATCATATGTACAGGTAAAATGAGCCACTAGGTTTGGCTCTTTTGCGTTTTATAGCTAGGATATTGGCTTTTGCTTTGCACTAGTACTAGGGCGTGTCCCTAATTCAAGCGTTTATGACTAAATGGGCTAAAAATGGCTAAATCTTTGGCAAACGGTGTCAAATAGCTGGTCAATATCTTGATATTACCTGCGCTATTTTCCTTGTTTGCCTGCGATTTATCTCATTTTTATCACCATTTTTAAAATAGGGACACGCCCTAGCAGACGCTATCATTACTTTAAAAGTAATCGTAGTGAAAGTAGTGTTAGTGCTGATCAGCATGGGCTGTAGGCGTGTTAATAGACGCTTCACCTATAAGGATGATTTTTTGAGTAATTTTACCACTTTTAGTGACTTACCATTATCAGCGCCGACATTACGCGCTATTCAAGATTTGGGCTTCACTGAGCTCACCGCTATTCAAGCGCAAATATTGCCGCATACTTTAGCGCATCAAGACGCTATTGGACAGGCACAAACTGGTACCGGTAAGACCGCGACGTTTTTGATTACGATTATAGAGGCGCTACTGAAGCGACCTTTTGATAATGGCGAGGCGCGCTATCTAGGGGAGCCGCGGGCGGTAGTGATGGCGCCAACGCGGGAGCTTGCGCAGCAGATATTTGATGATTGTGTGGAGCTGACCAAATACACTGACTTGCATAGCGTTTGTATTATGGGCGGGACGAGCTATGATACTCAGCAGCATGAGCTTGAACGTAAATATATTGATATATTGATCGCCACTCCTGGACGTCTAATTGATCTGATGCATAAAGGGATGGTCTATTTAGATCGGGTAGAGGTATTGGTGCTCGATGAAGCAGATCGTATGCTCGATATGGGCTTCATCCCTGATATTAAGCGTCTAGTTGGCCGGATGCCAGCGAATAGTGATCGACAAAGCTTATTGTTTTCAGCGACTTTTAATCAAGATGTGATGAATCTAGCCTATCGCTGGCTACATGAGCCGCAGTTTGTCGAGATTGAGCCTGAGCACAAAACTAGCGAGCTGGTCGAGCAGCATTTCTACCTCTTGACCGAAGAGCAAAAGCTAGCTGCTTTGCAGCGTATCATTGCAGACAATAGTGTCGATAAAGTGATAGTCTTTGCTAATCGTAAAGATCAGGTAAAACGCCTTTATCATAAGCTGCGTCAAACACATAAAACCGTTATGCTATCGGGTGATGTCATTCAACAAAAGCGTGAAAAGTACTTGCAGCGCTTCAAAGACGGGAATGCATCTGTGTTGGTCGCAACCGATGTAGCAGGACGCGGCATTCATGTTGACGATATCAGCCATGTGGTCAACTATACTTTGCCCGATCAGCCAGATGATTATGTGCACCGTATTGGCCGTACCGGGCGCGCTGGACAAACCGGAATTAGTATCAGCTTTGTGAGCGAAGACGATGCTTTTAACTTGCCAGCCTTAGAGAAGCATTTGGATACTAAGTTTAGTCTTGAGCAGTGGCAAGAGTAGGGCGATATGTATCGTCTAGACTCGGGCGTGCCCTTATTTTTAAGCCATTTAGGTGACTAGCAATTAAATTAAGGACACGCCCTAATACAAAAAGCCCTTAATCTCAGTAGTGAGGTTAAGGGCTTTTGGCTAAAGTGTCTTAGTAAAATACGATTATTTCGAAATAAAGACGAGCCTTAGCTGTCGATAATTTTATATGTATGATGTCTACGAAGACGGCTCGTGGTGTGTATGATGACTCATGGCATCATCACTCATATCATGCATACTATGATCGACTGTGCTATCCATCTGGCTCATATCATGATGGGCTGTGCTGTCTGCATCAGACATCATCGCTGAGTGACTGCCATGATCCATTTGCCCATGGCCACCGCCGTGTCCACCGTGCATATTTGCCATGACCATAGGGATGGCAACGACAGCCAAGCCAGATAGCACCATGATTGCGCCATTGAGCTGTCTTAGATGAAAGCGGCCAATTTTTTCACGTAACCAGCCGACCGTCTCATGGGTGGCGACCAGCATCGGCACCGTGCCAAGACCAAAAACAAACATCAACGCTGCACCGCCCAAAGGATCATGAGCGACCACCGCGATGAGTAGGGCGCCATATACCAAACCGCAAGGCAAAAAGCCCCATAGTAGACCAGCTGTCAATGCACGTGGAAAGGTGTTTAGGGGAAAGACCTTTTGGCGTAGCGGGCTGAGGTATTGCCAAAAGCGCATACCAAAGCGCTCAAGCTTATTCAAAAAAGGCGCGCCAAGCATGGTCACACCCACAAAGACCAACACTGCGCCCAGTAAAATACGTGGCAAGCTATTGCCTTTCATGAGTGGCTCTAACACCGTCGTACCGATAAATCCTGCCAGCAGACCTAACAGTGCATAACTGCTCAGACGGCCAAAATGATAAGTAAAGACAAGAGCGCGGCGCTTGGCGGGGCTGACATCCTTCATCGATAGACTAAAAGCCGTGACTAAGCCTCCACACATACCTAAGCAGTGCGGAGAACCAAAAAAACCCATAAATAATGCGGCAATAAGTAAAGCTGTGGTCATACAGAACTTCTCCTAGCAAACAAGAGCACTGTCGGTCTTGATCTAAAGGTAGATAAAAATTAGGAGTTGGAGTGTGAATTATCTTCGTTGTTATCGATATGAGTATCAGCGGTATCAGAGGGTTGACTCGTGACCTCTTCATGGGCTTGAATCACCTGACGACGCTCTTGACGATCCTCTAAGATAATACGCTGAGAGGCGTTATCTAAATCCTCAAATTGATTGGATTTTACCGCATAACGCACCGCCCAAATGGCGACGACAAATAGCATCAAACTCAAAGGAATCAACAAAAAGATACTGAGCATCATAAACCTCTAACGGTTAACTCTAAAAAACGTTTGTCAGCGGTTATTATACGCTTAATAAGACTCAATTAGGAGAAAGGCACAGGCGAAAAATCTGTTATCGCTACTCATTGGTTTTTTGTGCTTTGCCTCTTGGGGTTAATAGCTGCTCTGTGCTTACCTCTTTAGCGTCACGGCAGTTATTCTGCGGGCGAATGATATCGCGTAAGTAGGCGGCAATCTCATAGACTGCACGCCTTGAATGGGTCAAGTTTTGCGCCGGCTCCATCCAATCTCGCTTAACCGGCAACGGAGCATTGAGAGCAGTACTTTTAATACCATTTAGAGCAAACTGCCTGCGCGCACGCGGCATGTGATAACGATCAGTGATTAAATAAACATGATGCAAAGGCACACGTTTCGCGGTAAAACGTGCGTTTTCGCAAGTATTCATACTGGCATTTTCGCTAATCAAACCATCGATACCATGCTCAAGTAGCCATTGGCCAAGCCAAGGGGCTTCTGCGCCACTAAGCACGATGGGTAAGGGTAGATCATGATACGCAGCTGCCGCAGTCTGTGCCCGGTTCAGGCTGTAGCTATTGAGAACAATTTGATTATTATTATCATTGGTCAAGCCGCCGCCTAGTACCACATAAGCGGTTGGCGGCGAGCTTATGGCCGACGAGGCCGTATTAGGGAGAGGCAGGCGCGTCAGCACGTAGACCACGGCTTGCGAAAATAGCGGCGTAAATAAGCTAATGAGTACTAAGACAACAGCAGTAGAACCCACTAAAAAGGTGATATTAATAATACGAAACACTTTGACCATACGCTCAGCTGCGCGCAGATAATAACGCCATAAACGTTTTGACAATGGTCGTTTAGTCGGCATGGCCACTTTGTCCAATACTAGCGTTAGTATTGACCCAAATAGGTTCGCGGGTTAAAGCGACCTTGAACTTATCATAGACTTGGCTACCAATAAACTCTTGGGATTTTGCGACATCTATTTGCCTCGCTTGGTAGGGCTGGTGATTGGTTAAGACTAAAGCTTGCCGCTGATGAGTGAGAATAGGCGCAATGCCGCCGCCTTTTAGCCCAGCATGCTCGATCAGCCAACCGGCAGCTACTTTGACCTTTTGCTCTGGCATCGGGTAGCCAACGATATCAGGATATCGGCTTTGCAAATCGTCGAACTGATCTTGATCGATGATCGGGTTTTGAAAGAAGCTGCCGCAATTGGGCAGCTGCTTAGGATCTGGGATTTTTTGCTGACGAATATGGATAATGGCCTGCATCACATCGCTAGGCGCAGGTTGAGACCGGTTATGCTGCTCAGCATAGCGCTGTGCTACCAATTTCACATCACCATAATTAACAGCGACTCGCGCCGGATCGGTATGCAAACGCAGGCTTACTCGGCTGATGAGCCAAGTATTGGGGCTGCGTTTAAACAGGCTGTCACGGTAGTCAAACTGACAGTCGCCAATGGACAAGTCATGCCAAGTTTGCGTAGGCAAATGATAAGCTCGCACTGATTGTAAGTAGTCTTCTAATTGTACCCCGTAAGCGCCGATATTTTGGACCGGAGCGGCGCCGGTTAAGCCTGGTATAAGGGCTAAATTCTCTAAGCCGTACCAGCCTTGAGTGACGGTATAAGTGACTAACTCATGCCAGTTTTCTCCTGCCATCACTTCGATATCGACATATTCTGCGGTCTGTTTGGTGACCTCAATACCGCGCATAAAGGGACGTAGCACAATAGCGTGCAGCTGCGCGGGGAGTAAGACATTACTACCGCCTGACAGAACAAATAAAGGTAGCTGACCGTCATCTCGTTTATTAAATTCCGCCATAAACGCATCTAGCTGAGACTCTTCAGTGATAGTCACCGCTTTGTCCGCTACGCAAGCTAGCGCCATAGTATTAGCATGTGACAAATCGTGTGCTAGATTATGGGAGAAGCTTAAGTCATTCGCACTAACGCTTGAGCGAGGTGGTAAAACTGAGGCCATAAATAGTCCTATGCGACTAATAAAGAATGATCTAAAAGTAAATGCGAAAAATCTTCAGTAAACCAAACAATCAAGGGAGGAGTATTATATAAGCCCCTTAATTCGTCTTCCAGCTCTCAATCCAAGCTTGCGTACTCGATTCAATACGTTCGATAACGTCCTCGAACGCTTCGCTTTCGCCTTGATAAGGATCAGGCACATCATCACCGCCATAAGTAGGATCTTCTTCACTAAACAAAGCCAGTTTTGCTAAGGTCTCTTCAGGCTCATCTATCCCGTCCTTTATCGCCTGCAAGTCCGTTAGATTTTGAGTGTCCATAGCCAAAATTAAGTCAAAATTCCGAAAATCATCGGCAGTCACTTGCCGAGCCACTAATTTACTAATGTTATAGCCGTTGAGTTTGGCATGACGCTGCGCGCGCGTATCAGGAGCGTGACCAATATGCCAATCGCCGGTTCCGGCTGAGTCTATCTTGATATCTAGACCAGCTATAGCAGCCTGTTGACGAAAAATCTCTTCAGCGGTAGGCGAGCGGCAAATATTACCCAAACAAACCAAGAGTACAGACGAGGGGGCAGAGGCTTTAATTGGCATAAAATAACCTTTTTTATCAGCATATTGATTATGCATTGACTCTATAGCGCGCAAGCTCCCCTAAAAAGAGCAGCTGGCGTCTACTTTCAATATAAAACGAATTATGGAATAGTGCTATGACTGAGCAACAATGTGCTTAAGTAAAAACGTAACGATCAATCACACTGTTATAAAATAGCCACTAGCGTAACGATAAATGATGACAAAGGCAAGAAGAGCGAAGAGATAAACGCTAGTAATAATAAGGGCTGTAGTGCTAAAGTATCAGTGGTTACTGACGTTATTAAAAGCTGATTTAGTCTTGTTTGTCTTTAAACCGCTGCAACTCTCGGCGCTGCTTTTTATTAGGCTTATTATCAGGACGCGCTAAATTGGCCAGTTTACGCTGCTCAGCATAATAGGCGCGGCGCTCAGTGCTTTCATCCGTCTCTGAATAGAGCATTTGCGCAGCAGAGGCGTTACCGCGCTGGGCGCTTAGGGCTTCAACGATGACCGTTTTTTCAGTCATTGCTGTCGCGGATCCCTGCCGAATCTGTAGCTCATCACCAACGGCAATCTCTTTGCTGGTTTTGACTCGGCTACCAGCATAATGCACACGCCCGCTCTCAATCGCTTCTTTGGCGAGCGTACGTGTCCGATAAAAGCGCGCCGCCCATAGCCATTTATCAATACGCATACGTACCGCTTCAGGTTGGCTATGGCTAGGCCGGTTATGGTTTTTGTTATGTTTACGCATCAAAACCTCATTAATATCAATAAACTATGATAGTAAATGGTGTTTTTTTTATAAATTAAAAGAGCGCTCGGTCTCTTATAAAAACCGCTATTTTAAAAACAGCTGATAAGCGACATTATCATTGAGCATAGTACAGTCATAGCCGATATCAAGTAGCGCATCTTGCAATTGACGCGAGTTGCTCATCGAGGCTTGTAGGCCAACCAACACGCGACCTTCAGCGGCGCCATGATTGCGATAATGGAACAAGGTGATATTAAAATCATCGCCAAGTTTTTCTAAGAAAGTCAGCAACGCGCCAGGACGCTCGGGAAAGACCACTTTTAGTAGCTGCTCGTTTTCGACATGAGCATGGCCACCAATGAGATGGCGGATGTGTGATTTGGCGATGTCGTCGTCGGTCAAATCGTGAGCGGTATAGCCATCATCTGCCAGTTGTTTGCTGATGGTGTGTCGCTCTTTTTCGCCTTCTTTTAGGGCGATACCGACGAAGATTGAGGCAGGCTCCATCGAGTCTGGTGATTTTTGACTATCGGCGCGGTAGTTAAACTCAGTAATATTACGTCCATGTAGGCTACGGCAGAAGTTTAAAAAAGCGCCAGTCTGCTCAGGAATGGTCACGCCAAAGATGGCTTCTTTTTTCTCGCCGATTTCGGTGCGCTCAGCGATATAACGCAGGCGGTCAAAGTTCATGTTGGCGCCGCAGATGATGCCGACGCAGTTTTTACCTTGCAAATCATGCGCTTTGATATATTTTTTCATACCAGCGACCGACAGAGCACCGGCTGGCTCAACGATACTACGGTTTTCTTCAAAGACATCTTTGACTGCTGCGCAGACTTCATCGTTAGTACAAGTCACGACCTCTGGTTCGACGATAGGCCCGGAGCCATCGCTTTTTTGCGTGCGCACCACATCAAAAGGCAGCTCACCGATTTGCGCCACAGCCACGCCATCGACAAACAGACCGACTTGCTCAAGCTTAACGCGCTCATTGGCTTCAAGAGCAGCTTTAAGCGAGGCGGATTGTTCCGCTTCTACAGCGATGACTTTGACATGCGGCGCAACTTCGCCTAAAAATGCGGCAACCCCTGAGATGAGGCCGCCGCCGCCAACCGCCACAAACACATAATCCATGTTGCGCCACTGCTGGGTGAGCTCAAGCCCTATGGTGCCTTGACCAGCAATCACCAACTCATCATCATAAGGCGGGATAAAGGTCAGGCCCTCAGCCTCGGCGCGGTTGATCGCATAGCGGTTAGCTTCATCAAAGCTGTCGCCGTGCAGATCGACATTACCACCTAAGGCGCGTACAGCCGCAACTTTGATATCGGGTGTGGTGGTAGGCATGACGATGATGTTATTAAGCATAAGCTTGCGTGCAGAATAAGCCACGCCTTGCGCGTGGTTGCCTGCTGAGGCACAAATGACGCCGCGAGCTTTTTGCTCATCGGACAGCTGGCTAATGCGATTATAAGCGCCGCGCAATTTAAAGGATTTGACAGGCTGCAGGTCTTCGCGCTTAAAGCGAATATCATTAGCAAAACGTTGGGTCAGCTTAGGAGCCGCTTCTAGTGGCGTTTGAATAGCAACGTCATAGACGGTGGCTTGCAAGATGGCGCGTACCCAATGTGACAGCATAATAATTCCTAAAAGAGAGTTAAAAAAGCAAATGGAGACAAAAAATTTAAATAGATTAGCCTATGCTGATTTTGCCTATCTTGCAAGACACAATTGCAGTTTTTATAGCAGTTTTACTGCCTTAATGGTTTTTGAGTAAAAAACAGTCTTCTTATAGGACTTAGATTAACACATGAAGTGCAATACCAAATGCAAGGTGAAAAAAAGACCTAGATGCGCTAGCATCAAAGTTTTTATCCACCGACCAAAGTGAGATTGCAACCATGAGCTATACGCATCTAAGCCTAGGGGAACGATACCAGATTTATGCCCTTAAAGGGGCAAAACATAGTATTAATTTCATAGCGAGGGCGTTAAACAGAAGTCCCAGTACCATATCAAGAGAGCTTAGGCGTAATAAAAGCCTACGAGGTTACCGAGCAAAGCATGCTAATAACAAGGCTTGTGACAGACGGGCTAACAACGCCACAACTATTGTGGCTGACCTCTGGGCATGGGTGACAGACAAGCTTAAAGAGAACTGGAGTCCTGAGCAAATATCTGGCGTTCATGCTGGTATCAGTCATATGAGCATTTATCGCTATATTTGGCGTGATAAGAGGCAGGACGGTACATTGTGGCAGTGTCTCAGACGTAAAGGAAAACCATACCGGCAGCGTCTAACCGCTGAGACTCGAGGCCGTATCAATGACAGAGTCTCGATTCATGAGCGCCCTTGTATTGTTGAAGAACGCTCACGTATTGGAGATTGGGAAGCGGATACCGTTATCGGTCAGCATCACAAGCAAGCGATTGTCACGCTCGTTGAACGTAAAACGGGGCTATTGAAGATGAAGCGTGTGGGTCATAAAACAGCACAGCAAGTATCAGAGGCAATGATAGAACTCTTAGCGCCAGTGAGGTTGCAGGTTAAGACCATTACCTCTGACAATGGTAAAGAGTTTGCTCAGCATAAGAAGGTGAAACAAAAGCTCTTTAGCCCTTTCTTCTTTGCCGATGCTTATGCGTCATGGCAGCGAGGAACCAACGAAAATACCAACGGCTTGATCAGAGAGTATCTGCCTAAAGGCTGTGACTTTAGACAAGTCTCTGATGATGAGATGCAGGACATTGAGAACAAACTAAATAACAGACCAAGAAAACGCTTAGGGTTTAAAACGCCTATGCAGGCGTTCTATAATATTAATTAGCGTTGCACTTGGTGTGTTAATCTAAGGGATGATGAATTTAAAAGTATTGAATTATTTTAATATATCTGTATTATTGGACATATGGAAATAACTAACGCTATCGCAAGCTTTGCCGCACTGTCTCAAGACACGCGTCTAAAAGCCTTTAAACTACTGGTCAGTCAGGAGCCTGAAGGCCTACCTGCGGGTGAAATAGCCCGTCAGCTATGTGTGCCGCATAACACCATGTCCGCGCATTTAGCCGTGCTGGCACGAGCCGGGTGGGTGGTGTCAAAACGCCAAAGTCGGCAAATTATCTATCGCGCGTCGTTGTCGCATATGGAGGCGGTCGTGCAGTTTTTATTGCAGGACTGCTGCGCAGGGCATCCAGAGCTGTGTGCTTCGCTCATAGATAGTTTAAGCGGCTGTGAGGCTGCCAAGTCTGATAAAAAAGACAGTCTGTAAAGCATACTCTAATAACTAGATTCAAAAAATAGGTGAAATCGCTATGAAACCCTTAATTTTTCACAATCCTAACTGCGGTACTTCTCGTAATACACTAGCTATCATGAAGGCGTCAGGCGAGCAACCAGAAGTGGTGGAGTATCTAAAAAACCCGCCGAGCCGTGACGAGTTGGTCGAGCTATTGGCAAAGATGAATATCTCGCCAAGAGAGCTATTACGTAGCAAAGAAGCTATCAATGATGAGCTGGGCTTAGACAATCCTGAGCTATCTGATGACCATATTATCGATGCGATGATCGCGCACCCTATCTTAATCAATCGTCCTATCGTGGTCACGGATAAGGGCGCAGCGTTATGCCGACCATCAGAGCGGGTGTTTGCATTGTTAGAAAACCCAGTGAGCAGCTTTACTAAAGAAGACGGCGAGACGATTTATCATGACAACAGCCAATAAAAACCAGCCTCACGCAGAGGGATCGTTAAAGCTAGATGACCTGCCTAATATTGATGCCAGTCAATTACAACCGATTGATATTGAGGCATTGATTGCACCAAATGACCCACGTCATCCACCTAAGATACTCGTCCTATACGGGTCGTTACGTGAGCGCTCATTTTCTAGATTAGCGGCTGAGGAGGCAAGTCGGCTGCTGCGTTGGTATGGCTGCGAGGTGCGGATGTTTAATCCGTCGGGGTTGCCGCTGCCTGATGACGCTGACAGCAATCACCCAAAGGTGCAAGAGCTGCGCGAGCTGGCGCAGTGGTCAGAGGGCATGCTGTGGGTGAGTCCAGAGCGTCACGGCAGCATCACCAGCATTATGAAAGCACAAATTGATTGGATACCGCTTGCACTGGGCGGCGTACGCCCAACTCAAGGCAAAACCTTGGCAGTGATGCAAGTGAGCGGTGGCAGCCAAAGCTTTAATACCGTCAATCAGCTGCGTATTCTTGGGCGCTGGATGCGTATGATTACTATCCCCAATCAATCATCGATTCCAAAGGCTTTTTTAGAGTTTAATGATGACAATCGTATGGATATGTCGCCCTTATATCTGCGCCTTGTGGATGTCTGTGAGGAGCTAGTGAAGTTTACGTGGCTCACTCGTGGACGCTCAGCCTATCTGACTGATCGCTATTCTGAGCGGGTGGAAAGTGCCGAAGCAGTGTCACAACGTGTCAATCAAAAGTCGCTGTAATATCTCCTAGTTATAATCAACACGCTGTAAATAAGGTTGCTCCATGCTCGCATTCATTATCTTTATCGTGACCTTGGTTTTGGTGATATGGCAGCCTAAAGGTTTGGGCATTGGTTGGAGCGCGCTGGGCGGAGCCTTGGTCGCCTTGGCTTTTGGTGTGGTGCAATTGTCCGATGTCGCTGTGGTGTGGGATATCGTTTGGGATGCGACCTTTACCTTTGTGGCGCTTATCATCATCTCGCTTATCTTAGATAGGGCAGGGTTTTTTGGTTGGGCGGCGCTTCATGTGGCCAGACTGGGCAACGGGCAAGGGCGTTTGTTGTTTCCTATGATTGTGATACTAGGCGCGTTTATCTCCGCGTTTTTTGCCAATGATGGCGCAGCATTACTTTTGACACCGATTGTCATCGCTATCTTGCTCCGGCTGAAGTTTTCACCGCCATCGGCATTGGCTTTTATCATAGCGACGGGCTTTATCGCTGATACCGCAAGTTTGCCGTTAGTGACTTCTAATCTGGTCAATATCGTCAGTGCCAATTATTTTGATATCGGCTTTGGGCGTTATGCGGCGGTTATGGTGCCAGTCAATATTGTCTCTGTCATTGCGACATTAGTAGTGCTATGGGTGGTCTATGCGCGCCAAATTCCAAAACACTATTCTATTGCCAATCTGAGCGCACCTGCATCCGCTATCGAAGACCCGCTGGTGTTTAAAGCCGCCTTTCCGCTACTTGCCTTATTATTGGTTGCTTATTTTGCCACCGAGTCATTAGGTGTGCCCATTTCCCTCGTCACGGGAGCGGCGGCCTTGGTATTAATGGCTATTGCAGGCCGCTGGTGGCAAGGCGGGCGAGATGCGGTTGTTTCGGTGTCTGATGTCATACGTAACGCGCCTTGGCAAATCGTCTTGTTTTCTGTGGGTATGTATTTGGTGGTATATGGCTTGGGTAACGCAGGGTTAACGGCTTATGGTGCCCAAATACTCAATTGGCTAGGGCAGCAAGGCAATATCATCGCCACAGTAGGCACGGGATTTCTTTCAGCGATTGTAGCTTCTATCATGAATAATATGCCATCTACCTTGGTAGGTGCACTAGCTATCGATAGCGCGCAAGTACCGGCTGCCACTCGCGAGCTGATGATTTATGCTAATGTCATTGGTAATGATTTGGGGCCGAAGTTTACACCCATTGGCAGTCTTGCGACCTTGTTATGGCTGCATGTCTTAGCAGAAAAGGACTATAAAATCAGCTGGGGGCAGTATATGAAAATCGGCCTGCTTATTACGCCGCCAGTATTATTAGCCACGCTGTTAGCGTTAGTGTTTTGGTTACCTCATGTTTCTGGGTTTTAAAAGGCATTTATATTAGTTATCAATTCCGGGTGGAATACCTCATTATTAGAATTGGTTTTACGCTGACATATATCAAGGTCATCGGTTATAATAGCCGCGCATTTTACCTTTTTTAGCCTTTAATTTTTTCAAGACGGTACGTTTGTTCTGCCAAGGATTTATGATGAGTGATCAGCAAGCACAAAAGCAAGCCGCAGCCAAAGCTGCTCTAAGTTATATCGAAGATGACATGATACTTGGCGTAGGGACGGGCAGTACGGTGAACTGCCTGATTGAGCTATTGCCGCAGGTCAAGCTTGCTGGCGCGGTGGCCAGCTCACAGGTGACAGAAGACAAATTGCGTGCTTTGGGTATCGAGATTGTCGATCTAAACTTTGCCGGCCAGCTTGATGTCTATATCGATGGTGCTGATGAAGTTAATGCGCATCTGCAACTCATCAAAGGCGGCGGCGGCGCGCTGACGCGTGAAAAAATCGTCGCTGCAGCGTCCAATAAATTCGTCTGTATGGTTGATGAGAGCAAACGCGTTGATATACTAGGCCGATCGTTTCCTGTACCGATCGAAGTCTTGCCGCAAGCGCGCTCCTATGTGGCACGTCAGCTAGCACAAATGGGCGGTGAGCCAGTCTTCCGTGAGGACTTTGTCACTGATTATGGCAATGTCATTCTCGACACTTATGACCTAGATGTCAGCAATCCTATAGCGCTTGAAAAAGAGCTAAATAATATCGTGGGTGTGGTCTGTAATGGTATCTTTGCCGCCAATCAAGCCGATGTTTTGCTAAAGGCGAGTAGTAATGGGGTTGAAACGATAACGCGTTAATAGGCGTCATTATTTATCGTTTAGCTTTTAACGCTTGAAGCTAGAACTTAAAACTTAAAACTAAGAAAAGGCAGACTACTATAAGTAATCTGCCTTTTTTGCTATCTGTTTTAAAAATATGTGCTTTTAAACAAATCGATTATCCATCAGTTAAACCGATAGTTTAATCTTATCCTTGAGCAAAAACTCCATCAAGGCCTTTTGCGCATGTAAGCGGTTTTCGGCTTCGTCCCAGACCACGGAGCGCGGATCATCAAGCATGTCGTGAGAGATTTCTTCGCCGCGGTGCGCAGGCAAGCAGTGCATAAAGACAACATCTGGATCAGCTTTATCTAATAGCGATGGTGTCACTTGATAGGGTGCAAAGCGGCGCGCGCGTGTATTTTGCTCAGACTCTTGACCCATACTGGCCCAGACGTCAGTGACGATAAGGTGCGAGTCTTTTGCCGCATCTTGCACATCTTCGACTAAGCTGACGCAATGCGAGAAACGCTCCATCAGCTTAGGATCAGGCTCAAAGCCATAAGGCGCGGCCACGCGTAGCTCAAAGCCGAACTGACTCGCCGCTTGCATAAAGGAGGCGCACATATTATTACCATCGCCGACCCAAGTGACGGTCTTGTTCTCGATACTGCCGCGATGCTCATAGAAGGTTTGCATATCAGCGAGGAGCTGACAGGGGTGAAAGTCGTCCGTCAAAGCGTTGATAATCGGCACACTAGAGTATTTAGCAAAGGTTTCGACTTTTTCGTGACCAAAGGTGCGAATCATTATGATATCGACCATGCTCGAGATGACGCGGGCTGAGTCCTCTAAAGGCTCGCCGCGACCAAGCTGCGTATCATTTGGTGATAAAAAAATCGCACTGCCGCCAAATTGTCCCATACCGGTCTCAAACGAAATACGCGTACGGGTAGAGGACTTCTCAAATATCATGCCAAGCGTCCGGCCCACAAAAGGCTGATAAATCTCACCTGCGTGTTGCATTTTACGCAGCTCGCTGGCTCGTTTGATTAAGGTTTCTAGTTCTTGTTTGCTTAAATCAGATAAAGTCAAAAAATGGCGCAAGCTCATAGCAGTCCTAGCAGTCGATCACGGTCAATTATAATGGTGGGCTATCAGCCGGTGTTGGTAGTTGTGCCTCAGCACACTGACCGCGGAGATAACAAACTTTTAGTATAGCGTAATTACCTTTAATGTAAATGCCCAATTTTTGCAGATTTCGAATAATAGACTAGGCTTAAAGATCAGACAGATTATATGGTTTGCACACGTGCAGGCCTTGCGCTTAAGCGGCAAAGAAGCTCATAACCGATAGTGCCTGCTTGGGCGGCGACGTCATCGACATGTGGCGCATTACCCCAAAGGACCACCTTACTATCTAGTGGTAACGCTTCGGGCAGAGCGCTGACATCGACAACGATCATATCCATCGCTACGCGTCCGCGCACCGGGCAAAGATAGCTTGTATAGCCTTGATCACTTTGATTACTTTTTTCTGAGTCCTCTGTTTTACTTTTAACCAGTACGCAAACGTGCGTCTCGTCATTTACTGCGCGAGGATAGCCATCACCATAACCTATGCTGACGAGTGCCGTTCTAGTGGGCTTATCCGCAATCCAGCGACTGCCATAACCAATAGCCTCACCTGTATTGACCGTAGATAACGCCATAATTTGAGCGCTAAATTCCATCGCCGGTTTTAAATTTAACTCGGACGCTGACTTATCAATGACGGGCGAGCTACCATAGAGCATGATACCGGGGCGTACCCAATCATAGTGGTGTTCAGGGAAGTTCACGAGTCCTGCTGAATTACATAGCGAACCTTGGATATCTTCGCTAACTGTCTTTTTTAATAGCGCTAGCATCTCATCAAAGCGCTGAATCTGTAGCGCATTTAACGGATGTTTGCGATCATCAGCATTGGCAAAATGCGTGGTTAAAATAAGCTGGAAACCGGCTTGATGTAGCTGCTTTGCCGCTTCAATTGTCTGCTGATAATCAAAACCCAAACGATTCATACCGGTATTATATTTAAGCCAAACTATTCGCGTCGCACTATCAGAGCTTGGGATATTCGCCAGCGCCCAATCAAGCTGCGGCTGATGATGAATCACGCAGCTGCAATCATAGTCGATAGCTTGTTGCCATTCATCCGCGCTGAATACCCCTTCGACTAAACCAATGCCTTTATCCCAGCCCAGCTGCCGCGCCTCAAGCGCCTCGGTAAAGCTTGCGACCCCAATACCATCCGCTTGCTGCAAGGCTGGTAATATCATAGCGACGCCGTGACCATAGGCATTGGCCTTGACCATCGCTAGTACCCTTGATTTAGGCGCTAAGCGTTTGGCTTGCATCAAGTTGTGAGTGAGGGCAAGAGGATCGATAGTGACGGTAGCGGTACGCATAATAGATTTCTTTTAGCAAAACTTTGCAGGGTTTTAGGTTAGGGCGTGTTGAACATTCACAAATGCGCACTGCTGATCGCTAAAATAGTTCTAGTCGTCGTTAAAATTGCAGATAATGCTTATTGCATTGGCTAGCTGATTTTATTTAAACAGTCACAACGACTAGGGCGATTTTAGCATCAGCCCTCACGACAACAACAGGGACAGGACTATTTTTTGCCGCTTTATTGATAAAAATAGACGCTTAGAACGACTAAACTTACCATTTTTATCTGCAAATCGCCTAAAAAATAGTCTCTGTCAGTGCCATGGTCGAATGTTCAACACGCCCTATATTCAATCGAAAATAAAATAGATACGATAGTATCATCGTGCTACTGGTACCAGTTTTTCTTTGCTTACTGTGCGCTTTGCACTGCAGAGGCTACGAAAAATCATCCTAGTAGCATCGTATCGGTTGTAAAGTGAATTGATTATATAAGTTTTTAAGTGAGTTCAAAGCCGCGGAACAAGTAAATAGCAAG
Organism: Psychrobacter submarinus; assembly: GCF_904846685.1. Lineage (GTDB taxonomy): Bacteria > Pseudomonadota > Gammaproteobacteria > Pseudomonadales > Moraxellaceae > Psychrobacter > Psychrobacter submarinus. The sequence continues at coordinate 149,954 of NZ_CAJHBQ010000002.1, forward strand.
CATTACTCATCATCAAAAGTCGCGCCTTGATAGTATTCAGGGGTTAAGTTAGTAAAGCGGGTAAATTGTCCCTCAAAAGCTAGGCGTATCGTACCGATAGGGCCGTTACGCTGCTTACCGATGATGACTTCGCCGACGCCTTTATGGTCTGAGTTTTCATTATAGACCTCATCGCGATAGATAAACATAATCAAATCCGCATCCTGCTCAATAGCACCAGATTCACGAAGATCAGACATGATCGGGCGCTTATTAGGGCGATTCTCAAGACTGCGGTTGAGCTGCGAGAGCGCAATAACTGGACATTCAAGCTCACGGGCAAGCGCCTTTAGACTACGTGAGATCTCGGAGATCTCGCCCACACGGTTGCCATCGAGGCTAGGAACTTTCATTAGCTGCAGATAATCGACGATAACCGCGCCAATTTTACCATCATGGTTTTTGGCGATACGGCGGCAGCGTGAGCGCAGCTCGGATGGGGGTAGCGCCGTACTGTCATCGATATATAGATGCTTGGATTGTAGATGCTGTATGGCGTTCATCATCTTCGCCCATTCATCTTCATTCATCTGCCCTGAGCGCAAATGTGTCTGGTTAATCGCGCCCCAAGAAGACAGCAGACGCATAACGATAGACTCAGCGGGCATCTCCATCGAGAAGACCACAACGGGTAACTCCTCATTAAATAAGATACCTTCCGCCAGATTCATCGCAAAAGTCGTTTTACCCATAGAGGGGCGCGCCGCGACAATAACTAGATCACCTGCTTGCAAGCCTTGGGTTTTATTATTCAGCTCAGTAAAAGGCGTTTGTAGGCCTATCATGCCATCAGGGTTGGATTTGAGCTCTTGTATTTGGTCGATGACATTGGTCAGTACCGAGGTGATACCGACAGGGCCGCGCTGTTCGGCGCGTTTATTATGCTGCTCGTTAATACTAAAGATAGTCGCCTCAACGCTGTCTAAAATATCGCTGACCGACTGATCTTTGGGGTTATAAGCGAGGCTGAGCATATCGTTACTAGCAGTAATGAGTTGGCGTAGCGTCGACAGCTCGCGAACCCGCTGGGCGTAAGCGGTCAGGTTAAATAGAGTCGCTGGGCTTTGGCTCAGAATATCCGCTAGATAGCTATCGCCGCCGGCGCTCTTAAGAAGCTTTTGCGCCTCTAACCAATCATGTACCATCACCGTATCATAAGGCTCGTTCACTGCCGCCAAGTGCGCAATAGCCGCGAAAATATGCTGATGACGGCCAGCATAAAAATCGTCCTTGGTAACAATATCGGCAATCTTGTCGTACGCCTCTTCAATACTCATCAAAGAGGCCAGCAAAGCCTTTTCGATATCGATATTGTGCGGGGGCTGCTGATTGAGTAAGTCGTCGGTTTTGTCGTTATCTGCCATGAGCGCCTAATATTAAAGTAAAAACAATACAAAATGATGCAATAACTACTATAGGTTTGAAGCCAATTATTGATAAGTGAGGAGTGCTGAGACTTCTAAAACGCACAATAAAACTCAGCGTATTGATGCTACAATTAACAGCGAAGTTTAACACATTATGCCCTTTTTTTAGCCATAATCGTTAAGTATCTTTATCTTGCTCAGTCGCTACTCACTGTTTCATTGGCTTTTGTGATTTAGGTAAAGACTAAGAGGATGTAATAAAAAAAATAATAAAATCAATGCTATAAATATAAGTGTTATAAATAAAAGGATGGTTTGATATGCAAGATCTATTAGCTAAGCGACCCTTACTCATTACTACCGGAGAGCCTGCTGGCATAGGCATGGATGTCGTATTAATGCTTGCTGATGCTGGTAAACTGCAGGATTTCGATCGGCCCATTTGGGTCACGGCTGACCACGAGGCGATGAGCGCGCGCGCTGATAGATTGCTCAAAGCCGGCACAATAAAAAACGATCCTAAATGGCAAGTGGTCGATTGGCAAATATTAGAAGACGATTTTGATAATAATAAAGATGACAGTGAAAAAACTATAGCGTCAGAAGGCGCGCAAAATAAGCTGAATGATAGCGGCTTTACCTTAATCAATATACCTTGTCATGCTCCGGTAGTGGCAGGTCGTATTGACACCAATAATTCCGCGATGGTCGCGCAGCAACTCGCTCTAGCGCACAAGCTTGCCACTAGCGCACAAATCGCTGCTATCGTCACCGGACCACTGCAAAAGTCTGCGCTAATAGATGCCGATATCAAACTGCCTGATGGCACTATGTTCAGCGGTCATACTGAGTTTTTTATGCAGCAAAGTGGCTGCGACAAAGTGGTAATGATGCTGGCTAATCAAGCCATGAAAGTGGCGCTAGTGACCACTCATCTGGCGCTCAGAGATGTAGCTGATGCTATTACTCCAGATAATGTGCGGCAAACAATACAAATCGTCCTCGATGATATGCACACAAAATTCGGTATGAATAATCCGCGTCTCTTAGTTTGCGGTCTGAATCCCCATGCTGGCGAGGGCGGTCATTTGGGGTTAGAGGAGATCAATATTATTAATCCAGTATTGCAGGAGTTTATCAATGCAAGTGTCGATATCTCTGAGGCGATGCCAGCTGATACGCTGTTTACCACTAGGCATCTAAAAGAGTGTGATGCGGTTATCGCTATGTATCATGATCAAGGTTTGCCAGTACTTAAGTCGCATGGCTTTGGCGATACGGTAAATCTCACCTTAGGACTGCCTTATATTCGCACCTCTGTTGATCATGGCACCGCGCTTGATTTGGCAGGGCGCGGCGGCGCTAACGACAGCAGTCTGTATCAAGCTTTATTGATGGCAAACGAGATGGCCAATGAAGCGTTATAGCTTGAGGGCTGCCACACACTATAAACGCTAGAGCCAATGCAGCTTAATTATGAGCTATGTTATAATTCTGATTACGTTAAGCGCTTAGGCTTATACAGCTTTGTTGCACAAACCCTGTATATCTATTCATTTTATATAAAGAACCTTTATGTCAAAACCTTCGTTCGATGCTAAAACTCTCTCGGCCAGTTTGCGCAGTGCCAAACACCAACCGCGTAAACGCTTTGGTCAAAACTTCTTGCATGATAGCAGCGTTATCCGTCAGATTGTCGATAGCATCCGTCTGGAGCGCGATGATAATTTGATTGAGATTGGTCCTGGTATGGGCGCTTTGACTGAGCCGCTGCTCGCGGAAGTCAATGCTATGAGCGTAGTGGAGCTTGATCGCGACTTAGCAGATAGCTTACGCATTCGCATAGGTGCCAATAGCCATCCTAACTTTACGATTATTAAAGCCAATGCCATGGATGTTGACTATCGCGAGTTGTATAGCGAAGAGAAAGGCAAGCTGCGAGTGGTTGGCAACCTACCTTATAATATCTCTACCCCAATTTTGTTTCATTTGCTTGAGTTTGCTGATGTCATTGAAGATATGCATTTTATGCTGCAAAAAGAAGTCGTTGAACGTATTACCGCAGATGTCGGTAGCAAAACTTATGGCCGTCTGTCGGTGATTATGCAGTATCACTGCGAGACCGACTATCTGCTGACAGTACCGCGCGGTGCGTTTAATCCGCCGCCGAAAGTCACAAGCGCGGTTTTTCGTCTGACGCCTCATACTACCAAGCCTGTAGTCGCTGAAGATGAAGATCATTTCGCTATCGTCGTTCGCGAAACCTTTAACCATCGTCGCAAAACGCTACGTGCTATTTTTAAGCAATCAGCCTTACTGCCCACACTAAACGAAGATGACTTTGCTGCTTGCGCTATAGATCCGCAAGCGCGGCCTGAGACTTTAAGTGTTAGCGACTTTGTCACCCTGAGTAATCGCTCGGGCACTTTAATGGTTACAGAGTAATAAAAACAAAGTAGGGTATTAGCGTTTTTTAGCTCTTTAAGACTTACTTTGAAAAATTAAGCTTTTCGTTTTAGCATTAATAATCAACTCTTGAGGTTTTATGAGTTTTCGTCATCAGTATGTCATAGGCGACCTACAAGGTTGCTATGCAGCCTTTCAGCAATTATTAAAGACTTTAGATTTTGATCCAAAACAAGACAAGTTATGGTTTGCAGGAGACTTAGTAGCACGCGGAGAGGATTCGCTAAACACTTTGCGTCACGTAAAGGTGCTGTGCGAGCAAGGCGCTGCTGCGACCGTGCTAGGTAATCACGATATCAATCTAATCGCGGTATGGCGCGGTGCGGCAAAACTTAAGGAAAAAGATAAAACCGCGCCTATCTTTGCCGCAAAGGACTGCGACGAGTTATTAGAGTGGCTGCGTCATCAGCCGATCTTAACTTATCCCAACGCGCAAACGGTGCTAGTGCACGCGGGTATTCCGCCGCACTGGAGTATTGATGAGGCGGCAGGCTATGCTAGAGAATTAGAAGCGCAGCTGCAAGGCAGTAAAAAGACTCTTGATAAGCTACTACCAAATTTATATAGCAAAAAAGCCGACGTTTGGCATGATGATATTAGTGGCTATACCAGATTACGCGCTATTAGTAATTACTTTACGCGCATGCGTTTATGCCAGCAAGATGGCAGCTTAGAATTTAGTTTTACCGCAAGCTTAGAGGAGGCCATGCCCGATGATTTTATGCCTTGGTTTGAATGGCAGGTGCCACGGACGCGTAAGATATTATTCGGTCATTGGGCAGCACTAAAGGGAGATGTGGACTTACCGCATGCGCGCGCGCTCGATGGTGGCTGCGTTTGGGGTAACTGTCTACTGACCTACCGACTTAGCGATGGCAAGGTAATCACCTCAAGCGCCCATTGTCCTAAGCCTTAGCACAGCGTCTGTATAAGGATAAAAGATAGTCTAATCTCCATTTGTTATCTTAAGACTAGAGCTAAACCGTCCAAACTACCTTAATTAATTGGGTAGTTTGGGAGGCTTTTTAGGTTTCGGCAAGGGCGACTTCGCATTACCAACGGCTTTATCACCAGATTGAGCTGCCGACTTTGATGTTACGGTTTTGGGCCCTGATGTCTCTGATTCTAAGTTTTCAGAATCTAAAGCCTTCGTCATTTGCTTATATTGGATATCATTGGCATAAGGCACGCTATTTAGCTCTTCATCTCTTAGCCCATCATCTAGATCGATAACTTTTTTGGAGTTATTAGCACCAGTGTGCTGCGCTGTATTTTGCGTATTATTTTGTACTGAAGCTCTTGTAACGTCTGCCTGCGTAGCAGAGGCGGGGTTGTTGTAATGAATATCGGTATTTTCTTGCGCGACCGATTGCACCACCTCTGGTGATATTTTGACATCAGATAGACGTCTTATTACATAGTTGCTTGGTAGGGCTTGGTTACCTTTTTGCGCCGAGCTGTCTTCAAATATCATGTGGCCTTGTCTATCGATACGAGCGTAACTCATCGGCTGAGGACGGGGCCAAAAAAAGTCAGAAGGATGGCTTATCACATGACCGAAAACAAGCCGTGTGAGGCGACTCCATTCAAAGAAGCGCACCTCTTTTGAGCGTAAGGCCACAAACAGCGCTAGCGAAAAGCTCACCATCAAATTGACAATACCGATTAAGGCCACTCCCAAAATCGAGATGGCAATTAAGCCCCAGCTCATATCAGCAGCGGGTAAATTAAACAGGCCATGAGCTAGGTTGGCTGAGGCAAAGGCGATGTGGCGAATATCAATAGGTAGACCAAAGATATAGCCTATCGTCGCGGTACTGCCTAAGAATACACCAAATAAAAAGTTGCCCATAATCGCGCCGAGATTGGCTTCTACAAAGCCGCCCAAACGCATGAGCCAAGATTTTGGTAAGATAAACTTTAGCAGCTTATGGCGCTGAATACGCGCGCCTATATGGTTATAAACCGCCAAGTTATCATAGTAGCCAGCGATAAGCCCCGATAAGAACAAATACACCCCAGCAATGGCAGCATGAGGCAGGGCAAGCGAGCGAAAGGGGTCGAGATCATGCAGTAAGCTGGCGGCTTTATCAGGATCGATCATCGGCACACCGCTGTATTGCCACCAAGCAAAAGAAATGAGCAGGGCGACTGGCATGGCGAGCATGATATTACCCATGATAGCGATAAACTGCGTGCGCAAAATATCGACGACCAACTCAGAGAGCTTGGTCAGCTGATGGGATTTTTTGCCAGAGCCATCAGAGATAGTCGATGCGATAGCCGCTGCCGTCATCGCTGGTTGTTTGGTCGCCACTGTACCATGGACGACGTGGATAAAGACAAACCCTAAGCCATATATCATGCTATTGACGAAGGCACGGCCCATAGGGGCAAGGGCTAAGTGATAAGCAGATATCTTCAAAGTCGCCATAAAGGCAATAAAGAAACCACCGATAGAGGCCTTTTTGAACATCTTTTTATAGCCGGCTTTGTCAGTGCTAATATAGTGCTCACCAACGCGGCTGGCATTTTCGGTGATTTTTTTGGAGAGCAGCTTAGTATTATTATCGATCAGATAGCCGATACTATAACGACGACTGGCGGTACTGATGAGTGATTGAATCAGCTCAATAATAGCGCCGTCACGCTTATGGTCTACATCTGAAACCAGCTCTGTTAAGATACGAATACGCTGCAGGCTTTGCTCAAGGCGCATCATCATATTGGTTAAGCGAATAGAGATACCCGTCTTATAGATACGCTTACGAACGGTCGCTACCGCCTCTTCACACTGCTCTAACATAACCAACAACGGGGCAGCATCCACCGCCTTTTCAGGGGTGATATCAGTTAAAGTGTCAAGCTCATGCACTTGACGGTACTGATTGACAAATAGGACCGCTTCTTGATTTTGTGCGACAAAAGAGGCGGAATAGTTCAGTATTTGTGGATAGGACTCCATAAGCTCAGGGTGTAGACCTATACCGCTGACTCGGTAGGAGAGGATAATAATAGCGTTTAGTATGCTGTTTTTGGCAGTAGCGACTAAGTATAAATGCTCCTCTTTAATCTGCAGGAGGGCAACTAGCGTATCCCATTTGTCTTTGTCGATATGAGCAAGCCAGCGCTCATCAGTGCTTTTGTCAAACAGATAGCTGACCAGCTCAACAACAGAGTCCTCTTGCGGCAGCAAAGGTAGAAAACGATGTCCTATCAGTCGTCGTAAACTACTAAAAAACCCCTGATCTGACATGATACCGGTATCGGTATACAAAGTAATTTGACGATATTCGGTAATTAGCTTTAACACAAAGCTGGCAAGCCCATCTCCGTATTCTGGATGTTGTTGCAAGATATCAATAAGTGCCTGTATCTTCTGATTGGCAAGCGCAGGCTTTTTGTCAGTGACTCGCAGCTCATCGATTAAGCGTTTGAGCACCGAAGGTTCTGGCACATCACTTAAAGCAGTAATCTGCTGTAAAATACGTTTTATTTCAGACACATGGCATCCTTAGTTGTTTTTATAGAGCAGGCCGTTTAGCGATAAAGATGAACAAACATTCAGTCAGCTGCTGATCTAGGTAAGCTCACACGATATTTTAATCGTAACCTAGCGTTTAAGGTTGATTATTTTGTTAGTAGTTATTTACGAGGCTCAAAAAGCAAAGTCACATGGACAAAAAACACGGACAAAAAAAGGACAGCTCGAAATGAACTGTCCTTTTTTATGAAATAGCTTTTAATAACTATTAGGCAACTATTATTTGGCAAGTAGCCCTATGAGTTAATAGCAGTCTCAAAATATGCAAGATCAAAGTCCATCATCGGATCACTACCAGTCTCGACCATCTGTACATGAGCATCGATGCGCGGCAAAATACGGCCAACGAAATAATCGGCAAGCTTGGCTTTATTGGTATAAAACTCACCCTCTTTACCGTCAGCAGCTTCGACCATCATCGCAAACATATACGAGTAGCATAGATAACCAAAGGCATGCATGAAGTCTACTGCACAGCCGTTGATCTCATTTTTGCGCTCACCGATATTAGCAAGTACCGTTGTGGTCAAGTTTTCAATCTTGTCAGTCGCTGCTAGTGTCGCTTGCTTCACTTGATGATCCGCTTGCATGTTGTTCACAAAGTCGCGAATCTCGCTTAAGAAGTTATTGATATATTTGCCATTATTACGCGCCACTTTTCGGCCTAATAAATCAAGCGCTTGGATACCGTTAGTGCCTTCATAAATCTGGGCGATACGCGTATCACGAACGATCTGCTCCATACCCCATTCGCGCACGTAACCGTGACCGCCGAAGACTTGCTGACAATCAATCGTGGCTTCAAGCGCTTTATCAGTTAAGAAACCTTTAGCAACAGGCGTCAATAAAGCCACGCGAGCTGCTGCTGCTTTAGCCACTTCGGGATCATCACTGAACTTTTCTTTGTCGAGATTCTGTGCCACATACATGGCAAAGCAGCGTGACGCCTCAGAGTTGGCTTTGGCATTAAGTAACATACGGCGCACGTCCGCATGATGGATAATCGCATCGGCAGGCTTTTCTGGGCTTTGTAATTGAGTATCGCTACGACCTTGACCACGATCATTGGCATAGATAACCGCATTTTGATAAGCCAGCTCAGTACCGCCAAGGCCTTGTAAGCCCATAGTGACACGCTCGTAGTTCATCATCACAAACATTGACGCTAGGCCCGTGTTTTCAGCGCCGACCATCCAGCCTTTAGCATTGTCAAAATTCATCACACAAGTGGCTGAGGCTTTGATGCCCATTTTGTGCTCGATAGAACCGACGGCTAAGGTGTTGCGCTCGCCTAAGCTGCCATCTTCATTGACCAAGAATTTAGGCACGATAAATAAAGAAATACCTTTTGAACCTTCTGGCGCGTTTGGCGTCTTGGCCAATACCAAATGAATGATATTATCAGTGAGGTCATGCTCGCCGCCAGTGATAAAGATTTTAGTACCAGAGATGTCATAACTACCATCATCGTTAGGCACAGCTTTGGTTTTGATAATACCCAAATCAGTACCAGCATGCGGCTCAGTTAAGCACATCGTACCTGACCATTCGCCGGCGTACATTTTCTCAAGATATGTCTCTTTTTGCTCTTCACTAGCCGCCGCGTTCATACATAGGGTTGCGCCAACCGTCAGGTTAGGGTAGAGGGCAAAAGATTGGTTAGTGGTAAAGATCATCTCTTCGGTCAGCATCGTGACCATTTTAGGAAAGCCTTGACCACCGTACTCAGGATCACCGCTCAAGCCCACCCAACCAGATTCAGCGTACTGCTTATAAGCTTCTTTGAAGCCAGTAGGAGTTGTGACTACGCCATCACCTTCAAAGGTTGCGCCTTCTTCATCACCGCTGCGGTTGATTGGTAATAAAACATTTTTTGATAACCTTGCCATCTCTTCTAAGATCATATCGACAGTATCCATGTCAACATGAGCAAGCTTATCAGTACTTTGCCAAAATTCATGGGCACGAAAGACATCGTTTAAGATAAAGCGCATGTCATTAAGGGGGGCATTATAAACAGCCATAAAAAATCCTTTCATTCAAATGTAGTAAAAAAATGGGCAAGTATCAGTGACGAAACTGGCCTAGAGTCCAGCTAAAATCAGATGATGATAAATGTGACAAGCTAGGTCAGCATATCGATTATCAAACAGACTAAGAGCATTGCAATCATTAAAGTTTAGCAAATTAGCGCATTATCATGTGTGTTTGTTCGTGAATACTGGGTGCACCAAAAGTTTTATAATAGACTTGTAGTTCTTAAGTAACACTTAAACCATAAAATTATAATTAAATATAATCTAATTAAAACATCTTATGTTAAAGTTTTGCAAAAACAAACAAAAACAGCGACATACCTAAGTATATCGCTGCTCTGTAAAGTAAGCAAAAGCTTGCTTCAACTCAATATTTTATGACAGTAGCTCAAAAGTACGGTCAGCTTAAAAAGAAAACTGTTCTGCATCCATACTCATAAACGGCTCAGCACCAGTACTGATACGTTGAGCATAAGTGCTGGTACGTGGTAGCAGCTTCGTGTAGAAGAACTGAGCGGTCTTGACCTTAGCATCATAAAACGCTTTTTCACTATTACCGTTGGCAATTTCAGTTTGGGCCACTAAGGCCATACGAGCCCATAAATAAGCTTGAGTGACATAACCACTAAAGTACATGTAATCAACCGCAGCGCCGCCTACTGCTTGTGGGTCTTGTGCTGCTTGCTCACCAATCTCTTTGGTCAGCTCGCCCCATTGCTTCACATGCTGCATCAGCGGACGGATAAACTGAGTCATGTCGCTATTGTCTTTATTTTCTTCACAAAAATCAGTAATAACTTTAGTGAAGTTGGCTAGCAATTTACCTTGTGAGCCTAAGACCTTACGACCAATCAAATCAAGCGACTGAATCTGCGTAGTACCTTCATAGATACAAGAGATAGTACTATCACGGACGTTTTGCTCTAAGCCGTATTCCGTACAAAAGCCACTACCGCCCATAACTTGTACGCCATGACCTGCCGCCTCTAAGCCAGTTTCGGTTAAGAAAGCTTTACCGATTGGTGTGAGCAGAGACAACATTTGATTGGCATATTCTTGGTCTTCGCCTTTACCTTTGGCGACGATATCAGCAAACTGAGACATATAGCCGATTAGCGCACGGCCACCTTCAGCGAACGCTTTGGTGGTCAATAACATATCACGAACTGCAGGATGGACAATGATAGGGTCAGCTGGCTTTTCTGGTGCTTTTGCGCCATCGAGTGAGCGGAAGGCTAAGCGATCTGTTGCAAAAGCTAAGCCACCTTGGAAAGCAAACTGAGCCGCAGTGACGCCTTGAATAGCGGTACCGATACGCGCCACGTTCATGAAGGTAAACATAGCGTTTAGGCCGCGATTTTCTTCGCCAATGAGCCAACCCGTTGCGCCATCATAGTTCATTACACAGGTCGCTGAAGCTTTGATACCCATTTTGTGCTCGATAGAGCCGCAAGAGACGGCGTTGCGTTCGCCTAAGCTTTGATCGTCATTGACCATGAACTTGGAGACTACAAACAATGACAAACCTTTAGTGCCTTCTGGAGCATTAGGTAGGCGGGCGAGCACGATATGGACGATATTCTCAGACATATCGTGCTCGCCAGCTGAGATCCAGATTTTGCTACCTTTGATGTTGTAGCTGCCATCATCGTTCGGCTCAGCTTTGGTACGCACTAGGTTTAGATCAGAACCACACTGCGGCTCTGTCAAACACATGACTCCTGTCCATTCGCCAGAGACTAATTTTGGTAGATATTTGTTTTTTTGCTCATCAGTACCATGATGTTCAAGAGTAGCGACGCAGCCCTCAGAGAGACCAGGATACATACCAAATGACCAGTTCGCAGTACCTATGAACTCAGAAATAGCTGAGTTAAGCGACATTGGCATATTCTGCCCACCAAACTCTTCTTCAGCTGTCAAAGAGGTAAAGCCAAGCTCACAGTACTGCTTATAAGCTTCTTTAAAGCCTTTGGGAGTAGTCACTACACCATTTTCAAAATGGCACCCTTCGGCGTCACCGCTTTGGTTCAAGGGCGATAGCTCATTTTCGGCGAAGCTAGCTGCGGTTTCTAGGTAGCTATCCACAATATCCGCTTCGATATGAGAATAATCAGCCATAGTTTGATAATGGGCGGTGCTATCTAGAAGCTCATGCATGACAAACTTCATATCACGAATAGGGGCTTTATATTGCATGGTGTCCTGTCCTTTTTTTGGGTATAACTAATGGCGGCTTATTGCCGTTACAGTTATTTAGTTGTTATATTTTGGTCATTGAAATCTATGGATTGAAAGCTGTTTAGCAGACGATATAGGCAGCCAATTATCAACTAAAAAGGCTTATGGCAGCTATCTAAAATTGCCATGATAACCATCAAAGAGGGATAACTATAATGATAACCATAGAGGTCTGAAAAATAGGCCGGTGACAGTATCACTCAACCTTCAACGCTTACCCCTAAAAGATAGGCTTTCAAAAGCAATTATACAAGTTTTGAGCTAATACTGATAAGTCATCAACCTGCCTTGCAACCTTTACGGGATAAGCATTAGCGTCAATTATTTATTCAAATATTGTAGCTTGAGCTAGTGATTTGAGCTCTCAAGCAGTTGAGTGGCAGCTTGTGCATCAACCGGACGGCCGAGCCAATATCCTTGTCCATATAAGCAGCCCATCTTACGCAGCTGCTCATAGTGTTGCTTCGTTTCTATGCCCTCAGCGACAGCTTGCATATCCAAAGCAAGCGCTAAGTCTAATATCGCTTGCACAATAGCTTGCTGAGTTGGGTTTGAGTCAAGCTCAGAGACAAAGCTTTTATCAATCTTGATGAAGTCAAAAGGGTACTGTTGTAAATAACTCAAAGAGGCGTAGCCGGTACCAAAGTCATCTAGCGCAAGACAAACCTTGAGTGCTTTGAGCTCGGTGAGGCGCTGCTTTATATTATCATTGCTAGGCAGCAGCGATGATTCAGTCATCTCTATATGCAGACGATACGGATCGATATGATAACGAGCTAATAACTGGCTAATGATTTTGTTAAAGTCAGGATGACTAAATTCGGTAGCATCAGCATTGATGCAAATATGCTGGGTACATTGCATGCCTTGCCATTGAACTAACAGCTGCGCGGCTTGCTCTGATAACTGAGAAAATAGCGCAAAGGAGAGACCATAACTGATGATATCAGCGATAAAGTCTTTGGGTTTTAAAACCCCGCGAGTTGGATGTTGCCAGCGAACTAAAGCCTCAAACCCCACAATAGATTTGGTCGCTAGATTGAATTTTGGCTGATAGTATGCGACGAATTGATTATCAGCAATAGCTTGGGCAAGTAGCTGCTTTTGATCGGGTAGACTTGCTGAGGGTTTGTTATTGGTATAAAGATTATCTGTCTTATCTTCACCTAGCAAGTACTCTGATCGCGGCTCTTTGACTTGGTTGCAGGTAGGGTCTTGTAGCGTACCAATATAAAAAACCTTATTGTCGATGGTAGACTGTTGAAAGACGATAAGGTAATCTAAAACTTGATGGTCTTTATTGGGTAAGGTAAAGGTTTTTTTGTAGCTATTATGATGTGCTAGATGGCTAGCCAAGTCTTTTAAAATTTCAGGCTTATGTTTTGTGAGGCACTGAGTGATAAAAGTGCCAAAAGGATAGCCAATAAGCAGATTTTCACGGTAGCCGGTGAGTCTCTCATAGGCACTATTCATCGATACATAGCGCTTGTCCGCGTCCAAAATAAAGACAGCTTGATCTTGCTGCTGATAATAGTTAGTGAGCAGATGTTGTTTGGACATGACTGAGAGAGGCTCAAAAGGCGTCATGGCGAATGTCGTAATAAAAACATAGGCTGTGTACCAATTAGTGGTGTCAAACAACCATTATAAACAAAAAGGTTTATAAAAATGTTGCTGTAGACTGAACGAACTATTGTTTTATAGTGCTTGACTTATCCTTGTTTAAAAGTGCTAGTCTATACCGTTAAGGCTCAGCGGACTAAGCCTGAGACAAAGCTGATTGTGACAGAGCATATAAAGTAGACAGCGCGACGACGGGCGCAGTTTCAGTACGCAGTACGCGCTCGCCGATTTGCCAAGGCAAAAACCCGACTTGCTCTGCTTGCTGGCATTCTTCGACGCTTAATCCTCCCTCAGGGCCTATGAGGAGCTGCAGATAAGGATTTGGTATCGCTAATACTTCTTTGAGCGCAGCTGGCATCAAAGGCTGATCGGCGGCAGGTACGCTCAATTGCAAACGCAAATCCACGGGGCGCTTAAGTTTCTGATAATACTCATCTTGGCTTAGAGTAGAGAGGTTGGCGCTGACTGCTGATGACAAGGATGATGATGACATATCTGCTGCATCCATACTATTGTCAGCCTCGTTTTGCGTTAACCACTGCTGAATGGGCAAAGGAGCTAAGATTAGTGGCACGCGATTCAAGCCACATTGCTCACAGGCGGCAATAGCAATTTGCTGCCAGTGCGCAAGCTTTTTCTCGACTTGCGCCGGCTTGAGGGTGACTTCGCCATGCTGGCTGCTGAGCAGTTGAATCGCGGTTACCCCAAGCTCTGTTGATTTTTGGATTGCATAATCCATACGCTCTCCGCGGCTCATAACTAAGCCGATCTTAGTCGTCACGGGGGCTACGCGATCGATATCATGATAAGCGAGTAGGGTAGCTGTCGCTTGTTTTTTGCTAATGGTTTGTAGCTCGACTTGATATTCGCCGCCAAAACCGTCGAACAGTATACCTTGATCGCCGATATTGGCTCGCAGTACGCGGCACCAATGGTGAGCGATGGCCGCAGTCAGCTCAAGGTTTTGGCCTATGGCTATGCTGCTAAGCTTTGGATATTCATTGTTATTAGTGGCATAAAAAAAACGTCGCACGCTAAAGAGTTCCTATCAGGATAAAATACGATAAAAAGACCAACCAAAAAAAACTGGCACTCCAAGAGTACCAGTAATTATACTTGCTTAAGCTAATATAGCAATGAGCGACTTTATCTATAGCTTTATACGCTAGCTGATTCAGAGCTCAAGGTTTTAGAGTTCAAATCATTAGAAACCAACTCATCAGAGACGAGACCTAAAGCCTCAACCAAGCGCTTATTTGGCTCAACCTTGTTCATACTATAAAAATGCATCGCCGGTACGCCCTCGGCAATCAAGCGCTCACAGAGACGGTAGACAACATCAAAACCAAACTCGCGAATGGCTTTGCGATCATCGCCTAAGTCAGCTAGCTGGCGGCGCACATAACGCGGAATATCAGCGCCGCAGCTGTCGGCAAAGCGTATCAGATTGCTCGAGTTGGTAATCGGCATAATACCGGCGACCAAGGGCTGCGCTACGGTATCAATACCGCGCTGCTCGAGCGCGTCACGTAGGTGCAAGTAGCTATCCGCGTTATAAAAGAACTGCGTAATCGCTGTATCTGCGCCCGCTTTATACTTATTGACTAAGTTGTCAATATCGAATAAGAAGCTTTTGGCTTGCGGGTGCATTTCAGGGTATGCGGCGACTTCGATATGGAAGTGATCGCCTGAGTGCTCGCGGATAAACTTGACTAAATCCAAAGCAAACGGCAGCTCACCCATACCGACTTGACCTGAAGGTAAGTCGCCACGTAGCGCCACTAAACGGTTGATACCTAGACCTTTATAAAGATCTAGCAGCTCAGCAATCTCTGCCTTATCGTCACCGATACAAGAGATGTGCGGAGCCACTGGCGTATCACTGCGCTCAAGTAATGCCTGTACAATACTCAAAGTACGATCACGAGTCGAGCCGCCAGCGCCATAGGTCACTGAAAAATACGTTGGTGACAACTGATTGAGCTCATCAAAGGTAGTGAGCAGCTTCTCATGTCCCTGCTCAGTTTTGGCCGGGAAAAATTCAAAGGAGAAAGCAGGCTTACTCATAGTCACATTCCTTAGTCATTACTATCAGATTTAGTATTTGTATTCTTCAGGCTTGAACGGCCCTTCGACAGGTACACCTAGATACTCGGCTTGTTTTTCGGTCAGCTTCGTCAAGGTACCGTTAAAGCCCGCTACCATAGCGGCGGCAACTTCTTCGTCAAGCTTTTTCGGTAGTACTCTGACATATAAGTTATCAAAACGCTCATCAACGGGCAGATCAGCGAATTTTTCTTCAAACAAGTACATTTGCGCCAAGACTTGGTTGGCAAATGAGCCGTCCATTACTCTCGATGGGTGACCGGTTGCGTTACCTAAGTTGACCAAGCGGCCTTCAGCGAGCAAGATCAAATAATCATTGTCATCGTCTGAGCGGAAGATTTGATGGACTTGCGGCTTAACCTCACTCCAGCGCCAGTTATCACGCATGAACTGAGTATCGATCTCGGTATCGAAATGACCGATGTTACAAACCACAGCGCCTGACTTCAATGCCGCTAGCATGTGCTTGTCACACACGTGATAGTTACCGGTAGTGGTAACAATTAGATCGGTATCTTGTAGTAGACGCGTGTTGATGCTGTCGCTACCACCAGTATTATCGCCATTGATATAAGGTGATAATACCTCATAGCCATCCATACAAGCCTGCATGGCACAGATAGGATCAACTTCTGATACTCGTACGATCATGCCTTCTTGACGTAAGCTTTGTGCTGAGCCTTTACCGACATCACCATAACCGATGACTAGAGCGCGACGACCAGCTAAGAACATATCAGTGGCGCGTTTGATAGCATCGTTTAAGCTATGGCGGCAGCCGTATTTATTGTCGTTCTTAGATTTCGTGACCGCGTCGTTGACGTTGATGGCCGGTACTTTGAGCTCGCCTTTATTCAGCATCTCAACCAAACGGTGTACACCAGTGGTGGTCTCTTCAGAGATACCATGGATAATATCGAGCATTTGCGGATAGTCATTGTGAACAAGTGCTGTCAAATCGCCGCCATCATCTAAGATTAAGTTGGCATCCCAAAGCTGGCCTGATTCTTCGCCGCCAACGTGGATTTGCTGACGCAAGCACCATTCGTACTCCTCTTCAGTCTCGCCTTTCCAAGCGAACACTGGGATACCAGCTGCTGCAATAGCGGCGGCTGCATGGTCTTGGGTTGAGAAGATATTACAAGAGGTCCAGCGTACTTCGGCACCAAGCGCGGTTAGCGTCTCGATAAGTACAGCAGTCTGAATAGTCATGTGAATACAGCCGGCGATTTTAGCGCCTTTTAGTGGCTGATCCGCTTCGTAGCGGCGACGCAGACCCATTAAGGCTGGCATCTCAGCTTCAGCAAGGGTGATCTCGCGGCGACCATAATCAGCAAGGCTGATGTCAGCGACTTTATAGTCAGTAAAAGAGGGATCGATCGTATGGGCAGAGGGAATGTTAGACACTGCGTCCATAATATGCTCCTATCGTTGATAATGATAAAAAGAATAAAAACGCAGGTGCCGTTGTTCATGCTTTTGATAAAAAGCTACCGAGCCTAACGCAGCATGTTCTAGCTGCGGTGCAACACCTCTCGGAGGTCGTTATTGTAATATATGCGCTGCAGATTGTCACCTTTTGGCTGTTATTATAATGATAAATAGCTATTTGCTAACATAAAAAAGGCTATCCATGGATAGCCTTAAGGATTGATAATTTAAGTTTGATTGGCGCTAGAGAAGCTTATTTCCAGTTATAAGTTAGTGAGGTAAAGAAGTTGATGCCATCTTGGTTATAGCGAGTACCAAAGCTCTCATTAGTCGTGTAGTCTTGATTAGTTAAGTTCTCAATACGGCTATTGACTGTCAGATTAGGGTTTAGATAATAATTGCCACTTATACTAAATAACGTGTAATCGTCCATAAAGGTATCATTGCTGGCAGAGGTATAGATCTTGCCGACATACTCTGCTTCTAGTCGAATATCATAGTCTAAATCTTGATAACCAATGTATGCGAGTGCGGTATTTTCAGGACGATAAACTAATTGCTTGCCTTTGTTATCACCTGAGCGCTCTTCTGCATCAGTATAAGTATAGTGACCACCGAACAATACGTTATTTAGTTGCCAATCTGACGTTAAGCTATAGCCTGATAATTTTGCTTCACTTATATTTACTGCTTTAAATTTGTTGGTAGCAGGATCAAAGGCATTATTAATAAGACCATCGACATCACTTCTAAACCCTGTAAGACGCGTGGTTTGTATAGCGGTATTAGACTCTATAAATGCTTCTAAATTATCACTTTTTTCGACGTCTAAGTTTTCGTTAGGTACATAAAAAGAGCTTTCTACATACAAATCATTCAATGAGGGCGCTCTATAGCCAGTAGCAAAGCTGGTACCTACACGCAAGCTTGGCAGTATTCTGAAACCATAACCAATACTATAAGTGGTTTCATTGTCAAACTGAGAGTTATCATCGTAGCGGATATTAGCTTGAAAGTCATGAACGTCTTTATTAACTTGATACCCTAAAAAACCACTTTTGATAGTGCGATCATTGATCTTATAACTGTCCGTACCATTTGCTGGTGTATTATCATCAATGTCAATCTCCTGCTTTAGCCATTCTGTACCAGCTTGTAATTGACCGACAGGCAGCTGATAGATACTTAATAGATTGGCTTGTCTTTGTTCAGTTTCAAACGCATCACCAACATTATTATCAAGCTTATCTAAGCTACTACCGACAGATAAGCGCAGGGTCAAATCGTTTTTATCGTATTCTGAAAAGATAGATACTGCGCCATTTTCTTGATCAATCTCTGCATCTGCTACATTGGTAAAGTTATCAAACTCAGTTTTTGATTTGGCATACAGTCCAGTTGCGCCAATACGAACATTATTTGTCACAGGCATACTAGCATTTAAAGAAAAGTTATTACTTTCAAAACCATCATCATCTCTATTAGCACCAGTGGCATTTTCAATAGCACTAATGCCTTTAGTTTGATTACGGCTAGCAGACAAGCTAAGACTTGCACCTTGTTCATTAGCAAATTGCGCCGCTGCACCGTATAGATAATGATCGTTAGAACCAACACCAGCAGTGACTGAATAGCTCGTCTGATTCGTATTTGAGCCTTTAGTAAAAATCTGAATAACACCGCCCATGGCATCTGCGCCATAGATACTAGAACCTGAAGCACCATATAATATTTCAATACGTTCAATTTGCTCAGCAGGTAGTAGCGCTAGAGTAGGTTGACCTGTTGACATAGAGCCGTAGCGTATGCCATCGATTAATACGAGCACTCTCTTACTATCATAACCGCGAACATAAAAGTTACTACTTTGACCCAAATCGCCATCTTGCTTGATATTAAACCCAGGTTGACGCTTTAAGACTTCTATTACACTTTGACCTTGATAACGTTGTAGCTCTTCCTTATCAATCACCCGTGTCTGCGCAACCACATTGCTTGTTTTAGTCGGTGTACGCGTCGCAGTGACCACGATCTCGTCAAGCTCAACCTGTGGCAACGAGTCATCGCTAATTGGGTTGGTAGGCGCTGCGGTAGCACTCATAGCGCATAAACCGAGTGTGCTTAAAATGCAAAGTCGTAGATAAGAGGCGGGAGGAGCTAAAAACAGCATAGTGTTTTCCAAAATTATCAAATCAAAAGGGAGCCGAAAAAATACCAATCACAAAGAAATGGTTAAAAATTATAAGAGTAAAATAAAGGCTTGAAAGAAACAGAACAATGCTGGCGCTGCTAAAAAAGCAATGCCTTTATAAAGCGTTTATTATTGCTGAATTATAACGGTTTGCAAGCGTTTTTAAGCCAATAATTATTCAGTATAAGCTGAGTGCTGCTCATTTTGATAAGTAAGCAAATGAACTAAGATAAGTCTGGCCACGAACTGGCAGGCGAGTTTTTTTATTAACTGAATCGAGGTTTTTGTAGCTTACAAAATAATGTGCCTAAAAAAAGGTAAACATAAATACTTCAGTAATAAATAATTGTTATCATATAGTGTATTAAATATAAAAATGTTATAAGATAAAACATCTCAACAGATATACTCAATTATCATGACTTACTCACTAGATTATCGCAAACAAGTTCTTAAAAGCTTAGCAGATGGCATGACTCTTTGCCGAGGCAGCCTCTTTTTTATGACATTAGTCCAACCACTATTCAAAAGTGGAAGAAACGGCTGCATAGTAAGAGCACTCGCAATGTTACGCCATCAAAAATACCGGATGATGCACTACGCAAAGACGTTGAGCGTTACCCTGATGACTATCACTATGAGAGAGCAAGACGGTTCAACTGTACTGCCCCAGCCATTTTGTGAGGCTTTAAAACGCCTAGGCATCAGTCAAAAAAAAAGACCTTAGAGCATCCAAAAGCATGTCCAATAAAAGAGCGGCGTATCAGAGTAAGCTTGATAACTTTAAACAGCAAGGTTACCCCATTGTGTATATGGACGAAAGCGGTTTTGAAAGCCAGACCATTCGTCCTCATGGTTATGCACTGATAGGCAAACCCTGTATCGACAGCTACAACTGGCAAGGTAAAAAGCGAACCAACGTCATTGGGGCTCTATATGAAAAGATGCTATTTGCACTGGATTACTTTGAACACAACATTAACAGCGGCATATTCTACGATTGGTGCAAACACACCCTAATCCCAAGCCTTAAAACCAAATGCGTGATTGTCATGGATAACGCTCGGTTTCATAAAAGTAGACGTATCCAAAAATTACTGAACAGGCATGGTCATCGTATTCTATGGCTGCCGCCGTACAGCCCAGACTTGAACCCTATTGAGAAAAAATGGGCTCAAGTGAAGTTTCTACGCCAAGGGTGGATGGAAAATGACTTATCCAAATTATTTTATGATGTTTGTCCTAGCCATAACACTTTTGTTTTGAACTGACTATAGCAAGGGTTTCATGCTGCAGTGTTCTAACTATTCTGTACCCACTCAAGTTTATACTCACTCAAAATCAGCTTACCGAGCCCAATAACTAAATGATGAGGTCCGTTTTGTCTATCGCGCGTCACAAAGAGTCAGTCACAGCACCGACACTGTCACTCAAGATCTTCACGATGATTACGCTACTGCTAGCGACACTGTTAGGAGTACCATCGGCGCCTGCATTTGCAGCAGAGCCAAACGCTTTGGGCGTCGGCAGTAATAATGCTAGTGAGGATAGTGAGGGTAGCGCTCGTGCCCCAATACCAGACTCTTTTGGGCGCGATACCCCTAGACAAACGGTACAAAGCTTTATCAATGCTTTGAGCGATAATGATTATTTACTGGCGAGTAATTATCTGAATTTGTCCAAATCAGATAACCCAACGCCTATCGTTCGTCAGTTCAAGCAGGCATTAGATGCAGGAGGGCGTTTTCAGCCTGATTTGCAAATCAATAATACGCCAGAGGGCAACCTTGCCGATCAGCTGCCGTCCAATCAAGAAAAAGTCGGTAACATCAATATCAACGATAAGAATGTCTCGCTCATACTAGAGCGAGTCGTCGCTGAAAATGGTAAGCAGTACTGGCAGTTCTCTAGCGGTACGCTAAGCTTAGTGCCAGATGTGATTGAAAACACGGAACCGACGCTCATCTCTCGCTATACCATGGAGAGCTTAGAGGACGAAAAGTTATTCGGCTATCAGTTGGCAGATTTGGTGGCTGCTATCATGCTAGCTTTGGGTAGCTTTTTAGTCACTTATATCGCAGTATGGCTCTGCTACCACTTTTTGCGTATCGCTTATCCTCGAGTGCGCGGTCAGCCTTTACCGCTACCAGATAAAATTATTCTGCCGCTTTCAGTCGTCATCATGGCATTGATACTCTCTGAGGTCATGGTCTACTCGGGAGTGTCTGTGACGCTGCGTGAGCCAATCAATCGCTTCACGGATATTGCTTCTTGGGTCGCGGTGACTTGGCTGCTGCTACGTATAGTAGATGTGATATTTACTCGCGCCGTCAATCTAAGCTATAAAAAGAACTACATTGAGCGCGTCTCTATTCTAGGTCTGATGCGTAAGTTAACCAAAGCGCTGCTGCTTATCTTTGCCGTAATTGCCATCTTTGGTAATTTGGGCTTTGATTTGACCACAGGTATTGCTGCTCTAGGTGTCGGTGGTCTAGCTTTAGCACTTGGTGCGCAAAAGACTATTGAAAACTTGGTCGGTAGTGTCGTGGTGGTCGCGGACTCGCCGGTACGCATAGGCGACTATTGTAAGTTTGGTACTTATGAGGGGACTGTTATCGATATCGGTATTCGCTCTTCTCGCGTGCGTACTTTAACCCGAACGATTGTCACTGTACCTAATGGAGACTTTTCTTCCATGCAAATTGAAAACTTTACCTCGCGTGATATGTTCCAGTTTTTGCATAATTTATATATTAAACGCAGTGCCGATATCAATGAGATCTTTGAGATGGTCAACGATTTAGATACGCTACTCAAAGAGCATGAACTGACCAACAAAGAATGGAATCAGGCCAATATCTTGGAGCTGCGTCAAGACTGTTATGTTATCCAGCTACGAGCCTATATCAACGCCAATAACGTGATGGAGTTTTATGGCAAGCAAGATACCTTATTAGTCGATGTATTGAGCAAAGTCAAAGACTACAAAGTGGAGCACGCACTACCCACGCAGCAGTTACTTGTCAATCAAGGTGATTTCGATAGCCATTCAGAGCCTAAGACTGCTGATGCTATCTCTGATGAGCAAACTGACACTACTGACAATGGCTCAGCGGACGAAGTAAACAGGCAAGCTGTAATTGCTCAAAAGGATAGCGATGCGCAGTTTGCCGAGACATCGGCTCAGGCAGATAGCTCTGATAGTAGTCAGATGGATAGCAAAACAGATAGTCGCAAGAGGGCGACAAAAGAGAAAAAAGTGGCAAAGTTGGCCAAAAATAAAGTCAGTAATCCCAATAAGTCTAAGCAAATTACCACACTGAGACTGGCCAAACGCCACTTTGAGCGCACTAAAAAAAGCTTCAATATCTCTATCTGGAATCAGCCTTGGAACAAGCATTAACTCTCATTACTTATGCACAAAACGGCGATGAAATAAGCGATTATAGCGACGTTACCGGTACTTATACCGGCATCGCTTCTTTGTCTTTTAGCCCGCCATAGTATGCCCACAGCAATAAGCTTGCGGCGCTAAGATAAGGCGACCAAGATTGCGTTGCTACTTTGAGCTGTTTTGGAGTAGGGCGCTCGGGCAACTCTAGCAGTGCCATGGCAGCGACTCGAATCGCTAAGTCATCGACAGCCAAGATATCAGCGCGGCCCAAAGAGAAGAGTAAATACATCTCAGCGGTCCAGCGCCCTATACCGGTAACTGCAGTCAAAGTGGCAATGACCTCGCCATCACTCATTGTTGTGAGTGCCTGATAGTCGATATCATGATCTACCAAAGAGCGCACATAGCGGATTTTTTGTCTGGAAAGTCCTTGCGCTCTTAAGTCATCATCATCGGCTTGTATAAGCGTCTTTGGCGTTATTAGGTTTGTATCCACCAACCTTTGCCAAATACTACTAGCCGCCGCCACGGATAATTGCTGCCCGACTATCGCTCGTAGTAAGGCTGCAAACCCGCCTTCATTACGCCGTAAACTTGGCACACCGACTTGTTCATAAACAGGCGCAAACCTGGGTTCTAATTCGATAAGCGCTTGAATATGTGTTTTTAGCTCAGCTGAGCTATCAAGGGTAGTCATGCTCATAATGGGCGCTCCTAATTATAAACGAGCTGTAAATTATCCATAAACCAGTCACAAAAAAGGACCGCGTTATGCAGTCCTTTATTAACATACTTATACTTTATTCACTATCTGCTTTAGGTTTCTTTAGTAGTACTAAAACCGCACCGTTACCGCCATCTTTTGGCGGCGCTGAACAAAACGCTAGCACTTCTGGAAGCTGACGTAACCAACCATTAACGCAAGTCTTTAAGATAGCCTCAGAGCCTTTACCATGGACAATTTTTACGATGGTTTCGTTATTTCGCTTAGCTTGCACCAGTAGCTGAGTCATGGCTTCGCGCGCCTCTTCGATGGTGCAGCCGTGGATATCTACCGCGTCATACCAACGAAGCTTACCTTGCTTAAGCTGAGTGAAGACTTTGTTTTGTAGCGTTGGCTGCTTATAAGAGAGATAAGCTTCGCTCGCAACTGGGTTCAATAGCGCTTGCATATCTGATAGGCCAGTACTTAGATCACCGTCTTCGTTGCCTTGCGCAGCAGCACGTTTCGACAAGGTCGCCGCGTCAGGTTTGCCGGCTTTATTCGCTTTGACTGGTGAGCGTACATTTTTGTCTTCTAGTTGCTGAACACCATGCATCGCTTGCATAAACAGCACTTTATCATCGTCGACATGCTCGCTGTCCATTTGTTTAACGGTTTTTTTGACTTGCTTTTGCGTTGGCAAAGCGACAGGCTCAGTAGGCTTTTGATTTTCTCCTTCAGGGCTATTGGTATCACGGCCTTTACTGAGTTGTCCTTTGAGCTCTTTGAGCTGATCTTGCATTTCTTTTGAAAATAGAGAGTTTGCCATAATAAGTATAAGTCTGTTTTGTTGATAAAATAAATAAGGAAGCTTTTAAGCTGCAGTGCTCTCACAGCGCTATAAGTAGGTGTACTTTACTACTTTACGCTTGTGTATTGACGCTCGCAAGTAAGGATTGTAACGCTTGTCCTGGATGATCGGTTTTCATAAACTGCTCACCGATTAAGAAGTGCTGAATACCTTGCGCTAGCATCAGCTCGATATCATCGCTGCTATGAATACCGCTTTCAGTAACGATAAGGGGTTCTATAGCCGAATCATCGTCAGCTAAGGTTTTAATCAGACTATCTTTAAGCTTTAGGGTGTTTTGTAGGTCCACCTCAAAAGTATTTAGATCGCGGTTATTAATACCATAGATATTGTGCTTGGAGCGTGGCAGTTGTAGCGCGCGCTCAAGCTCATCACTCGTATGAACTTCTATCAGCACATCCATACCCAGCTCAAGGCTTAGCGCGTGTAGCTGACCAGCTTGCGCATCGTCAAGGCAAGCCATAATCAATAAGATACAATCCGCGCCCAGCAAGTACGACTCATAGATTTGATAGATATCAATCATAAAGTCTTTGCGTAATACCGGCAGACTTGCCGCATTATAAGCTTGCAATAAGTACTGATCATCGCCTTGAAAATAGTCACGATCGGTCAGTACGGATAGACAACTAGCGCCGGCCTGCTCGTATTGCTGGGCAAATAAAGCGGGCGAGAAATTATGATTAATAATCCCTTTAGAAGGCGAGGCTCGTTTGATCTCAGCGATAATCCCGATGTCGGCTGCGCGTAAAGCATTGGCAAAGCCGCGGCGAGGCTGCGTCTCTTTTTCAGCTTTGGCTTGTAGCTGTGCTAGTGAGCGCTGTTCTTTGGCGGCAGCTACCTCTAGCTGTTTGGTGGCGACAATGCGCTGTAACACTGAGGGAATGTTGCTATCGGTTGTGGTACTTGCAGTCATGGTGATATCCATAATTAGGGATAATAATTAAAACGATAGATAAGAGCGATTGAAAAGGAGCTAAATGACAATTAAGCTTGCGCGGCGAGCTGCTGAGTGTAAGCGGCTAAGGAATTAAGCTTAGTCAAAGCACTGCCGTTTTGGATCACCTTCTGCGCACGGCTGACGCCATTTGGATAGTTGCTCGCGAGCCCTGCGGTATAGATAGCGGCGCCGGCATTGAGGGCGATCATATCACGCGCTTTTATAACAGAGCGGTCATGAGTTTCTTCACCAGATAAAGCCGCTTTGATAAGCTCAAGACTTTGCTCAGGAGAGTCGACATCGAGGCCGATAAGCGTTTGTGACTCCACTCCAGCATCTTCTGGCATCATCTCATAGACCGTGATCTCGCCGTCTTTGAGCTCAGCGACGGTAGTGGAGGTGGCAAGGCTAATTTCATCTAAACCGTCTTTGGCACCGACGACCATCACGTGCTCGGCGCCTAAGTTTTTCATAACCTTAGCCAGCGGCTCACACAGCTGAGCGGTAAAAACGCCAATAACCAGATTAGGCACGCCAGCAGGGTTAGTTAAAGGCCCCAAAATATTAAAGATAGTCCGTGCTTTTAAGGCGCGGCGCACCGGATTGGCGTAACGCATGGCGCTATGATGATTGGGAGCGAATAAGAAGCCAATCCCTTCATCTTCGATACACTTAAGCGCTTGGGCAGGGTCTAGCGCTAAGCTGATACCGGCTTGCTCTAATAAGTCTGAGCTGCCAGATTTGGTTGAAACTCCGCGGTTGCCGTGTTTGGCAACTTGTGCGCCTGCAGCCGCGGTGACCAAGGCAGAGGCGGTGGAGACGTTAAATAAATTTGCACCATCACCGCCAGTACCAACGATGTCGACTAAATAATCGCAACCTTTAGGCTCGATGTTCGCCGCTAAATTACGCATGGCGCTCGCAGCAGCGGTAATCTCGTCGATAGATTCGCCTTTCATTCGTAGACCAGTCAAGATAGCACCCATCAAAGCATCGCTACATCTGCCTTGCATGATGATAAGCATCACCTCGCGCATCTCATCAAAGGTCAGATCAATCCGCTGTAATATCCGATCTAAAGCCGAGGTCAGCAACTTGTGGACTTGCTCTTCTGAGAGTTCGGTAATCTGCTCTGGCGTGCTTTGGGTTAGGGAGTCAGTCGTATTTTCGGCGCTCATGATACCTCACTTATTATTATGTGTTTTGTTTAGGGCGTGTTGAACATTCGCAAATAGGCACTGCTGATCGCTAAAATTGTTCCAGACAAGGCACAAAGCGACGATAATGCAGATGCCTTAGCGAGATTTGTAACGCAGTATGGGGCAATTTTAGCATCAGCCCGCAGGGACAGGACTCTTTTTTGCCGCTTCATCGTTAAAAATAAGCGCTTAGAATGCTAAACTTATTATTTTTAACATCGAATCGCCTAAAAAATAGTCGCTGTCAGTGCCATGGTCGAATGTTCAACACGCCCTATTATCATTGGATGTAATAGCAAGCTATCCGTATTGACAGCTATTAACCCACTTGCGGTAACTCATCTGCGTCTAAAACTGCTAGATTATGAGTTTGCAAAAAGTTATTTAGCAGCTGGTAGCCTGCTGTACTTAAGATTGATTCTGGGTGAAACTGCACTCCTTCAATGGCGAATTGTTTATGACGCACGCCCATAATCTCCTCAATGCTACCATCAGTGTTTTGGGTCCAAGCGGTGACCTCTAGGCAATCGGGCAGGTTCGCTTTGTCTACAACTAATGAGTGATAACGAGTAAAATCAGTCGGGTTTGCTAAATTCTTAAACACGCCTTGGTGGTTATGATAAACCGAGGACACGCGGCCATGCATGACTGCGCCGGCTTTGACGACTTGACCGCCAAAAGCTTGGCCGATAGCTTGATGACCCAAGCAGATACCTAATATCGGAATCACACCTTTAAAGGTATCAATCAGCTCCAATGAGATACCAGCACGATCGGGATCGCAAGGGCCAGGACCGATGACAATAAGCTTAGGGGCCAGCATTTTGACCTGCTCGATTGTGGCTTGATCGTTACGCCAGACGGTGATGTCCTGCTGTAGTTCACCGAAGTACTGTACAATGTTGTATGTAAAGCTGTCGTAATTGTCGATCATTAGAATCATTAGTGTTTACTCATATTAAATGGACGGTTTGCTGCTGGTGTTTCGCTTTGCTATCTTACCACTATTTTTTGCGCGAGCAAATTTCTAGGGTGTTAACTCGTAAGCGCATCGGCTAGTAAAGTAATGCTGCCAATGCGCTTTGTCTATTTAAAAATAGCTATCGTGGAGAGATAGTATAGATTGAAGATAGTCAGATGCACTATTAATTAGTTGTATCACTGATCAGCTGCACTGTTTTGGCATCTAAATTCAAGAAAGCACTTTTATAGTGCGTTTTTGCGTTGTAAAGAGGCTTTTTTTAACAAGGTGAACAATGATAAAAGCGAAAGCTGTCCTCTTAATATGATAAATTAGCTTGTTTTAGGGCGTATCCACTGGCAAAATGCCTGTTTATTATGATTTAACCTATATATTGGCACAGCAGTTGCACAATTATTGTCATAGTCAGCTGTTTGCATTATCTTATAACAGTTGAGCAGCATCGATTAGGGCGTGTTGAACATTCGACCATGGCACTGACAGAGACTATTTTTTAGGCGATTTGCAGATAAAAATAGTAAGTTTAGTCGTTCTAAGCGTCTATTTTTATCAATAAAGCGGTAAAAAATAGTCCTGTCCCTGTTGTTGTAATGAGGGCTGATGCTAAAATCGCCCTAGTCGTTGTGACTGTTTAAATAAAATCAGCTAACCAATGCAATAAGCATTATCTGCAATTTTAACGACGACTAGAACTATTTTAGCGATCAGCAGTGCGAATTTGTGAATGTTCAACACGCCCTAGATATTGTTAAAATAGTGCCTTAGTATATTTATACATAAAGCAGTTTAGGATATAGCAAAGTTTGTTATAGTAGCTTGTCAAATAAGTATCGCGGTATAGGCAACGACTTTTTAGAACCAAATTTGAATGCCAAAAACGATAGTAGATGTTAATTACTAAATCCTGACAACCCCAACGGAGACTATTCATGTCGAATAAATTATTAGATCTTATCAAATCCTCAAATGCGAAATGGGTGGATTTTCGCTTTACCGATACTCGCGGTAAAGAGCAGCACATCAGCTTTCCAGCGCATAGCGTTGACGAAGAGGTGATGGAAGATGGCAAAATGTTCGACGGCTCATCCATCGCAGGCTGGAAAGGTATCGAAGCGTCAGATATGATCTTGCGCCCTGATCCAGAGACCGCTTTTGTTGATCCGTTTTTTGATGCAGTGACTGTCGTTGTGACTTGCGATATCATTGAGCCCTCAACACTACAAGGCTATGATCGCGATCCACGCTCTATCGCACGCCGCGCTGAAGAGTACTTAAAGTCGACTGGCATTGGTGATACCGCTTACTTCGGTCCTGAGCCAGAGTTTTTTGTATTTGACGATGTTAAATGGTCAGTCGATATGTCTGGCGTGAGCCACAAGATCACTGCTGAAGAAGCGGCTTGGTCAACCAATGAGACGTACGAGTGGGGCAACATGGCGCATCGTCCACGCGTCAAAGGCGGCTATTTCCCAGTCCCACCAATCGATAGCTCGCATGATATGCGTTCTGTCATGTGTGAACGCGTCGAAGAAATCGTTGGTGAAGGCCGCGTAGAAGTTCATCATCACGAAGTGGCTTCTTGCCAGTCTGAGATCGGTGTTGCATTCAACACGATGGTACGTAAAGCGGATGAAGTTCAGCAATTGAAATATGTTGTCCATAACGTGGCGCACCAGTTTGGTAAAACAGCGACCTTTATGCCAAAACCAATCGTTGGTGACAACGGTTCAGGTATGCACGTACATATGTCAATCTCAAAGGACGGCGTAAACACCTTCTCTGGTGATGAGTATGCTGGACTATCTGAGACCGCATTGTACTTCATCGGCGGTATCATCAAGCACGCTCGTGCATTGAATGCAATTACCAACCCATCAACGAACAGCTATAAGCGCCTTGTGCCGCATTACGAAGCACCTATTAAACTTGCTTATTCAGCGTCTAACCGCTCAGCGTCTATTCGTATTCCGCACGTGAGCAGTCCAAAAGCGGTACGTATCGAAGCGCGCTTCCCTGATCCAACGGCGAACCCATACCTAGCATTTGCTGCGCTATTGATGGCAGGTCTTGACGGTATCCAAAACAAAATGCACCCAGGCGAAGCAGCTGACAAGAACTTGTATGACTTGCCACCAGAAGAAGAAGCTCAAATCCCAACGGTTGCAGAGAGTCTAGATGTTGCGCTACAAGCACTAAAAGATGACCATGACTTCTTGTTAAAAGGCGATGTGTTCACTAAAGACATGCTAGAAGGGTTTATTGCTTTGAAAGAAGAAGAAGTACAACGTCTGAACGTAACTGTGCATCCTGTTGAGTTTGATATGTACTACAGCTGCTAGTAGCTAGCTGATAAGCGCAACCAATTAAGATAAGCAAAACCAGCTAAGGTAATCTTGGCTGGTTTTTTTGTTCAGACATATTGGAGAGTCTTAAATTTATATCGTTTTTTCATCGTTTCAAAGCAATTACGGTAATGGCCTAAACAATAAAGCATAATAATAACCATCACTATTATCTAGGCTAACCGACTATGACGACTATACTGAAACAAAAATTTGTGATAAAACAATCAGCAATAAGTCTGCTGACGTTTTTTACTATAACAACGGTTGGGAGTTTTATGCTAGCGGCTCATGCGGCTCCTATTTATAAAGTCGTTGATGAGCGTACCGGGCAGGTAACCTTTACCGATAGTCCGCAGTCGTATGAGCAGCAAGCGGACAAGCAGATCAGCCAAACGGGTATCAGTACTGGCAGCACTACTAGCAATAGCAGTAGCGTTAATGCTGCTAGCGGCAACCGTGCAGATACTAGCGTAAATAATAAGCAGACCAGTCAACCGGCAGCAGTACCAAAACCGACCCTGCAAACCGCCGTCAATTACCAGCTGACTATGATTGAGCCAAAGGCTGAGCGCGCTTATCAGCGTCCAGGACAAATTATCACCGTGAATTTACAACTGAGCCCAGCGCTGCAAGCCGGTGATAGCATCAGTATCTATCTAGATGATACTTTGATCTCGCAAGGCATAACCGCATCTATCGCTACAATCGACCTCAACCCAGGAGAGCATACGATTCAGGCGATAATAAAAAATAGCGCAGGACAGGTTGTCAATCGAATTAGCCGCAGCGTTTATGTCATTCAAAACACGGCAATATTAAGACAAAAAAAGCAACTTGCGCAGCAGCTGCAAGCCTATCAGCAACTGCCTTGGCAACAAAAACTATTACTGAAACTTCGTCAAAAAGAGAGTATCAATAACGATAGCCAATAAGTTACTGGGCTGAAGTGTGCTGAACTGAAGTGAACTGGGTTTTATTTTCTTATTCAATTTAATTGTCAGCGCGGCTATCATTGAACTACTCATTAATGGTGTGCTATTATTCTTAATAAATCTATCGTGGGTTTAATTGATTGGTCATGTTATTTTTATAATGAATATTGTGACCAATCTTGCAACTTCCAGCACGATATAAAATAATACTGGTAAAGCGCATGAGCTGGTACTCCGACACTCTCATCTGTGCCTAATTTGTTTGTCAAAACATATAATGACAATCCTTATCACTTATTGTCGGAGTTGCAGGAGTTCACCATGCCCACCAGCTCTCACTTGGCAGCTACCCAGTATAGCTGCTCTTCTATATATACTCGCCACTACCAGCCGCGTCATCTGCTAGCTTTGCAAATCATTCAGCAAATACATCAGCTTAATCTGCGTCCACAACACATCACCCGCATGCTCGGTTATCCGTCTAAGCATACTCTACCTGCCTGCGAGCGCTTGCGGCATGTATTGTCGAGCCCCTATTTAGGGTTAGATGGCAGTTATATTGATGGGCGCTTTACAGCGCAGGAGTTTTTAGCCAAGCTGTTCTTTGCGGTACAGATCGACTATGAGACAGTCGAAGATGACCTAGCTCACATTCAGTATCAACTAAGTATTGAAGCTGATAAGAGAGCGAATACTGACAGTGAAACGGATACTGTTAGTTCGCAGCAGAAGTGCTCAAGGGTAGAGCTAAAGACTGACTATAGTTAAGCCCACTGAAAGCAAGTTAAGTGGGCTTGAAGTATAGAGTAAGAAGGGATGCACTTGACTGCGAACTAAACAATTGGCTGACTAATCAGTCACTTAGTAGCTGACCATAGGTTCGGTACTAGGGATAGTACTTGCTATGTTAATTCGATCGGCGGTAGCGGCATCAGTTATGGAGAGCGAGATAGGGGCGGGCATAGCTGGAGTCAGCTCTTGTCCGCGGCAAACATCATCGCTTGGATCTAAGGATTTGTACTGCTCATAATAGCTGACTGCCAGCTCTTGCATCGCTAGACTAGCGGCTGAGTCATTGGCGTTGACAAAAGTTTCGCGCGCTTGCTCAAGCCAGCGATCCGCCATACGAAAGTGAGAGCCTGAGCTACGAAACCCATGCTCGCAGTGGTCGGCGGCAGCCCACACTAAACTGACCTCACTAAAAGCAAGCTCGCGCGGCGCACTAGCGATACCGCCGCTATCTTTGAGGGCGCTAATATTGGCCCAAAGATCAGGGCGCATCAGTGCTGAGGTCTCAGGAATATCAGTCATCAAATCTAGCTTATCTTCTTGGCCCTCTTGTAAAGCCTGTAAAATCATTTGTGCATCATTAAAAGCGTAGTCACCAGCGGCAGTCGTGCTATTAATACTGTCTTCGTGATTGGCATAATTGAGCCAAGCCTGCGCCTTATAAGCAAAGTACTGCTGCTCGGCGTTCATGCTAGCGAGCTGATACTCTTTTAGCTGTAACTGCATACAAGCGATTGCGCGCTGGCGAGGACTTTGGAAGGTGGTATAGCGAGACGCTGGCTCATTATTATCAGCGTTATCGTTGCAGTAGTTAGCAGTTGTTACTGGACTGATCTTCGCGTTTTCATTGAGCGAGATAGACGCTTGTGCGGAGGTAAGGGTAGTCAGTCCTAGTGCTAGTAGTAGTGAGGATGACAAGCTTACTGAGAGCATCGCTGCTCTCAAAGGTGGGCGTTTATTTACTATAGTAGTCATAGAGCAGACCTTAAATTAAGGTAAAAGTAATGTTAGATGGCTTATAAGGTAGAGTTAGGATCTAAGCGTGGGTTAGTGCTCGTATCATTACCTTTAAATAAGTCTTCGTCAAACTTAAATCGTAATCTAAAGTAAGCGCCCTGCTGAGTCGTGTCGTCATAAGCGATGTCGTCATCTTCAAAGCCCATAAAGTTATAGCCAAGTGATAACCAGAGGTTAGTCATCGGGCTGTAGCCAACTTCAGCGCCAAGCATGTAGGACATGTCATCGGCTTGCTCATTCCAGTAAGTGCCGGCCTGTAGGCCAATATCCCAGCGCTCAGTTAAGTCGTATAGACCTCGACCATATAGAGCATGGGCAGTGTTATCGCTACTGATGCCATCAGCACTAAATTTAGTATATTTACCGGCATAACGACCAGACAAGGTAAGCGGGCGAGTTGGGTGATAGTTACCATTCCATGACCAGATAATCGCATCTTTTTGATAGGTATCGTTGCTAATATTATTATCGTCTAAACGATATTCAAGTTTGGCGAGCATATCGAGCTGATTGCTATCATAGTCACGATAAGCTGCGCCTAACTGGAAACGATTGATAGTACGATCACCATCATCATAATCTACTTGTGAGTAGATGTCTTTAGCAAGCAAAGTTATCTCATCAGTGTAGCGATAAGCAATACCAGCGCTACCGAGTAGCGTATCGCTAGTCTCGCCCCAACGTTTCTCTAAGCGACCTGATACCTTGTAATCTTCCTGCGCTAGGTACTCAGCGCCTACGCCTAATGCAGTAGCGGTGTTTTCCGACTCACCTTCTAAGGATTCGACACGCTCAAATAACGTGCTTAGGGTCAAGCCTTCTTGCACGTACCATTTGTTTTTGAGGCCAATAGCGGCTTCTGCTTCGCGAGCGCTGATCGCATCGCGCATACGGTATTCGCTATAGACCTTACCATCTTTCATGTAGTTGGCGTCAAAACCAAATACCGTGCGTTGACGCTCTTCGGTATCATCAAGGCCGTAGCTGCCAGATAGGCTATTGATTAGATCATGACGAGCATATAAACGGCCCAAATTACCAAGCGGCGTCTCACCACCGATAGAAGTAGCATTGCGCTCACTGTTATCGATATCTTGCTCGTATTCTGCAAATACTAGCGAGTTATTGAGCTTCGGCAGGCGCGCGGTAATACGAGCGCGGGCAGTAGTGCCTTCGATGTCCTTATCCGCATTGCTAACACCATTCAGTGCTGACTGGTTGATAATGTCATCGTTAAATAACGTATCGTCAGTGACGTCTACGACATCTGTGGCAGCTTGAGTGTTGCGCGAGGCGGCTGTCGCGTCTTGTTTATAGTAACGGACACCAATCTCGCCGACGACATTAGTGCTGAGGCGCTGCTCGATACTGGCAAGCACTCCTTGACGGCTCGCTTCGGTAGTATGGTCTTTAGTGCGCACGCCTTCTAGTTTAAGCGCGGTCTTTTTATCATTGATGAGATGCGCGACCTCAAAGCCTGACTCTTGACGACCAGCAGTCTGCGGAGAAGCACCAGTGACAAAGCCTTCATCTGTATCATTATAATACGCTTTGGCGCGAGTGTTTTTCTTATCATCATAATCCAGCTCTACGCGTAGCGCATCGCCGTCAGCGTCTTGAATATCTAGTTTTTCAGCATTGATCTGATTGCTAGGCTGGAAGTTTGGATTATCAGCCTTATTCATCGCATATTCAGCGACCAGCTTTAGCTTGTCATTCATCTTGATAACGGTATTAACACTAGCAAGCTGTTCTTTATTAAGCGGATCATCACTGTTGACATAGCTGCCGCCGATAGCGACTTTATCCGTAAGCTGATGCTTAACGGCTACGCCGCCAACCAAATAATCGTCACCACCTTCGTCGACTTCTACCGTGACGCGTAAATAGATAGGATTACCCGCTAAGTCTTGGCTAGCGATAGGCGATTTCAAAAATAAGCTGCGGCTGATTGGGTCAATCTCATAATCTGCAAAACGCGTGAGGGTCTCACGGTTGACGATTAAGCCAGGGTTATTACGGTCGCGAGTGATCACTTCGATAGTTTCTGAGTTCTCTAACACGGCATCGAAGTCTTCAGCTAATGGGTAGGGACCTGAGATACCTAAACCGCGAGTTTCATTAACGCGCTGTGACGTGCTGGTCTCAGCGGCAAAGGCAGTCACACGCGTATTATCATCTTCATACTGGGCTTTCAGGCCCGTCAAAGTACGGTTGTACTGACCAAGCTTGATGCCTTCATCATTATCAATTTGCGTTTTTAGATCGCCGTACATGGCGAACGAGCGGCCTTTATCAACGCGTACATAGAGCTTGCTAGTTGACTGCGCGTCAAAACCTTTGGCTGAAGAGTCGCCGTAGACCGGATAATACTCGCCAGGCTCGATATCACGGAACAGGCGCTCGCCTTTTTTATCGCTGTCATAAGCGAGCGTTAATAGATAATCACCGCGTACTTTGCCTTTTAGGAACATAGCGGCGCGGCCTGAAGCGGCATAATCGTCATTACCTGATATCTCATGAAGCTCTTCTTCAAAAGCGCCTTGAGCGTCAGTGATTTGACCGCCATCAAAGTCTTTAAGCGAGATCGCACCTTCGACAATACCGACCGCGATCAGTGGACGTAGCTGCGCGGTAAACTGTAGCGGAATCACTTGTTTTTTGCTACCGGTATCGATGACCAGCTCGCCTTTACCCGGTACGCTTGGCGCGGTGACGGGTATCAGTAGCTCACCACCATTGACGGTAATCTGGGTGCCTGCCGCTTCTTTACTACCGTCTTTTAGGTTGATACGGCCGATATTGGTATCGATAGTAATCGGCGTAGAGGCGACATAAGGACGACCATCACGATCTTTTAGGCTGATGACGATTTGATATTCACTCATGCCATCGGCTGGGACTAAGCTATCTTGAGTACGATAGTCAATCGCTTGCAAGCTATCGGGCGTCAAGACGTTGATCGTCTTCTCAGAGATGACTTTGCCATTGACGTCAGTTGCCACGCCGCGCAAGGTGTTGCTGCCGCGCTTCAAATCAACCGCGTAATAGTCAAAAGCGGTTACTTTTTGCTTTTCTTGCTCGGCGGTTTTACCGATTTGCTGCTCTGATACGGCTTTGCCATTAGCATAAAGGGTAAAGCTGCTGCCTAGTGGCGCTTGTACTTGTACCATTTGCTTATAGCTGCTGAGCTGCTGGCCTTCGCTTAGATTAATAAAGGCAACATCGTTATTAGCAACCTCTTTTAGAAACTCTTCGAGTACTTTTTCTTTCGGTTGAGTGATAGTATTGACTTTTAGGTCGATACGTTCGTTAGCTGGACTGACCATCTCATTGACGATAGCTGAATCACATTGGATACCTTGATCTAGCGCGTCGTTAGACTTACAGCCGCTGGCATCGACGTTATCATCGTAATCGCGATCGTAGATAGGCTCTAGATCTAGCTTGCTCTTAATCGCTTGCTCAAGCGCGTTATTTTTTGCGCTGATAGACTTACTACGAGCGATGAGCTCTTCGTTTAGACGCTCAGTGCTATCACCCATACCGCCGACGATACCGAAATCGGCACGGTGCAGCTCGCCATATTTCAAATCGACGAAACGGCTACCAGCATCGCCAGTATTACGGTTGCTTTGAATCACTAGTTCTGTAGCGTTTGGAATAGTGGTGCGATCGACTTTTAACACGTGCGTCTTAGCGCTGACACCATAGAAGTTATACTTACCTTCAGGGTCGGTGACGATGAAGTTACCGTTTTCCATATAGATGCGCACACCTGCCACGCCAAGCTCGCCGTCTTCTTTTTGCTGGATGCCATCGCGGTTGATATCGTGGTAGACCTTACCGATGATGATACCGTCAGTGTTCATCACGCCGCGCTCAACCTCAATCTGCCACTGCGCTTCTCTTGAAACAATACTTTGGCCTTGCTCGTTATTGGCTACAGCGATAGCGCGGTTGATACCGTCGCCGCCTAGTGCAGAAGCACCGACCAATACGCGATAAGTGACATTTTTAGTCTCGCCAACAGCTAGTGTACCTAAGTTTAGAACTTGATATTTGCCATCCGCTTTAAACTCAGTCGTCTGTGCCTGATTAATATCAAGATCGGTATCCGCATCGCCAGCGCCTTGAGTGATACGAGCACTGCCCTCGATGTAGGCAAAACCTCGAGGCAGAGCATCTTTTAACTCGACATCGTAGGCAGTCGCTGCACCGTTATTGGTAATGTTAATGCTGTAGTTGACATAATCACCAAGCTCGGCAGTTTTAACGTCACCTTCTTTAGTGACTTGTAGACGAGCTGACTGATCCATCACAGTGATGTTGCTACTGATATTGCTATCGATGTTAACGCGATCACCCTCTGGCGTGATGCAGGCATCAAGCGTTACCGCTAGGGTATCGCCTTGCAGCGTCTGAATGATCTCATCATCAATAGCATTAGCATTGTTTTGGGTAGGCGCCGCGACTTGATATTTACCTGTGTTGTCGCCCGTCTCTGTGGCTTTTAGAGAGTACTTATCACCGGTAAGCTCTGAGGTAATCGTTATCCACACTTGATCTTTAGCATTAGGCTGCACGTTACACTGTGCGTAATTGGCTTCAACAAAAACATTTGAGCCGACTTGCGTAGTATTTTGAGTGGTGTCAAAGTTTTCATCCGTAAAACCAATACTTGGTCTAATGATAGTTAGTTTATCAGTCGCTGCAGCGGTCACCGACTCATCTTGGACGACGACTGCACCGATTTTGATCTCAGCAGTATCGTCACTAGCGGCGTTGCGATCGGTTAACGCCTGTACGATAAGCTGAATACTCTCGGCTTGACCCAAGGCAATTTGAGCAGTTAATCCGTCTAAGGCCAGCTGTTCATCAGTATCATCTATAATGCCATTATTGTTTATGTCTTGATAAACAACAAAGTTAGACAAAGTATTCGGGTAGTCGAAGCTGACAATAACGTCTTCATCATACGTGCCGTTATTCGATAGTACATTAATCCACTGAGCTGTATCGCCAGCATTGACAGTCTGCAGGGGAGGCTCAGTGATACTGACGTCATACTCAGGGAGCGTCAAGGATTTAAAGCTGACCTGATTTGAGGTGCCTGTTTGCGTGCTATTGCCGACTTTATAATTGGTCTGTGCAATGTTATTAATCGTTGTTACGCCCACGCCATCTTCGGCATGAGCGATATTTGCTTGCATAAGTAGCATCGAGGCTGCTAACGTCGTCAGTGCAGTTAGTGCACCTGTACGGTTACGAGGGTTACGAGACGAAAATACAGCTTGACGCATATTCGGTAATCCTACTTATGAAAGAAAATATAATGGATATAAAGATAAAGGGTAAAAGGGGAGTTTTCTTAACCAGATTAAGAAAACTCCTTTGATCATGAATTAATAATTATGGAGTTGAGTTAGTACCTGTCTGAGAGATCTTGGCAGAGAAATAGATAGTACCAACTTCTTGACCCGTTAGGGTATCAAACGTACCACCGATATTCTGACCTGATATGTTAGATGACGCCGGATCTGAGTTATTTGACGTAGTAGACGAAAAGTCGCCTTCATAAGTCAAAGTTTCAGCCAAAGTATCAGATAGAACGACACTAGTGATCTCAGTATTAGAGAAAGTATTCGTAGCCTCTAACTTGTAAAATGCACACTGATCAGCAGTAGCAGTCACGTTAGTCGTTACCCAGTTGCTTATCGATTGTGGATCAGTACCACAAGCTGCCGCTGCTTGGAATTTGAATAAATCAATACCTTGCATGGTTGTCGTTGACTCAGCACTAACATCGACAGGAGCAGGTGTACCATCTACATCACCTTGTGGTAGCACTGTGATGACGATCTCTTCAAATTTACCAATATCGCTGTCCTGATCGTTATTGCTGCCTGAACCATTAGTATCGACAACGACACCGATAGTCACTGACTCATCAGGAGCAAGACCTGCGTTGACTGCGTCATTTAAGTCATATTGCCCACTACCATTCGGTGTTAGTACGACTTCACCAGCATCAAATAAGCCATTGTCATTGGCATCTACAAACACAGTAACTGTATCGATCTCATTGATATCGATAGTTGGTGTCACTGTGAAGAAAACTTCATCTTCCGCGTCGGCTTCGGTTACATCAGTACCAGCATTGGTGATGGTATAAGTGTAAACATTGTCAGCGCTTTGTAGCGCAACTTCTTTGTCGTCGTCATCAGTAATGGTCAATGAACGCGTCTGATTCTTTGGCGTGACAGTAGCATCATCGTTGTTGTCTTCACCAACATCAGGGTTAGCTGGATCTTCGAAGTTATCTTCTGTGGTATTGTTATCATCGCCGTCACCTGAACTATCGGTTAGATCGATGTCACCATCATCATCAACATCGTCAGTGACAACAGCATAGTTGACAAAGTCGCTACCGACTGTTGCATTGTCAGCTGCTCTAGCACGGAAAGTAATCGTAATGGTATCGTTTTGATCGATATTTTGACCAGTCAAGGTAATCGTTCTACCGTCGCTTGAGATATCAGGAGTACCTGTGCCCGTAGTAGTCGGTGCTTGATAATTAGCTTCGCCATCTTGGATAGCAATTAGACCAGCAGGCAAATTATCAGTAATAGTAACGTCAGTACCATCAGCCGTACCTTCGTTTAGCACAGT
Source organism: Psychrobacter submarinus (assembly GCF_904846685.1). GTDB lineage: Bacteria > Pseudomonadota > Gammaproteobacteria > Pseudomonadales > Moraxellaceae > Psychrobacter > Psychrobacter submarinus. The sequence goes on from NZ_CAJHBQ010000002.1 coordinate 188,842, forward strand.
AATCGTGTAGTCCACATAAGCGTTGGCATTATTCAGATCGATAATCTTGGTACCAAGATTGCTTTGCGCTGACTTCGTAATCGCATAGATAGGCGTCACTGTGATTGCATTATCAGTGTTAGTAGCGACAGCAGGCTGACCAAGATCATCTAGATATTTACTCGTTGAGGTAACTGTCAATATGCCATTGTCACCGATCACACGATCATCATTAGGATCTGTAACCGCGCTGATAACGATATCAGCAGACTGATCTGGATCGAGCTCTATAGTACCGCCATTCGCGACAGTTTCAACGTTACCAACTGGGTTGCCATCAGCATCACGGACTTGATAGGTAATCTCGCTATTGGCAATATCAAAGTCATAGTCATCGTTATCTTCATTTGAGATGTTGATAGTATAAGTATCGGTGACGTTACCGTCATTTGAGAGAGTATGAGTAAATTCAACAGACTCACCTGCCACTGGATTGACATCGATATCTTCGTTTTCATCATCGCCAGGGTTACCATCAGCAACAGTAGCAATCAAACTAAATGCTCCTGTCTCGCTGACAGTGATAGTCACCTCATTCGATTCGGCAGTTTGTTGAGTATTGTTGCCTGTGACATTATATGTCGCTGTAGCGATGTTCTTTACAGCAAAGGCATCGTCCAAGCTATAGGTGACATCATCAGCATTAGCAGTGCCAGCGATACCCATAGCAGCGATGACGCCGACGGTAAGCACTGAGTATTTAAAAGCGTTAGGTTTCATGCGGTAAATCTCCTAAAGGATATAAATGAGTAGTTCAAAACGAACTATTCAACGATGGTGTTCAGTGCCACAGCGGCAGACTTCTTAGCGGGTAGTAATTTAATATTCCAACGTAGAGTACGGTACTCAGAGTATGGAATCTTGACCATCTTGCCATCAACTTTGCGCATAAGCGGCATATCGGCGTAGTTCTTACCATCGATACTTGCCTGAGCGCTAGCGGGCGTTGCCTCACCATTAAATACCATGTTGGCAGGAATGGGCAAAATAACCGCTAAATCGTTGATGTCTTTATTGATAGTATTGGTATAGTTGGCTTTGTACTGAATAACAGTACCAGCGGGCGCTGTGCTTACAGGGGCATAGCTCACTTTGCCGTCAGTATTCTTGATGACTTTATTGGCAGTCAATTCCATTTCTAAAGCATCTTCAGCATAAGCGGTACTTAATAAAGTTGCAGATGCTAACGTTGCTAGTAGAGTTGTACGGAGTAGTTTAGAGATTTTCATATCATAAGCCTTGTTAAATTTACTGCTCATATAACTATATATTGTATTTATTCCTACAATATCTGTGCCATATTGAAAAATCAGGATAGATAGAAATAAGCAAGATAGTATACAAATTTAATAGTGACATTATCATGAATTAGTAACAATTAGTCATCACAAAGAAGATAAGTGGTAGATAGCGATAGTTGAACGGTAATACTGGCAAGTTAATCTACATAATTGAGAGTAATTTCCTTGAATAACAGTCATTTATAGGTCAACTAGTAATAGTTTGAATATACATCAGTTAATTTATAGTAATTACATGTTTTTTATGAAGTGACAAAAATAGACAGTCAAATGCCCAAATATCAGTAGTTTATAGGTAGGTAGTGAGTAAATTGTCACATAATAAAATAAAAGATAAATGTAATTTTTTTTACATATTATACACAAAAATACCCATAAGCACATCTAATACTTATGGGCATCTCTTTGTCCAAAAATAATATTAACGATCTGTTTTAATCTGCACCGAGAACGTCATCGTTGCGGTACCTTGCGGTACTAATGGATCAAGCGTGCTTTTAATAAAGTTCTCATCCGCTGTACGCGCTGCTTGATCTGTAATGATAGTGCCAGTACCTGTACTAGTCGTTGATGCCAGATCATCCCCTCTATAATTAGCAGTCGCTGAGAAGTTAGACGTCGCATCTGAGATGACTAGGTTTTGGATATTAAATCCTCGCTCTGTAGAGGAGGTATTGGTGGCTAAGATTTGATAAATAACACATTGACCAGGCGTAGCTGCCAATGGATCTTCAGAGCTACTAAAAGCGGTATCGGCAGTGCCGTCACACGTGTCATCTATTGCTTGACTCTTGACTAAAGTAACTCCTCTAACAAGAGTTGTATCTGTTACAGAGTCGATATTTGTAGGAGCGCCTTCACCACCAGCAGATAGCTCGACCACTGTAGTCTCTTCACTACCAACAACAGCACTAGTAGATGCCATATTGTATCTAACTTCCACTTTGTCACCTGGGTTTAAACCTGCGCCGCCAGGAAACTGATCGCCAGTGATGGTATAGACACCTCCAGCCTCGGTTGGTGTTACTGAAATGGGCTGGCTAGGTGTACCATTCGCTGGAGTATAAATTAAGAAGAACTCACTAAGCACAGGATTCACAGCGTCATTACTACCATCAGTAATCGTAAGGACTAGTGGGTTAGTACTATTACCTTCAACATTTTGACCCTTGTTGGTGATAATCGTCTGATGCGTGACTTGACCTGCTGTACCTGACGTTGGTGCAATCTCTTTAATCGTCGGATTGCTTAGCTCTAACTCACGTTTGATGGTCGCCAGTGGCTGAGTTGAGTCATTGCCATCATTACCAGTAGCATTGGTACCGTCTGTAAAGTCGGTATCATTGACAGTATAGAAGTCACCAACGTTCTCAACTGAGCTATCAGTACTATCGATTAGCGTATTATCAGTAGCTGCATTATTGTCCAGATCATCAGTAACTTTGACATGGTTCAATGCATTATTGGCTAAAGCAGCATTAGGATCTTTTTTGACCGTAAAGTTGATAGTAATACTACCGTTCACTGGGATGTTTACTCCCGTTAGCTCAAAGCCTTTGTCTGTCTGACTCAATGCGCCTTTAGTCGCGCTACCATCAATAGTTATACTGTTTGTGGTCAAAGCTTGAGCAATGAGTAGGCCCGCTGGTAAATCATCAGTGATAGTGACGTCGGTTGCATCAGCAGAATAGTCAGTCGATGGGTTTTTAATGACAATCTGATACGCCGCAGTGTCATTACTATCGTTTAGATCCAGTGCGTTAGTTACGGTTTTGACAATACTAAAGGTTGGCAACGTAGTCACTGACTTATCAACGTTGGTCAGCGTTTTATTAGCATCAGGCAATAATGAGCTAGTAGCAGTCAGGGTTAGATCTTGTGTATTACCACCTTTATTGCCTAAGGTTTTGGCGTTAATAGTAATGTCAATGTATTGCCCTGCTTCTAGTGGAATGGATTGATTGTTCCAAGTAGACACTGGAACATCTGTACCAGAGTATGCTGGATCAGTAATAGGTGTGCCATCAGCGTTGTAGCCTTGATACGTCACTGTAGAGTTATCTACATCGTACTGAGCGTCGTCACCTGTTTCTACGTTGCTTAGATTTAAAGTATAGGTATCTTTACGGTTACCAGTATTCTCAAGTCTATGTTCGAACGGGATAATACCATTAGGTGACACATCACCGCCATTATTGACATTATCGTTTAAATCACCGTCGTTATTTTGTGCCAGTAATGAAAAAGACAGCTGTTCTGATACTCGAACAATCACTTTATTAGAGACTACCTCTGGCTGCTCGACTCCCGCCACATCGTAACTTGCGACTGCAACGTTTTCGATATCGATAATATTAGTTGTCGTACCAGAAGTGGTATTAGTTGCGACAGCATGAGTAGAAAGACCTAAAGCGGCGGTAACGCCAACAGCGATCAAGCTATGTTTAAAAGGGTTCGGTTTCATAAAAAGATCCTAGCCAAAGTGGGTAAAGGGTTGGGTGATCAAATAATACAAATAGATATTATTTTGCTTAGCTGACGGTCGTATTGAGCGTCATCAGCATAAGCGGCACCGAACAAAACGGTAGAGGTAACCGCTATGAATACTGTGGTACGTAAAACTTTAAAATGTGACATATCAAAATCCTTTATATAACCGTGATGATCAGATTCTCATAGCAAAAAGCTTTCGAGATAAAAGATATGATGAAAACAAAAAGAGATAACGAGCTCTGTGCTAACTCCTGATGATAGTGCTATAGATTTTTTGTTGCTGCATCATTACAAATTGATAATCACAAGTCATTTAAAAGATGATGAATGGACGTTTACAGTCGTTGAATGGTATTACTGTCTATTGAGTTGAGTGAGAAGAGCAGCTACGACTGTGGTCTTAAAGTCTTGGTAAACATACCTGTTTGCAAATGAAGCTATAAAAAAACAGCCTGCCTAATAGAATATTAGGCAGGCTGTCTACAATTAGTAAGAGAGGAATATGAACAGGCTACTGACTCGTGCCGTACTTAGTATTAAAATAAAAATTACGTTTAGATCGTGGTTCTAACACTAAGTTTTTTGTTCGGACGGTACCGTTTTCACCTATAGCAGGACTGCTATTAGCACCACCACCCGTAATATAGTCAGCAGTAGCAAGCGCAGGATTGGCGAGTACCGAAGTTACAAGAGCACCGCCTGTCCCTTTTTTTTGTAAAACATCTTTCATAATGAAGTTATCAATCTTTGTGTTAGCGCGGTTGGTCGCTGTAATCTTGTAGGCAATACATCTGCCAGGTGCAATACCTTCAATCATTGCTGTACTAAATCCTGTGAGGGGAGTAGGCGCGTCATTAATACTGGCATAATCTAAAGTAGCAGGACAATCGTTTATATATTGAGACTTTTTGAGTACTAAAGCTCTATTCGCTGCAATCACTCTGCCGAAGTTATTATTTGGATAGTTATAAGTAGTCGCTGAAAATCCAGTATTGCGACTGTCACTAGTAGTACGAATAGGGTAAGTATTTCCTGTTCTACTCTCAACTAGGCAAAGATTTGTATTACTACCTAAAGTAGTTTTAGGAATACTAATCTGATAAGCACCAGTCGGTGCCTCAGGTTTGAGAACTGATTGGGTTGGATAAGTAGTTCCGTTTGCACAATTTGCCAACCTTACCGTACTTCCGCTAATACCTGACTCTTGAGGAGGATTAAATACGCCATTGAAGTAGTTCGGACGATTGGCGTAGACACCCGTGGTTAGATTGTCTTTAGTCGCGTCAGCTTCGGCATCGATAATACCACCAGCATCGTTAAAAACAATGCCTGAGAAAATGTATTGTGGAACGTAGCAATAGTTGTCTACTCTAAAAAATATTTGCTGATTGGTTGGATTTCTATAACTAGTACGATAATTGGCATTGGAGTAGCGAATTTTTACCGAACTGACGGGTTCTGAAAATTGTACTGAACCTTGACAGTCTACATCTAAATTGGTACCTGGGCACTCAGTGGCAGTGTTAGTATTGATGGTATATAGACCAAGGCCTGGAGTATTTGGTCGAGTATCTGGAAAAGGTCGGATATTTGAGCCTGCTGCCTGTAGAGATTGATAAGATCCGTTTATAGTATCGCCACTGGCAGTTACTCCTGAAAACAATACATAATCATCAAAGGCATTGCTATTATTTAATGCAAAGTCAATGTCAAAAGCACTCATAGCCACATTGGTCAAAAAAATAGGTTGCTCCGTTATACTGTTACGAAAGTCAAGATCAACTGAGGTAACAGAATCTACAGAAGGGAAATTGCGAAAAAGCTGAAATGCGCTATCATTACCTACCGTTGCTACAGCAAAGCTGCCACTAGTAGGAGGACCATTTTTTTCTGAAATCGTCATCTTTATCTGCAAAGGAATAGCGCCCGATGAATTACCAGCGATATTGACATAATCATTGCTATTGACTAGATTGGTATAGTCGCTGGACGTCAGGCTACCTTGAGCAAAGTTGCTATCACAAACCGCGCCAGGGTTAGGAGCAGCTGCATAAGACGACTGACTACTAAAAAATAGAGTCATAAATACAATAGAGACGAGTACTCTAAAGATAGACATACTCGTAAAATATGAATATAGAGAATGATGAGTGTTGTACATATTCTTGTGTCCTATGATCTAACTTTACCGAGTAATAAGCCATCTAGTCAAAACGATACTGCTAATATAACAAGCTATACTAGTCATAGTCGTTACGAAAGACTAACACTATATTATGAAAGGTAGATATAGTAGGACGAAGTGCAAATGAAGTGAAATTTTATATATAAATGGGCACTTTTGGAGATAAAAGCGCCCATTTAGAGTAGAAGTAAAAATTGAGATAAACCGATAACTATCAATTAGTTCGACTGAGTCGTACCGTACTTGGTATTAAAATATAAGGTAGCAGAATTGGGTTGGCTTGCGGTCACAGGCGTAGCTGCTAAACTAAATAAATTGGATAAGATGGTGCCATTGGTATCGTAAGTAACGCTTGGACTAGCAGTTGAAGTCGGAATAAACAACGGCGCTGGGCGCTTGAATACTGAGACCACAGTATCAGATTGTAGCTCGTCACTAATCTGCACTTGCTGAAGTCCGATATGACCACGGTTATAAGCCTGAATGCGATAAGCAATACAATTACCTGGATCGACATCGCTAATAGGGTTGATACTAAAGCCTAGCGTTGGATTCTCACTGCTACCAACACTTTGATAGTTAAGGCCATCATTACATTCATGAACGTACTGAGACTTGATCAGTACTAGAGCAGCATTTTCAGCGCGTACTTCGCCAAAATCTAAATTGCGAGAACCATCGCTCTCAGTTTTATAGTCAAATACACCATTGACTAAGGTAACTTCACGCTTATCTGGCGTGGTATCTACCGTATAATTCCAAGCGCTTGGCTCATTTTGCACCACGCAGACGCGAGTTCTATTGGTAAGCGCGTTGGCGGGTACAGTGAAGTTGTACCTGCCTCTAGTCGCTTGTATATTTGAGACAGGCTGCGGATTGGCTGAGGTAGTTGTGATATTGGTACCATTACAATCAGTTAAACGTATGCTCATGCTCGCATCATAAATGCCAGATTCAGTCGCACTATCAAAGACTGTATTAAAGTAACTGGCATTACTCGTAAAAGTAGAGGATATATTTTGTCTAGTGGTGCTGCTTGCTGTAATGCCGCCATTATCGTTGAAGACGATGCCTGAGAATGTATATTGAGACGGTGTGTTAGTAACGTTACAAGTGATTTCATCACCGTAGCTTACGTTATTTATCGCAAACGTGCGACGCGTACCGGCATTGTTAATTAACATCTCGCCACTGCTAAAGACCACATCCGTACCAGTGGTTGCGTTTGAACAGGTATAAGTGGTTTGGTAGTCAAGTAGATTACCATTGATGATTTGCTCAGAGATCGTATAGTTAACTCCTTCGGTCAGGGTAGTGACTGTGGTTGTGTTGTCAGTGACTACATCATTAGATCCAGTCGTCGTAAAAGCTTCTACAAAGGCATTGTTATCCGTGCGCCGCAATTCAATACGGAACTGATCATCACCGTCCACGCGGCTACCATCTAACAGTTTGTTCACGATAATCTTCGGTGGTGCAAGGCAGAAGAAAAAGTCAGAGTAGCCGATAGTATGTGGGCTATTTCTTTGAGTGAATGAGTTGTTATGTTTCAAGTTGAGTGCAGTGTTGGCGAGTTTATAATTCCAAGCTGCATCAATTGTACATTGTCCAGTACTACAATTGAGACCAGAACGACCTGTCACAACGTTACCAGCCGCGTTTCTAGTATGGAAATTTGCATTAAATGTAAGTTGACCTTGATTGGCAGAGACGTCAACTTGCTCAATATAGGGTACTCGTCCAGTAGTACCAGTAGAATCCAAATCCTGTATCTTGTAACCTACTTTAGTCACAGATCGATTGACACTTACATTCATACTATGATTGGTTTTGACTGCTGGTGAGTCGTGATCAAGGTTGATTGCATTCGTAGTGATGCCATTCAAAGAACCATAAAATGGTGGTACATCAAAGAAGTTATTTAGGTCTAACAGAATGGGGAAGTTGATTACAAATTCTTTATTACCTGAGGCTTCTGTGAACGTAAACGTTCTTGTAGTATTGCCAGCAGTCCAATTAAGCGCTTGAGAGGTAACCGGAAAGTTTTGAGTAGAGGCAGGCGGGGTAGCACCGATATAATACATCTTGTGATTGAATGGACAGGCTGCAACGGCAGAAGTTTCATTAGATACAAAGTTAGCCTGAGCCGAGCTTATACTCAGTCCTATAAATAACAGCATGACACTAAGTAGATTAATTAATCGCAAATCTTTCCGCTCGTAGTCTAGACGCATCATAGTCCCTTAAAATCGACTTTAATTTGTAAGAATGATTGTTATTCATCATAGAGTGAATTGTGATTACTTAATACTATTAAATGAAAACATATAATCTTTTATTAATAAGACGGCGTATTCATTACAACGATTTGTTTATTAATAATCAAAGACCAGTATTAGGTATCATATACTAAGCCTAAAGTTATCAATATTCACCTAATTACTATTCATTATTTCTTTGCTAAATACCTGTCGATTTGTCATTTCTTTAAAGCCATAAACAATCTAGCATTATGTGCCTATAATAGATAGATATAGTCTCCTAACTATTGAATAGTTTTCACAAGTTATTTAACAGTAACTGATACGACCATTTTATTCTAACGATAATCTGTCAGAAGACAGACAAGACCTAAAAAGGATTGACCAAGATGAATTATTACAAGGATGCCGATAGCACCGAAACACAGGAATGGCTAGATGCTTTTGAATCAGTGATTAAGCATGCCGACAAGGATCGTGCCCAGTTTTTATTAAAAGCGCTCTATAACATGTCGGTACAAGAGGGCTTGCCATTTAACCGTTTGGACACCGCTTATATCAATAGTATCGCAGTCGAAGACGAGCCGATGTACCCCGGTGATTTGGGCATAGAGCGTAAGATTCGGGCGCTCATTCGCTACAACGCGCTGGCTATGGTGATGCGCGCGAATAAGAACGATGATGATTTGGGTGGTCACTTAGCGACATTCGCTTCTAGCGCTACGCTGTATGAGACAGGTTTTAATCACTTCTTCCGTGCCGCTAATGATCACTTCGGTGGTGATATGATCTATTATCAAGGTCACTCCGCGCCCGGTATCTACGCGCGCTCATATTTAGAAGGGCGTTTGAGTGAGGATCAACTAGAGAATTTTCGCCGCGAAGTTGGCGGCAAAGGCTTGTCGAGCTATCCGCATCCTTATTTGATGCCTGATTATTGGCAGTTCCCAACGGTGTCTATGGGTCTGGGCCCCATCATGTCGATTTATCATGCGCATGTGCACCGCTATATGGAAAACCGCGGCTTACTTGAGTTTGAAGGCCGCAAGATTTGGACTTTCTTAGGGGATGGCGAGACTGATGAGCCAGAGAGCTTGGGAGCCATCTCTCTTGCTGGCCGCGAGAAGCTTGATAACCTCATTTGGGTCATCAACTGTAATCTGCAGCGTCTCGATGGCCCAGTACGTGGTAACGGCAAGATCATTCAAGAGCTAGAGTCGGTATTTCGCGGCGCCGGTTGGCACGTTATCAAGGTTATTTGGGGCGGTCAGTGGGATAATCTACTCGACAAAGATGACACTGGTGTACTCAAGCACCGTATGGAAGAAGTGGTCGATGGCGAATATCAGCTCTATGAGGCACGCGATCCTAGCTTTGTGCGTAAAGAGTTCTTTGGCAAATATCCTGAGCTTGAAGAGATGGCCAATGAATTATCTGATAAGGATATCTCCCGCTTGAATCGCGGCGGTCACGATCCGGTGAAAGTCTACGCCGCCTTCAGTGAGGCGATGAAGACCAAAGGTCAGCCAACCGTTGTACTAGTAAAAACAGTCAAAGGCTATGGTTTATCGACGCAAGCGCAAGCGGTCAATAAATCGCATCAGATCAAAAAGCTCGATCATGAGTCGTTGATGTATTTCCGTGATCGTTTTGATTTGCCGTTTACGGATGAGCAATTAGAGACGCTGCCTTTTTATCGTCCAGAAGAGGATTCTGCGGAGATGAAGTATCTAAAAGGTCGCCGTGAAGCGCTAGGCGGACATCTGCCTAACCGCCGTAGTGGTCATATCCCGCTTAATATTCCGGATTTGTCTATCTTTGATCGCGTGCTTAAGGGTAGTAAAGGTAAAGAGCAATCAACGACGATGGTGTTTGTGCGTCTGCTATCGGCGATGCTAAAGGACAAAGATATCCAAGACCGCGTCGTGCCTATCGTTCCTGATGAAGCGCGTACCTTTGGTTTAGAAGGCATGTTCCGTCAGTTAGGGATTTATTCTGCTTCTGGACAAAAATACACGCCAGAGGATAGCGAAGCGCTGATGGGTTATAAAGAAGCTATCGATGGTCATATGTTAGAGGAAGGCATCAACGAAGCAGGTGCAATGAGTACTTGGATTGCGCTGGCGACCAGCTATTCAGTCAATGCGCTGCCGATGATTCCGCTATATATTTACTACTCAATGTTTGGTTTCCAGCGTGTCGGCGATCTGGCTTGGGCAGCAGGCGACTGTCAAGCGCAAGGCTTCTTATTAGGCGCCACCGCAGGCCGTACCACCCTAAATGGTGAGGGCTTACAGCATCAAGATGGCCATTCGCAGATTTTATTTGGCGTTGTGCCCAACTGCGTGAGCTATGACCCGTGCTTTGGTTATGAGCTAGCCGTCATTATGCATGATGGTCTGCGCCGGATGTATGGCGAGGGTGAGCGCGTCTATTATTACTTAACGCTGATGAACGAAAACTATGAGCAGCCAGCGATGCCAGAAGGCGTAGAGGAAGGCATCAAGCGCGGCATGTACTTGCTTGAAGATAATGGCTCAAGCCAAGTGCAGCTATTAGGCTCAGGGGTCATTTTGCGCGAAGTACAAAAAGCGGCGCAAATCCTCAACGATGAGTTCAATATTACCGCAAACGTCTGGAGCGTGACCAGCTTCAATGAGCTGACTCGTGATGGTATGGCTTGTGATGACTACAACCGCTTGCATCCTATGCAAGAGGAAGAGGTCGTGCCTTGGGTCACAGAGCAATTAGCGCCGCATGAAGGTATCGTCGTGGCTGCCACAGATTATATGCGGAATTACTCTGAGCAAATTCGAGCATGGCTACCAGATAATCGCCCGTATATCACTTTAGGTACCGATGGCTATGGTCGTTCAGATACTCGTGAGCAGCTGCGTAGCTTCTTTAACGTTGATGCCGCTCATATCGTGGTGGCGACGCTCAAGCGCTTAGCAGACGAGGGCGAGGTTGAGATGCGCTTAGTCAAAGATGCGATCTCAAGCTTCGGCATCGAAGTCGATCAGCCGCCTGCTTGGCAGCAGCAGCCCCATTATGACCATTTCCCAGACGCTCCAGCACCTGATAACGTCAATCCAAATCCTGTTCCTGATTTTGTCGGTGAAGATGATGATGAAATCTCTAGCGAAGGCCGCGCCGAAGATCAAGCCGACGCCGAATTGCTAAATGATGATGACATCAAAGAATAGCCCACAATTACGTGACGATATAATAAGGAGAAACTAGGATGGATATTAAAGCCCCCGATTTAGGTGTCGAGAGCGCCGAAGTCAGTGAGATCATGGTAGCGGTCGGTGATGTCATTGCTAAAGACGACAATATCATTTTATTAGAGTCTGACAAGGCATCAGTGGAAGTACCAAGCTCTGCTGCTGGTAAAGTCAGCAAAATCAACGTTGAGGTTGGTGACCAAGTGAGCGAAGGCATGGTGCTGATCGAGGTCGATAGCGATGCCGATAGCGGCGCAGATGATGAGTCTGATGATAGCTCTAAAAATGAGCAAAAACAGCCTGAAGCGGATACAGAAAATAGTAAATCTACAGAAGCAGCTGCTACAAATAACGATAAAGCAGAGCAGACAAAGGATAAGTCTGATACTTCTGAGCCTGAAGAGAGTACTGGTCGTGCAACGACTCACGCGTTGCCAGACTTAGGCGTCGAAGAAGCGCAAGTGGCGGAGATTATGGTCAGCGTGGGTGATAAGGTCACCGCCGATGACTCTATATTGCTCATCGAGTCTGATAAAGCGTCGGTGGAAGTGCCCGCACCCGAGACCGGTACTATTGAGAAAATCCTCGTGCAAGCAGGTGACATGGTCGCCAATGGCCAAGACTTTATCGTGATTGTTGGCAGTAGTGCAGATAACACCAATAGTTCAGATAGTTCGACTGCTGATAATCAAACGTCTAAAAAGGACTCAGAAGCTAAGCAATCAGCAAACGAGAGTATATCCTCAAAGCAGCAGACAACGGGCGAGCCCAAACAAGCTGCAGCGCCATCGGCAAGTAAGTCGACTACTACTGATAGTCAGACTAAAAGCTCTGGCGATAAACTTACCGAAGCGCAAGTGAATGAGAAGTTCACGGAGGTGTATGCCGGTCCCGCCGTACGTAAGCTGGCGCGTCAATTGGGCGTAGATATCACCCAAGTATCCGGCTCAGCGCTCAATGATCGTATCTTAAAAGAAGATCTATTTGCTCATGTCAAAGAAAGCTTAAGCAAACAAAAAGCTGCGACGACTAGCGGTAGTGTAGAGCGTGGCAGCTTACCAAGCTTGCCAGATATGAGTAATAAAGAGATTTGGGGCGAGACTGAAATAGAAGACTTAAGTCGTCTACAAAAGGTCTCGATTCCGCAGCTCAATTACAATACTTACTTGCCGCAAGTCACACAGTTTGATTTGTCCGATATCACCGAGACTGAAAAACTGCGTAGTGAGCTCAAAGGCGGTATGAAAGCTGAAGGTATTGGCTTTACTATCCTAGCCTTTGTGGTAAAAGCAACTGCTCATGCCTTGACGCAGCATCCACGCTTTAACAGTCATTTGAGCGATGACAATACTCAGATTATCGTACGCAAAAGCGTCAACATGGGTATCGCGGTGGCAACCGATGACGGGCTTATTGTGCCAGTGATAAAAAACGTTCAAAACAAAGGTCTCAAACAAATCGCTATCGAGATTGGCGAGCTGGCAGGTAAGGCTCGTGATAAGAAGCTTGGCGCTAAAGACTTGCAAGGCGCGAGCTTTACGATTTCGAGCCAAGGGAACTTAGGCGGTACGGCATTTACGCCGCTGGTCAACTGGCCACAAGTCGGTATCTTAGGGGTGTCTGAAGCCAGTATGCAGCCGCGCTGGAATGAGAGTAAGCAGACTTTTGAGCCGCGTCTGATGTTACCGTTATCTTTATCGTATGATCACCGAGTGATCAATGGTGCTGATGCCGCGGTATTTACTCGCTACATTACGACTTTGTTAGCGGATCCGCGCCGTATTTTATTATAGATAGCTTCTATCTAATATTTACCATTAATGTTATCAAAAGATCGTCTAAGGACGGTCTTTTTTATACTTGTTGTGCCCGTCGTTTTTAATATAGGATTTGGATAACCGTTTATCTAAATGCAAAACCCAAAAAAGCCAGCAAGTAAGCTGGCTTTTTCTAGCGTCTGTGATAAGACCTATTAGCGATATTAGAACTGTTTAACAAAAGCAATGCCATAAACCCAAGGGCTGATGTCTACTTCGCCGATGTCAGTACCGTCAAGCTTGGCATCAGTTTTGATATCCATGTAGCGCGCATCGATACGGAAGGCTTCTGTTGGTGCAAATGGGATGTCAAGACCGATATGACCGGCAACGCCTACGCTGTCGTCAAGCTCTAAGTCGCCGTCGCCAAGAGCAACCTTTTCTTCAAAGAAAGTGGTGTAGTTCACGCCTACGCCTACAAATGGCTTAAGGTTCATTGGCATATTATAGCCATCGAAGTGATACTGCAGTGATAGCGTAGGTGGTAGGTGCTGGGTTTTACCGTCAACTGTGTCGCCGTTTGCATCGGTCAAAGTGATGTCATGATGAAACGGAATAGCGGCTAGTAGCTCAATACCAACGTTATTGGCGATAAAGTACTCACCACTGATCGTCGGACGGATATCATCATCAACTTCAACAGAAAAAGCACCGTCAGCCAAAGTACCATTGTCGCTTTTTGGGTCAACCATATGAGCACCGGCAGCGATACTCCAAGTACCAGCAGGTACGGCAAAGGCGGAAGTCATAGTCAGGGCAGTAGCAGCAGCTAAAACTAGGGATTGTAGTTTCATCATCTGATCCTTAATGTAATAAGTGACTATCAGCGAATTACTAGTGAGGGATGACACCAGTTCTGATATCCTATGTTACAGTGATAAGATAAAGTGTTTATCTTGTGTTTATTATACTATAAAAACCTTACAAAGAGTAGTGAATTAAAATATAACAGTAAGGTTTTTATATTATAGATGAGTCCCTAAAGAATTTAGATGAATATTAAAGCTACGAAGAGAATGGATATAAAATATAATAGCGCTTTGTGATAAGGAGGGAGAGATGACAGGTTATTGTAGTAATTCGCCGCTTCGTTGTAGCAAAGCGATGTCAATGACAATCTTAAGTGAGACAAGTAATAGTTGCCCTCAGTGTGGTCTCGCTTTAATATCTGATACTAGCAATAGCAGCTCAGTTATAGAACAGCGCGCGCTACAACTAGGGTTGGTCGTCTTTATCCTTTTGCTGTTAGCGCTCATTTACATTTATTATGAAATATTAATCTAAAAGAGTTTTCTTTATAAGTAATGAACGATTCCGTGTGCTAAATCAGTTTTGATATAGTCGAACCACTATTAAAGTGTTACAGCGTTAGACTCGTTTAGCCTACTACTGTAGTACTTGCACTCGTCTGCCTTGTACCACTTTTAATATTGATTGACTATAAGCACTGTAAGTTTAATAAGCCTTAGAATTTTGATAAACCCTAGAATTTTGATAAACATTGAAAGCTTATCAATCAGTGTAAACAGATCTTTTAAGCTTTGGGCTTTTAATGAAGTTAGTCACTATTTGCCATAAATTTCATTTTACTACATACCAGCTATGTGCTTAGAGTGGTAAACTTTAAACCTCGTAACGTCTTCTCTGTATTTAACTGTTTTAACTATTTTAACTATCGCTCTTGTTAAAAGGATCAGCATGGCCTTTCACCCCATCAGGCAAACTCGGCTCTTCGTCTATAATATTTTGCAAAACGATGAACATGACACGCTAGTTAGCCGTAGTGTTGATTACTTCCTAATTTTCTTAATCATG
The DNA here is from genome assembly GCF_904846685.1 of Psychrobacter submarinus. Taxonomy (GTDB): domain Bacteria; phylum Pseudomonadota; class Gammaproteobacteria; order Pseudomonadales; family Moraxellaceae; genus Psychrobacter; species Psychrobacter submarinus. The sequence goes on from NZ_CAJHBQ010000002.1 coordinate 203,980, forward strand.
GCTAACGTCACAGCGGTGATTGCTGAGTCTGTTGACCAGTGGTATTACCCTTATCAAGAGTATTTTACGTTATTTGAAAACTTCTCAATCGTGGTGTTTTCGTTAGAGTATTTACTGCGGTTATGGAGCGTGGCCGAGGCAAAACCTGATAATACCACTTGGCGGCAACGCTGGGAGTGGCTAAAGAGTCCCTCAGCCTTGATCGACTTGATCGCGATTGCGCCAGCTTTCTTAAACTTCTTTGTGACTATCGATCTGCGCTTCTTGCGGATACTGCGCTTATTCCGTATTTTGAAGCTTACCCGCTATTTTGCTTCAATGCGTATTTTACTGGTGGTCATCAGTAAGGAAAAAGGCTCGTTCCAAGCAGTCATTTTTATCTTAATCATTATGATAGTGACAGCGTCTAGTGGTATCTACTTAGTGGAGAATCACGCCCAGCCAGAAGAGTTTGAGTCGATACCTAAAGCGATGTGGTGGGCGGTGGTGACTTTAACAACGGTTGGTTACGGGGATGTCATACCGATTACCAACGCTGGTAAAATATTAGGCGCGATTATTACCATCTTAGGGGTAGGCTTGGCGGCGCTACCCGCGGGTATTTTGGCCACAGGCCTTGCTAATGAGCTGGCGCAGCGCCGTGATGAGCTAGAACAAGACTTTCGTGAGCAGCTGATTGAAAGTGATTTTGATCTGGTGCAAAATCAGGCGATGATCGACAAAATCCGCCGCGAGCTGGGGCTGGATCGCGAGCAGGCGCAAGATATTGTGCTACAAGTGCTGCGTGAGCAGGAGCTTGAGCGCCGCGAAAAAGAAGTCTCTAAAGCAAAAAACTTCTGCCCGCACTGCGGAGAGGCACTACGCTAACGGCTCTCTAAAGAGGAGTGGCCGTTGGCTGTGCAATCGGTAGCGCGCGAGCAAGTTCGTGGGCGACTTGCTGCGCTAATTTTTCGATATCTTCAGCTGCTAGAGGTAGCTGCTGCACCGTTATATACCAGTCATCAACTCCGCGGCGCAAGTTTGCGACCCAAAGTCCGTAGCAGTCACGCGGCAGCTGTTTTAGATCGACAGTAAAAGCTCGGTTGTATTCGTCGTCACTCAAGTGCACTTCACCGACTTCTACGCCGGCAAGCGGTTGTTGATTGTAGGAATGAACAATCATAGCCACATGACGAATATGAGCGGGAATATGATCTAAATATAGGCGGATCTGTTCTTGATCTAAGGGCGCATTATATAAAGCCTGCTCACCGCGATCTTTACCATTTAGGCTATCGCCTTGATGCCTTACTGACTCCGCTTTATCACGCAGCTGCTTGAACCATACGATATCATCTATGACACAATCATCATCATAGAGTACGCAGGCAATATCGACATCGATAGCTTTGTCATTTTGTTTGAGGCGTTTTTTTAGTCCGGTCGCTTTTGGCGGCGTGAATTGATAATTCATCGCAAAAAACAATCTATCTGTGGCGAAACCAAGAGCGCTTAAGCTCTCTGATAAAGGCAGTGTAGGGGTGGAGGCTGACATAAATATCCTTCAATAGCGGCGGTTTTAATTTGTTTGAGCCTAATGAGTTTGGTAAAAGCTTATAGCGGATTATGACTGTTTCCTAAGACCGCTTGATAAAGCAGATCAGGTTTGGCAGCTAGTAAACCGTCACCAAAGCCGCGCAGCCACCAGACCAATTGTGAGGTCATATTGACGGTCGCTTTCACGCTCAAAGTATCGTCATCATTGATAGTGACGGTTTGATCTTCACTGAGCTGGCTTTCGGTCAAGCTTTTACCTGCCCGTCTTGTAAAGGTCAGTTCGACAGCAGTATTCTTGCCATGATCGGGTAGCTGGCTCAGTAGCGGATGACTAAAGCCCATACCGCCAGCATCTAAATAGCTGTCTAATAGGAAATCCTCAGGCGTTATCGCACTGGTCTCTAATATCTCAACACTCGCAAACCGATGCAGCGCAAAGGTGCGAATAATGAGCTCAGGGTCATCTGTACGCGTGGCTAACAGATAGATAATAACCCCGCGCTGAATAATGGCAATAGGGTTTAGAGTATATTCGCTAGCCTCACTTTTATTGCTACGCGTGTAACACGCTTTGATTTGTTGTTGATAAAATAGCGCATGATAGATGTTGTCTTTACTTTCTATATCGATAGGCGGCGCGATTAGCGGCTGCGTCGCCGGCTCAATACGCACGCGGTCGAGCCATGAATGGGTAACTTTGCTGTTTTTGAGCTGACGGCGCGCCAGATCAAACCAAGGAAATAACTCATCTAAGATAGCGGGCGGCAACAGCTGGGTCAGATTGGCCTCGACCATGTTGAAGGCGACCGCTTGCGATAGATTCATATGCGGCAAGCTCTGTAATGGCGCATCGTCACGCCAGCGCCAGCCTTGCGGATTGGCATTGTTTTTCTCAATAGGAAAGCGCTTAGCTAAGGCGTTGAGATCGCGCTGTACGGTACGCAAGCTAATATCAAATCCGGCTAACTTTAGCTGCTCATAAATATGAGTCGTACCGACCCAGCGATTGCGCTGTAGTTGCGATAATACTTGCCATTGCCGCGCAGTGGTAGCGGCACCATGGCGGCTAGCTGCCGAATCAGCCGCAAGATCGCCAGCTGAACTCATAGCATCAGAGTCGCTCAGTGGTTTTTCCATATTCTTTATGGTATCGGTGTCAGTCGCCTTAGTATGTTGCGCAGTCATTGGCTGATAACCTATATAAAGTCAAAACAAAATCAAAATTTGATATCTGAAGATCAAAGCTCTAGTGCAATATCGACTATAGCATCAAATCTGCTTTGCTTGTGTAGAGCAATACGAATTGACGCGCCATAATCGAAGGGTTTTATCATCGCAGAAAACATGACTAGCGTCTAGGGATGATTGCGCATGCTAAACTATCTGATACGCCTTATCGCTCATCGCTATCTACATTGTCGCTGCAGGCTAAATCATCGTTTGCTTGGCTTGAGCTGTTATTATCGCGATCACGTTTTTCGCTGAGCTCATCACGGCGCTTATCTGCCTTTATCTGGCGTTTGGCTTTGCGCTTTTTTTTGGCCTTTTTATCAGCTTTTTTGTCTTCGATCAGCTCATCTGCCGCTTGGCTCTCATCCCATGATATAAACCGCCTTAAAATTTTGCCAAATAAAGTGTCTTTATGATAGCGACCTTTTTTATTGAGAGTGTCAATCGGTAGGCCGGTCATCAAAGTGAGCGCTTCATTGATAGTACGCACGCCATAAACGTAGAAGCTACCAGCTTCGACCGCTTTAATAATATCGTCACGGAGCATAAGATGGTTGACATTGGCCATAGGAATGACCACCCCTTGCTCTCCTGTTAGCGCTTGCTCGCGGCAAGCGTCAAAGAAGCCGGCTATCTTGGCGTTGATGCCGCCAACGGCTTGTACTTCGCCTAATTGATTCATCGAGCCGGTAATCGCAAAGGCTTGGTTAATAGGCACGTTGGCAAGTGCTGATAGGAGTGCACAAGCCTCGCTCACAGTAGCGCTATCGCCATCGATATGAGCGTAGCTTTGTTCAAACGCTAAGGAAGCGCTAAAGTTCAGCGCATGATGTTCGCTAAATAGTGCGCGCAGATAGCTGGTCATAATCAGCATGCCTTTTGCGTGTAAGCTGCCGCCTAGATCGACATCACGCTCGATATCTAAGATATCTCCTGCGCCGGTGTTAGGCTGAATCACCGCCGTCAATCGCGCAGGCATGCCAAACTCACTATCAGCGTAGCTGACGACCGTTAGCGCATTGACTTGCCCAACGGCTACTCCCTTCGTTTGAATCAGTTGCTGACCGTTTTTTAACTCATCCCAGTACAAGTCGCGCAGGTAGCCTGAGCGTTCATCCATATCGTTAATGGCTTGCTTGACATGCTGAGCGCTAACGATTGTCTCATTAGTTTGATTCGTGCTTTGCTGCGTAGAAGTCTTGGTATCTAAACGCGCATGACGATGGGACTCGTGTAGCAGCTTGATCAAGCTATCACTATGTAAGCTAAGCCGGTTTTGATCTTCTGCTTGTAAGCTTAAATGCTCTAAAAGCGCCGCTTGTGCGTAGCTATCGAACGGATACAGATTGGCATGATCAATAATATCAGCCATCTTCGCGACTAGCGCAAGCTCATGCTCTTGACTGCGAATGACGTCGTCATGAAAGTCTGCGCGCACCTTAAATACCGCATCAAACTCCGGCTCTAGCTCTAACAGCTCGTAATATAGATCCGCTTCACCCAGCAAGATAACTTTGACATCGAGATCGATAGGGGCAGGCGCTAAAGATAAGCTACCGGTCAAGGTGAGCATTTGCTCAAGACTTGAGAGCTTGATCTTGCGCGATTGCAGCGCGCGCTTGAGACCTTGCCAAGCATAAGGATGCTCAAGCAAGTGGCTGGCCTCTAGCAGTAGATAACCGCCATTGGCGCGATGTAGGGCGCCGGCACGTATCATACTGACATCGGTCGTCACTGTACCTAACTGAGTGATTTGCTCCACATGACCAAGTAGGTTTAAGTGAGTCGGTAAGTCTTCAAATATCACCGGCGCGCCGCTATTAGGCTGATGACTGACCATGACGTTGACCGCATATCGACTCGGTGTGGTGGCCAGTAGCGCTGTGACAAACTCTTCATCATCCCCATTGACGATGTGCGGCGCGTGCGCGATCATATCGTTAAGTAGCGCTTGCAGATAATCAAGCACAGATGATTGGTCCGCGAACTGCTCGCGTACTTCAGTGAATAAAGGCTGCAGCGCTCGCTCGGCGATATCGTGATGCAGAGTTTCAATGGTGTCATTGGCTTCATCTTCTAATTGCTCTAAGGCAATGGTTAGCTGATTGAAGCGTTTTTGCATATGGTTTTTATGAGTGAAGTGACCTTTATTGTTATCAGCTTGCGTATTTGTATTGGCTCTGTTTTGCTCAGTAGCGTTATTTTTGGGGGCATCATCAGTACAGCTTTCAGCTGCTGATGCCAATTGGCTAGGATGCACAAACATCGCTTTATTGTCCGAGGCGCGAAAACTCAAAGCTAAGTCATATTGTTTGCCTTCAGCGTTTAAGGCCTCGTAAGCATGGCTTTCTTTTTCATGCGCGTCATTTTTTATCGCTTCAATCTGGCTTTGATAGTAGTCGCTACGAAAGCGCTGACTTAAGCGTTTTTTGGCCTGTAGCCATAAGCTATTGACTTGTTGCTGCAACTGCTTAGCTTGTCCTGCTGGCAGATGTAAGGACAAAGGCGTACGCGGATCGGCAAAATTATGCACATAGACCCAATCATTAGGCGTAGGGTTTTGAGCGGCGATTTGCTGCAATAAACGGCTAATGATGGTACGTTTGCCAAGCCCATTTTCGCCCGCGGCAAAAACATGGTAGCCACTAGCATCGATATCGATTGCCGTCTGCAAAGCTTTGATAGCACGCTGCTGACCAAAGCCGATATCTAAGGGCGGCGCACAGCGAGAATTATTAGGTAAGGGGTGAGCTTGAGTGTAACGCTTCAATTGCTTGGTATCGATCAGGCAGCGCTGTTTGGTTGCAGCGAAGACAGGATGAGAGGCTATTGATGCTTTATATTCACTCTGATTGGTATGAGTTGAAAGCTTCGATGGTTTGCTAACAGCAGTGGACGGTTTGATCATAGGGTATAGTAATCATCTAGATAAAAGAAATGTGGTGAAAAAACAATGTTAGGAGTAAAAGTGATAAGTGCTAGGAATAAACGTGATAAGTAGCAAAAGTAGCAAAAGTAACTATGACTAACATAACTCAATATAAGGTAGATAGTATAAGATGACCAAGATTGACGCAATCTATAACTATTCAAGTGTTGAGGTGCATGATAAAATAATCGGTTCAATTAAATATCGGTTCAATTAAATATCGGTTCAATTAAATAATGGATAACGTGTTATATGTCAGCTTCTGCCACTTCCTCATCCGCCAGCCTTACTATTGACCCTACTGGATTTGCAAAGCTTGGCCCGCAGTTGCCGCTACTCGCAGATATCTTGGCGCAGTCAACTGAGCAGTTATCTTTAACACTATCTGCGACCCAGCAGCGCCAGTTATTATTATACTTAGACCAGCTTTTATTGTGGAATAAAGCGTATAATCTAACCGCCATCACTGATCCTGTCGACGCCCTTATCAAACACGTTATCGATTGTTTGGCTATTATAACGCATTTACCAGCCGGGGATTTGTTAGATATCGGTACGGGTGCAGGCTTGCCAGCAGTGATTATTGCCATTTGTCAGCCTGAACGCCACTGCACCGCGCTCGATAGTAATCAAAAGAAGATCCGTTTTATCAGACAGATCAGTAGTCAGCTTGGTCTGAGTAATGTGCAGCCTATTGCCGCTCGTATTGAAGCGCACGAAGCACAATATCAAGTAGTGACCTCGCGAGCTTTTGCCAGCTTAACCGATTTTGTATCGGTGGCGCAGCCGCGATTAGCCGAGCAAGGCTATCTGTGTGCAATGAAAGGTAAAGCGCCAAGCGCCGATGAATTATCAGCGCTAAAGCCGGCTTGGCAGATAAAAACTATCAAACTAGCTGTGCCTCGGTTGGAGGATAGCCGACATTTAATTGAATTATGCAATAAAAGTGTCTAAGCTGTCGCCACTTTGTGTATGATAAAGCAGTCGTTATCAAGATAAGGCGACATGGTTAATAATAACAGCCTAGAAACAAAAGCTTGGCAATATTTGCTGCAAGCAGCCTTAGTACTAACCCTATGTTAAAATAAAAAGTTTGATATCAATACCAGTAATAGACCTAATAAATTGAGTGAGTGTATGGAAATCATAGCCATTGCGAATCAAAAAGGCGGCGTCGGTAAAACCACGACGGCTGTGAACTTGACCGCAAGCTTAGCCGATAAGCGTCAGCATGTTTTGCTGATTGACTTAGATCCGCAGGGCAATGCCACTACCGGCACCGGTCTGCATAAAAACGAGCTTGAACTAACCATAGCCGATGTGCTGCTTGATGGTGTGTCGTTGCAAGAAGCGATTGTTAAAAGCCCAGCAGGGTTCGATGTCATCGCGGCAAACCGTGAGCTGGCTGGTATGGATATTGCCCTGATGGGTCAGGCCAATAGCCATGAGCTGCTAAAATCAGCATTGAGCGACTTAGTGGCAGAGCAAGCGAATCAGCAAAGCCAGCCCTACGATTATATTATTCTGGACTGCGCGCCAAGCCTGAATCTTTTGACGGTGAATGCGCTGGTGGCGACAGATGGAGTGATCATCCCGATGCAGTGCGAGTACTATGCGCTAGAAGGGTTAGCCGATTTATCACAGACCATAGAGCGCTTAACTGAGCTCAACCCTAAGCTGCATATTCGCGGCGTCGTGCGTACCTTATTTGACGCGCGTAATACCTTAGCCAATGACGTGTCGCAAGAGCTAGATGCGCATTTTGGTGATATTATGTATCGCACCCATATTCCTAGAAACGTGCGTTTGGCAGAAGCGCCTGCGCATGGCATACCGGTATTGGCTTATGAGCGTTGGTCAAAGGGCGCTAGAGCGTATCAAAAGCTTGCGGACGAAGTCATTGAGCAAAGCAATTAAGATTGCAAGGTCTTTAAAGATAAGCCATTGTTAGAAATAAACAGTCGTTAAAGATAAAGATTGAACGCTGTTAGTCTTGAGTAGTATTTTTATAAGTGATGGCAGTGTCAAAGAGTCAGTCAATGTCTTCATCATTATCATTTGGTTTTTATTGTAGCGTTAGAGGATAAGGAATCATGGCGAAAAAACGAGGATTGGCTGCCAATCGAGGTTTAGATGCCTTATTAGGGTCAATAAAAAAAGAAAAACAAATCACCGCCTCAGCCTTGCAAGATGACATGGCAGCGCGCGCTGTTAATGCTGAGAACGATGACGCCAATGATGACCTTGCCAGTGATAACACGGCTCGTAAGGGTAAGAGTGCTACCACTTCTACAAGCGATAATGTGACAAGCAGTAAAGCGGCAGCGCCAAAATCGATAGCTGCCAATCAAGATGCCGTTGTTGATACTGATGCTAATAATGATATTGAGCCAGCGCCAGCTAAGCGATTAGCGCGTACTACTCGTAACCCTGTTAAGACGCGCAATAATAAACCTCGCAGCAATGAGCAAGATAGTACAGCGACTGAGGATCAAATCAGCTTAGTACAAATAGATGTGGGTCGCCTGCAAGCGGGTAAGTACCAACCGCGCCGCGATATGAGTGAGACGGCGCTCGCAGAACTGGCGGCTTCTATCGAGCAGCACGGCGTCATGCAGCCTATTGTGATAAGACCGCTACTCGCCAATGAAGATAAAAGTACGGATGAGGTCACGCACGAGATCATCGCCGGTGAGCGTCGTTGGCGCGCTGCAAAAATGGCGAATAAAACAGTGATACCAGCGATAGAGCGTGCCTTGTCCGATGAGCTTGCTATAGCGCTAGCTTTGATCGAAAATATTCAACGCGAAGATTTATCCGTTATCGAACAGGCAGCAGCGCTACAACGCTTTCATACTGAGTTTGGTATGAGTCACGCTATGATTGCTGAGGTAGTAGGGAAGGCGCGTACCACAGTATCCAACTTACTACGGCTCAATCAGCTTCATGATACGGTCAAAGACCACCTTTCAAATGGCGCGCTTGATATGGGTCATGCTCGTACGCTTTTGGCTTTATCCTCCAAGCAGCAGCCCATCATCGCCCAAAAAATCATCGATGGGAATATGACGGTGCGCGAGGCTGAAAAGCTGGTGAAGTCTATCTTGCAGCCTACCCAAAAAGCGCAGGATAAAAACGCCGCACAAACTCACGATGTCGAGCGCCTGACCCAGCGTTTGACAGACGCGCTAGGGGCGCAGGTTAAGCTCAAACACAAAAAAGGTGGTCAAGGTAGCGTTGAGATATTCTTCCACAACCAAGACGAGCTATCCGCTCTCATCAAACATCTAAACGTGCAAAGCTAGCCTGTATTGCTGTTATTGATACAGAAACTAATTAATAAATAAAGCATATTAAAAAATCTCAAAAAAGAGAAGCCTTATGTGGGAGTTGGTAAAAGCAGGTGGTTGGTTAATGATGCCCATTGTCATCTGTTCAGTTGTGGCGCTTATTATCATTATCGAACGGAGTAGTACTCTGCAGTTCAATAAAGTGGTACCGATAAAACTGCGCGAGCAGCTGATCAATCGCTTACGCGAGAACGGAACTATCGGCCGCACTCAGCTGGTCAATGTCAAAGAAAAAACTCCTTTAGGCGATATTCTGGCGACCGGTTTGCTCTATCGCCAGTATGGGCTTGACTCTATGACAATGCATATGCAAAACCGGGCGAGCGTGCAAATTCATCAATTGGAAAAGAATATCAATATGCTCGGTACAATAGGGGCTATAGCGCCGCTATTAGGCTTGTTAGGAACCGTACTGGGTATTATTTCATCGTTTTTAGCCATTACCGATGGCGCTATGCAAGATCCGACTTTGCTGGCCGCTGGCGTCTCGCAAGCGCTGATTACTACTGCTGCTGGGATGATTGTCGCTATACCGGCGCTGGTTGCCTACCGCTACTTTCAGCGGCGTATCGTTGATATTAACGCTCATTTTGAGACTGAAGCGGGGCTGATGATTCAAGAGCTTTATGATTATAAGCTGCTAAATGTCGCTCATAATTCAGCCTATGATCCAGCTCTGTTAGCAGGCGATAAAGCTGGTGTAGAGCGCTCAAATACTCAGCACAGCCATGATCATTCTTTAAACAAATCTTTTAGCTTAGAGTCTTAGTTAAAGATTGGCTCAAATACTGAAATATTGACACTACTTAGCACTATCAAAGAGATTGCTATGCGTTTTAGAAAGCCTACTGTCGAGCCGCTTGAGATCAATCTGACGCCAATGATTGATTGCTTGCTGTTTTTGATTATATTTTTATTGCTTGCAACCTCGTTTAATCACTTCAGCCGCCTCAATATTATCCTGCCTGAAGCAGAGGGCGTTGATGTTGTGGAGCAGCAAGAGAGTATCGAGGTGGCGGTACAAGAAGACGGTAGTTATCTGGTCAATGGTATAGCACTTGCCAGCAGTAATGCTGCAGAATTGACCAGTTTACTTCAGCAAGAGGCAGGGAGTAATCGTCAGCTGCTGTTCGTGATTGCCGCTGATGCAAATGCCACTCATCAATCCGTAGTACAAGTGATGGATGTCGCTGGCAAACTGGGATTTTTAAATATTAATATCAGTACTGTCGTGCCGCTAGGTCAGCCGCTGCCGCCCTAATTACGCGCAAAACGACAGAAAAACCAGTATTATCATTGAGTCATTAAACCATTGATAATACGTTTGTTCATCTGCCATACCCTATATCCACCGTCTTTTGCAGACATAGCTATCTTCTCCCTCATGATGGTATACTTTGTCGCAGTTTTCAGCCGCTCTGGTAAGAGTAATTCCTTTTGTTTTAACTTGGGGCTTTTATGAGCCAATCTCGCCTATCACATACTCATAATAATAAGGCTAAAGCTCAGCCTGAGCGAGTAGCACCGCCCAAACATAAGACCTTACTGCGCTTGCTACGTTATTTAAAGCCATATTGGTGGGCACTATTACTGACTGTGCTTGGCTTTGCGATTAATGCGGCTACTGAGATTTGGATTGCTAAGCTGCTGCAGTACATTACTGACGCGATTAACCAAAACGATCAAGCCAAGCAAAACCTATTTCCTTTGTTGATTATTGGTTTATTTTTCGTGCGCGGCGTCGGGAGCTTCTTAGGGAACTACTATTCAGCGCTAGTGTCCAGAAACTTAGTCTATGAGCTGCGAGTAGAGGTCTTTAACAAGCTTTTACGGCTACCAAGCTCGTTTTATTTGGCCAATCCTGCCGGTACCATCTCCTCAAAGCTTATCTTCGATGTCGAGCAGGTCACTGCTGCCAGTACCGATTCTATGAAGACAGTGTTACGCGATGGTCTAACGGTTGTGGCTTTGATAGGCTTTTTACTCTACAGTAACTGGCGATTGACCCTGATTTTGTTTTTGGTTCTGCCGCCTATCTTATGGCTGATCCGCATCGCCTCTAAGCGTTACCTTAAGCTCTCAAAGGGTATTCAACAAACGATGGGCGATGTCAGTCATATCACCAATGAGGTCATTGGCGGCTATCAAGTGGTCAAAAACTATGGTGGTCAGGCTTATGAGTCGAAGCGCTTTGATAAGACGTCTAAGAAAAACCTACGTCAAGGCATGAAAGTTGTTGTGACCAATAGTATTAATACTCCAGCGGTGCAGCTACTGATGGCGATGGCGATGTCGGTGGTGGTGTGGTTGGCGCTGCGTCCGCAAGTCATCAATAACATCTCGGCAGGGGAGTTTATCTCTTATATTGCCGCCGCTGGACTACTGAGTAAACCGGTACGCTCATTGACAGACGTCAATCAAAAATTGCAAAAAGGCATCGCAGCTGGTGAGTCGATATTTGCACTGATCGATGAGCCTGAGGAGCAAGATACCGGCACTTTAAACCCCAAACTCTCAGGCGCTCTACGATTAGATAAAGTCGGCTTAGTTTATCCTGACTCAACGGTAGCTCTACAAGACTTTAGCTTAGATATAAAAGCAGGCGAAACGGTAGCGCTAGTCGGGCGCAGCGGCGCTGGCAAGTCATCATTGGTCAATTTGTTGACGCGGACATTAGCGACGTCTTCAGGTCAGATCACGATGGATGGCATGCCTATTGAAGAGATTACTTTGGAGAGCCTACGCTCGCAGATTGCGATGGTCAATCAGCAAGTGGTGCTGTTTAATACGAGTGTCTTTGAGAATATTGCTTATGGTAGTTTGGCGACCAAAAGCCAAGCTGAGGTTGAGCGCGCGGCAAAAGATGCTTTTGCCCATGAGTTTATTATGAAGATGCCGCAAGGTTATCAAAGCCAAATAGGCGCAGAAGGACTGCAGCTCTCTGGGGGCCAGCGCCAGCGCTTGTCGATTGCGCGTGCGCTACTAAAAGACGCGCCTATTTTGATCTTAGATGAGGCAACGAGTGCCCTTGATAATGAGTCGGAATATTATATCCAGCAAGCGCTCGATAATGTTATGAAAGATCGCACCACCTTAGTTATCGCTCACCGCCTGACCACTATCGAGTCCGCTGATCGCATCGCTGTAATGGATGGCGGGCGTATCGTTGAGATTGGTACGCATGACTCGCTGCTACAACAGCAAGGCTATTACGCGCAGATGTATGAGCGCGATTTTGAGTAGTAAAAGATAAGCGACTGCTATATAGTCAGTTCGAAATAAAGTCGATACGCTTAATATGAACGCGCAACTGGTATTCATTTTTCTTGCATGCTGTGTCTTCGCTGTTTCGATGTTGCGCAAAATTAATTCCAGCTGCACTGCATCGGTTTTAAAGTGATTCAACTATACTTCCCAAATCAGATGGCAACCTAAGAGCATCGTTAGCGCTATGAAACTAGAAACACTAATTACTAAAGCATGGCAGCGAGAAGCGCTTTGGCTTTGGTTGTTACTGCCGTTAAGTGCGCTATACGGACTACTAACTGCTATACGCCGTAGAGCCTATCAGCTAGGATGGCTGAAAAGCTACCGCGCTCCTGTGCCGGTTATGGTCATCGGTAATATCAGCGTAGGCGGTAGTGGCAAAACGCCATTAATTATCAGCTTAGTGCACTATCTGCAGCAGCGCGGCGTCAAAGTCGGCGTCATCAGTCGCGGCTATGGTGGTGATACTGCGCAAATGCCAACGCTGGTGACTAAAGATAGCCTGCCAAGTGCCGTCGGCGACGAGCCTTGTTTGATCGTTGGTACAACTGGCGTGGCTATGGCGGTCTGCCCGAATCGTAAGCAAGCGATAACCACTTTGCTTGAGGCTCATGGGGATATCCAGCTGATTATCGCTGATGATGGCTTACAACATTATGCTATGCAGCGCGATATTGAATGGATTGTGGTGGACGCTGCACGCGGCTTTGGTAATCGCCAGTTATTGCCAGTAGGCTATCTACGCGAGCCGCTATCACGGCTCAAAGACAGCACAGTCATTTACCACCAAAAACTTGACGGTCTCATCTTAAGCGATAGCCAGCTAGCGACAGATAAATTAACTATGCACTTGCAGCCGAGTCCATTAAAGCAGCTGCTAGCGCACGAATTATCACAGATCGGTACGGTCAGTCTCAGTCAGCCTGTAGCACCTGAAGCTGGCAGTACGGTACACGGCGTTAGCGGTATTGGCTATCCGCAGCGGTTTTTTGATACTTTGCGTACGCTTGGTTTACAAGTCATTGAGCACCCTTATCCTGATCATTATGATTTTAGCTTAACTGAGCTGTGGCAATACACTGAGCATCCTATCGTAGTCACTAGCAAAGATGCGGTGAAAATAAAAGCGTTATGGCTGCAACAGCAACAACACGCTGCGAGTAGCGAAGCAGCTAAGATTGATCAGGACTGGCATGCGCTCGCTGCTAGGCTTTGGGTGTTACCTGTAAGCGCAGAATTATCCGCTGCTTGCTATCAGACGCTAGAGCAGCAACTCAAAGCGTTAGGTATTAACACTGCATTAATAGATACTGCCGCTTACGACTGAGCGCTTAACCCACAGTTTTAGGTCTGTGATTTATTATGGAAATAGCTATGACAACTGTACCTTTTAAGACTCACATCGTCATTCCGGCGCGCTTTAAAAGCACGCGCTTACCGGGGAAGCCGTTATTAGAGATACATGGCAAGCCTATGATCTTATGGGTGGCAGAAAAAGCCCGAGCAGCAGATTTTGCGGATGATATGTGTATCGCAACTGACGATAAGCGCATTGCTAAGCTTTGCATAGAAGCGGGCTTTGAGGTGGTTATGACCCGTCACGATCACGCTTCAGGCACTGATCGTCTTGCAGAGGTCGCTGCTATTAAAGGCTGGGGCAAAGAAGATATTGTCATTAATATGCAAGGCGATGAGCCGTTAGTGCCACCTTTGCTGTTAGAACAAGTCAAAACGCTACTGGTTAAGGATAGCGCTAGCGTCATGGCAACTTTATATGAGCCAATCGAAGACTTCGAGAGCTTTATGCGCCCCTCAGTGGTCAAAGTCGTGAATGCTACCGTCAATCAGCAACAGCGCGCGCTTTATTTCAGCCGCGCGCCTATCCCTTGCGATCGTGACCTAGCTTTAGCGATGGCTTGCGATAATAAAGACGGAGCATCACTAGATATAGACCCTAAACCGCCAAAAGCAGCTTATCGTCATTTGGGTTTATATGCTTATAGAGTCAGTCTACTAGAGCAGTTCGTGGCGTGGCCACAAACACCGCTTGAAGTGCTTGAGAGCTTAGAGCAATTGCGTATTTTAGAAAACGGTGGTCACATTGCGATTGCTGCTGCCGCGTTACAATTACCGGCGGGAGTAGATACGCAGGACGACTTAGATCGGCTCAACGCTATGAGCATAATTGATTTCCAGCAATACCATAACTCATAGGTTTCTAAAACTAATAGTTAAATAACCTAAGCAAAACGTTTGTGAAAACTCATTTGCAGATGCCGGTTGAGGGTAACAATTAAAGGTAATAAGGAATATGACCGACAGTATTTATTTTGCGCCGTTATTACCTTGGCAGCAGTCGCTATGGGATCAGCTGACTGAGCGCTTACTCATGCCGCCGCATCACTTACCGCATGCATTGCTAGCGGCAGGGATGTCAGGGATGGGTAAACGGGCGTTTGTCTGGCGCTTTGTCGCTTGGCTACTGTGTCACCAGCAAGCCAGTCATCGGCAAGGCGCTTGCGGTCATTGTGAGAGCTGTCAGTGGCTAAGATCAGGGACCCATCCAAGCTTACAAGTATTGCCTTTAGCAAGTTTGCCGCTTGCAGCTGAGCCAGATAATGCTCAAGAAGACACTAAGTCTAATTCTAAAAAATCGAATAGCAGTAATAAGTCATCCAAAGCCAGTAGTAAGGCGCAAGTCACTATCAAAGTCGATGATATTCGCGCGCTGCAGCCTTTTATTTATCAAGGCGGGCAGGGGGTGCGGATTTGTGTATTGGACTATGCCGAGCAAATGACTATCGCCGCCGCTAATGCGCTATTAAAGACATTGGAGGAGCCGCAAGCGCAAGTCCATCTATTTTTACTCAGTGATACGCCGAGCAAATTACTTCCGACTATCAAGAGCCGAGTACAGCAATTGCCTTTGCAGCATATTGAGCCTTCAGTGTCAGCCGACTATGTACAGCAGGCGCTTGGCAGCACCATCAATCGCGAAGCGGTCAGTATTGATGAGATCCAGCAGCTTCTTCAGCTCGCCAATGGTGCGCCTTTAGCTGCGATCGCTTTGGCACAAGCTGATTGGTATAGTAAACGCGCACTATGGCTGACGACTTGGCAGGCTCTGCGTAGCGGCAAGCGGAGCAGCCTAGCGGCAAGCGACTATTGGCAGCAGCAGCTGAACCTTGCCGACTTTATCAAATTAACCGAGCTTATGCTTTTGGATATTCGCCGGATAAATATGGGATTAGCAAGTATTCAAAACGATACTGAACTACCCAAAGCGCTAGCGCAGCACCAGCCAACAGAGATGTCGATGCAGGATATTGTCGATAGCTTGCAACACATTAAAGTTTCTCTACAACAAAATGTCCAAGAGAAGTTCGCCTATGATAAGCTCATGCAAGCATTAGCAGAGTTATAACATATTGACCTTAAAAACTGCAGTGAGGCGCATACAACTGCTTTAGCTGTTATAAATATATGGTCGATTCTAAATAAAATAGAGACATAGTTTTTCAAGGCGGAACTGGTATAAATTTTACTGGCTTGCTGTGCCTACGCATACAGAGGCTGCATAAAATTCATCCCAGTCCCGCTGTATCGTTTTTATAATGAACTTACTATAGTCAAATCTGCAATAAACCTTATATTCAAAAGCCTAACCTTCAAGGAGCTGATTATGGCGATGCCAGGACGCGGTGGAATTCTTACTTGTCATATCGAAGATATCACCACCTTATATGCCAGTTATTTGTCTTTTGTCGACAACGGCGCTTTATTTGTACCCAGCAACCTCGAGCAGCGTTTAGGCGATGAGGTGTTTGTGGCTTTTACTCTGCCAAACTCAAAAGAGCGTTTGCCAATGAGTGGCAAAGTAGTCTGGATCAATCATAAAGCCAACGCCCACCGCCCAGCAGGATTCGCGGTGCAAATCGGTAAAGATGTCACTGGCCAAAGAATTAAGAACGAAGTAGAGCGGCTGCTTGCCGGCAAGATAGACAGTCAACAAAACACTTATACGATGTAGGTTTTTGCCCTATTCTAAAAGATGTAGATTTTAAGATAGTCTACTATCTCTCAAGACCGTTCAATACTGCTCAATAACGCGATGGCACGTACATATCATCGGGGATAGGCTCGCGGTAGTACTCGTCATCACGCTTACGATCCGGCAGATCTACCTCTTCACGTGGTACTTCGACATAAGGGATTTGCTCTAGTAGATGAGCGATGCAATTAAGCCGCGCGCGCTTTTTATTATTACCCTCAACCACCCACCAAGGCGCTTCTGGGATATGAGTGCGCTCAAACATCGTCTCTTTGGCTTTAGTATAATCTTCCCAGCGTCGACGCGATTGTAAGTCCATCGGTGATAGTTTCCACTGCTTTAGCGGATCATGGATGCGGCTCATAAACCGTGAATGCTGCTCATCATCAGTAATTGAAAACCAGTATTTTACGAGGCGGATACCTGAGCGCACTAGCATACGCTCAAACTCAGGCACCGATTGAAAAAACTCTTCGTACTGCGCATCACTGCAAAACCCCATGACGCGCTCAACACCAGCACGGTTATACCAGCTACGATCAAATAAGACAATCTCGCCCGCCGCTGGCAAGTGTGCTACATAACGCTGAAAATACCACTGTGATTGTTCACGCTCGGTAGGCGCAGGTAGGGCGGCTACTCTACAAACCCTTGGATTCAGCCGCTGAGTGATGCGCTTAATCGCACCGCCTTTACCCGCAGAGTCGCGTCCTTCAAAGATAACGACAATGCGCTCGCCGCGATCGACCACCCAGTCTTGTAGCTTGATAAGCTCGCGCTGCAGGCGCACCAGCTCCTGAAAGTACAGTCGGCGATCCAGCCTTTCTTGTTCGCTCATCTCCCGCCCATCAAAACGAAAATCACGCACATAATCATCTATTTCGTTTTCTAGCTCTTCATCATAGGTATCGATTAAGTCTTGGTGCATTTTTCGACGAAGCTCATCGTCAAGAATGTCTTTTTCAATACGTTCGGCTAGGATGGCCTGTTCCTGATTGTATTGATCTAATTGCTCATGAGTGGTTAGAGATTGAAATTCAGTGGTTGTAAGTGGTTCTGTCATCACCTGTTTGTCAGAGCCAAAAATGATTTGTTTCATTTTTCTTAATAAAACTTTCGTCTTACCCATAAACATTACCTTTGTTTGACGTATCAGCTTTTTTTAATTACTATCTTGGTCGGTTCTATCATAGCAAAGTAAAGACAATAAAAAATGCCCTTTAAATACATTAAAGGGCATTTCTTTTGTCAACAAATATGTATTGATTAGAAGAACAGTTCAGCTTGTCTTCTTAACTTGAGAGGTATTGAGCTTACTTCTCTAAGATACAAGTGACGCCTTGACCACCAGCAGCGCAAATAGAGACAAGCGCACGGCCTGAGCCTTTTTCGTCGAGTAATTTAGCCGCTGTGGCTAAGATACGACCACCAGTTGCAGCAAAAGGATGACCAGCTGCTAGTGATGAACCGTTGACGTTAAGCTTGCTACGATCGATGGAACCTAGTGGCGCATCAAGACCTAAACGCTCTTGGCAGAAAGTCTCATCTTCCCAAGCGGCAAGCGTTGATAGTACTTGTGAGGCAAAAGCTTCATGAATCTCGTAGAAGTCAAAGTCCTGTAGGGTAAGACCTGCACGCTCAAGCATACGCGGTACGGCGTAAGCAGGTGCCATGAGTAAGCCTTCAGTTTCGCCAGACTTACCGATGAAATCTACCGCAGCGGTCTCTTGATGGACGATATAAGCCAATGGCTTTAGACCGCGCTCTTTGGCCCACTCATCGTTGGCTAATAGTACACATGATGCGCCATCGGTGAGCGGCGTTGAGTTCGCAGCGGTCATCGTTGGGTTGGCGTTTTTCTTGCCAAATACTGGCTTGAGCTTAGCGAGTTTTTCTAAAGTGGTGTCTGGGCGTAGGTTGTTATCGCGAGTCAGACCTTTATAAGGAGTGATCAAGTCGTCAAAGAAACCTTCGTCATAGGCACGCGCCAAGTTTTTGTGGCTATTGAATGCCAGCTCGTCTTGATCTTCGCGGCTGATGTTCCATTCAAGAGCAGTGATCGCTTGATGATCGCCCATAGATAGACCAGTACGCGGCTCGCCGTTTTGAGGAGAGTCGATGATGTCTTTTGGATTCAGACCCATCAGCGCTTTTAGACGCTGCTTGTTCGTCTTAGCCGCGCCTAGTTTGATCAAGACCTTACGTAGGCCATCACCGACTGCGATAGGCGCATCAGAGGTGGTATCAACACCGCCAGTGATAGCTGAGTCGATAAGACCTAATGCGATTTTGTTCGCTGAAGCAAAGGTCGCTTGCAGACCAGTACCACAAGCTTGAGCGATATCATAAGTTGGCGTATGCGGGTTTAGTGCAGTATTCAGCGCCGCCTCACGAGTCAAGTTTAAGTCGCGGCTGAGCTTAAGAACCGCGCCGGCAACCACTTCGCCTATTTGCTCGTCTTGCAAGTTATAACGCTCGACTAGACCATTTAAGGCTGCGGTAAGCATGTCAATATTACTGGCATCGGCATAGGGACCGTTTGAGCGTGCAAATGGAATACGGTTACCCCCTAAGATTGCAACGCGCTGCTGGCCTGTGCTTGACGCTGAACTTTTCTTTTTAGGCGTAGTTCGGGGTTTTTTGCTGACGGCTTTTGTTTCGTCTTTTTTATCTGTCATAGCTTCTTTCTCGTTAGTGTTGTTTTTAGTCGAGGTGCTTGTTTTAGTGCTGGTATTAGTGCTTTTGCTAGCAGTTGTGCGCTTGCTGGCTGGTTTTTTGTCAGCGCTGTTTTTACTAGAGCTATTCTTATCAGTGCTGTCTGTTTTGGCTTTATCAGCGCTATCCGTTTTTTCTTTGTCAGTGGAGGTAGACTCAGAAGCCGCACCAAGAGTAGCCAGCTCTTCCTCTTTAGCCGCTTTTTTATCGCTCGCTCTGTCTTCCGTGATCTTTGCTTTTTTATCCGCTTCAGCGCTATTCGATTGCTCGGTAACCCGATTGCCATCGGCATCAAGAATATCGATATGCTGCTTTAGGTCAGCGATAGAGTCATACTGCGTGTCGTTGTCTGTAGATGGCGTCGCACTTTGGCTGCTAGTCGTCGATTTTTTGGCGCTATCATCGTCACCTTTGACGACTGTCGTTCCAACAATAGGGCTGTCTTTTTTGTAACTCATAAAAGTATCCTTAAAGTAGTAGTGAATGTTAGGGTATAAAAGTATTCGTCAATAAAATCAGTCAATACATAATATGATAGCTGCTAATCACAATAGTGTTAATAACCTTCTTGTAGGGCTTTAGCAAATATTTACAGGGTAAAGCAACAAGAGTGCAAAAAATAACCTGCAAAGATTAGACTGAGCAGTATCGACTAGGCTGAATACTGAGTGGCTCATTCAATAATATATTGTTATCATTGACAGTGCAGATCATAACTTATAGTAAGTACCGATTAGATTTTAACATAAGCGGATTTTTTTTAAATGATTATAGAGTAACTGTGCTGTCTACGTTTGTGCTTGCGGCGGTCTATTGACTTTTATCTGGTTTGCAGATGGGGCTGGTAATTCGTTACTATAGACGCTTTAGACGCTTTAGACGCTTTAGACGCTTTAGACGCTTTGGTAAGACGAGTTAAAAGCGGTTTAAGACGGTTATTAATAAATAGGGTTACGGTCGACAAGCGCTAACGTTAGCGATGACAAATTGGTCAAACTCTATAGTAGGCTTATTGTGGCCAAAAGCTGTATAGCCGGAATTACTAAACACTTATAATCATCGCCCAAGTGAGTCTTTATAATAGGTATTGTTTTTTAGACTCTATTTTTATCTTTATATACAGGAGTATTTTATGTCAGACCGTTATGGTGATTTTGTACAGTCTTCAATTGGCAAAAAAGTAGCCAAAAACTTAGGGTTGCCGCAGCCGGTAAGTCTAGATCGTTTTGAGAGCGGTCAACGTTTGGTACGTGGTAGCGTCTTAGTTGGCCGTGCCGAAGGCGATGACATGAGTGTCAGTAACTCAGTTGCGCGTATCTTATCTGACTTGCATGCTGAGGTTTATGTCAATAGCCGTGATGACGCCAAAGATGCGTTGATAGAGGCAGGTATCGAAGCCAAAGCCAGTACAGGCAGCAAAGATAAGTTTAAAGTCTTACTATTTGATGCAAGCAATATCAGTAACGCCGATCAGCTCAAGCAAGTGTATGAGTTTTTTCATCAAGTCGCGCGTAGCGTTGAAAAGTCTGGCCGCGTGGTCATCATTGGTCGCCCGCCTGAAGATATCGACGATGTGCAAACCGCACTTGCTCAGCGCTCGCTTGAGGGCTTTGTGAAATCAGTGGGTAAAGAGTTCAAACGCGGTATCACCGCACAGCTCATTTATGTGTCTAAAGGTAGTGAGAAGAATCTAGATTCAGCGCTGCGCTTCTTTACCTCAGCTCGCTCCGCTTATGTTTCAGGTCAAGTTGTCCGTGTTGGCGCAGGTAACACCATCGATATCGATTGGTCACAGCCGCTTGCGGGCAAAACGATGCTCGTCACTGGCGCAAGTCGCGGTATTGGCGAAGCTATCGCACGGGTATTAGCTCGCGAAGGCGCGCATGTGATTTGTTTAGATGTGCCGCAGCAACAAGCGGACCTACAAAATGTCGCTAGTGAAATCAGCGGCTCGACCTTGACTGTAGATATCACTAGCGCCGATGCAGGCGAACAGATCGCTGATGCTGCGCAAAAGCGCGGTGGCCTTGACGCTATTATCCATAATGCTGGTGTGACGCGTGATAAGACGCTTGCCAATATGGATGAGAAAAAATGGGATATGGTTATCGATATCAACCTAAATAGCGTAGCTGAGCTCAATAAGTACTTACTTGAAAAACAAGTGCTAAAAGATGATGCGCGTATCGTCTGCGTCTCTTCAATCTCAGGTATCGCCGGTAACTTAGGTCAGACTAACTATGCGACTTCAAAAGCAGGTGTTATCGGTTTAGTCGATGCAACTGCCAGACAGTTGGCTAATGAGGGCAAAGGCATGACCATCAATGCGGTTGCCCCAGGCTTTATTGAAACACAAATGACAGAAGCTATCCCGTTCGCTATTCGTGAAGCAGGTCGCCGTATGAACTCTATGAGCCAAGGCGGATTACCTGTCGATGTGGCAGAAACCATCGCTTGGCTGGCGTCTCCTGCCTCTGGCGGCTTGAACGGTAATACGGTACGCGTCTGTGGTCAAAGCATGTTAGGCGCTTAATATACAGATTTTATGCAAGCTACTGATTTTATTAAGATAATTTGAGTCAGCTCACATATACTTACGAAAAAAATACTAATAATTGTTAAGAAAGCTGCCCGAGGGTGGCTTTTTTATGATAAAAACACAGGAATAGATAGCTATAAGACTTAAACCGTCAGCTCATTCGTTTTATTAAAAGTTTGCTAAGCCCTACCTAGGATAGATTTATGTCAGATACCCATTATGATGCCCTGCCAAAAGCGCATACCACATATGCCAATATCATCAAAAGCTTACTGCCAATCGGTGATAACACTAAAGTTAGTAAAGATGCATTGCCATCAGCTACTTATACTGTAGACGATTTACATATTGATCAAAGCAACTTGGATGATTATCGTAAAATTTGCGGCTTTAGTGACAACGGCAAGGTGCCGATTACTTATTTTGCGGTGCTATCACAGACCCTGCAGATGAATATGATGGTCAAAGAGCCATTCCCATTTCCGATGCTAGGGTTAGTACACGTTGATAACGTAGTGACTCAGCACCGTCCTATCGGTGAGCGTGAGACGGTGACCTTGTCAGTGAGTTTTGCCAATTTGCGTGATCATGCGCAAGGTCAGCAGTTTGATTTTGTGACGACGGTAAAATCGCAAGAAAACATCATTTGGGAGGGTACGTCTACTTATTTGGCTCGCGGTAAAAAACCTAAAGCCAATAGCATTGAGAGAAGTAAACCGCGCCCAGTGACCGTAAAGCCTATGGTTAATGAAAAAGGGGTGCATAAAGTGTTTGAGGTGCCAGAGGATATCGGTCGCCGTTATGCTTTTATCTCAGGTGATTTTAATTTGATTCATCTGCATCCTTTATCAGCAAAAGCATTTGGTTTTCCAAAAGCTATCGCGCATGGCATGTGGTCAAAAGCAAAGTGCTTAGCGCTGATGAATGATCTGCCGGATGCTTATAGCGCTGAGGTGTCTTTTAAGTTGCCTATCTTCTTGCCTTCAGAAGTAGAGCTCATCGCTGAACCTGTCGATCAACTCGAAAGTAGCGATGATCGTTGTAATTTTGGCCTATATAGTGCCAAAAATGACAAGCCGCACTTAGCTGGCGTCGTCAAGTTAATAGAAAACTCGCAGTAATAAACAGCACCGTTTTATTTATATTGAAGTAACTCACATTTGAGTAAGTAACGCTGATAGATATTCGCTATCAGCGTTAAATTGCTTTAATTTCGGCACTAAATACGCTCAGTATTTTATCGGGTTACCGCACTAAACATACCACTGTTCAGCGCCAAGACAGCTAACTCAGCCATTCTTAATTATTCACTTACTACTTATCTTCTTTTATCATTATGAGCCAAAATACAACTCAATCGACACCATCACAAGATGCAGATACTCGCTACGACTCTGATAATGGCGTCGTCCTCACCGAGGCGCTGTCGCCTTATTTTCGACCTGCTGAGCAGACTATCGTGTGCGGAGCGCTTGATGAACAAAAAGTGAGCGCTCTTGCGCAGGCAGGCGTGGAGCTCGTCATCAACTTACAAGCCGATGAAGAGCTGGCCTTCGATGAGGCCAAAGCCGTTCAACAAGCTGGCATGGCTTACGAGCATTTGCCTATCGCTAGCGCCGCTGATCTCAAGCAGCTCAACATCTTAGCCTTTGATAATATTTTGCGTCAACATCACGGCAAAAAAACCGTCATGCACTGCGGCTCCGGCAGCAGAGTAGGCGCAGCTGTTGCCCTACGTGCAGGCTGGTTACGTGGCCGGAAGATGGATACTGCTATGGAGCGTGGTCATAGCCATGGACTCACTGAGAAGCTTGAGCAAGAAACTTATAATCGGCTACTAGTACCGCGTTAAGCGATAACAGTTGCTAGCAGGCACATAGACGTTATAAATAAACAGGCGACCTATATTATATAAGTCGCCTGTTTATTTATAACTAAGTAATTTTATTAGCATAATTTTAAGGAAGAAATAACGATGAGCAAGAGTGTCAATAACGAGCTGCAACAAAAACTGCAACGCTTACTCAATGATTTGCAGCTAGAGGACGCGCCAGCAGGTGGCTCGGTAGTGGTTTATCAGGCAGGCGAGTTCGTAGCTGCTGCTAGCATAGGCCAAGCACAAAGCAATGATAAGTGGCAAGCAGATACTTTAGCGCTTAATTTTTCTACGGGTAAAGGCGTACTGGCGACGCTAGCGCACGTTTTGGTCTCTGAGGGTATGCTGGCTTATGACGAGCCGATTGCCAGCTATTGGCCTGAGTTTGCGGCTAATGGGAAAGCAAAGATTACGCTACGCAAGCTGATGTCGCATCAAGCCAGTTTGTTCGCCATTAGTGCTATCGATGTGGATAACGCGACTTTATTAAACTGGCCGAGAATGCTTGAAGAAGTGGCGGCAATGCCGATCAATGAGATTGATGCTGCTGATCAGTTTGTTAGTGCCTATAGCGCGCTGGTATATGGATGGATACTAGGCGGCTTGATAGAAAAAGCGACTGATATGACGCTAGCTGCCGCGCTAGGCAAGTATCTGACTGAGCCTTTAGGCATCGCGGGCAGCTGCTATTTTGGCGTGCCTGCAGATCAAGTCGATAAGGTCGCTAAATTAGCGAAAGACTTTATCAATACTGCGTCAGAGAATCGGTCACTGCCAACAAGACGCCATAAGCCAGTACTAAAAGCGGAGTCGGAGCAGACGTTAGCGGCTTATAGGCAGCTGCCAAGCTATGAGTGTTGGCAACAACTGGCTGACGAGAAAAAGTCTATATCACCAGCTGATAAAAAACAGCACGTTACGTCATTGACCGCTACGAAAATCAACCGTCTATACTTCGATCATAGCGCTATTAATGCCAGCAATTACCGCGCCGCACTAGTGCCAGCAAGTAAGCAGCCTATCGATTACTATGACGCACAAACGCTGCAAGCGGTTATACCTGCAGCCAATGGCGTCGCTTCAGCGCAAGCTCTCGCCACTATCTACGGGATGCTCGCTAATGGCGGCGTATGGCAAGGTAAAACTTTGATAGATGCAGAGACGTTTGCACAGCTGTCTCAGCCGCAAGTGATAGGGATGGATGCAGTGATGCCTGCTTCGATGAATTGGCGCTTGGGTTATCATAAGCTCTTTAGTATATGTCAAAGTAGCGATGATAGCGTGACTCCAAGCACTGAGCAAGGGTTTGGTCATATGGGTTATAACGGTTCAGTGGCTTGGTGTGAGCCGTCGCGGCAGTTGTCTTTTGCTTTTATTCATAACTTCGATGTCACAATGCTAAATGATATTCGTCAATTTGCGCTGACCGAAGCAGTGATAAAGATGATTGATACGCAGGATTAAGCACACAGTCTTTACCGGCGTGATTTATCTGGTGTCATATTCAATAGTGACGGCGCGCTTAGCCCATGAATGAAGATAGAGATCAAGATGACAATGATGCAAACTATCCAAAGCTTAGTGGCATCAGCTTCGCTAAATAGATCTTTATTAAGCGCATAGGATAGATAGTACAGTGTACCAATACCGCGAATACCAAGCGCAGAGATAGCATACTTTTCGGTATGATGCATATTCAGCCCAGTGAGTCCTATAACGCCGCCGATGGGACGTATGAGAAACAAGAAGGCCAAGCTGACAAGGTACACCGACCACGTCAGCTCAATGTCAGAATGTAGCCATTGACCAATAAGCATACCAAAAGCTACCAAGATCACTGACATCAGCAGGCCCTCAGATTGCTCTGCAAAGTCGTGTAGCTTTTGATGGTATGAGTGTTCATGTTCTGAGCGGCGAAAAGCAAAGGCGGCGATAAATACCGCGATAAAACCATAACTATGCACGTATTCTGCTACCCCATAAGACAGCAAGGTTAACGCAATAACAGTGTAGCCCTGCGAGATATTGGTCTCATCAGAAGGCTTCGAAAAAACAACTTTTGCTAAGAGTTTACCTACTAAGATACCGACGACAACGCCGGCTAATATCTTCCATAGTACCTCATAAGTAAACCACGACCACAACAGATCCCCAGTAATGCGCTGACCATCATTGTAGGCCTCAGCAATATTAATCGCTAAATAAACAAAGGGAAAAGCAAGACCATCATTGAGACCAGCCTCTGAAGTCAAAGTGAAGCGCGGGGTATCCTCACCGCCGCTATTTGGTGGCCCTACTTGAATACTAGACGCTAACACCGGGTCCGTTGGAGCGAGCACTGCGCCCAATAATATCGCTGCGCCTATAGTCAGTCCAAACGTGTAATAGCCGAGTACTGCCATAGCAAAAATACAGATCGGCATAGTGACCAGTAATAAGCGCAGCGTAGGACGCCATAAGTCCCAAGCCAGCTCAGTGTCTATCTTGATACCTGCGCCAACTAAAGACACCAATACCACAATCTCAGTCACCTTTTCGATGAGGAGGCCATTGTCTAAAGGGTTCAAAAAAGATAACGTTAGCCAAAAATAGCCAACGATCATCCCAAAGCCGACTTGCAGCATAGGCAACGAGATAGGGACGCGTTTGGAGATAATAGGAAAGATAGCCCCTAGTAAAAACGCGACGCCGCCTATCAACAGAATATAGTTATAATTTTCGATCATAAAAGTTGCGTATGCCTACAAGTTAGTATTCGCCAGTATCTAAATGGGCTGAATCGTTACTTATCATGTAGAAAAAGGCTAAACATTTCCGCAAAAAAACGTTATCACTTTAAAAAATACGTTGGTTTTTGGTAATAGCGCGTAGAGCAAACAGCGGCTACTGATAATAAGCCAGCTTATATAGACAACAAAAAAGCCAGCACTTAGGCTGACTTTTGAGGCGATAGCGTATTTATAAGTAAGCGATTAGCGCTCCACTTGACTGACATCACGTACCGCGCCAGTATCAGCGCTCGTCGTCATCGCCGCATAAGCACGTAGAGCAGGGGAGACGTGACGGGCGCGATCAACGGGCTTCCATGCGTCGCGGCCGCGTGCTTCCATCTCTTCGCGGCGCGCTGCTAAATCCGCATCGCTCACATCCATATTGATAGTACGGTTGGGGATATCAATGTGAATCGTATCGCCCTCGACCACTAAGCCAATAGCGCCGCCCTCAGCGGCTTCTGGGCTGGCGTGGCCGATAGATAATCCTGACGTACCGCCAGAGAAGCGGCCATCGGTGAGTAAAGCGCACTCTTTACCTAAGCCTTTAGACTTCAAATAAGTGGTCGGATAGAGCATCTCTTGCATGCCAGGACCGCCTTTAGGCCCTTCATAACGAATAATAACCACGTCACCTGCTACGATCTCATCGGATAATACCGCCTCGACAGCCGCATCTTGCGACTCAAACAGACGCGCGCGACCGGTGAATACTAAGATACTCTCATCGACGCCTGCGGTTTTGACCACGCAGCCTCGCTCGGCGATATTGCCGTAGAGCACAGCAAGACCGCCATCTTCTGAGTAAGCATGCTTAGCACTGCGGATACAGCCTGACTCGCGGTTGACATCGAGGTTAGGCCATTCTTTATCTTGCGAAAACGCTTCTGTCGTACGCACGCCGCCAGGAGCTGCTATATAACGCGCCCGCGCTTCAGTATTATCAGGATTCATGATATCCCATTTATCAAGAGCTGCGCGCATTGATGGGCTATGAATGGTAGGCACCTCTGTGCTCAATAAGCCAGCTCTATCTAGCTCTGCTAGTAGTGCCATAACCCCGCCTGCGCGGTGTACATCTTCCATGTGGTACTTTTGCGTGGCAGGCGCGACTTTTGATAGGCAAGGCACACGGCGGCTGAGTCTATCGATATCAGCCATCTTAAAGTCAATTTCTGCTTCATTTGCCGCAGCGAGCAGATGCAAGATAGTGTTGGTTGAGCCGCCCATTGCGATATCGAGGCTCATAGCGTTTTCAAACGCCGCTTTGCTAGCGATAGAGCGCGGTAGTACCGAATCATCATCTTGCTCATAACGGCGTTTCGCCAAATCGACGATAGTACGACCTGCTTCTAAAAATAGCTCACGGCGTAGCGCATGTGTGGCAAGCAGTGAGCCATTACCCGGCAGCGATAGACCTAGCGCTTCGGTCAGACAGTTCATGGAGTTTGCGGTGAACATCCCTGAGCACGAGCCACAAGTTGGACAAGCAGAGACTTCGATCTCTCGTACATCTTCATCGCTGATGGTATCGTCAGCGGCGTCCATCATTGCGTCGACTAGATCTAATTTGCGAATAGCGCTACCTTGCGAGTCTTCATTATTATGGCTTTTGCCGACGGTACTAGCGACGACTTTACCCGCTTCCATTGGGCCGCCTGAAACGAAGACTACAGGAATATTGAGACGCATCGCTGCCATCAGCATACCGGGCGTGATTTTGTCACAGTTAGAGATACAGACCAACGCATCAGCGCAGTGAGCGTTGACCATATACTCCACAGAGTCCGCTATCAAATCACGGCTCGGCAACGAGTAGAGCATACCGCTGTGACCCATCGCAATACCGTCATCCACCGCGATAGTATTGAACTCTTTTGCCACGCCGCCTGCGCGCTCGATCTCACGTGCGACCAATTGGCCAAGATCTTTTAGATGGACGTGACCGGGTACGAACTGCGTAAAAGAGTTGGCAATAGCGATGATAGGCTTACCAAAGTCGCCATCCGTCATCCCCGTTGCGCGCCATAACGCTCGTGCGCCTGCCATATTGCGGCCACCAGTAGAGGTTTTTGAGCGATAATCCATGTGTTATTCCTTACTAATCTAATAAAGGGTACGTTTGTTTTTTGATGCCATCGTTAGAATGTAACAGTGATAATTTGTATTGATATCAATAGCAGAGTGCCAGATAGCGCGCGGCACATAATCAGTGGCTAACGCTACTCAATGCGTTCTAGTATAGCCGCCTCAAACCAAGGCAGCTTAGGTTTGTGCTCTTCAAGTTTTGAGAGGATGCTTAGAGCGTGGGTAGCGGGTAACAGTTGGTAGTCATTGCCCGCAGCAATCGTCAGCACCCAATCATCGACACTGCTATCTTTATCGATACTATACTCATCGATGCTGATTAAAGCTTGTTTGTCGTTTTTGTAGAGCACATCAACGCGGCCAAAAAACTGCCAATCTTTAAAGGCAGCAATCACCGCATCAGCTTTGTTTTGGGTGTAAATTTGCTCAGTCGTTTTGGCTGTATTGGTCCAATGTAGCCGCACTGCTAATTGCAGCGCTTCACTAAAGACTACTAACGAGCCGATCACTTTGACATGCCAAGGCGTCGCTATCAAATCGGCGCTGATGCCCAAAGCTGCTGCCGCTTCTTTAGCACTCATCAGAGTATTAAACTGTGCCAGCAGCTTTGGCGTCAAAGGATGGGCCTGTTTAATAGCATCATCAAGGCTATCATAGTGATATAAGAATTGCAGCGGCAACTCCTGACTAACGGTTTTTTCGCTGATTTTGCAGTTATGAATGCGCCAGCTAGTAGCAGTATCCGTGAGCGCTTGTGCCAAGATAATCGCATTAGGGTCAATGACGTTTGCTTGCTTTTGTGACGTACCATCTTCAGCCTTAGCAGTAGATGTCATGTTATCTGATGACGCTAAGTTTGAGGAGTTTAAGGGAGTATTTTGATCAGTAGTCATATTCGTCGCTGATTGAGTCGGCAAGGCAGTTAAATCCATAACAGTTGTGTTATCAGAGTAGAGGTTTAATATAACATTGATAGCTAGAAAACGTTAATAAATTAGTGGAGTGACAAGGCAAAAGATTGGTTATAACTCTTTACTCTATCTAAAAAGCTGTCAGTCATTATTTATGCTCTCTTGCTATTTCGCTCACTATATTGCAGACTTCTTTTGTATTTGGATCGACGTTTTCAAAATATTTAGAACTAAAAATTACTATTAAGGATATAGACTATGAGTCAAAACAATCAACCTAGCCGCTACGATGACAGTAATATCTTCGCCAAAATGCTTAATGGTGATATTCCTTATCATAAGGTGTATGAAGATGATAAAACGCTAGCGTTCATGGATATCATGCCACAGGCCAAAGGTCATGTACTGGTCATTCCCAAACAAAAAGCAATCGATTTGGCTGATTTGGAGCCAGAATATGCGGCAGCGGTACTGATGACTGCCAAAAAAGTCATGCAAGCGCAGCGTCAAGTGTTTGAGCGCGAAGGTATCATCCAAATGCAGCTAAATGGTTCGCAAGCTGGGCAGACAGTGTTTCATTATCATGTCCATCTGATTCCATCGAGTATTCATGAGCTAGGCCGTCATGCCGTCACCCAAGCGGATCAAGGCGAGCTGGCAGATCTGGCGCAACAGCTTGCCGCAGTTATTGCAGGATAGTATGGCAATTGCAGACAAACAGATATATTTTATATATTAAAGGCGGCTAACAAGCTGCCTTTTTTGTTGCTTGGTAATAGTCATGTAACAATCGTTAAAGTAGAGTTACAAAGACAGAGATTGTCTGGGGTTTTTTAAAAGAGTGTGATAAATATCATAATGGCTGACTGTTGGTTAAACAGTTTTGTCTTTAAAACCCATTCATCAGACCAGTGCCTATAAGCAGTACAATGTCTGAAGTCAAAAATGTAGTATCAAACATTTATCAGACAGACATTTTATGCAAAAAATATTTTAACAAGCACGGTTGGTCGGTTTTGTCACTTTTTGAGGATATCACTTTTATGAGTAAATTACCTCGCTCCACTATTTTGTTGCCAGTTTTTGTCCCAGCGGCGGCTATCATGCTGCTATTGGTGATTGGTACCGCTATCAATCCAGAGGCGGCCGGCGAGCTGTTTAGTGCCGTCCTGGCATTTACCACCGAGACGTTCGGCTGGTTTTATATGCTGGCAGTTGCTATATTTTTGATGTTTGTCATCGTGTTGGCGTTTTCGCCTTATGGCAGTATCAAGTTAGGCCCTGACCATGCAGAGGCTGAATATCAGTTTCTCGAATGGTTTGCTATGCTGTTTTCGGCAGGTTACGGTATTGCCTTGCTCTTTTATGGTGTCGCCGAGCCGGTCTTACATTTTGCCAGTCCACCACTCTCAGAGCCGCAGACGATTGCGGCGGCCAAAGAGGCGATGCAGATTGCCTATTTTCATTGGGGGTTTCATATTTGGGCGATATACGGCGTCGTGGGGCTGTCATTGGCGTATTTTTCCTTTCGGCATGGCTTACCGCTGTCGGTGCGCTCAACCCTCTATCCCTTAATCGGTGACAAAATCCATGGGCCTATCGGACATACGGTGGATGTGTTTGCGATTTTGGGTACCATGTTTGGTATCGCCACCAGTTTGGGTCTGTCTGTGGCTCAGATTAATGCAGGCTTGAATTACTTATTACCCGATATGATTCCAGTGAGCACCACCGTACAAGTCATCATCATTGCGCTGGTGACCACCGCAGCACTGGTGTCTGTACTGGCTGGGATGGATAAGGGCGTCAAACGCCTGTCTATCTTAAACATGGTGCTGGCCACGGCTTTGATGCTGTTTGTGTTTGTGGTTGGGCCGTCGATATTTATCCTAAATGCCTTTATGGAAAATACAGGCAGTTATTTGGGCAATATCGTTGAGCGCACCTTTAGCCTACAAGCCTATCAGTCGAGTGATTGGATCGGTAGCTGGACGCTCTTTATCTTTGCATGGACGATCGCGTGGGCACCTTTTGTCGGACTATTTATCGCCAAAATCAGTCGCGGCCGTACCATTCGTGAGTTTGTGCTGGGCGTGATGCTTGTGCCAACACTGTTTACCTTCTTTTGGTTTTCGGTATTTGGGGATACCGCGCTGCATATGATTATGGTCGATGGTTATGAGGCGCTGATCGGCGAGGTACAAAACAACCAAGCCATTGCTTTATTTAAGTTGCTAGAAAACTTACCCTTTACTCAAATTGTCTCGTCATTGACCGTCCTACTGATTATTACTTTTTTTGTGACGTCATCAGACTCAGGGTCATTGGTCATCGACTCGCTCGCCGCCGGTGGTCGTAGTGATACGCCGTGGTGGCAGCGCTCATTTTGGGTAGTTACAGAAGGTGCTGTGGCGTCGGTGCTGCTGATCGCAGGTGGCCTAAGCGCCCTGCAGACAGCGGCTATCGTCAGTGCCTTGCCTTTTGCAGTGATTATCTTAATTTCGACATTTGGTATGTGGCGTGCGCTACGTATCGAGGGGCATCGTAATCAAAGTCTGGCCACTGACAACCATCTACCACCGCATCTGCTCAAATTAGACGCATGGCGTGATCGTATTGATTATATTACCAATCAGCCAACGCGCGAAAAGGTGCTCGGCTATATCAAGGGCACGGTGATGTCATCGATGCAGGAGGTTGCAGAGAAATTTGCCGAGACAGGCTGGTTGCCTGAGGTTAACTATGATGAGGTAAACAATCGAGCGGTACTAGAGCTAAAACGCGGTGATAATGTCGAGTTTTGGTACGAGGTGCGTCTATCAGAGCATGAAGTTCCTGACTATTATACTGAAGATATGGCGGGTAATCTGCCACAAGAGCACCATCACCGTGCCGAGGTCTATCTGCGCCGCGGTGGCCAAACCTATGACTTGTATGGTTATCAACCAGAGTCGGTGATCAATGATATCATCGATCAGTTTGAAAAATATCTGCATTTCGTCAATGTTTCGCCCGATATTTTGCCTTGGCGTATGCAGGAGCATGACGATGATATTACCCTAGAGCAGGGCAGTGTGTTTGATAAGTAAGCGGCGCATCGCCTATTTGGAAGTCATATTGAAAGTCATAGCGGCAAAGGATTGACGTGAATGGCTTGCAATATGCGTACGAACCCTTAGAATAACGGCTTGTTTTCTATGCAAATCAAGCCGTTTTTTATGTCTATAAATACTTCTGCGAATTCTGCGATGGCTGATTCTTCAGCACCAGTTGCCGCTCAGCATCCCTTATTACAGCCGCTTGATATCGGTGGTCTGAGTATCGAAAACCGTCTGATGGTCGCGCCCATGGCCGGCGTGACGGACAACCCTTTTCGTAGACTGTGCAAATCTTTTGGCGCAGGGCATGCTGTCAGTGAAATGATCATCGCCGATACCGCGCTCTATGCCCGTAAAAAATCTTTATACCGAGCCAATTTCGATGGTGAGATTGCGCCAATATCAGCGCAGATAGCGGGCGCTGAGCCGGATAAACTTGCTGAGGCGGCGCGTTATCAGATCGACAACGGCGCCCAGATTATCGACATCAATATGGGCTGTCCGGCTAAAAAAGTCTGCCGTAAGCTTGCAGGATCGGCGCTATTGCAGGATGAGGATTTGGTTGCGCGTTTGCTTGATGCGGCGGTAAATGCCGTTGATGCGCCTGTGACGCTAAAGACGCGTTTGGGCTTTGAAAATGGCCGTGAAAATATCTTGCGAGTTGCCAAGCGCGCAGAGCAAGCAGGCATAGCGGCTATCGCCATTCATGGGCGTACGCGCGAGGATATGTACACAGGTAATGCCCGTTATGAGCTTATCCGCGCGGTCAAAGACAGCATCAATATTCCGGTGATTGCTAATGGCGATATCGATAGCGCGCAAAAAGCGCAACAAGTGTATGAGCTGACCGGCTGTGATGCGGTGATGATAGGCCGCGCCGCACAAGGCCAGCCGTGGCTGTTTCGCGATATTGAGCACTACTTGCGTACCGGTGAACAGTTAGCTGCGCCTACTATCCGCGAGATCAAAGATATAGTGTTAGCGCACTTGCAAGAGCTGTATGACTTTTATGGTGAGTATTCAGGATGCCGTATCGCGCGTAAACATATCGCTTGGTACACCACAGGTATTCCTAGTTCTAACGCCTTTCGTCAAGCGATGTATGGCGAGGAGAGTACAGCAGGACAGTTTCGAGTAGTGGAGGAGTTCTTACAAGCGCACGAATGATAGTAAGCCTTTATTTTTCTGCTCAAAGGGTATGCAGCGTCAAAGCTGAGATGAAGTCACTAGACAAAATACTCGCTAAGCACCTTTTACGCTTAAGAGTGTCTCGATGACCATTGTATATATTCTCCAAATCAAGTAAAGTCAAAGATGCAGGTCTTGCTATGTAGTCTTTATAGGAGTAGGGGCTATATTTTGCTCGAGGTTACGCTGTACATACAGCCAGTCACATATACAATAATTAAATAACAAGGATGTTTTATGGCAAACCCTTCAAAGAAAAAAATTAGCAAAGTCGTCAAAGGTAAAAATATCATCATCACCGGTGCTTCAAGTGGCATCGGTGAGCGTACGGCTTTTTTACTTAGTGAATGCGGTGCACACGTTATCTTACTTGCCCGTACTGAAGAGAAGCTAAAGGTCGTCAAAGAAAATATCGAAGTATTAGGCGGCAAGGCCAGCTACTATCCTTGTGACTTGACCGACATGGACGATATCGAAAAGACCAGTCAGCTCATCCAAGAAGACTTCGACAGTATCGACGTACTCGTCAATAATGCAGGCCGCTCCATTCGCCGCTCCGTTCACGAGTCAGTCAATCGCTTTCATGATTTTGAGCGCACGATGGATATTAACTACTTTGGCGCAGTTAAGATTATCTTGGCTTTCTTACCCGGCATGATAGAGCAAAAAACCGGTCAAATCGTCAATATATCCTCGATTGGTGTACTAGCCAATAGCCCACGTTTTGGCGCTTATGTCGCCTCAAAATCTGCTCTAGATGCTTTTAGTCGCTGCTTAGCTGCTGAGGTCAAAGGCGATAACATTACCATTACCAATATCTTTATGCCGCTAGTACGCACACCAATGATTGCACCGACCAAACTATATCGCTACATGCCAGCACTGATGCCTAATGAGGCGGCTATGATGGTAGCCAAAGCTATCGTGAAAAAACCCAATAGTATCGCCAGCGGCATGGGTAAGTTTGCCTCTGCAACTTATTCGCTAGCGCCAGCCATCAACGTTGGCATTCAGTCTATCGGCTATCGTATCTTCCCAAGCTCATCGGCCGCGCAAACGACAGATACTAAGCCTACTTTAGCGCAGCGCGCCTTTGCTAGAATCCTGCCAGGCGAGCATCATTAAAATAGCATTTTAGTTGACTTGGTATGAATAAAAAGGATGCTTCAGCGTCCTTTTTAGTTTGTCGTCAGTTTTGTTAAGGGAACAACGAGTGGTTCCCTAGTGAGGACTTGAATCTTGGGCTATAAGCTAATGATATCAATATTTTGACTTTCTTAAATAGTCACAGTGTACTTCTTGGTGTACTTACCATAGATATTCTATCTATGATCGGTGCGCTAGTGAGGACTTGAAGAGACCATCCCAGATTCTGTGTAACTGACGTTTAGATTAAATACTTACACAAAATTTAGGAAGGTCTCCCAGATTCTTATCAAAGACTTCATCATCTATTATTCGCCAAACGGCAACTTGCTGATGGTCTTTGGTGGTGACTAGATTTAAAGTTTGTTCAATCATTGCTTGAGGTCTCATATCCTTATGATGTTTATTTGCTTCAAACCCAGTTACTTTACACTTAGCGGTTTAATTAAGCTACTTACTTGAGCTATTTGCTTCAGTTATTAGGCTTGGCTACTTACTCAACTTCAATATTCTAAAGGCGCCCTGAATAACTAAAGCAAATACGATGCTACCAATAATCAAATCAGGCGTACTAGAGTGTAACCAATTAACCAAAATCCCTGCAACAATTACCCCTAAATTGATAATCACATCGTTTGAAGTGAAAATCATACTGGCTTGCATATGGGCTTCTTCTCCTTCTTTGCTTTTCGATTTTTGTAGTAAATAGAGGCAAATCAAGTTTGCAATTAGCGCAAGAATCGATATGACTATCATGGTAGAAAAGTCAGGTAACTGCTCATTGCCAAAGAAACGTCTTAGTACTTCTAAAAAACCAAGAATCGCTAGCGTAATTTGAAAATATCCGGCAATTCTAGCAATCCGTTTTTTCTTAATGACCGTTCCACCGACCGCAAATAAGCTAATTCCGTACACCAAGCTATCTGCTAACATATCTAAGCTGTCGGCGACCAACCCCATCGAACGAGAAATCAGTCCCGTGCTCATTTCAATAATAAAGAAAGCAAAGTTAATGACCAGCACTATCCATAGTAGCTTTCTTTGCTCAGCATCTTTTTTGTGACTAGAGTCAGCATCAATTTTAAAATTATTGTTGGGATCAGAGGGGTCAATGGTTTCGGTCGAGAGTAGGGTGTCTCCTAATTTTAGGTCATGAATAGCAGTCTCTATCCCTTCTATATTGTCATGATGAAACACAGTTAATTGACGGTTAGGAATGTCGAACTCAAGATGTTCAATATTCGAGTGGCCCTCTAATTTCATTCGGATTAGGTTTTCCTCCGAAGGGCAGTCCATCTTCGATATTTTAAAAGTTGTTTTATTCATAGTTACATTTATATCCGGGTGGTGGTTCAAAAAGTAGGCTGTCTAAGTGACAATATAAAGAAAAATGGTTTCAAAAGCTATACCCCAAGGGAACCAGCTAATTCACTCTTCAAACCTATTTAAAGACTACTTAAAACAGACCACTATTAAACAACCACCTATAACAGACTCACGAAACTGTCATCTAGCCAAAAATACGCCACAATATCCAAAACAACCCTAGCATCACGACAGCGATAATCAATAGGCGTTTAGCCCAATAGGGCAGTAGGGGTTTTTTATAGCCGATATCATCGAGCTTACTATCGACACCGCGCTGCAAGCTCTTAAACCCTGATTCAGGAGGCGTAGATTTCACCCATTGTTTTTGTAGAGGCGCAGTATCTTCATTAGCGACCTCTCTATCTGAGCTAATAGCACTATTTGGAATGCCTTGCTTACTGGCGATAGAAGTGAGTTGTTGGTGTTGTTTGGTTTTGAGGGCGGCTTCATATTCATCGATACGCGCTTTAGCGGCGTCCATACTGATACCCTCGTCAGCGGCTAACGTCTTGATGGCCATGACAAGATTACCTTTTTCGATCATAATGACGACCGACTTTGGCAGTTTTTTACGGATGGCTTGAGAGCTGGCGTCTGGATTAAACATAAGGAGCCTTTTTTGATAGTAATATTTGGTCAGATAGCGTTTATTATAGCAACTCTAAAAGCGCTAAGGGACAAGCAAATCGTTACCCAAATCTTCAAAAAAAATGCTGCAACCCATTCGGATTGCAGCAAATAAAAGCTCGCTCTTTTTAAGCAACATAATGACTGTTAAATGAAGAGCGGCGTCATAAAACGCAAGTATTCACTTATAGATCTTTCCAGCGCTGGATAGACTCTTTGATCACCTCTTTGGCTTCCGCGACGTCGCCCCAAGACTCAACGACCGTAGTACCGGCTTTTTTGAGGTCTTTATAGTGACTAAAGTGGAAGTTTAGCTGGTTGATCAGCTGCTTAGGTAAGTCCTCTAAGCTGTTATAAGCGTTGCCCGTATCACGATCATCAGCAGGCACGACAACGATCTTGTCATCGACTTCACCATCATCAACGAACTTCATAACGCCGATAACTTTAGCTTTCAAAAAGATACCTGTTGGCAGTGGCTGCTCAGTGATGATTAGCGCATCAAGCTCATCGCCATCTTCGTCAAGGGTTTGCGGGATAAAGCCATAGTTACAAGGCTTAGCAAAGATTTGCGGATCAATACGATCAAGCTCGAATACAGCAAGCTCACGGTTCCATTCGATTTTGTGGCTACTACCAGTAGGTATCTCAACGACTACATTGATAACGCCGCCATCAACATCACCGGCGTCCAAAATCTGATTAAAATCTGCCATAAAGGGTCTCCAACTGTTGCTATTATTGAATATTAAAAAAGAATATTTGTGTTTATACCGCGCCATTAAACCACAAATCTCGCAGTGCTTAATGGCTGCCGAGTGCGAGTATAACAAGTTTGTATTTATTTTTCTTGTTTGCCTTAAGTCTATACTGGCACGATATTATGCAGTCTAAGACTTTGGCGGTACAGGACGCAGAGCAATATCGCCGGCGTGGCGCTGTGCAATATTATCAATAAGCATCTGGCTGACTCGCTTGTAACTGAGCGTCGCTTCGTTATTATTCATTTTGTGGTTATCCACGTCGTTATTATCAATAGAGACAAAATCTGCCAAGCGCAGCATTTGCATGCCCGCGTAACCGCAAGGGTTAATGGCGTTAAAAGCTGATAAGTC
This sequence comes from Psychrobacter submarinus, assembly GCF_904846685.1. GTDB lineage: Bacteria > Pseudomonadota > Gammaproteobacteria > Pseudomonadales > Moraxellaceae > Psychrobacter > Psychrobacter submarinus. Next base: position 241,785 of record NZ_CAJHBQ010000002.1, read on the forward strand.
GCAGTTGATATTGAGCGCTAAACCATGATAGCTAAAACCGTGCTTTATTTTGAATCCTAATGAGGCGATTTTACCGAGCATAATATTATCAGTTGTCTGAGCTTCAGTATTAGCGTCATCGGTAACTGTCCCTGAGTAGATGTAGACGCCTGGGGCATCACGCCGGGCTTTGGCTTTAAAGTCTGATGCTGCGCTTTCACTGGAGCAGTGACTCTTGAGGCAATCATTGATCACGTCTTCTAAGGCTTGCTCTGCGTGAGAAACTAAATTGCGTACGCTCCAGCCTAAGCTGTCTAAGTCGAACAGCCAATAGATCACTAACTGGCCATGTCCATGCCAAGTCACTTGTCCGCCGCGATCGGTTTGAATGATAGGGGTATCTGTTTGCTGCAATATGTGCTCGGGTTTGCTGGCTTGACCTAAAGTATAGACATCGTTGTGATCGACAATCCATAGCTCATCGGGGGTCCGCAGCCCTTGCTGTTGTTTCACTTCGATGCGCTTGAGTATGCTTGCGCGCATTGCATCGCTCGTTGCCACATAATCAGCATCAGCAAAGGTGCGACTAATCAGAGTATCACTAAGAGGCTGCATAAGTCTCGCTATTTTAGAGGGTGTAGAGTGAGGTATATCCTCATAATAAAGGCTAAAAATAATCATTAAGTGTAGCAGTTTTTTTTATCTAATGAATATAGATATAGCGGTAAATTAAGTGCTTTTATGAGCTTAAGACAAAATTAGTAGCCGTTTTTAGTGCTCGTGTTTATATAGTACTACTTTAGCGCTCATGTATATCCGGTAACAAAATGATTAGCTGATGCGAACCTATAAGTCTGATAATCGTGCTTTTCATTCGCCAGTCAATACGCTACATTAGAGAGCAACCCGCTAGTGCGTCTTGACGCTAGCTTTTATGACAAGGATGACAAATGACAGATACACAGCAAAACAACTATCAGGCCGATGATCAGATTATTGAGCAAACACGTCATCATATGGCAAACGAGACGAGTCAGTCGCTGAGCATTGCAACGACCATTGATGAGATGCACGCGCAGTTTTCGCACTTATACAAGCTAAGTCGCGATCAGCCTATCAATGATTGGGCCACTCGCGCTGAGCAATTGGATAACTTGGAGCTGATGCTAAGCGAAAGGCAGGATAGCTTAGCGCAAGCGATCAGTGCCGATTTTGGCTATCGTAGTGAGTCTGAGACGCAATTTGCAGAGCTATTCCCAAGCTTTACCGGTATCAGTCACGCTAGAAAATACGGCAAAAAATGGATGAAACCGCGCCGTGCTTCCATCTCAGCACTTTATATGCCCGCTCATAATGAGATTCAGCCGCAGCCGCTAGGCGTGGTTGGTATTATGGTGCCTTGGAATTACCCGTTATTTTTGGCGGTAGGGCCGATAATAGATGCGCTTACGGCAGGTAATCGCGTCATGGTAAAAATGAGTGAAGCGGCGCCGAAATTTGCGCAAGCGTTTGCAGAGGCCGTGGCGCGCTATTTTTCGCAAGATATGGTCTGCGTAGTGTTAGGGGAGGTTGATATTGCTCAAGAGTTCAGCAAGCTGCCCTTTGACCATTTGCTCTACACTGGCTCAACCGCTGTCGGCAAAAAAGTCATGGCAGCTGCTGCGCCTAATTTGACGCCAGTGACGCTTGAGCTTGGCGGTAAGTCGCCGGTTATTGTGCTAAATGGTGCTAATCTTGAGTCAGCGGTTAACCGCGTGATGATGGGCAAAACTCTCAATGCGGGTCAAACCTGTATCGCACCTGATTATGTGCTAGTACAGCGTAAAGATCATGAGGCGTTTATCCGCTTAGCCAAAGAGTGGATGGATAAGCACTATCCTAATATCGCGGATAATCCAGACTATTCACGGATTATTAATAATCAACAGTTCAAACGCGTGAAAGGCTATCTCGATCAGCTGCCCGGTGAGGATGTGCATCTACTAACCGATGCCGAGCCGAATATCGACACGCGCTTGATGCCGCCGATTATCGTCAGCGAGCCTAACGATGATAGTGAAGTGATGCAAAATGAGATCTTTGCTCCTGTGCTGCCGCTAGTGCACTATGACACGCTAGAAGACGCTATCGATTATGTCAATGCGCGTCCGCGTCCTCTTGCATTGTATGTCTTTGGCGATGATCAAAATGAGATTGAGCAAGTGCGTTCACATACCGTATCAGGCGGCCTATGTATCAATGAAGTAATATTGCACGTCGTGCAGCATGATTTACCGTTTGGCGGTGTTGGTCATTCAGGTACGGGTGCTTATCATGGCCAAGCAGGATTTGAGCGCTTGAGCCATATGAAGCCTATTTTTGTACAAAATAAATTAAATGGTATGAATTTACTATTGCCGCCTTATGGTGGTTTTTTCAAAAAAGCAATGGGCTTAATGCTGAAATAGCTCTTTTTAAATGAATAAAATAGGGCGTGTTGAACATTCGACCATGGCACTGACAGCGACTATTTTTTAGGCGATTCGATGTTAAAAATAATAAGTTTAGTCATTCTAAGCGCTTATTTTTAACGATGAAGCGGCAAAAAAGAGTCCTGTCCCTGTTGTTGTCGTGAGGGCTGATGCTAAAATTGCCCCATACTGCGTTACAAATCTCGCTAAGGCATCTGCATTATCGTCGCTTTGTGCCTTGTCTGGAACAATTTTAGCGATCAGCAGTGCCTATTTGCGAATGTTCAACACGCCCTAATAAAATAGCGTTTATTTTGATAAGCGCTATTTTTTTGAAAAAATACTGTCAAAACCTGCAAAGGTTCTACATATAGTCAATCAATATTAAAAGTGGTACAAGGCAGACGAGTGCAAGTACTACAGTAGTAGGCTAAACGAGTCTAACGCTGTAACACTTTAATAGTGGTTCGACTATACTATTCATTACTCATATTTCATACCCATCTTTTATGGCGCTGCGATTACCGTCTCATAGCTACCAGCGAAAGGCTATACAAGCTAATAGTTATAAACATAAATAGTCATAAAAGCTCGCTTTGATCATAAGTAGTCATCGCTAAAACCATATATAGGATTTATTATGCGCCAATGTATTGCTTTTAGCTTACTCCTATTAAGCTCACTATTACTGCCTTTATCTGCCTCGGCTGCAGCTTCCACATCGTCTTGTGAGACCCCCATTAAGTTTGGCGCGCTTACTTGGGAGAGCGGGCAGTTCACTACAGGCGTCCTCAAGTACATTACTGAGAGCGGCTACGGCTGCGTCGTTGAAGAAGTACCAGGAGCGGGGCCAGCGCTTGAGAACGCGCTATTGCAAGATGACATACAAGTCATCGGCGAGCAGTGGATAGGACGCTCACCCATCTTAGAGCAAGCTATTGAAGACAATAAAGTGACGATCATTGGCGATACGCTAAAAGGCGGCGCGACGCAAGGCTGGTATGTGCCGCAATACGTAATGGACGATAATCCTGGTCTACGTCATTATCAAGACTTGCCAGAGTACGCTGAGCTATTCACTGATCCTGAAAGCCCTGATGAAGCCCGTTTTATGAATTGTCCTGCAGGCTGGACTTGTGAGATATTCAATGTGCGTCTACTCAAAAACACCGGCTTAGATCGTATCTTTAATATCACAAGCCCCGGAACAGGAGCGGCGCTCGACGCTGAGATCTCCTCCGCCTTTGAGCAGCGTAAGCCGTTGTTGTTTTATTACTGGCAGCCGACAGGACTGATGGCGAAATACGACTTTGCAGCGCTCAAGTTCCCTGAACACGATAAGAGCTGCTGGGATGATCTATTATTAGCCAATGGTACCTCCGACTGTGTGACTGGGTTTCCTGTGTCACCTTTAGCGATTGCGGTATCGACGCCATTTCTCGATAGCAATCCAGAGCTCAGCCAAGCCTTCAAAAAAGTACAGTTCACTCCAGACCAGCTCAATGGCGCGATATTGGAGATGAGCGAAAATAAGCGTAGCGGTGATGAGCAGGCCTTGCTGTTTTTGCAACAAAACCCTGACATTTGGCAAAACTGGCTCTCTGCAGAGGCTGCCACGGCATTGGCGACTGATCTAGATATTCGTTTGACAGGTACGACTGCTGGAGATACTCGTATTGACTCGCCGCTAAATGATGAAACGGCATCAGATAATTTACTAGGGCTATCGTCAAGCTTCCCAGAATGGTCGCTTGAGACCCCGCTGAATAAGGCGCTAGCAACGGTAGTAAGAGATTACGGAGAGGTGTTTCGTGGTATTAGCAGCGTAACCTTGACTTATTTATTATTGCCTATTGAGCGCTTGTTAACCGTCATTCCCCCTTGGCTGATTATCGCTTTAGTGACGGTATTGGCTTGGTTTGGGGTGCGCAAAATATGGTTCGCTGTCGCTTGCGGCGTAGGGCTGTTTTTGATTGGCGCATTTGGGCTGTGGGGCGCTTTGATTGATACCTTGGCGCTACTGATTGTCTCAGTGCTCATCACGGTCGTCATCGGTATACCTATCGGGATTGCGATATCAGGGAGTGCCTTATTACGCAAAATTGTGACCCCCATTCTCGATGTTATGCAGACTATGCCAAGCTTCGTTTATCTGATTCCAGTGCTGATGCTGTTTGGTATCGGTAAAGTGCCGGCGTTATTTGCCACCATAATATATGCGCTGCCACCTTTGATACGTTTGACGACGTTAGGTATTACCCAGGTCAATCATGAAATGATCGAAGCGGGCCGCTCATTTGGTAGTACACACTGGCAGCTACTGATCTGGATTAAACTGCCGCAAGCGCTGCCGAGTATTATGGCAGGGATTAATCAGGCGGTGATGATGTCGCTTGCGATGGTAGTACTAGCTTCAATGATTGGCGCGCCGGGACTGGGCGAAGATGTGCTGCAATCTATTCAAACGCTCAATATCGGTCAAGGTTTGCAGGCAGGTACGGCGATTGTCATTGTAGCGATTATTATTGACCGTATCAGCCAAGCATTTGGTCAAGGTAAGCGCGCGCGGCAAAAGACCATCGAAGAAGGTCGCCGCCCAACGATAGGTTAAGCTGACCTTTTTATTCGCCCTTATGAGCAACAACTAAATAGCAAACACGGGCATAAATAATAACTATTGAGAAAAATGATGGATCATATCAAATTAGAAAATATCAGTAAGATTTATAATGCAAGCCCAAAGCAAGCACAGTCTGCCTTAGACTTATTGGCTGACGGAATGGACAGTACGCGTGTGAAAGCACAAACCGGCTATTCGGTCGGGCTATACGATGTCAACTTAGCGATAAAGGCCGGCGAGCTACACTGTATTATGGGTTTGTCGGGTTCAGGTAAATCAACGCTGATACGCCATCTTAATCGCTTGATTGATCCGACTACTGGCAAGATTTGGGTCAATACCGACATGCGAAATGACAAAGCTGCTAACATTAGTAAGCCCGCGGCTGCCGATACACATACGAGCCATTCAGCCATAAATATCTTAGATCTGGATGATAAAGGTTTGCAGCAGTATCGCCAGCATACGGTCAGCATGGTGTTTCAGCATTTTGGTCTGATGCCGCATATGACTGTGCTACAAAACGTCGCTTACGGACTGCGCGTACGCAAAATGAGTGTCAGCGAGCGTCATGAGATTGCTCGTCATTGGTTAGCTGAGGTTGGTCTGCCTAATTTGGAGAGCAGCTACCCGGATGAATTATCGGGCGGTATGCAGCAGCGGGTAGGGCTGGCGCGCGCTTTAGCCACAGATAACCCGATACTGCTGATGGATGAAGCCTTCTCCGCACTCGATCCGCTCATCCGTGGCCAATTGCAAGATCAGCTATTAGAGCTACAGGCTCGGCTGCATAAGACCATCGTCTTTATTACTCATGATATCGATGAGGCAGTCAAAGTCGGGCAGCGCATTAGCATTTTAAACGGCGGACGCTTAGTACAAACCGGCACACCAAATGAGCTGCGAGACAGTCCTGCCGATGACTATGTCGCGCAGTTTATGAGTGCGAAGCACTAAAGCGATAATAAATAAAGATAGCTACCGCGAAAGAACCTGCCTGCTTAAAGGCGGGTTTTACACGCTATATTTTAAAGTGAGTCTCTTCTCTGGTTAACACAATCTTAATGCCTAGATAGTCGTATTAACATTAGCTCATTGTTTTAGCCTCGTAATGCTCGTAATATGAGGCTAAAATAAGTCACCCAAAGTAAACCAAAGCAAAAAAATTCAACGAAAGCTCGTTTTATCTACGATATCTTATCCAAAGTCCTTTTCAAGTCGTCTCTAGCTTTTCAATGATTGGTCTGTATTTTGGTCATTTTTTATCCCTATCAGTGTCAAGCCGCAATTAGGGTACGCGCCGTTAATGAAGTTGCTCCAGTCATGAGTGTATGCTAACGGTTTTGAGGTTATTAAGCGGCAGATAAGCAAATGCTAGATAATGGCGTTATACTTAAGCTCTGTTTTGTTTACTGCTATTGTTTGCTAGAAAACTCTTTATTATAAAATCCACACGCTAAGGTTACCGTATGGCTGTTACTCATACCCCAATTATCACCTCTTTGTTAGACAATGATCTCTATAAGTTCACTATGCTACAAGCAATGCTGCATCAGTTTCCGCAGACGCATGGGGTGTATCGTTTTCGCTGCCGCAATAATAATGATGCTGCTTATCCGCTAGCGACCATCAAAGAATCATTAGAGCAGCAGCTAGATAGTCTTTGTGAACTGCGGTTTTTGCCTGACGAATTAGAGTACTTACGAACCTTACGCTTTATGCGCTCAGACTTTGTCGATTATTTAGAGCTATTTCAGCTCAAGCGTCGTTTTATTACCGTCAGTACTGATAGTAAAGGGCGTTTATTCATCGATATCGAAGGGCCAATGATTCAAGCGATGTTTTTTGAGGTATTTGTACTGGCTATTGTCAATGAGCTATATTTTAATGCTTTATCTAATCCGCAAGTGATCGCCGAGGGACAGCGCCGTTTAGATGCTAAAGTGGCTTTGCTACATCAGTATGCCGAGCAGCAAGTCAATAATGAGAGTGATACGCCGCCCTTTATCGTTGCGGATTTTGGTACGCGCCGGCGCTTTAGTAAACGCTGGCAAGCGCACGTGGTCAAGACCTTGCATCAGGCTGAGCCCAATATTATCAGCGGCACGTCCAATGTATTGTTAGCCAAGACACTGGAGATGACGCCAATAGGTACGATGGCGCATGAGTTTATGCAAGCGTTTCAGGCCTTAGACGTGCGTTTGCGTAACTCGCAAAAGGCGGCATTAGAAGCTTGGGTGCATGAATATCGTGGCGATTTGGGTATCGCTTTGACTGATGTGGTAGGCATGGATGCGTTCTTACGCGATTTTGACTTGTACTTTGCCAAGCTCTTCGATGGCCTGCGTCACGATAGCGGCGATCCTTATATTTGGGGTGATAAAGCCATCGCTCATTATAAAAAACTAAAAATAGATCCAAAAACCAAGATTATTACCTTCAGTGATGGCTTAAACCTAGAAAAAGCCTGGGAGCTGCATCAGTACTTTAAGGATCGGATCAAAACCAGCTTTGGTATTGGCACGAATCTCACTAATGACATGGGTCTGACGCAGCTCAATATTGTACTCAAACTAGTAGAGTGTAATGGTCAGCCGGTAGCGAAAATATCAGATAGCCCTGGCAAAACCATGATCAATAATGACACTTATTTGGCGTATTTACGGCAAGTGTTTGAGGTTGATGACCCGGAGTAGCGTAATAGTTTAGCTTTATATTATTTATGTAGGCTGGGTTTTTAACCCAGCAAATTCTTATTTGAAGTTGTAATGTCGAAGAAGAGTGGATAAGTCTAATCAGTCATCTTCATCAGTGACGACGACTTCCTCAGCAAAAGCAGCATCTAACGCTTGCTGCACGGCATTGATACGCTCTTCGCAGACGCGATAAGCGGCGATAGACTCTTCAACCGTCGTCATTAGGTTGTCGATATCTGGCTCGTCTTGCTGTTGTAATTCTGCAGCATTGGTTTTTAGAATATCATAGGCCGCCTTAAAGGTTTTTGGGGCGGCTTTTTTACGTCTACGAGTCGAAGTGGCCATAGGGTTTCCTTTACTATTTTAAATTAAAAATCACTGTAAATTGTCATGAGTGGGGCTATAAGCTTCTAAGCTTTTGACACTTAAGATCTGCGCGGTCGCTTGCCCATCTTTTAGCATAATGTTGATGGTTTGATCAGCATAAAGCTGGCTGCTACTAGTCAATACCTGCTGACCTTTATTGTCCATTAGCATGCTATAGCCTTGTTTTAGCACTCGCGTAGGCCGATGCAGTAGGACGATATCACGTAGATGTTCACTATCGCGCTGAGCTTGTGCTAGCTGCTGCTCGCTACTATGCATTATTGTTTTTCGATGATTTTTGGCGGCAATACTAGCCGCCGTCAATTGCTGATGCGCGCCTTGCTTGATTTGAGCTTGCCAGTCGCTAGTCACTCTAGCCGCTTGTTTGACTTGTCGCTGCGCGCTTTGCTGAATACTTTGCCAAGCGTAGTTGCTGTCTTTTTTCAGCGCGGTGAGTTGCCCGATAGTCTGTGATTGCAGTTGGCTGAGTTGTCTGACGCTTTGCTGCTGAGCGACTTTGAGCTGACGCTGCGCTGCTTGCTTGATCTGTGATTGATAGTTCAAAGTTTGCGCTATTAGGCGAGCTAAGTGAGCGATAATCGCCGCTATCACTTTAGATGGCGTATCAAAGCTGCTATGTGCTACTTCATCAAGGATGACTTTGTCGCGCTCATGGCCAATACCGACCCAAACTGGCACTGGCTGCTCAGCGACCAAGGCGGCAAGTTCGTAGTCATTGAGGTAAGCTAAGTCGCCAACCGCGCCGCCGCCGCGAATGATCACCAGTAGATCAGGCAGGCGCTGATAACTATCAAAAAAGCGCTGCTGAGCGCTGACGATCGCTTGACGAATCTCGGCGGGCGCATGATTGCCCTGAAAGGTAGCGTGATGATAATGAAATTGACAAGCGCCCGTATTAGCAAGACGATCGGCGTCCGCTTGAAAATCGCCTAATCCGGCGGCTTTTTCTGGGGCAATGACAATCACGTGCTCTATATCAAAAGGGGACTCTAGCTGCTGATTGAGGTGCATCAGGCCTTCACCGCTCAAGCGATCGACCATCTGCGCGTATTGCCGTGCCAAATCTCCTAGGGTATAGCTCGGATCAATATCTTCAATCGTCAAGGAAAAGCCATACTGAGGATGAAAGTTCGCTGATACTTTAAGTAAGACGGTCAGATCACGGCTGAGCGCCATACCCGTCGCGCGTTCAAACTTAGCGAGTACACGCGCCGCTTTAAAGCGCCAAAGGTTGCCTCGGCAGCTAGCAACGACTTTGCCGTCATCGTCCTTTTCGGCCAATTCAAAATAATAATGGCCGCCTTTGCTCGAGAGGTTGCGAATTTCAGCTTTAACCCAAACTCGGTGGGCAAAGGTTTGTTTAACCACCATCTCAACCGCGCTTAAATAATCACTAAGTCGTAGCACGGTATCTTCAAGATTGTTTTCTAAACTACTCTCGACCTCGGCCAACTCTGCTTCCAAAGTCGCTAAATCTTTGGCAGGCGTTAAAGTTTTTGCATTGCATGATTTAACAGAATTAAGGTTAGGTTTGCGCATAGAATCAGACCGAATAGGGAATATAAAATGAAGAGGTAATGGTAAGCTAAACCATATTAAATTGAAACAATAGCAAACAGCCAAACTGGTTTTGCCACGATATTAGAGCCTTCTACTTTACCTCAAAATCTAAGGCTAAGCGAAGCCAAGTTGATCAAAAGATCCAAGCTTGCAAGAGAGAGCTTAGGTATGTCAAAAAAAGATCAAATGCTCGTTAGGCCTGCGTCTTTACTGACAGCGAAAACTAATCATATATTCATAATCATCGTCGCGTGCTAGCTCAGGCGAGCCAGTCCCTAGTATAGCACCTACCATCGCGCCAGCTTGCCCGACCATGCGTCCAGTACGCTCATTCAAAATCCCATTATATCTAACGGTGTCTTTGACGACGATGACTTGTTTACCGCGACACGTTTTATCAGCGGTAGCAATGGCATTTTGCTGAGCTTGTATCTTGGTTGCGCCAAGGCCTGTGGTTTCATAAGTGGAGTCAGCACGCTGAATAACAGGGGAGGAAGGCGTACTCTGACAAGCGCTCAGCGCTAGTGCTACGATCATCGTTGACGCTAGAAGCGCTGTTTTTCTAGTAGAGCCGAGATTGTGGGACTGATCATTGGATTGATTATAAAGGTTGTTCATAAGATGCTCCTTTACTACAACTGAGTCAAGATTAGCAAGATGAAATGACTAGGTTGCTTAGGTTGCTTAGGATGCTTAGTCATCTTTACAAGATTAGCTTACTACTACTCTTTACGTCACGTCTATAGATGTCGTGTTTGTAGTATTGCGCTTTTTTAAATTTTTAACGAGACTGTTTGCTTTTAATAAGACTAAAACAGCAAATCACTTGAAATATAGCAGATTTCTAGCATAATTGATCTCACTCTTTTAATCGGTCGTTATTATTATGCCTTTAATTCCTGCTCCTGCTGGCGTGTTAGAAGTTGATGCGCTTTGGCAACAAGACAATCCTTGTGATCCTAATACCGATACTGTGGCGCTACTGTGTCATCCGAACCCGTTATTTGAGGGCACGATGAATAATAAAGTGGTCACGACTATGTACCGTTTTGCCCGCGACAACGGTATGCACGTGGTACGTTTTAACTTTCGCGGGGTAGGGCAGTCGACAGGAGAGCATGACTACGCGGAAGGTGAGGTGGTCGATGCTATGACCGTGTTACAATGGATTGCCGGGCAGAGCGATGCTCGCAAACTGTGGCTAGGCGGCTTCTCTTTTGGCGGCTATGTGACGGCTCGTACCGCTGAGCAGGTCTTAGTGTCGCCGCATGTCTGGGGATTAAGCGACTTTGAGATTGCCAATGTCGCGCTCATCTCGCCTTCAATTGAAAAAAACGATAGCGAGCATATTGCTTTGCCGATTGAGAAGACGTTTGAGATCTATGGAGATGCCGATGAGGTCATCTCACCTGACAATATGCAAGCTTTTGCTGAGCGTTTAGAGATTGAGGTCAGCGTAGTCGAAGGTGCGGGGCATTTTTTCCATGGGCGTTTGACGGAGTTAAAAAAGCTATTAGAGCAGCACAGTTTCGGTTCTGATAGCTAACTGAGAGCCTAAAAGCGCAGATTTTATTTATAGAGTACAAGTTATAGAGTACAAGTTATAGAGTACAAGTTATAGAGTACAAGTGCTACATAGTAGTTATCATAGAATAGCTATAGCATAGTAGCATTAGAGCACGTTATAGTATCCGTATATCTAAAACAATAATTATCGCTTTACATAAGCTGCATTATAGTCGTAAACATCGAGCCGTGTTGGCCTAGAGAATAAAGCTGGTATAGCAAGCACCACTGCTTTGACACCATTTATTCTGACGAATCTGTCCTTATTGTCTCAGTGCAAAAGACATAAGCGAATAAGAGTAGACGGCCAAAACACTTTTTTTATTTTGTTAAATATGAGTCGTATTATGAGATTATCTCCATTACAGCGCTACGAGCAAGCCATCAGCTCTGAAGACTTTACCCGAGATGAAAAACAGTATATAGCCATGAGCTATCTTGATGATCTTTATCATAAGCTTAATAATACGGTCGAAGAAAAAAAGGGCATTTTTGGGTTTTTTAAATCTAAACCTGCCGCGCCAAAGGGCTTGTATATGTGGGGCGGCGTTGGCCGCGGCAAGACCTGGATGATGGATATGTTTTATGATTCGCTGACTATAGAGCGTAAGATGCGTCAGCATTTTCATCACTTTATGCAGCGAGTGCACAAAGAGCTCAACCAACTACAAGGCCAAAGCGATCCGCTAGAAAAGGTTGCTGATATTATCCATAACGAAGCAGTAGTTATTTGCTTTGATGAGTTTTTTGTCTCTAACGTCTCTGATGCGATGATATTAGGCGACTTATTTACCATGCTGTTTAATCGCGGGGTGACTTTGGTTGCTACCTCAAACATCGAGCCGGCAGGCTTGTACAAAGATGGTCTGCATCGAGACCGTTTTATGCCGGCTATCAAAGAGGTTGAGACACATACTACGGTGATGAATATCGACTCTGGTATCGATTATCGCTTGCGTGTCTTGCAGCAGGCGGAACTATATAAATCGCCTATGACGCGTGAGAACCATAACTGGCTTGCCAACCGCTTTGCGAGTTTATCGAACAATCTCAAAATCAGTAGCGAGCCTATCACGGTTAATGGCCGCGAGATTAAGATCAATGCCCGTACCGAAGACATCTTGTTTTGTGACTTTCGCCATTTGTGTATGCAGCCGCGCTCCGCTGCTGATTTTATTGAAATTGCCAATCGATTTAGCACGGTCTTGATCAATGCCGTACCAGCGTTAGACGACGATCTGCGAGATCCAACTCGCCGCTTTATTTACTTAGTCGATGAGTTCTATGATCGTCGGGTTAAGCTGTTAGTACGTGCTGAGCAGTCTATTCTTGATCTTTATCAAGGAGAGAAATTGGCCTTTGAGATTGAGCGTACTCGTTCACGCTTGCTTGAGATGCAATCAGAGGATTATCTAAAGATGCCGCATCGACTCGATGACGCCGCATAAGGATCTTATGGATTTAAATATCTGACAATTTAAATGATAACCGCGTAAAACTTCTTTATAAAATGATAGCAATAATAATGATAATAGCCGACGATGATAAAAGGATGACAAATGAGTACGCCAAGAGAGCGTTTAATCACCGAGGAAGATGAATTAAGCGTAACAACCAAAGAAACTTCTAATCATGAGAGTGACAGCCGTGAAAATGACAATCATGAGAGTGACCGCCTTGATAGTAGCAATGAAAGTGATGTAGAAGATAAGCAGCTGCTAGATGAGATAGCACTTCGCCAGAGTATCATAATGAGCGATGAGCAGCTCATTGAGTGGATTAAGTCTAGGCGCACTATTGGCAATCTACAAGAGCCGGCACCGACTCACGAGCAAATCAGAGCGGCGATTGACTGCGCGGTGACTGCGCCCGACCACAAAAAACTACGACCTTGGCGTTTTATTATCAGCGAAGGCGAAGCGCGTCAACAGCTGGGGCAAGCATTACTTGAGGCGGCAGAAGCGCAAGCGGCGAGAGCAGGTGAGACACTATCGGATAAGACCCGTAAAAAAACTGCCAATCTGCCAATGCGCGCGCCAGTGATTATTACAGTCGTCACTAAGATGCAAGAGCACAAGAAAGTCCCGCCGTTTGAGCAGATGCTTAGTGCCGGGTCAGCCGTGCAAAATCTACTATTAGCGTTAATGGCGCAAGGTTTTGGCAGCGTATGGCGCACAGGTCTGCTGTGCAATGAGCCTGCGGTAAAAGATTATTTTGATGTCGCGGCTGATGACTATGTTGTCGCCTTTATTTATACTGGTACGAGCCCAAAACCCAAACCTCGCAGAAAACCTATGGATATAGAGCCGCTGCTGCGTTTTGAGTCTTAAAGATTTATTGCGGTTAAGAGTAATAATGGCTGACCTATATTTGCGCCAAAAAGTTTTTACTAAAGCTTTTTTGGTCGAAACTTTTTCAATAAGTATAAAGGGCGTAATAGCTAATAGCTACTTGGTTCATCCTTTAAGCACTGACAATATGGATATAAGTATATGACAAGCTCCTCAGATGAAGATAAGCAAAATCAAAATGCTAATAACGCTGACACTGTAGGTCGCGACAAGAGTAATAATAGCGAAAATAATAACAATAATAATAACAATAGCAATGAGAACAAATCAACTGGCCTGATAGCCAGTATCCTTGACCGAGCCACCAAATCAGGCTTTGGTCGCAAAAAATTGAACCCTAATAAAGTTGAGGCGGCGGTAGCCAAACAAATGGATCAAATACATAAGAGCCCAGAAAAGATACGTCTAACAGTACTTGGCGGCGGTAGTTTCGGTACAGCAATGGCCAACCTAGCCGCGCGAAATGGCTGTGATACTACCATTTGGGTACGCAATAAGCGCACCGTCAAGTCTATGGCAAAAACGCAGATGAATAAGAAATATCTGCCAGGGTACAAGCTCGATAATCGCTTAAAGTACAGCTACGACTTAGAAGCTGCGGTAAAAGACAAAGATATTATCTTTTTAGCCGTACCTAGCTCAGCCTTTCGCGAGACTCTCAAAAATATCAAACCATTTATCAGTGGTCAATCGATTGTTTCGCTCACAAAAGGTATGGAAAAAGACACGTTTGCTTTGATGAGCGATATCATTAAAGATGAGCTGCCGGAGGTGAACTTTGGGGTGATGTCAGGGCCAAACCTGGCGGTTGAAATCATGAAAAACATGCCGTCAGCTACGGTCATCGCCAGTGAGTCAGAGCCGCTACGCCACGCCGTACAAGCGGCGCTACATAGTGCTTTTTTCCGAGTGTTTGCTAGTGATGATATTCGCGGTGTCGAGCTTGGCGGCGCGCTTAAGAACATCTATGCTATCGCTATGGGCATGGCTGCTGCCTACGATGTCGGTGAAAACACTAAGGCCATGCTGTTGACACGCTCGTTGGCTGAGATGAGCCGTTTTGGCGTAGAAGAAGGCGCCAATCCGCTTACTTTCTTAGGTTTGTCTGGCGTAGGCGATCTTTATGCCACTTGTAACTCAGAGCTGAGCCGCAACTTTCGAATTGGTAATATGCTCGGGCGCGGTATGGATATCGATGCGGCGGTCAAAAAGCTAGGCCAAACCGCTGAAGGGGTCAATACTATTCAGCAGGTCCATGAAAAAGCCAGTAAGCAAGGTATCTATATGCCTATTACTCATGCTCTACATGCGGTCATCTATGAAGATAAGGCAGCGCTAGGAGTCGCTCTACACTTGATGGAAGCCGGATTTCGTAGTGACGTGGAGTTTGTGATGCCGCATGACCATAGTAATGCGGCCCTTACCGCGCAGATGAGCGCTGCGAGTAGCGCAGACGACAGCGAAGGCAACACCGATAAAAAAGACAGTAATAACCTTAAGAATAAATAATCCTCATCAAAAATAAAGCAAATAAAGATGAGCAAAAGGAGTGCTATGAAGATTATACTGATGCGACATGGACAAGCTGAAAACGAGAGTCGCCCAGATAGCGCACGGCAGTTGACCGAATACGGTCAGCAGCAAGCCGCGCAGACGGCTGAATATCTTATAGAGCATTATCGTCCTGATCATTTTGTGGTCAGTCCGTACGATAGAGCGCAGCAGACCCTAGCAGAACTGCAAGCGCGTGCCACCGATGTGCCAGCTAGTGTACAAGATAATATCACGCCCTCAGATGACGCTCATGCAGCACTGATAGAGCTTGGCCATATTGAAGCAAACTGTCTGGTGGTGGTTTGTCATATGTCTATTGTCGCTAATATTGCCAGCTTACTCACTGGCGCAAGTCCTGAGTCGTTTTCACTAGCTGAAGCGCGAGTGTTTGAGATGGAGTTTGTGATGTCAGGAATGGCCGAAGAGGTTGATCGTTTTGTACCTATGCAGCCGTAGATAGCCTTCGGTAGCTTAGATCAGCGTTAATAAATTATCCACTTTTAAATAAACTGTCAACTTCAACCGCTAACTACTAAAGGACATCTCTATTGTTACATGTTTGGTTAAGAGATCAGCATAGCCCACTTGCGGTCTGGCAAGCAGATGCTAAGCAGTGGCAGCTAGTCGATGACTGGCAGCAATTGCAAGAGCATTATATTAGTTATAAAAGTGGTAATGATAAGCGGCTTTGTTTGTATTTTCCATCTAGCCATTTGCTCCAAGTAGATACTGAGCTCAGTCTTAATCAGCTCAAGCAGCTAGGCGATACTGGCAAGCAGTACTTATTTGAAGAAACGTCAATTACCCCAGTCGAGCAGCTGATGGTGCGTCAGCAGAGTTATGCCAGTCACCATCATCTCTACGCGCTCGCAAAAGACGATAGTGACTCATGGCAACAAAGCGCAATACTGGCAGGGTTTAATATTGGAGCTTTGCTGCCTGATTTTTTATTGTTGCCGGTGCCTGAGGAAGGCGCAGGTCAGCAAGTAGTGCTGTATCAAGATAAACACACCACTTTGCTGCGGCAGTCGTTGCAGCAGGGCATGGCAGTCAGCTACTTGCCCTTAGTGGTTGAGCGCTTGCCTCATCTCAGTGAGATATGCCGAGTAAGTGCTATCGATGAGTCTGTAGCGAGTATAGAATCGCCACAGCTCTCCGCGCCGCACCTATTACTCACTCAGATTGCCGCCAAGCCTGAGCCCATAGATATACCTGATCGTCACGCTCTGAACTTCTTTACTAAGACCTCAGACACAAAGCTCTCTCCTTATTTGCGAGTGGCGGCTATGGTGGCGCTATCAGCATTGGTATTACAAATGGCTACCGATGGCTTACAAGCGTACCGCTATAATCAAGCAAGTGCGGCAACCCAAAGCGCTATCGGCAAACAATTTCAATCTTGGTTTCCAGAAGATCGCTTAAATTCGCGGACATTGTTACAGACGCAGATGCAAGACAAGCTGCGCACAGATAGTCAAGCCCAGTCGGCGCATATGACAATCCTAGCGCGTATATCACCTCTCATTAAGCAGTCTTCACTGACTGCGCAAAGCTTAATGATGCAGCCAAGCTCTCTTAGTTTTACGCTTATTGCGCCTAATCGCAGCAGTCTTGACGAGTTTGCTAATACGCTAGTTACTCAAGGAATAGCGGCCAGCTTATTAAGCGTTAACGGTAATGAGCAAGGCGAGTTCAGTGGGCAGATAACCGTAAATATAGCGGATAATAGCGCTGAGGCTGGCGAGTTATCTTCCTCTTAACCCGGCTCGTCAATGTCATGTGATCATGTGGTATGTTGCTTTTGACGATTTATAACTTATTAAATGTTTTTATAGCTTCTTAAAATTTAAGTAAAAAAAGGCTCAGTGATGAATAAGCCGCAGCGCCGTACTAAACCTAGCCGTACGAAAGGTAATAGTACAAGCTCTTCAAGTTCTTTAAATACGGCGACGAGTAGTCCTGCCTCTAGCAATACTTGGTCTGAGCGTTTAAGCCGTTACCAATCGACATTAGCGACACGCTGGCAAGCACTGTCTCCACGCGATCAGTTGGCCTTAGGCGTTTTATCGCTATTTTTATTAGTGTTTCTCGGCGGTTATGGCAGCTATAGTGTCAATCAAGCGGCGAAAGACAGCAAAGCGCAGTACCAGCAGCAAGTAGCCGATTATTTTTGGTTACGTGCGCAGGCGAGCAATATTGACAACAACGCGCTCAATGCCAGTACTGATGGCCAGGTCGTTGCCCCTGCCACTGCGGTTAATTCGCTGTTAACCAATGCCGGTATTGCTAATGCTCAAGTAGCGGCCGTTGGTGATACTGTGCAGTTAAGCTTTACTAACCCAAGCCAAGCGCTTATCAGTAGCGCGCTTGGTAAGCTGAGCGAGCAGGGCTGGCAGGTCACTCAGCTCAATATGCAGCAAGATATCAACACCAAGCAAATTCAAGTACAAGCCACGCTTGCTTCTTAACGATTAGACTGGCATTCAATCTCAATCTTGAAAATCGTCTTTATAACCGCAATATTAGATAAATGAGCGCTACTGAGTATTTGAGTGTTATCATCAAATCGATAGCTCGATCTTATGGCTAGGCGCTGCAATTTGCCATCATTACCGTCAAGTGTGATAGGGATACTTATTATGAGCTCACCTTCTAACCCTAATTCTGATAACTCTGATGATTTTGTATCTCGGTCAACCTTAGACAAATCAGAGTCTCGCTTTGAAAATAGCATTCATGCCCAACAGACCCATGAGCTTACACGCTCAAGACAAGATACTGCGCTTAGTGATAAACAGCAGCGCTCACTGATCACTTATAACCATCTTACCTATCTGCTTTATGTCATTAGCTATTTGACGGCAGGGCTGTTGTGGATTGTGCCTATCGCTATGAATTATGCTAAGCGTCACGATGCTGATGGTACTTGGTTGGCCACGCATTTTGATTGGCAAATCAAGACTTTTTGGTATAGTATCATCTGGTTTGTGATCGGTCTTATCATAACGCTAGTAGCCGTTGGCGGCTTAGGTATCAGTGTGCTAGCTGAAAGCAATAATCTTGCTATTGGCTCAGGGCTATTTACCGGATTAGGTATCTTAATTATCTTGTTTACGGTTATTTGGCATGTATATAGAATTGCCCGTGGCTGGATTGCTTTGAGCGATAAGCGGCCTGTGCCTTGATGGCGGTTTTGTTTGAAAATTAATGTCTGATAAATAATGTTGAACAACGCTCAGTCTATTTAGTTATAAAGTCGTTAATTGCTAGGGCGTGTTGAACATTCGACCATGGCACTGACAGAGACTATTTTTTAGGCGATTTGCAGATAAAAATGGTAAGTTTAGTCGTTCTAAGCGTCTATTTTTATCAATAAAGCGGCAAAAAATAGTCCTGTCCCTATTGTTGTCGTGAGGGCTGATGCTAAAATCGCCCTAGTCGTTGCGACTGTTTAATTAAAATCAGCTAGCCAATGCAATAAGCATTATCTGCAATTTTAACGACGACTAGAACACAGCTTTGATAAACTAGTAGCGATCAGCAGTGCGCATTTGTGAATGTTTAACACGCCCTAATATTTATAGCATAATATTTGCGGTTATTTTGGCTAAGCCTATAGCAAGCTGATATAATCGCAGCGCTTTATGGCAGCGTTTTGCCTTTTCTATTCACCACTTAATCAGGGTTTGTTGTCACTATGTCCTACGCCTTACTTCGTCCGTTTTTATTTAAGATGGATCCTGAGCGCGCTCATGATATGACGCTGTCTTTATTGGACAAAGCACACAAAGCCCGCACTTTAGGGTTGGTATATGGTCAGCCGATGCAGCCCACCACTTGCATGGGTCTGCAATTTGCCAATCCGGTAGGACTAGCGGCCGGCCTCGATAAAAACGCAGATTATATCGACGCGCTAGCCGAATTAGGTTTTGGTTTTATTGAAGTTGGTACGGTGACGCCGCGGCCACAAGTCGGTAATGACAAACCGCGTTTATTTCGACTCAGACAGGCCGATGCTATTATTAACCGTATGGGGTTTAATAACCAAGGGGTTGATTACCTTATAGATAATGTCAAACGCTGCAAGTATAAGGGTAATATCGGTATCAATATCGGTAAGAATGCGAGCACGCCTGTTGAGCAAGCCGCTGATGACTACGTGTATTGTTTAGAGCGCGTCTATCCGCATGCTTCTTATATTACGGTCAACATATCCTCTCCGAATACTGCTAATCTGCGCGATTTGCAAAGCGGTGAAGCCTTGACTCAGCTACTAGATACTATCAAGAACCGTCACAGTCAGCTGGCCACTGAATATGGTTTTTACGTGCCTTTAGTATTAAAAGTCGCTCCTGACTTAGAGCCGCTGCAGGTCGATTATATCTCGCAGCAGCTGATAGATTTTGACATTGATGGTTTGATTGCCACTAATACCACTTTGAGCCGAGTCGGGGTAGAGGACTTACGCGACGGGGATCAAGCGGGCGGTTTATCCGGTCGTCCGGTGAGCCATACGAGTACCCAAATCTTACAGCAATTCTCAGATCAGTTAGAAGGCAAAGTAGCACTGATTGGCGTGGGTGGTATCGATAGCGGCGATAAAGCCGTCAAGAAGATCAAAGCTGGCGCGGATTTAGTGCAGCTTTATACTGGCCTTATCTATCGCGGGCCTGGGCTAGTACAGTCTTGTATTCAAGCTATCGGCGGTTATTACGATGCCATTTACGATACCAGTGACAATACTACGAAAGAGTGATGTATAACCGTTTATTTGCCTATTTGACTGATAGAGCCAATGATAGCTGAGTATGATAATACTTTTCACCCTTTCCTTAAACGAATGAGGCCGTAGAGATGAGTGGTTTAGATATTATCATTGCTATCGTGGTGCTCATTGGTTTATGGCGCGGCTTTCAGGCAGGGTTGATAAAAACGGCGGTGGGACTTATGGGCTGGTTTGTCGCTCTAATTGTCGCCACTCGTTTAGCTACGTCGATTGCCCCGCAGTTATCAAGCTTAGTTGCCAATCCGGTACTGCAGACGGCATTAGCTTTTTTGATAGTCGTGATTGTTATTTTAGCCATCATGCACTTGCTAGCGTTTATTTTCTCAAGCGCACTCAAAACGCTAAATCTTAGCGTACTCGATAAGGTGGCAGGCGGTGTATTGGGAGCAGCCAAAAACACCTTAATGGTGTTGGTAGTACTTAGTATTAGCGCGCCTTTATTGGTACAGCTGCCGCAGTGGCAGACCTCAGTGCTTGCCCCTGAGCTGATGCCTTATGCACCAATGGGTAAAGAGCTAGCTACCGATATGCTAGGTATGGCTTGGGGACAGATTAACCAATCATAATAGCTCTGAGCCGACGATGATATTTATTTACTCTTATTGGTTTTTCTATAAGGTTAGAGCATGTAAGCTATCTAGGCTTTGGCATAGTAGTGTTATAAAATAAAAAAAGTTTTCTTATAGAACTGCGTCATCAGGATTATGCTATCAGAGTGATGTTATTACCGTAGTATTCGCTCTTTAAATATAGACGCATCGATATTGTATATCAGTTGCATTGTTTCTAAATTTTCAAGTTTCTGACTTTTCAAGTTTCTAAATTTCTAGCTAATACGAATTCATTGCTATCAGAATTCATTAGTGCCAAACCGCTAGTATGAATAAACGCTATACCTTCTCGTTACTAATCTTTGCTCTAAAATAGGACATAACTATGTGTGGAGTCGTTGGGGTTGCAGCTCATGAGCCCGTTAACCAAATTCTTTATGATGGCTTGACTATGCTTCAGCATCGCGGTCAGGATGCAGCCGGTATTGTTACCTTGCAAGATGGGCGTCTGTACCTGCGAAAAGAAAACGGTATGGTGCGCGATGTGTTTATGAACCGCCATATGATCAAGCTAGTCGGTAAGTTTGGTATCGGTCATGTGCGCTATCCGACTGCTGGCACCTCTAGCAGTGCTGAGGCGCAGCCGTTCTATGTCAACTCGCCTTATGGTATTACCTTGGCGCATAACGGTAACTTGACCAATGCGGAAACCTTAGCCAAAGAGCTATATATCGAGGATCGTCGTCATCTCAATACCGATTCAGATTCTGAGGTGTTACTTAACGTGCTCGCCCATGAAATGCAGAACTTAGGCAAGACGAATCCTAACGCTGATGATATTTTTGAAGCGGTAAAAGCGGTCTATCATCGCTGTGAAGGTGCGTATGGCGTAGTGGCTTTGATTACCGGTCACGGTTTATTAGCTTTTCGTGATCCTAATGGCATCCGTCCACTGGTCTTCGGTGAGCGCTTGGCGGCTAATGGCGGTACAGAATATATGGTGGCCTCAGAATCAGTGGCGCTAACAGGCTCAGGGTTTACGATTATTCGTGATGTCAAACCCGGCGAGGCGATATTTATCGATTTAGACCATAACTTGCACACTCATCAGTGCGTTGAGCAGCAAGAGTATACGCCTTGTATCTTTGAGTACGTCTATTTTGCGCGTCCAGATTCGATTATGGATAATATCTCAGTCTATAAGTCGCGTCTGCGTATGGGCGAAAAACTAGGCGATAAAATCTTGGCCGAGTGGGGCGATGATCATGATATCGATGTGGTCATTCCTATTCCCGATACGTCGCGCACCTCAGCGATGGAGCTGGCGCTGAAGATGAATATCAAATATCGCGAAGGCTTTATGAAGAACCGTTATATCGGACGCACCTTTATTATGCCAGGCCAGCAGCAACGCAAAAAATCAGTACGGCAAAAGCTCAGTGCCGTGCCGCTAGAGTTTAAAGGCAAAAACGTCTTGCTAGTGGATGACTCTATTGTACGCGGCACTACTTGTCATGAGATTATCCAAATGGCGCGTGATGCGGGCGCGCGTAAAGTCTTCTTTGCTAGTGCAGCGCCGCCAGTCAAGTACCCTAATGTCTATGGTATCGATATGCCAGTACGTAGCGAGCTGATCGCTTCGGGACACAGTGTTGAAGAAGTGCGTAAGATTATCGGCGCGGATCGTCTGATATTCCAAGATTTAGATGACTTGATTGATGCGGTAAAAGACACTAAGCATAGTAAAGTGGAAGGCTTTGATTGTGCGGTATTTAATGGCTGCTATATCACTGGACAAATCAATGAAGCTTATCTTGATCATCTGCAGGCTCAGCGTAATGATACGGCTAAGACTGGCAAGAAAGGCGTACAAATTGTTGCTGATACGCCAGTCGATATGATGGGTATTGAAGAGATATAATTCTTATCTTGATATCATCATTGTTAGTTATCGAATTAAAAAGAGCTTCTCTATGTTAAGTAGAGACGCTCTTTTTTTATGCCGATATTTAATTGTTCAGTGTTCAGTGTTCAGTGTTCGGTGTTCGGTGTTTGATTGTGCGCTTTCAGTAGGTTTTAACTTAAGAGCTGAGCAAATACCCAAAGCAGACCATTTAAAGTCGCTATACCGACGATCATACTCACTAGTAGCTGCTTGCTAAAATGATAAACTAAAAATACCAGTGCTAATGCACCAATCTGAGCTAACAATAGATGCACCTCAGGACTGGCTAAACTATGGCTCAGCGATAAGTCTTGATAAGCCAAGCTAGTCAAAATAAGCAGCACCATCACTGATAAAGGTAAGCTTTCATTAAGCCTGTGGAGCCAAGGCGTGTCTAGTATTTTTTTGGGAATTAAGGCAGGGATAGCTCTAGTGACAAAAGTCACCGCTGCCATAGCGAGAGTAGCTATAATTAGATATTGACTAGTCATCAGAGTGGTCTCCTGTAACAGAGTACTGCAGCCAAAATCCGCGCGCTAAAATCAGCAGCATACAAAAGCTAATAGCGACTAATAATAGCCAGTCACTAGTGAACAAGGAAGCCAGTATCAGACCAATGACAGCGATAGCGATAGGAAATAGCCGCTTCACATTTTGAAACTGCTCATAAGCTAATATGGCAAACAAACAGACTAAGGCGAAATCTAAATGCGGCACTAAGTCGTTGAGAGCGCTACCTATCATCACCCCAATCAGAGACGCCGCCACCCACCAGCTTTGATTAAATAGACTGATAGGCAGTATTAACGCTTGTCGCTCCTCAGCAGGCAGGCTAGTCATTACCGAAAAGGTCTCATCGGTTAGCGCAAATAAGCAATAGGTCTTAGCCAGCTTTTGGGTGGGCATAGATTGCAATAATGGCATAGCATAAAAGACATGACGCAAGTTAATCGCAGCAATATTGGTTGCGATACTACCCACAGGCAGACCGGCGCTTAGCATGGGCAAGCACGCATACTGCGCTGCGCCTGCATAGAGAAATAAACTCAGCATCAAAGTTGCCCAAATAGGAATGCCAGCGACTTGAGCAAGAACGCCAAAGGCAATACCAGCAGGCAAATAGCCCATTGCCACAGCTAAGCTTTTTTTGAAGCCATCAGCCCACCGATAGGAGGCCTGTGTTTGTTGTTTGGAATAAGAAATGGTCACGTGAGGTCCTGAGATTTTCGATGTTGTTATATGTGACATCCAGCTTTTATTTTTAGGATTTAGCGCTTGTAGTCACGTTTTATTTAAATTTATTCTAGTTTTATTGAGGTTGTAGCTTGTCGTAATTGCCTGTCAGGTAAGCACGATATAAAAACGCGCCAAGAATCACTAGTCTTAGGGCTAATAGGCACCAAACGCTGAGCCAAATCCCTGTCATATCGTAGCGCTCATAAAGTAGCCAGCTGATAGGAAAGAAGACCACGGCTAATAGCAGGGCCGCATTTCGAATGACACTACCGGCAGTGAGACCGAAAAATATACCATCGAGCCAGTACGCGCCTACGCCTATCAGCGGCAGTAGTATCGCATAATTCTGATATTGGCGGGTAAGGGTGAGCACCGGTTCGATATTGGTCATTGTCTGCAAGTATGTCGGCATTGCTAGGAACCAAAGCAGACTTAAGAGCAGTGCCAAAGCGTAGCTGACAACCCCAGTACGCTTGACAATAATAGCAAAGCGTCGCCAGTCTCGTCGCCCTGCGGCCTGTCCTGCAAGTGTCTCTGCTGACACCGCTACGCCATCTAAAGCAAAGGCTGAAATACTGAGAACTTGCAGAAGAATAGCGTTAGCGGCCAAAACTAAGTCGCCACTTTGTGCTGACAATCTTGTGACCCAAGCAAAGCTCAAAGTCAGAATAAGGGTGCGAATAAAAATATCTTTATTTAAAGAAAATAGCCTAAGCATCTTTGAGCGCGTAAAATACTCAGCGTCAGTACTAAATAGAGCTGACCACGACAGTTGTAAATGCTGGCGACTTAGCCAAAGTGCTAGCCCCACTCCTGACCAAAAGGCGATAGTAGTCCCTAAAGCAACACCGACTAATCCCAGCCCCATACCATACACAAAAAACAACGTCAGTATAATGTTTAATAGCGCAATAAAACCTTGCTGATAGAGCATGTAACGCGTCTTACCTTGCCCTGCGAACCAGCCAATAAAAGCAAAATTCATCAGCTCAGCGATAACGCCCCAGAAGCGCACGTCTAAGTAAGTTTGGGCAGCGACGCCACTAGCAGGATTCGCCGACAATGCTTGCAAACCGTATTCGATCAGCCAAGGTTTTGCTAAGAGTAATAGCGCCCCGATGATAAAGGCGAGTACTAAAGCGCGCTGCAAAATAGAGAGTAGGGCCGAGGCCATTTGCTCTGAGCCTGAGCGGTTACTTGAGCCATTATCAGTTGTATCCTCAGCTGCCGCACTGGCACTGGCACTGAGCTGACCCAGAGCCTGAGCCGATAATCCAGAGGAGGCGTACTGCAAAAAGTTAAAACTGACTAATAATAGCGATAAAAGCTGGATTGCAAGTCCCATGCCCGCAAGATTGGCCGCCGCACTCATATTACCAACGACAGCAGTATCAATCAGGCTTTGTAGCGGCATCGCTAGGTTTGCCAACATAACAGGCACGGCGATAGAGATGATACGCCGATAGCGGGTATCGATAGGTTGGGGCGCTGCTGTTGAGGTTGTGGCCATAAAATATCGCTGTTACTGAGATAAAGGCTAAACGCTGTAATACATAATACAAAAATAAAAGCACCCAACACTCATCGATAATGAGTCAGGTGCTTTTATAATAACTTTTTAGCGAATAGCTATGAATAACTATTCGCCAATTCACTTATTTACAATAAACTATTCAAACATTTTTGGGTCATTAAAGCTAACGATCTCTTCTTCAAACTCAGGTTTTACTTTTACCACAAAGTCATCGCGTGATAGACCCATCGCTAGCGGAATAGAGCTTGCAATATAAGTAGAAGAATAAGTACCAGCAAGCAAACCGATAAATAACGCCACTGAGAACCAGTATAAGCCATCACCGCCTAAGAACATCATAGCCAGCACGACTAAGAGCACCGTTGAGATAGTCATGATCGTACGGCGTAAGGTTTCAGTCAATGACAAGTCAATCGTTTGGCGCGGCGTGATACCGCGAACCCGGCGGAAATTCTCACGGATACGGTCATAGACAACGATAGTATCATTCAGCGAGTAACCAATCAGCGCCAGTACCGCCGCCAAAACCGTCAAATCAAATGGGAAGCCAAAGAGTGCAAATACCCCAATTGTCACAATCGCATCATGAAATAATGATAATACCGCCCCTAATGAGAGCTTAAACTGGAAGCGTAGCGCGACGTAACCTAGCATACAGACTAAGGCAAGAGCTAAGGCCATCACCGAGTTCAGATAGACCTCGTTACCCACTTGGCTACCTATAATATTGACGTTGCTAATACTAGCTGGATTATTAGGCAAGTCTAATGCGGTATCCAAGCTAGTATTGAGCCCATCGATATTGTCAGATTGCGGCGGTAGGCGTACTAGCAGCTCTTTATTAGTGCCTAAGTACTGCACGACAGCGTCATCAAAACCGTTATCAGCTAAGGCCTCAACCACAGCCACTTGCTCAACCGATTGCTCGTAGCTGACATCCGCTGAGACGCCGCCGGTGAAATCAAGACCTAGGTTTAAACCATTAACGGCGATAGCAATGATACTTGCGATAACCATAAAGATAGAGAGTAGGCCCATAGGCTTCTCTAATTTCATAAAGGGGATAATACGCTGATCGCCAATGGCTTTTATACCGCCTTCAGCTGCTGCTGCTGCGTCATCAGCGGCGTCGCCCTCAAAGTGACTAGGATCTACAGCATTAGCGGTTGCTAGGGCTTGTGAGCCTTTAGCATTGTCACGCTGAGCTCCTTTAGACCCTTTAGTCGTTTTATTTAAGTTATTGGTTTGAGTATTGCTACCTTTACCATCACGGCGCGGCTTATTACGGCGGCGACGCTTATTGCCTTGCGAGTTAGTATTCGATCCGCTGTTACCTGACTGATTGCCTGAGCTGTTCGAGGTCGGCAGGTTGTCTTTATTGTTCGGGTTATTCTGATCGATCGCCATAGTAGTCTCCTAACCGATGCTCAAACGTTTGATAGATTTGCGCTTACCATAAGCGATTTGTACTAGCGCTCGCGTCACCAAAATAGCGGTGAACAGTGAGCTGACAATACCAATCGCTAAAGTAATAGCAAAGCCTTTGATCGGACCGGTACCGATAGCGAATAAGATAAAAGCCACTAGCAGCGTGGTAATGTTAGCATCGAAGATACTACTAAACGCACGATCGAAGCCGGCCACAATGGCGGTTTTTGGCCGCACACCGTTGGCTATCTCTTCACGTATGCGCTCGAATATCAGCACGTTAGCATCGACCGCCATACCGATGGTCAAGACGATACCAGCGATACCAGGCAAGGTAAGAGATGAGCCTAATATCGACATGATTGAGATGATAATGATGACGTTGACAGCTAACGCAACGTTAGCAATGACGCCAAACAAGCGATAGAAAATTATCATAAAGATGAACACGAGTAAGTAACCGACTTGGGTCGAAAATAAACCTTTATCGATATTTTCTTGCCCAAGTGAAGGGCCAATAGTGCGCTCTTCGACAAAGTACATCGGCGCCGCTAGCGCCCCTGAGCGTAGTAGCAAAGCAAGCTCGGCCGCCTCAGCGCTACTATCTAAGCCCGTGATACGGAACGAGGAGCCAAGTACCGCTTGGATATTGGCACGGTTGATGACTTTAGTCTCCGCGTAAGGCGTCCGAACTTCAGTCGTCTCACCCGTTATTGGATCTTCTTCATAAGTGATGCGTTGTTTGTTTTCGATAAACAGCACCGCCATTTGCTCACCAACTGAGGTGCGCGTGGCGTTTTGCATGAGTCTACCGCCAGCGCTATCTAAGGTAATATTCACCTCAGGTGTACCGCTCTCATCAACGCCTGTCTGCGCGTTAGTGACTTTGTCACCGGTAACGATAGCTTGACGCTCTAACAGAACCGGCGGGCCATCTAGTGATTGAAAAGGGAAGGCCTCAGTGCCAGCAGGAGGAATACCGCCGGTGTAGTTTTCGGCATCTTTTGCTACCATGCGAAACTCAAGGTTGGCAGTACGTCCAAGTACCCGTTTGGCCTCGGCAGTATCTTGTACGCCCGGTAGCTCCACCACGATACGGCTAGCGCCTTGCGACTGTACTAATGCTTCTGCGACCCCAAGCTCAGCAATCCGGTTACGCAAAGTCGTCAAGTTTTGATTGACCGCGTAACTGTTAATCTCATCGACCATGGCATCGTTATAGGACATGACTAGCGCAGGGCCTTGGTCATCAATGGTTGATTGCACCGTAAAGTCATTACCCATTGACGCTTGTAGGATGTTTTGTGCGCGTCCACGGGCGTCAGTGTCAGAGAAGTGCAGAATGATGCTTTGACCTTCAGTTTTAGTACCGGTCACCGCTACGCGTTCAGCGCGCAGCTCTCGGCGCACGTCACGGCTAGCGCTGCTAAGACGCTGCTCTAGCGCCTTATCCATATCCACTTCTAGTACAAAACGCACCCCGCCGCGAAGATCCAAACCGAGCTTCATAGGCTTAGCGCCGATATCGCGTAACCACTGCGGCGTGGTTTGCGCTAAGTTGAGCGCGACGACATAATCATCGCCTAAGTTTTGGCGCAAGACTTCCTGAGCTTTTAGCTGCTCATCTGGAGTATCTAAGCGTACCAAGGCACTGTTGTCCTCAAAGCTACCATCGTGAAAGTCGATATTGGCTTCACTAAGCAGACGCTCAGACTCCGTTAATACGCTCTCAGACAGCTGAGTACCTGCTGCAGCACTCGTAATCTGCACCGCAGGCTCATCAGGATAAAGGTTTGGAGCCGCGTAAAGACCTGCCACGATAAGCACGACAATGATAACTAGGTATTTCCATGCGGGATATTGCATAATGACTTCTTTATATTGATAAAAGACTGGTGATGCAGACCATGAGTGAATAGATAATAGGGTAGCTAATAGCCAAAAATGACCGCAATTAGTGAACGGTCATTACAATATATGTGACTATAAATATATGACTATAAATAAGTACTATAACCTATAGCTGACTACAATCTAACTCATCGTCAAGCAGCACTAAGGTAAGACTTAAACGCTCTCAATAGTGCCTGCAGGGAGTACTGAGATTACCGATGCGCGTTGCACTTTGACATCTGTATTGTTGTTTAAGCTCACAACAGCATAATCGCCTTCGATTTGCTTGATGCGGCCCATGAGGCCACCAGCAAAAATAACTTCGCTGCCAACGGTAAGCGAGCTTACCATCGCGCGGTGCTCTTTAGTACGCTTAGACTGCGGACGAATAACCAAAAAGTAAAAGATAGCAAAAAAAGCGACTGGCAGTAGTAGCTGACCAAATAGTGACGCGCCACCGGCGGCATCGCCTGCTGCTTCAGCAGCATGGGCTGACTGGATAAATAAGCTCATAATTTCTCTCGATAAGTGAGGTACAAAAATAAAATTAGACGCATAGTAACAAAAAATCTAACACTTAGTAACTGTTAATCATAGCACAAGCGCATTTTTCTTAGCCTGACAATAAGCATAGCGCTAATGGTAGCAGCTATGACGGTACGCATTAGGGCAGATAAGTGCTTCTAAATACTGGTTTTAGTCTTAGGTTTTAGTCCTAGATTGAGACTAACTATCAAGGGCTCAAAATAGATAAGCGTTAGTATACCGATAAAACGGCTCATAGGACTGCAAAATTTAAGGCTGAATGGCCCGTGGTTTCATCGTATGAAGACAAAATATTGTGTAACCTGAGTATCAATGATAATATCGAATGCTTATAAAAGTGTTGGCTTTATAGCAGCGCTTTATTTTTCGCTCCACCTTTTATTAAATCATTATTTAGGTTACCCGACTTGCTGCTTACCTCTTTGGTTACTTCTCGTTTATATCGCTTACGTGCTTGTCGTAAACAAGCTTCAGCGGAGCCTCCCCCTATAAAAAACGCTAGCTCTTATCACTGGATTTTATCGGTTTGCACTGCCATATTCAGTGCGACATTGCTTTTGTTGCCGACATCTGTACTAGCAGCGAGCTCAGCTGCAGCGACAGAGGTCGCAGCACAAGCTACAGCAAGTAGTGTGCTACTATTAGTGCTGTTTGTACTCTTAGCAATTGGTGTCTCGTTTGTCTGCTCGCTTGCAGAGTCAGCGCTACTGACTATGACACCCTCTTACATCGCTGATGTACAAGAGAGAAATCCCAACAAAGCGGCCATGCTCAAACGTCTTAAGGTCGATAACATCGATCAGTCGCTGGCGGCTATTTTGACTTTAAATACCGTAGCGCATACCGTCGGTTCTATTGGTGCCGGTGCGCAAGCCACGATTGTCTTTGGTAGTGCTTGGTTTGGTGTGTTCTCAGCGTTTATGACATTGGCTATTTTGTTTATATCTGAGATTATCCCCAAAACCTTAGGGACCGTTTATTGGCGTCAGCTTAGCGGTGTAGTAGCGTACTTCGTTCGCGGTATTATTATGCTTTTATATCCGCTGATATGGATATCTGAGCGTATCACTAAGCTGCTGGTCAGAAGCAAAGAGACCGATGTCTTTAGTCGCCGCGAGTTTGCCGCTCTTGCTAGTATAGGTGAGGAGGCTGGTCAAATTGACCCGCTAGAGTCGCGTATTATTCGTAATTTGTTAGCCTTTGGGGCGATAAAAGTCGAAGATATCATGACGCCGCGCTCAGTAATGCTCGCTTTTGAACAAAACAAAACCGTCACTGAGCTATTAGCGGATCGCCCTAAGCTGACTTTTTCGCGCCTACCTATCTATGATGATGATTTGGATAATATTACTGGGTTTGTGCTAAAAACAGATATCTTATTAGCAAAAGTAAATCACGCGACCCATAAGCCTTTGACGCAGTTTCAGCGAGAGATCACTTTTGTTTTCTCCAAGATGAAATTGTTTGACTTGTTAGAGCTGATGCTAAAAAATCGTATTCATATTGCCATTACTGTTGGCGAGTATGGCGAAGTCAAAGGACTTGTGACCTTAGAAGATGTGTTTGAGACCTTATTGGGCCTTGAGATTGTCGATGAGATTGACCGAGTTGAAGATATGCAAGCACTGGCTAGGCAGATGATGGATCGCCGTGTTGAGCGCTTGGGGATGAAACTTAGTGACGATGAGCATGACAATGACGCTAGAGTAGATGAGAGTCATAATACTGACAAATCTAAGTCTTAGCGTGTTATCGATACTGTGTTAATGATATTAGGAGTTCGACTCTAGCACTAACAAGGACTTTTTTTAGATCAATCAATAAGATAAGCCTAGCCGATTAGATATGCAATTATCACACAGGGAGTTACATGACTGTGAGAAATTACTGATAGGCTAAAACTTTCAAGATAACCGCTAAGGAAGAAGATGAAACGTTTGGGGAATACACGTTTGGGGAATACACGTTTGGGGAATACACGTTTGGGGAATACAGGGTTACTAGCGTTGATAATCAGAGGCGCTAGTCTCACAGCATTAGCTACCGGCGTAAGTGTAGTCGCTGTTAACGCACAGGCCGCGACGATGAGCGAGGGCTTAGTACAAAACTATGCCAGCTCCATGAAGACGGCGGCGAATAATAAAAACATTAGCCAAGTGTCGCGTTTGGTGTCTGACGATGCGCTTATCTCTTTATCCAGAAAAGGTAAAACGACCAGCCTAGATAAAGATGCGTATCTAAGACTGTTAC
The DNA here is from genome assembly GCF_904846685.1 of Psychrobacter submarinus. Classification (GTDB taxonomy): domain Bacteria; phylum Pseudomonadota; class Gammaproteobacteria; order Pseudomonadales; family Moraxellaceae; genus Psychrobacter; species Psychrobacter submarinus. The sequence continues at coordinate 273,117 of NZ_CAJHBQ010000002.1, forward strand.
AAAACAGTTGGAATCAGACCTCAAACTACCGCTACGACATTAATATCGATAATATCGTCATTACTGGAAACCAAGCTAAAGCTAATGTCAACACCACAGAGAGCTGGGTTAAAGATGGCAATAATGTCTCATTCGTGACTAATTCAAGAGTAACCTTAACCTTATCAACGGGTAACGCCATACTATTAAGAGCGGTATCACAAGTGACTATTAATTAGTAGGTAATTAATAGCTCATTAATAGATTGTATTGATAGGCTATGGTTTGACTAGTAACTTATGCGCCGTAACTTATAGGTCAAAGATCATAAATTATAAGTCACAAATCATTATCGTTGTATGATAAGCCATGAATAATAATCAATGAGTTAATATGATTAATTGAGTTATTCGTTCAAGCTTGCGATAGTTATAATGTTTATCTTATGCTGCGTCTTACACTGTAATAGCGACAAGTTATCTTTACCAAAAGCTATCTAAGCTATGCTGAATCAAGAGGGTAATGCTATGCTCTAATAAACGCTTACTGTTATGTAAAATATAAGCCTTGAGAATTTACTTTCAGTCAGCTATTTTTATCCATTGTTATTTTTATCTATTTTTGTTGCTAGGAAGCCGCCATTATCATGTCTATCGTGCCGTCAAACTCTCGTTTACCTATCGCTTTGCCTTTGACCCTTGCCGTATCTGCTCTACTTGTCAGTGCTTGTAGTAATACGTCAGCGGTAAAAAACACTGGGGTTAAAAATACTCGTACGCCTGTGGTCACTAAGCGCCCAACTGCGACCCCGCAAACTCCTGCTAGCGATGACTATTCAACGGCTTATTTAGATGAAGAGAGCTTAGATGAGCTCGCGGATTTATTAGAAGCCAGTGACATGGCTATGGTTGAGGGTAATAAACTTGCCATTCAGCAGTACGGTGATTTATGGAACCGCCTGCGTGCCGGTTATCGGATGAACGCTGGTCGCCCTATCTACAATCAACGTATCGAGGGGCAAAAAGGCTGGTTTACGAGTAGACAAGATTACTTAAACCGTTTGACCGCGCGAGCCAGTCGCTATTTATATCATACTGTGCGCGAAGCGGAGCGCCGCAATATTCCGACCGAGTTGGCATTATTGCCCGTTATCGAAAGCTCGTATGATCCTAGTGGTACGAGTAGTGCGGCGGCTGCAGGCTTGTGGCAGTTTATCCCAAGCACGGGACGCATCTACGGTCTCAATCAAAGCAGTACTTATGACGGTCGCCGCGATGTTATCGAGTCGACGCGCGCCGCTTATGACTTCTTGACAGCGCTGCATAACCAATTTGGCAGTTGGGAGCTGGCTTTAGCAGCTTATAACGCCGGTCCTGGACGGGTACAAAAAGCCATTGATGCGAATGCGGCGCGAGGATTACCAACAGACTATTGGTCGCTGAGACTACCTACTGAGACGATGAACTACGTGCCGCGCTTTTTGGCAGTTGCTGAGATCGTCGCTAACCCCTCACAGTTTGGGGTTTATCTACCAGCTATCGCCAACCGTCAGCATTTTCGTAGTGTTCCTGCAAACTACGGCGTCAGTCTGGCTGAAGTCTCACAGCTTACAGGCGTCAGCTACGACGAGCTTGAAAGATTAAACACCGCTCTCACTTCTGGCCGTATTGACGCCTCAGGCCCACAGCGAGTCATTATCCCGAACGATGTCGATGTCAACATCGACGCCAAACTCAGTGCACTGCGAGGTAATGGCAGTAGTAATGTCATCGCCTCTAGCACACCTGCTACGCCAAGTACCTCAGGATCAACATCTTATAATAACAAGCCCTATAGCAGCGGCTCCCTACCTTCAACGGGAAGCGGCCTAGCTGAATATGCGGCTAGTGCTAGTGTGCCGCAACAAACGACCAGTTATATCTCTCCAGCTGCTACGCCGTCTAGTAGCTCAGTGTATAGCAGTAATAACAATGCTAGAACTGAGCCGCCTATTACTAGTAGTGAAACGCAAAAAATCAATGCGGAGCTAAAAAGCAGCAACAGCTTACCGACGACTTCTGCGCAGATCACAGGTAACAATACTATCGTACAAGAGCCGCCACTGAGCCAAGAAGAGCGCGACTTTATTGCTAGACAGATTCAATCACAGACTCCAGATCAGCGAGAGGTGATCAGCGCGGTCGATGGTAATATTAAACTGTCCGCTGTACAGACACAGCAATCTGTGTTGGAGGCTAGCGGTAGAGAGAAAAAGCTTAGTTTTGCAACCAGCGCTAATAGCAAGGCAAAACCACAAGGCAAACGCAGCACCTATACCGTAAAACGTGGCGACACTTTGTCTAATATCGCTAGCCGAGCAGGGGTGAGCTGGCGTGAAATCGCCGAGTGGAACCAGATAGATCCTAAGGCTAACTTACTCTCTGGCAGTACTCTGTACTTGTATAATGCTAAACTTATCGAGCCTTTAAAGAGTAGCAATACGCCAGCTCAACCCGAAAGCTATGTGGTACAAAGCGGCGATACATTGATAGGTACAGCAAATCGTTTTGGCTTATCAGTCACTCAGCTAGCGACTTATAATAATCTCAGTAGCCGTGCTGATTTGCTGCGCGGTCAAAAGCTGTGGTTAGTGCCAGGTAAAGTTACTGCGCCTGCGGTGACTCCTGCTGCTCCTTCGCGTAAACGTGCACAGTCAACTACCGCTACTAAGAACTACAAAGTCCAATCAGGTGACGGTCTCATCGCCCTTGCCAAACAGTTTGGTATCTCAACCCAAGCTTTAGCCGATCTCAATGGTATCGGTAGTACAGATTCGCTGTACGTCGGTCAGACGTTAAAGATACCAGCAGATGCCAATACGACATCTTCATCAAATAGCTCAGCTAGTCGTTCCAGTAGCTCGGCTGTAACCAGTAATTACAAAGTAAAATCTGGTGAGACGCTCATAGGTATTGCCAATAGTTTGGGTGTGAGCGCGGCGCAAGTAGCAGCGGTTAACAGTAGCTTTGATGAAAGAGCTCGCCTACAACGCGGTCAAACCATTAAGGTACCTGTCTCAGCTTCACAAGTGGACAATAAGCTCAATGACAAACCCATCAGCTATAAGATCCGCTCTGGTGATACGTTAATTGGGGTAGCCAACCGCTACAAAATCGGCGTTAGTGACTTGGCCGCAGCCAATAATCTAAGCACTAACTCGAACCTTATCTTAGGACGCAGTTTGACGATTCCAGCTGCGGGTAATCGCTCTACTGCTACGAGCGCAACTAGCACGAGCAGCGCTGCATCGACGAGTACTGCTAGTACAGGTAAAAAGCTAGACAACACTGAGAATTATAAAGTACAGTCAGGCGATGGCCTAATTGCGTTAGCTCGCCGCTTCGGAGTATCTGTATCCGATCTAGCAGCCACAAACAATCTATCGACTAAAGCGCAGCTACAGCGCGGTCAGACGCTTAAAGTGCCAAAAATGACGGTTAGCTACCAAGTGGCTTCTGGAGATAGTTTGATTGGCTTAGCGCGCAAATACGGCGTCTCGACAAAAGAGCTGGCTGATATGAATGATATCGCCCCTGATACGATGTTACAACGCGGTCAGCGCTTAACCGTGCCTAATCGCTAAGCATAATTTCAGTGAGTCCGTTAAGCGGATTGATGGCTCACTGAGCTAATGCGCATAGAATAAAAAAGCTGCTCTTAATACTAAGAGCAGCTTTTTATTACTAAATACATTTTAAATCAGATGCTTTATAAGCTAAACATCCTAGTTATTACACGCTATAGGTCTTGATGGTTTCAAGATAGCTTCTGATATTACTGACGTAATGCATAGCTTGACCGTAGCGGCTATTCGAAGCTCTATTGTCTGATAAATAAGCATATACGTTCGCCCAGCTCTTATCATCGATGCCTTGCTCACGCAGTTTACGCTGAATACGTTTGACTGCATTAGGCCCCATATTATAGCCGGCAAGTGCGAACCAAATCCGATCCGGCTTTGGCACATCAGCAAAGTCTGCTTTTACTTGCTCCAAGTAGCGAGCACCGCCGCCGATGCTTTGATACGGATCAACGCGATCAGAGACGCCCATCGCTTTTGCCGTGCTATTGGTCAGCATCATGATGCCGCGTACCCCAGTAGGCGAGACGGCGTTAGCATCGAGATGCGATTCTTGATAGCCCATTGCAACCAGCAGCTCCCAATCGTGATTATAGTTCTGAGCTTGCTGCTCGAACTGCGTCTGATAATCGGGTAGCTTCTCTGTCAGCGTCTGCTGAAAGTGATTTTGACTATAAGCATCTTTTAGCAGTTTTTGATTATAAAAAGCCGCTAATTTCTGGGTATTATTGATTTTGATATTATCACACAGATAGCTACTAGCCGTTTGTGACAGCAGATCACTGGAGTCCTTAAACGTCCAGCTCACTTTCGGGTTTAGACCGTTATTAGTCAAACTAGTATCATAACCACAGCTTAGATTCACTGAGGCAAGATTGAGCTGATTGGTAAGCTGAGTACTAGCCGTAGTCAAGGCCATATCAGCCTCACCGTTTTTTAGTGCCGCAAGTGCCGTCTCTTCTGTTGCATAAGCTTTTAGGTCGATAGTAACGCCAAGCTCATCAGCATAGCTACGCACTAAATCATAACCAAAACCATGCTGAAAACCGTCAGTAGCAAAATAAGTGCTATCACCAGGCACAGCGGCTATGGTTAGAGTCTTATCTAGCATGACCTGATCATAGGCCGGTACTGGTACCTCCATAGTGGTAAGACTTCTAGCAGGCAAAGATAATAATGCGATACTAGATACTTGGGCAATTTTTTTGGATTTGGCAAAACGAGTTACTTTAGCCGATGGAACGATCTTACTTTTGGTGCTAAGTGTGCGATTGGCTGGACGTAATAAGTATGAAATACGACGTCTAGCTCCTTGCGCGGATACTTTTACACGATAAGTAATACGCTGCATGGATGTCTCCTAATTGTAGCCATCCTACTTACCCTTAGACTGACATTCATACGCAAAGACATCTGTCTTTATATAAATGTCGATCTTTGACACTTTTATACTCATCGCTAAGATACTAGTTCAATTATAGTAGCTCGATAAACAAAGTGTCGTTTGCTACCTATACAAGATAGTCGACTGAATAAGATTGTCGAAACTGCTGGTTAGAGCAGCACTATCAATAGCCTTTGATATCCCTAAGCTTCAAAACGCACTAAAATGGATGAAGAGAGTAACTTGGTATCGTTTCTTCACCAGTCGCTAAATACTTAGATATGTTAAATACTTAGGTATCAAGACTAAAGGTACTAAGGTAAGGTCATGAAAAAGTTATTGTATAAAAGCAGAAGCTTTAGATCTGATTAAAGCTAAAATAATAGATAACCCTTTAATCAGTACTTCTTTCTATAAACAACGAGCCGCTAACAATACTGCGACTGCCACTTATAAGCTCTTATCCAGCGCTAATATTAGCCCTTTAACGACAACAATCTACCGAAGTAGAGCGTCTTTAAAGAGCTAATATCTTATGCAACATCGAAATGAATACCTTTAGCGTTATAGAAATTATCATAACCAAAAGCTAAAACGGCACTCAACCAACGTCATAACCGGAGGCTGTATTAATGGAAAGTCTCATGACAAAACATTCTCTTACAATTATACTTTATGAGGAATATATAGCAATTATTCAAGTTACGTTAACAAAGCAGTAATAAAACTTAACGGTCATGCAGGGTTGACAATATCGACAAAAGTAACCGGCAAATTAAACTGTTCAGCGACCAATTCTCCTAGCGCTTGTATACCGCCGCGTTCAGTCGCATGGTGACCACAAGCGAAGTAGTCAATACCCAATTCACGAGCACTGTGCGTGGTACGCTCAGATATCTCTCCTGAAATATAAGCGTCGCAATCCATAAGCGCGGCTTGCTCAATCATATCTTGCGCGCCCCCGGTACATATGGCGATCCGCTCAATATGCTTGGACGCAGTTGTTACTGCAGAGGTAGTGTCTATCTGCTGGTTTTCTTTACTAGAGACAAGTGACTGATCAGTATCGCTGCCAGAAAGCGAAAAGTCACTTGCAATATGCAGAGGTTTACGCTCTAGAGTTTGAGTAATCGTCTCTATCAGATTTGCTGCACTTTGCGGCTTGCCAATGGCTATATTGCCAACGGGATGCGTCTCATTAGGGTAGAGAGCACCAGTGATGGTGAGTCCTAAACTTTCGGCAAGCTTAGCGTTATTGCCTACGATTGGATGCGCGTCAAGGGGTAGATGATAAGCGATTAAAGAGATACCATGCTGCATAAGCTTGCGGATACGCTTGCCTTTCATTCCGGTGATAGGCTCAGGCTCACCTTTCCAAAAATAACCATGATGGACCATAATGGCGTCAGCGTCAGCATCAATGGCTGCATCTATTAGCGCTTCACAAGCGGTCACGCCAGTGATAATACGCTGAATAGGCCGTCCGCCGTCGACTTGTAGACCATTAGGGCAGTAGTCTCTAAATGCATTGGCGTCAAGATAATCATCACAAAATTTGGCTAAGGCCTGTGCGCTTATCGATGGCGCTGCACTAGGACTACCGTTGTTAGTAGCCGGGCTAGTCGATTCTAAATTATGCTTTTGGTTCTTTTGGTTCATGGGTTCTCCTTATTACTTTTTTATAGCTTACTTTATTGCTTAAATTTTTAGTGGTTTGTCTTCTTTATATAAGTAGGACAGAGGTTTTATGTTGTAGCTGAAATGAGGCACTTAAATGAGGCTTAGTTTATCATATTGCTATTAAGCCAATTTATTACGCTTAGTTGGAGCAGCTAACTGAGCTGATAACTGAGCTAATAGTGTGATAGTGAATGTAGTGAGTATATTGAGTACTCATAGTTAGTTTAAGGTCTCATAAAACTACCTTTGAGCATAATAACTGAAAGGCTACACGATGCCGCAGTACTGTATAATAAGCCCAGTTATAATTGGTGAGCGCAGCTATGTCAGTAGATAGGTTCTATAGCTTAATTTCGTTAAGCTCTTGCCTTTAAAAAATTTTATTGCAGCCCTATCTAAACTATAATATTTACTAGCGCTTTATTCATTAGCATAACATTTACAGAGGTTCTCTATGTCGTCTTCCCCAAACGCCAATAACAAGGCATCGCTATGGCAGTGGTTGCCTTGGGTTTTATTAATAGTAGTAATTGCAGCGTTTGTTTGGCTATTTATGAGTATGAAGACGCCATCAGAGGCGACATGGGAGCCGCCAAGGACTCCGCCAGCTGAGCAAGAGGCCTCAGCGCCAGTTGCTGATACGCCAGAGCCGATCTCTTCTTATCATAATGCAGTAGCGCGCGCCTCCCAGTCAGTGGTGAATATTTATACGACGCAGGCGATGGCAGAGCATCCTTACATCGATGATCCAGTACTGCGCCGATTCTTTGAGAACCATGGTGACCAGCAGCAAGGCCCAGGATCTACTAACTTAGGCTCAGGCGTTATTGTCTCTGAAGATGGGTATATCGTGACTAATGCGCACGTGGTCGAAAAAGCCGATGAAATCACCGTTGCCTTTAGCGATGGGCGTAAAAGCCGAGCTAAGGTCATCGGTACCGATCCAGATAGTGATTTAGCAGTGATTCGCGTCGATATGACTGGGCTTACGCCATTAGGGTTTCGTGAAGAGCCTATTCGCGTTGGCGATCTTGCGCTAGCGATAGGTAACCCCTTTGGCGTGGGTCAAACGGTGACGCAAGGTATTATCTCAGCCACAGGTCGTACGGGCCTTGGTGTCAATAAGTTTGAGGACTTTATCCAAACCGACGCCGCTATCAACCCAGGTAACTCAGGCGGTGCGCTAGTCGATGCTAGCGGTGAGTTGGTCGGTATTAATACTGTGATTTTCTCGCGCTCAGGCGGCTCAATGGGTATCGGCTTTGCTATTCCAACCGCGCTTGTTGAGCAAGTGATGAACGCGCTGATCAAAGATGGCCGCGTCAGCCGTGGCTGGCTTGGCATTGAGATTCAGTCGCAATTGCGTGATCCGACTCAGCTTGAGACCTCAACTGGTGTCGAAGTGCTTAATGTGGTTCCGCAAGGTCCTGCCGCGATTAGTGGCCTAAAGACCGGCGATATTATTTTGACTATTGATGGCGTTGAGATGACCGATGCCAATACGCTGATTCAGTATGTCGCACGCAAACCGCCCAACACGGTGCTCAATACTCAAATACTACGCAATGGTAAGCACGCTGAAGTTCCTGTAACCTTAGCTGAGCGCCCGTCACAAGAAGTCGTACAACGTCCCGTTATTATGGAGGGTGGCCCTGAACAGAGCTATCACGGCGAGTCACAAGAGCGACCGATGATGAGTGAGGAGGAGCGTGACCGTATGCGTGAGGAGCTGATGAAGCTATTTGAAAACAATGGCGCACCTCAATAATAGCTTGCGTTACTTCAGCGCTACTGTCTATGTAGCATTAGTTAATAGCAACATGACTGAACATCAAAAAACGCGCTGTCTTTCAAAGACAGCGCGTTTTTTATGAGCGAATGGTTTATGAATCACTCAGTCTTTTACCAGCTCATGATCGATATAGATAACACCTTGAACCCGGCAGCAGCAGGGCAATATCTCATTATCCTCAATCATCGCAAGCGGCGCAAAAGGATACTCCACCACATGCGAGCTGGCGATACGGCGTACGCGGCAGCTACCACAATAGCCCTCACGGCACTGATAGTTGATATCGTGCCCAGTACGCAGTAAGCCGTCTAGCAAGGTCTCGCTATCATGCAAATAAAAGCGCTGTTTGCTAGTCACTACCCACGTCATTGCCCAAGCTCCTGATGGTCATTTTTATTGGTGTTTTTTGCCTTGATGATAGCGCGCCTACATGACAGCGATATGTCATCGACGCGCTAATAACATCTAAAAATTACAGCTCAAAGTCATCAAAGTCGCTATCGGACAAGTCTGAGTTGATCTGACCGACCAGATACGAGCTGATCTCAGTCTCTTGCGGCGCGACTTGCACGTTATCAGAGGATAGCCAGGTATTGATCCAAGGAATCGGATTAGACTTCGAATTTGGGAAGGCTGAGGGTAGGCCAACCGCTTCCATACGCAAGTTGGTGATGTACTCGATATATTGGCAAAGGATATCTTTATTAAGTCCGATCATTGAGCCGTCTTTAAATAAGTATCCCGCCCATTCTTTTTCTTGCTCAGCGGCCTTACGGAAGATCTCAATACCTTGCTCATGACATTCCTCGGCAATCTCAACCATCTCAGGATCATCTTTGCCATTACGCATCAGGTTCAGCATATGCTGTGTACCAGTCAGATGCAGTGCTTCATCACGAGCAATCAGTTTAATAATCTTGGCATTACCTTCCATCAGCTTGCGCTCAGCAAAGGCAAACGAGCAAGCAAACGACACATAAAAACGAATCGCCTCAAGCACGTTGACCGCCATGATGCACAGATAGAGCTGCTTCTTTAATGAGCGCAAATCAACACTGATTTCTTCGCCATTGACCTTATGCGTGCCGGCACCGTACAAGCTATACAGCTGCGAGTTACGGTACAGCTCATCATAGTAGCCTGCGATGTCAGAGGCGCGCTCTAGGATATGCTCGTTCTGCATGATATCATCGAAGACAAGCCCTGGATCATTAACGATATTACGAATGATATGCGTGTAGCTGCGCGAGTGAATGGTCTCGGAGAATGACCAGGTCTCAATCCACGTTTCAAGCTCCGGTATCGACACCAGTGGCAGCAGCACGATGTTGGGGCTACGACCTTGAATGGAGTCGAGTAGGGTCTGATATTTGAGGTTACTGATAAAGATATGCTGCTCGTGCGAGGATAAATTACTAAAGTCGATACGGTCTTTTGAGACATCGACTTCCTCAGGACGCCAAAAAAACGACAGCTGCTTTTCAATCAGTTGCTCAAAGATCGGGTGCTTTTGTTGATCGTAGCGGGCGACATTGACCGGCTGACCAAAAAACATCGGCTCTGTAAGCGCATTATTCGGGGTTTGATTAAAGATTGAATAAGTCATGAAACTGCCTTTTTAAATATCTAGTTGATTGATATATTGATATAAACGTTAAATACATTCTATAGGGTGTCTTACCCAATAACCTACAAGTTCTCCAAAGATATCTGCCCTTCGTTGACATAAGCTTTGAGCATCTCGCTAAGCTCACCATCATCCAAAGCGTCTAGTTCATCGATAGCGCTTTTACGCTGCGGGCTTAATCCTTCGTCTTGAGGCAGTTTTGCCGCTGTTTTTTTAGTGACACGCTTTGCTGGTTTTTTCCCAGCTTTTGCGACCTCTTTTTTTGCGCTTTCTTGATTTGAGGCAACGTTTGAGTCGAATTGCTCGCGCACCGCTTCGATATCGACTTCTATTTGTACGATGTGCGAGCTACCGTCATTAATATCTGAAAATACGTTAGGGATAAACAACCCACCGTCTTTGATGATTGCGGTATATTGCACGTCTATGACCTCCGTCATTTTTATTCTTTATGTGTTGCGATTATAGCGGTAAAGTTAAAGGGTTTTTTTGATTATACTTGAGCTATGGTTGGCGTACTGCAAGGCTCTCATATACCTTATTGTTTTCTCTTTTGCCTACGGCTAGTACATAAACGACCACTACATCATCTTTGACGGTATACACCAGACGATAGCCTACAGTACGCAATTTGATTTTATAGGTATCTGGATGTCCAGAGAGTTTTGATGCAGGCACATGAGGGTTGGATAATCGCTGCTGCAGCTTTTTTTAAACTGCTGCTGAATACTGGGCGCGAGCTTTTTCCATTCTTTTAATGCGAGAGGATGAAACTCAAGACTATAAGTCATCCAAGGTAACCTTTATCGGTGTCTGCCCGTCATTCATTCGTGCGCTAACGGTTTGGCTGAGTGCCATATCATCCATGGCTTCCATCATACGCTCGTACATGTCTGTGGAAACTAAGTAAGCCACGGGTTTATTGTGATTTAAAATGGCAATCGACTCACCATCTGACTGTTTGATTAAAGCAGACGGGTTATTTTTTAGCTCTGAGATACTGGCTGTTTGTGTCGCAAATATCGGTTGCATGATTCATTCTCCGCTAATATTGTGTCCTAAATATAGGGCTAATTTTAGCACGAAAATTCGGTCTTACTTGTTACTGTGTTAAATTAAATATTTTAGTAGCCAATCCCGCCTACCGCTTGTATCTGCCTAGCCGCTGGCGTGCAGTCTATCTTGTCTGACCGCATTCCTGTTGTCTCGATACTACGTTCAGTCACAGACTGCATCGCCATCGTCGTCAGCAGGATACCGCTATAGTCGGGGCTAAACGACCGTGTTAGGGCGTCTTTCTTTTTACTTAACGACTCTTCCGTTTGGACGTAATTTTTAGAGTGCGCTGGGCGCATCCTACAACTAGATTTTAATGTCAAACTGGTCTTTCAGGATTTTTACAAGATATATAAATTGCGTATCGTCATCAGGTATTAACTTTCTAAATTTTAAAATATTTCTCCTATCAAGAAATATTTTACTGTCTATCATTATCTCATGGGTTTGATTAATTGTACGGTCAAACTCACCGACTCTCTTAGACCATCTATCAAGTTGACTGCTACTTAAAGAACTAACATTTAGGTTCAATAGCTCATCCAAAGGGTTTTTGAAATCCTCAGCATACATTCTCAGATTATTCTCATGATATAAAAATGCTAAGCCATCAATAGTGCCTATAGGTATCTCTTTATACCTTGACGGTGCTTTTACTCCACTAGTCTTTAAGGTTTCATATTCTTCTTTGCTAAGCTTTATAGTCTTATAAATAGTAGGGTTTCTGTTTTTTACCATAAGCTTAATCATTTCAAGGATAAATGAGGGACAGCCTCTTGAAGCATGAGTAAAAAACTGCTGTAGCTTATGAATATGACCAATCTTTCCATACATATTTTCTATAACTACTACTTTTTCAAGGTATTGGCTCGAATTACTCTTGAAGCTTGCTATTTTTTCTTTCGCTTGTCTATCTCTATACTCTCTGTTGAAGCTTTTCTCTAAAGTTTGAAAGATAACACCAAAGTGATTTTTACCACATATATGTCCTACGTTTGTTAGCTTGCCTGTGTCAGTTTCGACAATATATCCATTATTATGAGCTGTGCCACAGTTTGAGAGCCCACACTTTCCTGTGGTCGGAAGCGTATACTTATCGATAACTCTTTTTAGCTTTTCCTTCTTAGGATCTAATGAGTCAGTATATCCACTCATTTTATAAATATCATCCCAAGTATTAATTCTCAAAAAATGCTTTTTACTAACTGAAATATTCAAATTCTTATTCCTCTTAGCCACTTATACTTAATAGTGCTAAGGTGTCGAAGCACCCTAACACTAAACCATTTAGGTCAGACCAAACACCTATGCTATTTTTCTAGCATAAGTATGTTTAGCGTTTAAGTTTATGTATCCGTTAAGACCATTTCCTGTTCTAGCTAGTCTTATCATATTGTTGACATGATAAGCGCCAGTTTTGGAATAGTTATATAGATACATACCACCTTTCGTAAAACGCACAATTATAGAGTCATCACCGACCTCGAATGCGCTTACGCCAGAGTCGCCATGTATATCACGATAAACTTCCATACTCATTACTCCTGAGTAGAAATATTTGTGACTACCTTTTCACGGTTTTTTTGGACAAGTGGTAAGTTTTAAATTAGAATGTCTGCTCTGAAAAAGGAAATTCATTCTATTGGCCTATCACTTGTGGACGTCGGTAGTCTCAACTTCCTGATACTAAATATTGACGTATTTAGCATCTCCAATGGCATAGTTGATTACTCTTCTATGCCATTTTTATCTTCTACTATCTACCTCCTGTGCTACCCCTTTATAACTACCTTTCATACCACTCATAAATCGACCTGTAGCAGCGTCTCTCTTAAGCGAATGCTTAGGGTTACTAGGATGCTTCATTTGAGTTCGAGCTTTTACCGAACCTCTGCGAGTACTACGGCCTGTGTTCTTAGCCATAATTAAATTACCTCTCTATTAATTAGCTTTAGTGGTTTTATGCTATCTATATTTTAGTTGCACCTCCTTTTACTAGACCAAGTTATCTATTAGGCTCTCTAAATTAGATCAGAGAGCCTAATGGCCAAATTTTTAAATCTTACAAGCCCCGCCAGCACAATCATCTTCCATATCCGCTTGTGCATCGTTCGCTCCATCACGCGTGTTGTGATAATACAACGTCTTCACACCCATTTTATAAGCGTTGAGCAAGTCTTTTAGCAATATTTTCATCGGTACACGGCCACCTTCATAACGCACCGGATCGTAGTTGGTATTAGCCGAGATACTTTGATCGACGAATTTTTGCATGATAGCGATAAGCTTGAGGTAGCCATCGTTATTTGGCATTTGCCACAGTAGCTCGTATTGACCACGTAATTTCTCAATCTCTGGTACCACTTGCTTGAGGATGCCATCTTTTGACGCTTTGATAGAGACCAGACCACGTGGTGGCTCGATACCGTTAGTGGCGTTGGCGATTTGGCTTGAGGTCTCAGACGGCATCAAGGCGGTTAGGGTAGAGTTGCGTAAACCGTGTTCGGTAATCTCACTACGTAGCGTTTCCCAATCGAGATGTAGTGGCTCTTGGCAGATGTTATCCAAGTCAGACTTATAAGTATCGATCGGCAAAATACCTTGCGAGTAAGTGGTCTCATTAAAGGCAGGGCACGCGCCTTGCTCGCGGGCGAGTTTGTTTGACGCTTTGAGTAAATAATACTGCAGCGCTTCAAAGGTTTGATGGGTCAGGCCTAGTGCTGAATCATCTGAATAGCGCACGCCATTTTTGGCCAAGTAGTACGCATAGTTGATCACGCCCACACCTAAGGTACGGCGGCGCATACTGCCATTTTCAGCAGCTTTGACCGGATAGTCTTGATAGTCGAGTAGGGCATCAAGGGCGCGGACGATTAATTCTGCGGGCTCTTCGATATCGCTAACGCTCTCGACTTTACCCAAGTTGACCGCTGATAGGGTACAAAGCGCGATTTCACCTTCTTCGTCATTGATATTATCAAGCGGCTTAGTCGGTAGCGCAATCTCCATACACAGGTTTGACTGGCGAATCGGTGCAACGCTCGCGTCAAACGGGCTATGGGTATTGCAATGATCGACGTTTTGGATGTAGATACGGCCGGTGCTAGCACGCTCTTGCATCATCAGGCTGAACAGATCTGCCGCTGGAATCTGGCGCTGACGTACAGAAGGGTCGCCTTCGTACTTGGTGTAGAGCGCTTCAAACTTCTCTTGATCTTCAAAGAACGCATCGTACAGACCTGGGGTGTCATCCGGCGAGAATAAGGTAATGTCTTGGCCTTTAATCAAGCGCGTGTACAAGGTTTTGTTGATTTGTACGCCGTAATCCATGTGACGCACACGGTTGTCTTCGACACCGCGATTGTTTTTGAGTACAAGGAGTGATTCAACTTCTAAATGCCATAGTGGATAGAAGAGAGTCGCGGCCCCGCCGCGCACGCCGCCTTGCGAGCAGCATTTGACTGCCGTTTGAAAGAGCTTATAAAACGGGATGCAGCCGGTATGCTGCGCTTCACCGCCGCGGATAGGGCTACCCAAGGCGCGAATACGGCCAGCGTTGATACCGATGCCAGCGCGCTGCGAGACATAACGCACAATCGCGCTGGTGGTCGCGTTGATAGAGTCGAGGCTGTCACCGCATTCGATAAGTACGCACGAGCTGAACTGGCGCGATGGCGTACGTACACCTGACATGATAGGCGTCGGTAGGGAAATTTTAAATTGTGAGGTCGCGTCATAAAAGCGTTTGACGTAGCTTAAGCGCTCAGCTTTATCGTAATTGGCAAATAGACACATGCCTACGAGCATATACAAAAACTGCGGGCTTTCATAAACGCGCTTGGTGACGCGGTCTTGTACGAGGTACTTGCCTGCCATTTGCTCTACCGCGGCATAAGCAAGGTTCATATCGCGCCAGTGATCGAGGTAGGCTTCTAGCTCATCAAACTCGCTACGGCTGTAGTCGGCTAGGATATGCTCGTCGTACTTACCTGCTTCAGTTAGAGTTGTAACATGATCGAATAGGTGCGGCGGCTCAAACTGATTATACGCAATCTTACGCAGATGGAAGATAGCAAGGCGCGCGGCGAGATACTGATAGTCAGGCGTGTCCTCTGAGATGAGATCGGCAGCTGACTTGATGATAGTCTCGTGGATATCACGGGTTTTGATGCCTTCATAAAACTGAATGTGCGATTTAAGCTCCACTTGTGACACTGACACATTATCTAAATCGTGCGCGGCCCATTCGATTACCTTATGGATTTTATCCAAATCTATAGGCTCTAGGCGTCCGTCGCGTTTGGTTACTTGAATATTATCAATATGTGTCATACCGCCCTCGTAAATTATCAATAGTTAGTCGTATTACTCAGTCAAAACTGTCCTAAGTCAAAACTGTCCTATAGTGTTATCGACTTCTTTTATTAAGCAAGCTATAACCAAAAGCTTCTGTGCTTTTTTTTAGGCAAAAGAATACCGAAGGCTCTAGTCAGGTAAAAAACCACTGAGCACTACATATAGCGTATTTGTTAGTAAGTAGACACAATATAGCGGGAATAATTTGAAAATGCTATATTGATTTTAGATTGAATTTATGTTGTTGAGGTGCTAAATTTCAGCAAAGAGCGATGGCATAAGGCCTAGAAGATATGTAAAGAATCATAAATTTTTTTATAAAAAACAGCTTGCTTTTCACTTTTGCGAATTTGATATCTTTGCTACTGATAAAGCAGTGGGAAGCGTAAAATAGCGGCACAGATTGTACCCGATAAGCACGGTCAATGCCATAAAAAATCGTCACCTAAACAGTGACGATTTTGGTTGTGCTTTTCGATGTATTAAGAGGAAAGACTCGCCAAATAACAACTTAGATAGAGCGCTGACTCGTTGTAGCCGCTTCTAGCAAGAGGTTTGCTGCTTATACCACCATACGTACCGTTTGCGCGTTATCAAGCGCTGCATAAAGCTCATTCACTTGCTCAGCGCTAGTCAGATACAGATTAACCCGCGCTGAATGAAAGCGGTTGGTCTTTGAAGGCTTGACTTCAATAGAGGCTAAGTCGAACTCAGGGAACTGACTGCCCAAAATGAGTTTTAGCTCATTGAGTAATGTTTCGTGTTCGCCTTCATGACCGATCACACTCATCGGATAGTTCATGGGAAATTCCCACAGCTCTGGGTTTTGAATATCCGTTTTTTTACCTTTTAAGATGCCGTTATTAGCGACTAATTCGGTGACTTTGACGTCTCTTTTGCTGGCTTGTTGATCGTTAGCGTTGTTTTTTGGATCGTTACTCATAATGAAACCTTTGTTGTTTTTTCAATATTAATGCTAGAGCCGCACACAAAAAAGCTGAGACTCGCTCAGCTTTTTTACTTATTGCCTGCTACTGTCTTGCCTCCTTTATGAGGCTAAAATAGCGTTTTTTCAAGCTGCTATATCAATCATTCTCAAGGAATGAACGCAAGTGCTCAGAGCGCGAAGGGTGGCGCAATTTACGCAGCGCTTTGGCTTCGATCTGACGGATACGCTCACGGGTGACGTCGAACTGCTTACCGACTTCCTCTAGCGTATGATCGGTTGGCATATCGATACCGAAGCGCATTTTGAGCACACGCGCCTCACGTTCGGTCAAATTGCCTAATACATCACGCGTCGCTTCACGCAAACCTGCAGATGTTGCATCATCGACAGGGCTTGAGATCGTCCCATCTTCGATAAAATCGCCTAAGTGCGAGTCTTCATCATCACCGATAGGCGTTTCCATAGAGATCGGCTCTTTGGCGATTTTTAGCACTTTACGGACTTTGACTTCGTCCATCTCGAGACGTTCGCCTAACTCTTCAGGCGTAGGCTCACGCCCCATCTCTTGCAACAGCTGACGCGAGACGCGGTTTATTTTGTTAATCGTCTCAATCATATGCACCGGAATACGGATGGTGCGCGCTTGGTCAGCGATTGAGCGGGTAATCGCCTGACGGATCCACCAAGTGGCGTAAGTTGAGAACTTATAACCGCGGCGATACTCAAACTTATCGACCGCTTTCATAAGACCAATGTTACCTTCTTGAATGAGATCCAAGAACTGTAGACCACGGTTGGTGTATTTTTTGGCGATTGAGATAACCAGACGTAAGTTAGCCTCGACCATCTCTTTTTTGGCACGGCGGGCTTTGGCCTCACCAACTGCCATACGGCGCGCGACATCTTTCATATCAACGATTTCCATGTCGAGCTGCTGCTCGTAGTCGCGGATTTTACGCTGCAGTAGAATCACATCATCAGTGACTTTTTCTAAAGTTTCGGCAAAGGCTGGCTTGCCTTTTAGGCGCTCTGTGAGCCAATCGACGTTAGTCTCGTTACTTGGGAAGGTCTTACGAAACTCGCTACGCGGCATACGGCCACGGCGGATGACCAGGCGCATAATTTGGCGCTCTTGCTTACGCACATCATCATAGACATCGTGCATGATGGCCATGACTTGATCGGACATGCGATTGTTCAGTTTGAGCATCATAAAGCGCTCAGCGAGTAGAGCATAAGCGGCTTTTGCTTGCTCGCTACCACGGCCATATTCAATTAAGGCTTCTTTAGCAGTAACAAATAAGTCTTCGATCTCCTCGATACGCAGGCGTACGGCTTCTGGGTCGATACGGCCGCTTTCTTCTTCAGCTTCTTCTTCCTCGACGTCATCTTCGTCTTCATCGTCTTCGTCATCGAGCTTGCTCTTATCTTTAGCTTTGAGGACAGGTGCTTTTTCTTTCTCCTCACGGGCCTTTTCTTTTTCTTCTTTAACGCGATCTTTTTCTTCTTTAGCTGCCAGACGATCTTCTTCAGTTTCAGGATCTAAAAAGCCGGTAATCACATCAGAGAGTTTTTTCTCACCCTCTTGAACCTTTTGGTATTCATCAAGCACAAACTGTACCGTACCAGGCCAGTAGGCCATCGCATGCTGCACATCGCGGATACCTTCTTCGATACGTTTAGCGATAGCGATCTCGCCTTCACGAGTCAGTAGATCAACAGTACCCATCTCACGCATATACATACGTACAGGGTCAGTGGTGCGTCCAGGTTCTGTCTCAACAGAAGCGAGTACGGCTGCTGCTTCATCCGCTGCCATATCATCATCGCTTGAATCATCGCTCATCAAGATATCATCAGCATCAGGAGCAGATTCAAAGATTTTGATCCCAACGTCCGTCAGCATCTGCACGATATCTTCGATCTGATCGCTTTCGGTAATAGAGTCTGGAAGTTGATCATTCACCTCAGCATAGGTGAGATACCCTTGCTCCTTACCCATCTGGATTAGGGTAGCTAGCTGGGAGGTGGAATTAGATAAGGACTTATCGTTCATAATTACTCGCTTGCATCGGGCATTGTCATAACAGATATAAAGGCTAAATGCTTGGATTGACCTATAAGCTTAGCAATTAGTCATCCTCTACTATGACAATGAGTTGATATGAATAAGGGCTCAAAAGCATCAATGCTATAAATAGACTACAATTCAAAATAGCAAAAAAATAAAAAATTGGTTCAAATTGCTCAAATCAAGCTGATAACGGCGTAGTTTAACACAGACCTATGAAAACAGAATACGGCTAATCAGCGCAGATACTAGAATCTCTTGTTTTTTAACCGCTGATTTGAAAGCTTATTGAGCATTATCATAGATGATGGGGTCAGCTGCTAGGGTTTTAAAGGGTTTGGCTAGGATAAAAAATAAATTAAGCCCGTCCTAGGGCGTGTCCCTATTTCAAAAATGATGATGAAAATGAGATAAATCGCAGGCAAACAAGGAAAATAGCGAAGGTAATATCAAGATATTGACCAGCTATTTGACACCGTTTGCCAAAGATTTAGCCATTTTTAGCCCATTTAGTCATAAACGCTTGAATTAGGGACACGCCCTAGATCATTTGTAGGCCAGACTCGTCGCACCATCTACTTAGCTGCCCATCATTTGCGCGGATTGTTCGGCTTGCTGGGCCCGCATCCAATCATTGAGGTGCTGGGTTTGTTTTCTAACGATGGCGAGTTTGACATGATTGGGGTTTTTTATCAGCTCTTGGGTCTTTTTTTGCATATGCAGCTGCAGTAGCTGCATAACTAGTGTCTCAATCAGCGCATCCAAGCTTAAGATATTTCTGGCGTGTAAGGTCTTATAAAAAGGACCCCAGCTACGACTCAGCGACTCTTGGGTACTCGCGGTAAGATTAGATAATATAAAATGCGCTGCCGCATTGGGGTCTTTTGGCAAGTAATTGATACAGCGCTTGATGGTACTGACTACATCTATCAAAGGAGCATCTTGCAAATCCTCCCAAACCAAAGCGCGCATGGCGTCAGCCGAGGCTTTTTGCTGGATATGGGCAGGCAGGGATAAGCTTGTGAGCCCTGCTTGCTGCCAAATCATCTCAATCGGATCTTCGCTTAACGCTAAGGGCTGAAACAAAAAGCACAGCTGCAGCTGCTGACTGATGGTCATATCACCATCAAAGTCTAACAAGGCATCTTTAGCTTCACTGTTTTGACTGCGTTTGCCGCCCAGCTTTTGATAGATATCATTGTTGAGCAGATAACGAAAGCTACTGCCTTTTGGCAAAGAAGCTGTCAGTGTTCGCACTTGCGACATCAGCTTCGCTTTGCCTTCTGCTAAGCTCATATCATAACGCTCACTTAAGTAAGCGAAGATATATTGCGACAGCGGCATGGCGTTTTTGATCTGCTCGCGCATAGCTTCATTGCCGTGCGCTTTAATAAAAGTGTCGGGATCATGGTTGTTCGGTAAGGTCAAAAACCTAAGCTCTTTGTCATCGGCGAGTACCGGTAGCGCCACCTCAAGCGTGCGCCAAGCCGCTTTTTGTCCGGCGCTATCGCCATCAAAGCTTAAGGTGAGCGTTGGGTTTAAGGTCAAAAGTTTTGAGATTTGACTCTCATTAATCGCTGTACCCATAGAGGCCACCGCGCCATAAATGCCTGCTTGATACAGCGCGATGACATCCATATAGCCTTCAACGACGAGCCAATCCTTAGCCCGCTGCTGGCGCGACTCATAATAACCATAGAGTACATGCTGCTTGTGAAAGACGGGCGAGTCTGAGGAATTAATATACTTAGGCTTGACTTCATCATCGAGCGCGCGGCCACCAAAGCCAATTGTGCGTCCTTGATTGTCACGAATCGGGAAGATGACGCGATCACGCAATAGATCATAATCACGACCTGACTCTGACTGGCGCACAAGCCCTAGCGCCTTTAGCCCTTCTATATCTTGAGGAAACTCATGCTCAAGGTGCTGCCAGCCAAAAGGCGCGTAGCCTAAACCAAAATCCTCAAGACTTTGCTCAGTGATACCGCGGGCGGCAAAGTAATGCTTGGCATGCGGATGCGTGTGCAGATTACGCTGATAAAATTGCTGAATCTGCGTCAACAGCTCGTATAAGTTGCCGTCTTGCTCACTGGCACTATCAGCGCCGATTGGCATTGAGTAGTCATCAGCCATAAGCCAATCTGGCGGCTGTTGGTCATCGATAGGGTTGTAATCAGGATAATCCATAGCCGCGGACAAGTCGCTAGTATAGTTATCAAAATAATCACTACTTGCGTGGCTGGCATAGAATGCATCATCATTATGATAGTCAGGCGCGGTAACAGAAGTTTGCTGCACCGGCGAAGATGTGTTGTCCACTACCTTTGGAGGCATAGGCTGAGCAATGGGCCTCGGCTTGCTGCGCTGGTAGCTGACGTTTTTTTGCTCGTCTTTCGGGACTTCGATGCCGGTCTGCTTAGACAGCTCGTCAACCGCTTCCATAAAAGTGAGGTTTTCATAATCGCGCAAAAAACTAATCGCATTACCGCCGACGCTACAACCAAAGCAGTGGTAGATGTTTTTTTGTGGATTGACATAAAAAGAAGGCGATTTTTCACCATGAAAAGGGCAGCAGCCTTTAAACTCGCTACCTGCTCGTTTGAGCGTAGTATGCCGACCAATCATGCTGATCAAGTCAGCTTGGCTATTTAATTGCTCGAGAATATGGTTAGGAATACTCATAAGGATAAATATTTTAGCACAGAGACTGAGCAAGATTATGCTCAGCTTTTAATTTTGGTGAAATATTTAGAGGTGGCTTTACTCATACCTCATCATGAAGCGCGCTAGTATTTAATATTAGCTTAAAATAAATAAGGCCAACGATAGCGTTGACCTTATTTATTTGCATTTTTATCTACTGACATCGTACTTTGATACAGTATTAGTCAGCTGATTATATCAGTAAGCCGACTATTCAGTGTCTTCTTCGATGACATCCGTATCGGCAGGCGTGAGCTGAATACGCTCGCTAGTATTGTCATCAGGTAGGGTTGCGCGGCGCACAGGATTGGTGGTTTGCGGATTAACAATAGCGGATCTAGCAGTAGAGCCGGTGCTTGCTTGGTCAGTGATGCGCTCGCTTTCATTTTCAGGCAGACCTAGACCGATATTGACACCGCGATTGTCGCCGGTGACTAGGTTATTTAAAGAAGCATTAGCACTGCTGGCAGCAGCATTGTCGCTTGGCAGGCGTAGCTGAGTGGCGCTACGAATGATCTGCTCTTTGGTTGCGCCAGTATATTGACCCGTCGCTATCGAGGACTCGCTAATACCTGCGCGACCAAGCTTACCAAAGGTTAGCTTGTTTAACCAAGAGCTATCACGTTTGGTATTGAGCTTAACGCGGCCATCATTGGTCAGCCAGTTTGGATAGTTAATCTGAAGGAGCGTTTGGTACTCTTGGGCCAGATCAGTGATACCAAGCTTTTGATGCGCGTAAGCCAAGATAGCTAGCGCTTCAGGAACAGACTCACTCAATGGATAATATTGTACGACCCATTTGGCACGGTTGACGGCCGCGACATAAGCTTCGCGCTCGATATACCAGTTAGCCGCTGTCAGCTCACTTTGTGCAAACTGATTGTAGATAAAGGTCATACGCTGAGCAGCATCAGGAGAGTAGGGGCTATTGGGGTACTTATTGACCAGCTCTTGGAAGTTGGCAAAGGCAAGACGTAAATAGGCTGTATCACGCTCTGCTTGATTGACTTTAAAGATTTTTAGGCCATCAGATGAGCCTTCCATATTGGCCACGCCGCGTACGTAATAGGCGTAACTGACTTGCGGATTAGAAGGATAAAGACGAATGAACTGCTCGGCGCTGGCAGCAGCGAGCTCATAGCTGCCACTAGCGTACTGGGCATACATCACATCGAGCAGTGCTTGCTCTGCATAAGGACCGGTAGGATAAAAAGTGCGCAAGTTATTTAAGTCTTCGATGGCTTGGTTGTAACGACCTTTGTCGATTTGTGCAATCGCATCATTATAATAAGCTTGTTCAGACTTTTCGGCCGTCTCGACGGCGTCTACGTCATCGCCTGTTAGGTTTTTAAAAGTCTGGCAGCCAGCCAAGCTCACACTTAAGGTAAGCAAGGTCATTGAAGATAGTTTGATAAACGTGTTGCCTACAGGGCGCATACTTCTCTCCGCACAAAAGGCATAATAGCAGCGACGCTACTATGCAACATAACAGGTTAATAATAAAAGTCAGTAGTAGCACCAATCGATAGGCTACTAGCAAAAGTTCTGCCTACTTTATAGAATAATACAAGCTTCGTCTATTTTTTCACGGTTTATTTTCGCAAGCTGAGCGATTTTGCTGACTATAAAGTTGGCTTTAAACCATACTCGGCTCCAAATAAACTACAGCAAAGTGATTATCAATTATATCACTAAGTTTAATTTAAAACAGATAACTGAGTGATGCTGTAGGGTCTGAGCATTTGCCATGCTACAATATATCCCTAATTAACGGATACTTTATTTTGATAGCCAGCGCGCTAAATTATCAAATAACTGTCTACATTTCTATAAAGTGCACTATGGTGACTTTACGACGACTGAATATGCTATGAATGATAATGCCACAAGTACAACACTAAATGCCGATAATGAGATGATTGAAAACGAAGCAGCGTTAGCAGAATTCGATGAGGACTCTCTTGCTGATGATGGTCTTATGGATGAAGAAATAGAAGACGATGATGAATCAGGCGATGAGGATCAAAGCTCTCAACTGCCAGGTCAACGCGTATTAGAGGTCATCGATGTGACGCATACCGTGACTGAAAAAGAGTCAGGCCTACGTATCGATAAGCTTGCTTCACAAGTCTTTACTGATTTTTCGCGCGGGCAGCTTCAAGGCTGGATCGCTGACGGTAGCTTACTGTGCAATGGCAAAGTAGAAAGGCCCAAATACCGCGTTAAGACTGCTGATGTATTGCATTTGTCCACGACGCTGCAGCAGCATAGTGAAGATCAGCCAGAGAATATCGCCATCGAAGTCGTCTATGAGGATGAGGCGGTACTCGTCATCAATAAGCCAGTTGGCATGGTGGTGCATCCAGGCGCTGGTAATCAAACCGGCACGTTAGTGAACGCATTATTATATCACTACCCGCAGCAGCACCATTTGCCGCGCGCAGGACTTGTGCACCGTATCGACAAGGATACCTCAGGGCTGCTCTTGATCGGTAAAACAAAACCGGCACAAATGGCGCTAATGGAGCAGCTCAAAGACAAAAGTGTCTATCGCCATTATCAGTGTGTGGTTGCCGGAGATCAAGCCAGTTTAAGGCGGCATCAAAGGATCGATGCACCTATCGGGCGTCACCGCAATCAGCGTACCAAAATGACGGTGATGACCGCTGGACGCGAAGCGGTCACCCATCTATTGAAGATTACCCCGCTCAATGAAAACTACTGCTTATTGGATGTCGGCCTTGAGACCGGACGCACGCACCAAATCCGAGTGCATTTAAGTCATATAGGTCACCCTATCGTCGGTGATCGCGTCTATGGCGGCCGTCGTCAGCTACGTGCAGGCTTAAGCGAAGAGCAGCGCCAAACTATCGGCAACTTCCCGCGTCAAGCTTTGCATGCTTATGCCTTAGGGTTTGTGCATCCGATAACTGATGAAGACATCGAAGTCACCGTGCCGATACCGAAAGATATGCAGCAGCTCATAGCGGTGCTAAGCGACGATTATGGTTTGGAATAATCGCTGAGCTGATTTTTGAGCCAATGTGCTGTGTCAATTTAGAGTAATGTCAGTTTGGACTTATATCAACTTAGACTTAGGTGAAGCGCAGAATATGACGAATAAGACAGCTGCTTTAGGCAAGCCACCAGTGCGATTAATCGCTCAGCTCGATGGTGTCTCTATTTTTCAGACAACAGCGCTGACAAAGACGATTGATAGTGATGATGGCGAAGCAGTTGCTGCAAGCAAGCAACAACTGCAAAAAGGGCAGGCAAGCTACGGCGAGTTTAATCTTGGCTTACATGTCAATGATGCTAGCCTGACGGTGTTGATGAACCGTATGCGTTTATTGAGCGCAATCAATGATCAGTTAAACGCACAACAGGCAAGCGCGCAACCTCTAATGGTTGAGCGTGTACACTGGCTCAATCAAGTGCATGGTAAGCATGTCTATGACGTTGATCATAGCACTGATGAGGCGCATCGTAACGCCAAGCTGAGTATGCGCCCAGTAGATGCTGATGCGATGATTAGCCGGCAAACTGGTACGGCTTTAGCGATTATGACCGCAGACTGCGTGCCTATTGTTTTGTACCAGCCGGCGACTGAGCAGATTGCAGTGATTCATGCGGGCTGGCAAGGGCTGTCTTGCGGTGTTATCAAAGCAACTACTGAGCGTTTCGATAGCGATGCCCCTATCATCGCTTGGATAGGGGCTTGTATTAGCCAAGCCAATTATGAAGTCGGTCGCCCAGTATTAGAAAAATTAGTAGCAGGCTGCACTGATAATCAGTTACTAGACTCGGCAACTCTAAATGATTTTGACGCTTTATTTAGTTGCTCAGCTTTAATAGAAGGCGAGATAAGTAAAGACAGTAACTCAAGGCATAAGGTCGGTCGTGATGATTTATACAATAGCGAATTACATAAGAGCTATAAGAGCCATAAAAGTATGGATAAATTATCAAATCGCGCTACTCTAAGCACAGAGAATATATCTGCGAATAAAGTCATGCTCAACTTACCGAAGCTCGCTGTTGCACAGCTCGAGCATTTAGGGGTAAATGTGGCGAATACCACCGCTATTGATTGTAGCTATGACGATATAAACTACTACTCCTATCGTCGTCAGACCCATCTACAACAGCCAGCGACTGGGCGTATGGCTTTACTCATTGTCCGCGGCAGCTATGGTTAAGTGAAAATAAAACTGTCATAAATTGAAAGGCACTACTGGTATAAATTTTCCTTGCGTGCTGCGTCCCTTCGATGCTGCGCAACATTCATTCCCGTAGCGCTACAACATTTTTATATTGAATCTAGGGCGTGTTGAACATTCGACCTTGGCACTGACAGAGACTATTTTTTAGGCGATTTGCAGATAAAAATGGTAAGTTTAGTCGTTCTAAGCGTCTATTTTTATCAATAAAGCGGCAAAAAATAGTCCTGTCCCTGTTGTTGTCGTGAGGGCTGATGCTAAAATCGCCCTAGTCGTTGCGACTGTTTAAATAAAATCAGCTAGCCAATGCAATAAGCATTATCTGCAATTTTAACGACGACTAGAACACAGCTTTGATAAACTAGTAGCGATCAGCAGTGCGCATTTGTGAATGTTCAACACGCCCTACTATAAGTGCTACGGAATCCATAAACCAATTTATTATTAGAGCTCGTATGACTACATCTATAGCCGCGACGGCAAATCTCGATAGAACATCTAACTTATCCATAGCGGTTGTTTATCACAGTAATTATGGACACACCAAGCGCGTTGCTGAAGCCATTGTTACAGGTGCTCGTCAGCAGTTAGCAGAGACACAAGTAAAAGCTATCGATGTCCATGATGTCGATTGGGACTTTTTGGATCAAGCCGATCTCATTGTGTTTGGTAGTGCGGTGTATATGGGCAGCTTGACTGCTGGACTCAAGATATTTATGGAAGAGACCTCAAAGCGTTGGTTCCATCGTCAGTGGGAAGGCAAGTGGGCGGCCGCCTTTGCCAACTCTGGTGGACTGAGCGGCGATAAGCTTGCGGTACTACAACAAATCAATCTATATTGTATGCAGCATGGGATGAATTGGATTGGCTTGCCGCTTATGCCGACAGGACACGGTGAGAATGATCTAAACCGGCTATCGAGCTATTTGGGCTTAATGACGCAATCTGCTGATGGGCCACCGGAGGAAACGCCTGGCAAGGGTGATATAGATACTGCGATATGGTTTGGCAACCACTTAGCCAAAACTATTATCAAGCACCAACCGGCAAATGATTGATAATAAATAACAGCCCACCACGCAGCTAGACAAATAAGTAAGAAGGCGGATATCTCATTGATATCCGCCTTCTTGTTTGTGACGCTTGTGACGTTTATGCCAATGTCTAAGAAGTGGTTTTGAGCAATTGTCTAAAATTTAGGTTAAAGCGCTAAGCTAAAGTTATGGCTGAGCGTAGGCACTGTAAGAGATGACAGGAATGGGGCTAGCACCGAACTGCATAGACTGGCAACCGCTTTGCAGCGCTGCAGATACAACGACCGCACTTAGGGTAAGCGCGCGGATAGCGGTGGCTTTGAAGATCGCTTTCAAAATAATGAGTCTCTTAAAATTTAACAACAATAGATAAAGTATACCTGATAGCAGTAGAGACGGGGGTATTTGCTATTAAAACAAAACGTTTGTACAGAGATGGACTATATAAACTAGTCTAACTTTTGTAAAGTATTTAAACGAATACGTTAATAAACTAGCAACACTGCAGAAATAATATAAAGTCGACTCATAAGGTATTAAATAACGTTGACACGGCTCAGTATGCAAATGCGATAGCTTTTAAGAGCATTGTATTCAAAGCATTATATTGACAACCCTGTGCTGCTTCATCAACGCAAAACAACGAATTAAAAATCAAGCTGCTAGCTATACGAGGATATTATGAAGCCACTTTATCTGATGCTATCGATGTTTGCTATCGGTCTCACTTCTACCGCCGCATTAGCTGAAGCTACAAGTATTCCTGATGCTGCAAGCCTACCTAATGTCAGCCCTGCCAACAGCGATCTAGTCAACCGCGGTGCGTATATTGCCCGCGCTGCTGATTGTATGGCCTGCCACGGCGATGACTACGTCGGCGGTAACGCGATTGAAACACCGATGGGTGATATTTATTCCACTAATATTACGCCCTCAAAACAGTATGGTATCGGTAAATTTGACCCCTGCCGTCAATCCCGTATATATAAACTTGGGAGATTTTAGTTACGCAGCCTGACGATAATAATCAAACCACACCTGTCTTGGTGATTTATAACCCAAACCCTTTTGAATCCTCGTCTGATTGTAGTACAGCTCGATGTATCTAATAATATCGTTGATCGCTGCAAATCTAGTCTTATAATCCTGATGATATACCAGCTCGTTCTTTAAAGTGCCCCAGAAGCTTTCTATTGGAGCGTTATCGAAACAGTTGCCTTTGCCGCTCATTGAGCCTATAAATTGATGCTGCTTAATGGTCTTGTGGTAGGCGTGACTGCAATACTGACTGCCTCTGTCAGAGTGAACGATTAGCTCTTTGCTGGGCCGTTTATTTTTAATTGCCATATTGAGTGCACGACATACTAAATCTGCGGTCATGCGTTTGTTGATGGCATAACCAACCAGCTCTTTGGTGTATAAGTCTTTGACTCCTGCTAAGTACAGCCAGCCTTCATGTGTCCAGATATAGGTGATGTCACTGACCCACGCCTGATTAGGACACTTGGCATCAAACTGCTGATCCAGCACGTTATCATAGACCAGTTTGTTGTGATTAGAGTCAGTGGTGACTTTAAAGCGCTTATGACGACGACATTTAATGCCGTGTTCCTCTTTGATGCTTCTTACCATATATAGGCTAATGTCATGCCCTTGCTCGCTTAGATGAGCATGCAGTCGATCTACGCCATAACGTTCTTTCGTTTCATTGTGAGCGGCTTTAACCAGTAACTCGCACTGATTACGATGTATCTGCTGACAGCTGATATGACGACCTAGCCAGTCATAGTAGCTTGAGGGTTTAACCTGTAGTACGCGGCACATGCTACTAATGCTAAAGACTTGCTGATTGTCTTTAATAAAGGCGTACTTCACTAACTGTCACTTCGGGCATAGCCCTACGCCTTGCGTCACTAAAACAGTCTCCCAGACTGTTTCTTAACGTTCCTCATTGGCAAAGTACGCCGTCGCCTCATTCGAGCATAGCTCTCATCTTGCGTCGGGGCGAAGCAGTGCTTCGCTTTATCCCTCCTCATTTAAGATCTCGCGCTCCTCTTCAGCCACTTTAAGCTGCCGCTTGAGCTGCTTTATTTCCTGAAGAGCCGTCATAAGATCAGGATCGTATTGTTCAGTGCCCACAAGCTTGCCTTGATTGGCTTTATTCTGCCAGTTAGATAAGGTTTGCATGGCGATCCCGAGCTGCTTTGCAGTAGCTGAAATATTGCCATTATTATCCGCTATCTTTTTAACAGCTTCGGCTTTAAATTCTGTGCTGTAAGTTCTAACTTTCTTGGTCATGGTAAACTCCTGTCAATACGCTTAGTTTACCAAGTTTAGTTGTACGGTTTCTTCAGCATAGCTCATATAAAGTTTAGTATATTTATGACGACAAGCTTTTTATCTGTTTGAGCTCAAACAACAAAGCGCCTAATAAACCATTAGGCGCTTTGTTGTTTTTAGGGTTATGAACCTGTAGAGCGAACGCGCATTTGCTATTTGATCTATCCGCTATTTCGGACTGGCTGACCAAACAGGTGAGCGCACAGTGCCACTACTAGGTACGTTTATAGCGCTACCACCAGCGAGAGGTTTAATCGTCAAGACCCCTTTGCCGCCTTGTCTTGAAGCATAGACCACACGCTTGCCATTGGGTGAAAAGCTAGGTGCTTCATCGATACCGGTGTTGCCTAAATTTGCGGTGACCGCACCGCCACTATCCATAATAGCTGCAGAGCTGCCGTTCAAAAAGGCAATCTGTGAGCCGTCACTACTGAACTGCGGGCTTGTCGCGTAGCTGCTGTTAGAGACTTTAGTGACGCGCCCTGAGCCAAACTCATAACGATAGATTTGCGGTCTGTTAAAACCTGCTTTGTCGGAGACAAAAACAAACGATTGACCATCAGGAGCGTAGTTTGGCTGTACTTCGCTGCTCGGCCAGCTGACAAGCTTTTGAAGGTTGCCGCCATTAGCGCTTATCTGATAGATATCCGCGCTACCCTCAAAGCTGCTAGAGAAGAGGATTTTGCTCCCATCAGGAGAGAAGGAGGGGCTTAGATTGCTACCTTGATAGTTAGCTACCGCAGTAGCGCCGCCGCCACTCACGTTTTGAACATAGATGATGGGATAGGACTTCTCGCGCTGGATGGAGTAAGCGATACGGTTGCTATCAGGGGACCAAGCTGGCGAGAAGATAGAGCCTTTTACCTCTGTCATGACTCTCACATTCTCACCATCAGCGTCCATGACTTTTAAACGTGAGATTTTGTCACTGCCAACGCTAGTCTCTTCGATATAAGCAATACGGCCCGAAAAGTCACCTGGCGTACCAGTGATAAGCTCGTAGATTTTGTCAGCTATCACGTGACCGGCATAGCGCATACTCTGCGCGTCATTGTTAGCCGTCAAGCTTTGTTTGCCTTGGATGATACGACCAGACTTAACATCGATAACCTCATAATCTGTGATCACTTGACCGCGATTGCTGCGAGTACTACCGACGACTAAATAAGGGATACCTAAGCTTTGCCATACTGGCAGAGTACCTGCAAGCTCACCACTATTACGTGGCTGCTGCGGTAAGCCTTGGCTGGTGACCTTTAATTCGGTTCGGCTCAAATCATTTAAGATAATAGAAGATAAGACATTGTCACCGGCAAAGGGGACAAAGGCGACTTGGTTTTGTTGTCTTGGCGCAACCACCGTAACGTCGATCTCCATAGGTGCAGCAGTAGCAGAATATAAAGGAGCGAACAGCAGTGGCGTGAGCAATAGCGAAGCCGAAGCTAGGTTTAGCGCGGAGAAGGTAGTGAGCTTTGAGGTTGGTAGCTTTAAAGATAATAGTTTCATAGGTGAATACCCTAAGTTAAAAATTTTAAAATAATCGGCGGCAAGAGATAAATATCAGAAAGCTCCAGTGTCGACTTATTTGACACTAGGCTTTAAATCCTTTTTACCTTAATCTATTGAACCATAACGTTGATCGTTAAAGCCGCAAATCTGCTAGGGTTGGTCAAATCAATAGGTAGAGGGCTTGCGGCAAAAGCGGCTTGTTCTGCCGCATCATTAACCGCACTATTAGCGCCGGTAGCTTTGGCGGATAATACGTTACCTTGATTATCTAATCTTAAAGCTACTTTAGCAGTAATACCTTGGGTTTCAAGCGGTGCTTTTAAGTTTCTCTGAATTTTAGCAGCTATGCTGTTCTTAAAATCGCCCGCAGAAGCCGAAGCGCTACTACGGGTACTGGCAGGCTTGCTATCAGCTGGTCTGCTATCAGCCGTTGATTGACCGTCTGATAAGTCAAAGGTTTTGTTTGCGCTGCTAGGAAGTCCTGTCTCTATCTCTATATTACGATCCGTTTTGCTCGGGCGATTGATTCTAGGGTTTGTCGTATTTTTTTGTTTATCACGATACTCTTTGAGTCGTTCACGCTCTTTTGCATCATCTTCTTGCTGACGTTGTTCGACTTGCTCAAGTCTCTCGCTCGCTAATGCCTCTGCCTGAGCATTCCACTCTGCTAGATTGCGCTCATAAGCGGCCGATTGCTCAGCCAATCGTTGCTGCTGATTTTCGCTCATCAGTATAGGCTCATCGGCAGCGTCATCAGAGCGCATAAATACAGGTACTCTTTGTGAGCTTGATCCTGCAGACTCTGAAGGGGCTGTAGGCGGGGTGCTAGCCGTACTAGCTGTACTTTCAGAGGTTTCAGCGGGTAAGATGCTGTTCGCTTGACTGGCCGCTTGGGCTGCTGCGCGGTTACTCAATATCTGAGCCTGCATCTCAGCTAACTGCTCAGGCGATACCATAGTGGTCTCAATCGCGCCGCTTGTCTCTAGACTTGGCTGCTGATAGGTGTAGATCAGCAGGCCAATCACTATACCGTGCGCCAACAAGCTGAGCAGCGTAGGCAAGGTTAGCCCATCACTGTCAGGCGGAGTAGGTATATAGACGAGAGGTGCGTTATTCATAAGTATGAGTAGTCGTGTGAGCTTAAAGGTAGATATCTAGAACAATTCAGCTAAGGCTAAAAAGTAGCCGTATAGACCACTATTATAAAGGATAACGGTAGCATTTACTTATTGCGGCTTCTTACTGCGGCATAGGTAAAGGCGGGCCGGTGAGTAGTCCGACTTTTTCGATACCCGCTTGCTGCAAGCTTGCCATGAGTGCCACGATAGCGCCGTATTGATTGTTTTGATCGGCATTGATCATAATCTGTATGGGCTGGCCTGTTTCATTATTACTTTGAGTTTGTAGATTGAATAAAGTGTTAATCAGCTCAGGCTCACTGACAGGCACATCTACATTATCCTCATAACTGATAAAAATCTCACCATTATCAGTTAAAGAGACGATAATTGGCAGCTGGTTTTGGCTCATGTTTGCTGCTTGCTCTTTGGGTAAGTCTACTTCTACGCCTGTGGTCAGCATCGGCGCGGTCACCATAAAAATCACTAACAGTACGAGCATCACATCGATATAAGGCACGACGTTCATCTCGCTGTTGAGCGTGGCATTTTGGCGCTTATAAGGACTTGGCTTCATAGCGGATTGCTCTGATTAATGTGCGCAGTACGAGGAGTGGCGATTTTGCTTTCGGTACTGGTTTCGCGCTGTAGCATACCGGTCATCTCATCACAAAATAAGGCACGCGACTCGTAGAGCCGTGCCGACTGAGCCGTGAAGTGATTGAAAGCTAACACTGCTGGAATCGCGGCAAATAGCCCCATAGCAGTGGCAATCAATGCCTCAGCGATACCAGGTGCGACAGAGGTGAGGGTAGCTTGCTCGGTTTGTGATAAACCTAAAAAAGCATTCATAATACCCCAAACGGTACCAAATAAACCGACATAGGGCGCGACCGAGCCGATACTTGCCAGCGTAGTCAGACCTGACTCTAAGAGCTGCTGCTGACGGCCAAGACCAACTCGCAGCTTACGCTCAACGCCGTCGATAATATCGTCTTTAGGTTGGCGCTTTTTGTGCATTCTTAGATATTCAGAGAACCCCACATAAAAAATCTGCTCAAGGCCTTGTCGATCAGGCGAGCCTTGAACGCCTTGGTAGAGCTTTGCTAGATCTTCGCCTGACCAAAACCAAGTCTCAAACTGCTCATCGAAGCGTTTGGCACTGCCTAAACGTGCGCTGAGCCGAAAGATAACCACCCAACTGAGCAGTGAAGCCAATAATAATAAAGCCATCACGATCTGTACCAGCAGGCTCGCTTGGGTGATTAGGTCGATAATATTTAAAGATTCAGGCATCTAATGGACTCACATAATGGACGATAGCTAGCAATATAAAACAATAGTATTGACGTTATGAAGCAAGTTCAGGCAATAAAGCCAAAAACAATCAGCATGCAAAGGCTTCTAAGTCATATTCACTCGTTAGTGTACGTTTAAATGATAAAAAGGTCATTATTAATGTGTTTAATAATTGCTAATGATTGATTTTTCCAAATAACGAGTGACAAGAAGTCGTAAATATAATAGAGTTTCGCTTGCAGGTTGAATTGTAGTTTTAACTTACCAAATTGTCACAGAGTATGTTTTTTTATATACTAGGCCGTGAGGCAAGTTATCACTAATTTTTAAACGTGCTTATTCTACAAAGTACCACTGCCGATAGCGACAACCTTGTCATAGCTAAAGCACTGCAAAACGCAAAACCGGAGGTATCACCAAAGGTTTTATCACTGAGAATGAGATCATAATGACGTCAACTTTATCTTAAAGACGGAGGCGAGACTTCTAAAGACGTTACGCTATCAACTCATTCGGCTAGAATGACTAAACTAGATAAGCTTCTTCTCGTATCGCTTAAAAACCATTCTACACCCCATCATGCATTATCAGCATGATGATAGAACATGTTTAAAAATACCTTCTCTGGGTTATCTCTACCAAAACAGTTTTTGGTAGAGATAACGCCTTGATTGACCTGTTAAACACTAAGGTTTTAGTTTGGATGCGATACTTAATTAATGCAACTGGGAAGCGACACTATGAACGCAATTAAAAGATATTATGGAATCACAGGTGATAACACCACCATAAAAACAGAACTACTCGCCGGTTTAACTACCTTTTTGACCATGGCTTATATTATCTTTGTCAACCCGAACGTCTTAGCAGATGCGGGTATGGATAAAGGCGCGGTCTTTGTCGCGACGTGCTTAGCTGCGGCGATTGGTTGTTTTATTATGGGTATTTATGCCAAGCTGCCAGTCGCGCTAGCTCCGGGCATGGGTCTTAACGCCTTTTTTACTTACGGCGTAGTACTTGGTATGGGCTATACTTGGCAGATCGCACTTGGCGCGGTATTCTTATCTGGGTGTATCTTTGTACTTTTGAGTCTGTTTAAGATACGCGAAATCATTATCAACTCCATACCCAACTCACTAAAGCAAGGAGTGGTCGCTGGTATTGGCGCGTTTTTAGCTTTCATTGCACTTCAAAGTGCTGGCGTCATCGTCAATAACGACGCCACTTTGGTTGGCCTAGGGGATATGACGACCTTCTCTCCTGCTATGGCAGCTTTTGGTTTTATTGTTATTATCGCTTTGGCTTATAAAAAAGTACCAGGCGCGGTAACTATAGGTATTTTACTCGTCGCGCTTATTAGCCTATTAACTGGCAATACTCAATTCACCGGTATTGTCTCAGCGCCGCCTTCTATGGCACCGACTTTTATGCAAATTGATATTGCAGGCGCTCTAAACGTTGGCATGATCAGTGTTATCTTTGCTTTTTTATTCGTTGATTTATTTGATACTGCAGGGACTTTGATTGCGACTACCAGTCAAGCCGGCTTAGTCGATAAAAATGGTAAGATTCCTAATATGGGCAAGGCACTGTTAGCGGATTCTACAGCGACAGTTGCTGGTGCGGCGCTAGGTACTTCATCGACAACCAGCTACGTTGAGAGTGTCTCTGGTATTGCAGCGGGTGGTCGTACGGGCTTAGTCGCGGTGACGGTTGGGGTGCTATTCCTACTCAGCACCTTCTTTGCACCACTTGCTGGTATGATTCCCGCTTATGCTACTGCCGGCGCTATCTTTTATGTCGCAGTACTGATGCTAGCTACGCTAAAAGACGTAGAATGGGTAGATTTAACTGAGGCTGGACCCGTCGTTGTCGTACTACTATTTACGCCTTTAACGTATTCTATCGCCGATGGTATCGCGCTTGGATTTATCACTTACACGGCTGCTAAGGCGTTAACCGGTAAGTTTGCTGATATTAGTATAGCGGTCTGGATCTTAACGATAGTACTGCTTGCTAAGATTATCTTTGTTTAGAGTCTAGAGAGTCGTTATAATTTTATAAACTTATAACTCTATCAAAGCTTTATCATCATCTAACCCTTTTTATCAGAACTTGATAAGAAGGGTTTTTTTATGCAGCTTTGAGGGCTCTTTTTTGAGAGGTTTACCGGATGAAACGCACTGATTTATAGGGTACAGTTGTCGTTTATTAGCCATAAACTGTCTGATTATGAAAGTGGGTATAGGCACAGAGTAGTCAAAGAGTAAATAGAAAAGGGTACCTTAAGCGTCAATAGCAAGATGAATATGGTATCTAGCTGTTTTTAAAGGTAATAATGATTGAAAATAAATGTTGGTTGGGCATAGTTTGAAAATTTTTTTCGTGATAATATGGCGACGTTAAGCGCATCACCTCAAGCAACGCCGTAGAGGTTTTTCTTACAGTGAATTGGCGACACCCTGATCATGTTTTTGCTGCTATTAGACCCATCCGCTCAGACTATGATCGCACTCCTTCACTACCGACAAGAAGAAGGCACTAATGCCGCTTAACGTTAATTTGCCTTTGTATTGTTAACGTAGTCCGTTTAACACGCAACGATCTACTTAACCGTATCCAGCTTTTGCTGGATTTGCTCGTTTTGTGATAGCGCTGTCTGATCTTTTATAATTTGGTTTTTTTGTCTTTATCTATAGCTATTTTACAGATTGCTTTTGGAGAGTTATTTATCTTCTCTATATAAGCGGATAGTTATATTTTATATCGTTTTAAATAACTAAAAATACCAGTATAAAGATATGAGATTATAAAAATCCTGACGCTCTATTTATCATAGTTTTTAGACGATAATTATGGAGTTGGTATGCACCCAATAGATCAGTTTACCCCACAAGAGCCTATACTATTTCAGCCAACAGAGCTGCTTTCACCTGATTATATTAAGCAATCAAGCGATGAGCTGTATGCGCGTATCTCGCCATTATACAGTGTCGATGAAGAGCGCTGGCTATCAGAGCTACTACCTTTGGCAAAGCCGACCGAGGCTGAGCGCGATGCAGCAAGTGAGCAGACGCGCAAGCTCGTTGAGTATGTGCGCCGTGATAGTAAGTCAGTCAAGATGGTGGACTCGCTTTTATTAGAGTACAGCTTAGATACGCAAGAAGGTATCTTGCTGATGAGCTTGGCTGAAGCCTTAATTCGTGTACCAGATAACTATACGGCTGACGCGCTGATTCGCGACAAGATGAGCGTGGCCGATTGGAAAAAACATCTCAAAGATAATAATGGCATGATGGTCAACGCCTCGACTTGGGGGCTGATGATGACCGGGCGGGTGGTTAGTATAGATAGCAGTACGACCGCGTCAGGGTTTTTGGATCGCATGACCAAAAAGATGGGCGAACCTATGATTCGCGCGGCCATGCAAAAAGCGATGCGCATTATGGGTCATCAGTTCGTGCTTGGCGAGACGATTGAGGAGGCGAATCGTAATAGTCAGCCTTATCGCAATAAAGGCTATACCTATTCATTCGATATGCTCGGTGAAGCGGCCATTACCAATAAAGACGCTGAAAAGTACTTCAATGATTATCTGCATGCGATTAAATCTACGGCGAATATCAAAGTAAAGGAGGGCATGCCTAAGCCTTCGGTTTCTATCAAGCTATCCGCGCTACACCCGCGTTATGAGGCAACCCAAGAAGCACAAGTGTTTGGACGCTTGCGTCAGCGCTGCCTGCTACTCATTGAGGCGGCACGCGAAGTCAATGTTGATTTGAGTATTGATGCCGAAGAAGCCGATCGCTTAGAGATCTCTTTAAAGCTCTTTGAATCGCTATACCGCGATCCTATCACTGCTGGCTGGGACGGTCTGGGTCTTGTGGTACAGGGCTACTCAAAACGTGCCATCGCAATCTTTGCTTGGCTTGCGCGCTTAGCGGCTGAGGTTGGCGACCGTATTCCGCTACGTCTGGTTAAAGGCGCTTATTGGGATACTGAGATCAAGCTTGCGCAACAAAAAGGCCTATCAGGCTATCCGGTATGGACACGTAAAGAAGGCACAGATACTGCATATTTAGCCTGCGCACGTTTTTTACTCTCAGATCATCTGCGTGGTTTGATTTGGCCGCAGTTTGCCACTCATAATGCGCATACTCTGGCGTCTGTCATGACTATGAGTAGCCACAGAGACTTTGAGTTCCAGCGTCTACATGGTATGGGCGACGCACTCTATGATCATATTTTACAAACCTATCAGATACCAGTACGTATTTATGCCCCAGTCGGCGCGCATCAAGACTTGCTGCCGTACTTAGTGAGACGTTTACTAGAAAATGGTGCCAATAGCTCATTTGTACATCAGCTATTAGATAAGTCTTATCCGATCGATAAGCTCACTGTGCATCCGTATGATAAGCTCGTAGCGAATGAGCACTTACACAACCCAGAGATTCCCTTACCGCTAGAGATATATGGCGAGCGTGAGGCAAGCTATGGCCCTAATATATTTGTCGACTCCCAGTGGCAGCCTTTTGAAGCGGCGATTGCTGAACAGCGCAAAAAGACTTGGACAGCGACCTCAATCATTGATGGTCAAGCAATTAGCGAATATACAAAAGAGGGCGCTACTCATCAGCTCGAGAGTCAAAATGTCCTTGCGCCTTGGAATCATAATGTAAAAGCTGGCGAGGTTCAGTATGCCAATGCTGAGATTGCCAATCAAGCAATTGAGGCAGCCGTTGCCGGTCAAGCCGCTTGGCAAGCGGTTCCTGCCGCAAGACGCGCTGAGATACTACGAAAAACGGCAGACTTGTATGAAGAAAACTACGCGGAGCTGATGGCGCTTTGTCAGCTCGAAGCGGGTAAAACTATGCAAGATAGTATCGATGAGATCAAAGAGGCGGTGGATTTTTGTCGCTTCTATGCGGATGAAGCCGAGCGTTTAGCAGCTGAGGTCCATGAGATAACTGACTTATCAGGCAAATTGCTTCGCCAAGTCTATAAAGCTCGCGGTACTTTTGTTTGCATTAGCCCATGGAACTTCCCTTTAGCGATTTATACCGGTCAGATAGTTGCCGCGCTCGCTGCGGGTAATACGGTGGTGGCAAAGCCAGCTGAACAGACCAGCTTGATCGCGCATTTCGGCGCTCAGCTCATGTATCAAGCAGGTGTGCCGTTCGAGGCACTACAGTTCGTCGTTGGCGCAGGAGAGGTTGGCGGCACTTTGACGGCATCAGATCAGATTGCAGGCGTCATCTTTACTGGCTCAACGCAAACTGCTCAGCGCATTAACCAAAGCCTCAACAATCACGCGCAGACCAGTGGTGAGCTGCCGATATTGATTGCCGAAACTGGCGGGCAAAATGCAATGATTGTCGATTCAACCGCATTGCCTGAGCAAGTGGTGACTGATGCGGTATTATCTGCGTTTGGCTCAGCCGGTCAGCGCTGCTCAGCTTGTCGTATCTTATGCGTGCAAGAAGATGTCGCCGATGGCATTATCGAGCTGCTACAGGGGCATATGGCAGAGTTGGTCGTGGGCAATCCGACTTATGTCTCAACCGATGTCGGCCCTGTGATTGATAGTGATGCCAAAAAAGGACTAGAAGCCCATATCGAACGTATGCAGTCTGAGGCGACCGCGACTATCTTGGGGCAGACCCCTATGAGCGCAAGCTCAGTCGTTAGTGAAGATGAGGCAACCTTTGTACTGCCTACCGCGATTGAAGTAAACAGTATCGATGTTATCGGTGGTGAGCACTTTGGCCCGATATTGCATGTACTACGCTATAAAGCGCGTGACCTTGATAAGCTAATAGATGCAATCAATGGTACAGGCTTTGGTCTGACTTTGGGTATCCATAGCCGTATAGAAAACATCGCCGAGCATATCGAGCGCCGAGTAGTCGTTGGCAACACTTATGTCAACCGTAACCAAATCGGTGCAGTAGTCAACGTTCAGCCTTTTGGTGGTACAGGTCTCTCTGGTACAGGACCTAAAGCTGGCGGACCACATTATGTTGCACGTTTAATGAAGCTTAGCACTGAGCAAGGCGCTGCAGGCAATACTACTCATAGCACAAACACTCAATCAACCACACAGACACAGCTCGCATAAGGAGTAGCAAGATGGCAAATGAATTCAAAAAAAATCATGCTGAGGTTTGTGAAGCTTGGCGATTATTAGGCGCAGTTGAGCGCTCGGTGTACTTAGAAGCTGCGATACCTAAGCTTGCGCTGTTAACAGGTGATGCCAATAAAGCGCGCAAGCTATTTTATCATTTACTTAGCAGCGCGCCGAAGCTTGATGAAGTGCAGCGGATGATCGGCGCTACGGGCGAGTCTAACGATCTATACGTCACCGCTCGCGGCAAAACTATGGTTATCGGCGGCGAATCTGCAAGAGCGATGGCGGTATTAGGTCAGCTCATTGCAGCACTACTGACCGGTAATGAGGTAATTCTGCACTGCCCAAGCCAAGTCGATATGTGCGAAGAGGCAGCTAAGATACTCTACAATGTCGGCATCAGCGATGATGTGCTGAGTGTTGCTAATGACTCACAAACGATCACCTTGTTGTATATTGATCGCCTTGCACAAGTAGCAGTCGCAGGTAGCCAAGCAGAGGTGCAAAGTATCAGTCAGGAGCTTGCCAACACAGATGGTATTTTGACACAAGTGATAGCAGTGACTGATATGGAGGGCTTCTCTGAGATGTTAAGCCTCGATTATCTGCACCGCTTCGTCACTGAGCGTGTCATCACTATTAATACGACCGCTATCGGTGGTAATGCCAGCTTACTTGAGCTTGGTAATGACTAATCGCTCAAAGAAAGGTCTGTAAGTTTAGAGGTTTCGGCCAGCGTTTGTTTATCAGTTGTTTTGATAAATGAGCGCTGGCCTTTTTATGCCTTGACCAATAATAGATGCTAAGCGTTTTAGAGTTTAGGCGTTTTATATGCCAAGCGTTTTAAGTTTTTTAATATAAATGCTGTTTTTGAGTTGTATAATAATTAAAGATAATGCTAACATTACAATGTTAACCAAATAGTCAGCTTTAACAAGTAGCTTTGACTGGTTAATCAAAATACGGAATAGTGATTGGCTACAAGCCAAAGTAAACGGACGTTTTTTCAATCTTCGTAGCTATATAAGCGCTTAAAGTGCATTGATAGATACTGAAGCTCCATCCTCAATCAAGATTAAGTCTGAACCAGTCAGCAGTCTCATAGGCAGTCAGCTTATTCAATACCTGTATAGCTATCAGTATTGATGTAGGTATGATGATCGTCGTCGTATAAATTTTATTATTACAATAACTGAATACTACCTTATGGCAGTGTCGCTGCGTGCGCCTGACCTTTGATATATTGATTGTTAACGTATTATTATCCGATTAAAGATAAATTTTATTTTATCTCCTTTTTATCCAGACAGCCGAGTACAGCTATGATTCATTTTTATCTAAATGGCAAGCCGCATCAAGTGCGTGATCTTAACCGTTCCAAAAATCTTACTCAAACCTAGCCAATATTGACTATTAGATAGGTTTGACGTTTTCTTTCTGCTTCATTGTCACGCGCTATTTCTCATTTGAGATTTAGACTGACCACGACTCCACAGACTTTTTTAATTGGCGATGGAACTCACCGTCCAATAAACAGGATTATGCAGCTGTTAAAATAACAGTCGCGTTATTTGTACATGATGCTGGCGTTGAGGTCACGGTCATGAGAAACCTGATGCTGAGGTGGCAACCGACTACGCATTTTCAATGTTAGCTCATCTTTACCAAGGATATGATTGCAGTTTGAACAGGCGATTTCTGCAGTAGGGTCCGACTGATTTCACAACTCTTGCCTTGCTCAGTGGCTTTGTAGATAAGCTGTCGCTTAAACTCAAAGAAACCCAAGTCACTGATAGCTCTTGATAGCCGCCTGTTCTTAACCATACCTTTGACATTCAAATCTCTCAATCGCAATCACATCGAACTCATTAACCAGACTTGTTGTGATTTGATGGAGAGAATCTTTGCCTAATACACCTGATCTTATAGTAAACTGAGAGAGCTTGGTTTTCGCTTTTCTCTGTTTTTACTGCCTTTTTAGTGCGACTGAGCGCTTTGTTTAGCGTTCTTAGTTTTTTAAGGTTTGCTTGAAGTGGTTTTGGCGCTTTACTTAGTGCCGTCTGATAAAACCAGTAAGTCGGTAATACCAAGATCACCAACGCTTTTACCTGTCTTTTAGTAGGAATTACAGCTTTTTGTATTTCAACAGCCACACTAACAAACCACTTACCGCCACGTTTAGAGATGGTGGCTGACATGATCTTGTGCAGCCGTCAAAACGTAAAGCTTCTTTTAAGCGAACCCAGCCCAAGTTTGGGATACGAATGGATTTACCTTTAATGGCAAATTGGTCGTTGGATAAACTGAATCTATCGTCACGGCCTTTTTACGAGCGGTTGGGTATTTCGCTAAGCCTTTAAAGAAGCTGTTATAAGCATCACCCAACTGCATGATTGCCGCCTGCGGAGCGCATTTGTCACTTCCAGCATATAGGGGAATAATTCACGCTTAATGGCGTTCAATTCGCGTCTGAGCTTCGCCTGTGAGGGCTTGTTTTAGATTTTTAGTATCAAACTAACGCCTGCGGCCAAACACGCATCACGGTACGCTTTGTCAAGCAGCATACTGCCGCTGCCACTCATGCAGCTTTCCTCCAGTTGTAGTTTTTTTCTCGCCACGCCACAAGCACGAGCAAGGTGATTTGCCTGTACGTTGTTTGGTTTGAGTCTTCGATAATGTGTCCACGGATCATACCGCTTTTTTTTAACCGCCTCTATTAATTGTTGGTTTTTCTTGCTGCGAGAGCCGTATAGCCTCGCTGAAAATATGGTGATAATCTCCAATACATCTGGCTAATTCTTGCTCAAAACTCAATCACCTGATTGATTATTACCACTTCAACGTCACGAGCCTCACACAACATGAAAACCAGTTCTGCACCAAATCGTAAAAGCCTGTCTTTATGGGTAATTACCAGCCGTTCAACTTTATTGCCCAGTATGTCATCAAGCAGGTTTTAAGCCTTTCTTTTATAATTCATTCCACTACCAAGATCGGTAATCGTCTCAAAGTCCAGCCTTGCCTGGCACAATAAAGTTCCAAAACTTGAGACTGGCGAAGTAAGTCGTCTTTTTGATCACGACTCGACACACGAGCATAAGCAATGGTTTTTCGGTCTAATTTAGGTGGTGTATTCATGAATGCGGTCTGATTTCACTTAAATCATATCGCCTATGCCCGTTTTCGGTCTGCCGGGCGACTAACGTACCATCCTCATCCCAACGTCTTGAATGTGGATTGAGCAACCCCGAAATGTTTGGCAGCCTCCAATACTAACCAGTTTCCCATAACTTGCTCTCTATATTATAGATATAATCTATCTATTATAGTAATAAATAGGTAGTTTTGTATATATTTTATTTAACTGTTTGCAACCCTAATACTACCGTGCTTGAATATTTGCGCTTGCACGAGCGTCAAACCGATACCAAAGAAGGCTGCGGTAGTGGTGATTGCGGGGCTTGTACCATCATGGCTCAGCGCTTACCGTCGCAAGCGGGTACTGAGAGTGAGCCTTTTTTTACTTTCAACTCTTGTATCACACTACTGTCATTAATGGATGGTCATCATTTATTGACAGCCGCCTACCTAGCAGATAACCCTGAAAACCATCCTGATCGGGCACTATTGCATCCTGCGCAGCAAGCGATGGTTGAATGTCACGGCTCGCAGTGCGGGTTTTGTACGCCAGGCTTTGTGATGTCATTGGCGAACCTATACGAAAACAATCGCCTGCAGACACAGGATAATGCAAACGCCGCTAATTTTAGCTACGATGAGATCGTCGCTTCTATATCTGGCAATCTATGCCGCTGTACCGGCTATCGGCCTATTATCGATGCTGGTTTAAAAATGCAGCAAATCGGTCAACAGCTCGATAGCGCAAATACGCCGTCCAAAGCGCTCACTCTAGCAACAGATGCTATGACGAGTCATGCTGCTCAGAAAACCGATACTGATAAGGCCGAGTCAAATACTCAACTACGCCCCATAGAGCCTGCCTTGATTAATGGCTCAAAGCAGCTATTTATACCACGTACTGTCAGCGAGCTGAACCAATTACTCGTTGTGTATCCTACTGCCACAATATGGGCGGGAGGTACTGATTTGGGACTGACCGTTACTCAGCGCTTGATGGATCATGAGGTTATTATTCAGCTTTCAGCGCTCGATGAGCTACAGCAGTGGTCGCTCTCAGAGTCTGCCGATAATCAAGAGTTAACGTTCGGCGCGGGCATGACTTATAAGCAAATGCTGCCGATTCTAGAGCAGCACTTTCCTGCTTTTGCTGATTTATTTGCGCGAACGGCCTCACCGCAGATCCGTAATATGGGTACGCTTGGCGGCAATATTGCCAATGCCTCACCGATTGGTGATCTGCCGCCTGTGTTGTTAGCATTAGAGGCGCGAGTGCATCTACGCCACTGTGATGTCATCAATGAAGAGACGGATGCTGATAACGATAGTAAAAAA
Organism: Psychrobacter submarinus; assembly: GCF_904846685.1. GTDB lineage: Bacteria > Pseudomonadota > Gammaproteobacteria > Pseudomonadales > Moraxellaceae > Psychrobacter > Psychrobacter submarinus. Next base: position 316,459 of record NZ_CAJHBQ010000002.1, read on the forward strand.
TCATTTGCAGTCTCTGATGAAACCATCTCTTTGGCTGAGTTTTTCCTAGATTATAAAAAAACCAAATTGCGTCCAGGCAGTTATGTAGTCGGGGTGCATATTCCTTTAATGCAAGCGCATCAGCACCTATTTATTCACAAAATTAGTAAACGTTATGAGGACGATATCTCAGCTTGTCTATTGGCAGCGAGAATTGATTTATCAGCAGATAACTCATCGATTGCTAATGCCAAAATCGGTTTAGGCGGTATGGCTGCTATTCCTCTGTTAGCGCAGCATTGCCAAGACGCGCTTATCGGTCAGAAAGTTAACATCGCAAGTTTTAAGATGGCAGCAGATGCCATGCCTTTGGATGTGTCACCCATGACGGATGTCAGAGCCAGCCGCGAATATCGTATGCATGTGGTGCAGCGCTTACTAGTCAAGTGCGCCAAGCAGTTAATGACTGAGTTACCAACGCAGGGAGCAGCATAATGAGTCATCATTCAAGCCTTTTTGATAGCTATAAAATCCGCCGAGTACGTCCACCCAAAAACAAAATCGGCAGCTCCGCTAAGCATGATAGTGCCATTAGTCACGTAATGGGAACGGCGACCTACGTCGATGATATCTTAAAGCCGCAAGGTACGCTGCATCTGGCAGTGGGCAAAAGCACGCACGCTCATGCGCGTATTATCAGTATGGACTTAGATGCGGTGAGAGCGGCTGACGGGGTGGTTGATGTTTTAGTGTTTAAAGACTTGCCTGCGGCAACGGATATCGGACCTGTGTTTGATGGTGATCCTTTGATGGTAGATAGCATCACTGAATACGTCGGTCAGACGCTATTTGCAGTAGTGGCAACGAGTCACCGCGCAGCAAAAAAGGCCGTTTTGGAAGCGAAAGTCGAATATGAGCCGTTGCCTGCGATAGTGACGGTTGAGCAAGCGCTTGAGCAAGAGCAGTTTGTACGTCCAAGCCACTTTATGACGCGAGGCGATACGCAGTCAGCTTTAGAGAATGCTCCTAAGCGCTTGCAAGGTCATATCCATATGTTAGGGCAAGAGCACTTCTATCTAGAGGGGCAAGTGTCTTATGTCACGCCTTGTGATGATGGCGGCCTTGAGGTTTATACATCCTCTCAGCATCCAAGTGAGGTGCAGCAGCTAGTCGCTGAAGTCACCGATCTGCCTTTTCATGCAGTCAGTACGGTCGTGCGCAGAATGGGTGGCGGCTTTGGCGGTAAAGAGACGCAAGCGGCGGCTTGGTCATGTCTGAGCGCTATCGTTGCCAAACGTCATAATGTGCCTGTGAGTATGCGCTTGGATCGTCAAGACGACATGGTGGTCACCGGTAAGCGTCATGAGTTCTCTAATCGCTACGAGGTCGGTGTTGATGAGTCTGGACAGATCCTAGGCGTCGATATGCAGCTGTCAGGGCTGTGTGGTTATTCCCCAGATCTATCTGACGCTATTGTCGATCGCGCGATGTTCCACTGTGACAATGCTTACTATTATCCTGCGGCAAAAGTTGCCGGCCACCGCTGCAAAACGCATACGGTCTCAAACACCGCTTATCGCGGATTTGGGGGGCCACAAGGTCTAATGACTGCTGAATATATGATGGATCAAATTGCTTATACGTTAGGTAAAGATCCGCTAGAGGTGCGCCTAAATAATCTTTATCAAGATGGTCAAACCACCCATTATGGTCAGCCAATTGAGCATTTTGATTTGGCCACTTTGATGGACAATCTAGCGAAAGACTGTGATTACGATAAGCGTCGTCAGCAGATAATGGCGGCTAACGAAAAGGCTCAGGCTGAAGGTAGCGACAAGCGTTTAGGCATAGCTTTAACGCCTGTCAAATTCGGCATCTCTTTTACTGTGCAGCATCTTAACCAAGCAGGCGCGCTAGTGCACATCTATACCGATGGCACCATTCAAATCAACCATGGCGGTACAGAGATGGGGCAAGGCTTATACATTAAGATTGCCCAAATCGTCGCCAATGAATTCGAAGTGGACTTAGATACGGTCAAGGTCACTGCAACGCGCACTGATAAAGTACCGAATACTTCGCCAACCGCTGCCTCTTCAGGTACGGATATCAATGGTAAAGCCGCGCAAAACGCTTGCCTTACCATTAAAGGGCGCTTAGTTGAGTTTGCCGCTGAGCACTTTGCAGTGCCGTCTGATAGTATCAAGTTTGAAAATAATCATGTGCAGATTGGCGATAAAGAGACCTTAACGTTTGCAGAGCTGGTACTCCTTGCCTATCAGCACCGCATTAGCCTCTCTGCTACTGGCTACTATAAAACGCCAAAGATATTTTACGATCGCTCCAAAGCTTGGGGTCGGCCTTTCTTCTACTTTGCCTTGGGCGCGTCTTGTGCAGAAGTAGAGATTGACACTATGACGGGCGAATATAAGGTGCTGCGCTGCGATATCTTGCACGATGTCGGGCAGTCAATTAATCCCGCTATTGATATTGGACAGATTGAAGGCGGTTTCGTACAAGGTATGGGCTGGCTTACCACAGAAGAGCTGACATGGGATGACAAAGGCACGCTAGCTTCGAACAGTCCTGCTAATTATAAAATTCCAACGTCGCATGATCTGCCAAAACAGTGGAGCGTCAAGCTATTCGATCGCAAAAACGAAGAGCAGACTATTTATAACTCAAAAGCGGTAGGCGAGCCGCCCTTTATGCTAGCCGCTAGTGTTTGGTGCGCGATCAACAATGCGGTGGCAAGCTTAGCGGATTATAAGGTAAACCCTGATCTGACTATGCCTGCCACTAGTGAAGCGGTGCTAAAAGCAGTAATGCGCTTGCAAGGGGAGGAGTGGGAGATACCTGTAAGAAAAAATCCTACTGATGACATAAATACCGATAGTCACCCAGAAGTCAAAGAGCAGTTCAGCGCCGATGGGAAAGTGAAGATGGATAATAAAGATAAAGCGCAGCCAGTGCCACACGCTGAGGACACCAGTCCCCCTAAATCGGCAGGCGAGCACGATGACGAGCAGCCTGAGGCAATAAAAGATCCTAATGTCTCAGTCGCTAGGGGTCCGGCCCACAGTGAGTAATTTATCTGTATCGGCCATGCCGCCTGAACGTTGGTACGAGGCTCTAGCGCGCTATCAGCAGCAGGGGGCTGCGCATGTATTGGCGACTGTCGTTGCTGTCAACGGTTCAGCTCCAAGGGCGCTGCAGGCGAAGATGGTTGTGACCGGCGATGATTTTAGCGACACGTTAGGCGGCGGCGGCCTTGAGCATGATGTCATCAGCACCGCAAGACAGCTGCTCACTGGCGAGCTTGAAACCGATGTGGGCACAACCGCCAAAACATCACAAAAAGCGCGCTCTGAGAAGGCAAAAGCTGCGCGCCGTGATGCGGTCTACACTAAACACTATCCATTAGGCGCTAAGCTGGCCCAATGCTGCGGTGGTAGTGTGACTGTTATGTTTGAGTGCTTTAATATCACGCCGCCTTTGTCGATACTAGTATTTGGCGGCGGTCATGTGGCAGCGGCTTTGATGACGATATTAGCAGAGCTGCCTTGTCAGGTAGATTGGGTGGATAGCCGAGCTGAGAGGTTCGATCAGTATCTATCGGCTGAGTCTACGATTAAGAGTACACAGAATGTAGATGAGCCTACTTATCGCTTGCCAAAGCACATTCGCGTACATATCGATGACGAGCCTGTGGATTTTGTTCGCCCTTTTATAGAGCAAGGCGGTAAACGCTTTATGCTGGTTATGACCCATGATCATAATCTTGATTTTGAGTTAGTGCGTGCAGCATTAGACGTACTCAAAGCGGACGACGAGAGAACCTTTGAAGATAGCTCAATGCTTGATAAAAATAATACTGAGCTCGTAGATAACTCTATCAAAGGATCGTCTCCTTATATTGGCTGTATCAGTTCTGCGACTAAGGCTAAGCGCTTTTGTGATCGCTTGCTACAGCGCGGCTATAGTGAGTCATTAGTTAAGAGAATCACTATGCCCATAGGCTTGCCTATAGGCGGTAAAGAGCCGATGGCAGTGGCGGTATCTATCGCTGCACAAATTATGCAGCAGTATCATCAAGCGTGAGCAATCCATATACCACTCCCGGCTGTTTAACTTTACAATCTATCACTACTGAGCTATCTGTAAGTGCCAATTAAGAGTGCAACATAGCCATAAAAAGTAACTTTTTAAACGACTTTAATCCTTTTTTATACCGATCATAGCCTATGGACATCAGTGCTATGAATAGAGTGGTGAGACTTTTTTATGACTATCCATATTTATCAAGCGCAATTATTACATTACCTGACCCAAGATGATTATGACGAAAGAATAGCACGCACTAATTCTGAGAGCTCGGATGATCTCGAGACTACAGTTGTCCAAAAAAACATAACGCTATTACCGGTAGTGGCTGGCGTAACCGTCTATCCTGAATATATCGCCAAGGGTGCATTAGTCGTCGATGACGTCACGGGTCTCGTGGTTGATTACGGTCATAAACACGCTATTTTATTGAGTTACGCTAATGATCAAGAAGGTCAGGAACCCGTAAAAATCCATGATTATCAAGATAAGCTAATCATGCCAGGTTTTATTGATACTCACGTACATTATCCGCAGATAGACATGATTGCGTCTTACGGTGAACAGTTGCTTGATTGGCTCAATAACTATACGTTTGTCACCGAAGCAAATTTCGGTGATCCAAAAGTTGCACATGATACGGCACAGTTTTTTTTAAATCAGCTTTTTGCTAATGGTACGACGACCGCGCTAGTATTTGCCACAAGCCACCCTGAGTCTGTTGAGGCGTTCTTTTTAGAGAGCGAAAAACTTAAGACGCGGATGATTACGGGTAACGTACTGATGGACACTAATGCGCCTGAGCATCTGTGTGTATCTACAGAGCAGGGTATCCGCGATAGCCAAGATATCATCGATAAGTGGCATAATCGTGGTCGTCAGCATGTCGCTATTACTCCAAGGTTTGCGATTACCTCAACGCCTAGACAGCTGCAAATGGCAGGCGAGCTTTACGCCAGCTATGATGACGTGTACTTACAAACCCACCTAGCCGAAAACCGTGATGAAGTCGCTTTTGTCCGTGAGCTGTATCCCAATCACAAGGGCTACCTCGATGTCTATGCGGATATGTCCCTATTGGGCCGCTATACGACGCTGGCACACGGTATCTATCTTGAGACATCAGAGTACGAAGTGCTGCGCGATACTGGCACTCAGATCGCTCACTGCCCAACGTCCAATTTGTTTTTAGGTAGTGGGCTATTTGATTTGCCAAAGACGTTGAGCTACACCGGAGTCAGTATTGCCACCGACGTCGGCGCGGGCACCAGTCTATCAATGCTGACGACGTTAAATGAAGCCTATAAAGTCCAGCAACTCCAGAGCAATCCGCTATCCGCGCATCAAGGCTTGTATCAGATTACTTTAGGTAACGCGCAGTCACTAGTACTAGACGATAAAATTGGTAACTTTATGCCGAATAAAGAAGCCGATTTTGTGGTGATTGACTTAGCAGGCACAGCGTTATTAGAGCGCCGCATGAGTCAGACGAAAACTCTTGAGGAGCAGTTATTTGTCTTGATGATGCTAGGCGATGACCGAGTGATTGATGAGACTATCATTGCTGGGGTGAGTCGATATAAAAAGCTTAGCGCTTAAAAGGCGACTTTAGAGATAGGGTTTGGCATAGCGCTATAATTTGATATAGTCAGAGTATGTTTACTAGGGCGTGTTGAACATTCGCAAATAGGCACTGCTGATCGCTAAAATTGTTCCAGACAAGGCACAAAGCGACGATAATGCAGATGCCTTAGCGAGATTTGTAACGCAGTATGGGGCAATTTTAGCATCAGCCCTCACGACAACAACAGGGACAGGACTTTTTTTTGCCGCTTCATCGTTAAAAATAAGCGCTTAGAATGACTAAACTTATTATTTTTAACATCGAAACGCCTAAAAAATAGTCGCTGTCAGTGCCATGGTCGAATGTTCAACACGCCCTAATCTACTTATAGTTAGCTGAATGTAAAACTGTTATGGATTTAAACGCGCTACTGGTATAAATTTTACTTGCGTGCTGCGTTCCCAGAGGCTGCGCAAAATTCATCCCAGTAGCGCTATGACATTTTTAGAGTGTATCGACTATAGTAAATATGCTCTGGCTTTTTTGTATTTATAAGCTTGAAATCAGCTTTTTTCAAAGCGGTACTTTGTCTCAAATGACGGTCTCAAATGACGGTCTCAAATGACGCCTAATCTACTAAATTTAATGAGTATCTATTAAATGCAAAAACGCTTAGTCAAAATTCTATTATTTGCTATTCTGGCCTCAGGCATTTCATTGGCTGTATTGATAGTCAGCTCAAGGTATTTGAGGATTTAGGACATGTACCGCATGAAGAAGATCCACAAGCGACAGTCGCTGTGGTCAAAGACTTTTTAGCGCAGACTGATTAGCGCATCAGCCTATTAGCAATTAATAATTTAATAAGGTTTACTATTAATGATAGCTCTAAATTGACACATACTGATAATAATGAAGAGGGTGTGGTAATCTAGTGTCAGTATAAGTGTTGCAACCAAAGCAAGGGGCTGGTATGGCTTTAAATATGTACTACAAGAACGGCTTGTTTCGAAAAACACGCTGCCAAATCTCTGATAAGCTCGTACCTACGCTGTATCAGGTTCATAACAATGCCGACTTTCCGCAATTAACTTGGCTTATCGATACGCTCTATGACAACCCACAGATCGAACCTGACATCGCCAAGGCTTTAGCTGAAGAGATGGTAGCGTTTGAGCGAGTGATACTCTCTTTGCAACTGCCTTTTCCTAGAGTCCCATTACAAAAGCTGCAAGACTTCTTTGCAAAGGCAGCTAGAGATCAGCGGACGATTTATAGCAGTAGCGATTGATTATTTCAACAGCTCCTATATCTTTATAGTGTTTTTAAAACAGCTTTCTAAAAGGTTAAAAGCTAATTTAAGCTACCAAGCAAACACCTTAACCACCTTGAATCCCGCCGAAAATACCCCCATACTCTTAGCACTTATAAACAATAAATAGCCTAAGCAAATATGTCTAATACTTTGAAAGATGCGCCAAACTTAGCAGAGAATAACTCAGCAAAAGATCTAAATGATACGATTCGTAATCTAGCTCAGATAGCAGACAAAGATAGCCTTACAGAACTACCTGTGTTGGCAAAAGATAGCCACTACTTAAGCCGGTTAGAGCGTGAGCTGGCACGCGCGGCGGTATCAAAAAACAAAAATTCAAATACTGATAATAAGCAAGACAAAGCGCAAAAAGAGCTGGCTAAAAAGCGTGCGCAGTACGATAAAATCAAAACGCGCTCACAGCAGGTTGTGCAGTCGCGTATCGATAGTATCCCAGACAATTTGCCAGCCACCTTAAACCTAGATTTGCCTGTCAGTCAGCGCGCTGATGACATCGTGCAAGCCATCATTGACAACCAAGTCATCATCGTCGCAGGGGAGACAGGGTCTGGTAAAACCACGCAATTACCAAAGCTTGCGATGCTAGCGGGCCGCGGTATAACAGGGCAGATTGGGCATACGCAGCCGCGTCGTCTTGCTGCACGTAGCGTCTCTAACCGTATTGCCGAAGAGCTTGGCGAGAAATTGGGTAATACCGTTAGCTTTAAGATTCGCTTTAACGAGCAGGGGTCAGCGCAGTCGATTGTCAAATTGATGACCGATGGTATCTTGCTCGCTGAGCTTGGTCATGACAGGTTTTTGAGTAAGTACGATACGATTATTATCGATGAGGCGCATGAGCGTAGTCTTAATATTGACTTTATTATGGGCTATCTCAAAAAGCTGCTGCCTAAGCGCCCTGATCTCAAAGTTATTATTACCTCAGCGACACTCGATACCCAGCGTTTTAGCGAGTACTTTAGTCATTATGATAACAAGCTCAAACGAAAAATCCCTGCGCCGATTTTTAACGTTGAGGGTCGCAGCTTCCCCGTTGAAGTGCGTTATCGTCCGCTCACTGATGAGCCAGTGACTAGCTCAGATGATGACAGCTATGATGACTTCGAGGAAAACCTACCGCGAGCAGTCGTTGCCGCAGTGGATGAGTGCTTCACCGACGCACAAAGCAAAGGCCACGCCGATCAAGCAGATATATTAATCTTTGCCGCAACCGAAGCTGAGATTCGAGAACTGCAAGATGTACTGGTTCGTCATGGACCTAAGCATACCGAAGTGCTACCGCTGTTTGCACGTCAAACTTATGAAGAGCAGCAGCGCATCTTTCAGCCCTCTGGCCGCGGACGCCGTATCGTCATCGCCACTAACGTTGCCGAGACCGCTCTAACGGTACCCGGTATTCGCTACGTGATTGACTTGGGCTTTGCGCGCATATCACGCTACTCTTATCGCTCGCGCGTACAGCGTTTGCCGATTGAAGCGATCTCACAAGCGGCTGCCAATCAGCGTAAAGGTCGCTGTGGTCGTGTCGCACCGGGCGTTTGTATTCGTCTGTATTCTGAGGAGGACTTTAGCGGTCGCCCTGAGTTTACCGAGCCTGAGATACTGCGAACCAATCTTGCATCCGTTATATTGCAGATGGCAAACCTGCGTTTAGGTAGCGTCGAGAATTTTGAATTTATCGAGCCGCCCGATAGCCGTTTGGTGACTGATGGTCATAAATTGCTTGACGAGCTTGGCGCAATTACCGCCAAAAATGACAAAGCTAACCTACCCAAACGCAAACAAACTTTGGATCATCTGCGTCTGACTCGTATCGGGCAAAAGATGGCGCGTATGCCTATCGATCCAAGGCTGGCACGTATGCTGGTTGCCGGTAGCGACTACGATTGTATTCGCGAGATGCTGATTATTGTTGCGGCTCTAGCAGTGCAAGATCCACGCGAGCGTCCTGCGAATAAACGCCAACAGGCCGATCAAAAGCACGCTGAATTTCGTCAAGATGACTCGGACTTTTTGTTTTACTTGAGTCTTTGGAAGGCGCTATTTGAGGCTGACGAGCACGGCAACAAACTCTCTGGCAATCAGCGTAAAAACTTCACCAAAAAGAACTATCTTAGCTTCCCGCGCGTGCGTGAGTGGAATCAAACCCATCGCCAATTGGTGCAAATGGTCACTGATTTAAATCTAACCGATGTAAAAGAAGTAAAGGGTAATAGTAAAACTAAGCAAAAAAACGCTAAAAACAATAACGATGCTAAAACTACAAGTAAAAAAATAAGCAATCCAAAAAAGCTAAGCGGCGATCCCACGCTGATTGAAGATGAAGACATCAAAGCGGTTAAGTACGCCAATCTACATCGGGCGCTACTGACAGGCCTGCTCTCGACCATCGCGCACAAAACAGAAAGCCGCGGCGAGTATCTGGCCGCGCGTCAACAAAAAGCCAAAATATTTCCCGCTAGTACTGTATTTAAACAAGTACCGCCTTGGGTGATGGCTTTTGAGGTCGTCGAGACCTCGCAGGTGTTTATGCGTACCGTTGCCAAGATAGAACCTGAGTGGATTATCGCTGAAGCGGGTAATTTGCTCAAATATCATTACTTCGAGCCGCATTGGTCAAAGAAGACCGGACGCGTCAAAGCCTACGCACAGATCAGTCTGTTTGGCCTGATTATCATCTCTAAGCAGCTGACCAACTATGAGCAGGTCAATTTGGCAGAGTCGCGGGAGATATTTATCCGTGACGGTTTAGTAACGGGTAATTTGGGTCGGCAAGCGCCGTTTTTGCAGCACAACATGGATAAAATTGCTCATGTTGAACGCATTGAGGACAAATTGCGGCGCCGCGATTTACTCGTCGACGAAGAGGCGCTGTATCAGTTTTATGATAAAAAAGTTCCTGAGAACGTCGCTAGCCGCAAAGCCTTCGAAGATTGGCGAGCGGAGATGGAAAAAAGCGATCCTAAGTATCTATTCTTTACCGATAACGATGTGCTTAACAGTCAAGCACCGACTACCGGCGACTTCCCTGAGATTTGGCAGTTAGGCGATTTGCGCTTGCCACTGCGTTACGTGTTTGATCCTGCCAGCGACGATGATGGGGTGACCATTCGGGTGCCACTTGCTGCACTACCGCAGCTTGATGCTATCGAGCTGTTATGGGGCGTACCGGGTTGGCGCTATGAGCTAGTACTGCAACTGCTCAAATCCTTGCCAAAAGACATTCGCCGTCAAATCGTACCGATTCCAGATACCGCGGATAGTTTGTTTGATGAGCTCAAGCCTGAGGGCGAGCAAGGTCTGCTTAAGCAGCTTTGCCATGCGCTGAATCGCCGCGGTATTACCTCGGTGACGCCCGACAAATTTGATCCCTCATCTATCGATCGTTACTTGCAGCCGCAGATATCAGTCGTCGATGACAAAAACCGTATTATCGAAAAGGGGCGTGATCTGCAAACGTTGCAAATCCGTCATGCCAGTGAGACCAGTCAAGCGGTGACCGAACAGCAAGGCGCGCATACGAGTTTCCCTGAGCACTTTACCTTTAGCAAAAACCGCCATAGCGCAGGCGTGGTGATGAAGCAGTTCTCTGCTTTGGTCGCCGACGAAGCAGGTACCGCGGTATCGATTCATCAATATACTGATGTCAATGCCGCCTTGGAGGCGCATCGCACGGGAGTATTAACCTTAATCAAAGCTAAGCTTGGCGCAAAGAAAAAACAGCTGACTAGCCAAATCGATAAGATATTCAAAATGGCTTTTGCACCTTTAGGTGATATGGAAAAGCTGAAGACTATCGTTATCGATGCCGCGCTCGATGCCACTTTAGAAGAGCACTATGTCTTATTCGATCATAGCTCTGACTTACCTGAGAGCGCTGATAGTATCGCGGTTGACTTGAGTGAGGAGCTGCCTTTTACAAGCGAGGAGTACCAACAGACTGAAAAAGTTGTAGTCAGTAACTTCCTGCTGACAGGACAAAGCGTCATCAAAATCCTCAAAGAAGTCTATACGCGCTGGCAGCGTATTCGTCAGAGCCTATTGATGCTCGATCAAGAAGTGTTTGGCGAGTCCATCGATGATATCGAGGATCAGCTATCGGACTTGTACTTAGCGGATTTTGTTTATCGTATGGACTACAGTCATTGGCAGCAGTATCCGCGTTATCTAGAGGCACTAGAGTTGCGAATTGAGCGGCTTGAGCATAACCTTGAGTCGGATCTCGAAGGCGTTTATGCGCTCGATGTGCACATGGAGCGACTGGCTAATCGTGCGAGCGACGCTGCTATCAGGAAGTACCGCTGGATGGTGGAAGAATACCGTATTCAGCTCTTCGCCCAACCGATGAAAACGCGTATGGCGGTCTCACCAAAGCGTCTTAAAAAGGTTTGGGATGAGACGCGTTAAAAAATTACATGCTAATTTTAGCGTCGCAAGTAAAAATTCCTTAAAGGGAATTTTTTGGACGCGTTAAAAAATTACATGCTAATTTTAGCGTCGCAAGTAAAAATTCCTTAAAGGGAATTTTTTGGACGCGTTAGAAAATTGCATGTCGCCAGAAAATCATAGATTTTCTCTTGCGCTAGGATAAAGGTCCCCCAAACCTTTATTATTTCCTAGCTCATAGCGTCGCAAGGAAGCTTTTGTTTAAGCGAGATTTAAATAGATTTTTTTGGACACGTAAAAAATTGTACTGCTCACTCCAAAACTTGACATGTTGCTCTGATTAAAGTTCTTACTTATAAGTTTGCTAAACAAGGATAATAATATGTGGGATGAACGCTACAGCGAACCGGGCTTTGCTTATGGCACTGAGCCTAACGATTTTTTAAAGGAAGAATACAAGCGGATACCTGCAGGCGGGCGTGTCTTATGCCTAGCAGAAGGCGAGGGCAGGAACGCTGTTTTCTTAGCCGAGCAAGGTTATGAAGTGACCGCCATGGACTTATCTGAAGTTGGGTTACACAAAGCGCAGCAATTAGCCACTGATAAAGGCGTTACTATCCGCACTCAAGTCGCTGATCTGGCTGATTATGAGTTTGGAGTCAATAGTTGGGATGCTATCATCTCCATTTATAGGTAGAGAAAAAACAGTCTTAAGGGATGTCATAGTCAACTGATTATTTAGTAAATATTTCTGCCAAAAAAAGGTGATAGATTTAGTATCTATCACCTTGTTTATTTTTGAACAGAGTCTTTACGATTACATCGTGCAGTTTACGCTGTATTCTTTACCATTAGCGAGCTTCGCGCTGATGACACCGTAGTCTGCTTTTGTCTGCCACTGTAGGTTCATCTTAGGATTGTCATTATTAACATAGCGCGTGCCAGAACCAGATACCGCTTGCGTCATGATAACTTTTTGATTGCTAATACCGAATTTTGGCATAGTAATGTTTAAGTTAGCAGCGCTACCATCTGCAGCATAGGCAGCGGTAACTTTACCATTGCCTTCACAAGTATAAGAGTTGACGACTTGATTTGTAGCACCTGTCTGATCGCTTCCCACGAATGGATTATTGGCACAAGCAGCTAAAGCTAAAACCGCTGGCGTTAATACTAGTAATTTTTTCATAATTGTCCTCAGAAAATCTAAGAATGAAGTGTTTAAATGCCAACGAGTATCCTACACTTTAATAAAACTATACTAGTTATCATTTGATACCTGTCTCGTAACCATCGTATTTCAAAGTGTATAAGTTTAAATTTTAAACGAGCCAGGCTTGGATAATTAGGCTCCGATTATGACTCTACAATGACAGCAGAATCTTTATTATTAGGCTTTTTATTAAGCACGAATACTAATACTGCTCCTAGAATAACGATACTTGCGATAATAAAGCGTAAGCTCAGAGTTTCTGACAAAAACAAAACGCCTCCTAGTGCTGCGATTATCGGTACACAAAGCTGCACCACTGCCGCTTGAGTGTTTTTTAACAAGGGCATAGCCACATACCACATACAGTAGCCGAGGCCAGAAGTAATCGCGCCTGATATTACTGCTAGCACCACGCCTTGCATACTTATCCCAACCCAATGGCTGATAGCGACTATCAACAAAAAAGGAATAGCGACTAGGCTTCTGATAAAATTAAACCCCGTAGCTCGTAGCGGCGAGAGACAAGCTTTGCCGCGTATACTATAGATGCCCCAAGCTATACCGCTAAGTGCCATAGTCAGAGCGCCTGTAAAAGAAGGTATGGCTGCTGAAGGGAGCATCAAATAGACAAAGCCAATCAGCGCGCAAGCTAGCGCGAGCCACTGCAGTACAGTTAATTGCTCCTTTTGGTAAATACCCCAACCTATCATCGTCAGTTGCACAGCAGCAAATAATATGAGCGCCCCAGTGCCGGTATCTAGATCCACATAAGCAAGCGAAAAACAAAGCGCGTAGACCACTAAACTGATACTACTAAGCCAGCTGCCTTTATCTGCTAAAATAGCAGCAACAGTAGCGTTATTATTGTCAGTGTTAGAGTCGCTGTTAAAAGAAGTCGCGGTTTGTGTCTGATGTTTTAGACGATGTGTATGAAGGGTGATGATAATACCTAAACAAATAGCGCCGCTCAGTAGTCGTAAAATCGTAAAGTTCCAAGGATCGATAGCCCCTTCCATCAATGCCATTCGGCATAGAAGAGAATTGGCGGCAAAGGCGAGCAGAGCAATGATAGTATAGAAAGTAGCTGTCAAGAGAACCCTTTAGAATTAGAATATTAGGGCGTGTTGAACATTCAACCATGGCACTGACAGAGACTATTTTTTAGACGATTCGAAGGTAAAAATAGTAAGCTTAGTCGCTCTAAGCGTCTATTTTTACCAATGAAGCGGCAAAAAAGAGTCCTGTCCCCTGCTTTTATCGTTGGGGCTGATGCTAAAATTGCGCCATACTGCGTTACAAATCTCGCTAAGGCATCTGCATTATCGTCGCTTTGCGCCTTGTCTGGAACAATTTTAGCGATCAGCAGTGCCTATTTGTGAATGTTCAACACGCCCTATAAGTAATGACATTGATTAATGCTTTTTGGTGTCGCCTACGATTTTATCCATGAATGCAAACAATAAACCTGAGAGTACAAAAGCCATGTGAATAATCACTTTCCACATGAGCTTATCAGCATCGAGATCACTCATCTTGCTAGATATATCCATAAACGACTTGAGAAGATCAATGGCTGAGATAGCAACTATCGCGCCTATTACTTTTAGCTTTAGGCCTGAAAAGTCCACTTTTCCCATCCAGCTTGGACGATCGTCGCTTGTGCCCGTATCGATTTTGGAGACAAAAATCTCATAGCCGCTAAAGATAATAATGAGCAATAAACTAGCTACCAAGGAAATATCAACTAGTACCAAGATATCTACAATAACATCAGATACTGGGGCGTCTACTACATAAGTCATCATTCCTACTAGCTTTTGTACGAACTTAATAAATAGCAAAAAGATACCTATTACTAAGCCTAAATAAAACGGTGTCAATATCCAACGACTATTGAAGATGGTCTTTTCTAAATAAAATTCAATTTTTTTTATCATTGAGGTCTCTTTAGTGTTAAGTCAAGCGATCTTATACCAGTCAATTTTACGGGTCATGATCATTACGCAGGCAAGTAGTATAAAGCAGAATACCGCACCTAACAGTAAATTTAGATCTTCAGTGGTGAGAATGCCATAAAAGGCGGCGTAGAGACCGGCTAAGATAGCGGTAAAGATAACCGCTTGCCTGACGCCGCCGAGCACATAATAAGTGTACCAACCGATCAGCCCAACGCAGCTACTACCTGCAATAGCATAAGCTTGCCAAAAAGCGATTTGCTCAGCTAATGGCAGTAATAACACATAAAACGTCAATAGCGCGCAGCCTACTAACAAATACTGAATCGGATGGATGCGACTCGATTTAATCACTTCAAATAAAAAGAAAGTGCCAAATGAGATCAAAATTAATAGTAGAGCGTATTTCATGGTACGTTCTGTTTGCAAATAAACATCGTTAGGTTCTGCGAAACTGACCCCAAAGCTATTAAGACGCACGCTATTTAGGTTGCCGTGATTGGTGCTACCTATGCTACCGGCAGCTTCTTGTCCGACGACTGCTGCCGCCTCATAATCAGCATGATTGCCACTGTCTAAGCGCGCTCTGCTATCAACGGTGCAGCTATTGTTTGCCGTGCTCAAGCACTGCGATAAATACTGATTATTAGCCACAGTCAGGTACTGGTTCTGCCAGTTAGCAGTAAATCCCTCAGCACTAAAGTCTTTAGTATTCGGCAAAGCTTTACCTATAAAGTTTGGTGCATGCCAGTTGCTTTGCATACTCAGCTTAAAGTTTGAGCCGGTAGGGACTGTGTTTAAGTTACTAATACCGGCAAGCGGTAAATCAATAGTAATATCAACAAGGAACCATTTATGGATTGGGCGAGTATTTTTATTTATGATACCACGTGGGCATTTGTCCTAGAGATATTGGTACGTGTGACTGTGATGTTTGTACTGATTATTATGTTCTTGCGCTTTACGGGTAAGCGCGGCGTCCGTCAGTTATCTATATTTGAGCTGACTATCATTTTGTCATTAGGCTCTATCGCTGGCGACCCGATGTTTACTGAGGATTTACCGATCATCCAAGCGGTGCTGATTATGAGTACCGTCATCTTGCTGTATCGCTTGTGTACGTGGGCGATGATGAAGTTTCAGCCGTTTGAAAATTTGCTAGAAGGAAGATCGCTGTATATCGTAGAAGATGGGATGCTGGTGCTCGACAAAATCAAAAAAGGCAAGATGTCGCACGATGAGTTTTTTGCTGAGATGCGTCAGCAGGGCGTGGAGCATCTAGGGCAAGTGCGTACCGGCCTGCTAGAAACCGATGGCAATTTTAGCGTCTTATTATACCCACCTGAGCAAACAGGCTACGGTATGCCGCTTTTTCCTAAGCAGTATCAGCCAGTGGAGCAGGTAGAGTCAGGCGTGCATTATGCTTGCATGTACTGCGGTTATATCGAGCATATCACAACCCCTAATCAAATATGCTCGCGCTGTCAGAATAACTGCAAAAACTGGGCAAAAGCGCTCAATAGCCAGATTGTCAGATAAGCCATACCAGTCATTGTTTTTATTAAAATAGCCTAAGCAAAATTTTACACACAATAAAAATTGTTTAACCACTCTGCTACCTGCATAACACGAGTCTGTCTACCACCACCAATACGTCTAAATGACTTGTGATGAATACTAAGCTGATCTGCAAAGTAGCGGCTAATCTCATCACGCTCATGCGGCGCATCACGCAAATCATCAGCGACCCAAGGCGTGTCTACTTCTGTTAATAGTATTAAATCGTAATGATGAGCTAAGGCGGCTTGCGTCAGCTCTGTCGGGCAGTCGCCATAATACCAATTGGCATAAACCATCAGCTCAAAGAGACTAGTATCACAAAATAAATAGCCTTTGTTGGTATGGTTGGTTTGCGCGACTTGCTGAGCGAGTTTATTTTCAAGCTTGATTTGACCTTGGGCTATAGGAAGTAAGTCCTGCCAAGTGCAAGTGGCTTGCTGTTGGTTCCATTTGTCTTGCAAGTAGTCACGCATATATTCAGGCACCCACGCACTAGTCCCTTGACGACTAAAATGCTCAGCCAAATCCTGACACAAGGTTGTCTTACCGGTACTCTCTGCACCTAAGATAGCAACAGTAAAGACTGAATCAGGCGTATGCTGTCTTAACTGTGGATTGACTGCGATAGCGTTGTTGCCATTCATAATAAGCCCAAATTGCAATGAGTGTGAAAATCACGTATTGAAACGCGGTAAAAGTAAAGCCTTTATAAAAGTACAAAGGCACGGAGATAGCGTCAGCGACGATCCACAGTAGCCAGTGCTCGATTTTTCGCCGCGCCATCAGCCACATTGCCATCAAAAACAGCGCTGTGGTGAGCATATCGGTATAATCTACCCAAGTGAATAGATGAAGGCCTAATACGACGCCATCGAAGCTGAAGTTATTATTAATAACAGGCCGAAAATAATACACTAGCGCCATAAAGGCGATAGTTGCTACTGCTAAAAGCGCTAATATCGGCAGATCCTGTTTATTAATATGCTCAACTTGTACCTCAGATTGTATCTCGGAGCCAGACTGAATGTCTTTTTTGGCACGGTTCTGAAGTTGTGCTTTATTTTTTGTCCAGTTAAACCAGCCATACAAGCTCATGACAGTATAATAGGCATTGATAAACATATCGCCAAACAACTGCCACTGCCATAGCAAATAAACAAAGATCGCCGTACTGATCAGACCGATAGGGAAGACTAAGACATTGAGTCGACTCGCCAGCAGCACACTTGCAACCCCGCAGCTGACGGCGATGAGCTCTAGACTGATAAATAAGGTGGAGTAGTCCGCATATTGACCAAAAAACCAATTAAAAATCTCTACCATCAGGGTTTCCAGTAGTATAGTCGAGTTGAGTCAGTATCAAGGGGGAGGTTCAGTTGCTCTATTATATAGTCGAACCACTATTAAAGTGTTACAGCGTTAGACTCGTTTAGCCTACTACTGTAGTACTTGCACTCGTCTGCCTTGTACCACTTTTAATATTGATTGACTATAGCTCAGCTGAAGACAAGAGTCGGGCAAAACCTAAGGTTACATCGCAGTTAATAGTTATTTGTAACAAACTATTAGCAAAATTATAATAATCAGGCATAATAACAATAACCGTTTTAGTTTACAGTTATTCACTGAAATAAGAGTTATGCAATAGCCACTTCTTATTTTACCCATTTTACGCTTATCAAAGACACCTAGTAGTAGACAAGGAAGCTTATCATGACGACTTGTATCACCGGCACTGGCCTGTATATCCCTCCCTATAGCATTAGTAATGAAGAGCTAGTTGAGTCCTTTAACCAGTATGTAGAGAACTACAACGAGCAACATGCTGACGAGATTGCTAATGACACTATCACGGCCCTTGAGCCTTCATCGGCTGCATTCATCGAAAAAGTCTCAGGCATCAAATCCCGTTATGTGATGGAAAAATATGGCATCCTTAACCCTGAGATCATGGCGCCCGTTATCCCTTATCGTAAGCTTGGCGAAGAGCTATCGGTTATGGCAGAGATGGGCGTGGCGGCATTGAATGATGCCCTAGCGGACGCTGGACTTGAGGCGAATGATCTAGACGGTATTATTCTAGCCTGTTCGAACTTTCAGCGCACTTATCCTGCCGTCGCCATCGAGATCCAAGAGGCAATCGGCATGGTAGGCGGTTTCGCTTATGACATGAACGTCGCTTGTAGCGCTGCTACTTTTGGTCTGTCACAAGCGCACGGCTCAATTATCTCAGGACTGGCTAAGCGCGTCGCCGTCGTCAACGTCGAGATTACCTCAGCGCATCTGAACTGGCGTAACCGTGATAGCCACTTTATCTTTGGTGATGTGGCAACCGCTAGTATTGTTGAGGAGTTGGACACTCCTAAAGGCTATGAGATTCTAAATTCTAAGCTATTTACCCAGTTCTCAACCAACATCAAAAACGAATACGGCTTTATGGATCGCTCCGAGTACTTGGCCGCTGAGACTGAGATGTATCCAGATCTTAAAGCACCGGTTACTGACAAGCTGTTTTTGCAAAATGGCCGTAAAGTCTTCCGTGAAGTTTGTCCGAAAGTGTCGGAGATTATCACCGAACATCTAACAGAAAACGAGCTATCAGCGGATGATGTGAAGATGATGTGGCTCCACCAAGCCAATGCCAATATGCTTGATTTAATCTTGCGTACTGTCGTTGGGCGTGATGCGGACAAAGCCATCGTGCCAAGTGTTATCGACGAATTTGCTAATACCAGCTCGGCAAGCCCGATGATTGTTTTCCACCGCTATAAAGATCAGCTACAATCGGGCGATTTGGGCGTCATCTGCTCGTTTGGCGCTGGTTACTCAATCGGTTCGGTACTGGTGCGTAAAGTGTAAAACGTAATTAAGCTTAGTAAGCCTACTCAGTTTAGTACTTATATTCTTAAAAATAGCTAAGAGCACTCTTAGCTATTTTTTTTGGTTTTAGCTTTAAACAAGAAGATTACTGAGTGTTTTTAATATAAGGGTAAAAATTTGCTATAATTGCTCTCTTATTTTACTTAGCTAATAAAAAGATTTTTTATGAAAGAATCCTTACGCCTGCGTTTAGACCAAATGGTAGACCGTTATGAAGAGGTCACCGCTTTATTATCTGACCCTGATGTCATCAGCGATAATAATAAATTCCGTGAGCTGTCGGTTGAGCATAGCGACTTGATGGAAATTACGACTTTGTGGCTCAATTATGGCCGCGCCGAAACGGATCAAGCTGATGCGCAAATGATGCTTGAGGATGCATCAGACCCTGAAATGAAAGAGATGATGCAAGATGAGATTGATAGTGCTCGCGCCGCCATCGCCAAGATGGAAGAAGATCTCAACGTCATGATGCTACCAAAAGACCCTAATGACAAAGTGCCCGCGTTCCTAGAGATTCGCGCTGGTACTGGCGGTGATGAAGCGGCTATATTCTCAGGCGATCTGTTTCGCATGTACCAAAAATATGCGCAAAATCAAGGCTGGACTGTCGAAGTGCTGTCTGCTAATGAAGGTGAGCATGGCGGCTATAAAGAAATCATTAGCCGCATATCAGGCAATAGTGTCTATGGTCGTCTAAAGTTTGAATCAGGCGCGCACCGTGTACAGCGAGTACCTGAGACCGAAAGCCAAGGCCGAGTGCATACCTCAGCGTGTACGGTAGCAGTGATGCCAGAGGTTGAGATTGATGACAGTGTCGATCTTAATCCAGCGGATATTAAGATGGATACGTTCCGAGCTAGCGGCGCCGGTGGTCAGCACGTTAACACTACTGATTCAGCAGTACGCTTAACTCATATTCCTACTGGGGTAGTCGCCGAGTGTCAGCAAGAGCGAAGCCAACATAAAAACCGCGCTAAAGCGATGCAAATGCTGATCTCACGTATTCAGCAAGCCAAAGTACAAGCACAGGTCGATACGGCAGATGAGATGCGCCGCGACCTTGTTGGTAGTGGCGATCGTAGTGAGCGCATTCGTACTTATAACTTCCCGCAAGGGCGCATGACCGATCACCGTATTAACTTGACCCTTTATAAGCTAGACTCCATCATGGAAGGTGATTTAGATGAGCTTTTAGATGCGCTATTACGTGAGCATCAGGCTGATCTGATGGCGAGTATTGGCGGTGAGTAGTACCATCCTATTGTCTATAAGCTAAGTGATAAGCGCAGGCTAGGTTTTATCCTAGTGTTTTTCAACCAGTGCTTTTTAACCTAACCGTTTTAATCTAGTGTCATAGTGTTAGAAGTGTCCAACAAGAACAAAACCCATCAAATTTGAGAATGTTATGTCAAAAAATAACCAAAACCAACAAGAACAAGCGCCTACTGCTGAGGAAGCTAACGAACTTATCGCGCAACTGCAAGCTAAGCTTGATGATATTAGCGCTTCTGGTAAGACCCCTTATCCCAACCAGTTTAAGCGCACTGACTATGCACAAGATTTGCAAACGGCCTTTGAAGGCATTGATAAGCAAGAAATAGAAGAAAAAGCGGCGAATGGAGAGAAGACGCAAGTGAATGTTGCAGGACGCGTCATGCTCAACCGTGGCTCGTTTATTGTTATTCAAGATATGACAGGCCGCATTCAGCTTTATGTCGCTCGTAAAGAGCTAGATGAAGAGACGCGCGCCCGCATAAAATCACTAGATCTAGGTGATATCGTTGGAGTATCAGGCTATATCGGCCGCTCAGGTAAAGGCGATCTTTATGTACATATCGAAGAGTTTACTCTACTTACCAAAGCGCTACGTCCAATGCCGAATAAATTCCACGGTCTCGCTGATATCGAAGCGCGGTACCGTAATCGTCATTTAGACTTGATGACCAATGAGTCGACGCGCGATACTTTTATGATTCGCAGTCAAGTGATTAGCGGCATCCGCCAGTTTATGCTGAATGAGCGTTTTATGGAAGTTGAGACGCCAATGATGCATCCGATACCAGGCGGCGCAGTAGCCCGTCCGTTTGAGACTCATCATAACGCTTTAGATATGCCACTATATCTACGTATCGCTCCAGAGTTATATCTCAAGCGCCTAGTCGTTGGCGGTTTTGAAAAAGTCTTTGAGATTAACCGCAGTTTTCGTAATGAAGGCGTATCGACTCGCCATAATCCTGAATTCACCATGATTGAATTTTATCAAGCCTATGCTGATTATCATGACCTAATGGATTTGACCGAGCGTTTATTCCATAAGTTAGCGATTGATATTTTGGGCACTACTGAGCTGACTTATCAAGACGAAGCTATTAGTCTCAAAGCACCGTTTGCGCGCTTATCGATGTCCGATGCGATTGCTCAATATGCCGAAGGCTTTGATATGGCTCGTATCGATGATCGTGACTATCTGGCTGACTATGTCGAAAATACGTTAAAACAACCGGTAAATGATGTCTTTGGTGTTGGTAAACTTAAAACTATCGTCTTTGAAGAAACTGCTGAGCATCAATTGCGTCAGCCGACTTTTATTACTGAATATCCAGCAGAGACCTCACCGCTGGCACGCCGTAATGATGACAACCCTGAGATTACTGACCGCTTTGAGCTGTTTATCGGTGGCCGAGAGTTGGCGAACGGTTTTAGCGAGCTGAACGATCCTGCTGATCAGGCGGAACGTTTCCGTGGTCAAGTCGCTGAAAAAGACGCGGGCGATGATGAGGCGATGCATTTTGATGAAGAGTATATAGAAGCTTTATCCTATGGTTTACCGCCAACGGCAGGCGAGGGTATTGGTATCGATCGTTTAGTGATGCTATTTACCGACTCAGCTAGCATTCGCGATGTAATATTGTTCCCGCATATGCGCCGCAAAATCGAAGACTAGTCTGAGATAAAGCCCGTGAAGTTAGGTGCGTAACGCGTTGCTTATTAGACATTAATCTACTATAAAGTTTAATTAACGATATAATAATCGTTATTTTCTAAAATTTAGTTTCTAAAAGTTAGTTTCTAAGAAGTGCTTGTGATTAGTCATTTAGGAATGTGTTCGATACTACCTTATGCTCCTTAGTTACAAGCAGCAGTCACAAGCAGCGATTTTAAGGATGTTATTTATAGGGATATCATTTATAGGAATATTATGGAAAATTCGCATAGCGCTTCATCTTGGCAAACCCTGATTCTTCAAAGCTTTTTATCTTTATATCAAATCAGTGCTAAAAACACGACTAGTAGAGACTATTTTCAAGGCTATGACTTTGTTTTTGAATTCTCCGAAGCGGTGCTTTATGTATTGGTGAATGAAGTCACCGCTGAGGTCAGTCAGTACGATATAGACGCCTCGCAGGTAAGAGTTTGGAGAAAGGATGTCGTTAATCAGCTGATGAAGCGCCATGCGCAGGTCTACTCAAGCAACCATAGTCTGACTGATAGGCAAAGTCCTGCTAATGCAGACAAAGCCGTATACTTTATCGGTTTAACGTCCTTGACGATTAAGCATTCAAATAATCAAAGCCGCGCCCAAGCCAATAGCTCGTTACATGATGTGCAGTACGAGTACGGTAGTCAGTTCTTTGCAGAAGATTGTGTATTAGATCTGGATGATGAAAAAAGTATTTTACAGATATTTAGTCTGCAAAACTTTAGTAAAATATTAAAGCAACTACAAACTCCTGCTGATGTTACGGCGTTTTTACAGTTTCATCGAAGTCATCTGACAGCGATGCAATCTTTTGATGATGAGTCGACATTGTTAGAAGGGTTTTTACAATCATCAGACTTTTATAAAAAAGCGCTACAAGTACAAAAGCAGCTAGTAGATAACAACCTATTAGAGCAGGTAGAGCCACGCTTACTAGAGATAATGCACGCTTCGACACCCGCATCTATTGAGAAAGTATCAGCCGATATCATTAAAAAGTCGGACATGTGGTGTAAGCTTTTTAATAGCCTTGTGCAGCGCTACTATGAAGCAGGAGCACCTCTGCCCAAAGCACAAGTTGAATTACTAGTCGATGAGTCTCTCTATACTTGTGCCAGTTTAGTCGAGCGGATATTAGACTATAAGTATAAGGATGCGCAATCGCGTTGGAATGGTTATATCGATCATCAGCCTTCTTACAACCGCTCTGGCTGTCACTATATGCTGGTGTTTTACGCACAATACGAAAGTAGCCCGCTTAGCGCAGATAAGGTTCGTAGCAACTACCAAGATTTATTAGCAGAGCTCAACGCTCATCTACAAGAGCCCATAATGGAAGATTTATTCTTGATTGGAGTCGAGCACAGAGACTCTAGGGATAGCGTAAACACTGAAGTTATGATTGATATTTTCTATCAAAGTGGCTGTGTTATCAATGCAGAAATGCAGCGCTTATATGAGCAATTAGCTGAGCTCAAATCACAGTCTTGATAGCTGTCACTGACTCAATCATTGACTTGCTCTAGGTAAACACTATAAACAATGACTCATCGGTACTTTCGAACGCTCTATAGTTTTTTGCTAAAAAACAGATATTCTTTCAAATAGGAAGGACTAAAACAGGCATTAGGCGTAGAGGATACTAGAAAGATGCATTACTAGAAAAATAGTATCGATACCGAAGCTCATCCCTTTGTAATAAACCTCTGTACCCCTTATTTAGCACTGCTATATTGGCAACTATTATGACGCAACAGTATCAAGTTTTAGCACGAAAATACCGCCCTAAAAACTTCCATGAGCTTGTAGGGCAAACCCACGTCTCGCAGGCCTTGATTAATGCGATTGACTATAACCGTCTGCATCATGCTTATTTGTTTACTGGTACTCGCGGTGTCGGTAAAACTACAATCGCGCGCATTTTATCAAAATGCTTAAACTGTGATACCGGTATTACTAGCACACCTTGCGGAGTATGCGACAACTGTGTGGCCATCGATCAGGGCCGCTTTATTGATCTAATCGAGATCGATGCCGCCTCTCGTACCAAGGTCGAGGATACCCGTGAGCTATTAGATAATGTGCCTTATGCACCAAGCCAGGGACGCTACAAGGTTTATCTTATTGATGAAGTGCATATGCTATCGACGCACAGCTTCAACGCACTATTAAAGACCTTAGAAGAGCCACCTGAGCATGTCAAGTTTTTACTTGCGACCACTGACCCGCAAAAGCTGCCAGTCACTATCATCTCACGCTGCTTACAGTTTGTGCTTCGACCCTTGCCGCAGACTTTGCTTTGTGAGCATTTGGCTAAGGTACTCACTCAAGAGCAAGTGGCGTTCACCCAGCCGGCGCTTTGGCAGTTGGCAAGCGCGGCAAAGGGCTCAGTGCGTGATGCTATGTCGTTGACCGATCAAGCGATTGCTTTTGGGCAAGGCGCGCTTGATGATGAGACGGTCAACGCTATGCTTGGCTTGATTGATGCTGCAGACTTAGTGCGCTTAATAACAGATATCTATCATCATGACAAGTCGGCAGTAGCTGCACACATTGAGCAGATGCGCGCGCAAATGGTTGACGCTACTAGTATGTTCGATGGATTGGCTGAGCTGCTACATCAATTGGCGTTGACTCAGCTGTTGCCTGAGGTGGCTCTAAACGTTAATGAGACGCAAGCGCAAACGATCAATGAGTTAGCGCAGCGTATTAGCCCTGATGTATTACAGCTGTATTATGAGATTGTGGTGCAAGCTCGTGAAGGTATTAAGCTTGCGAGCACTCCTATGCAAGCGCTTGAGATGTGTATTTTGCGCCTGCTGGCGTTTCGTCCGCTGCCGACTGATGAAGTAGTGATACCTAGTAATAATGATGATGAGACTGCGACGGCTTCAATGCCCTCAGTAGATCATATTGTCACCTCAAATCAGAACTTAACGTCCTATGAGATCGAGCATAAGAGCGCTCTTCATCCAAGCGATGATGAGCAAGACGTCAAAAACACTAACACTGAGAGTCAGTCTGACTATGAGCCAACGTCAGAGCAAAAACAATATATAGATGACGACCCTGTTGACGTTGCTCAGCCACTAATCGCAACCTCTAGTGAACCTGAACCTGAACCTGAACCTGAACCTGAACCTGAACCTGAACCTGAACCTGAACCTGAACCTGAACCTGAACCTGAACCTGAACCTGAACCTGAACCTGAACCTGAACCTGAACCTGAACCTGAACCTGAACCTGAACCTGAACCTGAACCTGAAATTCAATCAACACACGATCAGGAACAAGAGCTCGATAACGCAGCGGTTGAGATTAGTGATTCGTCAGTAACTGCTGCTGAAAAAGAGAGTCAGGCTGCTGCCCAGCTACAGCCTAGCGCTAATCTTGAAGCTACTGAAGGCTTACAACAAACCAGCTCGCAAAATATTCAACATTCCTCTCATTTAGCAGTCGATGATCCTAGAGCATTATTGCGCTGTGCACCGCAAGAATTAGTCGGCGAGTGGACGCCTGAGAAGTGGGACTACTGGTTACAGACGGCGCGCGAAGAGGATATTCTAGCCTCAGATGAGCTCGCTTTAGCTCGTCAAGGTATGATGACGGGTCTGTGTGATGGTCCATCTGCTTTTGTGACTAGTATTGATAGTAAGCATTTGCAAGCTACTTTTCAGCAGCTGGCGGCGACGTTGAAACAACAGTTTACGCAAGCAGATATCAGTTTAGAGATAGACGATAGTGCCCAGAAAACTGCAGACAAGACGCCTGAAAGTCGCCAGAAGTTACGACTGGAGCAAGCAGCAAAAAGCGCACAAGAGCTACTATTAGCGTCGCCAGTGATGCGCTATTTGACTGAGCGCGGCGAGGGCAAAATGGGTAAGGTGAAGCTCACCTAAGTTTGAAGATACACTGATATGATACTCATCAAGAGACAAGCTCAATAAATAAAGATAACTTAGTCAATGTGCTAAATGCTATTTTATCGATATATAGCATATTATCAAAATATGCGACTCATTAAGTGTACGCTTTAGATATATTAAAGATAGGTAAAGTTTTTTTAATTAGTTATAATGGTTAAGTTATATTAAAAATTAAAAAAGAGTTTAGGTGACAATATGTTAGATAATTTGCGCGGTATGGCTGTGTTCGCGAGTGTGGTCGAGCACGGCTCTTTTAGTGGTTCAGCTCGGGAGCTTGGGATTACCACTAGTGCCGTCAGCCAACAGATACGTTCTTTGGAAAATGAGCTGGGCGTAGTGCTACTACATCGATCTACTCGTAAGCTGAGCTTAACGGAGGCGGGCGAGAGCTTTTACGAGTCAGCAAAAGATGTCGTGAGTGCCGCTGAGCAAGGCCGTATCAAGGTCAATCAATTACGCGATGAGCTGGCTGGTAGCTTGCGTATTGCGACCACGCCTGAGCTTGGCGTGCACCATATATTGCCGGCGTTATCGACTTGGATGGCAGCTCACGATGATTTGAGTATTACCTATCTAGCAGATAACCGCTATGTGGATATGATTGATGAGCGCATCGATATCGCTGTGCGTATGAGCCCAAGTATCGATAACTCTGCGCTGAGTAGTCACCCTTTATCAGATGTGCGTCAGCTACTAGTGGCCTCACCGCAATACTTGCGTCAGCACAAAAAAATAGAGAGCCCAAAAGATTTAGCCGATCATCAGCTCATCTGTATCGATATTATGCAAGATGCAAGCTATGTTGAGCTATCAAAAACGGAAACCAGTAAAAAAACGCGTATCAAAATGGACTCGCGTATTCATACCAATAACGTTTTTATGGCACTAACTTTGGCAAAAGAGGGTCATGGTATCATCAGAATTATGGAGATGGATGTTAAGCGTGAGCTTGAAAACGGTACCTTAGTAGAAGTATTAACTGGCTATCAATTACCAAGTTTTGTACTGTATGCGGTGACCTTGAATCGCGAACAGCAGCCTGCCAAAATTACTCGCTGCTTAGAGGTATTAAAAAAGTACTTTCATGCGAGTTAATAGGCTTTGAATGGCTTATCATTTTGACTATGCCATCTCGATTAATTAGGGCGTGTTGAACATTCACAAGAAGGCACTGCTGATAGCTGCTAGTTAATCAAAGCTGTGTTCTAGTCTAAGGGAAAATTGCAGGTAATGCTCATTGCATTGGCTAACTGATTTTATTTAAACAGTCACAACGACTAGGGCGATTTTAGCATCAGCCCTCACTCTAACAACAGGGACAGGACTCTTTTTTGCCGCTTTATTGATAAAAACTGACGTATAGAATGACTATACTTACCATTTTTATCTGCAAATCGCCTAAAAAATAGTCTCTGTCAGTGCCATGGTCGAATGTTCAACACGCCCTAGTACGCTTATAGAGTTAAAAAGCCTTTAGAGCTATGTCATCTAAAGGCTTTTTTTTAATTCTGTTTTTTGAGGTTTCAATAAAAGCTTAGCGTTAAAGTCGCGGTTTTAATAAATTATGCAGACGCTCAACCACTTGCGTGCTTTCATAACGGCTGATGTTGAGTGGCGGCAGTAAACGAATGACATGACCGCCAGTGACGTTGATGATAAGCTGCTGCTCATCGCGAGCAAGATTAACCAGTTGACTACAATCCGTATCTTCTGGCAAAACGATACCGATCATCGTGCCGGCGCCGCGCGTGGTAACACCGTATTGCTGCAACTCACTAGCTAAGCTGTCGCGAATAAACTGACCTTCAAACACAGCGTTGTCCATTACGCCGCTATCAGATAACACCTCGTACACGCTATGGACGACGCGGCTTGCTAGCGGAGTGCCGCCGTAAGTAGAGCCATGGCTGCCTGCACCGAATAAGTCTTTAGCTCGGCCACGTACCAAGCAAGCACCTACCGGAAAACCATTGCCTAAGCCTTTCGCTGTGGTTAATACGTCAGGACGCGCTTTACTGTGCTGATAAGCAAAATATTTGCCAGTACGGCCATTACCTGTTTGTACTTCGTCGAGCATAAAGAGCCAATCGTGAGCGTCACATACCGCTTGCAGCTCTTCTAGATAAGTAAAGCCGTTAGCCGCAGTATTAAGGCCGCCTTCACCTTGAATGGGCTCTACCAAGATAGCGCAAATCTCGTCATTGTCGCTAGCGGCTTGTCTGATAGCTTCGATATCACCAAACGGCAACCGGATGAAGTCCTCATCTAAAGTAAAGAAGCCTTCACGTGCCTTTGGATTAGCTGTGGCAGACAAAGATAGTAAGGTACGACCATGAAAGGAGTGTTCCATGACGATAACTTTAGGGCGTTTAAAGCCTTTATTATGTGCATAAAGTCGTGCCATTTTCAGCGCCGCTTCATTAGCCTCAGCGCCACTATTAGCAAAGAACACGCTATCCATCTGCGCCGCTGTACATAGCGCTTCACCCGCGCGCTCTTGCCAATCGATACCGAATAGGTTACTGGTATGCATCAAAGTGGCGGCTTGCTGCTGAATGGCTTCGGTGACTTTTGGGTGACAATGGCCTAAACCACAAACGGCAATACCGGTCAGCGCATCTAAATAAGGGGTATCGTCCTTTGTATAAAGCCAACTACCTGAGCCGCGCATAAAGCTTATCGGTTGACGATTATAGGTAGGCATCAGATAAGTCGCTGACATACGGACATCCTTAAAATATAAATGTGAGAGGGTAGGTTCTGGGGTGATTTGTTATAATAATGGGCTCAATTGTTAGGTGCTACCATACTGACCACAAAACGTTAGCGTTATAATTCATCAGAAAATGGAGTGGACTCAGCGGGTAAAGTGTATTCTTCACTGGCCCAAGCGCCTAAGTCAATGAGCTTACAGCGCTCACTACAAAAAGGCTTGGATTTATTATCTTGCCAAGCTGTGAGGGTGCCGCAGCGCGGGCAAGGATAGCTTTTTGGTGGGGTAGTGTCAGTCGTGTCAGTCATAAGCACAGGGCAACTTTTTAGATTTTAATAAATAGCAGCCGTTATAATAGCATGTGCTTTATAAAAGACAACGCAGACTAAGGCGCAAATGCCAAAAATAGAGACAAAAAAACCTAAAGAGAAATCAAGAAAGAAATAACATAATACAGCGAACTCAAATAGCCTAAGCAAAAAATAAATTAAAAAATATACATCACGCACAAAGAGAAAATAATGACTAACGAAAAACATTTATCACATAAACAAAGCAGACCCTTCCAGCCTACAAAATTATCAAAACCGCGTAACTTTGTTATACCTGAGATACTAACCAACAAGCAAAAGAGTAGCCCACCTATCGTTATCGAAATCGGGGCAGGGAAGGGTATGCACGCGCTAAGCTTTGCTAAGCAAAACCCTGATAAACATTTGATTGCCATTGAACGTACGCGTAATAAGTTTGAGGCTTTCTCTAAAATAGCTAAGACGCAGCAGTTAGCAAACCTTACTCCTGTCCACGCCGACGCAATCGCTTGGATAGTGCAAGCAATAGCCCCTAACAGTATCAGTCAAATATACTTACTCTATCCCAATCCTGAGCAGCATAACCCTAATCAGCAGTGGTTAAATATGCCGTTCTTTGAGTTCTTACTATCACGCTTGCAAACCGGTGGCAAGATCGTGTTAGCAACTAATATAGAGCAGTACATGGCCAATGCACAAGAGCAGGCCGGCACGCTGTGGTGTCTACCCAACACAAGAGCAGAGGTTCCGGCAAACAGTCAGCGTACGCATTTTGAGATCAAATATCTAGCTCGTAAAGAGACGTGTTGGCAGTTGACTATGGTTAAACCTAAAGGTTATCAAACTAGGTTCGATACTTGGCAAGTGAGCTAACTTTATTAGCACAAAGGGGGCGAAAAAAGCAGAGATAGCGTCAATGGAGAGGCTGTCACACATAGATTGTAGATATAAAATAGCCTAAGCAAATAAAAATGAATTAAAAAAGACCGCCACTAAAGGACAGTCAAAAAATCTGGCTTATTTTTATACTATAAAAATGGCTTAACCAGTTTATCAGAATCAGTATGAGCATCCAAAACCGTTAAAAAAGTATAAGCACCAATAAACTTACGGCTAATAAACATAAACTCTTTGGGTGGCAAATTAAACTCAAAAGACTGCATAGCAGTAGTAGCGGCGGCAGAGATGCGCGAGTGTAGCTTACTGTTGGACCAAATATAGCGCTGATTATCATCTAAGACTTTAGTAGGGATGTCTGGATTACTTGCCGTATCGCTAAAGGGCTCGGTAGCTAATAAAAATATATTAGCAATATCAGAGCTGACTTTTTGGCTCATGGTATCAAAGAACTCATAGCCTGTCATAGCGTTCATCATCGCTTGGTGATCATGATAATAACCCGCCTTTAATAAGCCATGAGCAATCGTTAATAGCTCATAATCGAACTGGCGAATGGCTCCAAAGTCGAGCAGTACCAACTTATCAGGCTCATCCATGCTATCGCTAATGCGTACTAGATAATTGCCAAAGTTGGGGTCGGTTTGCATCTCGCCCCATACAAATATCTCTTGCATCATAATCTCGATAGCTGCTTGGCCTATAGCATTACGCCGCTCAGCAGATAACTCTTTTAGTCGTGCAGAAGTCACTGGAACGCCGGATTCATAAGACATACATAATAAGCGCTGACTTGAGAAGTCGCGGTATATCTTAGGCACAGCATAACGCGGGTCATCTTGTAGCCGCCCATAAAAACGCTCAGTGGTCGCCGCTTCGATATTATAATCAACCTCAACGTGCAGTAGATCTCGAATCTCTTCAAACCAAGTATCTAAAGCACGAGTTTGCGGTACGGCATTACTCACTTTTAGCAAGCGTTTGAATAGCGCTAAGTCTGAGTCGATAGCATCGGCAACGCCTGGATACTGAATCTTTAATACCACCTCTTCGCCAGTCGCTTTTATGGTAGCGCGATGTACTTGGGCGAGGGAAGCGGTACCAATAGGCACTTGATCGATATCAAGCTCATTGAACTTTTCGCCTAAAGTACGGCGTAACGTCTGCTCAATTCCTGGCCATGCTAAGGTTGCCGTATCGTCGTTTAAGGTTTGTAGCGCGCGAGTAATCTCAGGAGGTAGAATATGCTCACCATACAAGGCTAGCATCTGTCCGATCTTGACTACTGAACCCTTAAGCTTACCAAGCTCTTCTGCCACATAGTTAGCTTGTGCCTCCATAAACACTTGGTTGCGCGCCGAGCGAGCTTCTTTACCCAAAAACATGCCAGACACACTATTACCTGCCCAGCGGCGACCAATATTCAAAGAAGTCTTAGCAATAGACATCCGACGCTCAAACCCAGAGGTTTTTAGGTTATCAATTGACTGCTTATTATTAGTAGGTTTATACACATCATTTGCCATAAATATAATCATTCACTAGGTTAATAATGATTTGTGGGTGCGCCGCTATGAATGCAAGTCAAAAACCTTACGAGTGCACAAAATTGTATCACAGCAGCACAACCTTGCCGACAATAAGGGTGTGGCCACTTCCCAGCAAGCATTTATTGTTTATTTTGAGCTAGCTTTAGTCTTCGCGAGCAATCGCTTGATAACCAATATCACGGCGATAATGTGCACCCTCAAAGCTAATAGCGCCTGCAACGCTTAATGCTGCTTGTTGTGCATTTAAGATGCTATCAGCGAGCGCAGTCACACAAACAACACGACCGCCATTCGTGACAATTTCTTTATCGCTATCGTTTTGAGCATTGGCACTTTGAGTATTGATATTGATATCTAAATTTTCTACTTCTTTAGTAAAATCAGTCCCCGCATGAAATACTTTTACAGACTGCTGATCGTCAAGCTCAGGTAGGCCTGATATTACATCGCCTTTGGATGACGTTTCTGGATAGCCTTTTGAGGCGATAACGATACCTAGAGCAGGGCGCTCATCCCAATTCGCCTCTTTTGGTAGCTGACCTGCTAGCCCTGCTGTCACTAAATCTACTATTGATGATTGCAAGCGCATCAGGATAGGCTGCGTCTCTGGATCGCCAAAACGGCAGTTGAATTCAATGACGTAAGGGTCGCCTGCATCATCAATCATTAAACCTGCATATAAAAAACCAGTATAAGGGTGGCCAGCGGCATTCATCGCATCAACGACCGGCTGAATGACCTGCGTTATAACTTTGTTATGGACCTCATCGGTGACGACCGGTGCAGGAGAGTAAGCGCCCATACCACCAGTGTTCGGGCCGGTATCACCTTCAAAGGCACGTTTATGATCTTGGCTAGTGGCCATCGGCAAAATGTTGTCGCCATCAATCATACAAATAAAGCTGGCTTCTTCGCCTTGCAAAAATTGCTCAATAACCACGCGGCTACCGGCATCGCCAAACTTATTATCAGCTAGCATATCATCAATAGCTACATGGGCCTGCTCAGTAGTCTCAGCGACGATAACGCCTTTACCTGCGGCAAGGCCATCGGCTTTGATAACGATAGGCGCGCCTTGTTCGTCGACATAAGCTTTGGCACTGGCTGCATCCGTGAAGCCTTGGTAAGCTGCCGTCGGAATATTGTTGTTTTGCATAAACTCTTTGGCAAAGGTCTTTGAGCCCTCTAGCTGCGCGCAATAAGCAGTCGGCCCCCAAGCTTGCACGCCTGCCTTGCGGCAAGCATCGATTATACCAGTCACTAAAGGCGCCTCAGGGCCAACGATGACGATATCGATATCATTATATTGACAAAACTCTATAACGGCGCTGTGCTCATTATCAGTGTCTTTATTATCCAAAACGATATTTTGGCATTTAGGCTCCAGCGCCGTGCCTGCATTACCTGGTGCGACATAAACGGTCTCAACATTGTTATCTTTGGCACACTGCCAAGCCAATGCATGCTCACGTCCACCGGCACCTATTACCAAAACCTTCATCATACGTTTCACCTTTATATCGATTTAATCGACTATGTTGTTTATTGAATGCATTTATTGAGTGTTGTTATTGTCAGTTCTTAATGACGATCAAGCATCATGGCTTATGTATAACTCTGCAAGCCCGCCTCATTTACTATGGCGTATTCTAACAAATAATTTGTATGAATTGTTATGAGTATAAAACCCACCGCGCACGCAAAAATAAACTCTGCTGAGCGCTAATAGTAAGTAGTGACTCGCTCATCTTTCGGTCTTGACTTTAAGCTCAGTGGTCTCATTAGCAAAGGTTATTAACGACTGCTTAATGCATGAAATAATGTTGAACGCTACAGCTGAGCGCATAGGTGCGTTACACTTCACTAAATAAGCGCTTTAATAAAGACAGTAACGTCATTACTCATTCTGAGTCGTTAGCCGTATTCAACCATACTGGCTCAAAATACATAAAACCGAAAAACACCGTGATAAACAAAATCTATAATAAGGAAAACGCTATGCCAAACTCTTTGAGTATCAGTAAAGAGGATATTAGCCAAATCAGTGACATTGCCACAAGTTATGTGCAAAAGGATAAGTCACTGGTAGAGCCGTTTATGCAAAGCTACTATCGCACTTTGCATCACGAAATCGCTGATCAGATTGACAATGTCGATCTAGCCGGCATGGCACTACACCACTTTATCTTGTTGAAAGCTTATAAAGGTGACAAACCGCAATTAAAAATACTAAACCCTATTGCCGAAGAGCAGCATTTTCATAGCTCCCATACCATCATTCAGATGGTTGCCTATGATCGCCCCTTTCTGGTGGATACTATCTTGATGAGTCTTGAGGCTCAAGGCATAAACGTACACCGTACCTACAATACGATCATAAGTGTAGAGCGCGATGACGACGGTCATATTACTCAAATCGATAGCGCCACTGAGAGCGCAACCTCGCATCTATCACTGATCCAATGCGAAATTGCTTATCAAGACGATAGCGCATTGGCGGATCTACAACAAATGCTGCTAGAGAAGGTGGATACACTAGATACGGTAGTTGGCGACTGGCAGCAAATGCATGAGCGCCTAACGCAGATAAAAAACGAGCTATCAAAACAGACTTTGCCTGAGGTGTTTTACTCGCAGCAAGAGATTCAAGCCTTTTTGGATTGGATATTAGATGATAATTTTATATTTTTAGGCTACCGAGAGTATCGCTTAGAAAAAGAGGGGATGAATGAGGTTAATAATGAGGATTTGAATCTATACTCTATTGGTAACAGCGGCCTTGGCTTATTACGCGGCAGTAGTGAAGATAGCTTGTCGGAGAGTTTTAGCCAATTGCCAACAGAGCTCAAAAAGCTGCTAACAGGCCCGCGGGTACTAATGCTATCAAAATCAAGCCACGTCTCACCTGTTCATCGTCCGGTCTATATGGATTTTTTGGGTATTCATAAGTTCGATAGTCAAGGCAAACTCATTGGTGAGTATCGCTTCATCGGCCTATTGACCTCACAAGCGTATCAACTAACAGTCAGCAACATTCCACTACTGCGCGAAAAAGCCAATAAAATCATGGCAATGACCTCCATTCCTAAAGACGGTCACGCCTATCATAAGATGACTCATATCATCAACACCTTACCGCGCGACGACTTGTTTCAAGCCAGCGTCGAAGAGCTGTATCCGATGGTGACAGGCATCTCACAACTGCAAGATAAAAAGAGCCTACGTCTATTTAGCCGCGTCGATCACTATCAGCGCTTTGTCTCTTGCCTAGTCTATATTCCAAGAGACAAGTTCAATACTGAGCTACGGATTAAAGTACAAAATGTGCTAAAAGAAGCTTATGGTGGCACCTCATCTGGGTTTACCACTGAGTTTAATGAATCCGATCATGCCCGCGTTCATGTGCATGTTCGCACAATCCCAGGACAAGTCAATGAGGTTAATACTAGCGATTTAGAGGCAGAGCTCACCGGATTGATGCAGTCATGGAGCGATCATTATCAAAAAATGCTACTCGATAACGTCGGTGAGCAACAAGCCAATGCGCTCATGCGCCAATTTCTAGCGTTTATACCAGCTGCTTATCAAGAGCGTTTTGATGCGCGTACCGCGGTTGAGGACACCAAACGCTTGCAGCGTCTGATCAGCATGACAGATGATGAGCCAATGATTTGGCATTTATATCAGTCTACTGGCGATGCCAGCAATCAGCTGCATCTAAAACTTTATGGCCATCAGCAGCCTGTTATTTTATCAAAGGTATTACCCGTACTAGAGAATTTTGGTGTATCGGTAGTCTCCGCTCAAACTTATGAGTTTGATCTGCCTGAGCAGCCAATCTGGATGCAAGAGTATGAGCTGACGCTCGAGCATGTCGATACCGTCGATATGCGCGTAGTCCGCGATCAGTTTGAAGATAGCCTGCAGCAAATATGGACGGGGAGAGTGGAGAGCGATCCCTTTAATGAGCTCGTGCTCATTACCGAGTTAGATACCTATGATGTCGTTGTTTTACGGGCGCTTTCAAGTTACATGCGTCAGGCGAAAGCGCCATTCTCGAGCAGCTATATTCAGCAGACCGTCCTCAAATATAACGCTATCAGTGTCGCTTTAGTCAAGCTCTTTGATGCGCGTATGAATCCTAGGCACAGTGAGGACAGCCGCAAGGAAAAAACCGCGCAAATTCAGCAAAACATCCTTGAAGACTTGGCTGCAGTTGATAGCTTGGATGAAGATCGCATCCTGCGTTGGTACTTAGACTTAATCAACGCTATGGTTCGAACGAACTTTTATCAGGTCGATAGCGAGGGCGGACGCAAAGATAGAGTGTCGTTCAAGTTTTTCGCGGCAGATATCCCTAATCTGCCGAAGCCGAAGCCGATGTATGAGATATTCGTCTATTCACCAAGAGTCGAGGCGGTACATCTACGCGGCGGTAAAGTTGCCCGCGGCGGTCTACGTTGGTCGGATCGCATGGAGGATTTTCGTACTGAAGTGCTTGGACTGGTCAAAGCCCAAATGGTCAAAAACGCAGTTATCGTACCAGTAGGCTCGAAAGGCGGCTTTATCGTTAAGACCAAAACAATGGCCGATGGCCGCGAAGCTTTTCAAGCTGAGGGTATCGCTTGCTACCAGACCTTTTTGCGCGGGATGTTAGACGTCACTGATAACATCGTTGATGGGCAAATTGTCCCGCCAGCCAACACCGTGCGTCATGATGACGATGATCCGTATTTAGTAGTGGCGGCTGATAAAGGTACCGCCAGCTTCTCTGATATCGCCAACGCGCTATCTAGCGAATATAACTTTTGGCTTGATGATGCTTTTGCTTCAGGCGGCTCAGTCGGTTACGATCACAAGGCAATGGGCATTACGGCACGCGGCGGCTGGGAGTCGGTCAAACGCCACTTCCGTATGCTAGGTCAAGACATCCAAAACCGCGACGACTTTACGGTAGTTGGTATCGGTGATATGAGTGGTGACGTCTTCGGTAACGGTATGCTGCAATCAAAACATACTAAGCTTGTCGCCGCCTTTAACCACTTGCATATCTTTGTCGATCCAAGCCCTGATCCCCAAAGCTCTTATGCCGAGCGAGAGCGTTTATTTAATACGCCGCGCTCGACTTGGGATGACTACGACAAGTCGCTCATAAGTGCCGGCGGCGGGGTGTTTGCGCGTACCGATAAAACCATCGCCATCACCCCTGAGATGAAAGCGATATTCGCTATTGAAGACGATAGCTTAGCGCCTAATGACTTTATCAGTGCCTTACTACGAGCACCAGTCGATCTCATTTGGAACGGCGGTATCGGCACTTATGTCAAAAGCGTTAATGAGAGTCATGCCGATGTCGGCGACCGCGCTAATGATGCCGTGCGAGTCGATGGCGGAGAGCTGCGCGCTGCAGTAGTCGGTGAAGGCGGTAACTTAGGCTTCACTCAGCAAGGACGTATCGAATACGCGCAGACCGGTGGGCGCATCTATACTGACGCTATCGACAACTCAGGCGGCGTCAACTGCTCGGATCATGAAGTGAATATCAAAATCTTGCTCGGTAAAGTGGTTGAGCAAGGCGATATGACCTTAAAGCAGCGCAACGAGCTGTTAGAGTCGATGACTGATACCGTAGCGCAGTTGGTATTGCGTCAAAACTATCTTCAGCCACAAGCGCTTGAGCTCAGTCAAATACGCGCCGCTGATAATCTGAGCGATCACCAACGCTTCATTCAGCTGTTAGAGTCTGAAGGTCGCCTTGATAGAGCGATTGAATATCTACCCTCTGATGAAGAGATTGCCAAACGGCAAAAAGCCAATACCGGTCTGACCAATCCCGAACTAGCAGTGGTTATGGCTTATGGCAAAATGTGGGTCTATGATCATCTGCTATTATCGGACTTGCCTGATGCGCCATATTTCGTCAATGAGCTGCGTAAGTATTTCCCTGATGAGCTGGTCGGACGTTTCTTCGATGAGATGACAGAGCATCGTCTAAACCGCGAGATTATCAGTACTTATCTGACCAACAGCGTGGTCAATCGCCTGGGTATCGAGGCACTGTTCCGTCTCTTCGAAGAAACAGGGCAGACGCTCGCCACTATCATTCGTGCTTATGCGATTACTCGTGAAGTGTTCGAGGTAAAAACAGTATGGCAACTGCTTGAATCGCTTGATAATAAAGTCGATGCCAAGCTGTTATTAAAGCTTGAGCTGCGCTTACGTGATGCCTTAGAGGGCGGCGTAGTGTGGTTTATCAATGCCTTTGAACAAGATCTGCAAGTGGCTGATATGATCGAGCGTTTTGGCAATAGCGTCGCACAGCTTACCAAATCAAACGGCTTTATTGAGCAGCAGTTTGCTCAGTATCTACAAGACGATACGGAAAGCCTCACCGCTGATGGCCTTGAGGACAATGATGCGGCGTTATTTGCTATCTTGCCTTATCATGTTGATGCCTTAGATACTGCCTTACTCGCTGAAAAATATGAGCGTTCAGTAGAAGATATCGCATCCTTGTACTTTGAAGCTTATCAAGTGCTACAGTTCGATTGGATGATGGATCATATCGCCACTTTGCCGCAGCAAGACTACTGGGATCGCCGTGCCCGCCACGCGCTCGTCAATGAGCTGACGCGTAGTTTGCGTCTGCTTATGAATGCACTACTGTCAGAGCCTGATGCCAAAGGTGCTTTTGACGAGTGGATGTCACGTCATGAGAATGCACTGAGCGCTGTCACAACTGAGATGCAAAAGCTAGATAACAATGATAGCGTTATTAGTCTGTCCACGCTGTCAGTGCTGATGAGCGAGCTGAGCAGTCTAGTCAGTAAATAAACAATCAAATCATCAATGGTATAGAAAAAAGCCACCGCTTATGAGCGGTGGCTTTTTAATAAATAGTGTTTGGTTATTTAACGATAACTACAACCAGATGCTTATAAAGAGATAAAAATCAGCATCGTTGCTATCGCAGCTATTACAAAAACTGTGACCGGTAGCAAATGGCGAGGTTTCGTTATTGGCGATATTGGTCTAGACACCTGAGCAATTTTGTTAATAACCATAGCCATTTTATTCTCTTTTTTATTAGGAGCTTGCAATATGATAACAGCCTTGGCCAGTAATTTGGCTAAAACCGCCGGATAGTTTTTTGACTTGAATCTGCGTCAAAATCCTTTCTTTTAGCGCTTGTACATGAGAGATGACGCCGATTAACTTGCCTTCTTGTTGCAAGCTTGTTAGCGTATCTAGCGCAATGTCAAGCGACTCTTCATCTAGCGTACCAAAACCTTCATCCAAAAACAATGAATCGACGCGGATATTCTGACTGGCCATCTTCGATAGACCTAAGGCTAGAGCAAGACTGATAATAAAGCCTTCTCCGCCTGAGAGATTCTTGGTACTGCGAATCTCGCCACCTTGATAGTTGTCTATTACATTGAGCTCAAGCGGACTGTTATCATCACGCGCCAGCAAATAACGATCACTCATCTTGTGTAGTTGGGTGTTGGCGTGATTGACCATAATATCAAAGGTCAGGCCCTGCGCGAACGCCCGGAACTTTTTACCGCTACTCGAGCCTATCAGTTCATTTAACTGACGCCAAACTTGTAGATTCTGTTTTTGCTCAGCGATGGCTTTGAGCTGGGATTGCTGACTGCCTTTTTTATCTTCGTTATCTTTGAGCTTTTGCGTCATCGCGCCGATCGACTCTATTAGTCGATTAGACTCGCTTTGTGCTTGCTGCTGCTCATCTAACAGACTGTCTTTTCTCTTTAAGGTGAGCGGATTAGCTTGTTTGTCTGCAAGTGCTTGTTCGGTCTGCTGCAGTAGGGATTTTGCTTGCTTTAACTGATAGTCGATTTGCTGCTGCTGCTCGCTTAAGTGGCTGCGCTCATGCTGCGATAGGCGCGCGCTGACAAAGTCCGTCTCAATAGCAAAGTCAGAGCTCGCTAGCGCCTCTTGAAAGATGTCTTCTT
Source organism: Psychrobacter submarinus (assembly GCF_904846685.1). Taxonomy (GTDB): domain Bacteria; phylum Pseudomonadota; class Gammaproteobacteria; order Pseudomonadales; family Moraxellaceae; genus Psychrobacter; species Psychrobacter submarinus. The sequence continues at coordinate 355,795 of NZ_CAJHBQ010000002.1, forward strand.
GATCCTCTAAGGTGGTTTTTGCAGCCAATAACTCACTTGAAAGTCGTGTCTGCTGCTGCTTGGCTATTTGCAATAGCTGCTGAGCACTATCGATGTGCCTTTGTACCGAGGACTGCGCGGTTTTGGCTTGTTCAAAGTCTAAACGTAACCGATCTTCCTCTGCATCGACATTTTTATCAGCAAATAGGGTTTGTCTGTCTTGCTGTAATTCGGCGATAGCTTTTATCTGCTCGGCAATAGACTGGCTTAAAGCGTCAAGCTCAGTGCTCTCTTTATCTAACTGTGATTGTTTGGTCTCAATCTGAGTAGTTAAGCGACTCAGCTCAGTCGTTAGGGTTTGCTGCCGCTGCTTTTCTTGATTGTATTTCTGTTTTAACTCCAGCATATGAGTGCGATGCTGACGCAGAACCGTTAACTGCTGCTCGATCTGTACATTATTTAATACGGTTTGCTCATCGATACTCGCTCGTAACAGCTGAATCTCAAGGCCTGTTTGCTGAGTTTGCTCAGACGCCCAGTGACTAGCAGTGTATTTATTAATAATACTGATCAAATCCGCGATAAGTGTTTGTAACTCGGTAAAATGAGCTTTAGTATTGTCTTGCAAGCCATCGAGCCTTTGCTGATTGAGCTTATTATCATTATCGAGCAAGCTGATTTCGCTTGCCAGCTGATACTGCTGTTTCTCAAAAAGCGCTAATTCTTTTTCAACCTTCGCTATGGAGTCGTTCAGAAATTCGTAATCGGTTACAGACTTTTTTACTCTGTCTTTATATTCAAGCAATTGCTGTTTGGCTTGATGGCATAGCTCAGTGATCGTATTAATGAGTTCAGCGTTTACCGTTTTAGAATGTAGACTCTGTTTCAGCGTTTCAATAAGCGGACTAATCTCATTAAGCGCTTCGATGTTAGTTAACATGGCATGACTATAGTTTTCATTGTCAGTCGTTATGCTATTGCTCATCTCTTGAATATCGCCGCTAAGCTTAGTGGCTTGAGCAATCAAGGCTACTATATGCCGTTGCTCCTCCTTCGACTGATTGGTCGTAGTCGCGAAGGCAATTTTATACTGTGACAGCTCACTCTCTAAATCTTCTATTACTGAGTTACTGTCGGTGAGCTGCTGCTCAGTGATTGAAATTTGCGAAGACCCATCTGTCGTTGTACGATTCGCATTCGGATGTTCTAAAGCGCCACAAAGCGGGCAGGGCTGACCGTTTTCTAACTCATCAATGTAGTGCTCAAGGCTCGCAACTTTTTGGAGTAGCGTCAACTGCGTCTGCTTTTCTAGGCGCTTATCCTTGGCTACTTTAATCGCTTCTTCAGTATCAGCGATGGATGCTTTGAGAGTCGCTAAGGTGTCACTGTTACTAGGCTGCGATGATTGCAGGTTTTTGATTTGAGAGGTGAGCGTGCTTAGCTGCTGATTGCTATATAGCTGTGGCTCAATTTGACTGATGATATGTTCAATCTGCTGCTGTTCAGCTCGCTGATCCGCCAATGATGTGGTCGCAAGCACTTGCTGCTGTTGCTGTAGTAACTCATTAAATTGTTTTTGAGTCGCTGCAATTGAGGTCTCTTGCGCCTCTTGCTGTGATATAAGCTTGGCTTTGTCTAGCTGGTACTGCTGGGTTTGCTCCGCTAGAGCCTTTTTTTGCTCCGCTAGAGTCATATTATCTTGCAGTAACGTCTTAAGCCTGCGACCGCTATTCTCAAAAGTGGCTATGTCAGTATCGATATCATTAAGCTCGCTATGCGTCTCTAGATACTCTACCGTACTCGCCAGCTGCGACTCACTTTGCGCAGCTAGGGTTTGATGCGATGTTATGTCTTGCGTTAAGCGCTGCACATTAGCGGATAGCGACTCTTGACGTTGGCGGCTATCATTTAGACTATAGCTGTGCTGCTTGATACTTGCATCCAGCTCGCGGGTTTTAGCGATTTTAGGCAAGCCCTCTTGTAGTGCTTGTTGGGCCTGCTTATAGTTTTGATCAATGCTTTCAAGCTGAGTTTGCAGTTGCTGTAAGTCAGACTGTTGCGTAGGTAGTTTTGCTGCTACTGTTTGCTGCTCGTCGGACAAGCGCTGCACAGTGTCACGACTGCGACTGAGTTGACCGAACTGACTCTCTAACTCCAGCGCTTTTATCGCAGCCTCTAAGCGCTTCGCATCAGAGGTGAAGTCTTGTTTTGCTTGTTCAGCTTGAGTTAAGTCGCTTTGGTAAGCGGCAAGCCTACCTTGCAGCTCGTCAACCGCCTCTAACCACTGAATCTGCTCACTTATTTGCTGATACTGTTGTTGCTGTTTGGCTTGTGCTGCTTGAGACGTTGTTAACTCCTCATAAATGTGCGCTTCTTCTTCAGTAGTCAATAAAATCAAGCCATCCAAGCCATACTGTAGTTTGCTTAAAACCTCTTCCTCAGAGCGCTTCTTTTCAAAGACATGAGTCGATATCGTCGCGTAAATATCCGTGCCTGTAATCTTTTCTAAAATATCGGCGCGCGCGTCCGCTTTGGCCTTTAAGAAAGCGGAAAAACTGCCTTGCGCGAGCAAAATGGAGCGCGTGAACTGCTCAAAATCCATGCGCGTAAGCGCTACGATCTTCTCTTTAGTACGTGATAGCTTACTCTCTAAAATCTCATCGTCACTATTCTCATTGTCAGTTTGAGTATTAACCAAGGCTATCTCGTGAGTTGCGTCCTGCAAATTACCATCAGGCTTACCATAAGCGCGGCGCTGACCCCAGCGACAGCGGTATTGGACACCATTAAGATCAATGACTACCTCGGCAAAGCACTCTGCTGTTTGCCGAGTCATCACCTCATTACTGCTTTTACTAATGCTATTAATCCTTGGCGTTTCGCCATAAAGCGCTAAACAAATCGCATCTAAAATCGTGGTTTTGCCCGCACCGGTCTGTCCGGTGATGGCAAAGATGCCTTCGTTAATAAAAGCAGAATCAGCGAAATCGATGTGCCATTCGCCTTTGAGTGAGTTGAGGTTTTTGAGTCGCAGTTCGATGAGGCGCATGAGCAAGTCTTATGATTTGGATGGTTCAAAATTTTAAAATATGGATGATGTTTTTTAGAAATTTAGCTATTTATTCAGCCCGACTATCATCATGATAAATAGTATGCAGAATCTGCTGATAAGCCTCTAATAACGACCGTTTTTGTGACTCTGGCACTTCATTGATTGTAAGACAGCGTTCAAATACATCTATCTCATTTAGGTCTTGCAGCGTCTCAGTGCTTTGTTCTTGATTCAGCACTTTATTATAAGTGCGTGTATTTCTTATCTTTAATACTTCACAAGACAACCCTTCTATCATAGCAGCGACTTCTTCACGCAGCTCAGTGACAATGTCCTCACCATCATAAATAATCTCAAGCCATATCGACTCCGTTTGGTTTAAGTCTTTGATGGTATTAGCAATAGTGGCCAAATCGCCTGATATTTGCGCGAGTTTTTGAAAGCAAGGAATAGCTAGCGAGACGACTTGCATATGACTGTTGTCATCTGAATATAGGACTTTATAATCATTAGGTGTGGATTGGGTTGCATTTATTTCATTATTTTTTGATGAAATAGGAGCATCTTTTTTATTGTCCGTAATGTCTGTATCCTCAAAACCAAAAAGATCATCGGCAAACAAATCATGGTTAAGTGTGGACGCTTTTTTAGCGACTTTTTGAACCGGTTCTACTGTAACCTCTGCTAACAAATGAGTTGGTTCTTGTGTTTGCGGCTCTATAATGGATTTATCCAACCCTGCGCCAAACTGCACGAGTAGCACTTGCTTTTGCTGACGGGCTTCACCAAAGCCCATGGCGATAGGCGAGCCTGAATAGCGAATATGCTCTTGTCCGCCAACGCGCTGCGGCACATGCAAATGCCCAAGCGCGACATAATCGAAGCCCTCATCGAACATCTCAGCTGATATTTGACCGAGGTTACCGACATAAAGATCACGCACGCCATCATCTTCAGTGGTTTTGCTACCAGCTGCGAATAGATGACCGGTTGCGATGATAGGAATATGGCGCTGATGTCTCTCGCACAATGATTGTTGTGCGGCTTTGGCTAAGCTTGCGACTTCATCGTAGTGCGCGCGGATACCTTTAATAACATTAGTATCTTTGCTATCAGCTGACTCGCCAGCACTGCTGCTACGCACATCACGATCGCGCAGATAGGGCACGGCGGCAATGATGCAATGTGGATCACCGTCACTATCATCTAATATTAACACCTCATCGTTTAAGTCCTCACAAGCAGTGCCAATGACATGCACATTTAAGAATTTGAGCACTTGGCTTGGCGCATCGAGAAAAGTAGGGGAATCGTGATTGCCGGCGACGATGACAATATGCTCACAGCATAAAGTTGAGACTTTGCCCAAAAATTCATAATACAGGGCTTGCGCCCGATTGCTTGGCGTCATGGTGTCAAAGATATCACCGGCAACGATCAGTACATCGACATTTTGCGCGCTGATGGTCGTCTCAAGCCAAGCTAGAAAAGCTTCAAACTCTTCATAACGCATACGACCATACAGTCTGCGCCCTAAATGCCAGTCTGAGGTATGCAGGATTGTGAGCGGCTTAACGGGGTTTTTAACAATATCAGCTGCGGACATAGGTAGACTTAATAGCAATAAATAAAAAGGGTTTTATTCTAGCAAGAATTGCTGAGGTTTGCTGTGCTTGAATGATTAGAAGGGTCTAATATGAACTAAAATAACCGTCTATTAAGACTGAGAGAATTAGGAAAACGAAAAAGCCACCTTAATAAATGATTAAAGTGGCTCCGTTCAATAATGACAATAAAGTGATTATCCAATAACCAACTGCTCTAAACTATCCTCTTTTGATTCAGAAAGAGTAGCAATCATCGATAACGCATGAGCTTGTTGGTCAACAGCTTGACCCTTAGCTTGACCCTTTGGTGTTGTTGCTGTCCCGCCACGCAGCCAATTACTTTCAGTATTAGCTAGACTTTGCTCATGCTGCTGCAGATGTAGATTGTACCAAGCTAAATCATGATGCAGCGCCACTACATCACCCATAATGAGTAAGGCAGGCGTTGGCAACTGCGCTTGTTCTTGTCGCTCTACGATACTAGCCAGTGTACCGGTCAGCACTTGCTGATTAGGCATACTAGCGTTGGAGACGATAGCGATAGGCGTCTCACTGCTACGGCCTGCCTCGATTAAACCTTCAGTCAAACGCTCTAGCGAATGCAAGCCCATATAGAAGACCACCGTCTCATCGGTATCGAGCAGATTCTCAAACTTTTCATTAGGCATGCCAGCCTTTAAAAACCCTGTGACAAAACGCACCGACTGAGAATGATCGCGGTGGGTGAGTGGAATACCAGCGTAGCTCGCGGCAGCATTAGCAGCAGTGATACCTGGTACCACTTGATAAGGCACACCGTGCGTGCGCAGGCTCTCAATCTCTTCACCGCCGCGTCCAAATATAAACGGATCGCCGCCTTTGAGACGCACGACTCGGCGACCTTTTTTGGCCTCGTTGATTAACAACTCATTAATCCCTAATTGCGCGACCGTGTGATTGCTACGTTTTTTGCCAACATAGACTTTGTCCGCATCACGGCGGCATAAATCTAATACTTGCGGGGAGACGAGCGCATCATAAAAGACGATATCGGCTTGCTGCATGAGACGTAGCGCTTTAAAGGTTAATAATTCCGGATCGCCTGGGCCTGCGCCTACGATATAGACTTCGCCAACAGGATTTTTGCCTTTATTGCTGATATCTGAATCTGTATCTTGATTGTCTAAGTTTGCTGCAGAGTTTGTGGCCACTTCTGTATCATCGCTATGTTGATTGGCAATCTTTGTAGCAGTCTCAGCTAAGTCTTTTTGCAATTGCGCAGTCGCCTCAGTTTCGTTGCCGGCAAAGATGAGCTCACTGACCTTACCTTCAAAGGCGCGCTCCCAAAACTGACGACGACCCGTAAGCGTTGGGATTTTATTTTTGACCTCGCTACGAAACTCGCCTGCCAGTTTTGCCAATTTACCATAACTTTGCGGGATCAGCGTCTCAAGTCGTGCCCGCAGTAAACGCGCCAGCACGGGCGCTTTACCATTCGATGAGATACCAATAACAATCGGATTGCGATCAACGATCGCGGGAAAAATAAAGTCACATAAATGCGGGGTGTCAACGACGTTGACCGGAATATTGAGCGCGGTTGCATCGGCATGAATGTGATGGTTCAACGCCTCATCATCAGTGCCAGCGATGATAACGCGCGCGCCTTGCATGTACTTTTTATTATAATTTTCATAAATAAGAGTATGCTTCTCATCACTTAATAACGCGTGCAGCTCATCACAGATACTAGGGGCAACAATAGTAATAGCAGCACCGGCACGGCTAAGCAAATCCGCCTTTCGCAGTGCCACATCGCCGCCACCCACGATCAATACTTTGCGGTTATCGAGTTTAAAGAATAAGGGAAAGGTATTCATAGGAGCACCAAAGATTATGCAAATTTATGTATGGCGTCATTATGAAGTATCGCGCGCGCTATGTCACCTAATGGATTGGCATTAGTGTAGTTATATTTTTCATAAGAAAAGCGATTTTTGTTTAATATAGGAATGAGTGAGGCGAGTTCTTTACGTATTTAAAGTTAAGCAAACATACCCTAACATCGATATTCGTTTAACTGTGTTAGCATATTTTCAATAAATCAATAATCAAAGCGCAAACATGCTCTCGCCAGGCTTTATCGAAACGCCAATGACTGACGGTATCGATGATGAGCGTTTAGATCGTATCCCTGCTCAGCGTGCTGGCAAGCCAGAAGAGATTGCTGCATTGGCAGTATTCTTAGCGTCCGATGACTCAAACTACATGCATGGTGCTAATGTCTTTATGGATGGCGGCTGGGTGCTTGGCCGTAAATAGCAATTCCTCTTTTTAGCAGTCATAAATAAAACAAATAGATAAACCAAAAAAAAGCCCTCTCACCTTGAGAGAGCTTTTTGATTTTTACAAATTATAGATGAGTACTAAAACCTACAGCTGGGTGTGTAGTCCGCACTCGCGGTGCTCTTCAACCTTAGTCGGATCAAAATAATCAAACTCGTTAGGCAAGTTGTGCTCATCTAAGTACTTATCTAAATCACTATCGGTTTTTTCAAACAGCGGCGCAACTTTTAGCACACCGTCTTTTGAGAGGCTTAGAAAATCGAGACCTTGGCGGAATTCGGTTTGGTCTTTGCGGATAGCGTTGAACCAAACGTCAGGCTTTAGCTCATCAAGGGCGCGGCGAAACGGCTCAAGTTTGACTTGCTCAGTAAATTTGTCGTGTAGCTCGTCATTGACGCCTGGGATACCACCCAGAGTGACGTCACGGTGGGCCGCCGTCTGCTTAGGAATATAAGTAATGACGTTTAGGTTTAAGTCGTTGATCACTTTATTAGCGAAACGATAAGTGGCATCGGTGTTGTAGCCTGAATCTACCCATAATACGGTGATGTCAGGGCGCAGTGAAGCGACTAAGTGCAAAATGGCAGACTCATAAGGGCGAAAGTTAGTGGTGATAATAGGGTTTTTAGCTTGCGATAGCGCCCACTCAACGATCTCTTCAGGCGATTTGCCTTGCAAGTCTTTATTAGCTTGGTCGATGTCTAGGTTTGGATGTAGTTGGCTCATGGTTATGTCCTTAAATTAGAAAATTAATGTCATTGTTAAATAGAAAAGTAAAAACTAAGCGCCTGCAAACATAGGTAGTGCGGAGGCATCACGGCCCCCATAACTACTGGCAAGCGCGGTAAAGGCCTGTTCGATATGAAACTTGGAGTCCGGATGTACATCATGTTCGCTCAGTACAAAGCTATCGACGCCGACGCGCAAAAGATAAGCGATTTGGTCACGGCCAAACTCGCCTGCGACCCGAATCTCTTTTTTGTAGCCCAATTGACGTAAGGTTTGTACAAAGCTAAAGCCGCGACCATCAGCAAACTTGGGCACATGAATGACAATCAGCGTTTGCTTCAATAACAGCTCGCTAAGTTTGCTTAGGACATCGGCATCAGTATCGGCAGTAATCCACACGCCAAGATGACTGCTGTGCTGAACGATAAGCTCATACACCTCGTTCATCAGCCCGCCTGCAAGCGCGCCTTCAGTATTCAGCAGATCGGCTAGCGGCACGATAACCTCAGACTTTTCTTGCCGGTGTAGCAGCTCAAGCAAAGTGATCTCACTCAAAGCAATACCGCCGGGTAGAGTATCAGTGCTTAGTGCCAGCCAGTTATCTTGCGCGCTAATATCACCGCCTTGACTATCTAAGATATGATGATTAGCCATAGACCTTCTCCTTAAACGGATCAAGACCGACGCGCTCTACCAATTCGCCAAAGCTTTCGACATCGTTATCCGTAGTTGCGCGTAGATCGACATAGACATCAACGATCTGTTGAATGGTGTCCGCCACCGCTTCGGTTGGGACAGAGCGGCCAAGTATTTTGCCTAATTTAGCATCGTTACTTGAGTTACCGCCAAGGCTAATCTGATACCAGTTCTCGCCCTTTTTATCGACGCCGAGAATGCCGATATCGCCAGTATGATGATGCGCACAGGCATTGATACAGCCCGACATATTGAGTCGAATATCACCCAAGTCATACAAGTAGTCCAGATCGCTAAACTGCTTCTCGATTTGCTCGGCGATGTTATGCGTCGTGGCATTAGCGAGCGAGCAGTAATCCCAACCGGGACAGACGATCATGTCGGTTAAGGTATTAATATTAGGACGCGCTAAGTGCAGATCTGATAATTGCTGCCACAGCTCGTATAGCTTATTGGTTTCGACATCAGCAAAAACCAGGTTCTGCTGATAGGTACTACGCAGCTCACCGAAGCTGTACTCATCTGCAAGATCGGCTAGCGCATCCATTTGTGAGTCGGTAACGTCGCCTGAAGGCACGTATTTACCGTCAACCAGTCCTGCTTTTAAGGAGATGACCACCGCGCGGTAACCTGCAATTTTATGCGCGACGGTGTTTTGCTGATACCAATTGGCAAAGTCTTTATTGTCCGCAAGCTGCTGCTGCAGCTCAGACTGCACTTGTAGCCCATCAAACGTCTTGTAATCAGGTTCGCTAAAATAACTGGTAGCCGTCGCAAAATTGTCATCAGTTAAGGTGAGCGGGCCATCTTTGGTATTCGCTTCCCACTCGGCATCAACGAGCTTAGCAAACTCGCGCCCGCCTAAAGTATCGACCAAGATTTTGATGCGAGATCTATACTTGCTACCTTTGTCACGCCGACCATGCAAGTTATAGACTCGTAAAATAGCATCTAAATAGCTGAGCAGATGCTCGCGCGGCAGAAACTCATTAATGACTTTACCCAGTACAGGGATACGACCAAGACCGCCGCCCACTAGCACCTCAAAGCCAAGCTCGCCGGCGTCATTTTTCTTAACATGAAGGCCAACATCGTGGACTTGCGTGGCTGCGCGATCGGTCTCTGTACCGATAACCGCAATCTTAAATTTACGCGGCAAAAAGGCAAATTCGGGATGAAAGGTTGACCACTGACGAATAATCTCACAGTAAGGACGCGGATCGGCGATCTCAGCCTGATGAATACCAGCATAAGGGTCAGTGGTGGTATTACGAATACAGTTGCCAGAGGTTTGGATGGCGTGCATCTGCACGGAGGCCAGCTCCGCTAGGATATCAGGAACCTCTTCTAATTTTGGCCAGTTGAGCTGAATATTGGTACGCGTGGTAAAGTGCCCGTAGCCTTTATCGTATTTACGGGTAATCTCGGCAAGTTTACGCAGCTGATAGCTGGCAAGTAGGCCATAAGGGATAGCAATCCGCAGCATCGGCGCATAGCGCTGAATGTAGAGACCGTTTTGCAGTCGTAGCGGTAGATACTGATCCTCTGGCAGCTCGCCTGCCAAAAAGCGTTCGGTCTGATCGCGGAACTGCGCAACGCGTTCTTCTACCAGCGTTTGATCGGCGTAGTTATATTTATACATGACGTCATCTCAATAGTGATTTGCGTGTGTAATAATTCTAGAGTGTGCTTTGGCGCTAATCTAGGGCGTGCTTCGACACTGAGCTGTTCAAAAATGGGCTTAAAGCAATATAGGCTGACATCATATAACTGTGCGCGGATAAATATAAATTCCTATAAGTTATATCCATATCCAAAGTCAGCATAAATTTTCATAACCAAAATTGGGTAGCCTAGGCGTCATCCATTAATTGCTCACAACCTAAGGGTATAAAACACTATGACTTCTATTCCTGCCCAATCAACATCAGATGATCAATCACAGTCCAAGCTAGTACCGCCGCATGGTAGCGAGACTCTAAAGCCGCTGCTATTAAAAGATAGCGCGCGCGAAGAGGCGCTGAAGCTTGCCAGCACCCTGCCGACCATTACCTTAAGCTCACGCGAGCGCGGTGATTTAATTATGCTAGGTATTGGCGGTTTTACACCACTAGATGGCTTTATGAATCAGGCGGACTGGCAAGGGGTGGTCGATGAGATGCGCCTAAAGTCAGGTGATAATGCTGGTCTGTTTTGGCCGATTCCGATTACCTTATCTGCGCCTAAAGTATTAACCGACACTCTTAATCAAGGCGATAAAGTTGCGCTTGTAAGCGAGGACGGCGAGGTGATGGGTATTATCACTGTCGAAGAGACTTACGATATCGATAAAGATCACGAGTGCCAGCAAGTCTTTACTACCACTGATCCTGAGCATCCAGGCGTGCAACAAGTGCTCAATCAAGGCGAGGTCAATGTCGCAGGCCGCGTCGAGGTGCTTAGTGAAGGCGAATTTCCTGAGCTATATCCGGAGATTTACAAAACCCCAAGTGAGACCCGTGAGATATTGAGTAATAAAGGCTGGAAAACGGTTGCTGCTTTTCAGACGCGTAACCCGATGCACCGTTCGCATGAGTATTTGGCAAAGATTGCTATTGAGATTTGCGATGGCGTACTCATTCACTCCTTGCTTGGGGCGCTAAAGCCAGGTGATATTCCCGCTGAAGTACGTCAAGAGGCCATTAAGACACTGATAGATAATTACTTCAGAGCCGATACCGTGATTCAAGCGGGCTATCCGCTAGATATGCGTTATGCAGGCCCTCGTGAAGCTTTATTACATGCCGTATTCCGTCAAAACTACGGCTGTAGCCATCTCATCGTTGGCCGTGATCATGCCGGTGTTGGTGATTACTACGGCGCGTTTGACGCACAAACTATCTTTGATTATGTTGGAAAAGACGATTTGATCACTCAGCCGCTAAAAATTGGCTGGACCTTTTGGTGTAATGCGTGTCAAGCGATGGCCTCTGATAAAACTTGCCCGCACGATGCAAGCGAGCACGTCAAAGTATCCGGCACCAAACTGCGTAAAGCGCTATCAGAGGATCTTGAGGTACCTGATAACTTTAGCCGCCCTGAGGTGCTTGAGATCTTGCGTGAATACTATGCCGGTATCGCTAAAGAAGAACGCGCTGAGGTTAAGCTGACTGGCGCTTCTGCAGTTTAAGATAGTTTTAAAATCTTCAAGCATAAAAAAGGTGTCAGACCATGAGTTTGACACCTTTTTTATCATTAAAACCTAACCAAACCATTATAACGCTTGAGCGTTAATTCAATTCGACTTCTCCTGCCAGCTTTTGATAATCGCCAACGATTGAGCCGCCACCAGAGCAATAATAATTAAGCGCGTACTTATCATCGCTATCTATCGTCAGCTGATCACCTTGAAATTGTAAAAATACTTTACTGTCATTAGCTGTGGTCTCAAAGATAATCCCGTGTGCTTGATCTTGACCCATGAGTTTTGCTTGGCCATCAAAGGTGCAAGTTGGCTTTTTTATATCATCACGAGAGCGCACTGTTATATGAACGCTATTCTGATCATTCTCATCTGCTTGCACCTTCACGGCGACCCAATCATAGCCTTGATGACGCTGACTATAGCTATCTGACACATAATCACCGACTACCACTTGTACGGCAGGAGATACGGCGGCTACAGTTGCTAAGCTAGCTGTTGCCATAGTGTTAGTACTAGTAGCGGATGAGGTGTTATTGCAGCCTACTAGCGATGCGCTACTGATGAATACTGCGGTTAACATGGCAAGCGATGTATAAGGTTTTTGAGAGGCGCGCAAGATCATATATAAGCCTTAATACTTAGAAAGTTAGTATTAGAAAGATAGTAAATAAAAAGATAAAGGTAAAACCATTAGATTAAAGCAGCATAGCTAATAACGTGGCTGATGCCAAGATATTCCTTTAATTAGCTTTTTTGATATTTTCATACTCATATATTCCATTTTGGCAGAAACATACACATATTCATCATTAAAGATAATATGCAGACGCTGTTAGCATACTTGCATGATTATTCAGCCGCAGGGCAAAACCTATTCCCTTTTTTTTATTGAACATTTATCAATGATCTATTCGAGTCGAGGCACTTATGACCAAAAGCTACTCTGTAAATAAAACCCACTTATTTAAAAACAAAACGCTAAGCGCCCTCAGTATCGCAGGCGTAGCAGTCACGCTTGGCCTAGCAGGCTGTAGCAATAATGAGACCGCAGACACGGCAACCAGCGCTGACTCTGCGGCAAGCGGGGAGGCGCAAAACATTGAGCTGTTAAATGTCTCATATGATGTAGCGCGTGATTTTTATAAAGATTACAACCCGATGTTCGTTGAGCATTACCAAGCCGAAAACCCTAACGCTACTATCAATATCAAGCAGTCGCACGGTGGCTCAAGTAAGCAAGCATTGTCTGTCGCAAATGGTCTACAAGCTGACGTGGCAACCATGAATCAAGGCTCAGATATTGAGCTATTACAAAAAGAGGGCTTGGTCGCGGACGATTGGGAGCAGCAGTTCCCAGATAACGCGGTACCTTTTACCAGTACGATCGTCTTTTTAGTGCGTAAAGATAACCCTAAAAACATCAACGATTGGGAAGATTTGACCAACGACGGTATTGAGATTGTCATGGCCAATCCAAAGGTGACGGGTAACGGTCGTTATGCCTTCTTGGGCGCTTATGGTTATGGCTTACACGCTTTTGATAATAACGAAGATAATGCGCAAAACTACGTCAGAGACATGCTCAAAAACGTTAAAGTCTACGAGAATGGCGGACGCGCGGCAACCACAACCTTCGTACAGCGCGGTATCGGTGATGTGCTTGTGACCTTTGAGAATGAAGCGAACCTAGCTGCAACTAAGTTTGGACAAGGACAAGTCGATATCGTGTACCCTGATTATTCTATTAAATCAGAGAGCCCTGTCGCTGTCGTTACTACCGTTACTGATAAAAAAGGCACGACAGACGCCGCCAAAGCGTATCTAGATTACTTATGGAGCGAGCCGGCTCAGCAGCTAGCGGCTGATCTATACCTGCGCCCAAGTGTGCAAAGCGTCCTTGAGAAAAACGGCGACAAATTACCACCGGTTGAGACTTTCCGTCCAAATGATACTTTTGGCTCTTGGGATGAGATTATGGGTAACTTCTTTAGTGATAACGGTGTCTTTGATCAGCTGGCAGTGAATGCTCCGCAGTAGCGCTTACCATAACGGCTAGCCATTATTATTGTCTTTATGAGCTGTCTTAACAGACAGACAAATCCAAAATGTTCATCATAAATAAATAAGGACATGGCCACCTGCGCTATGTCCTTTATACCGTAAGCTGCCTAGATGCTCACCACAAATTCAAGAGCACTAAAAGACAAAGCACTCATAATCATCAATAAGTGCTGATAACAATACAGACAGCGACGTAATAATTAGGATATCACTATGAGCGCCACGACACCTCCAGTCAGCCCCTCGCCCAAACCTGCAAAAAAAAGCTGGCTGACCCGTATGCGCCAGCGTAATGTGTTACCGGGTTTCGGGCTTAGCATGGGTATTAGCGTTTTTAGCTTGTCCTTGCTGGTGGTGTTGCCGTTTGCGATGATGGCATATACAACGACGCAGATGGGCTGGAGCGGGTTTTGGGAGACCATCTCACAGCCGCAAGTGACTGCTGCTATAAGGCTAAGCTTGTGGGTGTCGTTTCTTGCGATGCTGACCAATATGGTGTTTGGTACGCTTGTCGCTTGGGTGCTGGTGCGCTACGAGTTTTGGGGCAAATCTTTAATCAATGCCTTAGTTGATCTACCATTTGCCTTACCAACGGCGGTAATCGGTATCTCGCTTGCCACGCTTTATGCGCCTAATGGTCTGATAGGGCAGTGGTTTGCCAAATTTGATATTCAAGTGGCGTTTACACCGATAGGGATTTGGCTGGCTTTAGTCGTCGTTAGTTTTCCCTTTATCGTGCGCGCTGTACAGCCGGTACTTGCCGAGCTATCGGTTGAATTTGAAGAGGCCTCAGCGGTATTGGGCGCTAATCGATTAACGACATTTGGTAAGGTTATCTTGCCTGAGCTACTACCAGCGTTATTTATGGGCGCGGGCATGATGTTTGCTCGCGCAACCGGCGAGTACGGTTCGGTTATTTTTATCGCCGGTAATATCCCAATGCAGTCTGAGATTTTGCCCCTCATTATCATCAGTAAGCTTGAGCAATTTGATATTCAAGGGGCATCGGCTGTCGCTTTATTTATGCTGATGATCTCGTTTGTTATTTTGCTCAGTATCAATATCGTACAGTGGAAGCTGTCGCGCCGCGTAGGAGCACGCTAAGATGCAAATCGCCAATAGTTATGATTATCAAAGCAATCCTGCTACCAAAGACGCGCCTTGGATCAGACGCTTATTTATCGGTATCGCCGTATTATTTATGATTTTGATGCTGGTTATACCACTGCTTGCGGTGTTCTATGAAGCGCTAAAGGGCGGCTGGGATCTATACATCGCCTCGCTTGTGGAGGATGAAGCCCTACAAGCGATTAAGCTGACGCTACTAACTGCCGCTATCGTCTTACCGATCAACATGGTGATGGGTATCGCTATTGCGTGGCTGGTGACGCGTTATCAGTTCAAAGGTAAGCAGCTAGTGACCACCTTGCTCGATCTGCCGTTTTCGGTGTCGCCTGTGGTTGCAGGTCTGATGTTTATCTTACTGTTTGGTCTGAACTCTCCTGTTGGCGGCTGGCTTGAGAGTCTTGGCTTTCAGGTTATCTTTGCAGTACCGGGTATTGTGCTGGCAACGTTATTTGTCACTTTTCCCTTTGTCGCGCGCGAGCTAATACCTTTGATGCAGACCCAAGGCGACTCGGAGGAGCAAGCGGCACTAACATTAGGGGCTAGCGGTTGGCAGACGTTTTGGCATATTACTATGCCTAATATTAAATGGGCGCTGCTGTATGGTCTGATTTTGACTAATGCGCGAGCCATGGGCGAGTTTGGCGCGGTGAGTGTGGTATCTGGACACATAAGAGGCGAAACCAACACTATGCCGCTACTGGTCGAGATTGCTTATAACGAGTATAACTTTACCGCCGCCTTTGCTTTATCTAGTATATTGGCAGCGCTAGCACTAGTGACGTTATTGCTACAACAGGTGATGACGAAGATGCAAGAGCGCAAATTCGCTAAGTCTGCGCGTCTGGTTGCTGCTCCTGAGCTACCTGCCAGCGCCAATGACACACCTACACGGCATAAGCCTGAATAACAAATAGCGTAAGCCATTTATATTATAAGCAAATAAGAGATACACGTATGAGTATTGAAATTAGAGATGTTAATAAAACCTTTGGTGATTTCACCGCTTTGAATAATATCAATATCACCGTACCTACAGGTAAATTGACGACACTGCTTGGCCCCTCAGGCTGCGGTAAAACCACGTTATTACGCATTATTGCTGGCTTAGAATATGCAGACTCTGGTCAGATACTATTCGATGATTTGGACGTGACTAATATTCCGGTACAAAAACGCCATATCGGCTTTATGTTTCAGCATTATGCGCTGTTTCGTCATAAAAACATCGCCGATAACATTGCCTTTGGCCTAACATTACTACCTAAGTCTGAAAGGCCTAGTAAAACCGATATTAAGAAGCGGGTAGCGGAGCTATTAGAGCTCGTACAATTACCACAGCTTGCCAATGCTTATCCGCATCAGCTCTCAGGCGGGCAGCGTCAGCGTATTGCACTAGCAAGAGCCTTAGCGGTCAAGCCAAAACTCCTGCTATTGGATGAGCCATTTGGGGCGCTTGATGCTAAAGTGCGTAAAGAGTTGCGGACATGGCTAAAAGACATTCACCATGAACTAGGGGTTACTAGTATTATGGTAACCCATGATCAAGAAGAGGCGCGGGCAATATCTGATGAGATTGTGGTGATGAATCATGGCCGTGTCGAGCAAGTTGGCACCTCAGAGCAGCTTCTTAACCAGCCCGCCAATAGCTTTGTCAGAGACTTCTTAGACTTGGCATAGTGTTATGGTCTATAAAAAAAGACCTATAGCTCATTATTAGCTATAGGTCTTTTTTTGCTTTTTTATAAGATGACATAAGCTCTTATATTACGTGGCTCTACCTGATAAATAAACTATCAGCGCAGTTACGCATCAGCACTTTGAGCGGTACTTATCTCTTTTATAGGTGCGTTTTGTTCTTTTAGTGTCTGATAAGTGGTCTCAAGGATAGTGGCACACCAGTCAGGCATGTCATTCGACACTTTATACCACATCCACGTCCCATCACGCACACAGCTAAGGATACCTAGCTTTTTGAGATGGTTTAGATGCCGCGATATCGTTGGCTGCGGCTGATCTAGCATATCGACTAATTCGCCTACGCAGCGCGCTTCTTTTTTGTATAAAATCTGGAACAACTTCAAGCGCGTAGGGTCTGACAAGACTTTGAACAGCTCAATGGGCTGTATAGCATTATTGGGGTTAGACATATAAAGGTCTCTTGGATGATAGCTTATCTGCTCACAAATCTGTTCACAAAAAAGTCAATGATGGGTGAATAAACCCATCTAAAAAGAAACAATAGGATATCGGCAAATACAGGGTATTAAATCAGTAAATACTCATAAATGATAGCTCAGAAATAAATTATGACATTCGTTTATAGTACTGACATAACTTATATACTAAAAATAATATTAATCACTATTTGTAATAGCGACGATATTCTAGCTTTCATGGTGTTTGAGTGTCAATCTATAAAAATAACCGTTCATCGGCAATTTGCTACACTTCATACTGCTTATTCTACCAAATTAAGTAACGAATTTATATGCGATTAAGTAAATATTGCTAAGTAGAGCTACAAAATTCTTTAGTTATCGTCTTTTATGAGTTTCATTGCTGATTATCGCTATAAAGGCGATCTGTTATCTCAATGACAGCAAGCATGATTAGAAAGAAAAAGAGATAAAGGGTGGTTATAAAAGTTATTGTAAATGCTAATAATTATCATTATAATGGTTTTAAGCCAGTTTATAGTGATTGGCATACCAATAGCATTAAGAGCTTAAAGTAGGGGTAGTTATATGTACGTTTGCATCTGTAACGACGTCAAAGAAAAACAAATTCAAGCCGCCATAGCTTCAGGTATTGACACGCTTGATGGCCTAAAAGACACCCTTGATGTCGCTACTTGCTGCGGCTGCTGTGAGCCTATGGTCAATGACTATCTTGATGAGCATCACGCCAAACTTGATGTATTAGCGTATGCCGTATAGCGCTAGGTATCGCCCACTTGATTCGCGCTCTTTCCTATAAATAATCTATAAACTGCTAGTCAGATATGAGTCAGCCGTCCATTGCTTATCACAGCAGGGCGGCTTTTTGATGTGTGCAGCTAGGTGCATAAAGCCTCAATCAAAAGTAAGGCTGAAACCTAAGAGCGCACTAAAAGTAGCGGCGACTTATGCTCATAATAATTTAGTCTGATAACAATTATCAGTTAGCATCTTATTCTTAGTTCTTAATATTACAAGCCCCGCGCTGTCTTTATGTTAGACTCAACAGTTGATTCATTACGTTTTAGCTTGCGGTGTTATTGACAGCGCTAATAATGATAAAAGCAAATAAACAAAGGAGTAGCGATTATGAAAGGCAGCCAAAAAGTTATCGATTATTTAAACTTTTTATTAGGCGGTGAGCTGGCGGCGCGGGATCAGTATTTTATTCATTCTGAGATGTATGCTGAATGGCATTATGGCAAGCTTTATGATCGTATCCACCATGAGATGGAGGATGAAACCCTGCATGCGCAAGCGATTATTCGCCGTATCTTAATGCTCAGCGGTACGCCTAAAATGACGGTGAATGAGATCCGTATCGGCAGCACTGTACCTGAGATGCTACAGTTTGATCTTGATCTTGAATACAAAGTGCAGCAGCACCTAAAAGACGGCATTGCCTTATGCGAAGAGGAGCACGATTACGTCACTCGTGATATCTTGGTAGAGCAGCTGCAAGACACCGAAGAAGATCACGCGCATTGGTTAGAGCAGCAGCTTCGCCTGATTGATATGGTGACTTTGCCTAATTATCTACAAAGCCAGATAGCAGAAGTACCGCCAGAATTAACCCAAGGCTAGAAGTCGGGTGATAGGCTAATATCAGTTATGTAAATGCTTACGTTTTTTAGATGCTTAGGAGAGAAAGATGAGAGGCGATAAAGAAGTAATTAGAGCCCTAAACAAGGTACTTGGACAGTCGCTAATAGCGATTAATCAGTATTTTTTGCATGCGCGTATTGCGCGTCATTGGGGTCTTGAGGCTTTAAATGAAAATCAGTACAAACAGTCTATCTATGAGATGAAATGGTCGGATGAGCTGATTGCGCGCATTTTGCTATTAGGGGGTCTGCCAAACTTGCAGGACTACGGCAAGATGTTTATCGCAGAAGACGTGCCTGAGATGATTGAGTGCAATCTGCGCTTAGAGCGCCAAAAGTTCGACATCATCACCGATGCGATTACCCTGTGTGAGCAGCACAAAGATTATGTCTCACGTAAGCTACTTGTCGAGCTAAAAGACGGTAATGAAGAGTACGACGATTGGTTGGATACCCAGCAAGATCTTATCCGCGATGTCGGCGTGCATAACTATATTCAATCGCAGATTAATGACGATCATACCCCGTAAGTATGCAAGCTTTACTAACTATAGTTCTCTATTAACTATAATTGAGGTTTATTCCTAAAAGCTCTTGTAATACGGTTAATAAAAAAACCAGCCTAAGCCTTGTGTGCTTAAGCTGGTTTTTTTTAAGTTTATATCTTTAGACAACTAGGGCGTGTCCCTATTTTAAAAATGGTGATAAAAATGAGATAAATCGCAGGCAAACAAGGAAAATAGCGCAGGTAATATCAAGATATTGACCAGCTATTTGACACCGTTTGCCAAAGATTTAGCCATTTTTAGCCCATTTAGTCATAAACGCTTGAATTAGGGACACGCCCTAATACAAGCCATCGCCATCATTGGGCTTAAGACGTAAAAAATGCAGCCCTGATAAAATAGTCAAGATGCCAAGTACCCAGTAAGTCGTCTGAAATGCCATCAGCATATCGAGATCCATGCGCTCACGCAATAAGTTGAGTACCGCCGCGCCAAAGGCAATCCCAAAACCGATCGCAAGCTGCTGATTAACCGCCATTAAACTATTGCCGCTACTGGTCTGTGTGCCTTCCAAGTCACCTATTGTAAGAGTGTTCATAGCGCTAAACTGCATGGAGTTACAAGCACCCATAATGATCAAAATAGGGATATACCATATCCAATAAGACGGATCGTTGAACTGCGCTAGAATAATAATCAAAATACCTAATAAAATCGTGTTCACCACTAATACCTTACGGTAGCTGTAGCGCTGGATGATTTTACTGACCCAGGGCTTGATACCCATAGCGCCAATAGCTATAGGCGCAAGCAACCAACCCGCCTGAGAAGGTGAGTATTTAAACACCACTTGCAGCAGCAGCGGCAACAAAAAAGGCACCGCACTAATTCCTAAGCGAGTAAATAAATTACCAACAATGCCGATTCGAAAGGTGCGAATAC
Source organism: Psychrobacter submarinus (assembly GCF_904846685.1). Taxonomy (GTDB): domain Bacteria; phylum Pseudomonadota; class Gammaproteobacteria; order Pseudomonadales; family Moraxellaceae; genus Psychrobacter; species Psychrobacter submarinus. The sequence continues at coordinate 375,824 of NZ_CAJHBQ010000002.1, forward strand.
GAAACAAGCTCAAGGGAAATAGCGGTGCTTGCCGGCGCTTAGCATGCCAGACATAAGCGCCTATCAATACTGAAGCAATTAGCGCGAGTATCAGTCCATATAAGCCGCGACCAGTTTGTGAGCCAAACTCTACAGCTAAGGTAAAGCCGCAAGCTGCAGCGGCAAATAAAGCAAAGCCTGCCCAATCTAAATGCTTGGCATCTTCAAACAAGTCAGGCACCAGTTTTTTGCCCATAACGTAGCCTAGGATACCCATAGGAATATTGATTAAAAATATCCAATGCCAACTGAAGTATTGTACGATATAGCCGCCGAGCACTGGGCCTACTAATGGGGCAATCAGCGCCGGAATCACCGCAAAGTTCATCACCGTTAAAAGCTTATTGCGCGGATAAGACTTGACTAAGATCAGCCGTGCAACTGGCGTCATCATCGCCCCGCCAATCCCTTGTATCACACGCGAGCCAATCAAAATATCGAGCGTCGGCGAAGCGGCACACATCAGCGACCCGACAGAGAAGATAATAATAGCGGATAAAAATACCTTACGCGTGCCGTACTTATCCGCCAAAAAACCACTAATCGGAATAAAGATCGCTAAGGTTAGCGCATAACTGATCACCGCCCACTGCATTTTGAGTGGCGACTCTCCTAGAGCCTCAGCCATCTGCGGCAGCGACGTGTTAAGAATCGTCGCATCAAGGATCTGCATAAACAGCGCTACGGCTAACACATAAGGTAGGAATTTATCTTGCGCTGGGGTTAGCGTTACCATGTAGACATCACCATCGCTTACTTTATAAAGTGTTAAATTTATGAAGTATTAAATTATAGTTTGAGGTTTGCGCGTAGTATAGGGACAATCAGGCAGTAGTTAAAGAAGGGTAAAGTAACGGTTAGCGGCCAAAGCTCAGTCTCAAAGTGCAGTTACAGTCACGCTGATAACGATACGTACGGATATTAATCAGGTTAAATGACATAACTTGCTTAATAATCGCTACATTAAAGCTCTTTTCTAGCTAGAGAGCTATCCGCTATAGTGGACTCTCAAAACTGAAATGAATGTTAAAATTTAAAGCTGGTAGCAGCTTTGATATAGTCGAACCACTATTAAAGTGTTACAGCGTTAGACTCGTTTAGCCTACTACTGTAGTACTTGCACTCGTCTGCCTTGTACCACTTTTAATATTGATTGACTATAATTTTATGAAGCAAAGTTTATAATAAAACAGGATAACCCTTATGAGTGATAATAATGATAACCCCTATAAACCCGCAAAAGTTTGGACGAATGATAAAGAAAACGGCGGTAAGTTTGCCAACACCAATCGTCCCACCGCAGGCGCGCGCCACGAGCAAACATTACCAGTAGGGGATGCGCCGCTACAACTCTACTCATTGAACACGCCAAATGGTGTCAAGGTCAATATCTTACTAGAGGAGCTGCGCGAGCTTGGGGTAAAAGGCGCAGAATATGACGCCTATAAGATCGATATCTCTGAAAATGATCAATTCGGCTCAGGCTTTGTCGATATCAATCCCAATTCTAAAATTCCAGCCTTAGTAGATTATTCAGCAGTAGAAGATGGTGAGCCGATTCATATCTTTGAGTCAGGCGCGATTTTACTGTATTTGGCAGAGAAGTTCGGTAAGTTTGTACCACTAGAGCAGGGCCGATCGCGGACTGAGTGTCTGTCCTGGGTGATGTGGCAGATGGGCAGCGCACCGTATGTAGGCGGCGGCTTCGGTCATTTTTATTCGTATGCCCCTGAGCCGATGGAATATCCGATTAATCGCTTTACAATGGAGACCAAACGTCAGCTTGATGTGTTAGATATTCACTTACAAGACCGTGATTATATGTGCGGTAATGGTGAACAAAGTTACAATATTGCTGATATGATTATTTGGGCTTGGTACGGCCAACTTGTGCTCGGCGATCTCTATGAAGGCTCGGCTGAATTTTTACAGGTTGATAGCTATCAGCATTTGCAGCGCTGGGCTAGAACCATAGCGCAGCGCCCGGCAGTAAAAAGAGCGGTTGATCTTCCGCTACAATCTATTCATTCCTAACTATCTAATCTGCGATAAAGCCTTAAAATTAAACCATTTATTAAAATAAAGAGCCGATAGCTTAAGTTATCGGCTTTTTTATGGGCTTAGCCAATAAGCCAGAACAAACATACAAGGAGTGAGCAAGACTAGCCATCGTTAGGCGTCAATAGTCTATGGTAGTGAGTGGTTATAGAGACTAAATACTGATTTTAGGACGATTTAATAGAATTTATATCCCTTTTGTCTATTACACAATGATATATTAGAATAACAAACGGTAACATTAAGCGTTTAAGATAGTAGCTCGCCCATGTTAAAAATTTGCACTGATGTCTTATAAGTTTAAGAGTATCCCTTATGAAATATACTAATAATAAAAAAAATTGCCTTGATAATAAGCAGCGGCGCGTTCATCCTACGAGCGTAGCTCTGGCTATTGCGTCTTATACTCCCAAGGAGTACCTCAAAAAGTATTTATCATTAGGCTTATTCGCCATTAGTGCTATGGCTGCTAGCACTATGGGTAATACGGCCACGCCGGTAGCGCTTGACTCAGAAGATTGGCAAGTCGCTTGTGACAACACTCGAACCTGCCGGTTAGCAGGGTATCAAAGTCAGAATAATATTAAGATGCCAGTCTCTGTGTTATTGGTTCGCCGCGCTGGCGAGGCGGCAAAGGTTGATGGCAGAGTAAAGCTTGGCGGGTCTAAAGAAGGCTCAGCCAAATCCTTGCTGCAACTAGGTAACCGTCACCGTATCTCGCTTATTATAGATGGTAAAGACTATGGTGAGGCGCAGCCATACTCTAGCACTACTAATGACGCCGTCTTAACCCCTGGGCAAGTGAGCGCCCTGCTAGAGGCCCTGACCAAAGAGAGCAAGATCGAATTTGTGCTTCGTAATACACGCTGGGAGCTGTCCGGTGATGGTGCAATGGCAGTCATGCTAAAGGCAGATGAAGCGCAAGGGCGAGTTGGAACGAGTGGGGCGTTAGTGAAGAAAGGGAGTAAGCCTGACAGTCAAGTGTTAGCTGCCAAACCTGCCCCGCAATTACGCTTAGTGCCACCAGCAACAAGAATGGTCAAAAAAAAGAGCTTTAGAATAGACGCCTCAGACCTTACAGCTATAATGAAAAATACCCTAGCAGATGCAAAGCGCGATTGTCCAAGCTTAAGCGATGATTCCGGCTGGCGTGTGCAGCGCCTAAATGGCAATCAGCTACTCGCTCAGCATAAATGCTGGGTCGATGCTTATAATGTTGGCCATGGTATGTGGGTAATGAATGACAGTGCGCCTTATAACCCAAAATTGGTCACTAATAGTGCTACTAGCTATGACAGTGGCAAAATAAGCGCTATCCAAAAAGGCCGCAGCCTTGGAGATTGCTTAGAAAAGACAGACTGGGTCTGGACGGGTCGTCGTTTTGAGAAAAGCTACGAGAGCACCACAGGTCTTTGCCGTATGGTAGAGTCTGGCGGCGCTTGGGATTTGCCAACTTATGTCTCGGATGTTAAACGTTAAGCTTGGTAGTATTTTTATAGTATGAGCGCTTATCCTCCATATTCAGCTTAGCACTGATAATCAGTACTGCTTAGTACTGTTACTTAGTACCGAGTTGGCCTCTAGCGCTTAGCATTTTGTTTGCTAACCCTTAGTATTACTGGTGAATGCACTATGGTTATGAATATAAAAAAATAGATAGGGATAATAAATAAGCTGTGATATACTACGTCGCCACGTTAGCTTCGACTACGTGTATTATGAGATTGATAACATCGCCTGCGATTTTGAGCCTAGGATGGCTATGAGTAATTGTTGCCGATGATTTTGTGTACTTAAATAGCTTTTATTGATAGCGCTATTTTTGACTCATATCTTATCTACTAGCCTAAAGATTGGCTTAAATTGGGTGTTACTTGCCTTTATCTACTTTGGACAAAGTAATGATGAAGTTAGAGTAACAAACGAAGATAAGACACTCGGCACTACCACCAAAATACGTCAGACATCATGCAGATACTTTACCATTTTGATTGGTAAATAGGCTGTTTGATGAACGGTTATCAGTGGTAGGCATCAAGCACGCTGAATTTGCAGCGGCTCAACTACCAAGGATACTCATGACTGACATCTTATCTACTATCGCCGCCCAAAACGGCATCCTCGAAAACAACGACACTCAAACAACCAACACAGCAGCAGAACAGGCTCAAGCCGCTACTACTGACGCGTCTGAGACTACTGAAGAAAACCAAATCACCTTTGCTGATCTTAACATTGCCAAGCCTATCTTAACCTCGCTTGATCGCAGTGGCTATACAAACCCGACACCTATCCAAGCGCAGGCTATTCCTTTTGCTCTACAAGGTCGTGACTTATTACTATCAGCGCAGACTGGTAGTGGTAAAACAGCAGCTTTCGTTATTCCACTGCTAGATCGCTTAAGCCGTGCCACAAGCTTTGACAAACACACTAAAGCCCTTATCCTAACGCCTACGCGCGAGCTTGCTCAGCAGGTTCATGATAGCGTGCGTACGTATTCGCACGATATGCGCGGTCTATTTTGTGTACCGCTAGTCGGCGGCGCGCCGTATAACGGTCAGATTCGCGCGCTTAAAAAAGGCGTACAAGTGATTGTCGCAACCCCAGGTCGTCTGCTCGATCATATTAAAGCAGGCCGTGTTGATTTATCACACTTAGAAGTGCTCGTGTTAGATGAAGCCGACCGTATGCTTGATATGGGTTTTGCTGATGATATCAACGATATCCTAAAAGCGGCACCAACCGACCGTCAGACGGTGATGTGTTCAGCCACTTGGGATGGCCCAGTTGGTAAGATCGCTGCAAGCTTCACGAAAAACCCAGAGCGCGTGTCTATTAAAGTAGAATCGGCTCATATCGATGAAAAAGTCTACTACTGTGATGACTTTAATCATAAGAATAAAATCTTAGACAAAGTCGTTTGTCAACCAGAGATGGACCAGATCATTATCTTTGCGGCAACCAAGCGTAGTACTGAAAAGCTTGCCAGCCAGCTTAAAGAAGACGGCCATAAAGCCAGCTTCTTGCACGGCGATCTGCCGCAAAGCAAGCGTAACCGTATCGTACAAGACTTGCGTAATGGCAAATGCAAAATACTAGTCGCAACTGACGTCGCTGCTCGTGGTCTCGACGTACCTGCAATCTCGCATGTCATCAATTATGATCTACCGCGTCAGACAGAAGACTATGTCCACCGTATTGGTCGCTGTGGCCGTGCTGGTCGTACCGGTGTTGCCATCAGCTTATGTAGCATGGATGATCGTCCACAGCTAGCAGCTATTAATCGCTATCTTGATCGTAAGATGGACGTAGAAGTTATTGAAGGGCTTGAGCCAAAGAAAACTTACGTACCAAGTGCGAATAAACCTAAAGGTCGCGGCCGCGGGCGTGGTCGCTCAAATGGTGGTGGTCAAGGACGCGGACGTTCAGGTGGCTATGCCGGTAAGTCTAACGGCGGTGGTCAACGCGCTAGCAACGACAGCGGCAGCGGTTATCAAGGCCAAGGCCAAGGCGCAGGCAAGTCACGTGACTCATCTGGTAAGCCAAAAGACCGTTTCGGCGGCAAGCCTTATCAAGGCAAGCGCAGTGGCCCTAATCGCGGCGATGGCACGAGTGCCCCGCGTGGTGATCGCGCAGCAACCGGACGTGGTCGCCCAAGCGGTAGCCAAGGCCGTCCAGCCAATCGCTCAGGCGGTAATGGTCGTCCAAGTGGTAATCGCGGCAACCGTGGTGGCAACTCGTAATAAACCATCATTTGGTCTGTTGAGCTAAACCTCTATTGAGGTTTACGAATAGTGTAAAAAGCCAGATATCTAGTGAATAGCTAGTATCTGGCTTTTTTTAGGTCAATAAAAATAGGGCGCTCTTATGAGACGACCTTGCGCTCATTTTCGTGCTTCTCTATACTGCAATGCTTATTCACTTCCTCTCAATTGATCCCGCTTGGAGCTATTAGATGCTCGCTATTTCTGACTTAAAGATAGACAGCCTACCGTTAGCTTTTGGCATTATCATGGCTATTATTGGTTTGGTATTTTATACCCAAGGGCTGCCGGGTAAATTTTGGCGGCGCTTTTATGCCGTGCTGCCAGGTATCGTGCTGTGCTGCTTTATACCGGCGACGCTCAATAGCTTAGGCGTGTTTGCTGATGGCATCGGCTCGCAGATTTATGGTTTTACCGCCACTTATCTGTTGCCAGCAAGCTTACTCCTGATGACGCTGTCAATGGATGTGCCCAAGATATTGGGCTTGGGCTGGAAGGCGATTGCCATGTTTTTTGCTGCAAGCTTAGCTATTATTGTTAGCGGGCCTGTCAGTTTAGGGTTAGCAAAATGGGTGTCACCTGAGATGTTCACAGATGACACCTTGTGGCGCGGGTTTTCGGCGGTCGCAGGAAGCTGGATCGGCGGCGCGGCCAATCAGGCAGCGATGAAGGAGCTGTTCGGGGTTAGCGATGATTTATTCGGCATGATGATCTTGGTGGATACTACTAATGCATCATTATGGCTGTTAGCAATTTTAGTGTTAGCCAAGCATAGCGATAAGGTAGATCGCCTGTTAAGAGCAGATAACAGCAGCATAGAAAAAGTCATCAAAGCTGTCGAGAGCTACGAGCGCAATCACGCGCGTCCGGCCACTTTGAATGATTTAATGGTGATGTTTGGGCTGTGCTTTGCCATGGTTGGGGTAGCGCATTTTGTCGGAGAACAGATTGCAGGTTTCTTTGCGCCCTATAGCTGGGCGGTGCAGTATAGCTTTGCCAGTAGCTTTTTTTGGATGGTGGTGATTATTACCTTAATCGGGGTTGTCTTCTCCTTTACCAAAATCCGTCGTCTGGATCATGTCGGCGCCTCCAAAATCGGTACGGTGTTTATCTTTGTACTTATTGCCGCTATCGGTATGCAGATTAATCTTGCCGGCATCATCTCGCAGTGGCGCTTACTCTTGATTGGCCTGGTGTGGATGAGTATTCATGTGGCTATCATCTTTATTGTCGCAAGGCTGATCCGTGCGCCGTTTTTCTTTTTAGCGGTTGGCTCAAATGCCAATACCGGCGGCGCGTCATCAGCGCCTATTGTCGCCACCGCTTTTCATCCGTCACTTGCGCCGGTTGGTGTGTTCTTGGGTATTTTGGGGTATGCGGTTGGTACCTTTGGCGGTTATATCAGTACACAGATGATGCGTTTGGTAGTGGGGTAGTAGCGGTTAAGAATAGCTTGTTTGGTACTAAAAAAGCAGCATAAACTCGTTTTATGCTGCTTTTTTTAAGCGAATAAATTATCAGCTTTGAGAATAACGATAACCGTCAGCTATTATTATTCAAAATGAACTACTGAGCGAATGCTTTCTCCTTTATGCATAAGGTCAAACGCTTCATTAATGTCCTCGATAGGCATCGTATGGGTAATGAAGTCCTCTAAAGGAATATCGCCTTGTAAGTAACTCTCAACGTAGCCGGGTAGTTCACTGCGGCCTTTGACACCGCCAAATGCCGAACCTTTCCAAACGCGGCCTGTGACAAGCTGGAATGGACGGGTGGAGATCTCTTGTCCTGCGCCAGCGACACCGATAATCACTGACTCGCCCCAACCTTTATGACAGCACTCGAGCGCTGAGCGCATGACATCGACGTTACCGATACATTCAAACGAATAATCGACGCCGCCATCAGTCATCTCGACGATAACGTCTTGGATAGGCTTGTCGTAGTCTTTGGAGTTAATACAATCGGTTGCGCCGAGTTTTTTGGCCAACTCGAATTTATCTTCGTTGATATCGATAGCGATGATGCGGCTGGCTTTGGCCATTTTTGCGCCGATGATGGCAGCAAGGCCGATACCACCAAGCCCAAAAATAGCAACAGTAGAGCCTTCTTCTACTTTAGCAGTATTCATAACTGCGCCCATGCCGGTAGTCACGCCGCAGCCCAGTAAGCAGACCTTTTCTAGAGGTGCCTCTTCATCGACTTTGGCTAAAGAGATCTCAGGTAGAACGGTGTACTCAGAGAAAGTGGAGCAGCCCATGTAGTGATAAATAGGCTCGCCATCTTTATAAAAGCGCGTGGTGCCATCTGGCATTAGGCCCTTACCTTGAGTTTCACGTACTGCCGAGCACAGGTTGGTTTTTCCCGAGCGGCACATTTTACAGACGCCGCACTCAGCGGTATATAGAGGTATCACGTGGTCGCCGACGGCAACGCTAGTCACACCTTCGCCGATTTGCTCAACGATACCGCCGCCTTCATGGCCTAAGATAGCGGGAAACACGCCCTCTGGGTCTTCACCGGATAAAGTAAAGGCATCAGTATGACAAACGCCGCTGGCTAGAATCTTTACTAGCACCTCACCTTTACGCGGCAGCATTACATCTACTTCTTCGATAGAGAGTGGCTGTTTTGGGCCCCAAGCGACAGCGGCTTTGGATTTGATAAATTCATCGGTAGTATTGTCTTGTTTTGACATAGCTTCGCTTCCTTATTTTTAATTTTAACGAGTGTTTAGGATGATGGTGACTATTTTATATTATTTCTAGAGTAATGATAATATAGTAAAATTGAAAAAATCTTTTACAAGGTGGTAATAATCATGCAGTGGGAAGGCGTTAATGAGTTTGTTTATGTTGCCGAGTACGAAAGCTTTACCAAAGCGGCCAAAAGGCTAGGAATTTCCACCGCGCAAGTCAGCCGGCAAGTGAGTGCTTTGGAGGCGCGTTTGAACACCAAGCTTCTCTATCGTACCACTCGTAGGGTATCATTGACAGAGGAGGGCCGGGTATTTTATGAGCGCTGCCGAGTGGTGCTAGATGAGTTGAATGCCGCGGAACAGGCAGTCAGTAACTTGCAGTCTAAACCTCAGGGTAAGATAAAACTAACTGCTCCTGTCACTTATGGCGAGCAACAACTCTTACCGCTTGTGAATGATTTTATGCTGCGATATCGGGATATTGAGGTCACGGCTTTTTTGAGCAATCAAACCATCGATTTAATCGAAGGCAGTTATGACTTAGCGATACGCATTGGACACTTGCATGACTCAACTTTGATGGCTAAGAAACTAAGCAGCCGCACTAGTTTTGTCTGCGCATCGCCTGCTTATTTAGATAAGTATGGCGCGCCGCAGCAACTAGCCGACCTTAGTCAGCATCATTGTTTACTTGGAACGTTAGATTATTGGCGTTTTAAAAGCGCTGGGAAAGAAAAAAAGGTGCAAGTCAGTGGTCCGGTGCGCTATAACAGTGGCTACAGCTTAGTGGATGCAGCATTAAAAGGCCTAGGTATGGTCCAGCTTCCTGATTATTATGTGCAAAAATACCTAGCAAGTGGCGCGCTAGTCAGTCTGCTCGATAAATACCGAGAACCTAAAGAAGATATCTGGGCCGTCTATCCGCATAATCGTCATTTATCATCGAAAATCAGGCTATTAGTCGATTACTTGGCAGAGCATTTGAGCAAATAATCTTCTAACCACATCAAAAATTCATCACTAGTCGTTGATACGTTTAGTCGCAAATGTGTTGAAGCCCTAGCGTCTGGGTAGAACAATTGCCCGGGAGCAACTAACCAGCCATCCTTATAAGCATCTAGTGCCAGCTGGCTAGTATCTAGCCCGGTATCTACCCAAACGAACAGTCCTGCCTGCGTATGCTCAGGATATGTGATGCCAATCTTGGGCAGCGCGCTACGTAGTCTTTGATGCGCAGCATACAGCTGCTGTTGTACTTTTTTAATTTGTCGACGGTATTCGCCGTGCGTCCATAGACGGTGAATAACGCGCTCACCAAACTCTGGGGTATTTAGAGTACTCAAAGTTTTTATTCGCAGTACGTCATCGATAAATTTATTAGGATACACTAGCATACCGACTCGCCAGCCTGACGCCATCGACTTTGAAAACCCCGTGGCATAAAGCACGCGCTCAAACTGATCGAGACTGGCATAACGCAGCACTTGTCCACCCGGTACAAAAGTGGCGTACAAATCATCCTCAAAGATATAGGCATCGTATTTGTGAATCAGATTAAGGACTTGATGGGCGCGGGCAGGATGCAGATTATAAGAGGTCGGATTGTGCAGTACACTATTGGTCAAATAAAGCTTGGGACGATGCGCGGCAAATAGCTTTTGCATGTGCTCAATATTTGGACCTTGATGATCACGATCTACAGCAACGACATTTAGACCTTGTTGTTGCAGGCTGCTCGATAGCCAATACCAACCCGGACCATCGACGATAACAGTATCACCTGCTTGAGTCAGTAATTGCGCTACCATCGTCACCGCCTGCGACACCCCTGCTGTAGTGATGACATTATCGACATGGGTATGCATCCCTTGCGTATTTAGCTGCTGCACGAGCTGCTGGCGTAGCGGCAAATAGCCTTGAATATCTCCGTAATTATAAACAAAACTGTCCGCTTGCTGCGTCACCTGCCGGATCGCCCATTCCATCTTTTCATTACGCACCCACTCACTAGGCAAAGTGCCAACGCCCGGTGAGCAGTGGTGCGGAATATTACTAAAGACTTGTTGCACTAGCCATCGCGTATCAATGGCTGGGTACTTAACCGCTTGTTTTTTGGCGTTATTTGACGGTGCTGGATTTATTTGAGTACGGACGTAATAGCCAGAGCTGGGCTTCGCGATTAATACATTGGTAGCGACCAGCTGCTCATAAGCTTGTACCACCGTAAAGCTCGATATATTCAAGAGCTTGGCCAGTTTGCGTACTGATGGCACGCGCTGATTAGGCAGGTAGATTTGCCAATCAATACGCTGCTGGAGCCATTCAGCGACAGCCGCAGTCTTGGTTAAATTGGGATTGAGCTTATAGGTTTCGACCATGATGCGCCACTCTTGTTTTGTTTAAGTGTTGATTTCAGCTTGCTCACTCCGAGACAAAGTTAAAAGAGCAAACCAGTCAATTGTTATGTCCATGGTAACTATACACTTTGTTCACCAATCGTGAAACTGTATCGGGTCCGTTATGGGTATTTAAATTAAAGTTGGTCTTATCAATAACGTTCAGCACTATTAGGGTGGAACAGCAGATGGACTTAACAGCGAGCCTTGAAGGCAGTATCACGGCACTGGCACTTTTTATGCTAGTCAATTCCATCACACCTGGGCCCAATAATTTAATGTTATTACATGGAAGTATCAAGCGCGGATTTTGGGCATGTCGCTGGCATATGCTTGGTATTACGGCGGGCGTCACCGTTATGCTGTGGCTCAGCTATTGGGGTATGGCGGCGTTGGTTGTCAGCTTCCCTGCTGTTATGTTGATTATAAAAGTGTTGGGAACGCTGTATCTATTATGGCTCACTTACCAGATGGCAAAAACCGATTTCACCGCTGTTGTCAATGATGCTCTAAAGCATGAGCAACACAAGCAAGCGAATGCAACCGTTATTGAGGCTAAAAAACGTTTTGGTGAATTACCTTTAAGTTTTGGACAAGCACTACTGTTTCAATGGCTCAACCCTAAAGCATGGACAATGACAGTAGTCGCACCGAGTCTAGCGATGTTCCATGCCGGTAGACCGTGGCTGGATAATTATCTGCTGCTTGCTATGTGTGCGCTTATCAACATTTTATCCATCAGCTGCTGGGCGGCAGGGGGTCATTGGCTACGAAAGCTGGTGCATCTGCCGCGAGTGATGAAGATGATTCATGCAGTAATTGTACTCATGACGCTGTATTGCGCAGTAACGCTTTGGCTGTAGATCAAAGCTATAAAACTATATAGAAAGCTCAAGCATGAATAACGACAACTAAAAACTATTATTTAGGACAACCCTATGACCTCAGTCCACATCACCTTAGCTGTATTGGTTGCCTTCATTTGGGGCGTGAACTTTACCTTTATTGCATGGTCACTTGAGAGCTTTCCACCCTTGATGCTGACTGCCATGCGCTTCTTCTTTACAGCCATTCCACTGGTTTTATTCTTGAAGCCACCTAAGCTCAACCGTACGTTATTTATCTATGCCATTGGTACTTTTGTACTGCAATATGCCTTTGTATTTACCGCTATGCATTTAGGTGCATCGGCAGGATTAACAGCGCTGTTATTGCAAATGCAGATTTTTATAACCGTATTGCTAGCCTATTTTATATTAGGCGAGACGGTAAGTCGCAAGCAAATCGTTGGAATGATAATTGGTTTGTTAGGGTTAGCAGTAATTGCATTAAACCTTGGTGGCGATATGCCGTTGCTTGGCTTTATTTGTATTTTAATTGCTGCGATAGGCTGGAGCTTTGGTAATATTGCGTCCAAGCAGGCCTCAAAACAGGTTTCAAAGCCATCCAACTTAAAAAACACGCAGCAGGATACTAGTGCGACTTCTATTTCGTCTGCTCATGGCAAGAATAAAACAGCAGCACTGTCAGCGCTAGCACTAGTAGTCTGGGGAGGGCTAATAGCTTGTGTGATTTTGACGCTATCTTCTCTCATATTTGAGATGGATGCATGGACGCTGACAACGGTTACTCAAGCCTCCCTCAAGTCTTGGCTGTCACTTGGGTTTATCGTCTATATCTCAACGTTGATTGGCTTTGGACTCTGGGCGCACTTACTGGCGCAAAATACCGCTTCTAAGGTGATGCCATTTGCTTTACTAGTGCCTATATTCGGTATGGCGACCTCTATGCTACTCACAGGGGAGTCGCTGACGTGGTGGAAGCTGCTGGCGATGGTGCTTATCTTATCGGGACTGATATTAGCAAATGTAAGGATAGGACTTAGAAGAAAGATTGTTAGTACTTAGATCTATGTGCTACTAAACACTTTTGGGTAGAACCATATGATTATCAAAGTTATTCTTTTGTCTCTCTATGCAAGTATACGTAAGCCTAGACCGAACTACTCATAGTTACTGTTAGAATACGGGGGACAAATAGATAATGACATATAGATAGAGACAGGATGAATAATGACTGATAAAAATAATAAAATCTTAAACTATACTAATAATCACGTGCAAGTCCGAGGCGCGCGCGTTCATAACCTCAAAAACGCCGACGTTGACCTGCCACGTGATGCGCTAGTGGTTTTTACCGGGATATCAGGCTCAGGGAAGTCGTCACTGGCGTTTGGTACTTTGTTTGCTGAGTCGCAGCGGCGCTATTTAGATTCGGTAGCGCCTTATGCTCGCCGTCTGATTGACCAAGTGGAGGAGCCTGATGTCGATGCGATAGAAGGCTTGCCACCAGCGGTCGCTTTGCAGCAGCAGCGCGGAACGCCTTCAGTGCGCTCATCGGTGGCAAGCGTCACCACCATCTCTAACGCGCTACGGATGCTGTATTCGCGGGCAGGGGATTATCCGGCCGATCAAGAGATGCTCTATGCCGATGCGTTCTCGCCCAATACGCCAGAGGGCGCTTGTCCAACGTGTTCAGGTATTGGCCGAGTGTTTGATGTGACTGAGGATATGATGGTGCCCGATGCGACCAAGTCCATTCGTGAGCGTGCCATTGCTTCATGGCCGGGCGCTTGGCAAGGTCAAAATCTAAGCCGGATATTGACCACGCTTGGCTATGATATTGACACCCCTTGGAACCAGCTGCCCAAAGAGTCTCGTGACTGGATCTTATATACTGATGAGACGCCAACCGTGCCGGTCTATCCTGAATATAGCCTTGAGCAAACGCGTGCTGCGATCGACAAAGGTGAAAAGCCCAACTATATGGGCACCTATATCAGCGCCAAAAACTTTATTTTGCAATCATTTACCACCACTCAAAGCCCGCGAGTCAAAAAGCGCGTCTCGCAGTTTATGCAAATCTCTGTATGCCCAGAATGCCACGGAAAAAAGCTCAAAAAAGAATCGCTAGCAGTCAAATTCGCAGGCCTTGATATTGGCGAGCTGTCACAGCTTACCTTAACCGATCTGGCGCTCGCGCTGCAAAAAACAGCGCATACAAAAATCAAAGATGATACTCCCAACCGCGAAAAAGCCATCGTCGCACAGCGTATTACTAGCGATATCCTCGCGCGCGTTGAGGCGTTAACCCGGCTAGGCTTAGGTTACTTGTCGCTTGAACGTACCACGCCGACCTTGTCGCCAGGAGAGTTGCAGCGTCTTAGATTAGCCACGCAAATACGCTCGCAACTGTTTGGCGTCGTCTATGTGCTTGATGAGCCCTCCGCTGGCTTGCATCCTGCTGACACACAAGCCCTGCTCGGTGCTCTGGATGAGCTGATAGCCGCTGGCAATTCAGTGTTTGTGGTTGAGCATGATGTGAGCGTCATTCGGCATGCCGATTGGGTGGTTGATGTCGGGCCTAAGGCTGGCGTGCATGGCGGCGAAATTGTTTATAGCGGCCCTGTAGCAGGATTGCAAAATGTGACAGAGTCATCGACAGCGCGCTATTTATTTACTGATAAAGACGGCGCAAACAAACAAGTCCTTAGAGAGCCGAGCGCTTGGCTTAAGCTTACTGATATAGAACGCAATAATATACAAGGATTAAGCGCCGAGTTTCCGCTTGGGGTCCTCACTAGTGTTACTGGCGTATCTGGATCAGGTAAGTCAAGTTTGGTCAGTCAGGCACTAGTTGATCTAGTCAATGAAGCATTAGGGAAAGAGGTAGTGACTGAGGCACCAACTGATGAGGCAGGTTTGCTAGAGCAAGAGTTTGAAGCGCCAACCGGCGGGCGTATCGTATCTGGCATGGATAAAGTGAGCCGGCTTGTGAATATTAACCAAAAAGCCATTGGCCGGACACCGCGCTCAAACCTTGCCACTTATACCGGACTCTTTGATTATGTGCGTAAATTATTTGCCGCGACCAAGACTGCTAAAGCGCGCGGTTATGATGCAGGCCGCTTCTCATTTAATACGTCAAAGGGTCGTTGCCCAAATTGTGAAGGACTGGGGTTTGTCAGCGTTGAGTTGCTATTTTTGCCGAGTGTCTATGCGCCCTGTCAAGTTTGTCATGAACAGCGCTATAATGACGAGACGCTAGAGATCACTTATCGCGATAAAAACATCGCGGAGGTGCTAAATCTAACGGTTGAAGCAGCTTATGAGTTTTTTGCCGAGGAAGCGCCTATCCTGCGCGCCCTAGATGCTCTACTGCAAGTTGGCCTGGGCTATCTGCGTTTGGGTCAGCCCGCCACCGAGCTATCAGGCGGGGAGGCGCAGCGTATTAAGCTTGCCACTGAGCTGCAACGTACTCAGCGCGGCGATACGCTTTATATCCTTGATGAGCCGACCACAGGCCTTCATCCTGCTGACGTCTCTATGCTCATGGCGCAGCTAAATGGGCTGGTTGACGCAGGCAATACGGTCATTATGGTGGAGCACGATATGCAAGTGGCAAGTAATAGCGACTGGGTGATTGATATGGGTCCGGGAGCTGGAGATGCAGGCGGGCAGATTGTCGTTCAAGGGACGCCAAAAAAAGTGGCTGAGTCGAAGGTGAGTCGAACCGCACCGTTTTTAACGGTTTAACTTATCGAAGGCTACAGGCAGCATTAATGGATATTAGTGTTTGGCTATCCTCATTAGTTCTAGCCCAGCATTTCTCTAACTGTATTGAACGAAAAGAAGCAGGAATGTCATCAGGAGTACACTCTTAAACTTCTCTATTAGCGATAAGGTAAGGATATAACAACCATGTTTGAGATGATAAAAGAATGGCGTGATCAGCGTATTTTAGATAATAGCGAGTTTACAGTCGCTGACTGGCAGCAAGCGGCCGGACGCATCCCCATACTAGACCGTCTTACCGATGATGAGATGAACGAGTTGTTTGAGTTAGCAACGCTGTTTTTGGCGGATAAATCTATTACCGGCGCACAAGGGTTCGAGGTTACCGATAAAGTTAGACAGTCTATTGCGCTACAAGCTTGTCTGCCGATTTTATATCTTGGTCTTGAGTGGTATAAAGGCTGGTCGTCAATTATCATCTATTCAGGGTCTTACAAAAGCGAAGCTAAAAGCGTTGACGAATACGGCATCGTCCACGAAGGTCAACAGCACCGTAGCGGTGAAGCGTGGCAACGCGGGCCCGTTATTCTGTCATGGAAAGATGCTAAGCACTCAGGCGAGCGTGACGGTCATAACGTCGTCATTCACGAGTTTGTGCACAAGCTAGATATGCTAAATGGCCGTGCTAATGGCTTTCCGCCGATGCAGCCAGACATGGATCCTGAACGCTGGACCAAGATTATGAGCCGTGATTTTGAGGATTTTCAAACCCATCGCAAATCAGGACTCGATCGTTATGGCGCAACCAATCCGGCGGAATTCTTAGCTGTACTCAGTGAAGTGTTTTTTGAGACGCCGAAAAAGCTCGTAGACGCTTATCCTGATATTTACGACATTATGGTGAAGTTTTTTCGGCAGACGCCACTATAGTATATAATAAAATATGAATATATAATATTAGGTAGAAGCTGTTAACAGACATAAAGGGCAGGGTATTGCCCTTTTATTGACGGTTTCCAGTCGACTTGGACTAGGGCGTGTCCCTAATACATTAAACCGTCCACTGATCAGAGATAATAGCGACTAAATAGCGCCTGCCTTTATACTCATCAAAAACTAAGCGCATAGCACGCCAGTCCATGCCGCTGTATTGTTCGCTGCCATCATGATAAAACTCAACATAATCGTTGTTTTGATATATTTTTCTCAAGTTGTCGATGCTATTGCCACTAGCTTGGCTATCGTTGATGGTTAGGGTTGACTCGTCACCGAATTCATCTGCATGAACCCAAGTCTGCAAATAGTCAGGTAATGGCGTGATTAAAGGCTTTCCTGAACCATCTTTTTTGCCCCAAGTGAAGCGAATATCGGACTCTTGCAAATACTGAGCAAACTGGGCTCGGCTAAAGGCCTTATCAGATTCTGGGCGCACATAAGCATACATTGAGAAGCGTACGCCGTGTATCGGATGAATATCATTAGTAATGCTAGCGTAGTCGCCATTAGCCAAAGCTTGTTGAATACGTAGAGCCTGTTGTTCAAGTGTCTGCGCCGAAGCTGACGTAGATCTTTGGTCTTCAATCACAGGAGTGCTAATAGCTGAGTTACGTTGCGCGGCGCTGTTTTGCGAATGAATGGTAGGCTGACAACCAACAAGGATCAAGAACACAGCTGCAGCGATGCATTGTAAAAATTGCAAAGTATGAGAGCGTTTGGTCATAAAAATATCCTTAACGAAGTAAAAATTACCGCAAGCAATAATTATTTATAATAATGGCGATTTTATAAAGACTTAACTATAAATTCAGCATACATAAGCTAATTATAATTATAATTATAAAGGCTAAGTATAAAAGCTAAAGAAGCATAGCAAATACTATGTAAACAGCTTCTACTGTAATAAGCAAAAGCCGTTGGTTTGTTTTCGCATAATGTATATTATGTTAAATAGACTATATCAGAGTATGGTTTGGTCTAATGTTTGACTTATTGTTATTGAATAGCTCTTAGAGCTCATCAATCTATCATAATTCCTATTATCTCTAAACAATATGACTCTGCCCTTGATGGGTAAATTGCTTGGTTAGATTCGTAAAGATAACTTTATGGCGTTTTCACAGCGGCGTCATCACTTGATTTTATAAGGCTGTTCTAGTCTTTAAGGCAGTACTTATTTTGCTTGAAGTTCAGTCGATTTTTAGCCCTCAAGCGATAACATATTCATAATCAGCTTAATCAGCGTCTCTTTTTGATTAGGATCCGACTCTGCTACTAGCAAGGTTAAAGCCGCAAGTCCGGTATTATTGATGACCATATCGCCTTCATCGTTGAGCAACCGACCATTACGATGCAAAAAATCAACGAACAAGAAAGCGCCGCTGCGCTTATTACCATCGGTAAAAGGATGGTTTTTGACCATAAAATATAATAAGTGCGCCGCTTTACTTTCAATCGTTGGATACGCAGGTTCGCCAAATACCGTTTGCCTCAAGTTACCCAGCACACTGTCCAGACCATCACCGCGAGGTCTAGCAAATAGCTCAGTGGCTTCACCGCGCGCCATTAACTGTGATTTTAGATCCTCTAATGCTGTCATGGCCTCGTGAGTGGTTGGCAAAACGCCACCCGCCTGCCCTGCTGGATCGTCCAATAAGCCCTCATCATAGCGCTGTAGCCATAAAAAGGTCTGAGTATAACGGCTGATGATTTCGATCAGTCCGCGCCCTTCATCCGTCTTTAGTTCAGGACTTTGGGCGGTTTTTTTAATTAAAGCCAATGCTTGTTGTAATTCACTAGAGTTTTTATCAAACCTTTGTTTGTTTAGCGTGTAACCTTGCACTAAATATTCACGCAGACGCTGAGTGGCCCAAATACGAAACTGAGTGCCTTTTTTCGAGTTAACACGATAACCTACAGAGATAATCGCATCTAGATTATAAAAGCGAATTTTTCGACGTACTTGACGCTTACCTTCTTGTCGAACTACCGAGGATTCCTCGGTAGTTGCTTCTTGGTTAAGCTCGCCTTCGTTATAGATGTTTTTTAGGTGCAGACTGATAGTATCCGTATCTTTTCCAAACAACGCTGCTAATTGAGCTTGTGAAAGCCATAAAGTATCATTCTCTAAACGAATTTCTATTGCAGATTGTCCATCAGCTGCTTGGTAGATCTCTATCTTTGCTTGGTTATTATCTATATTACTGTTATCTATGCGATCGTTGGTTGTCATTGTTATCCCTTTCAAGATAAGGCTCTATGAATTAGGCAGGCTTTAAGCTATTAATATGCATTCTAACCACACAGTATCAGTTTTAAATTGAGTCAGCACTATGACATATAAAAAAAGACCACAACGCTAAGCTGTAGTCTTTTTAACATCAACATAAACTATTAAAAATATGATGGCTTAGACGGTATCTGTCGCCCTTGACGACGATCTGCCAACATGCCACGCTCTATAATAAACTCAATGATCTCTGCCACGTCAATGACGTAGATGGTCAAATCTGATAGCTCAGGGCTAAAAGTCGCCGCTAAGTTCATTGAGGCATTATACCACTAATCTATCTAAACGAGCTCTATTAGTAATCACTCTCGCGATACAAGGTAGTTTGTGCTTCCTTGGTAAAGTCTTCATAGCTGACGCTAGCGGACTCTTCATTCTGCAAAACTTGCCCTTCAGCTACCTCTTGGTTGGATGTTAATGGCGGCTTAGTGACTGACGGACCTTTGTCCTCTTCACTATCAATACTAGCAGTAGCGTTTTGGACAGCAGTAGCGTTCGAGCTCTCACTTTCATCAGCATCACTAGCCAGCTCAGTCTTTTGCTCTGGCAGGATTACTTGGTTATCTTCGTCTGAGCTGCTAGAAGGTGTCACAGTAGCATGGTTATCGGCGACGCTCTCTTTAATAGAGGGTTTATCCTCAGCGGCCGCTACATTTTCGCTAGTCGATGAGCTATTGCTGGTCATTAAACTAAAAATACCGGCAATCATGACCAACAAAATTAAAACGACCCCAGCAGCAATAACTATTACCTTAACGCCCTTTTTAGTCGTGTCGTTAGGGTAGTTTTGGGTTTGCTGCAATAATAGGGTGTCAGCTTCAGCAGGCTAATGATCGCTATCAGAAAGCTTTAAGACGGTTCAAGAAGATATCGTTACTCTGTATGTCACCTCATAAACTATCGTTAAGACAAATGGTCATTTATAAAGCAGGTGTTTGTAATATTAAAATCTAATAAGCGCTGTCACGGTATACTACCGTCTGTGATTCTGCTTTAAAGCTATCGTAACTGATAGTAGGCTCTACGATAGTAGGCTCTACGTCGGTCTCTCCAAGCTGCATTGAGCGTACTCTAGTTGTCATTCTAGCTTCAGGGGCAGTTTTTGCTAATTCAGCGTTTAGGGCAAGGCTATTTAGACTGTGTTTCACTCGCGCTAATTCTCTAGCATTGGCGGCATTTGTTGCTCTTTCTTGTGCCATAGCGATAGTATTCGCTAATGAGTTTTCTTTACCTATGACTGATATATTATTACTGACCTCAGACAGCTGACTGTCAACCGCTGTGATGCGATCGTTCAAGGTGTCAGTAGCACTAAATAAAATAATCACTAACGCTAGCAGTAATAAAGTGCAAGACACACCAATGATAGTCAGCAGCCTAGCACTGTTGTTTGAGCTCTCCTCAGTGGCTACGACCATTCTATTGGTCGCAATCATCCGGTGACCATTATCTTGGGTATGATCTTCTAAGGAGCTGTTCGGGTAGTGAGCAGCGTTGTCTGTACCTTTATTTAGATCTTGATTGATACTTGCCATCGTTTTTTTGAGATACTGCTCGTACACGCTCAGACTACGGCTATTGATACTAGGTTTAATACCGTTCTCCTCAGATGACATCTGACTGTGGTTATGACGATTATTATCTTTATAATTCATAAGGCAATATCCAATCAGCTCCTGATTCAAGCTACAAATATTATTGCAACAGTGCCTATTGCTGTTTCATACAAAAGCGCTCTAACATAGGTATCAGCGCCATAGGCAATCATTCGCTTAAACCAATAATTACCTCATTATTGACCAAACAATATCGATAGACCAGCAGAAATAGTACTGAAGGTAGCAAAAACCTGACCAGCAGCATTTGTATTTACGAATATAGAGTTTTAAAGGAGTTTTCATGGATTTAAAACAGCTTAAGGCGTTTATTGCCATTGCTGAGTTACGAAGCTTTAGTGCGGCTGCAAAAGTCACCGGAATATCGCAACCAAGTCTTAGCCGATTACTTAAGCAGCTAGAGACAGATATGAATGTCGACTTAATTGATCGCTACCACAGACCGCTGCAGCTAACGACTGCAGGTTTATTTTTCTATGACAAGATAGATGCTTTGTTGACAGAGCTTGATGCCATTACGCATATGACCCAGCGCCTGTCTGCTCCTAGTAAAGGCTTGAATATAGGCTTTGTACCTTCTGTGCTTTATGGCCTATTGCCTGAGGTCATTGCAACCTTTAAGCAGCAAAACGCTGATACTGAGGTTAATCTCAAGGACATTAGCTCTTATCAGCAGATAGAGGCACTGAAGTCTGGTGAGATTGATGTGGGTTTTGGGCGCTTTGCTCATCAAGATCCGTGGATACAGCAAATACTACTGCGCCATGAGCGCTACCTTGTCGCACTGCCAAAAGCGCATCCGCTAGCTGAGGTCAAAGAACAGCGCTTACTGGATTTGGCCAATAGTCGCTTGATTCTTTATCATCAAACTCACCTGCCTGGCCTTATTAATACTGACTCTATTGCTGCTGATATGAGTACGAGCGCTCGAGATAAACGTATAAAACAGACTGCCAAACCCGAGGCAGCCTCGGTTACGGATTCAGTTACTGAGCCTTTACTATATTTATTTGCCCAGCACGGAATTACCCCGCTTAGAACCAGTAAAGTGAGTGATCTGCAAGTGGCGCTTGGCCTTGTCGCTGCAGGAGAAGGTGTCACCTTAGTGCCTGCAAGCCTACAAGTGATGCGCACTAAACAGATCAGCTATCAGCGCTTGATCCATGAAAACGTCACCTCCCCTATTTACTTACATACGCTAAAAGACTTTATTCATCCAAAAGTAAATGACCTACTCACTGCTATCTATGAGATCTACGAGCAGCGCGGTATCACTTATCGGCGTCAGCAGTTTGTCTAAGGTAAGCTAATAGTTATTATTCGCAAACCTGCTAGGTGTGCTAAAGTCACCAAAAAATTTTCGCACCATTAAGAGCGCTATATTCTCTTCCGCTATTTTTAATAATGATCATTTTAACTTTATGGGCGAGCTATCACAGGTCAGTGATAGCTTGCCTGATGTAAACTGAGGTATCTATGACCACACAACGAATAAATAACCCGGATATAAATAGCCAAAATGATGGTCACGCGCCTGCAGGTTTTAGTTGGCGCATTTTTGGTCCAGGTATATTGATGGCGACAGCGGCTATCGGCGGCTCGCATCTGATCTCATCGACGCAGGCAGGCGCGCTATATGGCTGGCAGTTGGCGATCATGATTGTCTTAGCTAATGTCTTTAAGTATCCGTTTTTTCGCTTCGGCACTGACTATGTCTACGATACCGGCGAGAGTCTGATAGCAGGCTATGCCAAGCGCTCAAAAGCCTATCTTTGGATCTACTTTATCCTCTCAATCTTATCCGCCATCATTAGTACTGGCGCGGTGTCTTTGATAGCCGCGGTGATTTTAGGATTTATGCTGCCTGCCTCAATTGGGCTCTCAACAATTAGCTTGTCGCTCATTATCGTCGCAGTCTCGTGGTTATTTTTGATTGCCGGTCATTACAAGTTACTCGATGGCGTGACCAAGTGGATTATGATTGCGCTGACCGCAGCTACAGTCGTTGCCGTACTTATCGCTGCTGGCAAGCCTACAGTGATGACTGCTGACTTCGTTGCCGCTTCGCCTTGGAATCTAGCGACTCTAGGTTTTATCGTCGCGCTTATGGGCTGGATGCCAGCGCCATTAGAGTTTGCCGCTATCACCTCAATGTGGACCTCAGCGAAAAGAAAGACGGAACACACCACCCATCGTCAAGGCCTATTGGACTTCAATGTGGGCTATGCGGTTTCGGCGATTTTGGCTTTATTCTTTTTATCGTTAGGTGTCTTTGTACAATATGGCTCTGGTCAAGAGATTGAGCTGGTTGGCGGCGCTTATATCGGTCAGCTGATCAGTATGTATACCAACACTATTGGTGAGTGGTCGCGTTTATTAGTCGCCTTTGTCGCCTTCATGTGTATGTTTGGCACGACGATTACTTGCGCTGATGGCTATGGCCGTGCCAATGCTGAATGTTGGCGACTGCTTAAAGGTCAAAGCGAGATCAGTAAAAAACAAGTCGCCTTTTGGACCACTTATGCTATCGGCGGCGGCTTGGTGATTATTACCTTTTTTACGGGTCAGCTTGGCGCTATGCTCAAGTTTGCCATGATATCCGCGTTTGTCTCCGCCCCTATCTTTGGTTGGCTGAACTACTCTTTAGTGCGTAAACATCAAAAGCTCTCCGCTGGCATGAATGCTTTATCAATTGCCGGTTTACTGTTCCTAGGCGGCTTTGCGCTCCTATTCTTGGCTAATCTGTTTGGTCTGCTCGGTTAGTCTCTTCTCACTATGAGATAAAGTGCTAATTATTGTTTACGATTCTACGTTACTCTCTAAAGTCCTACTACTTAAAGCCCTTTTAGCTTCGCTATAAGGGCTTTTTTGCTGACTATGGAAAGTACTAGCGATAGCTTATTCTCTACATTATAAAAACCACATTGACAGTATCGATATAATTGTAACTAAATGTAACATTGGAGCGTTCAATTAATCTATCTCGCAAAGTAATTTGAATACTATAATGAGGTAATCGGCAATAATATGAATATAATTATTCAAAAAATAAATAGTATTAATTATTCTAAATTAGTATTTCATTATAAATTAACTGCCTGCTGCATTTCTCACTTTGCAATATCAGTGATTGAGTGTACTCTTAAGCAATAAATCATATCGCACACTTATATTTAACCCTTAATATTCAGACTTCCTACGTTAAGTCATCTCTTTTATGCAAGGATTCTCACATGAGCTCATCAGCTGGCGCACGCTTTCGTAGTGCAATGCAACAACAAAACGCCAATGACCTGCCTTTACAAATCGCTGGTACTATCAATGCTTACACTGCCATGATGGCCACCCAAGTCGGTCATAAGGCTATTTATCTCTCTGGGGCTGGCGTGGCGAATGCCTCTTTTGGCCTGCCTGATTTGGGCATGACCAGCCTTGATAATGTACTAGAAGACGCGCGCCGTATCACTGATGCTGTTGACACGCCGCTATTAGTAGACATCGATACCGGTTTTGGCGGGGCCTTTAATATCTCGCAAACCATCAAAAAGATGGAAAAAGCAGGTGTGGCAGCGGTACATATCGAAGATCAAGTCGCGCAAAAGCGCTGCGGCCACCGCCCGAACAAGGAGATTGTCAGCATCTCAGAGATGGTCGATCGTCTAAAGGCCGCTATGGATGCCAAGACCGATCCTGACTTTGTGGTGATGGCGCGTACCGATGCCTTATCAGTCGAAGGTTTGGACGCCGCAGTAGAGCGCGCCGTTGCCTTCGCTGAAGCTGGCGCGGATATGATTTTCGCCGAAGCCTTGACCGATATCGAGATGTATCGTAAGTTTACCGATGTATTAGACATTCCTGTCCTTGCCAATATGACAGAGTTTGGTCAAACCGATCTATATACCACCGAGCAGCTGTACGGTGTCGGTGTCGATATGGTGCTCTATCCTTTATCGGCATTTCGAGCGATGAATAAAGCGGCGCTTAATGTCTATCAGCACCTATTGGACGATGGCACGCAAGAACAGGTTGTCGATACAATGCAGACACGCATGGAGCTATACGACTTTTTGAATTATCATGAGTTCGAGCAAACACTAGATAAATTGTTCGCGGATAATAAGTAATATAGCTGTTGATACTCACCGAACTTTAGGGTCTCTATGTCAGTTGTTATTCATATTAATAAGCAAATCTTATCCAAAGTCTCATTAGGCTGTGCTTTAGCTGCTGCGGTATTTATGACCGGCTGTAATGATACTGCTACCACTGAGACGGTGGAAGGCGTCGATACGGTCAACGATACGGCCGTCGTCGCTAGTGAGGATGTCGATACGAATTCTAGTGCTAGCGCTGATTCAGATGAGCTGGTCATGACGACGATAACGCTAGATACCGTCGATCAGATGTTATTTGTACCGCTACTTACCAATGGTGAGCTGAGCCAAGAGCAAGTCAGCTGTCTTGAAGCTCGAGATAAAGATTTGGGTAAGTCGGAGGTCGATGCCTTTTATAAAAGCAAATTTAGCGATGCTGAGCTTGCGTCATTAAACGAGTTTTATGCTTCAGATGTCGGTCAAAAGCTACTAGACTTCGGTAATGAGCAGCTCCTAATTATGAACGGCCAACAGGTCGCTGAACCTATGCCTGATCCTACTCCTGAAGAGATGGCTGAGATTCAGACCTTTATGGAGTCGCCACTAGGCGTTAAGTATATGGAAGTCAATAATGCTGAGGGCACTGGCAGTGCTATGGAAGTAATAAACGCCCCTATTAACGCCGAATTTAAGCGTTGTAACATCGATATAGAGCTATAAGTTTTTAGTGAAGCAAATCCGTTTATTTTATTAGTAGAATTTTTTATTCAGTTATCAAGTTCAACCCCCAAAAGCCACCAAAAGGAATTTAATCATGGCAGCACAAAACCAATCTGGAAAAGTATTATCAGGCGCAGGTCTACGCGGTCAAGTCGCAGGCAAGACAGCGCTCTCAACCGTTGGTAAGTCAGGTTCTGGCCTGACGTATCGCGGTTATGATGTCTCAGAGCTTGCAGATAAATGTGTCTTTGAAGAGGTCGCCTATCTACTACTTTATGGCAATTTGCCGACTCAAAGCGAGCTTGATGACTATCAGGCCAAACTCAAAAAACTTCGTGGCCTGCCGCAGCCGCTAAAAGATGTGCTTGAGCGCATTCCAAAGGACGCGCACCCGATGGATGTGCTGCGTACCGGCTGCTCGATGCTCGGTAACCTTGAGATGGAAACCGACTTTGAGCAGCAAAATGATAAAACCGATCGCATGCTGGCGGTGTTCCCATCTATCATTAACTATTGGTACCGTTTCACGCACGACAATGAGCGTATCGAAACGGAAACTGATGACGATACAATCGGCGGTCACTTCCTGCATCTGCTTAAGGGTGAAAAACCAAACGAGCTGCATACTAAGGTGATGAACGTCTCGCTTATTCTTTATGCTGAGCACGAGTTCAATGCGTCTACCTTTACTGCTCGCGTTTGCGCCTCAACTCTATCTGATATTCACTCTTGTATTACCGGCGCGATTGGCTCACTACGTGGTCATCTGCATGGCGGCGCGAATGAAGCAGCTATGGATATGATCGAGGGCTTTAGCTCACCTGAT
The DNA here is from genome assembly GCF_904846685.1 of Psychrobacter submarinus. Taxonomy (GTDB): domain Bacteria; phylum Pseudomonadota; class Gammaproteobacteria; order Pseudomonadales; family Moraxellaceae; genus Psychrobacter; species Psychrobacter submarinus. Next base: position 401,895 of record NZ_CAJHBQ010000002.1, read on the forward strand.
GAAGCCGAGAAAGAGATGATGGCGATGCTCGAGCGTAAAGATAAGATTATGGGCTTTGGTCATGCGATCTACAGCGAGTCTGATCCGCGTAACGTGGTGATCAAAGGCTGGGCTGAGAAACTAGCTGACGATGTTGGCGATACGGTATTGTATCCCGTATCTGTGCGCTGTGAAGAAGTGATGTGGCGCGAGAAAAAACTATTCTGTAATGCTGATTTTTTCCATGCGTCTGCTTATCACTTCATGGGTATCCCAACTAAATTATTCACACCGATCTTTGTGTGCTCGCGCCTAACTGGCTGGGCGTCTCATGTCTTTGAACAGCGCGCGAATAACCGTATTATTCGCCCAAGCGCGGAATATACCGGTGAAGAGCTGCGTCCAGTGCCTGATATCAGCGCTCGTTAATCTGTATAGCGTTTATTTTAAAGAATAGGTTTGTAAGGTGGGTTAGCAAAGCGTAACCCACCGATCTGATTAGCGCACCCTACAACTTATTTCAATTCAATTTTTCCTACCCTTTATTTAGCAAAGTTTATGTTAATTGAATCCTGTCACAGGAATAATTTTTGCTAAGTAAATTATTTTTTATACCTACTCTCAACCCATCTCACTTATAAAGGAAAGCCCGCCATGAGCGATGATAGCAAGCAGCCTTTAACGCAAGTTAATCCGCAAACCATGAATAATGAGTATAAAAAACCATTACCAGCTTTGGATGGAAGCAGTACTGACCTGCACTATTTCGATGTCGAGCAAGCAGTTAATGAGATTGAGCCAGGCGCTTATGCCAAACTGCCGTTTAGCTCAAAGGTGCTATGCGAAAACCTCGTGCGCCGCTGTCCGCCAGAGGATTTGACCGAAGCACTGTCACAGCATATCTACCGTAAGCAAGAGGTTGATTTCCCATGGTATCCTGCCCGCGTGGTTTGCCACGACATCTTAGGGCAGACTGCGTTTGTTGATCTTGCAGGACTGCGTGATGCTATCGCAGCGGAAGGCGGTGATCCTGCCAAAGTGAACCCCATCGTACCGACACAATTGATCGTCGATCACTCTTTAGCGGTTGAGCACGCAGGCTTTGAAGAAGACGCATTTGAGAAGAACCGCGCGATCGAAGAGCGCCGTAACGAAGACCGTTTTCACTTTATCAACTGGTGTCAATACGCCTTTGATAACGTCAACGTGGTACCGCCTGGTAACGGCATCATGCACCAAATCAACTTAGAGAAAATGTCGCCAGTGGTACAAGTGGTGGCGGATCAAGACGGCGATGCCATCACCTTCCCTGATACCTTGGTCGGTACCGATAGTCACACCCCGATGGTCGATGCGCTTGGCGTTATCTCTATCGGTGTCGGCGGCCTAGAAGCCGAAAGCGTGATGTTGGGCAACCCTTCATACATGCGTTTGCCAAACATCGTTGGCGTTGAGCTAACAGGTAAGCTGCAAGAAGGCATTACTGGTACGGATTTGGTACTAGCAATGACGGAATTTTTACGCGAGGAAGGCGTGGTCTCAGCCTACCTAGAGTTTTACGGCGAAGGTGCGCGCAATCTGACTGTTGGCGACCGTGCTTCTATCTCCAATATGACGCCAGAGTACGGCGCAACTGCTGCGATGTTCTCTATCGATGAGCAAACCATTGATTATCTGCGCCTCACCGGTCGCAGCGAGCAACAAATCAAAATCGTTGAAGCTTATGCCAAACAAGTTGGTCTGTGGGCGGATGGCCTAAAAGATGCTGAATATGAGCGCGTGCTGCATTTTGATTTATCAAAAGTGGTGCGTAATATCGCTGGTCCTTCACGTCCCCATGCGCGCGTATCAACGACAGACCTTGTCAAGGAAGGCATCGCCCACGGTGAAAATGAAAAACTACCAGAACCAAAAGATGGGCTAATGCCAGATGGCGCAGTCATTATCGCTGCTATTACTAGCTGTACTAACACCTCAAACCCGCGCAATATGGTGGCCGCTGGTATCGTCGCGCGTAACGCAGTAGAAAAAGGCCTTATTCGTAAGCCTTGGGTGAAGTCCTCACTAGCCCCTGGCTCAAAAGCCGTTAAGCTGTATTTAGAAGAAGCCAACCTATTGTCCGAGCTACAAAAACTGGGTTTTGATGTCGTCGCCTTTGCTTGTACCACTTGTAATGGTATGAGCGGTGCGCTGGACCCAGAGATCGAGCAAGAAATCATCGAGCGCGATTTGTTTAGTACCGCCGTATTATCAGGTAACCGTAACTTTGATGGTCGTATCCATCCGTATGCCAAGCAAGCGTTCCTCGCCTCGCCGCCTTTGGTTGTGGCGTATGCTATCGCTGGTAATATCCGTTTTGATATCGAAAAAGACTCACTCGGCAAAGACCAAGATGGCAACGATGTTTATCTAAAAGACATCTGGTTTGAGGATAGCGAAGTCGATGCGATCGTCGCCGAGTCAGTTAAGCCTGAGCAGTACAATCAAGTATACATCCCAATGTTTGATGAAGCCAAAGCACAGGCAGATCGTAATGAGGCATCGGTCATCGATCCTCAGTACGACTGGCGTGAGATGAGTACCTATATCCGTCGTCCGCCGTATTGGGAAGGCAAGATGGCGGCGATGAACCGGCTTAAAGGCTTACGTCCACTAGCGGTACTTGGTGACAACATCACCACCGACCATATGTCACCATCTAATGCGATTATGGGCGACTCTGCGGCTGGCGAGTATCTTGATACTATGGGTCTGCCAGCGGAAGACTATAACTCATACGCCACGCACCGCGGCGATCACTTAACCGCGCAGCGAGCCACTTTTGCCAATCCAAAACTGCTCAATGAGATGGTACGTGACGAAGACGGCAACGTCATTCAAGGGTCACTTGCGCGCGTGGAGCCAGAAGGTCAAGTCATGCGTATGTGGGAGGCGATCGAGACGTATATGAATCGTGAGCAGCCACTCATCATCATCGCAGGTGACGGCTATGGCCAGGGCTCTAGTCGTGACTGGGCTGCCAAGGGCGTGCGTCTTGCTGGTGTGGAAGTCGTCGTGGCTGAAGATTTTGAGCGTATCCATCGTCAAAACCTCGTCGGTATGGGCGCTCTCCCCGTGCAGTTTGCGCCTGGTATCAACCGTGAGACGCTCAACATCGATGGTACAGAAATCTTCGATATCGAAGGAGATGTCTCTGCTGGCGGCGAGATGACACTGGTGATTCATCGTAAAGATGGCACAGTCGATAAAGCGCCCGTTATCTGCCGTTTAGATACCGCTGATGAAGTAAAAATGTATAACTCTGGCGGTATGCTGCAGCGCTTTGCCAAAGAGTTCTTAGCGGGTGAAGTGGCCTAAGCGTTTTGAGCGTTTAAGGTTTAGCGCATAAGTAATACAGAGCCGATGTTGTATAGAGTGTCTATATGGCATCGGTTTTTTTAAGCTTATACTCTCTAACTATTTGAATTTGGCGTAGGCTAGGTTTTTAACCCAGCATCACAATTTTGCAGAGTTACTATAGATTGTATTTTATTAAAATTTTATATTAAGAAAAATATTATGAAAGTTATCAGCTTTACAGACGCTAATAAAGACTTTAAAGCCGTTTTAGATACGGTGAATAATGGTACCGATGCAGTAGTCATAAATCGTCAAAAAGATAATGATGCAGTTGTTATGTCGAGTGCTCATTACAATGGTTTGATGGAGACGCTGTATTTATTAAAGTCATCTGCTAATGCTGCCCATTTGGCTAAGTCTGTTGAGCAATATGAAAGTAGCAAGTTAAATTCTAAGACTAAATAATATTTACCCACATTTGTAAGGCTCGACTCGACCAGCCTCGACTTCATCTTGAGCGATGAGTAATTGACGCACAAACTCATAAGACAAGTCAGGGTTATCTTGCATAATACGTTTAATTTTAGCTGAGCTTTCGCTAGGATTATTGTCTCTATCCATGATGACCTCTATCTTTAGCTACTTTATCTCTATTTATACCACCAATAATACAGAATCAAATCATAATTATATTAAGGACTCCTGGTAATGACACAAGCCACCCAATCAAAACCAAAATTCGCCCCGCAAATCTCCGTCCCTGCCACCTATATGCGCGGCGGCACGTCAAAAGGTACTTTTTTTAAATTATCCGACTTACCTGAGCGTTGCCAAGTTGCAGGCTCGCCGCGAGATAACTTTTTACTACGTGTTATCGGCAGCCCAGATCCTTATGGTAAGCAAATCGACGGCTTAGGTAATGGCAGCTCTAGCACATCAAAAACGGTGATTTTGTCTAAAGCGTCGTGCGCCGACCATGACGTCAATTACTTATTTGGACAAGTTAATATCGCAAAGCCGATGATTGATTGGGCGGGTAACTGCGGTAACTTAACCGCCGCCGTGGGTGCTTGTGCGATTAATATGGGCTTGGTCGATGCAGACAAGATAGCTAGTAGTATTGATAAAGACGCGGACAGCGGTGTTTGTGAAGTGCGTATCTGGCAAGAGAATATCGGCAAGACCATTATCGCCCATGTGCCTGTATACAAGGATGAGAATGGTCAGGTGCAAGTACAAGAAACCGGCGACTTTGAGTTAGACGGCGTGACCTTCCCCGCTGCTGAGGTCAAAATTGTATTTATCGATCCGGTTGACTCATCCAGTGATATGTTCCCGACCAACAACCTCGTCGATGACTTTGATGTCTCTGGTTGTGGCCTCGATAAGGACAGCGTCAAAGCGACCTTTATCAGCGCCGGCATCCCCACTATCTTTATGAAGGCAGAAGACCTAGGCTTTAGCGGTACAGAATTACAAGGTGATATTAATAGTAATGACAAACTATTAGCCAAGTTAGAAAAAATACGTGCGCGTGGCGGCGTGGCGATGGGGCTGTTTACCGATGAATCTGAGGCACAAGCCAGCCAGCATATCCCCAAAATTGCTTGGGTAGCACCAGCACGAAGCTATACCTCGTCAAGTGGTAAAGAAGTTAAGGCAAATGATATCGATTTAGTGGTGCGTGCCATGAGTATGGGGCAACTGCATCATGCGATGATGGGTACCGCAGCGGTCGCCATTGCGGCAGCGGCCACCACGCAAGGGACATTGGTCAATGAGGCGGCAGGCGGCGGCGAGCTGTCCGAGGTGCGTTTTGGTCATCCATCAGGGACGCTACTGGTCGGCGGTAAGACCGAACAAGTCGACGGACGCTGGCAAGCCAAAAAAGTGTCGATGAGCCGCTCAGCCCGCCGTATTATGGTTGGAGAAGTTTTTGTACCAGCGGATGCTTTTTAAGCCGCAATATTAAGCTACTGTTTTAGTCTCGCCATATATCATTAATATACCACCAAGAGTCACTAAAGCTAAGCCGATGATTTTATAAATATCTATTGCTTTAACTTCTAAACCAAACAAGCCCGTTTGGTTTAGAATCAGGGCAAAATACATTTGCCCAAGAAAGACCCAAAGCAGTGTATTTCCTGCACCAATCTTGGGCGCGGCAATAAACATAAATAAAATATAAAAGCTGCCCAAGAATCCTGGTAACCACATCCACCATGCCGCATTTTCAATTATTGGCGGTTTGATACCACCACTCATCATATAGGACAGCACTAAAGAAGCCAATGCACCTCCTAAGTATAAATAAAAGGTAGATTGGATTTGAGAGGCTTGCGTACTTTCTCGAAAAGCGTTGACAATAGCCAGCTGGAGCGGAACAATGGCACCTCCTAATAGGCTAATCAAGATATAAGGGAGTATTTTCAAACGGCGTTCACCAAAAGATAATAAAGAATATCTCCATATAATACCAAACTTAATTTTTATATTTAATATAAATATAATTTAGTGAAATATTCAAATCAATGAGCTAATTTTTTATGACAACCTCTCCCCAGTTTCGCCGCGTGATGTTAGACAAAAAGCCGCCAGTCAAAAAGACTGAGCGGCGCGCTTTATTGTGGAATATTCTCAAAAAGCTGGCGGTGTTTGCCGCGCCTTATAAGCTTTTAATCATTGCCACGCTGATCTTGACCGTACTTGGTTCCTTTACCGCGCAGGTCAATGCTTTTGTGTTGCGTTATGCTGTCGATACTTTGACTGAGATTGCCACACTTGCCGAGCCTTGGGAAGCGGGCGTACGTATGCTTGGCATTATCAGTGCGGTACTACTGACCAAAGAGATACTGTCGATATTTATCTCTTTCGGTCAGCGTTTTTTTGGCGAAAAAATCCGTATTAACTTGTCGCGGGATTTATCACAAAAGATTATCGAGCGCATTTTGACTTATCGCATGGCGTTTTATACCAGTAGTGAAAACGATAGCGGTAAACTACAAACTCGTATTGATTATGGGGTTAGTAGCCTAACAAGTTTGGTGCAAAACTTCTTTATCGATATGCTACCGCTGTTTGCCAGTGCCATTGTCTCGCTCATTATTATGTTCTCGACCAACTTTTGGATTGGTCTGGTTGGACTGTTTATTATTCCGATTTACTTTTTTATTAGTCAAAAACAAGCCAAACGTCTGCAAGGGTTTCGTCGGCAAATGCGCGGCTTTCGCGAAGCCAAAAGCGGACTGGTTATCTCGCTTATCAACTCAATTAGTGTGGTCAAATCCTTTGTCCGCGAGCCTATTGAAGCGCAAAAGCATCTAAAGATTCAAAAAGAGATGACCGATAATCAGCTGCGTATTCGCAGTATTGGCTTTATTTATGATGCGGTGAAAACCTTTATTGAACAAATCGGCGTCGTGGTCATCATCTTGCTGACTTCTTACTTTGTGTTGCAGGGCCAAATGACCATTGGCATGATTTTATTTCACGTTATGCTATTTCAAAACGTCGCTGCCCCTATTCGCCAGCTGCACCGTATCTATGATCAGATTAATAATGCTTTAACTTATGCTGAAGGCTTTTTTGATATCTTAGAAGATGAAAGCCAAGTTGAGAATATCGATGGCATCAGTAGCAAAGATCTAAAGGGCCATATCGAGTTAAAAAACGTCGACTTTACTTATCCCAACGGTACCCAAGCGCTAAAAGATGTCAGCTTTGAGATTCGCTCTAACCGTATCACTGCGCTTGTGGGGCTTAGCGGCGCGGGCAAGAGCACCATTATCAATCTATTGGTCAAATTTTATGAGCCAGATGCTGGTATGATTTGCTTAGATGGTCATAATTTAAAAGACTGCGATACTCATGACTTACGTCAGAATATCGGTCTGGTATTACAAAGTAATCATATCTTCTCAGGCACTATTAGTGAAAACATCCGTTATGGCAATATGAATGCGACTATGGATGACATTATAGTTGCAGCCAGAAAGGCTTCGATTCATGAGCAAGTGATGCAATTAGCAGACGGTTACGAGAGTACGGCCAAATCGCTATCGGGCGGTCAGCAGCAGCGTATTGCGCTAGCACGTATGTTCTTAAAAGATCCACCGATTGTATTTTTGGATGAGCCAACGGCGAGCCTCGATGCCATCGCCAGTCAACAGGTCAAAAAAAGCTTAGATCTTATCAAGCAAGATCGTACGGTAATTATGGTCTCGCATAACATCGCGCAGATCATTGACGCTGATGATTTGGTAGTAATAGAAAATGGTCAAGTGGTTGAGACGGGTACCCATGAAGCGCTCTATGATAAAGGCGGTAAGTATTACGAGATCTTTAGTGCCATGTCCGATAGTTTAAATCTAGATAAGATCAGTCAGACGATTCAGGGTTAATGTCTTATAGATTATTGCAAAAAGTACGTTTTAATAATAGGGCGTGTTGAACATTCACAAATAGCCTCTGTCAGTGCCATGGTTGAATGTTCAACACGCCCTAATCTAAGCGACGTCGTAGGCTGGTGCTTTTAGCCTAGCACCATAAACCCAAAAGCATTAAAAATATGCCTTCATTCAAACGCATTATTATCATCTCATTTGCAAAAGCCAAAATATTATGACCACCCAATTTTCTATAAAAACCTTTGATGAGTTAACCTCCGTCGATATCTACCATATTCTAAGAGCGCGCTCGCAGGTGTTTGTGGTGGAGCAAAACTGCGCTTATCAAGATATGGATGAGCTTGACTTTGATTGTCTGCATCTCGTCGCGCATCAAAACGAAGCGCTCGTTGGCTATTGCCGTATTATTCCACCTGAATACAACAGGCTCAGATCTAACTTGAGCGCCGCCGATACCGATTCGCTTAATACCGCTATGTCTGCTATTGGACGCGTGCTGGTATTATCAGAGCATCGCGGTCAAGGCATAGCAAGGCAGATGATGATTCAAGCTATCGCTCATTGCCGCAAAAAATATGGCAAAAAGCGTCCTATTATTATCTCCGCACAGACTTATTTGCTCAGCTTTTATCAGTCCTTAGGGTTTGTTCCTGAAGGAGATTACTACCTTGAGGATAATATCGAGCATGTAAAGATGGTGCTGCGAGTGGCCAAAAAGAGCAAAGTTAAAAAGGTCAGTGCTGCAAATGGTAGTAAGTCCTCAAAGATTTTGAGCGCTCTACTCTTTATATTGGTGGCACTATTTATTCTCGGGCTACTTTATTTGATGATTTAAAATGAATCAGGATTTATTTAATAGACTTTATATATTAAGCAGATAAGGTTTTAATTTTTAACATAATTCAGTTTGGTTGTTGGCTTTTGCCTATGCTACTTTGAGATATGACTTATTTTTAAGTGCTTCTGTGGACGCTTTGATTGACAAAAATCAGATAAGTCGACTAGTTAAATAATAACTCACTCAAGGAAGAGGAGACGATCATGTCAAACACCCAATCTGATAATCAAAACACGACGGTAGAGAGTAACGTTCGTCCCGAGTACGATAGAGAAATCCAAAAAATCGCCGATTATGTGCTAAGTTATTCGGTAGATAACGACTCTAAAAATAGTGAAGAGGCTTGGACTACCGCGCGCCATTGTCTGATGGATACCCTTGGCTGCGGGCTGCTTGCACTACGTTTTCCTGAATGCACCAAACACCTAGGTCCTGATTGCGAAGGTCATCTGACGCCTAATGGCGCACGAGTGCCTGGTACCACCCATCGACTTGATCCGATCAAAGCTGCTTTTGATATTGGCTGTATGGTGCGCTGGCTCGACTATAATGATACTTGGCTCGCCGCTGAATGGGGACATCCTTCTGATAATTTGGGCGGTATCCTTGCGGTAGCCGATTATATCAGTCAGCAAAACATTAGCCGCAACCTTAAGCCTTTGACCATGCGGGATGTGCTTGAGGCGATGATTATGGCACATGAGATTCAAGGCGTCATGGCGCTGGAGAATTCCTTTAACCGTGTGGGTCTCGACCATGTATTCTTAGTTAAATTAGCCTCAACCGCAGTCGTCGCTAAGCTCTATAACTTACCACGCGAGCGCATCATGGCGGCGATATCACAAGCCCTTGCCGATGGGCAGGCTCTACGCACGTATCGACATGCACCCAATGCCGGCAGCCGTAAGTCATGGGCTGCAGGTGATGCCACTAGCCGCGCGGTTCGGCTGGTCGATATTACTCGCCGCGGTGAGATGGGCATTCCAGGGGCTTTGTCCGCGCCGCAGTGGGGTTTTTATGATGTGCTCTTTAGCCATACCAATAAAGACTTAGCGACCAAACCTGAAGAAGATCGCCACTTTAAATTCCAGCGTGAGTTTGGCAGTTACGTGATGGAAAATATCTTGTTTAAATTAAGCTTCCCTGCCGAATTCCATGCGCAGACTGCTTGTGAGGCGGCGGTTATCTTGCATCCGCGTATCGATGATAGAATTGATGAGATTGAGAAGATCGTCCTCACCACCCATGAGTCTGCTATTCGTATTATCTCCAAGGAAGGTACACTCGCCAATCCTGCTGACCGCGACCACTGCTTGCAGTACATGGTAGCGGTGCCTTTATTGACAGGCGATTTGATGGCGGAGAATTATGAGGATGATTACCATGAGCAGCATCATATCTTAATCGACGGACTACGCCGAAAGATGGTGGTGGAAGAAGATGTCAGTTACACCAAAGACTATCACGATCCTAGCAAGCGCTCGATTGCCAATGCGATTCAGGTTTTTTTCAAAGACGGTACCTGTACGGATAAAGTGGTTATTGAGTATCCTATCGGTCATAAACGCCGCCGCGCTGAGGGTATTCCTATTCTAGAAGCAAAATTCCGCGCCAATCTAGCCACTCGTTTTATTGAGAGTCGCTGTGAGCAGATTATTGAGCTATGCGACAATCAAGCAAAACTAGAGCAAACGCCCGTGCATGAGTTTATGGATTTGTTTATGACAAATTAATATTGTTTAATCGCTTTTTTATGAGCTAAATCTATACCAAACAAAAGGGTTTGTCGTTACTCAATCAACGACAAACCCTTTTGCTTTTTCTGCTTCTTGTCACTGTGTTTTTGTGTTAAGTGTTACCAAGGTATCGACTCCCCTGCCCAATCAACGAAGCTACCGGTCTGATCGCTACTCATATCTGCGAGCACCTCTAATAAGGCCTCAGCGCTATAAGCTGGCGAGAACAGATGACCTTCACGTACGTTGGCTTGAAACGGTGCGGACAACTGCGTATTAACGGTACCAGGCTGCATGACAACCACGCAGACATCCTTTAATGAGCGTGACCATTCGATACTTAAGGTTTTCATTCCCATATTGAGCGCCGCTTTACTCATACGGTAGCTGTACCAGCCGCCAAGCTCATTATCGCTGATACTACCGACTCTAGCTGATATCGTCGCAAATATCGCCGGATTATCGGTACTACGCTCAGCGTTTTTGAGCAGCGGCTTGATGTGTTTGGCAATGAGCATGCTGGCAAGTGCATTGACCTGCATATTCTGTAGAAAAAACTCAGTCTGCATCTGCCGCAGCGCTTTTTCAGGCTTGTTATGCTCGGTATGCAGCAGACCCACACAATTGATTACCCAGTCGATATGGTTGCTATGAGTTTTTATAGCGTCAATACTCTGCTTGATACTGTCCTCATCGCAGATATCCATCTTTAGCCAATACAAATTATCAGCCTCAATCTCAGGTACGCCATTATGATAAGTCGCAAACACCGCTATGCCCGTCTGTATTTTATGGGTCATCTGGATTAGCTGCTCGACCATAGCTTTACCGATGCCGCCTGTACCACCGATGATAAGATACGTTTTTTTATTCATAACTGGCTCCTAGTTTGTTATCACAGTTGCGTCATTACCGTTTCGTTATCACTGTTATCACAGTTATCACTATGAATATAAGTTAGCATGGTTTGGCACTGTATTTGGTATTGTATTTGGTATGGTTTTGAGGTTCGTGAGCTCACATTATTTAATGAATATCGTTCAATAATAACCATTATCGAGATTAGATTTACGCTACAATAATCTGCAGATGTCATTTTACTCATTTATCTTCTCTTTTTACTTGGATCTTATTACTTATGCTATCCCCGCAAGATCAGCTGACTGAGCTGGTACGAAACCTTGAGAGCAACAATCATGTGTTTGCCACCGATCCGCTATTGGTGACCGAAAAGCTGCAAAATGAAGATGGCTCGCCAAAACAAAAGCTACATCGGCGCGCCAAACGAATCGATAGTAATGGGAAGCTTGCAAAAGTCCTAGGTAAAATTGATGCTCGTATCAAGAGCATCATGGTCATGATGAGTGTGGTCTGGTGTGTTTCAGGATTCCTAGGCTTATTCACTCTATTGCAGGCCAACGTTGTCAATTTCTTTTATGTGCTTGTCTGCTTACTCGGCTTTCATACCCTTATGCTTGTTGGCTGGCTGCTCCTTACTTTTATCAATCGCGGCAAGCAATCGGCCAATTGGTTTGCAAGCCTGGTTAGTCCAAGCTACTTGATTCGCGGTAAAGACGATGTCACTCAAGCGGCGGTTAGTCTCTATGAGCAGCAGCTTGAGCATAGCGGTATGCGCTGGTATCTCGGCAAATTCAGCCATCAGTTATGGCTTGCTACTTTGACAGGTATGCTGCTTGCGATCATATTCTTACTAGTCGTGCGTCAGTACAGCTTTAGTTGGGAATCCACGCTGTTATCGGATAATGCCTTGATTGGTTTGACTCAAACGCTAGGCTGGCTGCCGAGTTTAGTAGGGTTTAACGTTCCTGATAGTGCGGCTATTATCCAAAGCCGCTTAGTGACTGATGCGCTGCCTTTATCGGTGGCGAGGCAATGGGCAAGTTTGCTCGTGGGTAGTTTATTGATGTATGGCATTGTGCCGCGGGCAATTGCTTGGGTGTTTTGTGCGCTGATGTTCCGCCGCAAAAAAATGCGCCTTGATATCAAGCTGCCTTATTACCAAAAAATCATTAGCTTCTGGCAGCGCAAAGTCATTGATGCCGATGACTTCAAAGAAGCGCCCGCTCCTATTGCACCAAAAGCTGAGATAAGCCAAGCCAAAAAGCTCGTCGCCCTACTCGAATATCCTAGCGCGCATCAGCAGTGGTGGCGGGCAGGCGCAGCAATCGAAGCTAACGAAGCGGTTGAGAATTTCGGTATCCTTGATGATCGTGATGATATGGCACGCCTAAAGGATTACTTAGATCGTCATCCTGTGCAAGTGTTGTTAGGCATTCATAGTAAAGCCCTACCTGATCGCGGCACTCTGCGTAAGTTGGATCAAATTGCCACTCATGCCAAGCATGGTTTAATTGTACAATTACTAGATGATGATTCGGATATAGATGCTGATACTGAGCTTACTACCGAAACTTATAAAAACGATAATGTGCGCTACCAGCAGTGGCAAACGGCGCTGGCTGAGCGACAAATCGGTTTGGTCGCTAGTCATTAAGCGTTCATCATTCATTATTGAATTAAAAAGCACTATTTTGATAACCTGTAAATAAGACACATTATGAATAATAATACTGACAACGAAAATAATGAAAAGCCAGTCGGACTGTTTGCTGATAAAGCATTAAAAGATGATCCGGCTCCTGCGGTGGTGCCTGAGTCCACTGCTAGTAAAGAGTATGCGACTACGAATCTCACTGATACGAACTTCACTGAGACAGATAAAGCGGATCAAACCCCCGATAATGATAATGTCAATGCTCCTAACCCTTCCAACCTTCCGTCTAACCTCAAAAAGACACTTGCTACTGGTGAGCCGTTAAAGCTTGCCGTGGTTGGTCATACCAATACCGGTAAGACGTCGATTTTGCGCACCTTACTGCGTGATGTTTATTTCGGCGAAGTCAAAAACGAAGCCGCAACCACGCGTCATGTGGAGCGTGCGCAATTGACCGATAGCCAGACAGGTGAGGTTTTAGTTGCTCTTTATGATACGCCAGGACTTGAGGATGCTTCAGGCTTGATGGATTGGCTTGAGGACAATACAGCCAGTCGCCGTGATGGCATCGAGCGCTTGCAGCAGTTTTTGGCAGCAGATATCGCCACTGGCGCTCAAGGTGCCGAGGACTATAGCCAAGAAGCTAAAGTGATACGCCAACTACTGGCAAGTGATATGGCGGTTTATGTCGTCGATGCGCGAGAGCCTGTGCTCGGTAAGTACAAAGATGAGCTTGCGATTTTGTCTTGGGCGGCGATACCTGTGATGCCGGTGTTTAATTTCACTGATAGTCAAGAAGCTAACATCGATGAGTGGCAGACGATGCTGGCACGGCGTAATCTGCATATCTCGACGCGCTTTGATTCGGTCGCGTTTGAATTTGAAGATGAGATGCGACTTTGGCAAAACTTAGCTACCATGCTGACGCACTCAGAGATGCTTGAGCAGCTGATGCAGCGCCGTACCGAGGATTGGGCGCAGCTATATGATGAGGCGAAAATTATCATTGCAGATTTCTTGTTAAATGTGGCCGCTTTTGTGCGTGAGATTAGTGAAGATGATGATCCTATGCCGGTACTACAAGATATGCAAGAAGCCGTTAGGCAAACAGAACGTACGATGCAGCATCAGCTACTTAATCTGTATAAGTTTTATGATAATGCGGTGGCCGCAACGCCACTTGAGTTACAGGCTTATCAGCAAGATCCCTTTGATCCAGAACTGCTCAAAAGCTATGGTATTCGTACCACTTCTGGCGCGGCAGCAGGCGCGTTATTAGGATTAGGGATTGATGCGGCAGCACTTGGAACGACTTTAGGATTGGGTGCTGCACTAGGAGCAATAGGCGGTGGCCTATTATCTAACACCAGCAGTATCGCCGATAAGATCACTGGGGTGAAACGTTTATATATCGATCCGGCGACTTTGACGCTGCTTGCCACTCGTGCCACTGACTTATTGACCGCGCTGCGCCATCGCGGGCATGCGGCAACAGATGCCACACAATTGCTCTATCAAAATGAGAGTATTGATGATGGGGAGATATCAACAAGCAGCCAAGACGATGGTCTAGAAGAAGAGGATAATGCGATCACTCTTTGGCCCCCTCACAAACTACCAAGTGAGCTTAAAAAAGCACGGGGCAAACCGCAGTGGTCATCTTTGAGTAGCGGTAAATCAGAACAAGCGCAGAGCCTGCGCATGGATACAGCATGGTCTCTGGCGAGTAAGCTATAGGGTGCATTGCTTATAGGTTTAACTTTTAGGTTTATTATCTTAATAGCTCACTCAAAGCTTCAAACCCTCGTATATCAGTCTGCTGCAAGTATATTGCAGATAACGGATAGCGCTTAAAGGTAGTCGCGATATCATCCATGATCTGCTGCTGCCTATTAGCGCGCTGCTGCCAAAACGTGTCTTGTTGCTCGGGATGAATCAACTGATTGACAACGATGGCTGCAGGTTTAAGATTAGCGCTTTCTAACTGTTCAATAGCGCGTTTGGTTTCAACTAACGGCAAAATATCAGCGGTCATCACTAAGACGATAGCGGTTTTTTTGTGGTCATGTAGAAGCTGTGCCGCTTGACGAAATAATGCCTTGCGCCGCTCCAATACTGCTACCGCTTGCTCCCAGCGATCAGGCTTTTGTTTCTCAAAAGGATTGGCAACGTCTTTGTCTTTTAGGCGATTGTTTTTATCATCATTTTTGTCTAAACGTGTTGCGACTGAGCGTAGTTTGGCTTGGCGTCGTTGCTGCGCCAATAGACCATCTGTCCAAGCCCCCATCATCTCAGGCAATACCAGTAGACGTAGCGTATGTCCCGTCGGCGCAGTATCAAAGATAATATGCTCATAACCCTCCTCGGCGGCAGAGACTAAATGCTGGCACATAGACTCAAGCATAGCCGCCTCCTGTGCTCCAGGCGCCGACTTTGATAGGCGCAGATGCTCGCGAATTTTTGGCATCATATCCGGATTGGCATAGGCCGTAATAGTGCGCTCCACTTGCGCAAAATGGGCATCTACAATGACATCGGGATTGAGCTCAATGGCGTCAAGATATGGGCTGATCGCTGTTTTTTTATTATTAAGTTTGGTGCTCAATACATCGCCCAAGCTATGCGCAGGGTCTGTTGAGATGATAAGCGTCTTTTTCTGCTGGCTTGCCAACTGGCTGGCAAGTGCTGCCGCTGTAGTGGTTTTTCCCACTCCGCCTTTTCCGCCTACAAATATAATCGGCTGCTGTGACAATTGAGTGACTAATGTTTTTAACGAGGTGTGCTCTATAGACTGCGTCGCCATGCTTTTCTCTATATTCAATGACTATCTATTGTCTGATTGCTATTGTCTGATTGACTCATTTTGCCGCTATTTATACTTATGATAAATGTATACTTAGAATAAATCTGTTGAGCTAACAGCAGCCGACATGATCGAACGGGCATTTATCCATACCCATACGGGTATGCCATTCATGGAAATTCTCTAAAAATAGTGGCTGTAGCTCTAAGGTGTAAAAGCTTGCCGGGTTATCAATGCCTAAGCTCTCAGCAAACATCATTAGCATAAAAAAATCCTCTTCATCACGAGCAGCGCGGGCCATCGTTTGTCTATAAGGCGCATGATAGAACTCGCTTAATCCAGCAGAAAACCGCTGCCACCAAGAGGCGTTAGATTGTGGCTTTTGCTGCTCATTGTCCTTCATATCTTATCCTAGTTGTGCTCTGATAGTATTGAGTATATTCACATTTGCTGAGAGTTAACTTATATCTTTATTCCTTACTATACCTTATGTTTGTTCAATAAAAAACGCCAGCAATCGCCAGCGCTTTATTTAACTTAGTATCTAATTCACTGATAAACGATAGGTTAGATATTCTTCTTAGCTTTATGTTCGCCCCATTCTCGGCGCAATACTGAAAAACTCTCAAAAGTCACTAACACCGAGGCGATTAAGATAATCAAATCCATCGCAATCAGTAGCCAGTTGCCATCATCATAGAAGGTTTTGAGCTGAATCAATAAGGCAAATAGCGTCATCACTAATAAGAAACACAGCGGCGCTAAGGTGTACCAGACGGTCTTGCCTTTACGCAGTAAAATAACGGTTACAATCATCAGCGTTAAGGCGGCCATGAGCTGGTTGGTCGTACCAAATAGAGGCCAGATAATCATACCACCAGCACCATCGATACCACCGGCACCGAATGCTAATAGCAAGCAAGTCCCTACGGCCAATAAGGTCGCTATCCAGCCCTTGCTCAGTGCCGGCAGGTTATAAAACTCGCCAAACTCTTGAAAGATATAACGCTGCAGGCGTACACCAGTATCCATAGTTGTTCCTGCGAACAGCGCTGCCATCACGGTGAGCATCGTTTGCGATAGCACTACATCGATACCGACACCATTACTTAAAATAGTAGCGCCACCATCAATAAAAGCACCGATGGAGCCATCACCAAAGTTTTGATAAACCGCCTGCCAATCGCCTAAAGTTGCAAAACCTGCGGTCGCCGCTAAGATAGCCCCAAGCGCCAGCATCCCCTCACCTAGCGCACCAAAATAACCAACGAACCGTGCATCCTCTTCTTTATCGACCTGTTTAGATGTCGTACCTGTAGCGACTAAACCATGAAAGCCCGATATCGCCCCGCAAGCAATAGTTACAAATAGTAAAGGCACAATTGAGGGCGCGCTCATCGGCAAGTCGCTGTTGATCGCAGGCGCGACTATATTAGGCGTTGAGATAAAAATAGCAGCATATAATAATATTAGGCCAACGAAAAGCTGTAAGCCGTTGATATAATCACGAGGCTGCAATAACATCCATACCGGCAATAATGACGCGACGGCAGCGTAAGAAAATAGGATAATAATCCAAACAGCGTTATCAGGTAAGCCCATAAAGGTCTCAGGCAGCACTACTGGAAACATAGGCCCTAGATAGATCAGTCCGTATAAGGCCGTTACTCCAATAATAGAGACCCAAATAAGGCTCATATTGTAGCGATAGATACACTGCCCAATGATAAAAGCGACCACTAATGCGCCCCACACTGGCAGTACTGCGGATGGCGTTTTGATAAGCATATTAGCGATAGCCACACCGAACACAGCATTGACCATCAGTAGTAACAAGAAAATCACTACCATCATCAAGCTACGCACACTCGAGCCCATTACCGTACCGGCAATTGAACCAATAGATTGACCACGGTTACGCATACTTGCCCAAATGGCAGACATATCATGGACACCTGCCATAAATATCGTCCCAAAAACCACCCAAAGCACAGCAGGTACCCAGCCCCAAATTACGGCAATAGCAGGACCAATAATCGGTGCCGCCCCTGCGACTGAAGTAAAATGGTGACCCCATAATACATATTTGTTAGTAGGAACATAGTCCACACCATCTTTCATGGTGTGGGCTGGCGTGGGCAGACTATTGTCTAACCCTAATATTTTACTCGCTATAAATTTTGAATAAAAAAGATAACCGCATAGCATCATACCGATGCTGATAAGCAGTACAATTGCACTATTCATATCATTCATCCTTGCATACTTACTCTCTTTACATCAGCCAAAAAGGCTGCCTTTATCACTTATAGATGTTATAAAAACGCGAACACTTCATTAGTCATTTTAATTTATAGTCTACAATTGTCGTAGTATCACCCTATATCATCGCAGTGGTCAATTATAACCTGCAAAATTGATCGCACTTAAACGATATCTACTAAAACTGCGGTTAAATAAACAATTATTATCCCAGATATTGATGTTATAGATAGTGACTGCAGCTGATAAACGAATGCAACGTCACTAGTTTTTTACGTATACTGTTCTATTTGATTTAAAATACTCATTTAATAAGATTCAAGGAAAAGATATGGCACACTATTTCGGATTTCCACCGTCAGAGAAACTCAAACAATTAATAGAAGAAGCGGCGCAAGCGGAGGCATCGGATGAGCATGTTGAGTACTACAAACATCGCGATGCACTAACTCACCAAACTGCTAGAGATTTGATCGATAATTTGCTGGTAGGCTTAGTAGAGATTATCCCTAACCCTGAACGTCAAGCCTCCATGCGCAAAATCGTTGGCACCATTGAGCGCTCAGCTGATACGCTACTTAACATCTTATTAAATAAAGAGAATAATGAAGATGTCTTGCCAAGCTTTCACTTCCTGCGCGACCGAGCCACTTTTATTGATAATGAAGGGGTCAGTCGGGTCGGTTTTAAGCTCTCCGAGGATAGTGCTCAAAAAATCACAGAAGGCTTTGCTTCAGTAACTCCTGATGATGTCGATATGAGTAAATTTAAGTTAGCATTAGAGACGATGAACGAAGATACGCTCACTCATTTTATCACTCGTTATGCCGAGACCCTTAAACTTGGCATGATTAAACGCAAATCAGTGCCCGTTACCAAAGCCGCTATCGATAAAGGTATGAGCATGGCATTGAATAAAATGCTACCTGACTTACCTATGAGCTCATTGAACCGTTTGGCCAATTATTATCGTCCTTTTATTGTGGAAAAGGCAGATTAATTAATATTAGGGTAATGGCGGTTTGCGATTAGGTAAATTCGCTAAAACTTGCTAAAATATGTGGCACTTTTATCAAAGGCGCACCCTACTATGACTCAAATCAGTAATCAAGAGATCGAACAAACTCTACGTAATTCAGAGTGTCTCATTAGCAGTATCGAAGTTGCGGCCGCTTACGAGCGTCTTGCTGCCCAGCTTAATTTGCATTATGCAGGCCTGAACCCTATCGTTATGGTAGTGATGAACGGTGGCCTTATCCCAGCAGGACAGCTACTGACTCATCTGACTTTTTATCATCGCATGCATTACATTCATGCGACGCGCTATCGTGACAATGAAGGGACCAGCGATCTTGATTGGAAATTTAAACCCGATGTCAGTATCGAAGGCGAGCATGTACTACTCATCGATGATATTTTTGATGAAGGTATCACGCTCAAAGCTATCGTTGAAGAATTAGGTAAAGAAAAGCCCGCTTCAATCGATTCTTGCGTCCTTTTAAATAAAATGCATGATCGCAAAGTTGCTAATTTCGATGTGGATTTTGTCGGTATCGATGTTGATGACCGTTATGTCTATGGCTGCGGTATGGACTTTCATGGTTACTTGCGTCACCTGCCAGGTATTTATGCGATTAAAGAAGACAAAGTGTAGTATTTTATTCTACACAATAAAAAGCATCCGTTATGGATGCTTTTTTTGCGTTTATAGAGCTTCAAACTGTAGTGATAACCCTGTATAGCGCTCAGTTGGGGTCTGCACTGCCTTCTCAAAGGCAGACTTGGTGCTATATATACTGACCTGTTTTTTGGCGCGAGTCACTGCCGTATAGATAAGCTCTTTACTGAGTAGCCTACTATGACTAGTATCAAAAGTAATCGCAACATGAACAAACTCAGATCCTTGCGACTTGTGAATAGTCATAGCGTAGGCAGTAGATACGAGCTCATCATTTAATAGACTAACGGCGATGCCCTGAGTTTTATTTTCAAAGAAGACTTCTAGTGGCGCGCCATCTGTCCCCGTCTGCAAGCAAAAACCAATATCCCCGTTGAACAACCCAAGCTCATAGTTGTTTTGTAGCATCATAACAGGCCGACCATGAAACCAAGTATTTTGACCTAGCGGCAGTTTTAACTCAGCCAGATGCCACTGTGTTAGGTAGTTATTAATATAATGATCGCCCCACTCTCCATTATGTCCAGCCGTAAGTATTCTAAATTGATTGAAAGTTTGTACTAGAGAGGTAATTGTTTCTTTAACAACTGTTGGCACGGATTTTTCTATTGGATCTTCTAATAGTACATTGATTTTTTTTATGTATTCTTGGTAGTTTAGAATTATTTTTTTAAGATTTTCTAAATTGCTTAGGCTATTTTTTATCTGGTTATTTGGATTTGTTTGCGCAGATTGCGTATTTATATTCGAAAAACTCAGCGCCTGATCTTGCTTTAATAACTGCCAAATGCCTTGCGTGTCTGTATCTATATTATTGATTTGCTGAGCCAACTTACCAATACCAGAGTCTTTGCTAAATCTGCGACTCTCAGTAAGCTCTACGTGTACGGGTTGCAGGCTTGGTATGCGGCATAGGTCGGATAAGACGGCACCTGCATCTACTGCCGCAAGCTGATTGGCATCACCCAGTAATATAAGTCTCGCGCCTTTTTTTACTGCACTAACCAGATAATTTGCCAGCTCTACTCCGAGCATAGAGGCCTCATCAACGATGATGATATCTTCGCCAAGCGGATTGTCTGCATCGTAGCGCGGTCTACCCGTTCGCCCAATGCCTAGTAAACGATGGATGGTTTTTGCTTCTTCTAGTTGCATATCAACATTTGCCGCATCTAAAGCCGCTTGCAAAGATTCCTGCATACGCTGTGCAGCCTTACCAGTCGGCGCAGCCAACGCTAAGCTTGCGCTATCGGTGCTAAACTTGATAGGTGCGTCATCTTCCCTACTCTGTGCTGCTTGTTGCAGAGCAATAACGAGCTGCGCCACAGTATAAGTCTTACCTGTCCCAGGTCCACCCGTGATGATACTAAAAGCGTTGTGATTAGCCACATTAATCGCTGCTATCTGTCGTTTCTCCAGATTATCTGGTATAGCAATTGAAAGAGGGGTTATCTGCTGATTTATAATTGAATTGATGCGCGTAGCTAAGCTAAATTCTGCTTGCCAGGTGCGGTGTAGCCAAAGGGTGGCTGATGTATTTTGATTGTCTTCTTTTTGAATTTGATAAATGATTGGTTTGTTATTTTTGCTTAGGCTATTTCTATCATCCTTATTAAGATATTCAACATTACTGAACAAGTCATACTGACCGATTGAGTGAATAAAAGCATCTAGATCTGTATTTCTTAGCCGCTGATATAACGCAGTGATGGCATCTAAGCGCTTCGTCAAAAGCTCTCTTTCATAATTAGTCAGCACTGACTGTGACCATAGTTGATGTCTTTGAGCAACTATAATGCTTAGTAAACTAAAAAGTGAGGGCTCTGTAGCCACTTCATCTGCTATCAGCTGGTCGATTTGTCCCTCTGCCAATACCAGAAGTGGCGTGGCTAGCATCTCTAGCAGCTTCAATTGCCAAGCATACAGAGTCACTGATTCGCCCCCGATATCCCCCTGCACAGGCCTTTCATCCTTAGCCTCTTCCAGCGTTAATACTGTATGCCCTTGTTCTAAATGCGTCGTCAACATGACAAATACAGCGCTAAATAAGGCTTTATCTTGCACCCCATCTACTTGTTCGGTCTCGATATTCGTCTCAACATCAGACACGTGATATGCTGACTGCGTTTGCTGACGACGCAGCAACAGATAATCACTAAGATTGCTAGCCCAACTTTCGTGTAGGCTAATGGCTGCCCTACTATTACTGTTATTCATAATATTTTGTCTCTTATGTCTGTCTTTATGGCTATCTAATAAATCGCTGTTGCTTTATTTTTGGTAAATAGGTTATCTATTCTGAGCCCTAACTCATTAGTCTGGCAAACCAAGCAAGGTATCTAAAGCTTTGATGAAGTCGATGGGTATGTCCCAGATGACTAACCCAAAGCGCTTATTAGTAACTACATTACAATCGGCCGTATTTTTTTTATTTTGCCTAGCACTATCTAAAGCACTATCTGATGTCGACGCATCTGCATGATAGACCCCGCGTAAAAACACATACTCGACAGGACCAAGATATTTATCTTCATTACCGTCATAATCGCTGACTCGCATACTTAAGAAACGATGCAATGCAACCTGATAAATGGCGGCTTGTAGCCAATACCCAGCCTTTGACATGGCTTGTTTAAGCGTCTTTTCATCATAGCTGCTTAGGCTATTTCCTAAATAGTTACTTTTGTAGTCCACCACATAATATTTACCTGCGTGTTCATAAACTAAGTCAATCTCGCCGCGTAGATAGCGATACAAGTGTGCTTTATTTTGCGCCACTAAAGTCACGTGCTTGTCCGGTTCGTTTGGTAAGTGCTCTGCAAACAGAGTAGTGATATCCTCTGCTCTAAAGTGCTCTGACAAGCCCATGTTGAACTCCAGCTCAGCAAAGCGCTGTGTAGTATCAATTGACTCTAACGGCTGGTTAGAAGCTAATAGCGGCGTCTGTAGCACCTCTTTGATCCAACCCATTAACGCTTCATGTTGGCTCGCTACTATCGTATCTGTATCGACAGACTGACTACTCTGTTTTTTATTTGCCTGTAATACACGCTGCTGCTGCTCTGCGCTACTATAAATCAGTGGCAGCTGATAGCTACTCACCGCGCGGTCGATGACTTGAGACCACTGAGATTGATTATTAAAGTCAATTTTTTCAAATATTTCATGCAAAAATGTACCGGCATTCGCGCCTTTGACAAAAGTAAAGCGGATACCATCCTCTCGCTTAAGCTCCAAGTCGCAGCCCGGCTCGAAACCTTCATTGCTATCTATGACTCCTACTGGCTCTTTCGTTTTTATATCTATGGCATCATCAATGCGCTCATCGACAACCGCCATAATCTGTGTTGATTCATCTAACTGGCGCGCCAAAGCGGTAAAACTGGTCTTCGCCCAGCCAAAGAAGTAACGACTGCGCATAACTTCCAAGAACGGTGCGTATTCAATCTTCTGTGTCGCTAGTTTCGTTGTGACAGTAGTCAAACCATTTGCCGTATTGGCCTTATTCGCTTGGCCCTTTTCATGATACTCATTAATTTTATGAGCTCTAATCATCCCTATCGTGCCTTTGAGCCTATCTGGCAACTCAATATTCTTAGCCGGTACGTCTAACCAATAGCAGACTGGTCTCAAGCACGCGTTCGTATTACTATAAGCATCTTTTAAGACCACATAAAGCTGCTCACTAGCACGAGTAAAGGCGACGTAGCCCAGGCGACGTAGCTCATCAAAACCTTCTTGGGTTTCAAACTCAGTGTAATAGTCTGCTTTAGTGGCTGAGCCTTGCACGGGTGAGAAACGGCGCTGATTGCTAACTGTATTTGGTTGTTGTGAGTTACGGTTCGATTGGTCATCATATAGATATAAACCATACTGCTCTTTATTACCGGATCTTCTACTGGCATCGCCCATACCCAGTACATAGACAATCGGGAACTCAAGCCCTTTAGACTTATGAATGGTCATCAGCTGCACTCCTGACTCCGTCGGGAGCGGATATTGCTTCGCCCAATCGCTGTTAGGGGCAGCGTCAATGTTTTGCCGAAACCACGCCAAAAGCTCATGCTCGCCCATGCCGCTGCCGTACTGCGCCATAACATCTAGCACATGACGCAAGTCCATAATATGACGATCGCCTTCTGGATGATTCGCAAGTGCCTGCCAAACGCCTTGCGACTGGACCGGGCTCTTATCTAACAAATAATGTAGCGCTGACAAAATCCCAAAATGCTGCCAACGCTGCGCGCCTTCTTTTATATAAGCAATAAAGTCTTGGTAGCTTTGTTTGTGAGCGCTATCACTACGGTTAACAGCGCCTGACTCATGATCTATCATCATTGCTCTAACGGCCTTGATATTTAGACCATACAGATGACTGGTTAACACGCGATTGATCATGTCATGACGATAGGGATAGAGCATAGCGCTCAGTAGCGCGGCCACATCCTCTGCCATGATGGTCTCAAAGATACTGACATCACTAGTCGTCAGCGTAGGCACTTTTAGCTTCACCAGCTCATCTTCAACCTGCTTTAAGTCTTTTTTGGTACGTGCCAGCACACCGATATCACTTGGTTGAATAGGCACGCCTTTTAAGGTCTGATTGCTGCTTAATAAGGCCGCAATATGACGCGCGGTAATCTCATACTCATCGTACTCAAGCTCGTTGTCATATGGTAAGTGTAATAAGCTCACTGGCTGAGCTGAGAGCACCTCCGTCACTAAATCAGTCACTAAATCATGGGTTTCAGAAGCTGCCATATTAGACCAAGACAACTGGCTATCTGGTTTTGCCGCTTTGATATGCTGATAATAAATCCCTGCACCTAACTGCGACAGCTTATTATCACCCGTGCTAGGCGTTGCCATACCAAACCAGCAATTGAGCGCATGGATGACGCCTGCATTTGAGCGGCGATTGACATCTAGCGTCCAAAAGCTTTGCTTATCAAACTGAGCTTTCATGTCGTTATAGTTGGCCACATCGCCACCGCGAAAGCCATAAATCGCTTGCTTAGGATCGCCAACTAATAACAAAAACTCATGACTGGTTTTTTTCGCGCTAGATTGCTTATCGTTGGCCGAAGCTGCGCTCTTTTTATTGGCTAAATAAATACTTTTAATCATCAATGCTTGCTCGCCATTGATATCTTGCGACTCATCAATAAGCGCAATGGGATAATGATGGCGAATATAACGCGCCAGCTTGAGCCCTTGCTTGCCTGTTAGTGCCTGATTTAGACGCACCATCTGTAGACCAAAAGTCGTCTCACCGCGCTCCTCTAAAATCACCGGCAGCCTATCCCGAACCGCGAGAACAATATGACGGTTTAGGTTGGCCAACAATGAAATAATATGTTGGTCTAATTTTTCGACCATATCTAAAATGGCCATTAACTTGACTATTGTATCTAACCCAAAAAGAGCCTGATGTTCCTTTTCTCTGTCTTTATTGAAATTTTTAATCTTGCCTTCTTCATTGGGATATCTAGAGTCCTGTAACGAAGTCAGAATTTTATTTTCACGCTCGTCTAAATAGCTAGTAAAGGCTAGCTGATGTTCTGCTATTTTATGATGTACATCAACTAAGGCGTCAAAATGATTGATTAAATTAGAGTTACCACGAAACCCTTGTGACTTCCTATAGTCAGAATTTAAATATGGCTGAATATCTGCTAAATCTAATTGAGCAAATTCATAAAGCATCTTCTCGTACGCACTAAAGTCAAAGTCTTGATCTAGTTTCACCTCATCAATAAGCGCTGAGATAAAATTCAGCGAGCGCGTGACAAAACCCTTATGATCACCGATATCAGTAAGTTTGCCTTGCTGCTCTAGTAACGTATAGAGTTTAGGCTGCTCATGATAGAGGCGACTTTGAAATTGGCGTAGCTCATCATGAATGATGCTATCAGTGACTTGCTCGATACTGCTGTCTTCGATGATACCCATGCCCTGCTGATGACCGGTCTCGCTACTGTATTCCGTCAGCCACTTCTGCGCTAAGCTATCAAGCGTACCCACAAATAGATTATCAAGCGTCGTGAGCACCAATGCCGTGCGCCGAATAGCCTCGGTCATCGGGTAGCTATAGACATGATCGAGTAGATAGCTGATTAAATGTAAGTTGATTGGATCTTGCATTAGGCTATCTAAGCGCGCATAACTGGCTTGCTGTATGAGCCAAGTATTGCGCTCCTCTTTGGCTTTAGCGCGGTTTTCGCGAGTAGTGGTTTGACTGTTTTGTTGTTCATAGTCAAGATCTTGGTTTAGCTCCTCGCTCTTCTGACTGGGGTTCTCTTTGGACTGACTTTCTGAATTGATTTGTTCAGGGGTTACCTGTAAGGATTTTGGATAGAGCATATCTTTATTATTAACATCACTGCTTAGGCTATTTACCCATTGTAATAACTGATAAAACTCAACTAAACGCTCGTGGATACGCTGACGCATCTCGGCGGCTGCGGCACGAGTGAACGTAGTGGCGATGATTTGTTCAGGGGCCCGTCTTGCCTCAATCAACAAACGCAGGACGATGCCCGTTAGCGTCCATGTCTTACCGGTACCCGCTGAGGCTTCAATCAGGTGTTGACCGCTGAGCTCAACCTCAACCGCCGGTACCTTTTCGGATGATTTTCTAGATAATTTTTCAGATGCTTTGTCTGCTTTATTATTATTTGGCATATCAGCACTTCTCACGGCGCTTTGCGACTCGTATAAATGCCCATCAGCGAAAGGCAGCTGTTGCGAGCTCTCCGCAAAATCAGGCGTATCGGTAAACTCTGTCATATTGGCGTACACTTTAAATTATTATCAATTTAATTTGGATTACAAAATTAGCTATCTTAAGCGGTATAAAGGACTAACCGTCTAACCCTTCCAAAGCGTCAAACATTGGCTCATATAAAGGCTGTGTGATAGTCGTCAATGCTGTAGCTAAAGCTTTAAAAGTATCTTGATCGCGCAAGACGTATTGCCATATAGCATGCTGCGAACAAGTATCATAAATCATATCTGCCTGATAACTCGGCCTTAGCCAGTCTGAGAAATCTGCGCGTTTTGGCCAATAGTTGCCACTATCACTGTCCTGCGATTTTTTCTGTTTTTCTAGATAACTGAGCGCATACTCTGGCAGTATCGTAATAGGCACTTGACCGACGAGCTGGGCAAAGATTGCCCACTTTATCAGCTCTAGTATGGCGTCTTCATAGACGATAGGAGCGATCTTAAAGGCAACTGACTTCTCAAACTTCTTCACCCCTGATCTAGACTTGTTAAAGCGCCATATGCTCACACCATCATTCAAGGTGACTTGCGCGGCCGTGGTACGTCTTGCGACTTGCCAGTATAAATGCGATAACCAGAACTTGAGTAAATGTTTGGGACTAGCCGCATTAGGCAATACATTGAGCCACTGCTTAGGCGATTGCTCGCTATAAGCAGTATTGGAGTGCAAATGAATATCCTCGCCATGAGCCGCTATCGGTACCTGCCCTTTTAATTTAATAACTTTAGGTAATAATCGCAGTAGGGACTCATGCTGACTGCCGGGCTCTTTATCAGCGCTATTTAGATCGCTATTAAAAACGGTTGCTAACTCTACCCGCACAGGATGCTCAGTGGTTGGGGTTATCAGTCGTAAGACACTAGACTTGTCCTCTACTCTTGCTAGTAACACATCTGTGTTAGCAAAACCATTAGCCATCAGCTGCTCTTGAAACTCTAGACACTGCTGTTGGAGCTTTTGCCGCTCATTTACTAAGGTGGTTTGCCGTGCGATACCTGCCGGCATGATCTTTTGGTACATTAAAGTTGAATAACTCGCTTGAGCATCAAGTTCAAAGTTAGCAGAGTTGTGTTCAGAGTTAGCAGAATAGCTATCTGGATTGGTATAAACGGTACTAGTAGCGAGCTCATTAATGAGATGATCTGTAATCTGATAATTGCTTAAGCCGTCCAAAAATAGTGGCTCTTGCTGCGCCCTTGCTTGCTCCCCTTGCATGACATGCACCTCTTGAGCGCGCAAAAAGGCCTTGGCAGGATGACGGACTTGATAGGCCAGCACGCCTTCTACGTCTATCTCATGAATATCAAATAGGGTTTGACTGAGCATAGTCGTTAAGTCTGCATTATTTGTGTCGTGTGCATTGGTTTTCATATCGAGCGCCAGCAGTTCGATCAATGCTTGCAAATCTTTATAATCGACTTGTCCAAGCTCACCTAAACTGCGTCCAAGTACTTGAGCGATCGCTTCATATTGCGATTTTGTGGGCAAACCAACGAATTGCAAGCGTTTGCTTGGCACGCGGCTCTTTAGGGTATCAAAAACAGCTTGCCAAATCGGTGCAGGTGGAAATTGCTTTTTTTGTGCCAGCTTAGTTTTTTGCATAGCTTGATCTAAGAGTGCATCTAACTCATCGCTAGCGTCAGTGGACGCATGGGCGTCAAGGTTGGCAGTATCCGCCACTTCGCTTTGCTTGTGAGCATCAACACTGTTTGTTGTATTAAGAGCCCCATCCTCTTCAATCATAGATTCAAACAGACTCTCGTGGAAAGGTAGAGCTGGATGCTCAGTGACTAGCCACTGCTTGATGAGCTTAGGCAGATAGCGCTTTAGCTGCTCAGTAGTCGCGTCAACACTCTCAGGCAATGCCTCTAATGCTTCAAGCGAGCTGACTTGCCATTGTACTTCACCTTGCAAAAACTGTAACAACTCACTGACAGGATTGGCGGGTAGATGCTCATGAGTATCGGTGAGACTTTGACCGTTATAAAATATCCAGCAGGCACTGCGCGCACATAATAGCGCATCTAAAAACGCACCGTTATCGTCATCCTCACTGACTCTATCTCCGCGGCGAGCCATAGTAGTTTTCATCAAGTCATAGCGGTTGTTACGATCGCGGTCCGGGAACTCGGAGAGATTCATATTGAGCATGACAACCAGCTCAAACGGTACGTTTCTAAGAGCGCCAAAGCGACCAAAGGTAATCACTCCCGTCGGCTCGGCACTGACTTGCTGACTCTCAAGTTCAGCTTCGATACTATCAAGCATAAAGCTTAGCTTAAGCGGTAATTGCTCAACGCCCGCAAGCCGTTGTTCTACCTCGTGATTGTCAGTATCGTCACTCGCGTACTGCCGGTAATGACGATTGGCGCGAAGGCTAGATTTAAAGCCATTCATCGCGTTGTAGATCGCGCGCATCGTACGCGTCTGATCGACCTCACCGAAGTAGCGATGGATCACTTGCGTCTCGATTTGGGACAGCCACTCTTCAGCTTTTTTCTTTTGAGTGTGATCATGACGGCGCTCAGTCAAGCCTGCATAGATACGACAAAATGCCTCAACGATCATGCCATCATCCAAACTCATCTGCGGTAATGGCAGGCTCATCTCAGGCATAGCCGTACTCGGCCAGTCTGCCTCTGCAAGAGGATACAAACAATCACTCGCGCTTGCCTCAGGCATAATTAAGCCAAGAGCCAATCTATCTAATGCTTGAGCGAAGCTGAAGCGGTAGTCATAGTCGTTGGCGTCTAGAGTCTGCTTGAGGTGCTGCTCATCAAAGCCGCGGATAAACCCCGCCTCTACTAATAAATCACAGCCGCGGCTCATCTGCTCATGCGTCAGTCCAAAACTCTCATACAAAGGTGGTAACATGAACCAATCAAGAACCTCAGCGGCCTCAAAACGCGCGCTATGACTACCAAGGAGCTTATAAAAACCGATAATAGCTTCCCACAGTTGGCGAATATCGGTATCGACCACGCCAGTCACTTTGGCTGGCAAAGTCAAACCATCTTGCCCTTTGCCACTGACAAAAATAGAGCTGATCAGTTCATGATGGCGCTCAACATCAGGCATCAGCACGACAATCTCTGAGATATGGCGTTTTTTTTCGCCCGCTCTGATCGGCTCGTTAAGCCAGCGCCCAATCATAATACGTAGCACTTCTAACTGGCGCTGCAAATTATGGCAAGAATGAATGCTTAGGCTATTATCTTGAGCCGACATCTCCCAGTATCGCTGTTTGTCAAAGCGCTTGTTCTCTAATGCCTCATCATCAAACCACTGCACTTCTTGCTCAAAACTTAGCTCTATTTGCTCATTGACTGCTTGCGAGACTTGCACAGCGGTTGCTTGCTGGGTCGCTTGCTCATCGAGCATCAATACATCATTTTGCAAACGCCTGAGTAAACTCGAATTATTTTGTGCACTATCTGCTTCAACAGTCCATTCCTCACTGCTATAAGCATGATCGATGAGACCCTCAGCGCTCGTATCGAAATTATCGTGCCATTCTACTAAGTCTTCTTCATATTGCTCATTGCCTGATAAATTCGCCAGCATAGCGAAAGTATCACGCGACTGCTTACCCAAACGCGACAGCAAACTATGACCATAATCGCGTAAGAACACACTTTCAGGGTTAATAATCTGCTGGCGCTGCAGCCAAGACTTATCGACGATATCCGCCCAAAATAGCTTTGAGGGATTGTAGTGCAGCAGGGTGATATCCATGTATTTCGACAAGCGTTGCAAGAAGTCAAGCTCCGTCTGCGGCAGTTGCTGAATGGTAAATATGCGTAGCACAGTAGGTAACGGTTCACGCTCATTCGCCTTATTATGCTCAAGAGCTGACCAAAAGGTATTTTCAATCTCAACGCGGTGCTGGTGCACATCAGCAAACAAGTGTAGCCATAAAAAACGCTGAGCGACTTCTAACTCAACATAATGTGCTACTAGCCAATCAGGGGTGGCGCGAGCATACTGATCAAAACGCAGCGACAAAGCATCTTTGTCAGCTATCAGCTTATCGACATCTAATAGCTTGTTCTGGGACCAAAGCGCTAGCCAGTCCTCACGGTGGGTTAAGTAGCGATTAAACACTCGCGCCAAATCACTTGCCAGCTGCCAAATACGCACGTCTTGCTGCGCTTTATCAGGTATGCTGCCCTCTTGCGGCTTCTCGATTAGCGGTGCTAGCAGCGAGTGCACTGGATGCTTGTCATCTTTGACAATCAGCTCTTGATAGTACGTCAAATACCCAAACAGACGCCACTGCATTACTGTAGGCGACAATACCGCCACTTCAGGTACATTCAAGGTTGACGCTTCAGGATTATGCGCGAGCAGATACTCATTATGACGCGCTAACACCTTTTGCATCAAAGTCCACTGATACTGGCCCCAAAAGGTCGTCGTCACTAACGTACTAATACCCGCTTGGCTAGCAATAGATTTATCGAGCCAGTCGCCTAATACCATTGAAGGCACGATAACGATAAACTCAGCAAAGACTGGCTGGTTTTTCGATTGATAATCGGTGAGTAGCTCTGCAACTAAATGCTCAGTGCGGTGCGATTGAATAATTTTAAACATAGATAGCGATCTGATTCGAGTAAAAGACAAGATGAGGTAATAGCGAGATAAAAGATAAGTATTGTAGTCGTGGCCGCTTTTTATTTCTGTTAAGATATGGCGCACAGCCGCTTTAGGAGGCGAGCTTGTTACCTTAATAGTTGTCTTATGAGTGAGGTAACGCTTAAGTGTGCCACTGATATCTCTGATTTACCAGTATACTATTTCAAAATGAGTCAAATCCAACATCGCTTGCGACAACTAGTGTCGTAAGTGCGATAAAACACCTTATTATAAGAGCCATATTTTATGAGAGACTACAAGCTACTACTTGCAGGGATAATACTGTTATTGCTTCTTATTATTGTCGGGGTTATATCATGGTTATGGCTGAACAATAGTAAAAATATCGATCCCTTACCGATTTTGAGCCGTGAAGACGTCAAATCATTACAGGGCGAATCAGAAGAAGATAGCGACGCCGTCAAAAACGATGCCGCTGCCAATACGCTATATATTCAAGCGCAGCAGCCTCTGCAAGTACCTTTAGACGATGTAATCGTTAGCTTCGAGGCGCGTTATCCGCATATGCAAGTATTAACCAATTACGTGCCAGCTACTGACCTGTTAATTTTGGACAATACTCATCCTACTGACTTAGTCATTGCCGATGATAAGTTATCTGATTCGTTATTAGCGTTATTAGAAGATGAGCTTAATAGTAATGTAAAAAATAACATCGTTAATGCACCATCATCAACAAAAAACAGCTTAGTGACTGATGTCAAAAACCCAGAGTCTCAAACAACAACCGAGAACCAGGAGGCCCGAACGCTCAACCCGTTCGGTTATGCGATGAGAGAGTCGCAAACCGTTGAAGGCGTCATACTCAGTGATAAACCACTCGCTATCAACTTCCGCAACTTCCTTATTTCAAGCACTGGGCAAGACATTCTAAGACAGCATGAATTCGACAATATTGATGGCTATCAAAATAGTGTAGACGACTTATTCAACCCGACTTCAAATGGTAAAACGGCAGTAGAAGACACTGAGATCGTCACTGATTCTATAACCAATAGCTAATGACAAGTCGCTATTTTTAATAAATCTCTCTTTCTATTCACTAGAAGGTTAAGATTGATTTTATCACGCCACTTTTTTACAATAATGCTTTGAAATGCGCCTATAGCTCAACAGGATAGAGCAGTTGCCTCCTAAGCGATCGATCGGGGTTCGAGTCCCTGTGGGCGCGCCAATCACTGTATTTAGAGCCAACCTCGCATTACCTAAAACCCTCCGACCCCCCCTATCATGACTAAGCGGCAGTCTTTATTAAATACTTTGAAGTATTCACCATTCTGGAAAAAAAGAGGCGCTCCCAAAAAAGTAAATATAGCTATATTTGAGCGTTCACTTTCTCACTCAGAGATTGGGATAATTTAGTTTAGATAAAAAAGGCTTGCCCGCTCATATTGAAGCGGTAACCGATAACCATAAATAAAAGAACAGAACCTGCTATTTACACTGTTACTTACAGACCCCTTTTGCCTTATTATTTAGCTGGATGACCCATGATCAAAAAGATAGTTTTAATAGTAGCCGTATTGGTGTTAGCCCTCGGCTTTTTTTACTTTGACCTCAATGAGTTGTTGACGCTTGAAGGTCTAAAGGGCTCAATGGCTCAGTTCAATCAATACCAAGCACAGACGCCTTGGTTGGTCATTGGTGGCTTTTTTTTAGCCTATATTGTTGTTACCGCCTTATCCTTACCTGGCGCGGCGATTATGACTTTGGCTGCTGGTGCATTATTTGGGTTGGTACAAGGTCTGCTTATCGCCTCTTTTGCCTCAAGTATTGGGGCGACATTGGCTTTTTTGACCTCGCGTTATTTATTACGAGACTCTATCAAACAGCGCTTCCCCGAACGCTTGGCCGCTATTGATGCTGGTGTAGAAAAAGAAGGGGGGTTTTATTTATTTACTCTACGCTTAGTGCCGATATTCCCCTTCTTCTTGATCAATCTGTTAATGGGCGTCACGGCGATCAAGGCTCGAACTTTTTATTGGGTCAGTCAACTCGGTATGCTCGCAGGGACCTTTGTCTTCGTAAATGCCGGTACCCAACTGGCGCAAATTACGAGCTTATCCGGCATTTTATCGTTCGACTTAATAGCCTCATTTGCGCTACTTGGGTTTTTTCCATTGATCGCTAAGGGCATACTCAATCTACTAAAAAAACGCCGCGTCTATAAAAACTATACTAAGCCCAAAACGTTCGATCGTAATATGATTGTGATTGGCGCTGGGGCTAGTGGACTCGTGACCAGCTATATTGCGGCCACAGTTAAGGCCAAAGTCACCCTCATCGAAGCAGGTGAGATGGGCGGCGACTGCCTGAACTATGGCTGTGTACCCAGTAAAGCTTTAATCAAAAGTGCCAAAGTTGCCGAGCAAATGCGCAATGGCGAGCGCTACGGCCTCGATAATACCCAGCCAACCTTCTCATTCAATAATGTCATGAGCCGCGTGCATAAGATCATCGCAGATATCGCCCCAAACGATAGTGTCGAGCGTTATACTGAACTGGGTGTCGAAGTCCTCAAAGGCTATGCCAAACTCATCGATCCATGGACGGTAGAGATTACGCTGAATGAGGGTGGCACTCAAAGACTCACCGCACGCTCCATTGTTATCGCAACTGGCGCGCGCCCGTTTATACCAGACTTACCAGGTTTAGAGGAAACGGGTTATGTGACTAGCGACACGCTTTGGAATACATTTGCTGAGCTTGAGGAAACTCCCAAAAAGTTGGTCGTCCTTGGCGGCGGCCCTATTGGCTCAGAGCTGGCACAAGCCTTTGCGCGCTTAGGCTCTAATGTGACGCAGATAGAGCGAGGCGAACGCCTGATGAAAAAAGAAGATAGTGAAGTTTCAGAATTTGCCCAGCAAGCGCTCATTAACAGTGGTGTCACGGTCTTAACTTCAAGGCAAGCGACACGCTGTGAGATACGTAATGGTAAAAAATATATCATCGTTGAGGCCCATGGTGATCATACAGATCAGCAAGAAACCGCTATTGAATATGACCAATTAATCTGCGCTGTAGGTCGTAGTGCCCGCTTAGAGGGCTACGGGCTTGAAGCTTTGGGTATCGAGACCGAACGCACCATAAGCACTGACGACTATCTAGAAACCCTCTACCCTAACATCTATGCGGCAGGCGATGTCGCAGGTCCTTATCAATTCACCCATGTTGCCTCTCATCAAGCGTGGTATGCAGCAGTTAATGGCTTGTTTGGGCAGTTCAAAAAATTCAAAGTAGATTACCGCGTCATTCCTTGGACGACCTTTATTGATCCAGAAGTGGCGCGAGTCGGTCTAAATGAGCAAGAGGCAATCGATAAAGGTATCGACTTTGAAGTGACTCGCTATGACTTTGCAGACTTAGATCGTGCGCTAACAGAAAGCGCGAACCAAGGCTTTATCAAAGTTATCACCCCAGCAGGCAAAGATAAGATATTAGGCGTCACTATTGTGGCTGAACATGCCGGAGACATCATGCCTGAGTTTATACTGGCTATGAAGCATGGTTTAGGGTTAAATAAAATACTTGGCACCATTCATATGTACCCTACTTGGGCGGAAGCTAATAAATATGCCGCAGGTGAATGGAAACGCAATCATGCGCCCGAAAAAGTATTAAACTTACTTGAGAAGTACCATACGTGGCGCCGAGGTTAGTGATTTATATGAGCAGCCCCGCTAAAAATATAGACCTGCTAAAAGTATAGACCCGCTAAAAATATAAAACGATAATGAAACCTCAAATGCACGTAATGAACGCTTTGCTAGCTTCACCGACCTTTCAGACACTCCGTCAATATAGTCGCTATAGCAGTTACGCTATCGCGCTTAGCTTTTGTCTAGGTATCTCTGCTAGTAGCGCCTCGACGACTCGCAGCGCGGCAGGTCGTAACGTACAGTCGTCTTGGGAGCAACTGTACGAGCGCGGCAAAAACCAAGACGTTTATTTTCATGCTTGGGGCGGTGATCCGCAGGTAAATGCTTATATACAGTGGGCGGCAGACGCCGTTGAAGATAAATACCTAACGGCTATCATAAAACCAATACTAACGCCGATAGCCGCCACCTTACATAAGCGCGGCATCACGGCTGACCAATTGACGCTAGCTGGGTTTCTTATTGGCATAGTAGCGCTACCACTACTGGCTTATCAGCTATGGTTGCGATTATACTCAACCGTGTTTTTGATGGCTTAGATGGCGCTCTTGCTCGTTATGCCAACCAAAGCACAAGCGCTGGTGGCTACTTAGATATTACCCTCGACTTTTTATTTTATGCCGCTATTCCGCTTGGCTTTATCTTCGCTGATCCTAAGCAAAACGTCATTGCCGGAGCGCTATTGCTTGCTGCCTTTATCGGTACTGGCTCTAGCTTTTTGGCCTTTGCCATAGCCGCTGAGAAGTTTGAACTCGACAAGCCGCAGTTTAAATACAAGAGCTTCTATTATTTAAATGGACTCACCGAAGGTACTGAAACCATAGCTTTATTTATTGCCTTTTGTATTTGGCCACAGCACTTTGTGCTCTTAGCCAGTATCTTTGCTGCAGCCTGTGCTATCACTATCGTGACTCGTATCTACGGCGGTTACCATACTCTCAAACGTTTAGAAGCTAAATCGTGAATGCTGATAAGTACAATAGAAGGTCGACTCAAAATATAAGCTTTGAGTCGACCTTATTACTGAACGAACGATAATGAACTAGCCTACAGACTTATCGTTACGTAGCCCCTCTATTGAGAAAGCCATATCTTCAGCCAGTGCACGTACCGCGGCACTATCAACATCACGCTGCGCGAAGGCTCGCAAACCCATGACTTCTGCCTGCAATCGACGTGCTAACCTTAGCGGATCAAGCTCAGCATCAAGCTCCCCTAAACGCTGTGCCTCTACAAAACATTCAGCAAAACGCGACTCCATGCCAGCCAATAGTTTCTCGACTTTCTGTAATGCCGCCTGCTCGCGAGCGCCAAGCTCAAGTAAGCTTTTGACCAACATTTTACTTTTTAGTGTTTTGGCATGTTATTGGTTTAGTCGCACTTTGTCCAAACGGATTCGCCTCGTTCAACTTAAAGTACACCGTATGAGCGAAGGAAATTATCTAGCTGGGGATGACTTATCACAGTTAGGAGATGATGAGCTTGGCATACTCGCAAAAGATGTTGCAGGTTTGTCTAATAGACTGGCTGATAGCGAGATGTCTCGTAAGCAGATGCTCAGCGACATCTCTCATGAGTTACGCTCGCCACTAGCGCGTCTTGAAGTGGCGACTGAGCTGACTCGGGATTATGCACCCAATGCGACGCATTATCTTGACCGTATTCAAAAAGAGTCCACTCGAATGAATGAGCTGATTGGACAAATTATTCATATTCAATCACTGCAAATGCAGCGCTATGTGGCGCGCCCTGAGGACTGCGAGTCGATAGATATAGCAATGCTCCTTGATGAGATTGGTCAGGACGTGAGTTTTGAGTTTTATGACAAGCACGTTGAATGGCAATGTTTGAGAAATAAGGACAATAGTAGTGATGATGAGCTTTCATACCTTATAATCGGTAATCGAGAGCAACTGCATAGCGCTTTTGAAAATGTGATTCGTAATGCCTTTATCCATTCAAACTCACATTCTATCGTCTCATCTAAGATTGAAACTATTAAGCTTACACATCAAACATCGACACTAAAAATAAGCATTATAGATCAAGGAGCAGGCATAGATAATGATAACCTAGAGCGTATATTTCAGCCTTTTGTACGCCTAGATGCGTCCAGACAACGCCCAACAAGCCCTACTGCTAACAGCATTGCTAATAAAACCAGTAAAAAAGAAGACGGTTACGGGCTTGGACTGGCTATTGCCCAGGCGATTATTGCCGCGCATAAAGGACAGATTAGCGCGCGCAATCGTGAAGATGGTGTCACAGGGCTCGTGGTTGAGATAGTATTACCCGTATCTACTTAACGATTATTTTAAGCGTTAAAAAAGGTTTTAGACATTAGCCATCAAGCTACCGCAAATCATCAACGACCGCTAACATAGCAAGTAATGAGGCTTCTCCCAGTTTCATAGAACGCTCAGGCGACCAACCTGTATCGGCATCAGGCACATTATCATTATCCTTAAACGGCATCTCTAAAGTATTGGCCAGACAGTCAAAATGCTCCGCTACCCAATTAGTGGCAACTGTCATGTTCGCTGTGCCCGGTGCATCAATCTCATAACCATATTCCGACTGAAAGTCAGCGCTAGCGAGTTTCAATACCTCGGTGAATCTATCACGCAAATGTGCGAGGCGCTCACTATAACTTGGTGCCCCTTGAGAGCCTGCCAAAAACACATAAGGTAGCGCTTCATCACCATGCACATCATAAAACAAATCTACACCTGTGGCCTCCATTTTGTTGATGACGTGAAAGACCTCAGGGCTTCTCTCCAGACTTGGATTTGACCACTCACGGTTTAGATTAGCCCCTGCAGCGTTAGTACGTAGATGTCCGCGCACACTGCCATCTGGGTTCATATTTGGCACGATATAGACATTCGCTTTTTCTAACAGCTGTTTAGCCGTGGCATTGTCCTCATCGAGTAGGCTGTACAGCAGTCCTTCAATTAGCCATTCGGCCATCGTTTCGCCCGGATGCTGGCGCGCAATGATCCAAATGCTGCGTTTATTTACATCACTACTGCTATCGCCATTACCTATTTTTACTAATGTCAAGTCGCGCTTATCAAGCGTTTCACCCAAATGCTCTAAAGTTGCTAACGGGTGCATTTGTACCGTCGCTAATAAATCTTGATGGCGCTCATAGCTGTATGGCGCAAAATAAACAATTTGTATATTGTCATAAGCCATATCCACAGTTATGCTCAACTTGCCGTCTTTGTAGGTAGTGGGCAGACGAAACCAATCTTCGCGATCGTAGGAAGCGACCGCTTGGTAATTCTCCCAGCCCTTAACATAAGACGCCTCTCCTGCATTCATGATATTAAGAACATAATGGTCGCCAATCTCACCTGACAGGCGAAAGTTAAACCACTGAAAAAACTCGCCACCAGCGTCCGGTCGTATGGACAGTTGGATATCTTGTTTGTTCTCTAAACTTATAACCTCGATGTTACCGGCATCAAAATTGGCAGTGATACGCATATTTTTTCCTTAATATTACAGATAAATAGCACAGCTTAATGAGCAAATGCATTATTTCGCAAACTTTCTATAGAGGTTGCCATATCCTCAGCTAATGCATACACCGCTATATTATCTACATCACGCTGAGCAAAAGCACGTAAACCC
Organism: Psychrobacter submarinus; assembly: GCF_904846685.1. Lineage (GTDB taxonomy): Bacteria > Pseudomonadota > Gammaproteobacteria > Pseudomonadales > Moraxellaceae > Psychrobacter > Psychrobacter submarinus. Next base: position 440,195 of record NZ_CAJHBQ010000002.1, read on the forward strand.
ATCACCTCAGCTTGTACTCGGCGCCCAAGTACAACAGGGCAACTAGCTTACGGCTGCTAACTTATGGCTACTCAGTATGACAGTGTCAAGCACTGAGCCAGCGTTAACGCTACGGACTATCAGGCACAAAAGGTAAAAGGAGTTCATTGGACTGCTACTATCTAGCAACAGGAGCCGCCCTGACATGATCAGCTGGGAAGTTGGCGCTAAAGGTTGAGCCCTTCCCTTCTACCGACTCAATCTGCAAAGTGGTGTCGTACTGATAGAGCACGTGCTTGACAATCGCCAGTCCCAATCCCGTGCCGCCCGTAGCGCGACTGCGCCCGCTATCCACTCGATAGAAGCGCTCAGTCAATCGGGCGACATGCTCTGGAGCAATACCAAGCCCATCATCGGTGACTGCAAACTGGCAGCCATCTGATGTCTTAGTCCAACTGATGACGATGTTGCCAGCTTTTGGGGTATATTTGATAGCATTAATCACCAAATTGGATAACGCACTGTTCAAATACATCTCCGAGCCGTAAAGACCATCATAGGTATCTATCTGTAAATGCAGCGTATGGCCATATCCTTGGTTGTAAGCCTGCGCATCATCATAGACATGCGTGAGCAGCTTGGTCATATCAATATAATGTAGCTCATGGGTCTCTTCAATCTCAATCCGAGACAGCAATAATAAATCGTTAACGACTCTATTCATCCGCGCAGTCTGCTGCGTCATAAGCTCAAAACCGCGTCGCCAGCGCGGCGGCATATCAGGCTGATCTGAGAAGTTTTCTAGATAGCCCATCAATACGGTTAATGGCGTTCGCAGCTCATGAGAGACATTGGCCACAAAGTCGCGGCGCATCTGTTCTAAGTGCTGTAAACGAGTTACATCATAAATGATAAGTAACTTCTCGTCGCCAAAAGGCGTAAGCTCACATTTTAAATATCGATTGGGATCGCGCCATGACGCTATATGGACACCATCATTGGGTATCGTCATAGTCTGATAATATTGCCGGAACTCAGGAACGTCAATAAAGTCAAAAATACTTTTGCCATGGTCCGCTGACTGTAGCAATAATAAATCTTCGGCGGCCTGATTCCACCACTCCAAACCATCATCGTCATTGAGCAAAATCACTGCATCTCGCAGAGCTCCCAAGGCGCTACTGATCTTTTTGAGTTGCTTGGTACTGTTCTGAGTAGATACTTGCTCCTGACTGTTTTTTTGCACATTGTCTTTTTGCATAGGTTTTGTCTCTACACTGACCTTCGGCGTTAGCATGTTTATTGACTATCCTTAATATTGGCTACATTACAATCGATACGGTTTTAAACAGTACTCTCGTTATTCAATCAGACCAGAAAACCGATACCCTGTACCGCGCACCGTTTGAATAAACGTATGGCAGCCAAAGGGCTTTAGTAACTTACGTAAACGGCGAACGTGCACATCAATCGTTCGATCCTCAATATAGACATTGCCGCCCCAGACCTGATCTAGCAGCTGGGTGCGGGTATAAGCGCGCTCTGGATGGCTCATAAAAAACGCCAATAAACGATACTCTGTAGGACCTAAATCGATAACCTGATCATTCGCTGTCACTCGCTGGCTTTTGGGGTTTAGGCTCAGTGCACCTATTTCGATAAGTCTATCACTACTGAGTGCACTACTACGACGTAGTACCGCCTTGATCCTAGAGATCAATTCTCGGGTGGAGAAAGGTTTAGTCATATAGTCATCAGCGCCAGCATCGAGCCCGTGTACTTTGCTATCTTCTTCGCTTTTGGCAGTCAGCATAATGACGGGTATCTCAGCGAGCATCTCATCATTTTTTAGCATACGGCAAAAATCAATGCCGCTCTTATCTCCTGGCAACATCCAATCTAGCAAAATTAGCGCAGGCCTGTGATCAACGACTTGCTGATGAGCCTCTGAGATATCGGCCGCCTGCAAACTCTCAAAGCCTGCCATCTCTAGCGTCATCATCACCATCTCACGAATTGCAGGTTCATCATCAACAATCAAAATTTGCTCGTTGTGCATACTACAGCCTTGTTTTTTAACGTACTAATAGGAAATAAAAAGTCGATAAGTACTGATTAGCGTCTGTCCATTAAAAACAATAATTATGACAGTTTAATGACAGTAATCCTATCGCCAAACCGCTCTCAAATAAATCTATCCCTGCCAACCTCATAAGAATGAAGCGTGACATATTTTTTTGAGGCGATCTTTATTCATAAAAACACTCTATGTCATCAAACTGTCATATTTGCTCGGCATAATGTGCTCATCAACCGCCAAGACAGGTTGTCGAAAAACACAAGTAGCAATACCGCAGTAGCGGAAGTGTTAATTATAATTGCTCAATAATGACAAATAGTGAACTTTAGGAGAAACAATGCGTTATTCATTTATGGCTGTCGCCATCATAAGCACTCTAAGTTTAACCGCTTGCAATAGATCTGCCGATAGTAACTCAAGCACTGAATCAACTGCTTCAGCCCAATCGAGCGCGGCCTCTACTCAGCGCGCTAATGCCGCATCAGCTGAAAACGTGTCGATGAATATCACCGGCGCAGGCGCATCGTTCCCACAGCCTATCTACGCTAAGTGGTCAGCGGACTACAATAGACTTCTTGCATAAGTCATTGCTAGCCCTTATAACTGCGTCAGTGGAAGTCAATAAACTGATACTTTTGCAAGAGGTCTAATGCAGCGACCAAAGGCCAAGTGAACTATCAGTCTATCGGCTCATCAGGCGGCATCAAGCAAATCACTGCAGGTACGGTTGATTTTGGGGCATCGGATGCGCCAATGACGCCAGAAGAGCTAGAAAAAGAAGGCTTGATTCAGTTCCCAACCGTTATCGGTGGCGTGGTTCCTGTCGTGAACATCGAAGGCATCGAGCCTGGCGCACTAAAGCTTGACGGTAAAGTATTGGCAGACATCTATCTTGGCAACATCAGCAAGTGGAATGACGCGGCAATCAAAGCGCTAAACCCAGACTTGACGCTACCAGACAGCCCAATCACTACTGTATTCCGTTCAGACGGCTCAGGCACGACCTTTAACTTCACGGACTACTTGGCAAAAGTATCACCAGAGTGGCAAAGCAGTGTCGGTGTGGACAAAACCGTTAAGTGGCCAACCTCTGACCGCGGCGCGGCAGGTAAAGGCAACGAAGGTGTGGCAAGCTACGTGAACCGTATGCAAAACTCTATCGGCTATGTGGAATACGCGTACGCGAAGCAAAACAACATGTCACACGCGACCTTGAAAAACGCAGCGGGTAACTTTGTACAGCCGTCAATCGACAGCTTTGCTGCTGCAGGCGACATCGATTGGTCTCAGCAAGAAGGCTTCTATAAAGTCATTACCAACTCAGAAACTGAACAAGCATGGCCAATCGCTGCGGCGACCTTTATCTTGGTTCACAAGCAGCCACAAGATCCAAAACAAGTGGCAGGCGTGCTGAACTTCTTTAACTGGGCGTACGACCAAGGCGACGCGGCAGCTACAGATTTGGACTACGTGCCATTCTCAGATACTGCTGTGGCACTGTTTAAAGACAGCTGGAAACAAGTGGTTGATAAAGATGGCAACCCTGTCTATACCCCACAGTAAGAACCGTTAACGCATGACGTCTGTAACCAAGCCGAGGGGCGGATCGCAGGCGTCGTTGCATCGCTTGTATTTAGCGCATTTATTCGAGTAATGAGAGCAACGTTGAGGTGACTATGGCAGGGCACAATCTGCAAACACAATTGGCAAAACAAAAGCGCTGGGATGCTGTCTTTGTAAATACCACCAAAGCAGCGGCGGTGTTTGTGCTGCTGAGCTTAGGGGCAATTTTGGTCTCCTTGATTGTTGGTGCATGGCCAAGTATGCAAACCTTTGGCTTTGACTTTTATACCAGCAACAACTGGGATCCTGTCGCAGGCGAGTACGGGGCGCTGGCACCGATTTACGGTACGGTGATGACCTCGATTATGGCGATTGTGATTGCAGTGCCTATTAGCTTTGGTATTGCCATCTTTTTGACTGAGCTGTGCCCAACCTTTTTAAAGAAGCCTTTGGGCATCGCTATTGAGCTGCTCGCGGGTATTCCCTCTATCATCTATGGCATGTGGGGTCTGTTCGTATTTGCGCCGTTTTTTGGTAATAACATCCAGCCGTGGCTGACCGAGCATTTGGGCGATTTGCCTGTGATTGGCAAGCTGTTCGTCGGTGCGCCGATGGGTATTGGTCTGTTTACCGCCGCGCTTGTTTTGGCGATTATGATTATTCCCTTTATCGCCGCGACCATGCGTGATGTGTTCTCAGTGGTGCCCAATTTGCTCAAAGAATCAGCCTACGGTATGGGCGCGACCACATGGGAAGTGATGTTTAAAATCATCTTGCCTTACACCAAAACAGGGGTGGTTGGTGGCGTAATCTTAGGTCTTGGCCGGGCGCTTGGCGAGACCATGGCGGTGACCTTCTTGATTGGTAATACCTTTAACATCAACCCAAGTATGTTCGCCTCTGGCGTGTCGATTACCTCGGCGCTGGCTAACGAATTTGCCGAAGCCTCTGACCCACTGCACTTGGCGTCACTGCTACACCTTGGCTTGATTCTATTTATGATTACTTTCGTGGTACTGAGTATCTCGCGCTTGATGCTACGCAATATGGACAAGCGCGCAGGACACTAAGTCGCTGCGCACGGTTTACTACTTTTAATAAGCGTTATGTTGTATGAACGGTCAATCCAGCGACCGATGAATCAAAAGGAATATGTGCATGTCTAGCTTGACTGCTGTGTCACCTGTCTCAACCCCGCCCGCGCAAAAGATTGACCGCGGCTTATACCGCCGCCGCCGTATGTGGAACAAGGTCGGACTGGGCTTTGCGTCTTTTGCCATGGTCTTTGGTTTGTTTTGGCTGCTTTGGATTTTGGTCACGCTCGGTATCGAAGGCATGAGCGGCTTGATTGAGATGCCAGTATTTACCGCAGACACGCCGCCGCCGATGACAGAGGGTGGTTTGCGAAACGCCATCGTGGGTTCAATTATGATTGCCAGTAGCGGTTTGTTTATCGGTGCGCCGATTGGCATGTTGGCGGGTATTTATTTGGCGGAATTTTCAGACGGCAACAAGCTAGGTCAAGTCATTCGTTTTTTAAATGACATTTTGCTGTCGGCACCCTCTATCGTGATTGGTCTATTCGTCTATGCCTTGATGGTAAAAGGCGGCAGCTTTTCAGGTTGGGCAGGGGCGTGCGCTTTGGCACTTATCGTGATTCCTGTAGTAGTGCGTACTACTGAAAACATGCTGCTGCTCGTGCCCAATACCTTACGCGAAGCGGCGTATGCGCTTGGTACGCCTAAGTGGAAGCTGGTGTTAAGCGTGACGGTAAAAGCAGCGCGTGCAGGCTTGACCACAGGGGTGCTGCTCGCATTCGCCCGTATCACGGGTGAGACCGCGCCTTTGCTATTTACAGCGCTGAACAACCAATACTTTAGCTTAGATATGAGTAACGCCATGGGCAACATGCCAAACACCATCTATCAGTTTGCCATGAGCCCTTATGACAACTGGCATGCTTTGGCTTGGGCAGCGGCGCTATTGATTACCTTTACGGTGCTTGCGCTCAATGTCATCGCCCGTTATATCGGTGCGCGTGAGCGTCATTAATCACGGCCGCGACTCAGCCATTGCCACACAAACGCATATCAGACAGAAAAAAAGGATACTCCCATGACCGACACCGCTATCAAGACACCAAAGACCAAATCCGTATTTACAGAAGAAAGCACTGCCGTGAACACAAAAACCACCCAGCCACCTGTATCGGCCCCTGTTATCAACACACAAGCCAACACACAGACGCAGGCAGGTGCCAGCAGCACAACAGAAGAAGCAACGCCAGCAGCGAAAATGCAAATCCGTGATTTAAACTTCCATTACGGTGATTTTCATGCACTAAAAAACATCTCTATCGACATTCCAGATCGCAAAGTGACCGCGTTTATCGGGCCATCAGGCTGCGGTAAATCAACCCTGCTGCGCACCTTTAACCGCATGTATGATTTGTATCCCAACATGCGCGCGGATGGGCAAATCATCCTTGATGGGCAAAATATCTTAGACAAGTCGGTCGATGTCAATTTGCTACGCGCTCGTGTCGGCATGGTGTTCCAAAAGCCAACACCGTTCCCGATGTCTATTTTTGATAATGTTGCCTTTGGTGTGCGTCTGTACGAAAAACTGTCTAAAGCGGATCTGGCCGAACGTGTCGAATGGGCACTTAAAAAAGCGGCACTGTGGGATGAGGTTAAAAACAAGCTAAACGCCTCAGGTCTGTCACTCTCAGGTGGTCAGCAGCAGCGCTTGTGTATCGCGCGCGGCGTGGCCACCAAACCTGAAGTATTGCTGCTCGATGAGCCAACCTCCGCCCTTGACCCCATCTCAACAGGCGCGATTGAAGACTTGATTGAAGATTTAAAACAAGACTACACCATCGCGATTGTGACCCACAATATGCAGCAAGCGGCGCGTATCTCAGACTACACCGCCTATATGTATCTGGGTGATATGGTTGAGATTGGCAAGACCGACCAAGTCTTTACCAACCCTACGCAAAAAGCGACCGAAGACTACATTACAGGTCGTTACGGTTAAGTTGCCATAATTGCTACCGATGCCGCTCTGTTGCGGCATCTTTTTTGTCTTATTTTTGCCTTATGAGGACACCATCATGCCGCATCAAATGGCGCACACCTCGCGCAGCTTTGACCATGATTTAAAAGAAACCACGACCTTATTTTTGCACATGGGCGCGCAAGTGGATGAGCAGGTAGCGCATGCCATGCGCGCCTTGATTGAGAGCGATAGCACGCTAGCGGAGCAGGTGATTGAGCACGACAGCCATATCAATCAAATGGAAGTGCAAATTGATGAGCATATTTTGCTGCTCTTAGCGCGTCGCCAACCTGCCGCGCGTGATTTGCGCTACGTGATGGCGATGAGTAAAGGCGTAGTCGATATCGAGCGCATCGGCGATGAAGCGACCAAAATTGCGCATATGGCCAAACAAATCGCCGCCGAAAATCACAACACCTATTGTCACCATGAAGTACAGCACCTGAGCAACCAAGTACGCTTGATGCTGAACAATGCGCTGCTGGCTTTTGAAAAACTACACGCCAATGAAGCATTTGAAGTGATGCGCGATGATGGTAGTGTTGACTTCGAGTACCAGTCGGCGGTAAGGGCGCTGATGACGTATGTCATGGCAGATGCGCGTCAAGTCACACAAGTGATGAATTTGATGTGGGTACTGCGCGCGCTTGAGCGTATCGGCGACCATGCGCGCAACATCGCCGAGCTGGTAATTTATATCAGTAGCGGCACGGACGTGCGCCACAGCGATTTTCATACCGTCAAGCAAGCGGTCGATGCGTCAAAAGACAAGGGGCTGTCCTAGATAAGCAAAATTATTTAGGATAGCACTATGAGAAAGAGTAAACTAAGTTGGCATAAACAAAACAGACTCATCGAGTTATTTAATTTAAAAGGTTTACTAGGTACCATAAACACCCTTCTTGCTGGCACACGAACGGCTAAGTCTTTACCCCCACCGCTCCCAGAGCAAGCAAACATGAACGTCTGCATGCTCTGGAAGGCGCGCTGCGAGCATACAACCTGCCGAACCCCACCAACCACGACATAATCAAATTCTATTTTGATATTCTTGTGGTATGCACGCTTGAATTATAATAGTAATTGTAATTACCTTATTGCTGGTTTATAACTATAAACTAAGCATATTATTTACTGCTTTTATTCTAGATATCCCACTGACTTATTACAATAAAATGCTTTACAATGGTAACTGTTATTATCATCACTGAATAGTTTGAGCGAAAAGTTAGTTAAATAATGAGCCTATAAGGAACAATAAGATATGCCACCTACTCGATCAAAGCTGTCCTCTAACTCTAATCGTAAAAATAAAACTGACCAACCAAAGAGCAGTAAACTTAAAAAAGACACGCGTACTACGCCTTTAGCTATAGCGCCTCTGAGTGATATGCGTCCTGCGACATTAGAGAAAGTAGAAAAAGCGGTTCGTCTGCTTTTTGCTGATAGTGATGCCAGCGATATTACTATGATACAAATTGCCAAGACGGCAAATGTGTCACTGCAGACGCTCTATAAGTACTTTGGCGATAAGCAAACGGTACTTTATACCATTATGGATTTAGTGCTAGGCAGACTTGCCACTAGAATGATGGATCATCTGCAAGGTATCGATAGCGTTGAAGATCGCCTGCGTAAAACACTATGGGTATGCTTAGATTTTGTCGATACGCATCCAGACGCGGTAATGGTGCTCTCTAAAGTCTCGATAGCGCGTTTTCATAACATCGCAATTTATAACAATAAAGAGCTAATTAATGCATTTTTAAGCGTGCTTGAAGATGGTCAAAAGCGCGGAGTATTAGTAGACACTGTGCCACTACATATCTTATTTGACGTGTTTATGGGCTTTATTAGTCGCCTAGGTATTATGCAAACCATTCGTCAAGCAGAAGCACCACTAAACGCAAATTTTGATGCTTTATTTAGTATCTTGTGGCGCTCTATGTCGAAGCCCGAATTATCCGATTTATAAGCAGATCATTCATTCAAACCCAACTATTAAAAAGCTAATTTAGTTAAACTCAGCTTTTTAATAGCCTTTAAACTAAAGCATTTTTTACGCTTTATTGGCCGCTTTTCTCAGCTCATGACGTAATATTTTACCGACAGTAGGTTTTGGCAGCTCGTCTATAAATTCGATATGGCGAGGACATTTATAGCCGGCTAGATTTTCTTTACACAGCATTTTTATATCCTCCGCCATTAAGTTTTCATCGGCCTTAACGATATAGGCTTTGACCGACTGTCCTTGGCTTTTATCAGCAATACCAACGACAGAGCACTCGGCAACTTTGGGGTGAGTCTCGATGACGTTTTCGACTTCATTAGGATAAACATTAAAGCCGCTGACGATGATCATATCTTTTTTGCGGTCGTATATTTTGATGGAACCTTGCTCATTCATCGAGGCGATATCACCGGTTTTTAGGTAGCCATCAGCAGTGAAAAATTTGGCATTATCGATATTATGATAGGTTGTGATGACGTTATCGCCTTTGATACACATCTCGCCCACCTCATTTAAACCTAGCACCTCATCCTCATCATTGCGAATACTAATATCCACACCAGGTAGCGGCAAGCCGACGTTGCCCGTGTACTCGGTACCATCAAATGGATTGGCAGTTCCTACGCCTAGTGTCTCAGACATCCCCCAGCCTTCCAAAATAGGCAGTCCTGTGATTTCAAGCCAGCGTTTGGCCGTCTCAGGCGTGGCTGCCATACCGCCCACTACCGTTAATTTACATTCTGAGAAATCCAGTTTACGAAAGTCAGGATGGCTGATAAAGGCTTGAAACAGCGTATTCACCCCTGGCAGCAGATGAAAAGGACGTTTGGCTAAAATTTTAATAAAGCTATCAATGTCACGCGGGTTAGTGACTAAAGTCAGATGCTGACCGACCGTTAAGCCGACTATCGAGCAGATAAAAGCATAGATATGATACAGCGGCAGGGCAATATAGCTATGACTGAGCCTTTAGCGAGTCCCAAATTTTGAATCCAAGCGGCAATCTGCAATGACATGCTATCGATTTGCGCATAGGAGTAGCTGACGCCCATATTGCTAGTAAATTGACGATCAGCGAACGCTTGCAATTTATCGTCGAATATATCTAGCACGGTACTATGTGGTCGATCTATATGGGCATTAACTCCCGCTGGATAGCCCTGTGTCCAAACCTTATCCATAATTTACCTTCCTTACCCCACTCTCAACTTGAAATAAGCAAATCAAACTGAAGAGGCGGGTTACCAAGTTTTTTGTTGAGTACAAAGCACAGATTGTGTGAAAGAATCTTACGAATCAATCGATGAGACAAATGCCATAAATCTCTTGCTCGTACCTTTTGTATATTAAATCGTTCTGATAACTGACCAATGACTGTTTCAACGATACGGCGGGCTTTCATTAGCCGCCTTACCACAGGTTTGGGTCTATCCTCTTTCATGTTGGCTCTGAGTGGCGTTTGTAAATCCACGCCTTGAGCGTCGTAGTACGATGTCAGACTAGGGCTGATATACCCTTTATCAGCGCCAAGTAGCCCATGAATATGAGTGGTGATTTCTGGGGCAACCGCTCTTTCATCAACATTGGCAGGAGCAAAGGTAAAGCCTTTAATCATGCCCGATAAGTTAACAAGCAAATGTCCTTCAAAGCCATAGTACCTCTCTTGCTTAGCCGCACAGTAGCTAAAAGCCGCTAAGTCTTGATAGTTTTTATGCCGATAAGCGCGTCCATAATGACAGACGGGTATCGGAAAGCCATCCATAAAATGAATGTTGTCACGGCCCTCAAGTTCACTGACTTTATCTTGTATCTGCTGTTTGACTTGCCACAGATTGGCGCAGTGCTTTGCGAAGTTAGGGTATGAGCCGATGGCTGGAAACCAGTCTTGCCAATGCTGGGTAAAGTATTGCCAAATTTGTTTGTCTTGATCAAGGTGTAAAAATTCACCGACCATCTCCATGCAAATAACCTCAGGATCACTTAGCTTTGGCGCGTAACCTGCACTTCGCAAGGGTTTGGTGACGACTATTTTGTAATATTGCTCTACCATTAAATAGATATTGATGATAAATTCGTCTATGGGCATCTCACAACTCCATTGTATTCTTGGTCGAAAACAATAGATTAGTGAGGTGCTCTTCTTTTTTCAATCACTTTCGAAGTTGAGAGTGGGGTTTCCTTGGTAATCGATTTATAGTAGATAATGTTGACCCTGCATCCACAAAACCAGCTTTTAAATTCAGTCTTTTATAACTTGCCATCCTAACGTTGTCTGGTGCTCATCTTGATGGGCAAATAATGGATGACTCTTGGCCTCCTCTAAGCTCAGTACTGGCGTTACACAGACATCGGCTGACGCGAATACTTGCTGCCAAAACTCAAGCGGTTGACTGGCAAATTTATCGCTGACTTTTGTGGCCGCCTCACGGCTTTCAGGCAGGTTTGGCATCACCCCGCGCTGCCAATGCGCGTCTTTGAGCTCAGGCAGCTCTAATACCTCACACAGCCCTTGCCAGAATTTTAGCTCAAGTGATCCTACCGCTATGTAGCGATTATCAAACGTTTGATATAAGCGATAACAAGGCAATAGTCCACCCAAAAAGTCATAATTTGGCGACGGGTTTTGTCCTGAGAAGCTTTTGACGAGCTCCCCTGTCGCTTTTGGCATGACCATATGGTTATACAAGCTATGAGTCATACTCACTGCAACATGGCGACCTTTACCTGTGCGCTGTGCGGCGAATACCGCTGCTAACAAGGCAATTACTGCCGTATCACTACCACCTGCCAAATCGGCAAACTGAATGTTAGGCATGGCCTGCTCACCAGTTGCGGTACGCAGCTGATCAAGTACGCCACTCATCGCCATAAAGTTGATATCATGACCGGCTTTATCTGCCCAGTCGTGAGCGATTTGAGCGTTATCACTATCGTTAGTCATGCCGTAACCCGTAATAGAGACGATAACCAATTTTGGATTAATAGCATGTAAGGTTTGGGCGTCTAACCCCATCCCTTTTAGCACCCCAGGGCGAAAGCTATCGAGCATGACATCAGCGTCTTTGAGATGCGCTTTGATAACCTCTATGCCTTTGGGGTCGCGAAAATCAACCTTACCGATAGTTTTGCCGTGATTTAAAGCTTCAAACAAGCCGCCTAAAGCGCGGGCAGGATCGCCGCTTTTTGGCTCAACCTTGGTAATCTCAGCGCCCAAATCCGCAAGCAGACGCGTGGCAAAGGGCCCAGGTAGGTTGCGCGTCAAATCTACAACGCGCAGTCCTTGTAAGCAGTCGCTCATACCCTCTATTGCGTGAGCTAAATTAGCCATCCACAAACTCCTCGCCACTTGCAGCCATATCTACCAAAATCTTAGCCGGTTCAAAACGCTCGCCATATTGCTTGGCTAGCTCACGGCTACGAGCGACAAAGCGCTCGACACCCATGGAGTTGATAAACTGCAAAGTGCCGCCTTGGTTTGGAGCAAAACCCCAACCAAAGATAGAGCCGATGTTGGTATCTGCGACCGAGCGCACCACGTTTTCTTCAAAACATTTCGCCGACTCGTTGGCTTGAATAAACATCAAGCGATCGACTAGATCTTGTTGCGAGGGCTGCTCGCTACTGGTTGGATAGAGCTCGGTCAGCTTAGGCCATAGATGCTTGTCGCCTTTGTCTGGATAGTCGTAGAAACCTTTACCGTTCTTTTTACCTTCGCGCTCATGCTCTTTGACTAAGGTTTTAAGAATGTCGTAAGAGGGACGCATCGCCATGGTCTTACCCTCGGCCTCCATATCTTTTTGCTGTTGCTCGCTAACATGCAGCGCTAAGCTTAACGACACCTCATCTTGTAGCGCTAAGGGCGACATAGGCATACCCGTCTTTAGACCTGCGACCTCAATACTGCGGGGATGCACGCCTTCGCCTAGCATAGCGATGCCTTCTGAGACATAAGTACCAAACACCCGCGAGGTATAAAAGCCGCGACTATCATTGACGACGATTGGGGTTTTGCCAATTTGCAATACATAATCAAAGGCTTTGGCTAAGGTCTCATCACTGGTTTGCGCGCCTACGATAATCTCAACCAACGGCATCTTATCAACTGGCGAGAAGAAATGCAGACCGATAAACTGCTGCGGGCGCTGGCTGGCCTCAGCCAGTCCGGTGATAGGCAGAGTTGAGGTGTTAGACGCATAAACGGCCGTTTGTGGTATAACGGCTTCCGCTTGCTCAGTACACTTAGCTTTGATTTCACGGTTTTCAAACACCGCTTCAATTATCAAATCACAATCTTTTAGGTCGTCATAGGAGACGGTTGGTTTAATACGAGCTAGCAGCGCTTGTTTTTTGTCCTCGGTAGAACGTTTACGGCTGATGGCTTTATCTAAAATAGTCTCAGAATAGGCTTTACCCTTTTCAGCTCCTGCTATATCTGTATCGAGTAAAACCACATCGATACCGACTTTAGCCGTGACATAAGCGATGCCTGCGCCCATCATACCCGCACCTAAGATACCCACCTTTTTGGTTTGATAGCGCTCAAAGCTATCAGGACGTGATTGGCCTTTTTTGATGTTGTTAAGCTGCGTCCAAAGCGTGCTGATCATATTTCTAGATTCAGGCGATAGCACACAAGCGGCAAAATAGCGCGACTCAAGCTCAAGGCCAGTGTCGATATCGACAATGCAGCCTTCAAAGACGCAAGACATTATATGGGTGATCGCCGGATAATTACCATGCGACTTTTGATTCGCCATCGCAGGCGCGATAGAGAATACTTGTACTACTTTTGGATGCTTGCTATCACCGCCGGGAATTTTAAAGCCCTTTTTATCCCAAGGCTGCTTTGCTTGCGGATTGGCTTTGATCCACGCTTTGGCTTGCGCTAACATATCTTCATTGTCCGTCGCTATAGCGTCGATAAGACCGATATCCATTGCGGCTTTAGGCCGTAGCTCTTTGCCTTGGGTCATTAGCTCTAGCGATTTTTGAATGCCAACTAGCCTTGGTAGACGCTGAGTACCACCGCCGCCAGGTAGCAAGCCAAGTTTGACTTCTGGCAGACCCAGCTTAGTCTTTGGCGAGTCGATCGCAATGCGATAATGACAAGCTAATGCCAGCTCCAACCCGCCGCCAAGCGCCGTTCCTGTCATCGCAGCCACGACGGGCTTGCCTGCGGTCTCAAGCCTGCGGAGGCTGCCTTTTAATTCTTCAACCAAGTCAAAGGCTTGCTGCGCGGTTTGTATATTAGAGAGCTGATCGATATCTGCGCCAACCACGAAACTGTTTTTTGCCGAGGTTAGAATTAAGCCTTTCGCAGAATCATCACCAATAAAGCTGTCCGTCACAGTCGCAAAAGAGTCGTTAAAACCATCGCCGATAACGTTCATTTTACGATCGCTTTGATCGATAGATAAGGTGATGATGCCCTCATCATCCCGCTCAGCTGAAAAATTTGCTAGCTTGTTTATTGCATCAATGCTGTCTGTAGTCGTTGTCATTTTTTGTCCCTTAAATGATCTCTTAGTTATCACTATCTATTTAACAGGTAGAGTGTTATACGCGCTCAATGATGGTGGCAATACCCATACCACCGCCGACACATAAGGTAAGCATGGCGGTTTTAAGATCACGGCGCTCAAGCTCGTCGAGCACCGTTGTCATCAGCATCGCACCTGTAGCACCAAGCGGATGACCCATAGCGATAGCGCCGCCATTGACGTTGACGATATCAAGCGAGATGCCAAGATCATCCGCTGTATTCATAGGGACAGCGGCAAAAGCTTCATTAATCTCCCAAAGATCGATATCGGAGGCTTGCATACCCGCCTTGTCGAGTGCTTTTCTACAAGCAGGGGTTGGACCTGTGAGCATGATCGAAGGCTCAGAGCCTATGACTGAGGCCATCGTAATCTTGGCTCGTGGTTTCAGACCGGCTTTTTTGCCTGCAGCAGCGCTGCCGACTAGGCATAACGCGGCACCATCGACGATGCCTGAGGAATTGCCCGCATGATGCACATGATTGACAGTTTCGATAGTGGTGTATTTATCTAAAATCACACTATCAAAACCCATTTGACCAGGCATAGCAAAAGAAGGGTTTAGGCCTGCTAGCGTCTCAGGCGTCGTGCTGGGACGAATAGTCTCATCTTTCGCTAATAGCAGCATACCGTTGAGATCTTTGACAGGTACTACTGACTTATCAAAATAGCCGTGCTCCCAAGCTTTGGCAGCTCTTTGGTGTGACTGGGTAGCGAACGCATCGACATCGCTGCGACTAAAACCTTTGAGCGTGGCTATGGTATCCGCGCCCACCCCTTGTGGGACAAAACCAGTACCGTCATTGACCCGTGGATCCATGTACCAAGCACCGCCATCAGAACCCATAGGTACACGGCTCATTGACTCGACGCCACCAGCGACGACCATGTCCTCCATACCCGACATGACTTTTGCTGCGGCAAGGTTGATCGACTCAAGCCCTGAGGCGCAGTATCTAGACAGCGTGACGCCTGCAACGCTTTGATCCCAATCGGCATCGAGCACGGCAATACGCGCGATATCAGAACCTTGTTCGCCAACGGGTGTCACACAGCCGAGTACCACATCATCGACTAGACTTGTATCCAAATGATGACGCTGCTGCATCTCTTTTAATAAACCACGCACCAGCCAAATCGGCGATGCTTGATACAAAGAGCCGTCCTGTTTACCCTTGCCGCGCGGCGTACGGATACTGTCAAAAATATAAGCCGTCTCAGTCATAAAATTCCCTTTTTCTGTCTTTTGAATAAATAATAGTTTAAATCTAAAGCTGGACTTATTTATCATAAATCCAATTTTAGCTTTTATATTAGCGATAACGCCTATAAGAGCCGTTACATAAAGCGTGACGCCAGCTCTTTCATAATCTCATTAGTGCCGCCGTATATTTTTTGTACCCGAGCATCGGCATACATGCGAGCGATTGGATACTCTGACATATAGCCATAACCGCCAAACAGTTGCAGACACTCATCCATCGTTTTGCACTGTTTCTCGGTTACCCAGTACTTAATGAGCGAGGCTTGCGCGGCATCAAGTTTACCTTCTATTTGTGCCTCTACTGCTGAATCGCATAAGGTTTTTACCGCTAAATAATCCGCTTGCACCTCAGCGAGCTTAAAGCGCGTATTTTGGAACTTCCAAATCGGTTTGCCAAAGGCTTCACGCTGTTTGACATAATCAAGTGTCAGCTCTAAAGCCAGTTTCATAGCGCCGCAGCCACTTAGAGCAATAATCAGGCGCTCTTGCGGCAACTCCTGCATCATATGCATAAAGCCTAGACCTTCCATACCGCCGAGTACGTTTTTTTGGGGCACACGGACATTATCGAAGAATAGCTCTGAGGTGTCTTGTCCAGCAAGACCCGTCTTTTTGAGGTTACGACCCCGCGTAAAGCCCTCTAGACCATCCGTCTCAACAAGGATCAAAGAGACGCCTTGCGCGCCTTTGTCACGATCTGTTTTACACGCGAGTAGCACAACATTGGCATGCTGACCATTGGTGATAAAGGTTTTCGAGCCGTTAATGATATAATCGTCACCATCTTTTGTCGCATACGTCTTAATGGCCTGTAAGTCAGAACCCGTACCCGGTTCGGTCATCGCAATAGCACCGATATACTCGCCTGTTGCCATCTTTGGCAACAAGGACTTTTTCTGATCTTCGGTGCCAAGTTTATAGATATAGGGTGCCACAATACCTGAATGCACCATACCGCCATAACCAGCTTGGTTCGCTTGCGATTGCGCCAAAATGATAGCCGCTTCATGACCAAAATCACCGCCACCGCCGCCGTATGCTTCTGGTATTGACGCACACAAAAAGCCCATCTCGCCCGCCTCTTCCCAAGCATCGCGATCGATCATGCCAGCCTCGCGCCATCCTTCGTCTCTGTCTTCCCAGCTTTGAAACATTTTTAGAGCACTGTCGTATACCATTTCGTGCTCTTCGGTCATCCACTTTGCTGAAAATGTTCTGATGCTCATAATGTCTTTCCTTGACAAGGTTTTCTAGTAATAATTAAATCAATAATGATAGTGCAAAACTTTTTATGGCGGGTTAACAATAAATAGTAATATTTATTACCCTTATAAATTCTTTGATACCGTCTTCAGATATCAAGCCATGCGATTTATACTAGAATAGTAAGTATTATGTTGCAACTCATATTTAAACAATGGTAATTATAATTACCATTGTTTAAATATGAGTTAATAGTTTGTGTCAGTAACGCGATTACTCATACTGATTATGAAAAAGTAAATAGCCGCGGGGTAGCAGCATAGGTAGATAAAATTAGATAACTGAAATGAGACTGAGATGAGATTGCTGGAGCTTTAAGAATTCTATATTAAAAGTCTTAAGTAAAGATGCTTGGTTAAAGAAGCTTAGTTGTGGAAGCTCGATTAAAAAAATGAAAATAAATCAGCATATAAGGGCCATATCGTTGATAACCTATCAAAGAATAGATAAGTAGCACAAGGTGAAAAAACAGGCCCTTTTGCATGAGATTTGAGAGATGAATTATAGGCTTAGACCCGCTCTATGACCATAGCCAGCCCTTGCCCGATACCAATGCATAAGCTAACGACCGCGTATTGTCCGCCCGTGCGCTGTAGCTCGCGCGCCGTACTTAAGGCTATGCGAGCACCTGACGCACCAAGCGGATGACCGACCGCAATCGCGCCGCCATTTGGGTTAACGCGGGTGTCATCAAAGTCGATATCCAAACCCTTTAGGCAGCCTAGTACTTGCGAGGCAAAGGCTTCATTAATCTCAATGATGGACATATCATCAAGAGTCAAGTCAGCGCGTTTGAGTGCTAGCTTTATCGCCTCAACAGGACCCACGCCCATAATATTTGGCTCAACGCCCATCGCGCCAGAGGATAAAATCTTAGCAATAGGTTTAAACCCTAACCTTTCTTCTGCCTGCGTTGAGCCAATAATTAGCGCCGCTGCGCCATCGTTAATACCCGACGCGTTGCCTGCTGTGACCACGCCATTCTCATTCAAAGGTTTCAGTTTTTGCAAAGCATCCACAGTAGAGCTAGCGCGAGGATGCTCATCTTCCATTATCGCTTCGTCTGGTAATTTTTTACCTTGCGATACCCTAATGGGCGTGATTTCATCGTCAAAGAACCCGGCTTGTTTAGCAGCTTGATATTTCGCTTGCGAGGCGGCTGCGAATTTATCTGCTTCTTCTCGGCTGATATCGTATTTGCGCGCGACATTATCGCCCGTTTGCGGCATACTGTCGCTACCAAATGCTTTGGTTAAAACAGGATTGGGAAATCGGCTACCAATAGTGGTATCAAATACTTTAAAGTCGCGACTAAAAGGCTGCTCAGTTTTGGCAAACACAAATGGCGCGCGGGTCATGGACTCAACGCCACCTGCCAAAAATACATCCCCCTCGTTACAAGTGATACTACGAGCGGCATCAATGACAGTAGATAGCCCTGACGCACATAGACGATTGACGGTTTGACCGGGCGTTGTCACATCTAATCCCCCTAGTAATGCGGCATTGCGAGCAATATTGCGTGAGTCTTCACCCGCTTGGTTGGTATTGCCGATGAGCACTTCATCAAAGATATCGCTGGGCAGTTGGTGCTTTTCAATCAAAGCTTTGATCACTGCCGCGATCATATTATCGGGACGCACGGTGGCAAGTGCGCCGCCATGGCGACCAAAAGGGCTTCTTAAGCCATCATAAATATAGGCATCTAACATCACTTATCCTTGTTGTGTTTTAAGAGTGTATTTGATTAAAATATGGGATTTCGTAACTATACTTGGGCGCGCTAAGTCATTAATAAGCCATTAACCTAAATAGTTGTTTTGTTGAGTAAACAGAGAAATACTAAGCTTAGCGCGGCGCTGTAGCCAAGGGCTGGGACGATAGCGCGGATCACCTGTTAGGGCGTAAATACGCTGTAAGATAAGTAAAATACGCTTGGCTCCCAGCGCATCGCCCCACGAAATCGGACCGTACGGATATCCCAAGCCAAGCTTGATAGCATTGTCGATATCCTTTGGTGTAGCTATGCCTTGCTGCGCCATATCACAGCCCAAATTAATCACCATCGCCACCACTCGCTGCGCCACAAAGCCCGTGCTTTCTTTAATTAGCGAAGCACCATCTGAGCCTTCATCCAAACTTTTACCGAATAAAGTATAAGCCTGCGTGACAAATTTGTCCTCTGTGACGATACTGGGCATCAACGTACGATGCTTAGATAAGTCCGTTAGCATATCGATAGCAACTGCTTGCTTAGGATCAACTTGATAACGCATAGCGGCGTTGGTGGTATCTTCGCCATAAATTGCTAGTAATATTAAACTGTTAGGGTCTGGGGTATCGTTATCGTCGATAGTGATGTCATTAGCGTTTAGATAATCAACCAGCTGTTGTTTATCTGCCGCTAAATCTGCGCCAATCCAAACTGAATTAACGGCTTTGTCAAACACAGCGTTAGACAAAGACTCTTGAGCGATATCTGCTGTTGCTTTTTTACCGTCTTGCTTTTTACCATCTATGTACTGATAAAACCCTTCGTCAACTTTACGACCAAGCTTGTTGCCTTCTAACATTTGCCGCGTCAACGGATGCGGGCGGTAGCGCGGCTCGAAGTAGTATTGGTTATAAATCGACTCCATGACGGGATGGGAGACATCGACCCCTGTCAAATCCATCAGCTCAAACGGTCCCATACGAAAGCCTGCGCCATCGCGCAAAATACGGTCAATCTGCTCAAGACTGGCAACGTCCTCGCCTAGTATTTTTAGCGCCTCTGTACCAAAAGCTCTACCACCATGGTTGACGATAAACCCTGGCGTATCTTTTGCCACGACACCTAAATGTCCCATACGTTTGGCTAAACTGGTCAGTGTCTCTACAACACAATGGTCAGTAGAGATGCCCGGAATCACCTCAACGATTTTCATTAGCGGCACAGGATTAAAGAAGTGAAACCCTGCTACCCGCTCTGGATGCTGACAAACCGAGGCAATGGCAGTCACTGATAGCGATGAGGTATTGGTTGCTAAAATGGTGTCGATAGGAATAAGGCTGTCTAATTGCTTAAACAGCTGCTGTTTTATCTCTAAATTTTCAATAACGGCTTCGATAACGATGTCTACTTCAGCAATTTGCGCGATATCTTCAATCACGGTTAAGTTTGATAGAGTCGCTTGCAATTGCTCATCAGTAAACTTCCCCTTAGCCGCAAGTTTTTCAAGCGTCGCTTGAAGCGCTTGGCGTCCTTGCTTAGCGGATCCTGATTTGGCATCAAATAACAATACGTTAATGCCTGCTTGCGCGGCGATTTGGGCGATGCCCATACCCATGATGCCCGTGCCAATAATGGCTAATGATTGCATATCTGATGATGTGATAGTCATAATATTCCTTTATATGATTTAGCAGTGTCTTAAACCCTTAAACGACTACTGTCCTTTGTAGTTGGCATCGCGCTTTTCCAAAAAGGCTTTCGCGCCTTCTTTTTGATCTTCGGTATCGAATAAAATCTGAAAGGCTTTACGCTCTAAGGCCAATGCCGCGGGTAGTGGCATGTCCACCCCAAGGTTGGCGACTTCTTTGATTTGGGTTAAAGCAATGGGCGAATAGCTTGCCAACTGCTCAGCAATCTCGATAGCGCGTTTAATTGTCGCCTCATCGTCCACCACTTCAGACACTAGGCCCATTTGATCCGCCTGATCAGCGCTTATCATATCGCCCGTTAAAATGAGCTTCATAGCTTTATGTTTACCAAGCAAGCGAAACAATCGCTGCGTGCCGCCCGCGCCTGGCATTAATCCTATTTTTATTTCTGGTTGTCCAAACTTAGCGGACTTGCCCGCGACAATGATATCGGCATGCATGGCAAGCTCACAGCCACCGCCCAGCGCATAACCATTAACTGCGGCGATAATAGGCTTACGGCAATCAGTGATGGCATCCCAATAGCGTTCGCTATGACGCAAATAAACATCGACGGTCTTTGTAGTCAAAAAGTCGTTAATATCCGCGCCCGCGGCAAACACTTTATTGCCGCCAGTGAGCACAATAGCCTTGGTCTTTGGGTCATTGTTTAATTGGATAAACCTCTCTGCCATCTGTGCGCGTAACTCAGCGTTTAGGGCGTTGCGCACTTTGGGGCGATTGAGGGTTATGACACTTACGCCATTATCTAGCGTCTCACAAGTAATAATGAGCTCTTCCATGATGCTATCCTTAATAGGTACTTGAGTAGTAGGTTTTTATAGCCAATCCAATATAAGATAAATACAGTGCTACTGGGATGAATTTTGCGCAGCCTCTGGGAACGCAGCACGCAAGGAAAATTTGTACCAGTAGCACGCTACTGTAGCTATACTCTTTTTATTTAAGATTAGCTATATGACAATTATCCATAAATATCGCACTGCGGTTTTCATAACTGAAATCATTGTAATATGCTTTAGTATAGATTATGCTATTTAGCTCATACAAGCGCTTTATGTAAAACAGTTATTTGTACTATTAGTCATAAACGTCAAACTTATCCAAATGTTTAACATTTACTCCCATCAGACAAGGAAGTCCTATGATTAGAGATCAAGAAGTCCTCGACCACATCGTCGACACCGTGCGCCAGTTTGTCAATAACCAGCTGATACCTATGGAGGATTGGGTCGCAGAAAATGATCGCCTGCCAGAAGAGATTATCGATCAAATGCGCGAGCTGGGTCTATTTGGGCTGACCATTCCAGAAGAATACGGCGGTCTTGGACTCACGATGGAAGAAGAAGTGATTGTCGCTTTTGAGATGGGTCGTACCTCCCCTGCGTTTCGCTCACTTATCGGTACCAATAATGGTATTGGCTCTTCAGGTCTGGTCATCGACGGCACCGAAGAGCAAAAGCAAAAGTACCTCCCCAAACTTGCCAGCGGCGAGATCATTGGCTCGTTTTGTTTGACTGAGCCTGAAGCAGGCTCGGATGCTGCGTCGCTTAGAACCACCGCTATCAAAGACGGCGATACTTATGTCATCAACGGCACCAAGCGCTATATCACTAACGCGCCAGAGGCCGGTGTTTTCACTGTCATGGCACGTACGGACCCTGAAAACAAACGCGCGGGCGGCATCTCCGCCTTTATCGTTGAGAGCGATACCCCAGGTATTACCTTAGGTAAGTGGGATAAAAAAATGGGGCAAAAAGGCGCCCATACTTGTGATGTCATCTTTGATAACTGCGTGGTGCCAGCGAGTGCTTTGATCGGCGGCGTCGAAGGTATCGGCTTTAAAACGGCGATGAAGGTGCTGGATAAAGGTCGCTTGCATATCGCAGCGGCCAGTACTGCCGCTGCCACGCGTATGTTAGATGATGCGCTGCGTTATGCGGTGGATCGCAAACAGTTTGGTCAACCGATTGCCAGTTTTCAGCTCATCCAAGCAATGCTCGCAGACTCAAAGGCGGAGATTTATGCCGCCAAATCTATGGTGCTTGATGCCTCGCGCCTGCGTGATGAAGGTAAAGATGTGGTGACTGAGTCCTCCTGTGCTAAGATGTTCGCCACTGAGATGTGTGGCCGCGTGGCGGATCGTGCGGTGCAGATACATGGCGGCGCAGGCTATATTGCGGATTATGGTATTGAGCGCTTTTATCGTGATGTGCGTCTGTATCGTCTCTATGAAGGCACCACGCAAATCCAGCAAATCATTATCGCGCGCAACATGATAAAAGAAGCGAGCGAATAACCTTAACCTAGAATACTACCTACAATACTACGCCCTATGACGATTCGTAATACTACGAGCAGCGCTCTTGAGCTGCTAGAGCCTATAAGTGAGATGAAAGATCAAAGCGATCGGCAATTCGTCACCGCGCTCGCTCGCGGGCTTGAGCTACTCCGATGTTTTACTCCGCAGCAGCCCATGCTTGGCAATCAAGAGCTCAGCCAATTAACGGGACTACCGAAAGGTACGGTGACTCGCCTGACCTACACCTTAGTCAAGCTTGGTTATCTAAAGCAGGCGACAAACAAAGGCAAATATCAGCTAGCGGCTGGAGTTTTAGGCTTTGGCTATACGATGATCGCAAATATGGCTATCAATAACTTAGTCACGCCTTACATGGAGGCGCTAGCAGATTATGCCGATAGCGCCGTCGCTATGGCAACCCGCGATCGGCTGATGATGGTGTATCTCAATGTGGTACAAGGCGCTAGCGCCACGACGATGCGGCGTAACGTTGGCTCATATCTACCTATGTACTCAACAGCTATGGGCCGCGCGTGCTTAGCAAGCATGCCACCTGCTGAACAAGATTTTATGATGAATGCGATACGTCATAAGTACGATAAAGACTGGTTAAACATCAAGTCAAGCCTAGAGCAAGCGTTTAAAGATTATGAGGATTTTGGCTACTGCTTCTCATTTGGTGATTGGCAAAAAGAGGTCAATGCCGTTGCCACAGCTATCATGCACCCTACCGAGGGTCTACTCACCTTTAACTGCGGCGCGCCAAGTTTTGTACTGAGCTGTACTAAGATTGAAGAGGACATTGCGCCGCGTCTACTGCATATGAAGTATAATATTGAAAGCAGCCTTTAGTTCAATCAAGAAAAACGAGCACTTACACTCAAACCAACTACTGTAAATAACCGCCCTCAGACATAAGCTCAGGCGGCAGATCCGTTTCGCCCAGAGCTTCTAGCAAATTGATCTCGATAGTGCGAGAAATAGAAGTCAAAGCCAAATTATTAGCATCCACGCCAAATGGATTGGTAATTTCCTCATTGAGAGCATCTAAGCCAAAAAAGGTGTACGCAATGACGCCGCAGACTAAAGGGGTGACCCAGCCTAAAGACGTCGCCAAGCCAAAAGGCAGCATAAAGCAGTACAGGTAAGTGGTACGGTGCACCAGCAAGGTGTAAGCAAATGGCAATGGCGTGTTATGAATGCGCTCGCAAGCTGCCAAAACTATAGTCATCGAGGTGACGCGTTCGTCCATATTTTGGATCATAAGATCAGATGTCAGCTGCTCACGTCGACTACGGCTAAGCTCTTTGCCGATTAATCGCAAGAGATATTCAGGAAGGTTACCGGCTTTATGCATACTGGCGTGATGCTCCGGCGCTACAAAACGCTCAACATCTTTCCAAGGAGAAGTGCTGCGAAGTCTGTGCCTGAGGGCGTGAGTAAAAGCAATCGTCAGCTGCACCATAGAGCGCTGCGCGCGCTGTCCACTATCAGTGTCGTCTATAAAGGATAGTACCTGCCGAGTAAAGCTACGAGCATCGTATACCAACTGACCCCATAAGCAGCGACCCTCCCACCAGCGCTGGTAGCTGGCATTATTCCGAAAGCCGAGAAACAAAGATAAAGCAATACCCAGTAAGGTAAAAGGCGCAGCACCATAAGAGGGAAAGGAGCCTGGAATCCAGTGCTGGACGGCTGAGATGACTGCGCTAAGTAAAGTAATCAGTAAAACTTGCAGATAGATATGAGGAATGACAGAACCGCGTAAGGTGAAGAGTATTCTAAAGGCATTCGGTTTTTGCCAAACGATCATGACAGCTTCCTATAAATCTGATATCGAGGTACGCGGGGTCAACTACTTGGGTGCTAGCTACTGAGAAATAATGACTGGCGATTTTAGCACGAAACTTTTCCATGCGGTGGCAGTGCTTAGGTAATAACTTGCATACCGTTATTAATCATTAGAATATTCGACTAATCATGACAAGAATCATCCGCAAGCGCGTGTAGTATCCCGCACGATTCAGCAGGTGCCTCTGTTGTACACTTTTGGCGCAGCTGTATTAAGTGCTGCTTTAATTGCCGCAATTCTTGCATGCGTGTCTCTACGGTTTCAATATGCTCCTCTAATAACTCATTGACCTCTCCGCAGTTTTTATCTGGAGTATCCCAGTACTGCAGTAACACGCGCACTTCATCCAAACTCATATCAAGCGTACGACAGTGCAATATAAACTGCAGGCGCTCGATGTGCTCTTCACGATATAACCGATAATTGCCTTGGCTACGAAAAGGCTCCGGCAATAACTGCTCTTTTTCATAATAACGAATGGTCTCAACCGTCGCCCCTGTGCGCCGAGCAAGCTCACCGATTTTAATGGGTGCTTTGATTGCTGCTTTGACTGCCATTACCCTCCCCTTTTATTGCTCAAATCTATATTGCTTAAATCTATGTAAGTAGCCGTAAGGTTCATTATAAAAATCTGGTGTGCTGCCATTAACACCTTGACCCTAAAGCCGCTATAGGGTTCATAATACCTTTAATAAGAGGATAAATCACTATGCAATATCATATTGAAGGTATGGACTGCGCCAGCTGCGTTAACAAGATCGAAACAGCTTTAACCCGTATGCCAGGCGTCTCTGACGTTCAGCTCAACTTTGCGACACAAAAGTTAGCGCTCACCCTAGCGCCTGATGCCACGACTGAGGTCAAAGATATCGAAAGGACCATCAAACGCCTTGGGTTTGGTATATCAGAATTAACCGAACAACAAGACGAAGTCGTTGGTCATGAGGCCAATGTAGACGATCAGCACTGGTGGCAGACGATGAAGGGCAAGCAGGTCATCGGCATTGGCTTACTGATGAGCGCAGCCTATATGCTGTCTTTGGTATTTCCTGCATACGGCACTTGGGCTTTTATTATCGCTGTGGTGATTGGCGTGCTTCCTTTTGCACGAAAAGCCTCGACACTGGCTACAACAGGTTCTCCCTTTTCGATTGAGATGCTGATGTCTATCGCAGCGCTTGGCGCCCTTATCATTGGCGAGGCTGAGGAAGCCGCTGCGGTTGTTTTCTTGTTCTCCGTAGGTGAATTATTAGAGAGCGTTGCCGCTGATCGAGCGCGTGCGGGCATTAGAGCACTAGCCTCACTGGTGCCAAAAAGAGCCGTGTTACTTGATGAGCAAGGCGCGCCGCGTGAAGTTGCTGCCGCATCACTACAGGTAGATGACCGAGTACTCGTCCGTCCTGGTGATAAAGTCTCTGCTGATGGCATTATTATTCAAGGCTCCTCCAGCTTAGATGATTCGCCGGTAACAGGAGAGTCGATACCGGTTGTCAAAACCGTCGGCGATGAGGTGTTTGCAGGTTCCATCAACGTCGATAGCGCCCTACACGTACGCGTACAAAAAACAGCGGCTGATAATACTATTGCGCGTATTATTGAGCTTGTGGAGCAAGCACAAGCCTCCAAAGCCCCTACCGCTCGTTTTATTGAAAAATTTAGTCGATACTATACGCCCATCGTGATGGCTGTTGCCGCCTTAGTGATTATCATGCCGCCATTGTTGTTAGGCGGAGAATGGGGAACTTGGCTGTATCGCGGTTTGGCACTGTTACTGATTGCTTGTCCTTGCGCGCTAGTACTATCTACTCCGGCGGCCATTGCCTCAGGCTTAGCAGTTGGTGCGCGCCGCGGCTTATTAATCAAAGGCGGTAGCGCCCTAGAAATCATTGGCCGTGTCAATACCGTGGCCTTTGACAAGACGGGCACTTTAACCGAAGGCAAGCCGCGCGTCACTGACGTCGTTGCCTTTACAGAAGGAGGCACTGAGGTAAGCGGGACAAATGAGGTATTAGCGTTGTTCGCTAGCGTTGAATCCGGCTCTAATCATCCGCTTGCCAAAGCTATCGTAGAGCGTGCAAAAGTAGCTAAGGTTGCCATTCCTATCGCTGCCAATGCCTCTGCAACTGCTGGTAAAGCGGTACATGCCACGGTCAATGGACGCTCTTTAGCCATAGGCTCTCCTATCTACGCCGCTGACGAGAGCTTACTTCTACCCGAGCAGCAGGTACAGATTGAGTCGCTGCAAAGTGAAGGCAAAACGGTTTCAGTGCTATTCGATGAACACAGCGCTGAAGTGATTGGTTTAGTGGCACTGCGCGATGAGCTGCGTGACGATGCGTGGCAAGGTGTGGCTCAGCTGAGCGCCATGAACGTGCGCTCGGTGATGCTGACAGGTGATAACCATCTCACCGCGCAGGCGCTTGCTACGCCTTTGGATATAGAATGGCGAGCTGAGCTGTTACCCGAAGACAAACTACGTTTACTCAGCGAGATGAGGGACAATAATAAAATAGCGATGGTGGGCGACGGAATTAATGACGCGCCAGCTCTAGCCAGCGCAGATGTCGGCATCGCGATGGGCGGTGGTACCGATGTGGCTATCGAAACCGCTGACGTTGCTCTATTACAAAGCCGCGTCACTGACGTCGCTCATCTTATTGCTCTGTCACGCGCGACCTTAGCCAATATACATCAAAACGTCATTTTTGCGCTCGGTCTAAAAGGTATCTTCCTTATTACTACCATACTCGGTATCACAGGTTTGTGGATTGCGGTCTTAGCCGACACTGGCGCAACGATACTCGTGACCCTGAATGCCTTGCGTTTGCTGCGCTTTAAAAAGACCCTATAAGTTATCTTGAACTTATAGGGTCTTTTTAAAGCTATATTTATTAAGAATTAACGCTCTAAATGTAGATACTGCAAATGGCGCTCATACTGATGCAGAATATCGACCAGCACCTGCTCTTTGGTGTAGCCTACCAAGTCGTACTCTTGCGAGCCATTGCTTAAAAACACCTCAGCACGGTAGTAAAACTCAGCATGTTTGGTTGAGGTATTCAGGGTAAAGTTTGGACGCTCAGCTTTGATGAGATTGACCTCATAAATAAAGTCATCTTCATCGCCATGACCGACGCGCAGCTTGATACCATCTATTTGACCATTGTCATCGTCTAGACCTGCATCGAGATCGTCACCAATATTGGCCAGATTTCGCACATCCAATGACGTCTTTAGACCGCCAGCTCTTAGCTCTTTTTCGACATCACTCATGGCAGGTTTGACAATATTTTGTAAAAACCGCTCGACTTGCGTATGGCTTGGAAAACTAACAATACGCTGCAGACGCGCTTTCCAGCTCTTACCACTGTCAAGCACGTTTGCGGTGCCGACCGTACTGGCTTTACGCTTATTGCCCTCTTCTTTTAGGCTGCGCCACATCGACATCATGTAAAGCACCAAAATCAGCGAAAATGGTAAACCTGCGATGACAGACACTGACTGCAATGAAGCAAAGCCGCCTGCGAACAGCAAACCTAAAGTGATAAGACCGGTCGCCGCTGCCCAAAACAAACGCAGCCAAACCGGCGCATCAGTATCATTGGTCATACCTTTTGAGCTAAGATTGGCCAGTACTAGTGCACCAGAGTCCGCTGAAGTCACAAAGAAAATAAGCCCGATGACCACGCCAGCGAATGATAAAACATCACTAAAAGGGAAGTACTCAAACAAGGCAAACATGCCCATCGCCGCATCATTGATAGCGATTTCACCCAGCTCTGTCGCACCATTGGCGACCAAGTCTATCGCTGAATTACCAAAGATAGAGAACCAAGCAAAGATAAAGCCCAGCGGGATAAACATCACACCAAAGACAAACTCACGTAAGGTACGGCCACGGCTGATACGCGCAATAAATAAGCCGACAAAGGGTGCCCAAGCAACCCACCATGCCCAGAAAAATATCGTCCAGCCTGATTTCCAATCGGCACCAGCGCTGCCGTCATAGGCATAGACGTCGAATGTTTTAAAAACGATGGTTTGGAAATACTGACCGATACTTTGGGTAAAGGTATTGAGCAAGTACACAGTATTGCCCATCACCAGTATCGCGATTAATAGCAATATCGACGAGAGCATATTGAATTCAGATAGACGGCGTACCCCTCGCTCTACACCAGTCATCGCTGAGATAGCCGCAGCTAAGACCACGCCCAATATAATCAGGCTCTGCACCATCTTGCTCGACTCGATACCGAAGACATGCGTCAAACCCGCATTAGCCTGCAACACCCCGATGCCTAAGCTGGTGGCAATCCCCATCAACGTGCAGACCACACCAAAGGTATCAATGCCATCACCCAGCCAGCCTTTGACTAGGCGCTCGCCAAAGATAGGCGTCAGCGGTGAGCGTAGCGCCAGTGGCATGTTTTTGCGATAGGCAAAGTACGCTAGCGCCATACCGATAAGCGCATAAATACCCCAGCCATGCAGACCCCAATGCAAAAAAGTCTGAGATAACGCTTCACGCATGGCCGCCTCACTGGCAGGCTCGAGTCCCGTATGCGGCGTCAAATAATGCATCAATGGCTCAGAGGCACCAAAAAACAATAAATCGATACCAATACCGGCCGAAAATAGCATCGCCGCCCATGCTAAAAAAGGAAACTGGGCTTTTTCGTGATCTTGCCCAAGCTTGATATCGCCGTATTTTGAAAAGCCCACAAACAAAGCAAATATACTATAAGCAGCCACCACCAGCATGTAATACCAGCCAAAGCTCTCTGATACCCACGCCATGCTCGCGCTTAATAATGCCTCACTATAATCTGGCAAGGCAATCGTCCAGATAATCAATAAAATAGAAATAATCGCAGAGCCTAAAAAAACTGTCTTATTTAGGCTCAAGGGTTTCGTCGCATCTTTTGATGGCGAGCTGTACATAAAAGACCTCAATAGGTAAATGAAACAGGATCTGATAGTGCTTTGTCCGTCATAACATAGTGCAGAGTTACCACGTTATCTATATAAGCGCAGGATGCACAAAGCAGTACCAATCAATAAAACCTGCTAAACAGTCCGCAGACTCCTTAGCAACACCGTTAAAAAACAATGAAAATATAGCCAGCACAAAATAAAGCCGATATGCTCATTTGCGTGCGGTACTGATGATGTCAGTGCTCACAAGGGTGCCAGCAAAGTTGCACTGATAAAAAAGACCTTTACGTTGAAAGGCCTTTTATTTGAAATTGACGTTATATTATCCTTATATCGTGCCTACTCGCTGGCACGTTTGTTTATACAGTCGTATGATAAGCACGCATCGGCTCGGCTCGAAGTGATGCGCCATTGGCGACATAATAATCCGCTGTCGAGCGTGGTAATTGTCTACCGCGCATCTTGTCAACGATTTTTTCGGCCAGCATAATGGTGGTAGCATTTAAGTTACCACTGATGATATTTGGCATAATCGACGCATCGACCACGCGCAGACCATCGATACCGTGTACCAGCCCTTCACCATTGACCACCGAATCATTACCCTCACCCATCGCACAGGTACACGACGGATGATAAGCGGTCTCGCTATGATTGCGGACATACTCATCGAGCTGCGCATCGGTCACCAGATCATCGGTCGGCGCGATAGCACGGCCGCGATATGGGTCAAGCGCTGGCTGATGCATAATCTCGCGAGTGATACGCATCGCCGCGCGGAACTCTTGCCAGTCCTGCTCGTGCGACATATAGTTAAATAAAATACTTGGATGCGCATTTGGGTCTTTTGAGGTGAGCTTGACGCGGCCACGACTCGGTGATCGTAATGAGCCCACATGCGCTTGGAAGCTGTGCGATTTCACCGCACTACGACCATCGTAACGCACCGCTAATGGCAAGAAGTGATACTGGATATTGGGGTGCGTAAATTTCTCATCAGTACGGATAAAGCCGCCACCCTCGAACTGATTGGACGCGCCAAGACCAGTACCATTAAACAACCACTCAGCACCAATCGCAGGTTTATTCCACCATTTATTGGCAGGGGCAATCGACACGGGCAGTTTACATTCGTACTGCATATACAGCTCTAAATGGTCTTGTAGATTATTACCGACACCCGGTAACTCTAAAACCTCATTAACGCCTACGTCTTTGAGCCACTGACCAGGGCCAATACCAGAGCACTGCAATAATTGCGGCGAAGCGATCGCCCCTGATGAGACGATCACTTCACGAGCGGCATAGAATTTTTTGGTTTGACCTTGATGCTCAACTTTAACGCCGACCGCGCGCTTACCATCGAATAAAATCACATCGGTCAAGGCACCGGTCAAAATGGTGATATTGCTGCGCGGTTTGGCACGGTCGAGATACCCACGTGCCGTTGATGCGCGGCGACCATTTGGCGTGACAAAACGATCCATTGGCCCGAAGCCTTCTTGCTGATAGCCGTTTAGATCCTCTGTACGCGGATAGCCTGCCTGCACGCCCGCTTCAATCATCGCTTCAAACAGCGGATTGACCCCAGGTTTTGAGGTGGTCATTTCTACCGGACCACCGACGCCATGATAGTCGTTTTCGCCTGCGTCGCAGTTCTCTGATTTTTTAAAGTACGGCAAGCAGTCGAGATACGTCCAGTCTTCTAAGCCTTCGATTTTGGCCCAGTCGTCAAAATCGAGCGCATTACCACGGACATAGCACATGCCATTGATGAGTGATGAACCGCCCAGCCCTTTACCGCGGCCACAGTCCATGACGCGGTTATTCATATATGGCTCGGGATCGGTTTTGTAGCCCCAGTTATAAGTAGTGCCTTGTAGCGGCATCGCGAGCGCCGCTGGCATCTGCGTACGAAAGTCTAGTCGATAATCAGGTCGACCCGCCTCTAATAGCAACACCTTAATGTTGGCATCTTCGGTCAAGCGCGTGGCCAGCACGTTCCCGGCTGAGCCTGCACCGACAATGATGTAGTCATACTCAGGTGTGGTTGATGTCATAAAACGCTCCATAATATTGAAAAACAAATCGTTAAATATCAGTATGAATGAATCAAAAAGACAAATTAGCCCAAATAAATCACTCTCACTGATTAAGAGTTTTCTCAATACAAGTTATTAAAATACCGACTCAAACTTACCCAGCTCGACTTGGATAGATTTGGTCTGCGTATAATGCTCAAGGGCTTCGATGCCGTTTTCGCGGCCGATACCTGAATGCTTATAACCGCCAACTGGCATTTGCGCAGGCGACTCGCCCCAAGTATTTAGCCAGCAGATACCCGCCTCTATCTGTCCGATGACGCGATGCGCGCGGGTTAGATCTTTGGTTACCACCCCTGCCGCCAAGCCGTACTCGGTATCATTGGCACGGCGAATGACTTCTTCCTCAGTCTCATAAGTCAATATCGACATCACTGGACCAAATATTTCCTCACGTACAATCGTCATGTCATCGCTGCAATCGGTAAACACCGTCGGTGCGACATACGCGCCTTTAGCCAGCTCGTCGGTCGTCACGCGCTCACCGCCCGCCAATAGACGCGCGCCGCCTGCTTTACCTTGCTCAATATAGCCAAGCACTCGCTCCATATGCGGGAAGCTCACTAGTGGTCCCATATTGATATCTTCATCCATCGGATCGCCGAGTTTGATACGTTTGACCCGCGTCAAGATCGCTTCTTCAAACTTAGCTTGTAGCGCTTTTGGGATAAATACACGCGTGCCATTGGTACAGACCTGACCGGTACTGTAGAAGTTCGCCATCATGGCGATATCTGCTGCCATATCGATATCGGCATCGTCAAAGATAATCAATGGCGACTTACCGCCCAGCTCTAAGGTTACGTCTTTGAGAGACGATGATGCCGCGCTTGCCATGACTTTTTTGCCCGTTGGCACGCCGCCTGTAAACGAGACTTTGGCAATATCAGGATGCTGAGTTAATGCTTCGCCTACTTTATAATCGCCTTGTACGACGTTAAATACGCCATCTGGCATGCCCGCCTCAGTAAAGATTTCCGCCAGTTTAAGCGCCGTCAGTGGCGTGACTTCTGAGGGTTTAAAAATCATCGCGTTACCAGCAGCCAACGCTGGCGCAGCCTTCCACATCGCGATCTGAATCGGATAGTTCCATGCGCCGATACCAGCGACGACGCCGAGTGGCTCACGGCGCGTATAGACAAAGCTGCTATCACGTAGTGGAATCTGACGACCCTCAATCATTGGCGCAAGCCCTGCATAGTATTCAACAACATCGGCACCTGTGACGATATCGACATACTTAGTCTCAGACAGCGCTTTGCCGGTGTCCTTGGTTTCAAGCAATGCTAGTACATCATTACGCTCGCGCAATATCGCAACTGCCTTTGACAAAATACGGCCACGCTCAACTGCGGTCATTGCCGCCCACACTTTTTGCCCTTGTTGCGCCGCTTTTACCGCTTCATCGATTTGCTCGGCAGTGGTTTGCTGAATGCTCGCCAGCACTTCACCTGTCGCTGGGTTGATATCGTCAAAAGTCGTTAAAGAATCATCGACCGCTAGATAGCGACCGTTAATATAAGCGGTCTGCGTTTGTGTTAAGTCGATAATGTCTTGTAAATTATTTACGTTTGTCTGAGTAGTTGTCATAAGTTTTCCTTAAGGCGACTGAGAATTTATAAAAAAGCGTTCAGTCAATCATGCCGTCATAGGTTAAAGATAAAATTTTCTATGTGCGTGTTATTGACCAAAGCTGTTTATCAAGTTATTGGTCAAAGTCATTTATCAAAACGGTTTATCAAAGTCTTGCTGCGTCATATTTATCAAGCGCTCACGTATTGAGGCCTTGTCCGAGATATCGATACCCGAAAAGTCAGAGAGCCAAATACCATCGGCGACCAGACGTACCATACATAGCGTTTCGCTATTGTCAGTATCCGCGTGTTTTTTTAGCTGCTCATTTGACCACTCAGCCCAGCGTTCGCGTAGCATCCGGTCTCCTAGCATCAACACATACAAAGTCGCTTGGCTATTAAACTCGGCCTGCCCTTTTTCGCCCAAGCTGATGGTAGCGTCGATATAAGCGCGGGTAAACGAGCCGTAGCTGACCGGATCCTTTGCCATGGCAGCATTGACTTCTGCCTTAAACTTGGCCATCGCATCATAAAACACCTCTAAGATAAGCGCGTCCTTGGTAGCAAAATGATGCATCACTCCGCCTTTGGTCACGCCGACGGCATCTGCCACCGCTTGAAAAGTCACTTTAGACAAGCCTTGCTCTAGCGTGATACGTGCTGCCTCATCGAGCAGCGCCCGCCGCACCAGCTCTGGCTGTTTTTTACGTTTATGCGCGTTTTTCGTTTCCATTTTTGTGTCCATGTTCATTTTTACCTACTTGTCAGTGCACCACCGAGTTTGACAATACGTTCATCACCACCACGCCGCCGACGATCATCGCAATACCGACCACCGCCGCGGTATCGAGACTTTGCTTAAAAAAGAACACCCCGACTAGTGAGGTCAGCACAATCCCCAAACCGCCCCACAGCGCATAGGCGATGCCAAGTGGTATGGTCTTGATGGTCTGGGTCAATAAATAAAACGAGATGGCATAAAGCACGCCCATAATCAAGGTCGGCACCAAACGGGTAAATTGCTCTGACTTGACCAAAAAGGTCGTGCCAACCACTTCACAAATGATAGCGATGGCGAGATAACCGTAAGCAATGATGGTAGGACTCATAGCTAAAACACCTGTGTTAAATCCAGCGTACACGCTTGATTGAGTGAAATGGATAAGCAATAAATAATAGAATGCAGCCCCCAAAGAAACCACACGGTCGGTATTTTATAGAAATAATCCAGCAATGTGAAGGGCTGGTATGCCGTTTAGCTGACCTAGACAGTATTTATGCCATACAGTCATACCTATTCAATCTATTTTAACGACCAATTTATACGATATAAAAAAACCGATCTACTTATAGATCGGCTGTTAGCTTCAAAGATAAAACTATTTAGAGGTAGTATTTTGGAATCTGCTGTATTGCGTCAACATGCTGGATGTGTACGTTGTAACCAATGTCTGCGGTGGTATGGCCTAAATTGCACAGCATAAATTCAATACGTTTTATAAAAAGTTGAAACTGTTAAACGCACTTAGTGTCTAACTTGCGGCTGCCATTTTTTGTTGTCTTGTTTAAAGTACCAAGTCATGATGGTAGGCGCAAGAATGCTCAGCCAAATACCGTAGGTAATAGGTAAGCCTTGAGTGACTGCCAGATAACTTAAGCCAACGATAATAGTGGCAAAGATAAGAGCGATGAGATTGTGACTTGATTGTCGGCACATTAAGCTGCGAAGTAAGGTTAAGCTCATTAAAAACGCCAACAGCATAACCATTAATAGCCCCATAGCATAAGGCTGCGTAATGCTCTGATCCATCGTATCCGCCCGAGCATTAGTCACTAAGTCCAATGCGCTGCCAAGAGCCGCAAGGGTTGCTAAAACAAAAAAGTGCCCATAACCGAATAAAAAAAAGTCATAACGGCGGCGCACATTATCTAAGATAGTACCAAAGGGAATAGTAAAGTATAGCCACCATAATGCAAACACTAGTGCCACTAGGCTTGAGCCTACTAAAATAATGACACTAGCCGCTGAATCGGAGTTCACTAAAAAGTACTGAATACTATTGCTGACGCCGAGCACGCCCTCGCCTAAAACAATAATAGTCAACAAACCATAACGCTCGGCAATATGACGGGGGTGCCAATTGAGGTTCTGCGCTGCACGCTCCCATAGCGGCATCACCAACTCAGCAATGATAAAGATAAATAACGCTGGCATCTGCATCGAAACAGGTAAAAACAGCCAAAGGATCCACAGGCTTTGTAAAAGAAGTAATCCGACAATACTGCGGCCTGCGACCCGCTGATGACCGTCGACTTGTTTATAGACGCGCCACCACTGACTACAGCTGGCAAGGCGCATAATCGCGTAACCAGTGACCCCTATCCACGTCAGACCCTGCTCAAAAAACTGCTTGCTTTTGCTTATCACTTATCCGCACTTATAGAGGGTTATCCCAGTAAGGATCATCACCCAAACGCTCAGCAATAAAGTCAATTAAGTAGCGGCAGCGCTGCGACAAAAATCGATTTTTTGGATAGACAGCATAAGCATTTAAGGTCGGCAGTTGATAGTCCTCAAGCAAAGATACCAAATCACCGCTTGCCAAGGTCTTATAGGTAATAAAAGTAGGCAAAAAAGCAATACCTTGACCGTTCCAAAAATCTTACTCAAACCTAGCCAATATTGACTATTAGATAGGTTTGACGTTTTCTTTCTGCTTCATTGTCACGCGCTATTTCTCATTTGAGATTTAGACTGACCACGACTCCACAGACTTTTTTAATTGGCGATGGAACTCACCGTCCAATAAACAGGATTATGCAGCTGTTAAAATAACAGTCGCGTTATTTAAAATATTGATGCTGGCGTTGAGGTCACGGTCATGAGAAACCTGACAGTTAGGGCACAACCACTCACGCATTTTCAATGTTAGCTCATCTTTACCAAGGATATGATTGCAGTTTGAACAGGTTTTTGAGCTTGGGTAGAAGGGTCCGACTGATTTCACAACCTTGCCTTGCTCAGTGGCTTTGTAGATAAGCTGTCGCTTAAACTCAAAGAAACCCAAGTCACTGATAGCTCTTGATAGCCGCCTGTTCTTAACCATACCTTTGACATTCAAATCCTCAATCGCAATCACATCGAACTCATTAACCAGACTTGTTGTGATTTGATGGAGAGAATCTTGCCTAATACACCTGATCTTATAGTGCAAACGAGAGAGCTTGGTTTTCGCTTTTTCTCTGTTTTTACTGCCTTTTTTAGTGCGACTGAGCGCTTTGTTTAGCGTTCTTAGTTTTTTAAGGTTTGCTTGAAGTGGTTTTGGCGCTTTAATTTTAGTGCCGTCTGATAAAACCAGTAAGTCGGTAATACCAAGATCAACACCAACGCTTTTACCTGTCTTTTTAGTAGGAATTACAGCTTTTTGTATTTCAACAGCCACACTAACAAACCAC
Organism: Psychrobacter submarinus; assembly: GCF_904846685.1. Lineage (GTDB taxonomy): Bacteria > Pseudomonadota > Gammaproteobacteria > Pseudomonadales > Moraxellaceae > Psychrobacter > Psychrobacter submarinus. The sequence goes on from NZ_CAJHBQ010000002.1 coordinate 476,602, forward strand.
TTACCGCCACGTTTAGAGATGGTGGCTGACATGATCTTGCCGTCAAAACGTAAAGCTTCTTTTAAGCGAACCCAGCCCAAGTTTGGGATACGAATGGATTTACCTTTAATGGCAAATTGGTCGTTGGATAAACTGAATCTATCGTCACGGCCTTTTTTACGAGCGGTTGGGTATTTCGCTAAGCCTTTAAAGAAGTTGTTATAAGCATCACCCAACTGCATGATTGCCGCCTGCGGAGCGCATTTGGTCACTTCCAGCATATAGGGGAATAATTCACGCTTAATGGCGTTCAATTCGCGTCTGAGCTTCGCCTGTGAGGGCTTGTTTAGATTTTTAGTATCAACCTCAACGCCTGCGGCCAAACACGCATCACGGTACGCTTTGTCAAGCGCATACTGCCGCTGCCACTCATGCAAAGCCCAGTTGTAGGCTTTTCTCGCCACGCCACAAGCACGAGCAAGGTGATTTGCCTGTACGTTGTTTGGCTTGAGTTCGATAATGTGTCCACGGATCATAATGCTTTTTTAACCGCCTCTATTAATTGTTGGTTTTTCTTGCTGCGAGAGCCGTATAGCCTCGCTGAAAATACGGTGATAATCTCCAATACATCTTGGGCTAATTCTTGCTCAAAACTCAACTCTTCACCTTGATTGATTATTACCACTTCAACGTCACGAGCCTCACACAACATGAAAACCAGTTCTGCACCAAATCGTAAAAGCCTGTCTTTATGGGTAATTACCAGCCGTTCAACTTTATTGCCCAGTATGTCATCAAGCAGGTTTTTTAAGCCTTTCTTTTTATAATTCATTCCACTACCAAGATCGGTAATCGTCTCAAAAGTCCAGCCTTGCCTGGCACAATAAAGTTCCAAAACTTGAGACTGGCGAAGTAAGTCGTCTTTTTGATCACGACTCGACACACGAGCATAAGCAATGGTTTTTCGGTCTAATTTAGGTGGTGTATTCAAGGAATGCGGTCTGATTTCACTTAAATCATATCGCCTATGCCCGTTTTCGGTTCGCTTGGCGACTAACGTACCATCCTCATCCCAACGTCTTAATGTGGATTGAGCAACCCCGAAATGTTTGGCAGCCTCCCCAATACTAACCAGTTTCCCCATAACTTGCTCTCTATATTATAGATATAATCTATCTATTATAGTAATAAATAGGTAGTTTTGTATATATTTTATTTAACTATTTGCAACCCTTTACTGCCATATCGAGTAAAAAGTCGCCGTTATTGGCTTTTACTTTTGATTGAGTAGCGACTGTATGCGTTTTACCTTCGGCGTCCGTTAGCGCTATGCTGCTATCTTTGCCAAGGCCATACTGCAAAAACTGATGCTCCTTGAGATCTTCTAAAGTTTTTGGCGTGCCCATTTTTTTTAGATAATCAGGACTCGCGCACAGAGCGTAACGAATCAGCGCTAAACGCTTGGCTTGATGTGTAGAGTCTTGCAATTCTCTAATACGAATGGCCAACTCAAAGCCCTCTTCGACCAGATCTACATGACGATCAGAGAAGTCCAGCTCAAAGCTCAAGCCGGGATGCTGATTGGCAAAATCATCAATTACACCGCTAAGATGCATCAAACCAAAAGTCAACGGCGCGGTCATCTTCAGTGTACCTTCGATACGCGTAGGCGAGCCGCTGGTCTGCTCGTTGAGCGCGTCAACTTCGTTCAATATACTGCACGCTCGCTGATAGTACTGCTCGCCAGCCTCAGTCAGATTAGATTGACGCGTGGTTCGGCTGATAAGCTGATTACCTAAGCGCATCTCTAAATCTTTTAGGCGCCGACTTACCGCTGACTTAGCGATATTTAATTGCTCAGCGGCTTTGGTGATACTACCTGCTTCGACAACACGTACAAACATCGACATGTCTTCAAACTGTCCCATGTTAACCGCCTTATTATGGTTTATTTCAAAAAAGTAAGGGAGATTCTATCTAGAGAACCTCCCTTACTCAATCAAAAGTTAGCTGACAAACTAAGTTAGCACTTAAAAGCGGCTATTTGAGATCAGCTTGTTTGCTACCCTCAACCTGCACCACTAGCTTGACGTTTTTCATGATACCGCCGTCTGTGTAGGTATCGATACCCCATTTGGTTCTGTCGATAGTGGTTTCAAAATCACCACCGCAAGCCTCGACGCCTAATACTGGGCTGTCGTAGCAATTGAACTTAGTGGCTGTCAAAGTTACCGGATGCGTCTCCCCTAGTAAGGTCAGATCGCCGGTGACTGTTTTGACTTTATCACCATCAAACTGCCAGTTGGTAGATTTGAAATATGCCGTTGGATATTCTTTGACATTAAAAAAATCTTCAGATTTTAGATGATTATCAAAGGCTTTGAGTCCTGTGCTCAAGCTGCCCATAGGAATAGTAATGCCAACGAAGCCCTTTTGTGCTTCAGGCGCGTACTCAAGGATACCTGACAAATCGTAGAAACCGCCTGCATTGGTAGAAGTACCGAAGTGATCTACGCTAAAGCGTACCGCAGTGTGCTTGGGATCGAGCTCATAAGTTGCAGCGTGTCCAACTGTGCTAAGTACACCAAGACCACTGACAGCGGCGATAGCGACAGCGCGATTGGCTTGTTTTAAAAATTGTGAGGCCATATTAGATCATCCTTTTATTGAGTACAGACTAATTAAGTCAAACCGTTTAAGTACAAATCAGTTAAGTGCAGTTAAGTTAAGTTAAACGAGCTAAGCACAGAGATTTGCATTCATGTAAATGCACGCTTTATTAAGCATGCCTAATAGATTAAGACACTAATTTTAGCAAAAACTAGAAAAAATAAATGCCGAACCTGCTAAAGATATGTGTCATTGCGTTGCTTTTTGTATGGTTTTACCAAAGCCACTTGTCAAATGTTTATTCTTACTATATAAGCCCTATACTAATTGCTTAACTACTATATTAGTAGCGCAATTAATAATGCAATTTCAGTATCTTTAACACACATAACTTTTGGCACTTATAACTTAAAACACATCAAAGCTTGATATCTCGCAGAAGCGCTATTTTTGACCGCTTTTATGATTGCAACAAGAAAAGAAGCCATGATTCGTCATGGCTTCTTTGTTGGCTATTACTATCGTACTATCTATATCGGCTTAGCAGCTTAAGTTAGTACCTTGATACCTTAGCTTAATACCTTAGCTTAATACCTTAGCTTAATACCTTAAGCTGTTGCGTCATGAAATACCGAATTGGCTTGGTATTCTGGATGCTTGTCGATATAGGACTTTACATAAGGACAAGTGGGTTTGACCCGTAAACCTTTAGCCGCTGCATCGTCTAAGATATATTTGACTAAGTAGCCTGCGATACCTTGGCCGCTAAGCGCATCAGGCACTTCAGTATGTTTATACTCAATACCCTTCTCGCCTTGAGAGGTGGTAAAGAATTCGTAATCCTCTAAAGCGATTTGATCATCGATATGAATTTCAAAACGTTTTTTGTCTTTATTATCAATAACTTCGTAATTCATCTCACCTTGATTCGACATTGTTATTCTCTTTTTATGGTTTGGATTTAATACGCCAATTCATATTAGGGCGTGTCCCTATTTCAAAAATGATGATGAAAATGAGATAAATCGCAGGCAAACAAGGAAAATAGCGCAGGTAATATCAAGATATTGACCAGCTATTTGACACCGTTTGCCAAAGATTTAGCCATTTTTAGCCCATTTAGTCATAAACGCTTGAATTAGGGACACGCCCTAGTAGCTTATGTCAACAACAGCGCAGATATTATAGTACGTCAATTGTATGCTTTTTTTAGCTTAGCCTCTTTAAACTTGATAATAGCGATAAGCGTTTGATAACGGACTAAAATAACAATCATCACTAATCATAGCTCCCCTGCAAACTGATAGCGCTCGCCGGCATGCCACATCTTTACCACCGTTAGCACCTTACCCGCTGAATAAGTCTGGCGCTGGAGCATTAAAGTTGGCGAATTAGGCGCTATTTGTAGAGCTTGAGCGATATCTTTAGGCGCCGCTAGCGCTTGAATAGTATAGCTACCTCGCTCTAATGGAGTCTGCTCAATCAGATAGTCACTAGTATTCACGGCCCTAAAATCTTGCTCTATAAAATCAGGCAACTGCTGCGCGTCAACCCAGCGCTCTTCGAACTGTATTGGTAGCCCATCAGCCAAATGGATAATTTTCACCTCATATACTAGTGCTTCTGGCAGATCCTCTTTTGCTAACTGAGCGCTATTACTTTGCTTAGACTTTACTAGGATATCGCTAAACCTATCGTGCACTTCTTTAGGCAACTCGTTTGCTAAAGTTTCTTGGGTAAGACTTCGCGTGCTCACCACTTGCGCTTGATAATCGCGATTGGCGGACTTTAGATCCTCAGCGATATTACGCACCTCGACAAAGGTATGATTAAACTGCTGCTGCGCTACAAAGGTGCCAGAGCCTTGGCGGCGCTCTAATACCCGCTCTTCACTGAGCTCTTTTAACGCCCGGTTGACCGTCATACGCGACACCCCAAACTCTTCTGCGAGCGCCATCTCGGTCGATATCGCCTCTCCTGCCTGCCATTTACCGCTATGAATGTTATGCAGAATTGCTGTCTTAATACGCTGATACGCCGGGCTTTTTTTACTATTTTTGGTAGTCATTTCAATTATACCTATTGCTTCGCCCTGTCGTTACAGGGCATCAGCCTGCACTGAGAGCACATTCTTATGAGATTATGAGCCTTACTATAACCATCATTATACGATTTTGACAGAGTCAATAATGATAAAAAGTACTTGCAAGCCGATTCAATTATTGATAATTTGTATATACAACTTTTCGTACAAATATGTATAGCGTAATTATTTACTAATACCGAAACTGCTTTTTAGATAATCATAAGGAATGATGATGACTACTCCATTAGCCCCTCAAGAGTCTACCTTTACTCGCCGTGATGACAGCCGTGAAATCGCTGCGCCTACTGGTAGCGAGCTGCACTGTAAAAGCTGGCTGACCGAAGCGCCGTTTCGTATGCTACAAAATAACTTACATCCCGATGTCGCCGAAAACCCAAAGAGCTTAGTCGTTTATGGCGGTATCGGCCGCGCGGCGCGCAATTGGGAGAGCTATGATCAGATATTAGAATCTCTCAAAGAACTTGAAGATAACCAAACGCTGTTGGTGCAATCTGGCAAACCGGTGGGCGTATTTCAAACTCATGAAGACGCGCCGCGCGTCTTGATTGCCAACTCAAACCTAGTACCGCGCTGGGCGACATGGGAGCACTTTAACGAACTCGATCGTAAAGACTTATTTATGTATGGGCAGATGACAGCGGGGAGCTGGATCTACATCGGGACTCAAGGCATTGTACAGGGCACTTACGAGACCTTTGTCGAGGCAGGTCGTCAGCATTATGATGGCGACTGGAGCGGACGCTGGATCTTGACTGCTGGACTTGGCGGCATGGGCGGCGCGCAGCCGCTAGCGGCGACTTTTGCCGGCGCAACCTCCTTGAACATCGAATGCCAGCAATCAAGCATCGATTTTCGTTTGCGTACCGGTTACGTCGATAAGCAAGCGGACGATCTCGACCATGCCTACGAGCTGATCAAGCAGCACACTGCCGCAGGCGAAGCGATCTCTATCGCCCTACTCGGCAATGCCGCCGATATTTTACCCGAGATAGTTAAGCGCGCTCGTGAAGGAGACATCAAACCTGATTTGGTGACCGATCAAACCTCAGCGCATGACCTGATCAATGGTTATCTGCCAAGCGGCTGGAGCGTTGATGAGTGGAAGGCGGCGCAAGAAGACCCAAGTCAACACCAAGCTCTGACCAAAGCGGCGGCGCAGTCTTGCGCGGTGCATGTACAGGCCATGCTAGATCTACAAGCGATGGATATTCCAGCGACTGACTACGGTAACAATATCCGCCAGGTCGCGTTTGATGAAGGCGTCAAAGATGCCTTTAATTTCCCAGGCTTTGTCCCTGCTTATATCCGCCCGCTGTTTTGCCAAGGTAAAGGGCCGTTTCGCTGGATCGCCTTATCAGGAGATCCTGAAGACATCTACAAAACCGATCAGAAAATCAAAGAGCTGTTCCCAGAAAACACCCACGTACATCGCTGGCTTGATATGGCAAAAGAGCGTATCCACTTTCAAGGCTTGCCGGCGCGGATCTGTTGGCTTGGTCTTGGTGAGCGTGACAAAGCGGGTCTGGCCTTTAACGAGATGGTCAAAAACGGCGAGCTCAAAGGCCCCATCGTCATCGGCCGTGACCATTTAGACACCGGTTCGGTTGCCAGCCCCAACCGTGAGACCGAAAGCATGAAAGATGGCACGGATGCGGTCTCTGATTGGGCGCTACTCAACGCTATGCTCAACGTTGCAGGCGGCGCCACTTGGGTATCGCTGCATCACGGCGGCGGCGTTGGTATGGGCTACTCACAGCACTCAGGTATGGTGATTGTCGCTGATGGTACAGATGCCGCAGCCAAACGCTTGTCACGCGTGCTCGTCAATGACTGCGGTTCAGGCGTTATGCGTCATGCCGATGCAGGTTATGAGCTGGCGATCAAAACCGCTAAAGACTACGGCTTAAATTTGCCAATGATGAAATAAGTAGCAGTCGACTGCCCTATAACATACTCATATTAATTGAAATTCTAAAAAACCTACTTACCAGGATAGCTTTCATGACCACTATAAAGAAAATGACCCTAACGCCTCGCAAGCTTAGCTTTGCTATGCTCCGCGATATTTATGACAATCCGGTGACGCTAACCCTACCTGAGAGTGCTTACGCGGATATTGACGCCTCTCATAACAATGTCAAAACCATTATTGAGCGTGATAAGAGCGCCTACGGCATTAACACCGGCTTTGGTCTGCTTGCCAAAACCCGCATCAGTGATGACCAGCTTGAGCTGCTACAGCGTAACCTAATCATTTCTCACTCGGTAGGTACGGGTGACGCGCTACCAGAGGGCGTGGTGCGCCTGATTATGGTGATGAAAGTTGCTAGCCTAGCACAAGGTGTGTCTGGCGTACGTCGCGAGGTGGTAGATAGTTTACTTGGTTTAATCAACAATCAAATCACCCCAAATATCCCAGCCAAAGGCTCAGTTGGTGCCTCTGGTGACTTAGCGCCACTATCACATATGACACTTGCGATGATGGGCGAAGGTGATGTGTTTGTCGCTGGTAAAAAAGTGCCAGCTGCTGATGCCCTAGCAAAGCATGGACTTGAGCCTATTACTCTTGCAGCCAAAGAAGGGCTGGCACTGATCAATGGCACTCAAGTGTCGACCGCTTTGGCACTACGCGGTTACTTCTTAGCGCGTGACCTACTCGAGACCGCTACTATCATAGGCTCGATGTCGATCGATGCTGCTAAAGGTTCAGATGCCCCGTTCGATGCGCGTATTCATGAAGTGCGTGGTCATCATGGGCAGATTCAGATTGCTCAGGCGCATAGAAGCTTGATCGAAGGCAGCGCAATTCGTGCCTCACACGCGGGCGAGCAAGATGATCGCGTACAAGATCCCTACTGTCTGCGCTGTCAGCCGCAAGTGATGGGTGCTTGCTTGGACATTATCAATCAAGCCGGGCAAACGCTACTTATCGAAGCCAATGCAGTGACTGATAATCCGCTGATTTTCAATAATGAAGATGGCCCCGTGGCAATCTCTGGCGGTAATTTCCATGCCGAGCCGGTGGCTTTTGCCGCTGATATCTTGGCATTAGCGATCGCTGAGATCGGCTCGATGTCAGAGCGCAGAGTTGCCCTACTGATCGATGCGACTTTATCCGCAGGCTTGCCGCCATTCTTGGTTGAGAACGCGGGAGTCAATTCAGGCTTTATGATTGCTCATGTCACTGCCGCAGCGCTAGCTTCAGAAAACAAATCTATCGCCCATCCTGGTAGCGTCGATAGCATCCCAACATCTGCTAACCAAGAAGATCATGTATCGATGGCAACGTATGCAGCGCGCCGACTATATGAGATGGTACAAAACACATCGACCATTGTCGGTATAGAGCTGCTGGCTGCCGGACAAGGTATCGATTTTCGACAAGGTCTTGATACCTCAAAGCCCCTGCAAACCGCTCATAACAGCTTGCGTGATAAAGTGAGCTTTTATGATAAAGACCGCTATCTTGCGCCTGATATTGAAGCGGCCAAACAGCTGGTATTAAGTGGTGAGCTCACGCGCCACTGGCAAGATTTGCGCGCAGACTGGTATCTATCAAAGTAGCGCCTTGTATTAGCAGCGCCTTGTATTAATAGAGCATTGTAAAGGAGCCCGATCATGCCAGCCATCATGGTACAGCATACAAAAGCGGATATGAGTCTGTGGACAGGCCGCGTTGAGCCATTCGAGACACAGCGCGCCCGCTATTGGTATCAGCTTGCTCAGCCCTATGATTTTGATAAAGCAGGTCAGCGCGTTGGCTTAGTAGGCTTTGCTTGCGATCAAGGCGTGCGCCGCAATCAAGGTCGCATTGGCGCACGGGCTGCACCGCCACTACTAAAAAGCACTTTTGCTAGTCTCCCTGTTATCAAAGAGATTCAAGACAGCTTTGAGGGTAAGCTGACAACTTTAATGGCTGATGCCGGCGACATCGAGTGTGAGGACAATGATGAGTTTGCTGAACAAATCTTGGAGGAGGCGCAGCAGCGCTATGCTGATGTCATTACAAGTGTGATTAAACAAGGCAGCCTAGCGATCGGGCTTGGCGGTGGTCATGCCATAGCTTATGGTAGCTTTTTGGGTCTATGGCAGGCGCTGCAAATAAAGCATAATAATCAAGATCAGATAAAGGCTCAAGCGATGCCTACTATTGGTATTATTAATTTTGACGCGCACCTTGATATTCGTGCCTCTGATGTTGCCACATCCGGTACGCCTTTTCGGCAAATTGCTGAGCATCTACAAGCCTTTAATCAGCCTTTTCATTACTGTTGCATTGGCGTCAGTCGTCTATCAAACACTGCTGCCCTATTTGATCGCGCCGATGATTTAGGCGTGCAAATCATTAGCGATGAAGACTGTAATCATAAAAAATGGAAAAAGCTAGCGTCGCAAATCACTCACTTTATCGAGCAAGTGGACATTATCTATCTTACGATTGATATGGATTGTATGCCAGCAAGCGTGGTGCCTGGTGTTAGCGCTCCGGCAGCTTATGGTATCAATTTGGGTTTTGTGGAGCGCGCGGTCAAACTCATCATGGACTCAGGCAAAGTTAAAATAGCAGATATTGCCGAGATTAATCCCACTTATGATATTGACAACCGCAGTTGTAAGGTGGCGGCGCGTCTATTATCTACCATCGTTGAGCGCTACTTACTGACTATATAATTTAATAAAACCTGAATAATTTAATAAAACCTGAGTTAAATAGTGCATGAAATGCACTCTACCCCGTTTCGATTGAAAACTATAAACGCGCTAGCTTTCACCTAAAATAAGCAGGAGCATATTATGACCAACTCTACCAAACAGATCAATAATGATAACGCTATGACATCGTTTGACAGCCTTATTATAAATGCCAATCTCGCGACTTTTTCGGCTGAGTATGGCTTTGATATAAGTGCAGATAATAACAGTCATAATATGCCCTACGGTCAGCTAGAAAATGCCGCTATCGGTATTAACAATGGCAAAATTGCTTGGATAGGCGCTCAAAATGAGATATCAAGCTTTTTATCTAGCTATCAAAACCAGCAGATTACTGATGCTAAGGGCAACTGGATAACGCCAGGTCTCGTTGATTGTCATACTCATCTGGTATATGCCGGTAACCGCAGCAACGAGTTTGAAGCGCGCCTACATGGTGCCAGCTATCAAGATATCGCCGAGCAAGGCGGCGGTATCGTCTCAACAGTGAGATCTACCCGCGCGGCTAGTATTGATGAGCTATTCGCGCAAAGTGAGAAGCGGCTACTTGCACTCATGCGCGAGGGCGTGACTAGTATCGAGATCAAGTCCGGCTATGGTTTAGATTTGGAGACTGAGCGTAAAATGCTCACCGTCGCCCGTCAGCTTAGCGAAAAACATCATATCGATGTCAGCACCAGCTATCTTGCCGCCCACGCCTTGCCTCCAGAGTATACAGACCGCGCTGATGAATATATCGAGCAAGTGTGTGAGTGGTTGCCTATCTTGCATCGTGAGGGCTTAGTCGATGCTGTCGATGGCTTTTGTGAAGGGATAGCTTTTAGTAGTGAGCAAATCAGAAAGGTTTTTGGAGTGGCGCGCGCGCTTGAATTGCCGGTCAAGCTGCATTCAGAGCAGCTCTCTAATATTGGCGCGAGTGCACTGGTCGCTGATTATCAAGGACTATCTAGTGATCACTTAGAGCATTTATCAGAGGACGATATCAAGAAGATGGCCGCAAGCGACACCGTCGCAGTATTATTACCCGGCGCATTTTATACGTTACGTGATACTAAGCTGCCACCGATAGAGACTTTGCGTCAGCACAAGGTTTCAATGGCTATCTCCACCGATTGCAACCCTGGCACCTCACCCCTAACTTCTTTGCTGCTCGCGATGAATATGGGCTGTACGTTGTTTTACTTAACGCCAGAAGAGGTGCTCGCAGGAGCTACGGTTCATGCGGCCAAGGCACTAGGATTAAACAACAAGGGCAGAATCGCTGTCGGCTGCGATGCAGACTTAGTACTGTGGGACATCGCCCGCCCTGCTGATCTGGCTTATCAGATCGGGCTCAATCCTATCTTAGGAACGATGTATCAAGGTCAATGGCGCTAATTTATAACCATAAGACTTATGACTTAGGTCTTGTTGAATATAATAACCGCTTGACGCTATCGTTAAATAGCGCCAAGGGGTTTAGTTTATACTTAGAGTTTAGCTAAAACCGCTACTCTGCAACCTCTTCCTCAACAGCTTCTAGGTTCGTCTGTTGATACTGTGCTGGCTTTACGATTCCACTGTACATGGTCTTGGCCATAGGCAAAGTGCTATAGAGCATTTTCCCAATTGCAGTACCATTGCCTTCTTCATAATACTGCATCAGTTCACGCCCGTACTTCCTGATATCGATACTATTACTAGCATTGGGGATTTGTTTATCCGCTGGCAAGTTTGGGAACGCTATAGCTGAGGAGACAGGCATATATTGCTGCAGAACATCGATTGTCAGCCCTTTATTGACTTTTTGTGAGTCTGCATATTGGCTACGCTGATGCTGCCATTGTATCTGCCCGCGTGGGCTCAAACCATATAGCGTTTGAATCATTGGCTGCTGGTTTGCAACTTTATTATTCATCGCTTCATTATCAGAACGCGCTGCGCCTTCGAATACGTCATTGACGATACTATCTGCTTGTCGATCGGTGACGTTTTTCATCAAGGATAAAGCTTGCTGCACGAGTACTTTGCTAGTGAGCTTAGTCGCATCAGGGCGAGGAGCGCTTGGCTCATAAGCCTTGGCTTCTTTTATAAGCTCAGGATACTGATTAGTCATCCGCTCATAAAAGATACTGACGTAATCTTTATAAAACTGCTCATAGCTCTCAGCACTTTGTACGCGGCGGATGACTTGCGGCGTTTGCTGCATAGTATTTAGCTGCGGCGTAGGCAGTTTGGGCGATAGAGTCGCTAAAGTCGTCGGCGCAATATAGTCAAACTGACTCTCGGGCGCCGCTTCATAAGTGCGGTCTAAGGCTTCAAAGTGCGCCTTAATCACTGACTTACCGAAGCCTTTGGGCAAGCTACCATCATCAAGCGCTAAGCGTAGCCATTTGTTTTGCCACTGAGTGCCAAGCTTATCATCGGCAAATTCAGAGGTCAGTAGTGCAAAGTTATCAGCCCATAGATAGATATTACCGGTCTTAAAATCGACATAGATAGGCTGACTAATAGTAGTACGATTATTACGCGCATGATACTGAGCGCTCATCAGCATCGTAAACCTGCCAGCTAGCGGCTGATAAACGCCTTGCGCATTGATGGATAAAGGCTTGAGCAAATACGCGTCAAGCAATTGCGCTTTTTTAATATCGAGTGGCGTTGATTTATCCTCATAGTTATCAAATAGCTGCTGATAATAAGGGCTTACCGCCTGTGAAGTACTTCCATTCTGTTTTTCATTAAGAGGATTGCCCTTTATCGTACTGGTTTCAAGGATAGTGGCGCCCTCTTGCCCTTCCGCTTCGATAGCTAACGGTTCACTGACTTCGACTATAGCTTCATTCTCGTCACTGTCATAGTCATCATAATAGTCATCATAGCTATCATAATAGTCATCAGCTCTCTTAGCCTGCCAAGCTTGATAAGCGTCCCTACACGCTAAATATTTGTTTTTAAGTGCGCTGCGCTGTACCTTATACTGCGGTGCGGACAGCTCTAAGTTTTGCGCTTGTGCTTGGGCAATCAAATCTGCATAGGCCTGATCATGGGTCTCTTCACAATACCTGGCGGCAGTCTCTGCGGCGACTAGTTGCATTTGGTCTACATTGGTAAACTGCTGCTCATTGCTGATCTCAATGTTGCTATGGTAACTAAACGAGCTACGGCGCTGTTTTTTTAGAGCGCTCTCTAAGCTTGTTTTTGCCGCGTTTTGACTGGCGGCAACATTAGTCACACTGCTTGGGTTGGTACTCATAGACTGGCAACCCGTTAGCGCTACACTACCGACCAACAAGGCGCTACTGACTAGCGAGCGCTTAGCCATAATGGTATTTGTAGCTACAGATAACGCTACTGGCTTGATTTGAGTTTTCATTTTTTATCCTTAAAAAGCTTAATACTAATTTTAAATTAGTTATATCCTTTATTAATCTGCGCTATTAGTAGCGTTATCCATGTCGTTGTCATCGTCAGCACTTTCATAGCCATTTTCGTATGCATCTTCATAAGCGTAGTCATAACGTGCGTAGCGAGCCTGCTCTAATCTTTGTTTTTGTTGATGTTGCTCGGCAAGCCAAGCGTTGCCATCAAGTGCGGGCTGCGAGTTTGCGCCAAATGTTTGCGTCAGTAGTGGAGTTAATGGACTACTCTCAAAGCTGCGGCGATCATAGCGTACTTGGTTCAATACAGTCGTGTTTGAGCCCATCAAGTCGCCACCGAAATTGATCCGTTGCTGCTTAGCCAGTAACTCATCTGAGCTATCAAGGTAGTAGTAATTCACTTGATTAAAGGAGATAGGGAAGATCGCTTCTACCAGCTGCAATAAGGCACCGACATCAGCGCTTTGATAGCCCTTATTGTAGAGCTGTATTTTATCTATTGCCTTTTTTAGCATAGCGTTATCTGGGTACTGAACAGGATTAGCGTCGACATATTGTTGTAGCGACTGGCTCATATATTTGAGCATTTTGCCGATGATCTCGCCTGTTTGCTTGCTACCAAAGTTAACTTTGACTGCTCGCGCGGCGCCCACTTGTTTTGCAAATTCATCTTCTCGAATATCAACGGCGCTGAAGTGTTCGGGCGCCAACTCTGCCATGCTTGCCTGCATAGCATTGATAGCAGCGTCATAGATGACTGCAGTTGGCACTTGAGAAGTGATAGCCTCAGGTAAACCAAAGTCCACCGTATGCGCTGTCATCTGCGTTGGCGTATCCTCAGGATTGGCTAAAGCCACTAGCGGCATGATAAGCGCTGGATCTAAGGTGACTTTACTGGTATTGAAATCTAAAGCTAACGGCAACTGCACCGATGAGCTGATAGTAGGTGCAGCGTAATCGTAGCTGTAGACGCTCTTAAACTGGCGCTGTTTTGGTAGATATTGACTAACGCTATTAAAGGTCAAATATTTATACTGATAAGCGTTGGTAGCTGCGACTTGCTCGGGGGTTTTATGCAGCATATCTAAAACCATACTGATAGCGCCAGGAGTGGAGGATTTGACCGGATTGGCTGCAGGGTTGGTTGGTTTAACCTTCTCGCTTTGTTTGGCCGCTTGCAGTGCTTCAAAATCTGCCAACCACTGTTTTGGATTGTTACTGGCTATACGCGCGCGCAAGCTAGTATCGCGGCTGCCATTGTTATAACCCTCTGCGGTTTCACCGTAGTAATCATAGCCGCTGCGATCATAACCGTATTCGTCATAACCATCGATATCGTAGCCATCGCTATCATACTCATAACCATCCACTTCATAAGCGACTTCAAAGTCAGCCGCTGCGCTCACTGCATCTGCAGCGGTTTCGTTATGGCTTTCATAGTCGTTATAGTTATTATAGTCATCATAGTCATAATCGCTATGATTTTCGTAATCATCATTCTCTTGCGCTTCGCGATGGCCGTAGACTTCAAGAATCGTTCTGAGTAACCCTGTCGAGCCAGCATCGATACTATCGGCATCGATAAAAGGCACGGCATTATAGTTAGCCTGTGCCACCGCGACATGCTCAGTCGCTAAATGTTGACGAATAGCACTTATTAAATGACGTTTGGCTTGGCTATCACTATTAGGGAAGCGGGTTTGATCGAAGAGCTGCTCATAACGCTCGTCGTGCGCTTGTAGGCTTTGATTAAAAGCTTCACTTTGTGCTTGCATAACCGCAGGGTCGACAACGCTAAAATCGATGAGCGCAGCGGAGCTGTGATTAGAGCTATCTAACGACTTATTAGACTGACAACCGCTCATAACCGCAGAGCTACTCGCTAATAGTAACGTATAACTGGCGCGCGATAGCCATTTGCGTTTGGTACGCTGCGGATGCGCCATCGGCATAGAAATTGGCATCAACTTTAGCATTGAAAGTGAATATGGTGATTTCTTGTGATGAATAACTGACATAAAAATCCCTTTTTTTGTTTTAAGTTATCTAGTGCTATACAGGGTTGCTACCATTTGCTTCGGTTAATTTAGCTCCATTGTAGTTGCTTGATACAATAAACGTTACGATTGAGCAACATATCAGCAAGTTTAAGGGATATTACGAAAAAAAGGAGATATTTATTCAAAAAAATATTAGGGACACGCCCTAATTCTGTTCATACAAAAATTGGCTAAATAATCCCTAGAACTAATGTTTGATTTTATTTATCTTAACGCTTTATAGTTGTGGTAGGATTTGTTAGTACTTTTACATCTGCGCTTATTGGTCAGTTGTCATTTTATCACTCGTATCTGAACCTTATTGACTATGTCTATATATCAGCTAAAGACTCAATTTCAAAATCAGTTGCGGCCTATCAGTGATGCCTTGGTAAGTTTTGGCGTGAGTGCCAATCAAGTCACTGTTAGCGCTATTGTGCTTAGTGCTGGTAGCGCTTATGTTATAGCCAATATAGCGCCGCAAGCGAATAATAACACCCTAACGAACAACCCTACTGAGCGAAATGCGCGTATCTGGCTCATATTACCTGTAGCGCTCTTTATACGTATGGCATTAAACGCCATCGATGGCATGATGGCAAAGGAGCACCAGCAAGCCTCAAATCTAGGAGCGGTGCTCAATGAAGGTGGTGATATAGTCTCAGACTATTTATTAATAGCGAGTTTGTCCCCGCATATACCTACCACTACTGGCAACAAGCTATATTTTAGTCCTAAGGCTTTACAGCTTCCACAGGATCTGTCTTCCGCCAAACTCTCCAATCACACTCATCTAAAGCTCATTAATAGCTTAAGTATGCTAACGGAAGTGGTGGCCATTAGTGCCAGTCTAACCACTGGTGAACGCGCCAATCATGGGCCATTGGGTAAAAGCGATCGAGCCTTTGAGTTAGGCGCTATTGGGTTTTTTATGGCCTTTGCTCAGCCTTGCGTTAATTGTATGGCTCATCGTCAGCCTCGTATTGGTTATATAAAGCCTTTATTTTTGCTCAATCAGCTATTACTCATCAAGACCTCGCTTAATCGCCTCGCTTTTATCGCAAAGTTTTACTTCAACCACTATCATCCGCCGCCAATAGCCAAGTCTGTCGAGGCCTCTTCCACCATTCGTTCACAAGGACGCGCTAATATGCCAACCGAACCTACTCATAAAGCTGAAAAAAACTCTGTCAAAGCATCAGCCAATACCGCTAACATATCAGCTCGTATTATCACTGAGCACAGCTGCTTTAATGCTTACGATGGTACGGCGCTCTATTATCGCTATTGGTTAACCATGCCATTAGCGCAATTGGCTAATCTATCTAAGCAACAGTCCGAGCAAAAGCAAGTCATCCTCTTGCACCGAGGTCATGAGCATTCGGGACGTTTAACAGAGTTAGCAGAGCGCTTTGTCCAAGCCGGTTATCAAGTGTTTGCTTGGGATGCACGCGGTAATGGGCGCTCAGGCGGTATCAAAGACCACGCCGATAGCGTTACAGAGCTTGAGCGCGACCTCAATGACTTTGTGACCTTAGTCACTCAGCAAACAGGTATTGGCTTAGAAGATACTGTGATCGTGGCCAGTAGTATAGGAGCGGTATTAGCCGCGGCTTGGGTGCATGATTATGCGCCAAATATTCGCGGTATGATCCTTGGCACGCCGGCGCTCAGCATCCGTCTATATATTCCCTTTGCGATTCCGGCTCTTAAAGTCGCGCGTAAATTTGGTTTGATGTCCAGAGTATCGAGCTATGTCAAAGCGCAAGTCCTGACCCATGATAAAGACGCGCAAGCCGCTTATAATGCAGACCCACTGATTTCAGGATCAATATCAAGTGACTTGCTTATTGACACTCATGCAACCGGTCAACGTCTGCTTGATGATGCTGGCGCTATTACCGCGCCAACTTTTATACTATGCGCGGGCAAAGACTATGTGGTCGACAAGCAAGCTGAACGTCAGTTTTATGAGCAATTAAGCTCACCTAATAAGCGCTGGCAGCTATACCCAGATAGCTTTCATGCGATATTTCATGAGACTAATAAGGCTGATATCTTCGCTGATTGTATCGACTTTGCCGATAGCTTATTCGCGAACAGCACTGATAAAGTGGATCTAACCGGCGCTCACCTCAATAGCGCCAGTAAAGATAAAGTCGATCGCCTCGCGATTAAACCCTTTAACCCAAGCTTTGCTATGACCCGCTTTGCTATGCAAAAATTCGGCCATGTCAGCGATGCTATCGCTACCGGCCTAGAGCATGGTTTTGACTCTGGCAGCTCGCTTGACAAAGTCTATGCCAACACGCCGAAAGGTAGCAATGCTTTTGGTAAAGCGGTCGATAAGTTTTATCTGAGCAATATCGGTTGGCAAGGGATTCGGATACGCCGTCAGCATTTGTTAGAGCTTGGGCGAAAGGCACTGGATCAGCGTATGCAAATCCTGACTATAAACAGCGAAACCGAAAATAATGAGTCAACGTTAAGTATTCTCGATATTGCTAGTGGTAATGGTTATTACGTTTTTGATTTATTAGCAGAGTATGAGCAACTACAAGCTGAGATGCGCGATTATGACGCGCACAATGTGCAAGTGATCACAAATAAGGCAGTCAAATTAGGCTTAGATAATCGGGTCAATGCGGTGCAAAAAGACGCTTTTGATGATGCCAGCTATAAAGATAATCAAGGCAATAATTTACCAAATGTCAAAAATAGTGCCGCAAACGCCTTCGATGTAGCAATCGCTTCAGGGGTGTTTGAATTATTCTCCGACAATACCTTGGTCAGTACTGCGCTCGCAGGTATAAATGACAGCTTAGCGCCTAACGGTTATTTGCTTTATACCAATCAGCCATGGCATCCTGAGCAAGAGTTTATCAGCAAAACCTTAAACAATCATCGCGGCAGTAGCTGGGTGATGCGCTGCCGCTCGCAAGCAGAGATGGATCAGCTTGTCACGCAGGCAGGGTTTAAAAAGATTGATATGCGCATCGATCGCTTTGGTATTTTTACCGTATCTTTGGCGATAAAAGTGGACTAGTCTCCAATGAATAACGATAGCTTACTTGAGTCCAAACCTTATCAACGCGTGCAGCTATTCTCGGGTGGTGGCTACCGTTTTGGCTACTATTTAGGCAGTTACGCCGCTTTGTGTGAGTACGGCCTAAAGCCTGATTTGATACTAGCCACTTGCGGCGGGAGTCTAGCCAGCCTTTTAGTCAATATCGCCCCAGACCCAGAAGATCTAAAACTATTAATTGAGAGTAAGGCGCTCTATAACGTCGTAAAATCCAGTCGGCATCGGCAAGATTTTACGCTAAGCGCAAAACAACGAAAACCTAGCTATTTTTATCAAGGGCTAAAACGCTTAGGACTATCAACAAGCGCTTCTAGGACTTTAAAATTACATCAGCGCGAAACTTATGATGAGCTGTTGGCAGAATTACATAATTTTGCCATGTTTGAGATTGCCGACGAGACGACTTGGCTAGATGAATTGATCCAGCTACAACCAAGCCTTGACATGAATGCTTTTCCTGATACTGCGATTATTGCTAGCCGTCTTGTGCCCACAGAAGACTCGCTAAAACAAATGCATCAAGCAAAAAACCTGCAGCTGGCTGCCAAATTACAAGAAGTGTTATTCACCCCAGATCATCTGCGCGCTTGTATCGATAAGCAAACTTTAGCTTGCCCTACTCATCGCTATGCTCCTATGCGTATTATGCAAGCGCTTCATCTTGTTACGGATTGGGATATTGCGCAAGCGGTCAGAGCATCGATGGCAGATATGTACTATCTGCAGCCGACGTTTATCGAAGGGCTGGGTTGGAGCTTAGGCGGCGTTATAGATTTGACACCTATCGAGTTGGCAGCTCAGTTTGGCAATAGCGTATTTGCTGAAACCAAAGCGGGCTATGATAGAGTACTAGCGGCACCTGCGATTCAGCGTATTTTTGGCTTTGATCCTAATGAAAGATTAGCTGAGGTTTTGTCCTTTAAGGCTGATAAGAATAGTACTAACGATATTGAGCAAAATAAGATTCATTGGTTGCCCTTCGCTGATAATGGCAAAGCCCTAGCCGGTCAACATGCACGTAAACGACTTAATGTACGGCAAGGACGAATTGATCTCATTCATGCTGATTACGACGACTTTGTACAGCAAATGCAAGCGCAGTGGCACTATGGCCATCAGCGTACGCTTAAATATTTACAGGCGAATGACTTGGCTTAGTTATTTTTATCTCCTATAGAGCGCGTCCTCATTTTGAGAGGATATAAACTCTATCGTTAACTAAAATACCTGCTCGCTAGCCTCTACTCTAACTCGTTAAAAGGACGTTACGATGATACCTTCAAAAATCAATTTTAACAGGGCTACTTTACTTCTGAGTAGTACCCTTTTGCTAGCAATATCTGCTCACAGCGCGGAAAACCGCCCAGTAGTGACGAATAACACCGCTATCAATACTAGCGCTATCAACTTAGCGGCTATGACTGAGAACCCAACCCTCATCTCTGAAACTCAGCGCGTAACTGTAGCTAAGTCAAATGCGGCACCCAACGCTTTGTCCTCTCCTGCTACCGCTAAAGCCGAACAAGCTATCTATTCAGGCGCGGCTATTCAGCATCCGTTATGGGCCAAAAACGGCATGGTCGCAAGCCAAGAAGCACTGGCCTCAGATATAGGGCTACAAATTCTAAAAGACGGCGGCAATGCTGTTGATGCAGCGGTCGCGGTAGGTTTTGCTTTGGCCGTGACCCTGCCGCGAGCCGGTAATATTGGCGGCGGCGGTTTTATGATGATTTATGATGCCAAGCAAGATAAGACCATTGCCCTTGATTACCGCGAAAAAGCGCCTAGTCGTGCGACGCGCGATATGTATTTGGATGCTAATGGCGAAGCAATCAGTGATTTGTCGCGTTATCACGGCTTAGCGGTTGGCGTGCCGGGTACCGTTGCCGGACTACTTAAAGCGCTTGAGGATCACGGCACTATGACGCGCCAGCAAGTGATGGCACCTGCTATAGCGCTGGCAGCTGATGGTATTGACGTCACCGCAGGCTTGTCTGAATCTTTGGAGGCTTTAAAAGAGCGGCTACAAAAGTGGCCAAGTACCAAAAAGATATTCTTCAAACCTGATGGCAGTACCTATCAGCCTGGTGAGCGTTTGCGTCAGCCAGAGCTTGCGCGCTCGCTACAGCTTATTGCTGATAAAGGCGCAGATGGTTTTTATAAGGGAGATACTGCAAGCAAAATCGTGAAAGCGGTCAACGCGGCTGGCGGTGCTATGAGCTTGCAGGACTTAGCAGATTATGAGGCCATTGTTCGCGAGCCTGTGACCGGCAACTACCGCGGCTATGAGATTGTCTCTATGCCGCCGCCGTCCTCTGGTGGCATTCACATCGTACAGATATTAAATATCCTAGAAGGCTATCCGCTCAAGGACTATGGACAAAATAGCGCGCAAACGATTCATCTGATGAGCGAGGCGATGCAGTTGGCTTATGCCGATCGAGCGGAGTATTTAGGCGATTCTGACTTTGTCGATGTGCCGACTAGCGGACTGACCGCCCGTCCTTACGCCAACAAACTACGCAGCCTAATCGATCCTAATAAGGCCACGCCAGCGGCTAGTATCAAAGCCAATAACCCACTGCCCTATGAGAGCGATCAAACCACGCATTTTTCTATCGTTGATCAAGCCGGTAACGCAGTAGCCAATACCTATACGCTCAATTTCTCTTATGGCACCGGCCTTGTCGCCGAAGGTACAGGCATACTGCTCAACAATGAGATGGATGATTTCTCTGCTAAGCCTGGCACCCCAAACGCCTATGGACTTATCGGCGGCGCGGCAAACGCCGTTGAAGCGGGCAAACGTCCTTTATCTTCTATGAGCCCGACCTTAGTATTTAAAGACAGTAAGCCCTATATCGTCACTGGCAGTCCCGGTGGTAGCCGTATCATCACTACCGTTACCCAAATCATCTCAAACGTTATCGACCACGATATGAATATCGCTGAGGCCACGCACGCGCCGCGTATCCATGATCAGTGGCTGCCTGATGAGATTCGTGTTGAGAAAGCTCTCAATATCGATACGGTAAAAAAGCTAGAATCTATGGGGCATAAAGTCAGCCCCAAAGACACTATGGGCTCGACGCAGTCTATTATGCTGACACCTACTGGAATTTATGGTGCTTCTGATCCACGTATTGTCGATGCGGCGGTGGTTGGCTATTAGTGGTATCAAGCTATGAATGTGGCCTATAAAATAAACGTAACGAGCCCTCTTTACTATGCAGGTATAGAAGGCAGGTATAGAAGGCAGGTATAGAAGGCTTTTGTCGTCGCTAATAAGCATAGAACACTCATACGTTTAGATGCGCTACTGGTATGAACTTTACTTATTTTCTATTTGCTTGCTGCTTGCTTCCTACCTGTCTTTGATGCTGCGCAAGCTTTATTGAAAATTAAACCTCTCAGTCGTACGTTATCGTTTATAGTGTATTCACTATATGTTATCCATTTATCTTCTGAGCTTCTTACGCCATCAATAGCGTTTGAAAATGTAGCTGTCAGTATCAAAAAATGCTATCATTAACGGCTGACACAAAAGCTGTCGCTATTGTATGAATAGCGCTTGTTGCGAGGTAAGTTCCTGATAATAAGCACTATTTTTTATAAGAAACTCATTACAACGTGATGAACACAATAGCAAAATAGCACCTTTATCTGATCTCCAACTCGCTTTTCTCCTGGCTTTTAAGAGTACCCTATGGCATTTGTACACCTTGGCATTCATAGCGAATATTCTATTACTGACTCTATCGTGCGTATCAAGCCACTTATTAAGGCGGCGGCGGCAGATAATCAGCAAGCACTAGCACTGACTGATTTATCCAACCTTTATGCGACAGTGAAGTTTTATCGCGGCTGTTTGAACGCTGGTATCAAGCCTATCATCGGCAGCGAAGTCATCATGGACGATGAAGACACGAGACTGACGTTACTGGCTATGGATAATGAGGGCTATCAAAACATCACTCGTATCGTCTCGCTAGGCTTCACCGAGGGCCGCGCTGATCCTGCCAATCATGGCACCCCTATCGTCAAGCGTAGTGACATCCTTGCTCATGCCGCCGGCGTTATTGTCTTATTTACTGAAAAATCTGATGTCGGACAGGCGCTTATTGGCTCTATGCCAGAGCGCGCAGATGAGCTCCTTGTTGAATGGCAGGCCAAATTTGCCGATCGCTTATACTTTGCAATAAAACGTACCAATCGCAGCGGTGAAGATGCGTTTATTCAAGCGGCTATTCATGCTGGCGCTAAGCATCGTATAGCACTAGTGGCTCACAATGACGTGCGTTTTTTACAGCAAGAGGATTTCGATGCTCATGAAGCCCGTGTGTGTATTGCCGGCTCTTACGTGTTAGCAGATGCCAATCGTCCGCGGAATTATTCTGATGAGCAGTACTTAAAAACTCAAGCACAAATGCAGCAGCTGTTCGCTGATATTCCGCAAGTTATCGATAATACCATCCGCCTAGCCACCCGCTGTAATGTGACACTGACGCTAGGCATCAACGTGTTGCCTGATTTTCCTGTGCCTGAGGGCGAGACCATAGAGTCGTTTTTTCGAGCCGAATCGCAGCGCGGTCTTGAGCACCGACTGGACAAGCTGTTTCCTGTGGCTGAGCGCGACGAGAGCTGGAGCGACTTTCGTAAGCAGTACGATGAGCGTTTAGAGTATGAGCTAGAGATTATCTTATCGATGGGCTTTCCTGGTTACTTCTTAATCGTTATGGACTTTATCCGCTGGGCAAAAGCCAACGGCGTGCCTGTCGGTCCGGGGCGTGGCTCTGGCGCTGGCTCCTTAGTGGCCTATGCACTGAACATTACTGACCTTGATCCCATCCATTATGACTTGCTCTTTGAGCGTTTTTTGAACCCTGAACGGGTATCGATGCCCGATTTCGATATTGACTTTTGTATCGAAGGTCGCGACCGCGTCATCGATTATGTGGCGCAAACTTACGGCCGTGAAGCGGTCTCACAAATCATCACCTTCGGTACTATGGCGGCAAAAGCGGTGGTGCGTGATGTGGCGCGGGTACAAAGCAAGTCATACTTTTTGGCCAATAAAATCTCTAAATTGATTCCTAAAACGCCTGGCATCACTCTCAGCCAAGCGCTAGAGCAAGAGCCGCAGCTCAAAGACTTAATCTCCAATCCAGACAATATGGACTATGAAGATGCCATCGAGATTTGGGAGATGGCGGTCAAATTAGAGGGCGTGTGCCGTAACGTCGGTAAGCATGCCGGCGGCGTACTGATCGCGCCGCATAGGATCACTGATTTTAGCGCTATTTATTGTGATGACGAAGGTCACCGTGTTAGTCAGTTTGACAAAGACGATGTCGAAGATGTCGGACTAGTGAAGTTTGACTTTTTGGGACTACGTAACTTAACTGTCATCGATGCGGCAGTGAAAAACATCAATGAGCGCCGCGCTCGTGAAGGTAAAGAGGCTTTAGTATTAGAAGATTTGCCACTAGATGACAGCAAAGCCTATAAACTACTTCAAGATGCCAAAACCACCGCCGTGTTTCAGTTAGAGAGCATGGGTATGAAAAAGTACCTAGCCAAGCTGCAACCAACGAACATCGAAGATGTCATCGCGATGTGCGCCCTCTACCGTCCCGGCCCTCTCGATGCCGGCATGGTAGAGATGTACATTGACCGTAAGCATGGCCGCGAAGAAGTCATCTACGATCATCCCAATCTTGAACCGATACTGCAAAACACCAACGGCGTTATTGTCTATCAAGAGCAAGTAATGCAGATCTCGCAGGTCATGGCCGGTTACAGTCTCGGCGGTGCGGATATGCTGCGCCGAGCTATGGGTAAAAAGAAACCCGAAGAGATGGCCAAACAGCGCGATATCTTTGTCACTGGTGCCACCGATCAAGGTATCGATGAGGTCACCTCAGGCGGTGTATTTGATTTGATGGAGAAGTTCGCCGGTTATGGTTTTAACCGCTCGCATTCTGCTGCTTATGGGGTGCTCGCTTATCAGACCGCTTATCTTAAGCAGTACTACCCTGCCGAATTTATGGCTGCGGTACTGACATCCGATATGAACAACACCGACAACGTGGTGTTCTTTATCAATGACTGCCGTGAAAACTTTGGATTGACTGTAGACAATCCATCGGTAAACCGCAGTGAATGGCACTTTGTCGCTGACACCCCGACCAATATTATCTACGGCCTAGGCGCAATCAAAGGCGTCGGAGAAGGCGCGGTTGAATCTATTGTTGAAGCGCGTCGCCTTGATGGACCTTTTACCGACTTATACGACTTTTGTCGCCGTGTCGATATTAAAAAGGTCAATAAACGCACGCTTGAAGCTTTGGTCAGTGCCGGCTGCTTTGATGACTTTGCTGCTACGCTACGGCCTGACTTGCCAAGCGATGCCGCTTATGAGATACGCGGCGCATTGATGAGTCAATTGCCAAGCGCGGTGCAAGCCGCTGAACAAGACCGCAAAAATGGCGAGCTTGGCATGATGGATCTGTTCGGTGAGATGGACAGCGTGGTTGCTGCGCCGCCGCTGAAAATGACGCCCGAGCTAATTTGGGGCGATAAGCACCGCCTAAAAGCTGAGAAGAATACTTTAGGCCTGTATCTCACCGGTCACCCGATTAATGAGTATTTAGATGAGCTCAAACGCTATACTTCAGGGACGCGGCTCAACAAACTCACTGACACCGGCTATAACGGTAGCTGTTATTTCGCGGGTCTGATTATCGACATGGCAAACTTTGGTAATCGCCATGTCATTACCTTAGATGATGGCACCTCACGGCTTGAGGTCAGCTGCTATGCTGAGCGTTTTAATCGCGTCAAAGAGCAGTTAAAAGTCGATGAGGTGGTCATCATTAAAGGCAGTATCCGTGAGCGTGATGGACGCCTATTTGCTCGCCTTGATAATGCGTTGACGATGGTCGATGCGCGTCTGCGCTGGCTTAAAAAGATCAGTATCAAAGTGCACCATGAAGATCTTAATCTGCTTGCTCGCTTGCAGCCTTTATTAAAATCAGCACAAGCTGACATCATTCCAGCGCCAAGACTATCCCACTATGGCGAGGATGATGAGCTAGAAGGCGGCGCTCAAGACTATTACGATAGCGCTATGGGTGCAAGCTTATATGACGAGGACGGCAATGACCTTATGGCCTTAGATACAAATGCTGCTAATACTGCTGAAGATAATTTTACTTCTAATGATGGCGTCATAAATGACAACTGTACGCCGCTTGGCCTCAGCGTCTACGCCGATTATGGCATCGCCAATGTCGGCTTATCAGAGCATTGGCGCGTCTATCCTAATGATGATAATCTACAACAGTTGAAAACAATGATCAGTGATGACAACCTACATTTTCATTATAACTAAAACCTATACCACTGATGGCAGTATAAGTCGTTAGTAAACTTAACTTAGTCCACTTTTTCTTACCCTTATTGGACCTTTTTATCATGATGGATGCTGAGTACAAAAACATTAACACGATTGGCGATAGCTACCACGATGGCGCTCACGCCATCATTGATGATGCCCAGTTCGAAGAGATGCGCGACTTACTAGAAGAAGACTTTGCCGATTTAGTACAGACCTTTATCGACGATAATAAACAGCGAATTGTACTGATGCAAGCGGCGCAAACCAATAACGATAATGCCAATGGCTTTGAATTTGCTCACGCCTTAAAGGGGGCTAGTGCTACTTTAGGCGCTATGCAATTAGTAGCGCTCAGCGAGCAGCTAGAGAGTGCTTGTCGTAGGCAGCAGATAAGCCACCAAAGTGAGCTAATTACGCGCTTGTCAGCTGCACTTTTGGACGTCGAACAAGAGATCAACCAACGTTTAGGGTTATAGATATGACATCTACCTCTTCCGCACCCAGCGCCCTAAAAGTTAGCGATTATTTATCCTGCCTGCAAGTTGTGATGGTCAATACCACCCTACCTGCCAATATCGGTTCAGCAGCGCGAGCTATGCATACTATGGGTTTGTCTCATCTGACGGTCGTCGACCCTAAGCTGCCGATAGATGAAACTAGTGTCTCGCACGCAGCGGGTGGTAGTGAGATATTAGCAGCTGCTAAAATCGCACCGACTCTAGAAGAAGCAATTGGTGATTGTCAGCTAGTGTTCGCCGCCAGTAGTCGTAGTCGTCATCTGCCGCGCCCCGTGGTGACTCCGACGCAGGCGGCTAAGATTATGTTGGACTTTATAGATACGCAGACTGATATTAGCGATCAGTCCGAACTCTCAGCAGCGAGCCGCCCTAAGATTGCTATCCTCTTTGGCCGTGAAGACCGAGGCCTCACCAATGAAGAGCTGGCCTTTGCCGACTATCATATCCAAATCGACGCCAACCCTGATTATCCAGTGCTCAATGTCGCCTCAGCCGTGCAAGTCATCGCAAGCTTTATTTTCGCGTATGCGCAAACTCATAAAGCGGGTGCGAATCCTGAGCTCATTGATGAGAGCAAAACAACCACTAGTAGTCATGACGAGGACCAAACTGCTTCACCCCTAGTCAACACTTATATCCGCCAACAGTGGGATGAGCCCGCTATTACTCAGCAACAACTGCAAAGTCTCACGCAGCGCAGCACTGAGCTGATGGTAGCGCTCAATCTTGCTAATAGCGAGCACCTAAGATCCCTGCCAGCACGCTTATCGCGCCTAGGCTCACGTCTTCAGCTTGATCAAAAGGAATATCAGCTGCTAAGTGCTTTAATAGCTAAACTATCCAAGGATCGCTAAACTCATAAACACCTAACGCTGTTATATCTTAAAGCGCTATGCACTAAAAACTAAAAGGAGTTCATTATGAATTGGACAGTATACTTATCAGGCGAGATCCACACAGACTGGCGCGAGCAAATCATGCAAGGCGCAAAAAATCATGGCCTTAATATTAAGTTCACCTCAGCCGTGACTGACCACGACGCTAGCGATGCTGCAGGTGATCTATTGGGTGAGAACGACAAACAGTTTTGGCGCGATCATCAGTCATCTAAGGTCAACTCCATCCGCACTAAGACCTTAATCCAGAACTGTGATATTGCCATTATTCGTTTTGGTGATAAATACAAGCAGTGGAACGCAGCCTTTGATGCCGGCTTCTGCGCCGCCTTAGATAAGCCCTACATCACTCTACATAATGACGATATTATTCATCCGTTAAAAGAAGTCGACGCGGCCGCTATGGCATGGGCGCAAACCCCTGAACAAATCGTCGAGATTCTTAAATATATTACTAGTAATACTTAAGCAGTCGCCATTTAAAATAAAACTAAGCAGAATGTTACGATGAGCTGTATGGCTAGGTTGTGCGCCTGTCAGCATAACGACACTATACATTCTGCTTTTAGTAAATAAATCTACATTATCTATGAATCTGTTATTATTTATGGCTTATAGCTATATTTTGTCAGGCAAAGCTGCTATAACTAAAATGATAAACAAGCAGTTTCATTCAGTATGTCATCAAAGAATATGATAGGACGCGTTATGCCATCGCCATCTACCCTACTTAAATCGCTCAAGACGTTCAAAAAAGATCTTAAAGAAGACATTGATGCGGTCTTTAAGCGTGACCCTGCCGCCCGCAATAGCTTAGAAGTTATTCTGACTTATCCCGGTATTCATGCCTTGATACTACACCGCGGTGCCCACTACTTATGGAATCATGAGCAAAAGCTCGCTGCGCGCGTGATCTCTTACGGCTCACGTATCGTGACCGGTATTGAGATACATCCTGCCGCGCGGATTGGGAAACGTTTTTTTATCGATCATGGCGTCGGCGTGGTGATTGGCGAGACCGCTGAGATTGGCGATGACGTCACCTTATATCACGGTGTCACTTTAGGCGGGGTCTCACAAAATAATGGTAAACGTCATCCTACGCTAGAAGATGGCGTCACCGTTGGTGCGGGCGCAAAAGTTTTAGGCCCATTCGCGGTCGGCAAAAATGCCAAAATTGGCTCGAATGCGGTAGTGGTCAAGCCGGTACCTGCTAACGCCACTATGGTCGGTAGTGCCGCGCGTATGATCTCTGAGTACCACGATGAAAAAGGCAACCCTATCGTTGCAAAAATCAATGACTCTAAGCAACAAGAAAAAGCGGCCAAAGGCACTATCACTGATAAGGAGGAGCCTAAGAAAACCGAACAAGCCGGAGACGATAAGCCTTCTACAACATCAGCACGTGATACAACTTTCCAAGCTTATGGTATCGATCCTTATTCACAAGACCCTGTTGCTGAAGCTTTTGCCAAAATGCTTGAGCATATTCAGCAGTCTGAAACGCGCTTAGACCAGATGCAGCAAGCTATGTGCAAGCTCGATCCTGAGTTTTGTCAAAAACAGTACGATAAGCTGTGTTTAGAAGATATCGATGTCATTGGCCAAAGTGATCTGGATAAAGCGGATACAGCTGAAAAATAGTCATCGATATAATTAGTAAAGTGAGGCGTGATGTCTAAACCACTTCTCACTTTTATTCACTCTTGAAATAATATTGCATTTTATATCGTGCATAAAGAATGACTCCTTTATAGAACACTACCTGTATTTAAACCTTTAAAATGATGAATTCGGTTGTGTTAAAAACTCTAGCTCTTTTTTGAGCGCTTTTATCCCAGTCATCTCATGGTTTGCAAAAGGAAAGCGCTCCGCTATAATAATCCATTTATCCTTACTACTGCTTAGGCTATTTTGTTGATCTTCTAGCTTAACCATCAAAATATCGATATCCATACTCACTTTGGTAACTGCTACTTGCTGACCGGAGCCTTGTGACTTCTGTGCACGCGCCCTACCACACTCGTCTTCTAAGTTTTTACAAAACGTCTGTAGCTGCCCTAAAGTCATATCTTTGTGCAAAGCTAAATAAACGCTTTGATTGATATAATCAGGTTTTGGCTGCTCTTTGCTAGCGGTAATATCAGGATTTTTAATGGCACAAGATAGCTCAATTTCGCCAAGCTTAGCTAGAGTTGTCCGGACATTCGCCAAGTGATGATTCGCTTGATAGTTACTGCCTAAAGCTAACCATACTGCACTCACTGGCAGTGCTTGCAGTTTACCAAAACTAATCTTTGGTAAATGCTCTAGCGGCAAACCCACTAAATTATTATTGCTCATTGTTTACACGTTGCCATTTTTTGCAAAACGCGTGATTTGTACCCCTACTGCGTTTGCTTCTTTAATAGCTGTCGGCTTAGCGACGCTTAGGGTCAATTTTTGGCAGTTATATTTGGCTAATAGTTTCTCGGCAAGTTGTTCGGCTAGATGTTCAAGCAGTTTGGCTTTGAGCTCTTTGCACCATTCTGCCACATCATCACAGACGTCTTTATAGCTCAAAGCATCTTTGACGTCATCTGATAGCGCTGCTTTACTGATATCGGTTTCAAGCGTAATATCTATCATGATCGGCTGTGTGATTGCGCGCTCCCAGTCGAAGACGCCAATGACTGCCTCAACGCTCAAGCCTTTGACAAATACGACATCTGCTTCGTTAGGTAACATGTGCTTATCCTTAAAGTTCTCTGCTAATAGTCATATGAATGCATTAAGATTACAAATTTTATAGGATTAGTGTTTGGCTTTTAGCATTTTACTTGGACGATGTCGCCATAAATCGATGCTAAATAATAATAAGCCGAACCATATCAAGCCAAATACGGCTAAGCGATGCAGATCAAACGGTTCTTTATAGTAAAACACCGCTAAGAAAAAGATAAAGGTCGGCGTCAAGTAATTCATAAAGCTTAGAATACTATAAGCGACGAGCTTAGTGGACTTATTAAACAGCAGTAAGGGTATCAAGGTAATCGGCCCTGCCAGCATCAATAGCCAGATATTGGAGGTGAACCAAAAGCTGATCTGACTACTGACGACATCCGACTGCCAAAACCACCATACGCATATCGGTACGAGCATCGCGGTTTCGATAAACATTGCATCAACGGCAGTTAGCGGGGTTTGCCGCTGAATAGTGCCATAAGTGCTAAAACTAAAAGCCAATATCAATGATATCCAAGGCAGGCTCCCTAGCATAACGACTTGAATGAGCACCGACACCAAAGCAAAGCCAATCGCTACCCACTGCAACGGCCGCATACGCTCTTTAAATAAGATCATCGATAGCGCCACGCCGACCAAAGGCCCGATAAAATACCCTAAACTGGCTTCTAGTATCTGATCGTGATTCACCGCCCAGACGTAAGTGAGCCAATTAGTTGCGATAATCAAACCAGATAAAAAAGTTAGCGCTAACCATTTTGGGTTTTTTTTAAGGGTGTTAATCCATTGCCAACGTTTGGTTACGACTAAAACCACTAATAAGCATAAAAATGTCCAAATAATACGATGACCGATGATCTCGGTCGCGTCATATGCGCTTAGTTGCTTAAAGTACAGCGGAAACGTGCCCCAAATCGAGAACGCTATCAGCGCCGTAATAATGCCGCGTCTTGTGGTTTGCACTACGGCTACTGGTTTTTTTAGCACATTTTGGGTAGTCATACATCAGACAACTTATTTAGGCAAAGCGCATTTTATGCTCTTTTATATCTCCTGCATTTGTTTATAGGCAGGTCAGTAAAAGGAGAAAGATGCGTTTGTGAGATAAAGAGTTTTATTATTTGGACTTTGTTATTTTGGTTTTATTATTTAGATTTTATTACTTAGATTTTATTACTGAGCGCTTATGACTTAAATAGAAAAGCAATGCGTCAACGTCATAAGGACATCAACACATTGCTACTTACCAATTACTTATATCATTAAGCTTTTTTTAATCGCACTTTAACTGATCAATAATAAAATATAGCAAGCTTTAGGCGTTATCAGTTTCAGCGCCTTTATCTACCTCAATAGACATACCTACTTGATTGGCGAGCTCTGCAAAACCTGGGAAGCTGGTATTCACCGTCTCCACGCCTTCGATAATGATTTGCTTGGAGGCACGCAGGCTCGCAACCGCAAAGCTCATCGCGATACGGTGATCGTGATGCGAGGTGATATGACCACCGCCAAAGACAGGCTGCTGGTTATCCATCTCATCGCTTTGACCTTGTGTGCCCTTGCCCTCAATGATTAGCCCATCTTCAGTTACGGTGCAGTCAATCCCTAAGGTTTGTAAGCCATCGGCCATGACCGCGATACGATCAGACTCTTTTACTCTTAGCTCTTTAGCACCTGTTAATACGGTACGACCCTTTGCACAGCTGGCAGCGACAAATAATACTGGGAACTCATCGATTGCCAGTGGCACTAAGTGCTCAGGTATCTCAATGCCTTGTAGGTTTGAGGAGCGAATAGTAATATCAGCGACGGGCTCGCCGCCAACATGAGTTTCATTGCTTAGACTGATATCTACATTCATCAGCTTTAGGATATCGATAACGCCAGTGCGCGTTGGGTTGATACCCACTTGACTCAAAGTCAGCTCGCTACCTTGACTGATCGCTGCCGCCACCATAAAAAATGCCGCTGAAGAGATGTCGGCTGGCACGGCGATATCGCCAGCGGTTAACTTACCGCCGCCCTCCACGCTGATACGATTGCCATCGACGCTCACGTCATAACCAAAGGCTGATAGCATACGCTCAGTATGGTCACGGCTGACTTCCGGCTGCGTCACTGTCGTTGTACCCTCACTCCACAGACCAGCTAATAACAAGCAAGACTTGATTTGCGCAGAAGCCACTGGCATCTGATACTCAATACCTTGCAGCGGCTTACCCGCTTTGTCGCGGCCGGTAATACTAAGCGGTGAGGTACCGCTAGTGCCCGTGCTTTGGATGATAGCGCCCATCTGCCGTAGTGGCGAGGCTATACGCTCCATTGGGCGTTTATTGAGGCTCGTATCACCGGTCAGCACGCTATCGAAATCTTGCGCGGCTAAGATACCAGCCAGCAGGCGCATACTGGTGCCAGAGTTGCCCATATAGATAGGTGTCTTGCTCGGCTTTAGCCCATTCATCCCCACGCCATGAATAGTGAGCTTACCGTTGTCTGGCCCTTCGATAGTCACGCCCATATCTCTGAATGCTTGTAGCGTCGCTAACGCATCTTCCCCTTCCAAAAACCCAGTCACGCGCGTGACGCCCTCGGCGATACTACCGAACATGATACTACGGTGCGATATCGACTTGTCACCTGGAATGGTGATCGTACCATTGACGGCATTACTGGTATTGGGAGAAATAATATAAGAAGCTGACATAGCAGAGGTATCCGTATAAGGGGTGCTGGTTAGCATATGACCAAAATGTCGCCGTGCGGCTTGCGCGCGGCCCAAAAGGCCCATCAGGGCAGTTGAATCTTTATCAATAATAAGCTTACGTATATTTTGTAGATAATCGCTGTATTCATCGAGTGCATCGATTATCGCATTTTGATTGGCAAAGAAGATATCATGCCACATCTTAGGGTCACTCGCCGCGATACGGGTAAAGTCGCGAAAACCGCCAGCGGCATAGCGAAACATATTTAAATTGTCATCGTGGCTGGCCAGTTGATCGACTAGATTATAAGCCAATAAGTGCGGTAAATGACTGGTATGGGCCAGCACCGCATCATGATGCTGAGCGTCCATCGACATCACACTTGCCCCGACCGACTCCCATAACTGCCGCAACTTAGTGATAGCTGACTCATCGGTGCTCGCTAATGGACAAATAATGACGCTATGGTTAATAAATAAATCGCTGCGGCGGGCATGATAGCCTGAGTTCTCAGCGCCAGCAATTGGATGCGCAGGTACCAATCCAGTAGGCAAGCCCTTTCGTGAAGTCGCAAAAACATCGTTAGCAGCGGCGATGACATTGGCTTTGGTGCTACAAACATCGCTGATCACACAGTCATAGGCAAGTATACCGCTCTGCATTGCCGCTTTAATCTCAGTGAATGCCGCTGATACCGCTTGCACTGGGATGGCGATAACGATCAAATCAGAGCCACTCACGACTTGGGCTAGAGAGCTACCGCCAGCATCGAGCAAACCCTGATCAAGAGCGGCGCTGATGCTCGGCTGATGCTTATCGACAGCGACTAGGCGTTTGCTTAGGCTATTATCTTTAATCGCTTGCGCAAGACTAGCCCCAATCAGCCCTAGACCTATGATACAGACTTGCTCAAATAACGGCTCTGTAGTGAGATGGTTTGTGGATTTTAGATAGCTCATGGATCTCTTATTATAGGTATCTTATTATATGTATCTTATTATATGTATCTTACAAATTGATCTAGTGTCTCGGCTAAGGCGTATTGAGCAGTCATCATAAAGCATATCAAATCTTCAACCCGGCCTAGTTTAATACCGACTAGATGGAATAACTAATAGATATAAATGAGTGACTATTAAAAGGGGTCACTCTGCATTTAAGATAGATTTTAAAGTATCAATCAAGCGTGTATTATCTTCTGCTAAGCCTACGGTAATTCGTAACCAATCCTCTAGACCATAGCCTTTTAAAGGCCGTACAATCACCCCTTGCTCTAATAACGCTTGGTTAATATCAGCCGCACCTTCTATTTTTAGCATAATAAAATTGGCATATGATTTGATAAATTCAAGTCCTAGCGCATCAAACTGCTTCTCAAGCCAGCGCATTTGTCCGGCGTTGATTTTTCGCACTTCGCTAATAAAGCTTTGATCCGTTAGTGCCGCTGCTGCTGCCGCAAGAGCGATACGGCTAACATTAAATGGCTGGCGAATACGATTGAGCAAATCCGCCACTAGCGGCGAGCTGAGCGCATAGCCGACACGTAAGCCGGCTAAGCCATAAGCTTTGGAGAAAGTACGTACTATCACCACATTATCAAACTCGTCTAATAGCGCCCGATTATTACTCTCAGGACTATACTCGATATAGGCTTCATCTAGTACCACTAATACTGAAGCTGGCATACTCGCGACAAACTCGCGTAGCGCCTCGCTGTCTAACAAAGTGCCCGTTGGGTTATTGGGATTGGCGATGAATACGATCTTGGTATTGGCATTATCTAGGACAGCTTGACGCATCGCTTTTAGATCATGACCAAAACGCTTCGCTGGTACCTCAATACCAGTCGCGCCCTGCATCTTCGCTAGCATCGAATACACCACAAACCCGTACTGACTATAGACGATCGCATCATCAGCACCGACGAAGCTTCGCGCTAAGATATCGAGCAAGTCATTAGAGCCATTGCCTAAAGTGATGCTATCGATACTCATATCGGTAAAGTCTGACAGCGCTTGCTTGAGATAATAGCCATTACCATCCGGATAACGCGCCAACTGACTTAACTGCTCCGTTATCGCTAAAGTCACCTTTGGTGAGCAGCCCATAGGGTTCTCATTACTTGCCAGCTTGACCACATCTGAGACGCCATATTCACGCGTCAGCTCTTCTACCGGCTTACCCGTTTGATAAGGTGCTAGCTCCATTAAACTCTCGTAGGCTGGCGTTAGTGGCTGAAGCGTCTTAGCTTGCAAGTTTTTGGCAGATGGCATGGCTTTGTCCTTTTTTACGCTGACTCAAATAGATATCTTGTTACGAATGACCACACTCTATATCTTAAAGCACCGCTTTTGGATAAGAGCCCAAGATGCGCACGTCTTTGACCAATGGACGTATATCAGCGATAGCGGCGCTGACGTTAGGACTATCAATATGGCCTTCCATATCGATAAAGAACACATAAGCCCACTTGTTCGGGCGCTCAGGACGGGTCTCAATACTAGTCATCGACACACCATGATAAGACATCGGCTTAAGTATTTCGATCAAGGCACCAGCTTTGTCATGAGCGGAGACCACAATAGAGGTCTTGTCTTGGCCAGATGGCGCGATAGCTTCGTGGCCGATGACTAAGAAGCGCGTGGTATTGCTCGGGTTGTCTTCGATATTCGAGTACAGCTTATGCAGATCATATTCAGCGACTGCCACATCTCCGGCAATAGCAGCTGAATGCCATTCGTTCTTTAGGCGGCGAGCGGCTTCGCCATTACTTGAGACGGCCACACGCTCGACACTAGGATAGTTGACGTCGAGCCAATGACGACACTGCGCGAGAGACTGTTGATGCGAATAGATACGGCTGATACTGTCGATCTTAGTATGCTCAGCGACCAAGAAGTTTTGATGAATCGGCAGCTCAACCTCGCCGATGATCTTCAGCGATGAGGATAAGAATCCGTCTAAAGTATGATTCACCACCCCTTCAGAGGAGTTTTCGACAGGTACGACGCCATACATCGCTGTACCCGCTTCGACTTCACGAAACACATCGGTAATCGTAGTCAGCGGCATAGTGTCCGCCGCTTTGCCAAAGTGTTTTAATGCAGCCGCATGAGTGAAAGTGCCAAGCGGTCCCAAAAAGGCAATACGCTGCGGCGCTTCTAAATCTAGACAAACCGACATAATCTCACGAAACAGACGCGCCATTTTTTCATCAGAGATAGGCCCCTCGTTACGCGCCATCACCGCTTTTAGTACTTGCGCTTCACGCTCAGGACGATAAAAGATAGGATGGCTATCGGACTTTTGCTCCGCTAGATGCTCTTTTTTAGCCACCGCTACTTTTTGGGCTAATTTTGCTCGATTATTAATCAGCTTATGAATCTCATTATCCACTGCGTCTATGTCTTGACGCAGCTGATTCAAAAGCTGTTGATCGGTTGCAGCGCCGCTGACATCAGTACTTACTGACGTCATATTGTCTGGTTTTTGCTCTGCCGGCGACTTACTCATATCCTATATCCTTTTTGAAACGGTTAACGTTTGCTATATTGAAGAAAACTAACGTCTAAATCTAGTGATTATCGCTTGATTCTAAATTTAGTCATTCACTTTTTATTATTGATGTTTGGTTATTATTAATATTCGATTATCATTGATAACCTATCGGCTCTATTATCCGCTTTACTCATAAAAGAATCGGCCAATAAGGCAGGTAAACGATGGATCGCCCCTACTATAGCAAAAACTGCTGACAGTGCCCATGCAAAATAGCTATCAATAGCTGAAATAAAGTAAATGAGGGCATAGCTTTTTGTGGTATGCGCCTTATCATAAGAAATACTCGCAATCGCTATGACTAGCAGTAACCCCACACGCAAATCTGTGTTAGAGTCTTAAAGACAATCTACGAGTAACCCCAAGGTTTAACCCTTATTATAATGACAAGGATATTTAATGAGCGCATTACAACAGCTTCGCACTATGACTACTATTGTCGCTGACACTGGCGATCTAGCCGCTATTGAGCGTCTCAAGCCTATCGATGCGACCACCAATCCAAGCCTCATCACCAAAGCGCTGATTCACCCTGATAATCAATCGATGCTAGCAGAAACGATGAGTCGTCAGCAAGGTGATGTCGATGCCGTTATCGATGCCTTAACGATCCAAATCGGCTGTAGTATTTTAGAGCTTATCGAAGGCCGGGTATCGACTGAGGTAGACGCGCGCTTGTCTTATGATACTCAGGCCACTATCGATAAGGCTTTGGAGTATATAGAGGCTTATCAAAAGGCAGGAGTTGATTCAGATCGAGTACTCATCAAGATGGCAGCAACTTGGCAAGGTATTGAAGCAGCCCGCTATCTTGAAACTCAGAACATACACTGTAATCTCACCTTGCTATTTGGTCAGCATCAAGCAATTGCATGTGCTGATGCTGGTGTCACGCTGATATCGCCATTCGTTGGACGTATCTTAGACTGGCAAAAACGCCAACAAAATCGCCAAAACGTCCCTGTCGCCGATGATATGGGCGTGCAATCGGTCAAGCTTATTTATCAGTACTACAAACAACACGGTTATCAAACGCAGGTAATGGGCGCAAGTTTCCGCTCGGTAGAGCAAATATTAGCCTTAGCGGGCTGTGATTTATTAACTATCGCGCCAAACTTAATAGATGAGCTTGCCAACATGGATGTCGAGGTCACCCGCCAGCTCTCGCCTACGATGTCGACGGATCTAGATGCTATGAGTAAAGTCAGTTTAACCCATGAAGAGTTCAGCGCCGCCTATCAAAACGATAAAGTGACCCAAGATCTATTACCAAAAGGTATTGATGGCTTTATTAGCGCTCGTGAAGAGTTGGCGCAAGCATTAGCAGCTATGCGTTAGTTCAAGTAGATAATCCAAACAAACTGAATCACCCGAAAAGCGCTCTATTTCGAGCGCTTTTTTATCTAAATACTTGTTTTGCAATATCAATACTTGCTTTGAAAGTCTACTCAGGCTTTTAAGACCGTATAAACCGGCACTGGGAACTCGCCATGCAAGTCGACTAAGTCTAATAATACCAGCGCCCCTACCACATTATGATCCGCGGCTTTGCACAGCTCATAGGCGGTGCGCAAAGTGCCACCAGTGGCCAAAATATCATCAACCAAGAGTAAACGCTCAGGGGGCAAGTTACTTTGCATCTCAAGCGTATCTTTACCGTACTCTAGCGCATAAGCCTTATTAGCAACTGGTGGTGGCAGCTTGCCGGGTTTACGAAGTAGTATCATGCCTTTACCTAAGCGGCCTGCTAGTAAGCTTGCAAAGACAAAGCCGCGCGCCTCAACTGCTCCTAAGCAGTCCACCTCATCCATGAGACCCTCTGGCAATGCCGCTAACAGTGCATCAATTACCTCATCAATATGACTGCGCAGTAAAGGGGTGATATCATAAAAGTCTATACCTGGCTTAGGAAAGTTGGGTACAGTACGAATAATTTGCCAAAGCGGATGCTCTTTATTGATGACAGTAGTGTCGTTAGTAGCAGTCTTAGCGGATGATGTCGCTTTTGTAGCGCTCA
Organism: Psychrobacter submarinus; assembly: GCF_904846685.1. Taxonomy (GTDB): domain Bacteria; phylum Pseudomonadota; class Gammaproteobacteria; order Pseudomonadales; family Moraxellaceae; genus Psychrobacter; species Psychrobacter submarinus. Next base: position 514,314 of record NZ_CAJHBQ010000002.1, read on the forward strand.
TAAAAGTCCTTATAGGATAAAAATATAGCGATTATAACCAAAATTTAGCGGTCATCATAATCGCTCGTTATAGTAGCATAATTGCTGTACTAACAGTGATGACAGCTAAAAATGACGGCAGCTTCACTATTGAATATAGCGATAGGGCTTTAATAAAGGCATACTTATCTCAATATACAAGTGTAAACTTAAATGAGCTAAGCGGCGATATATGCTACACTACGCGCGCTTAGATCGTCTTAAAACCCTAATGATAAATGAGCAATGATAGATAGGATTATGTATGAAACGTTATGAATGTATCGTCTGTGGCTGGATCTATGATGAAGAGCTGGGCTGTCCTGAAGAAGGTATTGCCCCTGGTACCCGCTGGGAAGATGTTCCTGATGACTGGATCTGCCCTGAATGCGGTGTGGGCAAGCTTGATTTTGAGATGGCAGAGTTTTAGAGCTAGTACCTTGATAACTAGGTAACTTGGACCCTCTAAATAGGACACGTTATGACGAATTCAAACTCTTCTGATACAGATAGCAGCGTTGATAGTAGTATTAACGAACATCGTGTCAACGCTAGTCACAGCATGGCTAGTGACGACACTACTAATCATGACGCGGTGAATACTGCTACTACTAAAAAACAAGTGCAGTATCCGACTTCAGACTGGCAGAAATTCGGTGAGCATCATTGGACACCCTCAGATCTGAGTAAAGATCTGTATCAAACAATGATAGATATTGGCGATGGTATCGAGCTTTGCGTCGAAGCTGGCGGCAACCCTGATAATCCGCCACTGCTAATGATCATGGGCTTAGGCTCACAAATGATCTTTTGGCCCAATAGCTTTATAAAAAGGCTCATTGACGCCGGCTTCTTTGTGATACGTTTTGATAATCGGGATATTGGGCTGTCCTCGAAAGTGCAGATTGATGGGTTACCACGCGTCAATCAGCTAAAGATGATGTTTCGTCTGCAGGCAGGTCTGTCCAATAAAAGTGAGCAAGTCGCTTATAAGCTTACCGATATGGCAGAGGATACTGTGCGTTTGATTAAGGTTTTAAACCTTGGGCGTACGCACCTGATAGGCGCTTCTATGGGCGGTATGATTGCCCAAATTGTCGCCGCGCGTTATCCAAGCTTAGTTGATCGTATGGCTTTGATGTTTACTACAAACAATCGCGCCTTTTTGCGGCCACCGAAACCCAAACAATTATATACCTTAATCAATCGTCCTGAGAGTCACTCTGAGCGCGATATCGTCCGTCATAGTGTTTGGTTTATTAAGACGGTTGGTACGCCTGGGCATATAGATATTCGGGCAGTACGTGAAGTGGCAGAGCTGCGCTATCAGCGTAGCTTTCACCCGCTAGGCACGCTGCAGCAGCTCAATGCTATTTTGGCGTCTGGCTCCATTGCGCGATTTAGTAAAAAAGTAAAAGCGCCGACTATCGTTATGCATGGTAGCGCCGATGGGCTCTTGCCTGCATCGCAAGGCAAAGTAGTGGCTAAGACTATCCCTAATGCCAAATTTTATCTCATCGATGGTATGGGTCATGACATTCCAGCTTACTATCAGCCTTATATGGTTGATCTGATTCGTAATCATCTTTTAGGGTAACTCATATTGCTAACGGCCTAGTTTTTTAACAAAAAAAGCGGCGTATTACCTAGGGCGTGTTGAACATTCGACCATGGCACTGACAGCGACTATTTTTTAGGCGATTTGCAGATAAAAATGGTAAGTTTAGTCGTTCTAAGCGTCTATTTTTATCAATAAAGCGGCAAAAAAGAGTCCTGTCCCTATTGTTGTAGTTAGGGCTGATGCTAAAATCGTCCTAGTCGTTGCGACTGTTTAAATAAAATCAGCTAGCCAATGCAATAAGCATTACCTGCAATTTTAACGACGACTAGAACACAGCTTTGATTAACTAGTAGCGATCAGCAGTGCGCATTTGTGAATGTTCAACACGCCCTAATAATGCGCCGCTTTACTCATTTAATCTTGCTCATTTCTACTTTGGGGACTATTCATCAATCACAGCCAACATTGGTGCCTGCTTTATCAATACACATCTTATCGCCATTTTGCAGACTGCCAATCCAAGCTTTTCCTTGCTTAAAGACAAAAGAAGGCGCTTCTCGATAGCTGCCACTGCTCGCTACGCCCTCCTCCTCAAAACGAAAAGGAATCACCAGCTCCCCGCCTAAATTGACAAAACCCCATTTACCGTCGATACGCACGCCTGCTAGACCTTCAGAAAAAGGACGCACGGCATCAAACGAATAGGTAATCATAGTAATATTACGATCATCGACAAAGCCCCATTTACCATCGCGCTGATCGGCTTGCAAAGTAGTAAATGATGCGCGGTTAACAGCCGCAGTATCGTTATTTGTGTCGTTAGCATTATTTTTAGCACTGACAGGACTGGGGTCTGAAATAGTATTACCATTTTTATCGAGCCAGCTGATGGCTTGACCTTTACGCACCCGCGCTTTACCGCCCTTATAATTATCGATATCGCTGATAGAGGCAGAAAACGGCACTATGATGTTGTTCGCTGTATCTATAACGCCATATTTACCGCCTTTTTTGACCACGATGCGTCCATCTGTCGCCGCGCGCGCCCAGCCAGATGATTCACCCAACTTATCATAAATCAGTGGCACCACTTCGCGTCCTTTCATATTCACATAACCAACCTTATTACTGCGCTCAACAGGTATCAATCCGCCCGCTAGCTTGTCGGCGTCTACCTGCTGATAGCGCGACAAATCAACGACCCGCTTACCTTGCTTGTTGATTAAAGCAACTGGCGCACCAAAATCTTTAATCGCTAAAAAATAACGACTGTTAGCAGTGCAAGAGACGTTTTTGTAATAGCTTTTGGGTAGCTTACAGCTCGCCGCTTGTGCGCTTGGCATAACAAGCATTAGGCCAGCCGACATCAGCATTCCTGTAGCGAGGTACCGACCGGTCAGTGCAGATAGCGTATTGGGCGTAGATCTAAGTAGTGACATAGATAATGTATATACCAGTAAGTTATTAACAAAAATTTGAATAGCGTTTTTGATTGCTCATAAGGCCGAAAACTCATCAAAGGCTTGTTTATTATAAACTGCTAGACCCACAAATAGCGAATAAGGAGTCGGCTATACAAAATTATCGTTATGCCATTTAGATTTTCAATCAAAAGGTATACACTTGTGCTCTTTTTTAGGCTTATATTTTTGTAAGCGCAAAGTCAGTGCAATATCATAGTCGTTTGTAAATCAATCAGACCCATAAGCAGGTCAATAAGTCAGAGGGGAGCTTTATGTCCAATACCAACACGCGTACTGCTACCATTGGCTTGGTCATAGGTTGTATTATTTTTGGTTTAGGTAGCCTTATTGTCGCCCATGTCGATGTCGGAGGCTGGGCGATGTCATTTTGGCGTCTGGCTATCTCAGGGATCGTTTTTGCAGTATTAGCCAAGATAGCCGGACAACGCTTGCCACGCTCGAGACCCGCTATTTTTTATGGGTTATTGTCAGGCGCGTTTTTGGGCTTGGACTTAGCGCTTTGGCATGAGAGTATCTATGCAGTCGGCCCTGGTATCTCAACGCTGCTTAATAGTTTGCAGATTTTCTTTTTGGCGGCGATTGGGTTTTTGTACTTCAATGAGCGCCAGTCTATTTTGCAATTGATTAGTTTATGTTTAGCGATGCTAGGCGTCGCTATGATAGGTAGTCCAGAGTTTGCACAAAATTCTGCGGCGACTTGGGGTTTTATCACTGGTATCGTCTCAGGCGGTATGCTAGCCGCTTCGATGACATTTATTCGTAAGACCCACGATACCGAGCCGACTCCTATACTGGTACTAATGCAGCTGGTCAGTATTGGCGGAGTACTGGCGATGATAGTCCCGATGCTTATACTAGATAAAGGTAATATTATTCCCAGCACTTTGTCAGAGGTGGGCTGGATACTGGTCTATGGCGCTGTAATGCAGTGCTTAGCTTGGGGCTTGATTGCCTACTCTATTCCTAAGCTGTCGCTGGCTTTGACCGGATTATTACTGTTGTCTGAGCCGGTTGCCGCTTTGCTTATTGACTATACTTGGCTAGATAAGCCCATTAATGCTTTGCAATGGATCGGCGCACTATTGACGATGTTGGCTATTTATTTGGGCTCACTAAAGCCCAAACCTCGAGCGCTACGCCGCTATCGGTTTTTTGCGCGGTTTTATAATAAGAAGTATTAGCCTAAAAAAAAGAGCGAGCCTGATAACAGACTCGCCTTTTTATTCTCAATGCTAAAAGCTCTTAAAGATATAAGATCAGTTTTTTTGACGATTAAATAAAGCGTTGAGTACGATGGCTGCTAAAGTGGCGGTACCTATACCGCCCAAATCGAAACTACCGAGCATGAGACTGAAATTACCTGTCCCCATAATGACGGTCACAGCAGCAATAACAAGATTGCTGTTTTTAGTGAAGTCAATATTGTTATCCATCCAAATCTTCAAGCCTGCAATAGTAATCAAACCAAATACGACGATAGAGGCACCGCCTAATAATGCAGCTGGAATGGTCTGAATAATCGCGCCAAACTTAGGCGACATGCCTAGCATCACTGCGACTACCCCAGCAATGACAAATATCGTGGTGCTATAGACTTTAGTGACTGCCATAACGCCAATATTCTCAGCATACGTGGTCACTCCAGTACCGCCAAAGCCGGCCGAGAATGTGGTTGCTAAGCCATCAGCAAGAAATGCCCGGCCCATATAAGGCGTCACTCGCGCTTTGGTCATGCCCTCCACCGCTTTAAAATGACCCAAGTTTTCGGCGACTAAAATAAAAGCCACCGGTGCAATCAAGACAATAGCGCTCATCTCAAAGCGCGGCGTATGAATGCTAGGCAGACCAAACCATGAGGCTGCAGCGACAGTCGTAAAATCAATCGGTGTGCCGTAGCCCATCACGTTAGTAACGATGTAATAGATGACATAAGATAAAATCAGGCCAACTAGTAATAGTAGGCGGCGCAGCATACCGCGCGTAAATACCGCCACGCCACTAATGAGCAGTACTGTCAATGCTGCCATCCAAGCGTCAAACTGATTGGCCGAGACGCCTTGAATAGTGACTGGCGCTAAATTTAGACCGATAATCATCACGATAGCGCCGGTGACGATAGGCGGCATCAAGCTCTCTATCCAGCCCGTACCGGTCTTCATCACCAGTAAGCCTACGAGCGCATAAATGATACCGCAGGCCATGATACCGCCCAAGGCCACATCCAAACCGCTATTGAAACCGGTGCCTGCGTAAGCGGTTACTGCTATGACAGGACCAATAAAAGCGAAGCTTGAGCCCAAATAGCTCGGCATCCGGCCACCGGTAATCACAAAGAACATGATGGTACAGATGCCTGACATCAAGATAGCTAGATTGGCGTCAAACCCCATTAATAAAGGTGCCAATACTGTCGCGCCAAACATCGCAAAAGTATGCTGAATACCTAGCAAAATGCTCTTTGATGGTGACAAATATTCATTGATTCCTACTGGGTTACGATCTAAGTCGCCTTGGAACGGACGCCAAGTGGGAAACCATTTGCCATTATCGAAGTCTGGATGATGCGGTATCGTCATAGCATTAGTCTCAATACCTGCAGCCTCTAGTGCATTATGTTCCGATGAGGTTTGCGTCGGTTGTTCTGAAGGGGGTGTCATGCGCGTTTCCTATTTGACCCAACTGCGTTGATTTACTTAAAAAGAAAGATATGGCTTCATTATTGAAAGGTGTTAAGCCCTGTTGACTAGTCATATTAATGATAAATGACATTAATAATAATTAGTTAAACATCGATAGCGAAAGTCTTGCTTTTTTTCGTTAGTCACGTCGATTGATATATGTTCTACTGAGTTGATAATTGGACGCTTTTGGCTTAGAGTTTAGACTCTAAGCCGTTTATTTTATTACAGGATGTTACAGCTGTGTTAGTGCTCAGCATAATAACGGAATTTTATAGCAAAAAAAAGCGCTTATTAGACCCTTTGATATACTGTCTGATTTTCGAGCACTCCCTTATGAAATGGATATTCTGAGACAACAACCCTCAAGTTGTATCCTTGTCTATATTCAAGTATCTATGTTCAAGTATCTATGTTCAAAGCAGCATAATTCTTAATCCTTAAGCAACCTAATATGTGCCTGTCAAATAGACGCTGTCTACTGACAAGCTATCGGCTTTATATTTAACCTTTAGAGTATTTACTTATGATTAGTGTTTTTGATTTATTTAAAATTGGTGTCGGCCCTTCAAGCTCACATACTGTGGGCCCTATGGTAGCCGCTAATTTATTTTTATCCGCACTGCGTAAACAGACTAAGCTTGACACAATAAAAAGTATTGAAATCGATCTTTTTGGCTCTTTAGCCGCTACCGGCAAAGGACACGCGACTGATACCGCTATCTTGCTTGGGTTGCTCGGTCATGCTCCTAGCACCATAGACACCCGGCTTACCAGCCAATATCTGCTACCTATATTTTCAGATAAGACCCTTAATATCGCAGGCGAGCATGAGATTGCTTTTGATGTAGATCATCATATTCACTGGTATAGTGATACGGTGCTGCCTTATCATCCCAACGCGATGACAATTAGTGCGCGCTTAGCTGACGATAGCCGCTACCAACAAACCTACTATTCCGTCGGGGGCGGTTTTGTAATCAATGAAGAGGACGCCACCAACCCTGATGACGATCATGCGACGCCGACGATAGAAGAGCTCCCCTATCCGTTCAATAGCGCCTCAGAGTTACTTGAGCGCTGCCAAAAGAACGGCTTGAGTATCAGTGAGTTGGTGCTAGCGAACGAGTGCCATTATCGTGATAAAGAGGAGGTTCTTGCATACTTAGACTCTATATGGGACTCAATGCAAGACTGCGTAGCCAGAGGCTATCAAAGTAGTGGTATTTTGCCTGGAGGTCTCGATGTCAAACGCCGAGCCCAAGCCCTATATTTACAGCTGTGCGCTGAAAAAGACCGCCCTAGTGCCAAAACAGATAAACTCGCGGCGATGGATTGGATCGATTTATACGCTTTAGCCGTCAACGAAGAGAACGCTAATGGCGGTAATGTCGTGACCGCTCCGACTAACGGCGCAGCAGGTATTATCCCAGCTGTCATGCATTACTACCGTGATTTTCTATCTAGCTATAGCTTGGATGGCGCGCGCAAGTTTTTACTCAATGCCACAGCTATTGGAAGCCTTATTAAACAAAACGCTTCTATCTCAGGCGCTGAAGTCGGCTGCCAAGGCGAAGTTGGCTCTGCTTGCGCGATGGCGGCATCAGCTTTGGCCGAGATATTAGGCGGCGATCCTGCCAAATGCCTCAATGCTGCTGAGATCGGTATTGAGCATAACCTAGGTCTGACTTGCGACCCTATTGGCGGCCTTGTGCAAGTGCCTTGTATCGAGCGCAATGCTATGGGCGCGGTAAAGGCGGTGAATGCGGCGCGCCTTGCCTGCCGCGGCGATGGTCAGCACTTCGTCTCTTTTGACAAAGTGGTTGAGACCATGAAACAAACTGGCGCTGACATGCTTGAGAGCTATAAAGAGACTTCGCGTGCAGGGCTTGCTGTGATTGCAAATAACCGAATTCCCACAGCCAGCCACGGGGTCAGTGTTAAATACAGTCAGTGCTAATTATAGTTAATGCTAAGTATGCTTAATGCTAATGACAGCTAATGATAAAGCCTTAGCTACGCTGACAAAATAATGACCATAAAAAAGCCTCTAAATAATTAGAGGCTTTTTACATTTAATCACGATAAGTTTAGATATGAGTTTTAGTCACCTATCAAAGCTTACTCAGCGTTTTTTGAGATAACTTCGTTTAGATACCATACTGGCTTAACCACACCAGCAGCTTCGTCAGCGACCGCTTCTTGGCGGACGTCTAACATATAGCGGTATCCTGGCTCATAAGTGAAACCTTGGATGTTACCATTAAATGAAGTGAAGTTTCTTTGATGCGCTTGACGGAATTGCAAGCACTCAGACTTAATCACTTCACCTGTGTTTGCAGTGACATCACAAACCGCTTTAGTAGGGGCAATCTCAATCTTTAAGTTAGGAATATTAACTACTTTAACATTCTGCGCTTCACCTTCGACAACCATAGTACGTTCGTCATTAAGGTCCATGGTAGAACAACCGGCTAAGGCGAAAGTAGTTGCGAATGCTGCTATTGCTAATTTTTTCATGAATAAATCCTCAATTGATATAAATTATGGATAGTTAATAAGTTAACAGCTGTTGATAACACCTATCGATGATAAAAACCAATAGTCTATAAATAGCGCTTAATATAATTTAAGCTTCGTTCACAGCTTCGTTAATTTAGTAACTTATATTGATTATAGTTTTTCAAATCAAAATAATTATAGAGCGAGCACCCATTCTAGCACTATGACTCCTTTGTAACTTAACGTCAAAGTTTGCAACTTTTGTCAATGAACCATTAAACCTGTTAAAAGGTTCTAAATTAAGTTAACTGCGGTAATCAGCGTTGATCTTGACGTAATCGTACGATAAGTCGCAAGTGTAGACCGTATCACTTGCTGTTCCGCGCGCCAAATCGATACCGATAGTAATCTCTGGACGACTCATGACTTTATCCCCATCAGCCTCCTTATAGTCCGGTGCAACGCCGCCGTTTTGACAAATCATCACTTCATCTAGATACACATCGACCTGTTCAGTATCTAAATCTGGGACGCCAGCGTAGCCGACAGCCGCTAATATACGTCCCCAGTTGGCATCACTGGCAAAAAACGCGGTTTTTACCAGTGGTGAGTGCGCCACTGCATAAGCGACATCGCAGCACTCCTCAGTAGTATTACCGCCGGTTACTTTAACCGTCATAAACTTAGTCGCCCCTTCTCCGTCACGGACGATCAATTGTGCTAAGCGTACAAACACCTCAGTCAGTGCAGTAAATAGCGGCTGATAATGAGGATGCTCTGGGCTATCAATCACATCGAGACTCGCCTTGCCTGTCGCTATGAGCACGCAGCAATCATTAGTAGAAGTGTCGCCATCTACAGTGATACGATTAAAAGATTGCTCATTAATTGCGCTTAGCATCTCTTGTAATAGATCAGCACTGATATTAGCGTCAGTGGCGACATAGCCAAGCATCGTCGCCATGTTTGGTCGTATCATGCCCGAGCCTTTAGAGATACCAGTGATGTGATAAGTACTTTTTTTATCACCCTGAGCTATTTCCACTTTTTGACTGGCAAGCTTCGGCAAAGTATCAGTCGTGCGAATACCGTTGGCAGCAGCGAGCCAGCTATCAGGCGCTAGCTGAGCCAAGGCTTCATCTAAACCTTTGATGACGGCATCGCTATTTAACGGCTCACCGATGACGCCTGTAGAGAACGGCAACACGCTCTCAGTGTCGACCCCTGCCCTAGTAGCAACAGCGGCACAGATATCGCTCGCGCGGCGCTTGCCATCGCTGCCTGTTCCGGCGTTGGCATTGCCAGTATTCGTCACTAGATAACGCGGACTGGCCTGTGCAAAGTGCTCGCGAAGTACTCTGACGGGAGCGGCGCAAAAGGCGTTTTTAGTAGTGACCACCGCGACACTTGCGCCTTTGGCAATCTCAATGAGGACTAAATCATCACGGTCTTTGTAGCGCACGCCAGCTGCGGTAGCGCTAAGAGTGATGCCATCGATAGGGTATATTGTGTCAGGTACTGCCGTATCTCCAACAGCCATAATGCTTCCTCTATAAGTATGAATTAGGGATAAGTATGAATTAGGGTAAACGCGCTTACTAAAGCTGGTAAAAATCAGCCTCTATTTGCTTAAATCAAAAGCTGACCAAATTGGGGCATGATCTGAGGGCTTCTCCATCGCTCTAAGATCATAGCTGATACCAGCATCTGCGCTCTGGTCAACTAAATCAGGGGTACATAAAATATGGTCGATACGCAGACCGCGTTTGGGATCATCATTGAAGCCGCGACTACGATAGTCAAACCAGCTATAAAAGTCCTCACTATCAGGGTAATGCAAACGATAGGTATCGATTAAATCGCGAGACATCAGCGCCGCGTACCACTCACGCTCCTCTGGTAAAAAGGAGGTTTTTCTATTTTTTAGCCAGCGCTTAGCGTTTACCTCGCCAATACCCACATCGATGTCCTCTGGCGCAATATTCATATCACCCATGATAATCAGCGTCCGGCCTTCGGCGATTAACACATCAATATAAGCCGTCAAATCTGCGTAGTAAGCTCTTTTCATCGGGTACTTAATCGGATGATCTTGGCTCTCTCCTTGCGGAAAATAACCATTTAGTACATCAATCTCGCGACCTTCAAAAACATAGCGCGCGTGGATGAAGCGTTTTTGTGCTTCCTCATCCTCACCCGGGAAGCCTTTTTGAACAAATATAGGGGCAACTTTTGACAATAGTGCCACGCCGTAATGCGCTTTTTGGCCAAAATACTCGACATGATATCCTAAAGATTCGACGTTTTTTAGTGGGAACTGTTCATCATGAACTTTGGTCTCTTGCAACCCCATCACATCGGGGTCAATGATGTCGCGTACCGCCTCAAGCTGATGTTGACGCGCGCGAATACCATTAATATTGAAACTGACAAAACGGACCATACGTTACCCTCTTTATTCATTTTATTATGCTTATGCTAGTTATCATATTAAGCTATTTAGCTATTAACTATCCAAGCTTTTAAATAACTGAGCTTTTATTAATTATAACCGCTAGTTTGGTGATTAGCGTCTAATCGAGCCGTAATCATAACAGAGTTAGTGCGCTATCTGTTGCTTGCTGCCAATCCTTACGCTAAAGTGGCTTTATCAAAAAGTAGCTTTATTAAAAAATATGTCTACTAAGACGAGCCGGTGATTACTATGAGCAAGAGGATAGAGTATTAAACCTTCCTAAACCTTTAGTACTAGGCTCCGCTATTACTTTGCACCTTACTACTTGCGCCTTACTATTTATGACTGAGTAAATTTATGACTACAAAATCTGACAGCGTCCCAGCGATAACAGCAGATCCGTTATTTTCTACTAACTACTCTATATATATCAACCATACAGATGCCGGCGGCATTGTTTATCACGCCAATCATTTGGTGTTTTTTGAGAACTGTCGCCGTGATTGGTTCACCAAACTTAATATTAGCGGCTACTTTTTGCAGACCCAAGAAGGCCATATACAGCATTTTGTCGTGAGCCAAGCGCAGTTGCAATATCGTAAGGCCATCTTATTAGACGAAACCATAGAAGTACGTATCGACAAAGTCGAGCTAAAACCAGCTAGCATTATTTTTTATCAAAGCATTCATCGCCGGCAGTCAATACCAACTCAGCATCCAAAACAAGCCAGCTCAGATACTTTATTAAGCAGTGCAAAAATAGTTATCGCTTGCGTACAAAATCAGCTAAACCCTACTGCCTCTGAAAACTCAGAGCCAGCGGCTACCCTAGCAGACGGCTCATTATCTGGTCAATCGGCTGCACAAAATAATCAAACCACTACTATTAAGCCCGTTCGTGTTCCTAAAAGCCTACGCGACACTATCGAGCAAGCGATCCACGAATACAATAACAAGTGATAGAAACGGTTCGCAGGCTACTCGGCAAAGATGATTTAGGAAAAATCATGAGTAGCCGCTTAACGTGATATGAGGCCCTCGAAAAACTTCGAATCTTCGTTTATTCGCCGTACTTTTAGGCCTGAGCACTTTTTAGAGTAATTGTTACTATACTTTTGAGGTTTTTTTGCCTATTATTTAAAGTTACTAGAAAACGGATGAGCGGTAACATTTGTGACATAAAGTGTATTTAAAGCGGCTAATCACAAACACGAACGGTTAAGTCATCTAAATATTGCTCTATTATCGTCATCCATTGCTATGCTTATTAACTGTCTCATCTTTCATGGAATGATCCAATCAAGACCCTTAAACTTCAAGGACGCAGAAAATGACAATGAATAAACCTTGGCATGCTCGTTATCCCGCTGGTGTACCTAAGACCATTTATCCAGATAATTATGCCAATATCATAGAGCTTTATGAAGAGAGCTTTAGCCGTTATCGCCAGCATCCTATAAGTATCTGTATGGGTGTCACTCATACTTACGGTGACGTCGATGACGCCTCATTAGCTATCGCCGCTTGGTTACAAGGGCAAGGCTTGCCTAGAGGGAGCGTTGTGGCCTTAATGATGCCAAACGTACCGCAGTACCTGCCAACGATGATAGGCATCTTGCGTGCCGGTTATATTTGTACTCCTGTCAACCCTTTATATACTGGCCGCGAGCTGCGCCATCAGCTCAACGATTCTGGCGCAAAAGCTATCTTCTTGGTCGATAACTTCGCACAAGCGCTAGAGCAAGTCGTCGATGAGACCGCTATTAAGCATATCGTACTCTCGAAAATGGGCGATATGATGGGTCTTAAGGGTATCTTAGTCAACACCGTCATCCGGCAAGTCAAACGTTTAGTACCCAAATATAAGCTCAATGATCCAAAACATGCCGTCACTAAATTCCCAGATGTGCTCAAAAGAGGCAAAAATATGCCTTTTCAAAAGCCAAAAATGTCTTTGGATCAAAAAGCGTTTTTGCAGTACACCGGCGGTACCACAGGCCTATCAAAAGGCGCCATCTTATCGCAGCGTAATGTCGTAGCGGCCGCTCTACAGTCTGAGGCTTGGACACGCCCTATCACCGGCGAGATCAATGATGTTTATATCAATATGGTGATGGCATTGCCGCTGTATCATATTTTTGCCTTTATGCTGAGTCTGTTAGCGGTACGATCAGGATATACTTTTATTCTCGTTCCTAACCCGCGCGATATTCCTGGGTTTGTTAAGACCTTATCCAAACAGCCGTTTCATATTTTCCCTGCGGTGAATACTTTATTTAAAGGACTGCTGGATAATCCTAACTTTGAAAAATTAGATTTTAGCTCATTAAAGATATCTCAAGCCGGTGGCATGGCTGCGACTCAGCAGACAGCGACGCGCTGGCTTGAAGTGACAGGCTGCCCTATGATTGAAGGTTGGGGTATGACTGAGGGCGTTGCTGTTGGTACTTCCAACGTCGTTACTGATCGTAAGTTTAACGGTACTATAGGCGTGCCAGTTCCGGGCGTCGATGTCAGTATTATTGATGAAGACGGCAACCGCGTCGGCTACAATCAAGCTGGTGAGATGTGCATTAAAGGCCCTAATGTCACCTTAGGCTACCTCAATCGAGATAATACAGATGACTTCACCGACGATGGCTATTTCCGTACTGGCGATATCGTTAGTATGGATGAACAAGGCTATGTCAGGTTGCTTGATCGCAAAAAGGATATGATTTTGGTCTCAGGCTTTAATGTATTCCCTAATGAGCTTGAGTCGGTTATGCTCGACTATGAAGGTATCATCGATTGTGCAGTCATTGGTGTGCCTGATGAGCACCAAGGGGAATCTATCAAGATGTACGTCATCCGTAAGGATAGTAATGTCACTAAAGAGATGGTTAAAGACTTTGCCCTTGATAATTTGACTGGTTATAAATGTCCGCGTTATATCGAGTTCGTTGATGAACTGCCGAAATCCAACGTCGGAAAAGTACTCAGACAAAAACTGCGTGAAAAGCACTTAGCAGACAACCCTACTCTTTAAAACACGCTTTACAGCAATAGTTAGCTCACCATTATTTATAAGGGCTCTTTACTTGGATAAAGGGCCTTTTTTATAGGTTTGCGCTTGATAGCACTACTATATAAGCGCTGCAATATAATATTGGGTCAATATAACCGCTCGTCTATTATTATTATCCACTTATCCGCTTACCACACCACATTATGAGAGACTTATCAACTTTATATTATTACTCTAAAGTCTTTGTATGTCGTTATCATCAAAAGCTCAGGTTATGGTAGTGTGTTTCCAAATTATTTCACTATGTTACTGTTTAGCAAAATATTAAGATTATTGTGCTCTAAGATTTTAGTCAACAGTCATTTTAATGGCAGTTAAATCAGTATATTTGTATAGCGATAATACTTTAAGCAACAACAGTGCTGTATCGACAGCGCTGAAAAGCTTCTCATTTAGGTTCGTATTTATAGAGCCTCAATGAAAGACTTGTGTGAAGGCCACCATATGTTAGCAGTCAGTTAATAGATAGGATAGCACTCGACATCATATAGCCATGGACAGGATGACCACCATAGCTGTTGATGTTGACAGGGATGTGACTACTTGCCTATAGAACCTTAACTTATCTCAAATTTAAGGATGCTAAATATGACAGTGAACAAACCTTGGCTCGACCAATACCCGACTAACGTACCTAAGACAATCAACCCTGATAAATACGGCAATATAGTCGACCTCTATGAAGAGTGTTTTGATCGTTTTCGTATGCATCCGATGAGTGTCTGCATGGGTGTCACGCATACTTATGATGATATCGATAAAACCTCATTAGCTATCGCCGCTTGGCTACAGGCGCAGGGGCTACCTAAAGGCAGTATTGTAGCGCTTATGATGCCAAACGTACCGCAGTACCTGCCGACGATGATAGGTATCTTGCGTGCCGGCTATATCTGTACGCCTATCAATCCACTCTATACCGGTCGTGAGCTACGTCATCAATTGAATGACTCTGGCGCTCAAGTTATCTTTGTCGTTGACAACTTCGCTCAGGCGCTTGAGCAAGTGGTCGATGAGACCGCTATCAAACGTATCGTGCTCTCCAAAATGGGCGACATGATGGGTCTAAAAGGAATGTTGGTCAATACCATCATCCGACAAGTTAAACGCTTAGTACCCAAATATAAGCTCAATGATCCTAAGCATGAAGTGACTAAGTTCCCTGACGTTATCAAAAGAGGCAAAGAGCTGCCTTTTAATAAAACCAACATGAACTTAGATCAAAAAGCGATCTTGCAGTACACCGGTGGTACTACTGGTTTATCCAAAGGCGCTGTATTATCACAGCGTAATGTCGTCGCCGCCGCGCTTCAGTCAGAAGCTTGGTATTTGCCGGTGACCTCGGAGATTAATGAAGTCTATATCAATATGGTCATGGCGCTACCGCTGTATCATATCTTTGCTTTTATGCTCAGCTTATTGGGCATGCGTTCAGGCTACACCTTTATCCTAGTGCCCAACCCTCGCGATATGCCCGGGTTTATTAAAACCTTATCGAAGCAGCCGTTCCATATCTTCCCAGCGGTCAACACTTTGTTTAAAGGCTTATTAGATCAGCCAAACTTCAAAGACTTGGACTTTAGCTCACTACGTATCACCCAAGCCGGCGGTATGGCAGCGACAGAACAGACCGCAGCGCGCTGGTTAGAGGTCACAGGCTGCCCGATGGTCGAAGGTTGGGGTATGACCGAAGGCGTGGCCGCGGGTACCGCAAACGTCATCACCAATCGCGAGTTCAACGGTACTATTGGTGTTCCTGTGCCAAGCGTTGACGTCATCGTTATAGACGAAAATGGTGAGCGTCTGGGCGTCCATCAAGCAGGCGAGATGTGCTTTAAGGGCCCAAATGTCACTTCAGGCTATCTTAGCACCGATAGCAGTGGCGATTTCACTGAGGATGGCTACTTCCGTACTGGTGATATCGTTAGTATGGATGAAAAGGGTTACTTCACCCTACTCGATCGCAAAAAGGATATGATTTTAGTCTCAGGCTTTAACGTATTCCCGAATGAGATTGAGTCAGTGATGCTTGACTGTGAAGGCGTTATTGATTGCGCTGTCATTGGCATTCCTGATGAGCGCCAAGGCGAAGCGGTCAAACTCTACGTCGTCCCTGCCAATCAGAACGTCAGTAAGAGCGACATCAAAGAGTTTGCTTTGGATCATTTGACTGGTTATAAGTGCCCTCGTTATATTGAGTTTGTCGATGAGCTTCCTAAGTCCAACGTTGGTAAAGTGCTGCGTCAAAAGCTGCGCGAACAGCATTTATTAGACAATCCGTCTTTATAACTAACCTGCTAGTGATTGGTACTCTACAGAAGCCCTTTATATGAATAAAGGGCTTCTTGCTTTGTAAAGTGCCAAAAATAGTATAGAATTTTATCATTATGCTCACCTCTCATCAGATATAAGGATTTATCTGTTGAAAAGATGGATAAGCGATAGCGATACCTTTGTTATCAATCCACACCTTCTACTCCATTTATCACTCACTAAGGATAGTAATAATGATGAATAAACCTTGGCTTGCACAGTATCCAGCCAGCGTCCCTGCCACTATTGACCCCGATCAATACTCAAGCTTGATAGAGCTGTATGAAGAGAGTTTCGATAGCTTCGCTAATCAGCCCTTTAGCATCTGTATGGGTGTTAAACACAGCTATGATGATATCAATCAAGCTTCAAAAGCCATCGCCGCATGGCTACAATCACAAAGCTTAGCGCCCGGTAGCGTGGTGGCATTGATGATGCCAAACGTACCGCAATATTTGCCGACTATGCTTGGCATCTTGCGGGCAGGTTATGTCTGTACGCCAGTCAACCCACTATACACCGGTCGCGAGCTGCGCCATCAGCTCAAGTAAGGAGTTCACCGAAGACGGTTACTTTCGCACCAGTGACATCGGCAAAATGGATGAGCAAGGCTACTTCACTATACTCGATCGCAAAAAAGATAGGGGCTGTAGTAGATAAGGATTAAATATCACACCATTTTCTCAAGGTTTTCAGCTGATTAGATGGTGAGCCATAGTTAAATCTAAACTCGCACTCTTTTAAAAACAAATGGAAGTTCTTCTTATCGATCCCATTATATTTTCTGAGCGTTCGTTTAGACTGATTCCAAAAGTTCTCAATGCCGTTGATGTGATTGTTTTTACCACAAGTAAACTCTTTAGAGTGATTGACTCTGAAATGTTTAAACTCGCTCACATCTAATGCATTGTAACTTCGATAGCTATCCGTATAAACAAAGCTGTCAGGCTTGATGTTACGCTTAATAACAGGCATTAGGGTAGTCTGTTTGGTGTCTGCTACGACAATGGTATAAACCTTACCGTTTCGTTTTAGAATACCAAATACAGCGGTTTTACCAGCAGCCCCACGACCTCTTTTGCCTTTGCGTACGCCGCCAAAGTAACTTTCATCTAATTCGACTTCGCCATCAAAAAGTTCATCAGCTTCTAATGAGAGATGATGATCTATCACAAGTCTTATTTTATGATAAAAAAGTGCAGCAGTGTTAGGCTGAATATTGAGCAAATCTGCGGCTGTTCTAGCAGTCACTTCAGCTGTAAAAAACTCTAACAGCCTTCGCTGTACTTTTTTACTTAGTTTACAACGGGTTATCTTCATAAAAGTAGTCTAGCATAGTGCTTATCTACTACAGCCCCAAAAGATATGATACTCGTCTCAGGGTTTAACGTCTTCCCTAATGAGATCGAATCGGTTATGCTCGATTGTGAAGGTATCTCAGACTGCGCTGTTATTGGCGTTGCTGATGATAGCCAAGGTGAGTCGGTAAAGATATACGTCATACCTGACAATGATAGCGTCAGCGAAGCTATGATTAAAGACTTTGCTTATAAAAACCTAACTCGCTACAAATGCCCAAGTCATATTGAGTTCGTTGATGATCTACCTAAAAGTAATGTTGGCAAAGTCCTGCGCCAGAAGCTGCGCGAAAAACACCTAGCCGATCATGCGTAAGCGTTAATCAGCATTGTTGATAGCCATTGACTTCCTCCCCTCGCTAAACCGAGGGTTGCAAACAGTTAAATAAAATATATACAAACCTACCTATTTATTACTATAATAGATGAGATTATATCTATAATATAGAGAGCAAGTTATGGGGAAACTGGTTAGTATTGGGGAGGCTGCAAACATTTCGGGGTTGCTTCAATCCACATTAAGACAGTTGGGATGAGGATGGTACGTTAGTCGCCAAGCGAACCGAAAACGGGCATAGGCGATATGATTTAAGTGAAATCAGACCGCATTCCTTGAATACACCAACCTAAATTAGACCGAAAACCATTGCTTATGCTCGTGTGTCGAGTCGTATCCAAAAGACGACTACTTCGCCAGTCTCAAGTTTTTGGAACTTTATTGTGCCAGGCAGACTGGACTTTTGAGACGATTACCGATCTTGGTAGTGGAATGAATTATAAAAGAAAGGCTTAAAAAACCTGCTTGATGACATACTGGGCAATAAAGTTGAACGGCTGGTAATTACCCATAAAGACGAGGCTTTTTACGATTTGGTGCAGAACTGGTTTTCATGTTGTGTGAGGCTCGTGACGTTGAAGTGGTAATAATCAATCAAGGTGTGAAGAGTTGAGTTTTGAGCAAGAATTAGCCCAAGATGTAACATTGGAGATTATCAAGGTATTTTCAGCGAGAGGCTATACGGCTCTCGCAGCATTAGAAAAACCAACAATTAATAGATGGATTTCGGTTTTAAAAGCATACTATGATCCGTGACTACATTATCGAACTCAAGCCAAACAACAGTACAGGCAAATCACCTATGCTCGTGCTTGTGGCAGTGGCGAGAACAGCCTGGCCAACTGGCTTCTGTGCATGAGTGGCAGCGGCGCAGTATGCCTTGACAAAGAACCGTACCGTGATGCGTGTTTGGCCGCAGGCGTTGAGGTTGATACTAAAAATCTAAACAAGCCCCTCACAGGCGAAGCTCAGAGCGCAGAATTGAACGCCATTAAGCGTGAATTATTCCCTATATGCTGGGAAGTGACCAAATGTCGCTCCGCAGGCGGCAATCATGCAGTTGGGTGATGCTTATAACAACTTCTTTAAAGGAAGCTTAGCGAAATACCCAACCGCTCGTAAAAAAGGCCGTGACGATAGATTCAGTTTATCCAACGACCAATTTGCCATTAAAGGTAAATCCATTCGTATCCCAAACTTGGGCGCTGGTTCTGCTTAAAAGAAGCTTTACGTTTTGACGGCAAGATCATGTCAGCCACCATCTCTAAAACGTGGCGGTAAGTGGTTTGTTAGTGTGGCTGTTGAAATACGGGTTAAAAAGCTGTAATTCCTACTTTCAAAAGAGACAGGTAAAAGCGTTGGTGTTGATCTTGGTATTACTGACTTACTGAGTTTATCAGACGGCACTAAAATTAAAGCGCCAAAACCACTTCAAGCAAACCTTTAAAAAACTAAGAACGCTAAACAAAGCGCTCAGTCGCACTAAAAAAAGGGCAGTAAAAACAGAGAAAAAGCTGAAAAACCAAGCTCTCTCGTTTGCACTATAAGATCAGGTGTATTAGGCAAAGATTCTCTCCATCAAATCACAACAAGTCTGGTTAATGAGTTCGATGTGATTGCGATTGAGGATTTGAATGTCAAAGGTATGGTTAAGAACACAGGCGGCTATCAAGAGCTATCAGTGACGTTTTGGGTTTCTTTGAGTTTTAAGCGACAGCTTATCTCACAAAGCCACTGAGCAAAGGCAAGGTTGTGAAATCAGTCGACCCTTCTACCCAGGGGCTCAAAAACCTGTTCAAACTGCAATCATATATCCTTGGTAAAGATGAGCTAACATTGACAAATGCGTGAGTGGTTTGTGCTCCTAACTGGTCAGGTTCCTCATGACCGTGACCTCAACGCCAGCATCAATATTTTAAATAACGCGACTGTTATTTTAACAGCTGCATAATCCTGTTTATTGGACGGTGAGTTCCATCGCCAATTAAAAAAGTCTGTGGAGTCGTGGTCAGTCTAAATCTCAAATGAGAAATAGCGCGTGACAATGAAGCAGAAAGAAAACGTCAAACCTATCTAATAGTCAATATTGGCTAGGTTTGAGTAAGATTTTTGGAACGGCTTTCTTATTATAAAATCACCGGTATTAAGCACTTAGATAGAAAAAGTAGCTTTAGCTAATCTTACTCACAATCTGCAAAGGCAGATGCTTCATTGCTTGACCAACAATCGACCAAGGCAAACTTGGCACGCAAGCTTCCTCGGCACCAGACTCTATGGCTGCGACGATGGCTTTGGTTCCCGTATCAGCGTCCACTTCAAATGGTAATGGCTTAGCATCCTTGTTAATCTCAGTACGAATATAACCTGGATAAATCGTAGTGACCTTAATCGGTAGCTCAGTGAGCAACATATCGGCGCGAATCCCTTCGGCAAGATGCGCAATACCAGCTTTTGCTGCGCCATAGGTTGTCATATGACCTGGCAGACCGCGCATCGCTGACATGCTCGAGATTACCACTAAATGACCCGCGTTTTGCTCGCGAAATATTTTCATGGCAGCTTCACACTGCGCGAGTGCTGAGATGAAGTTGATCTCAGCGGTACGGCGGTTGATTTTAAACCGGCCTTTACCGATACGGCGGCTATCTCCGACACCAGCATTGACAACGATACGATCTAAATGTCCAAAGTCTGCGGCAAACTCATCAAATACTTTGAATATTGACTCATAGTCGCTGACGTCTAAGATTTTATATTCCACTCGGATATTGGGATGGCTCTGCAACAAATCGACTTTAAGCTGCTCTAGACGCTCACCGCGGCGCGCGCAAATCGCTAGATTATAGCCAAGTTTGGCAAATAATCGTGCCATGACCTCACCAAGACCTGAGCTTGCGCCAGTGACCAGCACAGTTTTGCCTTGTCCGACTTGTGATTTGGTCAGACCATTCAGATAGCGCGCAGGTTGTATCGCACTGGTCGCTTGCGCCCTGCCTTGTTTGACAGTTTTTGTTACTAAGCTCATTAGTTTATTTTGCATAGCATTCTCTTCTCATCAATACCGTACGTTTGCACCGCTTTATGGCTTTAAATAACCAGATATAAAGATATCATAGTATAGTGGCCATGCTTTAGATACTAGATGTAATCTTTTCTTAAGTGCGGATAATCACTATACCTTATACCCTAAACATTCACCATTAGCGCCAAGTAACAAAGCGCTCGCCTTCGGCAAATAAATGGCTGTATTCATTCAAGGACAATAACCGTGCCGTCTCTCCTCGTAAGGTAAGAGCGGTCACCCCCGTATTGATTAACCGCTTATTGAGCTGATAGGCCGTTTGACTGTCCTGCTCAAGTAACTGCGCGGTAATCGCAGCGATTACCCCGCCCGAGGTAAATACCAACACTGTCGTATCCTCAGCGGCTCTATTATCTTTAGCAGCTGTATTTAATGAGTTGGCTTTATCGCGTATTTGCGCGAGCGCGCGCTGTGTACGCTCATTGAACTGTGTCCAGCTCTCAATATAGTCATCATCATACTCGCTGCCATGCCAGCGCTGCATCGCTTGATCAAATAGCTCAGCCAAACGCAGCTTAGGCACGTCAGCTTTTGCGATCTCCATGGCTATAGCCGCTTGGTTTGCAAAGGCTGGGTTAGACTTGGTCAATACGTCTTGATGATTAAACTCGTTGAATTCAGCAATCAAACGATCATCAGATAAGTCAGCCGGAGCATTGGCAGGTGAATGACTCTGTTTTTGTTCAGCTACAGTCTCTTGATAGCTCGCTAAAAAATGGCGGGCAGAGTCCTGCTGACGCATCAAGTGACCACTGAAGACTGCATCGATACGGCGCTGCGTATGAGCATAATGAGCGCCAAGCATACGCGCCTGCGTAATCCCTAACTCTGATAACTCATCGTAGTTTTTTTTGCCAAAAGAGGCCTGACCGTGCCGAGCCAAAAGTATGGTAATCATAATCCTACTACCTAATAGTTATATTATTTTAAGAGTGTATTAACGAAAGACTTCTTAGCTAAATTACTCATCAACTGACTTTGACGTCGATTCAAAATAACCTTTAGGTAAGATGCTTTTGACTAGCTTTTGTACCGGCTCTGGCAATTGCTCTATCGCGGCTTTATCCACTCCTTTTTCCTCTAAGCGCGGCTGCACGTGAGTCATAAATAGTGTCTCGCCTTCATACTGCGCGATAAGCTTCAGGCACTTTGCGTTTAACACATGAACGATGAGCCAAAAGTTCTTAAAGGCGGGGTTTTTGGTTTGTTTATTATAGTAGCGATAGTAGATTTGCTGCACGATACCGGCTAAGCGAAATAATCCAAACACCTCATAAAAGGTCCAGTTATCAATCTCAAGGCCCGTTTTATTTAAGTAGTATTCGACGACTTCATCGCGAGTCATCATCCCTTTTAGATGAGTTGGCTGACGGCGCGACTGCTGCATAATGATGTTATCATCAGCTTCAATCCAGTACGCCAAAGCGCTGCCTAAGTCCATTAAGGGGTCACCCAGGGTCGCCATCTCCCAATCAAGCACTCCAATGACTTCGGTGGGATTGTCAGCCGCCAAAATTACATTATCAAAACGCCAGTCATTATGAATAATGCAGGTCTTGCTATCTTTTGGTGTGTGCTTATTGAGCCATTGACGCACGATACCAAAGCTCGGTACGTTTGGCGTTTTTGCTTTCACATAGCGCTTATCCCAGCCGGTCACTTGGCGTTCACAGTAGCCCTCACCGCGGCCTAAATTAACTAGATCAGCATGCTCGGTATAGTCGACCTGATGCAGCTCGATTAACGCATCTATTACGTTAGTACACAGCTCACGGGTTTGCGCGGGATCAAAATCTATCTCTTTTGGCAAATTGGCACGCGGAATAATGCCTTCCATGCGCTCCATCACATAGAAGTCTGCCCCGATAATGTTGTCGTCAGTACATAACGCAACCATTTTGGGGACATAAGGATAAGCGTCTTTTAGCGCTTTTTGTACCGTGTATTCGCGTACCATATCATGAGCGGACTTGGCTTTGGTGCCTTTAGGCGGGCGGCGCAGAATCAGATCTTGATTGTCATACTCTAAACGATAAGTCCAGTTCGACGCGCCCCCTGAAAATTGAGTAACGGTAGGTTCGCCTTGAATGTCGACGCCTTGGTCTCGTAACCAGCTGCTAATCGCTTGCGCATCCAGCTCCTCGCCTTCTCGCACTTCGCCGCCTTTGTCTAGTACCGCGTTTAGTTCTGGCTGCTGGTTGCTCTTAGCACTATCTTCGGTATTTGGTTTATCGGTTGCCATACAATGTTCCTTATTGTTTGTGTACTGCTTGTTTGTGTGTTGCCATTTTTGAATATTCAACAGACCTTAGTGAAAAATTCACTACCAAAAGCTTGATAGTGAATCTTAAGGGATAATATTCGCTAAAGTAAGGGGCATTAGGGTCAATGCTATGGCCTAAATGACCCATTAGCACTTAGACCCTATTTGTAGCTCGCCTCTTGTTTAGCAGACTATCATTTCGCGAGCTTCTTATTTAGACGATTTTGCAGGACGGCGAAAGCCTTGACGCTTTAGCTCTAATTTTGCAATCATTGTTTTATGTACCTCGTCCGGACCGTCCGCTAAACGCAACACCCGAGCTTGAGCATAGAACCCTGGCAACATAGTATCTTGGCAAACGCCCATACCACCATGGATCTGAATCGCCATATCAGCCACTTCTTGTAATACAGTAGGCGCGACCACTTTAATCGCTGAGATTTCAGTTAACGCCGCTTTGGTACCTTGGCTGTCCATTTTTTGCGCGGCATATAACGTCAATAACCGCGCTTGATCGATCTTGATACGCGCCTCGGCGACACGCTCTAAGTTACCCCCTAGCTGTAAGATTGGCTTACCAAAACCAACACGACTCATACCGCGGTGAATCGCAAGCTCTAACGACTTCTCGGCGGCACCAATACAGCGCATGCAGTGATGAATACGCCCAGGTCCTAAGCGGCCTTGCGCAATCTCAAAACCCATACCAGGTCCACCGATAAAATTAGCAACTGGCACCCGTACATTATCGAAGCTGATTTCACCATGACCATGCGGCGCGTCATAATCACCGAATACTTTAAGCATTCGCTTGATGTTAACCCCTTTAGTGTCTACAGGAACTAGCACCATAGAATGCTGCTGGTGGCGATCTTTATTTTCATCAGGCGTGTATGCCATGACAATCAGTAAATCGACGGCTGGATCGCCAAGACCGGATGACCACCATTTGCTACCATTAATGACGATCTCATCACCATCGACGACAGCGGTCGCCTCCATGTTGGTTGCATCACTAGAAGCAACATCAGGCTCAGTCATACAAAACACGGAACGCGTCTTACCTTCTAGTAAAGGGGTCAGCCACTTATCCTGCTGATCAGTACTACCATAGCGCCATAGCAGCTCCATATTACCGCTATCAGGAGCATTACAGTTAAAGATATGCGGCGCTAATAAACTACGGCCCGTAAGCTCTGCAATTGGAGCATAATCAGTCACTGACAAGCCTGCGCCAAGCTCATCATCGGGTAGAAACAAGTTCCAAAGACCGGCCTCACGAGCTTGCTTACGTAAATCATCGTACGCGGCTGGCCACTGCCAGTTCTTCCAATTACCATCTGGGTTCATCTTATGGCACTCTTGCCAAAACTCATCCTCAATCGGCTCAATCTTAGTGGCAATAAAATCTTTGACTTTGGCATGCATGTCTTGACCGTGCTCAGTAGCGGTAAACATCAATGTATCATTGGACATAACTGACTTCCTTCTCATTATTAATGATTAACCTCTCATGGCTAATCTCTTACGGTGTACGTACGTGTACTGTTTTTCACTTCCCCTATTTATAACATAGCTCCAAATTTTAAACAGCAAAAAAGGCGCGACTGTTTAGGCACGCCTTTTACAAAACATCAACAGTGAAATAGTATATACCTAAATTTATTAGGGATTTCTAAAGTTCTTTCTATACTAACTAATGAATAACACTAAAAAATATTATTCCACTATCAATTAGCTTATCTCAACTCATTCAGCTTTTACTCATTTATATTAAAAGAATACACTTACTTTAGAATATTCAAGCGGCTATTGAGATCAAAACGGGCAAGAGCGTCTGGTAGTTTATCCACTGCCATAGTGATCGTCGCCTCAGCGGCTTGTGATAAGCCTAACTTCTCTGCTAGAGTTGGCTTTTGACGCGAATGTAGCGCATAAACCTCATTATCTTCCATAAGCTGTAAGATATAGCTATCTGAGGTTTGCAGCTTATCGACGAGGTTGAGCTTTACTGCATCTTCGCCATACCAATGCTCACCATTAGCGACTTTATTCAGATCAAGCTCAGAGCGATAAGTACTGACGAAATGCTTAAACAGATCATGCGTTTGCTCAAGCTCTTGCTGGTATTTAGCGCGATCTTCATCATCGTTTTCACCGAATACTGTCACCGTGCGCTTGTAGTCACCAGCGGTAAACATCTCATAATCGACGTCATTTTTTTTCAGTAGTTTATTGAAGTTCGGTAATTGTGAGACGACACCGATAGAGCCGATCACCGCAAAAGGCGCTGCAATAATCTTATCAGCGACACAAGCCATCATATAGCCGCCACTGGCTGCGATTTTATCGACACAAACGGTGAGCTTAAGACCCGCGTCTTTGAGACGCACTAACTGCGCCGCTGCAAGGCCATAACTATGCACCATACCACCACCTGACTCTAAACGGATGATAACTTCATCACCCTTATTAGCAGTACTGATCAGGGTGCTAATCTCTTCGCGCAGATGCTTAACGGCCGAGGCTTTAATGTCACCGTCAAAATCTAGGACAAATACTTGCTGACTGGTCTCTTTGTTTTTATCTTTCTTCTTGCTTTTAGATTTCACTTTTAGCGCTTGCTTGGCTTTTTTCGCCATGCTCTTTTTGAGCTGCTTAAGCGCAGCTTTGCCTTGAGTCGCTTCCATCAAGTCTTCGCGGCGCTGCTGCTGAGTCTTATTTAAATGCATGACTTTAAGCTCGACAGGGTTTTTTGGCGGGTGAAATAGCATATCAAGTCTTCCTTAGGGTTACATTCAGAGGTTTAGGGTAATAATTCTAGTTGCGATAGCTTAAATTATTTTAAGATGCAGCTAATATGCGCTCGCTGCGCGCTATTTTCAAGCGTCATGGTTATAAATCATAAGAGATAAACCAATTATTACACTCGTAAGCTTGTCATGCCTTTATGAGCGAGCGCAGTTAATAAGCATAGTTGTATAACACCCGTACTTTAGGCATAATATGCGTTTAAAATAAATTTTATACAGCCGACGCGCAGACTATCCGTCTTTATAGCGCTGACTGGCTGTTTTTTGTAATTGACTATCTTAATAATAAATATCGTTTAAGAGCCTCACTGGTATTTTTAAACGGCTATTCTTTGAATCGGGCACATAACTGGATAACCTTGACTATGACTGACAGCACTATGAAACCTAGTACTATTACGCAAAAAGACCTCGCCGTACACAGTGGCTATCGCGACGAATACTGCGGTGCTGTGACCGAAGACTTATTAGAGCAGACGATCACTATCGTCGGCTGGATACATCGCCGCCGCGATCATGGTGGGGTGATCTTCTTAGATATGCGTGATCGTGCTGGCATCTTGCAGGTGGTAGTCGATCCAGATACGCCTGAAGCTTTCGCTACCGCTGATGCTGCGCGCCCTGAGTATGTGCTAAAAATTACCGGCCGCGTCCGTCGTCGTTACGAAGGCACTGAAAATAAAAATATGACTAGCGGTCAAGTCGAGTTATTAGGCAAAGAGATTGAAGTCTTAGCCAAGTCAGAAACTCCGCCTTTCCCGCTTAATGACGAGAACATGACCGTCTCTGAAGACTTACGCCTCAAGTACCGCTACCTCGATATGCGTCGCCCTGAGATGCAAGAGCGTATGGTGTTCCGTGCCAAAGCCACCTCAGCGATTCGCCGTTACCTTGATGATCATGGCTTCTTAGACGTTGAGACGCCTATCTTGACTCGCGCAACGCCAGAGGGCGCACGCGACTATCTAGTGCCTTCGCGTACTCGTCCGGGTAACTTTTTTGCCCTGCCGCAGTCGCCGCAGCTCTTTAAGCAGCTATTGATGGTGTCAGGTTTTGATCGTTATTATCAAATCGCTAAGTGCTTTCGTGACGAAGATCTGCGCGCTGATCGTCAGCCTGAATTTACCCAAGTCGATATTGAGACTTCTTTTTTAAATGAAGAAGAGATCATGAACATCAATGAAGGTTTGATCAAAAACCTATTCAAAACGATGATGGATGTTGAGCTTGCTGACTTCCCGCGTATGACTTATGCAGAGGCTATGCGTGACTACGCTTCTGATAAGCCTGATCTGCGTATTCCGCTAAAGCTCATCGATGTCGCTGACTTAATGAAAGACGTTGACTTCAAGGTCTTTGCTGGTCCCGCCAACGATCCAAAAGGTCGCGTTGCCGCGCTGCGTATTCCTAATGGCGCCTCCTTAAGCCGTAAGCAAATCGATGAATATACTAAGTTTGTCGGTATTTATGGCGCGCGCGGTTTGGCTTATATTAAGGTCAATGACGCAAGCAACATTAACAACGGTGTGGATAAAGAGTCAGGTCTACAATCACCTATCATCAAAAACATGACTGACGATGTGCTAGCTCGCCTTGTTGAGCGCACTGAGGCCGAAGATGGCGATATCATCTTCTTCGGTGCCGATAAAGCCAGTATCGTCAACGATGCTATGGGCGCGCTACGCCAGAAAATTGGCCTTGATATGGATATGACCACTTGCGAGTGGGCACCGCTTTGGGTCACTGACTTCCCAATGTTTGAAGAGACGGATGACGGGCAATGGACCTCTATGCACCATCCGTTTACGAAACCTAAAGGCTCAGTAGAAGAGCTCAAAAACAACCCAGAGTCTGCGCTCTCTATCGCTTATGACATGGTACTAAACGGTACTGAGATTGGCGGTGGTAGCCTACGTATCAACACCCTTGAGATGCAGCAAGCGGTCTTTGAAGCGCTAGGTATCGACGCGATTGAGGCTGAAGAGAAATTCAGCTTCCTACTTGACGCACTAAAATTCGGTGCGCCGCCGCATGGTGGTCTTGCCTTTGGTTTGGATCGGTTGATCATGCTAATGGTCGGTGCAAGCTCTATCCGTGATGTCATCGCCTTCCCAAAAACCAAGACTGCTGAAGATCCATTGACTCAAGCTCCAGCTCCTGTTGAGGGTAAGCAATTGCGTGATCTTGGTATCCGTCTGCGTGAAAAAGCTCAAGCAGATACCACTAAGCCTGCTCAGTAGCTGATCTGGTAATGAGTATCTCTTATTACTGCGATTCATTATGAATCCGTATCAGATCTTCAAATACGTGCCTTTATCTGTATTGCAGATGCTGGCACGTATTACTGCTAGGATAATGATGCGCCTGCCAAACTTGAGTATCGTTCGTACGATCAAGATCAATATGGCACTCATCGAACCTGCCCTAACGTCTAAGCAAAAAAAGACCGTTATCAAAGATATCGTCCGTCATCAGTGTCTAAGTAGCGTCGAGTCTATCAAGAGTTGGGCGATGCCGCCTGAATGGAGCATTGAGCAGATACGAGAGGTGCATAACCAAGAGATCTTAATAGAAGGCTTAGCCAATCCCAACGGCATGCTTGCTATCGTTCCTCATCTTGGTACTTGGGAGATGATGAACGCTTGGCTCAATCAATTCGGCTCGCCGACGATTATGTACAAGCCGGTCAAAGACAAACTTACTGGTGATTTTATTCTAAAGGGTCGTGCTCGCCTTAACGCTACCTTAGTGCCTACTGATAGTAGCGGTGTCAAAGCAGTGTTTAAAACGCTTAAACGAGGCGGTTTTAGTATTATCTTACCCGACCATGTTCCTGAGCCTTCAGGCGGCGTGGTTGTGCCTTTTTTTGGCGTTAAGACTTTGACTAGTACCCTCGCCCCTAAACTTGCTAGCAAAACCAAGTGCGCCCTAGTCGGTCTGTCTTGTATTCGCCGTGATGATAATCGCGGGTTTGATATTTACTGCTATAAGCTCGATGATCCAGCGCTTTATGATCGCAACACAGAAGTCGCGACTCATGCTCTGAATATTGCCATGCAAGAGATGATTGAAGATCAATGTAGCCATTATATGTGGGGCTATCGCCGCTTTAAACGCATCCCTAATCTTGGCAATCCTTATCGCGCTGATAGTAGCAAGCTACAAGCCTTTCTAAAATCGGCTAAGGATAAAAGATATAAGACTTAATTGCGCTATCTTTTATAGTAGACTCAATATAGCGGTATCAAATATAGCATCTTCTAAGCTTCATGTTTTCATCTTATTAAAAAGAGTCAATTATGACATCTGACTTCGTTAACCATACTCTAAAAGACCAAGACTCTGCCCACCTAGCAGAGTCACGCTATATCATCTGTATGAAATGGGGCGATAAGTACGGTCCTGAGTATGTCAATCGTCTCTATAATATGGTCAGTCGCCATCTGACACTGGACTTTCAGATGGTTTGCTTGACGGATGATAGTACAGGTATTAATGAGGCGGTACAGTGCTACCCGATACCTGAGCTGGATCTACCTGCGGGACCTGAACGCGGCTGGAAAAAACTCACCACCTTCAAGCCTGAGCTGTACGATCTAAAAGGCGTGGCGCTATTTTTAGATATCGACATCGTTATTGTCGATAATATCGACAGCTTTTTTACTTATAAGGCGGAGTTTGATGACAGTGTGGTTATCATTCGTGACTGGAAAAAACCATGGCGCATGATTGGTAACAGCTCCGTCTATCGCTTTAATATTGGCATGGGTACTTATTCTGACTTGCTTAGTAATTTTGAGCGTAATTTTGCCACCATTCGCACGCAAGTACGCCATGAGCAGGCTTATCTATCCAACTATTTGCGCGAGCATCATCATTTAGAGTATTGGCCTAAAGACTGGTGCGTCAGCTTTAAATACCAATGTATGGCAAAGCCGCCCTTTAACTTTATCAAAGCACCTACTCTGCCTAATGGTGCTAAAATCGTTATCTTCCATGGCGAAATCAATCCGCCAGATGCCATTAAAGGCGGCGGCGGCAAATGGTATCGGCGTGTCTTGCCGAGTCCTTGGCTGCAAGAGCATTGGCAGTGAATCTATGAGAAAAGCCATGAGAGCAGAGAATAAAAAGCAAATAGACGTTGTTATCGCTTGGGTGGACGGTGATGATGCACAGCTCAAAGCAAAAAGAGCGCGCTATCAAAAAACCTCTAGCGCTGCCTCTGACGCTACTAGCTCAACCCGCTTTGCCAGTAATGATGAAATCTATTACAACCTTGCTTCTATTTTGAAGTATGTACCTTTTTGTCGTCATATTTATATTGTTAGTGACGGGCAGCAGCCTGAGTTTATAGATGAGTTCGCTAAGCAAGGAATTTGTGCAGGTGATAAGATAAAAATCATCGATCATACAGAGCTTTTTGAGGGTTACGAGCAGTTTTTGCCAACGTTCAATACTCGCTCAATTGAAACAATGCTTTGGCATATAGCGGATGTGTCTGATTATTTTATTTATATGAACGATGATTTTTTCTTTAACCAGTCTGCAACTCTAGAGGATTTTATAGAGGAAGATAAGCTTATCTTGCACGGTCATTGGCGCAACACGGCAGCTTTAAATGCCAAACTTAACTTTCGTAAAGCTAAATCTAAACTATTAGGTACGCCTATTCAGCCAAGACATACCATCGCGCAGATGCTCAGTGCAAAAGTGCTTGATATGGATCAGTTTTTTGAGATTCATCATTTTCCTCATATTGTTGATAAAACGATCTTAAAAAACTATCTGCTACAGCACCCACAGCTTTTAGAGACACAAATAAAGTATAAATTTAGAGATGTTGCTCAGGTGAACCCTATTACTCTGATGAACCATCTCAAAATACAGAAGAGCCAAGCCCATTTACGAGCTGATATAGCGGTTAATTACTTGAAGAACGAAGATAGCGTTGAGAGTTTTTTGTCTAACTTAGATAATAGTGATTATAAGTATGGCTGCATTCAAAGCTTAGACCGTCTTAACTCTGACTCTTATCAGAAGGTTACAGCCGCTATGACAAATAAATTTTCGGCATATTTACCCTCATCGCTACTAACGAGTGCAAACTAACGTTTAGAGCAACCATATATTGCATCAACTTTAACTTAGAGACCTTGGATACTTTATGAAAATAGCAGTAGTAGGTACCGGCTATGTAGGCTTATCAAATGCTATGCTACTAGCGCAGCATCATGACGTTATCGCTGTCGACATTGTCGCTGAAAAGGTAGAATTGCTAAATAATAAGCAATCCCCTATCGAAGACAAAGATATCGAACACTTCTTGGCAAATAAAAAACTAAATTTCAGTGCAACTCTTGATGCAAAGCAAGCCTATGAAGATGCTGATTTTATTATTATAGCAACGCCTACTGATTATGACCCCAAAACTAACTATTTTAATACCTCAAGCGTCGAAACTGTAATTGAGCAGATACTCACCGTTAATCAAAACGCCCTCATCATTATCAAATCGACCGTACCCGTCGGCTTTACGCTCTGTATTAGAGCGCGCTATGGCACTGAGCGTATTATATTTTCTCCTGAATTTCTAAGAGAAGGCCAAGCTTTGCATGACAACCTTTTCCCTTCTAGAATCATAGTCGGAGAGCAGTCCAAACATGCCCAGCAGTTTGCAGACCTACTCATCGAAGGCGCGCAAAAAAAGGATGTTCCATTACTATTTACTAAGCCCACTGAAGCTGAGGCAATCAAGCTATTTTCTAACACTTATCTAGCGATGCGCGTGGCCTACTTTAATGAGCTTGACACTTATGCACAGACTTTTGACTTATCTACTAGGCAAATCATCGAAGGGGTGGGCTTAGATCCACGTATCGGCGATCACTATAACAACCCCTCATTTGGCTACGGCGGCTATTGTCTGCCCAAAGATACTAAGCAGTTATTAGCAAATTACGATGAAGTGCCAAGCAACCTGATAAAAGCAATTGTTGATTCTAATCGCACGCGCAAAGATTTTATTGCGGATAAGATCATTCAAAGAAACCCTAAAATCGTTGGTGTTTACCGATTGGTTATGAAAAGTGGGTCTGATAATTTTCGTGCCTCGGCTATTCAAGGCATTATGAAACGTATTAAAGCCAAAGGTATAGAAGTCGTTGTTTATGAGCCAGTACTAGAAGAAAAAGAATTTTTTAATTCGCGCGTCATTAAAGATTTGAGTGAGTTTAAAGCGATGAGCGATGTAATCGTTGCTAATCGTTTATCAACTGATATACAGGACGTAGCGGATAAAGTGTTTACTCGAGATCTATTTGGGAGCGACTGATGAAAATACTGGTCACTGGTGCGGCAGGTTTTATTGGTTTTCATTTAATCAAGACGATACTAGAAACAGATCTATCTGCTAGGGATTACTGTATCGTTGGTATTGATAATATCAATGATTATTATGATGTAGATCTAAAAGAAGCGCGGTTGAAAATATTAAGTGAGATATCAGATTCGGAAGTTTTTACGTTTATTAAGTTAGATCTGGCTGATCGTGAAGCCATGTCTGAGCTTTTTGCAACCTATCAATTTGATACGGTTGTTAATTTAGGTGCCCAAGCAGGTGTGCGCTACTCCATAGAAAACCCTAATGCTTATATCGACTCTAACATCGTTGGCTTCGCTAATGTTTTAGAAGGCTGTCGTCATACTAAAGTTAAGCATCTCATTTATGCCAGCTCCAGCTCAGTTTACGGCATGAATATAAAGCAGCCATTTACCACTGCTGATTGTGTTGATTTTCCTATTAGTCTATATGCCGCTACCAAAAAATCGAACGAGCTTATGGCACATAG
Organism: Psychrobacter submarinus; assembly: GCF_904846685.1. Lineage (GTDB taxonomy): Bacteria > Pseudomonadota > Gammaproteobacteria > Pseudomonadales > Moraxellaceae > Psychrobacter > Psychrobacter submarinus. The sequence goes on from NZ_CAJHBQ010000002.1 coordinate 547,090, forward strand.
CTATAGCCATTTATATAATATCCCTACGACAGGGTTAAGGTTCTTCACTGTTTATGGTCCTTACGGTCGACCTGATATGGCATATTTTTCGTTCACAAAGAAAATTCTAGCTGGTGAGCCAATTAATGTATTTAATAATGGTGATATGCAGCGTGACTTTACCTACATTGATGATATCGTCAATGGCATTATTCGTATAATTAATAAAGCGCCTTCGCCCCAGCATTCTACTATTACGACTGCAGCTGCTCCCTACAAGATTTACAACATTGGCAACAATCAGCCTGTCACTTTGCGCCGTTTTATTACTGCCATTGAAGACGCTTGTGGCAAAAAAGCGCAAGAAAATTTACTGCCCATGCAAGCAGGCGACGTACCGATTACTTACGCCGACATAGATGAATTGATAGAGGATACTGGCTTTAAACCGGAGACTAGTATAGAAGATGGTATTAAGCAATTTGTCGATTGGTACAAAGTGTATTATTCAGGTTCAGTATAGTATATATTCATAGGACTCTATCACTTCTGTTTAATACTTTGTACAAAATGAAGATATTTTTCAGCGATTTTAGCAGGTAAAAGCGCCTCATCAAAAGGCGCTTGAAATTGTTCTGGATTTTCCATAGCTTGACTGAGTGTGTCAGCAATAGCATCAACATCACCCATTGGCATCAGATTTTTTTGAGGCAATAATTCACTGGGACCTGATGGACAGTCGGTACTGATGACGGGTGTATTTAGCACCAAAGCTTCGGCAATGACTAACGCAAAACCTTCCCAATCAGAGGTTAGCACTTTAAATTGTGCATGCTTAATATAGGGAAAAGGATTTTCTTGAAAACCTAAAAATATCACTTTGTCCTCTATATTTAAATTTTTAACCAATTGTTCTATATCATCTTTGTATTTGCCTTGACCCAAAAGCAACAGTGGCATAGATTGATCAGTTTTTGCGTAAGCCTTTACCAATACATCATGCCGCTTTGCATCTTTGAAACTACCCACATGAATGATATAGTTTTGATATTCAGGAATGAAGGCTTTAGCTTGTTCTTGAATACTGTCTTTATCAATTGGATTATAGATTGCAGTGGTTGGCGTAATTTGACCAAAGCTCTTTATAAAATCCTTCTCAGCACCTTGACTAACACATATACAAGGATGTTTTGAATAAATTTTACTAAACTTTATTTTTTTATCATGATTATCTTTTATATTAAAGCCATACAATAACGAAACAGTATTGTGAATAACATAAGTAATATTCGACAAACGACTGTAACTTAAAATACTATCAGCACGATCAAGATTTGATATGATAAGTTCTGGCTTTCCAATTTTCTTCGATATGTACCGATCGACTACATATGCAAACACTCTATCACGACGGTCTAATTTTGGTATAAGTTTGAAATTCTTAAATTTTAGCATGTGATAGTTTAAATTTGGGTTAAGGCTGAACTCTACTTGAGGTTTGAACGTCAAAACATGAACTTCGTACCCTAAATCATGGAAACCTTGCCCTAAGGTCAATACTACTCGTTCGGCACCACCGCCTTTCAAAGAATTAATAACCAATAAGATTTTACTTTTTTTTTCGATAAAAGCTTTTCCCATATTGTTATTATAACCTCTCACTTTTACTTTCTTATTAATTGGGTATTCAAAAAATATAGTTTTAAAAATAGGTTGTTCCGCTACAATTATAACGTTTTGAATAATTTCTCATAACATCAATGAAAACAAGCGCGATTTTTTCTAAATAACGCTCAAACCTAAATATACTTATTTCTTTTGATTGTATTTACACTCATTCATTTATCAATATGTTATAACCATCTATTAAGACGTTGAATAATCAATATACTGCTGAGCAATATTCTTAGGCAGAAAACTTTCATCTAAACCCACTCTGAAAAATTGTGGATCAGCCATTAATTCTGTTATTTTGATTGCTAAAGCATCGATATCGTCTACAGGCACCAGACTACTTGCAGGTAGCATCTCACTTGGCCCTGATGGACAATCAGTACTTACTACTGGCGTATCTAAAGTTAATGCTTCTGGTACGACTCTCACAAATCCTTCAAAACGTGATGACAGCACAAGCCCTCTTGCGTTTTTCATATATGGGTAGGGATTTTTATTGAATCCTAAAAAGATTACTTTATCATTTATTCCTAAGCTTTTAGCCAATGCTTTAGTTTCATCAAACATTTTACCTTTACCTAACAATACTAAAGGATAAACCATAGATGATTGAGCATAAGCTTTTAACAAAACATCATGAGCTTTTTGGTATGTAAAGCTACCCACATGAACTATATATTGATTTGGCTTAAGTACACTATGAGGCGTACTATACGACTCATTGCTCATCTGTTTAATCAGCTGCTTATCAAAAGGATTGTAAATCGTTGTACTAGTGATATGCGGGCCTAGCCTTGCCTGCAAGTCATTTTCCACACCCTTCGAAACACATACGCAAGGATGCTTCCTATAAATATGCTGTAGCTTGCTAATTTTATTTTCTAATTTATTGCTATCAGTTAGTTTGAACTTATTAGAAATATTATTTCTAATAATGTACATGATATTGGGTAGTCTACTATAAACCATGACTCTATCTGATGGTTCTAAATTAGATAATACAATGTCTGGCTTTCCGATTTTTTTCTCAATAAAGTTATCGATAGCACGCGCAAACAGCTTATGTCGAAAGCGCTCATTAGGAATTAACTTATAGGGTTTAAATTTAAGCAGATGATAAACAAGGTTAGGATTTAAATCATACTCTGTAAGAGACTTGAACCTTAAAATATGCACTTTATAGCCCAATTCATGAAAGCCTTGCCCCAAAGTTAATACAGAGCGCTCAGCTCCACCTCCTTTTATGGCGCTAATAATCAATACTACTATTTTATCAGTGCTCTGCTTCATGATATATGACCTACTACTGTATTAGATATTGTTATGGTTCTAGAGTAAAAATTTAAGGTTCAAACTTATTCTTTCCAATATTTCTCAACCCACCCTACTGGCAAGATAAAATGGCGCAAGTGACGTAGCGGTCTTTTTAGATTTTTGGGCTCAGTTAATCTTTTTAAGTGATCTTTGGCATTGTTAGCAGCATTTTTATTGTATCTACCTTCGATCGCATGTGTCGGATATAAGTCGCCAGGGAAAATAACAATTCGAGCACCTTTAGGAATCTTTGGCTCTTTGATATAGTTAAATGGGAACGGTTGACGACATTTGCGTCTAAAATGCGCAACCCACTTTTTCGGAAATAACTTAACCCCGCCTGGGGCGTTACGCGTCACAAAGCGCTGCTCAAAACGATATTTGTCCGCGATGCCTTGCGGATCGGCTTTGAATTTTTCTTGTAGTGAGACAAGCGACCCTACCTGAAAGCGGAAGCAAGAAGTCTGGCCGAGGCGCTCTAGCGGGTTACTCGGGTTATAAGACAAAATAACATCGTCCGGCTCGCCATACTCAAAGAAAGGATCGAGGCTATCTACTATAATCACATCCAAATCTACAAATAATACTGTCCCTGTCAAATCACCTAACTTCTCACCCCACAAACGTGATTTTGGCCACTTGCCAAGTGTGTTGGTTGGCATGGTGACATCTAATGGTGGCAATTCTTGACATTCGATTTCTGGACGTACATCGGTGGTATCATCGGTAAAACAGACGAAACGAAACGGTGGCGTAATATTGCGAGATACCATGCCATACAATTTATTGGCATAATCAGCCCCGTACTTTGTACCCCATTTAATACAAATAATTTGTTTGATATTATTGTTATCTGCTGTACTAGAATCTATTGGCATGGACTGCTCACTTTAATCTTAAGAATAAATATGATGGCTATATTAGCATAAAAAAAGACTGAACAATTATGTTCAGCCTTTTTGGTCTTTAAACTAACGACTTTATTAGTCAATAAAGCTGAGCCAGTCCATATATTTCTCATTACGACCATGTACCACATCAAAATACAAGGTTTGTAGTTTTTCGGTCAATGGTCCGCGGCCACCATTACCGATGGTACGATCATCATATTCACGAATCGGAGTCACTTCGGCAGCGGTGCCAGTCATAAAGATCTCGTCTGCTAAGTAGAACTCATCACGAGTGATGCGGCGCTCGACGACTTTGATACCGAGATCAGCGGCAAACTGAATGATCGTACGACGGGTGATACCGTCAAGTGCTCCGCCGCCTAAATCTGGTGTATGTAGCACGCCGTCTTTCACTAAGAATAAGTTTTCGCCAGCGCCTTGGCAGACATAACCTTGTGGGTCCATTAGGATGGCTTCATCATAACCGTTACGAGTGACTTCTTGGTTGGCCATGATAGAGACGGGATAGTTGCTCGAAGCTTTGGCCTTACACATAGTGACATTTGGTAGATGATGCGTGAATGAAGAGGTTTTTACGCGGATACCGTTTTTGATACCGTCTTCTCCGAGATATGCGCCCCAGTGCCAAGCAGCAACCATGGCATTAATGCTACTGTCACGTGAAGACAGGCCAAGCTTTTCTGCACCGACCCAAATAAGCGGACGAATATAAGCTTCTGCTAAGTTATTTTGCTTGACCACATCTTTATGTGCTTGCTCTAGCGTGGTCGCATCAAAAGGCACATCCATTTGGAAGATTTTGGCAGAGCCTAATAGACGTTCAGTATGCTCTTTTAGACGAAATATAGCAGTACGATTGTCAGCGGTTTGATAAGCGCGTACGCCTTCAAACACTGCCATGCCATAGTGCAAGCTATGGGTAAGCACATGAACGTTGGCATCTGGTTGTTCAATTATTGTGCCATTCATCCAAAGCTTACCGTCTTGTGTTGCCATATTCATTTTATAGTCCTTATGCTAGCGCTAACGTCTAACTTTTTTGTAGAAGTAAATGTTTTAAGTACAAATTGAGCTGATTATATCACCGGCAGCCTTGGCGAATAAAACTTTTTATTTTAGCAGCCGATAGCTTTTGTTTATGGGACATTATAGCCCCATACAGCCTTTGTAACGCTACTGCTTGTAGTCTGTACTTATGGTTATGAGTTATCTTCGTTTTCAGTGACTCCCATCAAGCGCTGCCACTGGTCTTGTACGAGCGCTCTTGTTTCAAGCCATAACGATTCATCCACTAGCAAAGACTGTTCAGCAAGCGCTAATTGATGAGTGGAGGCGCGGATGCGTAAATAGGCGTCTGTCAAGTCCTGACAGACGGAGTGCTCCCAAATGCCAAGCTTCGCCATCTCCTCAAAGATACGCACATTGTCGCTCCATTTAGTCAAGCTTGGGTAGTCATGCGCATAGGCCAGCACAGCAAACTGAGCTAAAAACTCAATATCAACAATGCCGCCTGCGTCCTGCTTTAGATCAAATTTACCGGCTTTCTTTTTTTGACGACTCGTCCCAAGATGACGCTGCATTTTTAGGCGCATTCGCGTCACCTCCAAGCGCACTTCATCAAGGGTACGCGGCAGCGATAACACTTCGCGGCGTATCTCAACAAACCGCGCGGTCACGCGCTTATCCCCGCAGATAGCACGCGCACGCACTAGCGCTTGATGCTCCCATGCCCAAGCTTTGTCGCGCTGATAGGTTTCAAACGCATGACAAGAAACGATCATCATGCCCGCATTGCCCGAAGGACGCAAGCGCATATCAATCTCATAAGCACGCCCATCACGGGTTTGGGTATTGAGATAGGTCATAAGCTTTTGCGCAAGCCTTGCGGCAAATTTCATGCCGCTGACTGACTTCTCGCCGGTCGTCATGCCTTGCTCTTTTATCTTATGCAAGAACACCAAGTCCAAATCAGAAGAATAAGACAATTCAAGCCCGCCAAGCTTACCATAGCCAATAATAGCAAAACCGCAATCGGCCTCCGTTACCGGATCGCCATTTTGAGCGATTGGATAACCATAGCGCTTAACCAGCTCAGCAAAAGCGCGCTCAAGTGCCGCTTCTAATACCACCTCTGCAATATAAGTCAGCGAGTCTGAGACTTTCATAATCGGTCTTTCGGCCAACACGTCGCTTGCCGCTACTGCTAATACTTGATTCTTTTTAAATAAGCGCAGGACACTAAGTAACTCCTCTTCATCACTTGGCTCAACGCGAAGCAAACGCTGACGCAAGATATCTCGTAGCTCAAGCTTGTCTGGCAGGTGACGATAGCGCTGCTGCAAAAAAGTATCTAGTAGCACCGGATAGCGCGCCAACTCACCGGCTATCCAAGGACTAGCTGATAGCATTGGTATTAGCTCAACAGTCGCATTGGGGTTCTCTGCAATCATAACCAAGTAAATAGAGCGCCGACAAATCGCCTCTAGCAAGGTAATCAGTCGCGGTAAGGCGCTATTCGCCAACTGCTGCTGTTCATGATGGGCAAGCAAAGCGTGAATAATCACCGGATAAGCGTCGTCTAACCTCTCACGCGCCTCATCGCTTAGATTCGCTATCATTTTAGAATCCCAAAACGCTTGCAACTGTGCGCGGTTTTCTTCGCTGAGTATCGTATCTAGCTGGATGAGTTGTTCGTCAAGATCGGTTGGCGGCGGCAGGCTGTCATCTTGCGTAGGCATTTGCCGTTCGGTCACCATCCGCTCAAAAGGGAGATTGACCGTTTCTCGATGGGCGTTTAGCGTCGTGAGTAACGCTGACCAATCTGCAAACCCTAAAGTAATAGCTAGGTTGTGTTGCCACTGCTCATCATGAGGCAAGCGCTGTGTTTGCTGATCATTAATGGCCTGCAGACCATGCTCAAGGCGCCGCAAAAAGCGGTAGGCGGCTTGCAACTGCTTATAGGTGTCCGGCTCTAAATACTCAAGCTCGCACAGAGCCTGCATTGCCTGTAAACAAGACTTGACTTGTAACTGCGGATGGCGACCACCGTAAATCAACTGAAACGCCTGTACGATAAACTCAATATCTCGAATACCGCCAGCACCGAGTTTGATGTTATCTAAATCCTCACGCTGCGCGACTTGGTTCTTAATCAAGGACTTCATTTCACGCAGCGCTGAGAAGGCACTATAATCTACGTAATAGCGAAACACAAAAGGCTTAATCAGCGCTTGTAGCTCATTATAAAATTCTGGTGATACTTCTCCGATTACCCGCGCTTTGAGCCAAGCAAAACGCTCCCAAGCGCGGCCATGATTGGCAAAGTATTTTTGCAGTGCAGACAAATGAATCGCCAGATCACTACCATCACCCCAAGGGCGCAGGCGCATATCTACCCGAAAGACAAAACCATCAGCAGTATTATTATCCAGCAGTTTGATAATCCCTTGTCCTAAGCGCGTCATAAAGCGCTTGTTATCGATGCTGCGCGTGCCCTTAGACTTATCACCATCAGTCATGCCGCGGGCTTGATGCACAAAGACAAGGTCGATATCACTAGACAAATTAAGCTCATGAGCGCCTAACTTCCCCATAGCCATAATAGCCATGTCATCCGTTTTTAGCTCGCCTTGCTCATTAATAAAGGTAGGCTTGCCATATTTAACAATCAATTGCTCATAGGTGTAGTCTTTAGCAAATAAGATACAGCCATCAGCAAACTCAGAGAGCTCATCGGTGAGCTGTTCAAGTGAGATAATACTCAGCGCATCTTGCCAGATCCAGCGCATCATCAGCAGCATACGTAGATGGCGCAGACCGCTCATGACTTTGGGCTCATCAGCGGTTTGATAGTTCTCATCTAAGGTATAATCTTGAATAAGATCGTCGATTTGTTGACGCGTTAAGGTTTGCTCTAGAGGATAGCTACGTAGAAAGGTTTGGCAGGATATCGTCCTACTCTCCCACACCTGATAAGCAAACTCACTCGCGGTTTGCAAGACTTGCAGCTGCTCAGCAGTGGGTTGATAACTTGCCACGCTCGGTGTAGTGGAGGACATCTCTGTTGACACAGATAGCATATAACTCGTTTCCTAGTAACATAGGTAGTAGTGAATTTTCAGCTTTATGTTAGCATAAACAAACTGACTTTAAAGACTCTCATCACTAAGCCTATCTTGAAAAAGAGATAAAATACTAGCGTCTATTGAACTGAAAGTCGACCATACCTTATACTTTGCAAAACTTTGTGATACTACATTTATGACTACCAAGACTACCCTGCTGGTTACTAAAGACCCTAGCCATCCGCTAGCTCATGTAGCGCTGCGTTACGCCAAAGCTTTACTTAACGAGACCGATGAAAATAAAAAGCCGACCTTGCAGTTGTTTTTTTATGCAGATAGCGCTCATCTAGCCAATCGTTTGCGCTGGCAATCTGCCGATCAGCTTGATTTGACTCAACAGTGGCAAGCGCTCGCCCGTAAGCATGAGTTAGCTTTGCCGGTTTGTGTTAGTACGGCGCTGAGTCGCGGCGTCAGTGATAGTGAAAACAGTGCCCGTCATCAGCTAACCGGTGATAATTTAGCTGACGGCTTTACGCTAGTTGGACTTAGCGAGCTGGCTATGATGCTACAAGATGACAATCGCCTAATTGCGTTTTAAGGACTAATGATGAAGTTATTAATTCAACTGCGTACAGCGACTGAGATGGCAAGCTATGAAGGCTGCGCTTTGGCATTAACCTTGGCAACTTTTGGCCATGAGGTACAGCTGTATTTGGATGCGCCAGTGTTTGGCTTATTGATGCAGCCCAAAGCACGCTTACATGGCATGATCCAGTCGCTCGAATTATACGATATGCCGCCGGCTTGGTTGCCAGAAGATGTATTTAGTGGTTGGCTGACAGGTGTACTGCCTGATGACTTAGCCGGTCAGTTAACCTTAGTGCCTGAGGTGATTAATATTAACGACTTTCAGCAGGTTTTAAGTTTTTAAAATATTCAAAACATTTTCTCTTTTTGAGTAAATTCTAGACACTTCAAGCTTAAATCAGAGACTTCAAGCTTAAAGACCTTATTGATTACATACCTATTAAGCTAACTGCTAACGCCCTATTTTTGGACTCTTTTATTATGGCGACTTTATACCAATTACATAGCACGATGGACAACCTTAGACGCAGTACCGATCAGCTCGCCCTCACTTGGCGCCATGGTGACAGCCTGATGTTATTAGGTAGCACTGCCGCCTTTATCGATTGGCTTACCGCTTATCTAAAAGAAAATGAGATAACAGGCATTGCTAATATTTACGCCTTGAGCGCAGACCTCTCGCAGCTTGATGAGGCTACTACTACAAAGCTCAAGCTGAACAATAAAGTCGACGCCGTATTGAGCGATACAGAGTGGGTCAAACTTACCCAAGACAGCACATTTGATAACGTGGTGACCATTGCCTTATGACTCAGACTGACAGCACCTCCTCAATCACCACTATGTCGCTAGACCAAGACGGTCATCTTTGCGATCACACCCTTTGGACGCCAGAGGTCGCCCAGCAGCTCGCCGACACTTTAGACGTCAGCCTAAACGCTGAGCACTTGCAAATCTTGCAACAAGTACGCGCGTTTTTTGATAAATTTAATCACGCGCCGGCCACTCGCCCTTTAATCAAATGGCTACAAAAGACCTTGCCTGAACATGATATTAGCAATCAAAAGTTGCAACAGATTTTTAATACCGGCTTAGTCGCTCGTCATGTTAATCGGCTAGCAGGTTTACCTAAGCCGCCGAATTGTCTGTAATAGCGGTTATAACAGCTGACTTATTCTGTCTTAATATACTGGGCGCTTAATGAGTTTAACGACTGCTATTCTTTAGGGTCATAAGCGCTTAGAATCTCATAGCCTGTACTGCGGCCAGTGTCTCCAAAAAACCCCTGCTGTCGCCATACCTCATACAGACATATCGCCACACTGTTGGCTAGATTTAAGCTGCGCGAGTCCGGCAGCATCGGTAGTCGCAGCCAATTATCTGCACCTATATCTTCTCGTATATCATCCGCTAGCCCTGAGGTCTCAGAGCCAAAAACCAGGGCAACATTAGGTGTCTTTGCGCTATTATCTCCTTGACCAAAATCATACTCATAAAGTGGATGACTTAGCTTCGTGGTCAATGCAGTGATAATATGGCACTCTGCCGTTGTTAACGCTTTTTTGGTAGCTGCCCAATCTGCGTGTACTTGTAGATGAGCATACTCATGATAATCAAGTCCTGCGCGGCGAAGTTTCTTATCTTCAAGCTCAAACCCTAAAGGTTGGACTAGGTGCAACTGTGCGCCGCTATTGGCACATAAGCGAATGATATTACCGGTATTGCTCGGCATCTTTGGGGCGACAAGCACAATATGAATGGTCATAAGCGTTCCATAGGCAAGTAATTAAATATTTTAGACTCTAATTTAAGTCATACATGAAAAGCCATGCAAAGTAAGACACGATAATTGTTTATAACTAGTGGCGATGTAACCCTATTTAACGTCATCGTAATTACAAGTTACAGATTATGGCTAATACTTACACTTTGATACTTTGCATGCATTTCAACTTTTATTATGATGGCTCTATCGGATGACAAGGCGATAGATAGAACTTCTTAAAGAGTTCCGCTTTTAGAAGAAGTTGTTTTTTTACGAGGTTTATTCACCGTTTTGTCCAATCTTGATAGGTGATTATAAAGCACCGTGTTTATAGCATTTAAGTGTTTAAAACCATTTATATTATCCAAAAACCAAATTATCTTGAGGAAATTACTATGAAAAAATTAGTTATCGCATCTTTGACAGCTATGTTTGTACTAACTGGTTGCAACACTTTTAAAGGTCTTGGCCAAGACGTTAAAAGCGCAGGCAACGCTGTAACTGACAGCGCACAAGACGTTCAAAACAAAATCTAAGCTCAATAAGTAGATTTTGCATTAAAAAGGCTTATCATTTAGTTGATAAGTCTTTTTTTATGTCTACAGCTTTGATCATAGCTATCAGACGCTATAAAAACGCGCGCAATATTTGATTAAGATAGCGCCGACCTAATGCAGTCGTTTGCAGTTTTTCAGTCGACTCAGTTAACAAGCCTTTAGCTACTAACCTCTCTACCGAATCAGCGATGTCCTTATAACTCATTCCTGTACGCGCCTCAAATAACTGCCATGTTACCCCATCATGTAGTCTGAGCGCATTGAGCATAAACTCGCTCACCAATTCATCGCTAGCAATAGCGCTCCAACCGACCATCTTCGGTGCCGGCATCGTTGCAATGTTGTTCTGTCTATTTGAATTTTCGTTATTTGCATGATTGTCATTTGGCTGGTTTTTATAATTCAGATAATCCTTAGGTAAGCGTGATTTGCTGTAGCGATAGATGGGAGCCGTGTCGTTCTCCGGTTCTAGTGAAGTATTATCTATTGACGATACCAAAGTACTTATCTTCTTTTTAGTATCATTCTCGGCTGTAAGCAGATCAATACTGACCTTACCATGTGCCCCTGCCCCAATCGCAAGATAGTCGCCAAACTGCCAATAGTTGAGATTATGACGACAAGGCGTATCTAGCCTGCCAGCCCAAGCAGACACTTCATAGTTGCTATAGCCTAGACTTTGTAATAACGCGCCTCCCGCCTCTTCAATATCAGCTAAATTATCCTCATCCGGTAAAACAGGCTGATTACGATAAAACACTGTATTAGGCTCAATGGTGAGCTGATACCAAGAGATATGAGTAGCGCCCGTGTCATGAGCCAACTGGATATCATGGAGCGCTTCAACTAAGCTTTGCTGCGGCAGTCCATGCATCAGATCGACATTGACTCGTCTGAATCCCGCTTCGCGCGCCGCCTTAATAGCCGTAACGGCTTGCTGCGGATCATGAATACGGCCAAGCGTTGTGAGCTTATCGGCACTGAAGCTTTGTACGCCGATAGAGAGGCGGTTAATACCGACTTGTAGATACTCAGTAAAAGGCGCGTGCTCAAGTGTTCCTGGGTTGGCCTCCATAGTGATTTCGATATCATCGGCAAAATCAAAGTAATGACGTAACCCTTCAAAAAGACGCTGATACTGAGGAATAGGCAATAGTGATGGCGTACCACCACCGATAAAAATGGAGCTCAGCTTGCGCCCTTGCGCTAATGGCTGCTGCAGTAGTGCATCGGCGAGCAGTGCATCGACATAGTCCTCGTAGGTCTCAGACATTGATAGCGGGCTATCTGTTGGCAGCTCATGCGAATTAAAATCGCAATAAGGGCATTTTTTGACGCACCAAGGGATATGAATGTAGAGCGCAAGCGGAATAGCCTTGACTGCGATATTCGTCATTTTGGCACTACTAGCCTCTTTTGAGCTATTCGTCTTTTGGGCGTTATCGGCCGTATGTAATCTCTGTAATTTATCAGTCAAAAAGATATCCGTTTTAAATGCTGGCCTGGTTAGGCTTAAGAGTATAAATGCAGAGTATAAATACAAATATAAAGGTCGCTAGGATAACCACTCTAATGGTTAAAGAAAAGGGGGTTGATAACAAAACCCTCAATAAATATGCCTACTAATAGCTCAGTATGTTAGGCACAGTTAAGCTCTATATTTATTAAACTAGGGCGTGTTGAACATTCACAAATTCGCACTGCTGATAGCTAAAATAGTTCTAGTCTAAGTGAAAATTGAAGGTAATGCTTATTGCATTGGCTAGATTTTCGCAACGACTAGGGCGATTTTAGCATCAGCCTGCAGGGACAGGACTATTTTTTGCCACTTTATTGATAAAAATAGACGCTTAGAACGACTAAACTTACCATTTTTATCTGCAAATCGCCTAAAAAATAGTCTCTGTCAGTGCCAAGGTCGAATGTTCAACACGCCCTAATATCGAACTTGAAAACTCAATAAAAATTAGGATGATGTATGGCTTATTGGCTTATGAAATCGAACCCCAAATATTTCGGTATTGCTGACTTACAGCGTTTAGGCACAGAATGCTGGGACGGAGTACGCAACTACCGCGCCCGCAACTTTATGCGTGATGACATGCGCGTCGGCGATCAAGTGATTTTTTATCATTCAAGCGCTAAGCCCTCTGGTGCCGCGGGTATTATGAGCGTGGTCAGAGCCGGTTATCCAGATCCAAGTCAGTTTCATCCAGAGCATCGCCATTACGACCCGCTAGCGACCGAAGAGCAGCCGCGTTGGTATATGGTTGATCTAAGATTTGAGCAAGCGTTTACAGAGATACTTCCGCTATCAGAGCTGAAGTTCATTCCGGCACTTGATGACTCCTTATTACTCAAAAAAGGCTGCGAGCAATTGACAGTCATACCCCTTGAGCCTAAGCATTGGCAGGCGATTATGAATACGGCTGAGAGTTTAGATATCTTATAACAATTGGCAGTTTGCCTCTATTATACTAAGCGCTTCGACGCGCTTCGACTAACTATGCTTTTGTGATAAAGCCTTTGACGATAATAATAGGTCATTTGGCGATTAAGCTCTAAGTTTTAGATTTGCCTGAAAGCTTATCATTTATGTCCGTTAGCGCTATAATGTAGGTACACTAATATAAGTCCAGTAATTATCAGTACTTGCTCGCGTTGAGATGATACTTTGACTTCAGCGCCAGTTTATCCTTTTTTTTGACCCATCAATTCATCGTTTGGATTGATGGGTTATTTTATTCCAATCAGTTGCGAACTATGCCATCTCTAATATCCTTTAAAGACTTCAAAAGCTATAGCCTACGTTTAGGCGTACTAGCACTCCCTATTTTGATCACTCAGTTTTGCCAAGCGTCGCTAGGAGTAATCGATGCCATCATGGCAGGCCAAGTGTCTGCGCTTGACTTGGCAGCCGTAGCAGTAGGCTCTGGCATTTGGCTGCCTCTGTTCTTACTCGCTACTGGTATCTTGATTGCCACCACACCACTCATAGGTGAAGCGGTCGGTCAAAATAAGCATAGCGACGTACCAAACATCACGCAGCAGTCTTTATGGACAGCGGCAGCAATTGGTATTATTGGGTTTATTATCGTTAATTTAGCGCCCAATATTCTGCCGATAATGGGCGTTCCTGAGAATATTCAGCCGATAGCGTCGCAATATCTATTTGGCGTCTCTTTTGGCTTTCCGGCGCTCGCTGTCTATGCCGTACTTCGTAGCTATTGCGAAGCCTTAGGACGGCCTGAACCGGTGACTATTATTAGTATCATCGGCCTGCTTGCTGATATTCCGCTTAACTACATCTTCATCCATGGTCTCTATGGTATGCCGCAGATGGGCGGTGCAGGCTGCGGGGTCGCGACGGCTATGGTCCTTTGGATCAATGTGTTGTTGCTTGCGGTGTATACCGCATTTACTAAGCGAGCACAATTCGCTAATACTCGCTTTTTTTATGCTTTTAGTGCGCCTAGCCGTGCTCAGATCGCAATACTCTTAAAGCTGGGTATACCTATTGGGGTTTCTATATTTTTTGAGGCCAGTTTGTTCAGCTTAGGGGCGCTGGTTATTAGTCCGCTTGGCGAGTTGGCAACCGCCTCGCATCAGGTCGCTTTGGCCGTTACTTCTCAGTTATTTATGATTCCTATTTCAGTCGCTATGGCGCTGACTATCATGATCTCTAACCGCTTTGGCGAAAAAAACTTGCTGGCCCTGCGCCATGTACAGGTGACGGGCCTCATTTGGACAGTACTGATTGCATTGACGTCTATGCTTGGCGTTTGGCTATTCCGGCCTCAGTTGGCCGCGGCCTTCACTGACAATCCAGCCGTGCGCGCTCAAGCCATGCATTTATTAATATTTGCCTTAGCTTATCAGCTATTTGATGGCTGGCAGGTCAACGTCGCGGGTATCCTGCGCGGTATGCAAGATACGACTGTGCCGATGTGGGTGACGCTGTTTTGCTATTGGATAGTAGCGTTACCGCTTGGTATTTATTTAGTGCGCTATACCGATACTGGCGCGCAAGGGTTTTGGATGGCGTTGATTACGGGTTTATTTTTAGCTTCTATCTTATTGACGATTCGTTTGCGCTATCAGCAAAGACGCTTAACTATAGCTTGGTCGCCATAAGCGTGATGAGTTATCTGTTTTTTGATGAGTGGCGACTTTTATGGCTGATATTAAGGTATAACACTTAGGCTATATTGCTATCGCTACTCATTACGTCAATAATATGTAAAAATTTTCAGTTAACAACTGTACATTGATTGCTCATTGCGGCGAAGATAGGTATCATGAGTCATTCTTATTAAATACTTTGTTACACTGTCATTCGATAAGTTTGGATAAACTGAACATTATACTTATTGACTGTCAGCCCCATAAATACAAAATTTCAAACCCGATTCTTTGAACTTAAGCATAAGGCCTTGATAACAATGGATATTGAAAAAATACGCACGCTAATCGCCCTCATGGAAGAAAATGAGCTCGTCAACTTAGAGGTCAGTTCTGATGATGAACATATCAGCTTAACTCGTCACTATGATGCGCCAGCACCAACCATGATGGCTGCCCCAGCCGCTAGCGTAGCCCCTGCAGCTGCTAGTGAAAAACCTGTAGCCAAAGCCGGTAGCGTTGAGACCTCTCCTATGGTTGGGGTGTTCTATGCTGCTCCTAGCCCCAACGATCCACCGTTTGTCAAAGTGGGTCAGCAGGTTCAAGCCGGTGATACTTTAGGTATTATCGAAGCTATGAAAATTATGAACCCTTTAGAAGCCACTCAAAGCGGCGTTATCGCTGAGATTTTGGTCGATAATTCTGAAGTCGTGCAGTTCGGTCAACCCGTTATCCGCTACAAAGCTTAAAACGGCACTAACCCTACTCTAGAACGTCTTCGACAAGGATGACCTCATGATAAAAAAACTGCTCATCGCCAATAGAGGCGAGATTGCCCTACGTATCGTCCGTGCCTGTAAAGCTCTAGGTATCGAGACCGTTGGTGTCTACTCGACCGCTGATGCTAACTTAATGCATTTACGCTTTGTAGATGAGGCCATATGTATCGGCAAACCGAACGCCAACCAGAGCTATCTTGATATCAATACAATATTGACAGCAGCAGAGATCTCAGGCGCTGATGCTATCCATCCAGGCTATGGATTTTTGGCCGAGAGTGCTGAGTTTGCTGAGCGAATAGAAGAAGCAGGTCTTACTTTTGTGGGCCCTAACGCCGATCATATTCGCTTAATGGGCAATAAAGTCTCTGCCATTAATGCGATGAAAAAAGCCGGTGTGCCAACCGTGCCAGGCTCTGTTGGCGCTGTCACGATGCACAATGCTGAAGAGCAAGCGCGCAATATTGGCTTTCCGTTATTGATTAAGGCGGCTGCTGGCGGCGGTGGCCGCGGCATGCGCGTCGTTGAACGCTTCGACGAGTTGGTCGGTCAAGTCCAAGCTGCAAGGCAAGAGGCTGAGCTGTGGTTCGGTGATGACACGGTCTATATGGAGCGCTATTTACAAAACCCGCGTCACGTAGAGGTACAAGTACTGGGCGATGGTAACGGTAATGCTATTCATCTCTATGATCGCGACTGCTCGCTACAGCGCCGTCATCAAAAAGTACTAGAAGAAGCGCCAGCTCCTGATATTCCAGATGATGTCCGTGCGCCTATCCTCCAAGCCTGCGTAAAAGCTTGTGAGCTTGTAAAATACCGCGGCGCCGGTACGTTTGAGTTTTTATTTGAGAATAATGAGTTTTTCTTCATTGAGATGAACACGCGGGTACAAGTTGAGCATCCGGTGACCGAGATGATTACTGGTATCGACGTGGTGGTCGAACAGCTTAAGATTGCAGCAGGCTATGGTCTCTCCTATCGTCAAAGCGAGATTGAGATTCAAGGGAATGCGATTGAGTGCCGCATCAATGCTGAAGATGCTAGAACCTTTGCGCCCTCACCTGGCACCATAACGCAGCTGTACAGCCCTAGCGGCGCTGGCGTGCGCTTTGATTCGCACCTATATCCCGGTTACGAGATTCCAAGCTATTATGACTCCTTAATCGGTAAACTCATCTGCCATGGTCAAACCCGTCAACAAGCCATAGCAAAAACCTTGCACGCGCTAGATGAGCTGATCATCGAGGGGATCAAAACTAACATTCCACTGCATCGTGACGTTATTTTGGCAGATGACAACTTTGTGGAAGAAGCACAAAACATTCACTATTTAGAAAATGAGCTATTACAGTCAGCTGAGAAGTCTTAACCTTCTTTGCAACCTTATAGCTATTGAAAAAAAAGCCGCTATTGATAAAAATAGCGGCTTTTTTTGGTAATGACTAACCCTAAGGTTTATTAGCGACTGTCATTAACCTCTTAGGGCAATACTTTTTTAAAGTTCATAAAGCACTCTTGGCCCTCAGGATCTGCGCACCACTGCATCTGATTGCCATCATGATTTAAAAAAGCGATAAACGCTTCATTGCTTTGATCCACTTGGTTACCTGAGCAGTCTACTTCATTATTATCATAAATCGTCTTTAGCGCAATGATAGGAAGTCCTGTGTCCATATGCGTGACGATATAACGGCCGTACGTCCATTCATCACCACTCACCGCCCACATCTCATTGTCTTCCCCAAAATGATATATCTCACGGCACTGCTTGGCGTTAGCCGCCGATAGATTCATAGCCAGATCAGCGCCTTGTTTATCGACTGTAGGATTAGGCGTTACGATACGCCGCTCATCTTGCGCTACAATGCCGCCAAGCCTACTATCAGACGTTATATTAGCCTTTTCGCTTTGTTGTACATTGGACATAGTGCGCTCAAAAGTCGCGTCATTACTGCTATCAAGCTCGATCTCCCATTGACCTGCTATAGCTGGACTAATATGAGTGGTAATCATCGCCTGGCTAACTTGCTGACCAGGAGCCGGAAATGTGGACAAGATACCTGCTAGAGTAAATGAAGCAAATGAGAGGGGTTCCATAATTAGCCTTTACTTATTTATTTTCATTGGCGTTTTAATTAAATTGACGTCGTAATGAGCCCCGTTGTTAAACGGTGATTAGCCCTATGGTTAAAACGGTAATGAGTGTTTTAACCTTCAGCGTAAATCTTTAGCGTTAAAAAGACAAGTAACTTTATGCGTCTCACCTTTTTCTAGCCCATCAAACGACATCTCATGACGCATAGATATCGATATGCTCAGTAACCAGATGATTAGTGCTCGACTAGTACTCGAATAGCGAGTATTTAAACACTCAAGTGCATCAAGTGTCCTTTAACATAAAAAGCGCCACCGCTTACTGGGTGACGCAATAAGTAGTGACGCTGTGAGCTAAGAGCTTTGCAGCTCAGTCTATTCTAGCTGCTAATACAACCTATGCTGCGCTCGTTACTGACGCTTGAGCAAAAGCAGACAAAGCGCCTTTTAGCATGGCAGAGACGGTGCTGCTACAAGTGCCAATTCCTGAATAGACCTCACCATCAACATTGAGCTGGATATAAGCGGCCGCATTGGCATTGGTTTTATTATCGTTACCATCATCAATATGCTGGGTACTAATGGCATGCTCGGCATAGTTGATAATGTGTAATGACTTGCCGGTATGATGAGCTAAGCCATCAATGAAAGAGGACAGCGGCCCGTTACCATTGCCTTTGATAGTTACAGTTTCGCCATTCATCTGTACTTGACCATCGAAGAAGACCTCACCGCCTGTGTTGCTGACATTATAGTCGAGTAGATCAAAACCCCCTTGCTGCAGATAAGTGCTCTCAAAGGTCTGCAAGATCTCATCATTTTGCAATTCACGAGCCTTCTGTTCTGCTTGGTTTTGTACGACTTTACTAAAGTCAATTTGCATCCAGCGCGGTAAGTTAAAGCCATAATCGCGCTGTAAAATGTATGCCACGCCGCCCTTACCAGACTGGCTATTGATACGCACCACATCTTGATAGCTACGGCCAATGTGAGCAGGATCTATCGGTAAATAAGCCACATCCCAGAAGTTTTCGGTTTCATCAGCATGGTTTTCGTTATAATCGAGCGACTTCTTAATCGCGTCCTGATGCGAGCCACTAAAGGCAGTAAAGACAAGCTCGCCTACATACGGATGCCGCGGATGTACTGGCAAGTTCGTACTTTCGGTCGCCACCTGCACAATCTCACTCATGTTACTAAAATCAAGCTCAGGATCTATCCCTTGGCTAAACAGATTCATTGCCATGACCATGACGTCCATATTACCGGTGCGCTCGCCATTGCCAAGTAACGTGCCTTCGATACGATCGGCGCCCGCTAGTACGCCAAGCTCAGCTGCCGCTACCGCGCAGCCCCTATCATTATGCGTATGTAGGCTGACAATCACATGCTCGCGCTGGGCCAAATTGCGGCAGAAGTACTCTACCTGATCGGCAAATACATTAGGCATAGACGCCTCAACGGTCGCCGGCAAGTTAAAGATAACCTCCTGCCCTTTTTGTGGCTGCCATACTTCGCAAACCGCGTCACAGACTTCTACTGCAAACTCAGTCTCGGTTTGACTGAAACTCTCAGGTGAGTACTGAAACACCCATTCTGTCTCCGGATACTTAGCAGCATAGTCCACTAGTAACTGCGCGCCTGCGACGGCAATCTCTTTGATCTCAGCTCGCGATTTGCCATAGACTTTTTCGCGCTGAATACGGCTAGTGGAGTTATAAACGTGAACGATAGCGCGCTTAGCGCCTTTTAACGACTCAAAGGTACGTGCAATTAAGTGCTCTCGCGCTTGTACCAATACTTGTAGCGTGACGTCTTCTGGTACGTGATTTTCTTCAATCAACTGACGAGCAAAATCAAACTCAACTTGCGCAGCAGAAGGAAAGCCGATCTCTATATCTTTAAAACCAACCTCGACTAAGGTCTTAAAAAAACGCATTTTTTGTTCAATCGTCATCGGATCAATCAAGGCTTGGTTACCATCACGCAGATCGACACTGGCCCACATTGGCGCTTTTTCAATCGTTTTACTTGGCCAAGTACGATCCGATAATAGCGGCGCAAAGGCAAAGGGACGATACTTGCGAAAGTCAAAAGCGGCATGCTTAGGTGTAATCTTAGCGGTGCGAGTGCTGGTTGCAGACATAACAGATCCTTAACGGTATAAAAGGTGTCCCTAAAATGAATAGAGTTCGATCGATAGATAAATCATCTGGATAAAGTGTTGACTCAATGAAGAGCAGTTACCCTTATCCTTAATGTTTAGTTGCTTTAACCTTAGCTTTATCATAAAACAAAACCAAAAGTGATGCCATTATAATAACAAGGTTTGTGAAGTGAAATACGGCTTAATTTGATAAATTAATTGTCTATATTAGTGATTAACCTTAATCATTTATTTATAATTGGCTAAAACCTCTAATTTTAAGGTAAATAATGTCTAATACGAATAATAATCCTATGACGCAAAATCATCCACTCAGCTTTCCTCTCGATGAGATTGATAGACGTCTATTGCAGTTATTACAGACGGACGCGCGTATCAGCATCACTGAACTGGCTGAGCGTGTCAACCTTTCGGCTACCCCGTGTGCTCGCCGAGTCAAACGCCTAGAAGATAACGGCATCATTACCGGCTACCATACTCAAACTGATGCATACAAATTAGGCTATCCACTGGCGGTGTTTATTGCGATTAGCATGGATCGCCATACCGCTGAGCGCTTTGAGCAATTCGAGCGTAAAATACGAAGCTTTGAGGAGGTGATGAGCTGCAGCATTGTCACCGGCCGTACTGAGGACTACTTAATTAAAGTACGCGTACGGGACATGGCGCATTATGAAGAGTTTTTATTACATAGGCTGAATCGCATCGAAGGCGTAGCGCAAGTTCATACTAGCTTTGAGCTGCGAGAGGTCTTTTGTCGCAGTATTGTATAGCTTGCACGCTCTGGCTTTGGCTTACGAGCCTTGGCGTACTTGCTTCATCTGCCGACTAAAGCTTAAGATCAATACCAGTCCAAGCAGCAATCCGGCTCCCGCTACTAGTAATCCAGCATCGAAGTTGTCTTTTGCACCAGCCAAAGCGACAGTCACTAACGGCCCTAAGAACTGCCCTACTGCATACGCCAAAGTTGCTAATCCTATTAACAAATTAGAGTAAGCGGGGTTTATATTTTTTATAATATTTAAGGTCATGGAGACGATACCGACAAAGGTCGCACCCAAAATAGCCGCATTGATATATAAGCCAAACGCACCGGCAAACCATAGCGGCACGAACATCCCTAAAGCCTGCAAGAGCGTCAAACCGATCAAGGTTTTGGTCTCGCCGATACGCTTAGCTAGCGCGCCCCATAGCGGGTTAGAGAGCATAGCAAACACCCCAACCACTAACCAAATCAGTAGTCCTGCATGAGTCTGCGTCGGTAGCTGTTTTGCCGCCATTACCGGCAGAAAAGTCGCTGAGGTGATATAACCAAACCCTGCCAACACATAGCTCAATGACAATAGCAGAACCGCTTTGGCTTGACCCACCATCGCCTCGTAGAGCGAACGCTTAAAATTGATATACGTCTGTTTTATAGAGGGCTTTTTGTTTAGCGCGTTACCTTGCAAAACACCATCCGGGCGAATAGCGTAGAGCAAAACCAGCAAAGGTAAGCTTGTCAGTCCGGCCACTAGCCAAATACTATAAAAATGCAGATCAAGGCTAAGTAGCCACCAAGTCAAGATGGCTGAGGCGCTAATGCCGACACCGATACCGGCATAATGCACCGTCGATAGTAAGGAGCGTTTATGAGTACTAAAGCTTTGGATAACAAAAGAGGAGCCTAGTATCATGCCGATGCCGCTGGCAATTCCAGCTAATAAACGGATGACATACCAAAGGCTTAAAGGCAAGTTTGGCAAAAACAACAGTAAAGTGGTGATGATACTCAATAAAGTACCGAGTATTAGGGCGCGCCACGTTAAGCGATGGGGCACAAACATCGCTATCAATGAACCAATAAAATAGCCCATATAATTCACCGATGCCAACCATCCAGCGATCGTTGTGCTCAGTGAAAGCTCGCTCATGATATCAGGCAAGGTTGCGGTAAATAAAAAACGCCCATAACCCATGACCACGGCTAGGCAATAAAGACCTATCCACGCGATAACGGTTTCGTTGGTAATCGAAGGAATCAGGCGGCGCGTTGAGGCCTTTAACATAGCTGGACCAACATTGTACCCAAACGCTTGAAACAAACCTGCGTCATAGCAATCCTCGTTGCCATGACCGCTGCGCTCGTTTATTGCAGTTTTTGCTCATAACCCATCGTCCTTGGTTGGTGTCCATACCCTGCTATATTTATATCATTTCAGAGGTCTAGATATAATAGATTCCATATAAAAATGTCGTGGCGCTTTAACTCGTCGCTATCTGCTTTTATTCGCTTATGCTATCAGGTCGACCTAACATAGCAACTCTATGATCGCTAAACATATCCATATCTGGAGCTAAAGTGCGCATAAAGCGATCAAAATATAATAACTGCTTGGTCAACAATGCAAAATCACGCGGGAAGTGAATACCGTGGCGCTTACCGACTTCGACGATCTCTAGCATCATCTTATTGAGCTTATCCGCTTGCTCTTTGGTATTAAAAGGGACACCGCTGGTAAAGGCAATATCTTCTGCCATAATCGTCTGCATCATGCGC
The DNA here is from genome assembly GCF_904846685.1 of Psychrobacter submarinus. Lineage (GTDB taxonomy): Bacteria > Pseudomonadota > Gammaproteobacteria > Pseudomonadales > Moraxellaceae > Psychrobacter > Psychrobacter submarinus. Next base: position 569,643 of record NZ_CAJHBQ010000002.1, read on the forward strand.
TGTAAGTCCGCTGCTAACGAAGAGACATCAACATGATTCTCGCCTTTGGTCATCTCCATATCGATCATACACTGCGCCATCGCCCGATAATTATTATCCTGCAGCGCCTGCATCATACCCATGCAAGCGCGCCAGCTCTGCGCTTTTAATTTACCGACGATACCAAAGTCTAAAAAGCCAATACGACCATCAGTCAGTAGCATCAGATTGCCCGCGTGCAAATCAGCATGGAAGCTGTTGCAGAGCATTAAGCTTGCAAACCAAGTATTCAAAGTATCTGCCATCACTTGCGCCGGGTCATTACAATACTGGCTCATCGCGCGCTCATCAATCATAGAGACGCCGTGTAATCGGCTCATCGTTAATACGCGCTTAGTAGTCAGCTCATCATAGACGGTTGGCGCAACCACCCGAGTATTACCTGAAACGCTCAAAAACTGCTGAAAATCACGAATGTTTTTGGCTTCCGCGATAAAGTCCGTTTCGGCGAGCATGCGCAAGCGGATCTCATCAATAATAGGCGCGATGCTAGCAAACTTCATTGAGGGCATCAGCAGCTCAAGCAGCTTAGTGACGCCATGTAGCACGCCCAAATCGGTCTGCATGATCGTCTCAACTCCAGGCTTTTGTACCTTGAGCACCACTTCATCACCGTTATGGAGGCGGGCGACATGCACTTGCGCAATGGAGGCGGAGGCTAATGGCTGCTCTTCAATATCGGCAAAACGCTCCTCTAGTGTTAAGCCATCAACCGCTAGCTCTTCGCGTAATACTTGTGCAATATAACGATAAGGCAACGGCGTTGTCTGATCCAAAAACCCTTGGAAAGCCTCGACGTATTCACGCGGAAACAAGGATGGCGTACTAGCAATAAACTGTCCAATTTTGATATAAGTGGTGCCCAATTGCTCGAAGGTTTCTTTGAGTAGATACGCATCAGGTTTTTCACCTTTCGCCACACGCAGCGCCGATAATCCAGCGACACTTGCGGTCTGACGGATACGGTTGGCGACGTTCAGACTGTGCTTCAATAAATGCGGTCGATATAATTTCATAACGGCTAACTGTCTTAATAAATGATTAAAGAAGGAGTAGATAATAGGGCGTGTTGAACATTCACAAATGCGCACTGCTGATCGCTACTAGTTTATCAAAGCTGTGTTCTAGTCGTCGTTAAAATTGCAGATAATGCTTATTGCATTGGATAGCTGATTTTATTTAAACAGTCGCAACGACTAGGGCGATTTTAGCATCAACCCTCACGACAACAACAGGGACAGGACTATTTTTTGCCGCTTTATTGATAAAAATAGACGCTTAGAACAACTAAACTTACCATTTTTATCTGCAAATCGCCTAAAAAATAGTCTCTGTCAGTGCCACGGTCGAATGTTCAACACGCCCTAACAACTATAGTCAGGTGTAAAAGTATTGATTTATAACCCAATGATCTAAAATAGCTGTGATGGCGCTAGCGGTACACAATCATAACGCGCATATCGGGCAGCTGGTATCTTGCCGATAGCCCATCATGCGCTGCTGCATACGGCTACCGTCCCACAATAAAAGCTTGCCTGTCAGCGGATTGGTGTTCAGCCCGAGGTAATGCAATGCCGCATTGGCTTGCAAATTACCGATGATAGCAGTAGTACTAGCAAGGACGCCTGAGTTGGCACAAGTGCGCTCATCTACTGCCTCATCCGTACTAACATCGCCAAAAACACAATGATAGCAGCCGCTCTTTAACTGCGGTTCATACAATGCCAATTGTCCTTGCATAGCAATCGCCGAAGCGCTAAGTAATGGAATCTGATAGCGCACGCTAATCCGGTTGATAATATCGCGAGTGGCGAAATTATCAGTACAGTCTAGTAATAGATCAGGCTTGCCAGCGGCTAGCTCTAATAGCTCATAAGCATTATCTAATGTCAGACGTGCGACCGTACCTTTCGCGCTAATCAAAGGGTTGATTTGCTTGAGCATCTGCGCTGCGGTCAGCGCTTTAGCTGCACCGATATCACTTGGTAAAAATAAGCTTTGGCGCTGTAAGTTGCTCATCTCAATCACATCATCATCGATGAGATGCACCTCACCAAGCCCTGCGCGCACTAGCGTCTCTGATGCTGGGCAACCAAGACCCCCTGCGCCTATCATTACAATCCGAGCAGACTTCAGACGCAGCTGTGCGTCAATATCCCAGCCTGTTAATAACACTTGCCGAGCATAGCGCAGTAACTCAGCGTCCGTGAGACTCCGGTTATCTGTAGAAGGCGTTTTAGTTGTCATTTTAATTGTCACTTTATTTGTCCTAGGGTCACTCTCTCATTACCCCCATAATCCTTAGCGGTTTTTATCGCCTCAAAGCCGTTAGCATTAAATAACGCTCTAACCGTCTCGCCTTGATCGTAACCATGTTCTATGGCTAATAAGCCACCTTGCTGTAAGTAATTCGGCGCTTGCTCTACGATATGCTCAATATCAGCCAAACCTTTATTAGGCGCACTTAAGGCGCTGATAGGTTCAGCTTTTAACCCTTGTAGATGCTCATCCGCTTCATCGATATAAGGCGGATTGGAGACAATGACCTCAAAGCGCTGAATGGCATCAGAAGGTAGCGCTTCATACCATCTGCTTTGCATAAATTTGACATTATCTACCTGATTATCAGTGGCGTTTTGCTGAGCGACGCTTAATGCTTCTGCAGATAAATCAACAGCTATAACTTGCCAGCTTGATCGTGCTAATTCATGAGCCAAACTAATAGCAATACAACCAGAGCCCGTACCTAAATCTAGCAAACGCTTAGAGGTGTTATTATTGGCAATCGGATTACTCTCAATCCATTCCAGCACTTGCTCAACCAATACTTCGGTATCAGGCCGCGGTATCAGGGTATGCGCGTTTACTTTAAAGTCAAGCGACCAGAACGCCTGATGTCCCGTTAAATAAGCTAAGGGTATGCCCTGCTGCATCTTTTTAATACCTGCTTTAAACTTTGCAGATTCGCTATCGGTTAACTGATAGCGCTCATCGGTCATCAAAAATAGTGAAGGTTTATCAATAACATATAATAGCCAATCCGTTGGCCAAAACGATGGTATCTGACGATTTGTTTCACCATTTATCAGTTGGCCAATTTGCTGCTTTATTTGACGAATGGTCAATGCGGTCATAAGTCACTCTTAAAGATATCGTAAATAAAGATAAAAGTACTGCCAATGCTACTCTGAAGCGCGCGGCGGCTCACTAGTATCGGTCAGGTTTGGATTTGCCTTTGTTAATTTGTCATTATCACCGTATATATCGTCATTATCACCAATCACAATGTGTTTATCGACCAAGTAGATTAAGATCAAAATTGGCATACCAATCGCAAAGGTGAAAATAAAGAAAAACGGATAGCCCATATTGTCAACGATAGCCCCAGAGTAGCCACCCATCACCTTAGGTAGCAACGTCATTAATGAGGAGAAAATAGCATACTGTACCGCAGTAAAACGAATCGAGGTCAAGGCAGACAAGAACGCAATGAATACAGCACTGGCAAGGCCTGCCGCCAGATTATCAAAAATCACAGCCACATACATATGCGGCAAGCTACCAGGATGATAAGTGAGCAGGACGAATAATAAATTCGTCACACAAGCCAAGATGGCACCGACCATCATCGCCTGCATCATACGCAGTTTTTGAGCCAAAATACCACCCAAAAAGCCACCCGCAATAACCATGATGACACCAACCAGTTTCACTGCATTGGCAATATCCGTTTTACTGAACCCCATATCTTGATAAAAGACGTTCGAGATGACCCCTGCGACGATATCAGAAATCCGGTATAACCCAATCAAGGCCAGTAGCAATAATGCTTTTTTGCCATAACGACGGAAAAAATCAACGACTGGTTCAACCCAAGTCGTATAGGCCATTTCTTGTTTGACCACGCCTACTTTGACAGACAGGTAACCCACAACTGATGCCACCAGTAAGCTGGCTAACAGGTGAACCACTTCGAGTACAAAGGCAAACATCACACTGTCTGTCTCTGGCAGTAACGCACCAACATTGACAAAAGCGATGATAAAAGCGGCGACCGACAATACAAATACCAATACCAAACGGGCATAGTCAGAGGCGGGACGATCAATACGTATCTGCTTGCTCACAGGCTCCCGAATTATCAACGTGGTTACCACACCTACGCCCATCACCGCTGCCATGATCCAGTAGGTGTTACGCCATGCTTCGTAACTATAAAGCTCTTCGGTCGAACCGAAATAATCTGCTAAATAGAGCGCACCTGCGCCTGCAAAAATCATCCCTAAACGGTAGCCTGCGGTATACATCGCTGACAATACTGACTGAAAACTCGCAGGGGCAAGCTCAATACGATAGGCATCGACCACAATATCTTGCGTGGCGGATGAAAAGCCCAATAGCACGGCTGCCATGGCCATATAGTGCAAACTGCTCTCATCGGTCGGATTGATGCTGGCCATCATATAAATCGCCAAAATAATTAAGAGCTGTGCAATCAAAATCCAGCTACGACGGCGGCCCAGTAATCTAGTCAATATCGGTAGCGGCACCGCATCTACTAGGGGCGCCCAAATGAACTTGAACGAATATCCCAATGCCGCCCAACTAAAGGTCGTCACTACACTGCGATCAAATCCCGCCTCACGAAGCCATAACGACAAGCTGGAGAAAATAAGCAAAATAGGAATACCAGCTGCAAAACCCAAAAACAGCATGATCATAGCACGCCGATCAAGATAGGCTTTCGCCGCCTCGCCCCATGATTTTTTGGCGATGGGATGTTTGGGTGGTACAGATTTGACAGCAGACATAATAACTCACCAACAATTGAGACAAATAACACAACTGCGCACAATTTTTATTAATCTTTAGAATCAGTTATCCATCAAGAGATCGATAAAAATTGCTTTACGTTGCACCAATGCGTTTATTACAACAAAATTCAGTTATGGTACTTGAGAACCGCTACCTTGACTAGATGTTTTTGCACTAGCCTAGTATTGTCACATCTGCATAGAAGCTTATATTGCCCAAAGGTAACGCAGATTATTATGAGGTTTCTATTAGGTTAAATCAGTCTGTGTTTATCTTACTATCTCCTCTCAATAAAGAGATCTGACAGCGCTTTTATTTATCATTAATATATAGGTAGAGATAGCGTCAGTATTAGTTTGATTGGCTCATCACTATCTCTCCTCGTGATAAAGCAAGGTCGTTAATAGCAAGCTCAGCGAAGTAACACACCAAGATTTAATGATTAATAATTTAAAACTTATAATTCTTATATATTAGTTTTATAAATGCAAAGCGCTTCGTTATGCTCTCTATATCAACAATGATTAACTTGATTGATGGTTTGTTCTTTCTATTATCATAGCCTAGGAGTTTTGCCATGTCCGATTCAACCAACACCCCAACCGAAAAAAACACCACGCAAGATACCGCTGGTTGCCCGATAAACCACCAAGGTAACAGCGACACCGCAACCAATACAACTTATGATCAAGGTGATGATAAGGGACCGACGATTCATAGTGAAAACGTTGATCAAACACACGCACCGCAGTGTCCTAGCATGGGCGGCTGTCCCGTCATGCATCAAGCGCATACTACCACCGCCTCTGCTGCGACTGACTGGTGGCCGAATAGCTTGAACCTAGACATATTGCATCAGCAAGACAAAAAGACTGACCCAATGGGAGCAGACTTTGATTATGCTAAAGCTTTCAAACAACTTGATTTAGAAGCGGTCAAAACCGATTTGAAAAACCTCATGACCGAATCACAAGAGTGGTGGCCAGCAGATTGGGGTCATTATGGTGGCTTGATGATTCGTATGGCGTGGCATTCAGCGGGTACATATCGCGGTGCCGATGGTCGCGGCGGCTCTAATACTGGCAACCAACGCTTTGCGCCACTAAATAGCTGGCCGGACAACGCCAACCTAGACAAAGCGCGCCGCCTACTATGGCCCATCAAGAAAAAGTACGGCAACAAACTGTCATGGGCGGATTTGATGATTTTGGCAGGCAACATGGCTTACGAGTCTATGGGCTTTAAAACGCTAGGCTTTGCTGGTGGTCGTGCTGATATTTGGCATCCAGAAAAGGACATCTACTGGGGTTCTGAACGCGAATGGCTGGCATCGACCGAAAACCGTTACGATAGCGATAAAGACCGTGCATCCCTCGAAAACCCACTAGCAGCGGTACAAATGGGCTTAATCTATGTCAACCCTGAGGGCGTCGACGGCAACCCTGACCCATTGAAAACCGCTCAAGATATGCGTACGACGTTTGCGCGTATGTCAATGAATGATGAAGAAACGGTTGCCTTGACCGCGGGTGGTCATACCGTTGGTAAGTGTCACGGTAATGGCGATGCGACCACACTAGAAGACGAGCCAGAAGCGGCGGATGTCAAAGAGCAAGGTCTAGGATGGCGCAATCCTAAAGGTAATGGCAATGCAGGTGATACTGTTTCAAGTGGTATTGAAGGCGCGTGGACAACCAATCCAACCCAATGGGATCATGGCTATTTTGAGCTACTCTTGAATCACAACTGGGCATTAACCAAAAGTCCAGCAGGTGCATGGCAGTGGGAGCCGACTGATATTAAAGAAGAAGACCGTCCATTAGACGCTCATGATCCCAGTGTCCGCCGTAATCCGATCATGACTGATGCTGACATGGCACTGATTAAAGATCCTGTTTATCGTGAGATTTCAGAGAAATTCCATAACGACCCAGCGTATTTTGATGAAGTATTTGCAAGAGCATGGTTTAAATTAACTCACCGCGATCTAGGGCCTAAATCTCGTTACTTAGGGGCAGATGTACCGAGCGAAGACTTTATCTGGCAGGACCCTATTCCAGCAGGCAATGCAGACTTGAATGCTGATGATATTGCAGCGCTAAAATCGCAAATATTGGACAGTGATTTGAGCCGCCGTGAATTAATCATTACCGCATGGGACAGCGCACGTACATTCCGCGCATCAGACTATCGCGGCGGTGCAAATGGCGCACGTATCCGCTTAGCCCCGCAAAAGGACTGGGCAGGCAATGAGCCAGAGCAGCTGCAACGTGTGCTTGAGGCGTTAATCCGCATTCAGTCTGACTTTGATAAAGACGTGAGCTTGGCCGATTTGATTGTGCTTGCTGGTAATGCTGCTATTGAGCAGGCAGCAAACGATGCAGGCATAGAGGTTACGGTACCATTTACCGCAGGTCGCGGTAATGCAGAAGCGGCAATGACCGATACCGAATCTTTTGCAGACTTGGAGCCTTTGCATGACGGCTATCGCAACTGGGTCAAAGAAGACTATGCAGTCTCTCCTGAAGAGATGCTGCTCGATCGCACGCAGCTAATGGGATTGACAGCGCCTGAGATGGTGGTATTGATTGGCGGTATGCGCGTCCTTGATACCAACCATGGACAGAGCCAACAAGGCGTCTTCACTGACCGTGCTGGGGTCTTGACCAATGACTTCTTTGTCAACTTGACCGACATGAACTACACGTGGCATCCCGTGAAAACAGGTGACGAGCCAAGCAACACGGTCAATAGTTACGAAATACGTGAGCGTAGTACCGGTAATACCAAATGGCAAGCCAGCCGTGTGGATTTGGTATTTGGCTCAAACTCTATCTTGCGTGCTTATGCTGAGCTATATGCGCAGGACGATAACTTAGAGAAATTCGTTCGTGATTTCGTTAGCGCTTGGAGTAAAGTCATGAATGCGGATCGTTACGATATCGCCAAATAAGTCTGGTTCGCCAAACTGATTGATCATAGATGAGTATATAGATGATGAGCAGCTGTCTTTTAGAAGGCAGCTGTTTTTATGTTTGTGTCTAACACAATAGCTAGTACTATTTTGGTTGTTTTGCCTTGATAAAATAGAGACTTATAACTAATATTAAAAATCCTAGTCTTATATTCATAATTATCATAAATTGATAGCTATTTATTATATACAAGAATAAAACCTTTGTTTTACACTAGCCTTTTACGGCATACTTATACGTTTTTACTTTCATATACAGACCTTTTTAATACAGATAAGGTTGGTATCGTCATACAATAGGATTCAGTGATGGCAATCGATGTAGTGGTCAACCAGCGACATTTACAAATTCAGCTCAAGCAGCTGGAAACAGTATGGCATACGGTGATCAATGGCTATAATTTAAGTCAAGCAGCCACGGTGCTGCATACCAGTCAATCGAGCTTATCCAAGCACATTGCTGCGCTTGAGAGTCAACTAAAAACAGATGTGTTTATCCGTCAAGGCAAGCGCTTAACCGGCCTTACCGACATGGGCACTGCACTACTGCCACATATCGAAGCTATCTTTGCTGAGATACGTACGATTGAGAACTTAAGCCTCGATTATAATAACCCTAATACAGGTACGCTCACCATTGCCACCACGCATACGCAGGCGCGTTATGTCTTGCCGCATGTGGTAAAAGCCTTTAAAGAGCGCTTCCCTAAAGTGAATTTGATTCTGCAGCAGGCTGATCCTGAAACTATCGCGCAGATGGTCATTCGCGGACAGGCGGACATCGGTATCGCTACCGAATCTCTACTTCATAATAACTATCTACGCTGCCACCGCTACTATGATTGGACCCATCGCATTATCGTCCCTAAAGATCATGAGCTTGCCGGTCTAGAAACTATCGATCTGCCCACGCTTGCCAGCTATCCTATTGTCACTTATCACGGCGGCTATACGGGTCGCAGCGCTATTGATAAAACTTTTAGCGATGCAGGGCTAGAGCCTGATATTGTTTTAGCGGCTCTTGACGCTGACGTGATCAGTACTTATGTTGGGTTAGGTTTAGGGATTGGTATCATCGCGGAGATGGCCTTTGAGCCTAGTCATTATCATAACCTTACTGCTATACCCGTCGATCACTTTGGCCGCTTTACCAGTTGGATGGCGGTGCGTGATGATGCTGAGGTTCGCCAGTATGGCCGCGCCTTTATTGAGCTCTGTCAGCAGCAATTCGATCATAAAGGTGTGGTTTGACAATATTTCTGTCGCACGCAACCTAGTCTTTTAATATTTGTTACCCTCGTTAACACAGCCCTTGATAAACTCATGATCTACCCCATTATATACAGTATCAAACGCTCGCCCTTTTCATAAGCTGTCTTAAACGATAATAACAAAAGACTGCCTAAAGCTTGTGAGCGCTTATCACTACTCAATAATAGGTGAGATATGACCAACAGTAATACTACTACCATTCCTTTATCATTTTTAGATTTAGCCCCTGTACCGGAAGGTAGAACCATCACCGAGGGCATCGCCCAGACAGTCGAGACGGCACAAAAGGCCGAAGAAGCCGGTCTTAACCGCTACTGGATGGCAGAGCATCATAATATGGCAGGTATTGCCAGTGCGGCGACCTCTGTGCTGCTATCGCACATCGGTAGCCAGACTGAGCGTATTCGTATTGGGGCGGGCGGCATTATGCTGCCGAACCACGCACCGCTTGTCATCGCTGAACAGTTCGGTACGCTACAAGCACTGTATGGCGACCGCGTGGATTTGGGCTTAGGCCGAGCGCCGGGTACTGATGGCGCGACTTTTCAAGCGCTGCGCCGGCAAATGAAAGATGCTGAGCGCTTCCCGCAAGATGTGCAAGAGCTGATGTATTTCCTTGGTGATAGTACCGATAGTAGTCCTGTACAAGCTTTTCCGGGCGCTAAATCAAAAGTGCCCGTATGGATATTAGGCTCGTCAACTTTTGGTGCGACACTAGCGGCGCATTTAGGTCTGCCTTATGTGTTTGCCTCACACTTTGCCCCGCAAATGATTAGCCAAGCGATCAAAGCTTACCGCGATAACTTCAAACCTTCTGTTTATCTCGATAAACCTTACGTGATGCTAGCGGCCAACTTACTGTTAGCGGATGATGATGACACGGCAAATTATCACTTTACCTCAGCTCAGCAAAGTTTTGTACGCCTGCGCCGCGGTGAAAAAGGTCAAATGCCAAAACCTGTTGCCGATATGAGCTCTATTTGGAGTCCAAGCGAGAAAGCGATGGTTGATAATGCGCTGTCTGTGTCATTTATCGGGTCTGTGGAGACGGTTCAGCCAAAGCTTGCTGAGTTTATCGACCACTACCAACCTGACGAGCTGATTGTTACCGCTAACGTCTATGACCAAGCAGCACGTCTACGCTCATTTGAGCTCATCTCTCAGTTAAATTTGTTTACTTTACAAGGTGATGCCGCCATTGCATAATAATCAAAAGCACTAATTGGAAACCTGACATGGAAGCTACCCCTGTGATTGCAGCATCATTGTTTATTGGCAGCTCTATATTCTTATATATAGTCGCCTTTATTATCGTTCTGGTATTTTTTGGCTATTTAACTTATCGTGTCAGTCCGAAAGGCAAAGCTCGGCGTGAAGAGCGGCGCAATCGTGATAGACGCCGCTAAATTTAATCTTCACTTTTAGTATAAATAAAAACCTCCTTCTCGCTAGAGTAGGAGGTTTTTATTTACTCTGCTTTATTTGCTAAACAAATAGCACACCGTCCTCGGTTTGATGCGCCTTTATATCGACATCATAAACCGCGCTTAATTGCTCGCTATTCATAACCGCATTAGGAGAGCCTTGAGCCACAACTTGTCCATTATGTAATAGCACAACGGCATCGGCATAGCGATGTGCATGAGTCAAGTCATGTAATACGACTAAGATGCTTTTATGTTGACGGCGCGCCAGATCACGCAAATAGGTTAATAAAAAACGCTGATGGCGAATGTCTAAATGGTTGGTTGGCTCATCGAGCATCATAATGTGCGTATCTTGCATCAGCGCGCGCACGATAGCTAAACGCTGTTTTTCGCCCCCTGATAGAGTCTGTACTCGCGCTGATAGCAAATGATATAGCTCAAAATCCTCAAGCAAGCGTCTGGCCTGACTCACATGCTGAGCCTTTGGTCGTTGATACCAAGCTAGATTAGGGGATACGCCTAGCAGCACATAATCTAATACGGTCAATGGCAACTCAAAACGCTCATGCTGTCCGACCCAAGCGATATGACCATGGCGCATGACCTCATCAATGGGCTGACCATGAACGCTAATCTGTCCATCAGTTTTAAGACCTGATCCGGTATGCTGCCCTAATATAGCATGTAGCAAAGTGCTTTTTCCCGCTCCATTAGGGCCAATAAAAGCCACTAACTTGTGGCTAGGTAGCGTCAGCGAATTGACGCTTAATAGCACTTTAGCGCCATGAGCAATATGAATACCTTGTAAGCGTAGCAGCTCAGTATTATCTTCATGCTCATGATAGTCTATGGTAGTGGTTGTAGCTGCCCTAGCAGTTGAATTGAACATAGAGGGCATCCTTGATAGTTACTTGATTAACGACGGCTACTACGTACAAACAGCCAGATAAAAAACGGGCCGCCTAACAGCGCCAGCACAATGCCAACGGGCACATCTATTGGATAAGCCACATGCCGCGCCATACTGTCAATCACGAGTAGCAGCATCGCGCCCAGCCAGCCCGACCATATCATCAGCCGCATCCGTCCACCGCCAAACAAGATAGCTAGCAAGTTGGGCACCATCATGCCAATAAAGCCAATCACTCCGGCCAAAGATACTGCTGCTCCCGTTAACAAAGCTGAGGCAATAATTACCAGACAGCGGCTCAAGCCAACCTTTATCCCTAAAGATTTTGCCGTTGTTTCACCTAGCATTAACCCATCTAGTTGACGACCCAAAGGCAGTAAAATAATGAGTCCTAGCACCATAGAGATAATCGAATAACGTAGCGGTACAAAGCCTGCTTCTGCCATACTGCCCGATAGCCAGTTGGTCGCGGACCTAAGTACCATATCATCAGACATAAATAAAATTAGGCTCACCACTGCCGCGCAAAAGGCACTAATGACAAAGCCTAAAATCAGTAGCCCCATCTGACCGCCGCCCAAAAACCTATGACAGCCTAGGATAAACAAACAGACAATCACACTACCCATAAAGGCGGCAAAGGGAATACCAATACCGCTGACCCCAAAAGCAAGCACTAGCACCACGCCCAGTGCCGCACCGCCTGAGGTACCGATAAGACTTGGATCAGCCAGCGGGTTTTCGAATAATGCTTGCAGTGCAGCGCCGCTCACCGATAGTGCCATACCAACAAGCAACGCTGTAACCACACGCGGATAGCGCAATTGCCAAATGGTCTCATCTAAGTGCACCGGGCTTGACCACTCACCAAAGCCAATACCCAATCCCAACCAAACCAGCAGCAATGACGCTAGAGCTGCTAAGACATAGTAGACGCTCTGCTTATATTTAGAAGGTATATTCAACGCGCCGACATGAGAGCGACTCTGACTTTTGGAAGTGGCACTGTTTGACATAAGGATATCGTCTGTAGCGTGATAAATGAGGAATTAAACCGATGAATCATGACAGTAGAGGTTTAGAGTGCCCGCTACTTTGCCATATCGTGTAGCGATTTGATGACCTTTGGAGAGTTTAGGCCGTAGCGTAAAAACTTATCGGCAGGCCAAAACTCAACCTTATTATTTTTGGCGGCATTACTTACGGCAATCTCAGGACGCTTCCTAAACTTACTGACGCCGCCGATGACCTTTTGATTATGATCGGCGATGATAATCACATCAGGCTTGGCAGCCAGCCTTCACGCGACATAGGTTTGAGTCCTGAGACATTCGCCGCATTAATCCCGCCTGCCCGGCAAATCAGCTCATCCCCCACCGTCCCTTTGCCTGCGACAATGCGCCCATCATAGCTTAAGATATAGCGTTTGCCCGTTTTTGCTAACGGCTGCATGTCCTGAGACCAATGATCTGCAAGTTGTGCAGCTTCACTGCGGTTACCGATATAGATACCCGTCGCTTTGATGCTATTGGCAAAATAATCGACGCCCTCTTTTGGCGCTACGTTAGCGGCTTTGACATTTAAGTCATTGAGGCGCTGATAGACACTAACCGGCTGCACCATATAACTACCAAGTACCAAATCAGGCTTAACTGCCAACACGGACTCTGCGGTAATGTTGCGGTGCATCCCCACTTTTGGCACATCTTTTAAGGCAGGATGGCTATTGGTCGCATCTTTGCCCACCAGCTTGTCGGTCGCACCAAGCGCGACGATGATATCTGCCACATCAGGACTCATGGCGACGATGCGCTCATAAGCTTGTGCCGATAAGGCAGTCAGCGCGCAGATACTGCCAACAAAAAAAGATGATATGAGGCGGGAGCGAGAAAAAGAAGATGATAATTGCGCGAACATAAACGTTCCTTGTAACTGTGAATCATAAAATAGGAGTCATGAGTGGCTAACAGCCCTTTCATTAAGCAGGCTGCGCCGGATTATTGTGCATGGCAGTATGCTGCGCCTCTGCATTCAGCCCTTGTGAGAATTTAGCCACGATATCAGCAGTGATTTTTTGCCATGCTGCAAGCTCACTAGTGCCTTCCATACGCTGACCAAATACAGTCAAAATACTGCTGCCAAACTGATCGAACCCTTCGATACACGTGACGATACCATCAGCCGTTGGACGCTTGACGCACCATAATTGCGCCAGCTGCTTGTCTTTTAGATGCAAAGTGAAGTTATTGTGACTCTTATCTAAGATGTTGATCCAGTCGCCCATGCGTTTGATGGTTTTTACTGTACCGGTTTGAATTTGTACCAGCCCTGAATTGCCAACAAATATCATAATAGGACACTCGCTATCACGCGCTTGCTCAAAAACAGCACTCATCGCATCAAGGCTGAGCGAATATGCAGACCCTGTAGGCGCTTGACGGTAGCTACTGGCGCGATCAACCTCAAGCTTATTTAAAATGTGATAAAACTGATGGACGTCCGTCATCTTGCGCCATCGACGCTGCAACTTGTCACGGTTATCATCACTCAATTCTTTATACTGCCAAGTCTTGGGTACGGTTGCCTCATCAAGCACCAGCTCGGTTATATCGACCGCTTGCGCATGCTTATCGACTAACTTTTGCCAGCGCGCGATATTATCATCACTTAATTCGCGTAAAAACACCTTATCGATCGCAGCGCCCTGCTCATCAAAAAACTGAATGCTATAAGAGGGCTTATCACGCTTGCTAAGATCTGTCACGGCGAGCATATGCTGCCAGCGTCCCATAAAAAAGCGCAAATCTAAACCACCAACATTGAGGGCAATGCCCCTTTTTTCGCCAAGTTTTAGATTGTGATATGGTGCGGTTTTTTCATGGACGGCTAAGGCGTTACGTACGATACTCTCAACAGCACCGAAATTCTCTAGCTGCTCAAGCACTGCTCTGCATTGGCCACCAATATACTGGCTATGCGGTGAGGCAAGTAACAGCTCAAACTCACTTACACCCAATACCGCCGCGCCTTCGGTCGGAAATAACATCGGTGTCACCATTTTTTTATCTTGGTAGGCCTGCCAAAGTACCGAGTCTTTTTGGCCAAGCTGAATGGGGTGAGTCATGGTCGTATCCTCTATTAAGCAAATATAAAAGCGGCGTCTCTATGCTTTTTTAATAAAATGCCGGAGCGCTCACTGACAAAACGCATTATGACCAACTTTTTTTTATTTGTGAATGATAATAATTATTATTTGCTCATTGATAACCAATATCATTTGTATTAATCTATGCTTACTTTGTTACTTAAAACTAAGAATTATGTAACTTATATTTACTCAAACTTCCTTATTCTTACTGTGTACACTTATGCCAATATCTAATACTTTTAAAGTTTCTCATAAGCCTTTGAGTGCCGCTATAACGCTTGTATTAGCTGTCATGATAACGGCAAACGCGAAAGCAGCAGATCCTTATCAGCTCAATAGTCTTGCTGATAGCGAGCAAAGCTTGGCAAATAGCGCCATGCCTAGCACCGTACTTGATCCTATTGTGGTAACTGCCACCCGTTCACACCGAGCTCTTAGCGACGCCCCTGTCAAAGTAGATGTCATTAGCAGCAAGCAAATCGAGGATAATCATGCGCATACCCTAAAAGAGGCGCTAGAATTATTGCCTAACGTTTATCTCAAGCAAGTACATGGCAAGACGGGCTATGAAGTCAGTATGCAGGGTTTTACAGGCGATCAGGTTTTAGTATTGATTGATGGTCTGCCTATCACCGCCAGTACAGGCTCGACAGTCAATCTCAATCAGTATATGACCATGGATATCGAACAAATTGAGGTGGTTCAAGGAGCGGCATCCGCGCAATTTGGCAGTGCAGCAATGGGCGGAGTGATTAATATTATTACCAAACCTACTAACAAAACCAAAGCTTATGTCAATACCGAGCTTGCCACCAATGGCGATCAAAACCCTTCAGGTGATGATATTGATGCCAATAAACGCTTTATCGCTGCCGGTATCGAAGGAGCACTGGATCCAGCGCAGCGCCTGCAGGCCCGTCTGTCTGCTTCTTATTTAGATGATGATGGCCTAAATACCGATACCGCGCGCTGGCCACGAATCAAAGACGCTAGCGAACAAACGCAGGTAACAGGACGTCTCAGCTATACTCCTGATGATCGTACTATGCTGACGCACTCAAAGCTGTGGGCTGAGGCGAGCCGCTATAGTGAGGACGATACCAGCCGCTTTAATCTCCGCGTGGCGCAAAATATTTTGCCGCAGCAGCGTGAGGAGTCGATTAACAAGGATCGTATCAGCATCGGTGGTATAGTCGAACCACTATTAAAGTGTTACAGCGTTAGACTCGTTTAGCCTACTACTGTAGTACTTGCACTCGTCTGCCTTGTACCACTTTTAATATTGATTGACTATAGCACTGATATTCATCTCAATGAAAATACGCAAACCTATCAGTTATCTGCGCAAGCGTTATATGAAGACTATCAAAGCGACTCAGACACCCTATCCAATGAGGTGCTTGCATCAGCGCGAAATACAAACATCACCACCGCGCTAGGTCAGGTGCAGCTTGATTTACCAGCCATCGATTCAGGTGCGCATATGCACTTATTGCAAGTAGGCGGACAGGTGCAGCGCGACTCCCTATCTCAAACCAAAAACAGTATCAGCGAGCTTATCAGCGATGAGGTCAGCCGTGATGTGGGCGAGCTATACCTCCAAGATGACTGGCTGATTGGTGCTCATTGGGAGATACTCACGGGCATTCGTTATCAAGATGATCAAGACTTTGGCGATCATGTGGCACCAAAAGTAGCTGTCAAATACAACCGTACGGACGCAAGTGGACGCGATCATATCTTTCGCGCCAGCGTCGGCAGCGGCTACCGTGTGCCCAACTTAAAAGAGCGCTATTACGTCTTTGACCACAGTAATTTGGGCTATAAAGTCATGGGCAACCCTAGCTTACAGCCTGAAACCTCAACGAGCTATCAAGTCGGTTATCAAGGGCAGATTGGTGATGATTTAAACCTATCCATTAACGGCTTTTATAACGATGTGGAGGACTTAATCCAAACGGATAACGAAAACGCCATTATCGAAAATGGCATCCGTATTTTTCAATATACCAATATCGATAGTGCCTACACTTATGGCGGTGATATTGGCATCGATTGGCAAGTGGATGATCGCGCCACCCTACAAGCCACATACGCCTATCTAAAAACCAAAAATGCGAGCGCCAACAGCGAATTAACTTACCGTCCTAATCATAAAGTCATGCTGGCACTCGATTATCAATTGAGTGATACATTGCAGCTTATTCCTAGGTTGAACTACGAGTCTAAGCAGCTGATTGATACTGCCGCGCAGTCCTACTCACCATCATGGTGGACGCTTGATAGTCAATTGAACTACAAAATTGATGATAATTTTAGTCTGTATGGCGCGGTGAATAACATCTTTGATACCCAGCGTGATGTACGCGATACCAGTGATTATCGCCCGATTGACAACCGTGAGTGGCTAATTGGCGCACGTTTTAACTGGCAATAAGCTGGATCACAAAATCTTTAACCCTTACTTTCCTCGTTTTACTTAATATCATCGTTTTATTCAACAGGAGCTTTTTATGTCATCTTATTTACGCCTGACCAAAACATCTGCCTTAGGCGCACTCAGTGCCGCCATATTAGTTGCGCTAACCGGCTGCGGTAGTGATAGCGATAACAGTAGTAGTGGCGGTTCAACTACGGCACCACCCACGGCTACGGCGAGCTTTAGTCAAAGCGCTGAATGGACGATCAGTGGCGCGAGTCTCAACCCTAATGTGCAGACTTGTTTTGATTTTGACAGTGATAGCGAGGTGGACTGTAGTAGCGCCACGTGGGACGTTAAATTTGATAATCAACAACGCGGGGTCAGTCTTTGGTCAAACAGTGGCAGCTCAGGCGACGGTGATGGCGGCGTGTTTGGATTGATGGATTGGTCAGAGCTAAGCGCTTATAACAACGGTATGCAAGACCCAAAAACCGGGAGTGACATCACGCACCATTATAACGAAGATAACAGTGGCGGTATTTTTGATAGTGACTCATGGTACGCTTATAATATTGCAGAAAATCATAAGCTATATCCTAATAACCGCGTGTACCTTATCACAACAGACCATACCGATCCGGCCACTGCCAGCAGTGTGCAGCAGCCCATTTATGCCATGCAGATTATCAACTACTACGATGAAGCTGGAGAATCTGGCCACCCAACCGTGCGCTGGATTGATACCGCAATGCCGCGCGCCGATCAAGTCAAAACCAAGACCATTGACGCCACTAGCAACACGGAGTGGACTTATCTGAATCTAAAAACGGGTAACATCGTTGATGATGCTACAAAACAGTGGCAGGTGGCATTTAGACGTGACAGTGTCAAACTAAATGGCGGCGCGTCCGGTACCGGTAAGGTCGGTGGTTTTGTCGCTAATACTCCAGACGGCTACTATGATGATAAAGACGAGCCTATCAGAGCTAAGTTCATGACTGACAATAAAGAGCAAAGCCTTGCCAATCTATTGAATGTCACAGACTTTGATACGCCAAAATCAGCAGGCAGCTGGATGGTGGATAGCGACAGCTCAGATCTAAACCCAGGCTACACCGGCACTTATCCAAACCTCGATTTTGGCTGGTACACTTATAATGGCATGACTCATCAACTCAGTGCAAAACCTGATGACATAGCTCAAGGCGCGCTGATCCGCTCAAACAGTGGTGATAGTTATGCGCGCATGCGTCTGACACAGATTAATTATCCTGATGCTACCACCAAAGCCACCTCTTGGGTATTTAAATTTGATGTCCAGCCTGCTGAATAAATAAGATAAGTCATCAGGTTTATTATAAATACAACTTCATATCAGCAAAACACCAGCCATAGTTATTATGGCTGGTGTTTATTGTTCAGGACAATAGAACTTTAAGTTAAAATCTTAAGCTAATGAGTAGCCTCTTTGGCTATTTATGATCAGGCTTTTTGA
The DNA here is from genome assembly GCF_904846685.1 of Psychrobacter submarinus. Taxonomy (GTDB): domain Bacteria; phylum Pseudomonadota; class Gammaproteobacteria; order Pseudomonadales; family Moraxellaceae; genus Psychrobacter; species Psychrobacter submarinus. The sequence goes on from NZ_CAJHBQ010000002.1 coordinate 588,145, forward strand.
CCCATCTCCCATCGTCGTTTTTATGATAGACGTTTTCAACCGCCGCCCACGCGGTAGCAAACTGACGCGACTCATCTTCATATTGCTCACTTGCACTATTAAACGCCGCTTGAAAAATCTCTTGGGCATGCTTAGGTAAATTGTCTTTTACATTATCAGGCAGATCAGATAGTTTATCGTATGGCATGGCAGACTCCTTTACTTATATTATTTTTTGGGGCTGTCCTAGATAAGTAAAATTATTTAGGATAGCACTATGAGAAAGAGTAAACTAAGTTGGTATAAACAAAACAGACTCATCGAGTTATTTGTTGCTGGTTCTACCGCCAGAACAGCAGCAAGCCTAATTGGTGTTAATAAAACGACAGCCAGTTATTACTTTCATAGGCTACGAGTGCTTATTTACGAGAATAGTCAAGACCCTGGTCTATTTGAGGGCGAAATCGAAGTAGACGAATCATACTTTGGTGGCACTCGTAAAGGCAAGCGAGGGCGAGGTGCTGGTAGCAAAGTGCCCGTGTTTGGTCTACTAAAGCGTAATGGCAAGGTCTACGCTTGTATTATACCCAATGCTAAAGCAGATACTTTGATCCCAATCATAAGAGAAAAAGTGAAGCCTGATAGCATTGTTTATACTGACTCATTTAAAAGCTATAACGCATTAGATGTCAGTGAGTTTACTCATTATCGTATCAACCACTCCAAAACCTTTGTTAATGACAAGAATCACATTAACGGTATAGAGAACTTCTGGAACCAAGCTAAACGGCATCTACGTAAGTTTAACGGAGTTCCAAAAGAGCATTTTCACCTCTATTTAAAGGAATGTGAGTGGCGTTTTAATCACAGTGACCCAAAGTCGCAATTACTACAATTAAAACAATGGGTTAAACAGGGTTTGAACTAGTTATCTAGGACAGCCCCTATTTTTTTATTATAAAAAAAAGACGCTGCAAAACGCCATATGTCTTTGGTTAACACGGTTAAAGTTAGTGACAATACCTCAGCACCTCTTATCTTTAAATACACTAAGCCTAAGCTCACCTCACTTTTTACATCAATACTAGTTACATCAATACTAGTTACATCAATACTAGTTACATCAATCCTAAAGTACGCAATACCGCCGCGCCTAGCGCCATACCAAATAGACTCACCACCGTGGTAAACGCCAAAATATTGGCAGCTAAAATGTCATTACCGCCCATCGCTTTGACCATCACATAGCTTGCCGCTGCCGTTGGCGATGCGACCATCAAGAACAGCACCCCCATATGCACGCCCGTTAAACCAAATGCCAAACCGATAGCGATAGCCAGTAGCGGCGCAATCACAATACGGCCTATACTCGCTTGCATCGATAAGCCTGACAGACTGAGCATCGCTTTTAGGTTGATACTTGCGCCCGCACAAAGTAGAGCGAGAGGCAGCGCCACTGCTGCGAGTAAATCACCAGTATGATGAATGACTGAGGGCACAGGCGGCAGTGGTAATGCTTTATAAGTAAAAGCCGCCAGTAGCGCTAAGATAAGCGGATTGGTAAATACCTTTTTTATTACCATTAGGCTACGGCTTAGACGGGTATCATCTAAGCTTTTAGACACTCGGCTAAGCGTAATCACCGCTAGGATATTAAAGAGAATAGTGACGATGCCCATATAGACCGCGCCGATACTGAGGCCGATATCACCATAAGCGTTGGCGACGGTAGCAAGACCGATAATCGCCATGTTGCTGCGAAAGATACCTTGGACAAACACCCCTTGATCCGCGCTATCGGCTATAAAGCGCTTAGCGTAAATCTCGCTACCAAGAAACAAAATAAAGGTGACGACAACGCCTGCCGTTATTAAGGTGATTTGCTTAGCATAGTCAACCTCGCTATCGACCACACTAAAAAACAATAAAGCTGGCAGACAGTAATTAAAAACAAAATAAGAGGCTTGATCGATAAACGCTTGGCTCACTTGTCCGCGTTTTTTCATAAAAAAACCCAACCCCATCAAAAAGAGGTTGGGCAGTACGATAGTAATAGCAAAAATAACCGCAGCGATCATAAGTGACTCACGTCAATAAAACGTTAACTCATGTTTTAGATAAAACCTGTCTACAGCCTCATCAATAGTATAAAACTTACGACTCCAGTGCCGACTTGGCTTTTTTCTGCTTTTTGACTGTCATCGCTAGCAGTTGAATCGCGGCAGGGGTAACCCCGCTAATACGCCCCGCTTGTGCGAGCGTGGCTGGACGTACTTTACTGAGTTTCTGTACAATTTCATTCGACAGACCAGAGACGATACTATAATCAAAATCGAGTGGTAGCGCGGTATTCTCCAAACGCTTCATTTGCTCAATATCATCGCGCTGACGATCGATATAGCCGGCATACTTGACTGAAATCTCAATCTGTTCACCCACTTGGTTATCGACTTTGGAATCAGTAATCGCAGCGATATCGGCAAAGTTAATCTGCGGACGCTTGAGCAAATCATAAGCGGTCGCTTCTTTTGATAGCACCTCACCCGTTTGCGCGGCGACTTGCTTACCTAAGTCATTGACTGGCGTCGCCCACATGTCTTTGAGACGCGCGGACTCACTAGCTATCGATTCCATCTTTTGCTCATAAGCTTGCCAGCGGCTATCATCAACGAGACCTAATTTGCGACCGGTCTCAGTCAAGCGCTGATCAGCGTTATCCTCACGTAGCAGCAGACGATACTCAGCACGACTAGTAAACATTCGATACGGCTCAGTGGTGCCATGAGTGATGAGATCATCGACGAGCACACCTAGATACGCCTCGTCACGGCGCGGCGTCCACGTGTCATACTCGCTATTATTCGTGGTCTCTAGTGCAGCATTAGTACCTGCTAATAAGCCTTGCACCCCTGCCTCTTCGTAGCCTGTCGTGCCATTGATCTGACCGGCAAAATAAAGCCCATCAATCGACTTAGTTTCAAGCGTTGGTTTGAGGTTTTGCGGATCAAAATAATCATACTCAATGGCATAGCCAGGGCGGGTAATATGTGCGTTCTCAAGGCCTTTCATACTATGGATAAACTCTAACTGCACATCGAAAGGCAAGCTGGTGGAGATACCATTAGGATAAAGCTCATGAGTAGTGAGACCTTCAGGCTCAATAAAGATTTGATGACTGTCTTTATCAGCGAAGCGGTGGATCTTGTCCTCAATCGACGGGCAATAACGCGGGCCTACGCCTTCGATTTTGCCAGAAAACATCGGCGAGCGATCAAGGTTTTCGCGGATGATGTCATGGGTACGCGCATTAGTATGAGTAATATAACAATTGACTTGCTCAGGATGCATATCTACATTACCCATATAGCTCATCACTGGCAATGGCGTATCACCAGGCTGTACGGTCATAACGCTAAAGTCCACCGTGCGCGCATCGATACGCGCAGGCGTGCCTGTCTTCAAGCGGCCGACAGGTAGCTTTAGCTCGCGCAGACGATCAGCAAGCTTAATTGAGGGCTGATCTCCCGCGCGTCCGCCTTTAGAATTCTCAAGGCCGATATGTATGACGCCGCCTAAAAAAGTCCCTGAAGTCAAAATAACCGTCTGGGTTTTAAAAATAATACCGGTAGAGGTGACAACAGCAGTCGCGCGACCATTCTCGACTAAGATATCATCTGCACCTTGCTGAAACAGATCAAGATTAGGCTGGTTCTCAAGCGTATGACGAATAGCCGCTTTATAAAGAATACGATCCGCTTGCGCGCGCGTGGCCCGTACTGCTGCGCCCTTACGACTGTTTAGTACCCGAAACTGAATGCCCGCCTTGTCAGTCGCCAAAGCCATAGCACCGCCTAACGCATCAATCTCACGCACTAAGTGCGATTTACCGATACCGCCGATAGCAGGATTACAGCTCATCTGGCCTAAGGTCTCGATATTGTGCGTCAATAGCAAGGTCTGCGCACCCATACGCGCTGCTGCTAGAGCGGCTTCGGTCCCCGCATGACCGCCGCCGATGACGACTACGTCGTAATGTTTTGGGTATTGCATTTGTGCCTCGCTTGATAGATATCGACCCAAAAATAAGGACATCAACATCTATCGTATTCAGTGATTTAAAAAATGGCTAGAGAGTTGACATTGGTGCTCATTATAACAATTTTTTGCCGTTATTAGTGAGCTGCATTAATCAAACTTTATATTTTTGCCCTCGCTTAGCGGTACAATTTGATCGGAATGACCACTGACCAGCATATGCTGACTGCCATGACCTTCTGGGTTAATTTGCAAATAAGCATTCATCTGTCCAATCGCTTCGCCATCATCGCTAGCTAGTATTTGCTCTTTGATGAGCTCAACAGGCGGTAGTGGCAGGTTCTTCAATAAGGCCAAACGCTGCTCATTATCGCCTTTATTGACGACAATCTCGATAAGCTGACGAGCATCAACGGGCAGATCTGGCGTATTCTGTGCCAAAAGCGCTAGATGATAAGCCCCCGCCGCATCTTGATCAGCAACGATACGCTGCTCGATTGCAGTATATGTACCATCTGTCGCCCCGCCAGCGACGCTGAGCTGATGAATACATCTAAGCGCTGAGAAGTCCTCGTTATTGGCCATCTCGATGATGCGCGTTGATTCATTCTTAAGATGCTCGCGGCGTTTTTCTAAAGCGGCATCTTCATAGGCTTGCGTATTGGTTTGATTGGTCATAATACCCTCTTATTGTTTATTTGATTATGCAGCCGTATATGGGGATAAATACGCCGAAAACAACAAAGCCTGAGTCAGCAGCTATTGGCTGACTCAGGCTTTAACTAAGGCTGATTATTATTTTGAGTATTTACTCAAAGCTTATATGGGATCCAGACAACCTGATCGTTAACTTTGATTAAGCGGCAGGGCTATTAGCTTCGACTAGTGGCTTCAATTCGCCTGATTGATACATTTGTAGAATGATATCTGAGCCGCCCATCAGCTCGCCATCAATCCATAACTGTGGGAAAGTAGGCCAATTCGCCACTTTTGGCAAAGTCGCGCGAATCTCAGGGTTCTCTAAGATATTAACAAAAGCAAACGGACGGCCGATTTGCGTTAATACTTCAATAGAGCGCGCGGAAAATCCACACTGCGGAAACTGCGGCGTGCCTTTCATATAAATGAGTACTTTATTGTCACGAATTTGATCGCGAATCAATTGTTCGACATCATTAGCAGCGGTATTTGGGGTTTGCTCGCTCATAAAAGCTCCTATCCTATTAGTAGGGTGATTAAAATAGCAGGGTTATTAAAAATTTTGCTTAGCGTTATGTGCTACATGGGGTAGAGATAACTTTATTGCAAGCCATTTTGAGGACTTATTCTAAATCTTTAACAATGGCTTATTAAGGGTCACTATCAAAGCCACTAACGATTAGGACTTATCAGCCAATAAAAGGACGACAGCACTTGCCATAATGCCCTCTTGACGACCGGCGAATCCTAGCTTTTCAGTAGTCGTGGCTTTGACACTGATGTTGCTGACATCAGTTTGCAAATCGCTGGCAATATTATCACGCATCGCCTGATTATGGGGAGCAAGCTTAGGGCGCTCACACATCACGGTAATATCAGCATTACCAATCTTGTAGCCGGCGTCGACTATTTTGCTATACACATAGCGCAGTAACACTCGCGAGTCCAAGCCAGCATGCGCGCTATCAGTATCGGGAAAATGCTGACCGATATCACCCATCGCCAGAGCGCCAAGCAGAGCATCCGCAAGTGCGTGCAGCACTACATCGCCGTCTGAGTGCGCAAGCAAGCTATGGGTGTGCTCAATCGGCACGCCAGCTAATATGACATATTGTTGCTGTTCACCATTGTTATGAAAAGCATGAACGTCAATGCCTTGACCAATTTTTATCATTGTTCATCCAAAATTTTATTCAACATAAGCGAAACGATTATGAAAGCATCTAAGCTATTTTTAAAACTAGAAATTAGCTTGATAAGCATTGATTTTTAATTCAATGCTATAATATAGCGCCTATGTTATCACAAATTGTTGAGCGCTCCGTTATGCCAGTTACATCAGCCACGCAAAATTTATCCAGTCAAGCTACTACGATCACTCACCATCGCCCTCTAAACTTAGCCGACATCGATAGCCCAAACACGAAGCGGGTCATCGTTGGTATGTCAGGCGGTGTCGACTCTTCGGTATCGGCCGTACTTCTGCAGCAAGCAGGCTTTATCGTCGAAGGTCTGTTTATGAAAAACTGGGAAGAGGACGACGGCACTGAGTACTGCACGGCTATGGACGATCTTGCAGATGCGCAAGCGGTCTGTGACAAAATCGGTATCAAATTGCACACTGCCAACTTTGCGATGGAATACTGGGATCGCGTGTTCGAACATTTTTTGGCGGAATACAAAGCCGGACGCACGCCCAACCCTGATATTTTGTGCAATAAAGAGATCAAATTTAAGGCGTTTTTGGACTATGCCTCTGATCCAAAATTTGGTCTTGGCGCTGATTATATCGCTACCGGTCATTACACGCGCCGCAGCGTAAATTATAAAAATAGCGCGGGTATGGAGGTAGCGCAGCTATTGCGCGGCCTTGATAATAACAAGGACCAAAGCTACTTTTTGCATGCGGTGGGCGGCGACAAGATAGCCAAGACTTTATTCCCAGTCGGAGAGTTAGAGAAGCCTGAAGTACGCCGCATCGCAGAAGAGCATGATTTAGTGACCGCGAAGAAAAAAGACTCAACCGGTATTTGCTTCATTGGTGAGCGCCGCTTTAAAGACTTTTTGCAGCAGTACTTGCCTGCTCAAAAAGGCGATATCATCACTGACGATGGACATGTTATCGGTCAGCATGATGGGCTAATGTACTACACCTTAGGTCAGCGCGGCGGTATCGGTATCGGCGGAGTCAAAGACCGTCCTGAGGAGCCTTGGTTTGTCCTTGCTAAAGATTTAGAGAAAAACCAGCTAATCGTTGGTCAAGGCCACGAGCATCCTATGCTAATGAGCAACGAGCTAAAAGCGTACAAACTCGACTGGGTCGATGGTGCTGCACCCAAAGCTGTTTTTACTAGCGAAGGTTTAAGCTGTATGGCAAAGTCTCGCTATCGCCAGCCTGATCAAGCGTGCCGCGTGTTTGCGACCAATGCTGATGGCAGTGAGGTTCGAGTGGTATTTGATGAGCCGCAGCGCGCTGTCACCCCTGGTCAGTCAGCGGTATTTTATATCGATGAGGTATGCTTAGGCGGCGGTGTGATTGAATCTATTGATGCGCCATGCGGTTTTTAGATAGCGTTTAATTTCTAACAAGCGGCAGTAGCAACCGTAGCGTTTAATTTCTAACAAGCGGCAGTAGCAACCGTTACTGCTCCGCTTGTCATGTCGTCCGTTCGCGTTTGGATTATGATCCTCAATCGTTTTTGACTCCTCTCTCTATTCAATTTCTCCCAAATCTATTGACGTTGATGTCTGTCTTTGACGTACTATTAATTCGTGGAAAATATCGCTGACACTCCCTTTTTTGCATCAGTTTTTGCTATAATTGCGCCACCAAAATTTACTGCTGTCGTAAGCAGTCATTCACTTTCTGTTCATTCAAAGGCGATACCATGACCCCACTTACCGCTCTTTCCCCAATTGATGGCCGTTATGCTTCAAAAGCTGACAGCTTACGTCCTTATCTTTCTGAGTTTGGTCTTATTAAAGCGCGTGTCACCGTTGAGATCCGCTGGTTACAGTCGTTAGCAGATAATGATGCCATCGGTGAATTATCAGCGTTTGATGCAGATACCAATGCCTTTTTGAATAGTATCGTTGATGATTTTAGTGAAAGTGACGCGCAGGCGATTAAAGATATTGAGGCGACGACTAATCACGACGTCAAAGCGGTTGAGTACTTTATCAAAGATAAGTTTCGCGGCAATCAGCAGTTAGAGGACAGCTTGGAGTTTATCCATTTTGCTTGTACCAGTGAAGATATTAACAATTTGTCTTATGCGCTTATGCTCAAAGACAGCCGCGAGCTTGTGGTTGCAAAAATGCAGCAAGTGACCGACAGTATCGCCGAGTTAGCCATTGCCCATGCCGATCAGCCTATGCTGTCACGCACGCATGGTCAAACTGCCAGCCCAACGACGCTAGGTAAAGAGATGGCAAACGTCGCCTACCGCCTCGCTCGTCAAATCAAGCAAATCGGTCAGGTTGAGCTACTCGGTAAAATCAATGGCGCAGTCGGTAACTACAATGCTCACCTATCAGCCTATCCAGAAGTCAACTGGCAAAGTCACGCTGAGCAGTTTATCAATCAAAGCTTAGAGCTGACGTTTAATCCTTATACGACTCAAATTGAGCCACATGATTATATCGCTGAGTTGTTTGATGCGGTCAAACGTTTTAATACTATATTAATCGATTTTAACCGTGACATTTGGCAATATATTAGCTTAGGCTATTTTAAGCAGCGCCTAAAAGACGGCGAAGTCGGTTCATCTACCATGCCGCACAAGGTCAATCCGATTGACTTCGAAAACTCAGAAGGCAACTTGGGCGTGGCCAATGCCATGCTAGCGCACTTAGGGGAAAAGCTGCCTATCTCGCGTATGCAGCGTGATTTGTCAGATTCTACCGTCCTGCGTAATATCGGTGTCGGCCTGGCGCAAAGTATGATTGCTTATGATGCATGCCTAAAAGGTGTAGGCAAATTAGAAGTCAATCCTCAGCGTTTAAATGATGACTTGGAGCAAGCGCAAGAGGTACTTGCCGAGCCGATCCAAACGGTCATGCGCCGTTACCGTGTCGAAAACCCATACGAGAAGCTCAAAGCCTTGACTCGCGGTAATGCCATGACTCGCGAAGCCATGCTCACCTTTGTAGAGAGCGATGAGTTGGCTGCTGTCTCAGATAGCGACAAAGCAAGCCTGCGCGAGCTGACGCCAGCTACTTATACGGGTAACGCTGCTGAGCAAGCACGCGCTATTCAAGACTGGATAGCAAAGCTTTAAAGTTTGCTAAGGTGAATTGAATACCTTAAAGCAATAGAGATAAGGCACAATTGCCTCATCTCTATTTGTTCAAACTGGCTATACATTCGCCTAAGTCTATAAAAAAACAACCTTACTTTGCATGCTATGATGATCTTAAAAACTCATAGGTGATAAGTAAGGTTTTATTTTTTATCCTTTTTATCATCATCGTCATCACTGTCGCCTGGTATGATAGCCTTGCCGACCGCGACCGTGCCTTTGACTACGCCTTTGGTGGTTTTATAAGCAACTTTGGCAGGTACAGTGACAATTTTGTGGACACAAGCTTGTAGGACAAATACGCTGGCGATAATGACGATGAAATGCAACTTTTTCATAAACTTCCTATAATTTTAAGATAAGCCGATAGTCTTTGTATTAAGCTATCGAAAAGTCATCATAAACGATTAAAACTCTCCTATAAAGTCATCCTGACTATTAATTTTTCCTAATTTTTATATGGATTTACCAATGATCGCTATACCCCTTTGTTTACCTGATAATATGACCCCTGAGCAATTCTTAAACGAGTATTGGCAAAAAAAGCCATTGCTGATCAAGCAAGGTCTGCCGCAACTAATCGGTATGTTTGAGCCAGAAGATATGCTCGGCCTAGCGCTTGAAGAAGAGGCCTCTGCCCGCCTGCTCACTCAAGCGGCAACTAAGCCAGTCGATGAGCCGCAGTGGCAACTCAAAAAAAGCCCCTTAAGCAAAACCGACTTTGACAACCTGCCAGCGCAGTGGACAGTCCTTGTGCAAAACCTTGAGCAATGGTCGCCTGAGCTTGGGCAATTGTGGCAAGCGTTTGACTATATTCCGCAGTGGCAGCGTGATGATATTATGGTCTCTTACGCGCCTAAAGGCGGCTCGGTCGGCAAGCACTATGATGATTATGATGTGTTTTTGGCGCAAGGCTATGGCTCTCGCCGTTGGCAGCTAGGTAAATACTGTGATAAGAATACGGAGTTTGTCGCAGATGAGCCGATAAGACTGTTTGATGATATGGGCGACATCATCTTTGATGAGATATTAGAAGCGGGTGACGTGCTTTATGTGCCGCCCAAACTCTCGCATTTCGGCGTGGCGCAAGATGATTGTCTGACTTTCTCTTTTGGCTGCCGTCGTCCAAATTTGATGCAAATTATCGATAGCCTAGCGGATATCGCCACCAACGATAGCGATTTGTTTATTCCGCTGCTATTGCCGCAAGCACTACAGGCATCTGGCTCATTGCAATCAGAGAGTATCAGTGCGATCAAAGAGCAGCTCTTGCACATGCTACAGTCTGAGCGTGGTGACGATATCATTCGTCAAGCCGTGTCTGAGGTCGTCAGCAAGCGCCAATATGACGCGCTCGTACCTGAGGAGACTCTAACGACCGATGAGCTCATGCAAGCCATAACGGAAGGCGCGACCTTACAAGCAGATTACAGCAATCGGCTGCTCTATCATAAACATGCCGGTGAACTCATCCTGTACGCTAATGGTCAACGCCTAGATGGTCTAGATACTATTGCCAAACAGACATTGCAGCGCTTGGCAGATGGTGAAGCTTTGCAGGCGGATGATGTTGCAGACATCGATCCCGATGACTTAATGGAGTGGCTGGAGAACGGCTGGGTGTGGGTGAATATTGCTGATGATTTTTAACCTGCCTGGTTATATCTACTATTGGCTAAAAGACTGCAGCACTTATTAAATGAGCTCTATTGAAAGAGGTGCTGTCTCAGCAGTGTCGGCAGTGTAGAGAGAAATGTTACACTCAGTCACGAAAGTTATGCAGTTATACCGTGTACATATCTTATTGCTTGAACCATACTATTTTGGATACTATAAATAAATATGGAACAACACTAACTAGGAGTACTTTATGTCAAATCGTGATAAAACTGATGCAACAACCAAGATGGCACCTAACGATATTAATCAAGATGGCCTATCTGAAAAGGATCAACAACGTACTGACGATTCAGCTCTCGATATGATGCAAGGTATGCACGAGCATGAAGATCATGAAGATGAGAATGAATAAAACAGTTAAAAATTTAGCTTTTTATAGGTACTGATTAGAGCTACTAAACTTACATCGCTTATAAAATTGCTAATAGACTATCAAAATTAAAAAGCGCTTATCATATTGATAGGCGCTTTTTAGTGAGTAGATGGTATGCTCTGTATGCAAGCGAGACAAATTTTACAAAGCAGGAGGACGTCTCTCAGGTAGCTGATCTAAGGATTGGTTATATATAAATGCTGCTGCTAAGACGATAACAATAGGAACGATAAAGGCGGCATAATCAACTCTAGCAAATAAAAAAGCCCCGACTACCCCGCCGCCACAAAAGCAGTACCAAATAATGGCCTGAAAGCCTAAAGTGGGCTTACTAATAGCGCGTCCTGCCAGCCAATTACCGATAGCCGCGCCCATATCTGAGGTCAGTCCCGTCAGATGCGTGGTACGAATCACCGCGCCGCTATAAGTCGCTACCATGGCATTTTGTAATCCGCAAGCCATTGCCGCAGTGAGCTGACCTAGATAGGCATGCTGCTGATAGAGCCAGTAGCTCGCTATTTAGGACGACACTCTAGCGCTAAGAGTAATGAACCAGCAGTAATCTACGTTATTTATCCGCTTCATCTAGCATCATCAGCTGCTCGCTGATTGCGACGGTGTTGAAACCTGCATCCACGAACATAATCTCGCCCGTGATACCCGATGCCCAAGGAGACAGTAAAAACAGCGCAGCATTACCAACCTCCATCTGATTGATATTGCGCTGTAGAGGTGCGATTTTTTCGCTGATATCGAGCATCTTACGAAAAGACTTGATGCCACTAGCAGCAAGTGTACGGATAGGCCCTGCTGAGATAGCATTGACCCGAATACCCTCAGCGCCCATCGATGTTGCTAGATAGCGCACGCTCGCCTCTAAGCTGGCTTTTGCCATGCCCATGACATTGTAATTGGGTAGTACTGAGATGCTGCCTTCATAAGTTAGCGTCAACATGGAACCGTGACGCATCGCTAATAATTCGCGGGCGGCCTTAGCTAAAGCCACAAAGCTATAGCTTGAGATATCATGAGCGATTTGGCTGCCCTCGCGGGTGGTAGCGCTAACAAAATCGCCATCTAATTGCTCCATAGGGGCAAAGCCAATAGCATGCACCACCCCATCAATACCATCGCCCCAATGGTTTGTCACTTGCTCAAAGCAAGCAGCGATAGAGTCATCAGAAGCGACATCGCATTCAAGGACTAAATCTGCTTCAAACTTCTCAGCAGCCATATCGACGCGTTTTTTGATTTTGTCATTAGGGTAAGTCAGAATTAATGAAGCACCTTCGCGGTGTAGTGCCTCAGCGATAGCCCAAGCAATAGAGAGTTTGCTGGCGATACCAGTAACGACAAAACGTTGGCCTTGAAGTAACATAATAGGTCCTTATAAAGCAGTTATAATTATCTAAATCTACGGGTTCTCATTATACACGAATCAATTTAAGTAAACAGTCGTAAACTTAAATACTGCTAGCGCAATCGACAGCGGTATGAAGTTGCGCTGATTTCAAGTATAATCACAACCCTTCCAAGCTTGCACTTTCTTCATAAATCCTCAGCCGCCCAACATAAACTGTCTTGGGCACGAGAGGCTTTAGCGTTAAGCGATACCCACATTTTGGATGGCTGTCAAAATTATGAGTAATGACTCAACTCTAGCATCAAACTATCAAGAAACCATCGAATCTTATCGTCAACTGATAGAGTCGACTGGTGAAGACCTAGAACGTCCAGGCTTACAAGATACGCCTATGCGGGCGGCAAAGGCTTTTGCTCACCTGACCCAAGGCTATCATCAAAACCTAGCCGATGTCGTCAACGATGCGGTATTTCCATCGAGTAACCGAGAGCTGGTGTTGGTTCAGAATATAGAGTTTTATTCTCTATGTGAGCACCATATGCTGCCTTTTCATGGCCTTGCGCATATCGGCTATCTGCCTAACGGACAAGTGTTAGGGTTATCAAAGTTTGCGCGGATTGTCGATGTGTTTGCGCGTCGCCTGCAAATTCAAGAAAACCTCAGCGAGCAAGTGGCACAGGCTATTATGGATGTGACTGGCTGCCGCGGGGTGGCAGTGGTTATGGATGCCTCACACATGTGTATGATGATGCGCGGTGTCAATAAGCAGCACTCTACGACTCGTAGCACGGCTATGCTTGGCGAATATGTACATGATAACCAAGCACGTAATGAGTTTTTAAATGCGCTACCAGCGCGCAAGACAGCGTTTTAATTTGACTCTTCTTAATTTGTATTAGGGCGTGTTGAACATTCACAAATGCGCACTGCTGATCGCTACTAGTTAATCAAAGCTGTGTTCTAGTGGTCGTTAAAATTGCAGGTAATGCTTATTGCATTGGCTAGCTGATTTTATTTAAACAGTCGCAACGACTAGGGCGATTTTAGCATCAGCCCTCACGACAACAACAGGGACAGGACTATTTTTTGCCGCTTTATTGATAAAAATAGACGCTTAGAACGACTAAACTTACCATTTTTATCTGCAAATCGCCTAAAAAATAGTCTCTGTCAGTGCCATGGTCGAATGTTCAACACAACCTAAACAAAAAAAGGACGCTTAATTGCGTCCTTTTTCATATTAGATACCTCACACTAAACATCAAAGCTCAGCTTAGCTCGTTTTTACGTCATCAATCCACTGACCATAGCCTTCTGCTTCCATATCCGCTAAAGGAATAAAGCGCATCGCCGCTGAGTTCATACAATAGCGCTTGCCCGTTGGCGCAGGACCGTCATTAAAGACATGGCCGACGTGTGAATCTGCATAGCGACTACGAATCTCGGTACGAGTTGAGAAAAACCCTTTGTCTTCTTTTTCAATGACCATCTCTGGGCTCAGTGGCCGCGTAAAGCTTGGCCAACCAGTCCCAGACTTATACTGATCGCGAGAAGAATATAGCGGCTCACCTGAAACCACATCAACGTATAATCCGGGCTCTTTATTATCCCAATACTCATTATTAAAAGCGCGCTCAGTACCGTCCTCTTGCGTGACTTTATACTGTATATCACTTAAAGACTGCTTGAGCTCTTCCTTGCTAGGCTTAACAAATGACGCAGGATTAAAGCCTGAGTTTGCAGTTGTCGTTGAGCTCATTGTCTGGGTATTATTTATAGTAACTTCGCTATCTTTGGGCTTAAACTGACTAAAATCTAGCTCATAGTCCTTGCCGTAGACGCTCTCGATAAACTGATAGCGACCTGAATTAAAGGTATAAGCCTTATAACGTAGTGGATTTTTCTTATAGTAGTCCTGATGATACTCTTCAGCAGGATAAAAAGTACTCGCCGGTACGATCTCTATCACTACTGGCTTATCGTACACACCGGAGGCTTGCAGATCTTTTTTAGCCGCTTCTGCTATTTGTTTCTCTTTTTGGTTATGATAAAAAATAGCCGGACGATACTGCGTGCCTCTATCGACAAACTGACCTTGGTCGTCAGTAGGGTCAGCGATACGCCACAACGCTTGTACGATACCATTGTAGGTTATCTTAGTAGGATCATAATAGACCTGAGCAGCTTCAGTATGCCCTGTGCCTCCCGCTGATACCGCATTATAGGTTGGGTTATCAGTCTGTCCACCACTATAGCCTGAGACAACTTCTACGACGCCAGGGATCTTTTCATAACCGGCCTCTACGCACCAAAAACAACCACCCGCTACCGTCGCTACTGCTAGATTGGGATCTGTAGGGGCATAAGGATTGTCAGCATTAGGGTTTTTTATACTAGTGCTGTTTTCTGTGGAGGCGCAGCCTGCTAACAGAGCGCTACTGGCTAATGCCGCCATACTCATAACTTTAATTTGACGTTGAAAACTCATAAAACGCTCCTAACCGTTTTGTTTGCTACCTTCTTTGAATACTATAGCCTTATTACACTATAGTAACGCTCAAGCATGACAAAAAATACTTTATTCTTGTTATATATTTATTATTTATAGTTTCTACATAGTCAACGACTTCGATTCACATCTATTAAATGACTGAAAAGCGTTAGCTTTCAATAGAAAAAGAGCCTATTACTTTACGGTGATAGACTCTAGCTCTGCTAATAACCAATAGTTTTAAATAATATCGACCATAAGGTCAGTTAAGCGCTTTTTTTATCTTAAGTATCATTATTGGGTCGATCTTCACTCGCGGTTTGAATTTTTTGTAAGATCTTCTTGATACCCGCCGGTGGCATATAAGTGGGTACTGCATAAGTATCGCTGACTTCTTTGGCAGCGGCTTTGGCAATATTGTCATAATCTGTCTTTTTCATACCTTTAACGGTAGGATCAATGCCGACAGTTTCGATAAGCTCACGGACTTGCTCGATAAAGTAATTGGTCAGCTCTTTATCGGTTTTAGTCGCTTGAGCGCTTTCAACGATGCCTGTTTTTCTAGCAAGTTTCGCCAATCTTTTCTCTGATCCTTTACGGTTGACCTCTAACACATAAGGCAAAACGATTGCGTTAGCGCGGCCGTGAGGGATACTGTAATGCGCGCCCAATTGGTGAGCGATCGCATGCACATAACCTAAACCAGCTTTATTAAAGGCGATACCGCCATAATGTGCAGCTATCCCCATCTCTTCGCGAGCCTGCAGGTCTTCCCCATTTTCATAGGCGATTGGCAGATACTGCATCACCGCTTTGGTGGCAGAAGCGGCATAATAGTCGGTCTCAACGCTAGCATTAGCGCTCATCCACGCCTCTAAGGCATGAGTCAAAACGTCAATACCAGTATCCGCAGTGATATGCTTAGGCATCCCTTTCATAATCACAGGATCGATAGCGGCGGCTAATGGAATCATTCTAGGATCGATTGATAGCGCTTTTTGATGCGTGTCGTTGTCCGATACTACTGCGCCAAGCGTCGCTTCTGAACCGGTACCGGCAGTCGTTGGAATACAGTACAGCGGCACTCCTTTCTTTCTTGCCTTAAGGATACCGATAAGCTTTTGCGGCTTACAGTTATTGCCTTGTGACATTGCGATCATCTTCGCTGCATCAATAACTGAGCCGCCGCCAATAGCGATTATCGCATCGCACTTAGCGTTGAGCGTTTGACTTAGACCTTCTTCTACGACGGCAAAAGTAGGGTCTGGAGTGATGCCATCATAAACCTGATAGCGGATATTATGCTGATCTAAATAGTCAGTAACTTTGGCCGGGATACCAAGCTTATTGAGTACGGCATCGGTTACGATAAAGACGTTAGTGCCGCCTTCATTGATGACCATATCGCACAGCTCATTACAAGCGTCCTCACCGACGAATAACAAAGGTCTAGGTAGCGGAATAAGGTGCGAGAATACTTTTAGTGCTTTAGCACGCGTTTTTGCGACAGCTAAGTAGCCGGCATGTTGTAATTTGTCGTTGTTCATGAGTTTTGCAAGAGGAGAGTTTGTAGCAGGCATAGAAATATCCTTTTCAATAATGCGGCGGTAAATAAAACAAAGACCAAACGACTGTTTGTATGAATTGTACCACTGTCATTTTATATATATTGCGATAATTATGAACTCATATGTTCTAGTCAATATTTAGTCGTGGCAGCGTCTAAACTTTGGTAATCGTCTCTTTATCCTATATAACACTAGCCTGCAATAAGCGCTGAGAATACCGATGCTGCGGATGGTTAAATAGCTCCTCTGTTGCACCTGCCTCTATGCAAACGCCTTGTTTGAGTACCATAGTATACTGACACAGCGCCCGCACGACTTTTAGGTCATGGCTGATAAACACATAGCTGATATTAAACTTAGCTTGTATCTCGCGTAGTAGCGTCACAACCGTCACTTGCGTGGTGCTATCAAGCGCTGAGGTCGGCTCATCTAATATCAGCAGCTTTGGCCGCATCACAAGCGCTCTTGCCAACGCGACCCGCTGGCGCTGACCACCCGATAACTCATGCGGATAACGATGAACAAAATCAGCGGGTAGATGCACTGTCTTGAGACTCTCTAACACAGCCTGCTGACGCGCAGCCTGAGTGACGCCTTGCACCAGCAACCCCTCTTCGACCACCTGCATCACCGTCATACGCGGATTAATACTAGCAAAAGGATCTTGAAAGACCATTTGAATCTGCGAGCGAAACTGACGTAATTCGCTACTACTCAAGGCGAAAAGATCCTGACCGTCGATGAGCACTTGTCCGCGCACGCGCGCTTGATTGCTCAGTAGTTTGCTCAGCGCCAAGGCAATAGTGGTCTTACCAGACCCCGACTCGCCAACGATACCCAAAGCTTGACCAGCTGATAAGCTCAGGTCGACTGATTTTACTGCTTCGAACCAGCGCTTAGTGCCGCCAAATAGGTTTTTTTCTATCGGAAAATCCACTTGTAGCTTATTGACTACTAAGACTCTCTCGTCAGTGGCGGTTTCATTGGTAATCGTTAGCGCTGAGCCAAAATTTTGCTGCATCAGTGTGCGAGTATAGTCCGCTTTTGGCTGCGCAAAGATAGCAGCAGTTTTGCCTTGCTCAATCGTTTGACCTTGGCGCATAACGATAATCTCATCGCTATAGCGTTTGACTAAATTTAGGTCATGGCTGATCAAAATCATCGCCATATCTCGCTCAGACTTTAGGCTATTTAGTAGTGCTAATATCTCGTGCTGCAAAGTCACATCAAGCGCGGTAGTTGGCTCATCAGCGATCAAAATGTCAGGCTGCTGTGCTAATGCCATCGCAATCATCACCCGCTGGCGCTGACCGCCTGAGAGTTCGTGCGGATAGCGGTTGAGCTTATCAATAGGATCAGTGATATTGACATCTTCTAACAGCTGGATAGTATGCTTGCGCCACTGCGGCTTTGCGATACCGTTTAGGCGCAGCGATTCGGCGATTTGCTTGGCGACGGTATGTAGCGGATTCAGCGCAGTCATCGGCTCTTGAAATATCATGCCGATGCGCTGACCACGAATGGATCTGAGCGCTCTGTTTTGCGCCTTATCTTTACCTTGGTTATTGGTAATGGGTAGCTGCGTTCTTCCATCGAGCAAGATCTGACCACTGACGCTTAGGCTATTTGGCAGTAATCCTAACAGTGCTAGGCTGGCGATTGATTTGCCTGAGCCCGACTCACCAACGATAGCGAGCGTCTGGCTTTGATGCAGCTGATAAGATAAATTATCGACTAATATGGCTTTGTTATCCGCCTTGATAGTCAGATCTGTAACGCTTAGAACACATGGGTTTTGCTTAGTATTATCAGTCATATCAGCTGCGCCTTGGGTCAAAGGCATCACGTAACGCTTCGCCAATAAAGATGAGCAAGGATAAAATAAAGGTTAAGCTAAAGAACCCTGATAACGCAAGCCAAGGCGCATCGAGATTGTTTTTGCCTTGTACCATCAGCTCCCCTAATGACGGTGAGCCGGGCGGTAATCCGTAACCTAAGAAATCAAGCGCAGTCAGTGCAATGATATTGGCGGTTAAGATAAACGGCAACTGCGAAAGACTGGAGGCTAAAGCGTTAGGCAAAATATGTTTACGCATGATTTGGCTGTCAGAGACCCCTAAATTACGCGCCGCCCGTACATAATCAAAATTACGCGCCCGCAAAAACTCAGCACGCACCAAACCGACCAAACCCATCCAGCCAAACAATAACATCAAAGCAAACAGCACATAGACACTAGGGCTAAACAGGCTGACCAAAATGATAATCATAAATAGCTGCGGCATCCCGCCCCACACTTCCATAAAGCGCTGACCTGCTAGATCTACCCAGCCGCCATAGTAGCCTTGAATTGCGCCGACGATAATGCCTATTAGCGCTCCAGCTAAAGTCAACGCTATACCAAATAACAGAGAGACCCGCATACCATAGAGAATGCGCGCGAGCACATCGCGCCCTTGATCGTCAGTGCCGAGCCAGTTCTGAGCGTTAGGTGCAGCAGGATAAGGAAGACCCAATTCTACATTTGGCGTCTGATCGGCAAAAGGAATAATCGGCATCACATAAAAGCCTTTGTCCTCAATCAGCGCTTGTACCGCAGGATCTTTATAGTTAGCTTCAGTCTCAAATACACCGCCAAAAGTAGTCTCAGGATAAGCTGTCAATACAGGCACATAGTAGTCACCGTCATAACTGACCAGTAGTGGTTTATCATTGGCAATAACGTTAGCGGCCATACAGAGGATGAACACTAAGCTGAAAATAATAAGAGAGATTAAACCTAAGCGATTACTACGAAAGCGATCGAGCCGCGCCTGCCAAATCGGATTTAGGCGTTTGGCTTTTGATTTCGTTAAAGCAGGTGGCGGCGTAGCAGTAGAATAATTAGACATTAGCGACCCTCAAAATCAATACGAGGGTCTATCAGATGATAGCTCAGATCACTGATAAGCTGTAATAATAAACCAAGTAAAGTAAAGATAAACAGCGTACCAAATATCACTGGATAGTCGCGCTGCTGAATGGCTTCAAAGCCAAGCAGGCCCAGTCCATCAAGTTTAAAGATAATCTCAATAAGAAAGTTACCGGCAAAGAAAATACCGACGATAGCGGCCGGAATACCAGCTATGACAATCAGCATGGCATTACGAAAGACATGCCCGTAAAGCACTTGACGCTCCCCTAAGCCTTTAGCGCGTGCGGTCAACACGTACTGCTTGCTCAGCTCCTCTAAAAAGCTAAATTTAGTCAAGTAAGTCAAACCGGCAAAGCCGCCGACGGTACTCGCTAGTAAAGGTAAAGCTAAATGCCAAAAGTAATCTTTTATTTTACCTAAAGTGCTCAGCTGATCGAAATTCTCTGAGGTCAGCCCTTGTAGCGGAAAGATATTAAAGTAACTACCGCCCGCAAAAAACACCAATAATATTACCGCAAATACAAATACCGGTATCGCATGACCAACTGCTAATAGCATCGCTGTCGCTTTATCTACCGCCGAGCCGTGATGCATAGCTTTATAAACCCCCAATGGTATGGCAATCATGTAGATCAGCAGCGTGCTCCACAGTCCTAAGGAGATGGAAACAGGGAGTTTTTCGATAATGAGGTCAGTTACCGTCTGCCCTTTAAAGAACGACTCGCCAAAATCTAATTGAGCATAGTTTTTTAGCATAATCCAAAAGCGCTCAGGCGCGGATTTATCAAAGCCATATTGCGCATTAATCGCAGCGACCATCTCCTCCGATAATCCGCGCGTACCTTGATAAGTGCTGGTATTACCGCCAGAGCCGCCTGCGCCTACGCTACTATTAACCGCGCTATCTTTTGCGCCTTGTTCAATGAGAGCCAGTTGCTGCTCGACAGGACCACCAGGTGCGGCCTGTACAATCACAAAGTTCGCCAATAAAATCAAGAAAAGCGTCGGTAATATCAGTAGTAGTCTCTTTAAGATATAACGACCCATGATGACGACTTCCTTGCAAAGGTAAAATAGCAGACAACAGTCAGCGGACAAGTGAGGTAAGAGGTAGTGCTATGCGAGTGTTAGAAGTTATCCTTAAGCTCTCGTAGCGCTGTAAACACCGTTAAGCGCTCTTCATTGTCAATATTCGTTTTGGCTTTTACGCCTGCAATGACGCTAGGCTCATGCGCTCGCAAAAACACATTGACCTCGCGTTCATGCTCCAAAGTGACCGGTAGCGTACATAGTCCTTGCTGCGTCTGACTCTCTGCTCGCTCTAAAGCTTGCTGCATCGCCATATTACCCGGCTCAATAGACAGCCCAAAACGCAGATTGTTAGCCGTATATTCATGGGCAGGATACAATAACGTATCGGCAGGCAGACTGTTTAGTCGTTTGAAACTCTCGTAAAGCTGCTCGATAGTACCGGTAAAGACACGACCGCAGCCTGCGCTAAACAGCGTATCACCGCAAAAGCAGTGCTTTTGACCGTCGATATCCAACACATAAGCCATGTGACTTGCCGTATGCCCGGGGATATCCCAGACTTGTGCTGAGCAGCCCCAAGCACTGACCGTGCTGCCGTCTTTTATCGTTTGATCTTCCTCAACGCCATGCTCGCTATGGCCGACGATATGCGTCATCGGGAAGTGCTCTTGTAGCTCCATTACGCCGCCGACATGATCAAAGTGATGATGCGTGGTCCAGATAGAGGTCATCTCTAAGTCATGCTCTTCCATATAGTCCGCGACAGGCTGCGCTTGGCCGGGATCAATAACGATAGCTTGCTTGTTATTTTTATTAATTAATGTCCAAATATAATTATCGTTAAATGCTTTTATTGGAATAATTTGAATACTCATATCGAACCCTTATTGGTTAACACTGGTTTTACGTATTGATCTTAAATGTGCGCTTATATGACTGTTATTCACGGTTAATTGACGTTTATCGTCTTAGCTTACCGCTTTCACTTGGAGCTGAATTTAGCGTTTTAAATAATCATTAACTTTCGCTTCCGCCTCTTTGTCCACCCACCAGTAGTCGATACCAACCGCATTGGTCGGCAAAGTCGTATGGCGATACTGATTCCAGTACGCCACATTAGTGCCAGATTTGCCGTATAGTGGGACTAAATAGTGACCTGCACGCAGTAAGCGATCGAGCACTTTGGTATAAAGCACAATCTCCTCACGACTCTCAGCATCGCCAAGGGCTTCTACGACTGTATCTATCGCCGAGTTTTTGATGCCGATCGTATTGCGATTACCGACTTCATCAGCAGCCGCGCTGCCCCAAAAGGCGGCTTGCTCCGCGCCCGGTGATAAGCTTTGCGCGAACACATCGGTCGTCATATCATAATCATAACGACGCGTGCGCTCATAGTACTGCGGCCCGTCGACTTGACGCAGATTTGCCGCAAATCCTAAGCGCTCAATATTACGAATATAAGGCAGCAGTACTCGGCCTAGCGTATCGCCTGTCATCAAAATCTCAATTTGCGCGCGCTCACCATTTGGCTGATACAGCTGCATGTCTTGATAATAAAATCCAGCATCGAGTAGTAACTGCCTTGCCTTGAGTAAACTCTCCCGGTTAAAGCCGTTACCATCGCTCTTAGGTAGCTGCCAATCGCTAAGCACTCCTTGACGCTGCCTAGGCTCTAGATCACTGAGTAGTGGCGTCAGTACTGCCATCTCATCAGCAGCTGGCGTACCAGTCGCCGCCAGCTCTGAGCCATAAAAAAAACTCTGCAAGCGCTCATACTGGCCATGAAATAAAGTCTTGTTCATCCATTCAAAGTCATATGCTAGACTGAGCGCTTCACGGACGCGAATATCTTGAAACAAAGGCCTGCGCATATTCATCACGAGCCCCTGCATCGGTACAGGGTTTTGACTACTTATCGACTCTTTGACAATCATTCCCGCTTTTACGGCAGGGAAGTTATAGCCTGTTGCCCAATTCGAGGCTTTGTTTTCGGGACGAAAGCGATATTGTCCAGACTTAAAGCCTTCAAAGGCAATCTCATCGCTTTGATAATAGACGAACTTAATCATATCGAAGTTATAGCGGCCGCGATTTACCGCCAGATCACGGCCCCAATAATTTGGATCGCGCACATAGCTGACCGAACGCCCCGCCTCGACACGGCCTAATTTATATGGGCCACTGCCCATCAAAGGCGTTAAGCTTATCTTTTCAAAATCGGCATCAATGGAGGATTTGGCAAAGATAGGGAACTGGCCAACGGTTAGCAAAATCTCTTTGTTGTCACTGGAGGTAAAGACGAACTTCACTTTATGTTTATCAAGGATTTGTACTTCTTTAATATCGCCTAAATAGCTGCGAATATACATCGGGCCTTTGCTGAGTATCGCCTCATAAGTCGCTTTGACATCACTGCTAGTGACTGGCGTACCATCCCAAAACTTGGCTTTAGGATTGAGATGATAAATGATCCAGCTGGCATCATCAGTATCGTAAGTCACGCCTGTGGCCAGCTGCGGATACATGGTAAAGGCTTCATTCAGTGAGCCAGTCATCAAGGTATCGTACAGATAATCCGTGCCGACCATTGCCACGCCCGTCGTCATCCACTTATTGGCCGCATTAAAGGTGCCGCGAGCATCGAGCGATAGCGTACCACCCTTTGGCGCATCAGGGTTGGCGTACGGCATGTATGGGGCGTCGATGTATTCAGCGCTACTGTTATGTCCAAGCGCTGACGTGGTAACCACCTCGGCTTGACTGCTAGAGGCGTAGCAAAGCAGTAGGCTCAAAGTAGCAGCCTTATAAGACTTGTATAATATAGCTTGTATCGGAGCGTTATTGATCATAGCTTGTCTATCATTATGGGCGCTATCGGCGCTTTTTATCAAAGCAGACTTTTACAGTAGCCTAATTCTAGCGGTGATGCGAAATCTAATCATACCAAACTTCGCTTTTTTAACCTAATCAAAAGCGTAGATGTGTTTTGCTACTTTTTCAATATCGCCCTTAAAAATAATTTCAGTACCTTCTATACCCGCTTAGCTACTCCCGCTCAGCTATTCTCGCTCAGCTATTCCCACTTAGAAAAAAACGCCACTTATTCAGTGGCGTCTTTTGATTATAGCTATTTTTGCCGGCAAGGGGCGATATAGCAATTAGGCATACTTTTTTTCAAAATCCTGCATAAAGTCAACAAGCTGCTCTACCCACTCAAGCGATACCGCGTTATAGATACTAGCGCGCATACCGCCGACGTCGCGATGGCCCTTTAGATGTAGCAAGCCTGCTTTTTCTGACTCTTCTAAAAACACTTTATCTAAGCTATCATCTGCCAAGGTAAAAGGCACGTTCATAATCGAGCGATATTGTTTGGCAACCGGATTATTATAAAAATTACTATCATCGATTGTCTGGTATAGCAGATCCGCCTTTTTCTGATTGATTTTGCCGATAGCTTCAACGCCGCCTTGCTCTTCTAACCAGTCGAATACTAGACCCGCTAGATACCATGAATACGTCGCTGGCGTGTTAGACATCGACTCTTTTTCAGCCTGATGCGTATAGTTCATCAGCAGCGGGCACCAATCGCTGGCTTGGTTTAGTAAATCTTTACGGATAATAACGATAACAAGACCTGCGGGACCGATATTTTTTTGTGCGCCGGCGTAAATCATACCAAATTTGGAGACATCAATCGGCTGCGATAAAATATTTGATGACATATCTACGATGAGCGGCACATCAACCTTTGGCGGCTCAAATATTTGCAAGCCATGAATGGTCTCATTGGCGCAGTAATGAAAATACTTGGCATCATCACTTAGGTTCCACTCATCAGACGCAGGTACGTCCGTAAAATTGCTTTGTTTGCCACTAGCGACCACATTAACCTCACCAAGACCTAGCTTAGCGTAGCGCTTAGCTTCTTTAATGGCCTTATCTGACCACGTCCCAGTCGAGAGATAATCAGCGCGGCCATTGTTTAATAGGTTTAAAGGAATAGCCGAGAACTGCAGGCTTGCGCCGCCCTGCAAAAACAGCACTTTATAGTTATCAGGTATGTCCATCAGCGAGCGCAATTTACTTTCCGCTTTTTCAGTGATAGCGATATATTCTTTACTACGGTGGCTGACCTCCATCACCGAGACACCGCGACCCTGCCAATCGAGCATCTCGCTTTGCGCGCGCTGTAGAACCTCAGTAGGAATAGTAGCAGGGCCTGCAGAAAAGTTGGGAGTTCGATGTGGAGCAGTATGTTCAGACATAATAAGAATTCCAAGCAGTAACAAAGAAATAGAGAAAAAGCTAAGTATAAATTTTAGAACCGCGTAAAGCTATTTTGAGCTAAATGATATAGCAATCAAAAACAATGAATTAATTGGAGATCTGCTGCCAAAACTCCCGCTTAAGTAGACTGTCTTCAAGCATTGTCTCTAAGCTAGGCGTCGTCGCAAATTTAGGATGAGACAAACCGCCGGGCAAAGCGGTCAATACAGCCACCTGAATATCTTCACTCTGTGCAATCTTGAAAATATAACCAGCAAGGCTAGCATTGGCCAGCTCAGCGGTGTCCATACCCGCACATATCGGAAATGAGCTCGTCTCACAGTCTAATGATAAGGCTTGAGTGATGTTTTGCCAGAGCTTTTGACTGTCATTATCAAGCGCCTGAATATCAACTAGCAGTACCCAGTCCCCGTAACGATCGCCTTGCAAATCAAAGGGCGCTATTTTCTTAGAGTCAGGAGGGGCTAAGTTAGGAGTATGGCTAGCAGTATCAACTTGCTCAGTACTAGCTGATTCAGAGAAGCTATTTAAATGGTTAAAGTTGTAAGACTTGTTGCTAGCATTTGAACTTTCATTATTATTAGCAACATCAACATCAAAGCTGTCATTATCGAAGCTATTCATTTTTACGTGATCAGTAGCTAATACTTCATCATCTGAAGCAACTGGCGCAGTCGTAGTGTGTCTATCTATTGGATCACCACCTCGCACCTCTGGTCTAACTTGTTCGTCTGATACCGGCTGCTGCCCAGTTAATGAATCGGGTGCTTGTATATCACCTGCGCTCTCAGTGATATCGCTTATTTTTAGCGTTGGTGAGTCTGGCCGCACCCATTGTCCGATACCCATCATCGCCAGAATCTGTCGCTGCTGAGCTTGCTGCTGGCGAGCTAAAAGCTCTGAGCTTTGACGCTGCTCAGTAGGTAATGAAGTCGTTTGGCTATCACTCATTTAGATGGTTTACCCTACTCATTTAGACTCAATATCGTAGCTTTTAAGCGAGCAGGATGCAAGCTACTCATCTAGCTATTTTATTAGTTACTGATGGCGCTGACCCAAAATTTTGACCCAAAAAAAACCCTCTAGCAGGGCAGGTAAATCGAACAGCAAATCAATAACAGTTAAATTTTAGACAAAAAAAAGCGACTCCATCAGCACATCCTCGGCACACAATGAATCTAATACCGTTGCTACCTTCCGGTCCTGGCGGGGTTCATAGAACACTGTTGCGAGGCTACCAATGGAGCCACCAGTTGCAAATTATACTTACTTTTTTCTATTTTACAACCCCTAACGCTACAAACGATAGCTTTTCACGCCAAAGTGAATTGGGCTTAGATATTATCGCCATTTTTAACGCTGCTAGAAAGCAGTAAGGTTGTGACAAAACACTTATATTATTTATTATCAGGTTTGTTATGTTAATAACCTCTAAAAAACTATTAAATTATATGCTTTTAAAACTATTTATATAAGGAGTTACGATGAAAAACTTAACGAATAAACTGGCTTTCATAACTGGCAGTGCTTTTTTATTGAGTGCAGCGATGAGTACCGCCCATGCTGAACCCTCCGGTTATGATCAGCTTACCTTTGAGACGCAAGTTAAAGAAGACATTGCCAATGACGAAGTGCGCGCAAGCCTGTATAAAAAGGCACAAGCGAGCGATGCTAAGGCTTTGGCTACAACATTGAACACGTCAATCAATAGAGCACTGGCAATTGCTAAGCGCTACCCTAGCGTTACCGTCAGTACTGGCCAGCAGCACACTTATCCACGTTACGACAAAAACGACAAAATCATCGGCTGGACCGGTCAAGCTAATATCGATCTAAAAAGCACCGACTTCACCGCAACAAGCCAGCTTATTGCAGACTTGCAAGAAACCTTAGTGATGAATAATCTAAACTTTGGTGTCTCAGAAAGTAAAAAAGATGCGCTAGAGCAAAAACTGATGACGGAAGCGTCTCGCGCTTTTCAGCAACAGGCCAAAAACCTCACTCGTGCTTGGGATGCGCGCGGTTATCGCGTGGTCAGCGTCAACCTCAATGCTGGCAACACCGACTACCCACGTCCAATGTATAGCAGCATGCGCGCCGCTGATGCTGAGTCTTCGGTACCAAGTCAAAATTTTGAATCAGGTAATAGTACCGTCTCTGTTACCGCTAACGGTACTATCGAGCTGACTAAGTAGCTAGTAAAAAATGCTAAGCCATAGACTTTGTGGCACCCGCAGCGCGTTCGATCAGCTGATCTATGGGTGCATCTGGACTGAGCGTACCAAACGCCAGTCCGTGCGCGCCGCCCAAACGTGAGCGGCAAAACTCTGCTGCTATGTCTTTATTTTCTGTATTTAGCAGGATACAAGCTTGCAGCATCAACGCCAAGCGCTCGATGACGTAGCGGCTTCTAAACTCTAATGTCTCTACCTCTTCAAAATAACTTGCTAGTTGCCCAAGCTCTTTATCAAAATAACTGTCTTTACCAGCCGCACTTTGCAGCTCAGTAAACAACGCCTCACGAGTAGCGGGCTCTTTATTTAAGGCACGTAGCACATCTAAGCACTGGATATTGCCGCTACCTTCCCAAATTGAGTTGAGCGGTGCCTGACGATAAAGTCTCGGCATAATATTTTCTTCGACATAACCAATACCGCCGAGACACTCTTGTGCCTCGTTGACTAACACGGGCGTACGCTTACATATCCAATATTTGCCAATGGCAGTGGCGATGCGAGCCAGCGCAGCCTCATGTGAGTCGGTCTCAAGCAGACTAATGGCGCGCGCCACTCTCATAGTCAAGGCCAATGCCGCATCAGACTCCAATACCAAGTCAGCAAGCACATTGCGCATAAGCGGTTGATTGATTAGTAAATCACCAAAAGCCTCACGTCCAGAAGTATGGTGAATCGCCTGCACGACCGCTTGCCGCATTTGCGCGGCTGACCCTATCATACAATCGAGCCGCGTTAAGGCTACCATCTCAATGATAGTGGCAACACCTCTGCCCTCTACTCCTACTAATTCGCCAAAAGCACCGGCAAATTCTACCTCGGAGGAAGCATTCGACCAGTCGCCAAGCTTGT
This sequence comes from Psychrobacter submarinus, assembly GCF_904846685.1. GTDB lineage: Bacteria > Pseudomonadota > Gammaproteobacteria > Pseudomonadales > Moraxellaceae > Psychrobacter > Psychrobacter submarinus. Next base: position 615,959 of record NZ_CAJHBQ010000002.1, read on the forward strand.
CTTTTAAACGCTGAATCCGTACGGCATTGAGCGTGCCATCAGGGCGAAACCTTGGTACTAAAAAGCAGCTAAGCCCGTTTTCAGATTGCGCGAGTACTAAATGAGCGTCAGACATAGGCGCAGAATAAAACCATTTATGCCCAATGATTTGATAACTGTCATCGCTTTGCTTAACGGCTTTAGTGCTGTTGCGCCCTAAGTCAGAACCGCCTTGCTTTTCGGTCATCCCCATGCCAATTGTACAGCCGCTCTTTTGCTCCATAGGTAAGCTACGAGGATCATATTCTGTCGATAGCAGTTTTGGTATCCACTTTTCAGCGAGCCTTGTGTTATGACGCAAAGCCGGAATCGCGGCGTAAGTCATCGACATCGGACAGCCAAAACCGGCTTCTGCTTGTGAGCCTAAATACATAACGGCCGCTCGCGCCACATGCGCACTTTGGCGACCCTCGTTACGCCAAGCAAAATTACTCATGCCATAATATACGCCCGCTGTCATTAGCTCATGATAGGCAGGATGAAACTCGACGTCGTCTATACGGTGACCATAGCGATCAAAGGGGCGAAATTTAGGAGGGTTTTCATTGGCAGCAAAGCCCTTGTCTACCATATCACCACCAGTACGGGCGCCAAACTCGCTCAGATGATCGCTTGCCCATGACGCGCCTTCGCGAATGACAGCTTCTTTTAGCGCGTCATCAGTCTCCCAAGCGTTATAATTCGCTAAAGCAGTAGGTTGATTATTGACTTCATGGGTGCTGAATTGATGGGTCGTTGACATCTGCTCGGTATTTTTCATAGCAATCCTTCATAATATTTGGCTAACTATCCTTGTTACTTATCACTTATCTTACTGAATGCTTATAATGTCCCGTATTTGATTATAATAAACAACTTAATAATAAATGACTCAACCCAGAGTATTACATATGAAATCATATCTTGTCAAAGAATGTAATTACCAATGGCCAGCCGCTCGCCCTCTCATTTTGCGTTTACTGACAGTGGCTGACAAGGAGACGCTGAGCATAGCGGAGATCATTCGTGCAGGCAGGCTGTTTGCGATCAAGGAAAACAATATACGAGTGACTATGGCTCGTTTGACGCAAGCGGAATTGGTAGAGGCGGTGGATGCTGCTGTTTATCGCTTAGGCCCAAAAGCTAAGAAGTTAGGCGCTGACGTTGCCGCTTGGGAGCACGCGGATAAGCGCGTTACAGCATGGGATAGCTCATGGATAGCGGTCACTACCGGCGGGCTGCCGCGTAGCGATCGCAAAATACTGCGCGCCCGTATGAGAGCGCTTTCCTTATTAGGCTTTCGTGAGCTAGATGCTGGGCTTTATATTCGTCCTAATAACTTGAGCGGCGGTGTTGAAGGGATAAGGTCACGGCTATTCGATTTGCAACTAGAGCCTGAAGCTGCAGTGTTTCAAGCCAGCCACTTTGATAAAGATAGACAAAAGAAGTCACTTGGCCTGTGGGCGCAGATGCAACTCGAAGCACACTATAAGAAAGTATCAAATCAGCTGAGCGACTGGCAGAAGACTCAGCATAGTCTCGATAATGAAACGGCGCTGCGTGACGCTTATCTTCTTGGCGATTTTGCTATTCGCAATGTCGTTTTTGATCCTTTATTGCCCGCACCTTTAGTCGAAGAATCAGCCCGGCAGCGCTTTTTTGATACTGTGCGTCAGTTTAATGCAGAAGGCCGCAAGCTTTGGTATGCTTTTTTTACTAAAGTAAATTAGCACATTACTAGTCAATAGGATAGTCCAGCCTACTTAGTTAATATAAGCTCATAAGTATTACTCTTGCTCAGCCTGCCAAGCACTCATTCCGCCAAGATAAATATCGAGATACTTGAAACCTTTGCTTGCTAGCCATCCTGCCGCGACTGTCGCTCGCTGACCACTAGCACACATCAAGGTATAATGCTCCTGTGGGTCAAGATCACGCCAACGCTCGTTCAGATGACCGACATAGATATGCTCAGACTCATCTATCGCAGCTTCGTTTCTCTCATTAACATCTCTGACATCAAGTAATGTCCAAGCCTTGCTAGCTTTAGTATTAGCATGACCTTCAAGACGCGATTTGACTGCCTCGGTCGTTATCATCGGCGTCTGCTCCATACTCTTGCCTTGTTTGGCCGCGGAAATGACACCGACATAACCGCCTACAATATTATCCAAAGCAATTCTCACAAGATGCGTCATCGCCGTCGCTAGCTGTTCCTCATCCGAGGCAATCAGCGCTATGCTCTCGCCCTCAGCGATGAACCAACCTGCAAAAGCAGAAATCATCCCAACAGGTAGACTCATAGAACCCGGTAGATGGCCAGCCGCATAAGCAAGCGGCTCGCGAATATCTATCAGGTGATCGGCTTCAGAGCTGCTGATTTCGTCAAGCGACAAATTGACGGGGCGCATAATGCGCGGCGCGGCATCGCCTCCATCCATGTTAAGGCGTTCCATGAGCTTAAAATAAGGCGGTTGGTAATGATTCTCGTTAATCTTCGCTTGGATAAACTCATCTCGGCTCTCGATTTGTAGCCTTGGGTTATTTAATCTCTCATGGCCGACACTTGAGAACTCACGATCTGCCATACCTGAGCCACAAACCGAACCGGCACCGTGAGCTGGATAGATCATCGCCTGATCGCCTAAGGCTAGGATTTTTTGTAGCGAATCATAAAGCAGACCGGCGACCTCTTCGCGCTTGTCAGGATAAAAATCTGTGCGCCCCACATCACCGACAAATAGCGCATCACCAGTAAATACGCCCACAGCCTTGGTAGGATAAGCGCTATCAAACATCACATAGGCCAGGTGATCAAAGGTATGACCAGGAGTCTCTAGCACTTGTATCTCAAGCTGACCAATCGCAAAACAGTCGCCTTCCCGCGCCGTTTGTGCATAAACGACTTCACGCTCTGGATTAGGCCCGTGATAGACGCTTGCACCAGTAAGCTTTGCTAATATAGGCGCGCCTGAGACTAAGTCTTCGTTACGATGCGTTTCAAATATATGGGTAATCTTAAGCCCAGCGGCTCGTGCTTTTTCGATATAAATAGCGCAGTCGCGACGTGGATCAATCACTGCCGCTTGCCCGTTCGAGCCAAATAGATAGGATAGGTGCGAGAGCCCCGGGGTTTTTATTTTTTCAAACAGCATCGATATCTCCTTAAGCAATATAAATGATAACTACCTTTGAAGATAACACAGGAATTCAATCCTCATCAATATACAATAACATATATTAACATGCTATATATTATGTGACATTGAGGCTAAGTCTTAGTACTAAGCGGTATCTGAGCCCGCCTTGATTAAACCATTTTAGTCTTAGGCTTAAACCGCTTTATTTTTGGGTTCGGTACTTTTGGCAGGACTAATAGTCACGCCGGTGAAGCCAAAGATGAGCGTCAATAATAACGACAGATAACAGAAAAAAGCATACGGCAGATAATCAAGGACAGGCACCCCTAGAGCTTGACTAACAAACACGCCGCAGACGCTCCAAGGCACTAGCGGATTGATAACGGTACCGGCATCCTCAATGGTGCGAGAGAGGTTTTTGGGGTGCAAGTTTAAGCGCTCAAAGGTCGAGCGAAAAGACGTCCCTGAGATTAAAATACTCAAATATTGCTCACCAATCAGTACGTTGATACTCAGCGCCGACATGGCAGCGGTAAATATCGCTCGTCCTGATGAGGTCAAAGACGCTTTGATTCCTGATAATAGCGCCGGCAGCACCCCTAAAGCTGTCAGCAGCCCGCCTAAACTCAGCGCCAATATTACAATCGTTTGGGTAAAGAACATACTTTGTACGCCGCCGCGTGAGAGCATGCCAGCAACCTCACCAAGCGCTAGCGACTCTGCAGGCGCGTAACCGCCAAACAGATAACCGCCAAGCTCCCCAAAGCTTGGTGCGCTATGCCAATAAGTAATCAGTAGCGCCACGCTGATCGTGCTAATAATCGTATAGATAGCATTAACACGAAAGACCGCCAGCCCAACTAAAGCGACAAAAGGCAATACTGCGTAGCTGTGCACTAGGCCGCTCTCAATCAGCTGCGCTTGTAGTAACGTCACTTGGCCCAGATTAGAGCCTGCCGTGTCTCCCGAGAAGAACCAAAACAACAGAACCGTCAATAACCACGCCGGTACGGTGGTGTACATCATATTACGAATGTGCTCGAACAGATCGATACCAACGACTGAGGAGGCAATCGTACAGGTATCAGACAAAGGTGACATCTTATCGCCAAAAAACGCCCCAGATACCACTGCCCCAGCAGCAATAGCGACATTGGCATCAAAAGCATGGCTCATACCAATAAACGCCACTCCTAAAGTCGCCGCAGTCGTTAAGCTACTGCCTAAAGTCACGCCAATAATTGAGGTTAAAACAAAAGCAGAGAGGTAATAAAACTCTGGCGATATCAGCTCAAAGCCATAATACATTAAGGTCGGTATCGCCCCCGACATCATCAAAGCCGCTATCATTAGACCGATAAAAAAGAACAAATAGATTGCACCGATACCACGCATGACACCTGAGGCCATTTGCGCTTGCATATCATCGAAGCTCAATCCTTTAAATAAGCCGATCGCTAATAAGACGCAAATAGCGAGTAGCAAAGATAGATGTGGCACCCAGCCAAACCCTATCATAGTCACGCCCATGATAGCGATGACGATAGCCGCTATCACAAAGGCCAGTTGGGTTGAGATGTGCGTCAATATTTTTGGTGACATTACCTATCCTTGACTAGCTAAACGTATCCGCTAGAAGCTTGCTATGAGGGTTGTGTTAAACAGACAAGTTTAATGAGTTATGACAGCTGGCCAATATCGCTAAAGCCCTTGATGGTATCAGCCAAGCGGCTATTGCCAAGTAATCCAATTAACCGCTCAAGACAAGTTTTTAGTTAATGGTGTCATGACAAAAGGGTTTGCCCAATAAGCAAACCCCTTTTATTTATCATACAACACTCATCGAAAAAACTTAAAACGCTAAGCTCGGCCTAAGCCGCTGCCGTATTAGGTATAGGAAAGACTTGGTCATAGACCCAGTTAAATACAAAGGCATATATAAGATAAAAGGTCGCCATCGCAATATCCATCTTAAACGCTTCCCACAGGCTAATGTTTAGATATATCGCTATAAATGGCAGGAATAGTAACAGCAAACCGCCTTAGAATAAAATGGCATGCAGCACTCTTATTGGCACAATTTTTTGTACCCTACCGCGCAGTTTTAGCATGGCCTTGTCGAATAAGATGTTATAAAAATAGTTCCACACGGTCGCGACAAGAGAGCCTACTAGCGCTATAGCGCCCATCGTATGCAGCTCAAAGCCAAAGACCAAGCTTGCCAATGGCGCAAAGATGAGCAACCCGATAATCTCAAAGCTTAAAGTATGCCGAATACGGTCTTTTTTGGTACGCATAACGATCACTACCCCAAGCAGTATTTAGCAAAACATCAGTCAATCATTATAAACGACGTCATCAGCGCTACCACATACGCTTTATCAGCTTATCCTTTTGGATAAATTGATGGTATAGCGCCGCGCCAATGTGAGCGGCAGTAAAGGCAAGAATCAGCGGCCAAATGATCTCTGTATGCCAATCATTAAAGGTACGCGCCAAACCGCGATCTGGGGTAACGAACACCGGAATTTCGAACAAGCCAAACATATCAACGGCTCGGCCGCCATAAACAGACATCAACAGCCCGACTGCCGGCATCGCTATCAGTAGCGCATAAAGTGCAAAGTGGGTGAACTTAGCAATGATATGTTGCCATTTTGGCATTGGCACGGCAGGTGGTGCTTTTGTGAATATTCGACTAATCACTCGAGCCAGCATCCAAAACAATAAACTTAACCCAAACGCTTTATGCAAACCGACATAAAACGAGTCATCAGTATTGTCATAAAGAAACATCAGCGCCCATGTCACTAATAATAGCAGTGCGCTTATCCAATGAAAAACACGGCTGATCATGGGCCATTTGTTTAGCGGCGCTACCCTAGGTTGAACTTGATTCATATGTCACCTTTAAATAAAAAAGCATTACTTTTTAGCCAAATATAACTGCTCTATTTAGCTTTTTTGTGCTTACAGTCTGTTGCCAATAACGAAATACTTGTGAGCTAAATACTTATGAGTTAAATACTAGGGGCTATCCTAGCGGCTCGATAATAAAACCTTACAAATAGTAGCGCTTATGATAGCAAATCTGCGTGCAAATGACTGCTATTGGCTCGTTTCGCTACCATTTAATAGCGTTCAGCAGTGAACAGTCCGTCAAAGGTTTTATACTACAGGCATATAAAGTAGATGATCTTAATATAGTCAATCAATATTAAAAGTGGTACAAGGCAGACGAGTGCAAGTACTACAGTAGTAGGCTAAACGAGTCTAACGCTGTAACACTTTAATAGTGGTTCGACTATAAGTATAAACCGGCAGTCTTGAAAACGAGTCGTATCGTTCGCAGTTATATAGTCAGCAATTAATAAAGTAAAAAATATAAGGATAACTGATGAATACTACTAATAAGCCTCTTCGAATCGATATTGTCTCAGACGTGGTCTGCCCTTGGTGCGTGGTCGGCTATAAACAACTAGCAGAAGCCCTAAAGCAGACTGATACCGACTATGAAATTCATTGGCATCCGTTTGAGCTGAACCCTAACATGCCAAGTGAGGGACAAAATATGCGTGAGCATATCATAGAAAAATACGGCTCAACTCCGCAAGAGTCAGACGCTAGCCGCGCTAGAATCACAGAAGCGGGCGCTGAGGTCGGCTTTGACTTTAACTTCACTGACGAGCTGCGTATGCATAATACTTTTAATCTGCATCAGTTACTGCATTGGGCACAAACGCAAGGAAAAATGCATGAGCTAAAGCAAGCACTGTTTACCGCGCACTTCACCGATGGGCGTAATCTTTCTGATGATGAGGTGCTCGCTGATATAGCGGCAGAGACTGGTCTTAATCGCGTAGAAGCGCTAGCGGTACTAGTAGATCAGCGCTTTGCGCCTGATGTGCGCGAGATAGAGCAGCATTGGCAGCGCCAAGGGGTGCAAGGCGTACCCGCTATTGTCTTCAACGAGCGGCATCTGGTCAGTGGCGCGCAAGGGGTTGAGAATTTTACTAGTATCCTTAAGCAATTAGCGGATATGCCAGACTAGTGGCTTTAGATACCGTTAAGATATGAGTCTTAAAAACCTGCTTTTTTCTCACTATTATGCTGAGAATAAAGCAGGTTTTTTTGAATAAAAAAGCCATTAAGCTTGGTTTAACTCAAGCTTTAGCTTCTTGGCGGCATCGATAATTTGTTTTCTTGTGGCTTTGATAGCACCATTAGCCAAAGCAGCCTCGCGCATCTGCACGGTGATATCATAATGCGGATAGCTAGCATTGCGATGAAAGAGGCGCGGATCAACCTCGATGAGCGTAGCAAACTCATGCAGCTCTTGTAGACTATCGGCTAGCATATGGCACCACTGATAACCTCTAAACTCAATCTTCACAAAATCTACATAAACCGCCAATCTCATAGCTCCTTACTTAATACAACCTCGCGATATAACCTCAGTAGCGAAGCTATATTTACTTCAATGCGGCACTGACTTTGGCTAGCATTGGCGGTATATCATGCTTATCTGTCATGACTTCGAGCATAATAAGCTTATCAGTAGTCGCCATTGCCGTGTTCAGTGCTTCTTTAAGCTCGCCTGCGGTAGTCGCTTTCAGTGATAAGCTATTATCTGCATTACCGCCGAATGTTTTCGGTATCAGCTGCCAGTCACAGGTAGGAATATCATTATAACGAGCATTTTCGCCATGAATCGCGCGCTCGACGGTATAACCGCTATTATTAATGAGTACGATAATAGGGTTAGTGCGCTGCTGCAGCATTATTGCTATCTCTTGAATCGTGAGCAGTGCTGAACCATCACCGATGAGCAGTACACTACGCTTGTTTTTTGAAGCGACACTAGCGCCTAAGCTGGCCGGTAGCGTATAACCAATCGAGCCCCATAAAGGCTGACCATAAAAAGTCACCCCTTCTGGCAAGCGCACTTCGCTAATACCAAAATAAGACGTTCCTTGATCAGCAAATACCACATTACCCGATTGTAAATGCTGAGCTACGATATGCCACAAGTCATCTTGACGAATCGCCTCATCATCGCCGCCTTGTTGCTCAAAGGCATGCACCTCTGCGCTGAGAGGTTTTGGCGTAATCTCAATTCCAGAAGTCATGACATCATGCAAGGCTTGCAGTGAGTCTTTGAGCGCGATGGGTGCAAAGTTTTGGCCGCCGATACTAGCTCGCTCATAATGCAAATCGACCACTACCTCATCATCGATGTCTTGGCTGAACCCAGCAGTGGTCGTGTCAGTAAACTGCACGCCAATCTTGATCAGGCACTCACAGTTCTCTACCGCGTCTTTCACCACCGGCCGTGAAGCGTCGCCTGCATAAGTCCCCGCCCAGCGCTCGTCTTGCTCATCAAGCAAGGTCTTGCCCCAGGATAGCGTAGTATAAGGCACCTCAGTATCTGCAATTAAAGCTTTAAGCTCATTTTGCAGACCCAAGCGATGTACCATTAAATCAGCGATAATCGTAATGGTCTTATTAGGTAAGAAGTCAATTAGGGACGCTTTAAAAGCTTCTAGCGCCGCTTGACTAGTCATGTCCTCTTGACTGTCATCGAGTTTAGTCGTCGGCGGATAAATAGGCAAAGCGGCGACATCAGGCGATAACATCAAGTAGCCCGGGCGATGCTTCTTGAGTACCATACGTATCACCCGATCAATCTCAGAAGCGGCATTCTCAGGCGTAATCTGAGCGCGAGCGACAGTGACCGGTTCAACCATTTTTATAAATTGGTTAAAAGTGCCATCTCCCAACGAATGATGCAGTCGGCGCTTGTCATGTTGCTGCTGCATAGTCGGTGTGCCTACGATTTGCAATACTGGCGCATACTCTGCAAAGGAGCCGGCGGTCGCATTGATAGCCGATAACTCCCCTACTCCAAAAGTTGTGACCAGTGCGGCAAACCCACGCTCTCGCGCATAACCATCAGCGGTGTAGCCGGCATTAAGCTCATTGGTATTACCTACCCAGCAAAGCTGATCAGAGTCAATAATATTATCAAGATAAGCTAGATTATAATCGCCTGGCACCCCGAAGACTTCGGTGGCACCGGCCTCAGCAATACGCTCAAATAGATAGTCAACGATAGTGTAAGGTTCAGTCATGGTATTAGTTGTCATTGTTATAGTCCTTTACAGGTATTGATAGCAGTTTTAATGAAGTAAACTTATTTTTAACGGTTTCTTTTTTATTATCCCAACAAGCTATCATACTAGTGTCGCTACTGGCGCTTGGTTTTACAAAATTAGAACCTATGTTGTTTTATACCAAACTCACTATACACAGTCTCCCTTTTGCCACTTACCCGCCATATCACCCCTTGCACACTGGAGTTGTTCGCCATACTGGACAAAATTCCAAGTGGCATTTGATTTATCATCCTCTTCAAGCTTAAAACTCACCCGATATCTATGGCCGCTGATACTATCATCCATCAAGCCTGTTTTTTGCATGATGACAACTGCCGTAGTGGGCTGTTCAGTGTTAGGGTAATAAAATACTTGCGCTAAATCATAGTCCTCATGCACGCTTCTCACCGGTAGATTAATCAAGGACAGCTTAGCTAAAGTACAATCGATGATCCCTTCAGCGACAGGACAGGGTGCTACCGCCTCTGAGACACCTCTACCATTAATACGGATACGCTTAAAGTTATCAGGATTGGCAACCAATTCTCGAGTGGCATAATCGGACGTATAGCCACTGCTCGCTTGAATAGTAGTACTAAAGATAAGGGCACTAAACGTTAATACTACAGCTCCTAGATATGTCCATAAATAACTAGCGGGATGGGTATTTGACATTGTGCTTGCAGCAAATAGTAAACGCATGACACTCTCCTTGAGACTATGATCCTTCTGATGACTGATAACTAACGGTTAGGCACTTATAAATTTAAGAATGACTCTATGATAAATATAGCAGAGTTGTAACGACCGTTGAAGGATAGACGTCTGATGTCTATAGGCTGATATCTGTACATGGCAATAGCTAAACGTACCTTAGGGCTAGATATCTCAAATAGCCACTACTACGTACGTATAGTATGATTTAACCATATCGCTTGGCACTGGGCTCTCTGTTATACTAAATATGATGACTCATAAGCGAATATTTGCCACTCTGTCATTTTTTAGTTGACAGGATAAAAAAACCGCGTATAATACGCCTTCATCATCTGATGATAGTTAATCAAACGATGAATCAGCGGGATTAGCTCAGTGGTAGAGCACAACCTTGCCAAGGTTGGGGTCGAGAGTTCGAATCTCTTATCCCGCTCCAGATATTAAGAAAGCCTCACTTCACAGTGAGGCTTTTTTTTGTCCATTTTTCGGGGCTTGCAGAGCATTTCTTCGAATATTTATCTTCTTATAGTTAAGTTTATCTACTCAATTAAAAAGCTCATTTTCGGTGCGGTGCCCATTTGGTGCCCAAACCGTGCCCTGCCCTAAAACTGCGAATACTGAATTGACCCCAACCTATACAATTTATATCATCGAAATTCATGACACCTAACCCAAAAGGTTAAGTGTCATATTGACTCTGAACCCAACTTCGATTTGGCAAAAAATATATTTTTTAGACTCTTTTTTCTTTGCAATATATTTTAGATTTATAATGTTCAAAACTAATCGTCACTCAAAAAAGAAGGCTTTCACTTAAAGATAAAAAGTTATTCAGCTTCATGATCACCCTTCAACTCTAATAAGTTTTTAGCTAGCACTTCCATTAAAAACTATTACGACAGTCAACCTACTCCTCTTCTGGAAAATCGCCTTCGTTTATTTCATCTGGTACGTACTTCAAAATATCTCCTGGCGTGACTTCTAATACATTACATAACTTGCTTAAAGTGTCGAACTCAATTCTAGTTGTATCGTCATTATATATTCTATGCAGCGTTGATTTACTTATATCTGTCATTCTCACTAAATCTGCTACTCGCAATCTTCTTTCTGCTAAAAGAACAGGTAAGTTACATGAAATCACAATAAATTCCTTATTGGTAAGTAAAAAGTACTTGCCAATGACTACTTTTCTGTTAATATAGTACTCGTTGGCAACAACAAAGTGTTTACTGAAAGTTATTTAATACTGACTGGAGAACTATTATGTCACAGACTTACCTCACTACTCAAGAACTAGCAGATCGTATCAAATACGATGCGCGTACTATCCGCAATCAACTCAAAGACACGGTTTTGATTGAGAATATTCACTATATACGTCCTTTCGGCGGTCGCAAAATTCTCTATGTATGGGAGCGTATCGAAGAGGATATGTGTAAGCCGGTTATGAGTGCTATCAATGGTATGGCTTTACAATAAATGTAGCTTGAATAAGGAATCAAATCATGGCTTCAATAAGGGCAAGGCGTGGCAAGCTATTCGTAGATTTTCGATATATGAATATACGTTGCCGTGAGACGACCAATCTCACAGATACTCCAGCTAATCGAAAGAAACTGGCTAAAATCATCGAAAAAATGGAAGCAGAAATCACCCTAGGTGTTTTTGACTATGCAGCTTACTTCCCAAAGAGTGAACGTGCCAAAGAGATGACGGCATTGGCTGATAGAGCAGAGGCTTGTATCAGTCGCAATCCTACCTTTAGGCAGTTCGCTGATATTTGGTATGAAGAGAAGAAGATTGAGTGGCGACCGAGTTATCAAGATAAGGTTCAGACTATCCTTAATAAGTATCTGTTGCCTGAGTTTGGTGGCAAAGCGGTCCATGCCATAAAAAAAACAGACTTGCTGGCTTTCCGTAGCGCCCTCGCCAAAGTTCGCTACGGTAAAGATGCCCAGTCAAGTCTGTCTGTAGCACGGATCAACGAGATCATGGTACCACTACGTATGATACTACAAGAGGCAGCTGATCGCTATGAGTTTCAGATGCCTTATAAAAACATCAAGACGCTCAAGCAATCTCGGCCTGATGTCAATCCCTTTACACTTACTGAATTATGGCTGTTTTTAAGGCATGTTCGCGCTGACTATAAGGCCTATTATACGACTCGGTTCTTCACAGGGATGCGTACTAGTGAGATTGATGGACTGAAATGGGACTGCGTTGATTTTGATCGGCGTGAGATTCGTATTCGCGGTGCATTAGTCAATGGTGAGATGGGTCCGACAAAGACGCTCGTCTCGCAGCGTGAGATTGCTATGTCGCAGTTAGTATATAACGCACTGCAAGATCAAAAGTCTGTCACCTATGGCAAGTCGGAGTTTGTATTTTGCAATTCACAAGGCAATCCTTTGGAATATCGCAATGTGAATCGTCGGATATGGAAACCCACCCTTGCCCTACTCGGTCTTAAGCATCGGCGTGCGTATCAGACTCGGCATACGGCAGCAACGCTTTGGTTGGCTGCTGGTGAGAATCCTGAATGGATAGCTCGGCAAATGGGTCACAGCAGTACAGAGATGTTATTTCGTGTGTATAGCCGCTATGTGCCCGATATTACTCGACAGGATGGCTCTGCAATAGACACTCTACTACTGGCGAGTAAAGAGCGGTTAATAGGAGACTCGAGTCATTCTAAAGCAAAGATGGTAGAACTTATCTCAGACGCTAAAGCAGACAAGGAGACGTCGCAATGAAAATCATCAATTATGACAAGCTATTTGCTGAATTCAAACGAGATGGTGCGATCAGTAAGGATGCCAATCAGATTGCTAATACGCTCATTCGTGAGCTTTGTATTCAATCTGGTAAGGGGTTGGCGCGTTTCTTAGGAGTGAAATCTTGTTTTGATAATCATATGGCACTGCGAGTATGGGTACAGCAGCGCTTGGATGACAATCCTGATTATCTTGTTAATGAGATGTGTCAGCAGCTGCAAAGCGAGTTTTATAGACTTCTACCGCAACCGGTCTATGGCTTTTAAGGAGAACTTTATGAGTGTAAAGCTTCAGCCTAATATGACTCAGAACGCGCGGGACCTCAAAATCTGTAGTGATTACTGGGCGTATGATCATAGAAGTAATTTTATCGGGCATGTGGAAGAAGTTTGTCGAAAGTATGACATCAGTTCTCATATTCTGTTTGATACAGTCGCTCAGTGTTTTGCCTATCTAGATGATGTGCAATGCGTTTATTGTGGCTATATTTGTCCTTTAGAAGTGCCAGCGGACATAGCTATTATGCGAGCAAAAGACAGTTGGTGCTGTGAGGTGTGCGAGCATGCCACTTGGCAAGAGCATAATCATAGATAAATTGTTCAAAATATTAAAGCCAGACGACTGAGGTTGTCTGGCTTTTTTTGTGTGTAGCGTCTATTAATAACCGCTTAAACTTTATGAGCCATCTTTGACTTGAACGCTTAGCTCCTATAAAGCACTTTTACCACATGCCAACCAAATTTGGTTTTGACTAAATGCGGAGTAAACAGCTCGCCGTTGAAGCAGACTTTATCAAATGGTCCTACCATTTGGCCTTTTTTAAATTCGCCTAAGCTGCCGCCTTTTTTACCTGATGGACAGGTTGAGTGTTTCTTAGCCAATACATCGAACTGGACACCCTTTTTCAGCTTAGCGATAATATCCTCCGCCAGCTCCTTGTCTTTTACTAAAATGTGTAATGCGCTAGCGGTGCGAGCCATGACGCTATCCTTTATAAAGTATCGATTATAGAGGCATTATATCACTACTTACGAGTCTAAAAAAAACCCAGACAGCTTAGTTGTCTGGGTTTTCTGACAGTGCGTAACAATGGCTTATTTTGACTACTCAGAGTACGGACTATACTTAGTCTTCCCCATAGTATGTCGCGTCATCCATCCAGACAATAGGATCTTCACACAGATGAACTAAGTGATACCAGATATCACTACTACGGGCAATTCGGTGATGACCGCGCTCAAAGTAATCCACCTCCCAGCTATCGGGTAAATTGACCAGTGTACGTCTAGCAACGGCCACATCTAAGCATTCGTCCTCAATCTCAACCATGACCCGCACCATCTTAGTGTTTGAGGTAGGAAACGATAGCTTCCTATCAGTCAACTCAGGTATACGATCAGCTAAAACCTCACTCGGATAAATACAAGGCGCGATCAATAGCGCGCGTAGATTGTATTTATGCGCGAAGTGATTGGCAAACCAAGCGCCCAGTGAATGCCCTGCCAAGACCACGCGTGGATACTGCTTCAATTTTTCTTGAATAAGTGACTCGTAAATATCGAAAACCTCATTAAAGTTCTCTCGATAATTGACAGTTTGGCAGTATTTAGGCTCACGAGTAATACAAGTGTACTTACTGGTCTCACAGCTTGAGTCAAGACCGTGAAAGAACAATAAAAACGTGTCGTTGTTCTCAATTGGAAACATCATAGCTTTCTCCCTTATTTATTATGTTTATATTCTAACCACAGTCCATAGATGATCTCGGCAACCGCTTTAGGAACTGTAGTATATCCAGCACCAAACGATACATCGTAGACCGCAGTCATCAGCGCCAATACGTCATCTACACTATCAGCATCTTCTGTAATGAGCCGATTGGCAATCTGCTCCGCCTCACTACTATATTCATCCCACATATGATTGTAATAACAGCCCACCATGCCAAAGTCATAACGATAGATCACATCTGTAATAGCGACCATAAAACTCGCGCGCGTGCGATCATAGTGGTCAGACCACCTTTGGTATAACTGCTGACGTATGGGCAGTACTGGCGGTAGGATAGGACGATCTTTGGGATCATTTCGTTTATCAATACTTACAACTCCTGAAGGTTTAGTGCCATCCTCCCACAGCAAAGAATAGAAGGACGGAAACATTCCCTTTTCACACGCACTAAAACGCCAAACGCCCCACATCGCTTTGCTAGCACGACTCATGGTATAAACAATGATTTGGTTGAGATAATCACTATCATAAATGATGTGCTGACGATCGATTCTCACGCCTTGCTTCGGCAAAACATCAGTATAAGTAAGAGACTTATCACATTCACTTGGCTCGACAGCAATAACACTCTCAGTGCAATCTGGGCTCCTCTTCATCAGCTCATAAGGCGCGACAAAGCTTAATGTTTCATCGCTATTATTAACAAAGTAAATGTCCTCTTCATAGTCATTGACGGGCTCATTATGAAGATAAAACAGCGGGGTCTTTTGCTTAGTCTGTAAATCATTTTGAATTAATTTAGAAGGTTGTGACGTATCTGACCAAGATATGTTGTCTATCCGTTTTGGTCCGAAAGTACTCTTAACGTCTGTCATAACGTCTCCTTGTTTTTAGTATTATTAGTCGTAGCATTTAAATTTTTATTTTTATTATCATCTCAAATTCGACTCAGCCGAGTCTGTCCGCAGCTTTTCAAGCTCCGTTATCAAATATATTTGAGGATATAGTTTTTAACGATTGAGTTATCTTGTCAGTCGGACGAGACAGAATGTTTCACCATCGTTTTAATGAGGTCTATTGTTTAGTATTATTTTTGGTATTTGACAGTAATAGCAGAGTTATATGGTGAGACATTGCGCCTCGGGGGTTAACTCTATTTATGCTTTATTTATCTCCAGCTCAATAGACCTCTTGCAAAAGTCATAGTCTAAGCTCGGAATTAATGATACCAGCAAACAGCTTCATTCTAAGATCATAGCGCTGACGACGGTTGCGATATTTATGAGCCACGATTTTAAACAACTTGATTAAGCCTATTTTGTGCTCAACCACAATACGGAACTTTGCCAGATAGTGATTGGCCTGTTTGCATATCTCCAGTAACTGACCACCACGTGGCTTTTTAAAAGGGGTGAAGGTTTGCTTATGTAGCTTTGCTATACCTTGATAGCCACTATCTGCTAGTAATTTAGCATTGTCAGGAAGCCAATCAGGACAAGTATCTTTATAGAGCTTAAAATCGTGGATTGACCCTTTGCAGGTTTGCACATCAAGTATCAAGCCGGTTTGCCAATGGACGATAACCTGCGCTTTTAAGGTGTGTTGTTTTTTCTTGCCGCTGTAGTAGTCGCTTTGGTTTTTTTTGGACGCTCAATAGGGGTTTCGGTGGCATCGACGATGACGACTGACCAATTGATGTCCTCATCGACACGACTAGGCAGCTTTTTAGGCAATTCAAACTTGCCAGAGTCAATCAGTGTGTCTTCTACTTTACGAATGATACGGCTAGCAGAAGACTCATGAATACCAAAGTCCATACTGATATGATAAAGCGTGCGGTATTCACGCCAATAAGTCAGGGCTAGTAGTATCTGCTCCTTAAGACTGAGCACACTTGGTCTGCCTGATTTGGTCTTAGATGCTTCATGCTCTTGCATGGCATCAAGCATCTCATAAAAGGTGGCTTTATGAATGCCAGTGTAGCGTTTAAAACCAGCGTTACTTTGTTTGAGTAGCTTATTTATGTTTGGCATATCTATTAAGTAAGTAGAGTTCAATAATATACGTTGTGTCTTACAACTACTTTTGCAAGAGGTCTAATAACTATAGTATAAATTTTGATAAAAATACACCAATCAATTAGCGTACACGACAACTGCTGTCGTTAAGTTTAGTCAGCCTGAGTTTTGATACTATCTTGTCATAGTTGTTAAGATTAGAATTCACCTCTTACGACATTAGATGACGCATAGTATCTCCTCTGCTCTAAACATCCTTCTCATTTAGTCGCACTAACTCTACACTAGACTCGATAATTATTAGCCGTTTAAGTCAGGCTATACAGTAAGCAAACAAGCAGTAATGTGCTACCATTCTTCGATATTTTTTCATTCAATAAAGCATTCTCTAAACATAAGATTTATAACTATGGCACTTAAGAAAACCGAAATTTATTCTACCCTTTGGGCAAGTTGCAATGAGCTACGCGGTGGCATGGATGCCAGCCAATACAAAGACTATTGCTGGATTAGTAAATTTGGTCAATGGAAAGTATGGCGTTTCAGATAATACTATTGTGATCAACTTAAATAATAATAATGATGTTGAGTTTATTAAGTCTTGGCTAATCAAAAAGGACTTAAATACTTTAGTGTTTGGTTCAGGTCAACCTCTAATAACAGGTACCCAATTAAAGAAACTGCTAATCCCACTACCTAAACTAAAAGAACAAACCGCCATCGCCACTGCTCTATTCGATATCGATAATTTAATCGGGTCATTAGAAAAGCTCATTGCCAAAAAAGAAGCCATCAAAACCGCTACCATGCAACAGCTACTTACAGGTAAAACGCGCTTGCCTGAATTTGCTACTCGTGAGGATGGTAGCCTAAAAGGTCTTAAATAGACTGAGTTAGGGCAGATTCCTAAGGATTGGGAGCACAAAACTCTTTTCGAAATGACAGAGAACAAAGGGCTTGTTAGAGGTCCATTTGGTGGGGCATTAAAAAAAGATAGTTTTGTTAGAACAGGTTTTAAAGTATATGAACAAAGAAATGCAATCTATGCAAATACAGAGATTGGCAAATACTATATCGATAGAGATAAATTCAATGAGCTACAGCGATTTACAGTTAAACCTAAAGATTTCATAGTAAGCTGCTCGGGTACAATAGGCAAAATCTATCAGATCCCTGTTAATGCCCCTGAAGGTATTATTAACCAAGCTCTATTGAAAATAACTCTTAGTAAAAATACTGATGAGCGCTTCTTTTATCAGATTTTTAACTCTAAAGAGTTTCAAGAAAGCATCACTGATAGTACTCAAGGCGGTGCTATGAAAAACTTGATTGGAATGTCAGAGTTTAAAAAAAGTATCATGCTAATGCCTCCCAAAACAGAACAAACCGCCATCGCCACTATACTTTCTGATATGGATACCGAAATTCAAGCATTGCAGCAGCGTTTAGAGAAAACCAAAGATATTAAACAAGGCATGATGCAGCAGTTGCTGACTGGAAAAGTGCGGTTGGCGCATTAAAATTATAAGGAAGTAAGATGCAAAATAATAAATTGGAAATAAAACCAATAGTCGACCTATTGGATGAAAGTTTCTATATCCCTGCTTATCAACGTGGCTACCGCTGGAAAGAAAAACAAGTTCAAGACTTATTAGAAGATATCAGAGAGTTTTATCTGACCTCACTGAACTCCGAAAAGGATACTTTTTACTGCTTACAACCTGTTGTCGTCAAACAGCGTGAAGATGGCTCTTGGGAAATCGTCGATGGACAACAACGACTAACCACTATTTACATCATTTTAACCTGCTTGAAAGATATACCCTCGCTATTATGCAAGGCACCTTATGAAATTAGTTATGAGACTAGAGCAAAATCCTCCGATTTTTTAGCCAATATCAACGAAGATCAAGCTAGAGATAATATCGACTTTTTCCATATTTATAAAGCTAAAGAAGCCATCAAATCATGGTTTGATGAGCAAGAGGACTCAGATAAACATAACTCTATAAAGACGCCTTTAATCAATTTAGATAATAAAAGTGTAAAAGTAATTTGGTATGAACTCAGTGACTATGAGGTACCCACCCAAGTCTTTTCAAGACTTAATGTCGGAAAAATACCGCTGGTAAGTGCAGAGCTTATTAAGGCATTGTTCTTAAAATCAAGCAATTTCACTTCAGAATCGAAGTCGAAGGACGCCCAAAGCCTATTGCAGCTTACACTCTCCCAAGAGTGGGATACCATTGAGAAAAGTCTTCAAAACGATGCTTTTTGGTATTTTCTGAGCAACAAGAACCTTGAGTCAAATCGCATTGATTTATTGCTTTCTCTTAGAGCATCAGACCATAGTGAAATTGAAAATAGTAAAGATGAATTAAACACTTTTTTGCAATTTAATGAGTTGCTAAATGAAGATAACTTTGACATGGTTCGAGAATGGAAAAGCATCAAGCGTTTAATGATGACATTAGAAGAATGGTTTAATGACCGCGAACTATTCCACTTAATCGGCTATTTAATAACTGAGGGCAAAACGATTTCTGAAATTATGCGACTTAGTAAAGATAGCCGAGATAAGCAACATCTAAGACATAAACTTATAGGACAAGTTTTTAACCTGACTTTTGATGCTAAATTCAATGCCTTGTCATCATCTGATGAAATTGAATTGAAAGTCCGCAATCACTTATCAGAGCTTGATTATGAGTCTAAGAACTTGAGTAAGATTCGCCGTATCTTTCTACTTTTCAATATTGTCAGCTTATTGAGCAACCCCAAATCAAACTCTCGCTTTCAATTTGATAGGTATAAAAGTGAGAATTGGGACGTTGAACATATACGCTCAGTAGCCTCAGATATGCCCGAAGGCATTAGTAATCAAATGAAATGGCTAACAGATGTTAAAGACTATTTAGATAAATCACCAGTTGATAAAAGCGCTTTTAAGCTGGATGAAGCTGATCAAGATAAAAAGCAACGTATCAATAATGAAATCAACCAAATCCTTCAAGCACAAACCTTTCAACAAAATAAGTTTGAGAATGTCTATAAGAGTATCATAGAGATCTACGATCCTAGCAATGCCGAAGCAGTAGATAACTCAATCGGCAATCTAACTTTGCTTGATAGATACAGCAATCGCAGTTATAAAAACGCCATCTTTCCGATTAAACGTAAACATATTATTGAGCTTGATAAAAAGGCAATATATGTGCCCTTATGTACCAAAAATGTATTTTTAAAGTATTACAGTCAAAATTTAGACAATATGCTTTACTGGAGTTCAAACGATAGAGATGACCATCATGATGCTATCGTAGAAACGATAACAGAATACTTTTTTAAAAATGGAGCTCAATAATGAACATGGGAGAAAGAGTAACCTTTAATGAGCTATTAGATATAGTAAACTTTATAGAAATTCCAATTATCCAGCGTGATTATGCCCAAGGACGCAAAGATCAGTCAGAGGTTAGAGATGCTTTTTTAGACTCTCTGTTTTCAGCTCTAATCATAGATAAGACTTATGATGATCAACCGTCTCTAAATTTGGATTTTGTATATGGCGACATTGATAAAACTGACACACTCTCAGTACTAGATGGCCAGCAGCGTCTTACAACTTTATTTTTATTACATTGGTTTTTGGCAGTAAAACATAACCATTTAACAGAGTTTAAAGCGCGTTTTACTTTAGAAGGTAATTCACGCTTTACCTATAAAACCCGTCCAAGTTCATCAGAATTTTTTGATGCTTTATTATCTAACGGTACTATCGAGCAACGTTACCATGCATTAACTAAATTTAATGTAGATCAAACAACCGAATCTAGCAAAACCAATAAATATACTATTGACCAACTCATTACTGACAGCACTTGGTTTTTTTCAGCTTGGAAACAAGACCCTACTGTGCAAGCTTGCCTTAACATGCTAAAGGCGATTGAAGAAAGATTTGCACTCTATGATGAAGATTTATACCTGCGGATTATGGATAGCGATAACCCTTGTATCACTTTCCAATTTTTGCCCTTGAGCAAGTTTGGGTTATCTGATGAGTTATATATCAAAATGAACGCGCGAGGTAAACCCCTCACCCCATTTGAAAACTTCAAAGCTAATCTACAACAAATTATAAAGTCGTTTTCTGAAGAACTGCCTAATTATGATTTAGCAGCTAGAGGTGGTGTAGTCAATGGTTATGAGTACTTTATTCATAAGATCGACACCGACTGGGCAGATCTGTTTTGGACGTATCGGACTGTTGGTGATAAGCATGATTCCTATGATGATGAGCTTATGAACTTTATTCGCTTAATTATTCTATACCAATATATTATCGATACTAAAAACAATGATAGTAAAAGTGAAGATAAGCTCAATACTTTTTTTGCACAAAAAGCCAAGTTGCAGCACTTAACAATAGCTCAGTACACTAAACTAAATTGTTTTACACCTAATTTTGTAACTAACCTCATGGGTCTTTTAGATCTGCTCGATCTAGATGACTATCACAACCATCATCTCAAGACTTACTTACCTGACACATATAATAAGACACATTATTCAGAAGTGTCTATGTTCAAAAAGGTACTAGCAGATAATACTATTTATCCTGAAAAGCTACGGTTCTATGCTTTTTATCGTTTTCTCTCAAAAAAGCTCAATTCAGCTAACAACATTGATGCTAATGACATTCAATCTGAGCTCATTGAATGGGTACGTGTCATTTATAACTTAACTGAAAATACTATCTTTAATACCTCAAAAGACTTTTTAGAAGCTCTGTTGTCAATTGAAAAGCTAAGTAAGTTTGACTCTCCTATTTTAAATACCCTTACTGATAGACCTGGGCTCGTCTTGAGTAGAATTTCAGAAGATCAGCTTGTTGAGGAGAAGATTAAAGCTCATTTGATATTAAGATCAGATCAGTGGAAACAGGCGATTCTAGAAGCTGAAAAACAATCATTTTTTGATAGCGATAAGAAACGTCCATTTTTTGACGGTCAAATCGGCTTCCTACTGAACTTTTCAGGTATTTTAGAGTATTACAGAGAGCATGGTGATTGTAAGTGGGAAATGGATCAAAACAGTATATATTTTGCTAATTTTGAGAAATACGCCCAGTCAGCGGGAGCCGTTTTTGACCTACTCCAACACAACTCCTCCGACATTAATTATATATGGGAACGCGCTGTATTAAGCAAAGGGGAATACTTTACTCAAAGAGGACAAGATCGTTATAACTTATTAAGCAGTCGCTCTACTAAACATAACATTGATCGTGATCATAGTTGGAAGAGACTACTACGCATTGGCTCTGCTTATATGAAGCGAGAAGAAACAAGTACCAAAATCGAAGAAAGACAGTCATATATAAAAGCTGTATTAGACGATAAGGATTTCGACGTTTACGATGTCAAACGTTCACTACAGAAAATCTGTGACAAAGCACTGGCTAGCAATAGTTTAGTTAAATGGCGTGCACATTTCATACAACATCCTGAGCTTTTCAAAGATTGTAAGCAAGGGTTCATTCTTAAGAATGAGGATGAGTTTGTACTGTTTAAAGAAGCCCAACGTAACCATACGCAATATGAACTTTATACCCGTGTTATTGAAATCAAACTGAATCAAGACAAATCCTTAATTAGGCCTTTCAAGCATCTCAATTATCAGGAGGTTATGTCTAGTGCCATACCTGCCAGTCTAAAGATAGAAGGTTGGAATTATGCAAGCAGTGATTACCACTTCGAAATTATTAAGTCTTCAAACAACTTTATAATCCGATTTAAAAACGGCTCATCAAACGATTACCCTCAAAAAGTTACTGATGTGCTTGAAGGCAATGGATTTCAACACAAACATATCACAGATAAAGAAACAGGCGATGAAGCAGTGCACTACGAGATTAGCTCATTAACATCGGTAGATGACGTGATCAGTCAGCTTATTCAAACTTGTAGCTCATTGAGGAGTATTGAGAATGAGTAACGTCACCGACATAGAAAGACTCACTCAGAACCGTGTCATACCCTTTTTCACCGATACGCTTGGTTATCGCTATCTCGGCGACTTCAAAGACCGACCTAATAACAAAAACATTGAGTCCGAGATTTTAGCGGCGTGGCTAAGCTCACGTAATGTCAGCCGTACATTGCGAAATAGAACCATTAACGTTCTAGAAAAAGCAGCCGCTTTAGGCAGTGGCGTTAAACTATACGATGCCAATAAAGAGGTCTATAGACTACTCCGTTATGGCATCAAAGAAAAAGAAGGCACAGGGGATCATAAAGAGACTGTCTGGTTAATTGATTGGGATAATATAGAGGCCAATGACTTTGCCATTGCCGAAGAGGTCTCCATCAATGGCGAAAATAAAAAACGTCCTGACATCGTCCTTCATGTCAACGGCATTGCACTAGGCGTTATTGAACTTAAACGCTCTAGCATCAACGTCACCGAAGGTATTCATCAAAACTTAGATAATCAAAAGAAAGAATTTATTCGCAGCTTCTTTAGCGCCATACAATTGGTTATGGCAGGTAATGATACCCAAGGCCTACGCTATGGCACGATCGAAACGCCTGAGAAATATTACCTAGAATGGAAAGAAGCCAACCCCAATCATACACCCCAGTCTGATACTAGCGTACCGACGCACCTTACCTTAGCAAACGCTAACTTCACCGATCAGCCCTTAGACTTCCATCTGTATCATATGTGCAATAAGCACCGATTCTTAGACATCATTAATAACTTCATTGTCTTTGATTCGGGTGTCAAAAAGACTTGCTGACACAATCAATATTTCGGAATACAGGCGGCAAAAAAACACATTGCGCAGCGCAAAGATGGGATTGTTTGGCATACCCAAGACTCAGGCAAAAGCTTAACGATCGATGGTTTGGCTGGCCAAATGGATACGGGAGAATGTCACCAATAGCCGTGTACTCATCATTACTGACCGTACCGAGCTTGATGAACAGATTGAAAAAGTCTTTTTTGGTGTCGATGAATCAATATATCGCACCAAGAGCGGTGCTGATCTTATTAGCCAGCTAAATCGGCCTAACCCTTGGTTGCTCTGCTCCCTAGTTCATAAATTTGGGCGCGGCGTTGATGATTATAACCATGATAGTAAAGACACAGACGAATTCATAAAGGACATTCAAGCCAGCCTACCGTCAGACTTTAGCCCTAAGGGCGATTTATTTGTCTTTGTTGATGAGTGTCACCGCACTCAGTCTGGCAAGCTGCACGGCGCTATGAAGGCATTATTGCCAGAAGCGATGTTTGTCGGTTTTACCGGGACGCCACTACTCTAAAAAGATAAGAAGAAATCTATCGAAGTGTTTGGTCCTTTTATTCATACCTATAAGTTTGATGAAGCAGTTGCTGACGGTGTGGTATTGGACCTCCTGTATGAAGCACGTGATATCGATCAACAGCTTACCTCCTCTAAGAAAGTCGATGAATGGTTCGATGCTCATACTCGTGGCTTAACCAATATTGTTAAAAGCCAGCTTAAGCAAAAATAGGGAACCATGCAGCGGGTTCTGTCTAGCCAGTCGCGCATAGAGTGCATCGTCAATGACATCTTGCTCGATATGCAACAAGAACCAAGACTTATGGATGGTCATGGCAATGCCATGCTTGTGTGCAATAGTATTTATCAAGCCTGTAAATCTTATGAGGCCTTTGAGAACTCTTTCTTGAAAGGCAAAGTAGCAATTGTGACCAGTTACTTACCGACTGCAGATAGCATCAAAGGGGAAGAAACTGGCGAAGGCATGACAGAGAAGCTTTTCAAATATCGAATCTATCGTAGAATGATTGCTGATTATTATGACATCAGCGAACAAGAAGCAGGCTCTAAGGCCGAGGACTTTGAAAAGTCAGTTAAAAAACGCTTCATCGAAGAACCAGGTCAAATGCGCCTACTAATCGTCGTCGATAAACCGCTAACAGGCTTTGATGCACCTTCTGCTACCTATCTATATATCGATAAAAAGATGGCTGATCACAATCTCTTTCAAGCCATTTGCCGGGTTAATAGACTTGATGGTGCAGAAAAAGACTATGGCTATATCATTGATTATCAAGATTTATTTCAGTCTTTAAACAGTACTATTTCTGACTATACGCAAGGCGCGTTCTCAAGATACGAAGATGAAGATATTGATGGGCTGTTAAAGAACCGCTTAACTGCAGCAAAACAAAACCTAGATGATGCCCTAGAGATGGTCAGAGGACTGTGTGAGCCTGTTAAATACCCCAGCAATACACAAGATTATGGCGCTTACTTTTGTCCTAGTGATGGCACGACTGAGGCCGAAAAAATAGAACAAGAACAGCTTAGACTGACCCTGTACAAAAGCGTCTCCAAGCTGATACGTGCTTATGGCAATATTGCTAATGAAATGGCGGAAGCGGGATATAGCGATCAGGAGATAAAACGCATTAAAGACGATGTAAAACACTTTGAGTCCGTGCGTAATAACATCAAGCTTATGAGTGGCGACCATATCGATATGAAAAGCTATGAACCGACCATGCGTAGGATGCTAGACACTTATATTCATGCCACGCCTAGTGAGACGGTCATCGACTTCGAAGATTTAGGACTTATTGAGCTTATTGTCAATCGAGGAGCTGAAGCTCTAATCAAAGCCATACCTGAAGATATAGCGAGCAACCCTGAAAACGTCGCAGAGACCATTGAAAACAATGTTCGCAAAACGATTGTGGATGAAAACCCTGTCAACCCAAAGTACTACGAGCATATGTCTGCCCTACTCGATGAGCTCATTGAGCTACGCCGACAAAAAGCCATTGCTTACGCTGAGTACTTACAAAAGATACGCCAGCTAACCTCTAAAGTAATCAATCCAACTGGCACAGCAAGTGGTGACGCATATCCTGAGGCTATTAACACCCCTGTTAAGCGTGCACTATATGATAACTTCGATCAAAATGATAACTTGGATCAAAATGAGGACTTGGCAGATAAAGTAGACGCTGCTATTAGACTCAATAAACATACTGATTGCTGGGGTCACCTAATCAAAGAGCGCAAGATTAAAAACGCGGTGCATCAGGTCATTAAACAATATGAAGTTGATACCGACATCGACGCGCTGATTAATTTGGTTAAAGCACAACAGGAATATCAGTGATTGTTAACTCAGCGCTTATTAAGATTGGCGAGTTGGATATACATTTAACTCGCAAGGATATTAAAAACCTACATATCAGCGTGATGCCACCTGATGGACAGGTCAGAGTATCTGAGCCTGATGCTATGACCGATACGGCCATTCGGATGGCTGTTATTCACCGTATACCTTGGATTCGGCGTCAGCAGGCTGCCTTTGCCAAGCAAGAGCGCCAATCTACAAGGGAGATGGTAAATGGAGAGACACACTATCTATGGGGCAGGCGTTACCGGCTCGAAGTGATTGAGCTTGATGACCTAAAGTCTCAAACCGTCAAACTAAAAAGCGTCAAGCTTATACTAAGTGTAAATAAGGGAGCATCTGATGAAGCAAAGCTTAAGCTATTGTCTGAATACTATCGTGGCCGATTAAAAGCCAGAGCACCCGATCTTATCGATAAATGGTCGAAGAAAACTGCTGTCACTATCAGCGGTTGGCAGATCCAAAAAATGAAAACCAAATGGGGCAGCTGTAATATAGAAGAAGGAAACATACGGCTTAACTTAGATCTGGCCAAAAAGCCACTACCCTGTTTGGAATATATCATCTTGCATGAATTGCTACATTTTAAAGAGCGGCAGCACAATGATAGGTTCAAGGCCCTGCTGGACACTCACATGCCCGATTGGCGATCTAGACGCGACTTACTCAATCAAATGCCATTAGGACAAGAGAACTGGAAGCATCAAGAGTAATGCTTTAGTTATAGACTAACGCCTAAGTCTGGGCTTATACCTACTCCTCAGCATATATCGCCTTTAACCCAAAAGTATTAAACTCATCAGTACTACTTGAACTACAGTATATAGATGCTTCATCACCAGACAACAATCCTTCAACAGCTTCTGTCACATAAGCAATAGATTCCAGTGGTAAAGCTTGCATGCTCTGCATTCCAACTAGCACCCCTTTAGTATCACTAGCTTTTGCAAGTAAACTGATTAGATTGTATGTAACTACTTTTATCATATCGAATTCAGGCTCGCCTGTAGCACTCGCTTGAACAAACTGGAATGAATTGCCGCACTCAAACAGCCTTTTAACATCTACAACATCTATACCAATTAAGGTGCTAGCAGCCTTTACGTCAAGCAATGCAATGACATCGTTTACTTCATCAGGCCGACAATTAATAACCCCATCTATAATGTTCAGAACCTCAAACTGGCTGTCTACTGTTTGTAACCCAACTAAAAGGTAAGCGCCCGTTTTTTCTTTTAGCTCACGCAGCATCTGCTCGTTCCAATCATCGTTCATAATAAAGCAGACGATAATAGAAGGCGAAAAACAGTCCATATTTGGCTTGTATAGGGCTGTACAGGGTATGTCATTTTCGTGTGACTCATCGAGTTGATATTTCATGACTGTATTCACCATTAATTGAGGATTCAGCACGCTCTATTAATCGTACTCCAAGCACATCAATCTACTAATATTCTCATGCTTGCTCTAGACTATACTTAGTGCATCCCTAACCTGCCACATATATCGCCTCTAACCTATAGTAGTTAGGCTTATCAGTGACTCTTGGGCCGTAAAACACTTCTGCATCATCAGAAATTTGGCTGTAAATAACATCTGGTACACCAGAAAATTCATCCTCAGATATCTTATGACCACTTTCAATATTGAGTACCATAGACTTAATATTAAGACTTTTAGGTGTTTGTTTTAGCAAATTATTAACGGCATATTCCAGTAGTTTTGCGCTTGGCATGCCCGTCACCTTAGTCTGTATATATCTGGCAGCCTTATCAGCGCCCCAGGGGAGTATAATATCTCTATAAACAATGCCCATCATACCCTGATGCAGTAACACCGATTCAAAAACGCTTATCACTTGCTCGACTTCATCGGCTTTGCAAATGATCATACGATCTATAATCTCGAACTTCTCAATATGCTTATCTGAAGTTTGTAGACCAAACAATGTGCCGAGACCTGTTTGTTGTTTTAACGCTAGTAATGACTGTTCATCCCAGCCGTCTTCGATAACAATAAACCCGACTTCAGATAGAACAGATATCTCTTTGTGCGGCCTATACAGCGCGACAAAGGATTTTCGCTTTTTCTGAAGCTTATTATCAGCTTCTTGAACAATATTATTAGTTAGAGATTCACTACAGTTAGAAGTACTATTTGCTGTCATATCTGCTTTCTCATTAAATAACTCTATTAATCGTTATCGTAAAGCGCCTTCCCACTTTCTAGGCGCTCCAAAATAACCGCCTTCAACTGAGCAGGTTCAACCACCACTGCCAACTGCGACATACTCACTAGCCAGTCTTGCAAGCGCTGCGTATTGGTAACGGTCGCGCGCACCTCGTTCCAAGTATTATCGATAACCG
Organism: Psychrobacter submarinus; assembly: GCF_904846685.1. Taxonomy (GTDB): domain Bacteria; phylum Pseudomonadota; class Gammaproteobacteria; order Pseudomonadales; family Moraxellaceae; genus Psychrobacter; species Psychrobacter submarinus. Next base: position 644,087 of record NZ_CAJHBQ010000002.1, read on the forward strand.
TAATCTGCTGATCATTTGATAATGGACGCTCATAGAGGTGCTGACACGCATATCTTTGTATTTTTAGAACTAGTCTAATTTCTAGACCATCATTCAATTCTAGCTTTCCTAGCTTACTTAGATTTTTAAGAGTGAAAGCATTGCGCGCGACCCAGTCTGGTATTGACTCATCCATGACGGCCGCTTTAGTGATACGGTTAACCGCAAAGTTTCGATGCGCCTTCAACAAGACGTTATCGTCAATATGATCCTCTACAGGATAAAAGCCTGTTAGGTACATCATATTATCGATAAAGACTAAACCCTTAGGATAAATCAGCTTTTCGTTAGCGCTTTCATCCCATTTTTTGCGGTAAGTAATTTTTAGCTGACAGCTATGAAGCAAAGCTTGGTGAATACTGGCGAGCACGTCACTATCAAGTTTCGGTGCTTGTACAACACTCGGCAGGGTAATGAGATGATTTTGCCACTGCCCTAGTCTGCCTTGATTGAAGCTGGTCTTATCTTGACGATCTAACTGGTCTAGCTTGTCGCTGATACTTTGCTTGAAAGACGTTGGTAAATAGTTTGCAGTATAGTTAGCAAGCATCTGCCAAAAGAACACCGTTTGCTCATTAATGACATCAATACTAAAGCTTGGCTCAATATAAAACCGTGCCGTCTGTCCGCTGATATTCTGACCCCAAGCTGGCTCTCTGACCAAGGCCTGACTATAAAAAATATCGTTAAATATTTGATTAAGACTCATTAGATCGTTTTCTAAGTTTTTACGCTCATTTGCGTAGCGGTCAGGATTAGCACCATAGACACTCATTAGCTCTGTCAGGGACATTGCGTTGACTTTGTCACGTGGTAGAAATTGATAGAGCGCAAACAAACGGGTAGATTTGTTGTAACTTGCGATTGGGTGTGTAGTCATATTGGCTGCTCTATAGGTTATTAAATCTATCAAATTATCACTTTAAAAGTGAACTGTCATAAGACAACTATTCAAACCGCACCGCAATAGCCGTACCGTTATCATAAGCATTACCATCCGAATCATAAACTTGCTGTTTGAGCGCTTGTAGCCACTCTTGTAAATCCGTTTGGTTATCGATAGGAGACCATTCATTACTCGTTACTAAATCATGAATACCATCAGTACAGATAATGAGGCTATCACCTGATTGCACCGTGATGTTATGTCTTGTGCTCTTTGGTAGCTCGCTGCTCAGATCATCACTTTCTACGGCTAACGCAAAGCACTCGGTAATGCTATATAAGCTGCCTGCCATACCTTTTCGATTGTACTCATCAAACTCTGCTTGGCGACCTTCTGCACGGGCTTGCTCATCGACTAGCTCATTTAATAAGTTATGATCACGAGTTAAGCACTGCCACTCTTTTGCCTCTTTGCCCAGCTTGTATACACGACTATCACCGACATGGGTGATGTCTATATTGATTGATTTATTGTCGTTTAGTGTTCCAACGATCATGGCGAGGGTTGTCGCAGCGCCATAACGTTTTTTTGGATGTTTGGTTTGGCTCAGTTGTTTATAGATATGATCTGAGGTCATGCTTAGGACGTTTGTTTGTTTGTCATCCCATAGTGCTTTAATTGCTTTGACCACTGCCTTTGAACAGTGCTGAGACTGATTGGAGCTAGCGACACCGTCTGATACTGCTAAGCAAAACGGCGCTTGCACTGAAGCTACAGGCATCACCCCTAATTCCTCTTGATACCAATGATCTAAAAAGAAAAACGCATCTTGTTGTAGTCCATTACTAGCATTGCCTTTAAAGGTAATAGCGCAAGCTTGAGCTATCATTTGGTTGGTATTTGGAACATCGTCCGTTTGGGTCATGATCTTACCAGCTCATTTATTATTCTCTACTTTAACGTCAGTATAGCGGACTACCTATCAGTTTATTTTCTAGGTTAGACACAATTTCAAATGCGTTTGAATATATATGCTCATATCATCTCTTGCTCGGATAGCTCTCCAATTAAACATTGATAAGTACAGCGCTTTTAACTTTTCTGTAGCACTTAACCCTTTCAAACAATAATAACTTGGAAGTTTAGACCTAATTAGTTCGGCTTATGTTGATAAATGCATTGATTAAAGCTACTTTTTAGAGTATAAAGCTTCTAGTTAGTCTTAACTAACAATTTCTTTTACTAGTATCTACTAATTAAACTGATAATTTATATATGTCATTAAATAGTTAATTACATGTGCTACGTGAGATACGTAAATCTTAGCATTATATAAATTATCAAGACTATTTTTGACGAAATACCTAGTCAGTGTACAGTTTATGGAATAGCTTCTATGGTACTGCTAAAAACAGCTATTTTTAATCCATTTGAAAATAATTTGGACGAAGAGTTATTTTTACCTGTTGTAAAAAATGCAATCGGTTATGACTGTATGATAGGTTATTTTAATAGTTCATCCTTTCGAGCTATAGCCCAATCACTTCTTTACTATTTACAGTCAGATGTTACTCATCGAATGCGTCTTATCGTTAGTCCAAACTTATCGAAGGGGGATATTACTACTCTTATCAACTTGTATGAAGGTGAAGGTAAGATAGATAATGATAATGTCATTGGGTTTATTTTGAATCAAGATAGCTTAAGCCAATCAACCTTACATGCTCTAGCTTATTTAATTAAGCTGGACAAAATTGAGCTTAAAATTGCCTTACCAAAATCAGGACTGTTTCATGTTAAATGTTGGTTAATTCCGCAAAGTGATGGTAGTGAAATAATAGTTCAAGGATCAAGTAATCATACTGAAAGCGGCCTAGTCAGGAACTTTGAATATTTAAGTGTTGATTCTACTTTGATGAGTGAGCAGTCATTACATATCTGTCAAAAATTACGCAAAGACTTTGATCTGTTATGGGAGAATGACTATCCTGAAGTTACTTGTGGTAATTTGAGCTTAAATGTATTACGGGCTCTACTGCTGCAATTTTCATCTACCCAAGTTTCTAATAAATATACTAGGCAATATTTATTAAATGCATTAAGCCAAGCTCTTAAGCAGCAGGAGTCCGAACCTATGCAACCTGAGGACTATATCTCAAACCTTGAAAGTCTTTTATCAGGCTATGAGCCTGATACGTTGACCACTCCTGATTGGCTAGACTATCGTACAGGCGATTATGCTCATCAGGGCGATGCAATAGATGCTTGGTTTGCAAATCAAAATAGAGGCATACTATCTATAGCAACAGGTGGTGGTAAAACTCTTACCTCATTAACTACTGCTACCCTATTAAGTAAGTCTTTGAAAAATATATTGATCGTTATTGCTGTTCCTACTAAGGCGTTAATGGCTCAATGGCAGAATGAAGTTGCATTGTTTGGAGCGAATGCTGTAAATCTTAATAACGTCAGCGGTTCTAAGAATAAGTTAAGTAAAATTGATCATGCTTGTAAGAACCTTAAGTTTAACTCTTCACATGTTGAGGTATTAATAGTTAGCCATAATGCTCTTAAATCTGAACTAATGGCTAGAATAAAGAGATACTCAAGATCGTTTAGTACGCTATTAATTGCAGATGAAGTGCATAACCTTGGTAGTACTGGTTTTGTAGAAAATCCACCAGATTTTTTTGATTATAAAATTGGTCTTTCGGCAACACCAATACGCCAATATGATGAAGAAGGTTCGGAATTTTTATTACAGTACTTTGGTGATGTGGTCTATGACTTCCCACTTGATAAAGCGATTGGCAAGTGCCTTGTTCCATTTGATTATTATGCTCACATTATTCACTTAACGGCAGAAGAGAATGATAATTTCTACGAGCTAACCCAAAAGATAAGACGGCTATCTTTTGCAGCCAATGCCAATAAAGATAGTATCGAGTTTCAAAATTGGTCAAGACTTTGTATCAAACGACGTAAAATTATTGAAACCGCAGAGAATAAAATATTCAGCTTCAAGCAATGCCTTCCCTCTAAAGGCTCTGACATTAGAAATTCGCTAGTTTTTTGCAGTGACAAACAACCAGAGCAACTTGAACTCATAAACGATATTTTAAATAAACAACATGTTAACTTCCATCAGATAACCAGTCAAGAAACCGCTAATAACGCTACCTTGAAGCAAATTATTGATGAATATAATCAAGGTAGAATACAAGTTTTAACTTCTAAACGGGTTTTAGATGAGGGGTTTAATGTACCACAAACGCAAACTGCCTATATTCTTGCCAGCAATACCACAAAAAAGCAATGGACACAACGGCTTGGACGAGTATTAAGAAAAGATAAGGGTAAAGATAGCGCTAGTATTCATGATTTTATTGTCATGCCTTCTATATCTGGTATTGTTATGGATGATGACTTTAAAAATTTATTAAAATCTGAAGCCGCACGTATACAGTTTTTTCTTCAGTTTTCAAGAAATGGTACCGAACAAAACGGTGCAGTTGAACTTCTTGGTAAAATTGGAGATTTATTACAAGGAAAAAGGATATAACTATGTCTATTTCATCACGTAAAATTAATGCCATGATAGAAGATGAATTTTTAGCTACAGACTATGCAGCCGAAAATAGTAAATTACTTATCAATCTTTCGAAAGCCATTTATGCTATGGAAGCAAGTATTACAGGTCAAAGTAATCAGAAAAAGATTGAAGAAATTCGAGCTAGAATTGATGCAAAAGCAGATGATTTTATTGTTTAGTGAGTAAAGGATAACCATGAAACTAATAAGAGCCGATATTAGAAACTTTCGCTTGTTGAAAGATTTACAGTTAGACTTTTCAACACAAACAGACAAACCATTGACTATTATTCGTGCGGCTAATGAGTCAGGCAAAACAACATGTCAGTATGCTCTTATGTGGGGTATTTGGGGTGAAGAAGGATTACCCGATAAGTATCATAATTTCAATATTGTTCCCTTTAGCGAATCTGATACGACTCAAGAAGTACCTGAAGTTACCATAGAGTTTGAAACAGAGGCTAAAGAAGATCAGCCCCACAAACGCTATCGTTTAATCAGAAAGTACATTGAAGCATCAAACCCTCCTATTGATGACCTTACTATTTTTGAAATCCAAACTACTGGCGCTGTACCGTTATACGACGCTCAAAAAACACAACTTATTCAAAATATTTTGCCTGAAGCCTTAAAAGACGTTTATTTCACTGATGGGGACAGAGCATTATCATTTATTGAAGCGAGTTCTAGTCCAGGAGTAAAGAAAAGACGTGTCGAGAATGCGATTAAATCATTGTTATCGTTAGACATCTTAACTGACACTATTCGCCATATAAATACAGTTTCCACTAAATTTGAGTCGGAAGTAGATAATCGCGATTATGCTCAAGAGTTTGAATTAATCAATAATCATATTATTTCATATAATGAAGATATTAAAGAGCAAACTGAACGTTTACAAGGTTTAGAATCAAAGAAAACCCACTTAGAACAAGGCAAAAAAACAGTCAATGCAAAAATAGAAGAAATTATCAAACAAGGTGACAAAAACAAGCTTATTGGAGAAAGAAAAAGGATACAAAGAGAGCTTGAAAGTCTGATTAGAACAGAAGCTGAATCATTAAAGACGATGCGAAATAATGTTCAAAATGAAAATGTTTCGCTTGGCCTATTAAAAGATGATTTTAATAAAACCAAATCCTATTTAGCAGATTTGAAAGATAAAAAACAGTTGCCTAAAGCTAACGTACCTATCTTAGAAGAGCTACTAGATAAACCGAAATGCTTTTGTGGCTCTAGTCTTGACGAGCTTACAGATGAAGGTAGAACACACCGTCATCATATCCAAGTTGCCATTAATGACAGTGAAGAAGCTGATAGAAAAACTGAACTAGCAACAAGCTTACACTTTGCGATCTACCGCAGTGATACTGATAAAGCAATTGAACAGTGGGAAAATAAATATAACTCATCTTCACAGCAATATTATAATCTAAGTAAGCTTATTAATGACAAACAGTTTGAGCTTGATAAAAAAGAAGAAGAGATTGCTCAGGTTCAAGACGATGGATTAGATATCTTTCGCACTCAACTGCGTGAATATGAGAATAAGTTGATGGAAACTGTCTCTGATATCAGTAGGGCCAATACAATCATAGATACAAATCAGCAAAGGCTAGAAAGTAAGGAGCGAGAAAAGCAAAAAATTCAGAAAAAGCTAAATAAAAACGATAAGTCCACTAATAAAATTGAATTGTCTAAAAATTTGAAACGTGGCTTTGAAAGCATTCTAAATAAACTAAAAGGACAAGAGGTTGAGAAAGTCAGTCAAGAGATGAATCGCATCTTTTTAGATATGGTAGGATCTTCTGCTGATAACAATGAGTTTTCATCCATTACTAAAGCTGAATTAAGCCCTAGTTATGAAATATTAGTTTATGGTATGAATAGTCAGAAAATTAATCCGGATCAAGATTTAAATGGTGCTTCAAGGCGTGCCATCACACTTGCCTTTATTCTAGCATTAACCAAAATCTCACAAGTTGAAGCCCCTAACGTTATTGATACACCGCTTGGTATGATGTCAGGTTATGTCAAGCAGTCTGTATTAAAGCAGATGGTTAAAGAAGGCACTCAAGTTATTTTGTTTTTGACTCATGATGAAATTAATGGTGTTGAACCTTTAATTGATAGATACGCTGGCGCTGTATATACCTTAACTAATCCTGCTCATTATCCTAAAATACTGAAGAATAGACCACCTATGGATAGTGGTAGCATCATACGCTGTGATTGCAATCATTACGAATCATGCTCAGTCTGTGCAAGAAATAACTATTTAGAGGAAGCCTAGTATGTCAATGCGAAACCCTTTTGAAAGCTATCAAATTTCCATACCTAGCAAATACTCAGATAAAGTAAAACAATTTTGTAAGCAATCTAGTTCACAAACTAGTCCGCAATATACGCCTTTTAATCGCCAAGTAGATTTTTGGTATTTTGCTTTCCTCTATGCTTCTAAAGAGAATTTACCACCTGATCATTTGACAGATATGTCTAATATTACTGCTGCTAGCATTTTAGATGATTATCATATCAATCATATTCAAATGTCCTATTTAGCTAAAAATCTAGATATAGAAAGTCTAACAGACAGCCGGAAGATATTTAATTACGCAGCTGACATGGCAAATGCAGGGATTCCACATGTCATTCAATTATTAAGTGATGAAGACACTCCTTTAGATAATCTGTTTTTACTTAGAAGAAAATATGAAGTAAATAAATATTATTATATTTAAGTTATATATGCGACCTCGATGTGTCGAATCTAAGTATAGCAATGTGTACACTTACTGATTACAATTGTCGATGTAAATAAGACCTATATAAGGAACAAGCATGTCAGTAGACCCAAAAAACATATTTGAAGCCGTAACTAAACCAGTTACAGAATTGTTCTCTGATAGAGGATTAGGATTATACATCCCCTCTTATCAACGGCCTTACAGCTGGGATAAAGAAAAAGTAAATAGATTAATTGAAGATATTAGTCACGGTTTTAAACTGCTCTTAGACTCAGAGGATAGTTTTACTTTTTTAGGCACTGTTATTACTATTCATGATCATAAGCATGTGACTGTACAACCTATAGTCAGGCAAGATGTTCCAAGCAAGGTGCTTACCGTTATTGATGGCCAACAACGTATGACAACGCTCTTACTGTTATGTATGGCGCTACATAATGAGCTTTCTGTTGTTCATCAAAAGTATATTAACTATAAAAATAAAATTGAGAAAACCTTTGATCAAGAACAAAATAGCTTAGACTTTGGCGCAGAAAGGGCAGAAGAACTTCAAAGTTTTCGAGATGCTTTTGAGTGGCTTGATGGGCAAACTCGTCAGGTTATAGACGCACTCTCTAGTACATTTTATGAAAAATATCCCTATGGTGAAACACCTCTCTACCCTAGAATGATCAGATCATTAGATGATCAATGGTCTAAAAGCGCTAAGTCTCGTAAATATAACTCATCGATTGCCCATCTCATTACAACATATATCGAAGAGATTGAAGGCACAGATTATAAAACATCTCAGTTCAAGCCAGTAAAACGTTCAGATCAGAATATAGAAGGAGAAGAAGCTTTAGTTAATCGCTTTAACCAACTTAAAAGCTTACTAAAAAAGCTGGGCAAAAGTAACGATGAAGAGATTCAAGAAGTTCCAACTAATGAAGAGTTATATGATTCCGAAGTTTTACAATTAGGTCTACTTAATCATGTTGCCCCCATTGATAGTATTAAAAAAGTAAGTGAAGAGTATCGCAAACAGTTTGATGAGCTCTCTTTACTTATGTTTTATGCAAACTACGTTCTAAGCCGGGTTGTTGTAACTGTAGTTCAAGGTAAAAACGAAGACTATGCTTTTACTATTTTTGAGTCTCTGAACACTACAGGCGAACCGTTGACAGCATTTGAAACTTTTAAACCACGCGTAGTAGGATCAGTTGAATTAGAGAACTATGAGCAGTCTGAAGAAAAAGCTCTCATGGATGAGATATCTAATTATCTTAGCCAGTTTTCTGCTGGCAAAGATCTGCAAAAAGAAACAATGGCGTTATTGATTGATTTTTTTGGGGCATATGCAGGCAAGAAAGTACCGCGTAGGTTAGCAGACCAACGTTCTGCCTTGAAGGTAGGATTCGAAGAGGCACAAGAAAGCTCAAACTCTAAGAAAGAAAAACTAAGATTTATTGAAACTATGCGAGATGTTGCTAATTTTAGGCATTATTTTTGGGACGCAACTAGCTTTAATGATACTCATAAATTCATTGGTCACTTAAAGCTCTCTAGTACGTCGAAACTATGTTTAACTTTTTTAAATGACCTCAAACATACTATTGTTATCCCAGTATTGACTAACTTTTTTACACAAATCAATAATGCAGAAACTATAGAAGAAAAGAAAGCGAGGCTTCATGATTTTGAAGAAGCACTTAAAGCTATTGTTGCCTTTAGTGTTTTATGGCGTGCGTCGAGAAATGGCACAGGAGGTATCGATAATCAATATCGTGAGCTGCTTAGTTCAACTGATATGGACTCTGGCTTACCCTCCATGGCTAGAAAACACTTACAGGATGATCTGATTGATATAAATCTATTCAAGAAGGAGATGAAATTACGCTTAATTGATTCAGGTCATAAAGGCGCTTTAAAAAATAAAAATAACTTTATAGATCAAGCAAGTGAACTGCCTATCTATAATATTAATAAAAAAGTTGCAAAGTTCTTATTACTTGCTGCTCATCATAATGCTGTAGAGGATAATAATAACCCTGGACTTCTAATAAAAGGTAAAGAGGCTTTAAACCCTTGTCTATCGTCTGATATGTATACAGATGAGAGAAACTTATCCTTAGAACATGTTGCTCCTCAGACATACAGCAGCCAATGGGATGAAGAGATATACGCTAAAGGCTCACTTGTACACACTTTAGGCAACTTAGTCTTAGTATCATCAAAACTAAACTCTTCACTAAGTAATAGAGTTTGGAATGAAAAACGTGTTCTATATCGCGCTGTTGGTGCTAGAACAGAAGAAGAATCATACGATATTTTAAGAGATGCTGAACATAATCAAAACTTTCAACTTCGTAACAGCACTAAAGATGTTATTGAGGCGCAAAGTTATATGCCAAACTTAGTAGCATTAAGCAAAATGGAGGCTAAATGGAGTGCTGACTGGATTGAGCAACGCTCAAAGCATCTATATTCATTAGTTTGGGATGAGTTAATAGAATGGTTTGAGTGACTATTATATTTATAAAAGACTTTTCTTTATAGAAACTTTAAATGACTAAAGACTAGTGTGCAATCATAGTTTATATTCTCGAATATACTATGATTGCGACGTAGCTACTTATGACACATCACACAAACCTTGCCCTGACCATAGATATCATCCATATCTAGCTCAGGCTCACCATCGGGTCTTAGCGGATTAACTTTAATCCGCTTTTTCATTTTTGCAAGTCGCTTCTCATGATCTGCTTTAATCTCAACAATGCGCTCAGGGCGACTAAGCTCTTCTAGTGATTCACGCTCAGACCAGGTGAAAGGCGTTTGGTTGGCTAAAGCTTCTTTTTCGTAATCCATAGCCTCTTTAAAGGCTTCGGGATGACGCTCTAAAAGTCCTACCCACTCTATCTTACGCTGAAAGAAACAGAAAGTGCACCCACTGCGTGTACGCCATTCATAATATGACGGCAGCCCTACTCCAGAGTTTTCTAAAATATCCATAACACCTGGTTTGTCTATGCCGTCTTCTCTAAAAGGTAATTTAATGACTAGCTTTTCATCACTAGAGTCATATCCTGTACGGTATGGCTCGTCAGAACGAATAGCAACATATGAGTGGACCTCATAGCCCTCATCTAAAAAACCCTGTACCCAGTCTTGAAAAGGCTTTAGCTTCATCTTAATCGTACACCAGCGTGCCTGCGGCGATGGCAAATAATCATTATGTTGAGTTAGCCAAAAGTCAAAATCTCTATCAGGATTGATGTGTTGTACAGGTTTACCTAAGTACCCTTCTAAATAAGAGAGATACTCATACACTTCATCAAGCTCTTTGCCAGTATCGGTAAAGAAGTACTCAATCTCTAAATCTGGGTAATTATCGCGCATATAAATAGCCAATGCAGCACTATCTTTACCACCTGATATACCTAATACGTGCTTAATTTTAGACATTTAAGATTCTTCCTTTTCAGCATCTTCTTCATTTAGCGCTTCTAATAGCTTTGCAATCACAGCAACTCTATCATTCATATCGAATTGACTTGCTTTTAGTGAGTTTGTAATTTCTTCTACCTTTTTACTGATAGGCTCGATATTTTTAGAGGTAATGTGCGCTTCTCTTACTCGGCTGGTCGTTGCATTAGGAGACTTCGTAATCACCCCGACTTTTTGTCTATCTGGGCTGGCATTTACATCAGCATTCACCTCTGCTTCCAAAAACTGAAAGCCATAGGTGGCAATATGCTGTTGCGCCTTGATGATATCTTGGTCGATCCACTTCTTAGAGGGCTTATTACCCGCCAACAAACTGATTAAACTTTCAGCATCGTTCATAGAGCCATCGTATTTAACAAGTCTAGCTATAAACGCATCTAACAGATAATCACCGGACTTGCCAAACAGTGCTTCAGAACGTTTATTGATTTCAGTATAAGGGTTAACACTGTCTTCTTTTATTTTAAGATAATTCTGTAGTCCCATATTTATCTCAGACACGAGGTCTGGATAAATCTTATCCAACTCTTGTAGACCTTCAATGATTTTTTCTACTTTCTTATTATCATCATCTGCTGCATTAAAGAACTTAGGCAAATCATCGAAAAGTAATTGATTAGGATCATTTGCTTTTTTCAAAATATCGCGCAGCTGCTTAGTTTTAGGTGATAGAGTATTGGTACGCTGAATCCATGGATGCAAACCATAGAAAATACTCACTAATGCTTGAGCAATCGGTAGTGGTTCATCCTCAATCTGAGTATTCAGACGAGCGCCGAACTCTTCTTGCAACCTGTCTCTTAAAACATGAATCCACGATTGGACGCCCTCTAAGAAAGATACCTCTCTTACACCTACATCAGCAGGCACCTTAATCAGATATTCAGCCAATAAGTATTGAACCGAAGGCTTATATTCACCATTGATATAATTCGCTAAGTCACTATGGCGCGATAGTATATAGGCAATATATAGAATCTCATGAAGTCCTGCTTTCACGCCATAAGGAGGTGCTTGCCAAGCTTCATAGATCTCTTTAGCCGTAACTAACTCCCCTTTAGCATCAGCTATAATATTATCGGCACATTCCCAGATAGCTTGTAGCTGTACATCATCAGGTCTAGAGAAATAATAATTACCATCGCTATCTGCTTTATGTAGGCCATTTTTGACAATAACAGACTCATACACGCCTTTTTCAGGTGGGAATTTTTCGATGCCAAGACCCGCCTCTTCACTACGTTCAATCATACGTTTAAGCAACTCACGAATAGCGCCTTTTGCGCTAGGTGACGGTTTATTACGATTGACTAGCTCATTATTACAGATGAAGTTTTGAGTGACTTGCTCATCAGCGATAGTTGATGCAAGTTCTGATAATTTAAATCGGTTCAGCTGACTTTCAGGGCTTGATAAATAATTACTATACCATTTGGACGTATTCAAACTCTTATCAAGCAGTCTATTCAACGCATCTTCAATTTCAACCAAACGTCCTTCAGTTTCCTGACGCGCAATCTTATCGTTCAGCAACCTTTCTTCGTTTTTCAAAATATTACTCAGGGCAATTTTGTCTTTTAACATGTCGATGATAGTTGTATGACTATCCAAGACCGCAACAACCAAATTACTAAACTCATCAGAGCTGTCTATTTTTTTGCAAATCTCTGTTGCCAATAATACTTCTTCATCATTCTTAGGTATTAGGAGACAGAAGTATCCGACTAACGATGCATTGATAGCACTTTGAAGGCTCATTAAAACATTTTCTAATGCATCGGTAACTGGAAGTAATTTCACTTCCATCCAACGGAGGCTACCTGTAATTTGATAGTGTTTCTTAGCAACAATAGGTTCAAACTGTTGTAGTTGCTCAAAAGGTAGCGAGTCAAGATCCTGAATCTGCTCTCTCAACGCATCGTTTAGATTAAAGTCACTGCCTTCACTAAGTACATAGGACTGTTTAAATTTACTATAAAATATGATCGAAGCAGATTCTAAGGACTTTATAAGTTCACTCAGTTGTTCTTTAGTTATACCCAGCAATGTCTTTAATAGCTCAGGACTAGCATGCACTCCTGTACCATCACCGAATATACTAATTAAGGCAATTATTTTAATTAATTTAACAGCAACTTCATCATAGAGCCCTTCATAACGGTTGACCGCTGTTTGAGACAGTAGCCATTGTTTACTATACTCAGAAGCAATAATAGCGCTATTTAAATTACTATCAAGATAGTCCCAAAACTGATGAGGTTTAAATAAGGCGAATTCTTCTAATTTAGTATTTTTTAGATAAGAGCCAAACCCATTAGGCTCAGACGACATCAAAAAGGAAAAAATACTACGTTGGTTTTGTCCAAAGTTTTTTTGAGATAACTTACATAATAAAATAGCTACAAGTGGATGTAGAGGAAAAACGTCACTTAGTAATTGCGTTAGACTTTCTATATTAGTTTGACGAGCATTAGCAATATTAGTAACTAAAGACTGAATTTGGGTGGTGAAGTCAGCGCTATTCTTATATCTTTCTAGCTGCTCACCATTTGTATTAATGACTTGACCAATTAGATAAATTTGCTCATCAACTGATAATGTAATAGCAAAATCGATAAATCTGCCCTGAATTTTCATCCACTCATTATGAGTTTTAGCAGTCGCTTGACGTGCATAAGCCGTAAAAGACTGATGCAACATACCAACTAACAGCATTCTTCCACTTGTTCTACTTACAAACTCAGCAAGCTGCTGTAAAAAATAAATATCATCTGGACGATGACTCTTAGCCGCACCATCAAAGACTTTACCTAACTCATCAATAAAAATTATAAGACGTTGCTCTTTAGTGACGTAGTTGTCTAACGCCTTTAAAATGTCTTTAGCACTCGCACTTGATTCTAAGTTCAACGCATCTTTAAATATCTGTTCTGGCGCTATTGTCTGACCTGTTAGGTTAAGCGTTTTCCATTGTTGGTCTTCAGAGTTAAAGTGCTCAACAATAGCAGCCTTATTTTTTTTGCTTAACTTAGAAGATGCTATTTCAACGATCTCATTATCATCACTTACTAGACCCTGTAGAAACAAAGCTAAGCTAGATTTTCCTGACCCAAAAGGACCTGTCCATGTAAATGCTGTCTGGCCACCCTTTATATGATCAATCATATTGATTAGGATTTGTTCATAGGAGGCAGTACAGTAAAAATTGCTAATAGATCCTTTATCGTTACTATCAGCATGGATATTTATAGAGCGTTGAAAATATTGATTACGCTCAATATGGTCTACAAGGTATTTGTCTGTATTCGGAATAGTATTCATGACTATTGATAACTCTATAATTAATTTATTAAAACACGGTAATTAAATCTTTCTCATATAATCTTAATGGCTATAATCTTCTTGTTGCATCTGCTCTACGCACTGTTCAAAAATAGTATTAAGATTGCTGCCGTTCGTTATTTGAAATTGTCGAATCCCAGCAGACTGAGTCCAAGTTAAAGAATAGTTAGAATCCTGTAGTTGCTCTGCATAATCTATAATCGCATCTTCGTCTAACATGAATACACGCCCTGGCGAACATTCGTCATAAGTACACATCTCTAGCGATAACGTATCAGCTGCCCCATTATGAATCCGCCAACAGTTTATTAGCGCATACACAAATACATGCAGAGTCAAAGAGTTTTTCTCACCTCGTAGCGCTCTGATGTTCTGTTTGTTTACACGAGTCAATAGACCAAGCTCTACTAATGGACCCTCTAATAAATTTTCAAAATCATCAGAAGCTTTACGCATTTTTGTCGTGTAATTTTGAATTAAGCATTCAATATCTTTTTTTATTGTCGAGTCTGAAGGAGCCGATAAACCGTGGTCCTTAAAAAATTCTTTTAATAATCTAGCAAAATCTTCACGGCTTAACTCTGACTTTGTATTTATATTAAACAACCAGTAATAAGTCATTAAATTAGGATTTGTAACCAGGCATAGATGTAACAACCAAATGGTTGAAGGTGACTCTAAATAAGGGTCTAAACCGTTATCAGCAAAAATATTCTCAGAATTATAGAAGGAATTAAGCTGCTTAGTTGCATCAACAGTACTACTATTCGGAATTTCATCAATTATCGTATTAGCATGTGTATAATAATAAGCACTATTATCTCTAATGATCATAGCAGTATGGGTCGACCAAAACCGCATAGCATTCAACATATTTTTACCAACACCAAAGTCAGCAATAGCGGTATTTTGAGAGAATACGTTTTCGATCTCTTCAGATTCTAACTGTATTGCAATTTGATCATGAACTTTTTTTAACCAGCCATATCTCAGTGGGAAGGTATCATGCCCTGAAAGAGTTGGTTTTATATTATCTATCAAAGATGCAAAGTAACGCATAAATATCAATCAATCCATATAAATTATAATAAGCTTGTCTAGTTGCCTTCTGCATTGGAACAACTCTCCAATGCAGAAGTATATCATGTTACTATCCTTAAGTAATTAAATTCTAGTTTTTTCATCCTAAAAACTATCTTTATAAGCAGATAATAGAAAACGATATGAAAAACATATACTTAGATTATAATTCGCATACTCCTTGCGATATCTTGGTCATTAACGCAATGTATGATGTATGGTCGCAGCCTGGTAACCCCCATTCAGATGGGCACTCTTTTGGTTGGTCTAAACAAACATTAGTTAGTAATAGCCTCGCGACGTTGGCCGATATATATGACTGCTTTGAGGAAGAGCTCCTATTTACTTCAGGAGCAACTGAAGCAAATAATTTAGCTATTTATTCAGGTATTCCTATTGCTAAAAAAATGGACCTGCAAGCAGACACTATCCTAACTAGTCACTTAGAACATAAGTCTGTATTAAAGCCCTTAGAGATAGCTGCTAGTACATATGGTCTCAAACTGCTGTATATGGACATCACATCGGAAGGCACTATCGATTTAAAAGATATGCACAATAAACTTGAGCAGAATAATGTGCTATGGATTTCCTGCTCGATGACAAATGGTGTTATAGGAACAAACCAGCCTATCTATCAAATTGCTGAGCTATGCCAACGTTATAATGCAATATTGCATGTAGATGCCTCACAAGCGGGCTATCTTGATATCGCTTGCCATGATTTAGATGTCGATTTTTTGACCCTATCAGCACACAAAATATACGGACCATCAGGTATTGGTCTGTTGTATTCAAAACATCTTCAACATCCTGACTTTGCGCCTATGATTTCTGGGGGCGGTCAACAAGATGGTTTGCGTGCTGGCACCTTGCCTGTGCCACTAATCGTTGGATTTGCTGAAGCAGCTAGAGTATTAGACGATTCTAAAGAATCTGAAGCCATGACATTAAAACAGTTAAGCGACGCTCTCTTGAATGGATTACGCAAATCGCTAACTGTTAAGGTATTTGGTGATTTAGATAATCGCCACCCTGGTAACTTATACTTAGCGATTGAAGGTGTTGATAGCATACAATTATTAAACAATTTACAACCACACATCGCCTTTTCTCTTGGTTCTGCTTGTGATGGTTTAAATCGTGAATATTTACCTATCATGAAAGCAATGGGTATTTCAAAAGAGATCGCTGAATGCGCCTTTAGAATTTGTGTCGGCAGAATGACTACATCTGAAGATATTAATATGGCCATTGAACTTATTTCAGATAAAGCCAGAAGAATACAATCTTCATAAAAGAGTATCATGCATATCATTATTTGAACAGTATATACGTTATACAGCGCTTATGACTGTCTGATCCGATAAGCTGACTTAGCTTTAATTTCTTAGCCCTAATCTGTTGGTATTGCAGACACCTGCTGATGATAGTTCTCGTGCTCCCTCATTTATATGGTCTTCAGTACTTTGCTCCCTCGACCTAAGATAATAATATTAATTAATGCTATTTGTTATAAAATGCCTGATCTTATTCTCCTACCCTCACCTCTTAAACCGCCTAACACTACTCACCACCACCCCAAACAGTTCCAGTGACCCTTTCACCACGATATCTGCATAGTTCTCATTATGAGCTCGTAAGATAATATGCTCACCAAGTATCAGCTGCTTGGCGGTAAAGCCGTCATCGACCAGTGCAATCACAATGTCTTTATTCCTAGCGCTCAATGAGCGATCCACAATCAAGATATCATTAGGATAGATACCTATATCGATCATGCTATCGCCTTCAACCTCTACTAAGTAGGTTGTCGTTGGGCTATGAATAAGCAGCGTGTTTAGATCAATACGGTTTTGCACATAGTCTGTTGCTGGGCTTGGAAAGCCTGCTTTGACTCTATCGCTATAAAGCGAGAGCAATACCGTCTCACCTTCATCGGTGAGCCTTCCTATTATCTTAACCGTCATTGAGTCCACCTCTGGTTTAATCTACTTTGGGTATTTGGTTAATGTTTGTGGTATAGCAAGGCGATAGCATGTCTCGGCTCATCTGCCATGACTGCTTATCTTTTATTCCCTCACTCGCGATAAACACAGCAGACTGCTGATTACTGTTTTGACCATATCTTTTATTAAGCTGATCCATAACGGCAATAACCTCTGCGCTCTTTGAGGTACTTTGTTGGTTGGTTTGATTGTCGCTACTATCGTCTGCAAACAAGTCAGGCTGTACCTCATCATGCAGGCAAATATCAAAGAGCATGACGCCTGCTTTAGCGTAGCGAACATCTTTTTTAAATATCTGCGTCAGTATCTGCCGAGCTGCCGCTACCATCACTCTCGTATCCGCTGTCGGTGTTATAAACTGACATTGACCCGCTATAGAGGCATAACTCTCTGTTTTGCTAAACGGACTATTCTTAGCAAAGACGCTTAAGTAATGACAGACGCTGTCTTGTTTACGTAGTTTGCTTGCCGCTTTTGCCGCATGACTACAGACTGCTTGACTCAGCTCATTAGGGCAGCTAATGCGAGTGGAGAAAGAGCGAGAAGAGATAATCTGCTTCTTAGCCTCTACCGCCTCAATACCAAGACAGCTATGACCATTAAGCTCTAAGCAGGTGCGCTCGAGTACCACCCCAAAGTGCTGTCTTATTTTCGCAGGCTCACAGACGGCGAGCTGATAAACCGTATGAATACCCATCTTATTGAGTCTGACCTTGTAACGACGACCCACGCCCCATACCTCACCAACATCGGTGATCTGCATGATACGTCTGATCCATCGAAGATTATCTAGCACGCAGACGCCTTTAGTCGCGGGGTGCTTTTTAGCAGCATAATTGGCAAGCTTTGCCATGGTCTTAGTACTGCCCATACCCACACATACTGGAATGCCGGTGTACTGCTCAACGATGCTTTTGAGCTTACGCCCATAGCTATCAAGATCAGTCATCGCAGTAGGATAATCGGCTAAGTATAAAAAGGCTTCATCTATAGAATAGACTTCAACGGTAGGACACAGCTTCTCGAGGGTGCTCATGACTCTGTGAGACATATCAGCATATAAAGTGTAGTTTGAACTAAAGACGGTAACGTCGTTCTTCTCGCAGAACTCTTTAACCTGAAAGTACGGCACACCCATCTTGATACCGAGCTGTTTTGCCTCACTGGAGCGAGCGACCACGCAGCCATCATTGTTAGACAGTACGACCACTGCCTTACCTCTTAGATCAGGGCGAAAGAGCTTCTCACAGTTGGCATAGAAGCTATTGCAATCAACAAGAGCATACATGGCTGTCTCAGTAGGTGGATGGCATAAAAAAAAGCATAACCAATCACGAGTATTTACGTGATCAGAGATGCCTTTGATTGTAGAGATAGCGTGCTTGAAAATTCAAGAGCAAATAAAGGGTAGACGACGATGGTTGTCGTGAGGGTTTTGAAATCTGAAGTATGCTCGGAGAATATTTAGCTTAATTATTAAATTTAGAGGCTGTAATAGATACGCACTATGCTAGACTACTTTCATGAAGATAACCCGTTGTAAACTAAGTAAAAAAGTGAAAAGAAGGCTCTTAGAGTTTTTCACGGCTGAAGTAACCGCTAAAACAGCCGCAGATTTGCTTGATATTCAGCCTAACACTGCTGCACTTTTTTATAATAAAATAAGATTTGTCATAGATTATTATCTCTCATTAGAAGCTGATGAGCTTTTTGATGCTGAAGTCGAATTAGATAAAAGTTACTTTGGCGGTGTACGTAAAGGTAAAAGAGGTCGCGGGGCTGCTGATAAAACCGCTTTATTTGGTATTCTAAAACGAAACGGTAAGGTTTATACCATTATCTTAGCAGACACCAAACAGACTACCTAATGCCTGTTATTAAACGTAAAATAAAGCCTTACAGCTTTGTTTATACGAATAGTTATCGAAGTTACAGTGCATTAAATGTGAGTGAGTTTAAACATTTTAGAGTCAATCACTCTAATGATTTTTCTTATGGTAAAAACAATCACATCAATGGCATTGAGAACTTCTGGAATCAGTCTAAACGAACACTCAGAAAGTATAATGGGATCGATAAGAAGAGCTTGCCTCTATTTTTAAAAGAGTGTGAATTTAGATTTAACTATGGCTCACCCTCTAATCAGCTTAAAACGCTGAGAAAATGGTGTGATATTTATTTCCTATCTACTACCGCCTAAATATTTTTTTGTTGGAAAAATATAAGTAGGTTTCATAAGCTTGGTGATTAGGTTACATAAAAATTGTTCGTAATTACAATACCTTTTACATAAATATATAGCTGGCGCGTTTGACGCGATACCAAACCTATAAGGGGTTAGTTCATAACAGGATAAAACGGTTTGCCCCATTCCATCTGATCATGATGATCCATCATGATTTGCAGTATCAACGGCAATAAGGATGACAAAATGGCGCAAGCATCTTTGATTTGCGCGCGGTTGACCTGACTATTATGAGTCGCGCCGCCGTGAATAATCTGATTACGAAGGGTATATAAGCGATTAAATACTACTGCTAACACGGTGTCAGTGTCTTTATGACTGAGCGCGCGATGTACTTTGTCTTTAGCGCGTTTAAAATCCTCTTCCCATGCCTGCTGACTGATCAAACCATTGTGATGATCCCAAAACGGCTGAAAGGTATATTGATTGTCCAGCAATACACGAATGCTGCCAGAGTAGGTATCCCATACTAGATTATACACTTGCTGATCGCGATCTAAACGGCAAATCAGCTGTAAAAATCGCCGAAACTCGCTACGCTCTGAGCTGCTGGTCAGTAGATGCGCTTCACGAGCATATGCTGCATTAAAGGCAATCCATAAGGTAATAAAACGGATATCGTCATCATTGACGCTGCCCGACTTGGCGCACCAGCTGAGCGCTCGGTGCATGCGCAGGCGAAATAGGTCGGTGAATTGGTGTTTTTGGGATTGGTAGTGTTTTAATATTGCATCAGACATTTGATTATTACCATTTATAGTTTTTCATAACTAAAACTAGCTTATAAAAAGTCATCTTGCATAACCACCTTCTGCTGAGGGTGAAGAATAACTGCTATACCATGCTCTTCGTCCCAAGAACAATTACATAGTAGCGCGAACTCTCCATCACGGTTAAATTGTAATGCAGTAGGGTGAGCTACTGAGTTAGTAATGTTATTTACCTCTGTGTAACTAGTTAATAGTTCTAAAGCTTTTAACTCAAATTCTGAATTATTGTTATCGAAAAATTTGTAGGATTGCTCTTGCTCATTAGTGACTTGTTCTCCTTGGAACGCACTGAAAACGCAATCTATCACAAAATCCTGTCCATTAAGCTTAAATTTAATAGGTTTCCGCCAACCATAGTTAAATGATAGATTTGAAATATCCATTTGATAATCCTTAGTTATTTGTAGTTAGCAGTTGTTTTTTGGCAACAGAGATACCGCCTTCATGAGGGATGTTATTGTGAACCTCAGAAGGAACTAGTTGCATAGTTTGACAGTCTTTGCATTCATGCCAAGTATGACCATTTTCTTTACGCCAATTAGCAACCTCTCTAGGTGTACACTCCCACTTTTCAGCAAGTTGTTCATCAGCTTGAGGAAAGTTCTTATTTCTTTCAGTTGTGAAGTTGTCTATTCTTACTTCATCTGTCATTACTTCTGAGAAGTCTGGTTCACCATCTTTAAAAGATATTCCATCAATACCATATTTTTCCTTGAGCTCACCCCAAGTCAAGTTATCTGGATTAGCACTTAAAGGTATAAAGTCATCGTCAGGATTCCATACTGAGTTGCCTACTTCATCTATCCATTCACCATTGCTTACTGGTAGATGGATGCTAGATGGAAGAATTTCGATAGACTTTGAATAATGTTCTGTAGACCAGAGCTGATCATTAGCAAAGATGTCACCTTTCTTGTTAGGGGGAAAAGTATCCCAGCACTCATTTTTAGAGAATATTCTTTCATCAAGAATAGACTTATCAAGTGTCTTAAAGACCTCAGTTTGTTTAATAGACTCAATCATAAAATCATATCCTTAGAACTATTTTTCCAGGCAGTACTTAAATCATTATGAATACTGCGTGTCATATTATCTGATAGTTGAGTTAAATGATTTTTTAGTAAAGTATCCGCTAATACGTTCAGCTCCACTTTACTTGACATACGAGTTAACTGGGAACTAATCGTTTCTCGTATACCTAACACAGAAAATAATAAATTTATTGCATTAGTATGATCGGACCAAATTGTTGTATGACCGGTTTTTTCAATTTGTTGTATCGAATTAAGCAACCCAATCTTATAATTAGTAGCTATGTTATATTTTTTAGCACCATCTTTGAGTATCTGCAAGTCAAACGGCTCTTTCTCATCCATTCGTTTATGCAGTAGCAACCTTGCTAAGTGAAGATTAAACTCTTTACGTTTATCGCTTAAGATAACTTGATTAATAGCTGAATGCTTGTACTCTTTTTCTTCTCCATTAAAAAAGTTAATCTTACAAAGGACAGGCTCCAACCAGTTGTTTTGATAAATAACAGCAACGCCTCTAGGTAGCCTTGCAATCTCTTCAAGCTGGTCGTCGTTGACTACGGCTGCTTTACCAATCAAGCGACGATCTTGCTCGTCAGGTAGTCTCAAGATAATCTTAGTATTGGTATTGCGTATCGCTGAACTATCTACCGCACTTGGTGATTGATCAATAATAAGAAAGCCTTCGCCATAAGTACGCATTTCAGCGATAGAATTTGAAAGCATTTCGACGGCTTTACCAGTCACATTTGACCCTTCAGAGCTTTGCTCAGTGGATGTTCTTTTTAAGAGGTGATGAGCCTCTTCAAGAATAGTGACGTGTTTGAGAGGTTGATTCATCCCAGAAAATGCCATACGCCGCTCGTTAAGGCGCATGATCAAAATGCCCATAATCAAGGACTTTGTTTCTTGTGAACCAACGCGACTTAAGTCAATGATAACGTTAGAGTCAAAAAGTATATTGTTATCAATTTCATAAGAAGCAAAAATCTGACCATTTAAACCGTTGGTCAAGCTTTTCACGCGTGTCGCAAGTGAGCCAACATAGTTGCTTTTAACTTCATCTGAATATGCTGATGTATTAATAACATTGTTAACTGCTTCTAATAAGTCATTGAAGGTTGGGAAAATATCTTCGGAATAATAGTTATATGAATTATTTATATCCCAACCACTGGCTTCATAAGCTTGAAGAATAGCATCTTTGAGCACAGCAGGCATCGCAGCATACATCGACCAACAGACGTTAAATATTTCAACCAGTCTATCAATATGCTCTAAAACATGAATGCTTTTCGGGAATTTAAAAGGATTAATTTTTAATAATGGCGCTTGGGAAGGATTGGTTGAAAAAACATTAACATTCTCTAGGTAACCAAAGATATGTTTATATTCACCTTTGGTAGGTTCAATAACCAAAAATGGAATATTCTTTTCTTGTAGCTGAGACATTATCTCATAAACCGTATTACTTTTACCTGACCCTGTTGAACCTGATATAAATACGTGACTGGTTAAATTATCAATATCTAAACTAACTTTTTGTGGTAAATCATTCCATAAGTGCCGAATAACGCCTAATTCAATGCTCCCATTAGTAGCAATATTATGGCCATCTAAAGATTTGACTTGTCTACCAAATGCCTGAGTCTCGACCACAGCGGTGCTCGAGGTAGAGCGGCGAGGCATACTGAGCTGAATAGCCATTTCTTTGCCAGAAACTAATGTGGCTGGAGTTAAATATTTAAGCGGTAGGGTGTTAAAAAAGCTGGCATTGAGTCGAGGATGGCTAATCAGCTTTAACCACTCAAGCACGCTTCTCATTTTAATGTTATTAGATTTATCCCACGTGGTTAAAGCAAAGTCTTCAGTATCTGAATTACCGCCACGCATTAATCCTAAAAATATACTAGCTAGCGTTTCAGATGAAGCAGTGCTATTCCCAATAAAATACGCAGCTGTTTGCCAGCCACCATAGCGAGAAGCTTCATCGACACGCTCTAACTGCTTATCGATTTTCTTAAGCATTTGCTCAATACTTTTATCGGTCATATCAAGGGTTAATTGACGACTCGTCCCTACAGTCTGTGTATCCGATTTAGCGGTAGTTTCACTATTGGTACTTGATTCACTAGTAGTTCGTCCTGCTGCACTGCTAAAGCTAGTACCTTCATTAATTCCTTGAGACTCTGTATAGCTAGTACCAGCTGTTTTATTTTCAGTGAATGGATCACTTATCATTCTACCTACATTACTACCTATCATTGAACCTATACCAGCGCCTACTACGTTACCTATTGCACCACCTACAATTGTAGCGCCTAATGTGATGGCAGTTCCACTAAAAGACGCTACTTTAGATTTATTGGTTTGTTCAGAAAGTGATTCTGAAGTCCCATAAGCTTTAGAGGTGTTTGTTCCTTCTGTAACGCCAGATGTTTCGGTTTGGCTCAAGCTATCACTTAACGACTGGCTGAGCCCATGACTGATAGATAAACTCATAGCTTCACTATCATTTTCACCATAGGACACTTGCTGTTTTAGTAATGGTGAAAGTTGAGTGGAGACACTTTCGTAACCAGATCTGATGTGAGAAAGTTGGGTCGGAGTGACTGGCTCTGCTAAAATCACTGCAGAATAGTTATGCCCTTCGGCAGCATCAATGAATCGTTCGAGCCCTTGCATAAAGTGCTCTCGCTCTTCCACAGATAAAGAGGGTACACCAGTAACTGCAGTGACAGACTGGACTTTAGACGTACCATCATTATTTTCAGAGTACAGATTATTCATTAGAGTTTGAGTAGCCGAACCATTCAATGGCAAAAGCTCACTACCAGAAAAGTGACCCTTAAAAGTTTCTTGCAATAGCTGACCTGCGGTGCCGCCCTGAGTACCACCTGATTGACCACGAGCACCTAAGTATAAGTGAGTCTCAGAGCCATCACAGTCTAAAAATATAAACACTGAAAATCCAGCAGCACCTAGCGCATTATAGGCTGCAGTCATACTCTCTAAAACTGACTGCTTGTTTTCAAGAACGATACGCTCCACCTTAAATACTCTAACGTCCGAGCTTAAATTAATCTTGTGATTAAAGCGCGGCACGATATCACAATAACGTAATTCCGATAAATAGCTTTTATTAATAAGATTACTAGCATCTTGCAGTGCACTGAATGCTTGTTGTTGTATAAGTTCAGCTTCCGTTTTAGTAGCGAGCGCTATCTGGTTAGTCATGCTCTATCCTATTTTTATAATCATCTTAACTTCGCCAACAAAGCACGTATATGCTCTAAAACAGCGCCCCCTATTTTCATAGCGGTCTTTATAAAGCCATCTTCTTGCTTTTTCTGAGACGACTGTCCGGTATTTGAGCGACTGCGATCTGAACTTGATTTATTGTATTCTAAGCTACTGCTAGAAATACGATTAGACTGATGCTTTTTCTTAGATTCTTTATTAGCTTGAGTTTGAGATGTTGGCTTAGCCCTTATATACTCAAAACCCTCAACGCCTTTCTTTGCTAAATAATCCCGCACGTTAATGAGATGCATTAGCCTTTCCATAGCAAAATTATGATTAAGATAACTTTGCTGCAATAAAAAATAGTCTTTATTCCAACTTTCTTTGTTTTCATCGATAGCTAAACAAAATTTATCTTCGTAATAGTCAACAAAAACATCTGATGTATGTTTATTTATAAATACAACTTCCTGAATTATATCTTCAATAAGTAAACGATTGTTTTTTAAATCAAATTTAATTATATTCTGTATGGCTCTAATATCTTTTTTTGATACTGCTATCTGTAACTTTTCTGTAGGTTGATAATTTTTAAGAATATCGGGTAATTCTTCAATATCACATTCTGTCTTAATTGAACTCGTACTGATTTCTTGAGACCGATCATCACTATTTAATGTTGGCTGTGTTTTTTTAGTAGATGGAGAGGTATATTGATCACTGGTAATATCAAACCCTACTGCTCCAATATGCTGCAAGTGATGTTTTACGTTTATAATATGCTCACAACGTTGTTTGGAAAATTCTTTACGTTGTATTAAGCTAAGCTGTGATCGAAAGTATTCTTCATTCCATGAGCTCTTGTTGAGTTTTATTGGGTATGTTTCGCTATCGAATTCCATGAAATCAGATATTGAAATACCATTAAGAATAACCTGAGACTCCATAACAGGCAATGAGCTGTTAGAAGATACTTCAATAAAACTTTCTTTACTAAATTCATTTTTCATAGTATTCCTTAAAATATATTCTTTAACTATCTATAGGGTCAAAATATCACTAAT
Organism: Psychrobacter submarinus; assembly: GCF_904846685.1. Lineage (GTDB taxonomy): Bacteria > Pseudomonadota > Gammaproteobacteria > Pseudomonadales > Moraxellaceae > Psychrobacter > Psychrobacter submarinus. The sequence goes on from NZ_CAJHBQ010000002.1 coordinate 669,623, forward strand.
TTTAGAGTTGAATTTTTCAATATGGTCTAATTCCATTCTAGCTACATCGATAGCTTCTTTTCGTTTATTTTTGTCTTCAACTTTTTCTTCTAGATCCGACATCAAATTATTAAAACGTTCACTAAACTCTTCATTCATAAATTCAATATATATACTAATTGTTTTATCACTATTGTCTTGAATTTTTTGCTTGGCATCAATTAATAGGTTTGCGAAAACAGTATCTATCTCTGGCCCTCTATCCTCCCACAAATCATCAAGACTAACAAACTCTTCTTCTACAGTTTCATAGACAGCTTCTTCTCTACTACTGAACCAGCTAAAAGGGTTGTACCATTTTGCACTAACAGTTCTTGTTCCTGTTTGTACTCTGTGACGCTTAACCTGTATTTCATCTTCTTCTAAAGAAATACTGAAAGACACCATATGGTTCTTTAAACCTTCTAAGATAGGCAGGTCCAACTCTGATACATCATCAAATAAACTTGCTATGTACCTATTGTAATCAGTTGACAAGTCTTTTTGTATTTCTAACTGATCAGACTCAATCATATTTTCTAGATTAACAACAAGAAGATTGAACTCGCTTTGCAAGTCACGAGTTAGTTTATTGATCTTATTTTGAGCCTGTCTTTTCGAGGCTTCACCCTGAAATGCATTTCCAAAATCATAAATTATTTCTCTTAACTTCTTTTCTTCTAGCATAAATGCTTGTGCTGTTTCTTTTCTTATACCTTTTTGCTGATTTTTTACTTTGTTAATATAACCATCCGACTTAAATGCTTGTTTTTCCTTCTCGCGTAGCAGATTAATATTTTCCTGAAGTTTATTAAGATTTTGTTCATCTGTTTCAAGGGATTTCTGCAATTCAGCAGCATTAGTAGATTGCTGTATTATCTGACTGAGTGCCTGATTTGCTCGTGTCACACGGTTAGGAAGGCTATACTTTTCGATATAGTCGTCTATCATCATCTCAACCGCAGGTAAACCACTACGATATAATACTGTTGAGTAGTTTTTCTTATTGATCTTTTCCTGAGTGTTTTTGGATAAGGGCATATATTGGACTAAATCCATAAGAGGTTCCTCATTAAACAGGTCTTCCATTGCACTGAGGTCACCTCGTTCACTGCGTGTCAATAAGTCGATACTTAGCTCACGTTTGCGAAGCAGAGAGGTTAAGCTAGCAGAAACTGGGTATACTAAAGGATTGGCAATACCATTATTTTTTAAATATTGTTTAGCGCGTGTAACTACATTCTCAATATATTCACCTTTCTCTGGATCGAATACATCCGCTTTATTAATGACGAAAATAAAGCGATCTTTACTTTGCTTACCTCCTTTACTCATAACATCAGCAATCTGACGCAATAAGCTTCGATCGTCATTAATACCAAGTTGTTGTCCATTTAGAATATACAGAACTAATGGATGACGATCGGAATCACCAATATATCGCATAGTTGTTAGGTTATGTTCGATATCTTGGCTGTTATTAGGACCTGGAGTGTCTGTTAATACTAAACGAACACTTTCTCGCTCTTCTATTGCTGGTATCTTCCCCTCTATATTAATTCGGAACACATCAGGGGATTTATTCCATTCGCTCATTAGCTGAGCTGCCGATTCAGCACCTATCTTTGTTGTAAGATCCAATTCTTGTTGTTCATTAACTATATATCCTTCACTATCTTTACAACTTACAGTAAAGTGACCTTGTGATATGTGGTCGTAATCCGTAATTTTAGCAATAGTAGCAGTGGTTGCCTCGTTCAATGCTGGTAGTAAGTCACAACCTAACATAGCGTTAATCAAGGTAGATTTACCAGATGACATGGTTGCCACTACATAAACATCAAAATTTTTGTCAAATGCCGCATCAAATTTCTTGAGTACATCTGGAGTATTAACATATTGTTTGAACAGTGGATCTTGCTTTGCTTCTAATATAAGTTGTTGAATTTTGTCTAGGCGTTCTTCTGATCCTGGAACTATGTCATATGACATCTTAACATCTAGCCCGTCTTCATTAGCTTGTTTAACGGCTTCTTCCATGTCAACACAGTCTGCTTCAACTCCTTTGAAATGAACTCTATATTGTTCTTCACCATTAAATATGTCATACAACTTTTGAAAGAACCCTTCTATCCATAATTGTAGTCTTTGGTTTTCATATTCAGCAAGCTGGGAATTATTCTCAGGCTTTTGATCATTAATAAGAAAACAAGTCTCAATTGTAAAAGGGTTATGTTTGATGGCTACGTTAATCATGAAATACTCCGTTAATATTATAAACTAGATTGTTGAAAGTTATAATTAATAATACTTTCTAACAGTGGTAGCCCACTAAAGTATACTAGGTTTTCAATTTTACTCTTTGGTATCTCTAGTCCATCTTTTATAACAATAGATATATCTTTTTTATCTTTATTCGGTAATGACATAGTCTTTACTTCATCAGATACATTATAAGAAGCTCTTATTAATCTACTATCATCAAGTTCATTTATATTTTGTTGTAATATATTACGCTCGAATCGGGTAAGAGGTTCTGCATTTAATGCTTTTCTAGCATTTAATGCAGAAAGTGCAGATACTGGTATAATAGCAGGGTCTATGAAACCAATATCTTTTAAGTACGAAGCTGCGTTCTGAACAAATGTTTCAATATCCTCACCTTTCTCTGCATCTAAAACATCTGCTTTATTCAGTATAAATATAATTTTCTTATGCTTATCTTTTTTTAAAACCTGATTTATCTGTGATAGAAAAAGCCTATCGTCATTAATACCAATCTGGGTAGCATTTAATACATAAATAATAACTCCGTAACAGCCATCATTTACTAGTTTTAAAGTCAAATTTTCATGTGTATTATCTTGACTATTATTAGGGCCTGGCGAATCGTATATAACAATATTTTTATTGGAATTTTTATAGAAGGAATATTACCTGTTATGCTAATAAAATTTATCTCCTTATCAGCATTCCATAATTTTAATATATTACTATTAATATTTTTTGTAATCTACGAAATTTAAGATGGTTTCTTTATTTAAATTTATATTTTTAAATTTATGCGGAACCATTAAAATGATGTTGTTGATCATTATTATGTATTCTAGTTATTGTTGCTGTCGTTGCTTCATTAGCACAATGAAGCAGCTCTCGTCCTAACATCGAGTTGATTAGTGTGGACTTCCCTGAACTCATTGTCGCTACAACAATGATTTTAAAGAAACTTACTACCGACTTACTTCTTTTGTTTTTTGTCATCGTTTAAATTTCCATTAAATACTTGGTTATAGTAGCTTCTAGGTCTTTATTTAAAGTGTTTGGGCTAATTACTCGGATATGTGGTATCCAATACTGCACGATAGGGATAACCTCTTTTGGATGCACGTCTTTACAAGCTAGCAGCAAGTCGCCATTTTCAAGCCGACGTATCAGATTTTGATTTGGCAGCAGGTCACGGCGCTCAAAGTAGCCAGCAACTTTAGCATTAACTTGCACGACAATTTCTTTAATTTGATTACCAAAGAATAGACTATCTGTAGTGACAATTTCTTTCTTTATATCTTCATAACATTCGAAAGTCTCAGTATTTACTTGTAAATTACTAATTTGAGTAAAGCAAAAGGTCTTTGTTCTATCATGAGTTTGCCCAACTACATACCAAATACCATTCTTGTTAAGCAAATGGTATGGTGCTAGGCGATATTTTTTTCTTCGATTATAAGTCGGACTATCACTGATTTTGTAGTAATCAAATTCGATATAATGGCAGCCTCTAATTGCCTTATTAATTGCTTCAAAGTCCTGCCTACGCTCTTGAATATCCTCATAATCATAACCTTTAACCAAAATACTTTGATTCAAATGTTGATGAAAAAACTGACGATCAATTTGTGGTAATAATTCTTGGACGCTAGCAAAGTTAGCGAATCGCTTTATATCATCAACGTTTAGGTAACCTATACTTTTGGGATTAAGGAGATAAAACTGTGGACCTGATTCTCTGAAATCCAAAACTGTCAGACGATCCTGAAAATCTCGTTTCAATGTGCGAGTAGAAACCTTATAAGTATCTGCTAACTCAAAAATATCCAAACGCTCGCCAGCGTTTAGTCGGATAATAATGTCAGATAAGCGATATGCAAGTCGTTCGTGCTTTTTTGATTTCATCACACTTTCTTGAGCCACATTTTGTAAACAATTATAATAGTGTTGCTTAAACCATACAGAATTGTAATTATGCACATTTATTCAGATTTCTCAATAAGTATTTAGTGCTTTTAAGTCACATTCAATACAAAGCATTGATATTTATATATATTAATTTTGATATATATATATATTAAATAAATATACTTTACAATTTTCAATTACGATAATCATTTTCATAAAAGTACAACAGGAGCATAAAATTTTAGAACTGTTACGAAATTATAATTTACATGTATTTATATGATAATACTTCGTAGTCCACAAACTCATAAAAGATGATACAAACCTATTGTATCTTCAGTAATCAAATCACTACTGAAATTGATACATTCACCAAAAATAAATCAAAACCGAATAGATATATCTTTAGGCAACGGATGTATCATAGCAATATCAATTCACAAAGCTGTTTGTTTTTATACAGTTCTCTAAGTAAAGTATTATTGAGAATACGCTTCATAAACACTTTCAAATATCAGTAAAGCATTAGTATAGCGTAACGTCATGACAGGTTGTGTCAAAAACATGAAATTGAAGAATAATTTTGGATGGTATTTTATGATTATAGGATAAGATAGTAGTGAACAGTAACCCGCCTAGACATAAGACAACAATTATAGAGATTATGATTATCAAAAGATTTTAGTAGTCAATTAACTTAGGACTGTTAATCTAAAGGTTATCTATTCCGTTGATACACCTGAGATAGTAGAGGGTATTTTGAACATTTCGATGCATGACCCCTGCCGTCAATTCCGTATCTTCAAACTTAGTACATATTTACCACTCAAACCATCAACAACCAGCAAAAGGTGCAGCACATAACTCATCAAAGCCGAAGACAGCTTTGCCTTGCCTTTCTGCTTAAGCGGACTAATAACCGTTAGTGCATAACCGTTATAGGTGCCTATGCTTGTAACCTCGCCTTCAAAACTAGGGACTTTTTGTCTAAACTCTTCTATACGCTTGAGCTGAGCAGCCTTATTGACAACAGGACGATACCCTTTTTTATTTTTGTCATTAGTATAAGGCTCAGACTCAATACAACTGATATTTACCCGCCAATGTTTACTGGGTAGAATTTGACACATGGTTTTTAGATAGCTATAAAACAGCTTTTTTTGCTTAAAGGTAAAACGAATGTCACTCTTTGAGGTATTGGTTTTCTCATAAAACACCTCCAGTATTTGCTTTATTTCACGTCTGCTTGTTTTAGATGTATAAAGCGCCTCAAGGTTATCAAAGCATTGATACACCAGCGCTTGCTCTTCACGATAATGCAGCGGTGTTGGCGAGATTAAAACATGATCAGAGAGTTGTTTACGTTTTTTAGAGATGAGCTTATGATTAAGCGTTCCATCGTCATTTTTTACCAAGCTCAATGCGCGTTCATAAATCATCAACGCATCATCATACCTAAAGTTTAAGCTACTAGCTTCCCCTAGCGTTTGCCCATCCTCTATGTCGTATAACAGCTTTTCTATCACCTCACGGCTATAGCTACCAAATACAGCTGAAGACTGTTTTTTGATAGTGTTGCTATTATGGCTAGTTGGATAAGGCGCTTTTACCTTATGAGTAAATGCTAATTTTTTACACTCAATTTTACGATTCACGTATGGTCTGATTTGATTGAGATGAACCTTGTCATCTCTAGTCTCTAAAGCAAGTGGATTATGCTGTTTTAGGTCCATACGACTGGTGCCAATCAGCTTGTTAACTACACCTAAAGGTAGAGTCAATTTAGCCTGCTGCAATTGGTGACTTGCAACAAGATCAGCAACATGTATATAAGAGCTAAAAGTAGTATTGAGATCAGCATGACCTGCAAACTCCATCAGTGCATCCCAGTGATTGGTTGAGACACGACGCTTGTTACCTAAAAAATGTGTTTTAACCTTCTCGATTTGCGTCTCATCATAATCTGTAAACTGCTGAGCAAAATCAGGATTGCATCTGAGTACAAGTGCCATATTAGATATCGCATTATGACGAAAGCTGTGCAGGGTTAGATCATGATAAGCGGTATTTTCTAATATACGTTTTAACGGCTGCTCTATACCATAACGAGATATGACAGCGGCTTGATATGCTAGCGTAAATAAGTAGCGAGACGACTGACTCTCTTTTAGATGAAAGAGGCTTTTAAAATCTTCTAGCTCTTCTGGCAAAAGTAGTACTGACAAATGAATTCGGCGCGTACCGTCATCTGATTTCAAATCACGATGCGCATTAGAGCGAATAATAACGTTGTATTCCCTAAATCCTTGATTATCATATTCGATATCTTTAACCTGTAATCCTAAAATCTCGCTGATGCGCATGCCAGTACGGTATAGCAATATTATGACGATACGAAGGACTTGCTTATAGTAATCACTCAGCGTCTCTTGCTCAGCGATACAGTTAAGAATTACATGGTAAAGCGGATTAGGTATAAGATAACTGGATACTACCTGCGGATCGCCGCCGCCTCTGATATCAATATCAGGCGCTTGGTAATGTTTCTTTAAAGAGTAATGCAGTGAGCAAATAACTGTCTTAGTAAACCCTAGTCTATTTGGGTTCTTCTCGACAATGATTTCGTTGTATAGATAGTGGTAGTCATGTTTCGACAATTGTGAAAAATCAGTTGTACGAGTTCCTGCGATGAAACCATTACCGACCTCAGATAAATACCGCTTTAAGGTATTGATTTTACTACCGCTGGTGAGTAAGTCTATCATCCATCTCACCAGTCGTTCTTGATTGGGATATAGGTTTTGGGTCAATAAATCTAATAGCTGTGGTTTAACTTGTTTTTTGTCACTGTTAAGTATGCTGCGTATCTCTTTAACCGCATCCGATCGAAATCTTTCGACTTTAACATCAGCGATTGAGTTCTCAGCGCTATTACTAGATTCAATCACTAATTTACTGACGTGTTCATCTGACAGTACTGCATTGGGTGTTTTAATACTTTTAAAATATCTCAGCCACTGTTCTATTGGTAGTGAAGTTTGCTTTTGCTGGCCTGTTAGCACTTGTACTAATTGAATGTCTAGATGCACGTCTGGCATCGTTTGCCAATAGATGGCAATATGCCGTAAGTAGTTAGACTTCTGGATAGATCTAACCGAGAAGTCCTCTCCAATATACTCTCCTAGCCTTCTTATCACTTGATGGTATTTAGGAAACTCATTTTGCGCTTGATACTGGCGCTGTAGTTTGAGCAGCCATAAACGGCTGATGTCATCTACGCTAATAAGGCGTGTGAGATATACCTCATCTAAATCGTTTTCTGTAGGCACTACCTCATTGCCATACTCAGGTGATAATAGTCTAACCGGCATGATAAGCAGGTCATTAGCCATCTGATAGATAGGCTTTTTTTGTTCTAAATGGTCGTAAATCTCTTTGAGTATCTTTTCATCGTTACAGCCTGCAAAACTAATAAGTGAGAAGAAAAACCAGCTGACGCTCTCAAGCAACGAAAAGGTGTTCCTTTGCTGCCATCTATCAAAGGCTTGTGCAACAATGCTTTGGGCTTTAGTTAGATATAAGAACGTCTCAAAATCGTTGATGTTTTTAGGGCGCTGAGGACGTACAGCAATAATGGGTTTTGGCAGTAACGGCAGGTGTCTTTTTTTACGCGTATCATTAATTTTATCAAAAAAGCGCTTGCGCTCGAATAATGCAAACGGGATAAGATGCGCTGAAACGCTCTTTTCAATCTCTTTGTAGAGAGATTCGTATAAAGCGTAAATCTGCTCATCCGTTATCGCAGCTGCTGATTGGTTTTCCTCAATAAAGGTATCCCAAGCGTTTTGACAAAGCTCTTTTGTATGCTGCAGTGCTTGTTTGCGTCGATCTTGCGCTTGTTCTGAGCGTCTTAGGTGTCCATATTGACTATCCGGCTGTATCCTTGTCATAGTTTTGCCTGCTCTAATTCTAGCTCTACTGCCAATTGCTGGTAAGATTTTTTAGCGTCTATTATATGCCCCATAGACAATGTTGAGCTCTTTCGCCACGCTTCTTGGCCCATCATTTCATGACCAAAAATCGCCAGTATGACTGCTTCATCTACTCTCTGCTCATGTAAAAACCGTTGTCCCACATGGCGGGGCCAATCTGGCTTAAAACGGAAATTGTCACCTAACTCTTGAATAATGATAGCTGGTCTGAGCGCGTGGAATTTACCTTTCTTATCTATAAAGTTGAGTAGCGGCTTTTGGTAATCAAAGATCTTATTCACTTCGATACCGATGTTAGTATCTAAACGTCCATAACGCTGAGCAAAGCTTTTCAAGTAATTTAAAAAACTTTGGATAGCCTCATACAGAAATGAGCAAATAGGCACTAAGCGCTGACTACTCGCTGTCGCTCGTTCTTCCTTATCAGAGATCCAAACGATACCTGCCTCAAGGTTCATTTGGTTGAGATAACCAGGCGCACCTTCTACTGCTCTTATTGAGGTCAGCAGAAGAGATACATGCCATAACCATAAGTTGTAAAAATTAAACTTTTCCCTATAGTCTTGGGTAGTTACTACCTTTTGCTGTAGGTAACTCATAAATTGTTTCACTATTGGATAGTCAGGACTGTTTTGACTACCTATAGATTCATCACTGAGCGCGACTTGGTCTAAATAATCAACGATAATGGGTTTGTTGTTGTGACAGCGAGCGGTGAGGACTTTAATCGCACTATAGTAAACCTCTTTTACCTCTTCAATCGCATGCGAGCTATACCAAATATCTGCTCTTTTTTTGCTATTTCGTGAGGTAATAATAGTGGCCAGTTGAGTGCTACTGACTTCATAAATTAGAATGGTGTAGAGCGACTTTTCAATCCTGCCTAAGCTAATCAATGGAAGCCTTAATGTTGTTCTTAAATCAGCAATGACTTCATTGATGTGTGCTGAATCTGGGTATCCTTTATAGGTCAAAAAAATGCCTAATGTCTCAGGTAATGGTAGTTTGAACTGCGTTAACCGATTAGAAATGACAGACTCTATTCCAGCTGTTCTAATGCGTAGCGGGGTAATGTCTAAATCAATAATGAACTCATACTTTGACTTACGAGCGCTGATATCAATGATTTCTTTGTCATTGTTATTTATATCTTCAGCGAGTCGAGCGACTGAATGACCTGTGTATAAAGACAACAGTAAATAAGCAATTGCGCGCTTTTTATCCCTATCGCTTTCACCATCACTATCTTCATCAAACCACTGCCACAATCTAGACGCTATGTTCTGAATGGCTGTTATCGGTAGTTGTCGAATATTACTACTTACAAATCGCTCGTTTTTATTTGCATGCGCGAATTTTGCGTGTGTCCTTCGGTAAATCTGATTTGTTGAGAATTTCTCAGTTTCTTTTAGCGTTGTCTGCTCAATATAGTTAAAATCAGGGATTGGGTTGTCTAATCGCTCACGATTAATGTCGTTGTTATTTTTTGTCGGCTCAAAACCTATAACCGATACTAACTCATCTGTATCACCATCCACATCCGTTTGTGTGATGTGCTCTATTTTTGGCGCATCAATTTTACTCTGCTTGGTCTGTTTTCTGCCGGAGGAGGTCCGCGTTATGCTACTTTTATTATTAAACGCAAAATCAATGGTTCGATATATTTTACTAAAAGCCTTGAGTTCAACATTATTTTTACGCTCAAGCTCATCTCGATAGTTCTCAAAATTTTTGTACATGGCCTGCAAAGTATCAGCCTGCAGCGTTAAGTAACAGTACTGCCAGATCTCATGGCTCCTACTTGTTGGATTCATCCACTTCCGAGCTTCAGCAGTAGTCTCACTAATGCGTCTTGGTAGGTTATTTTGGGCAAAATAGATCAGTAAATGACATAATTTTGCAATCCACAGCCATTCCTTACTTGGGTTATTGATATCAAGATTTGGTAAATGATAGGTACTGGCGATAAATGCTCGAGTTAGATTTTCGGGCTTAGTCAGCTTACCTCTATAAGAGTCGTATATTTCTTTGAGATATATTGGAGTCAAAGGTTTTGACTGTTCCACCACTATGTTGATGTCCATAAATTCTCTTGGCACTAAACTGGCTACAGTTATGAGAAAGTTACGAATATCGGCGGTATAGATGTCCTCATTATCTGGTATTAGCATCTCTACGTTAGTTATTATTGTCATAGCGAACCTCAGCAATTAGCTCAGAGAAAGGTGGTATCTTAGTGTGCTGCTGATTGCGGTATAGACTGGTTTGGTAATCGTAGTGATGACGCTTGAGACCTTTAATATCTAAAATGTACTGTATGGTCAGAGGTTTATTAAATAGCGCTTGTTGCATCTGAGCGGGCATACTGCTTTTTATAGCCTCAAAAACTTTTGGGTTGATAGGATTTACATCGATAAACTCATTCATAAGACAGGACCAAGCACGTCGCTCAATCTCTGCTTTAGAAAAACCTACTCTTCTAATGGATATTTCAGTGCCGTTCGTTAGCAAACCTACTTCTCTAAAACTTTCAAAAAAATAATACTGCTCGTCTATTTCAACGACTTCTAATAATAGCGCCCTATCTAAAGAAAACGCATCAACTTCAGCTTTGAAAAACTCACAGAATATCTGATAAGGCTTCCTGGCACATTCGTGCACTACCAAATTGTTTTTTATGGCAATGCTTTTGACGCTTCGCCTCACTACTTTTTTAGTACGCTTCGCCATAATCAATGACCTACACGTTAGAGATATGCAGCATACAAAATCGATTATCTTCGATAGGGCAGGTATGCAAAAAGTTTTTGGTTGGTGTCATAATACCATAATAATATAGTGTCCAGAAATATATTCATGCTATTAATATACTTGTTATTTACAAATTATAATATATAATAGAAACCACCAAACCCTTTAACAACAAGGCATATAGACTAATAAAACTTTATGTAATTTTGGTCGACGCCATTGCCAAGGTTGGGGTATCTCTTATCCCGCTCCAAATATTTAAAAAGCCTCACTTAATAGTGAGGCTTTTTTTTGTCCATTTTCCGGGGCTTGTAGAGTATTTCTTCGAATATTTATTTTCTTATAGTAGACCTCTTGCAAAAGTCATAGGTTAAGCTCGGAATTAATGATACCAGCAAACAGCTTCATTCTAAGATCATAGCGCTGACGACGGTTGCGATATTTATGAGCCACGATTTTAAACAACTTGATTAAGCCTATTTTGTGCTCAACCACAATACGGAACTTTGCCAGATAGTGATTGGCCTGTTTGCATATCTCCAGTAACTGACCACCACGTGGCTTTTTAAAAGGGGTGAAGGTTTGCTTATGTAGCTTTGCTATACCTTGATAGCCACTATCTGCTAGTAATTTAGCATTGTCAGGAAGCCAATCAGGACAAGTATCTTTATAGAGCTTAAAATCGTGGATTGACCCTTTGCAGGTTTGCACATCAAGTATCAAGCCGGTTTGCCAATGGACGATAACCTGCGCTTTTAAGGTGTGTTGTTTTTTCTTGCCGCTGTAGTAGTCGCTTTGGTTTTTTTTGGACGCTCAATAGGGGTTTCGGTGGCATCGACGATGACGACTGACCAATTGATGTCCTCATCGACACGACTAGGCAGCTTTTTAGGCAATTCAAACTTGCCAGAGTCAATCAGTGTGTCTTCTACTTTACGAATGATACGGCTAGCAGAAGACTCATGAATACCAAAGTCCATACTGATATGATAAAGCGTGCGGTATTCACGCCAATAAGTCAGGGCTAGTAGTATCTGCTCCTTAAGACTGAGCACACTTGGTCTACCTGATTTGGTCTTAGATGCTTCATGCTCTTGCATGGCATCAAGCATGTCATAAAAGGTGGCTTTATGAATGCCAGTGTAGCGTTTAAAACCAGCGTCACTTTGTTTGAGTAGCTTATCTATGTTTGGCATGGTTCCTAGACAGTTATGAATGTTTCAGTTATTGTAAAATTCTCTGCTACTTTTGCAAGAGGTCTAGTTAAGTTTATCTACTCAATTAAAAAGCTCAAAAATCGGCACCGTGACCAAAACGTGAAAAATTGAATAGGGCGTGTTGAACATTAGCGACAAATTGATGGTAAAAAAATAGCGAACGGTTAATCTTTAAGTTCTCACACAAAAAAGATATCGTTCGCTATGCCTCGCACCATGCTCAAAGATGAACACTGGACAAGACTGAAACCATCTATAAAGCTTACCAGCGCTGGTTTCGCAGTAATAAGTTGATTGCATTATTTACGTTACTGATCAAAGACGCAGACCTTGAGTGGGTCTTCGATGGCACTCATATTAAAGCGCATCAGCACAGCAGTAGTGGCAATGAGAACCTACAATCCATTAGCAAAAGTGTGGCAGGCCGCGCGACCAAGATTCACTTAGCAGTTGATGCGCATGGCAATCTGATTACCTTTATTTTATCAGATGGCACAACCCACGATGTTAAAGTCGCACCTGATTTAGTAGACAAAGTGAATTTGAGTGATACAGAGGTTGTATGTGCCGATAAAGGCTATGATTCTGATGCACTACGAGCGCATATTGAACAGTCAGGGACGCATGATAACATCCCTCGAAAACGAAACACTCAGTCTTCTAACGACCATATGGACTGGGACTTATATAAAGCCAGGCATCTAGTAGAAAATGCTTTCGTTAAGCTAAAACAGTATAGGGCGGTTGCCACCAGATTTGATAAGCTCAAGCAGAGTTATGAAAATACGGTCGCTCTTGCTTGTGCTTATATCTGGCTCAAATTATGAATGTTCAACGCGCCCTAGATTTAGTGAAAAAAAAGGTGTGCTTGGCATAACCCGGTACAAAAAAGCGGCGCTAAGTCGTGACATCAGCGAGCAGCAGGTACAACGCAATCAGTGCGAGCTACTAGTTAAAGCCGCTCATAGTGAAACATTAGAGCGTTATGGTATAGATTGTTTGCATGCGCATCTAAGCGATCAAGAACATACTATCAGCTCCTACATGGTTAGAAGCATTAGAAAAGGTTTATAAGTCTGATGTTTTACACTACTAAGATTATCTACGCCATTTTCGATTATTTTCATAATCCAGTATTTACTTTATAAAAAATAAGGCCACGAATGGCCTTATTTTTTCAATAGCTACTTTTGATAATAAGGATAATCGCTATAGCCTATTTCCGTGCCACCATACATTGTGGCTGGATCTACCTCATTGAGCGGCCAATGATGAGCTATGCGCTCCGGTAAATCAGGATTAGCAATAAAAGGACGACCAAAAGCAAATAAATCACCATAACCTTTAGATAACATATTGAGCGATTTCTCTACAGTGTATTTTCCCGCATAAATAATACGTCCTGAAAACTCAGCTCTAACCGCTTGATAAAAGGGCTCTGGTAAATCAGGTGCACTATCCCAATCAGCTTCTGCAATGGACAAATAAGCGATGCCCGCTTTCTCAAGTACTTTAACCGCTTCAATATAAGTATGGTGAGGATCTGATTCTACCAGCCCTAAGTACACACGATCCTCACCGGTACTAGCAAACAAAGGCGCAAAACGGACGCCTAAACGATCAGCGCCGACCACATCACTGACAGCAGCAACCACTTCTTTTAGGAACCGCAAACGATTCGCTAGCGAGCCACCATACTGGTCATCACGTTTATTGCTATGCTCAGAGATAAACTGGTTCACTAAATAACCATTGGCACAGTGCAGCTCTACCCCATCAAAACCCGCTTCTAAGGCGTTGCGAGCGGCTTGAGCGTACATCGTTATCAACTCGCTCACCTCTTCTGTGCTCAGTGCCCGCGGCTCACTTGGATCAGCTAAAGCACCTTCGCCTGGACCTGTTTCAATGAATACTTTGACATTATCAGCAGTAATAGCAGAGGGCGCTACAGGCTGATTTTGGTTGGGTTGTAAGCTAGTATGAGACACACGACCAACGTGCCATAGCTGAGCAAAAATAATACCGCCCTTGGCATGTACCGCTTGCGTGATATTTTTCCAGCCTTCAATTTGTGCTTGCGTATGAATACCTGGCGTCCATGCATAACCTTGGCCTCTGGGTTCGATCTGTGTCCCCTCCGTCACCATAAAGCCTGCAGAAGCACGCTGGGCATAATAACTTGCCATTAAATCATTAGGAATATTGCCAGGTTGCGTGCTACGAGAGCGCGTCAATGGTGGCATCACAATACGATTTTTAAGCGTATAAGGCCCAAGTTTTACAGGCGAAAACAGTGCACTGGTATTAGGAATAGTTTGTTTCATAACATTCTCTTTTATAGCAAACAGATAGGCTTATTACTTGAAATTTATCCGTTGTTTTAAGGTTTGATTGATCACTTAAGTAATATGAGTAAGCATAAAGTTTTAGAGGTACAATTAGAAACAACGTTTTCTTGTTGAAGATACAATTATTAATGGTACAGATGATGAATGGTATAAATCGGCTTGATATCAAACAGCTCAGAGTGCTACAGGCATTGCTTGATCTAAAGAACCTATCAAAAGTTGCACGCAAAATGGGCTTAACCCAACAAGCTATCAGTGAGCAGCTGCGTAAGCTACGTGATCTATTTGATGATCGTCTGTTTATTCGTCAAGGAAATAGCATGGTGCCCACACCAAAAGCACTATCGATGCAGCAACCTATTAACGATATATTAAGACAGTTAGAGGTGCTCTTGGAGCCGGATGTGTTTACGCCGCAAACCTATAAAGGTGTTTTTACGATTAGTGCGACCGATTATGCGACGCAGGCATTATTACCGCAGTTGTTTAATCTAACGCGCCGTGAAGCGCCTAACTTAAAATTGATAGTGCGAGATTTTGCCTCAGACAACATCAATCAGCTTATTGCGGCAGGCGAACTTGATTTACTGCTTACCTTTCCAGAGTTTATCCCTGATAATTTATCTTATGTCACTTTGTTTGAAGAACAACATTTATGCATTACAGGTTATAAAAACGAGTTCGTAACAAAGGTGCTAACACTGGCACAAATTGCAGCACACCCGCAGCTGGTGGTATCGCCTTCGCGTGCCAACTTGCGCGGTTCTCATGATCAGTGGTTTGCCGAAAAAGGGCTTAAGCGAAACATTGTGATGTCAGTGCCTAGCTTTTCAGCTGTGCCAGATATTTTGCATACCACTGACATGATTGCCTTTTATCCCGCGCGACTACTGCCAAACAGTAAAGTTAAAACGCTTAAAGTAGAAGCCCTACCGCCTACCTTTAAGATAATAGCCGCTTGGCATCCACGTACCAATGACAGTGGCATTCACCGTTGGCTAATCGAGCAATTACGAGATTTATAATGGATAGGAGTAGTTAGTATTAGTTAGTATATTTTCTCATAGTATTAAATAAGGGGCTGTAGTAGATAAGGATTAAATATCACACCATTTTCTCAAGGTTTTCAGCTGATTAGATGGTGAGCCATAGTTAAATCTAAACTCGCACTCTTTTAAAAATAAATGGAAGTTCTTCTTATCGATTCCATTATACTTTCTGAGTGTTCGTTTAGACTGATTCCAAAAGTTCTCAATGCCGTTGATGTGATTGTTTTTACCACAAGTAAACTCTTTAGAGTGATTGACTCTGAAATGTTTAAACTCACTCACATCTAATGCATTGTAACTTCGATAGCTATCCGTATAAACAAAGCTGTCAGGCTTGATTTTACGCTTAATAGCAGGCATTAGGGTGGTTTGTTTGGTGTCTGCTACGACAATGGTATAAACCTTACCATTTCGTTTTAGGATACCAAACACGGCTGTTTTACCAGCAGCTCCGCGACCTCTTTTGCCTTTGCGTACACCGCCAAAGTAACTTTCATCTAATTCGACTTCACCATCAAAAAGCTCATCAGCTTGTAATGAGAGATGATGATCTATCACAAGTCTTATTTTATGATAAAAAAGTGCAGCAGTATTAGGCTGAATATCAAGCAAATCTGCGGCTGTTCTAGCAGTCACTTCAGCTGTAAAAAACTCTAACAGCCTTCGCTGTAATTTTTTACTGAGTTTACAATGGGTTATCTTCATAAAAGTAGTCTAGCATAGTGCTTATCTACTACAGCCCCTTTAACTATTATCTACAACTATGACATGAAGAAAAATTTATTAAAGCAGGTTGCTTGTGATATAACAACTAATATTGAGAGGATGGTGAGTTTATAACGCTATATAAGTTGTTAAATTTGTTGTTCAAAATAAAAGCTCTTAATGATTACCCCTTATACGCCTTGAGCTATAAGGGTTTTTTATTACCGAATTACAATTAACTGAACCTGTCAACAGCCCTTCTTTACTAACTTAAACCTTCTATTTTGATATTTAGACTTATCAAGACAGTAGAACCCTCTACCCTTTCAACACATTTATTCTGCCCAGTTTTAGCCCCTTAAAGAAACAATGGCTTTTATTCGCAAGTATTAATAAACCATCGTGGTGCATAAGAGCCTATAGGTCTATTTTGGTGCAAAAAAAGAAGGCTTCTTACTCAATAAAGAACCATAGTGGTGCAATTTTCTATCTTTAAGGCTGGCATAGATATTGAAGTAATAAAAATAGTAAAACAGTCAAAGCCATTAATTGACTCACCTTGTTGCTATTTTACTCTTTTTGGAGAAGTTTATGTCTTTATTGCCGACCCTTGCTACCGCTACCACACTGAATAGCGCCCCTCGTACCGACTTACGATTGACCTCACGCTTATCTATAGTGGCGCTTGCCGTTGTAGGTAGTTTGAGCCTTGCTGGCTGTCAAAAGCCAGCCGAGACGAGCTCAGAGACGACAGCTAGCGATACCACCACTCAAAGCGCAGCGGCGACTAATGGCGATACTATTAAAGTCGGTATTTTGCACTCTTTATCGGGGACGATGGCCATCTCTGAGACCTCGCTAAAGGACACCGCGCTAATGACGATTGAGGAGATTAATGCCAACGGCGGGGTACTCGGCAAGCAGCTCGAGCCTGTCGTCGTTGACCCTGCCTCTGACTGGCCGCTATTTGCTGAAAAAGCGCGCCAGCTCCTCACGCAAGATGAAGTAGATGTCATCTTTGGTGGCTGGACGTCGGTATCGCGTAAGTCGGTATTGCCCGTCGTTGAAGAGCTCAATGGCTTGATGTTTTATCCGGTGCAGTACGAAGGTCAAGAGCAGTCCGAAAACATCTTTTATACTGGTGCTGCGCCCAATCAGCAAGCTATTCCTGCCGTTGAATACTTGATGAGTCCTGAAGGTGGTAGCGCTGAGCGCTTTGTATTATTAGGCACGGATTATGTCTATCCTCGTACCACCAACCAGATACTACGCGCTTTTTTACAGTCTAAAGGCGTTGCCGATAGCGACATTATGGAAGAGTACACGCCATTTGGCTTTAGTAATTATCAAACCATTGTCTCTAATATCAAAAACTTCGCTACGGGCAAAAAGACAGCAGTCATATCGACCATCAACGGCGACTCCAACGTGCCTTTTTATCGCGAGCTTGGTAATCAAGGTATTGACGCCGCTGATATTCCAGTCATGGCATTCTCAGTTGGTGAAGAGGAGCTACGCGGTATCGATACTAGCGCGCTGCAAGGGCACTTAGCGGCATGGAACTACTTTATGTCGGTCAAAAACCCAACCAATAACGACTTTACCAAAAAGTACAAGCAGTATGCGCTCGATAACAACTTACCCAATGCCGACAATGTCGTTACTAACGACCCTATGGAGGCCACCTACGTCGGTATCAATATGTGGAAGCAGGCGGTGGAGGACGCGGGTAGCACAGATGTGGACAAAGTCCGTATCAGTATGGGCGGTCAGACTTTTGCTGCCCCTTCAGGCTATACGCTAAAGATGGATGCAGAGAACCATCACTTGTGGAAACCGGTCATGATCGGTCAGATTCGCCCCGATGGTCAATTTGATGTGGTCTATAAGACACCCGAGGTTATCCAAGCTTCACCGTGGAGCCAATACATTCCTAAGTAAGGATTATCCTAAGCTTTACTTTCTTATTGGTATCAATATCAGCAAACCTTGATAGTCCCGCCAAGCTATAGGCTAGCTTGGCAGGGTTGGAGGAGTGTTGATTATAAAAAAGGATTCCACTATGTCGCCTTATCCCTCTTTTATATATGACGCGCAGGCTAGCGGCTTTAACAAGGCCTTTAGTGCTGTTAGTCTTAGTCTATCATTTGTGCTTCTTTGCTTAGCATTTATGCTCGCTTTAACCCCGCTTCCCGCTTCGGCTGACGACACCGCAGTAGATAGTCATTCTCCTGCCAATACAGTAGCGACCACCTCTAATCTTGCCAGCGATGATAAGAGTTTGCTTACGCAAAATGCGCAGTCTTTGACTACGCCTGCCGCGCTTACCAGTCCAGTTACCAGTCCAGTTACCAGTCCAATTAACAGTCCAATTAACAGTCAGGGCGATGCCATTGAGCAGTTTGTGGCTGCAGACTTTAGTCAGCGCCAAGCGATGCTGGGTCAGTGGCCAGGCTCCGCTGAGAGTCTCGATACGTTAGTTGAGCTGATTGATAATGATGAGCTGTATCAAGGCAACGGTGGGCAAACTTATTTGCTAAACGCTGATGACGAGCTGTTTACCTATCCTGATAGAGATCTGACGGACGAATGGCCAAGCGATCTGGCGCAAGTAACATTGACTAATGCCCTGCGCTCCGCACTGGTGTTTGGGCAAGCAAAAGTGAAGCTGGATTCAGACGATCCGGCGCAGCGCTTGCAAGCGGTGAGTATCCTTGCTGATAACATCGAACAAATAGATCCTGCAATCGTCAGCGCAGCAGCCGTGCGCGAAGATGACGCGGAGGTGAGCGCCGCGCTTAGTACCTTGCAGGCGAGGCTAAATTTTCGCGATGGCGATGTGGCTACCCAAATCGCCGCGCTTGACGTGCTCGCTGACAGCGATAGCCCGCAGGTGTTAATCGATGTCAAACAGGCGTTGGCAAACGACAATCTTGATCCTAATCTTGAGACGGCGTTGCTGGCGGCTGAAGCAAGTATTGAGCAGCGCATCTCGATCAGTACATGGTCGGGGCATCTGTTCACCGGTCTTAGTACCGCCAGTATCTTACTACTAGCAGCGCTAGGGCTTGCAATTACCTTTGGGCTGCTTGGCGTCATCAATATGGCACATGGCGAGCTGATTATGATTGGCGCGTACGCCACTTATGTGGTGCAAAACCTATTTCAAGCCTATCTGCCTGAGATGGCAAGCTGGTACTTACTCGCCGCGATACCCAGTGCGTTTTTGGTTAGCGCTGTGATCGGTATGGTCATCGAGCGTATCGTGATCCGTCCGCTCTATGGGCGTGAGCTTGAGACCCTACTGGCGACGTTTGGTATCAGTTTAATTTTGATGCAGCTGATACGCATGGTGTTTGGCGCGCAAAACGTTGAGGTCAGCAATGTCTCATGGCTTAGCGGCGCGTATCAAGTGTCCGCAAGCCTTGCCCTTCCCTATAACCGCATCGCTATCATCGGCTTTACGGTCATTATTCTGCTGCTACTGGTATATTTACTTAACAAAACGCGCTTTGGGCTATTTGTACGCGCGGTAACGCAAAATCGGCAGATGGCACGCGCGGTTGGTATCCCCTCTGCGCGCATCGATATGCTGGCCTTTGGCCTTGGCTCGGGGCTGGCAGGATTGGCAGGCTGCGCACTCGCGCAAGTCGGCAACGTCGGACCCAGCTTAGGTCAGACGTATATCATCGACGCGTTCTTAGTTGTCGTCGTCGGCGGTGTCGGTCAAGTATGGGGCGCAGTGCTCGCCTCTTTAGGTTTAGGCGTCAGTGGTACGGTGCTTGAGATTGGTATTGGCGCGGTGCTTGCCAAAATTGTATTACTGGTTCTTGTGATTCTGTTTATTCAGAAGCGGCCACAAGGTTTATTTGCACTAAAAGGCCGTTTTGTTGATTAAGGAGAAGGCTATGAGAATCATCACATTATTATCTGATACCCCGCGCAGCGCTGTATTTATCGGCTTATGCTTTTTGCTATTACTTATCGTACCGTGGCTGCATCTGCTGCCTATCACCTCTCCTTTTCACCTCTCCGCTTACTGGATTACCCTTATTGGTAAGATTATGGCGCTAGCGATGGTGGCGCTGGCCCTAGATTTAGTCTGGGGGTACGCGGGTATTTTGAGCTTAGGGCATGGGCTGTACTTTGCGCTTGGCGGTTATGCCTTTGGTATGTACCTCACGCGCGAGACCGCAGGCGACGGTATCCCTGATTTTATGCGCTTTTTGAGCTGGACTGAGCTGCCGTGGTATTGGGCAGGGACGCAGCACTTTTGGTGGGCGAGCGCTTTGGTGCTATTGGTGCCAGGTATCGTTGCCTTTATCTTTGGCTTCTTTGCTTTTCGCTCAAAAATAAAAGGCGTGTACTTCTCGATTATTACCCAAGCTATGACGTACGCGGCGGCCTTACTGTTCTTTCGTAATGAGACAGGCTTTGGTGGCAACAATGGTTTTACCGGTTTTACCACTCTTTTGGGCTACGACATTACTGCCGCCTCCACGCGCGCTACCTTGTGCTTTGTGACCGCACTGGCACTACTGATATCTTATGCTGGCCTGCGTTATTTGATGGGTCAGCCTTACGGGCGCGTGCTTGGCGCTATTCGCGATAGTGAAAACCGCTTGCAGTACTTAGGGTATCGCACGCTTTGGTACAAGCTATCGGCATGGGTGCTATCAGCGGTTATCGCTGGTATCGCAGGGGCGCTGTACGTCCCGCAAGTGGGCATCATTAATCCTGGCGAGATGAACCCGATTAACTCTATTGAGATGGCCGTGTGGGTCGCTGCTGGTGGCCGCGGTAATCTTATCGGTGCCATCTTAGGCGCAGGCGTAGTCAACGCGCTCAAGACTTACTTTACCGTCGCCTACCCTGAGGTCTGGCTATTAATACTTGGCAGTCTGTTCGTCGTTGTCACCCTATTTTTACCAAACGGCATTATTGGTCTGCTTGGACGCTTTAAAAAGGAAAAATCTGATGCTCAATAATCATTTATCAACATCGCTTGTCTCTAAGCTGTCTAGCAATTTACCTGATAAAGCGCCTAAGAGGTCGCTAGCTATGACAGCTAAGGCGCTTGATGAATACGACTACGATGACGACCACAGCGACGGTTTGAGTCACCCTAAGCGTCGCGGCGCAGACTTTAGCCACGGTATTGCGCTGTACCTTGAGGAAGTGAGCGTCTGGTTTGACTCATTTCGGGCGCTGAACAACTTGTCCTTATACATCGAAGAAGGAGAGCTGCGCTGTATTATCGGTCCTAATGGCGCGGGCAAAACAACCTTGATGGATGTGATAACCGGTAAAACCCGTCCTACCGAAGGTAGCGTGTTCTTTGGGCAAACCTATAATCTGGCGACTATGTCAACAGAACAAATCGCAGAATCGGGTATCGGGCGCAAGTTTCAAAAACCGACGGTGTTTGAGAACTTTAGCGTGCTCGATAATTTACTGCTTGCCGCGCCCAAGGACAAACGCGTAATGGGCAGTTTGCGCCGTAGGCTTGATGCCGATACTCGAAACACACTTGAGGCGACCCTTGAGCAGATTCGCTTGACAGACAAGACCCGCCTGCCCGCAGGCCTCCTCTCGCATGGGCAAAAGCAGTGGTTGGAGATTGGTATGCTGCTGATGCAAAGTCCTAAGCTTATCTTGCTCGATGAGCCAGTCGCTGGTATGACGGACGCTGAAACCGAGCACACCGCTGAGCTATGTCTGCGCCTCAAACAAAATCATACCTTAATCGTCGTCGAGCACGATATGAGCTTTATTGATGCCATTAGTGAAAAGGTCACGGTACTTGCCCAAGGGGCTATTTTAGCCGAAGGTACTTTAGCTGAGGTGCAAGAAAATGAGGCGGTCATTGAGTCCTATCTTGGACGCTAACGGCTTGACTTTTACTGCTTAAAACCATTTAAACATAGGAGCCTCTATGCTAGACGTTAAGGCAATCAATCAGTACTACGGCGGCAGTCATATTTTGCGTGACGTTTCATTTACTGCGCCGGTTGGCGAGTGCAGTGTAATACTCGGGCGTAACGGCGTTGGCAAAACCACTTTGCTTAAATGTCTGATGGGCATACTCCCAATCAAGTCAGGACAGGTTGTCCTCGATGGTACAGACATCAGTAAGCTCACTCCTGAGCAGCGCGTGCGCGCCGGACTCGCTTACGTGCCCCAAGGGCGCGATATATTCTCAACACTGACGGTAGAGGAAAATATTTTGATCGGTATGGCCAAGTTCTCCCGCAGCAAAGCGGGGCGCGTTCCCAAACACTTATACGACATCTTTCCGGTACTCGATGAGATGAAGCACCGGCGCGGCGGCGATCTGTCAGGGGGTCAGCAGCAGCAGTTGGCAATCGCGCGCGCACTGGCCTCAGAGCCGCGCGTGCTGGTACTCGATGAGCCTACCGAAGGCATCCAGCCCTCAATTATCAAGGATATCGGACGGGTCATTAAGGATTTAGGCCATCAAGGGGATATGGCGATTGTACTGGTTGAGCAGTTCTATGAATTTGCAGAGGAGCTGGCGGATAACTACACCGTGCTCTCGCGCGGACAAGTGGTCGCTCAGGGCGCAGGAGAGGATATGGCAAACAACCACATTCAAGAGTTGGTAGCCATCTAAAAGCGCTTTTTTAATAGCATACGTCTCAAAAGGAACATTTTATTTTGACTTGGCAATCTACGCTACATCTTTATTTTGACCATACAGCTGACGCGGCAAAAACTCGGCTGTATCACCGTGCCCATACTGGGGCACTGGTGGTACAACGCGCACTGTATCCTGAGCCTGATCACCAAGCAGGGATTTGTCATATCTATGTGTTATATCCTCCCGCTGGTATCGCGGATGATGACCGCTTAACACTGGAGTACAAGCTAGAGGCCAATAGTCACGCGGTGATTACTACCCCAGGCGCGGGCAAATGGTACGGGCAACGACAGGCGCAGCGCCAAGCGCATTATGGCGAAGCACAAAAATGTAGCAAACCAAGTCAGCCTATAGACAGCAGTAGCAGCACTTTGCTTGATAAGCGCTTATTAAGCGCTACGGTTGAGGCCGTACAACATATCAGCGCCTACCTCGATGACCACGCTATCCTTGAGTGGCTGCCCCAAGAGAGCATTTATTACGATCACTCTGTCTCTAACGCTACTAACCGCTTTTATTTAACCCAAACCGCCAGTTTGCTCACTTGGGATATCGCCGTGTTTGGTCGTCAAGCGTACCGAGAGACTTTTGCTCATGGTCACTATGCCAATCGTTTAGAGATATGGCGAGATAACGTGTTATTGGTCAAAGAGCATACCGCGCAGCAGGCCGATACCCGCTGGTTTACCTCAGCACTCGGGCTAAATAATCAGCACGTGCATGGCTCGTTTTGGGCCATACCCAGCATTGATACCATTGAAGCAGAGCTACAAAACAACCCATTAAAGCTGGGACAGTATTTAGATGAGACGATCAGCGAGATACGCAGTCTTACCGATAAACAGTCGCTACCCATTTATTGTACGCACAACTATCAAGGGATCAATTGTCGCTACCTAGGGTCTGATGTACGAGCTTGTTTTGAAGCCTTTTACCAAGCCCGCGAGCTTATCAGGCGCAAATGGTATGCGCTTGAGCCGCATCGACCAAGGATTTGGGACACTTAGTTTTTAATTCTGACCTATTCTAAAGCGATAGCTTTTGACAATAGACTCTATTGATCAACAGCGATGTGACTAGGGCGTGTCCCTATTTTAAAAATGGTGATAAAAATGAGATAAATTAAAGGCAAACAAGGAAAATAGCGCAGGTAATATCAAGATATTGACCAGTTATTTGACACCGTTTGCTAAAGATTTAGCCATTTTTAGCCCGTTTAGTCATAAACGCTTGAATTAGGGACACGCCCTAATGTGATAAGTAAATAAACAAATAATATGACCACTCATTATTAAGGCTATTAAGGATAATCCGATGCAACTAACCCCTACCGAAAAAGACAAACTCATGCTATTTACCGCCGGCATGGTCGCTGAACGTCGTAAAGAGCGCGGCGTCAAGCTCAACTATCCAGAAGCCATCGCTTATATCAGTATGCTGCTTATGGAAGGCGCCCGTGATGGCAAAACCGTAGCGCAGCTAATGAGTGAAGGCGCGACTTATCTCTCAACTGATGATGTCATGGACGGTATTGCTGAGATGATTCACGATGTACAAGTCGAAGCCACCTTCCCTGATGGCACAAAACTTGTGACCGTACACAACCCTATTGTCTAGTAAGACCTATAGAGCCATGAAGGATGACAAAAATGAGCAAAAATAAAAAGATAAAAGCAGGCGAATATAGAATCAAAGCAGGTGATATGGCCCTAAATGCGGGTCGCTGCGTGCAAAGCGTAGAGGTCGTCAATACAGGTGACCGTCCCATTCAGATCGGCTCGCATTATCATTTCTTTGAGGTCAACGAGGCATTAAGCTTTGATCGAGAACCCACGCTTGGCTACCGCCTCAACATCGTACCCGGGACTGCGGTACGTTTTGAGCCGGGGCAAGCGCGCGAAGTAGAGCTGGTTGCCATCGCAGGTCGTCAGCACATCTATGGTTTTGCAGGTAAAGTGATGGGAGCGGCCGATATCAAGAGCACGCCACACACCTCGCAAAAACGCGTGGATAGACGCATCCATGCCGAGCACTTTGGCCCGACCACAGGCGACAAAGTGCGCTTGGCCGATACCGACTTATGGCTTGAAGTGGAGTATGATTTGACCAGCCACATCGACCAGCGTCCTAATACGTGTAGCGTCAGTATCGGTGAGGAGGTGAAGTTTGGCGGCGGCAAGGTCATCCGTGATGGCATGGGCCAATCACAGCTGCTTGGTAGTCAAGTAGCCGACACCATTATCACCAATGCTTTGATTGTTGACTATACCGGTATTTATAAGGCCGACGTGGCTATCAAAGAGGGTCGCATTAGCGGTATTGGCAAAGCCGGCAACCCTGATATTCAGCCCAATGTGACTCTGCCGATTGGCGCAGCGACTGAGATTATCGCTGGAGAAGGCAAAATCCTAACTGCTGGTGGTGTTGACAGCCACATTCACTTTATTGCTCCGCAGCAATGCGAAACGGCCTTGATGTCTGGAGTCACCACCATGCTTGGCGGCGGTACTGGGCCTGCCGAGGGCACTCTAGCCACTACTTGTACGCCAGGAGCTTATCATATTCAAAGTATGCTAAAAGCCAGCGATGCTATTCCTATGAATATCGGGCTGCTTGGTAAAGGTAACGTTAGCTTACCTGAGCCTATTATCGAACAAGTTGCAGCGGGGGCTATCGGTCTAAAACTGCATGAAGACTGGGGCTCAACACCGCAGGCTATTGATAACTGCTTGAGTGTGGCTGATGAGTACGATGTGCAAGTCGCTATCCATACCGATACGTTAAATGAAAGTGGCTATTTGCATAGCACGTTAGCTGCCTTTAAAGAGCGCTGTATCCATACCTTTCACACCGAAGGCGCAGGCGGTGGTCATGCGCCAGATATCCTAAAGGCCATTGGTGAGCCTAATGTCTTGCCGTCGTCAACCAATCCGACGCGTCCCTTTACGGTCAATACCATCGATGAACACCTCGACATGCTCATGGTCTGTCACCACTTAAGCCCAGCCATCGCCGAGGATGTGGCTTTTGCTGAGAGTCGTATCCGCCGCGAGACTATTGCTGCTGAGGACATTTTGCAAGATATGGGCGCCATCTCCATGATGAGCAGCGACTCGCAAGCGATGGGGCGCGTAGGAGAGGTCATTATTCGCACGTGGCAGACCGCTGATAAAATGAAAGCGCAGCGTGGTCACTTAGCACCTGACCAAACGGCCAAAACGGAGCAGTCCTCAGAACATATCACCTTAAGTCATACCGACTTTGATAGCGGTAATGATAACTTTCGTATCAAACGCTATATCTCTAAATACACCATCAATCCCGCTATTACCCATGGTATCAGCGATGAGGTCGGCTCTATTGAAGTTGGCAAATGGGCGGATCTGATTTTATGGTCACCCGCGTTTTTTGGGGTAAAACCGGACAACATTATCAAAGGCGGGTTGATAGCTGCCGCGCCTATGGGCGACCCTAACGCCTCCATTGCTACCCCGCAGCCTGTCCACTATCGCCCTATGTTTGGCAGCTTCTCCAAAACAGTAGCGCAAACTTGTATCACCTTTATGTCGCGTACTGCCTTAGAGAAAGGTGTTGATAAGCAGTTGGGACTAAATAAAGTCATTAAAGCAGTACACAACATTCGTCAAATGCGAAAACAAGATATGAAATTTAACAGCTACTGCCCGATTATGGAAGTCAATCCAGAGACTTATGAGGTGCATGCTGATGGGGAGCTGTTGACCTGTGAGCCTGCTGACTATTTACCAATGGCTCAGCGTTACTTTTTATTCTAAAGGGCTTTTATAGTAGTGCTAACTCAGCTCACTAGACATCAACCCCCTATTCCCCTATTTGAACGGACGATAAAGCAATTTATGAAAATATATACACAGCGTCTCGACCCAGCAGCGCTTAGCGTCAAGCAGCAAGCCGTTATTGATGATCAAAAACAGGCACAGCACTTTTTATATCTCGATTTCGATACCCGTCAGCGTAGCCGATTTAAAGCGCAAACGCAGCAGCAACAAGACGTCGGTATTGACCTACCACGCACAGAAACTATCAAAAATGGCAGTGTGCTGGCCGATAAGCACGGCGAACTCATACAAGTGATGGCCGCTAAGCAAGCGTTAATTGAAGTCACTGCTGATAATAGCTTTGATCTTATGAGGGGCGCTTATCATCTAGGTAACCGCCATGTGCCTCTAATGATTACCCCCGACGCTCTGTACTTTGAGCCTGATCATGTCTTAGAGGCAATGTTGGGTCAGTTAGGGCTGCATACCCAAGCCGTACAAGCAGCGTTTGAACCAGAAACGGGAGCCTATAAAGGTGAGCACGGGGGACACGCTCACGGTCATGCGCATAGCCATACTGATAGCCATGGACACAGTCACGCTCATCACAGCCATGCTTATGCATATGCTCATACTCACAGCGCTCAAAGCGCTCAAAGCGATAACGGACATTCGCATAGCGATGGCAACGCTTATGACTAATCATGATACGCCCTTAGCGCAATCGAGCGCAAACACGGTAGACGCAATAGACGCGATAACTGCGCTAAACTCTATAGATATAGACGTGACCGGACGTTTGCTTATGCTGGCGTCAAGTAACCTGCCGATCGGTAGTTACACCTATTCACAAGGTATAGAACCGGCTATTGAGTCCGGGCTTATTTGTGACGAGGCCAGTAGCTTGGAGTTTATGAGCGACTATCTAGCACTGGCATTATGTCGTTACGAGCTACCGCTATTGGCGCTTATGATGGCAGCGCTTATGAGTGATGATAACGCCCTTGCTGATGCTTTAGGTGCCGATTACCACGCCAGCCGCGAAAGCAAAGAGTTTGTCTATGAGTCGAGCCAACTGGCACTGTCTTTATCGGCTTGGCTTGGTGATGTGCTTGAGCTTGACGTGCCTGATCGTCTGCTTGCTCATGGGTTTTTACCCTTATTTGCGCATATCAGCTCGTATTGGCAACTTGAGCCTGCGCAAGCTATGACTACCTATGCTTTTGGGCAAATTGAGAACATGGTGCTGGCGGCGGTCAAGACTGTACCACTTGGACAAATGGCAGGCCAGCGTATCATCTGGCAGTTGCAGCAGTTATTAAGTGAGCGCATACCGCCCTTAGCGGCTAGCGTTCAGCAAAGCTTTTTGCAGGTGCAAAAACTATCGTTAGCGGCTAACAGCCTAGAGGAGACTAGCATCTTAAAGCTAAACCTGCTTTATCAAGAGCTGCATATGTCAGCTAACTTGCCGAATTTAGCGATACTGTCATGTCAGCATGAAAGACAATATAGCCGTTTGTTTCGCTCTTGAGTGCTAACCCACACTATTTCACTTAAACACTATTTATTTGTACCAAACTTTTAATTACTCACGACTTTATTGAGGATATTTATTTATGGCACTTACACCCAAAGCCGACCATACCCATTCAGAGACTAGCTTATCTCCTCTACGTTTAGGTATTGGCGGTCCCGTTGGCTCAGGAAAAACCGCACTCACGCTAAGATTGTGTCAACGCTTGCGTGATGACGTCAATATGGCAGTGGTGACCAACGACATTTATACCAAAGAAGACTCTGAATTCTTAACGCGTCACGAGGCCATGCCAGCCGAGCGTATTCGCGGTGTCGAAACGGGCGGCTGTCCGCATACTGCTATCCGTGAGGATGCCTCCATCAATTTATCTGCCATCGCTGAACTACAACACCAATTTGCAGGGCTTGAGCTTATTATTATCGAATCTGGCGGCGATAATTTGGCGGCGACCTTTAGCCCTGAATTATCTGATTTAACCCTATATGTCATCGACGTCTCAGCAGGCGATAAAATCCCTCGTAAAGGCGGACCTGGCATTATGAAATCTGACTTACTTATTATTAATAAAACCGACCTTGCCCCCTTAGTAGGCGCCTCACTTGAGGTGATGGCGCGCGATGCCAAAAAGATGCGCGGCGATAAGCCCGTGGTCTTTAGTAACATGAAAACCGGCGAAGGTCTCGATGATATCGTTACCTTTATCCTAGATAAAGGCATGATTAGCGCGGCATAAGGTGCGGCGTATAAATAGATGTTCTACAACCCCCTGACTATAGTCAATCAATATTAAAAGTGGTACAAAGCAGACGAGTGCAAGTACTACAGTAGTAGGCTAAACGAGTCTAACGCTGTAACACTTTAATAGTGGTTCGACTATATATCGACTTATTAAACCATTAAGGACACATCATGAGCACACAAGCTTCAAAAACCATGACTAAAAATAAGACAGCTAAAAATCTAATCGATAAGGCGGCAATGACTCGCACTCTAGCACTGTCATCTTTGTTAACGGGACTGCCAACACTAGTATTTGCTCACCCTGGGCATGGGGTGATGACAGCTGATGGAGCCTTTGGCAACTCAGTACTGTCAGGTATCATGCACCCTTTGACGGGGCTGGATCATCTTGTACTAGCGCTCGGTATGGGCATGCTCTTGACGCAAATGCACAGCTTTAAAAAAGGCTTTGTGTCGTTGAGCTTAGGTTTAGTGGCAGGTTTTGCCCTAAGCTTAAATATGAGCTTAAACAGTACGTTTATTGAGTCCGGCATTGTACTGTCTATCGTCTTACTCACCATGGCACTGATGAGCCGCTATTTTAATATCAGGCTTAATAATAACGGCATTAATCAAAGCAATGAAGCGTCGGTGAAAACGTGGCATAACTTAGCCATCGCAGGCTTTGCTGCACTCGCTATGCTCCATGGGGCAGCGCACGCTATCGAAGTGCCCGCTAACAGTAGCACAACAGGCTTTTTCATCGGTATGATTATTGCCATGCTTGGTCTGTATACTGTGGGTAGAGGCGTTGCCACTTACCTAAATACTCACTTGCAAGACAGCCTGATGATCCAGCGTGTACTGGCGGTGGTTGGTCTATGCGGCGTGTTGTTTATTTAGTTTTATAAGATATTAGCAGTTTTGTTAAACACTTTGCTAAGTATAGACGATTGTCTTTGCCAACTATCAATCAAACAAAATAGAAAAGCGTTTAACTCTATACTTCTCGGAATACACGCAAGTAATGCTAGCTAAAAAATTTTTAGGTTTCCAGTATAATTGAATCACTATAAAACCGATACAATGCTGCTGGGATGCTTTTTTTTAAAATATGGGTTGCGCAGCCTCTGGCTGCGACGACACAGCACGCAAGTAAAATTTATAGCACTGGTAATATTAGGGCGTGTTTGCGCCGCTATAATAAGACCTTCACCAAATATAAATAACATATCGGACTGCTGCTTGGTATTTTCCGCGCTTACCTGTTCATACTTCTCGAATAACCATTATCTCACCTCAGTGTTGTGCTACTTGGCTATATGATTAGCCTACTTCTTATCACACGCAAAATTAGTTGACCACTATTTTACAATAGTTTAGGCAAGGACAGACAGTATCCAACTTATTGGTGGTAATTAGCCATTTTTAACGAAGAAAAGCCTTTATGATTTACTAACTAAACACTGTCTCAATTACTCCACAAATCAAATGACCATGACTTACTCCCTAGATTATCGCAAACAAGTTCTTAAAAGCTTAGATGAGGGCATGACCTTTGTCGAAGCTGCTGTTTTCTATGATATCAGTCCAACGACTATCCAGAAGTGGAAAAAGCGTCTTCATAGTAAAACCACCCGATATATTAAGCCCTACAAAATAAAGGATGAAGCCCTAGCTCAAGATGTCAAAGACCACCCTGACGATTATCATTATGAGCGAGCCCAGCGTTTTAATTACAGTCCAACAGGCATCAGCAAAGCCTTAAAGCGTATTGTTGCTAATAGCTCAATATGAGTATCTTATAGTCGAACCACTATTAAAGTGTTACAGCGTTAGACTCGTTTAGCCTACTACTGTAGTACTTGCACTCGTCTGCCTTGTACCACTTTTAATATTGATTGACTATAGTGACTTATACATTGTAAGCCCATTAATTTTAGCAACGACTTACTAAGCGCAATATTTCATTACTTTCTGCATAGTTACAAATGACTTAGTATAAACAGTAATGGACTATTGTCTGCCTTTTACTTTAATAAAACGGCAAAGAATATGGATGAAAATATGAATATCAATTTTAACGATGTAGAAAGGCTCATTAACATTGCTGAACGTGCCAACATTGATTCCCTAGAAGTCGTTGACGGCAGTAAGCGTATCTCTATCATTTGTCAGCCTCCTTTTAATCAAAGCGGTAATCAAATTAATCAAAGCAGCAATCAAGACCGTAGTCATATCAATAGTAGAAACAGTTCTACTAGCACAGATCATACCTCTACAAACTCCTTTACAAACCCTAATGGCAATTCTTCTGCGCAAGATATCGACTCTGCTGGCGCTGCTAAAGATAAACCAACTACAGAAACAGCCAGCGAAAACAACCAAATCACCGCTCCGATGCTCGGCACCTTTTATCGCCGCTCTGACCCGAGCGCCGATGTCTTTGTAAGCGTTGGCGATAGCGTGGTAGCAGGTGATACGTTATGCGTAATAGAAGCGATGAAAATCATGCATGAAGTCAAAGCCGATCGCGCCGGCAGTATTGAAGAGGTTTTGGTCGAAGACGGTGATGTGGTTGAATTTGACCAAGCGCTGTTTATGATTAGTCCTAGCTAGGATATATTAGCTGGATTAGATATTGCCTATATTACTAACCGTATTTAAGCCATCAAATGGACTATATCTGCAAGGACAGCTTCATGTTTAAAAAAATTCTTATCGCCAACCGTGGCGAGATTGCGTTACGTATCATCCGTGCCTGCAAACAGCTGGGCATCACCTCCATCATCGTCTACTCCAAAGCCGATAAAGACTCGCTGCCCGTAAAACTTGCCGATGAAAAGATCTGTATCGGTCCTGCCCTTGCTACCAAAAGCTACCTGAACCAAGAAGCGATCATCTCCGCTGCCGAAGTTATGGGCGCTGAGGCCATTCATCCGGGTTATGGGTTTTTGGCAGAAAATGCCGCTTTTGCTGAGCGTGTCGCCCAAGCTGGATTAACCTTTATTGGTCCAACTTCAGACAACATAAAAAGCATGGGCGATAAGGTTGCGGCAAAAAAACAAATGCTAGAGGCTGGCGTCCCTTGTGTGCCCGGCTCTAATGGCGCACTGCCAAGCGACAAAGAAGCCGCGCTTAAAATCGCTAGAGAAGTCGGTTATCCGGTGATTATTAAAGCGGCAAGTGGCGGCGGCGGGCGCGGTATGCGCGTGGTTGAGAGTGAAGAGAACCTGATAAACGCCATTTCAATGACCCAAGCGGAAGCCAAAACCAATTTTGGCGACTCCGTGGTTTATCTAGAGCGCTATCTACAAGCGCCGCGTCATGTCGAGATTCAAGTCCTTGCTGATACCCAGGGCAACGCCATTCATTTAGGCGAGCGCGATTGCTCGATGCAGCGCCGTCATCAAAAAGTGATTGAAGAAGCCCCTGCTCCCGGCATTAGCGCTGAACAACGCGTACAAATCGGTGAACGCTGCGCGCTGGCTTGTCAAAAGATGAATTATATTGGCGCAGGGACGTTTGAGTTTTTATATGAAAACGGCGAGTTTTTCTTTATTGAGATGAATACCCGTATCCAAGTTGAGCATACCATTACTGAGCTGGTGACTGGTGTCGATATCGTGCAAGAGCAGATATTGGTAGCAGCAGGTCAGCCTTTGAGCTATACGCAACAAGACGTCAGAATTAACGGTCATGCGTTTGAATGCCGAATCAATGCTGAAAACCCTTATACCTTTATGCCCAGCCCCGGACGTATCGATTATTGTCACTTGCCAGCAGGATTTGGCATTCGCGTCGATAGCCATATCGAATCGGGCTATACCGTCCCGCCCTCTTATGATAGCTTAATTGCCAAAATCTGCGTCCATGCGCCAACGCGAGAGCAAGCTATCGACAAGATGCAAGCGGCACTATCAGAAGCTGAGATACAAGGTATTGATACTAATATTGCCTTGCACCAAAAACTATTTGCTGATCCCGAATTTAACAAAGGCCAAGTAAGTATTCATTATCTATCGCAGTGGATCGCTGAGAATATTGAGTAAAAAGTAATTGAGTAAAAAGTAAAAAGCATTATCAAAGACAACTGACATATTTTTTATCATGTGCAGCATTTTTAAATGGTCTTAACTAAAACTAGAATGTAGAAACAAGAACCAAAAGGAATCGCGATCTATGGCTACTCAAGACGCAACCGTTACAGAAACCACAGTATCTGAGCCGCCGCAGTGGCAGCTGTGTAGCGAAACCAATTTGGTGTTATTTTTCCCCAAGCCGACCACGCTTGCCAAGCAGCAACAGTGCTGGGCGCTGGCAGATAGCGTGCAACAGTTGCCAGAGGTGAGCGAGGTAGTCATCGGTATGAATACGCTGAGCGTGTTTATCAGCCCTTTAACTTATAAACAGCTTCACAACCTGCAACAAACGCTCACCGAATTAAGCGCCAACCCCGAGCAAAAGCAGATTCAAGGTAAGCATGTCGAGATTCCTGTACATTACGGCGGCAAGTATGGCCCTGATCTAAAATCTATGGCCGCTGAATTGGGCTTATCTGTTGAAGAGGTCGTCGAGAAGCATACGGCAGCGACGTATACGGTGTACTTCATTGGATTTCAGCCCGGCTTTCCCTACCTTGGTGGCTTAGCGGAAGCGCTTTACTTCCCAAGACATACCAATCCGCGCACCAAAGTTCCAGCAGGTTCGGTCGGTATTGGCGGCGAGCAAACGGGTATCTACCCTTTTGCTTCTCCGGGCGGTTGGCAGCTACTCGGACAAACAGAAACCAAGTTATTTGATTTATCCAAGGAGACGCCTACGCTATTAACCGCCGGTGATACGCTTAAATTTAGCGCTATTGATATTTATGAGTGATGAATAATCTCAAAACAATAAATTAACGATAAAAATAGGCGGTAGTGATGAAAGTTTTAGCCTGCAATGCCCTTGCTAGTATCCAAGACCTCGGTAGATTTGGCTATCGTAGTATGGGCGTGCAACGAGGTGGCGTGATGGATCGCTGGGCCTTTGCAGCCGGTAACGCTTTAATCAAAAATGCATTAAACGAGCCGGCTTTAGAGATCACATTAGGCGGCTTGACGCTAGAATTTACTAAAGACACTGCTTTTTGTATCACAGGCGCTTTATACGAAGCTTATTTAGATGATAAGCGTATCCATTGCTATTGGCGCATCAATGCCAAAGCCGGACAGATCTTAAAACTAGTACGCCCCCTAAAAGGCATGTATAGCTACCTTTGTGTCCATGGCGGCTTTGCTGTCGAGCCAATTTTAAATTCTTCTAGCACCAATGATAAAGCAGGTTTTGGCGGCTTTAAAGGTCGATTCATTCAAGAAAACGATGTCATTAAATTAAACACCTCTTCCCAATTATCCAACATAGGCGTTGCCGCCTTACCCGATACTCGTATCATTCGAGTCGTCAAAAACAGCGAATACGACTACTTTACTAGCGCCTCGCAAAAGCTATTTTTTAAGCAGTGCTGGAAGATAGAAACCAGTAGTAACCGTATGGGTTATCGCTTCAAAGGCGAACAAGCACTTGAGCTTAACGCGCCGCTACAAATGAGCTCGCACGGCGTCGATATCGGTATGATTCAAGTCCCGCCGCAAGGACAGCCTATCGTTCTGATGGCTGACGCGCAAACCACAGGCGGTTATCCCAAAATCGCCAGCGTCATCGACGCCGATATTGGCCTACTGGCGCAAATTCGATATGGTAAGGAGTGTCAGTTCGAGCTTTTGACCATAAAAGACGCTTTAGTGCAGCGCCAAAACAGACAACGTTATATCGCACGTATCAAGGAGTACGCTCATGAAAATTGATCTAAACGCTGATGTCGCCGAAGGCTGCGGCCAAGATGATAAACTACTTACTATAGTCAGCTCTGCCAATGTCAGCTGTGGTCTGCACGCCGGCTCCTATGCCGAGATGCTCGCCACCCTCAAGCTGGCAAAACAACATAACGTGCGCGTCGGCGCGCATCCGGGGCTTGATGACAAAGAAAACTTTGGTCGGGTGCAGCAAGACTTAGACGAAGATGGCTACCGTGCCCTTATCAGCTACCAGCTTGGGGCTACCAAAGCGGTATGCGATATGGTCGGCGTCACGCTTGATTACGTCAAACCGCACGGCGCGCTATACAACCAAGCTGCGGTTGATAAAGACTTAGCAGATATCGTGGTCAGTGAGATTAAACGCTTTGACCCTAGTCTTAAAATCATGGGCCTATCAGGCGGTCATTTAGTTAAAGCCGCCAAAGCGCACGATATGCAAGTAATCTCTGAAGTATTCGCCGATAGAAACTATGAAAATGACGGCTCGCTAGTATCACGCACCAAGGACAACGCGTTGATCACCGATCCTAAAGAGGCCAGCCGGCACGCGCTTGAGATGATTACCGAGGGGGTAGTGACCAGTGTTGACGGCAAAAAAGTCCCGGTCGAGGCGCAAAGCATCTGTCTGCACGGTGATAGCGAACATGCGGTAGCTTTTGCTAAAAGTATCAAAGAGCAGCTGCAGCAGCAAGGTATTGAGATATCGGCATAGATAGTAAATAACAGATAGTCAGTAGTCGTTATAGAGTCAACATATAATAAAAACCCTAAACAAGGACGTTTATGAGCACCATAAAAAAACACAATACCGCCATTTTGGGCGCGGCCTTTTTGATGGCAACCTCAGCGGTAGGGCCCGGGTTTTTGACTCAAACCGCTACTTTCACCGAAAGCTTGCTGGCAAGCTTCGGTTTTGTGATTTTAATCTCTATTATTATGGATATTGGGGTACAGCTTAACGTTTGGCGCGTGGTCGCTGTCTCCAAAAAACGCGCGCAAGAGATTGCCAATTTGGTGTTCCCGGGCGTGGGCTATTTGCTATCTTTTTTGATTGTCGCTGGCGGTCTGGCCTTTAACATCGGTAATATTGGCGGCGCGGGGCTAGGCATGGAGTCGGTGTTTAACATCTCTCCCATTACCGGCGCGCTCATTAGCGGGGTTATCGCGGTCGCCATCTTTTTAGGCCGAGAGACCGGACCTATTATGGATAGATTTGCCCAGCTGATGGGCTTTATCTTGATCATACTTATCATTTATGTGGTGTTTAAATCTGATCCGCCGTTAGCTGAAGCCGCTACCAAAACCATTATGCCCGATAAGATAGACGCGGTGGCTATCGTCACTCTAGTCGGCGGCACGGTCGGTGGTTATATTACCTTTTCAGGCGCGCATCGATTATTAGAAGCGGGGGTCAGCGGTGAAGAGAATCTTGACTCGGTGACGAGAAGTTCGGTCTCAGGTATTTTAATTGCCTCTATCGTTCGGGTGTTTTTATTCCTCGCCGTCTTGGGCGTGGTCTCACAAGGTTACGCGTTAGACCCAACCAATCCTGCGATGTCACCTTTTCAATATATCTTAGGTAACGTCGGTAAAATCATCTTTGGTATCGTCATTTGGGCGGCATCTGTGACCTCAGTCATTGGCGCCGCTTATACCTCAGTGTCTTTTATGACCAATTTTCACCCCTTTATCGAAGAATATAAGCGCTTTTTTATCATTGGTTTTATCGTCGTCTCCACCCTGGTTTTTGCCACTATCGGTAAGCCGGCGCAAGTGCTGGTGCTGGTCGGTACATTGAACGGTTTGGTACTCCCAATAGCAATGGTGATTATCCTGATCGCCGCTTATAGAAAGAATATCATCGGTAATTACAAACATCCCATTTGGATCGCCGCGTTTGGCTGGGTTATCGCTGTGGCTATGAG
Source organism: Psychrobacter submarinus (assembly GCF_904846685.1). Classification (GTDB taxonomy): domain Bacteria; phylum Pseudomonadota; class Gammaproteobacteria; order Pseudomonadales; family Moraxellaceae; genus Psychrobacter; species Psychrobacter submarinus. Next base: position 706,377 of record NZ_CAJHBQ010000002.1, read on the forward strand.
TGTGCTTAGTGCGATGACTATTGCTCAGTACTTAGGTATTAATTAGGGATTTTAGTTAGGGGTATGAGTTAACTGATTTTAAATAGTAGATATAGTAGATAAGGATAATATTATGGATATCGCTGCCGTTGAGCGCTTAGTAAAACTGACAGAAGCTAGTCAGGTATATCAAATAACCATTGAGGACAACGATCAATCTATTAGTGTGGTTAATGGTTCTCGTACCGCTAAAAGCTCTGTTCGAAATCCTATAGACTCATCATCAATCGAGGCAGGCGACAATACTAATTCCTCTCTTAAGGCAAAAAATAACAATGCCCAAGACCAAGAGGCTTTACAAGTACGCTCTCCTCACGTTGGCTATATGCGCTTAAGTGCCGATGGCGCGACGGATAATGTGGTACAAAAAGGTGATGCAATTGAGATAGGTCAAACCATTGGATTTGTTGAAGTATTGACGAAACTGCTACCCGTTACCAGCGATAAAGCCGGCACGGTTAATGAGATTTTAGTTGAAGAAAGCCAAGTCGTAGAATATGGTCAGCCGATTTTGCAGTTAACTGAATAAAGAGTAACAAGTCATGTGTAATAAATAGGTTAGATAACTAGCTATTGACGGGTTGTAACCTACTGAACTGTCTAAACCGTTCCAAAAATCTTACTCAAACCTAGCCAATATTGACTATTAGATAGGTTTGACGTTTTCTTTCTGCTTCATTGTCACGCGCTATTTCTCATTTGAGATTTAGACTGACCACGACTCCACAGACTTTTTTAATTGGCGATGGAACTCACCGTCCAATAAACAGGATTATGCAGCTGTTAAAATAACAGTCGCGTTATTTAAAATATTGATGCTGGCGTTGAGGTCATGGTCATGAGAAACCTGACAGTTAGGGCACTGTCCTCACGCATTTTCAATGTTAGCTCATCTTACCAAGGATATGATTGCAGTTTGAACAGGTTTTTGAGCTTGGGTAGAAAGGTCCGACTGATTTCTAACCTTGCCTTGCTCAGTGGCTTTGTAGATAGCTGTCGCTTAAACTCAAAAAAGCAAGTCACTGATAGCTCTTGATAGCCGCCTGTTCTTAACCATACCTTTGACATTCAAATCCTCAATCGCAATCACATCGAACTCATTAACCAGACTTGTTGTGATTTGATGGAGAGAATCACCTAGCCACTGATCTTATAAGGTGCACAAACAAGAGAGCTTGGTTTTAACTTTTCTCTGTTTTTACTGCCTTTTTTAGTGCGACTGAGCGCTTTGTTTAACGTTCTTAGTTTTTAAGGTTTGCTTGAAGTGGTTTTGGCGCTTTAATTTTAGTGCCGTCTGATAAAACCAGTAAGTCGGTAATACCAAGATCAACACCAGCACTTTCCTGTCTTTTTAGTAGGAATTACAGCTTTTTGTATTTCAACAGCCACATAACAAACCACTTACCGCCACGTTTAGAGATGGTGGCTGACGTGATCTTTGCCGTCAAAACGTAAAGCTTCTTTAAGCGAACCCAGCCCAAGTTTGGGATACGAATGGATTTACCTTTAATGGCAAATTGGTCGTTGGATAAACTGAATCTATCGTCACGGCCTTTTTTACGAGCGGTTGGGTATTTCGCTAAGCCTTTAAAGAAGTTGTTATAAGCATCACCCAACTGCATGATTGCCGCCTGCGGAGCGCATTTGGTCACTTCCAGCATGTAGAATAATTCGCTTAGCCAGCGTTCAATTCATGATACAGGCTTCGCCTGAGGGGCTTGTTTAGATTTTAGTATCAACCTCAACGCCTGCGGCCAAACGCATCACGGTACGCTTTGTCAAGCGCACTTCCTTACCACTCATGCAAGCAGTTGTGGGCTTTTCTCACTTACATAAGCACGAGCAAGGTGATTTGCCTGTACGTTGTTTGGCTTGAGTTCGACGTGTCCACGGATCATAATGCTTTTTAACCGCCTCTATTAATTGTTGGTTTTTCTTGCTGCGGGGGCATCTTAGCCTCGCTGAAAATACGGTGATAAGCTCAATACATCTTGGCTGTTCTTGCTCAAAACTCAACTCTTCACCTTGATTGATTATTACCACTTCAACGTCACGAGCCTCACACAACATGAAAACCAGTTCTGCACCAAATCGTAAAAGCCTGTCTTTATGGGTAATTACCAGCCGTTCAACTTTATTGCCCAGTATGTCATCAAGCAGGTTTTTTAAACGCTTTCTTTATAATTCATTCCACTACCAAGATCGGTAATCGTCTCAAAGTCCAGCCTTGCCTGGCACAAGTTCAAAACTTGAGACTGGCGAAGTAAGGTCGTCTTTTTGATCGACTCGGCACGAGCATAAGCAATGGTTTTCGGTCTAATTTAGGTGGTGTATTCAAGGAATGCGGTCTGATTTCACTTAAATCCTTATCGCCTATGCCCGTTTCGGTTCGCTTGGCATTAACGTACCATCCTCATCCAACGTCTTAATGTGAGTTGAGCAACTTGAAATGTTTGTAGCCTCCCAATACTGTAGTTCCCATAACTTGCTCTCTATATTATAGATATAATCTATCTATTATAGTAATAAATAGGTAGTTTTGTATATATTTTATTTAACTGTTTGCAACCCTCTACCAGCAAGCTTAGCTTTTAATATTTTATTGATAGATATTGACAGCGTAAAAAATGTCCGTATAACCTCCCCTCATCATCACATGATTGATGATTTAAGCGGGATTAGCTCAGTGGTTAGGCACAGTGGTTTGCGCTGAGGTGCCGGGTTCACTAATATCATTACTCATATCGTTAAGATCAGTTGCGGCATAGGCTTGATAACTGATACTCATTAAAAAACTGAGCTGTATCGCTTTTACTAAAGGTTTCTTGTGAGAAGGTTTAGGCATAAGATATTCTTCGTTTGGTTTTGAAAAAGAAAATAGCAACTATGGAGATGCTACTAGATCGTTATCGACTCTACATAGAGTAACAAAGCAGATAGAATATATAATAAACATTCTCATTTGTAAATGATAATCGTTACTATTTACAAATTTAAAGTGTATAGCATGGCTGAGTTTTATTCGAATGAGTCACCGTTAACAATAGACCACGAGTATTCAAACCATATTACAACCTTAAAAATTTGCTTATAAGTTGCAATAACTACTATCATATCGATGCACTATTAAAACCATAAAGATCACACCCCAAATAGGAGAAAATAATGATTAGCCATGTACCTGACGTAACGTTCAAAACTCGTGTTCGTGATGAGTCTATCGGCGGTGATAACCCCTTCACTTGGTATGACCTGACCACGGATGAGTTATTCGCTAATAAAAAAGTGGTCGTGTTCTCACTACCTGGCGCCTTTACGCCTACGTGTTCGACCAGCCATCTACCGCGTTATGAAGAGCTATATGAGGAGTTTAAGGCGCTTGGCGTAGATGAAATCGTTTGCGTTTCTGTCAATGATGCTTTTGTCATGTATCAATGGGGTCTCAAGCAAAACCGTGAAAACGTCTTCTTGCTACCTGATGGTAATGGTGAGTTCACTCGTAAAATGGGCATGCTAGTAGATAAGAGCAATCTTGGCTTTGGTATGCGCTCATGGCGTTATTCGATGTATGTCGATAATAAAGAAATCAAAAAGGTGTTCAAAGAACCTAACTTCGGTGACAACTGCCCAATAGACCCGTTCGAAGTATCAGATGCTGACACCATGTTAGAGTATCTAAAGAGCAACGCCTAATATCTACTGACTGGTATTACAATCATTCAAAGATAGCTCAAAAAAAATCCTCACAACTCATTGACGAGTAGTGAGGATTTTTTTGCGTTGTGTTAAATCGTTTTTTTAAATGATATGTACGTGTCTGACGCTATAGTCCATTCATCTTAAAAGTATTATAGCGCTACTGGTATAAATTTTACTGGCGTGCTGCGTTCCTTCGATGCTGCGCAACTTATGTTTTAAAAAGAGCATTCCAGTAGCGCGTTTAATAGATTCATAACATTTTTATCTTCAACTGACGCTATCATTTAGAGGAACGCTTCGAACCTCTGCCCCCTTTGCCTTTAGTAGGACGCTTACCATTACCGCCAGAACTCTTACCGCCGGTAGCCTTACCACGTCCAAAAGGGCGACCGCCTTTAGAAGGCGCTGGAGTTTTAGCGCCATTCTTGGAGCGCTTACTGTTATCGTTTGTACCTTTTGATTGTGAAGAGCGATTATTATTAGATTTTTTGCGGCGTGTATTAGCAGACCTCTTAGAAGCATTACTGTCCTCTGACGCAGAGCCTTCTAACGACTTAAGTAAAACGGACATCTCTTTTTGGGTCAAGTCGCGCCAGTCTCCAATAGCAAGACCCTTGAGATTGACATTCATAATCCGCGTACGCTCAAGCTTGACGACTTCGTAGCCAAAATGCTCACACATACGGCGGATTTGACGGTTTAGACCTTGCACTAAAGTAATGTTGAACACCGTGGGCGCTACTTTAGTCACTGGGCATTTTTTGGTCATTTGTCCCAAAATCGGTACCCCGCCTGCCATACCCTTAATAAAGCTCTCAGTGATTGGCTTGTTTACTGTTACTAAATACTCTTTTTCGTGGTTATTACCGGCCCGTAATACCTTATTGACCAAATCACCATTGCTGGTCAAAAATATCAAACCTTGCGAGTCTTTATCCAAACGGCCAATAGGAAAGATACGTATCCCATGTCTGACAAAATCCACGATGTTATTTTTTTCAGCTTTTTCCGTCGTACTCACGATACCAACTGGCTTATTGAGTGCAATAAATACAAAGTCATCAGCGTCTTGCGGCTCAATGAGCTGTCCGTTGACTTTTACTGTGTCTCCAGGCATCACTTGATCGCCGATTTGAGCCCGCTTGCCATTGATATATACGTTGCCTTGCTCAATAAAGCGGTCCGCATCTCTACGAGAGCAGATACCACTTTCTCTGATGTATTTATTTAAGCGAGTTGAGTTGTTGAACATAGAGCACCGTTTTAGCTAATGAAAAGCTTTTATTGCCAAGAAAGCTTATATTAAATGAATGAGTCGTAATGTATGAGTAGAACTGAGTTGATTTTATTATATAGGAAATTGAGTATTAGTTTTATTTCGAGCAGCCTGTATCCATTATAGGGTTAACCAGAATGACTTTAAAATATCTTATTGATGCTTTTAAAGTCTCAAACCTATACCAATGAGCAGTAGATGTAGCGATCATCTAACGATTAGAACCAACCGCTCTGCAAAAGGTGCTCGGTATTACTCACTTTAAAGCCCTCACATAAATCATAAAAGGCTATCGGGTCTTCTATATTATCGAGCAAATCTCGTTTGTTTAGTGCCACAAATAGCGCTAAAGCATAAGCGGCGCTGTGAATAGACTTTTTGGGATTGAAGGTGATATCGGTAAAGGCTTGATACTGCATTACCTCGCTATGGAGCCGTGTATTTTGTTTAAGCGCGTTGACGTATAGCCAATCATAAAACATGGTTAGCGGCTCTAAATTCCACTCCATCCCAGAGTCATTGTAACCAATAAGCTGACCTGAATGGTGTAAGCGCTCATCTTTTTTGGCTTGTCTTGGCGGCGCATCAAGCAGGTCAGTAAAGGGGCCACCGCGCTCAAACACCTTACTCGCCTGAAAGATATTCTCCACGCTATATTGCCCGCCACTGTGCTCATCAGTGAGCTGCAAACTGAGTGGGCTGACTAAGAAACTTAACTTATTGCCCGATTTACTTGATAGCTCTAAAACATTATTAAAGCCGTATTTTTTACGGATGACCTGATGCAAGTCGTTGATAGATTTTTTCTTTTGACGGCTGGCAAATCCGATATGGCGCTCAAAGCGAACCATATCTGTTTTGACTAGGTTGTCACTATTGACTCTGGGCATAAATACCGGTCTTTGTTCTACAGCGTTTTGATTTTGTTCCATAGTGTATAGTCTTCAGTTCATCATAATGATGGACATTATACCAAGAGTTGAGGAATTGAAAGCCGTTTTAGTTTAAATACAATTGTGAATGATAAAATGTGAGCAATAAAAAAGGACAAAATATTGATTATTCTGTCCTTTTCTTTGGTAACTAATCTACTTGAAACTTTAAAGTATAAAAGGCATAAAGTTAAGTCAGCATACCACCATCCACGAGCACACAAGCGCCAGTAGTATAACTCGACGCGTCTGACACTAAGTACAATACGGTGCCTGCCATCTCATCAGGGTCGGCCACGCGCCCTAGCGGAATCGCATGTAGTGCCATATTTAATACTTTATCATTTGACGTCAGTGCTGAGGCAAATTTGGTATCAGTAAGGCCTGGTAATAAAGCGTTGACACGGATATTGAACGGGCCACATTCTTTGGCAAACGATTTAGTCATGCTGATAACAGCAGCTTTGGTAATTGAATAGATGCCTTGCTTGTCACCAGCGACAATGCCGTTGACCGAGGCGGTGTTTAAAATAACGCCGCCGCCCTGCTCTTTCATCATTTTGCCCGCTGCAATAGACATAAAGAAATAACCACGAATATTGACATCGACAGTCTTTTCAAATGCGCCCAAATCAGTATCTAAGATATGGCCATAATAAGGGTTGGCCGCGGCATTATTGACTAAGATATCGATTTGACCAAATTCGCTTTTGATGTGCTCAAAGATGGCATCAATCTGATCCATCTCGCCGACGTGACAAGCATAAGCACTGGCTTTATCGCCGTTCTCTACAATACTATCAGCAACCGCTTGGCAAGCGTCAATCTTACGGCTTGAAACGATAACGTGCGCACCGCGTGATGCCAGCAAGCGCGCAATAGATTCGCCAATACCGCGACTCGCGCCTGTAACTAAGGCAATCTTCCCTGTTAAATCAAATAAATCTTTCATTACTCCTCCATAATATTCTTAAATATCTAATGATTACGCTAACATACCACCATCTAAAGTAAAGGCATGACCATTCATAAAGCTGCTCTCATCGCTGGCAAGCCAAGCGATAGCGCCTGAGATTTCTTCTACTTGACCTAAGCGGCGCAGCGGACTGGCTTTAATAGTGGCCTGCTGAGCACGCTCATCCATTTTTGCCATGGTGTTCTGTACCATCGGTGTATCAATGAAGCTTGGGCACACGGCATTGAAGCGAATGTTTGCGCGAGCATACTCGTGAGCCGCTGACTTTGTGAGCCCCATAACGCCATGCTTAGCTGCACTATAAGCAGATAATAATGGCGCAGAGCGCAAGCCTGCGATAGAGGCCACATTGATCACATGGCCGCCGCCATTAGGCGCTAAGCAAGCAACTGCCGCTCGCATACAGTGCCAAACGCCTTTGAGATTCACCGCGATATTTTTATCAAAATCGTCATCGCTCAGCTCATGCATCGGTTTGGGTGCATGGTCGATACCGGCATTATTAATGACCACATCAAGGCCACCAAGCTCGCTCATAGCGAACTTAAATAGCGCGCGAACATCATCACCATCGGTGACATCGACTCGTCTAAAGGTAATGCTATGATTGGCCTCTAGCGCTTCTTTATAGACGCTATCGCCAAGCTCTTCGTTTCTATCGCCGATCACGACCTTTGCGCCGCGACTGGCTAATAACTTAGCGCTCGCCGCACCAATGCCTGAGGCGCCGCCTGTAATCAAAATGCGTTTGCCTGCAACGTTTGAGGCAGGTAGGTTGCTTAAATTGTTTGCTGCAAGTCCATTGCTAGTCATCAGTTATTCCTTTACTTGTAAAATAAGTTTGCCAAAGTTTTCACCATTAAATAACATCATGAGCGTCTCTGGGAACGTCTCAATCCCTTTGACGATATGATCTTTTACCGTGATATCTCCTGCTTGAATCCAGCCGGCGATATCTTTCATCGCTACCGGGTACTCTTTGATATTATCAAACACGACGATGCCCTCCATACGCGCGCGATTGACCAGCAAAGATAGATAGTTGGCAGGGCCTTTGACCGCTGTCGTATTATTATACTGACTAATCGCACCGCAAATCACAATACGCGCATGGACATTAATTTGAGTTAAGACGTCATCTAGAATCTCGCCACCGACGTTATCGAAATATACATCAACGCCGTCAGGGCACGCTTGCTTAAGCGCTTTTTTGACGTTCTCGTTTTTGTAATCGACCGCGGCATCGAAGCCTAACTCATCAATCAAAAACTGACATTTCTCAGGACCACCGGCGATACCAACGACACGGCAGCCTTTGATTTTGGCGATTTGGCCAACTAGGCCGCCGACAGCTCCCGCCGCTCCTGAGACCACTACCGTCTCGCCAGCTTTGGGCTCGCCGGTCTTTAGCAGACCGAAATAGCCGGTCATTCCTGGCATACCGAGTACGCCAAGATAATAAGGCAGCGGCGCTAGATTCGGATCGACCTTATACAAACCCTTGCCATCACTGACCGCATAGGACTGCACACCGTTATGACCAGAGACAAAATCACCAACGTTGAATTTGTCGTTATTACTTTCGATGACTTCGCCAACCGTACCAGCGCGCATGACATCGCCCATTTGCACCGGCTCAATGTAGGATTTGGCATCGTTTAACCAGCCGCGCATCGCAGGATCAATAGAGATATAATCAATTCTAATTAAGATCTCGCCATCACCAATACTAGGTACTTCGGTCTCGGTATAGTCCCAAGTATCGCGGCTCGGTCTGCCTGTCGGTCTCTCTTTGAGTCGCCACTGCTTATTGATCGGTGTATTTTCAGCTGTCATTATTTATTCCTTTAAATTAATTTTGTGTTCGTGCCATTTATCGAGTCTAAAACCACTCTACTTCCATATCGGTACAGACTGAATTATCGTTGTTTAATAAGTCAATATCACGCTGAATCGTTGGCAACTCCCAGTCGATAAAGTATTTGGCCGCCTGAATTTTGCCATGGTAGAAGTTTTGCTTATCGCTCGCCTGTTCCTGAGCCAATAGCTGCTCAGCTGTGCTTGCTTGACGAATCCACATCCAGCTCACCACGATTGAGGCAAAGATATTCATCAATGCTTGCGCGTTACCCGTCAATGTCAGCGCTTTTTCGGTCGGTAGTATTTTGCTTAAATGCACAAGTACGTTGTGTAAGTGCTCGGTATATGGCATAAGTTTACCCGCCAACTTCGCCGACTCAGGCGTTGTGATACTTTGCAAGTCATTAGTAATCTCACGCTTAAGAACTTGCATCCCTAAGCCTTGATTTTGCCAAATTTTACGAAATGACAAATCAAGCGCCTGTACGCCGTTCGTGCCTTCATGAATAGGGTTCAGACGGTTATCACGCCAGAATTGCTCGGCATGATATTCGCGTGTATATCCGGCGCCGCCTAATACCTGAATGCCTAAATCATTGGCTTTGGGTCCATACTCTGATGGCCAAGCTTTGATCACTGGCGTTAATAAATCTAATAATTCGGATAGCTCGTTCTGTAGCGTGTCATCATCGCTGGTATTGATACGGTCAATTAAGTTTGAGCCGTACAGACACAATGCCATTGCGCCTTCGGTATAAGCTTTTTGCGCAAGCAGCATCCGCTTGACATCGCCATGATTGATAATAGCCGTAGCGTCATGCTCAGGCTTATTGTTCGGAGCAATACGACCTTGGGTTCTGTCTTTAGCATAATCAAGCGAGTACTGATAGCCACGATAGCCGATCATCGCCGCGCCAAAGCCGACACCGATACGCGCTTCATTCATCATCTTAAACATATAGCGTAGACCAAAGTGCGGCTCGCCGACTAGGTAACCATAACATTCGCCTTTATCACCGAAGCTCAGCGCGGTAGACGTCGTACCGCGGTAGCCAAGCTTATGCAGCAGCCCTGTCAAATGTACATCGTTACGCTCGCCGATGGAGCCATCCTCTTTTAAGCGATACTTCGGCACCACAAAGAGCGAGATGCCCTTCACGCCGGCAGGTCCGCCTGGGATTTTGGCCAGCACTAAATGCACAATATTGTCAGACAGCTCATGGTCGCCGCCTGAGATGTAGATTTTGCTGCCTTTAATGCGATATGAGCCGTCTTCTTGCTCGGTGGCAGTTGTTTTGATATCCGCTAGTGAGGAGCCCGCGTGCGGTTCGGTCAACGCCATCGTACCGGTGAACTCACCTGTCAGCATACGCGGCATAAAGGCATCTTTGACGTCCTCACTGGCAAAATGCGAGATAACATTGATCGCGGCTGTCGTCAAGAACGGATAAGCGGTAGTCGACGGATTCGCCGCCATAAAATAACCTGCGACTGCGGTCATTACCGTCTCAGGTAGCTGCATACCACCAACTTCAAAAGAGTAACGACCAGCGATAAAGCCGGAGTCACGAAAAGCATCAAAGGCGACTTTGACATCGTCGATCATGCTGACGGTTTTGCCATCGAACTGCGGCTCATCTTTGTCCGCGAGATGATTGTGCGGTAAAAACAAATCCGTCGCGATCTTATCTGCAGTATCTAGCACGGCATCAAAGGTTTCGCGGTTATGTTCTGAAAACTTAGTATGTTCAGTTAAACGCTCAACATCTAACACATCGTAGAGCTGGAAAGGTAATTCATATTCGTTAATCAAAGTATCGGTCGCCATAATATTCCCTTGTTATTAAAGCTCATCATTAGCATTAGAGTAATCATAAGCTAAATTTTTGCTTTACCGTATTGTCATTTATGACATAATTGAGGTGAAAAACGACATTGGTATGACACTGGTATAAAGAGTGCCTGCATAATAATAGTCAATAAGGAGAGTAGCCAATGCCGCAAACCAAGCCCTATGAAGTGATTATCCTCGGATTTGATGGCGTGCTCGGTAGCGTGCTTTCAGGAGCGCTGGACTTGTTTTCTTTTACTGGCGTCAGCTGGCAGCGTTTTTTGGATTTAGAAGTAAAGCCAAAGTTTAAGGTGCAGATTGCAAGCCTTGGCGGTGTGGATATCACCGCCAGTAATCGGCTAGTGATTCAAGCACACTGCGATATCACTACAGTGAGCAAGTGTGACTTACTCCTTATCCCAACCATTGGCGACTCGATAGACAAGGTACTCAAACAAAACGCAAAGCTGCTACCGCATTTGCAGCGTTTGGCCGCAACTGAGGCTGATATCGCAAGCAATTGTAGCGGCGCTTTTTTTCTAGCTGAGGCAGGACTCCTCGATGGCAAAACCGCGACTACCCATTGGGGCTACGCTGATAAATTTAAAAGTGATTACCCCTTAGTTGACTTACAAGACAATCAGTTTGTCACTCAATCAGGGAATATATTTTGCGCGGCAGGAGGGAGCGCTTTTTATGATTTAGCACTGCTACTCATTGAGCGTTATTGCGGCCGTGAGGTCTCAACGCAAGTAGCCAAGACTCAGATTATTGATAGCAAAAGAGGCAGTCAAAACAGCTATACCAACGTGACGCTGCATAAGCCGCACGGCGATACACTAGTCAAACAAGTGCAAGAGTATATCGAAAACAACTTCGATCAGCCGCTACAAGTCAGTGATTTAGCTACCATTGTCAATGTCACGCCGCGTACGCTGAATAGACGCTTTCAGACCAGTATCGATATGCGCCCTATTGAATATATTCAAGCAGTGCGAATTGAGCAGGCCAAGAGGCTGCTTGAATCACAAGCCGTCACTATCAAGTCGCTTGCCTATCAGGTTGGCTATAGCGATCTTTCCTCATTTACCCGGCTTTTTAAGCGAGCGACCGAGCTGACGCCAAAGGAGTATCGAGATAAGTTTTCGCGGCTAGCGATTTAAAGACGAAGTCTTGCAAGCCGCAAATTTAGGTTTTATAGCTGTATTCAATATAGCTAATCCAAAAATCAACGCACTAAAATCACCGGTGAGACTGTACTCGCCAAAATCTCAGTCGTCGTACTGCCTAGGAACATCTGCTGCCATTTAGAATGACCATAAGCGCCAATCACCATAATATCGATATGATGTTCTAGTTGAAAATTGAGTAGGCCATTGACCGCATCGCCTTGCGGCAGATGATGACAGTCAATACTATAGCCTGCATTTAGTAACTCTGCAGCGGCCGCGGATAGGCTATTTTTGGAAGTGCTATCGTGATTACCCACCATCACTAAGTGGCCTGGTAGCTTTTTTAGCACTTCGCTCTTAGCGATGCGTTTGATGACTTTGATAGCAGTTTTACTCGCGTCAAAAGCAATCATATAACTGCTTGGCTCTTGAAACGGCTCTGAACAAATCAAAATGGGTACATTCGATGCGCGCGCAACGGTTTCGATTTGACTGCCAATATTGATGCGGCTATTTTTGTGGTCCTCACCGCGGCGCCCCATGACGATCGCGCGGTTCATATCACTGAAATGCTCGATAGCAGGTAATAGCTTGCTATGACGCTGATAGATATCAACGGCGACATCGAAATGGCTATTGATATAGCTTTTTGCGTCATTCACCAAGGCGGCGCTATAATTGTTAGCCACCTTGGCTCGGCGTTCATCTATCTCCGACAACTCCTGTAATAGAATCTGACGACTGTCAACGCCAATGCTCCCTGAGAGGTCACGCCTAACTGAGGCTGGCACTTCGATTGTATTCAACAAAGCAACCGGCAGACACAGCCGATTAGCGTACCATGCGGCGTAACCACAAATGGACTCGGTCACTGCCGAGCCATCAATACAAGCTAAAATATGTTGCGTCGCCATAATTTATCCTTAAATGCGCTGAGTGCATTATCCTAATATTGATACTCATATTTATAGCAGATTATTAGGGGCTGTATAGAATTGAGAAAACATTGAAAAAAATAAGCAACGCCTTACTCTAATGTTTACCACAACAAAGAAACAAGGCGTCACTTATGGCTCGCACCAAGCTCAACGATGAACATTGGCACAAGCTATTTATTATATTGCGACAAATTAACGTATATAACAAGCCCAATCTAAGACGTACCGTTGAAGGCATGTTGTACCGCATACGAGTAGGCTGTCCATGGCGAGACTTACCTTCTTATTTTGGTCATTGGTCTAGCATATATCATCAATACCGTTACTGGCGTAAAACCGGTAAATGGCAAAAGCTCATGAAGATAGTCACAGCAAACTATGATAGTGAATGGTTATTTATAGACGGTAGCGTGGTCAAAGCTCATCAGCATAGTACAGGCGCAGCCAGTCATCTTGATGAGGCCATTGGTAAAAGCGTTGCAGGTAATAGCAGCAAACTGCACTTAGTGGTCGATGCTTGTGGCAACCCTATACATGTTGAGCTGTCAGGTGGGCAAGTACATGACTCTAAGATGGCAAAGGCGTTGATATTTAGCACGATTAATAACCAGACTAAAGCGGTGATTGCAGACAGGGGCTACGATAGTAGCGATATTAGAGAGTGTATCTTCACGCACTGTGCTCAGTCAGTCATACCTGTTAAGTCGAACTCTAAAAGCTGTAACGACACACTAGATTGGTATTTGTATCGTTGCCGTCATTTGGTAGAAAACGCTTTTGCTAGATTGAAACATTTTAGGGGCATTGCCACGCGATATGATAAGCTCAAAGATAGCTATGCAGCGGCGGTAATGCTCGCTTGTGTCTTTATCTGGTTGCCCCTGATTTGAATTCTATACACACCCTAACCCGTATTGATAGTATTTCTAAAATTTAAAACAAATATCTAATCTCTGATTTGTAATTGCTGCCAGTCTTTTTGGCTTATTCTATATAGTACATGCGGCGCAAGCGGATGATTGGCGTTTAACATAGGGTGATCAAAGACCTGATTAGTATTAGTCATTCCTAAGCGCTGCATCAGGCGCTGTGACGGCTGATTGCTTATAGCGGTAAAGGCGACTACTTCCTCAAGAGCTAAGACGTCAAAAGCGTATTTTAGCGCGGCCTGTGCGGCCTCTAACGCGTAGCCGTTACGCCAATAGTCTTTATGCAGGCGCCATGCAATCTCTACACCTGTAAAAGGCATATCGGCGTGAATCTGATTTAACCCCACCATGCCAATAAAGGTATCAGCAGCACCCTCTTTAAGACTAACGGCCCAAAACCCCCAGCCGTTATCCTCAATCAGTTGTTGGCATTTATTGGCGATGAGATTACTTGTCTGTTTAGAGAGTACCTTAGGAAAATACTGCATGACTTCGCTATCCGCATTCATCTCGGCAAAAGCTGGCAAATCACTAGGCTGCCATTGCCTTAACAGCAAACGTTCGGTTGCTAGCGTCGCAGTCGGTTTTATCATAGTTTGAAACCGCAATTAAGGTGGGTTTTGGGCTAGAGGGAGAATGGACTAAAAAATTATAGATAAATTGTTTACACCGTTTGAATCGCTTTAAACACTGACTCTATAACTCAAATCACCCGCCTCATCACCCGTCATTCCACGAAAACCCCAACAATGCGCAGGCTGCTCTTTAATGGTAATCTCAACATCGATCGGCTTGATACCAAGCTGAGATTCAATCTGCTGAAATAACGCTTTGATGAGCGCTTTTTGCGTGGCCATCGTCCGCCCTGCCATCATGTTGATTTCGATGACGGTATAAGCCGCTGACCGATCACTAGGATAATAAAAATCTTCCGCATTAAGCGGTACAAAACGCTGAGCCTTTTTGCCTTCTGGCATCCCTAGTACCGACTGCATACAGTAAGGTAGCAATAGTCATAAAATCATCCTTGATAGTGGTATATTAACGGTAAAAAGTAAGTACGTTCAGTTTGTCATCCACTCTTTACTACAAATAACTTCTTTAGCTAAAAACAAAGCAGACAAACATAGTTGCAAAAATAGCTGGGTTAAGCAATAACGATCTATACAACCTTAAGGTCACATTAAACTTAATAAAACTCTAAGACAATAAGCTCATTATATATTGAGAAAACTTCAAAAAAAGTAACGTAAGCTAAATAAACCGCTATGGTAGCAGATAGACTATTATTATGGTCTAAATAATACGCTTAGAGGTCAGCTATGAACATCTTAATTGCGCCCGACTCCTTTAAACAAAGTCTTGAAGCTCTAGAGGTCTGCCGGGCTATCGAATCTGGGTTTAGGCAAGTATTTACGGATGCTACCTACACGCTACTACCAATGGCTGATGGCGGCGAAGGCACTACTGCAGCGCTATCCTACGCGCTTGAGGGGCGCTGGATAACGACCAAGGTGCATGACCCTTTAATGAGAGCTGTTGATGCAAATTACTTGCTGCTAGCGGATAACACCGCGGTGATAGAAATTGCAGAAGCTTGCGGTTTAGCCTTATTGACGAGTGCCGAGCAAAACCCCTTAATAACGAGTAGCTACGGCGTAGGCGAACTTATCTTGGATGCGTTAGAGAACGGTGCACAGCGCTTTATCATAGGTTTGGGCGGTAGCGCTACTAATGACGCAGGCCTTGGTATGCTTATGGCTTTAGGCGTTAGATTTTATGATGCGAATGATAATGCGTTAACCCAAGGCGGCGCGCAATTAGCCAATGTGCAGCGTATCGATACCTCTACCTTACACCCAAAAGCTAAAGCGTTACTGGCACAAAGTACGCGCCCTTTTGCAGTCGCCTGTGATGTGACTAACCCTCTATGCGGCGTCAATGGAGCTAGTGCTGTCTTCGGTCCACAAAAGGGCGGGAGCGACAAGCAAGTCGCTATTTTAGATAAAGCACTGGCGCATTTTGCCCATATTTATGCGCAGCAGAACATGCAAGATGATAATGATGACTATCAAAAAGTAGCAGGTGCTGGAGCGGCAGGTGGATTAGGGTTTGCGTTTATGGCTTTTCTTGATTCAGAGCTGCAATCCGGCTTTGATCTTATCGCTAAGGCTACGCGTTTATCAGCGCATATTGCTAAGGCTGACTTGGTCATTACTGGAGAAGGAAAGCTCGATGCTCAGACCATGATGGGGAAAGTCGCTAATGGTGTTGGTCTGATGGCAAAAGCGCAAAATAAACCGGTCATCGCAATCTGCGGTGCGGTTGACCATGAGGACTATCATAAAAGCGCTCATAATGAATCTACCATGAACACTTTGTTCGCTGTGGTAATGCCTAGTATTCAGCAGCTTGCGCCTATTGATGAGGTATTCAATAGCGCTTATACCAATATCGAGACCACTGCTCTAAATCTTGCCGCAGCGATGCGTTTAGGGGAAAAACTGAACTAGGCCGCTGCTAGTCAGACTTTTAGTAGCGCATCCAAAAACAGTCTTATAATAAAACACCCCTTAGCTAAGCAATCACTAAGGGGTGTTTGTTACTCAGTTTTATACTAAAAAAACTTACTTAATGCGCATATCACCCGTCTCAACGAAACGCTGATGCCAAGACAAAGACTCTTCTAAGATATGCGGCGTTTGCATGCCGGCATTTTCAGCGGCAGAAGCACGATCGAAGTAATCTTGCAGCATCGGACGATAGTCTGGATGCGCGCAATTATCGATAATTGCTTGCGCGCGCTGACGTGGCGCTAAACCGCGTAGATCTGCCAAGCCCTGCTCAGTGACGATTACCATGACGTCATGCTCAGTGTGATCATGATGCGAGACCATCGGCGTAATACAAGAAATAGCGCCGTCTTTCGCCGTTGACGGGCTGACAAAGAACGAAGTGTAAGCGTTACGGGCAAAGTCTCCTGAACCACCTAGGCCGTTCATCATGCTCGTACCCATAACGTGAGTCGAGTTGACGTTGCCGTACAGATCGCACTCAATCATCGCATTGATCGCAAGCACACCTAGGCGACGTGAGACCTCAGGATGGTTGGTAATCTCTTGTGGACGTAGTACGATGCGCGCGCGCAGCTCTTCGATATTGGCATTAAAAGTCTCTAGCGCTACTGGGCTTAACGATAGCGCTGTCGCCGAAGCCATAGTCATTTTGCCAGACATAATCAGATCGAGCATACCGTCTTGTAGTACTTCGGTATAACCGGTTAAGTTCTCAAACGGACTATTCTCAAGTCCAGCTAGTACTGCATTAGCGACGTTACCGACGCCTGATTGGATCGGTAGTAGATTCTTCGGCATGCGGCCTTTTTTGACTTCCTCATGGAAAAAATCAATGATGTGGCTGGCAATTTTGTTTGATTTTTCGTCCGGATCAGCGAACTTACTGTTACGATCTGGCGAGTCAGTTAATACCACAGCGACCACTTTATCTAAATCGCAATGTAAGTAGGGCACACCGATGCGGCCACCTGGAGTGACTAGCGGAATTGGCTTACGATTGGGCGGCATACCGATATCGTTAAAGACATCATGCATACCCTCAAGCATTAAGCTTTGCTGAGCATTAACTTCTAGGATAATCTTATCGGCATTTTCAAGCCAAGCATTACTCGTACCAATTGAGGTCGAGGGAATCAGGCGACCGTCAGGCAAGATACCAGCCACTTCTACCACCGCCATATGCATATCACCATAAAAGCCTATGGTGCTTTGCTGAGCGACGTGTGATAAGTGCATATCAAAATAAAAGGCTTTACCCGCGTTGATTTGCTTACGCAAGGCTGGCTCTGATTGATACGGCGTACGCCATTTGATGCCGTTAGCCTCTGCTAATACACCGTCACATTCGGTAGCAGTAGAGGCGCCCGTTAATAAACCAATTTGAAAGTTTTCACCGCGAGCGTGCGCCGCTTCCATGTGCTTAGCAAGGGCAGCTGGAATAGCTTTTGGATAGCCTGCCCCTGTAAATCCGCTCATACCAACATTCATATCGTTTTTGATAAAGCGAGCTGCTTCCTCAGCCGACATGATTTTTTTGTTTAGTCCTTCGTGCAGTACGCGACCTTCATGATTCATTGAACTCATATTATTTTCCTTCAACTTCCTTATTAAATTAAACTCTTAATACAGTAATAAGAGCGTGTAAAAACAACGCTACAAATGCAGCGTCCGTTTCATATTGAAAAACTAAGTCCTGGCTGTCGTATCAATCTTGCTTTGCTAACAAGGTCGTTAGCAGCTCATCGATTTCAACCTTAAATTCTTTATCTTCGCTTTTATTCGCGGCGATTTTAGCATTCTGCAGATTTTCGATAGCTTTATCGGTTTGATTTAATTCAATTTGCAAAACTGCCATCGAAAAAGCTATCGAAGCTAAATGATCCTTAGCATTGATAGCTTGCGCTTTGGCTAGTGCTTTATCATAAATAATAAGTGCTGCATCAAGATCTTCGGTAAAATCTGCCAATGTCTCCCACTGCTCGGGATGATCTTTATCCGTATCTTCATTGTCCACACAGAGCGCTTTTAGCTCAGCATAAAACCCGTCAAAGGCGGCTTGATCGCCTATTCGGTCTGCTTCTAACAGCTCTTCAGCTAACAGATAGATAGCCTTATATATCTTCGTATTGATTTTGCGATTGCTCATCAGCGGGACTCTTAACTCTGTAACTCAGGATAGATGACTTTAGTGTCAACTCTTTTAGTAGAAGTCGCTTTATTAAAAAAGACAGGATAGCCGGTATCATGTCTTTTCAGCTCAGCTGCTGCCTACTCAGCTGCGATAGCGATCATCTCAACGAGTAACTCGGGGCGCGCAAGAGCGGACTCACCGCAAGCACGAGCTGGTGGCTGCACCCCTTCAAACCACTTATCATAAACCTCATTCATCGCGGCAAAGTCTGCCATATCCTTAATCCACACGGTCACCGAGAGAAGTTTGGATTTGTCACTACCGACTTCGTTGAGTAAGCTCTCAATCTTCTCTAAGCAAGTGAGCGTTTGCGCTTTGATATCGTCTTCCGCGTTGCCGACTTGACCACACAGATAAATAGTCTGATTGTGAATGACGGTTCTGCTCATACGCTGAGTGCTATGGAGCTTCTTAATCATGGGTTATCCTTAAGTTATTAAGCAAAATTTATTGAGCAGATGATTAAAACACCAGCCATCAATAGGGCAAGCCAAATGGCGGCTAAAAATATAGCGTTATTTTTTGGTGAAACGCTGAGCATTAAATGGCGCAACATCGACAGTCAACGGCTTATTATGGATCAGCTCTTCAACTAGGCGACCAGTGATAGGCCCTAACGTGAAACCTTGGTGACTGTGCCCAAAAGCAAACCATAACTTGTCGTGCTTATCAGCAGGTCCGATGACCGGTTTCATATCTGGCATACAAGGACGCGAGCCGGCCCACGCCTCGCTCTCTACCGCGTCTTCTAAAGGTAGAATTTTGCGAGCCAGCTTGAGTACGGTCTTGAGTTGGCCGAAGTTCTTTGGCGCGTTCATCGTCGTCATCTCAGCGCCCGTCGTGATACGAATGCCTTGCTGCATCGGCCCCATGACAAAACCTTTATCCATATCGAACATACTATGATGAATGGTATTTTTTTCATGGAGTTTAAAATGCTGATGATAGCCGCGCATAGGGAATAGTGGCAGAGTATAGCCCAGTGGTTTGATCAGCTCATTGGACCAAGGACCTGCAGCAATGACCAGATTATCACTATAGTAAGTGTCGGTATCAGTGACCACTTTCCAGCCCTGAGCCTCATTACTGTTGTCAGGCTGAATCTCGGTGACATTGCTTTCAAGTATCGAGCCGCCCATCTGCTCGAAGTTCTTAGCGTAAGCTTTGACTAGGAAGCTTGGGTTAGACACCTGCCAAGAGTTTAACCAATGAATAGCGCCGACAAAACCGTCAAAATTAGCATTTGGTTCTAAGGCTTTTAACTCTTCTAAGCTGAGTACTTTATGCTCTACGCCTTGCGCGCGGTCGACTTCAGCGGTATCGGCAGCGGCTTTTAGTGTCTCTTTTGAGCGGTGCAGCTGCAACCAACCATCACGAGTGATAAGCTCATCAGCGCCAGATGCCTCAATCATCGTTTGATGCTCGCTAGTACAATGCGCAATCAAGGTTTGCCATTCACTCTCAATCTTCTTGACTGAGGCCGGCGATGAGTACTTCCAGTACTGTAATAGCGCCTGATGGTAACGCAGAATAGCCGGAACTCGGTAGCGTATATCGGTGCCTTGATTGGGCAGGACGCGAAACACTTCAGTAATCTGACGCGGAAAAGGATGGGTATGGATAGCTTCGCGTTGAATAAGACCAGCATTACCATACGAGGTCTCAAGACCTGGCAGCTTTCTGTCGAGCATTAGTACTTTAGAATTGTTCTTTTGTAGATGCCAAGCAGTTGAGGTGCCGACCATGCCCGCACCAATAACAATAACGTCATAACGCATAACATACCTTTCAAATAGTAAAAACCATGCCGTAGTAGCAGTTTTAAGGTAGATGAGACAGAAAATTTAAAGTGGTTATGGTAACGCATTATAGCGAATATTAAAGCACTAATTAACAATAAATTTTTCAATGAATTACTTTTAGTTATATATAACTATAAATCTAATAACTTAAAGATATTCTAGCTATTTTTTTAAGTGTATTTGAGCAGTATTTAGGCAGTATCTAGATAGTATTTGCATTAAAAGCAGTGAGTCTTTATTGCTAAATAATAAATAAGTAAAGTATAGAACTAAGCTTATAGAGCACGGTATAAAAACACCTATCCTACCACCATACTGGATCAGCACTCGCCAGCGCCGCGAGCCCTTTTAGTGATGACTTCACCTCGACCTTATCTGCGGGCAGCTCGGCGATAAACCTTGAGGGCTTATCAAAATATCCAGAATAACTGGCGAAGTAATCCGGCGCGGTTAAGTAGAGTTTGTTTTTGGCACGGCTGCAGGCCACATAAAACAGCTTACGCTCCTCTTCTAACTCCTCAAAATCATCTAAAGATCGATGATGCGGCGTCATGCCATCAACAAGTGAATTGACAAACACTATCGGCCATTCAAGTCCTTTAGCGCTATGAATGGTTGAGATAGTAACCTTATCATTGTCATCGTCCTCAGGCTTATCGGCCGTCGCGACAGAGTCGTTGGGCGGATCAAGCGCTAGGTTTTCTAGGAAGTCATCGAGACTATTGTGCTCATTGGCTAGGTTTTTTAGCACGCGAAAGTCCTCACTGCGCTCGCGCCAATTCTCCTCGGCCGTCTTTAAAATAGGAATGTAAAACTCTAAAATCAGCTCAATAGTCGTCGCGACCGACTGCGCTTGTTGCGCTTTACTTAGAGTCATATATAACGGCTCAAGCTGCGGACTTTTTTTACTAAATTTCGGTAATAACAGCGGCTCAAACGAGTTGTCAGCGCCATTGATAGCTTGTGTGAGACGCGTGGCGGTGACCGCCCCTACCCCTTTAAACAAGGTCAATATACGGTGCCAAGCAATGGTGTCGTTGGGGTTATACAGGATCTTGATAAAGGCAAGGACGTCTTTGACATGGCGACGCTCAACAAACTTGATGCCGCCGACAACAATAAACGGAATACCGCGCTCCATAAATTCAAGCTGCACGTAGTTGGACTGAAAAGAGGTGCGGCACAGTACCGCATAATCGCTGTAATCATAGTCAGCTTTGTGCGCGGCGATTGTATCGGCGATATATTTCGCCTCTTTTGTCTCATCACTAGCGCGGCTAAAGACCGGCTTATCACCGGTTATGCTAGCGTTTGAATAAAGTTGCTTTTGATAGCCCAAGGTGATTTGCGCAGATAAGGCATTGACATAGTCGAGCACAGCTGGGGTGCTACGATAGTTTTGCTCAAGCTTAATCAGCTTCGCCTCAGGGTAAGTCTCGCCAAAGAGTAGGATATTCTCGTAATTAGCGCCGCGAAAGGCATAGATACTTTGATTGTCGTCACCGACGACCATCAGTGATACTGAGGCCGGGGCGCAGATCAGATCGATCAGCTGCTTTTGCGGAATATTAGTATCTTGATATTCATCGACCATCACGTAGCGATAACTCTCTTGTAGCAGCTGGCGAAATTTATCATTGGTTTTTAGATGACGCACCACTTGACTGATAATATCATCAAAATCGTATAAGTGATTGGCACGCTTATATTCATGAAAATCAATCGCCAATTGCTCGATGATCGGAATATGCATGGCAATATCAGGATAATTGTCCTCAACCAGCTCAGAGATAGGGATACGCCGATTTCTAGAGGTCGAAAACAGATTTTGTAAGGTGCGCTTACGCGGAAACGCTTGTTTCTTGGTTTGCACCGGGTACTTTTTTTCTTTGTATATCAGATCTATAGCGTCCTCGCTATCGCCAGTATCCAAAATTGTAAAGCGCGGATTGATACCGAGCAAACCTGAATACTGACGCAGCAGCCTGTTGCAGAACGAATGAAACGTGCCGCTAGTGATATCGTTAAGCGCTTTACTAGTTGGTGCTATATGAGTAGACAGAGCATCTTCAGATAACTGCTCATCCGTCAGGCTATTGGTTAACAAGGCTTTAGCGCGGCTTTTGATCTCATTTGCCGCTTTACGGGTAAAAGTTAAGAGCAGGATTTGCTTTGCTGCAACGCCGTTCTCGAGCAAATAGCTGGTACGGTAAGTGAGAGTTTTGGTTTTGCCGGAGCCGGCTCCCGCGATCACAAGTACTTTACCCTCGATAGTCGTTGCTGCTAACAGCTGATTGGGATTGAGCTCACTGGCATAATCAACTTTTAACTCACTGCTCATAACGATATCAGTATCGCTATCGGCGTCAATCAAATTAGCCTCAAGCTTTTTTATCGCTTGTTGCAGCTGCTCGAGTTTGGGTTTGATATCAGCGAAGTTTTGCGGATAGTGATAAGATTCGGTATTAAAGACAGTGGTTTGCATGATTGGCAATACCCTTTTGCTTAGTCGTTTTGGCTCTATAGCTCTATGATTTGGCTTGACGATGTTTTAGAGTTTGGTCTTTACTATAGCGCTCAATATGAAAAGCTGATCATCAATATAGTCAATCAATATTAAAAGTGGTACAAGGCAGACGAGTGCAAGTACTACAGTAGTAGGCTAAACGAGTCTAACGCTGTAACACTTTAATAGTGGTTCGACTATACTATCAATGACCAGCTCCAAAACCAATAACTAGAAATAATTAACAACCATAATTAAAACTACGCTGATATTAACGCCCTAGTACGGCACGCGGATCGATAGGATTACCATTGAGACGCACTTGGAACTCTAGGCCGACTTGATTGGTCTGCCCGCTGCTACCCATCGTTGCGATACGTTGTCCGCTTTGGACTTGCTCGCCCTCGCTTACTAACAGCTGACTATTATGAGCATAAGCGGTAATGTAGTTATCGCTATGACGAATCATAATCAAGTTACCATATTCTTCTAGCCCATTACCTGCATAAAGCACGGTACCGCTTTGGCTTGCCTGCACCGGATCGCCCTCTTGGCCTGCAAACCACATACCCATATTACCGCCTGCTGCATCAAAATTGCGGATGACTTGGTTTTGGCTAGGATATAGGTAGCCTGAGGTAGAAGTGGCTGTGTTCTGATAAGCTGGCACTGTAGAAGGCGCTGCTACAGGATTAGGGTTGTACGTTGGACGAGATTGGACAGGCTGACGATTGTTGACGTTATAAGTAGTATTAGTAGCCGCTTGACTGCCTTGCCAAAGCTTGAGCCACTGACCACTATAGATCGTGTATTTACTATCTAGGTTATTGATCGCGCCGATTTGACGATAGTTCAGACCATAGCGCTGTGCAATTTGACTGACAGTATCACCGCGCTTAACCAGATGATAATTAGGCACGCCTTGGCTATTGGTGACAATCGTGGGACCGGCAGCGCTGCTGCTCTGATAAGTCGGTTTGGTCGCGCAGCCGCTCATAGCAAGCGTCGCTACGCTCAATGAGCTAACAAGGGCGGTGGTTAGTGTTGACTTACGAGTAAGCTTCTTCATAAAATTTTCCTATAGTTCATGTACGCCATGCTCTTCATGGACAGGATGGACAGGCTATAAATTAATGATTAAACGGCAATTAAACGGACAAGTGCTTATAGTGATGAATACTCATGTTTACTGATATTTCGATTGCTGATAGTTTGGTTACTACTATTGTTATGAGCGCTAATCAGGCACAAGTGCAGCATCGCTTTTATAGTGCTAAAGTCGATAACGTCTCTAAGCTCTCAAGCGGTGTATGGTGCAATCTGACCGGTGACAAGCTCACATACCGCTCTGCCAACGCCTGAGCATCGGTAACATTATTGGTAATATCGTGATTATTGTGACGCTGATTCGCTGCAGTTGATCGTGCTAAGCTTGTTTGCGTTTCTGCAGTCGCTTCGTTTAACTCAGTCTCTAGCGGCGTGTGCGTCGACTTACGCAAGCACAGCCAATAAGCATCGCGGCCGCGTGGATCGATGATATGATGTACCGGTTTGGCAATTTGGCTATGGGTCAAGCAAGTCAGCCTACGCCCTTGGATATCACTCGCCTGCTCAACATCAGGAATATTGACGTTGAGCACATGATACGGCATGGCTTTGAGCGCAGTTAGGATACCCGTCTCAGTGATGAGCTTGACGATCTCTGCAGCGGCTATGGTATAGTGACTTGCTTCATCATCGAGACTACCTTGATCGGCATTACTAGCGCCGCCTGCCAGTGAGGTTGCAATAGCAGGCACGCCGAAGACTTGAGCCGTTAACGCAGCGCCAAAGGTACCAGAGAATAAGACGTCTTGACCAAGGTTGGCTCCAGAATTAATCCCAGTAATGACGCAGTCGAAGCTCACATCACAGTAGAGCTCATGCAGCGCCAAGTATATACAATCAGCCGGCGTACCATTAACAGCGATAAACCCTAGAGCGGTTTTTTGGGGATATAAAGGTTGGGTGATACGTAAGGCACTAGCAGAACCGCTTTGCTCAGAATCAGGCGCGACCACGTACACCTCTGCAATCTCAGAGAGCGCACGGTATAACGCTAATAACCCTGGAGCATGTACCCCGTCATCATTACTAATCAAAAACTTCATATTGGCTGAACATACCTAATAGGGTTTGGTGAGTCATAACTTGTACTATTTATTTTTATAAAATAACGCTATCCTTGCCGCATCAAACCAATAGTTGAATAAAGCAAAGAGTCAAAACATAGCGCTATTATAATATAAAATGACAAACTAAGGCTTTATCCTTGAGATGTCAAATAGATTGAGCGAGTAAATTTTTAGCGACTCTAGCAGCTATACTAAGAGCCCCTACTCTTCGATCTAATATTTGGCTTATGGATAGATTAAATCTCGATAAACATCATGCAAGATAACAATAATAAGCTATCGGTTAATGTTAGGGTAACCTATTTAAATATACTACCGCTATATTGCTATAAAACGCCTTTAGCTCACAATACATCTACAGATCAACTCATATTTTATGTGACATTTTATGCTTTTACTATTACCATGATACCACTCAATAATGTTAAGCGAGCGTGATACCGGATGACTAATAAATTGATATTCTCTACTCTTTTTGTTGCCAAAAAAATGGCTTCTAAAATTGGCATTGCCAGTCTCATCATGTCCGCTGCGATGTTGTCCCAAGTTAGCCAAGCAGCCGATAATGTAGCCACTACTATTCCTCTTGATATGTCTGGCATGAATATTACCAAGCATGAAATTGCGGTTATGCAAGTACTATCTGAGATCTGCCCCTCGATGCTCAATGGTCAGCAAAAACAGCGCTTTTATAAGTCTTATAACGTACAGCTTCAAGAGCTGATGCCTACATTAGAAGACCCTAAAGCCGCTATTCAATATCTGTCTACTCAGCAAGACTACCGTCAAATCCTGCAAGGTATTCGCAGTTGGACGATGGGGTTTTCAAAAAGTGAAAACAAAGCACTTTGCCAAGATTTAGCTGATGCCCCTTATTAATTATTAATGTCTGTATCATTCAAATACTTTGAGATAGATATTGTATCGTACTAATGACGATTTATGTTTTTAGCGACTTAGTTTTAGCAACTTGATCAATGATTACTCAATTGGCGATTACTTAAAAAAGCTTGTCGGCGCTACTCTCAACTTTTGAGACGCGCTGCAAGCTTTTTTTTAGCTGACTGCTTTTTTAGGCTTGTAGACAAAAAGCTGTTTTTAGCTCCATAAAGTCTCGGCAATACTAAAGCCTTATTGACTAAACCTGATAAATTTAATCAATACCGCTATCTACTATTGCCGCTTATAGGTTTTTCGATTATTCTTGCAAGCAGCAGTCGCTATCACTGCTATCGCTAAGCGGGTTATGGCGCTATGATAGCTTTGATATAGCTTTTTTAGCACTTCCTAAACAGGCCCATATTCTTTGTTTTATTGCCCTTATCATACTAGATTTTGTGCTCTATACTCACTGTATGCTTATGATAAGGGTTCATTTAATGTCTATTCAAAGCAGCTTGCAGACGGTTTTGCGGTTCATTTACAATAGATACTTTTGGTTTTATGATGTGGTGTAATAATTTATGACAGTTAAGCGTGTAAAACAACAGCTTGTACAATTAGTAATCGGTGTTAGTGTTTCACTCGGTGCAGTAGCCGCCAATGCCGCCATCCAACCACCGACCATGGACAATACCGCTTACGTATTGATGGATTACAACACCGGCGAGATATTGGCACAGAAAAACGCCAACCAGCCATTGCCCCCCGCTTCATTGACCAAAATGATGACCAGTTACATCATTGAGCAGCGTCTGGCTTCAGGCGACTTGAGCGAAGATGAGCAAGTGCTGATGAGTGAAAATGCTTGGTGCCGCGGCAGTAGCAGCCAGTCTTGTATGTATGTGCCGGTAAATCAAACAGCCAGCGTTATCGATATGCTGCGCGGAATCATTATTCAATCGGGTAATGATGCCTCAAAGGCTATGGCCGAGCACATTGCGGGTAGTGAATCTTCGTTTGCGATTTTGATGAATGAGCAAGCGCAAAAACTAGGTATGGAAAATACCAACTTCATGAACTCCACTGGTATGCCAGATGAAGGTCATGAGGCTTCTGCACTAGATTTGGCTAAGCTTGCCCGTGCTATCATAAAAAATAGCGGCGAATACTATGATCTGTATGCTGAAAAAGAGTTTACTTATAATGGCATCACCCAAGGCAACCGTAACGCCTTACTCGCTACAGACCCTACTGTCGATGGTCTAAAGACCGGTCATACCAATGCAGCCGGTTACTGCTTAGTTGCGTCAAGCGAGCGTGATGATATGCGTCTAATATCAGTAATCATGGGTACTAAGAGTGCACAAGATCGAGCTGATCAGTCGCGCCAGTTACTCAATTGGGGCTATGGTCATTTTACTACCGTCACCAAAGCCCCGGCGGGTCAATTCGTCAGCAAGATACCTGTCTGGTTCGGTGAAGCAGAAGAGATTGAGCTTGCAACCGCAGACAACCTAAAAATACTAACGACTAAAACACAAAAAAATAAAATCACCACCGTGGTTGATATTCCAGAGAGTTTAGAGGCGCCTATCACTAAAGGCCAAGAAGTCGGTAAAATGATGGCAGTGATTGAAGGCAAGGCCGTAGCTTCGACCCCTATTATTGCTACTAATGATGTAGAACAATCTGGATTTTTTAGTCGTATGTGGCAACATGTAGTACGCTGGGCACAGAACTTATTTTAATCTGTAACGGCGGACTATATGGAATCTTAGTCAAGTATTGACTTGACTGTAATATCAAAAAACGATAAAGAAAATAGACGCTATACTCTTTTCAAAGGCCAGACTTTATCGGCTTAGCCTTTAAAAAACTTAGCCTTTGAAAATCAGTACCTAGCGTCTTTTTTTATCAACTTATAGAGTGTTTTACTGTTCTCAGTAGCCGGATAGCAAAAGTCTACCCCTGCAGCTTTCAGTGAGTACTCAAAATTATCTAAATTATCTTGCTTGTGCGGCGGATACCAATAAATAATTAATACTCGGTAGCGACTTTCTTCAGCGCGTATCAGTCGCGCCATTTGTATTGCCTTTTCTGGTCGCACCTCTTGGGTGATCATCACCATATCTACTTGAGTCTTACTGAGTTTTTGTAGGACTGATAATTCATGCTGCTTGGCACTGACTGTCGCACCAAAGCCGCGTAGCTGCTCGGCTAACACTCCTATATCCTCATTATAGTAACAAAGGATACTTAACCCGGCGAATGGCTTTTGCGAATAGCGCGACTGACTTTGATAAACGCTTTGTAGCGGGAGAATCACGGTAAATTGACTACCTACATTGGGCTCACTTGCAACGTCGATAGACCCTCCAAGTAGCTGTACAATCTGTGATAGCACCGGCAAGCCCAGGCCTACACCTTCATAGTGCCGAGTACCACTAGGATCGACCTGAAAAAACGGCGTGAAAATATCCTCAAAATACTTATTATCAATACCGATCCCTGTATCTTTCACCTTAATCTCCCAGCGCACACTAGTATTAAAATGCGTCAGCTGCGACTCAACGCTGATCTCACCACTGTCGGTGAATTTAATAGCGTTTTCAAGCAAAGTGGTCAGTATCTGCTTAATTTTATCGGCATCGCCTTTAAGCTTATAATCAATGTGATGAATGCGGCTAGTCAGCTCAATCTCCTTCTGTTTTGCCGCTTCCTCAAACTCAGTAAACAAGTCTGATAATAGCTGCAAGGGATTAAACTCAATCACATGAATACTCATCTGACCTTTTTCTATCCTATTGAGCTGAATGATTTGCTCAATCGTTGCCTCTAAACGCTGACTGCCTTTATGAATAATGGATAACGAATCTTTTTGCTCAGCACTAGCATACTGGCTCTCTAATAGCTGTAAGCCGCCCGCGATAGCATTCAGCGAGGTTTTAAGCTCATGAGTAATCATACTCTGAAAACTATTACGCTGCGTGTTGAGAGACAGGTCTTTATTATGTAACTGCTGCTCATAGGCTGCTAGAGAACGAAGCTTATCTTCCAGCACTTTTGAGCGATTAAATAAACTCACCAATGCCAGCCTGATATCTCTAGTTTCTTTAAGACTCAAGCGTTGCTGGATTACCGGTAGCTGCTCGGCGTCTGGGTTACTGACAACGATCTGACACACTTTGGCTAATTCCGTCGCACTATCGGCGACCCAAGTTAAACGGCGCAGCAGCAGCAACATACTGATTACTGTCGCGCCAATAATAATAAATAATAGCCAAGCGTTTTGATACAACCATTCGCTTCGTAGTTTATGGATATCTAAAGTGATATTAAGATAGCCAATCAAGACGTCTTGCGCTCCTAGAGGACTACTCTCTACTACGCTGCCACTGTTTACCCCATCGCTAGTACTAGTATCTATGCCACTGTTTGTCGCTGAGGGCTGATAGTAGCTACTCGTGCTCAGATAGCGACTGGTCACTGGCTCATTAAAGCTCATACTATCGGCAAACCAAGCATTATACCAATCACGGTTTTGCTGCTCGATATCGAGTTTATCGAGCGCTAATACAGGTGAGTCAGAAGAGTAAAACACGATACTGCTAAGCGTAGGGTCGCCGGCTAGCAAGATATCAACTTGCTGTGCCACTAGGCTTGCACCGTCTACAGTCGAGGCGCTATTGACGAGTAGCTCTGATAACTGCTGTACTTGCAGACGTTGCTGCTTATAGTGCTGCACAAAGCCATAATAAAAAGACAAAAAGCACATCACGATAACAATCAGCAACACGGCCTGAAAAACCGTGCGCCGAATAAGGGAAGAAACAGTTACTGAGGAGGGGTTACTCATATTACTCACTTGAGTCAAAAGAGCTTAGAGATCTAAGCGCTGACGATACAGCGCACGGTTATCAATCTGTCATACGCTCTATCATAAAATAAAAAGGCAAGGAATACGAATTACTCCTTGCCTTAACGAGCGCCTTTTGTTTATTACCAAGCTTCTAGCTATCAGCAATGATTAACGCTTGTTACTCTTTCTTTTATCACTTTTTTTGTCGCGCGAGGTGTACTTATGCGCACGATTACGCTCTCGTTGTTTAAGCTGTTGGGCTTTAGCTTTGGTAGGCGTGTCGCTCTTGTTGGCATAAGGGTTTTCGTTGAGCTTAAAGACGACGTTGAGTGGTGTGCCTTCAAGCTTGAACACTTGGCGAAACTGGTTTTCTAAATAGCGCTGATAGCTTTTGGGTAACGAGCCCGTCTGATTACCATGAATTACAATTACCGGCGGATTATGTCCACCTATGTGAGCATAACGCAGCTTGATACGGCGACCTGATACGGTAGGCGGCGGATTAGCGGCAACCGCATCTTGCAGTATCTGTGTTAAACGGTTGGTTGACACTTCAAACATCGAGGATTTATAAGCTTTTAAGATAGAGGGATAAAGATTGCCGACACCTGTACCATGCAGCGCTGATATTAGATGCACTTTGACATAAGGAATGAAGCTAAAGCGGCGATCCATCTCAATCTTAATATAGTCCTTTTGCTCGACACTTAAGCCATCCCACTTGTTAATCGCTACTACCAACGCGCGGCCAGCATCAAGAGCATACCCTATCATATGTAGATCTTGGTCAACGATGCCTTCTTGCGCGTCAATGACAATCACTGTGACGTTTGAGTCTTCGATCGCTTGCAAGGTCTTGATGACAGAGAACTTCTCTACTTTCTCATCGATTCTACCGCGGCGACGCACGCCAGCGGTGTCGATAAGGACATAGCTTTTGCCATCGCGCTGATAAGGGATATAAATACTGTCGCGCGTGGTGCCTGGCATATCATAGACCACTACTCTATCCTCACCGAGCAGTCTATTGACCAGCGTCGATTTACCGACGTTAGGACGACCAATAATCGCCAGCTTCAGACCATCTGGCTCTTGTAGGGTATCTTGCTCTGGCATGTCAGCAGTAATGACCTCTAACAAGTTACCGACTCCGCGTCCATGACTGGCCGCCATAGGAAAAGGCTCGCCTAAGCCCAAAGCATAAAACTCTGCCGGCGCAGCATCATGCACGCCATCGACTTTATTGGCGACCACGTAGACCGGCTTTCCTAAAGTATGTAAGAATTTGCCAATCTCGGCGTCAGCGCCAATCATACCTGCTCTAGCATCAACGACGAAGACGATAATATCAGCCTCATGAATAGCCGTATGCGACTGCTCAGACATATAGTCATCAATGTTACCACTGCCATCATCCGCCTCGCCAATACCGCCGGTATCTACGACAATAAAAGCTTTGTTTTCATACACCGCATCGCCGTATTGGCGATCACGAGTCAGTCCTGACAAGTCAGCGACCAAAGCTTGGCGACTTTTGGTGAATTGGTTAAATAAGGTAGATTTACCTACGTTTGGGCGACCGATTAAAGCCACTACAGGCTTGATACTCATGGGTTACTCTCGATAATAGTCATTAGCAGATAATAGCAGCAATAGGCTGGCCACTATCTTAGACTTAAATAAATAATGATAATAAATAAAATACAATAACTCGGTTAACAATAACCTTAACGACTCTAATCTGCAAACCACTCAGTGCTTGGCTGACTGTCGCGTTTCGGCCGCAATAAATAATAGGGCGCAAGAGTACGTCAAATCGCAGCTTTAAACAAGGTTTAAACCAGCTTCAATAAAAAGCACTAAACGCTGAACGAGCAGCGTTTATGAGGAGTAAGGTATTATTGCTTAGTTTATA
>NZ_CAJHBQ010000003.1 GCF_904846685.1 Psychrobacter submarinus
GTATATCTGTTGAGATGTTTTATCTTATAACATTTTTATATTTAATACACTATATTAAACAATAACTATTAAGCAGCAATTATCAGATAGCAATGATACTAAATACTGCGCAGCTTGTAGTATAAATTAAATTGCTTAGCTGCACGGTATCATTCCGGCTCGATAGCTGCAATTTGCTGAGCTAAGAGGGTATCAAATAGCTCGCATAAAGCGACGAATCGCGCTTGCACTGCTTGCAGATCCTTCAAGCTATCGCCAGCGAAACGTACGGTAAGGCTATGACTGGTATTAGACTCACGCAGCACACCAAAACCATTCGCAAAGTCTAAGCGTACGCCGTCTATCAGCGATATCTGCGTATCTAATGGCATCAGCTGCTTCGCTTGCTCTATGCTGATATTGCAAATATTATGAACAGCAAGATGGGTCTCAGTACGAGTATTAGCGCCATTATTAAAACAACTGCAAAGTGTTAAGTTTTTAAATAAATCTACAGGACTTAGCTTAGTGTTATCCGTATTAGCACCGTGCCCACTCGCTAAATCTTGTAAGTAGCAGCAACAAACTGTTAGATGCTCTAATAAGGAAGCCTGACAAACTTGCTTGGCAGGTAAGGGTAGATAGTGATCAGCGGTGCTGACTAAAGTAGGTAGGCTCCTTGTGATATCTGTCAAAGCATAAGGCGGTAATACTGAACGCAGCTCGCCCCACAAGTCAGTGGTCAGCATGACTTTTTCTGTTTGCGCGATAGTAGGGACAGCGGTAAACGCTAGCCAGTACAGTAAGCGCAGTCCGGCGTACATCGCATCATCATAAACGATAAAATAGCCATCGTTAAAGATAAAGTGACCCGATAACTCACCGGCAAAGATAGCTTGCTTGTGATCAGTTTGTAAGTGTTGACGTAATAGGCTACTGCCCGTTTGAGTCATAACGGGCTTAGCACCAAGAGCGGCGAGTAATTTTGCTAAATGATGAGAGCATTTGACATCGAATAATACGGGCGGCGCCGTAGCAGTGTGGTCGCTAGTTTCATCGTTAGCAGTTGTATCTAATTTTGAATGTCGCTCAGTAATGGCCACTTGCGCTAATAAGTACAATAAATGATCAGGGGTGACGACTTTGCCGCTATTATCGACAATCATGAGTCTATCGCCATCACCATCGAAAGCTAAGCCCATATCGGCTCGATTAACGATGACCGTTTGCTGTAACTCTGCAAGACGGTTAGGCTCTGTCGGATCAGGATTACCCGTAGGAAAACTGCCATCAGGACAGTCATTGAGCATAATGACGCGCTGACAAAAGCGCTCAAATAAAGGCTTGGCGATATTACTGGTCGCGCCGCTGAGACAGTCAATAACCAGAGTCAAGTCTAGCTTGTTGTCTAGGTTCAAAGCCGGTTGAGAGACGGTATGCCGTAAGAAGCTATCTTTGTTACGATTATGGTCCGAGACGCGTTTATCAGCCGGATGAATAGCGTGTATCACTTGCGCTATCGCTTCGATATAAATGCTTGCGATGGTATCGGCGGGCAAGCAGGGACTGGTTGATACTTTATCTTTATGAGTGTTATCAGCCATAGCGCTGAGCTTATTATTAGCACTGAGCTGACTGTTAGCGACTTGCTGGTAGAGGGCTTGAATCTGGGCGTGACTAGGCGAGGCGTTATGGACCAGCCACTTAATCCCCAAGGTGTCTTTTGCAGAATGACTGGCGGTGACCATGATGCTATGACCATCATATTGCTGCGCCCAAAACGCCGCCATAGGGGTAGTGACTAAGCCTAGATGAATAACCTTTAGGCCGCTGGCTTGTAGAATATCAGCTATCGTTTGCGCTATACAGTCGCTACCGTGGCGCACGTCATAGCCAACGACCACGGTAGGGCTAGACTGCGTCTGACCTTGAATATAATCTTTGGGATTATGACGCTGAGTAGTATAGAGCTGCATAAAAGCTTGCGCTAACGCCTGCACAAAGTCTTGCGTAAAATAGCGCCGCGCGCCGCGAATATCATAAGCACGAAATAAGGCTTTTTGGGCAGCAAAAGGCGATTTGTTCTGCATCTTTTTGTTCCCGTGGCCTTATTATGTCGCTTGTTATACGTGTATTAATATTACTTCTTAAAAAAACTGACTATCACTGACGACCCGAATGACCAAAGCCGCCGGCACCGCGCGCGCTTTGATCACTAAATTGGGTGACGATATCGAACTCTGGGCGCGCGACTGGAACCACAATATACTGCGCCATCCGCTCCGCTGGATTAAGCACAAAATCATCAGCGCTACGGTTCCACACGCTGACCATCAGCTCGCCTTGGTAATCTGCATCTATCAATCCTACTAAATTACCAAGCACAATACCATGCTTATGACCAAGACCTGAGCGCGGCAAAATCATCCCAGCAAAATTAGGGTCAGCAATATAGACTGCCAAGCCGGTACCTACTAGATGCGTTTCGCCCGCCTTAATCGTTAAAGGCTCGTCAATACAAGCGCGCAGATCAATACCTGCTGAGCCGTCAGTGGCGCGCGTAGGTAGCGAAAAGGCTGGGTCGTCGATTACTTTTGAGTTTAATACTTTCACTTGTACAGTTTGCATCATTTGTCCTAATACTTTTATGAATTAAAATGGCTGTTTTAAGATTATGTTTGAGCTCTTTATCAAGGTTAGCAGTTCGCTGACGCCATTGATGACTACATCTAAGCGAACACGAAGCGAAAAGGGCGCTAAAGTATCAAAAGGCTTGCGAGCCCCAAAAACGACATAAAGCCGACGATATCAGTGACCGTAGTCAAAATAACCGAAGCGGAGAGGGCAGGGTCGATATTCATGCGTTTGAGTAGCAGTGGAATACTGATGCCCGAGACATTAGCCGCAGTCATGTTAATAGCGATAGCACAGCCAATCACCGCGCTGATCTTACCATCTTGAAACCACAACTGCGCAATACCTGCCATAATAATGGCCCAGATAATACCGTTTATCGCGCCGACCCACAGCTCTTTATTAAGCAACCAAACCCGATTAGAACCCCCGATTTGACCCATCGCCATACCGCGAATCACCACCGTCAACGTCTGCGAGCCGGCGATACCGCCCATGCTAGCAACCACTGGCATAAGAATAGCTAGAGCGACTACTTGTGCGAGTACTTCCTCAAACTGACCGATGACCGCAGCAGCTAGCAGCGCGGTACCCAAATTAATACCGAGCCAAATACTACGGCTTTTTGCACTATCTAGGATAGGCGCAAACAGCTCATCGTCTTGGCTAACACCTGCTAGATTACGCATAGTGCTATCGACATCATCTTGAATAATCTCCATGATGTCTTCGCCATTGAGCTGACCGACCAGCTCACCAAAGTCGTTAATCACAGGCGCAAAGCGGATATCTTCTGAGCGAAAAATAGCGGCGGCATCAGTGATATCTAATCTATCATTGATAGTAATGGCGTTATCGATAAAGTCAGCGACTAAAGCTTGCTGATCGTGTTTAATTAAGTCAACTAAGCTAAGTAGGCCCAAGAGCTGCTGGCTTTGATCGACGACCAATAGCTCTTGGCTTTGATCATCAAGCAGATCTATGTTGTCTCGTAGCCAGCCTTGTACGTCAGCCAAGCTAATATCGTCATGTACCTGAATAATATCAGGATCCATATAGCTGCCCACTTCCCAGTCGGCATAAGTATCCAGCTTATTGACCTGAACGCGAACGTCTTCATCTAAGGTCGCCATGACTGATGAACGTACGGTATCGGTCACAGTCTCCAAAATCTCGGAGATATCTTGCGCATCGAGATCTTGAGTGAATAAGGAGATTTCTTTGGAGGAGACGTTTTCAAGTAAAGGCTGGCGCGTCTCATCTTCAAGCTCAGCGAGTACTTCGCCTTTGAGCTCCTCTGGCACATGCGTCCAAATCAGGTGCCGATCTTGAATAGGGAAGGACTCTAGCAAGTTAGCAATCTCGTACTCTGATTGCTTAGCGAGGAATTCAACAATCTCTTTGGAAGCTTCTTTTGCGACTAACTCTTGCAGGTACAGCAGCTTATATTCTGCACTATATTCTAACGGATTATAGTCTGCCGGTAGGGTGGTGGCGCGTTCAGAATTAGGCGTAGGTGCAGACATAACAGTTCCAAAAGTGATGACAGGTTAAAGACAGTAGTAAGGCTAATGCACTGCTAACGATTACCCAGTAGTGCTCGAATATTGGCTAGATACTCATCAGCGACAGCGGCGGGATCTTTGGTGGCTTTTTTCTTTTTCGCCTTAGCGGGCCAATCGATATGATCTTCTGGCAGCTCATCCAAAAACCGCGACTCGGAGGTGACGCGCATCTGCCCACCGGCACGGCGCTGAGCGGCCAAAGTCAAAGTCAGCTCGCGGCGCGCCCGAGTGATACCGACGTACATCAAGCGCCGCTCTTCCTCAATGGTTTCGCTGAGGATTGAGTTGCGGTGCGGCAGCATCTCTTCCTCAAGACCCATGATATAGACGTAGTTAAACTCAAGGCCCTTTGCCGCGTGCAGCGTCATCAGGTTGACTTTATTGGTATTCTCTTCTTCTTGCTGCTGCTCGAGCATATCAAGCAGTACTAATTTACGAATGATAGTATCGATAGTGCGATCTTCATCGTCTTCAGCGCGATTGATCAAGGACTGAATACTGGCATAAAGCATCTCGATATTATCGATGCGGTTTTTTTCTTGCTGCGGGGTTTTTGCGTCACTACGCACAAAATCAATATAGCCGGTCTCATCAATCATTTGCCGAACGATAGGAACCGGGTCAGGATGTTGATCAAGCTCACGAGTATAGTGTTCGATAAAGTCGCCAAACTCTTTTAGCGTACCATAAGCCTTACTCGGTAATACATGACTCAAGCCGCCATGAGTACACGAAGCAAGTAGCGAGATACTGTGCTCTTGCGAGAACAGGCCTAGTTTTTCGAGGGTCGCAGGCCCCATACCGCGTTTTGGCGTGTTAATGATGCGCAAAAAAGCACTGTCGTCTTCGGGATTTAGAATCAAGCGCAGATAGCCCATGATATCTTTGATCTCGCTACGCGAAAAAAACGACTGACCGCCTGATAATTTATAAGGGACTTGTAGCTGACGCAGATTCGCCTCTAGCATTCGCGCCTGAAAGTTACTGCGATACAGCACTGCGTAGTCTTCCCACTCATTACCAAAACGCAGTTTATGCGTGGCGATCTCTTTGGCGACACGCTCGGCTTCATCATCGTCATTGCGGCAGTTAATAATGCGAATTTTTTCGCCTTCACCTTTATCTGACCACAGTTTTTTCTCGAATAGATGCTCGTTATGGGTAATGACCGCGTTGGCTGACGTTAGGATACGACTGGTAGAGCGGTAATTTTGCTCAAGCATGACGATTTTAAGTTTTGGAAAGTCTTCTTTGAGCAGCGCCATATTTTCAGGTTTGGCCCCGCGCCAAGCGTAGATAGACTGGTCATCATCGCCCACCACGGTGAAGCGTCCCTGCGGCCCAACGAGATATTTAATCATTTCATACTGGGCAGTATTGGTATCTTGATACTCATCGACTAATAAATAGCGAATACGGTTTTGCCACTTGTCACGCAGCTCGCGATTTTCACGCAGTATCTTGGTTGGCAGCACGATCAAATCATCAAAATCAACGGCATTATAAGCGCGCAAGTTACGCTCATAAAGCGCATATAGCGTCGCAAAAATCATATCCTCTGGATCATCAAGCGTCTCCATCGCTTGCTCAGGCTCGACCAGATCGTTTTTCCAGTCGGATATCATCTTAATGGCTTTACCCACCAGCTCGCGGCTCTCTGCGCCTGATAAATTATCGCGCATCATCAGCTCCATAAGTAGGCGCTTACTATCATCGCTATCCATGATAGAGAAGTTACCCTTGAGCGGAGTATGAATCAGCTCATAACGCAAAAACTGCAAGCCAAATTGGTGAAAGGTTGAGACCGTTAGCCCGCGGGTCTTCTCACTAGGCAGTAATTTGCTGACCCGTGCTTTCATCTCGCGCGCCGCTTTATTGGTAAAGGTTACCGCCGTGATACGCTCGGCTGGCGTATTACACTCTTCGATAAGATAAGCAATCTTACGGGTAATCACTGAAGTTTTACCCGAGCCTGCGCCAGCCAATACCAGTAGCGGCCCTGATACATAGAGCATGGCTTCTTGTTGTCGAGGATTGAGTTGACTCATAGATTACCTTTTGGACAGAGGTTACGAACGCGAGATAGCAAGGATCACAAATTTTAGTAATAAAATTCGGTAGATAACGGGTTAATAGCTAACAGAAGCTATCAAAATTAGGTGAGCTATTATAAAGCAAAAGTGCTGACTTTTGGGAGGAGGTGATGAAAGAAGCGCACATAAAAAGCGCTGTCGGATATGCGATCAATACAGATATGATCTGTTTTCAAGATATCAAACAGATGCTAATCCTTGACTAATTTTGTTAAGGGTAAAGTGAAATATACGAATATAACGAACACTATCAGTATTAAAAAATTTTTAACAATAACAATCCGTTCGCTAAACGCTATTAAATCATTTGCAATGGCGCTCCTTTCGTCACCAGAACTAATGCTAAAAAAGTATTTATCAACTAATTGTACAAAGTGATAATCGCAAGAAATAATATTTTTAAAGCTAGTCTCTATACCGAAAACACTAGAACATACGTGTATTCTGGAATACCAGTGGAAGACAGCGTTTATTAAAAAGACTATTAATATAAATATAGCTATTCGAAGGCATATTTTGAATGTATTGCTTTTCATTTTCAGGACTCAATGGATGGGCAGTCATTGTAGGCTGGTGCTTTAGCCCAGCATTTCAAGTTTATGAAATTTAACTCAGTGCTGGGCTAAAGCCACAGCCTACGTAAAACATTACTCCAACTGAACGAAACCAATTGGCGCTATTTTGTTTTATTGGACTTAATATCTTGACTCCATATTAAGCATTATTCAACTGCCGAGCTGCCTCAAGTGCAAAGTAAGTCAAGATACCATCGGCACCGGCGCGGCGAAAACCAATAAGCGATTCTAGGATCACCGCATCAGTCAGCCAGCCGTTTTGAATAGCTGCCATGTGCATCGCGTATTCACCAGAGACCTGATAGGCAAAAGTCGGTACGCCAAAGGTGTCTTTGACTTCACGGATCAGATCGAGATAGGGCTGACCGGGTTTGATCATGACCATATCAGCGCCTTCAGCGATATCCATTGCGACCTCGTGCAAGGCCTCCGCACGATTACCAAAGTCCATCTGATATTGTTTTTTATGACCGCCTTTTAGGTTGCCGGCGCTACCGACTGCATCACGGAACGGCCCATAATAAGCAGAAGCGTATTTGGCAGAATAAGCCATGATAGCGGTATTGACAAGACCTTCGCTTTCAAAGGCATCACGCATGGCTTTGATACGGCCATCCATCATATCACTTGGAGAGATGATATCAGCGCCAGCTCTAGCATGGACGAGTGCTTGCTTGACCAGCACCTCAACGGTGTCATCATTGACCACATAACCACTGTCATCAAGCAAGCCGTCTTGACCGTGTGACGTATAAGGGTCGAGCGCCACATCGGTCATCACCACCATCTCAGGCACTGCGTCTTTTAGTGCTGCTACGGCACGCGCGCTTAGTCCATTCTCATCATAGGCCGCTTTGCCATCAGGAGTTTTTAGCGAGTTGTCAATAACAGGGAAAATATCGATAGTCGTCACGCCCTCGCTTAAGAGCTCTTTGGCATAATTAATCAATAGGTCTATCGATAAGCGCTCAACGCCCGGCATACTGGCGATGGCCTCGCGCTGATTACTACCTTCTAATACAAATACTGGGGCTATGAAATGTTTGGGGTGAAGCTCGACTTCACGAATCATAGCACGGATATTATCGTTGTAGCGCAAGCGGCGCAGGCGAGTCTCGGGGAATTGACGATTAAACGTATAAGACATTGTTTTTTCCTTATTATTAGTTTTAGTAAGTTTGAGGGGGTAATCATTAAATAAGTAAAGCATCAGATGCAGCTAAAATTTTTAGCTTTTATATATAACTACTATCTATATATAACTACTAAAGGTAGCACATAACAACAAAAAGCCCCACCAAGAAGGTAGAGCTAATTGTTATAAAAATAATACGCTAGCTAGTTACCAGATGTTATATAACCATCTTTATGGAGTGACAATCTGTGGCACTGGTACTTGCTCAGTAGGTGTCTCTTCAGTCAATACCCCAACCGCTGCATCAGCGTCGTTGTCATTATCGATATCGACAATCGCAGTCGGCTCAAAGTCAACCTTCACAGGCGTCTGTGCTTGTTTGATAGCGGCGGCTTCTGGTGCTGCAGCTACTCGCGCTGAGCTAGCAGCGTCGATAGCATAGGCCGCTTGCGACTCGGCATCTTTGGTTAATAAAGTACCAACTTGGGCCAAGTTAGTATATTGCGGAACCGGAATCGCGACAGG
This sequence comes from Psychrobacter submarinus, assembly GCF_904846685.1. Taxonomy (GTDB): domain Bacteria; phylum Pseudomonadota; class Gammaproteobacteria; order Pseudomonadales; family Moraxellaceae; genus Psychrobacter; species Psychrobacter submarinus. Next base: position 8,507 of record NZ_CAJHBQ010000003.1, read on the forward strand.
TGTATCGAGATTGGCACCGCCGCCAAGCGCTTGATATAGCTCGATTTGACTGATGATTTTTTGTAGCTCTAAGTCTAGAATGCCTTGTTGAGTGTCAAACAATGAGCGCTGAGCATCAAGGACATCGAGATAGTTTGAGATACCAGCTTTAAAGCGCGCATCAGCAATCTCATAAGTCTGATCAAAGTTATCTTGCAGGCGGTACTGAGCTGCGAGCTGCTCGCCTAGAGTTGCGCGAGTAGCGAGCACATCGGAGACCTCACGGAACGCCGTTTGAATTGAGCGCTCATAGCTGGCAAGCGTTTGTTCGCGCTCAACTTTTGCGACATCGTAGTTTGCATCCAAACGCCCAGCATCAAAGATGGGTACGCTGATATTAGGGCCAAATGACCAGCCGACTGCATCATTATCGAACAAGTCGCTCAAGCCATCGCTACGGACACCAACGCTACTGGCTAAGCTTATCGTTGGGAAATAAGCGGCACGGGCGACAGCGATATTTGCGCCCGCGGCTTTTAGATCGTATTCCGCTTGTAATACATCAGGGCGATAGCGTAGCAGCTCGCTTGGCAAGCCGGCACTAAACACCTCGTGATTGGTGATATTGCTGACAGCGGGTGCTGGGATAAGCTCAGCAGGTACCGGCGCTCCTAATAAGAACTGCAGAGCATTTCTGGAGGTCAAAATACTGCTTTGCGCACGTAGTACCGCAAGTCTTGCACTCTCTAAAGCTGCTGCAGATTGCAAGGAAGGCAGCTTAGGATCGATACCTGCTTTAAAGCGCTCATTGGCAATAAATAGCGAGCGCTCACGGCTCTCGACAGTGGCCTCTGCTAGCTTTAACTGCGCTAGGCTGTAGCTCAAATTAGCATAGCTTTGGGCGATATTACTGATCAGACTAATCTTGGTGGCATCTTTTGCTGCTGTCGTTGCCAAAAAGCTCTGCAACGCTTGATCTTTCAAGCTATCAATGCGACCCCAAAAGTCTAACTCATAGCTGGCAAGACCTAAGTTGACACCATAACTGTCTGTTGTTTGACGACCACCCACACTACCGCCGCCAGGGAGACTGGTTCGAGGCGTGGCTTGGCTTTGACGAGAGTAATCGACCTGACCGTTAATCGTAGGCAAATCGCGAATATCGGTGATTCGGTACTGCGCTCGCGCGCGCTCAATCGCAAGGCGCGCACTCTCAAAGTCTTTGTTGTTCTCAAGTCCCAAAGCGATAAGTGCTTTCAGGCGCTCGTCACTATAAAAGTCCTGCCAGCGCTGACCCGCTAGGCTTGGCTGCTGCGGCGTACTAACCGTCTCTTTATCAAAGTTGCTATAAGACTCATTAATAGGAATATTTGGCTGCGCCAGCACAGGCGTAGTATCTACTTTTGGTATGGTGTTACAAGCAGCCATACTTAGTGTCAATACGCTCAAACTCAAAAGGCGAGTTGAGCGCCCTGCAAATGCTTTTTTTACAGGGTTGCATGCGAGCATTCGCTTTTTTGTAGTGATTGCCTTGGGCACTGTATGGGCAGTAATAGAGGGATTACTCATTGTGTATTATCTCCAAAGCTTGCAGGCTGATAATTCTCAGAGGTGACTAAAGTCTGAGTGTCATCTGTTGGGTCGTCGTTAGGGCCATTATCGTGACCATCATATCCATTATCATCTGGATCACGCGGTTTGTTATTGCCATATTTATGCGGGAACAGACTACGTACCCAAACATAGAACATAGGAATAAAGAATATACCCAAAAAGGTTGCTGTCAGAACGCCGCCGACAACACTGGTACCGATCGCGTTTTGACTACCAGAACCTGGGCCACTGGCGATAAATAACGGCACGACACCTAGGCCAAAGGCAAGCGAGGTCATAATAATAGGACGCAGACGCTGGCGGGCTGCGGTCATGACCGCCTCTTTGAGACTATAACCTTCCTCTTGATGCTCTTTGGCAAACTCAATAATCAAGATGGCGTTTTTGGCGGACAAACCAACGACGGTGAGTAGACCCACTTGCAAGTAGATGTCGTTAGCAAAACCGCGTAACCACGTAAATATCACCGCACCCAATACCCCAAGTGGAATAACCAATAGGACAGAGAAGGGGATAGACCAGCTCTCATAAAGCGCAGCTAGACATAAGAAGACAACTAGAATCGATAGCGCATAAAGCATAGGAGCTTGCGAGCCTGATTTTTGTTCTTCAAGTGATAACCCAGTCCATTCGTAACCGATACCTTCAGGGAGCTGACTGATCATGTTCTCCATAGCTGACATGGCTTCACCAGTACTAAGACCAGGTGCCGCATTACCTTGAATATTCATCGAAGGTAAGCTGTTATAACGAGTCAAACGCGGTGAGCCTGACTGCCATTCGCTACTTGAGAAAGCATCGAAAGAGACCATGTTACCGGTTTCGCCGCGCACATACCACTTACCGATGTCATCAGGATTGGTACGGCTACTGGCTTCACCTTGAACATAGACACGCTTGATACGGCCACGATCGATAAAGTCATTGATGTAGCTTGAGCCCCAGGCGGTCGAGATAACGCTATTGATACTGCCTAAAGATAGACCATAAGCGGCGGCTTGTTCTTGATTGATATTGACTTTGAGCTGCGGTGCATCTTCTTGACCATTAGGACGTACGCCTGCCACATTTTCGTTTTGTGCAGCCATACCTAGCAGCATATTACGGGCTTCGAGTAGGCCATCATGACCGAGATTGCCCACATCTTGTATCATCAAATCAAAACCACTAGCATTACCAAGCTCAGTAATCGCAGGCGGTACGATAGCAAAAACTTGCGCTTCATTTAACTGGGTAAAGAAATAACCCATCGCGCGATCTGCTACCGCTTGTGCGGTATTCTCTTCCCCAGAGCGCTCCTCCCAATCTGACAGTCGAACGAATGCCAGACCCATGTTTTGGCCTTGACCTGCAAAACTAAAACCAGCAATGGTAAAGACAGAGGCAATATTGTCCGTCTCTTGTGTGTCGTAATAATTTCTGACTTTATCCAGTACATCCTGCGTCTCATCTAGCGTAGAGCCTGCAGGAAGCTGAACCAAGGTAAACATAATACCCTGGTCTTCTTCTGGCAAAAACGAACCTGGAATACGCAAGAACACCACCGCCATGATACCGATGATGGCGGCATAACCAATCATATATAGCCATTTGAAACGAATACTTTTGCCGACGAAGTTTTCATAAGAGCGGCTGAGTTTAAAGAAGCCGCGGTTGAACCAGCCAAAGAAGCCTTTTTGTTGTTCAGTACTGCCTTTTTCGTGACTCTTACCGCGTTTTAGCAAGGTCACACATAGGGCAGGGGTGAAGATTAGAGCCACCATGGCTGACAGCGCCATGCTCGTGATCAAGGTGATAGAGAACTGACGATAAATAACACCTGTTGAGCCGCCAAAGAAGGCCATCGGTACAAATACGGCAGACAAAATCAGCGCAATACCAATAACGATCTTACTGATCTCGCCCATCGACTGAACGGTTGCATCTTTGACCGAAATATCAGGGTTTTCTTCTAATATTCGCTCTACGTTTTCGACAACAACGATCGCATCATCAACCAGTAGACCGATGGAGAGTACCATCGCAAACATCGTCAAGACGTTGATACTAAAGCCTGCGATATAAAGCACAGCAAAAGTACCTAGCAAGACCACTGGAACGGCAAGAGTAGGAATGATGGTGGCGCGCCAGTTCTGCAAGAAAATGAACATGACGATAAACACCAAGACAATAGCCTCAATAAGCGTATTCACGACTTGCTCGATAGAAAGCTTCACGAAAGGCGTTGTGTCATAAGGCACAACAGAGCTTAGGCCTGCTGGAAAGTTGGTTTCTAGCTCGGCCATACGTGCGCCGACCGCCTCACGGGTCTCTAGCGCGTTTGCGCCTGCAGCCAATGAGATACCTAGACCTGCCGCTTCTTGACCGTTATACAAGGAGTTGACGCTATAGTTTTCACTACCAATCTCTACGTCTGCGACATCGCCGAGGCGTACCTGCGCGCCCGAGGTGTCTGTTTTTAGCAAGATATCTTTAAACTCTTCAGGAGTTTGTAGATAGCTCTGTACGGTGACGGTGGCGTTAATCACCTGTTGATCGGTGTCAGCAGGTGCTTGTCCTAGCTGACCTGCAGATACCTGAGCGTTCTGTGCTCGTACGGCATTGACAACATCAGAGGGCACCATGTTATAGCTACGTAGGCGTGCAGGATCTAGCCAGATACGCATGGCGTAAGAGGAGCCAAACACTTGCACTTCACCCACACCTTCAACACGACTGATCGAATCGAGAACATTGGAGTTGATATAATCGGAAATGTCAGCGCGATCCATACTGCCATCTTCAGAAATAAATGCCTGCACCATCATAAAGCTGCTAGACGATTTATTGACGTTGACGCCTTGGCGCTGTACTGATTCAGGCAACGAGCTCATCGCTGCTTGTAGTTTGTTTTGTACTTGTACCTGAGCGGTATCAGGGTCGGTACCGTTCTCAAAGGTTAGCGTGACCGATGCGCTACCGTTTGAGGAGCTCGACGATGACATATACATCAGCCCATCAAGGCCTTTCATGCGCTGCTCAATAATTTGCACCACAGAGTTTTCGACCGTTTGTGCGTTTGCACCAGGATAAGTGGCACTAACAGAAACGGTGGGCGGTGCGATATGCGGATACTGCTCAATCGGCAAATTAACAACCGAGATTACCCCGATAAGCATGACCAAAATGGCCAACACCCATGCAAAAATAGGGCGATCAATAAAAAAACGTGACATAGTATATCCCTAGGTCTTCCTATCTTTGAATGGAATTAGTTAGTGGTGGTAGCAGTGTCCTGCTCAGAAGTGTCATCAGCTACCGTTTTCGCAGCTTGCTGTGGTGTTTTGGCGGTAGGCGTTGCAGATGCACCATTAGCGTTTTCTAACGGCTTGACCACGACCTCCTGCTCAGGCTTAACTTTAGAGCCGCCTATAACCACTAGCTTATCGCCACTACTTAAGCCATCGGTGACCACCCATTGACCATCATAAGTACCATTAATGGTAACGGGACGGACTTGGATTTGATTATTTTCATCAACGATGTAGACTTGTGAATCGCCTTTAGGCGTACGCATTACAGCGCTTTGCGGCACTAAGGCTGCATTAGGAATGACGCTTTGAGTCAGACGCGCTGAGACATACATACCTGGCAGTAGCACGTTATTAGGATTTGGGAAAATAGCTCGTAGAGTCACCGCGCCAGTAGATTGATCGACTTTAGCTTCAGACAGCGCAAGCTTGCCACGCACTGGATACACTGAGCCATCTTCTAGGACCAGCTCGACAGAATTCATACCCGCCTGCGCTTTACCTTCAGCTATCTGCTGACGAAGCTGCAATAGCTCGGATGATGACTGACTGATATCGACATAGATAGGATCTAAGCGCGAAATCGTCACTAAAGGCTCAGATTGACTAGCGTTAACTAAGGTTCCTGCAGTAACGCTTGAGCGGTCACTACGACCAGTCAACGGTGCACGGACGATAGTACGATTGAGATCCAAAGCGCTAGCATCTAAGTTTGATTGCGCGGTTTTAATCCCAGCCTCAGCGCTTCTAATGCTCGCTTCAGTTTGTCCGACTGCAGCGCGAGCACTCTCTAGAGCCGCTTGCGCTGTACGCACTTGAGTTTGCGCTTGGTCATATTGCTGCTTGGAGATAGCGTCAATCTCAACCAAGCCTTTTAGACGCTGAAAGTCATTTATCGCTTGTGCTAATGAGGCTTGGCGACTGGCTAGCTCTGCTTTAGCATTGGCATTATTGGCGATAGCGGTTTGGCGATTAGCCTGTGCTTGCGCAACCACCGCTTGACCACTAGCGACCGAGGTCGTGTAGTTGTCAGTATTGATACGATAAAGCGGCTGGCCTTTTTTGACGTTACTGCCTTCACGGAACAGTACTTCGTCAATTACGCCGCTGACTTGAGGGCGTACATCAGCCGTCTGATAAGCGGCAGTACGACCAGAGAAAGTCTGAACTTGAGGCACAGTATCGAAGCTGACAGTTTGGACGTTGACGACAGCGGGCGGCATCTGCTGCTGAGCGTTTTCACCCGCAGCGGCGTCTTCTTTATTGTCACAGCCGACCAGTACTGTAGCCGATAGTACAGATGCTATTACAAGCGCAAGATAAGAATGCTTCATCAAGGTCCTCGGTAGAGTAGTAAAATATAGAATAAATGGTATAGAGGTAGAGCGTATCATAATCAAAAAATAGCTTATTTTTCGAAGAGCAATAATAAACTTTATAGAAGTTTATAGCCAAAAAATAAGAAGCTATTGATAAAATTGATAAATTAGGGCAGTACCGCTAGCTAGTTATAGGACGTCAAGTAAATTTAAGGTGTTATTATAAACTATAGGGTTTACCCCGCAGTCAAGTGATTCACGATAGGAAAGCTGACAAAAACTGACCGCACTGTGCTCGCTGAGTAAATAAAATCCCGCCATAGTAACCGCTACACCAACCAGCAGCTAATAAGAAGATACACAACCCGATATGCAAATTTATTGTAATTTTTTGTTATAATTGTAAAGCCATAGTGTTATTGAGGTTTTAAAACCGCCAAAAATCTGCTTTGTCAACAAATTGACTAATTTATCAACCCCTAATTATGACCTTTAAAGTATAGCGACTTAAACCAGTCAGTAGCCTCTAATGAGCGTGGTCAATCAGTATTTAACCATTAAAAAATCCTGACACAATTATAGTGCCGTCAGGATTTATGAAACTTAAAGAAAGGTAACTATTTGCTGACACACCCGTTTTAAGAGGGTGTCTTTTTAGAGACTGTTGCTTTTGATCAATGAATATTTATGGCTCGGTTGCTCAAAAACGCTGCTAAAAAATGAGCCGTCTCAATTAGCTAATAACACAGACGATTCATATGTCATTATACCAATCGTGCGCTAGCGAGCTCAGTCAGCTGGTACAAGCCTTGACGATAACGGTTGTCAGGTAAGCTGCCCAGTGCTTGCTGGGCCAATCTCGTCTCCTCTAGTGCACGCTGTTTACAGTAATCTAATGCGCCGGAGCTGCGGACGAGCTCGATAAGCTGCTCAGCATTCGGCGTTTTCCCCGTTTGTACGGCGATACGCAGCTGCTCATAATCTTGCTTGTCGCTGTTTTTGAGTAGCTCAAGCGCCTTAATAGTCGGTAGCGTTGGCTTACCTTCACTCAAATCATCGCCTAAGTTTTTGCCCATCAGCTCACTATCGCCGCTGTAATCAAGCACATCATCGATAATCTGGAAGGCATTACCAAAATGCTGACCAAAATCAGCTAGGGCTTGTAGATGCTGCTCTTGTCCTTGCAAAATAGCCGCGCCTTGGGTCGCCATCATAAATAGGCGTGAGGTCTTACCGTCGATAATATTGAGATAGTCGGTCTCTGTCGCCGCTGGATTATGCTGATGCTGTAATTGTAATACCTCACCTTCAGCGATATCACAAGTGCCATCAGAGAACAGCTTTAGCAGCTCTAAGCTTTGAAAGCCAACCAATAAATTAAAGGCGCGAGCGATCAAATAGTCGCCCACTAATACTGCAGTGGCATTATCCCAAGTGGCATTAGCAGTGGGCTTGCCGCGGCGCTGACCAGATTCATCGATGACATCGTCATGTACTAACGTGGCCGTATGCAGCATCTCCGTAATAGCGGCTAGATGCATCGCTTGTTCGCTTGGCGCGTCGTTGAACATACGCGCGCACAATAGGGTAATAAGCGGGCGCATGCGTTTGCCACCGGCATCAATCACATGCTTTGAGACGCTCATCACCAATTGTACTTTTGAATTGAGACTACCAAAGACTTGCTCATCCATAATGTCAAAATCATGAGCGACGATGCTTTGAATGTCCGTATAATTAGGCGCTTGAGAAGCAAGGTCTGAAGAAGCTAAAGAAATGCTGGTCATAATATAGAGTCGTATTTATTAGATGGGTTTTAAGATTTGCCTATAATAGCACAGCCTATTTGGTTAATTGGTGACTAATATGTGTTATTGGTTTTAGTCACTAGGCCGCAGCCGGCTCATTGCTATCGACAATATTGCGTCATAGCGTCAGACTAAGTGAAATTTATAGAGTAGTTGCTAAGTAATAGCTATTAAGCCGTCTCAATAAAAACAGAAATAGCTATTGAATAAGTATGGAATAAAATAAGCTATATGTTATTGATTTAATGAGCTATAATACTACGCTTAAGGCTAGCTAGGCTATCGCTATGATTATTAAGATGATAAGACCTAATACGCGCTGCTAAAACCAGACAATCGGCTTGCTTTTATCATTCAGAAAACGTAAAATAACGCCTTTAATTTTTCCCTGTCGTGTTCGTTATTGAAGCGTAGGTATAATATCTACCACGGCACACGGGTTAAACGGAGTCAGACAATGTACGCAGTAATCAAAAGTGGTGGTAAGCAGCACCGTGTCGTAGCCGACGAATTGCTAAGAGTTGAATTGCTTAAAGCAGAGAAAGGCGAAACAATCAAATTTGAAGATGTCTTAATGGTTGTTGATGGCGATGACGTAAAAGTCGGTCAACCAATCGTTGACGGCGCAAGCGTAGAAGCCGAAGTGGTTGAGCATGGTCGCGGTGAAAAAATCCGTATCATCAAGCACAACCGCCGTAAGCATTATCACAAAGAGCAAGGTCACCGTCAGTGGTACACCTTGTTAAAAATCAAAGCGATTAATGCTTAATTAGCTATTATCATTTATTGATAATAAATAGCGCACTAAAAGCTTAAGAGTTATCACCTCAGTGATAAGTCATATTAACAAGGAGAATTATCCATGGCACATAAAAAAGCTGCCGGCTCAACCCGTAACGGTCGTGACTCAAACCCAAAAATGCTTGGTGTAAAAATCTTTGGTGGTCAAACCATCACTGCTGGTAACATCATCGTTCGTCAACGTGGTACAGAATTCCACGCCGGCGAAGGCGTTGGCATGGGCCGCGATCATACTTTATTCGCCCTAAATGATGGTGTGGTAAAGTTCGCAACTAAAGGTAAATTTAACCGTCGTTATGTGACGGTTGAAAGCGCCTAATCATTGATATTGCCTGCGTTTTTTAATAATTCGCTGATGGCTAAATGATTAAAAATTCCCTATTGCCTATTTGGTAGTAGGGTTTTTTTATGGCTGGACTTAATCCGTCTTAGTAGCAGTTACAAGCGTGTATGGCAGCCGTAGTAAAGATTGCAAATCATGACTAGGCGCGTAATAAAAAAACTGGCAGACTGTCTTCATTGCTTAATAGCGCAGCTTAAAAGACTACGTATTCAAAGCGAGTGTTCAAAACCTAAGTTTGCAAAATGTATGTAAAACTAATGACAACACAAAAGCGCAGTTGCTATTAAGATTTATCATTACCTTTAAATGATGACTCATTTTTATTTTATAACTTTAGAGAGGATAATTACGATGACAGTGAGCAAGCAAGAGACAATGAAGCCAACTACAAAACAAAAAATAATGAGTGGCGCATTAGCAGGCGTGCTGATGACCAGCTTAGGAGTAGCTGCGCCTATGGTCGCTATGACTCAAACGGCGAATGCTGCACCAGCAGATAGCCTACAAGCGGCCAAGCGTTTAAATCGCTTATTGACAAACACTAAGAGCATGAGCGCTGATTTTTCACAAACCACGAAAGGCGCTAATAGTGGCACTTTTAAAGGGTCAATGAGCGTGCAGCGCCCGAATAACTTTCGCTGGGAGACAAAATCACCGTCTCAACAGCTTATCGTCGCTAATGGTAGTACCATGTGGGTGTACGACAAGGACTTAGAGCAAGCGACTAAGCAGACGGTAGATAGCCAAGTGGGTAATACGCCAGCGCTATTATTATCAGGCGATCCCAATAAAATCGCCCAGAACTTCAAAATCACCCAGCCTTACGCCAATAAAAACTACTATGTGCTCTATCCAAAAGCGAGTGATGCGAGTTTCAAAAACTTATCTATGAGCTTTAGTGGCGGCAAGCCTGTGATGATGGTGCTCAATGATAACTTAGGACAAACCACGTCTATCAAGTTTAGTAACATCAAGCTCAACCCTAATTTGGGTAGTGACCAATTTAAATTCACCCCGCCTAAAGGTGTTGATGTCATCAATCAATAAGCACTGCTGATTGTTTATGAATCAATAAAAGATAGGTGGTGTATAGAGGGAGCAGACCGATGTAAGGTCTGCTCTTTTTTTTATTTTGTTGACTCGTCACATTTGGCAGGTTGCAATTGAGAGGATTTGGTTTACAATAACCGCGTAATTTGACGCTTGCTCTAAGCTTTGAGCGGCCGTTTTTGAATAAAGATATTAGCGGTTCATCCGTACTATAAGTTGCCAGGTTTTGATGGTGATAGATAAGGAAGTCAGCTAGCATAGACTAGCGTGCTAAAGGAAGATAGTAAAAATGCGGTAACATGGGTAGTGGATGGATTGATATATTTTGTAGCATATAAAATGACCGTGCAATACAGTGAAAAACTGGCTTTTGAGCGTTGATATGCGTATAGTGTGTAAACCGTTTACGCCAGTTATCGCGCCATTATTGACTGTAGGTAATGAGTTATTAAATCAATTAAATGTCACAATATGATATTGATTTAATAAATTCACTTTTACTTTATACCAAGGGGTTGATGACCAGCTTTTATCTGAGCCTAGGGCTAGATAAACCTAAATTCTGTGTCCTCTCTTTTTTGGTGTCAATGATCTTGATAATTGGCCATTACCAGCACAGTGAACCTGTGTTTTCGTCTGCGTTACGGTGCTTGATAGAATTGTTGTTTTAGGATATTGGCTGCATAGCCTTCATGCTCCTCTTAATGATAAGAGGTTCTGTATCCTAACCATGGTTTATCAAGTCCTGACACTCGATTGGGTGAGGAGCAAGTATTATCATGTCTGCCTTTAGTTGGTCAGCAGTTGCCTTTATTTTAGCCGCCATCGGTCTGGTTGTCTTTATGTTGACCGTACCGCGCTTGCTTGGCGGGCGCGCAAAAGGCTTACAAAAAGAAGAGATATTTGAGGCGGGTGTTGTCGGAGCTGGCAATGCCCGCATTCGTTTGTCTGCCAAATTCTACCTAGTAGCGATATTCTTCGTTATTTTCGATCTAGAAGCCTTATACCTATACGCTTATTCGGTCTCAGTCCGCGAAACGGGCTGGCTAGGCTTTGCTGCGGCTGCGATATTTATCGGGGTGCTCATCGTCGGTCTTATTTATGAGCTCAGTTTAGGGGCTATGAACTGGTCACCTGCCGATAAACTGCGCAAAAAAGCACGCTTGCATGCCGCGCCTGCAGGGTTCAATCTGGCAGACATTACTAAGTTCAACGGTGTTGAAGAGTTGATGGTCGATCCGACGGGTAAAGTACCGGCGCAGTCATCGGGCCAGATCAATGTCTCAAATAGCATTGAGGCTAATCGTCGTCACTTGCAAAACATTGATCATATTAATACCACCGGTAATGTCACTTCTGTTGATTTTACCGCAGATGATGAGCCTTCATAACGGTTTATGGGCGTTATTAATATGCAAATGAGTTATCACGCTTAAGATAACTTGGGCATCACCCGCTATTTTTTAGCAGTCGTAGCATTATATGCTTAAGAGTTAAAAGGCCTTAGTTTATAGCTGCTTAACTGCTCTTCATAAAAGGTTGTATGGTATGAAATATACACTAACCAAAGCCAATCCTGATGCAGATACCTATCCTGCGCAAACTCGTGAAACGGTCAATGATCCGTTAGAGGATGAGGTTCATAAAAACGTTTTTATGGGTCGCCTAGAGGATCTTGTGCATTCGACTGCCAACTGGGGCCGTAAAAACTCACTTTGGCCTTTTAACTTCGGTACGTCTTGCTGTTATGTCGAGTATGCCACTACTTTGACCGCGGTACATGATTTGTCGCGCTTCGGTGCTGAGGTCATTCGGGCATCACCGCGTCAGGCGGATGTGATGATCGTCGCTGGTACTTGCTTTATCAAGATGGCACCGGTGATTCAGCGTCTGTATGAACAGATGCTTGAGCCAAAATGGGTGATCTCGATGGGCGCTTGTGCTAATTCAGGCGGCATGTACGATATCTATTCTGTAGTGCAGGGCGTTGATAAAATCATTCCCGTCGATGTATATGTACCAGGGTGTCCGCCGCGTCCAGAGGCACTGATCCAAGGTCTTATGTTATTGCAAGAGTCTATCGCCAAAGAGCGCCGCCCGCTAGGCGTACATGTCAACGATCAAGGAATTTATCAGCCGCAGTTAACGGCTGAGCGTGATCGCAAGCAGGCGGATCGAATTGCGGTGAAAAATTTGCGTAGTCCAGATAGTATTTAGTCCGTGGACTATATTTAGCATAGTAATGCTTAGCGCAGTGATAATTGGCACAGTCTGGTTTTGATCAATCAGTTCCGCTCAAACGTTATGATTAATGAAGGAAGACAGCATTCATGGTCACGGTAGTCGAAAACAAAAACCCTAAGATAAAACCGGTACCAGCCGTCATCAGAGAGCTGGAGCATAAGTATGCAGGTAAGTTTGTGGTGCAGCATACTGTCGATGAGATTCCAACGGTTTGGGTCGCTCGCAGCGATCTGCTAGACATTTTACTGTTCTTGCGTAAGCTGCCAAAGCCCTACGTGATGCTCTTTGATTTATCGGCAATGGATGAGCGTCTGCGTCAGCACCGCGGTGATTTGCCAGAGAGCGACTTTACCGTGTTTTATCACTTAATGTCGCTTGAGCGCAACAGCGATGTGCGTATCAAGGTCGCGCTCAGTGAAGATGACTTAACTCTTCCAAGCGCCACCAAAATATGGCCCAATGCCAACTGGTATGAGCGTGAAGTTTGGGACATGTTCGGTATTGTCTTTAGCGGTCATCCGCACCTGACTCGTATTTTGTTGCCCAAATACTGGGAAGGTCATCCGCTGCGTAAAGAGTATCATGCGCGTGCGACCGAGTTTACGCCGTACTTTTTGAATACCGCTAAGCAGCAATATGAGCAAGAAAACTTACGGTTTGTGCCAGAAGAGTGGGGCATGAAGCGCTCAGGCCGCGATGAGGACTTTATGTTCTTGAACATCGGTCCTAACCACCCATCCGCTCATGGTGCGTTTCGCTTAGTACTACAGCTCGATGGCGAAGAGGTGATCGATTGTATTCCGGACATCGGCTACCATCACCGCGGCGCGGAGAAGATGGCTGAGCGTCAGACTTGGCACTCCTACATCCCTTATACCGACCGTATTGATTATCTTGGCGGGGTCATGAATGAGCTGCCGTATATCATGTCGGTTGAAAAGCTTGCCGGTATTACTATCCCTGATCGCGCGCAGACTATCCGGGTGATGATGAGCGAGTTTTTCCGCATTACTAACAACTTGCTCTATGTCGGTACCTTTATTCAAGACGCTGGCGGTATGACGCCAGTGTTTTATATGTTTACCGATCGCCAAAAAGCTTATGACGTCATTGAGGCGGTAACCGGCTACCGGATGCATCCGGCTTGGTTCCGTATTGGCGGGACGGCGGCAGATCTACCACGTGGCTGGCAGCGTTTGGTTCGTGAGTTTTTGGAGTGGATGCCTAAACGCTTGGATGAGTATGTCAAAGCGGCGCTACAAAACAGCGTGCTCAAAGGTCGAACCCAAAACGTAGCACAGTACAACGCCAAGCAAGCATTAGCTTGGGGCGTGACGGGTGCTGGCCTGCGGGCGACAGGGGTCGATTTTGATCTACGTAAAGCACGGCCTTATATGGGTTATGAGAACTTCGACTTTGAGGTGCCTATTGGCTATAACGGCGATGCGTATGATCGCTGTATGGTCAAGATTGAGGAGATGCGCCAATCGATGCGTATCATCCGTCAGTGTATGGATCATATGCCGCAAGGGCCGTACAAAGCAGACCATCCGCTAGCGGTGCCACCACCAAAAGATCGCACCCTAAATGATATCGAGACTTTGATTAACCACTTCTTGTCTGTCTCTTGGGGTCCTGTGATGCCAGCTGGTGAGTGCGCGACTATCGTTGAAGCGACTAAAGGCCTCAATAGCTATTATATTACCTCAGATCGCTCGACGATGAGCTACCGTACCCGTATTCGCACGCCGACGTTTGCGCACTTACAGCAGATGCCATCGGTGATTAACGGCTCGCTAGTATCAGACGCTATCATGTACTTAGCTTCTATCGATATCGTCATGGCGGACTGTGATCGCTAATTGTTTTAGGTTATAAACCCGTAAAGTAAAAGACCAGTAAAGAAAAAATAGGCAAATAAGCAACATTGATATTACCGCCAATAGGCACACCAAACCGCTGCAGCAGTATTACTAAAGCCTTAGGGCGCAGCGTGATGAGTGAGGATAGAATAGAAGATGATGAAGATTGTTTCTGATAAAACGCCAAAGGTAGATGTCGCTAGTATTTTGACGACAAGTGAGATTGCCGCTATTAATGAGTTTATGCATCATTATCCACAAGCGCGCGCTGCGTCTTTGGACGCGCTAAAAATAGTACAAAAGCGCAATGGCTGGGTAGATGATGCGCAGGTCAACGCTATCGCTAATATCTTAGAAGTTCCGGTGACCGATATTGAGGGCGTCGCCACTTTTTATAATCGTATTTATCGGCAGCCCGTTGGCCGTCACGTGATTCTTATTTGTGACTCGGTATCCTGTTATCTAACAGGCTATGAGGCGTTATCAGTGGCTTTTAGAGCTGAGCTGGGTATTGAGTATGGTCAAACTACCGCTGATGGCCGTTTTACTATTTTGCCGATTTGTTGTTTAGGTAACTGTGACAAAGGCCCGGCAGTATTGATCGATGAAGATACTTATGGCCCAGTACAACCTGATGAGGTCGCGCAACTATTGGAGCTATACGCATGAGACTAACCGTTGCAGAGCAAATTGCCCAGCGTCGCCAAGGCAAAGCCCCAAGCCAGTTAAACAAGCAGCGCATTGCCGTTTATGGCGATAAAGATACAGCGACTAGTGAAACGAAGCCTTTGACGTGGCGACTTGCGCACCATGATGCTGTACTCGATTTGGCCACTTATGAGTCCCTACGCGGCTTTGAAGCGCTGAAAATAGCTTTAAATCAGTCTGCTGGCGATACGCTGAGCACTATCAAAGAAGCAGTGGTAAAAGGCCGTGGCGGTGCTGGTTTCCCCGCTGGTATTAAGTGGTCACTCATGGCGCCTAATGATGGCGGGCCGCGCTACTTAGTCTGTAATGCTGATGAGATGGAGCCTGGCACCTTTAAAGATAGACTACTTATGGAGCGTTTACCGTTCCAGCTTATCGAAGGTATGCTCATCTCAGCCTATGCCATTGAAGCGACAGCAGGTTATATCTTTATTCGCGGCGAGTATATATTGGCAGCCGAGCGCCTAAATGCGGCGCTTGATGAGATGCGCGCTAACAATTTGCTCGGTGATAATATCTTGGGCTCAGACTTTAGCTTTGATTTGCATGTGCATACGGGCGCTGGCCGCTACATTTGCGGTGAAGAGACGGCGCTGCTGAACTCTTTAGAAGGTCGCCGTGCCAATCCCCGTACTAAGCCGCCATTTCCGCAAGTCGCTGGTGCGTGGGGCAGACCAACTATCGTCAATAACGTTGAGACCCTACATAACGTCTCGGCTATTATTTTGCATGGTAGCAAGTGGTATCAAGATCTATCAAAGATCAAAGGAACGGTTGAAACCCCTGGCACCAAGCTATTTGGTTGCTCAGGTCTGGTCAATGATCCAGGCCTTTGGGAGCTGCCATTTGGCTACACCGCGCGCGAGATTATTGAGGATTTTGCCGGTGGTATGCAGGAGGGTCGTACCCTTAAGGCTTGGTTACCAGGCGGCGCATCCACTGACTTTTTGACCGCTGAGCATTTAGATACTATTGTCGATTTCGATACTATTCAAAAAGCCGGTAGCCGGATGGGTACAGGATTGCTTATGGTCGTTGATGAAGCGCAAGATATGGTACCGCTACTGCGCAACCTAGAGGTTTTCTTTCAGCGCGAATCTTGCGGGTTTTGTACGCCGTGCCGTGACGGTCTGCCTTGGGGCGTCAAGCTGCTTACTGCTATCAATGATGGCGAAGGGCAAGTCGGCGATGTCGAGAAGCTTGAAGGTCTGACCCGCGATCTTTGGATCGGTAAGACGTTCTGTGCTCACGCTCCTGGTGCTATGGAGCCGCTGATGAGTGCAATCAAATATTTCCGTCCTGAGTTCGATAGTAAGATTGCTCAGGCGGTAGGCGAAGATGTGATTGAGGCTGCAGGTAATCCACAGCCAGTAGCAAAATAAGGAGAACGGCATGGCAGTCATACATATTGATGGAACCACTGTCGAAGTTGATGGCGCGGATAACTTATTGCAAGCGTGCCTATCACTTGGCATTGATGTGCCGTATTTTTGTTATCATCCGGCATTAGGCTCAGTCGGCTCTTGTCGTCAGTGCGCCGTCAAGCAGTACCAAAACAAAGAAGACCTAGAGGCGGGTAAAGGTAAGCTTGTGATGTCTTGCATGGTTGCGCCAGGCGATGACATGTATATCTCGGTGACAGATGATGAGGCCAAGGCCTTTCGGGCTTCGATGGTTGAGCTATTAATGACCAACCATCCGCATGATTGTCCGACTTGTGAAGAGGGCGGGCATTGCCACTTGCAAGATATGACCTATATGTCAGGCCATAATACCCGCCGCTATCGCTTCACTAAGCGTACCCACCATAACCAAGAGCTTGGTCCGTTTATCGCCCATGAGATGAATCGCTGCATCGCGTGCTATCGCTGCGTACGTTTTTATAAAGATTATGCCGGCGGCGAGGATTTGGGCGTATTCTCTTCGAACAACCGCGTCTATTTCGGCCGTGAAAAAGACGGACAGTTTGAAAGTGAGTTCTCTGGCAACTTAACCGAAGTCTGTCCAACGGGCGTATTCACTGATAAGACGCACTCCGAGCGTTACAACCGTAAGTGGGATATGCAGTACGCGCCAAGCATCTGTCATGGCTGCTCAGCGGGTTGTAATATCTCGCCCGGCGAGCGTTATGGCGAGCTACGCCGCATTGAGAACCGTTATAACGGCGAGGTTAACCGCTACTTCTTATGTGATAGAGGTCGTTTTGGCTATGGTTATGTCAATCGCGCCGATCGTCCAACGCAAGCGCTTGAACGTATCAATGATAAACACGTCAAAATCAATATTGATTATGCATTAGATGAGACGATCAAACGTCTGCAAGATAAAAAAATCGTCGGTATTGGCTCGCCGCGTGCAAGCTTAGAGACTAACTTTGCACTAAAAAACCTAGTTGGTTTTGATAACTTCTCAACCGGTCTGAATCATCAGCAGCAGTCGCTCGTCAATAAGTGTATCGAAGTGCTGAGCACCGAAGGTATTTATAATCCGAGCATGACGGATATCGAAAGTCATGATGCGGTGTTAGTTTTGGGTGAAGATATCACGCAAACTTCCTCACGGGTAGCGCTATCGGTACGACAAGCGGCCAAAAATAAAGGTTTGAAAATGGCGGCGGCGGCTAAGACGCAAGCTTGGCTTGCTGAGCCAGTGAAGCGTATTGCTCAAGACGCGCTCAGTCCAGTCTATGTCATCGACGTCACCCAAACCAAGCTTGATGACATCAGTAAAGCAAGTGTAGTGGCAACTCCGGAAGATATCACCCGCTTAGGGTTCAAGGTGGCAGATGAGATTGCGAGTTTAGCGGACGACTTGAAGCAAATAGACGATCCAGCTGAACAACAAAGCCAAGCTTCAGCCGATACTGATGTGACTGGCAACAATAATAGCGAAGATGGCAATAATAGCGATGGCATGCAAGCATTAGCCAAACAGATCGCTTATGACTTGATACAAGCGGATAAGCCTTTGGTTATCGCGGGCACCAGCTTAGCCTCTAACGCTATGATTGAAGCAGCCGCGCAGATTACGCAAGTGTTAACGAACAAACGTGCTGCTATAAAAAACACGGAACAACAGCACATCGATGCCCACAATGCTAAAGTCAAGGCGGCTCAGCAACAAGCGCAAACCGCTCAGCCTGAAGAGGACAAGGAGCTCGCCGCTAAGCCTGGCAAACCAGAAACCGGTACGGATAAACAAGAGCAAGAAGATGTCAATCGCGAGCCTGCGGATACCCTTGAGCTAAAAGAAGCTAATATTAACTACAGCGCGCAGGCGGGTATTTATTTAACCGTGCCAGATGCCAATAGTATTGGTGTGTGCCTGCTCGGTGGCCAATCGGTAGAAGAGCTGTTAGCGACTGACTTTGATGTTGTTGTCGTGGCGGAAAATCAGTTGAGCGATGCTATCGCTGCTAGTAAGTTAACTCAATTATTGACTGATAAAACGGTCATCGCCCTTGACCATCAACTGCTAGATTGGCACAAAGATGTCGATATCGTGCTACCAGCAGCAAGCTTTGCAGAAGCAGATGGCACGCTAGTATCAGCGGAAGGCCGCGCGCAGCGCTTCTTCCAAGTCTATGATAATGACTATTATCATCCTATGAGCAGTATCAAAGAAGGCTGGCGCTGGTTGCATGCAGTGCATAATAGTCTACTTGGTAAGCCTGTCGATTGGACGCAGCTCGATGACGTGATTAATGCCTTAATCGCCACCCATCCTAATCTTGCTGCTATCAAAGACGCCGCGCCCGATGCTGATTACCGTATCAGCGGTCTAAAAATAGCCCGTCAACCGCGTCGTTATTCTGGCCGTACTGCTATGCGCGCGCCTATCTCGGTACATGAGCCGATGCAGCCAAAAGACTTAGATACCGGTTTGACCTTTTCGATGGAAGGCTATAGTGGTAAGCAATCTGCCAGTTCTATGATTCCATTTGCCAGTGCAGCAGGTTGGAACTCACCGCAAGCTTGGAATAAGTACCAAGACAAAGTCGGTGGTCATCTCAAAGGCGGCGATCCGGGCGTGCGGTTATTCGATCAAGCAGAGCGCTTAGTCGCGCGCCAGTATGTGGCGCCAAAAGCAGGCACCTCTAAGCGTACAAATATTGAGCAAGGTCAAGCCAAGCTAGTGCCTATCTACAATATCTTTGCCAGCTCAATAATGGCCGCGCGTAGTCCGGTTGTCGCCGCGCAGCTACCTATCGCGACTTGGCATATCGGTGCTGAGGATGCGAGCGCCTGGGGCATTGGTACTGGTGATTATCTAGCGATCGATATCGAGCAGCAGCAGATGACGCTGCCGGTGCAAGTGGTTGATTATTTAGCAGAAGGCTGTATTGGCTATCCGGTAGGGCAAGTGAATATTATTCATCCCTCGATGCCAGCTTCAGTACGCAAGGTCGAAGCACCAGCCGCTGACGTTAAAATAAACGGTGACATGGCTGATGACATTGCTAGTGAGATGACCGCCACTGCTGACAATGTCAGTATTAGCAGCACGCAGGAGGTGTAATATGCAAATCACTCGTATCATTCCTGATGTGCCAAGCTTTTTGGCAAATAGCTTAACCGTTGAGACTTGGTCTATTCTATTCTTAGTCCTACAAGCTCTGGTGATCTTCTTAGTCGTAGTCATTGTCGCGGCGGTGATGATTGTTTATGAGCGCCGGATGCTAGCATTATGGCAGGATCGCTACGGTCCCAATCGCGTCGGGCCTTTTGGCTCGTTACAGCTAGTCGCCGATATGCTAAAGATTTTCTTTAAAGAAGATTGGACGCCAAAATTCACCGATAAGTTCATTTTTACTTTAGCGCCAGCGGTAGCGATGTTCACCGCTTTAGCTTCTTTTGCTATTATTCCGGTCTCACCAACCCTTGGCGTGGCAGATTGGGATATCGGTATTCTGTTCTTCTTTGCGATGGCAGGGTTGGCCGTTTATGCGGTGATGTTCGGCGGTTGGGCCTCAGCCAATAAGTTCTCCTTGCTAGGTGGTCTGCGCTCAGCGGCGCAAACCATCAGTTATGAGGTGTTTTTGGGCTTATCGCTCATGGGCGTTGTCGCTTTGACTGGCTCCTTTAACCTGCGCGAGATTGTCGAATCGCAAATTGATGGTTGGTACATTATCCCGCAGTTTTTTGGGTTTTTAACCTTTGTGGTCGCAGGCGTTGCTGTCACGCATAGACACCCCTTTGATCAGCCAGAAGCGGAGCAGGAGCTTGCTGAAGGCTATCACGTTGAATACTCAGGCATGAAGTTTGGGATGTTCTTTATTGGTGAATACGTCAACGTCGTGCTCATCTCAGCCTTGATGACTTGTCTGTTCTTTGGCGGCTGGTTACCACCGTTCAATATCGATATTCCGTTTATACCGCCCGCTTTTTGGTTCATGATTAAGACGCTCTTCTTTATGACTATGTTTGTCTTGGCACGGGGCTCACTGATGCGTCCTCGCTACGATCAGGTGATGAACTTTGGCTGGAAAGTCTGTCTACCAGTCACATTAATCAATCTATTGATTACGGCTTTGGTTATTTTGATTTTTTCGCCAACGCTGTAGCTGTATGCTGTCTTATAGGTGACGCAAAGAAATGCTGATAAGGATAATAATCCCATGTTAAACGCCATAAAAAAGACGGTCATTGGTCTGTTTACCATTGTCCGCAGTATGTGGATGGTCAACAGCCATGCCATAAGGCCGCGCGATACTATACTTTATCCAGAAGTGCCGGTACCAGTCCCGCCGAGGTTTCGCGGACGTATCATATTGACGCGTGATCCTGATGGCGATGAGCGCTGCGTGGCTTGTAATTTATGTGCGGTGGCCTGCCCTGTAGGCTGTATCTCGCTACAAAAAGCGGAGCGCGAAGATGGGCGCTGGTATCCAGAGTTTTTCCGTATTAACTTCTCGCGCTGCATATTTTGCGGGATGTGCGAAGAGGCCTGTCCGACGACTGCGATTCAGATGACGCCAGATTTTGAGCTTGGTGAGTATGTGCGTCAGGATTTAGTCTACGAAAAAGAGCATCTATTGATCTCAGGGCCAGGAAAATATCCTGATTATAATTATTACCGAGTGACAGGTATGGCAGTAGACGAAAAACCAAAAGGCGCGGCGCAAAACGAGTCGGCACCTATCGATGTAAGGAGTTTGCTACCATGATGGAGTTTATGAATCATCCGGATTTGGTAGGGTTTTATGCTCTAGGCGCAGTGGCTATTTTTGCCAGTCTACGAGTGGTGACTCACGCCAATCCCGTCCACGCTATCTTAGCGATGATCGTCACTTTACTGGCGTTGTCGGGTATTTTCTTTGTTTTAGGGGCGCCTTTTGCTGGCGCGCTTGAGATTGTTGTTTATGCCGGTGCCATTATGGTGCTATTTGTCTTTGTGATTATGATGCTCAATTTGGGCATGGCAGATGAGGCGCGTGAAGAGCGCTGGCTCGATGCAAAGACTTGGGCGATACCGACTGGGCTTACCCTGATTATCGCCGTAGTGCTATATGGCATGATCGGTCTTAATCATAACGAGACCGCGGTTATCGGCGGGGTTAATGTCCCAGCAAAAGCAGTCGGCACCGTACTATTTACCAAATATATTATGCTCGTTGAAGTGGCGGCCTTTTTGTTACTCGCCGCTTTAGTTGCTGCTTATCATTTAGGTAAAGAGTCTAATGATGATGAGATTGTCGATAACGATAGCTTAGCGTATCGTCCTTCGGTGGGTAGCATCAAAGAATATGATGAAGATAAGCTTGAGAGTAATACTGATGCGACCGAAATGGCTAAGCCTTATGTTTACGATACGGTTGATCCTAATGACTATGTGGCAGCGCCGCGTAGCAAGCGTAAGGAGCTAGACTGATGGTACAAGCAGTAAGTGTGGCTGGGGAGGTATCAAGCGTGCCGTTTGCGCATGAGGTAGTGGGTCTTGCCGAGCCTGCTATGGCAATGCAAAATACGCTCGGTCTGATACCGATGAGCCATGGACTCATATTGGCAGGTATCTTATTCACTATCGGTCTGTGCGGTGTCATGGTACGGCGGAATTTCTTATTTATGCTGATGGGACTTGAGATTATGATGAATGCCGCAGCGTTGGCATTTGTGGTCGCAGGCAGCCGCTGGGTCGATCCAGATGGACAAGTGATGTTTATCTTTATTTTGACTCTAGCTGCCGCTGAGGTCTCTATTGGGCTTGCGATACTATTACAGTTTTATCATAAGCGTGGACATCTCGATGTCGATAGCGCCAATGAGATGAAAGGATGATGCCATGAGTTTATTACCATTAACCTTTATATTTCCGCTCATTGGCTTTTTGATTTTAGCCTTTATGCGTGACAAATTATCTGAGCAGGCCGCTGGCTTCGTCGGTGTCGGCAGCATGGCGCTATCGGCGCTTTGTACTTTAGTGGCAAGCTTTAGCTTTTTAACGAGCTATCCTGCTGGCAGTGTTATGCAAATACCGCTATGGACTTGGTTTCAAGTCGGCGATTTTGCCCCTGGGTTTAGCTTGAGCTTTGATGGCTTAGCGCTGACGATGACAGGCATTATCACGGGCGTCGGCTTTTTGATTCATCTATTTGCCGCTTGGTACATGAAAGGCGATGCAGGTTTTGCGCGCTTTTTTAGCTATATGAATCTGTTTGTCGCTAGCATGCTTTTGCTAGTGCTTGCTGATAACTTATTGCTGTTATATCTCGGCTGGGAAGGGGTCGGCATTTGCTCGTACCTTTTAATCGGTTATTACTTCCATGACCGTGCTAACGGTCAGGCAGCGATCAAAGCCTTTACCGTGACTCGTATCGGTGATGTATTCTTGGCTTTTGGGCTATTCTTGCTATTCCGCGAGTTTGGCACGCTTAATATTCAAGAGATTATCACGCGCGCGCCAGAAATGTTTGATATTAATAATCCAACCATGATACTGACGACCATGATGCTCGTTGGCGGCGCTATGGGTAAATCAGCGCAGCTGCCATTACATACTTGGCTCGCTGACGCGATGGCAGGTCCGACGCCAGTGTCGGCTCTGATTCACGCCGCAACTATGGTAACCGCTGGCGTTTATTTAATCGCCCGTATGCATCCGCTGTTTGAGCTGACCCCAGGGATTTTATTGTACTGGGTCGGCGGCGTTGGCGCGTTGACGCTTGTGGTCGCAGGTTTCTGTGCTTTAGCGCAAACCGATATCAAGCGTATTTTAGCTTATTCGACTATGAGTCAAATCGGCTACATGTTTTTAGCGCTCGGCGTAGGCGCATGGCAAGGCGCTATCTTCCATTTGATGACGCATGCTTTCTTTAAAGCTTTATTATTCCTATCTTCAGGTGCGGTGATCTTAGCTGTACATCATGAACAAAACATCTTTAAGATGGGCGGTCTGCGCAAAAAGATACCTTTAGTATTTTGGTGTTACTTGGTAGGCGGCGGCGCTCTAGCAGCTATTCCTTGGGTGACGGTTGGCTTTTATTCTAAAGAAGCGATTCTTTGGGAGACTTATGCCACCGGTCATCAAGTGCTATTTTATATGGGCGTATTCGGCGCCTTCTTAACGGCACTTTATACTTTCCGGATGATTTGGATTGTATTCTTTGGCGAAGAGAAAACCCACGCGCACAAGCTAAAAGGGATTTCTTACTGGCTGCCATTAACCATATTGTTAGTACTATCGACTGCCGTTGGTGCTTGGATCACGCCGCCGCTACAAGGGGTGCTGCCAGAGAGCTTTGGCCATCTATTAGAGCTGAGCGGTGAGGCACATGGTAAGCATACTGCTGAATATATCGCTATGGGTGCGATGCTGTTAGGTTTAATTATAGCGGCGCTGTTGTATGTCGTTGATAAAGGCCGGATGCTCACTAAGTTCAAGCGCTCGACTATCGGTGGCGGCCTTTATTACTGGTGCTATCACGGTTTAGGCTTCGATGCGTTATTCGATATTATATTTGTAAAACCCTTTTTATTCATCGGCCGCTTGTTCAAAGCCGATCCTGTCGATAAAAGCTGGATGGTACTGCCTACGCTGGCCTCAATCGGTAATAAAGTATTTTCCCGGACGCAGACAGGATCTCTTCGAGGCTACGCGGCAAGCTTTGGCTTGGGCGTAGCGGTATTGCTAGTGCTGGTAATGATGACGGTGGTGTAAGATGATAGAGTTACAACAAACGTGGATGCTACCAGCATTGATTGCAATTCCGTTTATAGCGGGGTTGTTATGTTGGTTGGTTGAGCGCTTCAATAAGCGCCTGCCGCGCTGGATTGCTTTGTTCGGCATGATACTGACTTTCGTTTTGTCGTTAGTACTATGGCATTACGGTGATTTTAGCGGCATGAGTAAGCAGGTCATTGCGCCGCAGTCGGCTGTACCTTGGGTCGCTGAATTCAGTGTGCCTTGGATACCCGCTATGGGCATCAGCTTCCATCTAGCGATGGATGGTATGTCACTATTGATGGTGGCTTTGACTGGGTTTTTGGGCGTGGCAGCGGTAGCTTGTTCGTGGAATGAGATTCAGCGCCGAGTTGGGTTTTTTCATCTCAACTTGCTATGGAGTCTAGGCGGCGTCATCGGGGTGTTTTTAGCCATTGATCTGTTCTTATTCTTCTTCTTTTGGGAGATGATGCTGGTTCCTATCTACTTCTTGATCGCACTTTGGGGTCATGATGTGGTCGGTGGTAAGACCAAAGAATACGCCGCAACAAAATTCTTTATTTATACCCAAGCCTCAGGGCTTATCATGCTGATCGGTATTTTGCTGCTGGTTATTTTTAACCGTGCGCAAACAGGTGTTGTTAGCTTTAACTATAATGACCTGCTCGGCACCTCGCTTGGTGGCTGGGAATATCCGATTATGCTGTGCTTCTTTATCGGTTTTGCCGTGAAATTGCCGATTTTACCGTTTCATGGCTGGTTACCTGACGCGCATGCGCAGGCACCGACGGCAGGTTCTGTTGATTTGGCTGGGGTACTGATTAAGACGGCCGCTTATGGTTTGATACGCTTTGTGTTGCCGCTATTTCCAGCTGCCTCGCAAGAGTTTGCGCCTATTGCGTTGACGCTTGGCGCTATTGGTATCTTTTACGGCGCTTGGCTTGCCTTCATGCAGACCGATATGAAGCGACTACTGGCCTATACCAGTATCTCGCATATGGGCTTTATTGTCCTAGCGATTTATGCTGGTACTTTGCTCAGCTTACAAGGCTTAATGATACAGATGCTCGCACATGGGCTTAGCTCAGCGGCGTTATTTATTATGGCAGGTCAGCTCTATGAGCGTTTGCATACCCGCGACATCACATTGATGGGCGGTATGTGGGGGCAGTTCCGCTATTATGCACCGATGCTGATGTTCTTTTGTGCTGCGCTACTTGGTATCCCAGGTACTGGTAACTTCATTGGCGAGTTCATGATTTTATTTGGCACTTTCGCTCAGTATCCTGTATTCGTCGTACTGGCGACCTTTAGCTTAGTGTTAGCAGGCCTATATTCACTGATTCTGGTTTACCGTACTTTATTTGGTGTGAATAATGCTAAAGAAGTTGCGTTAGAACATACTAAGGCACATGGCCTGCCTGAGCGTCCACTAAAGGATCTAGGCAAGCGTGAGATTACCTTGCTGCTGACCTTAGCGGCCGGTCTAGTTTGGCTCGGACTGTACCCACAACCAGTGTTAGATACTTCTAGCCATGCGATGCAGTGGATCAATAATGCCTATATTTATAGCGAAGTCACTCAAGTGGACGCATCGAGTTTGCTTGATGCAATGGAGGCACGTTAAGTCATGACTGATATTACGATGAATGATTTGATGGGGCTGATGCCTTACGCACCGATTCTTATCATAGTGATTACCGTTATCTTGACGATGATTGCGATCACTATTAAACGCTCACATTTTATTACCGGTACGATTACCGTCATAGGTCTGAACTTAGCTTTGTTTACTTTGCTCGGTCAGATGACTGGTATGGTAAGCTCTGGCACGCTGATGCCTTTGGCTGAGCAGCTGTTTGTCATTGATAATTTTGCCCAGTTCAATATGGTGGTCATTCTTATCTGTGCGCTCGCTTGCTGCACTTTGTCCTATGCTTATCTTGCTAACCTACAAGATAATAAAGAAGAGCTGTACCTGCTGATTCTCATCTCTACAGTCGGGGCGCTACTGATGGTCTGTGCTCAGCACATGGCCGCGTTCTTTATCAGCTTAGAGCTATTATCAGTGCCTTTATATGGTTTGCTTGCTTATACTTTTTCGCGCAACCAATCCTTGGAGTCAGGGCTTAAGTATCTGGTACTGTCAGCGACGGCCTCTGCCACCTTACTGATGGGTATGGCCTTTATCTATGCGCAAGTGGGCGCTTTAGGGTTTAAGCAGATTAGCGTTGTGCTCGTTAACGCCTATGACTCACCTTTGGTAATCTTGGGCGCGGCGATGATGATGTTCGGCATCGCGTTCAAATTATCTGCAGCACCGTTTCATATGTGGACGCCTGATGTCTATGAAGGGGGACCTGCGCCAATTGCCACTTATCTAGCCTCAGTATCAAAAGTGGCGATGATGGCATTGGCCGTGCGTTTCTTACTCGATACCGCGCTACTAGCGTTGCCTTCAGTACAGATGCTCCTCATGGTAATGGCGACTTTATCTATTCTGATCGGCAACATGCTTGCTCTGCGTCAAAGTAATCTCAAGCGCTTATTGGGCTACTCTTCTATTGCGCATATGGGCTATGTGCTGATTGTCGTCGTCAGTATTGGCGCCGCTGCTGATAGTGTTTCGAGCATGTATATGGCAGTATATGCCTTTACCTCGATCGGTGCTTTTGGGGTAGTGACGCTAATGTCTAGCCCATATCGGCTTTCAGGTGAAGCGGACAAGCTGGTGTATTATCAAGGTCTATTCTGGCGTCGTCCGGTACTGACTGCGGTTATGACCATTATGATGCTATCGCTTGCGGGTATTCCGCTGACGGCAGGCTTCATTACTAAGCTGTTCGCCATCTTAGCGGCGGTACAAGGCGCGCAGTGGTTCTTAGCGGCGTTGATTATCTTAGGTAGCGCTATTGGCCTGTTCTACTATCTACGCGTGATGCTGACTTTGTTCAAACGTCCAAAAGCTTACGTTGAATTTGATGTTGTCGGTCATTGGGGCATGCGTATGGGTGGTCTGATGGTAATCGCTGTGACGGTTCTTATTATCGGCTTTGGTATCTTACCGAACAATATGATTGAGTGGGCAGCACTTGCACGTATTTGGTAACATGAAACGAGAAGTCATTTAATTAATAAATAAAGGTTAGCGCAGGCTAGCCTTTTTTGTGACTATTTAAAACCTAAAACTCGAAGATATAAATTGTGAACTTGAATATGAGTCTTAGCGCCATAATGTATAACAGTGACAACAGCTTTAGCAAAACCTCATGGATAGATATTTATATCGTTAATCCAAAATTAAAAGAGTACAGCTTTAGTAGCGTGCTACTGGTATAAATTTTCCTTGCGTGCTGTATTCACATTACAAGTTCTGAGAAATTGACAACAATAAATTAATAACAATATTAAATCGATAGCCATATTAATCTATAACGATAAGTGATTTTATTATGAGCGCTAATATTCAAAAAGTAACAGTACTAAGTAAAACCACTTGGACGCCTAATCTATTTAGTTTTACCGTGACGCGCCCGGATAGCTTTAAGTTTACTGCCGGTCAGTTCGTGCGTTTAGGGGTCAATCCTAGCAAGCTTAACTATCATCAGCAGCAATCAAGTGAGGGCGCTGATGAGGTGCCCAATGAAGATATCTTTCGCGCTTATTCTATCGTCTCATCTCCCTTCGATGAGGTATTAGAGTTTTTCTCTATTGTCATCGAAGACGGCGCTTTCACCTCCGAGCTGCAGCATTTGCAAGTCGGCGATGAGCTGCTACTCAATACCATGCCTTTTGGGTTTTTAACGCTAGCGCGCTATCAAAAACCGCTACCAAAAGACTTATGGTTACTAGCGACTGGTACGGGCCTTGCGCCATTTTTATCGATGCTGCAAGACCTACAAACGTGGCAAGACTATGAGCATATCGTACTCGCCTATAGCGCGCGCAGTGAAGAGGAGCTGGCGTACGTTGAGCTGATTAACCGTTTGCAGTCCGATTTTGGTGAGCTAGTGGATGATCCTGCTAAGCTGATATTTGTGCCGATTGTCACCCGTGAGCCGGTGGCAGGCGCATTGAGCGAGCGTTTGCCTAAGCTGCTAGTAGACGGTAGCTTGCAAAAGCAAGCCGGTATCGAACTTGATATCGACAACGCCCATGTCATGCTTTGCGGTAACCCTGATATGGTCGAAGACACCAAAGAGACTTTAAAGTCCTTAGGTATGGTGATGAATCGCCGCGGTGAAGGTAATATTGCCGTAGAGAACTACTGGTAAGCCAAATAGCTCAGTCCATAATGAAAAGCCCCATCCTAAATATTTAGAGTGGGGCTTTTCATTGTGAGACGAGATGTTCTTGTCATTATAAGACAATGGATGTTCTTGCTCTTACTCTTGACTGGGTTCGGTCGCATCATCTACCGGATTGATAGGCCCTTGCATCAATTCAGGCTCATCATCGACTTTGTCTTTTTCGCTAATAATATCGTCGCCATTACTACCTAATAAGTCGCGGTAGTTGACTTGAGCTTTGAGAACCAATTGCTCTTCTTCAACTTCACCATAGTTGACTTGCACCTTATGCAAGGCGCTCATTATTTTCTTATTCTTCTTTAACCAGCGATGAATATCTAAATAGATAATCTCGTCTTTAGGCCGGGCAATATTGATATAAGATAAAATAAAGCCTAAAGGGTCTTTTTTTAGTACGCTATGATAAAACCAAATAAACAGCTTGATACCTTGGCGCTTAATAAAAGAATCGCAGCGCAGGTTGAGCACATCAGTATAAGTCTGCTGACCAAAAACAAAGCGTTGGACATTGCGATCAAGCTGCACATGCACTAGGCTGAAGTTACTGGCGACCTCCGCATAGATACCGGCGACATCGATGGTGCAGAACAGGCGAAACCAGTTATCATGCAGCTCGACTCGCAGCTCCAAAATGGCTTTTACATTATCGGTGACAAATTTTTGTAGAGCGTCGTTGACGTACTTTTGGGCGACTGGTAGTGGGATCTCATCTTCTAACTTATCAGAAGTTTTGCCATATAGCTTTTTTATCGCAGAGGCCAGGCTATCCCAGCCCTCATGAAAGGACTGGTTAAAACGCTCTCCTATAGCATCAGCGAAATCATAAAAGTCATCAAAGTTGCTAGAATCAGTCAAACTCATTATCCTTGTAATCATCATTATAAAACAGGCGACAAAACGAGCTATAACATAGCCAATAAAAGCCAGTATATAGCAAAAGCATTAGGCAAAAAACGCATGGGTGTTCATTTTAGCAAATAACGCTGACAAGCGTTTTTAAAACTATACATTATCAGTCATTGTCGTCCGGCTCGACATAAACGAAAGCTAAGCTTGCGTTAAATCAGCAATAAACATTTGCTTGACGCTCGTGTTATCATAGCGCAGTTATTTTTATACCTTTATTCGGTCATCAGATTCATTGATTTCAGCTGAGAGCTGCCGTGGCGCATATCAAAGATTCACAAAGTTATCATTTCTCAAGCCAAGCGCCTACTCGCAGCTTTAGTATGCCAGTAGCGATTATTATCGCGCTTGGCGTGCATGTGCTGCTTATCTTCGGCATTAGCTTCTCGATGGGCAGTCATCCTGCCGCTATGATACAAGATGTGGCAAAAGCGCTCACTGATAACATGCAGCCAAACGAAGATGCCTATTATATCGCTAATGCTTCGCAGATAGGCGGCGGCACTGTAGATGAGCAGATTCGGCAAGAAAGCGCGCAAACCAGTCCGCTCGCAGCTGAGCAAATCAGTGAAACCCAAGATGTCATCAATTTGCAGCAGCAAGTGCGACAACAGCAGTATCAAGAAAGCTATTTGCGCACCACTTTAAGCTGGCGGCAAGCGAGTGACAATACTGATAACGACGAGCAGCAAGCAAAAGACGATGTTAGGGCGCAAGAGGCGCGCCTGCGTAAACAGATCGCCACGCTTGAGGCGCAGCTATCTCAGCGTCAGCAAGTTTATGCCACTAAGTCAAAAGTCGTCACCCTCGATAGCAACTCTACTACGCGCGGCGCGGCGGCGGATTATATAGAGACTTTTCGCGATCATGTCGAGCGCGTGGGTAATTTGTATTATCCAAGACAGGCGCGAGTACAAGGCATCACCGGTGAAGTGCGCTTGATGGTCATCATCAGTAATGATGGTAATATCAAAGCCATCCGTCTGCTTGAAAGCTCAAATTCCAATATTTTGGATGAAGCGGCGAAGCAGTCGGTGCGTAAGGCCGCGCCTTTTGGCAAGTTCACCGAAGATATGAGTGATATCGTTGAGCTCAGACTCATTCGTACTTATCGTTATAGTGATAAAATTGAGGTCACTTACTAAGCGTCCTTATTATCAATATTCATCGGCAAAATTATAAAGAGTAGGATCATTATGGAGTTTTTAGGATTTACGGTTGACGTTGCGACATTGACCAGTAGTGCCATCGCTTTGATATTCAAAGTGGCTTTTGCGATACTCATTTTTGTCATTGGCCGCTGGCTTGCCAAAAAACTAGTCACCTTTGCCAATCGTCTGATGGTGCGTGGCCACTTAGAAACAACAGCGGCTAATTTTTTGAGTCGACTGTTATATGGCATTTTATTGGTCGTTATCGTTTTAGCCGCGCTAAACCAAGTCGGCGTTCATACCACCTCGGTCGTTGCTATTTTAGGCGGCGCAGCCGTTGCTATTGGTCTGGCCTTAAAAGATCAGCTCTCAAACTTCGCGGCGGGTATTATTATCGTCACTTTTAAGCCCTTCATTAAAGGCGATTATGTGCAGATCAGTGGCTATACTGGTACGGTGGCGGAAATTACGTTAGTCAATACTCATATGACTACGATTAATAATCATGACATCATTATTCCTAATAGCGATATCACCACCTCCGCGGTGACGAACTACACCGCGCTGCCCAATCGCCGTGTCGATATCACTATTGGGGTAGGCTATGATGCCAATATCAAGACCGCTAAGGAGCTAATCTTGAGATTAGCCAAAGAAAACCCAGTCGCCTTCAGTGATCCTGAGCCTATCGTACGAGTGACGAACTTAGGAGACAACTCAGTCGATCTAACGCTAAACGTCTGGACCACTAATGATGACTGGTGGGCGATGCAGTGCGACTTACTTGAGCGGTTCAAAGAAGTGTTTGATAGCGAGAAGATTGAGATACCGTTCCCGCAGCGCAGTGTACATATTAAAGGTCTCGATCAGATGATGAATAATATGGATCAATCGCAAAAGCTGCCAATAGATAAACAATCATAAAGAGTTTATCGGTTTTAGATATTAAGCCAAATAGGGGTTAGGCAAATCAAGTCGGGCTAAGATAGCAATCTCAAACTGCTCCATCTCGTCTTGCTCCGCCTGCCCAAGCTCATGATCGAAGCCTAGCAGATGCAGTACGCCATGAATGATTAAGTGGCTGATGTGCTGCGCTAGGCTTTTATTTTGCTCGCTTGCTTCTCGCACGAGCACCTCATGACATATAATCAGCTCGCCTAACGGTAGCGCTGGCATTAGATCCATAACGCTGGCGGGCAGCTCGCTTGGATAAGAGAGAATATTGGTCGCATAGTCTTTACCGCGCGCCTCTAAATTCAATGCGTTTCCTTCAACCATATCAGTAATATAGATATCTAAAGCTTTGGGTTTGCTCTGCCACAATGCAGCATCGATATCTGCAAAGTAGGGCAGAGTTAAACCGTCTTTAACACGCTCGTCGATATAAGTTAAAGCTTTTGACAGTATATTCTGTAGTACTTCTGCGCGGTAAAACTCATCGATTAAATGATCATTAATAGTATCAATAGCACTGATGTCTATGTCATTGAGATAAGTCATCTGTTTTGCCTTATTTTAAAATTCTCTTTGCTAAGCGTTTGTGGGCATAAAGACCAGATTAAATATAAAAAACCAGACTATTAATAATAATCTGGTTGCAGTAAGGTTGCGTCTGTTCTTATAACTAAGGATTTAACCGGACAACTAAAGCTTAGAGGCTGCGTTAGCAACTGCTTGTTTGCGTTCTTGCTCCGCTATGCGCTGCTGCTTACGCTTCTCATCAATGACTAATTGTTCCCCATCAAAGATATCATAGGCCTCAACGATCTTTTGTACCAGATGATGACGTACCACATCTTTTGAGCCAAACTTAGTAATATGAATCTCATCTATACCGCTCAATATATCCAAAGCTTGCGCTAGTCCTGATTTGGTACCACGCGGCAAGTCAACTTGCGAGATGTCACCAGTGATAACAGCGCGTGAGCCAAAGCCCAAACGAGTCAAAAACATCTTCATTTGCTCAGGGGTGGTGTTTTGTGCTTCATCTAAGATCACAAAAGAGTTGTTGAGCGTACGACCACGCATATAGGCCAGCGGCGCTACTTCAATGATTTGACGCTCAATCATTTTACCGACTTTCTCAAAGCCTAGCATCTCATATAGCGCGTCATATAGTGGACGTAAGTAAGGGTCGATTTTTTGAGTGAGGTCTCCTGGTAAAAAGCCTAGCTTTTCACCGGCTTCGACTGCCGGACGTACCAGCAAAATACGCTCAATCTCATTGCGCTCTATCATATCGACCGCGCACGCGACCGCCAGATAAGTCTTACCCGTACCAGCAGGGCCGATACCGAAAGAGACATCAGAGGTCAAAACGTTTTTGACGTAGCGCTGCTGATTGCCACCGCGCGGGATAATTTTGCCTTTACGAGTGCGCAGACTAATCGGCGTAAACTCATTGCTTGCGTCCAAGTCGTCATCATCTTCACTATCGTCAACGAGAGCGTCGTCCGTGCTATCTTGGTCATAAGCCATGTCTTCATCACGGGACAGGCTGGCTTGAATAATAAGATGCAGCT
The DNA here is from genome assembly GCF_904846685.1 of Psychrobacter submarinus. GTDB lineage: Bacteria > Pseudomonadota > Gammaproteobacteria > Pseudomonadales > Moraxellaceae > Psychrobacter > Psychrobacter submarinus. Next base: position 41,573 of record NZ_CAJHBQ010000003.1, read on the forward strand.
CTTCGGCGCTGATATCTTTTGAGTTTTGCGCTTCGTCAACTAGCTTATATATGATGCGCTCACCGCGCTCAACCCCAGTAATATCACCGCTCAAGCAAAAGTCGGTTTTGCGCTGGCTAATCTTGATATCGAGGCGATCTTGAATATATTTGAGGTGCTTATTGTATTCACCTAGTACGGTTTTTAGCTGAGCTTGGGTCAAAAATTCAAACTTTATATTGCGGCTAATGGATTCAGTCAAGCGATTATCCTTATAATAAATGCCTTGTATTTGTTAGGCAAAAAATAATGTAATGAGTTAATAGATATCCTTCATTCATTATGGTTGATAATATTTTAAATTCAAGCCTTTAGCCCTATTGGTAATGACTGTTTTGTATGTTGATTGCAAACACCTAAGCTAAGAGCTGGCAGTAGTTATTTGCTACTAAAACTATTGAATTGGCATGGTCTATAAGTCGCCTAATTGCGTCAACGATAGACGCGGTAAGTAGCGTTAAGCCCACAGAGTTTAAGATAATCTGTGGTAACCTATGGCTACTAAAACTCCATTATTAATGTTCATGAATAGATGTCTTTAAGCATAAAAGCACAGTTAAAAATAATGAGAAAAACTGAGCCTTTATTTTAGGGCGTGTTGAACATTCGCAAATAGGCACTGCTGATCGCTAAAATTGTTCCAGACAAGGCACAAAGCGACGATAATGCAGATGCCTTAGCGAGATTTGTAACGCAGTATGGGGCAATTTTAGCATCAGCCCTCACGACAACAACAGGGACAGGACTCTTTTTTGCCGCTTCATCGTTAAATTAAGCGCTTAGAATGACTAAACTTATTATTTTTAACATCGAATCGCCTAAAAAATAGTCGCTGTCAGTGCCATGGTCGAATGTTCAACACGCCCTAGTCAATTTAAAATATTTTAGTTTTATATAGGAATAATTATGCAAAACTTCGAACAACATAGCGCTAAGTCTAATTTAGACCCTAAGCCTAATGCAGTGACCGATCAGCAAGTACTTATCGCCGGCGGCGGTCATGTTGGCTTATCTTTTGCCTTGCTATTAGCGCATCATGGCATCAAAAGTACTTTACTTGAAAAAAATAGCTACCCTGAGATCGGCCCTGAAGACGATGCCAAGCGTAGTCACTATCTAGACAGTCGTAATACTGCCTTGTCACGGCGCACCGTGCAGATCTACCAAGAGATAGGGCTATGGGATGAGCTACAAAGCCATGCTTGCCGAATTGATGCGGTACAAATCAGCGAGCAAGGAAGCTTTGGGCGCGCGCAGCTTAAAAAGGAAGAAGAAAAGGTCGAGTCTTTTGGGCAAGTGATGGAAAATGCTTGGCTCGGCCGTAAGCTATTACTGGCGGCGCAAGATGAGCCACTGATTACCTTAATCGATAATGCTGACGTAGTGGCGGTTGAGCAACAAGCGGATGGTGTTACTTTGACCTTTAACTATTATGACGGTAGTGAGGGTGAGCAGCAGTTGCAAGGCAGTGTGTTGGTCGCTTGTGATGGCCGTGATTCGACAGTGCGTCGGCTGTTAGGGATAAGCACCACCGATTACGACTATGGGCAAACCGCTATCGTCGGCGTGGTGGAAACTTCTATGGCGCATAATCATGTGGCGATTGAGCGCTTTAGCCCCGCTGGCCCGTTAGCCGTTCTACCATTGACTGATCCTGAAGGCGACGGCAATAATAAGTATCAAAAAGGCTATCGTCGTTCGGTAGTTTGGGTTTGTCCTAATGGGGAAGAGCAGCAGTATCTAGAAGATGACGCGCACTTTTTAGCGACATTGCAGCAAGCGTTTGGCGAGCGCGCCGGCAGTTTTATTAAAGCCGGTCGCCGCGGCGCTTATCCACTAACGCGAGTGCTTGCTGACAGACAGGTCAAAGGCCGCTGCGTGATTATGGGTAATGCGGCGCACACACTGCATCCAGTGGCAGGTCAAGGCTTTAACCTCTGTATGCGCGACACCCATGTCCTGGCAGAAATGCTAAGCGAGCAAGTCAAGCAGGGCGCAGATATCGGCGATAAGCAGATGCTACAGCGCTATGAAAAAGCGCGGCAGAGCGACCAAAAGCGCGTCATTCGCTTCTGTGATGCAGTGGTACATGGCTTTACCCATTCCAATCCAGCGATTAAGCTAGCACGTAACGTCGCCTTAGTGGCTTTTGATAAGCTGCCGAATATCAAGCCCTTAGTCGCCACTTATGCCATGGGACTTAAGTCTTAACTTTAGGCAGATTATTGTAGGCTAGGTTTTTAACCCAGCTTTTGAACGCTATAGAATAAAAACTCTAAGTTAAAAAGTCTTTTATATTAATAAATACAGATAGCTAATAGTAAATCATTCAAAGCTTTTTAAATTCGGAGCAAATATGAAAAATAACCATAGCTTAATCATTGGCGGCGGTATCGTCGGCGCAACTTTAGCGCTGAAGCTAGCACAAGCGAAACGTCCCGTAACCTTAGTCGATGCGACTCCTGAGCGCGATGAGGCGAGTTGGCAGGAGCTACTTAACCAACGCGATGCGCGGGTCTATGCGCTTAGCCTTGCGAGTATTGGTCTTCTACAAGAAGTAGGTGCTTGGCAAAACATTCAGACTAGCGGCCGTAAAGCCGACTATTCACAAATGCAGGTTTGGCAATTAAACGGCTTAGGCGAGCTATTATTTGGCGATAGTGATACAGAACATCTAAATATATTAGGCAGTATGGTAGAGCCGTTAGTCATCGAGCACGCGCTTTGGCAGCGCTTAAATGATAGCGATATTAGTGATTATCTCACGGTGATTAAAGGCCAAAAAGTAGTCAATATGGATTGGCTAGGGGCTGAAGGCTATCAAGTGACTTTAGAAAATGGCAAAAGGATTAGTGCCAATTTGGTAGTGGGCGCTGATGGCCGCGGCTCGTTTGTCCGTCGTCAAGCAGGTATTGAGCTTGATACTTTGGACTATCAGCAAACCGCGATTTGCTGCGCGATTCACACTGCTATGCCGCATCTGGCTACGGCACGTCAAGCGATGTTGCCGACAGGGACGCTGGCATTATTGCCCTTAGCGGACATTACTGAGGCAGATAAAGCTCGCCCGCAACATTGGCAGTCAGTGGTCTGGACTTTGCCGCGCAACCAAGCGTTAGCTCTTTTAGAAGAAGAGCCAGACTATATCGCTGAGCAATTAGCAGCCGCTAGCCATTATGAGCTTGGCGCAATCGACAAAATAGAATCTATCGCCAGCTTCCCGCTCACCGCGCAGCAAGCCAAAAGCTATATCGCGGATAATCTGGTATTAATAGGTGATGCCGCGCATGGCGTTCATCCACTGGCAGGACAAGGGCTAAATTTAGGCATGCTCGATGTAAAAGAACTATTTGCGCAATTAGAATACGACTATCAGCGCAGCGGTAACAGCTTGTGGGGTAGCGCGCAAACGTTACGCACTTATGAGCGTCTACGCCGACCGCATAATAGCCTGATGATGCATAGTTTTTCTGCGCTGAATTGGTTATTTGCAGGCTCGCTTGCACAAACTCGTCCAGTTCAGCAACTGCGTAGCGAAGGCATGTACCGCGTTGGTAAGATAAAACCACTCATGCGATTGTTTGCGAAGCAGGCGAGTGGGGTTTAAGGGCTTCTTCTCAAAAGATAGGATAGATATAGTATGATCGATTATCACTAATTAGGAATACTCTATGACTAAGTTTGGGGCTACAAAAGTCACTACTGCTTTATTCATTATAGGCGTAGTATCAGGATGCCAATCAGCGACTGTAGACAGTAGTGCTAGCCAAGTAACTGTAGCACCTTCTTCGTGTATAGCCGAGCCACCTCCTGTTGATAAAAATGGTAAACCTATGATTGTGACTTTAGAAGATAAGTTGTCTATGGAGTTGCGAGTATTTTTCGATAGAGATAGTTCTGACATAAAGGATAAGTACAATTCACAATTAAACAAAATTGTTGAGTTCGCAAACCGCTGTTCTAATCTGACGTTTTTCGTCCAAGGTCATACTTCTAAACCAGAACAACAAGCCATCGAAGAAAAAACCTTAAACTCCAAGGGTTTACGTCAGAAATTGGTTCCTATCTCATTGGCAAGTGCTCGTGCGCAAAGTATCAAAAATTATTTGGTTAATCTTGACCTGCCAGCGCATAGAATTCGCACCTTTGATTGTAGCGCTGATAATCCTATTGCTCCTAATGATACCGAGGAGGGAGCTATTATGAATCAGCGAGCGTTCGGTTGGATATCAGCGCGAGATAGGTATGACCAAATACTGCTAGATTGTAGAGAATTTTAAAGGCAAAATATTATGAAAACCAAATTGAGAAATACATTTTTAATTTTGGTAAGCACTTTGACTTTATCAGCCTGCCAAACATCTGTTTCGCAAAATCAAGCAACTCAAAACTACTGATTTACCAGTTGCTAAAGTTATTTTAGACAGCGACGGTGATGGCGTACCTGACGATATAGACGAATGCCCAGGCACTCCAATAAACATAGTACCAGATGAACAGGGATGTCCTTCTTATAGTGACGATAATTTAGGTGTTAAAATAGAATATAGAGCTTTTTTTGCCAAGGGAAGTAGTGAGCTATCAAAAGAGTATCAGCTAGAGCTTGATAAAGTAGCCCAAAAGCTGCAAGAGTACAATACGGCAACGATGCGTATTGAGGCGCACGCTTCAACAGATGAAGTATCAGCTGTTGATGCAGTTTTGCAACCAAATGCTCTATCAAGAAATAGGGCGCTTATTGTCAAAAACTATTTAATAATGCAGCATAAAATTGATCCTGATCGCTTGAGCATCGCTAGTTATGGTGCTGAACAACCTATCGCGCCCTCTGACACTGAAGAAGGTAAGTCTATGAACCGCCGTGTTTATGGGGTAGCGACAGAGCCTAAAGACGGAGTGGTTTATTATAATCAAAATGACTAAAAATCAGATATATGTGTCAAGTTTTAAATAGCGCTATTATTGGTTGATAAATATCTATGTAGTATAAATTAAGCGTGGCATTTAAAAATGTTTAGAGAGTAAAAATGATAACCAGATCCTATAATGCTTTGCTATTCGCAGCAGCCTTAACGCTAGCTGGCTGCCAAACTGCCACAACTATGCCACCTCAATATGAAAATATTAGGACGATGCAAGCAGAGATTCCTGATTCAGATGGTGATGGCATTCTTGATGATATAGATGAGTGTCCACAAACGCCACGTCATACGGTAGTGGATGCTAAAGGCTGTCTTATAGAGGTCTATACCAGTGGACTTGAAATGGAGTTTAATGGCTTCTTTCCATCAATGAGCAGTCAATTACCTGCTATTTATAATGAAGATTATATAACTATGGTAAAAAGTCTCAATGAGTATCCAAAAGCTAATGTTTTTATTTTTGGTCATGTAGCAGCAAATGAAATTAATCAAGACTCTTTAGCGCGCAATCGGGCGCTTATTGTCAAGAATACTTTAGCATCGCAGCATGGAATTGATGCTAAGCGTATGCGTACTTATGATTGCTCAAATAATATTTTTGTTGAAAATACAGAAAATATAGATCGAAACTTTAAAGCGCTTAATAATGAAAGTATTGAGTCAAAACAAAGCCGAGTAACCTTAAAGGCCAGCAGTTCAGTACAGGACTTAACGAATCTTGAATATGACTATTATATAGAAATATATGGTGAGTACGCTAAGTACTGTGAGCGGTTTGAGTCATAATAGGATATGTATGAAAACTTATAAAGTATTGCCATTAGCTTTAGTTATTTTAAGTGGTTTTAGTCTTTTTGGTTGTCAGAGTCAGAGTAAATCTACGGCTGCGCCACTCAAAAATACATCTCAATATGAAAATATCAAGAAGATGCAAGCAAAGACTCGTGATTTAGACGGTGATGGCGTGCCTGATGAGCTGGATCAATGCCCAAGCACTCCGTATAACGTGGTAATAGATGAAAGAGGCTGTCCGCACTCCTTACTTTTTGGTGAAAACGAATTTATGATGGAAGCTAGAGCCTATTATGATGAAAATAGCAGTGAGATAAAAAGTGAGTATTATGAACAGCTAGATAACGCAGGCAAGAAAATGCAAGATCATTTGGATGCTGTCATGCGTGTTGAAGGGCATATATCCAAGCGTGAAGAAACTAACGCCAATCAAACATTATCAAGATACCGTGTGGAAGGGATTAAAAATTATATGACCATGAAATATAACATTGGTCCTGACCGTATTAAAACTTCTTATTATGGTTCAGATCGCCCAATTGCACCAAATGATGCCGAAAACCGTTGGCTCAATCAGCGTATTTATGCGCTTATTAGTAATGTTGAGTAATATATTGAACGTTTCAAAAAGATTGAAAATGATGATAAATAAAGCTGTAAGTCATTCTGGACGAAAAGAGAATAATAATGACAACTAGAAACTACAGAAATTTATTGCTGCTAGCAACATCTATAGCGTTAGCTGGCTGCCAAACCACTTCAACTGCGCCACCTAGCGATATACCTCAGATTGATAATATCGTTACTTTGATACCGGATATTCCTGATTCAGATGGCGATGACATCCTTGATGATATAGATGAGTGTCCACAAACGCCACTTCATACAGTAGTAGATCGAAGAGGCTGTCCATTTACTCTTATTGGTGTCGGTCTCAAAATGGAGTATCGTGCTTTTTTTGCCAAGGGTAGTAGTGAGCTATCAAAAGAGTACCAGCTTGATCTTGATAAAGTAGCAAAAAAATTGCAAGAGTACTATACTGCTACTATGCGTATCGAGGGGCATGCTTCAGCAGATGAAATATCAGCTAATGATAAAGCCTTGCAACTAAATTCTCTAGCAAGAAATAGGGCGCTTATCGTCAAAAACTATCTAATAATGCAGCATAAAATCGAACCTGAGCGTTTAGATGATTTTAGCTATGGCGCTAATCAGCCTATTGCCTCTTCTGATACTGAAGAAGGTAAGTCTATGAACCGCCGTGTTTATGGGATAGCTACTGCAGATTTTGATAGCAAAGAGGAGATGTCTATGCACCGCCGAGTTTATGGGTTAGCTCAAGAGCCTTAAAGCAACTTGTTTTATATCTCGATAAACGATTTATGTACAGATTAATACGTTGAGTTTTAAGTAAATTTGCTATCGGTCTTAGCTATCAGCTGAATTAGCGACTATTAAATCTATACTCACCCCAATGCCGAAAAAAACACCATCAGCACTGGCGAGATGATATTAATCAAAAAGCCAAAGCTAATCGCCAGTGGTACAACTTTTAGACCACCTGACTGTTGAATAATCGGTAAGGTAAAATCGAGGCTCGTTGCACCGCCGAGACCCACTGACGCTGAAGGAGATTTACGCATAAAGACCGGGATAAATATCAGCGCAAAAAACTCACGGATTAAGTCATTAAATAACGCCACACTGCCCCAAATTGCGCCATAAGCTTCGGTCATAACGATAGCGGAGAGCGAATACCAACCAAAGCCTGACGCTAGTGCTAAGCCTTTGGTCCAAGACACTTCACTAAATAGCAAGGCAAAGAATAGTCCGCCCGCCAACACCGCAAAAGTGAAGATAACGCTCATCTCCACGCCGCGGCGATTGAGCAGTACTTCTTTAAGCGTAATCCCTGAGCCTTTAAGGCCAATACCGACGAGTAAGATCAAGATCATCAGCAGGACAGTCATGGTGTTTTCAGGCGGTAGATAGCCTTCGGGCAAAAAATACCCAATCACCATACCGATGACAACGCAAACCACTTGTGCCAAGCTGCCTCTAATGCTGACCCGATGCTCTTTAGATTTAGCGACTGGTTTTTTGGCTTGCCAAGGTTTGAGACGATCAAATAGCATCAAACTAAATAGCCCCGTACCTATGGTCAATATCGACAATGTAATGACATACAGGGCAATCTCACCTATTTGACTGCCTAACCCTTCTACCTGCGACAGCTCAATGCCAATCAAGGTGAGGATAATAAACACCAAATAAGACAAACCCTTATCGGCAAAGACCGTCATCTTCGGGTTAGAAGGAATGGCAAAACCAATGAACATCGGCATAAGAACAAGAACGAGGGTAATTAGGCTTTGCATAGGGCAGGCTCGAAATAGCAGGGACTGTGGGACATTCACATCGTTTTTACAAGCCGGCAATTGTACCATAATGAGGAATAAATTTAGCGGATAAAACTGCTATAGGGGCGAGACGCCCATCCGCTTGCTAAATGTTTAAGGCTATCCAATATGCAAACCTGCCCCTCTGCCATAGACCATAAACACACTACAGAAAAGCAAAGCACGCCTCAGGTGATAGTCGTAGGTGGTACTAGCGGCATAGGTCTAGCTTTGGCTTTACATCACAGCGCCATTGGCTGGCAAGTGCGTGTGGTCGGTCATAATGATGCGAAGATTACCAAGATCAACAGCCTTACGGGACTTAAATCAGGGTAGTGCCGATCATAAGCCTTTTGTTATTAGTATAGATAAAGCGCTTCAGCTTATTATGAAAGCCATCGATGAAGGGGTGGAGCTCGCTGTTTTTCCAAAGCGCCTTTATTACCTAACTTACATGTTAAATAAGTTACCTAAACCGCTGCTGGATCGAGTATTGCGCGGCAAGTTGGATAAATAGCCATAATGAAAAAGGTCTGCTAAGTCTATTTACCCTAATAACCAATAAGCTACCGTGAATATTGGCACGCCAATCAATAAACTGTCCACTCTATCGAGCACGCCGCCATGTCCTGCTAGCATCGTACCGGTATCTTTGACCCCATGTTGGCGCTTAAAAGCCGACTCTAGCAAGTCGCCTGCGATACCACTAACGGCAAGACCATAAGCGCTAAGCAAACAAATCCACCAAGCAAATGGTGTCAACCAAACCCCTAAAAAACTGGCTAATAGCGCGGCCAATAAGCTACCAAAAAAAGCCCCTTCAATACTTTTATTTGGGCTGATTCGCGGCGCAAGACCACGTTTGAACAGTCGGCCTTTAAACAGTTTGCTGCATAAATACTGCGCAATATCATTAAACTGACTAGCGAATAATACAAACAACAACACCCCGTATTGGCTACGGTGCCAAGTCAGCTGCTGTAAAAACACTAAGCTGACAATAAGCAAAATAAAAGCGCCACTAAAGAGCCCGTCTAATAGATTGAGATAGATATAAGGCGGGGTGTTATGGTCAGTTGGAGGGTCGTTGATGGTGTGAGAGCCAGAAGGACTATTAGAGCGCATGTTGGCTGAGTCTGCTGCTATCAGCTGTTTTTGCGAAATGGGTAACGCTAGCGCTTTGGGCTGTAGACCGCGGGCTTGTAGCTTACTAATCAGTCGGGATTTGCTCTCGGAGCGCCACAGACGGCTGATCTCATAGCTACCGCGCAAACCGATAAGCACGAAGAACCCCACTAGTAGCCATTGATAAGGATAATGGCTATCGAAGCGGTGGCTACTGCTGTTTGTTTTGGCGATAAGATAGCAGCTACATAAGGCGGCAAGCATCCACCACCAAGAGCGCGCGATGAGATAAATCGTAGGCAAACGAGCACGCAGCTTCGGTATCGCCAGTAGCGCCCAAACCGAGCTGACAGTAAGCATAAGTAAGATAACAAATAGCGTATCAGTGCTCATTAGTGATTCACTCTATAAGATACTGTACCTTTAACTTACTATACTAGATAAGGCTGCTATTAAATAGGGGCAAGCGCTGATAAAGTCTCACTATGAGTAAGGTTTTCTTCAAGTAGCTCTATATTTTTGATTTTATTTGTTATTCCAATTCTTAAAGGTCTCTCACTAATACAAGGGCTGATAACGCTGACCAAAGGTTTAGTAGCCAAAGTAGGGTAGTCTTGACGGTAATGACCGCCGCGGCTCTCATGACGCTGGAGGGCGGATTGCACAATTAAGGTTGCTAGTTGTAATTGGCGGGCGAGCTTAAAGCGCGATAAAGTTTCAGAAGCATGTTCTGTATCTTCTAAACAAGCGCTCAGATTACCTCGGCTTTGTGCGTGACTGATATCATTTATGCTAAGGGCTTTGAGCAGTTGCTGCCACTGCTGTAGTTGACTTAAAGCTCGCTTAAGGGACTTAGCATGACGCACGATGCCCATATGAGTGGTCATTAGCGTCTTTAATGAGGCGGCTATAGCATCAGCATCAATCTCAGAATTGGCATCAATGTCAGTATCAGCAGACTGATGGAAGGCAATATCTTCTGAGAGTAGGATAGGTTGGGGGTTGTCGACTGTAGGCGTCGACCAGTTATGATCAGTCAAATAGCGTGGTAGGTGCTTAGCGATTTTATGACCAACGACGATACATTCTAGTAGCGAATTACTCGCTAGGCGATTGGCGCCGTGCAGACCGGTATATGCCACTTCACCGGCAGCATATAATCCAGGTACATCACTCAGACCTTGATCGCAGGTAACGATACCGCCGCAGCTATAGTGGGCTGTTGGCGCGACGGGTATAGGGTCAGTGGTGATATCTATTCCTAACGCTAACAGCGTTTGATAAATCTGCGGAAAGTGCGCATGCAAAAATGGCGCCGGCAAGTGACTGACATCTAAGTGTACGTAAGCTAAGCCGTTATTAGCGATTTGCTCGGCAATAGCGCGGGCGACGATATCACGCGGTGCAAGCTCGGCGCGCTCGTCAACCGCTAGCATAAAGCGTTGGCCCGTGATCGGACAATACAAACGGCCGCCCTCACCGCGCAGTGCTTCTGATATCAAAAAGCTCGACTCACCTAAAGCAAGACCTGTCGGGTGAAACTGCACAAATTCCAAATTGGCCAAGCGGCCGCCGGCTTGCCACGCCATCATCACGCCATCACCCACGCAGACATTTGGCGCGCTAGCACGAGCGAAGAGTTGTCCGAGGCCGCCGCTCGCCATCACTACCGCCTGACTTTCAATAGTCCGTTGGCGCTGATGATTATGATCAAAAACGATAGCGCCTTGGCAGCGATTACCTCCTTTACTTCCTTTATCCGTTAATAACTGCAGAGCTTCATGAAAAGGCAGAATAGTAATGTTACTAGCGGCATGTGCTTGCGCAGTCAAAGCTTCCATAATATGACGACCAGTCGCATCGTCAGCATGCGCAACGCGGCGACAACCATGCCCGCCTTCTTGGGTCAGATGCAGACTATCAGTCGTCAGATTGGGCTGTAGATAAGAGGCAGCACTGGTATTCGCGTTGACACTAACATCAACATCAACATCAATATGGTCATTATCACTAGGGTTAGCCACTTGCGTAAAAGGTACGCCTTGCTCGCATAGCCATTGTACGGCCTGCTTTCCAGACTTTAAAATACTTGCAGTATGCTCCGGCGCGCACAGTCCAGCGCCTGCGATTAAGGTGTCTTTGATATGGTCGTTAACGCTATCCTCTGCTGCTAAGCTTGCAGCGATACCACCTTGGGCATAATGGCTAGAGCAAGTCTCAAGCGCAGCCTTACTCAATACTATGATATTTAGCGACTTTGGTAGCGCCAGCGCCGTACTAAGACCTGCTAAACCGGCCCCGATGATCAGTACCTCAGTACGAATAGACTCAGTAACAGGATGCGTTTTGGGTAAATTAAGCGGCTTGCTGTTAGCGGCTACGCTCATATTAGGCGGCTCCCACATTATTAAACAGTGCACGGTCTTTGACGATATCACCGCTAGCAGTGACGCGTTGTTTTTTTGCGGCGGCAAAATCAAGCATCCGCTGTAAAGGTTTGCTTGCCGCAGCTGCTAGCTCTTTTGATAGTGTGACTTCGCCGCTCTTATTTAGCAAGCATTGCTCAATGCCGAGTAGACCATTCATCGCCATCCAAGGACAAAACGCACAGCTCTTACAGCTCGCGCTTTCACCAGCAGTCGGCGCAGCGAGGAAACGCTTATTGGGTGAGCGCTTTTGCATTTCATGCAAGATACCTAGATCGGTTGCGACGATAAAAGTATCAGCGTCCAGCTCATAAGTTGATTGCAGCAGCTTACTGGTTGAGCCGACCACATCAGCGAGCGCAACCACGCTATCAGGAGATTCTGGGTGTACTAGCACCTTTGCTTCTGGGTATTCTGCCTTGAGCTGATTGAGCTCAGTTGCTTTAAATTCGTTATGCACGAGGCAGGAACCTTGCCAAAGCAGCATATCTGCGCCTGTTTCGCGTGCGATATATTTGCCCAAATGCCGGTCGGGACCCCAGATGATTTTTTCACCTTGCTCGTGCAGGTGACGAACGATATCGATACCGACAGAGGAGGTCACCACCCAATCGGCGCGCGCTTTGACCGCAGCGCTAGTATTGGCATAGACAACAACGGTACGATCAGGATGCGCGTCACAGAAGGCGGAGAACTCATCGACAGGGCAGCCCAAGTCCAGCGAGCATTCCGCCTCCAGATCTGGCATCAGGACCGTCTTTTCCATACTGAGAATCTTAGCAGACTCGCCCATAAAGCGCACGCCTGCGACAATCAGAGTCTGAGCGCTATGTGCTTGACCGAAGCGCGCCATCTCCAATGAATCGCCCACGCAGCCGCCGGTGGCTAACGCCAAATCTTGAATAAAAGGGTCAACGTAGTAATGCGCAACTAGTACCGCGTTATGCTCTTGCAGGAGCTGTTTGATGTTCGCTTCGACTTGTAGTCGCTCGGAGCGTGGCAAATCAGCAGGTAGTTTGGCTTTGGCGTAGTCGATACCCGTTTGTATCGCGATACGCTTGTCAGCGCTTAATACTGGTGCGTCGTAGGGATAAGTGTTCATAAGGGTGAGCCTTATTATAAAAATATTGGTCTTAAAAGAAATAAGTAGATAGTCAAATTAGTAAGAGGTCTTATATTATGCTCATTTTGAGCATAAATACAAGTATTTTTTATAGGCTAATTATGCAGAGTGGTTCTGTAGTCTGTAGATGAGCACTCATTTTGAGCGATAGAATTACAACCTGAGACTAGGATAGTCAGCAAATCGCGTTATACTGCTAGAGGTTAACCATTCATTTGCAGGACATTGGCATATTGGCATTAGTGCTCGATGGAAGTTATAAACAAAGATGATTAAAGGGTAAAAATATAACACTATGACGTTGTCCTATTCACACGCGCATCAACAAGGTAGCGGCACTACTGAGGTCGTGGCGGTACTGATAACTATCACTGATAATACCGCGCAAGTGCTCACTGTTGATCAAGGTAAGCTGTTACCGAATGGCCCTTTGATGCCGCTGCATCGCTCGCTGCAAGCTGGCGTGCGGCAATGGGTGGAGGAGCAAACGCAGCAGCCGCTAGGGTATTTGGAGCAGCTCTATACCTTCGTCGATACCAATAGGCGTAATGAAGATGGTCATGCGCTGGTCTATGTCAGCTACCTAGGTTTAGTACAAGAGCAGCAGGCCAAGCAAGCGCAGAGCCAAGCGAGCTGGCAGGATTGGTATGATTATTTTCCGTGGGAAAACCACTTAACAGGTACGCCGGATATTATTACCAATCTAATCCTACCGGCGCTATATATGTGGGCCGATAGCGCAGAAGATGAGGCTATCCGGCAAAGACGGCATAAGCGTATCGGGCTATGTTGGGGCGTCAGTCAAACTAGCGAGAGCCATAAAAACGGAGCGAACGCTGATGAAGCAGACACAATCGACTGGGTAGCAGAGCATGTGCTGCTGCGTTATGAGATGCTCTATGAAGCGGACTTAGTACCAGAAGCGCCGAATTATCAGCCCAATAGGCTCGCTGCTAATTGGTCACAACAGATAGGCTTGCCGATGTATTATGACCATCGCCGCGTCATTGCTACCGCCATCTCAAGGCTCCGCGCCAAGATAGAATATCGTCCACTTATCTTTGGTCTGATGCCAGATAGCTTCACTTTATCGCACCTGCAACAAAGCGTCGAGGCGCTATCGGGTATGCGGCTGCACAAACAGAACTTCCGGCGTCTACTAGAGTCGCAAAACCTTGTCATGCCTACTGGAGAGAGCAGTAGCGCTCAGCGCGGCCGTCCGGCGAAGCTCTATCGGTTTTGCCATGATATCGAACTACAAAGTCTGCTTATGGATAGTAAACTACCGAAGCGTAAGTGACTCTTTACTCTTTACTCATTGCTCAAGTGGTTGTCTACCCAAGTGACTGTCTACCCAAGTGACTTTAGTAATTTTAGTAACTTTTACCCAAGTCAATTTCTACCTTAAAAACTTTTTATTGAAAATAAAAGCACATTACGCTATATTTATGCTCATTTTGAGTTTAAGTAATTAGCGCCTCATAAGCGTTTAGAGACTTGATTCTTTTTAAGCAGAGGATAAACCAAACGATGAACACTCACTTAGAGCCGGCGCTAGATAAAGTACTGCTTGAGCCAATAGTACAAGCAGCACTAGTAGAAGATTTAGGTCGGCGCGGCGATGTGACCTCGCAAGCGACCATTCCCGCTGAGAGGCAAGCACAGCTACAGATTCGGGCGCGGCAAGCAGGGGTGATTTGCGGTATGGATGTCGCGAGGCTGTCGTTTGCTGCAGTTGATGAGCAGATAGAGTTTGTCGCTCAAATTCACGATGGTGAGCGCGTCGCCGCTGGTAGTGTGCTCGCTATCGTCAGCGGTAATGCACGGCATTTATTAACTGCGGAGCGTACGGCTTTAAATTTCTTGACCCATCTGAGCGGTATCGCGACTGCCACGCAGCAAATCGTCGATAGCGTCGCTGAGTATCCGGCGCAAATCACTTGTACGCGCAAGACGATTCCAGGGCTACGCACATTACAAAAGTATGCCGTACGCTGCGGCGGTGGCCGAAATCATCGTTTAGGCTTAGATGATGCGATTTTGATCAAAGATAACCATATTGCGATAGCCGGCGATATCCAAACGGCTATTAAGCAAGCGCAAGACTTTGCCGGTCATCTCATCCCGATTGAGGTGGAGGTCGATACCTTAGAGCAGTTGCAGCTGGCATTAGACGCGGGTGTCAGTTTAGTACTCCTCGATAATATGAGTCCTGATACGTTGAGCGAAGCGGTAGTGATGTGCCAAGGCCGCGCGCAGACTGAAGCTTCTGGCGGTATCACACCTGAGACCGTGCAAGCAGCAGCAAAGTCCGGAGTGGATTTTATTGCTATGGGCTATCTGACGCATAGCACGACGGCGCTAGATATTGGCCTGGATTTTAGCGCTTAAGCGACTAGCGATGCCTTAAATTAATATCTTAAAATGAAACACTTAAAGGCAGTTAGTGATTTAATTCGCCTCTCTTGCCATGCTATAATAATGACATCAAAAATACACGGGGTCATCGCTGCAATCGCACGATGGCCTTATCTTTTGCCCGATGTTTATCCAAAACAAGCGAGCGCGCCGTGAATACTGAAATTATCAAAATTATCTTAGCTTTTTTGGTGCTGATTAATCCTTTTAGCGCCTTGACCTTGTTTTTGGATTTGACGCGCGGTTATTCGATGATGAACCGCCGCAAAGTCGCGCGCATCGCTTGTTTGACTATTTTTATTACTATTAGTTTTTTTACCGTAGTGGGGGAGACTCTACTAAAAGCTTTGGGCATCTCCATCGGCTCGTTTCAGCTGGCAGGCGGTATCTTGGTGTTTTTAATTGCCCTTAATATGATGAACGGTGAGGGTAATCCCGTTAAGCCTGATCAAGAGAACTTCGATGTCGATCATGTGCAAGACGCACCGCCAACGACAGCCGCGGCGGTGGTACCACTCGCCATTCCGATGATGATTGGGCCCGGCGGTATCTCAACGGTTATTATCTACTCATCGCAAGTGTCTGGTATTTTGCAGATATCCGCTATTCTTATCGCCGGCTTACTGATCAGTATCTTTTGTTATTTAGCGCTGATGGCAGCAGGCCGGATTAGCCGCTTATTAGGCGATACCGGACTCAATATTATGAGCCGAATTATGGGTATGTTATTAGCAGCTGTTTCTATCGAAATCATCGTCAATGCTCTGCGTAGCCTGTTTCCTGTTTTATTATAGCTAGGGCGTGTTGAACATTCGACCATGGCACTGACAGCGACTATTTTTTAGGCGATTCGATGTTAAAAATAATAAGTTTAGTCATTCTAAGCGCTTATTTTTAACGATGAAGCGGCAAAAAAGAGTCCTGTCCCTGTTGTTGTCGTTGGGGCTGATGCTAAAATTGCCCCATACTGCGTTACAAATCTCGCTAAGGCATCTGCATTATCGTCGCTTTGTGCCTTGTCTGGAACATTTTTAGCGATCAGCAGTGCCTATTTGCGAATGTTCAACACGCCCTATTCTATCAATTCGCTTATTAGCTCAATTATCAGCGTACTTATAGTCAATCAATATTAAAAGTGGTACAAGGCAGACGAGTGCAAGTACTACAGTAGTAGGCTAAACGAGTCTAATGCTGTAACACTTTAATAGTGGTTCGACTATATTGATTAATAGCGCTTCATGCCTTTGTCTGTTGCCATACAAATTACCCTGCCTTAAACCCCTCGGCAATCTCGTTCTTTTAGAGGTTTGCTGAGGTCTGCTCAACTGCTCTAAACCCCTGATCCATAACCAAGTAGAGCGTCTAAAAACATGAAATATAAAAATATGTTATAGTAGTGCTCCACTATTATCAGCAGGAGTAAATCTTGAACAAGAAAAAAATTGCTATATTAGGTGCAGGTCCAAGCGGTTTGGCACAGTTACGTGCCTTTGAAGCGGCGCGTTTAGCAGGCGCTAAGGACTTACCAGAAATTGTATGTTATGAAAAACAAAATGCCATTGGCGGCATGTGGAACTATAACTGGCGTACTGGCCTAGATAGAAACGGTGAACCCGTTCACGGCAGTATGTATCGCTACTTATGGTCGAATGGCCCTAAAGAATGCTTAGAGTTTGCCGATTATTCGTTTGAAGAGCATTTTGGCGAGCCTATCCCGTCATACCCACCGCGCGAAGTCCTAAAAGACTACATCATGGGACGTATCGATAAGCAAAATATCCAAAAATATATTCGTTTTGAATGCCCAGTACGTTGGGTCACTTTCGATGATGAAACCAAGTTATTTACCGTGACGGTGATGAACCACAAAACCGGCGAGCAAGAAGTCGGTGAGTTTGACCATGTGATCGTCGCAACAGGCCATTTCTCAACGCCGAATATGCCTTATTTTGAAGGACTAGAAGCCTTCCCAGGCCGTGTGCTGCATGCTCACGATTTCCGTGATGCCTTAGAGTTTAAAGACGAAGATATCTTACTCATCGGTAGTAGCTATTCTGCTGAAGATATCGGAACACAGTGCTATAAATACGGCACTAAATCGGTCACTATCAGCTATCGCACGCAAGCGCTTGGATATGACTGGCCCGAGGGCATTAGCGAGAGTCCGCTAGTGACGCATTTTGAAGACGATGTGGCGCATTTCGCTGATGGTACGAGTAAGCGCTTTGATGCGATTATTATGTGTACCGGCTACTTATTCCATTTCCCGTTCTTGCCAGATGAATTACGTTTGCAGACGCATAACTGTCTGTATCCGGCCAACCTTTATAAAGGCATCTTTTGGCAGCCAAACCCGCAGCTTATCTATTTAGGTATGCAGGATCAGTACTTCACCTTTAATATGTTTGACGCGCAAGCGTGGTATGCCCGCGATGTCATCTTGGGTGATATTGAATTACCGGATCTTGAGAGCCGTCAAGCGGACGAAGAAAAATGGCTCGCGACTTACGCTAAATGTGTAACGGTCAATGATTCGATCGATTTTCAAGCCGCCTATATCCGCGATCTGAACAACGCGACGGACTATCCTGAATTTGCAGTCGAAAAGCAAGCAGATATCTTGAAGCAGTGGCAAAAAGATAAAACGGAAGATATCATGACATTCAGAGAAAAAGCCTACCGCTCAACGCTGACTGGGACGTTAGCGCCAGAGCTACCAGAGCCTTGGTTAGATATCACTGATGATTCGCTAGAGCACTTTTTGAACTTAAGCTTTATTAAGTCCAAAAAGCACAAAAAAGCGTCTTAGCTAAAGGTTATCAATACTATTTTAGCTAATAGTTATTAGACAATGCTTAAATAGATAACGTTTACAACGCTTATCACATCGAAACCAAACATACTAAGATAGTGTGTTTGGTTTTTTTATGGCTGATTATATCGGCGATAAAAGGTTTGTAAAATGCTAACTGTTGTATAAATGCCACGCTAGATAAAGCATCAGTATTCCGACTAAGGCATCAAGTATATTCCAAGCCTTAGGTTTGGCAAATAGCGGCCGTAATAGCTGTGCACCATAGCCTAGCGCAAAAAAGAACACAAAAGAAGCGCTGACGGCTCCCAGAGCAAAGGTGAGTTTGCTACTAGCACCGGTTGAAACCATGCCCACGAGCACCAAAGTATCTAAGTAGACGTGCGGATTGAGCCAAGTAAAGCCAATGCAAAGTAGTAGCGCTTTTTTAAGGCTGCCTACTGCTTGGCCTTCGGTCGTCAAGGCATGAGATAGTTTTACGCTAGCATATAGGCTTTGCAGTCCATAACCGACTAAAAACACCACACCTGCGAATTTTGCGATAGTCACCACTTGCGGGAAACGAGCCGTTACCGCGCCAAAGCCTGCGACGCCCGCTGAAATCAGCAGTGCATCACTGACAGCGCAGAATAGACAAATAAGAAACACGTGCTCGCGTTTAAGGCCTTGTTTTAGGACAAAGGCGTTTTGTGAGCCGATAGCTATAATCAGCGATAAGCCTAGAAAAAACCCAGAAAAATAATCAGCAATATTCATAAAGAGTGGCTTAGTTTTTTACTATAATTGGTGACGTTTGCTTACTGGAAGATGGCAAAAAAGCTGTTAAGATAAGCTATTCAAAAGTCGAATGCAATAGCGTAAGTGCGCTTTGAGCGAGTAGATTATGAGCGATTAGGGAAAGGTAAGTTATGGTAATAAGTCTGGCAAGAATGCTACAGTCATTTGGGCAAGAACAAGATGACCTGCCGACTTCGGCTGCCAAAAATGTACAACAAGCAGCAAGTAACGTGAATCAAGATTATACTGCTGCTGACAGTAGTGCTAACAATAGCCGTAAACATATTGAAGCGTTATCGCCGCTTACTGAGCCTAAACGCGCTGAGCGTATCTGTGCTGCATTGGCACAAGTTAATGATATTGGTACGCCAACGCCGCTGACAGATCGCTATTTGGCGAACCGCGCTCAGTGGCGCTCGCCCAATCGACCCCCTTTTGACCCCGATACATTATGGTATCTCAAACATGGACGCTGCCCAATTATGACCGAACTTGTCGATGTGGTTGATGAGGCAACTTTAAATGCTATGCCTATTGAGGCAGTGGCTATCCTTGATCGTATCAATGGCAAGCTCAAACGCTACCGTGACTGGAGCGATGAGCTGAATGAAGAGCAACAGCAGCAGCATAATGAGCGCCAGTTCGTCATCGATAAACTGGTGTCCGAGAGCATCCCAGAAGCGCTGCATCATTATGAGCAACTACTGCGCTTTAGTCCGCATCGAACCAGAAACACTATGGTGCAAGGGAATATGACGGCAGGTGATATGTTGACTGATCTGTTTTTGGAGATTGATTACGAGCTTGATGAGCTCCTTGATGAGCTGCATCAGACCGTGCTCAATCGCTTGGCATCGACTCATCGCTATGTCAAAAGCCGCACACAAAGCTAAGCTGTATTCACTGACATGATAAGCAAAATACAGATAATTTTTCCACCTTTTATAAGGATACCGCCATGACTCAAGTAACCGCCATGTTTGTGATGTTCATCCTTTACGGTGTGCTACCGGCAGCAGGATTGTATCTAGGTTATCGCGGTATCAAAAAAGTAACGGCGCCAAAAATGCTTGAGTACAAGGCGATGCCGCAGCTCGGCTATATTCCTGAAAAGAGCTTACCTACTGAGGTCAAAACCTTACTTGATAAGATTAATCAAAAAGGTGAGAAGCTACGAGTCATCTACGGCGATACTAATAATGATGGCAAAATTGATGACACGGATACGGTGACCGAAACTTATATCATGATTCAAAACTTGATGGACACACATATCCCGCAAGCGGTAGCCGACTATCGTCGTCTCCACGATTTGGATGGTCAGCGCGCCGATACTACTAAGATAAAACACTCTGGTGTTACGGGTAAAGAGGCGTTGTTAGAGGTGCTAAATACAGTAGATCGTCAATTTGATGACCTGCTCGATGCGTCTTATCATCAAGATGGGCAAAAACTACTAGTGACCAATCGCTACTTACAGCAGCGTTTCGATGCTCCTACTACTAGTAATAATACTAATAGAGCGCCAAATATAGTCATAAATGAGCAAGCGCTAAGCGATAAAAGCGAGTCACAAGTTTAATTATTAATTTGGAATTTTATTAATCGATTTTTTAGCGCTAAAGATAGCCTTATTAATAGGCATAGTTTGCAAAAGCAGCGGCAAAGAGTAGTAAGGAAATAGAAGGCTAAATGACATGAGTGTACTGATAGGTGTAGGCATTGCGACTACTGTCGGCGTCATTTACATTGGTAAAAAAGGCTGGCAGGCGCTGCATAAAGCAGTTGGCATCAGCCCTGGCGTGTTGGTTTATCAAGACCCTAATCAAGCGCTAACACCTAAAGATATGCGCTGGCGTCAGCTTGCTTTAGATCCAAAGCACTTAGCACCTTTAACGCAAGAGCAGCTGCGACAGCTACAAGCTATCGACGATAGGGTAGCGGTATATAGCGATTACCAGCAGAGCTTAGCGCAGCAGAACATTACAGCCACTATGACAGAGCAGCAGTTTGTGCTGCATAAGTTACTACACACGAGACTACCGGAGATGCTAACCAGTTACTATCATTTGTTCAAGCAAAATACAGATTGCGATAATGCTAAGAACAGTAATTCCTTTAAAAGCCGTCAACAAGACGAGGCTCAGCAATTACTGCAAGCGATGCTAGATAATATTGAATCAAGATTAGAGTCCTTGCTAGAGCAAATGCAAAGCCAACATCTGCAAGATCTACGGGTGATGAAGCAGTATATGGATAGCCAAAGTTAGCTTATGCTGCAACTTCTGTGAGGTGCGTTCCACGTACCATTGGCTAGGTTTTTCTCAATAATCGGTGCGCAGGGCGCACCTTACGTGAGCTAAAATCATAACCTACAAAAAGAATGGCCATTGATATTAAATATCAATGGCCGTTTTATTTTGTCTATAGTCAGTTGAAAATAAAACTGTTATATAAATTTAAACGCGCTACTGGTATAAATTTTACTTGCGTGCTGCGTTCCCAGAGGCTGCGCAAAATTCATCCCAGTAGCGCTATGCGCTTTTTAGAGTGCATCGACTATAACCTAACTTGATAAATTTGTTTTAACGATTGTTATTACGGCTACGACCTTTACTAGCAGGACTGCCACTACGCTTAGACTTAGCGTTATTATCATTGCTCTCAGATCTACGATTGTCACTACGTCGCGCTTTTAGCGGTTTACTTCTAATGCGCTTTTGCTTCTCTTTAGCTGCACCATGCAGACCAGTACCCTGACGCGGGCGCAAGCTAACTAAATCAGTCAAAGTGTTGATGTCTTTTTTGTCTAATTCAATATGACGACCGGTACGCAGCTCTTTAGGTAAATCGATAGAGCCGTAGCGCGTACGTAATAGGCGGCTGACTTTTAGGCCCTGCGACTCAAATAGACGGCGCACTTCGCGATTACGTCCTTCTTTAAGCTTGACGTGATACCATTTATTCACGCCTTCACCGCCGCCTTCTTTAATATCTTCAAACTGCGCCATACCATCTTCTAGCATCACGCCAGAAGTTAAGGTACGGGCAATCTCAGGCGTCACTTCGCCTAGCACTCGTACCGCATATTCACGAGTGATTTCATTCGATGGATGCATTAAGCGATGCGCCAGCTCCCCATCATTGGTAAATAATAGTAGACCAGTTGAATTAATATCCAAACGGCCGACCATTACCCAGCGATCGTGGGTCAGTTTTGGTAGACGCTCAAATACAGTTGGACGACCTTCTGGATCGTTCGCTGAACAAATCTCGCCTTCAGGCTTGTAGTAAGCGATAACGCGGCGACGCTTTTCGTTCTCGCTGGTGTATTTGATCTGACGACCATCAACGCGGATCTCATCACCTGGACTGACGCGATCGCCAATAGTGGCTGGGCCATTATTGACCGATACTCGGCCCGCTTTGATGACTTCTTCCATTTGACGGCGTGAGCCAAGACCCATACGAGCGAGTGCTTTTTGTAGTTTTTCATCTTTCATAATATATCCTTGAATCGGGTAAGTGTGTACATTTCTCAATGTAAAAAGTTAGATTGGCTATTTTACGCTACTTTGAACGACAAAGCAGTAGTGAGCGACTATAATATCTGCAAACCAGTGTAGATAAAAGTGAACAAAAATAGTAACAATAGATGAAATTTTAACCAATTATGTTATTATGGCTTTTTTTTTATAGTATAAATGCCTTACTAAACTAGTAATATATCGTCGTTATCTATACTTTTTATCTGTCATCATGTTCTATAAAGGTCTTCATTATGCGCCAATCCTTTAAACTATTAAGCACCTCGGGCTTATTGCTCATGACTTTATGGTCTGCAGGATGCGCGACGACGACGATCAATTCAGGCTTGCAAGCAGGTGATTTGCCGCCAGTAGGGGATTTTACTGCCGAAAACGGTTTGCAGTTCAATATTCAGCCGCTCAACTTAGCGACCTTGCCGCCTCCGCAAGTCAGCCGTCCTACGAATGACATCTATCAGCTTATAGCGAGCTCAAAGAAAAAAGAATACCGTATCTCTCAGGGTGATATCTTAGCTATTAATTTAGTGGGTTATCCAGATATGAATATCGCTTCATCTGGAAACAGTAATAGTCCTGCATCTGCAGGATACCCAGTAGATCAACAAGGCTTCGTGCAGTTTCCATTAGTCGGCAGAGTTAAGGCGGCAGGATTGAGCGTACCGCAATTTACCGCTTCCTTACAAAGTCAACTGCAACGCTATCTGAAATACTCCGATCCACAAGTGAAGATTATCAATTACCGCGGTAATAAGTTCTTTATCGATGGTGAAGTCAAACAGCCTGGCGAGTTTGCTATTGATGATGCGCCTGTATCACTATATAGTGCGATCTCCAAAGCGGGCGGTGCCACAGAGACCGGCGATTCAAACAGTATCGTGCTAAACCGTAATGGCCGTAATTATAATATCGGTTTAAGCGATCTACGGCAGATAGGCGCTTCGGGTAATCAGATCTATATCCAAGACGGCGACTCTATTCATGTTAATAGCCAAGATCGAAACACCGTCTATGTCTTAGGCGAGTTTGGTCAAATTGAGCCGGTGCCTATCTTAGAGCAAGGACTGAGCCTAGCGCAAGTGTTAGGCAGATCTAAAGGTCTGAACTCTGCTACTGCTAATGCGGCCAAAGTATATGTAGTCCGTGACAATCCAAACTATCAGCGTACCAATATTTATTATGCTGATATGCAAAGTCTGACTAGTTTAGCACTAGCCAATCGCTTCGAGATGCAGCCGAATGATATTCTCTATGTGGATCCAACTGGCTTGACGCGTTGGAACCGTGTGATCAGTGCATTGCTTCCTTCAACCTCAGCAATTAGAAGCGTTTCAAGCTTATAGGTGGCAAATATTATGGCATTTGATAATATTTTGGTGGTTTGCGTGGGCAATATTTGTCGCAGTCCTATCGCTGAGGCGGCTCTTACGCAGCAGTACCCTAATAAGACAATCGACTCTGCTGGGCTCTCCGCTGTAGTCGGTAATGGCGCTGATCCTAAAGCTTTGGCTGTGATGTCAGAGCTGGGTATAGATATGTCTGCGCATATCGCCAAGCAGATTGACGAGACGTTAGTGAAGCGCGCGGATTTGATCCTGACGATGTCTAATAATCAAAGCAAATGGATAGAGGACCGTTGGCCGCATTGCCGCGGTAAGACTTTCCGTATTGGGCATTGGATTGACAAAGACATCGCTGATCCATATCGCCATGATCTTGCTGTGTTCGAAAAGGCGCGGCAAGATATCTTCGATAGCCTAAAACCTTGGGCTGATAAAATTAGCTAACTGCTTACCCCTAATTAAGTGATATCGAGTTACTGATATTGAGCTACTAATCTAAGATGATGAACCCAAAGTTATGACTATAGATTCAAAAAATAGTGCCAAAACGGCTGTCGAAAAAGAAGACGATGAAATCGACCTAATGGCGCTACTATTAGCGTTGTTGCGTGGTTGGAAGACTATACTGTTTTTTGCCATACTGGGACTATTGATTGGTATCTTATATAGTCGCTATGTCAATCCGACTTATAAATCTGAAGCTCTAATACAAATCGATGAAAAGTCATCAGGAATATCGGCGCTTGGCGGCGATATCTCAGAGCTTATCGGCGCTGAAGACAGCAAAGCGCAGGCGGAAGCTGAATTGATCCGTTCTCGAATGGTATTAGAACCCGTGATTAACTCGCTACATCTACGTATCCGCTTAGCTGATCCTGAAGTAGGCGCTATAGATAGAATCGTCAATGACCGTACAAATACCGCTATACATACGCTAGAAGGAGTGTCCCTAACTACGACAGACGGTCAAGCCAGTATCAGTCAATTTAATGTCTCGCAAGGCTATCTAAATCAGCCATTTACTCTCACTCGCTCTGAAACGGGTTTTACACTTAGTAATGAACTTGATGAGTTCAAAGGTCAGCTGAACCAACCTCATCAGTTTAAAGGAGCGGATGGCCAGATCCAGATTACAGTCAACGATTTACCTGCTGACAGTCATGCTATTAGTCTGACTAAGCAATCATTACAGAGAACGACTAATACGATAAATGACGCGCTATCGGTAGTTGAAAAGGGTAAGCAGACTGGCATTATTGAGCTGTCCATGACCGGCAATAACCAGCAGCAGACTAGCCTTATTCTTAAAGAGATTGTCTTATCTTATGTGGGTCAAAACCAGTCTCGTGGTACCGAAGATACCACTAGAACGCTTGAGTTTATGGAAACTCAGATTCCGCTATTAAGAAAGAAGCTAGAAGATTCAGAAGCAGTATTTAACGAGTTTCGAACTAAGTACGGTACTATTGATGTCAGTCAAGAAGCGTCAATTCTATTAGCAGAAAACTCTCAGATTGACACACAGCTCAGTGAGCTTAAGCTAAAAAAAGCAGATTTGACCACTTATTACACTGACGAGCATCCGCTTGTTATTCAAATCGATGAGCAAATAGCCGTATTGAACGCTCGCAAGCAAAAAATTGATAATACTATTGCTGGCCTTCCAGAAGTGCAGCGTGAGTTCTTAAAGCTATCACAAGATACCGAGATAAATAGAGAAATCTATTTAAATCTACTCAAGAATTATCAACAGTTACAAATAGCAAAAGTAGGCCAAAAAGGCTTTGCGCGTATTATTGATTTGCCTATTGATACCTTTGAGCCAATTGCTCCAAGAAAGCTATTAATAATGGCATTGGCTTTGATATTAGGTGGCATGCTAGGGTCGATGATAGTTCTAGTCAAAAGTATGCTTAGAAACGTGGTCAAGGATCCTGAGAGTATCGAAGCTAAGACCGGTGTACCAGTCATTGCTACTATTCCGCGCTCGCCACTGTTAACCAGACTACGTAAGAATAAAAAATCATCAAATCGTCTGTTGGCCCATGCCGATAACAATAGCCTGAGCTACGAGGCGATCAAGAGCTTAAGAACGAACTTGATGTTCGGTATGCCGGTAGTGGGTAAAGTCGGTGAGCGAGCTAAAGTTATCTTAATCACCGGTGAGAGCCCAGGGGTAGGTAAGTCGTTTATCTCTGCTAACTTAACTGAGGTATTTTCGCAGCTCGATAAAAAGGTACTGATCATAGATGCGGATATGCGCTTAGGTGAGCTGCATAGAATGTTCGATATGAGCCAAGATAATGGCTTAGGAGATTATTTAGCGCAGCACATTGAGTTAGCATCGGTTATACATCCGACCTCTATAGATAATGTCGACTTTATGCCGCGTGGACAGCATCCTAAGAACCCATCATCCTTGCTCTCAGGTGATAAGTTTGAGCGTATGATGACAGAGCTCAATGAGCACTACGATTATATTGTTATCGATTCGCCGCCTATCTTAGCGGCATCAGATGCGATGATTATGTCGCATTACGCGGATAGAGTACTAATGGTGACACGCTATGATCAGTCAGTAGAAGGTCAAGTCGCTTATGCAATCAAGCAGATGCATAAGGCCGATGTCCAAGTCGATGGTATTGTCCTCAATGATGTACAACAGGGCTTAATAAGTAAATATAGTTATCATTATAGCTATGCCTATGGTAATAACAGCTAACTGTAGTTTCGACCTAAGCCTATAAAGTATGAATAAAATAGTTGTCCATTATGTCGATAGAATCCAAACCTACTAGCACTCAGCAGCACCAAGAAGCGACCAGTTGGTCGCAACGGGTTGCTGAGTATCTACTAGCGCTACCGCGCAGCGCTAAGCAAGCTATCTTGATGACGGCTGACTTTGTGATGTCAGCGGTATGCTTATATTTCGCCATTGCAGCACGCTATGGCTATATGGGCAATCATATTAGCCCAGTTGCGCTATGTCTTTATGCATTAATCCCGGTGATTGGTTTATACCTTATAGGTTTTTATAAAGGTGTTGCCCGTAGCTTCTTCGACTCCGCGATGGGCAAAGTGCTACAACTGTTCTTATTGCTGATTGTCATCGCACAAGGAGCGCTGTATCTTGATCTGATACCCGGTATGCCACGGGCAGTACCTATTCTATACTTGTTTTTATTCTTTATTTGGCTATGGAATAGTCGTTTAACTATTCGCGAGCTACTTGCACGTTGGCAAGGTCAGCGACCGCAGCGTCAGCTCAATGATGACTCTGATAATGTACTTATTTATGGTGCAGGGGAGGCAGGTAAAGAGCTGTTAGAGGGCCTCAGAAACTCTCATAAGTATAATGTTGTGGCTTTTGTTGACGATGATGTTCAGCTCACTGGCGCTTATGTGTTAGGCAAGCGCATCTATGGTCCTGATGAGCTAGTGGAAGTCGTGTCTAAGCTTGATATCTCCCAAGTGTTCTTAGCTATTCCTTCTATTAGCCGTGCTAGCAAGCGGCAGATCATCGATAAGCTAGAAGGTATCTCGATTAAAATTAAAGAGCTACCAAGCCTAGAAGAGATAGTCGATGGTAAAGTCACTGTCAGTAGTATGCGCAAAGTCGATATCTTAGATGTACTAGATCGGCAGACTGTCGAGCCTGATGAGCGCTTATTACGATATAATATCGCTGATAAATGCGTACTGGTCACTGGTGCTGGTGGCTCTATCGGTAGCGAGCTATGCCGGCAAATCATCATAAATAAGCCCAAAGTTTTGGTACTCTACGAGCTATCTGAGTTTGCGCTTTATAGCATTCATCAAGAGCTGATCGCTCGAGTCGCTAGCAAAGACATCTATCAAGGCATCGAAGTCATCGCAGTGATCGGTAATGTCACTAATGAAGCCAATCTACTACGTGTACTCAAACGCTATCAAATCCAGACCGTCTATCATGCGGCAGCCTACAAGCATGTGCCTATCGTCGAGCATAACCCTTTTGAAGGTGCAATAAATAACAGCAAGGGCACGTATCACTGTGCTCGCGCCGCTATCGAAGCGAAGGTTGAGACCTTTGTACTTATTTCAACTGATAAAGCGGTAAGACCAACCAATGTCATGGGCGCCACTAAGCGTTTAGCGGAATTAGTTTGTCAAGCGCTCAGCCAAAAGAACAATTCGAATAATAACCATACCCTCATCAGTATGGTGCGCTTCGGTAATGTACTCGGCTCATCAGGCTCAGTAGTGCCGGTATTTACTAAGCAGATCGCGCAGGGTAAGCCTATTACTGTGACCCATCCAGATGTCACACGTTACTTTATGACGATACCGGAAGCGGCAAACTTAGTCATTCAAGCAGGGGCAATGGCAAAAGGTGGGGAAGTGTTTGTCCTCGATATGGGCGCTCCAGTAAGAATCGTTGATCTTGCAAAGCGTATGATTCAGTTAAGCGGCTTTGAGGTAAAAGACGAAGAGCACCCTTATGGTGATATCGAGATTACCTATACCGGACTGCGCCCAGGAGAGAAGCTCTATGAGGAGCTTATCATTGGTGAGGATAATGTCGAAGATACGGATCATCCGCTGATCATGCAGGCAATGGAGTCGAGCTTTCCTTTGACAGATATTGAAAAGACGTTGAACGAGCTTGCGCAAAGAGCACAGAACTATGATGTTGATTGGCTCAAACAAGAGTTTCGCTATTTTGTCGCGGGTTATCAAGATGGTACTCCTATTGCGAATACGATAACTAAAGATATAAGTTATAACCTTGAGAAACTTAACTCAGTGTCTTAATAAAGTATTACTTCGCACACTAATTTAGTTAATACTAAGGACATTTACTCAAGTGGAAAGTAATAAATACAAACGCATAGCAAAAAATGCGGGCATGCTTTATTTCCGCATGCTACTTACTATGGCAGTGGCGTTATATACTTCAAGGGTTATATTACAAACTCTTGGTGTTGAAGACTTCGGTATCTACAATGTAGTCGCTGGCTTTGTAATCATGTTAGGATTTCTAAATAGTGCAATGTCTTCAGCAACACAGCGTTTTCTTACTTTTGAAATTGGTAAAATAGGTGATAAAGACATACGCGGTATTTTTAGCATGAGCTTAAATATTCATGTGCTTATTGCTTTATTTGTATTTCTATTAGGTGAAACAGTAGGTCTTTGGTTTGTAAGAACGCAGTTGACCATACCCATTGATAGAATAATTGCTGCCCAATGGGTTTTTCATTTATCATTATTGTCTTTTATGGTTACTATAATTAGTGTGCCATACAATGCTTTAATTATCGCGCACGAAAAAATGAAAGTGTTTGCATGGGTAAGTATTCTTGATGTATTGTTAAAATTAATAATAGTTTTCGTATTAAGTTGGTTTGGTTTTGATAAATTAATACTGTATGGATTTTTAAGCTTTATAGTTGTATTAATTATAGCTTTAGTATATCGAGTTTACTGCAAGAGTAATTTTGTGGAGTCAAAGTTTAGATTATATTGGGATAAAAATCTCTTTGAGGTTATGCTGTCTTATACAGGTTGGAATTTATTTGGAAATATTGCCTCAGTGATGAGTGGCCAAGGAGTTAATATATTACTCAATATTTTTTTTGGACCATCTGTTAACGCTGCTAGGGCTATTGCAATGCAGGTATCAAATGCGCTTAACAAGTTTGTGCAAAGCTTGCAAGTTGCAATTAATCCTCAAATTATAAAATCCTACGCATCACAAGATATGGCTTATATGCATCAGCTAGTTTGTTATGGTGCAAAGTATAATTTTTTTCTCTTGTTTTTTTTGTCTGTACCAATACTAATAAATACTGATTTTGTTTTAAATATGTGGCTTGGCTCTGTACCTGAGTATACATCTATATTTGTGAAGCTTATAATAGTTAACATTATTATCGACTGTATATCCGCGCCTTTAATGACTGCTGCACAAGCTACTGGTAAGATAAAACTGTATCAAAGTGTGGTAGGAGGGTTCTTATTGCTCAACCTACCTTTATCATATTTGGTACTGAGCTTTGGGAGTAAACCTTACGTAGTAGTCTATGTGAGTATCATAATGTCTATTCTTGCTCTGATAGCAAGATTAATAATTCTAAAGAAGTTAATGTTCTTGCCGGTAGCTGAGTACCTCAAGGAAGTTTTAGGACGCTCAATCGTAATTTCTAGTGTAGTGGTATTATTATATTATTGGTTATTGGTGTACATATTCCATGACTTTAGTTTTTGGTTAGAATCCATAATTATATCTTTTTTTGTTCTTATTGCTGTAGTATTATTTGGATTTAGTAGATTTGAACGAAACGCAATATTTAATAAAATTAGAGTTATGTCAGAACGATTTTCACATAAAAATATTTAATTTTAAGATAAGTTCATAAGTAAAGTACAACATAATAATCTCTGGATAATCTAACATGAAATATATGAGTTATTTGTTTGGAATTTTGAAAAAGAACAGTTATGTATTTTCAAAAGTAAAAAAGCTAACTCCTCAAAAAGTTATTGATAAAGCATCGGTTATTTTAGAGGAAGAGAGGCCGATAGCAGTATATTCTAATAATGAAAATACTTTCTTCGATCGCAAGAGTAAAACGGTTAAAAACTCATTACCTGTTTTTTATTGGGATACAAAGCCTAATTTTGGTGATCTTATTGGACCATATTTGATTTCTAAAATAAGTGGCAGGTCAGTTGTGAATATCAAAAATTCTAACTATGCTGGTATGATGGCTGTAGGTAGCATCATACAGATGATCGATAGAAAAAATATAGTAATTTGGGGCAGTGGTTTAATAAATGAACCAAATCTTGAAGTAGCTGTTAGTATTAAAAAGTATAAACCAAAAGTTTTATCAGTTAGAGGAAAGAAAACGGCTAAATACCTAGCAGAACTTGGTATAACAGTTGAAAATGAAAATGCATACGGCGACCCTGCCTTAATTTTACCTTTGTTCTATGAGCCCTCTGTAGAAAATAAGGAGAAAATTGGGATTTGCCCTCATCATATACATAAATCAGCTTTTTTGGAAAAAGTAATAGAAAAAAATAATTTGAAAATTATCGATGTACAAGAAGACGTTGAAACTGTTGTTGATAATATTAGCTCATCTACTGTCTGTATATCTACATCTTTACACGGTCTTATAATTGCACAAGCTTACGAGATACCATGGGTCTGGTTAGAAGTCTGTGATAATAATCTAATAGGAAATGATTTTAAGTTTAAAGATTTTTTTTCTACTATAGATGAATCTCAAGTATCACATATTTCAATTAAAGAAGAAAATATTGATACACTTGATTTTGAGATGATGGCAAAAAAGGCAGTGTTACCAAAAGGATATTATGATAAAAACCTCATATTGAAAGTAATACAAGATTATTTTAGAGATAGCGAAAAAAATTAAGCTACATATCAAATTCCTCAATATATAGTTTATTTATAAGACCTCTTGCAAAAGTCATAGGTTTAGCTCGAAATTAATGATACCAGCAAACAGCTTCATTCTAAGATCATAGCGCTGACGACGGTTGCGATATTTATGAGCCACGATTTTAAACAACTTGATTAAGCCTATTTTGTGCTCAACCACAATACGGAACTTTGCCAGATAGTGATTGGCCTGTTTGCATATCTCCAATAACTGACCACCACGAGGTTTCTTAAATGGTGTGAAAGTTTGCTTATGTCGCTTTGCTAACCCTTGATAACCACTATCGGCTAATAGCTTGGCGTCACAAGGTAACCAGTCAGGACAAGTATCTTTATACAGCTTAAAATCGTGGATTGACCC
Source organism: Psychrobacter submarinus (assembly GCF_904846685.1). Lineage (GTDB taxonomy): Bacteria > Pseudomonadota > Gammaproteobacteria > Pseudomonadales > Moraxellaceae > Psychrobacter > Psychrobacter submarinus. The sequence continues at coordinate 73,111 of NZ_CAJHBQ010000003.1, forward strand.
TTTACAGGTTTGCACATCAAGTATCAAACCAGTTTGCCAATGAACGATAACCTGCGCTTTTAAGGTGTGTTGTTTTTTCTTACCGCTGTAGTAGTCTCTTTGGTTTTTTTTGGACGCTCAATAGGGGTTTCGGTGGCATCGACAATGACGACTGACCAATTGATGTCCTCATCGACACGACTAGGCAACTTTTTAGGCAATTCAAACTTACCTGAATCGATAAGTACGTCTTCTACTTTACGAATGATACGGCTAGCAGAAGACTCATGAATACCAAAGTCCATACTGATATGATAAAGCGTGCGGTATTCACGCCAATAAGTCAGGGCGAGTAGTATCTGCTCCTTAAGACTGAGCACACTTGGTCTGCCTGATTTGGTCTTAGATGCTTCATGCTCTTGCATGGCATCAAGCATGTCATAAAAGGTGGCTTTATGAATGCCAGTGTAGCGTTTAAAACCAGCGTCACTTTGTTTGAGTAGCTTATTTATGTTTGGCATATCTATTAAGTAAGTAGAGTTCAATAATATACGTTGTGTCTTACAACTACTTTTGCAAGAGGTCTATAAATTAAGCATATAGAATTTTTTAAATGCTAAAGTAAAAAACAGAAAAGAAGATAGATTATTCGTTAGTATATAATACTGACATTTATAACTATACATATATTTAAATTAAAAATTCTAAGGGTAAATATGTTTAAACACTCATTAACAATAATCATACCCGCTTATAATGTCGAAGACTATATTAAGGAAACACTTGATTCACTAGCTAATCAAACGAAAGAACCAGATGAAATTATAATTATTGATGATGGTAGTAATGACAAAACCTCGAAGATTATTCGATGTCATAATCTAATACCGAAAATAAAGCTCATTGAAACTAAAAATAGAGGACAAGGAGCTGCACGCAATATAGGTATAAATCAAGCAACATCGGAGTATTTATATTTTTTTGATTCTGATGACTTGTTGATTGATAGTTTTGTAGAGCATGTAAAGCAGCAGCTTGTAGATAATAACCAACCTGATATATTGTTATTCTCTGGTAAGTCTTTTCTCGACTCTATGCTAGAAAGAACAAGTTTTAACCCTTGTTATATAAGGCCTTTCGAAGGTAGATATAATAACCAAAATGATTTTTTGAAAGAGTTAGTGCAGTACCCTGAACTTTCATGTAGCCCTTGTCTATATGTAAGTCATCGCTCTATATGGAGCGATAATAACTTAAAGTTCAATCACTTTTATCATGAAGACGAAGAGATATTCTATCCTCTACTATTTAGTGCTTCAAAATATGTAGTAAGTAAAAAAGTATATTTCTTACGTAGAATTCGAGCTAATTCTACAATGACAGGTAAGAAAGGTGTTAAGCATGTAGAAGGACAGCGTGCTATTTTGATCTCATTACATAAACTTATAAATGAAAGTCGTTCAAATAAGCTTAAAAACAAACTTCTTCGACGTCGTATGGGTATTTTTACTTCAAACTATGTAAAAGTGTCTTTTGAGACACGTACGAAAGTAGATAAAAAATTATTGTTACGTTCAATAACTACTTCTAAGTCATTAAAAGTTTTACTGAAGGTTTTGATGTTAAGAAAACTGTTATAGGTATGACTAGCGTTACTAGCAGTATATATATTTTATACTACTTAGTTAGTGTTTTATTAAATAAAATAGACTTTCTTTTTGTATAAATAATAACTACGATGTGTCTTTTTAAGGATAAGCAAAATGAATAATAGTATCGGTATAAAGAAAAAAAGGCGATTATCTTTTTTCTCCGTAGTGGTCCCTGTATATAATAAAGAGCCACATATTTATCGTTCTATAAATTCAGTTTTGAAACAAAGTTTTGGTGATTTTGAGTTGATTATAGTTTGTGATCCCTCAACAGACAACAGCAATGAGGAAATTGCTAAGTTTGATGATCCAAGAATCCGTGTACTTTATCGAGAACAACCTGGACCTGGGGGTTATGCAGCTCGTAATCTCGGTATTACCAATGCTAAGTCAGACTGGATCGCTTTCTTAGATGCAGATGATGAGTGGTATCCTGATCATTTAAATAATGTTTATCAGTCTGTAATAAGCAATGATAAATGCTCTATTATATCTTGTGGTTGGAAGATATACGAACACGATGCTTATCGATTAGATAACTATTCCAGACGAAATGCAGAAAGTCATACTATTAGCTTCTCAGACTATCTTTCAAGTGAGATTAATTTTGGAAGACCTATATGGACATCTGTAGCGTGTATTAAAAAGGCTGTACTAGTAGAAGCTGGAATGTTTCCTGAAGGAAAAATAACCATGGGGGGGGATGTAGATACTTGGTTAAGATGTATAGAGGCCGCTCAAAGTATGTACTGGTCTAAGCATATTGGAGCTATATACTTTACAGATTCCATAAACATGGTAACTAAGACAAGTATCATTGATCCTGATCTTCATCACCAAACTTTAATGGCAATGTTGAATAAAGACTATTCTGATGAAATTATCAGAAAATTGAAAATAAGATATAATAACCTACTAACGGTTGCTTGGAATCGAAATATGCATATGTTAGTAGATGAAAATTTTGTACTTAGAGGTAAGCTGTTTTTTAAAGTTCAACCTGTTAAGTCTGGTTTTTATACTATATTCTCTTCATTACCATTAAATATTTCCAAACCAATACATAGTATTACATACTCTTTGTTAAAACTTAAGAGAAAATTGGTTTAACTGACATGAAAATATTTTATTTATGCCAAGATGCTACTGGTATGAATCTATTTTGTATTTTTTATACATACATTTGCTATAAGATCAACCCTAGTAAGAGTTATAACATTTTTTAGAGTACGTCGAATGTATATGTTATTCTTAATCAATTCCATAGAAAAGATTAGTTGAATACTACTTCAATAAAAATTTAATAGATACTAGAACTGCAAAAAAGGAATAAAATTGTTACTATATACAAAAGTCTTTGATATTCTTGCAATAGTTCTATCATTTTTATTTATATATGCTGTTAATTTTAATGGCTTTACCTAACTTTAGCTATATAGTGTATTGTATTACATTCCGATATTATTTCTTACTTCATCCTAAACATAATAATATATACACTCTCTCTCTATTTCTCTAATAAAAAATAAATATGCTTTTTAATAAACGTTTTGCCATACTTTATATTTTTTATGTTTACTGTTTCATACACAGTTTTCAGAAACACTTACGATTTCGCCTTCTCAAGACCATTATTACACACTTTAGCATCAATTCCTGCATGTATTTTACTAGCCTCATATATTTTTAATTCATATCGTAAAGATGAAAATGATTTTCTACCGATATATAATTACCTTAAATATATATTGTATATACAGGTATTTTTGATAATTTTTATGTTGTTTTTTCCAACTACGGCTGAAGTAATAAATTCTTTTACAAAAACTACTGAACAAATCGATAGATTGTCTGGATATCAGGGTTCAAGAGGACTTGGTTTATCAGGTTCTATTGCTTTTGGTTTAGCGGTAACTTTAGCGCAGCTTTTATACATTGTGTTTTGTCTTAAATTAATAATCCAAAATAACAAACTGACAGTAGCTGATTATATAATCTTAATTTTTACTGCCATTGCTGTACTATCTGCTGGTAGAACTGCGATAGCAGGAGTTGGAATATTTTTATTAAGCTATTTATTGATAAGTTCAAAAGAAAATCGCTGGTTTTCAATTATAAAGTTTGTTTTTTTAGTCCCGTTATCTGTAGTTCTATTCTCAATATTTTTGTTGCAGTTAGATATTCCATCTATATCAAGATATATTTTCTATGTTTTCCAGCCAATCCAACATTTTATTGATTACGGAAATTTTGGTGTCAGTTCATTACAGGGACTAGAAGATATGTACTATGTTCCACCTCAAGAAACTATGCTGATAGGAGATGCTCGTTATTCTAATGTGAATGGATCGGGTTATTATATGTCAGTAGATGCTGGATACATGCGATTTTTACTATTTTTTGGACTACCATTATCGGTGCTATTTTATTTTATCTGGATTGCTCTGTTTTATTACAATTATACTAGACTTAAAACGATTATTCCCAATTCCTTTTATTTTTCTCCTCTCTATTTTAATTCTAAGCTTTTTATATTTCAATATAAAGGTGAGTTTATATTCTGTAGCTGTTGCTTTTAATAAAATTTTATTTATTTATTTATTTATAGTTATTTGTTAAAGAATAAGAAGAGTATCGGTAGTACCTAAGAGGTATTTATCATGATTTGGAGGTTGGTATGTCAGATATTGCTGTTCTAGTCCCGACTTATAAACCAGGCGATTATTTAGAACGTTGTCTAGACAGTTTAGAAAATCAAACTTTATCAAGAAGTGAATTCAAAGTATATTTGGTATTAAATGGCTCGGAGGGTAGTTATAAAGTATATATTCAGACTGTATTGCAAAATTATCACTTTAATTATGAGTTTTTTGATATCAAAGAGGCAGGTGTTTCAAATGCAAGAAACTTTCTAATTGAAAACTCTACAGAAGACTTTATTGTATTCCTTGATGATGATGACTTGATTAGCCAAAATTACCTTGCGGAATTACGTTCAGTAACTAGCGAAAGTTTTATGGGTATAACCAACATTGTTAACTTTGAGAAAGATTTGAGCTCATTAAAATCCAACTATATTGGTAACTCTTTCTTAAAACTAAAATCTATTGAGACTTCAAAAACAAAATCTAGAAAGTATTTCTCATCGCCAGTCGCCAAAATGCTTCATCGTAAGATGATTGGAGAGACAAGGTTTAATACAAATCTGTCAGTTGGTGAAGACTCATTATTTATGACAGAAATATCTAATAAAATTAAAGGTATTAAAAAAACTGATAATGATGTCTTGTACTATGTATGTGAAAGAGAAGGTTCAGCGACACGATCTAGAATAGATAAACCAAAAGAAATAAAAAGAGTCGCATATCTCACTTATTTATATAGTAAAATGTTATTTTCACCTCGTTCTGACAAAACTTTTTTATTAACTAGGGTTCTAGCAACCGTTAGGCATTTGAAAAAGATATTTTGATCTCTATATTTTTAGAAAGTGGTTATGAATTACGGAATAGATTATATGAAAATACTATATCTACATCAATATTTTAAAACTCCTAATATGTCTGGAGGTACTCGCTCTTACGAGATGGCAAAGCGCATGGTGGCAGCGGGTCATGAAGTACAAATGATTACGACTTGGACAGATAAGACAGAACATTCAAACTGGTTTCATGAAAAAATAGATGGTATTGATGTCCATTGGTATCCAAATGCCTATGACAATAGCATGTCATTTAAAAAAAGAATTGAATCATTCATAAAGTTTGCTCATGCGGCAACCAAAAAGACAGCGTCATTTAAAAGTTCGGATATTATTTTTGCAACAAGTACACCGTTAACTATTGCTATACCTGCAGTTATAGCCTCAAAGTTATTAAAAATACCTATGGTTTTTGAGGTAAGAGACTTATGGCCAGAAATCCCTATCGCCATTGGTGCCCTTAAAAATCCTGCACTTAAACTAGTTGCAAAAAAACTTGAGCGCTGGGCCTATAAGAACTCAAGTGCTATCGTTGCGTTGTCTCCAGGAATGAAGCAAGGCATACTAAACACTAAATACCCTTCAAATCAAGTTGCAGTGATTCCAAATAGCAGTGATAATTTTGAAATGATGCATGACGACAGTGCTGCCGCTCAATTCCGTAAAGAACGAGAATGGTTAGATGATAGCCCTCTTCTTGTGTATACAGGTACATTCGGAAAGATCAATGGTGTAGGTTACATGGTGTCGTTAGCGAGCGAGCTACAACGTTTAAATTCTAACGTAAAGATTTTGCTTGTTGGTGATGGTGCAGAAAAACCAAAGGTAATTGCAAAGGCTAAAAGTGCTGGAGTCCTCGAAGAGAATTTATTTATTGAGCCATCAATGCCCAAAAAAGATATTCCCGCTCTATTGAGTGCAGCAACGATGGCATCTGCTTTGTTTATTGACTTACCAGAGATGCGTCCAAACTCTGCAAACAAATTCTTTGATGCATTGGCTTCGAGCACTCCTGTGCTACTTAACTATGGGGGCTGGATGCATGACTTAGTGCAACAGCATTCTTGCGGTTTAGCTATGTGGCAACAGCCAATAAAGCTAGTAGCAGAGCAGCTTAATGAGGTAATGAACGATGATGAATGGCTAAAACAAGCGGGCTCGGCTGCCCGTAGACTGGCTGAAGAAGAGTTTGATCGAGATGCTCTTGCTGCACAACTCATGTCTGTACTTGAATTAACGATTCAAGGTAAAACAAATAATATAGAGTCTATCGCTGCTGGCGAATACTTATAGGATTAGAACATGAAAATAGCAATTGCTGGAACAGGATATGTCGGTCTCTCTAACGCTATGCTTTTGGCGCAGCATAATGAAGTAGTAGCAGTAGATATCATCCCAGAAAAAATTGACTTGTTGAATGCAAGAAAGTCACCTATCGAAGACATGGATATCCAGTCTTTTTTGGATAGTGATAAAATAAACTTTGTAGCCACCTTAGATGCTAAGGCTGCTTATAGTAATGCTGACTTTGTAATTATCGCTACACCTACCAATTATGATTCACAGACCAATTACTTTGATACTAAAAGTATTGAATCGGTTATTGCTTCTGTAATCAACATTAATCCTAAAGCTATAATGATTATTAAATCTACAGTACCTGTAGGTTATACCGAAGAGACCAAAAAAACTTTTAATACACCAAACTTGATTTTTTCTCCTGAATTTCTACGTGAGGGTAAAGCACTACACGACAATTTGCATCCATCACGTATTATCATAGGTGAGGGCTCTGAACGGGCACACCAGTTTGCTGAGTTATTGCTACAAGGCGCAATTACCAAAGATGTTGATATGCTATTTATAGGTAATACAGAAGCTGAAGCGGTCAAACTCTTTTCCAATACTTATTTAGCCATGAGAGTCGCTTATTTCAACGAACTTGATAGCTATGCTGAGTCCCTAGACTTAGACAGTCGACAAATTATTGAGGGTGTTGGCCTAGATCCTCGTATTGGCAATCATTATAACAACCCTTCATTTGGATATGGTGGCTATTGCCTACCTAAAGATACAAAGCAGCTATTAGCCAACTATCAGCAAGTGCCAAATAACATTATCCGAGCTATTGTAGATGCCAATCGTACCCGAAAAGATTTCATTGCAGAGTCTGTATTGAAAAGAAACCCCAAGACAGTGGGAGTATATCGTCTTATTATGAAAGCTGGATCAGATAACTTTAGAGCTAGTGCTATACAAGGTGTTATGAAACGTATAAAAGCAAAAGGCATTGAAGTCATTGTATATGAGCCAGTGCTAGATGATGACGAGTTTTTTGGTTCACGTGTTATTCGAGACTTATCAGATTTTAAGCAAGAGGCTGATGTTATTCTCACTAATCGTTTAGCAGATGAATTGGAGGATGTGGCTAATAAGGTGTTTACTCGTGATTTATTTGGTAATGATTAAGACGTAAATTATGCTAGCAAACAAATCATAGCTTGTTATATCTTCTAAATTAACAGATATTTATTAAATTGAGTTTATAAATGATAAAACGCCTCTTCGACATAACCGCTGCCACCACAGCATTAGTGGTTCTCTCTCCGGTATACGCCATTACTGCATACAAAGTCAGTAAAAACTTAGGATCACCAGTGCTATTCCGTCAGACACGTCCTGGTCTACATGGTAAGCCCTTTGAGATGCTTAAGTTTCGCTCGATGAAAGATGCTGTTGACGCTGAGGGCAATGTACTGCCTGATAGCGAGCGTCTAACAGATTTTGGTAAGCGTCTGCGTGACAGCAGCTTGGATGAGCTGCCTGAGCTTTGGAATGTGATTAAAGGCGATATGAGCTTGGTAGGGCCGCGTCCGTTATTGATGGAATATCTGCCGCTATATAATGATGAGCAAAAGCGCCGCCATCATGTGCGCCCTGGTGTTACAGGCTATGCGCAGGTCAATGGGCGTAATGCGATTGGCTGGAATGAAAAATTCGCGCTTGATACTTGGTATGTGGACAATCAATCATTATGGTTGGATATTAAAATACTACTTAATACAGTAAAAAAAGTGGTTATCAAAGATGGTATTAGCGCTGATGGTGAAGCGACTATGAGTAAGTTTAAAGGGAATATATAGTTAATAATAATAAGGAAGTCAAAATGAAGCAGTTAATCGGTATATATGGCGCTAGCGGGTTTGGCAAAGAGTTGTTGCCTTTAGCGCGTGAACAGTATCCAGAAGCAAGTATTTGTTTTGTAGATGACGGATCACAAGACGAAGAGTTAAATGGTTATAAGATTTATAACTATGAAGCCTATTTAGGCTTAGCTCCTAAAGATAAAGCAGTGGTTATAGCCATTGCAGATAGTAGAATCCGTGAAATATTAGTAGCTAAATGTAGTAAAGACAATATCGCTGTTTTGTCTGCAAAAGCATCTAATAGCATTGTATTAGATGCAGTCGAAATAGGAGAAGGTTCAGTACTGTGTCATTTTACTCAACTGACTTCTAATATTAAAATTGGTAAGCAATTTCACGCTAATATTTACAGCTATATCGCTCACGATTGTGTCATTGGCGACTATGTGACCTTTGCCCCGCGTGTCAGCTGTAACGGCAACATTCATATTCACGACCATGCCTATATCGGCACGGGGGCAGTCATCAACCAAGGCACACCTGATAAACCCTTGATCATTGGTGAAGGCGCTATCGTTGGGATGGGTGCTGTGGTGACTAAAGACGTACCCGCCGGAGCCGTAGTAGTAGGTAATCCAGCACGACCTTTGAGTAAATAATTTGCTAAAACTAGCACACTATAAATCTTATGACTTATTATAAAAAATTGAGAACCTTATGCTAAACACTCCTTTCTCACCATGGCCCAGCTTTACTCAAGAAGAGGCGAACAAGGTCAGTGCTGTTTTATTGTCTAATAAAGTTAACTACTGGACAGGGCAAGAAGGGCGCGAGTTTGAAAAAGAATTTGCAGCGTGGGCAGACAGCCAATACGCAGTAGCCGTTGCTAATGGCACACTTGCATTGGATGTGGCATTAAAAGCGTTAGATATCGGTGCAGGTGATGAAGTGATTGTCACGCCGCGCACCTTTATTGCCAGTATCTCTTGTGTGGTCAATGCAGGTGCGACGCCTGTATTTGCGGATGTGGATGCCGAGACTGGTAATATCTCGCCTGAGACCATCAAAGCGGTACTGACGGACAAAACTAAAGCCATCGTTTGTGTGCATTTGGCTGGTTGGCCGTGCGACATGGACGGCATCATGGCGCTAGCAGAGCAGCATGACCTCTATGTGATAGAAGACTGCGCACAGGCTCATGGTGCAACTTATAAGGGTCGTAGCGTGGGTAGTATTGGGCATATTGGCGCTTGGAGCTTTTGCCAAGACAAGATTATGACTACTGGCGGTGAAGGCGGTATGGTCACCACCAACGACGAGGCACTATGGCGCAAGATGTGGGCGTATAAGGATCATGGTAAGAGCTACGCTGCGGTTTATGAGACACAACATCCGCCAGGCTATCGTTGGTTGCATGAGAGCTTTGGTACTAACTGGCGCATGACTGAGATGCAAGCAGTAATTGGGCGTATCCAGCTACAGCGTATGCAGGATTGGACCGCTAAGCGCACAGCCAATGCCCATGCTATCCTTGATGCTTGTGAAAAGTGGCAAGATAAAGGCTATTTGTCTGTACCTAGACTAGAGCAAACGCCAGAGTTTGCCGATTGCACCCATGCCTATTACAAACTATATGTCTACGTACAGCCAGAGAATTTGCCAGCAGGGTGGTCACGAGATCGGATTATCGCGGAGATTAATGCATTAAAAGTGCCTTGCTTCTCCGGCTCCGCTTCTGAAGTCTACCGTGAAAAAGCCTTTGATGATACAGGTCTGCGGCCAGCAGCGCCATTACCAATAGCCAAGCAATTAGGTGAGACGAGTCTCATGTTCTTAGTACATCCAACTTTGACTGAGTCAGAGATTGAACAAACTGTGCAAGCTATCGAACAAGTATTTACCAAAATGGCTGATGCTGTGTAAGTATAATCTGTATTATTAAGCTATTATTTATCAAACCTTGTTATAAAAGCAGACCCTTATGAATAAAAAGTTAATGACGGCATTAACTGCCAGTATTGTATCAATGTCTTCTATGCTAGCCACAACCGCTACTGCGCAAAACCTCTATATGAATGACTTGCGCTTAAAGGCTGATATCGACTGGCTCAACACTCAAGGCGTCACTCAGATCAGTACCAGCACTTGGCCGTTGACGGCTAATGAGATTGAGCGCGGACTATTGGGCGCCCAGTTAACTACGCCTGTGCAGCAGCAAGTCGTGCAGTCTATCCAAACCCGTCTTAATAAAGATCGTGAGTCCTTAGTTAAAGCGACTGGCGAGCTCTCTATACAGACCGATCGTCAACAGCTGCCCCAGAGCTTCGGCGACGATAAACTCGCCGGACAGCAGCTTAGTGGCTCGGTAGGGTTGAGCGAAGCCAATTGGGAGTTCAATCTGCAAGCTAATGTCAAGAATGATGAGCTCATAGATGATGATTCTGACGTCAGCTTTGAAGGCTCTTATCTGGCGGGTATGGCTGCTAACCAATGGCTAGTCGCTGGTAAGATTCCGACTTGGTGGGGTCCTGGGCATGACGGTAGCCTGATTCGCGGTGATGCTAGTATCCCGGTGACCGGCTTTACTATGCAGCGTGATACGCAAACTGCGCCTGATTATAAGTATTTAAACTGGGTCGGACCTTGGCAGTATCAGCTATTTGCTGGGCAATTGGATGATTATGATGCGGTTCCTGACGCTAAGCTATTTGGCGCGCGTCTAACCGCTAGTCCATTGCCTTGGTTAGAAGTCGGCGCTTCACGTAGTTTTATGTGGGGCGGCGAGGGTCGACCTGAAAGTTTAAGCTCCTTTGGTGATGCCATATTAGGTACCAAAGATAATGGTGGTCGTGATGGTGGCGATCCAGCCAACCAATTGGGCGGCTTTGATGCCAAACTCAAGCTCGCCTCACTGATTGATGTTCCGGCTAGCGTCTACGGTCAGTATATCGGTGAAGATGAAGCGGGCGGCCTACCGGCTAAAAACATGTATCTAGCCGGCGCTGACTATGCTTCATCTGCTTACGGCAAGCCCTATCAGCTGTATGCTGAATATACCGATACGCGTACCAGCGGTGAGGTCAGAGGCATCTCCTATGACCATATTAACTATACCGATGGTTATTATCAGCAAGGCTATCCGTTAGGCTATGCGCTTGGCGGTGATGCTGAGAGTGTGGCAGTAGGTGGCCGCTTATGGCTTGATGAGCGTAACTTTATCAATGCCAAACTACAACACGCTAAAGTCAATCAGTCAGGAGAGTTAGACTCTCGCACTGGGGAGGCGGATAACCAAGCCTATCCAACAACGGATAAGCTCACCGCTGTCGATGTTGCATGGGAGTATCAGCTGCAGCCGCTGACCAAAGTTAGCACAAGACTATGGGCAGTAGACTCAGATGTAGAGTCAACCGATGTCGGTGTTGGTGTCGGTATTGAGCTGGCAACTTATTAAACCAGAGCATTTATAGAACGGAAGCTTTATAAATGTAGACATTGTTTGCTCTAGCTGTTATCTAGTTATCACTAGATAACATAAAAAGCGGCCATTGATATCATATCAATGGCCGCTTTTTTGTGCCTGACTCTCATTCTATCTCAATGATTATCACGACAGTCAATAATATTCACAAGCTAAATCCCATACTTACCAGTAGCTTAGTAGTTATTGACTATCTATAAGCCTCTATTTCAACCAAGTATATGACTACCTTCTATAAGCTAAAAACTTAGCCTAGCTATTTAGCAGTTTTGACTATCCTTACAGACCTCTAAATTAGTAATGAAGTTTTGTTGTATTTTTCAGATAAATACTATATAACTATAAGTAGATATATATATTCAACTATTTATATATAATTGTTTTGTTAAGCGGGTAACAGCAGATTGCTAGAGAGTGACAGATAATGCCATAAACATAGCTGCTCTGAATGGCAATGAAACTGTTTTAGATTTGGCATAGCTCAGTTAATAAAGGTCTCATTATGCGTATTCATCTTTTTCAGCGCTTAACGATAATGTGCTTATTGGTCTTGGGTACTATATCAGGTTGTACCAGTATTAACTCGGGACTGCAAGTAGGCAGTTTGCCACCTAGCGGTGCTTTTGTAGCAGAAAATGGTATGACCTTTCACGTGGAGCCATTGACTATAGCTAATTTGCCAGCCAAACAGGTACCCGTACTCGATAATAATTTATCTCGTTTAATCAAAACCTCAGCGCCAATAAGCTATCGGATTAAAGCAGGCGATGTTATGAGTATTGCCCTTACTGACTATCCCAATATCAGTAAATCAACCTCGAGTCTGACCGTAGATCAGCAAGGCTTTATTCAGTTTCCATTGATAGGCCGTCTTAAAGCAAGCGGTATGAGTGTGCCGCAGTTCACTGCCACATTGCAGAGTCGGTTACAACGCTATCTTAAATACTCAGATCCGCAAGTCAAAATGGTTAACTATCTAGGTAGCAAATTCTTTATTGATGGCGAAGTCGCGAAGTCTGGTGAATATCCTATTGCTGATGTACCAGTCACTTTATACAGTGCTTTGTCTATGGCAGGGGGCGCTACTACCGAAGGTGATTCAAATAATATCGTCTTAAATCGCCGCGGTAAAAACTACAACTTAGGACTACAGTCGCTCCGGCAGCTCGGCTTATCCGCCAACCAAGTCTACATACAAAACGGCGACTCCATCCATGTCAATAGTCAAGACCGTAATAGGGTCTATGTATTGGGCGAGTTTGGCCGCGTGGCACCAGTTGCTGTACCTGAGCAAGGGCTGAGCTTAGCGCAGGTACTAGGTGAGTCGAATGGTCTTAATTCATTCACAGCTGACGCGGCAAGGGTATACATCGTCCGTGATAATCAACAGTACAACTATACTCATATCTATTATGCCGACATGAAAACCATCACCGGCTTAGCACTAGCTAATCGTTTCGAGATGCAAGCCAATGACATTCTCTATGTTGATCCGACAGGTCTAACGCGTTGGAACCGAGTCATCAGTGCTTTATTACCATCGACATCTGCAATCAACACGCTTTCAGGCTTTTAGGTAGAAGAGGGTGAGAAGGGGTAGCCGCGTGAGCTGTAGCAGGGCTGTGGGACGGGCCAACTGACAAAGACAGTACCAATCCTTATGAGGTTAATAATACGGTGCGGATAGCAATTAGCAATTAGCAAAGATAAGCGTACCTTGGGCACTCAGCTAACGCACTAAGCTGAACGACTAATACTAACTGATGAAGATATAGTTATGAATAATCATTCAAAAGAGTTATCTAGACACAGCGCCCCTAGAGATACGGGTAAAGATAATGAGCTACTAGGTCTGTTTTTAGTATTATTGCGCGGCTGGAAGCTGATAGCGCTGTTTGCAATATTGGGTCTGCTCATAGGGATGTTATATATCCGCTACGAAAACCCTACTTATAAATCAGATGCGCTCATTCAGATTGATGAGACCACAACAAACGTATCTGGTCTAGGGTCAAATATAGCCGAGCTGTTGCCACCTGATGATAGTTCAGTACAGGCACAAATCGAGCTGATTAGATCGCGCATGGTGTTAGAGCCTGTGGTTGAGTTACTACACTTAGATATTAAGTTGAGCGACCCGTCGGTTAGTCAGCTAGATAGAATATTGAGTAACCATACCAGTGTGCAAATGAATACCGCTGACGGCGTCACCCTTGAGACCGCTGACGGCTTGGTACAAGTAAGCCAATTTACAGTGCCCAAAGACCTGTTAGATCAACCTTTTATGTTATCTAGAACGGACACTGGTTTTGTTTTGAGTAACGACAGCGAGCAGTTTAAAGGCAGTCTTAATCAAGCATATCGTTTCAAGAGCAATCAGGGCTTTATAGAGATTACCGTTAATGATTTGCCCTCTGGTGATCACCCTATAAACATCACCAAGCAATCGCTGCAAATCACTACAGACTCGATCAATAGTGCCTTAACCGTAGAAGAAAGAGGCAATCAGACGGGTATTATCGAGCTGTCTTTATCCGGCCTAAATCAAGAGCAGGCCAGTCTAACCCTAGAGCAAGTCGTACGCTCTTACATTGCTCAGAACCAAACTCGAAGCTCAGAACAAACCATCAAGACTATCGAGTTTATGGAAAAACAAATTCCAGAGCTAAAACAAAACCTTGAAGCCTCAGAAGCGATATTCAACGATTTTCGTGAAAAATCGGGCACCATCGATGTGGCACAAGAAGCGTCAATGCTACTCAGTGAAAATGCCGGAATTGATTCACAAATCAGTGAGCTTAAGCTTAGAAAAGCAGAGCTTACCACTTACTACACGAATGAGCATCCGCTAGTCGTGCAAATAAACGACCAACTAAGAGTGTTGAATGCTAGACAGCAGGAAATCGACAATACGATTAACAGGCTACCAGAAGTACAAAGAGAGTTTTTGACGCTATCAGAAGATGTCAGAATTAATCGAGAGATTTATCTAACAATTCTCAAAAACTATGAGCAATTAAAAATCGTTAAAGCAGGCGAAGTGAGTGATGCTCGTATCATCGATCTACCTATTAACACCAATAGAACCATCACGCCGAAAAAACAGCTTATCATGGTGCTGGCGACTTTATCTGGCGCATTAATAGGTGCTCTATTGGTCTTTATTATGCATCTGATCAGAAACGTCGTCAAAGACCCTGAGCGTATCGAGTCTAAGACAGGGATACCGGTTATTGCTACCATTCCTCGCTCTACGCCACTATCTAGGCTTAGCTCGAATAAAAACGCGGCGCCTCGCATGCTTGCTCATATCGATAATAATAGCCTGAGCTATGAAGCCATCAAAAGCCTGCGAACAAAACTTATCTTAAATACGCCAACAACCGTTCCAGAGAGCCAAAAGGCCAAAGTGTTTTTAATCACTGGTGAAAGCCCAGAAGTTGGTAAGTCGTTCATCTCCGCTAATTTAGCTGAAATATTCGCTAAACTAAATAAAAGAGTGTTGCTCATAGATGCCGATATGCGTATGGGTGAGCTGCACCATGTCTTTGGTCTGAGTCAGTATGAGGGTTTGGCAGATTATCTATCTTTTGAGCAAGGGACAGAACCACTCAAGCCTATCACTGATGTCCAGCGTACTGATATGCAAACTTCCGATATTCAAACTGCCGATAGGCAAACAACGCAGCCGGCTGCTGATCTGGATATCGATAACGTTATCCATTATAGTGGTATCGAATATATCGACTTGATACCGCGCGGCAAGCATCCCAATAATCCGGCCTCGCTCCTGATTAGCGAAAGGTTCGATGCCTTGTTCACCGAACTAAAATCTCGATACGACTATATCATTATCGACTCACCCCCAGTATTAGCCGCTTCAGATGCCATGCTACTCGCTCAGTATGCTGATCAAGTACTGATGGTGGCTCGCTATGATAGCTCAATGGAAAGACAGCTTACGTATGCCGTCAAGCAAATGCAAGAGTCTAATATTCATATAGATGGCATTGTCCTTAACGATGTAAAACAGGGGCTAATGGGCAAGTATAGCTATCACTACAGCTATGCCTATGGCAGTAATCGATAATACGCGCCAGTGTTGTCACGAGGGTAGTGACCATATAGCTGATTTATCAAACGCTTCAACAACGATTAGGTGATAGGACTTTATGAAAAATATAAATAATCTAAAAATTGCTGTTATTGGTTTGGGGTATGTTGGACTACCACTGGCAGTTGAGTTTGGTAAACAGCACTCAGTAGTAGGTTTCGATATCAACGCTGCGCGTATCGCTGCGCTCAATAGCGGTACGGACCATACGCTAGAAGTTAGCGATGTTGAGTTAGCGCAAGCGATACATTTACGCTATAGCTCAAATATCAATGAGCTCAAAGACTGTAACTTCTTTATTGTCACTGTGCCTACGCCTATCGATAATTCTAAACAGCCTGATCTAACGCCACTGATCAAAGCGTCAAAAGCAATCGCTGGCTTACTAAAAAAAGACGATATCGTGGTCTATGAGTCAACGGTTTATCCAGGCGCGACAGAAGAGGTATGTATTCCGGTGTTAGAGAAAGTCTCTGGACTCACCTTTAACCAAGATTTCTACGCAGGCTACAGTCCTGAGCGCATCAATCCGGGTGACAAAGAGCACCGCGTGACAAATATCTTAAAGGTGACTGCAGGCTCAACCCCTGAAGTCGCCGACTTTATAGATGAGGTTTATAACTTAATCATTACCGCCGGCACGCATAAAGCAGCAAGTATCAAAGTAGCAGAAGCGGCAAAGGTGATTGAGAACACGCAACGTGATGTGAATATTGCGCTGATTAATGAGCTGGCGGTTATCTTCAATAAAATGGGTATCGATACCGAAGCCGTATTAAAAGCGGCGGGTACCAAATGGAACTTTTTACCTTTCCGTCCAGGCCTCGTTGGCGGGCACTGCATCGGTGTCGATCCTTACTATCTAACGCACAAGGCGCAAGCTATCGGCCATAACCCAGAGATTATATTAGCAGGCCGGCGTCTAAACGATAGCATGGGTGAGTATGTAGTGACCCAATTAGTTAAAACGATGATAAAAAAGCGTATTCAGGTTGAAGGCGCTAAAGTACTAATCTTAGGCCTAAGCTTTAAAGAAAATTGCCCTGATGTGCGCAATACTAAGGTCATTGATATCGTCCATGAACTTGAAGAATACAATATCGAAGTGGATGTCTATGATCCTTGGATAGATAGAGCAGAAGCTGAGAGTGAATATCAGATTACCCCTGTTGAGCAGCCTATAACTAACGGCTACGATGGTATTATCCTAGCAGTGGCTCATAGTGAGTTCGTTGATATGGGGGCTGAGCACATTAGAAGCTTTGGTAAAGCTGACCATGTGCTCTATGACTTGAAGTATGTCTTTGCAAAAGAAGACACTGATATTCGTCTATAACGCTATAAGTACATAACCTAAAAAAACATGATAAGAGAAGAGTATATGACCGCAATAGCGTACGAAAAAGTCAAAGCTTCATTAGTAGCCTCTCCCAAAACTTGGCTGATTACTGGGGTAGCGGGGTTCATTGGCTCTAATTTACTAGAAGAGCTATTGTTACTAAATCAAAAAGTAGTAGGCTTAGATAATTTCGCTACTGGCTTTCAGTATAATCTTGATGAGGTAGAGGGATTAGTCAGTAGCGAGCAATGGCAGAGGTTTAGCTTTATCGAAGGCGATATACGTAAGCTGACGGATTGTCAGAGCGTCTGCGTAGGTGTTGACTATGTATTGCACCAAGCAGCGCTTGGCTCAGTGCCGCGCTCTATCGCTGATCCGATCAATACTAACGCTACCAATATCTCAGGCTTCTTAAATATGCTAGTCGCCGCTCGCGATGCCAAGGTCACAAGTTTTACCTATGCCGCTAGCAGCTCAACCTATGGCGATCATCCAGCACTGCCCAAAGTCGAGGACGCTATCGGTAAGCCATTATCGCCTTATGCGGTCACTAAATATGTTAATGAGCTCTATGCGGACGTGTTTGCCAGTACTTACGGCTTTAAGACAATTGGTCTACGCTATTTTAATATTTTTGGCAAACGCCAAGCGCCTGATGGTGCATATGCCGCGGTGATTCCTAAATGGACAGCAGCGATGATCGCAGGTGATAAGGTGTTCATCAATGGTGATGGCGATACCAGTCGCGACTTTAATTTCATTGAAAATGCAGTGCAAGCCAATATTCTGGCCGCAACGGCGAATGAAGAGGCAAAGAATCAAGTCTATAACGTCGCAGTTGGTGGCCGTACGACGCTGAATACTTTATTCACAGCCTTAAAAGATAATCTTGCTATGAACGGAGTAAGCTATCGCCAAGCGCCTGTTTATCGGGACTTTCGCGCAGGCGATGTGCGTCATAGTCAGGCAGATATCAGTAAGATTAAAAATGCCTTGGGCTATGAGCCGCAGTTTGAGATCGTTGCTGGTATTAAAAAAGCCATGCCTTGGTACGTTGGTTTTTTACAAAACCGCTTAGCGTTGGATAAATTATGTTGACTATCATCAAGCAGCTCTTTGCTTTGCTGACAGATGAGCAGCTAAAGCATTTTTATGTCTTGCAAGTCTTAGTCGTCGTCATGGCGTTTACCGAGCTGCTAGGCATTGCCTCTATTGCACCTTTTATGGCTTTAGTTGGCGATATGAGCATACTTGAGAGCAATGGCGTTTTTGCCCAGCTGTACCAGCTCTCCGGTCTCAATGATCCCATGGATTTCTTGTTTTATACTGGTGTGTTTGTGTTAGTTATGCTGGCATTTTCTACACTGGTTTCTATGTTTACGATTTGGAAGCTGTCCATCTTTGGCGCTCGTATAGGCACAGAGCTTGCTGATCGCCTCTATACTTATTATATGCAGCAAAGCTGGCAGTTTCACGCCAGTGGCAGCAGTGCCCAGCTGACCAAGCAAGTCTCTACCGAAGCGGCGAGAATCAGTAATGGCATCATACAGCCGCTAGTGAGGATGAATGCCAAGCTGGTTTTGGCGCTATTTATCTCTGTCGGTATTGTAATCTATGAGCCACTTATTGCCATTCTAGGCTTGTCCATATTTTCGTTAGCGTACTTCTTGCTCTATAGATTGGTGCGCAAAAAGTTAGTCAGCAATGGTCAGAAGCTATCTAATGTATCGACCCAGCGGTTTCGGCTGATGAACGAAGGCTTTGGTGGTATTAAGGATGTATTACTGCTCAACCGAAGCCATGATTTTATTGAGCGTTTTCATGACAGTGGCAAAGTCTTCGCCCGCGCACAAGGGACCAATATCGCCATCAGTCAAGTACCGCGGTACTTTGTAGAGCTCATCGCTTTTGGGGCGATGATTTCACTGGTGCTGGTACTGATCAAACTACATTCAGGTAATTTAGGAGAAGTGCTACCTATTTTAGCGGTGTATGCGCTAGCTGCTTTTAAGCTCCTGCCAGCTCTACAGCAGATCTATGCCAGTGTGTCTACTATAAAAGGTAATGTTGCCGCTTTTGAGGCAGTAAAAAAGGACTTAGAGCGCTCCTTTGATAAGCAAAAACCTCTTAATGAGAATCCTTCACCGATATCGATTAGTCTGCACAAAAGCATTGTTTTGCAACAGATAGAATTTAGTTATCCCGGCAAAGAGATAGCAGCAGTAGACGGCGTCAGTATGAGTATCCCTGCCAATAGCGTGATAGGTTTGGTCGGTTCTTCCGGCTCTGGCAAGTCGACTTTGATTGATTTATTGCTTGGCCTACTGATTCCGCAGCACGGCAGTTTATATGTTGATGATATTCGTATTACCGCCAATAACAAGCGAGCTTGGCAAAACTTACTAGGCTTCGTACCACAGAGTATTTTTTTAAGCGAAGGCACTATCGCCGAAAACATCGCTTTTGGCGTGCCGGCAAAAGATATCAGCCTAGAGCAAGTCAATAAAGCATTGACGCTTGCCAATCTCAGCGAATTGGTCAACCAATTACCCGAGGGTATCAATACCAAAGTAGGCGAGCGCGGGGTAAAGCTCTCAGGGGGCCAGCGTCAACGTATTGGAATTGCACGTGCACTTTATCATGAGGCCCAAGTGCTCGTCTTCGATGAAGCTACGAGTGCGTTAGATGGTATCACTGAAAAGATAGTGATGGACGCTATCCACGAGTTCAGTGGCAAAAAAACCATCATTATGATTGCTCATCGTCTAAAAACGGTAGAGAAGTGCGATCTTATCTACTTTATGGAGCACGGGAAGATAGTAGACTGCGGAACTTATCAAGATTTAGTCGTGCGCAACTCAAAGTTTAAGGAGATGGCGAAACACGCTTAATGACACTAATGGCAGATTTGGCGATTAACGTTATGCTCATAGCTGCTCAAGCGCATATTTTAGGGATATAAATAACAAGGTGGAGCTTATGAATATATTAGTTACTGGCGGTGCAGGTTTCATCGGCTCTTCGGTGATCCGCCATATCATTAACAATACCGATAATGAAGTGTGCAATATCGATAAGCTGACTTATGCAGGCAATTTAGAGTCATTAGTGGATATCGATCAAAACGCGAGGTATCAGTTTCAGCAGCTAGATATCTGTAATGCCCAAGCGCTAGAAGATGTTTTTGATCATTTTAAGCCTGATTTGGTGATGCATCTTGCCGCTGAATCCCATGTCGATCGCTCCATCGATGGCCCAGCAGAGTTTATTACGACTAATATCGTCGGTACTTATACGTTACTAGAGGTGGCCCGTCAGTATTGGCAAGGTCTTAGAGAAACCGATAAATCCCGTTTTAGGTTTCATCATATCTCAACCGATGAAGTATATGGTGACTTAGCAGAAACGGATGCGCTATTTGTCGAGTCTACTCCTTATGCACCAAGCTCCCCTTATTCTGCCTCAAAAGCCAGCGCGGATCACTTGGTACGAGCTTGGGGTCGTACTTACGGTCTACCCATCATTATTACTAATTGCTCAAACAATTATGGACCGTATCACTTTCCAGAAAAACTGATTCCTTTAGTCATTCTAAACGCCTTAGATAATAGCGCCTTGCCAATTTATGGTAAAGGCGATCAAATCCGTGATTGGTTGTTTGTGGAAGATCATGCTCGGGCGCTTTATAAAGTGGTCACAGAAGGTAAAGTCGGCGAGACATACAATATAGGGGGTCATAACGAAAAACAAAACATCGAAGTCGTCTCCATTATCTGTCAGATTTTGGATCGAAAGCAGCCTCGTGCGGATGGCGCTAAATATGAGTCACTAATCCGCTTTGTCAAAGATCGTCCCGGTCACGATTTACGTTATGCCATCGATGCTAGCAAAATGGCTAATGAGCTGGGATGGACGCCGATAGAGACTTTTGAGAGCGGCATTGAAAAAACGATTACCTGGTACTTAGAGAATCTAGCATGGTGCCGGCGAGTACAAGACGGTAGCTATCAACGCAAACGATTAGGAGTACATCATGAGTCATAATACAAAAGGCATTATCTTAGCAGGCGGTTCTGGCACTAGGCTCTATCCTTTAACCCAAGGGGTCAGTAAGCAGCTGATGGCGATTTATGATAAGCCAATGATCTTTTATCCGCTCTCAGTGCTGATGCTCGCGGGTATCAAAGAGATTTTGATTATTACGACGCCGGAGGACGCCTCCCAGTTTCAACGTTTATTAGGCGATGGTAGTCAACTCGGTATCTCCTTGCAATATGCGCAGCAGCCAAGCCCTGATGGTTTAGCGCAAGCCTTTATCATTGGTGAGGAGTTTATTGGTAAAGATAATGTTTGTTTGATATTAGGAGATAATATTTTTTATGGTCAAGGCCTCGTTAAAATGCTGAAACAAGCTCAAGATAATGTGGAAAGTCATGAGTATGCAACTGTGTTTGGCTACTATGTCAAAGACCCCAATCGCTACGGGGTAGTCGATTTTGACGATACTGGCAAAGCGTTGAGTATCGAGGAGAAACCTGCAGAACCCAAAAGCTCCTATGCGGTAGTGGGCTTATACTTTTATCCAAACTCAGTGATAGATATTGCAAAACAAGTCACCCCATCAGAGCGCGGCGAGTTAGAGATCACTACAGTAAACCAGACTTATCTAGAGCGTGAGCAGCTGCATGTCGAGCTGATGGGCCGAGGGTTTGCTTGGCTTGATACTGGGACTCATGAGAGTCTAATAGATGCCAGTAACTTTATCCAAACGATAGAGAATCGTCAGGGTCTAAAAGTGGCTTGTCTTGAGGATATTGCTTTTGAAAAAGGCTATATAAACCGTGAGCAACTACTGGCGTTGGCCGAACCTTTACATAAAAATCAATATGGCCAATATCTGATTAGACGAGCCAACGAGAAAAAGGTAGGGCGTTGATATGCAGCTTAGGAGAACGGCTATCGCTGACGTTATTATCATCGAACCTAAAGTGCACGGTGACGAACGCGGCTACTTTTTTGAGAGCTATCGTCAAGATGTGTTAGAGCGCTTTGTGGGTTATAGCGTCAACTTCATTCAAGACAACGAGTCCAAATCTGACCGCGGGGTGCTGCGAGGTCTGCATTATCAAATAGGGAGTAGCGCTCAAAGTAAGCTAGTACGAGTTATCTCAGGGCGAGTCCTGGATGTCGCTGTTGATATTCGTAAGGGTAGTCCAACGTTCGCTCAGCATGTCGCTATCGAGCTTACCGCTGAGAATAAAAGGCAAGTGTTGATACCAAGAGGCTTCGCTCATGGGTTCGCGGTGTTAGAAGATAACACTATCTTTAGTTATAAAGTCGATAATTACTACAGTCCTGCAGAGGATAGGGGTATCGCTTTTGATGACCCTAGCCTAGCGATCAACTGGGGTATACCTACTAGCGAGCTACTATTATCAGCAAAAGATCAACAACAACCGCTACTGGCTGATGCTGAGTTATTTAGTTATCAGACCAACTATTATCGGACGAGTGATTATGAGTACTAATATCTTAGTGACAGGCGCAGGCGGGCAGTTAGGCTCTGAGCTGCGCTATCTTGGTGAGGATATTAGGAAAAATAAAGTCAGCTTAAGCGCAGGATACGCCTTTATTTTCGCTGATAAAAGCCGCTTAGATATTACCGATAAAGGTGCGATTGAGAGTTTTTGTAGTACCAATAGTGTGAGCTATATTATTAATTGCGCCGCTTTTACTGCCGTAGACAAAGCAGAGAGTGAAGCGGATAAAGCCAATGCCATAAACCATCTTGCGGTTAAGCACTTAGCCGAAGTCGCAAAAAAGCACGACATCGCTATGATTCACATCTCAACTGATTATGTCTTTGATGGTGATAGCAAGCAAGCTTATAAGGAAACAGATATTACTCATCCAAACAATGTATATGGTAAAACTAAGCGATTAGGTGAGCAAGCACTGCAGGATATCAGTCCACCTAATAGTATTATCATTCGTACTTCTTGGCTGTATTCTTTATTTGGTAGTAACTTTTTAACCACTATGCTCAGGCTAGGGCCAGAGCGAGAGCAGCTAAATGTCGTGAATGATCAGATTGGGTCACCGACTTATGCTCGCGACTTAGCGAGAGCGATTGTACAGATTATTCCTCAGCTTAAGCGTGCCAGTCAGGAGGTAGAAATCTATCATTATAGTAACCAAGGCCAGTGCAGTTGGTATGAGTTTGCCAAAGCTATTTTTGTAGCGGCGGATATCGATTGTCGCGTACAGCCGATACCTAGTAGTGACTATCCTACGTCTGCGAAGCGGCCGAGTCATTCAGTATTAGCGACAGCAAAAATCGAGCAGGAGTTTGGGGTTGAGTTATCGCAATGGCCGCAAAGCATGAAGAGCTGCTTAGCGCATTACTAAGGCAACTATATAGAGATAAGTCATATTCGCATACGAGAGAATATCATGATACCGGTCACAAAAGCTTATTTGCCAAATAAAGACACTTATCAAGACTACGTAGAGGGTATTTTTCATCGTGGCTGGCTGACCAATAACGGGCAGCTGGTAAAAGAGCTAGAAAGTCGTCTGCAGAACTATTTGGGCGTCAAGCATTTGATAGTAGTGGCAAATGGAACGCTAGCCTTGCAGCTCGCCTACAAGGCTTTGGAGCTAAAAGGCGAGGTCATCACTACGCCCTTTAGTTTTGTTGCGACTACCAGCACCTTAGTTTGGGAAGGGTTAAAGCCTGTTTTTGTTGATATTGATCCTGCTACTTTTAATATCGACCCTACTAAGATTGCAGCAAAAATCACTACAAACACCAGCGCTCTCGTTCCTGTACACGTCTTTGGTAACCCTTGTGAAGTAGAGCAAATCCAAGACATTGCCAAAAAAAATAACTTAAAGGTGATCTATGACGGCGCCCATGCGTTTGATACCCAGTATCAAGGCCAAAGCGTATTAAATTATGGTGATATCAGTACCTTAAGCTTCCATGCTACTAAGCTGTTTCACAGTACTGAGGGCGGGGCCATTATCACCAATGATGATGAGCTTGCGGGCAAGATAAGACTGATGATGAACTTCGGTATCGCTAGTGCCACTCAAATCAACGCTATGGGTATCAACGCTAAGATGAATGAGTTTGAAGCAGCGATGGGGCTATGTGTGTTAGATGAAATAGAGCACATTAAGGATAGCAGAGCTAAAATCTGGCGTCTCTATCGACAAGCCTTGACAAAAAAAACGCTAATCTTTCAGCGGTGGCATAAAAAAAGCAAGAATAACCATGCTTATGCACCCATACTTTTCAACTCCGAATCAGAGTTATTAAGAGTAGAGGCACAGTTGAAAAAAAACCATATTTTCCCCAGACGTTACTTCTATCCTAGTCTGGACACCTTAGACTATCTGGGCCATGAGCAAGTTTGTAAGCATTCAAGAGACATAGCTAGCCGTATCCTTTGCCTACCGCTATTTACGGGTCTAACAAAACAACAGCAAGATAAAATTATTGCGTGTATTGTGTCATGACAACAAAAACGATATTGATATTAGGCGGTTCAGAGTTTCAGGTTCCGTTGATCCAAGCGGCGAAGCAGCTGGGTCTATATGTACTCACTTGTGATTATCTGCCGGACAATCCAGGTCATGCTCTAGCAGATAAATATATCAATATCAGTACTACTGACAAGGACGCAGTGTTGCAATTGGCTATAGATTATAAGATAGATAGTATCGCTACCTTTGCCTCAGATCCAGCTATTCCGACTATAGGGTATGTCGCCGAAGCGTTGGGATTACCCGGTATTAGTGCACAAGCTGCTCAAAATTTTTCGAATAAGGATTTGTTTCGGCAAGTGCTAAAACAGGCCGGGCTGAGGACACCAAGTTTTTATCTGACCAAGTCAGCTGCTATCCCATTTGGGCTAAATAATAATAAACCCTATATCGTCAAGCCGGTGGACAGCTCGGGCAGCAAAGGCGTTAGGTTAAGTACTGGCACTCAAAGCAATATTTTAGAGTGTATCGATTATGCTTTGAGTTTCTCTCGTAGCCATAGATGCATCATTGAAGAGTATCTTCAGGGTCCACAAGTTCATGGCGATGGCTTTTTGCAAGACGGTAAGCTGATCGCGGGCTATTTTGGTGATCAGTACTTTTATACTCAAAGTGATAGCTTTATTCCGATCTCAACCCGCTGGCCGACGGTGCATGCTGATGTTTATCAGCAATTAAAAATACAGCTAGAGCAGCTAGCCGCTCATACTGGATATCTCAATGGTCCTATCAATGTTGAAGCTCGGCTCAACCGTGATAACGAGCTGTACCTTATTGAAGTCGGCGCTCGAAACGGCGGTAACTTTGTGCCTTTGCTGCAAAAGCGCTTAACTGGGTTTGACTATGTCGATGCGGTTCTCAAAGTTAGCTTGGGACAAAAGGTCGTTCACAATGAGGCTGGTCAGCAAACTCAGCGCAAGATCGGTGCTTATTATGTCCTACATGCGCAAACAGACGGCATTTTTGCCGGTATAAACATTGATTCTTCACTAGAGCTGTTTATCTTTTATAAGAAGCTATTTAAGAAAAAAGGCGAGGCTGTGCAGCAATATTGCGGCTCGCATACCTCAGTTGGAGTTTTACTATTAGCGTTTCCAACGGTTGAGACAAGAGATCAGCAGATGAATAATATAGACGATTTAGTCCGGGTGTTATATGCGTAACCCTAGATAATCAGTGGTTAGCTAAAACGCTTAACAGCCAAACTAAGCTCATAGGGGACCATAATGCTAAAAAATATGAAGGTTTATCTCAGAGCTTTAGAGGTAGAGGATTACCAAACCTCTATCGCTTGGCGGCAAGATCAACAGATCTGGGATATGGTTGTCGGCCGGCGTTATTTTGTTTCCAGTGAGTTTGAGAAAAAATGGGTGCAGCAAGCGGGCGACTTGCAAGGGCAGTTAAAGCTAGCTATCTGCGATGTACTCACAGACAACTATATTGGCAATATATACCTTAATAATATTGACTTTTTTAATCGAACTGCCAACTCAGGAAAGCTCATTGGCAATAAAGCCTACTGGGGCAAAGGGTTTGGTACTCATGCTACGCTACTTCTTTTGTATCATGCTTTTTACGATTTGGGATTAGAGAGGATAGAGTCACGTGTTTTACTGCATAATCAAGCATCGACACGAGTACTAGAAAAGTGCGGCTATAAAACAGAAGGCGTCATGAGAAAGGCGGTGTTTAAACAAGGCCGGTCGCAAGATTTGGTTTTGATGTCTGTAATTCGAGAAGATTACGACGAAGTTATCAAAATATACCAGTAAGTAGATGACTGGCTCGTTTGCACTAGCGGCCAGTTGCAGCACTTCATACAAGGATTGTAAAGTGAATACTGACATAGATAGCTCAAAGGTTCAGGGCATAAATTTATCCCCTCCTGAACCTAAGCCTGAAGCGGAGATAATGGCGCAGTGGCAAGAGAATTATACTGCGCCTTTAGTGTCTATTGTCTGTATTACCTATAATCATGAGTCCTATATTCGTGACGCCTTGAATGGCTTTTTGATGCAAAAAACCGACTACCCCTTTGAGGTGTTGATCCATGATGATGCGTCAAAAGATAACACGGCGGATATCATTCGCGACTATGAGCAAAGATATCCCAATATCATAAAACCTATCTATCAAACTGAGAATCAGTACTCTAAGGGTATAAAAATCAGTCCGACCTTTAACTTCCCAAGAGCGCAAGGGGACTATATCGCTTTGTGTGAAGGCGACGATTTTTGGACTTGTAGCGATAAGCTCAGCCGGCAAGTCTCATTTTTACGTAAAAATCCAAAAATATTCCTATCCATTCACCGCGCTCATATCTGTATGGATAACCAAATCACTGATGTCTCTACTGGCCACGGAGAGTCTGAGACTGTGCTGTCGTCAAAGCTCGTTTATACCACAGCAGGGCAGTTCTGTCCGACCGCTTCTATGGTTATCGCTAGAGACAAAGTAGCAGTGATGCCGGAGTTTTTTGCTAGAGTGCCCATTGGGGATTTTTTCTTAGAAGCAATAAGCGCTATTGGCGGCGTACATTATTTACCAGAGGTCTGCAGCGTTTATCGTCTTGGTAGTAGTGGCTCTTGGACAAATAGGGTGGTCAGTGATGATCATAGGTTTTTTAAAAAAAGTGAGAGAATGCTGAACAGCTTAAAAGAGCTAGAAGCCTATTTACAGGTTCCTGATAGCCAATATGTTCATCATAAAGCTACAGCGATACACCTTAACTTGGCTAATAGGCATCTGCAGCAGGGAGATTTCAAAAAGTATAGAACACACTGGTTCGCCTCTTTTAAGCCTGTTAGACGTCTGCAAAGAACAGACATTAGGTTGTTGCTAGGTCTGTTAAGAATTAGGTTTTAAAGCGCTCAGAGCAAATACTAGTTATACAGGGATTGTCTTAGATATATATTCAAAGTAAAGAATATAATTCTTTACAACAAGTAAACGCTATAGCATACTTATGTTAACTATTAGTTATACGACCCAAAACATAAATTAGATTTGGACAAAATAATATTGAAAAGTTGCGAGAAAAGCTATGAATTATAAATCTTTTGCCGACCTCTCCATTGATATCAATAACAACTTATTCAAACTAAATAATCAAGGCTATGATCTGATTGTTGGTATCCCCCGTAGTGGCATGATACCCGCGTACATGATAGGACTTTATCTCAACGTCCATGTCACTAGCCTAGATTCATTCATCAAGAATGAAAAATTGACTTCGGGCGTATCTAGGAATACCAAGATGTCTCTCATTTATGCTATGGATGCACATAAGGTTTTACTGGTAGACGATAGTATCGTAACTGGTAAAGCGATGCAGCTAGCATTAGAAAGCATACCAGACAATATTAAAAAGAATATCACCACCTGCGCCATCTATTCAGATAAAAAAAACAAACCTGATATCGATATTTATCTGGAACATGTCAAAAGGCCACGGGTGTTTGAGTGGAATATTTTTCATTCAAGACTGATGAAAAACGCTTGCTTAGATATAGAGGGCGTACTGTGTATAGACCCTACAGAAGATGAAAACGATGATGGTGATAACTATATTCATTTTATATTGAATGCCAAACCACTGCACATGCCCAGCACTAAGTTAAAAGCTTTAGTCACTAGTAGGCTTGAGAAATATCGCCCGCAGACTGAGCAATGGCTCAAGGCACACAATATACAATACGATGAATTAATCATGCTAGATCTGCCCAGCAAAAAAGAACGTCAAAAGCTAGGCGCGCACGCCAAACATAAGGCTGCCTATTATAGTCAGTCCGGGCTCGATCTATTTATAGAAAGTGCACCAGCGCAAGCCTTGGCCATTATGACTGCTACCGACAAGCCCGTGTTCTGTACGGGTGATAATCAGATGTATATGCCCAGCCTAAGCAAAACATTTATGAAACCGCCTAAAAGTTTATTAAAACAATGGGAGCATGCTATTGCCGTCAAATTACCAAGCCCTCTAAAAAAAGCCATCAGGCCAATATATAGGACATTAATATTCAAACACTAATCAATCAAAGAGCAAGATACTAGTCCTGTAGGCTCAACTCAATAATACGGAGCTATTTTGAAAAAAATAACTATACTTCTTCCTGATATGCGCGAGGGTGGTGTCGAAAAAATGCGCCTTATCCTAGCTAAGGAGTGGCGTGCTCATTATGATGTTGAGTTTTTGTTGTTATCAAAAAGAGGTGGGTTACTAGAGCTTATCCCTAAAGACATTCGAGTAACTGTGCTCAATGTAACCAGATATAGAATGCTGCTTCCTAGCTTAGTACGCTATATCCGTCAAGAACAACCAGAGGTTATATTAGCAGCGATGTGGCCATTGACAGTTGTTGCTGCTCTAGCGACTAAGCTCAGTCTACAAAAGACCATGTGTGTGATCAGCGATCATGGCATTTTGTCAGCGCAATATCAGCCTAAAGGTAAGTGGCACGATCTAAGTCTTAGAGCCAGTATGGCGCTCTCTTATCGGTTGAGTGATGAGGTAGTTGCTGTGTCAAAAGGTGTCGCCAAGGACATCTCTACCTTAGCGTCACTACCTTTAGAGTCTATTAAAGTGATCTACAACCCTGCCTCTAAAATAGATCTAGATGAACTACAAACTCGAAGTCCTTTTGCGATCAACGATGGACTAGCAATCATAACAGTCGGGCGTTATAAAAAAGTTAAAAATCATGCGCTATTGATTGAAGCCTTTGCGCTAGTCAGAGAAAAAGTAACAGCCAAGCTTTATATTGTAGGTGATGGCGATTTAAGGAGTGAGTATGAGACATTGATTGAGTCGCTTAATTTACAACAAGACGTTGTTTTAACCGGATTCGTTAATGACCCTTCTGCTTACTACACTCACGCTGACTTATTTGTCCTGTCTTCTGATTACGAAGGTTTTGGCAATGTGATTGTCGAAGCTATGGATGCAGGAACCCCCGTTGTCGCTACCGATTGTGAGTGCGGCCCTAGAGAGATTCTTGAAGGGGGTAAATATGGTGCCTTAGTGCCAGTAGGTGATATTGAGGCTTTAGCTAGCGCTATGCTTGAATCATTAGCGCAAAAGCATGACTATGAAGCGCTAAAGTGTCACGCTTCTACCTTCTCAGTAGCCAAAATCTCCGCTCAGTACCTGGCTATTATGTTCCCTGATATCCATCACCAATGATTTAATCAAGAAGCAAAGTAATATTTTTAAAGAAATATTATCGAACTATAAAAGATATAAGGATAAGTGAATTTATTAAATAACAAGAGAGATTCAAGCAATGAAAAATTACTCACTTAAGACTCTCGCTTTTCGTACATTGACAACGACGGCTAGATTGCACGCTAGAAAAAAAAGACTAGTGAGCAACGAGGTGATTACGGTGCTGAATCTCCATAGAGTCGCACCTAATACTGGTAGCACCTATAATGCATTAGCGCCAGCGCTATTTAATGAGCTCATTGTTTATCTAAAAAAAGAGTTTTATATTTGCTTGTTTTCTGAATTAGAGCAGATACAAAGCCATAGACCTAAGCTTATTCTCTCGTTTGATGATGGCTACAAAGACTTTATAGACTATGCGGTGCCAGTACTAGATAAGCACAAGGTGCGTGTCAATCAAAATATTATCCCTTATAGCGTTGAGACGGGTTTGCCTCCTGTCAACGTGCTACTACAAGACTTCATCGGTAAAGCCCCTATTGAGCTGTTAAAGAAAATACCTTTAGAGATAGCTACCGACGGCGATAGGCATGAGGTAGGCCGAGCAGCATCTTTTGCGATCAAATATCTGCCAGCAGCGCAGTTTGTCCTGCAAAGAGAAGTGCTACTAAATTTTTTGCTGAATTATCCAGAGTTTTTATGTGCGTCAGCCATGACGAAACAGGACATCCTAGATATCGCTGCTGTGCATGAAATCGGTGCGCACTCTTATGAGCATCTGTCGATGGAGAGTCAGCATGAAGACTATTTTTTAGAGGATCTACAGAAGTGTAAAACGTATTTTGCAGAAGATTTATCGCTTGAGTGTAATATTTACGCTTTCCCTAATGGTAGTGCGACAAAGAAACAAGTACAACAAGCAAAAGAGCAAGGGTTTGACCATATTCTATTGGTAGGGGATAAATATAGTCCTAGCAGGAGTGAGGTGTTTAATCGGTTTACCTTTGATGCAAGTAGTATGGATGAAGCCAAGTATAAGTCGTTTGGCAGGAGGGCTTTAATAACATGAAAATTATAGCGCTCATCGGCGATCAGCCTAACCATAAATATTTGTGTGAACGCATGCATCAAGACTTTGCTTTAGATGCGGTAATCATTGTCAACAAAAAAAGCACTACAAAAAACGCGATAAAAGATCGTCTTATCTCTAAAGGAATGAAGAAAGTACTGTCTTTACCGCTCTCTATTGCTTGGCGAAAAATGCAGGCGAGTTTTCAAAAGAATCTCAATGGGTTTACCTCAGTTGAACGTTTAGTGGTTGATGATGTCAATTCGCAGGCCGTTGTAGACTTAGTAGAAGCCATCAGGCCTGAGTTGGTCGTGGTCTCAGGAACCAACCTACTAACCGCTGAGCTAATAATGGAAATTGGCCTTAGTGGCAAAATAATGAACTTGCATACCGGTCTCTCTCCTTATGTCAAAGGCGGCCCTAACTGCACTAACTGGTGTTTAGCAAACAATGCATTTCAACTGATAGGTAATACCGTTATGTGGCTAGATGAAGGCATAGATAGCGGTAATTTGATAAGAACTGAAAGAACGCCGCTACTCGGTAATGAGAGCTTGCTAGAGTTGCACAAAAAGGTGATGACTCATGGCCATGATCTTCTTATACAAGCTATTGCAAGCTTTACGCGCGATGAGGATTTACCGAATATCGAGCAAGATGATATTGATAAAGGTCGGGTGTTTTATAGCAAACAATGGACTGCAGCGAAGATAGCTAAAGCGTATGGTAATTTTTTACTCCACTACAAAATAAGTAAGCTAGAAAAGCTTCAAGGTCTTGATGTACTCACCGTAGGAGACCGCGAATATGAGCACTGATAATAAAAGGAAAATAGCCATATTCCTACCAAACCTTGACGGCGGCGGCGCTGAAAAGGTGTTTGTTAACTTATCTGCTGCATTTATTAAGCAAGGCTTTGCAGTCGATATGTTACTGATCCAAAAAAAGGGTGAGTTATCAGACAGCTTAGATGCCAAGGTTCATATTATTGATATCGATAGTAAAAAGATAAGAGGGTCGTTTGCGCCTCTTCTTTCATACTTAAGAAACCATGATCCTGAGATACTTATCGCTGTTATGTGGCCATTGACCGTGATAGCCACTATTGCATTTCGACTATCAAGGTGTAGTGGCCGTATGGTTGTCAGTGATCACAATACTCTATCGCTTTCCACCGCTACAAATAGTAGGTCTAACAAAAAGATGCTGGCACAGACTATTAAATGGATCTATCCGCTAGCTGACGTCCGTTTGGCGGTTTCTAATGGGGTTGCAGCAGACATTCAACAGTTATCAGGCCTGTTCAAGAGTAAATTCAATGTTATTCACAATCCAATCGATATCACTATTCAGAGTGACGCAGCGAAAGGAAATTTAAGAGGCTATTTTAGAATCCTAAATGTAGGCTCACTTAAGCGCCAAAAAAACCAAGCGTTATTGATTAAAGCATTTGCCAAGCTTTTAGAGCACATTGATGCTGAGCTGGTGATAGTCGGCGAGGGGGAGCTCAGAGGTGAATTGGAAAAACTCATTGCGGATCTAAATTTGCAGCATTGTGTGACTTTGACTGGGTTCAAAAAAGATGTCGCGGCTGAATACGTCCAATCAGATTTATTTGTCTTATCTTCTGACTATGAGGGTTTTGGCAACGTCATAGTAGAAGCGATGAGTGCCGGCGTTACTGTGGTTTCAACTGATTGTCAGTCTGGACCAAGAGAGATTCTAGCAGAAGGAGAATACGGCAGGTTAGTACCTGTTGGTGACGCTGACGCTTTAGCAAAAGCCATGCTTGAGTCTTTACAGCAACCGCAAGATGAACAAGTACTAAAAAACCGAGCCGCTGACTTCTCGCTAGAAAAAATAGCCAATCAATATTTAGACGTCATGTTTCCTGAAAGGATAGATAACTATGTCTAAAATAAAAGTGCTTTATCTCTCTTATACAGGCTTACTTGAGCCTTTAGGCCGCTCGCAAATCTTGGCTTATCTGTCACGTCTTGCTGATGAGTATCAATTTACTATTATTAGCTTTGAGAAGGCTGAGGATTTAGCAAAGACTGATGAGCTACAAGCGTTAAAAAAAGAGTGTGAACACTACGGCATTAACTGGCAGCCTAAGACCTATCATCACAAACCTAGATTATTAGCGACGCTATGGGATTTATCGTCTCTGATTTATCACACTTGGCAGTTATCGCGTTCTAATCGCGCGCACCATGTCCATTGCCGCAGTTATATACCAGCGATCGCCGCTTGGCTAGTCAGCAAACAAACGCAGGTGCCTTTTATCTTTGATATGCGCGCTTTGTGGCTTGAGGAGATGATAGAGGCTGGCAGACTAAATCGCCATAGCCCGGTTCACAAAGTGTTGGAATGGTTAGAGACTAAGCTACTCAAAGATGCCGTGCATGTGGTTAGCCTGACTGAAGCGGCAGTCAAATACTTGCAACAGCAACAGCCACAATTAAACACTCAAAATTTTTCTGTCATTACCACTTGTGTTGATCTGGAGAGATTTAAGCTATCTACCGTAGCGATCGAGGATAAAAAACTGGGCACTATGGGCACGGTCATCAGTGGCTGGTATCACTTAGACTGGCTATTTTTATCACTAAAAACGCAATTGCGAAAAGATAAGGATGCAACTTTTAAGATTGTAACTCGAGATTCAGCGCAAGCATTACGAACAATGGCGCAAAAGTATGAGATCGAGCCTTCAAAGTTAGAAATCTTAAGCTCAAACCCGAACGACATTGCAAAAAATATAGCTGATATCAAAGCAGGGCTGCTGTATTTTACGGCAGGCATTAGCAAGCTTGGATCAGCACCGACTCGCTTAGGAGAGTTTCTGGCTTGCGGCATTCCCGTCATTGGTAATAGCGGGGTAGGTGATATGGCAAGTCTTATCGAGAGATACCAAGTCGGCGTTGTTATAGAAGATGGCAGTCAGCACGCAATCGATGAAGCGTTAGAAAAGTTAGATACCCTTTATCAAGACAAAAACTTAAGTCAGCGCTGCCGAGATGCTGCTGAGGATTATTTCTCTGCGGATAAAGGCGCTGTGCGCTATCGTCAAATTTATAGGAGTATAACCTCTCATGAAAAAAGATAGGGTGCTCAAAGTGGCTTTGTTTTCCAAGTATACGCGTATGGGCGCGAGTAGCCGCTTACGCTCTATGCAGTATTTGCCCTTTTTAGAAGATGAGAAAATAGTCGTTGATGTGTTCCCTCTTTATGACAATGATTATTTGCACAAGTTATATGCTAGCAAGGGTCGCTCTACAGCCAAAGTATTGCACCGCTATTTATCTAGGCTGTATAAGTTATCTGCGCTAAAGAAGTACGATGTGATTTGGATAGAAAAAGAGCTTTTTCCTTATCTACCAGCTTGGGCAGAAGCTCTCATGGCTAGATTGGGCAAGCCCTACGTCGTTGATTATGATGATGCTGTCTTCCACAATTATGATCTCTCG
This sequence comes from Psychrobacter submarinus, assembly GCF_904846685.1. GTDB lineage: Bacteria > Pseudomonadota > Gammaproteobacteria > Pseudomonadales > Moraxellaceae > Psychrobacter > Psychrobacter submarinus. Next base: position 107,560 of record NZ_CAJHBQ010000003.1, read on the forward strand.
AATCATAAGATAGTCAGGCTTTTGCTATCAAACAAAATTAATAAAGTTATGCGTAATGCTGCTACAGTCATCGCAGGGAACGCTTATCTTGCTCAGCGTGCTGCCAGTTCAGCAAGCAAGCAAGTGGTCATTATCCCAACGGTACTCGATAACCGTCGCTATCAAGCTATAGAGGCTGATAACGAAATCCCTATCATTGGTTGGATTGGCTCGCCAACCACAGAGAAATATGTACTAGAGCTAAAAGAGATGTTTTTGGCGCTAAAACAGACAGTCAGCTTTAAGATACATCTGATCGGCGCTACTCAGCAAATACAAGATAAGCTACAAGGGCTAGACGTTGAGGTGCTTCCATGGAGTGAGAGTACAGAGGCGAGCTATATTGAGCAGTTTGATATTGGGATTATGCCATTGATAGACGGTCCGTGGGAGAGGGGGAAGTGTGGTTATAAGCTTCTTCAATATATGGCCTGTGCTAAGCCAGTAGTTGCAAGCCCTGTCGGAGTCAACATAGATATTATAGACAGTTGCCAGTGTGGCTATCTAGCTAATAGCGCAGAGCAGTGGAAAACCTCATTAAATAAATTATTACAGTCAAAACAGCAGCGACAATTGCTTGGCGAGGCGGGCAAGAAATCAGTTAGAGACTTTTACTCTTTACAAGTACAAGCACCCTTATTAGCAGACGTTTTTAAGCTTGTATCTCATAGATGAGATAGAGTGCTGTTTCAAGCATAGGTAGTCTGCTTAGTGTTATTAGTTGGTTTCATATTTAAATATTATAAAACAACATAGAGAAAATCTAATGACAGACCTGAACTGGATTTATTCATATGGATTTTTGGGGATTAGGCTTTTTGATTTGCCTAGTTTTTTGATGTGTTTGTTATTGATTGTGATTGCTGGCTATAAGTTTAAGATCCCTTCTAATTATCAAGTCATTCTAGCCCTACACTGTTTGCTGCCTTTTGTACTAAATGATGTGCTGTTTAGCACCTCTTATATGGGCGATCAATTTAGGTACTGGCGCGGAGTCAATGCGATAAGATCTGGTGAGCTGGGCATCATGGAGGCACTAACAAGTGGTGAAAACGTATTGCAGGCGAGGAGACCATCCCGAATTCTGTGTAACTGCCGTTTAGATTAAATGCTTGCTGATACGGTCATCAAACATAATCATAAAGCGATTTAAAGCAGACGTCCAGTTACGGATGGGCATCGACCACTTTTTAGAGGCCTGCTGGGTTGCCAGATATACTACCTTGAATGCTGCCTGATCAGAGGGAAACACCTTACGTTTATTCACCGCTGTCCGAATCACGCTGTTTAAAGACTCAATAGCATTGGTGGTATAGATGGCTTTTCTGATGTCTTTCGGATACTCAAAGAACACCGTTAAGCCCTCCCAGTTATTACGCCAAGACTTGATGACATGTGGGTACTTATCGCCCCACACCTCATCAAAGTGTTCAAGATTGGCCTCTGCTATCTCAAGCGTATCAGCGCCGTAGATGGCTTTTAAATCAGCCGCTATTGCCTTTTTATCCGTCCACGGCACAAACTTCATTGAATAGCGCACCATGTGTACGATACACAGCTGAACCTGTGCCTTTGGATAGACGGTATTGATGGCATCAGGGAAGCCCTTTAGACCGTCAACACAAGCGATTAAGATGTCTTGTACGCCACGGTTTTGAAGCCTCGGTAAGAACACCTAGCCAGAACTTAGCGCCTTCATTCTCTGAGAGCCACATACCAAGCAGCTCTTTTTACCACTAAGATTGACGCCTAGAGCTAGGTAAATGGCTTTGTTGATGATCTGCTTGTCTTGACGTACTTTGACGACAATGCAGTCCAAATAGACGATAGGATAAACACTACTCAGCGGTCTGTTCTGCCAAGCGGTGATGTCGTCTAAGATATTATCGGTGACTCTTGAAACTAAGCTACTGGAGATATCGACATCGTAGAGCTCTTTGATGCTCTCTACAATCTCGGTAGTGGTTTGGCCCTTGGCGTAAAGGAATATGATTTTATCATCAAGACCTGAGATACGGGTTTGATGCTTACTAACAAGTACAGGCTCAAAGCTGCTATCACGGTCTCTTGGGATTAGAGATCTCAAGATCGCCTGTGTCGCTACGGACGGTTTTTAGTGTGTCCATTGCGCTTATTAGGCTTGTCTGCTTTTTCATGCTTGGGGTAGCCGAGAGATGCTCTTCCATTTCTGCTTCTAAGGCAGTATCGATAAAGGATTGCATGAGCTGCTTTTGAAAGTCTTTGATGTCATCGAAGCTTTTCATGCTGCTGGCCATTTGCTCAGCCAGTTTCTTGATGTCAGATTGGTTAGTCATTGCTTATTCTCCTGTTAGTGGATTATAAGCAGTTACACAAAGTTTGGGAAACTCTCCAGGCGAGTGCGTTTTTCGCCCTTATGCCATTTCCTACGCCTGTTTCTGCTATTAGTTTAGGATTTTACAACACTTTTCTTTATATCGTTTTATTCTTTGTTTTGTATGTCAAGAATATCTTTACCAAGGTCTCTATATGGTTCTATCTGCTGTTCCCTAGTGTTGCTTTGTATACTGCTTTGAGCTTACGAGAAACACCAATATTTTTCTTTATGGTTTTAGCCATTGTGTTTGCTCGTGAGTCTAAGATTTTTAAAAGTGCACTTTGTACCGTGCCAGTTTATTTAATTAAGTTTCAAAACTTCTATATTTTGGGACCTATAGTTTTAATGTACTTTGTTTTTAACGTTGCAAAAAAGGGCATGGGACTGGCGAAAGCATCAATCATTGGAGCGATTACTTTCGCCGCTTTGCTGCTCTCAGCTCCTCTAGCTATACCTTTGGTCAATAAGTTTAGGGTCGCTATGTACGTAGAAGATGGCGGCAGGGCCGAAGAGATCAGTCTCATATCTGGAGCAGGAGAGTTCGTCGTTGAAGGCTTTACCTCAGGCTTATACTTATTGTTTAAACCCTTTATCTGGGAGGCGCGCGGTCTTCTACCTCTCATCCAGTCTATTGAAAACTTATTTATCTTGTTCATTTTATATTTAATCACAAAGCAAGCTTTGTTCAAAAGGCCTGATAAACTGGCATTTTGGTTACTGTTTTTAGTGTTATCTATGTCGGTATATGGTTTGGTGGTGTTCAACTATGGTACAGCCGTCCGCTATAGATATCCTTTTGTTGTGATATATGTTTTATTTGTCTGCGCTGACTGTGAAATCAGTACTTTATTCCAAAGTAAAACCCCTGCTGAACAAAGCCCTGACTCTTAAAAGCTTCTAACTACCACTTCTTAAGACATAAATTGAAATATTATTTATGTCTTTATCTATTGATAATCCCTAAAAATATCGCCTATATTATATTTATATATTCGAATATATGAATTTATAAATATAAATGCTGAGATGCGTTCATCTTATTGTTTTAATAATGACATTCACGAAACTCATTTTAATATGACTCGAAACTAAGTTGAAGACATTATGACTACTATCAAAAAGTTCTTAATATTCTCTAACTGTTTGCACAATGTGTTTAATTTTAGGGGGAAACTTTTAGAGTCTATTGCTCAATTAGGGTATGAGATACATATCGTCGCTCCTGTTTTGAAGAAATATGCCACAGACCATAGTGATTTTATAAGTCGTGGCTATCATGTTCATCAAATTAATATGCAACGCACCGGAACTAATCCAGTTAAAGATATAAAGACTTTTATTCATATTTATCAGATATTGACTAGAGTTAAACCAGAATATGTACTCTCTTATACAGTTAAACCTATGGTATATGGAACGCTAGCCGCATGGCTTGCTAGAGTTTCTTATCGTTTTGTGTTGTTCTCAGGCTTAGGGTATACCTTTCAGCAAGTAGAAGAGACCAATAAGCGCAGCGTATTTCAGACGTGTGTCCATATGCTGTACCAACAAGCATTAGCAAGATCTTCAAAAATATTTTTTCAGAATAGCGATGACTTAAACCTACTAAAAAAACTAAATGTATTTAAGCCAATTATTCCAACAGTAGTGGTGAATGGCTCAGGAGTTGATCTATCTGACTTTAAGGTAATGCCCTTACCTAAAGATGAGTCAGGTAACGTTAAGCTGTCTTTCTTATTAATTGCAAGACTGCTTAAAGATAAAGGCATAGTGGAATACGTTGAGGCCGCTAAGCAGATAAAAAAAGAATATCCAGATGCTGAGTTTCATCTAGTAGGTTCGATGGATGAAAACCCAGCAGCCATTGAAAAAGCACAATTAGATCAATGGATAGCAGAAGGCGACATCATCTATTGGGGCGAGCTTAAAGATGTCCGTCCTGCTATAGCAGCAAGCTCGGTCTATGTATTGCCATCTTATCGCGAGGGCACTTCACGCTCGGTGTTAGAAGCCATGTCTATGGGACGAGCAATTATTACTACCGATGCGCCTGGCTGTAGAGAAACAGTGGTCTCCGGTAAAAATGGTTATTTAGTTCCTGTGCAAGCGATTAATGAATTAACCGATGCTATGCGCCAGTTTATAGAACATCCTAATCTATGTGAGCAAATGGGATTGGCTTCTAGAAACATTGCGGTAGATATGTATGACGTCAAAAAAGTAAACACTCAGATGATAGCGGAGATGGGCTTAGGTTAGATGTTCATTATATAGCGAAATTATGAGTCATCGCTTGAAGAATAATCCAATCTAATTGCCCGTTAAATTTATACTTACATGTCCTGATATAGCTGATTAAAAAAGAGGTATAACGGCTTTAGGAGATGTCAAAAACTGGTGAGGTCATAATATGTTTAAAAGAACCCTCGATTTCAGTCTTGCGCTCACGGTCTTAATTTTACTGTTACCTGTGTATCTGTTGGTAGCATACAAGGTTAAGAGAAATTTTGGATCGCCGGTTATATTTCGTCAAACTCGGTCCGGCCTCAATGGTAAACCCTTTAAAATTTATAAGTTTCGCACGATGAGTGATGAAAGAGATGCCCAAGGCAAGCTATTAGCTGATGAGTATCGGTTAACTGACTTTGGTAAGAAGCTTCGAGCAACTAGTCTTGATGAGCTGCCGCAGCTATGGAATGTGCTTAGAGGTGAGATGAGTATAGTAGGTCCGCGCCCTCAGCTTATGGAATATATGCCTCTATATAGCCCAGAACAGTTTCGCCGGCACTTAGTCCTTCCAGGCTTAACAGGTTACGCGCAAGTGAACGGCCGCAATAGCATCAGTTGGCAAAAGCGCTTCGAGCTTGATACTTGGTACGTGGATAACCGAACGCTGTGGTTGGATCTCATTATATTAATTAAGACGGTGAAGATGGTGATTGGCATGCACGGTATATGTGCAGAAGGAGAGGCGACTATGAGCCGGTTCAAGGGTAATGTCAAACTGTAGTGGTCAACTAATTTAGGACACCTGATAAGAGGTTTTTGTTAAAGTAGCGTTTCTCTTTTTCTAGCGGTGTTAAATAGTCATTAAAACGGTGTGGTCTCACTGACTGATAATAGCCCCAAATATAATCAATAATGGCAGTCCGAGCTTCAGCAATATTCTCATAACCGCCCTTTGGCATCCATTCTGTTTTAAAGCTCCTGAAGAACCTTTCAGTTGGCGCGTTGTCCCAACAGTTACCTTTTCGGCTCATGCTCTGCTTCATGCCATTACAACTTGCCACGGATTCAGCAAACTTCTTGCTAGTGTAATGGGTGCCTTGATCAGAGTGAAACAACACCCCATTTGGCTTTAAGCGCGACTGATACGCCATCTGCAGCGCTTTGGTTGTCAGCATACTGTCAGGCGAATCTGATACAGCAAAGCCAACAATACGACGAGCATATAAATCTAAAACGATAGCTAGGTAGCACCAGCCGCCTTTAATGCGAACATAAGTGACATCACCTGTCCAGACATGATTGGGCGATGTGGGGCTAAAGTTACGGTTCAGTATGTTGTCATGAGCTTTGTGTTCTTCATCACAGTGCTTGTATTTATGCGTCTTTAACTGACAGCTTTTAAGCCCCATGCTGCTCATAAGTTTACCTACCATATAACGGGTCAGCTTGATGCCGTGTTCATTCATTAGTATAGCGGCAATGCTGCGAGCGCCTGCTGAGCGCTTTGAGTCGTTAAATATTTGGCGGACTAATGCTTTAGTTTTGACGGCTTCAAGGCTGATGGGCTTGGGCTTTAGTCCATAGTAGTAACTGCTCCTCAATACCCCAAACAACTTGCATAAAAGGCTTTTACTGGCCTGTTTGTCTTGCTCTGCAAGCTTGCTTATCAGCGATAGCCGTTCAGGCTGTCCAAGGCCAGCAGAGCAGAAGCCTTTTTTAATATGTCGCGCTCCATAGTCAGCCGCTTAACCTGCTTACGCAATTCTTGAATCTCGCGCTGTTCATCCGTTAAAGCGTTGCCGACTTTAGGCGCTTGGCCACTCATTTCTTGACGGTACTGACTCAGCCATTTCTGCAGGGTAGATTTGCCAATACCCAGTGAGCTTGCCACATCAGGTATGGTGCGGTTGTGATCAGTGACTAAGCTAATCGCTTCTAATTTAAATTCTCGGGTATATTGGTTGCGTTTGTTGGTCATACTATTTTCCTTCTTTGGGTTAGTATAGCCTCTTAGCAGTTGTCCAATTTAATTATGCCACTACAAACCGCGTCGTTTATTGCGGACAAATCCGGCATCGGTGGCAGCTCGTCCAAAGCTGTCAATCCAAAAGCGTCCAGAAACTGCGGGGTAGTATGCAGTAGCGCTGGACGTCCTAAAGTGTCTTTATAGCCCTCTTCCATAATCCAACCTTTATCAAACAGCTGTCTTAACAGGCTACTAGATAACGTCACGCCGCGCACATACTCAATGTCGCTACGAGTGACCGGCTGCTTATAGGCAATGACGCTTAGCGTCTCAAGTAGCGCCTGACTAAGACGCTGTTGCCGCTGTGGAAACACACGCTGAATGAGCGCGCTATAGTCATCAGCGATTTGCAAACGGTAGCCGCTAGCGGTTTTATGAAGTCTTAACACACTAGCAGCTAAGCGCTGTTGTAATTCCGCTAATGCTTGCTCTAATTCCTTGGCAGACACAGACAGATGCTTGCGTAGAGCCTTATCAGTCAGCGGTGCATCTGAGGCGTGCAGTAGCACCTCTATTTGTAGGCTATGCTCTTTAGTATTAGCGATATCGTTATTATTTATCATGTCTGTTCTATTTACGAATGAATTAAACGCCAACGGCGAACACTACAGCAACCATTGCAGAGTTAACGAGTTTATCTGGCTAGTCTCTCTATCAGCTTCTACATCGCTACTAACTACGCCTACTAACTGTCTTTTCATGAGCTCTAACACCGCTACAAAGCTCACTACTGCGCCGACTCTGCCTTGCGACTTATCTAAGAGTTGATAAAAGGAGCGAGCACTACCAGTACTTAACTGCCGACTAATGCTAGCGATTCGATCAGATAGGGGCACCGCGTCGACTTTGATGTTATGCATTTGATAATCAGGCTGCAGTTGCATCTTAAATAAGCTATCGACCAGTAGAGTAGGTGAGTAGCAAGGTAGCTCAGCTTGCATGACATCCGTGCTAGGTAGACTGACCATAGCTAAGAACACATCGCGCTCAAGACGAACTAAGCTATCTAAACGCCTGCTTGCTTCTTTAATTTGCGCGTAAGCTTCTAGGCGTTCAATCAGCTCCGCTTTTGGGTCACGTTCATCAGTTGGGGTTTGCGGTTTTGGTAGCAGCAGCTCTGTCTTGATGGCAATTAAAGTTGAGGCCATCAGTAGATAATCACCAGCGAGCTCAAAATGATCACTATCAAGCTCGCTGATATAAGCCAAATACTGCTCAGTGATCGGCAAAATATCCATCTGGGTTAGATCGACGTTGTTTTTTTTGACGAGATACAACAAAAAATCTAACGGCCCTGCGAACTGTTCAAGCCAAATTGCAAAAGCCCCCGGCGGTACATATAAGTCCTCGGGCAGGTTCGCTACTGGCGTTTGATAAATGCGCAGAGCGGCATCAAGCATATCAGTTGACGCCTGGTCGGCTAAATCAGAGGCAGCATCAGGCGCTATGCTAATCGTTGAAGGCATCTTAATCTGACTAGCTAACGGATTATTTGAGTTTCGCTAGCGGGCGAATACCGATGGCGCGGCGCGTTTTATCAAGCTGTTTACGGCTGTGACGGCGAGCTTTATCTGCACCCATTTGCAAGATCTCTTCTAATTCTTTTGGATTAGCCATCAGCTCTTCATAACGCGCGCGGAACGGGGCAATCTCGTTATTAATCTTATCAAAAAGCGCTTGTTTGGCATCGCCCCAGCCAATACCTGTCGCAAATTGCGCGCGCATATCAGCGATCTCAGCAGGAGTAGCAAAGGCTTTGTATATCTCAAAGATAGCCGAATCATCCGCGTCTTTTGGCTCATCAGGCAGCTGTGAGTTAGTCACAATCTTCATAATGGCTTTATGCATTTGCTTCTCTGAACTCACTTGCGGATTGGTTTCGCCAAACAGCGGAATAGTATTACTGTAGCTCTTGCTCATTTTACGGCCGTCAAGGCCTGTCAGTAATGGAATGTCATCATCGACTACTGCGCTTGGTAAGGTGAATAGTGGCTTATATCTATGATTGAAAGTACCAGCGATATCGCGCGCCATCTCAATATGTTGGATCTGGTCACGGCCTACAGGAACGTGAGTGGCATTGAACATCAAGATATCAGCCGCCATCAGCACCGGATAGCCAAATAGACCCATGTTAATACCTTGGTCGGCGTCGACATCATCTTTTTCTAGGTTGATATCGACTGCAGCTTTATAAGCATGCGCGCGGTTCATCAGACCCTTAGCGCAAGAGCAGTTTAAGATCCAAGCCAGCTCGGTAATCTCTGGCACATCGGATTGACGATAAAAGGTTACGCGCTCAGGATCAAGACCGCAAGCGATCCAAGTGGCGGCGATGGTTTTAGTTGACTCATGAATGATAGCAGGATCATAACAACCAATAATACCGTGATAATCGGCTAAGAAAAAAAACGCTTCATCGTCACTATTCTGAATGGACTCAATCGCAGGACGAATGGCACCAACATAGTTACCTAAGTGGGGAATACCGGTGGGTTTTATACCGGTAAGGATGCGTTTGCTTTGTTTTGAAGCGTCTGAATTAGAGTTATCGCTCATAAAATATCCATTACAGTGTTTTTAAATTATGGTGTATAGGCGTTTAGGTGTTAAATCATAACCGCAGAGTATAACAAATTTATCGGCGATTTTTATGCTCGAATAACTGAAGAGTAGTTTATTTAGCCTCTTGTTTATAAATATCGCGGCGGCCGTTAGGACCATGCTTATAGCGCCGATGAAACCACATCCACTGAGTGGGATCAATACGAATGAGGCTCTCTAGTATTTCATTGACTCGCGTGGCATCAGCGACTTCATCTTTACTCGGATAGTTCTCAAGCTTTGGTGTGATTGTTAGATGATAATGTGGGCGCTTACCACGCGGCAGATTATCTGGGGTCTGCCGATAAGTATGCAGCGCCATTACTGCTGGCGGATGGGTTTTACTACCTAGCTTAGCCAAACGCCGTGCCATCGTAATGGTCGCCGCAGGTACACCAAAAAAGGGCGCCATAACCCCTTGCTTGAGGCCATAGTCTTGATCAGGGGAGTACCAAATCACATGGCCCTTATTAATAGAATCAACTAAACTGCGCATATCACGACTAGATATCTGCTTGCCAAAGATATTGGTGCGACCATTGTAGATAAACCAATCAAGCAGCGCGTTATTTTGCGCGCGGTACATACAATCGGCGGCAAAAAACTGCGTACAGAGTAGTCCGCCCAAATCGAGCATCGTATAGTGCGCGCCCAGTAAAATTACCGCACGCCCTTCATTTTGGGCGTTGACTAAGTGCTGCAAACCCGATATCGATACCGTACGGGTAAATACATTAGGACGGAACCAAGCACACAAGGTTTCAAACACTCCAACGCCTTGATTGACAAAGACTTGCTTTGCCATCAGCTCACGCTCCGCTTCCGGCTTCTCTGGAAAAGCCAGACCTAAATTAATCAGCGTGTCACGACGCCGCGAACCTGCTAGTTTGTAAATCAAAATACCGAGCTTACGACCGAGCCAAAACTGATAACGTAGTGGCAAATAAATCAGCGGCAATACTAGCGCTAATACTAGCCAAATACCCCAGTACTTCGGCAATAAAAACTGCCATTCAAAAGGCCTTTTCTCGGCTTGGGCAGTTTTCTTTTGCGTCTCAGTAATCATAGGCGTACCTGCCGGCAGAGCAGGTGATTTTGCTTGCTTATTAGAGACGCTATTTGGTGCGGTAGAGGTTTGGTTATCGGCTTTGCTAGGATCGTATTGTTCGGGCGCTTTCATAAGAAGGTACTATAATAAAAGGTGCTACTATGATGGGGTAGATAAGCTTGCTTTACAAGATGAGTTTTGCTTGTAGCAAGTATGAGCCTGTGTTTGAGCCCAATAATTTATTTACATCGTTGATTACAATGTATAAATCGTCAGGCATAAAAAAACCTTATAAGCAGCGAGCCACTTATAAGGTTTTGCAAAACTAAGCTTAGATGAGCAGCTACTCTTACCAATATCTGACGAGAAATAGAGTAGCGAGCCAATAAGCCATAGCTTCGATTAACGTTTTGAGAATTGTGGGCGCTTACGTGCTTTACGTAGACCAACTTTCTTACGTTCAACTTGACGTGAATCACGAGTCACAAAACCAGCTGCTTTTAGGGCAGGCTTATTAGTTTCGTCAAGCTCGATTAGGGCACGAGTGATACCGTGGCGAATCGCGCCTGCTTGACCACTGATACCGCCACCTTTTACAGTGATGTAAAGGTCGTAATCATTAGGTGATTCAAGTAGCTCTAATGGCTGACGAACAACCATACGTGAAGTTTCACGGCTGAAGTATTCATCAAGTGGCTTACCGTTGACATTGATGCTACCAGTACCTTTCGCTAAAAAGACACGAGCGGTAGACGTCTTGCGGCGACCAGTTCCGTAATTGCGTTCCATAAAATTATCCTTAGATGTCTAGTTCTTTAGGTTGCTGAGCTTCATGTGGATGCTCTGTACCCGCATATAGTTTCAGCTTCTTGATCATCGCATAGCCAAGAGGGCCTTTAGGAAGCATACCCTTAACTGCTTTGTGTAGAACATCTTCAGGCTTATGTGCAATCAGCTTGTTGAAGTTGGTTTCTTTAATACCACCTGGGTAACCACTGTGGCGATAGTACTTTTTATCTTGTGCTTTTTTGCCCGTTACCGCGACTTTATCTGCATTGATGACGACAATGAAGTCACCAGTGTCAACATGCGGGGTATAAGACGTTTTGTGCTTGCCACGTAAGCGAGTAGCGATTTGCGTGGCTAAGCGACCAAGGGTTTTGCCGTCAGCATCGACAACATACCAGTCATGGGTCACTTCAGCTGGTTTTGCACTAAGTGTTTTCATGATAAAACCTTAAATTTAGAATTCGTTGAGAGTTTAGCTGGGAACGGGGCTCTCAAAAAACAGACTGCACATTATAAGCAGTAGCGCTCCGGCTTGCAAGCGCCAATGGGGTTTATTTTCTCCTGCATTACATTAAACAGTCGTATTCAGCAGGTTTTTTACGGGTTTTGTGCTTTTAAGCGATAAAGCACTCGATACCTTATCATTATTTGATGATGAGGTGTTAAGTCTAATCGTAAAAAGCAGTGAGATAATTATGACGTTGACAGCTGATAAAGTCCAGCGACAACTTGTCCTACTTTGTTTTGTTTTAGACACTCAAAGCCAGTGATTGGCTGCAAATTATTATTCTCATTGAGGGTTTCGGCCAATTGCGCCAATTGAGTCGTTAAGTCTTTATCAGCTTCTAAATAGATGAGCGTGCTCGGAGTGAGTAAGTCTTGCTCTATAAGCGTTTTCAAGATAGGCTGCCACAGATCGTCTGCGTATGGCGGATCGATAAAGACAATATCAAACGGCTGGTTAATATCCTGGTCTTGCTGCAATAATAGCTCAGCTTTACCAGACTTTATAATAAAGCTATCCGCCTCTAAACGCAGCTGTTCAGCGCTTTGTGCTAGCAGTTTTGCTTGTGCTGGGTTGGCTTCAATAAAAGTGCAATGCGTAGCGCCGCGAGACAAAGCTTCAAAGCCTAAGACGCCGCTACCTGCACAGCTATCTAATACGCGGGCGCCATGAATGTCAGCGAGTAGCCAATTAAATAGCGTTTCACGCAGACGATCTGGCGTCGGACGCAGGCCCTCACCATCGATAAAGGTGATGTTACGCCGCTTAAACTGACCACCGATGATGCGGACATGGCCGGCCGCTTGTTGCGATCTTGATGTACTATCTTTTGCTTTACCGCCCTTTGGTTTTGAAGCTTTAGTTCTTTGGGTTTTTACTTTTTGGGCTTGCGAGCGGCGTATTGCTGAGGGCTTTTTCATAATAAAACGGTTAAATATTAATAGTTTTAGGGAGTAGAGGTCGCGGCAGTCGATAGCGCTTCTTCTTCTAAAGCTGCGGCCTCAGCTTCGGCGGCGGCTTTGGCTTCTGCTTCACGGATAGCGTCAAGGCGCGCCTTTTCTAACGCTTTGTGACGCTTGATTATCTTTAGTTGATCTGGAGTTGGCGGCATAATAGGGTCTTTATCACGCTGCACGACCCAATAGTCAAAGAGTTCTCGTCCGATAGGGGCGGCTACTGTACTACCGCCGCCGCCGTTTTCGACCAATACTGCTAGCGCAATACTTGGGTTCTCAACTGGCGCAAAACCGGTAAACCAAGCATGATCCCAGTGCCGTTTATCCAGAGCCGATTTGTCATAGCTTTTACCCTGCGCGATAGACTTTACCTGTGCGGTACCGGTTTTACCAGCGATACGATAGTCTTTGGTATATATACGGCGCGCGGTTCCACGCTTTACGGTATCTTCCATAGCATCGTGCATACGCAGCCAGTCGGATGGCTTTCCATTATAGTCGATTTTGCCATCAGGCTTGCTAATGACCTTAACGGGGGCCGCGCCTTCACTGCTTTTTAGTAGATGTGGGGTGATATGATTGCCTTTATTAGCCGTCATCGCAGTGGCGTTAGCGACTTGGAGCGGGGTGGCTAAAAAATAACCCTGACCGATACTAACCGATATCGTCTCGCCCGGCAGCCAGTCTTTATCATAGCGATCTTTTTTCCATTCGGGCGAAGGCATGATGCCAGATTTTTCATTTGGCAAATCGATGCCGGTACGCTCTCCAAAGCCAAATCTAACCATCCAATCATGTAGGCGCTGAATACCCATCTCATAAGCAAGCTTATAATAATAAGTATCGACCGACATCATGATCGATTTTTTGAGATCGACGGTACCGTGACCGCCACGTTTCCAATCGCGAAAACGGTGCGAGTCCCCAGGCAAGCTGAAGTAACCAGGGTCATAGATAGTGGTTTCCCAGTCGCGTAGACCGTAATGAATGCCGCCTAAACCTGCAAAAGGCTTAATCGTAGATGCTGGTGGATACATTCCTTGCAAGGCACGGTTATATAGCGGCTGATCGATATCGTCGCGCAGGGCGCCATAGTCTTTGAATGAGATACCAGAGATAAACGGATTGGGATCGTAGCTTGGGTTACTGACAAAGGCGAGTACATCGCCATTTTGCGGGTCGATAGCGACGATAGCGCCGCGTCTACCATCTAGCTGCTCTTGCGCTATTTTTTGTAGGCCATAATCTAAGCTCAAAGTAATGTCATTGCCTGCGATGGGCGGCTTGGTTTCTAATTGGCGAATGATATTACCATGAGCGTCAGTCTCCACCGACTGATAGCCTGGCTCGCCGAGCAAGATATCTTCGTAATAATCCTCGATACCGATTTTGCCAATCAAGTCTGTACCTGCGTAACGATCCTTATCGATGCGTTTGGTTTCTTTATCATTAATCCGGCCAACATAACCGATCACATGGGCAAACAGCTCATCGTAAGGGTAGGAGCGGGTGAGCTTACTTTGAATAGTCACCCCCTGAAAAAAAGGCTTACGCTCGCTAAACTGCGCCAATTGAGTCTCTGTTAAGTCGATTTTGACGGTGACAGGATCGCGCTTACTGCGAGACAGACGAGACAAAATATCGGTAATATCTTTATCGCTCAAATCAAAAATAGGCGCAAGTAGTGCAAGCACGCGTTCAGGATCTTCGACAATATCTGGGTTAATCATGGCAGTGAATACCGGCTGATTATCCGCAAGCAAGATACCGTTACGATCGTAGATATAACCGCGACTCGGCGGCGCAGATATCAGTTTGATACGGTTATTGTCCGCCTGCGTACTATAACGATCGTGAGCGTACACCTGCAAAAAACCATAACGCACTATTAAACCGCTCAAACCCAAAAAAATCAGCACTCCAAGGATAATAATCCGCCGCATAAACATGCGATTGATCTGTTCAGTATTTGGAGTGAGTGGTTTATTCATAGCAGATCGGGACCTAAAACGAGAGGGGCGACACATATAGCGCTGAGCAATAACTAAGCAATAAAGAGTGCAGCAAATATATAGGATGTTGACAAAAATAACAATAATAATTTCAATCACATAGCGATTTTTTGCGCTAGGTTATAATGTCAGCCAAGCTGCAAGGCGCAGATTATAACAGAGACTACTCACTAAATATAAAAGGATATAACTGTAGCAGGCTATAAGTTCACTAGGGCGTGTTGAACATTCACAAATGCGCACTGCTGATCGCTACTAGTTAATCAAAGCTGTGTTCTAGTGGTCGTTAAAATTGCAGGTAATGCTTATTGCATTGGATAGCTGATTTTATTTAAACAGTCGCAACGACTAGGGCGATTTTAGCATCAGCCCTCACGACAACAACAGGGACAGGACTATTTTTTGCCGCTTTATTGATAAAAATAGACGCTTAGAACAACTAAACTTACCATTTTTATCTGCAAATCGCCTAAAAAATAGTCTCTGTCAGTGCCACGGTCGAATGTTCAACACGCCCTAATAAGTGTCCATTAATGAGGATATGTTAATGAGTATTGGTTAATAAAAATTATGCACAGTGACGCTGAATAATGACTGATGTAAAAGTCCCACAATCTTGCTATTAGCCTTACTCTTAGACGCTTACTTAACAACACTATTTTAGATGAGTAGAGCCAACGGAGCTTCACTAAAAGTGTCGCCTACGGTCATAACTTCCATAACCTATATGGGTGCTAAAAAATAGCAAGTATGTTAAAATCAGGCGGCTTTATGTCCGGTATCAAAACGGTATCAATGCAGTAAGACGGCTTATCATTAAGCCTAATAAAAAATTATCAGTAAAAACGAATCAGTAAAAACGTAACCGTATAAAATCAATAGGCTGACAATAACCTTTATATAAGGGACGTGCAAAGTCATGGACGTAACCTCGATATGGCAGACAATCGCTGAGCATCCAGAATTCCTTGCTATGCTGACTATTCCGCCGGTGACTGCATTTGTCACTTGGGCACACGTATGGATGGCATTAAAAATGCTATTTTATCCCATCAAGTTTTGGGGTATTCGCATTCCTAACTTTCCCTTCTTTGGTTTACCAGGGATAGGGTGGCAAGGTATTGTACCGCGTAAAGCGGGTAAGATATCTGGGGTTATCGTTGATCAGACGCTCTCAAAGCTTGGCTCATTAGATGAGTTTTTTAAAGCGATGGAGCCTGAACAGATGGCCGTTTTTATCACCGAAAAGGTCGATGAAAACCTCGAGGCGCTCATCGATGAGATTATGCTTGAGCGCTCAGAGACGTTGTGGGGCAATTTGCCTTATGCCATCAAACGCCGTATTTATAATCAAGCGCACAAAGCCTTGCCAGAGATTATGCAAGCTTTGGTACTAGATTTGACCAATAACGTCGAAGAATTAGTAGATATGCGCCAGATGATCGTCAACACGATGGAGAACGATCGGCGCTTGATGGTCAATATGTTCTTACGGGTTGGGCAAAAAGAGATTAATTTCATTTGGCATATCAGCGCGCTCATTGGCTTAGTATTCGGCCTGATTCAGATGTTTATCTTCTTGTTTGTACCGCAGCATTGGACAGTACCGTTTTTTGCTGCTATTTGGGGGCTTTTGACCAATTGGATTGCTATTTGGATGGTGTTTAATCCTGTAGAGCCGCGCTTTATTCCTTATGTAAAGTTCTTTAGACGCAGTAGCCGCTTTCCGTTTGTAGTGCCGCAGCTACCGCATATTGCTCAGTTTCGCTTTCAAGGCGGTTTTATGAAGCGCCAAGAAGAGGTCTCTGAGGTATTTGCTGAGATTGTGGTCAAAGACTTGGTGACACTTGAGAACATCATGAATGAGATGATGTATGGTACGCGCGCAAACGATACGCGTGTATTGATGAAGTCGCACCTTTATGAGCTGTTAGAGACGCCTGTCATTAGGACGTCGCTGCGTATGAGCTTAGGTCGTCGCGAGTTTGGTAAGCTCAAAAACACTATCATCGATAAGTCGATTAGTGCTACGATGGTACCAATACGCGATCCTGAGCTGAACGAGAGCCGCGCGAGCAAGATTTTTGGTTTATTTCGTGACCGCATCCGCGCTTTAACCCCGCGTGAGTTTCAAAACTTGCTGCGACCTGCCTTTCGAGAGGATGAGCTGACGCTGATTGTACTTGGCGGTTTGACTGGGTTTTTAGCCGGTTGGCTACACTTAGTATTAGTATTTTTCCCCGCTGTGGGTTAGGTTTTTTATAGCCAAATACCTCGATATCCAAAGTAGGCTAAAAGCTGCGATAAATAACGCCCTACTCAAAAGACAATATAACTATATAAGGACTTATTAATCACTGCAGCTATTGAGCAGTGATTAAGTCGTTGTAAATTAATAAACCCTATTACCCGCACTACAATAAAGTAGACGACGATGGTATCAAGCAAAACTCACAAATAAGCCGTGAAATATAGCGGGCTTATGCCGCTTATTGGCTTTGAGGTTTTGCGCTAAAGTAAACAAGGTTAGACGGTATGTTGATCACAGAATTGGGTTATTTTGCCTTGCTTGCCGCTTTTGTGCTGGCAATATTGCAAGTTGTATTACCGACCATTGGCGTTATGCGTCATCAAGTCGCTTGGCAGCGCTTGGCACCAAGTCTAGCTTGGGCGCAGTTTGCCGCTATGATTGTGTCATTTGCCGCGTTGATGGCAGGCTTTTATTACAATGATTTCACTTTGGTCTATGTGGCTCAGCACTCCAATACGTTGCTGCCTTGGTACTATAAGCTATCCGCAACATGGGGCGGGCATGAAGGCTCGCTGCTGCTGTGGATGACTATCATGGCCAGCTGGTGCGCCTTAGTTTCCTACTTTAGCCGCGGTCTGCCATTATCTATGCGCGCGCGGGTACTCGTGATATTGGCAGCAGTGCAGCTGATGATGCTGGCGATGCTGATCTTTACCTCATCGCCGTTCGAGCGTACTCTGCCTAACCTGCCGGTAGATGGCGCTGATCTCAATCCCGTACTACAAGACTTTGGTCTGATTATCCATCCGCCTATGCTTTATATGGGTTATGTCGGTATGGTAGTGCCTTTTGCGTTTTGTATGGCAGCATTATGGGAAGGGCGACTCGATGCGGTATGGACGCGTTGGTCGCGTCCTTGGGCGCTAGCAGCTTGGGGCTTTTTGACGATTGGTATCGCTCTTGGCTCTTGGTGGGCTTACTACGAGCTTGGCTGGGGCGGCTGGTGGTTTTGGGATCCGGTAGAGAATGCCTCGTTTATGCCTTGGCTTGTCGGCTTAGCATTGCTGCATTCATTAGCAGTCACTGAAAAGCGCGGGGTGTTTAAAGCATGGACCATCATGCTGGCTATTTTCGCCTTTGCCTTAAGTCTCTTGGGTACTTTCCTTGTACGCTCTGGAGTCCTTACCTCAGTGCATTCGTTTGCCGCTGACCCCACTCGTGGTCTGGTTATCTTAGCTATTCTTGGCATCATCATCGGTGGCGGCCTATTGATGTTTGCGCTGCGCGGTTGGCGCTTGACGGTTGAGAGCCAATATCAGCTGATATCGCGCGAATCGTTTTTGGTGATTAATAACGTCATTATCTTGATCTCAACCTTAGTAGTGCTTTTAGGCACGCTATATCCTATCATCGCTGACGCTTTCAATTTAGGCCAAGTCTCTGTAGGCCCTCCTTACTTTAACGCTTTGTTTGTTCCGTTAACTTGGCTGCTGCTGATAGCGATGGGCATGGGCTCTAATATCCGCTGGAAAAAAGACAAGCGGCCTTTATTAGGCGTGGGGATGGTCATCGCGGTCAGTAGTTTAGTGCTCGCAGCGATCATTGCCTACTTTGCTCATCCGTCCTCGATGCTCAATATCGGTGTGACGTTAGCAGTGAGCTTTTGGGTGCTTTTATGGATGGTGATTGATTTTAGAGATAAAACCAAAAACGCACCTAGTCTCTTTAAAGGTCTGCGTCAGCTGCGGCTGAGCTATTGGGGACAGCAAGTCGCCCATATCGGTGTGCTGATAGCGGTAATTGGGGTGGCGTTTACGACCAGTCTGAGCATCGAGCGCGATGTCGCGATGGCTGAAGGTGATACTGTCAATGTCCAAGGCTACGACTTTAATTTAGTGGACTTTCAAGAGATCAAAGCGAGTAACTTTGATGCCACACAAGCAACAGTGGCTGTCAGCAAAGACGGCCGAGCAGTGGCGACACTGACGCCAGAAAAGCGCACGTATATTATCAGTACCATGCCGACCACCGAGGCGGCGATTGATCCCAGCTTAATGCGTGATGTCTATGTAGCGCTTGGCGAGCCTATCGCTGAGGGCAGTAACGAATGGGCGTTACGTATCTATGTTAAGCCGCTGATTCGCTGGATTTGGCTTGGCGCGATTATTATGGCTTTAGGCGGGCTGCTGAGTATGCTCGATAAGCGCTACCGTATCAAAAAATCTAAAGGTGCTTTATTAGAAACCAGTAGTACCGACACCGCGCGTACGGTAGATACGGCAACGCTAGCAGCAAGTGCGAAGGAGAAGTAAGATGAAGAAAAAACAGTTAAAAATATGGTTTTTGATTCCGCTGCTGGTATTTATTGGGGTGCTTTATCTGCTAGGCAATCAGCTAGGTAAGCCGACTGAAGTGGTAATGAATACTGCGCTTGAGCGCCCAGTACCTGCCTTTGAGCTGCCTTTATTATCAGATACTAGCCGTATTATGACGAACGATAATCTGCCTGATGAGCCTTTTTTGATGAATGTTTGGGGCTCTTGGTGCCCCACTTGCGTCGTTGAGCATCCTTTTTTGATGGAACTTGAGGAGCGCGGTGTTAATTTGGTTGGCATCAATTATAAAGATGAAATTGGTGACGCGCTAAGCTATCTAAACCGCGGCGGCGATCCTTTTTCGATGTCTATTCAAGACTCATCGGGTCAGTTTGCTTTAGATTTGGGTTTAACGGGCGCGCCTGAGACCTTTATAGTCGATGGTAATGGCATTATTCGTCAGCATATTATTGGTGAGATTAATGAAGCCAACTGGCAAGACCGTATCACTCCTTGCTTGATGGTACTCAATGAAGCCAATAAGACCAATGCGGTCCCTGAGGCCAGTCAAGTTACGGAGGCCTGTCAATAATGACTCATATAATTCTGAAAGCCGCCGGCCTAATGCTCGCTTGTCTGTTTAGCCTATCAAGCTATGCGGCCATTGACGTCTATGATTTTGACTCCACGCAGCAAGAAGCGCAGTATCGCGGCCTTATCGAAGAGCTGCGTTGCCCAAAATGCCAGAACCAAAACTTGGCAGGCTCTGACGCTCCTATTGCACAAGACCTCAAGCAAAAGACCTTTGACTTGGTCAAAGAAGGGCGCAGCGATGGTGAGATTCGCAGTTACATGCAAGAGCGCTACGGCGATTTTATCAGCTACAAGCCGCCTGTACGTCCATCGACTTGGATTCTATGGTTCTTTCCGCCTTTATTGCTAATCGTGCTTATCGGCGGTTGGTTTTGGCAAAGTAAACGCCGACAGGCTGCTGCTCGCGGTCAAAACCGAGTGAAGGTTGAGAGTACCGCTGCGGCGCTTACTCCAGCAGAAAAAGCAGAACTAGATCGTCTATTATCACGTGCCAGTGATAGTAACAGTACCAGTACTGATAGCACCGACCATGATATCTCAAGCCCAGAGGACAAAAAATGACCCTATTTTCTACTATCGGCTTATTTATTGCTCTAAGCTTATTTATGGCGCTGATTTTGGCGGTTATCGCTATTACTCCGTGGCTACGCGCCGCGCGTATCAAATCGAACCCAGTAGACAATCAGCTGCTCGATATCAACGTCGCGGTATTCCGTGAGCGTTTGGCTGAGCTAAAAAGCGATAAAGACAGCGGAACGATTGACGACAGTCATTATCAAAACCAAAAGCTTGAGCTTGAGCGTCAGTTGTTAGATGCGCAGCGAGAAGTCACGCCTATGGTTGCGCCAGGCATCAAAAGCCGTCTGATTGTGATGGTTTGGGTGCCAGTATTAGCCGCTATGGCGTATCTGTTGATCGGCAATCGTACCCCGGTATTCGAGCTATGGACGAGTGAGGACAAAGTCGGTCAAGTCGCTGATGATCTGTTGACCGGTAAAATCGATCAACCGCCTGCTTGGGCGATTGAAGATGGCAAGCAGCTTATCAGCGCGATGCAGACCAACGTCTATCGCCACGCTGATGACCCAGATCGCTGGATGCGCTTATCAGAGCTGTTCTTATCACTAGAAGCGACGCCTTCTGCGATAGAAGCGCTGTCTCGAGCTTATCGCTTGTCGCCTGAAAACGAAGAGATTGCGACGAGTTACGCGCAGATTAGTTTCTTTGCCAATGAAGGCCGGCTTGATGCCAATATTCGTAGAGTATTACAAGACGTACTTGTCAAAAACCCGCAGCACGAAGGCGCGCAAATGCTGATGGCCATGGGTGAGGCGCGTAGTAGTAACTTCGATGAAGCGCAAGGCTGGATCAGCCGCTTGCGAAACAGCATTGCTGCGAAGCCTGGCGATCATAGCCGAGCGCTTGCCAGCTTAGATGAGCTCAGCGCCAATATTAACGCGCAAAAAGCGCAAGTGGCGCAAGGTGTGGATGTTACGGTTGTGGTCAACTCAAGCTTATTGCCGCTAGTAAAAGGAGACGATGTGCTCTTTGTGGCGATACGTGATGTCAATGGCGGACCGCCTTTCGCTGCTAAGCGTCTACCCATATCGGTGATTAAGCAAGGCGAAGCCAATATCAGCTTAAGCGATCTGGACGCTATGATGCCTGAGCGCACTTTAGCCTCAGCTCGCGAGCAAAAGACGCAGCTGGCAGTCATTGCTCGTATTAGTCATAGTGGTAATGCAGTTGCTGAATCTGGAGATTTATCCGGTAATCCGGTGGTGATCAGCACCGACCAAAACCAAGTCAATGTCGAGATTAATCAGCAAGTACCTTAAGATAAATGGTCTTATGGTTAATACTTATGGTTATTACAAACAGCGTGTCAAAGCTCATTATTTTACGAGTCATATTGGCACGCAATTGCTTTACATGAACAGTAAAGTCATAGCAACTTTGGCAATATAAGATAAAAAAACTTGAGCTTTATAAACCCACAAGGTAAGGTATGGCTTGCAATTCACCAATCCCTATGTTTTGTAATTTTTTAGAATTTCGAAAACCCATCTATTGAGGAGAAACGTATAATGATGCGTATTATTTTGCTAGGTCCCCCTGGCGCTGGTAAAGGCACCCAAGCCCAGTTCATCTCTAAAGAGTATGATATCCCGCAAATCTCCACAGGTGATATGCTACGCGCTGCGATCAAAGAAGGCACTGAGCTTGGTAAACAAGCCCAAGGCGTGATGAATGCAGGTGGTCTTGTTTCTGATGATCTCATCATCAACTTAGTGCAAGAACGTCTCGCTAAGCCTGATTGTGCCAATGGTTGCATATTAGATGGGTTCCCGCGCACCATTCCACAGGCGCAAGCGTTAGCGGAAGCGAATGTCGCCATCGATCATGTGATTGAGATTAGCGTTCCTGATGACGAAATCGTCAAGCGTCTCTCTGGTCGTCGTCAGCATGCTGACTCAGGCCGTATCTATCATATTGACCATAATCCGCCAAAAGTTGAAGGCATCGATGACGTAACAGGTGAGCCGCTTATTCAGCGTCCAGATGATAAAGAAGAGACCATTCGTGAGCGTCTAGCCACTTATCATGAGCAAACCTCTGCTTTGGTCGGTTTTTATCAAGACAAAGCCAAAGAAGGCGCGGATACTCCTGATTACGATAAGTTTGACGGTACCCAAGCGATTGATGAAGTCAGAGAGCAAATCTTAGCCGCATTAAAAGACTAAACAGCTAGCAATAAGCTCATACTTGCTTATATCAGTGCATAAAAAAACCGCCTAACTTATGAGTTAGGCGGTTTTTATTTTACCGATTAATCGGTTCAAATGAGTCTATTTAATATAGGCTTACGCTTTACCTTGTGCGTCTACTTGAGCTTGCTCTTGGCTTTGGGCATAAGCTTGGTCAAAGTTGACCGGCGCTAGTAGCAACTGCGGGAAGCTACCACGAGTGACGATGTCGCTGATCACTTCACGCGCATAAGGGAACAAGACGTTAGGGCAGTACGCGCCTAGGATTTGTCCGATTTGGTCTTCTGGAATATCTTTTAATAAGAAAATACCGGCTTGGTGTACTTCGGCGATAAACGCTGGTGCTTCTGCGTTTTTGGCATTGACACTAACGGTTAGAGTCACTTGATAATGGTCGTCGTCTAACTTCTCAGCATTGCTTGATAGGTTGATATCTAGCTCTGGGTTCCACTCTTTGGTAAATACATCAGCGCCAGGTACTTCAAGCGACATATCTTTGACATAAATGCGCTCTAACGCCAGTTGGGGTTGTGCTTGTTCTTCAGCCATGCTATTTCCTCTAAGAATTAATAAATTAATCGTTCAAAATAATGCGAAGTTATGCCGTTTAACCTGCTAATAGCTCATCAAGCTTGCCTTGCTGATTAAATTGATTAAGCTCATCAAAGCCGCCAATAAAAGTATCACCCACAAAGATCTGTGGTACGGTGCGGTAATTATTGGTTTTTTGCATCAAAGCGCGGCGCTCATCGCTGCTGATATCATGCATACCAATCTCTTCATAGTCGACGCCTTTAGATTGTAATAATTGTTTGGCGTTTGTGCAATAGGGGCAGATTGGCGTGGTATATACTTTTACAGGAACCGTCATAATAAATCCTTATTTATAATAAATGAGTCGTTATGATGAATATCAGCTGCCATTACTGAGCAGTGTCGTTTTCATCGTCTTCAGTTATGAAGTGGGGCTCTCGGGTATAAATTCAAGCAGATAACGATAAATGTAATAAAAGTTCACAATAACCGCGCTTGCTACTTTTGTAAAAAAAGACATCATAGCTTTTTACGATAGCTATGATGTCTTAATATTTGGCAAATACATAATTGATAAATACAAAGCTTGCTAAACCACAAATTTGTAAGATTGGGATCTACTATTTACTGAGCTTCGGCTTAGCTTTGCCTTTTTTGGCTTGCGCATCTTTTGGGCTCACTAATGGCATACCAGCGCCTTGCCAACCGCCAACGCCGCCTTCTAGACGATAAACGTTGTCTTTGCCGATCATCTGTATCGCCGCACCCGCTTGCACGCCCATATCACAAATGATAATCACAGGCTGCTCGATTGCGCGGATTTCTTCTATACGATCTTTTATTTCAGTAAAAGGAATATTGCGGCTACCTTGAATATAGCCGGTCTCAAATTTCTTTTTGGTACGAATATCGATCAATTGCGCATTTTGCGAGTTGACGAGCATCCCAAGCGTGTTAGGAGATATTTTTTTGCCACTACGTTTATTTTCAATGGTAAAAAACAATATAGCTAATACCGCCAAAATACCAAATAAAAAAGGGTGATTGCCTACAAATTCAAGCGCACGATCCACAACAGACCTCCAAAAAATTAGGGCTCTAGCAGACTGCGAATACAGCCCAACCATATCGAACCAGGCGCTATTATACCGATAAGACTCGTTATAGTAAACGGCCGATCAGAGCAAACCGGCGCTAGTATGGCTTAGTGTCCGCCTCTTCTCGCAAAGTGACCAGATTCTCAACGCGGCGCTGCAAGACTTCCCCATCTGCTACCGCTTGCCATAGCGCGCAGCCTTTGGAGTTATGAGTATGCCGACAGTCGCGAAATTGACAATAGCCTGCTAGGGGAGCCAGCTCAATAAAGCCTGAGATAATATCTTCAGGGGTCAGATGCCAGATGCCGTATTCGCGAATACCGGGCGTATCAACGATGCCGCCAGCAGTCAAATCATCAGGGTTAAAGGGTAATAGCCGACTGGTCGTCGTGGTGTGCTGACCCAGTTGTGAGTTCTCAGAGATGACATTGACGCTTTGCGCGGACTCCGGCAGCAGCGCGTTGATAAGGCTACTCTTACCAACACCAGATTGACCGGCGAAAATAACAAGCTTATGATCGATATAGCTTTTGAGCTCACCGAGGCCTATTTGCTCGGCGCTCTCAGCGATATTTTCAGGGCAATCAACAGAGGTCAGCACACTCTCATAGCCCAATGCGGCGTATTGAGTGAGTAGCTCACGGGTGTCAGCATAGTCATCTTGAGCTAATAAGTCTGCTTTATTTAAGACCAGTAGCGGCTTCACACCAGCGTGATGACAAACGACTAAATAACGATCAATCAATGAAGGAGCAGCGGCTGGCAGCGGCGCAAAAACAATCGCCAAAATATCGACATTAGCGGCGACAGGTTTGAGCTTATGGTAACGATCTGGGCGCGAGACTAAAGAGGTGCGCGGCTTGACGGACTCAATACGTCCAAAGCCAGTATTAGAGTCAGCCGTCCAGCGTACTTGATCGCCAGCGGCGAGCATCGGCAGGTTGGTGCGTACATGACAGCGCCAAATGTCCCCAAGGGCAAGCTGTTGCCAAAAAGGCTCAGGGTCGTCGGGACCAATCTCTGGCGGCTCAGCAACAACGGCCGGTAAGCTGGTGACTTGCACCTCTAGCTGCTTACCGTAGTGCGCCATGACCACACCATCCATCAAGCTATCATCAATACTATCTTGACTCTCTAGTTGCTGCTTGTCTATGCGCCGAATCTGTTGTTTGGTGAGTTTGCGTTGCCGAATCAATGCCATGAGTGCTGCCTATAACGAAAATATTGCTCAGTGTAGCGCGAAAATTTGCTAACATACAGCTTAAGCTTAACAGGGGTTTTGTAACCTTGTAAACACCGTTGAAGCGAAAGAAATAACGAGATATTTTAAACCTTAATAATAGGACGCCTTATGAGTAGCGATGACCATCCCAATAAGATAAAAATTAAGAACCAAGGCAAAAAGGGGCTGGTCTGGATAGACCTTGAGATGACTGGGCTCGATACGCTCAATGATGAGATTATCGAGATTGCAACTGTAGTTACTGATGAGGATCTCAATGTGTTAGCTGAGGGGCCGGTATTTGCGATCAAAATATCGGATCAAAGGCTCAATCAGATGGACGAGTGGAATACTAAGCAGCATGGCCAATCAGGCTTAGTCGATCGGGTGCGCCGTAGCAAAGTAACACTGGCAGAAGCTGAAGCGGAAACGATTAAGTTTTTGAATAAATGGGTCGATAGTGGTAAGTCGCCGATGTGTGGTAATTCTATCTGCCAAGATAGACGTTTTTTGGCGCGCCAGATGCCGGAGCTTGAGCGCTTCTTTCACTATCGCAATTTAGATGTGTCGTCGGTAAAAGAGCTGTGCTTTCGCTGGCGGCCAGACATCTTAAAGAATTTTGAGAAGGGCGGTAGCCATTTAGCGTTAGATGATATTCGCGACTCTATCCGCGAGCTGAAGCACTATCGCCAGCACTTTTTTAAGTTGATGGAATAGTATAGGTTTTAACTTAGCAACTCTATTTTATAGCTATGATAATAAGAAAAAACCTCCAAGCCAGCTACTGACTTGGAGGTTTGTTTTATTCTAAACCGTGAAAACTACATATAGTTTTCGATGCCATCTATCATATCAAAAACTACATATAGTTTTCGATACTTGGGCATGAGCACATAAGATTCTTATCGCCATAAACATCATCGATACGGCCGACGCTTGGCCAGAATTTGTGCGCGCGCACGTACGATAGTGGGAATGCCGCAACATCACGGCTATACGGATAGGACCACTCTTCATCAGTAATGACAGAGGCGGTATGCGGCGCGTTAACGACTGGGTTGTTCTCTAATGTCCAGCCATCTTCACCAGCTTTGGCTTTCATGATTTCAGCTTTAATAGATTTGAGCGCATTAATGAAGCGATCTAGCTCCTCTTTAGACTCAGATTCAGTCGGCTCAATCATCAGCGTTCCGGCGACAGGGAAGCTCATCGTTGGCGCGTGGAAGCCATAATCCATCAAGCGCTTAGCGATATCGCTCTCAGTGATGCCGGTGTCTTCTTTTAGCGGACGGATATCAATGATACATTCATGCGCCACTCGGCCGTTTTTACCGGCATATAAGACCGGATAGTCAGACTTGAGCTGATCGGCAACGTAGTTGGCATTGAGCAGAGCCAGATTGGTCGCCTCAAGCAAACCATCGCGGCCCATCATCGTAATATACATCCATGAAATCGGTAGGATGCTAGCTGAGCCATACGGTGCTGCGGATACCGCTGAGCAGGCGTTTGGTGCATTATGCACTGGAACCACCGCATGGTTGGCTTTGAACGGAGCCAAATGCGCCTGCATACCGATAGGACCCATACCAGGGCCACCGCCGCCATGCGGAATACAAAAAGTCTTATGCAAGTTCATGTGCAGCACATCTGCGCCGACATCAGCAGGCTGCATAATAGCGACCTGCGCGTTCATGTTGGCGCCATCCATGTAGACCTGACCACCATGCTTATGAATGAGGTCACAGATGTCGCGGATACCTTCCTCAAAGACGCCATGGGTCGATGGATAGGTAATCATTAACGCGCCTAGATTGGCACTGTGCTCTTCACATTTCGCCGTTAAGTCATCGATATCGACGTTGCCGTTGTCATCGGTTTTGACCACGACGACTTGCATGCCCATCATGATAGCGGTTGCTGGGTTGGTTCCGTGTGCTGACATAGGAATTAGGCAGATATTACGATTGGTCTCGCCTAAAGACTCATGGTAACGGCGGATAGCTAACAGACCGGCGTATTCACCAGAGGCACCGGAGTTTGGCTGCATAGAGATATCATCGAAGCCGGTGATGGCTTTTAGCTGCTCTTGTAAGCTATCGATCATCTCGATGTAACCTGAGACTTGATCTAGCGGCGCAAAAGGATGCACATTGGCGAATTCAGGCCAAGTAATTGGCAGCATCTCGCTTGTGGCGTTCAGCTTCATCGTACAGCTGCCTAGCGCAATCATGCTGCGGTTCATCGCCAAATCTCTATCCTCTAAAGATTTTAGATAGCGTAGCATTTCGTGCTCAGTGTGGTGCGAGTTAAACACCGGATGACTTAAGATATCATCGTTACGCAGATGCGTCTGATCTAGTGATACGCTAGCGGTTTCTGGTAGCTGATGAGAGGTATTGACAAACAACTGAGTCAATACTTTGAAGTCTTCTTCATCGCTGGTTTCACTAAAGGCGACGCTGATTTTAGTATCGTCAAAACGCCATAGGTTATAACCAATATTATCAGCGTTCTCAAAAATTTGGGTCGCTAGCTTTTCTGAACCACAATCAACGACAACAGTATCGAAGAACTGATCATGTACAACGCTAAGTTTATTTTCGCCATTAGCCTGTCTGATGACTTCTGCAAAGGCAGTGGCAAAAGCATGAATACGCGTTGCAATACGTTTGACACCGCTTGGGCCATGATAGACAGCGTACATGCCAGCGAGGTTGGCGAGTAGAACTTGTGAGGTACAGATGTTTGAGTTGGCTTTTTCGCGGCGGATATGCTGCTCACGAGTCTGTAGTGCCATACGTAGCGCCGTGTTACCTTGCGCATCTTTTGAGACACCAATGATACGGCCCGGCGCTGAGCGTTTGGCTTTGTCAGAAAAAGCAAAGTAAGCGGCGTGTGGACCACCATAACCCATCGGAATACCGAAACGCTGCGTACTACCTAAAGCGACATCTGCGCCCATATCGGCAGGCGACTTTAGCAGCACAAGGCTCATGATATCGCTGACGACGCTGACATAGGTTTTCTTTTCTTTAACAGCACTGATAACGTCGGTTAAATCCTGAACATCGCCTTCTTTGCCGACATATTGGAAGATCGCACCGAAGTAATCGCCTGATTTGGCCAGTTCAAAGTCGCCAACGACTACGTCCCAACCAAAGTACTTAGCGCGAGTCTGGATAACGTCTAGTGTCTGCGGATAAATACGCTCATCAACAAAAAACTGCGTTGACTTGCTTTTACTCATGCGCTTAGACATCGCCATCGCTTCAGCAGCTGCCGTCGCTTCATCAAGCAGGGAGGCGCCCGCCATCTCAAGACCCGTCAGATCAATACACACTTGCTGGAAGTTTAATAAAGCTTCTAGGCGGCCCTGAGCGATTTCGGCTTGATACGGCGTGTAAGCGGTGTACCAACCTGGGTTTTCGAGCACGTTACGCTGAATGACCGCTGGCATACGTACAGGCGAGTAACCCTGCCCGATATAGCTCTTATTCACAGTGACGTTATCTGCCATCTTGCGCAATTTGGCAAGCGCCGCATGCTCGCTCATCGCTAGCGGTAGATCAAGATCTTTATGCAAACGTACTGGCTCTGGCACCGTATCGTTAATAAAGCTTGCCATGTCTTGGTAGCCAATGGCGCTCAACAGATCAGCTTGCTTGGTTTCGTTTGAGCCTAAGTGGCGATAGACGAATTCAGACTCATTAAATAAACCTTTAAAGGTATCGAACGTCGGTTTTTGAGAAGTGGTCATGACAGTCCTTATTAGCGTTTAAAGTAAGGGTAGAAAGATAAAGTCATTTATTACGCGACTTGTTGTTAGTAATTTAGTGGTAAAAGCGAGCTCAGCGTCGCAATATCGCTATGATCAATAATGCGACGTCATTTTATTAAACGTAATGCACAAATTGCTCTTGCTCGAAGCGAAACTGCGAGCTGTAGATGCCGTTGTCAGCGCGCTCACCGGCGCCTATCATCATAATGATGTGATGATCGTCGGTCAGCTTAAGTAGTCGCTTCATCGCCGGCTCATCGAAACCGCCCATCGGGCAGCTATCAAATCCATGCGCCCTGAGAGCTAGCATGAGGTTTTCGGCGGCGAGGGCGGTGTTGTTCGTCGCCCAGTTTTTGACATCGTCAAAGGTATAATAAGGCGTCTTGATAGGGCCTTTGACTTGTCTAAAGACTTTGGTCGCGCTCCATTTGGCAGCAGAGATGACATTGGCAGGACCACGTAAGAAGTCTAGTGCAACCACTTTGGTATAGTAGTCTTTGACCTTTTTTGGCACTGGCTTATCTGGATATTCATCGAGGATTTGTTTGGCATGATCGTGCCAAATATCGGTACGTGCCACGACGGCTATCAAGCGCGCGGAAGTTTTCGCCGCGTTTTGATTCATGCAATTCTTAACGGCGCGTTTGCGCTTGTCTGGGCTGTCAATGACATAAAACTCCCACGGCTGTAAGTTACTTGAGTTCGGCGCTAGCATCGCCAAACGTAAGCAGTCAGCCATAACCTCATCAGGAATAGGCGTGTCAGTGAAGCGGCGCACTGAACGGCGCGACTCGACTACTTGAGTAAAAGCTTGTAGTTGAGGAGTATGCTCCGGCATGGCTAAGGTGTCTTTAGTAGAGTTGGCGCTTTTATTATCAGTACTCATGTCAAAGTCCGTGCAAGTGTCGTTAAAGTGGGCAAAATGCCTAAGTCCGGCATGTATAGATAAGATAGGGGTAGGCGTTCAAAACCTAAGCTGTATTATGATAAAACGTGATAACACGTAATATTTAGATAGTGCTTGCGTATACTATTTATCTAGTAGGTAGGTATTACGCAGCAGACTTATAAGCTCAAACGTACAAATGTACAAAAGGTTTAAAAATAAGGGCAGATATTGACCTCAGAGTCTACTGATATAGAACCTACTGACACCAATACCTGCAAAACCTTTTATATAAGCTATGAGGGCTTAAGACTTACAGCTCGTTCTCATACTCTTCAGCACTTAGTAGCGCTTCATAGTCGTCCATATTGTCCGGCTTCATTCTAAAGAACCAACCTTCGCCATACGGGTCTGAGTTAATAATTTCCGGATCGTCTTCTAAGGCTTCGTTGATAGCGACGACTTCGCCTGAGATAGGAGCGTAGACATCCGAGGCAGCTTTGACAGATTCAACAACTGAGATCTCATCATCAACAGCGATAGTATCGCCAACGTCAGGTAGCTCAACGAATACCACATCACCTAACAAGTCTTGGGCGTGGTCCGTGATACCGACAGTAACCGTGCCGTCGTCTTCTAAACGTAGCCATTCGTGGCTGGCGATATATTTTAGTTCTGCTGGGACATTACTCATAGTTCTCTCCTAAAGAGTAGCGGGTGGTTTATAATGAATGCAAACTTTATCATCAGATAAAGCGGATAGCCAAAGCTGACTGTAATATTATCAGTGATGGGACTGGCAAAACAAATAGTATTAGTCGAATTGCTGCTGACCGTTACGCACAAAAGGTAGCTTTAATACGCGTACATCGACAAACTTGCCTTTACCGCGCAAGTCGATCTGTACCGTATCTTCCTCTGAGAGGCTAGCGGGTACGCGAGCGATGGCAATAGAGTTTTTGAGACTAGGGGAAAAGGTGCCACTAGTGATGACGCCGGTCTGCTCATTGTCAGTGCCTTGGTTAATGGTCACTTCCATACCTTCGCGCAGCACCCCGCGGCTAGTCATAAGCAGGCCAACTTGCTTCATCGCGGTATTATTCTCTTTTGCCTGCTTACGCTTACTGACTAAAGCGTCGCGGCCGACAAACTCACGCTCGTCTTTTAGCGCCAGCGTCCAGCCCATATTGCACTCGTAAGGACTGACATTGTCGTCCATATCATGACCATAAAGGTTCATACCCGCTTCCATACGTAGTGTATCGCGAGCGCCGAGGCCAGCAGGCTTAATACCATTATCTTTTAATAAGTCAAAAAAGTCCGGCGCGTCATCACCGTGCATAATGACCTCAACGCCATCTTCACCGGTGTAGCCGGTGCGCGCAACGAACCAATCTTGGCCTTCGATATCGCTCAAATCCGCACCAACAAAAGGCTTAAGACCTGATAGTGTCTCTGACCAGCTTGGCTTGGCTTTGGCTAGTTTTTCAACCGCTTTTGGACCTTGTACCGCAATCATGGCAAGCTCTGGGCGTTCTGTTAAAGTGACCTCAAACCCTTCAGCAACGTTATGGAACTGAGCGATATCTTTGTCGCGAGTGGCGGCGTTAGAGACGATGCGGTACTCAGTTTCGGCCTCATTCATTAGATAGACGATTAAATCATCAATAATACCGCCTTGCTCATTTAGCATCGGCGAGTACAGCGCTTTACCCACGGTTTTGAGTTTAGCAACATCATTCGCCAGCAGCTTTTGTAGCCAAGCTTTAGCATCAGCGCCGCTGATATCGACGACGACCATATGCGAGACGTCAAACATCCCAGCATCGGTACGCACCGCTTCATGTTCTTCTATTTGTGAGCCGTAATGAATAGGTAGCTCCCAACCTGAAAAGTCCACCAACTTGCCGTCGCTATCGACGTGTGACTGATACAGAGGGGTGCGCTTAGGGGCCAAAGGTGTTGTAGAGTCAGTGTTTTGAGTATTAGAGTCAGTCATAACAAATCCTTGTAGTTACGCCGCCTCTACTATTTATCAGTCAAATCGTAAGTCAGTAATAATCAAGCTAATGACTTTGATTACTGAGTTATCAAGGTCATTACTAGTGGATCTTAGGGTGAGCGATCCAATAATGACACTTTATTGATTAACTTTATTGATTAATAGTATAAAGGAAGCAAGTAAACCATAATGAGAGGTAACCATACCAACGACACCGTTGGCAATAAAAAGGGTGGCACAAAATAAAGCTACGCAAAAACACTAGCAGTGTCAATTGCATATAAGCCCTATCTGTCCTGTGACCTGAGATTTTCAATACGCTATTGAGTCCTCACTTTTATAGTGAAAAGGCAACAGCGTATTTTCTCCCCTTCGGTGGATGAAGCGCTATAAGTCTTCACCGCTCTCCAGATTTGTTATGCCCAGTTGTGTGCTGTGATAATAGTTTAGATATTTAAGCTATTATCAAGTCGTAATAATAGGCATGAGTTTTTCAGTCCTTTTACCTGAGCGATTGGCAGGGTGGATGCGCCTTCGGTGGTCTTGTCATTGGTCATAGCTACAGGCTATTGCCATAATGATAAAACTCTCTCCTGAAAAACCCTTTTATTATGAAAGGTTCCCCGCTGTTTTACAAGGGATCTTGGTGTTTAATTAAGCGTTTAAACAAAATTAATCATTTAACCGTCTTTTTTTGCTACGTTAAGAGGCTGATTGTCCTTTACAGATATTGTTTTAGGGTTAGCAGTGCGGTTGAGCTGCTATCAGCTCAGCGATTCGCGCAATAAAACGTAAAGCCACTACTGATAATTAGTCAAATTATGCTAGGCTACAGCCATAACTTTGATAAATATTTTACAGATAGGTAATGGTTATGCATTGTGACATTTATAAATTCCCTAAACATCCAGATATGTACGTTTACATAGCGCGTCCTGATTACCCAGATGATACTGACGAGATCAAGGATTGGCTCAGTGTACTACCCAAAGACTTTCGAGCAGGACTAGGCACGAGCAAGTTTGTGATGCATTTAGACCTTAGTAATACCAAGAAGCTTGCACGAGTCGATAAAGAGGAAGTGCTGGCTAAGCTACAAGAGAAAGGATATTTTGTACAGATGCCGCCTGCGGACGTGATGCGCCGGCAGGCCGAGATGCGCGCAAAAGAAGCGCAAGACAATAAGTATGATTAGAACATGTCGTACCTTCACAAGTCGTGATAAAATAGCCTTTTAACATAGTGCTTTTTGACATAGTGCTTTAGTGCAGTATTTAACTAATATTTTAATGAAGGTTTTTAGCAAAGGTTTTTGTAAAGGTTTTTGACACCGGCTTTTAGCATAACTTCTTAACATAGTTCTTTAACATAGTTCTTTAACATAGTTCTTTAATATAGTTTCTTGATATAGTTTTTTAACAGAGTTTTTAACTTAGACGTCGTTTGACATCGGCATCACTAAACGTAGGTGATTGAATAAGCATGGATTGGTTGAAAGGTATTTTAAATGTTTTGCCACTTGAGCAGCTCAGCGATACTCTTGGTGAGATTGTGATTTGGTGGAGTCAGATGGTCAAAAACGTACCACCTGCCGACTTACCTATGTACGCTTATCTAGGCGGGACGATCATCGTCTTGCTGTTATGGATTTTGGTTGCACGCGTTTTGCCAAAGCCACTTGGTGGTATGATTTGGATGGTTATCTTTGCCGTATTATTAGCGCCCGGTACCGCGCTTGGCGAACAAGGCGAGATCGCGCCTGCTAGTATCGGCGTGATTTATGCACTATTGATGAAGGATACTGCCTCAGCGGTGAGTAACTCCCTGCCTATCTTAGTGGTGCTAGTGGTCGGTTTGTTTATCGGTTTTGTTTGGCAACTGATCCGCGGCGCTTTTGAGTCCAGTCTCGATAAGGCGCGGCGCAATAGTGCTGAAGACACCGAAGCCAATATGCAACTGGCATCAGGCAACTACTTAGAAAAAAAACATAGCGAGCCAGTACCAACAGCACAAACCGCACAAACAAACGACCTTGCAGCTGAGCCTAAAGCGTCTGATAGCCCTACCAAAAAGCCTGTGAAAGGATTTTATAGTAAAAAACCAAGTAATGAAGCGGCGTCGCACATAGATAAAAAAGACTAATGGCAATACGCAGTAAACATTATTTTGGATGGTATTAGCATTAAAGAAAAGACACTATTTAGTGTCTTTTTTTCTTTCTATAACTTTTTACATCCAAATTAGCTTGCTCAAATATACGGTTTTATATCCGTTTCATTGTTTGTTTTTTATAAGGCATAGACTATCGTAACTAAAAATTGCAAACCCATCAGTATTTTGGCATTAACACCGGTTATGCTAATCTTAAATTATTTATATTGCATGGCTTTTATTGCATGTTAGTGTCTAAATTTAGCATCTATCAAACGCCTTTATTTTCAACACATCCTAACCACTAATATTGAGATTTAACTTTATGGCAGACAATAACCAAAAGAACTTTACCGGTACCAATACTTATATTGCCACTGACGATCTACAGCTCGCCGTTAATGCGGCGATGACGCTACAAAAGCCGCTGTTGATAAAAGGCGAGCCGGGCACAGGTAAGACCTTGCTCGCTGAAGAGGTAGCCGAGAGTCTAGGTATGCCGCTGATTACTTGGCATATCAAGTCCACGACCAAAGCTGAGCAAGGCTTGTATGAGTATGATGCAGTATCACGTCTGCGCGACTCGCAACTTGGCGATGATAAAGTCTATGATATCGGCAACTATATCAAGCCCGGTAAGCTGTGGGAGGCGTTTACTAGTGAGGAGCGTAGTGTGCTGCTTATTGATGAAGTCGATAAAGCCGATATCGAATTCCCTAATGACTTACTGCATGAGCTCGATAAGATGTCGTTTTATGTCTATGAGACGGGTGAGACCATCTCAGCTGAGCAGCGCCCAGTGGTCATCATTACCTCTAATAACGAAAAAGAGCTACCTGATGCGTTTTTGCGTCGCTGCTTCTTTCACTACATCGACTTTCCTGATGAGCAAACCATGCGTCAAATTATCGAGGTGCATTTCCCTAATATTCAAGAAAAGTTGGTCAATGATGCGCTCGATCTTTTTTATAAACTGCGCAATTTGCAAGGTCTTAAAAAGCCGCCTTCGACCTCTGAGTTGGTCGATTGGTTAACGCTATTGTTAGCTGACGACATGGCACAAGAAGAGCTCGAAGAAAACTTGCGCGGCGAGAAGTCTATTCCGCCGTTATATGGTGCGCTACTCAAGAACGAAGCTGACGTCAATTTATTACAGCGCTTTGCCAATATGATGCGCCGTTAATCATGAGCTTTGTAGGGCGTTTACGATAAACTCGTATGAGCCATTTTGCTAGCTAGGCCTGTCAATAAGTGAGAGACAATCATGTTTATTAAACTCTTTTATACGCTGCGAACTTACGGCGTACCCGTCACGACTCGCGAGCTGCTCGATCTCAATGCCGCGCTCGATAAAGGGCTGATGATGCAGCCGCATCCTGAGAGCTCAGCAGACTCAGAGTATCCAGAGCTGCAGACTTTTGCCAGTCGTGAGGACATGTATCGGCTGATAAGGCTTTGCATGGTCAAAGACGAGCGTCACTTTGATAAGTTCGATCGGGCGATGGCAGATTACTTCGAAGGCGTAGATAGCTTAGATATCGATGAGCTGATGAATAAGCTGACCGATATCCCCAAAGAGTGGCTCGATCTCAAGCTCGATCCCAAAAACCTAACCGATGAGCAGCGCCGTTTGTTAGATAAGTATGGCTCGCTAGAGGAGCTGATGAAAGCGCTAGAGGAGCGCCTAAAAGAGCAAAAAGAGCGTCATCAAGGCGGCAGTAAATGGGTCGGCACTGGCGGCAGCTCTCCTTTTGGCGCTTATGGCGATCATCCCGAAGGTGTACGCGTCGGCGGTGAGTCGCGTAAGGGCAGTGCAGTCAAAGTCTGGGAGCAGCGTAAGTATCGTAACCTTGATGATGATAAACAGCTTGGCACGCGCCAGATCCAAATGGCGCTGCGCAACTTGCGTCAGTTTGCACGTACTGGTAGCGAGGATGAGCTAGATATCCATGAGACCATTAAGCGTACCGCCAAAAAAGGCGTGCTCGATATTCATATGCAGCCTGAGCGCCGTAACCGCGTCAAAGTACTCATGCTATTCGATGTCGGCGGCAGTATGGATATCCATGTTGAAGCCTTAGAGAAGCTGTTTTCAGCGGCGAAAAATGAATTTAAAACCTTAGAGTTTTTCTACTTTCATAACTGTCTGTATGACTATGTGTGGGAGGATAATAACCGTCGCCACAGTAATCCTATGCCGACTTACGAGCTGCTTAATAAGTACGGGCGCGAGTACCGAGTGATATTTGTAGGGGACGCATCTATGTCACCGTATGAGCTGTTTTCAGTCGGCGGCAGCGTTGAGTATATGAACAACGAAGCGGGAGTAGTCTGGCTAAAGCGTGTGCTCGCGCACTTCGATAAAGTCGCTTGGCTTAACCCAGAAGAAGCCGCGTTCTGGTCTTATACGCAAACCATCACTGAGATAAAACAGATCTTTGACAACCACATGTATCCGATGACTCTGCATGGGGTAGAGGATATGACCGCTTATTTGGCAAGGTAGTTTCTCGTCAAAAAGTATAGCCATAAACGTAATGGTATAAAGGTCGATATCCACAGATAGCGACCTTTTTTATCATTTATAATATTTATTGATATCATCGACTTTATTATTATTTGTTGCTAAAGTGATTTTTAGCGAGCAACGGATTGTGCTGCTGCTGCCTTCGTTTTATATTGTCCTATATTTGCCTTATTTCACCTGTTATTAATACTCGAGACGCTCATGATTTTCAAAAAACATCACATCGCAATCTTGCTACCTACGCTTATGGTTGTAGGCTGTGCTAGCCAAAAGCCTGCCACTCAGCCGACTAAGCCGGTACGCCAAGGTAATGTGCAAGTCACCCAAACGCAAACCATCACGGTTAAGCCAAAGCCAGTTGTCAGACCGCAAGTGGTAACGCCTGCACCAAAACCAAGCTATACTAGTTTCTCAGACTGGAAGTCAGACTTCAGTATGCGCGCGATATCTGCCGGCAAAAACCCTGCCGATATTCAGCGTTTATTAGCCTCAGCTAATCTCAATCAACAAGTCATCTCGCTAGACTCGAGCCAACCAGAATTTTCTAAAATGCCATGGGACTATGCCGACTCCGCCGTATCAAGTGGTAGAGTCAGTACTGGCCAGCGCAAGTTTAATGAGCAGCGTTCTTATTTATCTAGCCTTGAGTCGCGTTATGGTGTTCCGGCTGAGATAATAGCGGCGATTTGGGGTATGGAGTCGTCTTTTGGCGCAGTGACAGGTAACAGCTATATACCAAGCTCGCTTGCCAGCCTTGCTTATGATGGCCGCCGCCAAGCGTTTGCCGAAGAGCAGCTCTTAGCATTGGCTGACTTATTGCAGCGCGGTGATGTGTATTGGTCGCAGCTCGATGGCTCATGGGCCGGCGGCATGGGTGAGACGCAGTTCATCCCAAAGACTTGGCTCGATTATGGCGTGGATGGCGACTATAACGGTCATCGTAACCCGTGGTCTACCAAAGATGCGCTCGCCTCCACGGCCAATTATCTCAACGCTTCAGGGTGGGTACGCGGTCTGGCGCCATTTTATGAAGCGACGCTTCCTGCCTCGTTCGATTACTCTTTAGTCGGCACGAAGCAAACAGCGGCAAGATGGGCGTCAATGGGTCTCGACACTATAGAAGATGTCAATCTAGATGCCAATACGATGATGGAGCTGTGGTTACCAGCCGGTAAGGATGGTCCTATCTTGCTGCTAAGCCCAAACTTTGATGTGATCAAAGTCTATAACAACTCTTCTAACTATGCATTGGGCGTAAGTCTACTTGGCAAAGCGATAACGGGTCAAAGTGGCCTACGTACATCATGGCCGCGATACGAGCGTCCGCTATCGACCATACAAGTCAAAAATTTGCAGCGCCGTTTGACTAGCGCAGGCTACGATACCAAGGGCGCTGATGGTATCATCGGTACCAATACGCGCAAGGCTTTTCAGCGCTGGCAAGCGGCTAATGGGCAAACGCCAGATGGTTTTATCACCCAGCGTAGCGCGATATCTTTAACTGGCTGGTGAGCGGATCTGATTATGCCTTTTTTTAAAAGTGACTATTGGCATAAATTAAAGTGGCATAAATTGAAGTGGCATAAATTAAAGTGGCATAGATCAAAGCTTAACGATTAAATGTTTTTTCTAAAATGAAGCAAAAGCTAAAAAGCATCCGAGTTAGGATGCTTTTTTTGTAAAGTCTAAATGATTTGGGTTAAATGATTTGGGTTAGGTGCTTTTGGTTAGGTGACAGTCTAAACGTAGGGCGCGTCAGGGCAATGTGCAGCCTTAATTTCATTATCTGTAGGCTGACGAGTGATAGTGATGGCGCTTTGCTGCTCAGGCTGCCAGTTGATAAGTTGCATATCGGCGAAGCTCTCAAGCCAGCCGCCCATGGGCCAGTGTTGCCACTTCTCATAAAAGCGATTGGCATTGACAACGATGCTTGAGAGGTGATTAAGCGGCGGACGATAGACACTGTGCTGCTGATGATAGATAATATCACCAGTCAAATAAAACTCAATATTTAGTTCGCGTGCCATAAAAGCAAAGTCCGTGTCTTCAGCACCATAACCGATGTAATGAGTATCAAAACCGCCAATCTTTCCAAACTGAGTACGGCTAATGGCAAAGCATAAACTCCAAAACGCGCCATAGTCTTGCGTACGCTCAATTGTTCTTTTCGCTCTGTTAGTTATCTTCGCGGACTCTAATTCTATACTGTCAGTGGATTCGGCAGCTTGTTCAACCGCCTGATCAACCGCCTGATCAACCGCTTGTTCAACAAGATTATGACGATAAGGATTAGTCACCGCGAGAGCGTTTAGTTCAGCATTGCCCCAATCACCTTGTTGTAATTTACCAGACTCATTATCGGTTAGCGGACGCGTCAGATAGAGCGGCTGACCCATAAGTAGGGCACTGGGATGCGCGGCTAGCTTCGCGCTTAATTGCTTGGTAAAAGTCGTCGACACGATACAATCGACATCCAAAAATATCAGCTGCTCATAACTGGCTTTAGCTGCGCCAAGATTGCGGTTTCGGCCAATATCGAACCCTGTTTTTTCTATAGCGTCGTTTTCGTTGTCCGACAGCAGATCTCGTTGATTAGCCGCTGCTAAATCCCTCTCTTTACTGTCCGAAGTAGGGATTTGCACGATATTGAGTGGATACTCAGCTAAGCGCTTAGGGTCAGCATCATCGTTGACGATAATGATCTCAGCAGGCTGCACGCTACCATTAGCTAAACTACTAAGGAGGTTATAAAGGTGGCGATTACGACCATAGCAAGTGGTAATGACGCTGACATCGATAGTTTTAGGTCGAGGGTGGTTTGCTTGATTCATAGTTTATTTTTATTGTATTAATCATTTAGGAGTCATATCTAGCTTTGGTAATAACCAGTCCTGAAACCAGGGTTTAGTAGCCGGATACTCAATAAAGCTGTCCATCAAGGCTTGGGCCGCGGTTTTGGTGTTTGTTTCATCTACCGTATTGTTACTCACTCGGTTGCTGTCTGGCTTAGCAGATGAAGTGAGTAAACTGCCGAGACTAGGAGGGTTTTTTGACGCGTCTACAAATTGTTGCCAACTCATCGCCCGCCCTTGTGCGATAAGCGCCTCTGCCATCACTTCTTGCTCACGATGCGGCCGCTCATCTGGTAGCACTACTAATGGTGTCTTGTGATGATAAGCTTGCGCGATAGCATTGAGTCCGCACGCCATTATCAACAGATCGCTATGCATAAGAAAAGGCGAGACATCAGTTACTTGCGCGGCGATATCAACATAGCTACGTTTGTTATCAGCGATTGGCCCAAGCGATATAATCAAGGCATCAGGGTACATCTCTCGCAGTTTTGGCAGCTTAGCGTCAATCGCCTCATGGCCACCATAGCCTTTAATCACTGTAATAATCTTTGGGTGTTGTTCAGCTTTATCGGTTAGATTAAACTTTGTAGCAGGGTTTGAGCCATTATTATCGTCTTCAATCAGGTCGGCTAGTGATACTATAAATGCATCATAAGAGATGGACTTGGCGCTCTTTTCAGGCAAAAAATCTAAGTATAAGGTTTTTTGTTGAAGCCAGTCGTCGGTCTCATCTGCCTCTAAGGCTTTCGGGTAGGGCGCAAGTAAGCCTAGGGCCCCAGCAAAAGCGTTGAGATGCGGTTCGTCATCGCGAATACCTGCAAGCCTAACGTAAAGATAAGGCACGCTAGCGGCGCGGCAGAGCATAGCGACTTCAACGCTGACATCGATAATCATTAGATCGATGCTATGCTGCTGAATAGCATTTAAGAGTTGTAGGCTACGAGTTTGGATATCGTGATTACCTATAGGAGAGTAATGCAGACTTGCCGGCTGCCAGTACTTGCCTGCACGGCCAGCCAAAATATCATCCTCTCGCTCATCCTCTGCATTAAGACGAATAATTTGGTCATTTTTGATAGTCGTAAAAGTATAAGCGTCTATGGCAAGGCTGGTAAAAACGATAAAGGTGTTACGTAAGCTGATAGGCATAAGCGCGGCTAGTTTATCCGCTTGTCGGCAATGACCTGAGCCGTGGTGGTGAGCATAATAGCCAATGCGCATAAAAATTCCAAAGATTATATAAAGGTTAAAGGTTTAAAGTAAAAATTAAACGACTCTTTCAACTTTCTGCTTCCTAGTTTCATCTTTATTTTGAGTAGTCGCTTCACTTGGATTATCAACACTATTTTGACGATTAATATTTGAAACAGTATTGCTAGCTTTAAAATTAGCGCTATCTGATACTAAAGGTTCTAGCGATAACGCTTGTCTATATAAATCGACATAGCCATCGACCATAGCCGCAACCGAACAAAACTGCTCAGCACGCGTGCGACAAGCCGCTCTTGAGCGAGTCTTAATAGTATCAAAAGCTGCTACAAAGGCCTGCTCATTACACTTAGGGACGATAATACCTGTCTCATCGTTGATAATCTCTGCCGCAGCGCCTACGTCGAAGCCTATCACTGGCGTACCGCAGGCTAAGCTCTCAGCCAAAGTGAGGCCATATGGCTCATCCCAAGTACTCGTAAATAGCATGGCGGTTGCTTGACACAAATAGTCGTTGATTTGATCTTTGGTTAAGTGACCCACGTAAGTGAATAGCGCCTCGCCATCTGCCTTATCGGCATCCGCTGCCAGTAGTGGCGCAACTTTGCTATCAAAATACTCTTGATTACTTTTGGGACCTGCGATAATCAAGCGTTTACCTGCTGCCTGACAGTATTGCATCGCTAAGTGTGTGCCTTTTTCGGGGCAAATACGCCCATACCAAAAATAAACCTCCTCGTTAATAGGCTCAATATTGGCTGTAAAAGAGTCGACATCGATACCGTTATAGACCACATGTGATGGCACAAACTCGTCAAACAGCTGCTGCTGATGAGCGCTGATTGAAGTAAATTGCGTGGCAGTGCCTTGCTGCAGGGTTAATAAAGCTAAGCGTATATGCGGAAAAATAGGCGTATGAAAGGTAGTAAAAAAACGCTTACCAAATGCCTGACCCGTTAGCATCGGTACGTGATACAGACTATGGTTATGGACGATATCAATCTCGCCGCGATTGTCTCTGGCAATGATGTCGCTAAGCGCCTGCTGATATACAAGATACTGATACATATCCTCACGGCTCATACCGACAGAGTCGTGCTCATTGTCATAAACTAAAGCATCAAACTGTTCGCGAGTCATGAGCGGCTGTAGGTTAGCCTGCGTTTGGCTGTCCTCATGAGCATAGAGCAGTACGTCATGACCGCGCGCGACTAGCTCATCACATAGTAGCTGAGTAATCATCTCCAAACCGCCAGCATAAGGCTGTGCAATCGGATAGAGCGAATGAGCGATGATAGCGATCTTTAGAGGCGCGTGCATAGGCGGCGCAGAGCGAATCTGCATCGAAGCTTTAGGATGTGTCAGTGACATAATGTGTCCAGTAAGGGGCGATAAGGAGAATGTAAGTATTGTATTTATGCCGGTATTATATTTATATCGGTTTAAACGTTCGTTATAGCTTTTATTATCAATAGCCGCACAAGCTGAATAAAAAACAGCTAAGAGCTTGCGGCTTCTTTGTCCGTGCAAGCTTTATTAATAGAGTGACGGCTCATAGCTGTTGATGGAATAGCTTTAGCCTTTGCTAATGAGGTAGCCGTTTTGCTTGGCTTACGCACAGCTTTATACTGGCTACGCGTTTTAAAATTAATAATTTGTCCCTCTGTTCGCTGATAACGATAGTTGTCTAGCGCTACGTTTGCCGCTAGCACTTTTATCAAACAAATCACTAAAGCAGCAATAAACAACACCGGCGAATAAAGCGGTGAAAAAGGCGCAACTAGTAGCAAAGTAGCCAAGTTAAGCGTCAATAGCAGTTTAGGTAGCGCCCTGATATTGGCTATAAAGGTCGAGCGAGAGGTACTGCTGAGCGTTTGTTTGGGCGTACAAATAAAAGGTTTATCACGGCCCCAAAGTACTGGCATCCACGATAAAGCGCCAAACTCCCAAAAATTCAGGTGCAGCAGCCAAGCTCGCGTTTGTTTTTTTAACGACTCATATCTTTGTAGAAGAAAGGCAGGCTTACGACTAGTTTGTTTAGCGCTATGTATTTGCTGGTTAAGAGGGGCGCTATCATGACTATAAGCCCAAAAGCGTCTGCCTAAAAACAGCGCGTAGCTGGCAAAAACGGCATACAAAGGCGCGAGTAATAACTGAAAATTTGCTGCAAAATTAAGTAATAAAGCGCCAGTAACCATCAGGACACACGTTAGCTGCAACAAAATAAATAAGCCAGTGAAGTTGACCCAAGCGCTAAGCTGCGAGAGATGCGCTCTGATATAAGATAGGCGCTCAGAGTTTTGTTGAGCTTTAAAAGGTGGTTTCTCTGCTACCGACGCTTGCTTATCAGTAGCAAAATAAGAGCTCAGCACTTGCATATTGCCATAAATCCAGCGCTGTCTTTGACAGATAAGATCCGGCAAAGTGTTGGGCAACAGGCCTGTCGCTATCACTTTAGGGATAAACTGACTCTTCAGCCCTTGCCGGTGCATCAAGACACCCATCTGCGCATCTTCAGTAATAGACGCGCCAGACCAGCCGCCTAGTTGGGTAAGGGCTTGCCTGCGAATAACTGCAAAAGTACCCGTTGATAACGCGCGCTGACGGTTGAAAGGGCGGTACAGATGATAATTAAAATAATGGTTTAATTCGCTATGCACATCTATTAGGCCTTTATCGCGATAAAACTGCGGGAACTGCAACAAAGCATGAGTAGGATAGTCTACTATTGCTTGAGCGATAGCTTCTCTAGCATGAGGGAGCGCTTGATAATCACTATCGACTACCACAATATGACTACAGCTTGTGTCCATCAACTCTAGCGCTAAGTTCAGCGCTCCTGATTTAAAGTTATCCACTTTATCCACATGATAAAAACGTACTTTAAGCTCACTTGCCAAACTGGCGCAATAAGCGGCCAAAGGCTCGTACAAGGCTTTATCTGTATGGTTGTTATCGATAATGAGAATCTCGTCATTAGCGGACTTAATGGCTAGCAAAGACTCAATAGTCGCTGTGACAACCTCAAACGGTTCAGCACGAGTCATAATCTGAAAACTTAAACTAACCGTATCCTCATTGTCCAAACCTTCAGCATAAGAGCTGCGGCTTGAATGATAAGTAGTGAAATTAGGCGCAAAAGCAGTCACTTCATTAACGGTCATGATCTATCCTTGAGCATCCACGTAACTTATGGCTAATAGGGTTAAGTATTGATAATT
Organism: Psychrobacter submarinus; assembly: GCF_904846685.1. Taxonomy (GTDB): domain Bacteria; phylum Pseudomonadota; class Gammaproteobacteria; order Pseudomonadales; family Moraxellaceae; genus Psychrobacter; species Psychrobacter submarinus. The sequence continues at coordinate 151,537 of NZ_CAJHBQ010000003.1, forward strand.
ATAATTTTAAAGTTATTTTTATAATTTTAGGCGTCAGTCATGTAAGAACAGAGCTGTTAATAGTAAAGCTATGCTCAGTTATAAAGTCATAATAATATGGTTTGATAGCTCAAATTAGACAAGAATTGTCGTAAAAATAGCCTAAGTGTAACGGTGAGTAATTTAGGTAAGAAAGTGTTAGTTATTAGGTGGTTAGCGTCCAGATTAGTTGCTGTATCGTCTTCTACTGATTTCTAGCACCTGCATTTAGCTAGCAGACAGGTTTTATGATTCAGAGTCATATTTGTTTACTCTAATGTATAGCTGGCGAGTAAAGTGTTATAGTCGGACCAAGCTAACATGAACGTATATTCACTTAGTGCTTTGCCTAAATGAGCATAAGCAGAATTTTATAGAGTTCGTTAAAAAGCATAATGTTTTGATAAGGATAAGATGATGGGATTATTAGTAGAAGGACAGTGGCAAGACCAATGGTATGACACGGATGCTACTGGCGGCCGCTTTAAACGCGAAGAGTCGGGCTTTCGCAATTGGGTAACCAAAGATGGTAGCGCAGGCCCAACAGGAAAGGGCGGATTTAAGGCCGAGCCAAACCGTTATCATTTATATGTGTCTTTAGCTTGTCCTTGGGCGCATCGCACGACTATCTATCGTAAGCTCAAAGGGCTTGAGGATATGATATCGCTATCGGTAGTGCATCCGTTTATGCGCGATTACGGCTGGACCTTTAAAGACGGCGACGGCGTCATTCAAGATCCGATCAACCATGCCAATTATATGTATGAGGTGTATACCGCAGCAAAATCTGACTATACCGGCCGCGTGACAGTCCCTGTATTGTGGGACAAAAAAAACCATACTATCGTCAGTAATGAGTCCTCTGAGATCATCCGTATGTTCAACTCCGCCTTTGATGAAGTCGGGGCAACACCGCTTAATTTACTGCCAGATGATCTAAAAAACGAGATTGATGAGATTAATGAGCAAGTCTATTCATCAGTCAATAATGGCGTCTATAAAACAGGCTTTGCGACAACGCAAGAGGCTTATGAAGAGGCGGTAACCGAGTTGTTTGACGGCCTTGATAAATTAGAGGCGCGTCTGGCAACGAGCCGTTATTTAGTAGGCGATAGACTTACTGAGGCCGATTGGCGACTATTTACCACTTTGGTAAGATTCGATGCTGTTTATGTCGGTCATTTTAAATGTAATATTCGCCGTATTATTGATTATCCTAACCTTTGGAACTATCTCAAAGAGCTATATCAAGTGCCCGGTATCAGCGAGACTGTCAACATGGAACACATTAAGGCGCACTATTATACCAGTCATGACACTATCAATCCGACTGAGATCGTCCCGCTAGGCCCAGTTATTGGCTTTAACGAGCCGCATAACCGTGAGCAGATGAGCGCATAAATAGCGGCTTTAAAACCGATATATTAGCTTATTCATTTTTGCAGAAACCCACTATCTAAAAGCTAGTGGGTTTTATACACTCGCACTAGTGATACTTTGAAATTGAACTTTTGATAAATGGTTAGGAGCTAAAAATGACTGATAGAGTCGATCCACAAGACATACAACACAAATTTGAGCGTTGGTCTGCTCTACAGTCAAAGTTATTACAGGCGCAGCAAGATTGGAGAGAGGCAGAAGCGCTACTGTCTGAGGTACAAGAATACTATTTCAGTCCGCAGTGGATGCAAGATCGTGAGGCTGATGTCACGATTAAGCACTCTGGTGAGGCTCATTCTATCTTTAGCGAAGACGGTATCTGGAATGCGATGACAGAGCATCAAGAGCAGGCGATTACTTGGATGCGCTTAGGGCTGGACGCTATCGACAAGTAAATCAAAGCTTTAGCACTTAGTGATTATCGGCCTGCGCATTTGTTAGTGTTTATCAGATAAACGCCGCTTTACAAACCAGCCAATAATAATGACAACGATAAGGATGCCAATACCTGTCGAGTAAGGGGCGAGCGTCGATTCAATAACCTCGTAGTTTTGGCCCATATAGTAACCCGCGAGCGTCAGACCTGTCGTCCAAATGCTTGCACCAAGTGCGGAGAGTCCCAAAAACGGTAGCATTGGCATATTATTCATACCGGCAGGAATCGAGATAAACGAGCGGATACCAGGCACCATACGACCAAAGAATACCGCTTTTTTACCGTGCTTATCGAACCATTCATTGGTAGCTTTGATATCGTCAGGTTTTACAAAAACAAATTTGCCATATTTTTTGGTTAAGGCTATCAAGCGCTCTTCATTAAACACGCGGCCTAAATAGTACAGCGGTAACGCACCAAGTACCGCGCCAAGCGTCCCTGCTAGTATGGCAAGTATGAGATTAAGCTCACCATTTGAGGCGGCAAACCCAGCAGCAGGCATAATAACCTCAGAGGGAATAGGCGGAAAGACGTTTTCGGCAAACATGGCAAAGATAATGCCAAAGTAGCCAAACTTCGCCGTGATAGAGAGTACCCAGTCACTGATTTGACCCATAAAAAACCTTTAAAATAGAATGAACAATACTGCTGCTAAGCCGAATATTTAGGCAAAAGATACTAGATCATCAGTGGTTTTTCAATTCAGAAGGTTTTACGCGCTGTGCAAGTTTCGTTAACGTATATCTAAATCATCAGCGTAGGCAAATAGTGCCGGCGCGCCTCCGGTATGCCAAAATAAGACGTTATCGGTTGCTTTGATTTGCCCGGTGCGTATCATATCGATGAGTCCGCCCATCGCGCGTCCCGTATAAACAGGGTCCAGCAAAATACCTTCGTTTTGCGCAGTCAATGCAATCGCTTCTTTTTCAAGCACGCCGATCACCCCATAACCGTCGCCAACATAATCAGAGTTGAGTATCAGATCGTCCGCAGTGAACTGATAATCGGCTGCAATCAACTGCGCTGTGCTGTTGGCTAGGCTCACGATATGCTCATCAAAAGGCACTTTATCCATCTCACCTTTATCAATATTGATGCCGACGATTTGACAGTCATTATCGAACATTTTATTGCCCAGCATCAGACCGGCATGAGTCGCGCCAGAGCTTGAAGCAAAGACAATATGACTAAAGGTCACGTCCATAGCTTCGCGCTGCGACTCCATCTCTTTATAGGCTTCTACAAATGCAATCGCGCCATGCTCGTTTGAGCCGCCGTAAGGGATAACGTAAGGCTTTTTGCCCTTCGCCGTTAACTGTTCCACAAGAGCAGGGATGTCTTCCCCTTTGCGATTAGCGCCTGCCCAGTGAATGTGACAGCCATAGATCTGATCCAGCAGCAGATTACCTTGCGCCTGTTTAGGCGCTTGTCCGCCCAATACCAAATGGCACTCAAGACCTAAGCTTGCCGCTGCCCCTGCCGTTTGACGACAATGATTGGACTGAATAGCGCCAGCGGTAATCACGGTATCCGCGCCTTTCGCTAAAGCATCCGCCATAATGTACTCAAGCTTGCGGGTCTTGTTACCGCCGAGCGCCAGTCCCGTATTGTCATCGCGCTTCATATAGATTTTTGGGCCATTAAGTTTGGCGCTCAAGCGCGATAATTCGATCAAGGGCGTAGGGAAGTAGCCTAGCGACGCTTTAGGGAGGTTATGAGTCATAAAAAGTCCATTTGTAAGAGTGATGTATAGTCATTTCAAGCGAAACAAACATTTAGTATTAGCGTGAAATATGCGCTGCATGATTGGCTTAATCAAGAACTGTTTGATAGTTTAGATCAAGTGCGGCACCAGGCTGAAGCTTGGCTGTATCACTATAATAACGAAAGACTCAATATGGGTAATGGTGGCTTTACGCCGATACAGAAACTTAATATGACAGCTTAGTTCTACTTATTTGGTGTTTTAAATTTGGGGGTCAGTTGCCACATCCCAATTTTAACAACCTTGGTCACTAAATGGTCACCGTTTGGTCACTGACTTTCAAAAGATAGAGCTCATGCGAAAAAACTTATCATTTACGCATTATTAAAGAGCAGACCTTTTCTTAACGTTCGATAGAGGCAAACAACCAGAGCTTATAAATAAAGACCTTGAGAGGAAAGCTAGACACAAAAAAACCTCAAGTAAACTAATACTTGAGGCGAAACTTGCTTAAACCCAAAGGTTTAAATTCGTTTTAAATATGGCGCAGCGGACGGGACTCGAACCCGCGACCCCCGGCGTGACAGGCCGGTATTCTAACCAACTGAACTACCGCTGCTTAGGTCGTTTAGCTTTTTTGCCACAAGCTAGTAAGTGGTGGGTGATGACGGATTCGAACCGCCGACATTCTGCGTGTAAGGCAGACGCTCTACCAACTGAGCTAATCACCCTGAAGAGCGTATAAAAAAAGCACTGCTTTTTTAGCTCTGCAAGGGAAATCCTTTAAATAGGATTTCCAAAAGTCCTGCATCAAACTAGGTATTGCTGAAAATTCCTTAAAGGGAATTTTCTAGAAGTTATGTACCTAAACCAGGTACTGAAATCCTTAAATTAGAATTTCTAACTCGTTTAAAGCTGTCACCGCTTTAAACTATAAAACCTCTAACAACTCAGAACCAATAAAGCCCCTTGCTGTGGGTGTGTATTATATAGATTTGGTGATGCCTGTCAAATACTATTTTATAAATTCGACAAATAAATAATGTAACTGGCTAAAAGCGAATGGAAATAGTGAGTAGGTAAATATTATTTGATAAATTACATTTGATAAACTATAGGAGGGAGGCTTACTATAGCAGTTTGTTTTTCATACCTATAGATAGACGTGCTATATAAGCTGCATAAACGCTAATAGATGCTGCAAACTTAAAGATCTCTCAAATATTGGAGCCCATCATAGACCCTTTAGCGACACAACAGACACTTGCGCCTTGGTCTTGGATCGACTTGGCCGGTCTTGGTTTAGTATTGCATATTACTTTGATGGTCGTTATGACGCTGCGTATCGTCACAGTGCAGCGCAATATTGGCGTGTCTATTGCTTGGATTGCTATGCTTTACACGCTGCCTTTAGTCGGCTTTATCGCCTATCTTTTGTTAGGCGAGCCGATGATTGGACGGCGCTATCGGCAGCGCGTTGACCAAGCGCAGCTATTGACCAACGATATGGCAGCGCGCGAGCGTTTGGTATTTGATCAAGGCCAAGATCTATTGTCCGATCACTATCGCGGGGTGAGTTCTATTGGGACGCGAAAAACCGGCTTTGGCGTATTTGCCGGTCATCAAATGCAGCTGCTGACGAGTCCAAGCGCTATTTTTAATCAGCTTATTGCTGATATTCACAATGCCGCTCACACTATTTATATGGAGTTTTATATTATCTACCCGAGAGGCCAAGTGCTTGAAGTGCTGCAGGCTTTAAAGAGTGCAGCGAGACGCGGGGTAGAGTGTCACATCCTAGCGGATAGTGTTGGTAGTCTAGGGTTTTTTAATCGTAAGCACCAAGAAGCTTTAGAAAATGCCGGTGTCTTTGTTTATCAGTCACTGCCAGTAGGTCTACTTAAGACCTTGTTTAAGCGCTCAGACTTGCGTAATCATCGCAAGATTATCGTCATCGATGAGTATATAGGCTATACCGGCAGCTTCAATCTGGTTGACCCTAACTATTTTAAACAAGATAAAAACGTCGGCCAGTGGATCGATGTGATGATTCGGAGCACAAGCGTGCAACCGATTAGTATCGCGACGGCTATGAGTAAAGTGGTGGTCACCGATATCGGCGCTGAGAGTCAAGATAATCTTTATGAGCTTGATAAGCGGGTAAATAATTACACGCGTAAGCTCTATGTGATGCATCCTACTATCAACGATCTGAACAGTCGGGTGCAATTGCTTGATGAGCAGGGGCATACGCAAGAGAGTGCCGTGCAGCCATTAGCGGGGACAAACTTGATAGATATTGCGCCTATGCCAATAGTCAATAACGTTATCGCTCAGCTGATCCCATCAGCGCCGCAGCTGACCGGGCATGTCATTTATAATACGCTAGTCACGGTTATCCACCGTGCTAATACCCGCATTCAGATTACTACGCCTTATTTCGTGCCAGACGAAGCCTTATCTGGGGCGCTAACTACAGCTGCAAGGCGCGGCGTCGATGTGACGTTGATTGTGCCAAAGAAAGTAGATTCATTTCTGGTACAGCATGCCTCGCAGGCTTATTATCAAGAGCTGTTAGAGGCGGGCGTGAAGATTGCACGCTTCGAAGGCGGCTTGCTACATACCAAAACCGTGGTCATTGACGATGATTACTGCCTGTTTGGTACAGTGAATATCGATATGCGTAGCTTTTATTTGAATATGGAAGTGACTTTGGCGATTTACACCCCAGAGATGGTGGCGCAAGTTCTGAGCTGCCAAAACGCTTATTTGGAGAATTGTGAGTTTTTGGAGCTGCATTATTGGCAGCAGCGCCCTCGTTCTAAAAGCTTGTTCGATAATGTGATACGCTTGTTTAGTCCCTTATTATAATTTGCATGTTTATTCACCCATAGGATACGTTTCGCTATGTCTGTCAGCTTTGATTCATTTGTAGCCAAGACTTCACTGGATTATATCGCTGAAGGGTACTGGCAGGACTTTTTGGCTCAGCGTCCTATCGCAGGCGGTATCGCTTATGAGGCTGAGCTGCAGGCTTGTAAGTTAGATGAGACGCTAGCGAGTTTGCAGCGCGTGGACACGCTACTATTACAGATACGCCGAGATAATGCTAAAAACGCAGTAACAGAGCAGCACTTATTAGCAGATGATCGCTTTCGCCATCTATTATGGTTCCTTGCGTTTTATGCCGGCCGGATTTTAGCCGGTGAGTGGCAAAGCTTGCCGCATTGGTACAGTCAGTCTGAGCTGCGCCGCCGTTATCCTCAGCTGAGACTATCTGCCGATGATTTTTATCAAGACATGGCAGTATCTTATCGAGAAGACAGTGCTCAGGTAAACGATGATTTAAATGAGGTAAGCGCTCATGCAGCGGCGTTATTTTTTGCTTTAGAGCCAATCGGTTTGCGCCTATTTGGTCATATTGATAGGCAATTTGTCGCCGCTCAAGGAAGACAGATTGCTAGCGGTCTATATCAAGCAGTCAAAGAGCGCTTGCCTCAAGTGTCTTCGCAAATACTTCAAACATCTCAGTCGGCGAATACCCCAGTAGAGACTCAAAGGCTGCCAGCGAATACGGAAAATAACCCAAAATATCAGCAAAACTTAGGGCAAGATGAATCAGTGCAGATAAACGCTAAGCTGCCTATTCAGTCTGTCTTACCGTCAACCACAGCGCAGTCGAAGCCAACTGAAAGTGACAACCATCCTAAAATTGCAACCAATAATGAAGTTAATAACCCTGCTCATAAAAGCCCTAATAGCCAGACTGCAAATAATAAAGTTGCTAATAAAAATGCCCAACCGACGCCTGAGATCTTTACTCGTTTGTTAAACGAGCTCAATGAGATTAAAGTGCCGCAAAATGCTGGAAACAAGGAATATGAGCAAGCTTGTCATATACTCGATCAGTTCGAGCGTCATATCGCAAAACAAAACAAACCACGCGCGCAAGTTAAATTCTCTGATACTCATCAAGCCGCTCGTCTGCAGGCATTAGGCTTACTACAAAAGTCAGCTAACGCCGGCCATACTGCCGCTATGCTCCGACTTGCGATGTATGAGCTATTAGGCGAAGGCACCGCTAAGTTAAATATGGATAGCGAGTCTGATAAGGATAAAGCTGGTATAAATCGGGCTAGCATAGATCAGGCAAGTACAAAGAAGGGTATAAGTTTAGTCAAACAAGCCGCCAACGCCAATGATAGCCGCGCCCAGCGCTTGTTAAGTAAGCTATACTATCAAGGGTTTGGACTGACGCAAGATATAGACATGGGCAGATATTGGCTCGAGCAAGCGGCGGACAATGGTCATCCAGAAGCCATCACCCTGAATAAGGAGTGGCAACAAGCGCAAATGCTGATCGATACCCAAAAACAAGAGCAGCACAGCTTTAAGCGTTATCAATGGCTTATTGGCGCGATAGTGGTAGCGGCGCTTTTATTAATTATATTTGTCTAATGGCTAATTCTCATTGACTAAAGTTTACGGTAAAATTGTCACGCTCATTTTTAGTTTTTCGTCTTGTCTGCTTAAGTTAACGTGTCGGCTGTGTTTGCTGCCGTCTTATCCCTTATTGAACGGGTCTCATGTCATGCCGTCCTCTTATACCCCGCCGTCTTCAACAGATATAGAGACACAGGAGCCTACCGTCGATTTAGTCGAAGTTTACGCTGAGCCGATGAAGCTTGCTATGCGTACTCCGCAAAGCCCGCCTTGGTATTATCGGGTGGCGATTGGTATTCTCAAACCCTTATATCGCCTGCAAGTCTGGCGCCGCTCGCATAAGCGCGACAACTATCAGCAAGAAGTGGCTCAGCGCTTTGGTAAGCAGTATCCGGCGCTCGCAGTTCCATCAACGGCAGATATCTCGACTCAAAAAATAATTTGGTGTCATGCGGTGTCTTTAGGCGAGACCAACACCGCCGCGCCTTTATTAGACGCTTTACTAGCGAAGGGCTACCAGATTTGGTTGACTAATACCACGCAGACGGGCTTTGCGCGTGCCGCTCAGCGTTTTGCTGACGATATCGCGCAAGGACGGCTGACTCATAGCTACGTGCCGGTAGATAGTCCGGCTGTCATTGATAAGTTTTTAAGTCACGTACAGCCGATGGCCGCTTTGTTTATCGAAACTGAGCTTTGGGCCAATATTTTAACCAAACTCTCGATTCAGCAAATCCCTAGTATTTTGGTCAATGGACGCTTATCCGCCTCTTCATTCAAAAGCTATCAAAAGATCGAATCGGTCAGTGCGAGCATGATGCAAAATTTGACGCTGATTATCGCGCAGGACGATGAGTCGGCGAAACGCTTTCGCCAACTTGGCGCATTAAGCTCACAGATACGAGTAGCCGGCTCATTAAAATGGGTGATTAACACGCCAAAACCAGTAGCCACAAATATGCAAGTAGAGCAAGAGTCTACAAACAGTATGACGCTAAAGGGTCTCAATCGGCCGATATGGATAGCAGCAAGTACCCATGCAGGCGAAGAGAGTATTGCGCTGGCATGGCAGCAGCAGTTGCTGTCAGATCCTAAGCTTGCCAATACGCTACTGATTATCGTACCTAGACATCCTGAGCGCTTCGATGAGGTCGCTGAGCTTATCACATCTACCACTCTCACTCTGGCAAGGCGTAGCTTGGATGAGCCTATCACTGCACAGACCCAAGTGTATCTTGCGGATACGATGGGCGAGCTGATGCACTGGTATGAGCAAGCGGATGTGGCTTTGGTCGGCGGCTCGTTGGTAGATATCGGCGGTCATAATCCTGTTGAGCCTGCGAGCGTAGCGACGCCTGTGCTAATGGGCCAATATACGCAGTCTTGTCAGAGTGTGGTGGATAAACTGGCAGAGGTAGGGGCGCTTTATCAGCCTAATAATGAGTTTTATCAAAACCATCAGCAATTGCTCTCTCAAAATTCAAAGAGTGATGCTCTGCAAAAGACTAGCAAGAGCCAATCATCAAACACTAGTAAGAGCGCAAACTCATCAGATCAGGCTAAAATTTATAGTCAGTTACAGCTTTGGCTGAGTGATTTATCAGCCGCTAAGCGCGCAGGGCAGGCAGGCGCGCAATTGACAAGTGAGCAACAAGCGGTGCTTACGCAGCAACTTGAGATGATTGAGACGGTCATGAGTCAGTCATTACAAGGAGTAACGGGTAGAGAAGTGCTGTGAACTGTTTACTATTACCCATCGATAACTTCGTAAATGCTGACGCTGCAAGCGCTCAAGCTTATATCAGCGACCCTAAACAAATCGATCATATCCACAAGGTATTAGGCTTGCAGGTAGGCGATAGCTTAAAGATTGGACAATTAGGCGGCAAGCTGGGCAGCGCTATCATCGATGATATGACACCAACTGCCATTCAGCTACGCGAGGTGCAGCTCACTCTTGCACCGCCCGCTAAGTTAGACCTCACCGTTGTTTTAGCACTGCCACGCCCAAAGGTGCTGCGCCGATTAATTATGGATATGACTGCGCTTGGGGTGGCACACATTATCTTAATAAACAGCTATCGCAGCCAAAAAAGCTACTGGCAAAGCCCAATGCTTGGCCGTCTTGACGAGTTTGTACTCGAAGGCTTACAACAATCCGTTGATACTATTGCGCCGACTATCACCTTAGAAAAACGCTTTAAACCTTTTGTAGAAGACAAGCTACCGCGTTTGCTTACAGACATAGATGGACAGGCGATCGTTGCTCATCCTTACGGTGCGTTATCGCTATCAGCTTACTTACAGCGAGCGTCTATTGCTAGCGGATCAGCTAATAATAGTGGCTTGCCTACTGATAGCTTACCTAAGATGGTTTTTATCGGTAGCGAGGGCGGCTGGATCGACTATGAGATTGAGCTACTAGCTGCACAAGGCTGTCAAGCGCTTACTATAGGCTCAAGAATATTGCGTACTGAAGCGGCAGTCAACGTCATTGTCGGGCAGTGGCTGTTACCTCATTAACAAACCTTGCAACATCAAGCACATTATGGCTTCTGCTCTTATGAGCGAGTCGCATAAAGTTATTGATAATTAATATCATTTCTATTAGTATGTATTTGCTCGTTTTAAGCCGTTTATCTCGTTATTTATAACTCCTTTTTAATGTTCTTTTGTTTATAATCCAGCTTTGGAGAAAGCCATGTCGTTACAAGCGCTTAATGATTCAGTTGCGGTAAGTCAGCCCATAAAGACCACGTTATCTGTGGCTATGTTTAGTATGATGTTAGGTTTGGTCGGTTGTAATCAAAGCCAGACACCTGAACAGACGGCTGAAGGCGAGGCATCAACAACTGAAACTGAAGCGGCAACGGCCAATAGCGATCAGTCGGTGACGATTTATTCATCGCGTAATGAGCAGCTGATTAAGCCGTTATTAGATCGCTATACCGAAGAGACTGGCGTTGAGATTGAGCTGGTAACTGATAAAACAGGCCCACTGATGGCGCGCCTACAAGCAGAAGGCGATAACACCCCAGCTGATATGCTATTAACCGTTGATGCCGGTAACTTATGGCAAGCAGGAGAGCAGGGCTTATTGCAGCCGATAGCATCAGAAACTCTAAATACTAACGTTCCGGCGAAGTACCGTGATCCAGCGGGTAATTGGACAGGTCTGTCGCTACGCGCTCGTACTATCTTTTATGACCCTAGCAAAGTCGATGCAGAGGAGCTATCGACGTATGCTGATCTGGCTGATCCAAAGTGGAAAGGCAAGCTATGCTTGCGCACTTCAAAAAAGGTCTATAACCAGTCACTAGTGGCTAGTATGATTGAGCACTTGGGCCCTGAAAGAACTGAAGAGGTGATTCGCGGCTGGGTAGATAATCTAGCCACTGATGTGTTCAGCGATGATACGAGTATGCTAGAAGCTATTGCGGCTGGTCAGTGTGAAGTGGGTATCGCTAACAGCTACTACTATGGCCGCATCCTTGATGAAAACCCTGATTTTCCAGTAGAGATATTTTGGGCCAATCAAGACACAACTGGCACCCATGTCAACATCTCTGGCGCGGGCGTAGTTGCGGCAGCAGACAACCCAGATGGCGCGCTTAAATTGATGGAGTGGTTGTCGTCTGATGAAGCGCAAGGTATCTATGCCAGCTCCGATAAAGAGTATCCAGTAAAACAGGGCGTTGATGAGTCAGAGATGCTCAGATCTTGGGGCAGCTTTAAACAAGATGATATCAATGTTCAAAAATTTGGCTCGCTACAAACTCAAGCGATTCAAATGATGGACAAAGCAGGCTATAAGTAAGGCTTGTTCATTAGCGTCGCTATAGAGGGTAGAAGATGGTAGTAATATGGTAACGATACCAAAAGCGTCCGAACATGCAGACGATATAGGGGCTCCAGACCTTATCGTCGTTAAGGATCGCACCCTTCTTAAACGTGTTTTATCGAAATCAGTCTTAGGACTGATTTCGTTGTTTATGCTGATACCGATTTTGATCGTCCTACTGTCTTGGACACAGCCGATGGCTGATATCTGGCCACATATGGGCGAGTATGTGCTGCCGCAAGTATTAAAAAATACCGCTATCTTATTAGCGATGGTGACGGTCATCTCGGGTAGCGTGGGTACTTCGCTGGCTTGGGTTACGAGTATGTACCGCTTCCCAGGTCAGCGGTTTTTTTCTTGGGCTTTGATGTTGCCGCTTGCAATACCCGCCTATGTTTTCGCCTTTGTCACTGTCGGTATGGTTGATTTTAGTGGGCCTTTGCAGACAAGCTTGCGAGAGCTGGGCGTGACCACTGCTATTCCCTCAGTGCGCAACGTTTGGGGCGCAGGCTTTATTTTGTCGCTTGCTTTTTATCCTTATGTTTACTTATTAGCGCGGCAAGCTTTTTTGTCGCAAGGTCACCGCGCGATCGAAGCGGGGCAGATGCTTGGGCTCAGTCGTAGCCGCGTGTTTTTTCGTTTGGCGCTGCCGCAAGCACTGCCTTGGATTATTGGCGGCTTATTGCTGGCGAGTATGGAGACGCTAGCGGATTTTGGTGCGGTATCGGTATTTAATGTCGATACCTTTACCACTGCTATCTATAAGGCTTGGTTTGGCTTTTTCAGCCTGACTACCGCCGCGCAACTGGCGGCTTTACTTATTGGCGTAGTGTTTATCGTGGTGATATTTGAGCAGTATTGGCAGGCACGTCGCGGCTCGATAACCGCGCAAAGCAGTAATAAGCGCCTGACGAGTAACGCAGCAGCTAAATGGGGCATGACGCTGCTTTGTAGTCTGGTATTTTTATTGGCATTTTTAGTACCGTTTTTGCAGCTACTGTATTGGACGGCGATGAACTACCGCCAAGACTTTGATGCGCGCTATATCGATTTTGTCACCAACAGTCTGCTTATTGCGAGCATGACCACAGTGCTGATTGCCTTTCTCGCTATTATCATTGCTTGGATTAAGCGTCAGTATGCCGATAAGAGCACGAAATTGATGACCACGCTTGCTAATTTGGGCTATGTGGTACCAGGCACCGTGCTGGCAGTTGGCGTGTTTATTCCTATTGCTTGGTTGGACAATCAGCTGATCGCTTTTGGTATTACCACCAAGCAAGTATTATCAGGTAGCGTCATTGTGATGCTATTAGCACTCTCAACACGTTTTATGACGGTGAGCTTTCAGCCGATCGATCGGCAATTACAGCGACTGACGGTCAATCAAGAAGCCGCCGCTGAACTGTTAAGCAGTAGTCCGTTCCAGCGCTGGCGACAAGTGGTGCTGCCGGTACTTAGTCCGGGAGTGCTGACGGCTTTGCTAATGGGCTTTGTGGAGGTGATGAAAGAGATGCCAATCACCCTAATGACGCGTCGGCAAGGCTGGGATACGCTGGCGGTACGAGTGTTTGAAATGACAAGCGAAGGCATGTGGGCGAGAGCGGCGCTACCGAGTTTGCTGATTGTGTTGGTGGGGCTAATACCTGTATGGATATTACTACGCCAAAGTGAAAAGCATAGCTAATCTGCATAAATGGTAATCGCTCATGATTAACATGTTAGTATGAGCACTTTTAGATTTTTCCTTTAATTTTGTCACCTTTAAATAGCAGCGAGCACCTCTAATATTGAGTATCCCTAATATTTATTATCGCCCGTCTCATTTATTTATCGCTTACGAGTACCTTTTATGTATACCAACTTGACTAATGATACTTTAGATACCGAGGAGAGCTATGCAAAGCAGCCTTCTTCTAAAGACCGTCAATCCCTTACAAAAGGTCTAGATCCAAAGCTTATCAAAGCCAAAGCTAGGCTAGAAGTGAGCAAAAAATCATCTGTGCTCCCGGTATCAGCGTTACCGCAAAAAGGCCAAACTATGCAAAATACGCAAACGCTTGGTGAAGCGGATACGGGTAGCGATAGCAGCAGTGAGCAGAGCGACGGGCAACGTAACTACCATGACCCGCGCGCCTCAAAGAGCGATACTGAGCCTTTTTTAAAAGTAGAAAACTTAATCGTGGGCTACGATGATGTGACTATTGTCAATGGCTTGTCATTGAGCCTGCAACAAGGTGAGATCGGTTGTTTTTTGGGGTATAGCGGCTGCGGAAAAACCACAGCGCTGCGAGCTATTGCTGGGCTTGAGCCTATCCGCCAAGGCAAAATTGAGCTCAATCATCAGCGTCTAACCGAACAAGATAACCGCCATTCCTTTGCGGTGGCTCCTGCCAAGCGCGGTATGGGTATGGTGTTTCAAGACTATGCGCTATTTGGTCATCTCAGCGTCGCCAAAAACATTGGATTTGGTCTTAATAAATGGTCTAGCGCTGATAAAAAAGCGCGCGTGGCGCAGATGTTAGAGCTGGTGGGACTGAGCGAGCACGCTGATAAACGTCCCGCTGAGCTATCGGGTGGTCAGCAGCAGCGCGTGGCGTTAGCTCGGGCACTGGCTCCTAAGCCAAAGTTACTATTACTTGATGAGCCTTTTTCTAACCTTGATGTGGTGCTGCGCGAGTCACTAGCGATGAGCGTGCGTGATATTCTAAAACGCACCAATACTACTGCTATTTTAGTGACTCATGACCAAAACGAAGCGTTTGCGCTCGCAGATAAAGTCGGGGTTATGCATCAAGGCAAGCTGGTACAGTGGGCAACGCCAAGCGAGCTGTATCATGAGCCGGTTAGTCCTTTTGTCGCTGAGTTCGTCGGCGAGGGCGCGATGATAGATGGCATTATCAAAGAAGGTCATGTCGAGACGGCACTTGGCGATATTTATCGGCGCATGGAGGTGTACGATGCCTCAGGGCAGCCGCAATACTGCGAGTATGACTATCCTAATGGCACGCCCATCAAGGTGCTTGTGCGTCCTGATGATATCATTCATGATGATGATAGCCCGCAGACTGCATTAGTCGTTGGACGAGTGTTTCGCGGTGCCAACTATCTGTATCGGCTGCAATTAGACAGTGGTCAGACGGTATTGTCGTTAGTCGCGAGCCACCATAACCACGCAGTTGGTAGCCATATCGGTATCTTGCCGTTACTTGAGCATGTGGTGGTGTTCGATGAAAAAGACGTCAATGCCACCACGTGGTCAGAGTACGATAGATCACATTGAGCGCGCTTAAACAGGAGTAAACATATCAGTCAATATCAGCCGTTCGCAGTCGCTAAGATATGCAAGTAGCGTCCTAGCCATTTGTACGGTTCTAACTGAGAATAGCGTAGCTCCATTTTTATCACTGCTTCAGGGTCGTTATGACCGCCGCGCTTAAGCGGCGCGTAATCATGAAAGACACGTAGCCCGCTCTCAAGCACGATTTTATAATGATGTTGTTGTAGCCACGCTTCTACCTCTTGTCTGGCGACTGGATGATTGGGCGTTAGGCTTTTTTTATTGTCGGCGGCATAGTTGCCTTCAAGCTGTCTATCTAGCAGATTAAAATTACCCATAATTAGGTTGCGATAATCGAAGCTCGCTGGATTATAAAAGCAGAGTGATAATGCGCCTTGAGGGCGTAGCTGAGTATCAAAAAATCTCACTACCTCAGCCGGCTTGGCCAGCCATTCGAGCAGCGCGTGACAAAGGATGAGATCAAACTTACTATCGCTGTTTTCTGCAGTACTGTCTGTAGCAAGCTTGGATGCAAGCTCCTGATAAGGGCAAACCAGCCAACTGATATCTAGCTTGGTTTTGGTGCCTGTCTCAAGGGCGGCAGCATGAGT
The DNA here is from genome assembly GCF_904846685.1 of Psychrobacter submarinus. GTDB lineage: Bacteria > Pseudomonadota > Gammaproteobacteria > Pseudomonadales > Moraxellaceae > Psychrobacter > Psychrobacter submarinus. Next base: position 167,311 of record NZ_CAJHBQ010000003.1, read on the forward strand.
TTGCGCTTTGTCTAACATAGCGGCAGAGATATCATTGATGACAAGGATGTGACCTTGCGCTGCCAGCTCCATAGCGATTTGCGCTAAGCCGGCTCCGACATCTAATATGCGCAGCGGACGTCCTAAGCGTCGACTGTGCTCATTGACATAAGCAAAAATATCTCGGCGCAATACCGCAAGCCGAATCTCTCCTTTTAAACCGCCGTAGACCTTTTTTTCAAAATGATCAGCAATCGGCTCAAAGCTACGATCGGTACGTGTCGCTCTCTGCTGGTTTTGTGAGTTATCTTTTTTGTTGTCTGTCATAAATTGATTTTCTTTATTATTAAATTGACTACCGCTGCGTAGTTATGTTTAGTTTACTTTTATTAGAGCTTTATTTTGTACTTTAGCGGCGGCGTTTGAGCACCCATTTAAAGACCAGTTTAGATAATATGATAATAACGAAGACGACAATGACAAAGACCCAAATACCAGTGCCTTGTAAGTGTTGTTGATAGGCTTGAGCAAGGTATGCAGATAAGCCCATCGCGACTAATAGCGAACCCCAACGCACAAAAGGCAGTGCGCGATTATTATGATCAGGAAAGTACTGGGCATAATCACTAGAGAAGCTATAGAGCACCATTGCCAAAATCCAAACGATAGCTAAAACGATATCCATAAAATATTGACCTATAAAATAATAGTTTAATGGTTGAGCTTTAATAGACCCTGGGCAAAACCCGTAGTCAGTTTAGCGATTAAGAATATTTTGTCTATGATTATATTAGAATGAACGATATTAGAATGAACGATATTAGAGTGCTTAGAGCTCAAGAACTTGTACAAGAGCCGGAATTATCGATTTGAAGTATCTTTTTATGCTCTTTTACGGTATAAACAGTAAGGTGTATGCATTATAGATTATTAATCACTAAAGCTGTTTTTGATAAAGTGGCTATTGCGCTGTATTAATATTCTAAAATTAACATTAAAACCCTGTCACTCAATGCTAAGGATAGCGAATATGACCATTCCCCATGCCAATCTGTCTAAAATCCCAACGATGTCGCGCTGTTTATTATCGGTAGCTGTAGCAAGCAGCTTACTACTAACAGCTTGCGGCGATGATGATAATGATTTTAATGCGCCAATATCAACAGAATCTCCAACTACTTCAGAGTTTATAAATGCCTTTAGCCAAGATCAAATAGATACTCTTATTGGCGATACTGCTGACACTCCTGATGCTGAGTGCGGCGTCACCATTGAAAAGGTCAGCTATCCGACTGTTGGCGCTGCAGGCGAAGCGACTAACGCGACGGCAGCGTTAATGTTACCCACTGGCGATAGCGATGAATGTCAAGGTGAGCGTCCGGTACTGCTGTACGCTCATGGTACGACCACCGATAGAGGCTATGACTTTACCCAAGTCGGTAATGTCAATAATCCAGCAGTCGGCGAGTCAACACTCATAGCCGCTAACTTTGCCGCCCAAGGTTATATCGTTGTCGCGCCAAACTATGCTGGCTACGATGATTCCGAGCTTGATTATCATCCGTACTTAGTCGCTGAACAGCAGTCGAATGACATGGTCGATGCGCTAGAGAGTGCTCGCTCAGTGATCGACAAGCAAAAGCTAGCGAGTAATGACAATTACACCAACATCGATGATTCAGGTAAATTATACCTCTCAGGCTACTCACAAGGCGGTCATGTCGCTATGGCAACTGCGAGATTACTAGAGTCGCAAAATAAAACAGTAACGGCAATCGCGCCGCTCTCAGGGCCTTATGCGTTAGCTGCTTTTGGTGATGCGATTTTTGCTGGTAATGTAAATATTGGCGCGACCCGTTTTGCGCCGCTATTGGCAGATGGCATGCAAAAAAAGTACGGCAACATTTATAGTAACCCGACTGACATCTTTACCGCAGATTATGCCAACACGCAACTGCCAAGTCTGTTGAGTTTTGAGGAATTGGTTGCTGCCAATAAATTGCCTGACAATGCACTCTTTGAAGCAAAGCCGACCGATAATCCTTTGATCAATCAGCTGCCAGACAGTGACCTACCTTTTGCGTTCTTAGGGTTTGCTGACGATAACTATCTGATCAAAACAGATTTCCGTGCCGCTTATGTCGCTGATGCTTTACAAAACCAAGACCAGTTAATAGCAGGCACAGGTGCATTGCCCGCCCAAAACCCGCAAAACAACCTTCGTAAGGCGTTAAAGGATAACGACTTGCGTGGATATATACCAAAAATGCCGACACTATTGTGTGGTGGTAACCAAGACCCAACGGTATTTTATGATCTAAATACGGGTTCGATGGCGGCGATATTACAGCAGGCAAGTGCAGCGCCAAACGCCAACCTTAATGTGACGGTTCTAAATGTCGATGTTAGAAACAACCGAGGCGAAGTGACTCCGATTGGTGATAGTGCTATGAGCAACCCATGGATGTCAACAACCGTTATCGATGACGTTCAAGACAGATTCTCTACCACATTGACAGCTGTTCAAAATAATGCAATTGCGAATGCGCAGGCTGCGGGCGTAACAGATCCAACAGCATTAGCACAAGCGGCAGGTGCGGCTATATTGTCAAGCTATCACGGTGGTCTGGTCAGCAGTGCTTGTACTCAAGCGACCCGCGAATTCTTCGATCAAGATTTTAGCGCCTCTCAAGTGGTTCCAAGATAGTCTTAAACTGATAATCTGAAGATACTCGCGTCATCCAAAAAACTGCATCCGAAAGGGTGCAGTTTTTTTGTTGATAAAGCAGCTATAAATATAGAAAATTAGACGGGTTATCAGAGTAATATTACTAGCGTTTTGTCAAGTGCAAATAAAGCCTGCTAATCAGCTGTTTTGCTTGATTTTATTGGTATATAGATACCCCTAAGCTTGCAGATTTGTGCTAAAATAGTCCTCTTTATTTACTACTAAAACGATCATCATTTTCCCAAGATTTTTCATGCTTTATGGTGTTGCTTTACTGGCTAATTCTTTGATGGTTATCAAAGTCAGCTTAGTGTGGTGAGCGATCTATAAAGCCTGCAAAATTAATAAAGTGGATATGAGTGAAGGAGTGTATATGAGCGAGTCGGTCAGTCCTATTGGCATCGTAGATGAATTGAAACAGTCCTACTTAGATTATGCGATGAGTGTGATTGTCTCGCGTGCACTACCTGATGTCCGTGATGGCTTCAAGCCGGTGCATCGCCGCGTTATGTACGCTATGCATGTGCTCTCTAACGACTACAATAAGCCTTATAAGAAGTCAGCGCGTGTCGTCGGTGATGTCATCGGTAAATACCATCCGCATGGCGACAGCGCGGTCTATGATGCTATCGTACGTATGGCGCAGGATTTTAGCTTGCGCTACCCAATGGTTGATGGTCAGGGTAACTTTGGTTCGATCGATGATGATCCTCCGGCTGCCATGCGTTATACCGAAGTACGTATGACCAAGCTGACTCATCAGATGCTGGCAGATTTGGACAAAGATACCGTCGATTGGGAAGACAACTACGACGGCTCTGAGCGCATGCCAAGCGTATTGCCTGCGCGCGTGCCCAACCTTTTGGTCAATGGCACAACCGGTATTGCGGTCGGTATGGCGACCAATATGGCACCGCATAACTTAACCGAAGTGATCAATGCTTGCTTGGCTTACGCTGAGAACCCGCAAATCTCGGGTGAAGAGCTGATGACGCATATATCAGGTCCTGATTTCCCGACGGGCGGTATCATCTATGGCCGCGCGGGTATTCAAGACGCTTATCGCACGGGCAAAGGCCGCTTACACGTACGTGGTCGCTATCATATTGAGCCGATGAGTACTACCGGTGTCAACCGTGATCGCGAGCGCATTGTGTTCACTGAAGTGCCATATCAGGCCAATAAAGCTAAGCTGATTGAGCGTATCGCAGAGCTAGTTCGTGATAAAAAGATCGACGGTATCACTGAAATACGCGATGAGTCTGATAAAGACGGTATGCGTATCGCTATCGACTTGCGCCGCGGTGAGACCGCTGAAGTCATCGTTAATAATTTATTTTTGCAGACGCCGCTTGAGACCAGCTTTAGTATCAATATGGTGGCGCTTGATAACGGTCAGCCTAAGCTATTAACCTTGCGTCAACTGATTGCTGCCTTTGTGCGCCATCGTCAAGAAGTGGTGACGCGCCGTACTATATATGAGCTTAACAAAGCCCGGGTTCGTGGGCATCTACTCGAAGGTTTGACCGTAGCGCTCGCTAATATCGATGATATTATCGCCACGATAAAAGCATCTGCTAGCCGCGGTGAAGCGCGTGAGAGCTTACTTGGTAATACTTGGGGCTCAGGTAGTGTCGTCGCTATGCTAAAGGCCGCCGGTAGCCAATCGGTACGTCCTGAGTATATCGAAGGCGAAGACCCTAAAGCGCCATTCGGGCTTATCGATGATATGACTAAAGGCGAGCAAAGTTATCGTCTATCACTTGAGCAGGTCAATGCGATTTTAGAGATGCAGTTGCATCGCTTGACTGGCCTTGAGCAAGACAAACTGACTGAAGAATACCAAGACTTGTTACGTGAGATTGCTAACCTAGAAGCTATCTTAGGGGATTTTGATAAGCTGATGACTATTATCTCTAATGAGATGATTGAGATTCGAGACAACTTCGGTGACGAGCGCCGTACTGATATTATCGATTCGCGCAGTGACTTTAGCCGCGAAGACTTAATCCCAGAGCAGACGGTGGTGATGACCGTTTCGCGCACCGGCTATGCCAAGACTCAGCCTATCGATGATTATGTCGCACAAAAACGCGGCGGTAAAGGTAAGTCAGCGACGGCGATGAAAGAAGACGATGTTATCGATCATCTGCTTGTCACGTCTACTCATGCGACCGTATTATGCTTCACAGATACTGGCCGCGTCTTTAGCTTACGTGGCTTTGAAGTACCGATTGCCAGTCGCGGTTCGCGCGGTCGTCCTTTGGTGAACTTAATTGGGCTCAGTGCTGATGAGTCAGTGACGACGATACTGCCTATTCCAAAGATGGTAGAAGAGTCCTCCGCTACAAGTGAGCTGACTGTAAACGAGACAGACGATGACTCGTTAGAAGGCAGCACGACTGCCGCGCCGCCTTTTGTGTTCTTTGCAACGGCGAATGGTACGGTGAAGCGGGTAGAGCTCAAGCAGTTTGCCAATATTCGCTCTAATGGCTTGATTGCTGTAAGCTTAGAGGAAGGTGATAAGCTTGTGAGCGCGCGTATCACTAGCGGTAGTCAAGAGGTGATGCTATTTGCTTCAAGCGGTAAAGCGATCCGTTTTGATGAAAACGATGCTCGCGCTATGGGCCGTACCGCTAAAGGTGTGCGCGGTATGCGTCTAAAAGATGATGAGTTTATTAAATCTTTAGTCGTTATCGAAGATGACGTCCGTGAGATTTTGATTGCTTGTGAAAACGGCTTTGGTAAGCGTACCTTCATTGAAGAGTTTAATACCCAAAATCGCGGCGGCGGCGGGGTTATCGCTATCAAAACCAGTGAGCGTAATGGCGCTTTGGTACGCGCAACTAAGGTCGATCCAGAAGATGATATTATCTTAATATCTGATAAAGGTACTTTAGTGCGTACGCCAGTCGAGCACGTCGCAAGTGCTGGTCGTAACACGCAGGGCGTAACCTTGATTCGTCTGTCTAAAGATGAGACGCTAGTGGCTATGGCAAGGGTCGAGCACGAAGAGGACGATAATGAGCTGATTGAAGCCATGCGTGAGGATGGTACCTTTGGCGCTGAAGCTCAGGAGCAGGCAGATATCGATACCACTACCGCAAGCGGCGCAAACGATGATATCAGTGATACTGTCGATATCGCTAATGACTATGATATAGAAACTGGTGTCGATGGAGATAGCTAAGTTAAGGGCGAGAGTTAAGTCGCCAATCTAAACAGGGTCATTCTGGTTTTCACATTTCACATAGAACCTCTAACGTTATCGTTAGAGGTTTTTAATTTTCTTATTTGTATTTTTAATACTCTTTAATTCGATGTTCTAAAGCGTTAAGTCATCGCTTTAATAAGGACGGTAAATCTAAAAGGCTGTTGTTATGCTAACTAACAATCAAACTTTTCAAGGAACGGTAGCTGGCGCGTCTGCGAGTTTTTTATTCTCGCTATTATTCTTATTTGGTTTATTGATGCAGCCTTTAACGGGACGCAAGTAGCGTCATGGCGGGTCATCATGATGCTGATCAGCCTAACAATATTGGTCAGCTTAACGAAGCAGTGGCAGCATGTTTTTGATTATCTAAAGACCATAAAAACCCCAAAAGAGTGGTTGATATTTATTTTACCGACGCCGATTTTGGGCGGCCAGATCTGGCTGTTTATGTGGGGGCCGGTTAATGGCTTAGGGCTCGATGTCACTTTGGGCTATTTTTTACTGCCATTAGTGATGATTATGGTAGGGCGATTTTTTTATAAAGAATATATGAGCGCTCTACAGTGGCTAGCTGCGCTAATAGCGGCGCTCGGCGTTGCGTATGATGTTTATCAATACGGTACGATATCTTGGGCGACTTTATTTGTCTGTTTAGGATACCCGCCTTACTTTTTGATGCGCCGCAAGCTAGCTGTGCCACCGATTACTGGTCTATTATCAGATCTAACTTTACTATTACCGGTGGTGCTTTTTGCGTTGTATAGCAGTGGCGGTTTTGGTACAGCGCTCAGCGATAACAAGTTTTGGTATTTACTGCCATTATTAGGAATATTTAGCGCGCTTGCGATGTCGCTGACGATGGTGGCGAGTAGTAAGTTGCCGGTGTCACTGTTTGGAACGCTGAGCTATTTAGAGCCGATTTTCCTATTTATATTTTCTATTACGATTTTGAGTCAAGGGCTTGATGAGGGCGGCTCATTATTTATGTATAGTATGATTATAGTAGCTTTGGCGATTATGATTATAGACAGCGCTAGAGGTTATCTATATCGTCGCCGCGAGGATCGCTTGCATGGCTATAATGAGCCATTGGTGCATAGTTTTCCTTCGCGTCAACGTCTCAAAAATCGCCGTATCGAGGGAATATTAGCGGCTAGGCGTTTTCGTAAAATTAACCGCTATCAACGAAAAATAGCGAAAATGTCGCGTAAGATTGAGAAGTTAAATACAAAATAAGCCAACGCTTTCGAGCGCACTCTGTATTTATAGATAGACCCTAATGCGGCAAAATTTTGACCGGTTAGATATTATTTTTGGTAACTGTAATGGGCTTTGCTGGTATTAATGGCGGTTTGACTGAGATATGATGATATTAAAGTAGCAAAATCTTAAAGTATTGATTTTTATATTTATCACTCACTATTTATCAGCTAGCCCAATTTATCAAAATATTATTAGGAGAATTTATGTTGCATCTTCATCATTTAGAAAACTCGCGCTCTTTTCGTATTTTATGGTTATTAGAGGAGTTGGGGGCTGATTATCAGCTGACTTGTTATAATCGTACCAAAGCCTACCGTGCCCCTGATAGTCTAAAAGAGGTGCACCCGCTAGGTCATGCGCCTATATTAGAAGCGGATGGACGGACGCTGATAGAGTCAGGCTTTATTATCGAATATCTACTCAAGCACTATGACAAGGAGCAGCAGTTTAAGCCTAGTGACGATAACGAAGCGGCTTGGGAGAATTATACCTTTTGGCTACACTTTGCAGAAGCGTCAGTCATGCCGCCGTTAGTGATGCGTTTGGTATTTACCAAAGTAGTGCAGCAATCGCCGATGCTCATCAAACCGGTCAGCAAAAAGATTCAAGCACAAATCGAAAAGAACATGGTCAAATCAAGCTTAGATCCGATATTTGCGATGATGGAGAAGCACTTAGAAGACAATCAGTGGTTTGCGGGTGCTGAATTCAGTGCGGCAGATATTCAGATGCATCTAGCAGTGTTAGGGGCCAATGCGGGTGAAGGTTTAAATAGAAAAAAATATGCCAACATCTTAAACTGGCTTAAACGCAGTGAAGAGCGTCCAGCCTTTAAACGTAGTGAAGAGAAAGGCGGTCGTCTTAACTTCTAAGCGGTTAAACTCGTAAAATAGATTTTTAGGTAGAAGCCAAAAGCGTGTCATTCAATTCGTTGATGATGCGCTTTTTGGTTATAATGGCTAGCAAATACAATTAAACGCTTCAAAAAGGTAGGATAATGAAAGAGCCAAATAAAGTAACTGACGAGCCTTTTGAGGAAGAAATCATCGAGCAACAGCCGATATCGCTCAAGTCTTGGGGCCAAAAGCTCCTTGTCGCGCTGCTTTGTATTGCTAGCTTTTATGGTGGCTGGAAGTCTTATGAGTCTAATATGGCAAACGAGTGTTATGCTAGTGGCGGACAAATAATTGAAGGAAAGCGCACCTTTATCTGTGAGCTTCCCTAGTTTTTTGGACTCTAAGGAGTAAGCAGCGAGCTATGCTACAACTGACCTTTTTGGGCACTTCGGCGGGCGTACCAACTAAACAGCGTAATGTCACCGCGCTCGCTATCGAATGCCTAAATCCTTATTTATCTAGTCAAAACCAATCCCGCAAAAAATCACGACCTTGGCTACTTATCGATTGCGGCGAGGGCACGCAGCAGCAACTGCTTCAGACTAAGCTGTCTTTGCATCAGCTGACGGTTATCTGTATCACGCACGTGCATGGCGACCACTGTTATGGCCTTCCAGGTTTGCTTGCAAGTGCCGCAATGTCAGGACGCACTGCGCCCTTAACCATTATTGCGCCAAAAGCCATTCACGACTTTCTTGACGCGGTAAAATCAACTACTGAGCTACACTTTCCTTTTGCGATCGACTTTATAGCGATAGAAGAGGTTCTGTCTGATAATGGAGCTAAAATCTCTCTGGCTTTAGACAATCAGCAACAGCTCGAGATTGATATCACAAAACTGTCGCACCGGGTGGCTTCGCATGCTTTTGGGGTGACGCAAACGATTCATCAGCGGGTGCTAAATACAGATAAGCTCAAAGCAGCAGGTATTCCCGCTAGCCCTTTATGGGGTCAGTTACAGCAAGGTTATGATGTCACTTTAGAAGACGGACGACAGTTGGCATCAGCTGATTATGTCCATAATAATCAGCGGCGCACACGAATAGTGGTGGCAGGGGATAACGACAGTCCAGAGCTATTAAGTGCCGCTGTCAAAAACACGGATCTACTCGTCCATGAAGCGACTTATACTAATGAGGTAAAAGCACGTATTTTAGCCAAAAACTCTGGCAATATGGGCAACGCAGGCTTTGATCCCATGCACAGTAGCGCTCAGCAAGTGGCACAATTTGCAAAGGATAGCGGTCTACAACATTTAATCTTGACCCATTTTAGCGCCCGTTATCAGAACTTTGATAACCCTAATAGCACTACTGCTAATATGAGTCATATTCGTTTAGAAGCGCAAAGGTATTATCAAAATCAGTTATGGTTAGCTGAGGACTTTGCGCAATATACGGTCGAAGGCGAACCAATTACTACTAACAAAGGTAGTGAGCACACTGCCAAATCCAGCGTTCAGTATTTAGGTCTCATAAATAAATAGACAATAAATTAGCCTCTTTAAATGACCGGACATTAGCCCTCACTATCAGCCGCAGCCAATTGTGTTTTGCCGCTAAAGTAGCGACTAAACTGATAAGCAACTCGCCCTGATCGGCCGCCGCGCTCTGATGCCCAGCGTAAAGCTGCGGCTCTGATATCGTCAGCTAGAGGCGGCTCTTCTTTGCCAATCGTAGTCATTTTAGCCTCACTATGATTTTCTGAATGAGTTTCTAAAGCACCCGATATTTTCGCTTGCTCTAAGCTCAGATAATGCTGCACAATTTGAAGATAAGTATGTTGATCCATCGGATGAAAGGATAACCAAAGACCAAAACGATCCGATAAAGACACGGTCTCATCTATAGTCTCATAAGGGTTAACCTCATCGGTCTGTCCATCATAAATACTAATATTATCCTTCATCAATTGCGGTAATAGATGGCGGCGGTTACTGGTTGCATATACTAAAAGCTTGTCTTGCTCAGAGTCTAGCGCGCCATCGAGTACGCTTTTTAGCGCCCGATAACTCTCATCTTGACCGTTAAAGGCCAAATCATCACAGTACACGACATAGCGGCACTGAGTGTCAGCAGGCAGTGCATTGATAGCAGCGCGAATTTTATCGAGCACTTGTAGATCATCACGGGCAATCTCGATAATACGTAAACCTTCGCTGTGATATTCTTGCAGTAGAGCGCGTATTAGCGATGATTTACCGGCGCCGCGAGTTCCGGTCATCAGTACGTGATTGGCCGGAAAGCCTTTTAAGAATTGACGCGTGTTTTGAACCAGTTTTGTTTTTTGGGTCTCAATACCTTGTAAGTCATCTAAGCTTAAAAACAGATTTACTGATAAGGGTTCAAGATGACCACTGCGACCACCGACCCAGCGATAAGCCAATTGTTCGGGGTCGATTTGAATGGTTGGCGTGACGCGCTCTTGTAAGTATTGCTCTAGCAATGTCAGTAACGGTGCGGGTAGGGCGTAGTGATCGTTCGGCTTGGATTCGGACATATCTATTCTAATCGTTTGGGTTAAATTTAATGCAGATAATATAGGGCGTGTTGAACATTCACAAATGCGCACTGCTGATAGCTAAAATAGTTCTAGTCTAAGTGAAAATTGCAGATAATGCTTATTGCATTGGCTAGCTGATTTTATTTAAACAGTCGCAACGACTAGGGCGATTTTAGCATCAGCCCTCACGACAACAACAGGGACAGGACTATTTTTTGCCGCTTTATTGATAAAAATAGACGCTTAGAACGACTAAACTTACCATTTTTATCTGCAAATCGCCTAAAAAATAGTCTCTGTCAGTGCCAAGGTCGAATGTTCAACACGCCCTAGTCAGTTCACTATGAAAATGTTATGCAAGGCTGCTATGAATTATTGCAGCCTCTGTCTGCGTAGGCACGGCACGCCAGAAAATTTTATTAGTCTTGCTGGTCAATCAAACGCATAACACTTTTAATCAGGTCTACTATAGCCACATAAGGGCTTTACTTTACTATGAAAGATGAAGAAAGTCATGGGTCAAAAAAACAAGAGCTGCAACTGCAAGCTGATAAGCTCTTACCTACGATAACTCATACGCTTATGCAACTAGGCTATCTTAATATCGTGCATCAACGGCTGAGCCAACCAAACGACACTGCAAAAACCTATCAAGGCTTAAGCCGAGCTATTCACGCTCAGTTTGGTCAGGTGATGATAAAATGGCAACTGAGCCCTGATAGCTCTTTAGATGCAGCATCATTGAATCATGAAATAAAGGTGCTGAAAGTAGTAAACCGTTTGCAAAGTAGCAATGGAGCCGCTCAAAAAAACACTACCGCGCCGCCCGTTCTCGCTTACGGCACTTTGCGCTTAAATATACTCGGACAAGAGCAGTCATTCACTTGGCTAGCTATACCTTATTACACGCAAGGCAGTTTGGCGCAACATCTCAAGCAGCCACTAACCCTGGCACAAAAGCACTTAATTATCGTCAAAGCGGCAGCGCTCATAAAGTCTCTACATGATAAAGAGTGGCTGCATAACGATATTAAGCCTAGTAATATTTTAATGGATAAAGAGCAGAACTTACTATTAACGGACTTTGCTTTAGCGAGACCAATTGCAAATAGTTCTAAAAACAAGCTACAAGCTAAAAACAGCGCGGGTACGCCAGCTTATCTTGCGCCAGAGCTATGGCAAGGGCAGAGCAGTACGGTGCAAAGTGATATCTATGCGTTTGGCATTATGATGTATGAGGTTTTGGCGGGCATGCGACCGTATGCTATTGAGTCGTCAACTACGCAGCCATGGCGAGACTGGGCGATTCAGCATTGCCAACGGCCGATTCCTCGATTGCCTTTTCAATATAGTCATTATCAAGATGTTTTGGATAAGGCTTTGGCGAAACGAACCAGTGAGAGATATCTAAGTATGAAGGAAGTTAGTTTTGAAGGACTTACAATTATAAAATAAACGTACAAACACAAAAAAGCCTGCTAAAAAGCAGGCTTTGATATTTGGTCTAAGATGTACTAACCGAAAATGGTGGGGCTGGAGAGACTCGAACTCTCACACCTTGCGGCGCCAGAACCTAAATCTGGTGCGTCTACCAATTCCGCCACAGCCCCATTATCGTCACTCTATCATCGTCAGCGCTTAAATTCAAACGTCTAACAGACAGATAACTGATTCGGTAGTGCGTCTCAGTGGTTGGCTATTATATAGAGTTTCGCAGTTTTGGCAACCCCTTTTTGCAAATTAATTTAATTTTTTTGCAGATTAAATGAAAATCTGTAATCCTTTTATAGGAAAAGCAAGCTAATCAAAGACTTGGCTACTCCTCTGTAGTAGGCTTGCTCGACGATACATCAAGCAATGTTAGCTTGCGTGTCAACGTATTACGGCCCCAACCCAATAGCTGAGCCGCAGCTAGCTTGCGCCCGCCGCTATGGCTAAGCGCTTCTCTCAACAGTACACGCTCAAACTCTGGGGTCGCTAACTGTAGGATGTCCGTTTCACCCGCTTGCAAAGACTGTTTAGCCCAGTCTGCTAGCGCTTGCTGCCAACTTATCGAAGTTTCAGTAATCGCTGTAGAAGTATGCGAATGGACAGGCGAGGTACTATTCATTTGCGCGGATGGAATTTCTTGAGTAGTAAGAGCGGCCTGAGCGTTATTATTACTTAATGAGTCCGCAGCATTATCGGCGAGCAGTTCAGGAGGCAGATCTTGGGTAAGCACCGTATCCCCAGCCGCCATCACTGTCAGCCAAAGACAAACGTTCTCTAACTGGCGTACATTACCGCGCCAGTCAAAGGATTGCATACTACGCAGAGCATCAGGACTTAACTGTTTGACGGCGGTGTTCATCTGCTTGCCTGCTTGCTGCATAAAATGACTGGCTAAGGCTGGAATGTCTTCTCGGCGGGCTCGCAAAGGCGGCAGCGGTAGACGGATGACGTTGAGGCGATAAAATAAGTCTTCGCGAAATTTGCCTTGCTGGACGAGCTGCTCTAGGTTTTGATGGGTGGCAGCGATGATACGCACATCGACTTTAACAGGCTGCTGACCACCGACCCGATAAAACTCGCCATTCGCGAGCACGCGCAGTAGCCGCGTTTGCGTACTAAACGGCATATCACCGATTTCATCTAAGAACAGCGTACCGCCATCAGCTTGCTCAAAGCGGCCTTGACGCTGCGTCGTCGCGCCAGTAAAAGCGCCTTTTTCATGGCCAAATAACTCAGATTCAATTAAGTCATGCGGAATCGCTGCCATATTTAGCGCGATAAAGGAATGCTTGGCGCGCGGCGAGTGCTGATGTAGGGCGCTTGCCACTAGCTCTTTACCTGTACCTGACTCACCGGTGATCAGTACAGTAATCGGCGAATGAGCCAAACGGCCAATCGCGCGAAACACAGTCTGCATGGCTTGCGACTGCCCGATAATACCACTCGGATTGGTGTTATCGCTTGGTGTAGAGACAGGCTTCTTAACATCGCTAGCAGTTTTAGTATTTTGCTGGTTGTCTGCATTCTGAGTAGAGTGTGATGCTATAGGTTCTTTATTTATCGCCGTGCGGCTTTGATCCATTAAGCGGTCTTGATGAGTATCACTATCTGGCTGATGATTGAGCGCTTTATAAATGATCGCGACAGCATCATCCAAATCGAAGGGCTTGGCTAGATAATCAAACGCACCTGCCTGATAGCTATTGATGGCTGACGTCAGATCGGAATGTGCAGTCATAATGACGATAGGCAGTTCAGGGAAGTGCTTATGCACCCAATCGCTGAATGACAGGCCATCCATCATCGGCATACGAATGTCAGTCAAGATAACATCAGGGAGCTGCGATGCAGGCTCGCGCTTTTGTAAAATATCATTGAGGCGCGTCCAGGCCGCTTGCGCTTGTGTAAAGCTGATAACCGTCAGATCAGCTTCGGTAAAAGTGTCGGCCAATACCAAGCGTAGTGCGGCATCGTCATCGATAAGCCATAGAGTAGCAAGAGTGGTCATAGTGTTATTAACTCATCGTTATTGTCATTATTAGCAGTAGGGATTATTTATAACTGACAGCATTAAGTGAGTGCAGTGGCTGAGTAAACGGCAAGTACAGTGTAAAGCAAGTTGAATTGCCACTCTTATGTTGCTTAGAGTGCACTTCAATCATACCATGATGCCGGCTGAGAATGTCTTGTACAATCGACAAGCCAAGCCCCGTACCCGCCGCGCGGCTCGTCACCATCGGGAAGAATATTTGTCCGAGTAAGCTTGATTCTATACCGCCGCCGTTATCAGTGATAGAGAGCTGTAGTACTTGTTTGTGCTGCTGCTGACCGATAGTGTGCTGAAATGCAATACGTGTTTGAATGGCTAACTGCGGCTGATAGTTTGCATCGACTTGCAACTGCGCAAATTCGGTCATCGACTCACAAGCATTATTAAGTAAGTTTAAAAATACCTGAATCAGCTGGTCTTTGTCAGCTGTAAGCTCTGGCAAAGATAAGTCATAATCACGCTTTATAGTCACTTTAGGATACTGACTAAGGACTAAGGCCAAGACATGCTCTAGTGGCTGATGGATGTTAATGAGTTGCCAATGCGCAGGCTGGTTGGACCCTAGCAGCTGACCGATGAGCTGCGTTAAGCGATCGGTCTCGGAGATGATGATATCAGTATACGCATGAAGCTTGTCTTTAAGCATACTTTTATCTAATAGTATATTAGACGTAGCGGTGGTGGCTTTGTCGTTTGAGCTTAGCGAGAGAGCACTGGGGTCGCCGTCTAGCTTTTGGATTTTATTGAACTGGCGCACGAGTAGCTGCGCGGCTCCGCGAATACCGGCAAGTGGGTTTTTGACTTCGTGAGCCACCGAGCGCAGCATTTGCCGAGCGACTTCGTATTGCTGCTGTTGGCGCTGGTCTTCCGTGATGCGGCTTTGCCGATCTTTACCCCACATCTCAACGATGAAATAGGGTCTTTCCTGATATACAACCGGCGTTACGCTATAGTCTATGAGTAGGACATCACGGCTATCAGAAGAAAAATCTATTATATGATCATGAGTGACAAAGGGCTGCTGATACTGCTGCGCTTGATAAAAACGCTCAGTCAGTAGGCCGGTTGGAGCATCATCTGTCGTTATAGACAGGTTTGTCGCTATATGCTCTAACTCTTCGGGTGCGAGTAATTTGAGTATAGATTGCCCTAACAGTCTACCGCGGCTAATAGCCAGTAGCTGCTCTACTTGCGCATTGATCCACTCGATAACTAAGGAGTCATCAACCCATAAGATGGCGGTGAATAGTTGCTGGGAGATAAAAGCTAAGTCGGGCGTAGTAGCAGAGGCTAGCGAATGGCTGCTCATAAAAAAGCCTATAGAGTAAAAGGGGGCATGGTTCATAGAGATGATGTATTAAATCAATAACATTTAACCATAAATCAACAGCATAGCATGGCAAAACTAGCAGTTATCACAAAAAAAACGTACAATGCGCTCAGCCATTTTATCTCAAGCAAGGTCAGCTATGTCCAAAAATTCTATGCCATCAGATGATACTATTTTAGCCGATTCGGTAGCGCCATCGCCAGCTAATGCCGCGCTAAAAAACACCGCGACAGTATTCAATCCTGCGCAAGTACCGAGTAGCGAGAGTCCTGAGCAAGCCTCCAGCACTACTCAAGCGTATCATCATAAAGCCAATCATAACCAAAACCGTAGTATCGAACAAAGTAGCAGCAGCGCTCAAGCTCATGCAAGCTCGCCTGTCACTGCGCCCAAAATCGGTTTTGTGTCGCTTGGCTGCCCAAAAGCTTTGGTAGACAGCGAGCGCATTATCACTGAGCTGAGCCGCGATGGTTATCAAGTAGCCAGTGATTACGACGGCGCAGATTTAGTCGTCGTCAATACCTGCGGTTTTATCGAGTCGGCAGTACAAGAGTCGCTCGACGCTATCGGTGAAGCCATCAGTAAAAATGGCAAAGTGATCGTCACCGGCTGCTTGGGCAAAGAAGCGGATAAAATCCGTACTATGCACCCAGCCGTATTGTCAGTGACCGGCGCGCATGCTTATGACGAGGTCATTACTGCTGTTGCCCAGCATGTGCCGCGCCCTACTAAAGAGCAAGATAAAGACTACAATCCCAAAATCGATCTGATCGACGAGGCAGGCATCAAGCTGACGCCAAGCCATTATGCTTATCTAAAGATATCTGAGGGCTGCAACCACCGCTGTACGTTTTGTATTATTCCAAGCCTGCGCGGCGATTTAGTCTCGCGCTCCATAGATCAGGTGATGAATGAAGCGGTAGCGCTAAAAAATGCTGGCGTCAAAGAGCTACTTATCATCTCGCAAGATACCTCAGCTTATGGCTTAGATCTTAAATATAAGACCAGCTTTTGGAACGGTATGCCGCTCAAATCCAAATTTTATGATATGTGCCAAGCGCTTAATCAATTAGGCATATGGGTGCGCCTGCATTATGTCTATCCGTATCCGCATGTCGATAAAGTGGTTGAGCTGATGGGCGAGGGTAAGCTGCTGCCGTATCTCGATATTCCGTTCCAGCATGCCAGTCATAAAATCCTCAAAGCCATGAAACGCCCCGCGCATAGCGAAAACACCTTGGCGCGGATCAAAGCGTGGCGTGAGATTTGCCCTGAGATTGTCATTCGCTCAACCTTTGTGGTCGGCTTCCCCGGTGAGACCGAAGAGGACTTTCAGTGTCTACTCGACTGGCTAGTAGAAGCCCGTCTAGACCGAGTCGGCGCGTTTACTTATTCAGAAGTCGAAGGCGCTGTCGCCAATGACTTGCCAAATCCCGTTCCCGAAGCGGTGAAGCAGGAGCGTTATGAGCGCTTTATGGCGCTCCAACAAGAGATCTCCGCGCAAAAGCTACAAGAGAGAATCGGTAAGACGCTACAAGTATTAGTTGATGAGATTGATGTGGAAGAGGATATCGCTATCTGCCGCAGTTACGCGGACGCGCCAGAGATTGACGGTCATGTCTATGTCGACAATATTGACGCTACGGTAAAAGTTGGCCAGTTTTTAACAGTGACTATCGATGACGCTAGCGAATACGATTTGTTTGCAAGCTTTCAAGGTTAAGATTGAGGTTAAGGCTAGGGCTAAGGCTCAATAAAAGCGTATATCCGTCAGGCATAATGACAAAAGCGGTGAATGAAAATTGCCCAATAAGGGATAGTTTTTGCTACAATTAGCGCAATTTAGCCTGATTTGCTGTGCTGATCAAGCTATCAGCGACTTGATGACAGTTTTGATAGTAATTTAACGATAATATTTAATGATAAAAAGGTGCTCTTATGTCTGATAAAAATCCCCGTTTTTCGCGTATCTTGCTTAAACTATCAGGCGAGGCCTTAGCGGGCGGCAAAGACATGGGTATTGATACTGAGGTGCTCGATAAGATGAGTCTGTCTATCGCTCATCTACGTGGCCTTGGGGTGCAAGTCGGTATCGTCGTCGGCGGTGGTAACTTATATCGCGGCGCCCAATTACAACAAGAGGGTCTGGTAGGCCGAGTCACAGGCGATCAGATGGGGATGCTGGCGACTGTTATGAATGGCCTTGCGATGCGTGATGCACTTGAGCGCCGCAATATCAAAACGCGCTTGATGTCAGCCTTACCTATTGGCGAAGTCACTGAGAGCTATAGCAGCCGTAATGCCATTCGTTATCTCAAAAACGGCGAGGTTTGTATCTTTGTTGCCGGTACCGGTAATCCTTTCTTCACCACAGATACCGCTGCTTGCCTGCGCGGTATTGAGATTGAAGCTGGTCTGATCTTAAAAGCGACTAAGGTTGATGGAGTTTATGATAAAGACCCAAGCCTGCATAGCGATGCGACCAAGTACGATGGCCTCACTTTTGATGAGGTGCTCGAGCAAAAGCTTGGCGTCATGGATCTGACCGCTATTGCCCTGTGCCGTGAGCACAATGTACCGCTACAAGTATTCGATATGACTAAGCCTAACGCGTTATTGAATGTCGTTATGGGCGAAAATGAAGGCACTCGTGTTTATCACTAGTCATAAATCGGCAGTCCACGATTTATAACCGTATCTCTTCAAAATAAGCAACTATGACTATTGTCGTATAGATAAATTAAGGAAATATGATGATTAAAGAAATCAAACAAGACGGCGAAGAGCGCATGAAAAAAACGCTAGAGGCGCTTGATAATACTTTTAGTAAAGTGCGTACTGGCCGTGCCCATCCTGGCATGCTATCAGGGATCATGGTCAGCTACTACGGTGCCGACACGCCATTGAACCAAGTCGCTAGCGTTAACGTTGAAGACTCACGCACCTTACTGGTGCAGCCGTTTGATCGCACTATGGTACAAGCAGTAGATAAAGCCATTCGCGAAGCTGATTTGGGTCTTAACCCAATGAGCGCCGATGTGATTCGTGTGCCTATGCCGGCACTGACCGAAGAGACTCGCCGCGATATGCAAAAACTCGCTCGTAGTGAAGCGGAAAGCAGCCGCGTCTCTATTCGTAATATTCGCCGTGATATGATGAATGACATCAAAGATCTAGCCAAAGAAAAAGAGATCTCAGAGGACGATGAGCGCCGCGCTAATGATGATATTCAAAAAATCACTGACAAATATATCGACACCATCGATAAGCGTTTAAGCACAAAAGAAAGCGATTTGATGGAAGTATAAGTGGCTTGCTAGATTCAACGCAAAGTCAAAACCTGAATGTCAATGAAGAACTGGCCTCTTGCAAGTGGTATTGTCGAGACGCCAGTTTTTTATTAGTTAGCTTTTATGGCTAAGAATTTATTACTACTAAGATGGCTAAAGAATGCTTACAGAAACTGACATAGGCCTAAAGCCCAGACATATTGCTATTATTATGGATGGCAACAATCGTTATGGCAAACAACACGAATTAGGCAAAGGCGAAGGCCATATAAAAGGTAAAGACGCGCTGGACCCTGTAGTGGAGTACTGCCGCGAAGTAGGCATTGAAGTACTGACGGTATTTGCTTTTTCTAGTGAAAATTGGCAGCGACCACCGAGCGAGGTGGCATTACTCATGCACTTATTATCGGTGACTATTAGTGAGCAGCTACCACGTATGCAGAAGTATCAAATCCAGCTACGCTTTATTGGTGATCGTAGCCAGTTGTCTGACGATTTACAAGCGCAGATGGCCGATGCAGAGGCTCAGACTGCCCACTATGATGCTATGAGATTGGTGATTGCTATTAGTTATGGTGGTCAGTGGGATATTGCCCATGCTGCAAAACAGCTCGCCGCGCAAGTCCAAACAGGACAGCTGGTGGTGGAAGAGATAACCAAAGAAAAATTAGGCGCATATGTACAGCTAGCAGATGAGCCTGCGGTCGATATGCTGATTCGTACGGGCGGAGAGTACCGCTTATCGAACTTTTTATTATGGCAATCCGCTTATGCTGAGCTGTTTTTTACGCAAACATTATGGCCGAATTTTAGCGCAGAAGAGCTTGATGGTATGCTAAAGGAGTTTAGTCAGCGTCAGCGCCGCTTTGGCAAGACTAGTGAGCAAGTCGCTAGTACAACGACTAATTAGTGAAAAGTACAAAAAGAGTGAATGATTACGTTATAAGTGTCTGTCAACTCTCAGATACCCTATACCCCCTGAAGTTCTGTCAACTATGAGTATAAGGCTTGATTGGTATGTGGCAACGGATTAGAACAGCAGTCGTCTTAATTATCATTGTAGGTATTGCGCTATTTGCAAGCCAAACGCCTATATTTTTTGCGCCTCTACTGGCTATTGGTGTGACGATTGCAGCCCATGAATGGACTAAGCTCATGCCAAAATGGCGTCAGCCGACGATTTTTGTGTTAATTGTTTTGGCACTGACGCTCATCTCGCTCGTATTGCCGATGACCTGGGTATTATGGTGGATAGCTTCTTTAATCATATGGCTGGTGGCTTTATCTTGGGTGAGTAAGTTTCCGACTCATACCAGCTGGTATGGCCGCAGACTGTCAGCCATGGGAATGGTGATACTGGTTGCCTCCATTACTGCTATGTTCTTTTTGTGGCAGCAGTCGCCTTGGTGGCTGATGTATGTGTTCTTATTGGTCTGGTGCGCTGATAGCGGGGCTTATTTCGTTGGCCGTAAGTTTGGCAAACGTAAAATGGCGCCAAATGTCTCGCCCAATAAGAGCATGGAAGGACTGGCAGGCGGAGTCGTTACCGGTTTATTAGTCGTTATCGGTATTAGCGTCTTTATGCTGCAATTGTCGGGCACTGCACTGCTGGCTTTTGCCGCGTTATCTGTGGTGACTATTTTGATATCGGTGTTAGGCGATCTGTTTGAGTCGATGCTCAAGCGCCGCGCTAAAGTTAAGGACTCGGGAACTATCCTACCAGGACACGGCGGCGTGCTAGATCGTATTGACTCATTGCTCTCGGCCACCCCTATATTTGCTTTAGGATTCTTAGGTCTACAGCAGCTTGGTCTGCTTGTAGGCTGATTAAGTCTCTTTATTCTTCATCTATTATTGATAACACTATAGGCCCTTAAGCTTATGACTAACAGACAACGCATCGCTGTACTTGGCGCGACGGGCTCCATCGGCGATAGCACCTTAGCTATTTTAGCAGCGCATAGTGACAACTTTGATGTCTATGCCTTATCAGGTCATCAGCGTTTAGATAAGCTATTGCAGCTGTGCCAGCAGTTCAACCCTGCCCGCGTTTGTGTGCCTATAGATAAGGTCGATGACTTTGCCGCCAAGCTTGCGCAGGCAGGCTTAGACTCCGAGGTTATTGGTGGTCCTGCCGGTCTTGATGATATCGCGTCTGACAGTGAAGTAGATACGGTGGTAGCGGCTATCGTTGGCGCGGCAGGGTTGTCCTCGACGCTTAAAGCCGCGCGCGCCGGTAAGCGTATCTTATTAGCCAATAAAGAAGCGCTAGTCATGGCTGGGCAAGTGATGATCTCACTGGTTAAGACTCATGGCGCAACTTTATTACCGATTGATTCTGAGCACAATGCCATATTTCAATGTTTGCCGCCGTCTATTCAGCAAGATAATACGCAGATTCACAAGTCCTCTTATGGGGTGCGTAAGCTTTGGCTGACGGCTTCTGGCGGACCTTTTTTGCAGCATTCATTTGCGCATATGCAGCAAGCTGGGGTCGCTGAAGCAGTAAAGCATCCTAACTGGTCCATGGGGCAGAAGATATCTGTCGATTCAGCGACGATGATGAATAAAGGCTTGGAGCTGATTGAAGCCTGTCATTTGTTTGATTTACCAGAAGATAAGATAAACGTAGTGATTCATCCGCAAAGTATCATTCACTCAATGGTAGAATATAACGATGGTAGCTATTTGGCTCAGCTCGGTAGTCCCGATATGAAGACGCCAATTGCTCATGCGCTAAGCTATCCTGAGCGTATCGACAGCGGCTCACAGCCGTTAGATTTATTTGCGCTAAGCGCCTTAGAGTTTATTGCTCCAGATTTGCAGAAATTTGCTTGTCTGCGCTTAGCACGGCAAGCGATGCAGGCGGGCACTCAGGCGACTATTGTGTTGAATGCGGCTAATGAGATTGCGGTCGAGGCATTTTTAGCAGAGCGGATACGCTTAACTGATATAGCGGATATCAATGAGCAAGCGCTGAGCCAAGTCAAAGTAGCCAGCTTAACTGCTGATGCTAGTATCGATGATATCTTAGCTATTGATGACGCCGCACGCCGCTACACACAGACGCTTATTGGCCAAATGGCGGGCCAGATAGCGGGACAGATGGTTTGAGGTCGCTTAAATCTATACCTAATTTGAGACATCCATGACTTTTATATTAACGCTGCTTGCCGCTATATTTGTACTAGGACCTCTGATTGCTTTGCACGAGTGGGGGCATTATATCGTTGCGCGTTTATGCGGCGTCAAGGTGCTAACTTATTCTATTGGCTTTGGGCCTAAGCTTGCAGGCTGGACCAGTAAGCGCAGCGGTATAGACTACCGAGTATCTGCTTTGCCGCTTGGCGGCTATGTCAAGATGCTTGATGAGCGTGAAGGTGAGGTGGCTGAACATGAGCAGCACTTAGCCTTTAATCGTCAGCATCCTTTAAAAAAAATAGCTATCGTCGCCGCTGGCCCCATCATGAACTTCATTATCGCCATTGCTTTATTTTGGGTATTGTTTATGACGCCCTCAGAGCAGCTAGCGACTACTATCGGTGAGGTACTGCCCGACACGCCAGCCGCTATGGCGCAGCTGCCAGCGGGTGAGAAGATTGTCGCTATCGACGGTCATGAGGTGCAAACTTGGGAGAACATCAACTATCGCTTAGCAAGTCGCATGGGTGAGACCGATAATGTGAGCGTTACCTTACAATCACAAGCTATGGAGGCGGCAAGCGCTCAGCGAACCACTTACCAAGCGCCGGTGACTAATTTTATGCAAGGGCAGGCGCAAGGCAAAGACGCGCTGACAAGCTTTGGCACGCTACCGTGGCAGCCAACTATTGAGCCTATTATTGGCGATTTGACTGCTGATGGTGCGGCAAGTTTACAGGGCATGCAGGTCGGTGATGAAATTACCGCTATCGATGATACCCCTATTAACGATTGGATTAGTGTCACACGTATTATCCGTGATAGCCCAGAAGTATTGCTCACTTTCACCGTGCTTCGTGATGGCGAGCCGCTACAGTTACAGATCATGCCACAAGGCAAAAAAGACAATTTAGGCAATCGCTATGGGCAGATTGGCGCTATGGTCGCTCAGACTGATATTGTCATCCCTGATGCTTATAAAAATACCGTCGTCTATGGTCCTGGTGAATCACTGGTGAAGTCATTTGAGAAAACCGAACAGTTAGCGGTAATGACGGTCAGCTCAATGGGGAAGATGCTCTCAGGTATGATAGGGTTGGATAACTTATCTGGCCCCATTACTATTGCCAAAGTCGCTAAGCAAAGCTTCGATATCAGCTGGGAGATGGTACTATCTACTGCTGCCTTGATAAGTCTTAGTCTTGCCGTATTGAACTTATTACCCATTCCGATATTGGATGGCGGTCATATTGTTTATTACACTATTGAGCTTATACGAGGCAGACCTCTACCAGAAGGGGTGCAAATCGCAGGCTTAAATATAGGTCTACTCTTGCTAGTAGGTTTCATGGTGTTAGCGATTGGTAATGATATTAGCCGGCTGTTTTAGGCGAACGCGGCGCGACATATCGAGCCAAATGCGCTACACTAACGCCTGCGCAGGATTGTGCCTAACATTATACAAATAGCAATAAACAATACTCATAGTAGCTAAGCTTTATTTAACGTAATTTTTAGTTTATTTTATGATGCGTTTTATATAAAGTGTTCTAATTCTATCTTAATGAGCCATAAGCAAAGTCTCAATAAGGTAGACAAAATATGCTTTTTTACCTTAACTTAAGCAAGTTTTTTATTGACGGATAGTATTTATGCGTACGCCTTTACTTACGAGCGCGGCTGGGTTGCCATTAGTGGTAGCCATGATGAGTGTTTCTGCACAAGCGGCAGATTTTGTGGCAACTGACATTGGTTTCACCGGATTACAACGCCTGACTCCCGATAGTCTTTATCCAGTGTTGCCTATTAGCGTCGGTGATATGGTGACCGATGCCAGCTTAGCGACTAGTATTAAAGCTTTGTATGCTACTGACAACTTCGCTAACATTCAAAGCCGTGTCGAGGGTAGTCAGCTGACTTTTGATGTCGTTGAGCGTCCTGTCATTGCCGAAGTCAATTTTGAGGGCAACCAGCTTATTCCCAAAGAAGGGCTAGAGCAAGGCTTAGAAAACGCTGGCTTATCAGTCGGCGACGTACTCAAGCAAGCGACGCTACAAGGTGTCGCTAACGAGCTGCAGCAGCAATATATCTCCCAAGGCTATTACAACAGCAGTATCGAAGTGGATCAGACTTTGCTCGATGGTAATCGGGTCAAGCTTGACGTGCGCTTCATCGAAGGCAAAGCGGCCAAAGTAGTTGATATTAATATTATTGGTAATCAGCACTTTAGTGATGAAGAGATTAAAGATGTGTTTGCAGTAAAAGAAACCTCATGGGCCAATATCATCTCTAAGTCAGATCGCTACGCCAAAGAAAAACTAGGCGCAAGTTTAGAGAACCTAAAAGCGCTGTACCAGAACGATGGTTATGTGCGCTTTAACGTTGACAACGCCATACTCAATATTAGTGAAGATAAAAAAAGCGTCTTTATTGAAATCAGCTTAACCGAAGGCGACCAATACCAGTTTGGGGATATTAGCTTTTTGGGCGAGCCCAAATTCGATGTCGATGATCTAAGCGAGCTTGTGACCTTTAATGCCGATGAGCAGTACTCGCAAGCTAAGCTTGATGCAACAACTGCTGCGCTCAAAAACCGTTATGGCAATGAAGGCTATTATCTAGCACAAATTCGCCCAGTACCGCGTATTAATGACGACACCAAGATCGTCGATGTTGACTATTATATCGATCCGGTAAGACCTATCTATGTGCGCCGTATTAATTTCAACGGCAATATAAAAACCCAAGACGAAGTACTGCGCCGAGAGATGCGTCAGTTAGAAGGATCACTGGCCTCTAACGAAAAAATCCAGCTATCGCGCACACGTTTATTGCGCACCGGTTTCTTTAAAACCGTTAACGTTGATGTTAGATCGGTGCCCAATCAGCCAGACCAAGTCGATGTGAACTATACCGTTGAAGAACAACCCTCAGGTAGCTCAACGATTGCCGCTGGTTACTCTCAAAGTGGCGGGGTAACTTTCCAGTTAGACCTCACTCAAAACAACTTTATGGGCACCGGTAACCGCGTCAATGCCGCACTTTCACGCTCAGAGACACGCGACTCTTATAGCTTAGGATATACCGATCCTTACTTCACTGAAAATGGCGTCTCACAAGGGGTCAGTGCTTATTACCGTGAGACCAAATATGATGATAGAAACGTCAGTAACTATGTCACCGACTCTTATGGCGCTACGCTTAACTATAGCTATCCTGTTGACGAGACTAAACGCATAAGCGCTGGTATCAACATCGATAATACTGAGGTTCGCGGCGGGCGTTTCCTTGGCGTGTCTAACGTCGACCAGATTGTCGACGATGGAGGCTCATTTAGTGAAATTGTAGATGACAGTGGTGACCCTATTAAAGGCGCTTCCACCTTCAAGAATGATTATATCAGCTATAATTTACTCCTAGGCTGGGACTACAGCACGCTAGATCGCCCAGTGTTTCCCACGAAGGGCATGAGCCATAGCGTCGATGCGACTATTGGCTTTGGCGATGCTGATTATCAAAAAGCCATTTATCGCGGTAACGTCTACTATCCGATCTATAAAGATGTGATTGCACGCGGTTACACTAAGCTTGGCTATGGTAATGACTTGCCTTTTTATGAGAATTTCTACGCTGGTGGTTATGGCTCTGTACGTGGCTACGAGTCCTCAAGTTTAGGCCCTAGATCGAAAGCTTATTCTGATGCGGTTCTTGGTCGTGATCGTATCAGAGACGAAGAGGTCGGTGGTAACGCCTTAGCAAGCTTCGGTACTGAGCTTATCTTGCCTATGCCATTCAAAGGCGACTGGGCGGATCAAGTACGTCCGGTATTATTCGCGGAAGGTGGACAAGTCTTTGATACTACCGATAGAGAAGATCGCAACTTCGTTGACCCGGTAACGGGTGAGCGTCCTGTAGATACAGATGATAATCCTGTAGATGTTCCATTATTAACGCAAGACAATGATCTGCGTTTTAGTGCCGGTGCTGGCGTGACTTGGTACACGCCTATCGGACCTATTTCGATCAGTTATGCGGTACCTATTGGCGACAAAGAAGGCGACGAGACCGAAAAAGTCCAGTTCCAAATTGGTAGTACTTTTTAATTGACCTTACTTTTAATGCGCTGCCATAATGGCTTGATGGAGAGCTGACTAACACGTCAGCTCTTAAGCGATAGAGCATTACGAATGACTGAGCTAAACTGTTAGCTTATCTTAGCTTAGTGCCTATTTTCACTATATTGTTTTACTATACTATTAGCAGTGTTACTGACTATGACTACCATTGAGCATCTCATTACACAAATTGAGCAGCGCCAACCTGTACTGAACAAGTCGGCGCTAAGCTCTGAGCAGCTTAATTTTGAAATTAGCGGCGTCGGCAGTTTGGCTACCGCTACTAGCACCCAGCTCAGCTTTTTGGCGGATCCAAAATACCTCTCTTATCTTGCCGCTAGTGAGACTGGAGCCGTGTTAGTCAATGAGCCGCATGCTGAGATTGCCCGCGCACCGACGATAGCTTTGGTCGTTGCCAATCCTTATTTGGCTTATGCGAGTAGTACTCAGTTATTTGAGTCAAAGCCTGAGACTGGCGTCATACACCCGGCAGCAAGCATTGCTGATAGTGCTATCATCGGTGAAGGGGTCAGCATAGGGCCGTTTTGTGTGGTTGGCGCGCGCGCACAGATAGGCGCAGGCAGTTGTCTTGACGCCCATGTAGTTATTGGGGCTGATACGAGTATTGGTGAGCGTTGTCACTTTAAGTCACAAGTGGTTATCGGTCACGACTGTATCATCGGCAACCAAGTGAGAATTCACGCCGGCGCTAGTATAGGTAGCGAAGGTTTTGGCTTCGCCCCAACCAAAAATCCGAGTGATAGTGGCTGGGAGCGTATTGCTCAGCTAGGGCGTGTGGTCATTGGCGATCAGGTACGGATAGGTAGCAATACCTGTATCGATCGCGGCGCTATTGATGATACGGTTATCGGTAATCATGTGATTATCGATAATTTAGTACAAATAGCGCATAACGTCCATATTGGTGACGGCTCTGCCATCGCCGCTCATACTGGTATCGCAGGCAGCACTCGCCTTGGTAAGCGCTGTATCGTGGGCGGCGCTGTCGGTATCAACGGTCATATTGAGATTGCTGACGATGTCACTTTATCTGGTATGACTATGGTGACAAAATCGATCAAAACCTCAGGCTCTTATTCATCGGGTACAGCCGCTATGCCTACAGCCAAATGGCGACGCGCGGCAGTACGTTTTCGTCAAATGGGTAATGATTGAGTAGTCAACCCTACGCCAACAGCCAAAGCAACTGTTTTAAAAGTATCCAATTTAAAAAGCAGCTGACTTAAAAAGCAACTGGTTTTAGATGTGATTATTTTTTTATTTAACTGATTTAAAGTGAACTGTTTTAAAAGTGTCTGTCTAGGGCGTGTTGGACATTCGACCGTGGCACTGACAGAGACTATTTTTTAGACGATTTGCAGATAAAAATGGTAAGTATAGTCATTCTATACGTCAGTTCTTATCAATAAAGCGGCAAAAAAGAGTCCTGTCCCTGTTGTTAGAGTGAGGGCTGATGCTAAAATCGCCCTAGTCGTTGTAACTGTTTAAATAAAATCAGTTAGCCAATGCAATGAGCATTACCTGCAATTTTCCCGACGACTAGAACACAGCTTCGATTAACTAGCAGCTATCAGCAGTGCCTTCTTGTGAATGTTCAACACGCCCTAAAACAG
Organism: Psychrobacter submarinus; assembly: GCF_904846685.1. GTDB lineage: Bacteria > Pseudomonadota > Gammaproteobacteria > Pseudomonadales > Moraxellaceae > Psychrobacter > Psychrobacter submarinus. The sequence goes on from NZ_CAJHBQ010000003.1 coordinate 194,944, forward strand.
CATATCTCTAATTTATATTTTGATTGCGAGTACCGCAAGGAAGCCCATTATGAGTGCCATTGATTTCGATAAGTTAACGGATGAAGATATCAGTAAGTTAGCAACAAACGGCTTGAGCTTACCGCTGACTTATCATGATTTGAAGCATTATTTACCGCACCGTTATCCTTTTATGCTAGTCGATCGGATTACGGCTTGTCGACCTGGGGAGTGGATCACCGGTATAAAAAACGTCACCATCAACGAAGAGTTTTTTAATGGTCATTTCCCTGACGAGCCTATTATGCCAGGGGTGTTGATGGTTGAGTGTATGGCGCAAGTTTCTGGTGTTTTAGGGTTTATCAGTGCCGGTTTGACCTCTAAGGATGGCTATCTCTACCTGTTTGCCGGAGTAGATAAGGTGCGCTTCAAACGGCAAGTGATTCCAGGGGATCAGCTTATCATTCGCTCTAAGATTACTATGCAAAAGCAAGGTATTTATAAGTTTGACTGTACGGTTCACGTTGAGCAGCAGCTCGCCGTCAGTGCTCAGATTATGATTGCTCGCCAAGAGAAATAACCTCGGCAAATCAGCACGAACTACTTTTATTATTCCATTGAATTAGATGATACTAAGGCCTGTACTATGAGCCAGATTCACCCTACAGCACTCATCTCACCTTCTGCAACTATTGACGAGACGGCGGTTATAGGACCGTATTGTATCGTTGGTGATGAGGTGTCTATCGGCGCTCACACGATCTTGCATCGTCATGTGGTAGTGGCTAAGTTGACACGTATAGGACAGCACAATCAGTTTTATCAGTTCGCTAGTATCGGCGAGGATCCGCAAGATCTTAAGTATGCCGGTGAGCGTACTTGGCTTGAGATTGGTGATCATAATACTATTCGAGAGGCTTGTAGCTTACACCGCGGTACCGCGCAAGACGCTACTATCACTAAGATTGGCAGTCACAACTTACTGATGGTCAATACCCATATTGCTCATGACTGTACCATTGGTAGCCACAATGTCTTAGCAAATAACGTTGGCATTGCCGGACACGTGACCATCGGCGATCATACTATCATTGGTGGCAATTCTGGTATTCACCAGTTCTGCCGCGTTGATGACTACAGCTTAGTCGGTGGAGCGAGCCTTATTCTAAAAGATGTGGCGGCTTTTACTATGGTATCGGGCAATCCGGCAGGCGCTCACGGTCTAAATATAGAAGGCATGCGCCGAAAAGACTGGTCGAAACAGACTATCGACGTCTTACGTCAAGCTTACCGTGTCGTTTTTAGGTCTGGTCTGACCACTGTCCAAGCGCTTGAGGTTTTACAAAATGAGCTGCTACCCAAAGAGCCAAAAATCCAGCTACTCATTGACTCTTTAGAGCACAGTAAACGCGGTGTCGTCCGTTAAAATTTAGCTCAGCACAGTTGGTACTATCATTTCGAGTCTAAACATCATAACCTCTATCATTAAAAGCCATAACATAACGTTATGGCTTTTTGTGTTTATCATTTCTTGACATTTGCTGTCGATTAGCAGAAACTTTCAAGTCATATGTAGTAAGGTTTTAGTAACTTATTTTAACCAATAGCTGACTGGTAGTCTCTTTGATTATCTTGCTGCTCTAAAGTGCAGCGTTTAAGGTACTTAAAGGGCATTAAAAGAGAACGCCAGTGAATTTTAGGAGTGTTATATGGCACAGCAAAGGGAAAATTGGTCCAGTCGTACTGGATTCATTCTAGCAGCTGTCGGTTCAGCAGTTGGATTAGGGAATATTTGGCGATTTCCTTATGTGGCTTATGATAATGGTGGTGGGGCATTTATGGTGCCTTATCTTATCGCCTTATTAACCGCAGGTATTCCGTTATTATTTTTAGATTATATTATTGGCCACAAATACCGCGCCGCCGCGCCGCGAGCTTATAAGAGATTCTCACCATCTGGTCAGTTTGTCGGTTGGTGGCAGTCTTTGGTCTCTTTTGTCATTGCCATCTATTACGCCGCCGTCATCGTTTGGGCAGGTAGTTATATGGTCTTCTCGTTTGGACAAAAGTGGGGCGAGGATACCACTAACTTCTTTGTCAGTGACTTTATACAGCATACTGGCGAGCTGACCTCCGTCTTTGTACCGCAGATGTTTACAGGTCTAGTGATTGTCTGGGCTTTAGCGCTATTGATTATGTTTGGCGGCATCCGTAAAGGCGTGGAGCTTGCGAACAAAATCTGCTTACCACTACTTATTGTGCTGTTTGGTATTATGGTTTTCAAAGCCGTCACTTTGCCAGGCTCTGTGGTTGGTTTGAATGCCTTTTTTGAACCAAACTGGACCAGAATGGCGGATCCTAGTGTTTGGCTAGCTGCTTATGGGCATGTGTTTTTCTCGCTATCAGTGGGTTTTGGCATCATGGTGACTTATGCCTCATACCTTAAAAGGAACACTAACTTAACAGGCGCAGGCTTAGTGGTTGGTTTTGCTAACTCCTCATTTGAGCTTATTGCAGGTATCGGTATCTTCTCAGCTATTGGCTTTATGGCGATGTCAACCGGTCAAGATGTTGCTGAAGTCGCGAGTGGCGGCGTTGGACTAGCCTTCTTTGTTTTCCCCAAAATCATCTCTACTATGGGCGCTAGTGGCGACTTTGTCGGTTTCTTATTCTTTGGCTCGTTGGTCGTTGCTGGTATTAGCTCATTAATTAGTATCTTAGAAGTACCCGTCTCTGCGTTTCAAAGTAAATTTGACTGGTCGCGCAAAAAAGCAGTAGCCATAATCGTGGGTGTATCTGCGGTTATATCTATCTCAGCTTTCTCTACTGGTAGCTCATTGGTATTGGTCGATGTGATTGATCATTTTGCTAATAACATCGGTATCGTCGCAGGTGGACTCATGTCTATTGTCTTGGTCACTTGGTTTAATCGCCGCAAAATCCCAGGTTTAATAGCGCATATCAATCAGGTGTCTAGTGTCAAATTAGGCGGTGCTTGGGTATTTATGCTGACGGTTATTACGCCTGTTGTACTGGTCATTGCGCTAGGTATGAGATTAGTTGATTTGGTACAAAACCCTTATGAAGGCTACTCAACAACCATCCTATTACTATTTGGTTGGGGCGTGGTGGTACTATTTGGCTTAGGTGCCTTTATACTCTCTCGTATGAAAGGTATCCATGACGAAGAAGATGATAAAGCTCGCGCTCTTGATGATGCACGCTAATCATACTGCTCTTAGACGGACACTTTAATAGGAATAAATTATGTCAACTTCAGCCATTATTTTTATGATTATCTCCATGCTGCTTATATGGGGCGGTTTGCTCTTAGCTGTTTTGCATCTAAGAAAGCATCCTGATATTCCCATGAGTCAGCTGCCTGATGATCAAATTTATTAAGACTATCAGTAGATAAATGTATCAAAGCCAGTCACTAATATGAGTGACTGGCTTTTTTAGTATGAACAGAGACAGAAATAAGAGCCTTTATCAACAGCTATATGACTTAATGCAGCGTTAGCTCAGGTACTTGTTGCCCGCGCTTGCTATAAAACTCACTCACAAACTCATCAAAAGTATCCGCTTCAATAGCGTCTCTAATACCTGCCATCAAGCGCTGATAATAACGTAGGTTATGAATAGTTGCTAATTGCGCGCCTAACATCTCTTTGCATTTATTGAGATGGTAAAGATAAGCGCGGCTAAAGTTCTGACAGGTGTAGCAGTCACATCCAGGATCTAGTGGGCCTGTATCCGTACGATATTGGCTATTACGAATGCGTACCACTCCAGTGTTATCAGCATCACCAGTGACGAAGTAATGACCATTACGTGCATTACGAGTTGGCATGACGCAGTCAAACATATCAACGCCGCGGCGCACACCTTCGATTAGATCCTCAGGCTTACCAACGCCCATCAGATAGCGCGGCTTATCGGCTGGCATATCATCAGGTAGGTAATCTAATACCGCCATCATCTCCTCTTTGGGTTCACCCACAGAGAGACCGCCGATAGCATAACCATCAAAACCAATCTCAAGTAAACCCTCAAGTGACTGCTGACGTAAGTCGCTATACATACTGCCTTGCACGATACCAAAAAGCGCATTAGTACTGCCAAGGTTTTGATGCTCATTAAGACAGCGCTGCCCCCAACGCAAGGAGAGCTCCAAAGATTTCTTCGCTTCAGCGTGCGTGGCCGGATAGGGCGTACACTCATCGAACTGCATGACGATGTCGGAATTCAGACTATACTGAATCTGCATCGATTTTTCAGGTGATAAAAACACTTTCGCACCATCAATAGGCGACTTAAAATGTACGCCTTCTTCGGTGATTTTACGCATTGCGCCAAGGCTGAAGACCTGAAAGCCACCAGAGTCGGTCAAGATTGGCTTGTCCCAGTGCATGAATTTATGCAGGCCGCCGAACTGATCGATGATATCAGTGCCCGGGCGCAGCCAAAGATGAAAGGTATTGCCAAGGATAATGTCGGCGCCAATGGCCTCGATATCACGAGGCAGCATGCCTTTCACCGTGCCGTAAGTGCCAACAGGCATAAAAGCAGGCGTTTGTACATCGCCATGATTGAGATGAACGGTACCACGGCGCGCACGAGTCTCGCCACTAGCAGTTTTATGTAAAGTAAATTGCATATTATAATCGCTATCTGAGCTATGAAAATGGCGCTAATTATATCATTATTAGCGGTTTTTTGTATGACCGTTATCCTCGTCAAGTGAGAGCTCTACAGCCTTTATTTTAATAGCTCTCTACCCAAATGACACAGACAATAGCGTTTGACACTTATAGAATGGATGCAAAAGCAGAATTTACAGATGGTAGGGGAGCCTGAGCTGGCTCGTTACAACCCGCCATGGACGCTGCCTTTTATGCGTCGTAACGAGGTGATGATTCGTTATGAATAACAGCCAGTTATAGTCAAATACACGGGTCAATAAAAAAAGACAGCATATGCTGTCTTTTTATAGTCGATGCTTTGAGTCAAACTTAGCTGTTTTGCTCACGAATGATGTTTAGCATCCGGCGTAAAGGCTCTGCAGCGCCCCATAGCAGCTGGTCACCGACAGTAAATGCACCTAAATATTCAGGCCCCATATTGAGCTTACGCAGGCGACCTAGAGCTACGGTTAAAGTACCAGTTACGGCTACTGGCGTTAAACGCTCGACTGTAGCTTCCTTAGTATCCTCAACTACATCTAGCCATTTATTATCGCTACCTTGAAGCGCCTCTTCAATCTCGCTTAGCGGGATGTCTTTTTTGAGCTTGATAGTCAGACCCTGAGCATGACAGCGCATCGCACCGATACGGACACACATACCATCGATAGGAATATTACTCTGTTCATCATTACCAAGGATCTTATTGGTTTCAACGCCGCCTTTCCACTCTTCTCTTGATTGCTGATTGTCCATTTGCGAATCGATATAAGGAATCAAGCTACCAGCTAGGGGTACGCCAAAATACTGCTGAGGAAAATCGGCTGAGCGCTGAGTCTCGGCGATCTTTTTATCGATATCCAAGATTGCACTGGCAGGATCAGACAGCTCAGCTTTGACCGCATCTTGTAATACGCCCATACCGCTGATAAGTTCACGCATATTGTTAGCGCCAGAGCCACTTGCCGCTTGATAAGTCATCGCGCTGACCCATTCCACCCAGCCTCTGTTGAACAGCTCACCGATAGCCATCAGCATAAGCGATACCGTACAGTTACCACCGATAAAGTCTTTTTTACCATGAGCTAAAGCGTTATCAATCACATTACGATTGACGGGATCTAAAATAATGATGCTATCTTCATCCATACGTAAAGTACTAGCAGCATCAATCCAATAACCCTCCCAGCCGCTATCGCGCAGAGGCTGGTGTACCTTTTGAGTATAGTCGCCGCCTTGGCAGGTAATAATCACATCGCAGTCCGCTAAAGACTTAATATCATGAGCATCTTTGAGTTTACTTGGGCTAATACCATCAAAGCTTGGCGCATCGCCGCCGCTGTTACTGGTTGAAAAAAACACCGGGGTGATACCGGTGAAGTCTTTTTCTTCGCGCATACGCTCAATCAGCACTGAGCCGACCATACCGCGCCAGCCTACTAAACCTACTGTTAAATTACTCATGAAATGCCTTCCTCTTGTACGATGGTTTGTGACATAGTTTGTGACAAGGACAACCCGTAACAATGCCGTGAATAGAACAAAAAAGCAAGATTTTTCGATAAATTTCTTTTACTGCTATATCGTTACCATTTATGGGCTCTAAACAGTAACGTTTTATAATGTTTATTCGCTTAATGAAATGCTAAAGTAGGCTTCTTAATAAAAGGCCAAAAGTAAGCTTGAGAATTAAGTACGACAATTAAAAATGATAATAAATATATTTATTGAGTCAGACTTTACTCTTGGCCTAGCCTTTATCTAAATACATGGTTAGCTATATTATGGATATCTCTTTACTGTATTACGGCGCGCAATGGTTAGCAGGGTTTATCACCTTTGTGACCATTTGGGGCTGGATGCCCCTTGATAATTGGTGGGTCCGAGTAGTCGAGTTTCCGCGCATCCAGATTATGGTGTTAGGAGTCGTCGCTTGGGCGGCGATGATTTTATTCTACTCTGAGTGGCAGATAGGTCAGTGGCTATTGTTTTTGGCCTTGAGTCTGACTTTAGCTTATCAGCTTAGAATGGTGCTTCCTTATACGCAGTTGTGGAAAAAAGAAGTACAAAACGCCACCGATGGCCCAAAGCTGGCTGAGCACCAGATCAAAATCATGGTGTCTAATGTATTAACGCCCAATGAGCAAAAGCAAGATTTAGTCGATTTGGTAAACGACAAAAACCCTGATATTCTGATCGCGTTGGAGACAGATAAGAAGTGGGAGCGAGCGCTTGAGCAGATAGAGCCTGACTATCCTTATACGGTCAAAGTTCCCTTAGACAACTTATATGGCATGCACTTGTACTCAAAGCTCGAGCTGATAGATCCTGAAATCAAGTATCTGATTATCGATGATATTCCCTCAATTCACAGTCAGTTACGCTTGCAAAGTGGCCGAGTGATTTGGCTGTATTGCCTGCATCCTATGCCGCCAAGCCCTACTGAAGCAGATAAATCCACGACGCGTGATGCAGAGCTGCTGATGGTCGGCAAACACATCAAAGAGCATGAGCAAACGGCTATATTAGCAGGCGATCTCAATGACGTGGCATGGTCAAAAACCACGCGCCGTTTTCAGCGCATCTCAGGCTTGCTTGATCCGCGTATTGGTCGTCATTTTATCAATACCTTTCACGTCAAATATCCTTTTTTGCGTTGGGCGCTAGATCATATTTTTCACAGTGCGTGCTTTACGCTAGTAGATATCAGTCGAATGCCCTCTATTGGCTCCGATCATTTCCCAGTGATGACTACCTTACAATACGAGCCGCAAGAGGCCAGTAAGCAGGAACAAAACGCCCCTACAACTGATGCTGAAGACATCCAAGAGACCAATCATAAAATCGAAGAAGGTAAAGAAGAGGGAGAAAAAGTCTCACAACAACATGCCGAAGAAGACAACGAAGCACAACAAGACCAGACAGCAAAACCGGTATAGGTACTTTTATATTATACTTACATATGACATAGACAAATGACTCAAATCCTCTGTAAGCATAAGCGTACAAAAAATAGGGCTTTTAGCGTCTAGTTTGCGCGGTGAGGTCAGCCTATAATAGACTCATCAACACAAGGATAGTCAAGGATGCAGTGTTGAGGCTTATAGCATAGCCTTGAGTCAGCTCAAGCGTTATGAGTCGGTGTAAAATGGCTTAGAGAGGACTTATTATAAGTCATCAAGGATAGAATAATAATAAAACGAAATACCAATAACCCGAACCTATTGCCCAAGGTTCGGGTTTTTTCTTGTCTATAGTTTTTTCGATGAAGCTCTTATTCATAAAAAATGTTGCTAATTATACACGCTGCTAGCCTTCATTTAATACTTCTAAAACTTTATAGATAATGTTTGGCTATTTTTAAGCGTGGTCTAGAGTGTTATAGGCATTAAGCCAGTCATCATTCTTGTCTTCAGTGGCGACAAACCAAGCATCGTCGCACTCTTCGGTTAGACAATCAAAACTGACATATATACCTTGCTCATCGATGGTGGCATACCAATGCTCATCGTCATGACCTGTAGATAAAATAAAGTATTTATCATTCACAAAGTCGCCGACGGTATATAACTCGCCTTCTTTATAGAATTGATTTCCACTTGTGCAAATGAGTACGTCTCCAGTATTTATCACTGATTCTCCTATTGATATTAGTTAACGCTAGTATTAGTACGCCCTTTATTATCAGTATTTTGTTATTAATATCACTGATAGCGTGGCGAAACCTAAGCGGTTGTATTTAATGAATATTTTACCAATAGCATGAAAAATAGAAAATAATACTTGGGTATCAAAAGACATCTTTTTGTATTTAAGTGTTTGTTTTTATTAATAATTAATCTATAGCTAAGCTAGATAATTGTAGAGAGTCATAGTACAAAGTACACTCTAACCGTGAATAATTAGGATTTAGATAGTATCGGCAGAATAATTGTTTAGTTCTTATTATCAATAAAGATTTAACAAGGTTTTAATGAGTTACGGATAGTGACTTGGAAGCAATAATTGCATCATTCGAGCATTATTAGGATAGAGTCTAATGGACTTTTGCGTGAAGAATAAAAAAAGGGCATATGCTTTGGCATATACCCTTTGTAACTGCGCAGACTAGAACTTACAGATTTAAGATAATGAGATAAATGTATAAGGGTCTGTGAGCGATCTAAGCGCTATCATTCAATCACTTGAATGTAGGCGCCTGCTCGTAGCTCTTGTAACCAGTCTTCTGTGGCTTGTGGTGCTAAGCGTTGATACAGAGCTTGTCGAGCTAGGTCACGACGATACTCGTTACTGATATCTTGTTGGCGCTTATCATCGACTTTTAGTATGTGCCAGCCAAACTGGCTTCTAAAGGGTGCAGAATAGTCGCCGACGGTAGTGTTCTTCATTACCGCTTCGAATTCTCCAACCATCTCACCTTCGCCAACCCAGTTCAAATCGCCGCCGCGTCCAGCAGAGCCGGGATCATCAGAATAAGTCGAGGCTAAACTGGCAAAATCCGCACCTTGACGCAGCTGCTCATACAGATCGTTGATTTTTTGCTGGGCTAGGCTATCAGTCTGTAACTCATCGATTTTGACCAAGATATGTCGAACATCCCATTGGGGCACAATCATTTTGTTATTGACGGTTTTATCGGCTAGCTTGACGATATCGATTCCTTCTGGAGTGACCAAAGGCGCGCTCACTTCACCAACGTCGAGCTGAGTAATCTGGCTTGATAGTTCAGTTGGCAGCGCAGCAGCGCTATGAAAGCCCATATCGCCACCTTGTAGTGGAATAGGGTAGCTACCTTGCGCGGCGCTCATGGCTGCCTCTACATCGACATTAGACTCTAATAACCGAGTGCGCAGAGTATTTGCTACGGCAAGCGCCTGCTCGCGCTGAGCGGCTGACAGCCGGCTGTAGTCGTCAATATAAGGCACACGCACGTGAATGGTCTGATATTCATTTTGGTTAAGACGTTTGGCTTCAGGGGAAGCTAAAAAAGCATCGACATCCTGCTCGCTGATACGGACTCGGCTACTGACTTGGCGCTGCTGCAAGGCTTGGATAGCGGCATCTTCAAACAACTTCGCTCGTAGGGCAGCATAACGACCTGGCTGGTTGGCATCTAGTTTTTGTTGTAGACCGGCGAGGCTATTAACGCCTTCTGCTTGAGCAATCTGCGCCAAACGCTGATTGATAGCCGCATCATCAGGCTGTAAGCCAAGTCTATTGGCAAGGGAGAGCTGTAACTCGCGCTGAATCAAGCCGTTAAGAACTTCAGATTGTAGCTGCGGTGAGTTGGCAATAGGCTGGCCTGCCGCTTGCGCTCTTGCTCGGGTTTGCATAATAGCATTGATCAAATCGCTTTTTAAAATAGCGTTATCATTGACTAGCGCGATGATGCCATCGGTACTGGTAGCAGAGGTTAGACGGTTGGTATTCTGGCTTTGAGCACTAGCATTTTGAGTATTAGTCGGTTCAACAGTAGCCGCTTGAGCATTCAACGCGAGTACAAGACCCAGACTGGCGCTCATACTCATGAGTATGGCTCGGTTCGTCTGGCGTAAAGAAAAAAGTCTCATGATAATCCTTATTGATGTCGTCATGTCGGTTATGGGTTGATCAGCGGCATGCACTGGTAGGCAAAAAGCCAACTTTAAATAGCGATAGGGTAGATCGTTTGCTAGTCTTTCCAAGCCGTTTGTGTTGGCTCAAACCCTAATACTTTATCTGCTAATAGGCGAGTTAAGCGGCCACTGTCACTGCCTAAACCATTGAGCCTAATTTCAGCCATGATAGCTTGATTGGGTTTATCGTTGATATTTAGATCATTATAATAACGACGACCATAAACGGCAAAGCCAATGCAGCAATCTTCGTAATCTATGCCAACTAACGCATCGAGGGTTTGGTTGCGCCGATAGTCATACTGCCCTTGTGCTAGTACTCGCCAGTTGTTGTTTATTGGAAAGATAGCTGACGCCGTTAGCGCTGAAATAGGAAGCTGGTTGGTGTTTTCATCTTCTTGACGCTTGACGAAGCCGACGTTGAATAAGCTATTGCTTGAAGGCTGGTACCGTAGCTCAGTAGTGATGTAATTTAGATCATAGCTACTGTTTAGCGCGCCGCTGACATCGACCCAAACGTTATTATAAGGCTGAGTGCTAGTATTCCAAACCATTCCTGACGAGTCAGTGTCGAATACTGGCGTCTGATCTTCTAAAGTTACTCGGCCATCATCATAATAAAACTGCTCTGCAATGCTACCATCAAAACGTGTCACACCCGTTGCATCGATGTAACGATAATTGATACCAGGGGTAATGGCGTGCAAATCTTGCAGACGATCATACCCCAAAAACCAGCTGTCCGAGAAGAGCTGCTGATAGTTAATAGAAGCGATACGCGTGTTGAAGTTAGGAATATCGTTCTGATCTTCAAAAGGAGAGTAGGTATATTTCAGCCGCGGGCTCAGTAGCTGATAACCGCCCATGGTGTCATCAAAGGCGCCAAAGGGTGAGCCTGACTGATAAAAGTTCAGACCAGCATCGATGCTTGCTTGCGGGACAAATACGGACTGGCTACCATCGTCTTCATCGAGATTATTAGCGTCTAAGCTGTCTTGATCATAGGAAGTATATAGGTGCTGTAAGCTCAGCTTAGGGTTAATATACCCCCACGCAGCCTCGATAGGATAAGCGGCGCTTAGCTTATTATAAACTCTAACGCCGCTTTTTTCGGCCTCAGAGCCATCATCGATGGATTTTTTAAAATAAGCCGAGTCACTTACGCCTGTGATATCAAAGCTTTTTGCCCATGGTAGACGATAGTCAAGTTTAAGCTGTGGCAAGCGCGAGTACGGCTTGTCTTTATCTTGTAAAGGCTGTCCGTTATTGTTAAATGCATCGAGCGTTTGGAAAGTCTCGACTTTTAATTCACCATTGACATAATCGTTATAATAATTCACCCGCGCACGGCGTGGTAGGTTTAACGTATTGTCTGACAAACCCAAGGTATCGAAGTCGTTGAGATAATCGGCATCTGACACATAGCTATATTTTGCGTCGCCACTTAAGCGCGGAATACTGGTAGATGACCAATAATGATCGTAAAAAAAGCTGCTACGATCTTCACCATCATATTTTTTATCATTGGGCAAATAAGAGCCGTTAAAAATTCCTTCGCCGTACTCCTCAGTTAGATAACGAAACTCACCGGAGAGCATGGGGTTACGGTTGGTATAAACGCGAGTATTAAGGGTGGCATCGTAGTTCGGCGCTAAATTAAAATAATAAGGTACGTCAACTTCAAGGCCGCTTTTACTACCGACACTCGCGCTCGGTAATAAGAAGCCGCTGCTGCGTCTATTGTCTATAGGGAAATTAAAATAGGGTAAATAAAATACCGGTACATCAGCAATTTTAAACGTTGTGTTGTAAGCTTCGCCGCGGCCTGTTTCGGTATCTAAATCGATGCTTTTGGCATCAAACTGCCATTTGCGGTTGGTCGGCGGGCAAGTACTAAACATCACTTCATCAAGCTCATACTGCGTCTCGTTAGGGCGGTTTAAGCGCTTGGCATAGCCGTGCGCTTGCAGCTCTACGCTAGCAAAAGCCACGTCCTTAGCTGTTGATTGTCCGGTTTCGGTATTATAATTTAAGCTGTCCGCGACGCCAATCAAACCACCTTGTGAGACTTTATCATTAACAGTGGCCGCCGGGCGCTCGGTTGCCGTACCGCGGTTTGGCGCATTGCCAATCGCTTGGTCAGTGAACATCACTTGCCCTTGTGCTGCTGCCACGCCACTGCTGAGATCCAAAACTACTTTTTGGGCCTCGATATGCTGCTCACCTTGATCGATAATCACGTTGCCAGACAACTCAGCATAATCAACATTATCATAATAACCATAATCAGACTCAGCATATATAGAGTCTTGATCGTTTAGAGGCGCATTGGCGTCGCGATTGGCCTCATTTATTGCCCGCTGGTAATTTGGATTGCGATCAGGGTAGACCCATTGACCTTCACAGCGCGGCGCAGTATCGACAGTAATGGGAACAACATTTAAATCAGTCCCCAGCTTTGGCAAGGTTTGCTTTGTCTCTAAGGTGTTATCTAGCTCCGCGCCAGTCATGTCGTTATCGACTAGACTTGCGGCAGTATTGGTGGCCGCCTGGTTAGCATTAGTTACATCGCTATTGGGTTTTAATTCATAAAATTCTGCCAAGCGCATCAAGCTATCTTGAATAGTGTCGTCGTCGAAATTTAAATTTTCAACATTAGTAGCAGTAATGTCAGTATCAGTATCAGTATCAGTGTTAGCCTCGATAGTGGAGTCAACAACCGCAATCTGCTCTGTATCCATGTTAGCCGCTATTTGTGCATCATCGTTTACTAGCGTAGTGTTGTTCTCTACAGCAGTTACTGAGCCTATAGCGGTACTCTTCTCTAGGGACGTCACAGCCATATCATTAGCGCTAGCTGTATCGAGATCCGCCACTGCGCGTTCAGCTCCTTCAGTCGCCAAAGGCTCGCTCATCTGTTGGACATCATCGGTGATAGCAGCACTAACGGTTAAGCTAGATAGGCTTAACGCACCGAATAAAATCAAGCGAATGCTTTGGTAGAGCGGAGAATATAACAAGGGCACACCTATGATTGTAGAACCTATTAGCCGACTGGATGACGATAGAGACAGATAGTCAATGAATCTTAAAAGTAAGTATCAAACCAAAAGTTAGCTACTCAGCTTTATAACGCGAAAAACTAGTTTAATCTTTGTTCAATGAGTGGGTAATGAGCAAAGCGACAATTATTTTGACTTATGATAGTCAAAAAAAACCAAATCAGCTACACTATTGCTGCAAATTTTGTAATGCAGCAAGGTATTTACTTATTGATAAGCGGGCTAATCGTGAATAGCGAGTCAATAAGACGGATAAAAATACTAAGCACTCTCAGATGGCTCGTTATTTTAGCAAGTATTTGCCTGACTTATCACTCTATTTAACCGGCGATTTTTTTATGACTACTAGCGCGATGACAGATAAAACGCTTAAGAATACTGATTCTACAATCAGCACCCAAACCCCAACGCAAATAGGGAGCGATACCGAGGCCGCTGATGAGCGTCAGCAGCAGCTACTGCATTGGTTGCAGCAAGTATTTGCCGGTCAAGACTTTAAGCTCGACAGTTTGCCAGGGGATGCCAGCAGTCGTCAGTACCATCGTCTACAATGGTTAAACCAATCAGATAGTGATGAAGCTGAGCATTATATAGTGATGGACTCAGCTGATGAGCAGCAAGCGATGCAGCAGTTTATCAACGTCACCGCTTTAATGGCACTAGCGATTAATGTACCAACCCTTATCGCGCAAGATATGGAGCAAGGGTTTTTGGTGCTGCAAGATTTTGGTACGGTGGAGTTTGCACACTTACTGGTTGGGGCAACTCCGGCGCAAGTCGATGCGTATTATCAAGCGGCTATGCAGACTTTGATTGCACTGCAGCAAGTGCCGGTAGAGACTGCCAAAGATAAGCACCAGCTGCCTGATTATAATGAAGAGCTGCTCAATCGCGAGATGGACTTATTTAGTGACTGGTTTATACCGCACATTGAGGTCAGTTTAGACGCTAGTCTTTGGCAGACTGTCAAAAAAGCATTAATTAATGAGATTTTGCGGCAGCCACAAGTCGTCGTTCACCGCGATTATCACAGTCGTAATCTGATGCAAGACCAAGCTGATCATTCGCGCTTAGGCGTTATCGACTTTCAAGACGCGGTTATCGGCGCTTATAGTTATGATTTGGTCTCCTTAGTCCGTGATGCTTATGTCGACTGGCCTGAAGTACAAATCTCTAGCTGGATTAAGGACTTTTGGCAGAGGCAGAAAAACGCTGAGCTGACCACTACTGATAGTGCTGAGCAGCTTGAAAACGATGTCAATGTGATGGGCGTTCAGCGTCATCTAAAGGTGCTCGGTATCTTTATTCGTTTGTTTGAGCGTGATGGTAAGAGTCGTTATCTGGCCGATATTCCAAAGGTTATGAGCGATTTACTCTTCGAGCTTGACTGGCTGAGTAAGCAGGGTAGTGAGGAGGTAAAGCAGGCACTTATTCCCTTTAATCAATGGATAGAAGAGACCGTATTACCCGCTTATCAGGCTAAGTTTGTGCAGCAGTATATTTAAACCTATTACACTAATTTATAACATCAGGGAGCAGATATGTCTGCAATAACGCAAGCGATGATATTAGCAGCAGGCAAAGGTACACGCCTGCGTCCGTTGACCCTTGAGACACCAAAACCACTCGTTGAAGTCGGCGGACAGCCTTTGATTGTCTGGCATATCAAAGCACTACAAGCAGCTGGTATCACTGATATCACTATTAATGCCTCATGGCTCGCTAACAAGCTCATGACAGCGCTAGGCGATGGATCGCAGTTTGACGTCAATCTGCATTGGTCAGAAGAAGGCGATGAGCCATTAGAGACAGCAGGCGGTATCTTTCAAGCGCTGCAAACGGGTAAGCTACGAGATGAGCCTTTTATTTTAGTCAATTCTGATGTGTGGACGAGCTATGATTTTGGTAGTCTAAAAGACTATGAGCTTAATAATGATCAAAAAGCGCATTTGATACTCATAGACAATCCTGAGCACAATAACGGTGGTGATTTCGCTATCAATAATGGCTTGGCAAGCGAGCAGCCGATTGCTGATGCGGATAAGTATACTTTCGCTGGTATTAGTGTGATGTCACCAAGACTACTAGATGGTCTAGTCAGTGGTCAGCCTGCTGCTCTTGCGCCACTACTTAAGCAAGCGATGCTTAAGTTTCAGATCACCGCCGAAGTGATTACCGATAACTGGATAGATGTCGGTACGCCTGAGCGCTTAGAGCAAGTCAATGCGTTTGTTAAACATCATTCTACAAATGATAAATCTGATTCTTAAAAGTCATTGATTGAACAGTTGAACCGTGACAATCATTAAAAAGGCTGCGCTATTACAATAGTGCAGCCTTTTTAATACAGGTACTGTTTCAGATTACAGCATATTAATCTCTGTTAATGGAACATAATACTAGGGGCTGTATAGAATTGAGAAAACATTGAAAAAAATAAGCAACGCCTTACTCTAATGTTTACCACAACAAAGAAACAAGGCGTCACTTATGGCTCGCACCAAGCTCAACGATGAACATTGGCACAAGCTATTTATTATATTGCGACAAATTAACGTATATAACAAGCCCAATCTAAGACGTACCGTTGAAGGCATGTTGTACCGCATACGAGTAGGCTGTCCATGGCGAGACTTACCTTCTTATTTTGGTCATTGGTCTAGCATATATCATCAATACCGTTACTGGCGTAAAACCGGTAAATGGCAAAAGCTCATGAAGATAGTCACAGCAAACTATGATAGTGAATGGTTATTTATAGACGGTAGCGTGGTCAAAGCTCATCAGCATAGTACAGGCGCAGCCAGTCATCTTGATGAGGCCATTGGTAAAAGCGTTGCAGGTAATAGCAGCAAACTGCACTTAGTGGTCGATGCTTGTGGCAACCCTATACATGTTGAGCTGTCAGGTGGGCAAGTACATGACTCTAAGATGGCAAAGGCGTTGATATTTAGCACGATTAATAACCAGACTAAAGCGGTGATTGCAGACAGGGGCTACGATAGTAGCGATATTAGAGAGTGTATCTTCACGCACTGTGCTCAGTCAGTCATACCTGTTAAGTCGAACTCTAAAAGCTGTAACGACACACTAGATTGGTATTTGTATCGTTGCCGTCATTTGGTAGAAAACGCTTTTGCTAGATTGAAACATTTTAGGGGCATTGCCACGCGATATGATAAGCTCAAAGATAGCTATGCAGCGGCGGTAATGCTCGCTTGTGTCTTTATCTGGTTGCCCCTGATTTGAATTCTATACACACCCTAGTAATCGCTTGTACGTTACCAAATCTATCACAGCACCCAAATATTTACAATAATATATAATATAATGTAATATATAATGATTAAATATAGAAAATATTAACTTTACTGAAATGATAAACTACAAAATATCAGTATCGATAAACCACGCACATCAAAAAGGAATGATTATGATTTTTAAGCAATTATATGAACCGCTCTCTAGTACTTATACCTATTTGATAGGGGACACGAGTACTGGACAAGCCGTCTTGATTGATCCTGTCATTGCAACGATGGATCGCGATCTCGCTGAGCTACATAAGCTTGGCTTGACTCTAGCTTATACCATTGATACGCATATTCATGCTGATCATATTACCGCAGCGTTGGAGATGAAGCGTGAGGTTGGCAGTAAGATTGCAGCACCTGCTTATGATCGCTTGGAGTGCGCAGATGTTGGCTTAGAGGACGGCGTGCCCTTTGAGCTTGATGGTATTACTTTGCATCCTTTGCATACACCAGGGCATACTGATGGGCATTTTGCCTATATCTTTGATGGACGGGTGTTTACAGGAGACGCTTTACTGATTGAAGGCTGCGGTCGCACGGACTTTCAAAATGGTGACGCAGACGCCCTGTATCATTCTGTAAGAGACAAACTGTTTTCTTTACCAGATGAGACCTTGGTGTATCCTGCACATGACTATAAAGAGAGGTTTGTGTCTTCAATTGCGCAAGAAAAAAAGCGCAACCCAAGACTTGGCGGTGATACGACGATAGAGGAGTTTAGGGTCATTATGAATAATCTAAACCTGCCGTATCCAAAATTTATCAATTATGCGGTGCCGGGCAATCAGCAGTGCGGCGTTTGTCCAGAGGATTTACCTGAGAACTTGGCAGGATACTGTCGCCAAATGACACAAAGTCCGCAAGGCTAGCCTGTTCTAGGACTAACAACTTCTAGGACTGACAATTGACACGCAGCTTATAAGCGTAATAAAAAACGCAGCCTTGATAATCAAGACTGCGTTTTTTTACTGATGGAGTTTATAGTCCCATCGCCAGCCTAATTAATTGTGCAAAGGTAAAAACGACTAAAAACCCTGCCAAATATAAACCCACGAACCACGCCCATTGGCTTTGTTTTTTACTTAGCTTTTTCATAATCTTATCCTTTTATTGTCTATGACATCTGTTATTGATTAGATATCAGTACATCGGATTGTGATCAGATTTGCCCTTGAACGTATAATAGGCAAACGCAGTGTAGCTTAAGATAATCGGTAACATGATAACCGCGCCTATCAGCATAAACGACAATGAGGTATCGGCGGCTGCCGCTTCATAAATGGTCATCTGATAAGGCACTATATACGGGAATATAGCAAAACAGACGCCAATATAACCCATCAAAAACAGCGCTACGGCTAACAAAAACGGACGATATTCACGTTCTGTTTTAAGGTCTTTACGCATCAAAAAGAACAGAGCCAATACGACAATCGGCATAGGGGCAAGATATAGCAGACCTGGGAAGCTAAACCAACCCTCGAGCGCCTCAATATCAGAGAAGAACATAAAGGCGGTAACTACAATCATAGAGGCTATAAGCGCTGAGAGCATCCAACCTGAGACTTTGCGCGCCCATACTTGTAGCGTGTGTTCTGTCTTGATAATCAGCCAAGTGGAACCCAGTAGCGCATAGCCGATAATCATGGCAAAACCACAAACGATAGAGAAGGGCGTGAGCCAGTCAAACGGACCGCCAGTATATAAGCGGTTGCTGGCCTCGAGTCCTTGTACCAAAGCGCCAAGCATAATGCCTTGTGAGAAGGTAGCGATCACTGAGCCTACAAAGAAAAACGCGTCCCAAACATGACGACGGGTATTGGCTTTAAAGCGAAACTCAAAGGCCACCCCGCGCATAATGAGTCCAAAGAGCATAAAGGTCACAGGTAGATACAAGCCGCTCATGATAATGCCATAAGCGACAGGAAAAGCGGCAAACAAGCCGCCGCCGCCAAGCACTAGCCAGGTCTCGTTACCATCCCAAAATGGGGCGATAGAGTTCATTATCCGGCTTCGGTTCTTATCTGAGCCTGCAAAGGGAAACAAAATACCGCAGCCCAAATCAAAGCCATCGAGTAGCACATAGATAAAGACCGATAGCGCGATAAGTCCGCCCCAGATAAGGGGTAAGTCTAATACATCACCAAAGTTAAACATTAGCGCAACCCTCCATCATCAACATCATCAGCAGGACTGTCTAGATGCTCATCACTCTTATCCTTTGTTTTTTCTTGCGGCGCATTATCACCACTCAAAGCACGGCCCTGAGCTTCGGTCACAGAATGATCATAGTAAGTATCCTCTGAAGGATCCTCGTACGGTTTAGGCCCTTGAGTAATCAGGCGGATAATGTAAAAGCTACCTGCGCCAAAGACAAAGATATACAGTACGATAAAGCCAATCAAAGTCGTCGCCACCTGCTGTGCTGCAATGGGCGACATACTCTCGCTAGTACGAATGACTTCATAGACGGTCCAGGGCTGACGTCCTGTTTCGGTGACGAACCAGCCAGCTAGTATCGCAATAAAGCCCATCGGCGTCATAAACATCCAAGCCCTATGGAACCATTTACTCTCAGGATTAAATTGTTGTTTTTTAAAGTACTTGTAAACACTAAATAAGCCAACAAGTACCATGAGCATACCAATACCCACCATAATCCTAAATGCCCAAAAGACAATAGCAACAGGCGGTTGATCCTCGACAGCCCAATTTTTGAGTCCTTTGACTTCTCCATCTAATGAATGGGTCAAAATTAAACCCGAGACATAAGGGATACTCACTTCATACTTATTGGTTTGGTTATCTTGATCAGGTATCGCGAATAAACGTAGTGCCGCACCGCGCTCATCTTCCCAAATACCTTCCATCGCCGCCACTTTTGCAGGCTGATGTTCAAGGGTGTTCAAGCCATGCTCATCGCCGATGAGCACTTGTAGCGGCGCTACAAAGATAGCCATAATCATCGCCATACCTAGCATCACGCGGCCATGCTTGCGATGATCTTGATGTTTTTTGGACTGCAGGTAATAGGCACCAATACCGCCGATGACAAAAGCGGTAGTCAAAAATGCTGCCGTCACCATATGTGCAAGACGGTAAGGGAAGGAGGGGTTAAAGATAATCTCAAGCCAATTGGTTGGATACAGAAGGCCATCAGCGCCTATCATAAAGCCTTGCGGCGTCTGCATAAAGCTATTAGCTGATAAAATCCAAGTGGCTGATATCAGCGTGCCGACAGCGACAATTGCCGTCGAGGCAAAGTGCATGCGCTTGCTGACGCGCCCCCACCCAAACAGCATAATCCCCAAAAAGGACGCTTCTAAGAAAAAGGCGGTTAACACCTCATAAGCGAGCAAAGGCCCTAAGACGTTACCGGCTTTGTCGGAGAATACGGCCCAGTTGGTGCCGAACTGGTAGGACATCACCACGCCTGATACCACGCCAAGACCAAACACTACGGCGAATATTTTGACCCAGTGTTTATAGACTTCAGCGTAAATGGGATCACCCGTTTTGAGCCAGCGAAATTCTAATACGGTCAGCCAGCTGGCAAGACCGATAGAGAACGCCGGAAAGACAATATGAAAAGAGATGACAAAAGCGAACTGAATACGCGCGAGCATCAGCGCGTCCATTTGGTCGATCATAAATGCAGCGAACATAAGCGCTTACCTTCATTCGTGAGCAAAATAGCGCAAGCTTCCGTGATACGCCCAAGTTACTAACCGCAGCTTAAATACAAGTAGTACGGTCAATAGCTAAGATTTGGCTGTGAGTATGAATAAGCTAAACGGATGGACTAATGAGGTGACCATAACGGCTTAACTTAAATTAATAATTTATATCCTTATAAATTAATAAGTTATTGTTAATCAAAGTTATATTAAAAGTTTGTATTCACTTATTATGCGCTTGTACCCTAGTTGCTGCAAGTTGCAGGTTATACATCTATCAGTCACTTATAACCTACAATAGGTATTGAAAAAATCACACATAAATAAGCTTAAAATGCCTTTTTGAGTGTATAAACTTCTATTATTTGAAGCTATAGTGACTCATTTTACGCCGATAACCCTCTTATAACTTTTAATATTATTTAATATATATTATAGTAACGTATATTAAAATACACTTAAACGCAATGCTTTTTTAATCGCCTAAGCTTATTGCTCGAGTTGAGCATGCAGAATTCGGCGCAGGGTCAAGATAGTTTGCGGACTGGTCTGAATACTATGTCCACCATTGATAATGGTCTCAGAAGCCGCACCTTCAAGGTGAGCGCTAGTATAAGGCACAATGCCATCTGATAAGGTTTTGGTTAATGCTTGACTAATATCGCCATCAACACGGACCGCAGCAACAAGTGGTAGAGACTCTACTGCATCATTAACATCGTTATCAACAACGTCATCTTCACCTTTTACTGTCTCTTTAGGTTGCGGCTGTGATAGATCGATTTTGACGCCATCGGGCTGCGCTTGTGCAAGCCCTTGAGTAATGTCGGAGTCATTGCTGGCTATAATGGAATGGTAAGTGACGCGATCATTGATTTTGATGTCTTTGGTTAACTGAATAAAAGAGGATTGATCACTGAGCTGACTGGCACCATTTTGCAAATATAGCGCGCCTAAAGGATTCTGTGCCAAATCACCTTGGGTTGCGATCGTAGCTAAGTTTTCAGTGACCGTTTTGACAAGTCCGACGGGCAAATAGACAATACGGCGCAGCGCGCGAGTAAACCAGCGATCCGCGTAGTCGGTACCGCGAAAGGGCGCAGACAAAAATACAGCAGTGTCAACTTGCGGCAAAGCATGCAGCTCAAAGCGCTCTTTTAACTGCTCTTCACCAAAGGACTGTTTGAGCGCCTCACGTATTTTGTTTTTTTCGCTAAATGTGAGCTGGTTTTGATCATCGAGTCGATCTAAGTCATCGACCAAGTTGTCGTCTGAGAGCATCATGCGAGCGATAAGCGCGCCCATACTATGACTGACAATCACACTGTTTTTGCTCGCGCGATTTTGTCCTTTAGGATCGGTTTGCTCATAAGTGCTATTGATTAGACGCTGTATTTGGTAGCGGTTTTCTATAATAGGCAAGTTGGTTGGATAAAATATCTGCCAAACTTGGTAGTTATCACGCAGCAGAGCATCGTTCAAAATATCATTGGTTAAATTGACCCAAGTGGCAGGACTCGAGGCTAACCCGTGCAGCATAATCAATACCCGCTTGTTAGGGTCATAAGGCTCAAGCATAAACAATTTGGGCAGATTGGTTTTTTGTTGACGAGTGATTAGGTTTAAGTAGCCGACGCCGTCTAGTTGATTCTCTGCAAGCCACATACCATAACCTGCCGAAAAATTCGCTGCCAGCGGATAGTCTTCGCCTAAGATAGTAGTGCTCTCACTGCGGTAAGGGTTATATAGATGAATATCGAGCTGCTCGCTACTGAGTACATCTAATACGCTATCTCCTACAGGTTTAATCAAACCGGTCATCAGCAAATGGCCGCTAGGGTAGATTCGGCTACTCGGGTCCTCATTGCTTATGCTTTCGTCGTTATCGGTGCTATTGTCTTGAGCCAATCTACCTGACAAAGAGGAGACGAGCAGCTGGCTAATAGTGGTCGTGTAACGGTCATTGAGAGACGCCACGAAGCTAATACCTAAACCTGGCCGCTTACTTATCGAGTTTAGTCCCGCAAGACGCAGCTCATAAGTAGAGGTCAGATCTGTCAAAGCAGAAGTTTGCTCACGAGCGTTTTGTAGATACTGGTCTTCATTGGGTAGATGGACATTGAGACCATAGTCCCCAACTTGCACCGTCATGACCTTGACTTGGTCTGTGGCACGGCCGCCCATCGCAACTTTATTAGAAATAGCGGTTTGGGCTGAATCGTCGGTAGCTGTTGTTGGTAAGTACTCAATATGAGTGTTGCCAAACATCTTCTTAGTGCGGGCTTTAGATTGATACAGCTTAGTTATGATGTCATTGCTCGCGGCATTGTAGATATCTTGAGTTTGAATATCGACATCGTTTGGAATGCGGTTTTGTAAAGGTGCGCTTTTTTGTTTTTGAGTAGCGTTCTCAAAGTCGTGTTCTAATCTGTCATAAAATAGATACGCGTAGCTTGATTTGACGGCATCAAACAGCCGCTGTTGATAATTCATAAG
Source organism: Psychrobacter submarinus (assembly GCF_904846685.1). Lineage (GTDB taxonomy): Bacteria > Pseudomonadota > Gammaproteobacteria > Pseudomonadales > Moraxellaceae > Psychrobacter > Psychrobacter submarinus. The sequence continues at coordinate 217,772 of NZ_CAJHBQ010000003.1, forward strand.
ACAAGCGGATGTTCTTTGTTCTTTACTTTTTGCTTGCTCCTCATCGAGTGGGGCGTTGGCAAAGTAGGGGTCAATCGGTGGCCGAGATAGCGCAGCGAGGCAGTCTGAAGATTCGGCTAATTGCCTTGCTTTGGCGTAATGCAGCTCAGCGAAGACAGCAAGCGACGAACGATAATTATCATCGAGGAGACTATCAGAGAGCTGCCCTAAGCACAGATCAAAGTGCTGCAAACAGGCCGTTTCATTGAGACCAGCCGAGAGCAGGGTTGACGCAGTATTACTACTGAGTTTATTGTCTGAGACGATATTACCGCGTTGGCTACTAATGACTTTGGACTTGCTTTGCTGGCTTACAGATACCGTACTACAAGCGCTGACAAGTAGTGTAGAGGTAATAATAGTTATAGCCAAAAGCGCTTGTTTGTGAGCAGATGTTATAGCGTTTACAGCGTTACTTGCAACAGTCATAGCGAGTCTCAGTAGATAATCTCAATATAGAATAAAGACAGATTCGATAAGATAAAACCTCAAACAGTATAGCGCTAAAACAAAAAAAGCGCGCCTGCTTTATAGATGATAGTGAGTCACTACTCAATCACTGTAAAGAAGGCGCGCTGTTAAAGCGGCGCTATAATCGACTGGCTTGATAACTAAAGTCAGCCTCAGCGACTAATATTATCTTAAACGACCGCTGTTTTAGATAATGCTATCTTTAACTGCCGATTAACTGGTCTGGTTGATACTATTCGGGCTGACATTGATATCAGGAGCGGGTAGATCCCAGATATAGTATTTCCCGTCTTCAATGAGTTTGATTTGTTGACGTATTACTTTATTATCTGGTACTTTTTGCTCGAGACGACGCAGGCGCGAGAGTGCTTCACTGCGGCGATCGCTTAACAGATCAGATTGAGCCAAGCTTTGTTCTGCTTCGGTATAGCCTAGGCCAACCGCTCGGTCAAGATACTTTTGACCTTCCTTAAAACCGCCGCCTTCTGAGAGCATCATGCCATATAAAAAGTTGGCCTCAGCGCTGTCAGGCTGAGCTTTGATTGCGCGATCTATATATTGACCACCGCGTACGGCATAATCTGAGCCCAAATCTAAGTTGCGGCCCATACCATTGAGCTTAGCGGCGCGAATTAAGACCTCATAAGAGGCGTCTGGCGCACTGGCAAAAGGCTCAATCCAATCTGCTAATACTTTAATCTTCTCGCGCGTGTAGTAGCGCTGTGAGCGGTTGGGGAAGTTTGGTGGATAGTGGCGCGCATTGGGCGAGACGTCTTCGATAAAATGATCAAGTAAGCTAACGTCGAGCCTATCTGCGCCTACACCGCGCTTGGTAGGGATAAGTACGGTTGAGATAAAGCTGATATCAGAGATAGTCGCTTGCGGCGCTGGGATATTGCGAAGCTGACCTTGGCTAATATCGATGCCCGTACTAGTGATAGGGCCACGCTGATACACGCGAGTAGCACGCTCCGACTCATTTGCTACGCTATTAGTGGCTGCGGCTGCTGGAGTCGCTACATTTGACTGCACCGGAATAGGCTGCGCGCCAGATTGAGTGTTGGCTGGCTGGGCACGGCGAATGATACGCCGACTTGAATCCTTAGCGCTAGGCACGCTTGCGGTGACGCTATCAGGTGCTGCAAGGGCTGGGGTGGTCAACAGCATAGTACAAGCCGCTGCTAGAGCAGTCAGAGTTGCAAATTTGTGAGTTATATTGTGTTTCATAAAAACGGTTGCCTTTTAGTAGTCTCAAGGGAAAAGTGAGGTTTTCACTGATCTTAGTTTTGCTTATATGAATAAGTGTTTAGGTCAATGCAGTCAAAGCTATCAAAGCAGTTTATTTTTTCATACCCTAGCAATTAGTATCAGCACTCGCAACGGTAGGATTGTTAATAATAATACTAAACATTATCTGGCAGACGTTATCCGTAAATCCTCTGCCATCGTTTGCAGCGCCAAGCTATGACTGCTTTACTTATATATGATAAGCAGCACTTTTCATACAATTCGCCATAAAACGCATACTGCGGCGTATCGGTGGTGCTAGCGCCGCACCGCCATTATCAAGGGCAAGTTGACGATGATGCAGCTCTTCGATATCCATTTGCGCTAGTATCTCACGAGTACGCTGATCTTGCGCAGGTAGTTGGGCGATATGATCTTGTAGATGCTCACTGACTTGCGCTTCTGTCTCAGCGACAAACCCTAGACTGAACTCGTTAGAGATAGCTCCGGCCACCGCGCCCAAACCAAAGGACATGCCGTACCATAGCGGCGTAAAGACACTTGGGTGGCTACCAAGCTCATCAAGGCGAGTCTCGCACCAAACGAGATGATCGACCTCTTCAGTAGCAGATTGGTGCATGGCTTGCTTGACGGTCTCGTCTTTTGCGGTAAAGGCTTGACCATGATAGAGGCCTTGCGCGCAGACCTCACCGGTATGGTTGATACGCATAAGGCCTGCGACATGGCGAGATTCGGTGATGCTCAGCTCAGGAATCTCATCGCTACTCACAGGTAAGGGCCGAGAGCTTGGGTTTGAGTGCGGCACTACCGCTCGTAGCGCTTTATCAACGCTCAATAATAAATGGTCAATCTTTGAAAGAGGACGCGCTGTCATAAACAACTCCTAATAAAGTACGGTTTTCTACATTCATCTTACTGATTATCGATTGATACTATTAATTAATATAGTCGATACACTCTAAAAATGTCATAGCGCTACTGGGATGAATTTTGCGCAGCCTCTGGGAACGCAGCACGCAAGTAAAATTTATACCAGTAGCGCGTTTAAATCCGTAAAAGTTTTACATTCAGCTAACTATACTAAAGCATTTAACCTTCATCATGGTTTTGTATGACAGCTTGCTGTTGATGCTTTTTGAGCTTTAAGTACAAAAAGGTGCCATAGCCAATATTTAATATGCCGGTGACCAAAAATAACTGCGGTAGTGTCAGCTGCAAGCTATTCAATACTACAATAGCAAAAATAGCAGAACCGACCATAAATATGGCATTAAAAATGTTATTAGCGCCGACTATACGCGCGCGATGACTCTTTGGCGCATAAGCTTGCATTGAGGCGTAAAGCGGTACAATATACAGACCGCCGCTAAACCCTAAGAAGAATAAGTCTGCAAAAACACGCCAAGTTCCCGGTACTCCAAATAAGTCGCCAATTGTTAATAGAGTATCCCCAGCAGGCTGTATGTTCAGCCCTGATAAAGAAAAATAAAGATCAATTGCAAAAATGCTCAAACCGGCAATGCCAAAGGGCAGTAGACGCAAACTAACCTCGTTTTTGGTCAGTCTCTTGCACAGCAGTGAGCCGATAGAGACCCCTACAGAAAACAAAGTCAGTAAAAATATCACGACTGACTCATCACCTTGTAAGATAACTTTGCTAAATTCTGGCGTCTGTGTCAAAAAAGTCGCGCCATAAAACCAAAACCAGCTATTGCCTAAAATAATAAAAAATAAAAAGGGCAGCGAATACAAGTAGCGAACCGTTGATAGGCTAGTGGTGAAGATATTCCAGTTGATATTTAGCTTCGGCTGCATGGCTGGCATGTGCGGAATACCGCGCGCAGCTAGATAACCTAGAGATGAGACCAAAAGCACAGTCGCGCTGATCCAGTATAGCGACTGCGGTAGCTGCGTTAATACTCCTGCGATAATCATCCCCAGCAAGATTGCCAAAGACGTACCCATCTGAAATAAGCCATTAGCGCCAACCAGCTCATCTTCTCGCATTGCTTGGGGTAGATAAGCATATTTAATAGGACCAAAAAAGGTAGAATGGGTACCCATCAAAAATAACGCCACAAACAGTAGCACATACCACTCAAACACAAAGCCAATAGCGGCCACTGTCATAATGACGATCTCAAGTATTTTTACCAAACGCGTGAGTTTGGATTTTTCAAACTTATCGGCGATTTGTCCGGCGAGCGCTGAGAATAAAAAGTATGGCAAAATAAAGAGCATCGCGGCTAAGTTGTTAAGAATGCTAACCTCAGCACCGAGCTGGCTTGCGGCCGTATAAGTCAGCACTAATATCAGTGCCTGCTTAAAAATATTGTCATTGAAAGCGCCCAAAAACTGGGTAAAAAACATGGCACTAAAACGCCGCCGCTTGAATAACTGAAACTGATTTGCCATGAGGCTTCCTATGAGCGAGTACTTTTAATTGTTTAAATAACCACAGATCAAGATAAAAACGGGTAGTCGGATAATGACGCTATCAGACGTGACCAGAGGCTACCATACGAGGGATAGCGGTTATGCTGTTGCTAATATGGTAATTATAAATAGTATCAATAACTTATTAAAATATATGATAGGTTTTATGATTCTAACCTCGTATAATAGCAAGGCTGTGGGGCAAATACATGTATTAAATGCTATGATATGTTCGTGAGCTCAGTTATGATTTGTAAATTTTATAAGCCCTGATGCAGCAGTGATATTTTGATAATTATCAGCCTCTACATCGTTAAGTGTGCATCGTTTTCGCTATATCAATAGGTCCGCTTTACAAGGCTATAAACAGTCTTTTTAAAGCGTTTGTGAACCGTTACGCTAGGCTTAAGTGGCCATATCAGATGATAGGATAGTATTAGTCATGAGAAGTAACCCCTCATTGCATCACGCTTCAATGACCGCTTCGATACTCGTGTCGGAACCTTGTGTATCTAGCACGGCCCCGTCATCTCCCTCTAATCGGTTGGCGCTAATCGGCGCGCATGCTCAGCACACAAGCATTGGCGTACGTCACCATTTTGCCCGAACCGCTTTATTTAGCGCTGTCGCTAGTGTTTTGGTTGGTGTTGGGATGGCCTCTGCCAGTGCCGCTGAGACCGACCCTCGCGCAGAGGTGGCGCAAAGCCCTACAGCGTCTAACCCGCAAGTAGAAGTCCAAAACAACTCTCAGAGCACTTCACAAACCAATGTAGCGCAGGATGGTTCAGACGATAGCCTTATTGATTTTGACTCAGAAGCGGAGCTTGATGCGGCTTTAGAGGCTTTGCGCCTAAGAAGAGATTTTGAGCAGGGAGAAGTCGATAAATCCGTACTCGATGAGTTCAGTGAAGAAGTCAGCCAAGATGGCGATATGAACACTAGTGAGATAAATACTGGCACGGACGCTGAAAACAATAATAGTAATGAAGCGGATGTATCGCCAGTCAGTAACAATGATTTTGATAGCGATGCCGAGCTGCAACGACAGGCAACGGCGATACAGCAGCAAGGGTATCAGATGATGACTCCCGAACAGATTGATCGGGAACTTGCGGCTTTGGACGCTGAGAATGACTCTTTTATGGAGAGTACGAGTAATGGCAACACCGACGGTTTAGATGATGTTTTTGATGCAGGGTTTAGTAGCGATCTAAACAGCTTCGATAGTAATCTAAACAGCTTTGACAGTAACAAGATAGACAGTCAATTCGATAGTTTTAATGACGAAGGCTTTAATGCGCCTATTGCCCGACTTGATAGTCAGCAATTACCTTTAGGATTAGATCCAAAAATCGACTCTGCGACTTTGCCTACGCCCAACAATCTTGAGACTTTAAACCGCGCACAAACTCCAGAAGAGCAGGCACAAACAGCAGAGATAATGGCGCGTCCTATTGAGGTGAGCGACTCTGTCAGTAGTGGCCGAGTCGATGACGGTGCTGACATCACTGAGCAAAACAATCCTGAGCAGATATTAGCGCAGCAAGACAATCGTTCAGTGACAGGTGCTGATGATACTATCGCTGAAGCACAAATCGAGGCCAGCGATGGCGAGGTGGCTGATGATCAAAATAGTGATCAAAGCGGCGATCTTAATCCTGATGACTATCTGCCAGACTATCAAGCACAGGACAATGCTGACGCCGTCGCAGAAGGCGTGACTCAAGCGAATAATTCTAAACCATTAGCTCGCAATGAAGGCGGTATTGTCAAACGTTTGTATAATCGCCTATTTAACGGCGGCGTAGCAGCGTTGCCGCGTGTTGAGACCACGGTTTATCTGCAGCAAGACGCAGATAGAAGCCCTAACAATGCTACCAATGATGCGGCTCAGGGTACGCCAAGACTGATCAAGGCTGATGAAGATATTCAGCCGATTAATAATATCAAAGCTGCTATCGATGATACTACCGTTCAGTCGGTCACTGACTTCACCGCAGCCCTGCCACGCCTGCAAGAGACCGCTTTAGATGCGGCAAAAGCTGTAGGCTATTATGATATTACTCTCAAACTACGTCAGCCGGATGCCAACAGTATCGATGTGATCATCGAAAAGCTGGGTGAACCGGTAACTGTCGATAGCCGTATCGTCGATGTCCGCGGTGAGGGCGCCGAGCAAGCCGAGTTCAAAACGCTAGAAGAGACAGCGCTGCCAGCAGAGGGCGATGTCTTTAACCATAGAGTTTATAAAAATAGTAAGGCTGCTCTTGAGGCTCTAAGCCGCACTTATGGCTATTTTGATGAGAATTGGCTGAATAAATCGGTCGACATTATCTTGCCAGATAATAAAGCCGATATATCACTCGTTTATGATACTGGGGTTCGTTATGACTTCGATGACGTGGTGTTTTTTACGTACGATGAGGCGACAGGTACCCTCACGCGCGACCCTGATAAGCTACCCGTAGAGCTGCCTTTACTGCGTCAGTTGCTACACTTTGAAGCTGGTGATCCTTTTTATCGTCCCGATGTGACCAAGTTAAGTAATGATCTAGCGGCAACGCGCTACTTCAATATGGTCAACGTTGAGAGCTTATTGCCACCCGATGAGCTGAGTGCTGGCAGTACGCTAGCTTTTGATAATACTGCTAATCAGTCAGATAATGTAGAAGATGGCGATTTAGACAGTGATGTTAAAGAAGGGGCAAACGTAGGCGCTGGCGATACTGATCTCATTGGCGAGAGCCGTGACAATCTTAGCAGTGATGAGGATGATTCAGAGGTCGTTTCTGAGGTCGTTGCTGAAAGCCTTGAGGCGAACAGTGGCGCTACCGTTGATGCCGCTGATATCGCTCCTATTGAGTTCCAAGTCGATGAACAAACGCAAAATAAATTACAAGAAATCAAAGCCAAAGCCAATCGTTTAAGTAGCCTACCTAATGATCGGGTATTGGATGAAAAAGACGAAGAAGCTGAGAACTTCTTAGGAAAAATCAGCGATTCAATCAGTAATATTGCCGAGAAGATATTCCCTGAAGAGGAGTCCATAATCGATGAGGATTTTGTACCGCCAACTTTAGCCAATCGTATTACTCCTGAAGAGGTTTTTGAAAGTAAAAAAGTGCCTTTGTACGTCTTCGTCTCCGCAGATAAGCCGCGCGATGCTCAGGTTGGTCTGGGTTATGGTACTGATACCGATATCCGTGCTACTGCAAAGATTGACTATAATTTGGTTAATCGTCAGGGCTACCAAGCCGGCGCGGAAGTAGAAGCCTCACGCATCAGTAAAAACGTGACTGTCTATGGTAGTCGCCCTTGGAAGCACCCGCTCAATGATAAATTAGAGGCGCGTCTGACTTATGAAGAGGAAGTCATCGATCAAGGTGAAGGGAACTTTGATCTATCGACTAATACTGTAAAGGCAGCTTTGGCTAGAAATATTCGTAAAGAGAGCGGCTGGAATAGGAGATATTCGGTACGTTATCGGTTAGATGAGCTCGAAACTGGGGTTGACGATACAAAGTTAGAAGATCTACCGGTACGTTTCACCTCTTCAAGACCTACGCAGCAAGCTTTGTTGTTTGGTTACGGTATTAATAAAACCGACGTCAACAATGCTATCAATCCTACCAGCGGCTATCGTCAGTATTATGGTATCGAAGCCGGCGCTGAGAGCGTACTTAGCGATACTGATCTGGCGATTGTGCGCGCCGGTGTCAGCGGTATTTATAGCTTTGGTGAGGATGATAAGCACCAAGTGCTAGGCGGCTTCAATACCGGGTATATTTGGGCGGATGACTTTTATGAAGTGCCTTATAAGCTACGCTTCTTCGCCGGCGGTGATCAGAGTATTCGCGGGTATGATTATGAGAGCTTATCACCGTTAGAAAACGGTTATCTGACTGGTGGACAGATTCTCGCCGTCGGTAGTGCTGAATATAACTATGAATTTAGACCGGGTTTCCGCGGGGCATTATTCACCGATGTGGGTAATGCTTATGATAAAGACTTCAAAACTGATACTAAAGTAGGGGTCGGCGTTGGTATTCGCTGGGCGTCGCCTGTTGGTGTGGTGCGAGTCGATGTGGCAGCTGGGGTGACAGAGGATAGTATTCCGGTGCGTTTGCATTTCTTTATCGGCTCGCCGTTATAAGCGGATGCATAATTAAGTCTTTTAACTAAGAACTTATAATAAGAACTTATAACTAAGCCAAACGAAAACCCAAGCAAGGCTCGCAGGCGAAGAGCTAATAATTTTTTTACTTGATTGAGTGTCATGTTGAATAATAAAACCCCACCTAACGACCCGTCGTCTAAAGATCCTGCGCAACGAGATGCCCACGCGGTGCGTCGGTGGTATCCGCTATCTTTTTTGCTAAAGCTGCTAGCATTGATTGCTATTGTCTTAGTTGTGATGTTCGCGGTGTTTTTTTATGCAGCAGGTACGGATGCAGGCACTAAGTTTTTATTAGAAAAAGTCGGTAGCGAAACGGGCGTCAAGCTCAAATATGGCAGTGGTAACCTGCGTGACGGTATTATGGTCACTGATATCGATCTTAAGGCTACCGAAGATCTTGAGATTAAAGTAGACCAGGCTTACGTCAAAATAGGCTGGCGCGCTGTATTTGCTAAAGAAGTACACTTACGTGATGCCGATATCCAGCGTATTGAGATTATTAATACTAAGCCGCCAACCGGTGAGCCGTTCGATTATAAGACGCTTGAGCTACCAGTCAATCTGCGTTTCGACCAAGCCAAAATCAAAACTATCGTCTATAAGCAAGTGACTAAAGAGCCGGTCATCGTTAACGATATAGCGGCAAGGGATTTGACTTGGGTCGGCAGTCAGGTCACCGTCGGCAGTGGTAAGCTCTTTTATAGTGATATTGTAAAAGTCAGTGCGCTACAAGGTGAGATCGACCTACAAGGCGACTACCCCTTAGATCTAAGCGCTATTGTTGAAGTCAGCGCCCTTGAAAAAGCTTATATAGATCCGCTCAATGTCAAAGCAACTGGTACTCTAAAACGTACGATAGGTAAAGTGCGCAGCCGCTACAATGATAGTGATGTCAGCGGCGAGTTTGTCGCACAAGGGCTAGATGAAGGCTCACCGTTTGAAGCGAAACTGCGCTGGGATGATGTACTGATACCGTATGCTGATGCGCAAAATATCCATCTAAAAAGCGGTATGGCGACTGCTTCTGGCGTGGTTTCGGATATTAAACTGCGCATCAATACGGAGCTGACCGCCAAAGACATACCTTCAGGCCGTTATAAAGGACGCGCGGTGATTGCCAATAGTCAGCTGCGTATCGATCGCTTAGATGCTGATGTGCCCGCAGGACGGCTAACCTTGCAGGGGATATTGGACTGGAGCGAGAGCTTCGATGCCAAAATTCGCGCTGTTGGCAATGGCTTTGATATCCGTCAAGCGATTCCAGATGAGTATAGCGACTTTAAGGCTTATGCGCCGCAGACGCTTAATGGTCGACTATCGCTACATTATCAACAAAAAAACCTCAGCAATAATCTGCAAGTTGATGCCGATTTGCGTCAGCGTGATGGCGAGCATATCAACGCTAATATTGTCCGCGGTAAGCTATCTGCCAAATCTAAGCAGCCAGCGCCTATGTATATCGATGCTAGGTGGCAGAACTTGACCCGCCGTGATGTGCCAAGTATTGGCAATATCGATAGCCCAAGCGGCCGCGCTGATGTCATCGTGCGCGGCTCAAACTTATCTGTCGATGCCAATGCTGTCATCAATGAATTAAATGCAGCGCCTAAAGGTAATTATGACGTTCGCATTCGCAAAAATGCTAATGTCATCGATATCAATCGTCTCAACTATCAGGGCATCGTTGGCGACTTATCTGGCACCGGGCAAATACAACTCGCCACCAATCAGCGCCCGCTGACTTGGCAGGTAGATGCGCGTACTAACGGCTTGTTGCCGAAGCAATATCGTAGTGATCTGCCGCTTGAGCGTTTAACAGGTAACCTGAGCGCGCGCGGCCGCCTGCTAAATATCCGCAAAAACGGCGACAAAGGTCAGCGGCATATTGTCAATATTACGAGTACCGACCTGCAAGCAAAGCTAGACGCTAGTCAAGACCAGCGCGCTATCGGCGTTACTGGTAATGGCGACGCTGAGATAGATCTTATCGGCGGTGAGCTGTCAGTGTTTGACGTACGCTTCGATGGCCGCGTTGATACTCAAGATGTACCCGATGGTCTGTTATCGATAAGCGCAGCAGGCACACCAAAGCTTATCAGCGTTCGCAAACTGGATTACAGTGGTGAAGCTGGCGCAGTGAACGCAAAAGGCGTCATCGATCTGCGTGATAATATTGGCTGGAGCGTCACAGGACGTTTTGATAACTTCGATGTTGGTTACTTTCTTCCTAATAATCCGGCTATTTTGACCGGAGATTTGGTTACTAGTGGTGAGTGGCAACAGCCCGCGAGTACAGCGGCTAATAGCCAAGGTAAGCTGCAACGCTTTGCTGTCAATTTTGATGGCGTTTTAGATGCTGAGCAGCTGCCAGCAGGCAAGCTGACGATTGATGCCAGTGGCGATGCGCAGCTGATTCGTATTAAGCGCTTTCGTCATGTAGGCGCGGCCGGCAGTATCGATGCTAAAGGTAGCGTGGACGTACGCCAAGGCATTGCTTGGGACATCAACGCCACTATGGATCGCTTCAACTTAGGGTACTTTTTAAAAGACACGCCAAGTACCATCACCGGCAGTATAAAAACTGATGGACGCTGGGGCGAAACCCAGCAGGTTATCAACTTACAGCAGATTAATCTGCGCGGCATGCTCAAGGGTCAACCACTAAGTGCCAAAGGTAGTTTGTCTGCTAAGCTTAGCTTACCCAAGGACTTAGGCAGCTATTTTGAACGCCTGCAAGCTCAGGATAGCGAAACGCAGTACAAGCAAGTGAACGCTTTAATTGATAGCCTTGATGCCAATGATTTAGTGCTACGGTGGGGCGATAACTACTTAACTGCTAACGGTAATGCTAAACAGCTACAAGCCAAAATCAATATCACAAGCCTAGATCAGTTATCTGACCAGCTCGCCGGTAAGGTCAGCGGCGGGGCCACTCTATCGCAGCCCGCAGGCCAAGCCTTGCCAACGATTTATGTGGACTTAGTGGGTGAGCGCATTGCCTTGCCAGGGTTTGTTTTACGTCAAGGGCGCGTGCGCGGCAAGTTAGTGAATCTCGCAAATAGTCCAAGTCAGCTGATAGTCAGTGCTGAAGGCTTAGATGCCGCTGGTCAAAGCTTTCAAAAGGTCAAAGCGACCTTCAATGGTACTGAGCAGGCACACGTGGTCAATCTTGATGTAGCCAATGATGAGCTTAACGTCTTAGCGCGCTTAAAAGGCGGCTTCAATCGCGACGAGTTGATATGGCGCGGCGCAATAGGAAATGGTAGCGTCAAATCTAAATATGCCACGCTCAACCAGCTACAACCGGCGCAGCTTATCTTAAACTTGCCTCAAGGTGAGAGCAATCCGCTAAAAGTACAGCTGGCAGCACATTGCTGGCAGGCCGCTGATCAAAGTGGCAAGCTGTGCTTACGAGAGAACCTAATCGCCTCAGCCGACGCCGGTCAAGTCAATTTAGCGATACAAAATCTTGATACCTCCCTATTTTCAGTATTTTTGCCTAAAGATATCGATTGGCAGGCGAAGATCAATGGCAAAGCTGTCGTTGGTTGGCAACAGGGCCGTGCTCCTACTATTAACACCACTTTATATTCGGACAACGGCAAAATCGGTCTGATTCAAGATGGTGATTTGGCTCCAGTGAGCTTACCTTATAAGCGCGTCTCGCTGATTGCGTTATCGGTCCCTGAAGGTGTCAAGCTGCGTACAGATATCAACACTGGTCGCGGTGCCCGTGGCTATGCCGAAGTCATTGTGGATCCGTATAAAGATCCTAAACCTATCTCCGGCGCTTTGGTATTAAATGAGCTAAATTTAGCGATACTTAAACCTTTCTTCCCGGGTATGCGTGTGCTTGAAGGGAATATCACCATGGCAGGTGGCCTTGGCGGTACTCTAACCAAGCCGCAGTTCTACGGCGATGTCAAACTCGCTGATGGTCGGATCGCTATGCTTGGGTTACCGGTGAATCTTACTAATGTCAACACCACTGCCAAAATCCGCGGTACAGAGGCGGTGATAGACGGTAGCTTCAATAGTGGTACGGGTACCGGTGAGCTTACCGGTACGGTAAACTGGCAGCAAGAGCTACAGGCCAAACTCAGTATCGTCGGTGAGCGTCTAGTGCTGACTCAGCCGCCGCTACTCTCAGCAGAGGTCAATCCAGACATCGATATCATCGTGCGTCCAAATGACAAATACGTCAATATTGAAGGCGCTGTCAGTATACCTACTGCGACGATCCGTCCTCCTGAGGCCAGCGAAGATATCATCACCCAGACCGAAGATGCAGTGGTGCTCGATAGGCGTCTAATCGGTAATATTGATGAAGTACTGGCGGTGTCTAAGCCTTGGTCGATCAACGCCGATATCGGTGTCGATCTGGGCGACGATATCAATTTCCGCGGTTTTGGTGCGGTTATTCCACTGGCAGGCGCCATTAATATTACGCAAAATGGCAGTGGCGTCATGCGCGCTAAAGGTGTCGTACAAGTCTCGAAGCGTACTAGTATCGATGCTTTTGGCCAAAGCTTAGAGCTGAATTACGGACAAATACGCTTTAACGGCGATGTCATGAAGCCTGATCTTAGCATCGAAGCGGTCAAAATCATCGATGATAATATCGTTGGCGTCCGCATCAAGGGCAATACTGAAAATCCAAATATTATCGTCTTTAATAATGCCGGACTGACGCAGCAACAAGCAATGAATGCTTTGGTGACAGGACGTATTAATGACGGCAGCCCCAGCCAAATCAGTGAGCAGGGCTTTAAGTCGCAAGTGACCAATAACTTAGCCGCCGCCGGTCTTAACTTTGGCTTGAGTGGCACGCGTAGTCTCACCAATCAGATCGGCCAAGCTTTTGGTTTCCAAAGCTTAACCGTTGATGCTTCAGGCAACAGTGATGACACTAATGTCAATGTTACCGGTTATATCTCGCCTGATCTGTATATTCGTTACGGGGTAGGGGTGTTCAATGCTGAAAATAGTCTCTCGGTGCGGTATCAGTTGACTCGCCGTGTCTATTTAGAGGCGACCTCCGCTGCTGAAAACGCGGCGGATGTGGTCTATAGTTGGCAGTTCTAATACGCATAAAAAACGCCTTTATTTAAAGGCGTTTTTTATTGATTCAAGCTAGGGCGTGTCCCTATTTTAAAAATGGTGATAAAAATGAGATAAATCGCAGGCAAACAAGGAAAATAGCGCAGGTAATATCAAGATATTGACCAGCTATTTGACACCGTTTGCCAAAGATTTAGCCATTTTTAGCCCGTTTAGTCATAAACGCTTGAATTAGGGACACGCCCTAATACTGACTTGGACGAATATGAGCTAAAACAGCGCAATAAGCTCAGTAACTAGTGAGTTAAAAGCTACTCGATTAAAAATTACTTGGCAAAAAGCTGCTTGATTAAAAACCACTTGGCCAAAAGCTACTTGGTCAAAATCAAACGATTATTTCGAGTCAAGCGCAGACGATATTCTTCCCCTTCATGCTCGATACGCACCTCTTTGGTCAAAGCAAATAAGTGCTGCGACTGCAGGGTAGGTAGACGATTGTCACGGTTATTTAGATAGCGAGAGATGACCAGACTCATAATGAATTCCTTTTGATAGTAAAATAGAGCGTTAATAAATGAATTAACTTAACGATAATAATTATCATTAACATTTATGGCTTTTGCAAGTGCTTTTATGAATTAAATCATCTTTAGCTTGATAATTGATTCAGTTATAGATGATGCTTCTCCTCAATAATAACTGTCTTAAGATAACGGCCGTTTAATAGCGGTAAATACTTTAAATATCTTTGAATATCTTTGAATATCTTTGAATATCAGGGGCTATCATGCCAAATAACTCTAATCCTATTTCTAATCAACCTCTAGCTAAATCCTCAAAAGTCGTCAATGTCGCGGTAGCTGTTATTCATTATCAGCAGCAGTATCTACTTGGCTACCGCAAGCGGGAGCAGCATCAAGGCGACCGTTATGAGTTCGTTGGCGGCAAAATAGACATTAATGAAACTCCAGTTGCCGCTTTGATACGCGAGGTCAAAGAAGAGACTGGCTTTGATATTGCTGGCAATGTCATTCTCAAGCTTGGACGGCTGCATCATGACTATGTCGATAAACAGGTCGCTTTGCATATTTACAAAATTGAGCTTAGCGCTGAGCAGTATCAGCATTACAAGCAGCAAGAGTATGGACTAGAAGCGCAAATGCTGACGTGGGCCGATAAAGATCTATTACTCAATAATCATTATCCGCTGCCCGCTGCCAACCGAACTATTTTGGCTTGGCTCAAGCTGCCCAAGTGTATGGCCATCACTTACCCATTAGCGCACTTTGAGACGCCAGACTCAGGTGACAGTTTAGCCACTAACCCAGCTCAAAGGTGGCTGAAGTATCATCAGCAGCAGCTCTCGTATCAAGGCTGGAGTTATTTACGTCTTAAGCTCGCTCAATCGAATAATAATACTGATAAAGAGGCCGAAATTATTACGCAATTACTGGCGATTAGAAGCGATATTAGCGCTATCGTCCCTTACCGCTTACGCAAAGCTATAGATTTTAATCATCTAGATGATTTGAAAAATGACAATATAAGCGCGAGTACTAATCAACCGACTTTAAACCAAGACAACTTACCAATATCTGCCTATCACTTGACGCAAACGGAGCTGATGGCTTGGTTTAGTCAGTATCAAAAGCAGTCTAGTCATCTAGATAGCGGCGCAGATAGCAATGACGATCTTCGCTATGATTCTAGCTCTAATCGCGCTACTGCCGAGGTAAGTTGCCGTTTTGACTTAGACCTACTCAATACTAGTGATCAAAACACTACCGGGCTGATTATTAGTTGTCATGACGCTGAGAGTATCGCTGCCGCCAATCAATTGGCTAATTTGCGCCTAACGCTTTCATTAGCGCCAGTTATTGCTATCTTTTTATCCCCTGTACTTGCCACACAAACTCATCCGGAGCAGACACCGCTTGGCTGGCAGCAGTGGTCTGCACTGGCTGCGCTCGCTGATGTACCGGTCATTGCTTTGGGCGGTTTATCACCGGCGATGAGCGATTTGGCGACTATAAATGGCGCAAACACCGTTGCAGGTATCCGCAGTTTTCAAGAAGGAGTCTAATCTTACCGGTAAAACATTACTTATATTTAATAAATGGCAACTATCTGGTTACTATGTATTTGATAGCGTTAATAATTTTGGAGTATTTTACAAACCGTAGCTTTTTCATACATAGCCTCACTACTTATTTTGACTACTCATCCTTATTATTGATGGCACAAATATCAAAGTAGTGTCTTATTAATAGACCTCAATAAATGAATAAATACGGTAACCCTATGCCTATGAAAGCCAATACCTCCACTAAGTCCGACCCGTATGATCGCTCATACGATAGGCAGGCGAATGGTCATCAGGTTAAAAATAATCATAATTCGCTCGCTAGCAAAACACCGGCAAACGATAGCTATTTGTCAAAATCAGACTTATCGAAGTCGAGTGCGAATAGCTCGGTTGCAAGTAATGACGCTAGCTATGCTTATGAGCAAGATGACCTGCCAGCTTATCACTTCAGTGAATCGGCTAGTGCTCCTAGTCGCTCTGGTGATGTCAGCTGCGGCTATAAAAAAGCCACACCAGTTGCTAAAAGTGCCCTAATGAAAAGTACCCTAATATCTGACGAAGAAGAGATGCTATTGCACTATATGCAGAACAATACTCAGTCGATTGATAATAAGAAAAGTAGTGCTAACACTACAGAACAACAGGATGCGCTGCAAAACAAGCAAGATATATTAAAACAAGAAGTCATCAATACTACTAATAGTGAGCCAGAGGTCGATGGAGTGCTAGATAATCCAGATTTGGCTCATAAACAGCTGTACCAGAATCAAAGTGCTATCAATACTACTGTTAAAGTTTCGGAGAGAGTTTTTATGTCCAGTCTTCTTAAGCATACTGGTATTGCTTTAGCTATTATTATTCCGCTAGCCGCGTTTTCAGCTTACGCTGCGACTCCTGAGCAGACAGTAACTGCTGCTAAGAACATGAATAATACTGAAGATCAAACAACAGAGATAAATATTGATCCCAAGAACTTTATCCATAAGTCAGCGACTAAGCCTACGACAGTGGATAGCGTGGACTTGGATAAATACGCTGGTACTTGGTACGAGATAGGACGTCTGCCGATGTACTTTCAGCGTAACTGTGCAAGCGATGTAACCGCTAACTATACTGAAAAAGCCGATGGCTCTGGCATTATTGTGACGAATAAATGTCTGGATAAAGACGGCTCGCAAATTGTCGCTGAAGGCTTAGCTAACCCCGCTGATGCTACTGGCAGCAAACTGAAAGTAACTTTTTTGCCTACTTGGATTCGCTGGTTGCCTATCGGGCGCGCTGATTACTGGGTACTAGCGCGTGATACTGACTATCAAACAGCGTTAGTGGGTACGCCAGATAAAGACTATCTGTGGTTGCTGGCACGCTCGCCCAATGTGACTCAGCAAACCTATGCAAAGTACCGTCAGATCGCTCAGGACCAAGGATACAATCTTAAAGAGTTTACCTTAACGCCTCATGCGAATCAGACTGTTAACTTGATTCCTTAGTAGCGACTAGGTTATGTTGTTTTGGGTAAAACGGTTATTACTGGCAAAACTAAGCGTTTTAGGCTAAAATCTACGCCATTTATTGCCTTTGATTCCGCTATTATTTGTAGCGCTTACCAAAGGATAATCAACGAACATTTTCTACCTCTTTTTTATTGTTTTTTATTTACTGACTATTCATTTACTGATTATAAGGATGCTTCCTGTGAGCAATGCTGATACCTTACGCCAATTACATCAAGACCAGTTAAGCCAATATAATAACCAAGAGCAACAAGCGATTGAGCTGATGGGTGTACTCAATACCCTTTATAATGAGCAAGATGTACAAGTCACTTTATTTGGTGAGACATTAGATACCAGCTCAGTAGGGCAAATATTAGCGCTACATCAAAAGACGGCGACTCGCAATACTAGTGGTCAAGCAGTGGCTATTGCTGATACGCTAGCCATCGTAAAAACATTAGCACAAAGCGATGTGACTGCAGCAAGCGTAGATGTCGGTCAGCTTATCGCTAGTGACAGCGATGTACAACAAGCGCTACAAGGGACTAGTGCTAATGGAGCGACTAACGATGCAACTGACGTTGTGCTCTACGGGTTTGGCCGTATTGGCCGTATCCTCACGCGTTTGTTATTAGCGCAGGCCTCAAGTGCTAAAGGCTTACAGCTAAAAGCTATTGTCGTGCGCCCTGCACCTGCAGGCGATCTAGCTAAGCGTGCTTCGCTGCTTGAGCGCGACTCTATCCACGGCGGCTTTACCGGTAGTGTGAGCGTTGATGAAGCCAATAACGGCATCTTAATCAATGGTCGTTTTGTTCAGGTCATCTATGCCAAAGACCCAAGTGAGATTGACTATACCGCTTATGGTATCGACAACGCATTGGTTATTGATAATACGGGTATCTGGAAAGACGAAGACGGCTTAGGTAAGCACTTACAGTCTAAAGGCGTACGAAAGGTACTACTAACAGCTCCTGCCGGCGGCGATATCAAAAACGTCGTTTATGCGGTAAATAGCGACACTATTGGCGATGACAAAATCGTCAGTGCGGCAAGCTGTACGACTAACGCCATTACTCCGACGCTCAAAGTGTTAAACGATGAGTACGGCATCGAGAACGGTCATGTCGAGACTATTCACTCCTTTACCAATGATCAAAACTTGATTGATAACTATCATAAATCTGATCGCCGTGGTCGTAGTGCGGTACTGAACATGGTAATCACCAGTACTGGCGCGGCAAAAGCTGTGGGTAAAGCTTTACCAGAGCTTAGCGGTAAATTGACTGGTAATGCCATTCGTGTACCGACGCCAAACGTCAGCTTAGCGATCTTAAATCTGAATTTAAAAACTGCGCCAAAAGATGCTGACGCTCTTAACCACTTCCTACGTGATATGGCCAATAGCAGCACTTGGCAAGCACAAATTGCTTATACGGACTCTACCGAAGCTGTTTCTACCGATTTTGTGGGGACTAAGCATGTGGGTATCGTTGATGCACAAGCGACTATCGTTACTGATAATCATGCTACGGTTTATATTTGGTATGATAATGAAGTCGGTTACAGCACCCAAGTCTTACGCGTAGCAGCGCAGATGGCTGGTATCAGCTACACGCAAATTCCAGCGTAACGCTTGCTTGCGTAGACTGGTCAGGCTGTCAGATAATAGTGAATCATAACGAATAAGCATCGTTGTTAAGCTATATCAGGTCGCCTATAAGACACCCGATAGTCGCATTGGTTATCGGGTGTTGTTGGTATTATGGTTTATAACCTTATAGTGTATGATTGGACCTGAGCAGTAGGCTGTGAATGGCCAAGACGTTTAGCAGTATTTATATTTAGCAGTACTACAATAGTAAATTAAGGAAGGTAACATGCGATTTATTGATGAAGCCGTCGTAACGGTAAAGGCAGGTGACGGTGGTAACGGAATCGCCAGTTTCCGCCGAGAAAAATACGTCCCTCGTGGTGGTCCTGATGGTGGTGATGGTGGTAAAGGCGGCGATGTTTATGTCATCGCTAACGACAACACCAACACTTTAGTGGATTATCGTTATACTCGCCGCCATGATGCCAAGCGTGGTGAGAACGGCCATAGCAAGAACTGCGCCGGCAAAGGCTCTGACGATATCTACTTGCCAGTCCCTATTGGGACGACTATCATTGACACTGAAACTGATGAAGTCATTGGCGATTTGACCGAAGTGGATCAAACTCTACTGATCGCCAAAGGTGGTGATGGCGGTTTGGGTAATACCCACTTTAAGAGCTCAACCAACCAAGCTCCGCGTAAAGCGACCTCAGGTTTTGAAGGTGAGCTAAAGGTACTTAAGTTCGAGCTAAAAGTAGTGGCTGATGTCGGTTTAGTCGGTCTGCCTAATGCCGGTAAGTCTACCTTTATCCGTCAGGTCTCTGCCGCTACACCAAAAGTTGCTGATTATCCTTTCACCACATTAGTGCCGAATTTAGGGGTAGTTGATATCGGTCGTCATCGCTCCTTTGTGATGGCAGATATTCCGGGTCTGATTGAAGGCGCTTCAGACGGGGCAGGGCTTGGTATTCGCTTTTTAAAGCATGTGGCCCGTACGCGCCGACTATTACACATCGTAGATATTCAGCCGATTGATGGTAGTGATCCTGTTGAGAACGCTAATGTCATCTTAAATGAGCTCGAGCGTTTTTCACCGGAGCTGGCCAACTTACCGCAAATTTTAGTGCTCAATAAAATCGATCAGATCGTAGACGAGACTGAGCTCAATGAGCTGTGTACACATATCGTCGCTGAGCTTGGCTGGACGGGTATTGTGTTTCGTACCTCAACCCTTACCGGCGAAGGCGTCGACGCGGTTAAGTATCATCTGATGAATGAGATCGAGCGCGAGCGCGAACGTGAGTTCGAGGATCCTATTTTTGCTGAAGAGCAAGCCGAGCGCTTTGAGCGTTTAGAGAGTGAGGTGCGCCGCAACACTGAAGCACAGCGCGAAGCTTACCGAGCCGCTCGTAAAGCGCAGCGTGAAGGAACTGATATTAATGGTGAGAATCTAACTGACTTTGATGATGACGACGATGACGGCGTAGAAGTGGTTTATGTTCCTTAACTAAGATGCGATAGCCACAAATACACTAGTCATAAAGACAACAGCCATAAATGCGCCGATAATCATATATCGGTTCACTAACTGGTGAGTTGATAGATTCTGATACAACAGTGCTCAACACTAAGGAGTAAACGTGTTAGATTTAGCGCTAAAGGATTTGAGTAGTCACTTTTCTCAAAAACTTTAACAGCGTGATGTAAATATTAATACAAGTACCAATAATATAAGTACCAATCCCTAGGCACCATTCCCTAAGCACCATTCATAGAAAGGAGTTTTTTATGGCAGTTGACAGCGAACAAACGACAGAAGAAGCAAGGTTTATTAAACAATCCCGCAACTTTGATATTCAGCGCGTTATTGTCAAGATCGGCTCATCGTTATTGACCAATAATGGTCGCGGGCTTGATCGAACTGCTATCTATGGTTGGGCAAAACAGATTGCCAAACTGCATAATCAAGGTATGGAAGTGTTACTGGTGTCATCAGGTGCTGTGGCTGAAGGCGTAGTACGGATGAATCTAGAAGAGCGTCCCAAGAAGCTTATGGCACTACAAGCTTGCGCTTCTATCGGTCAGATGGGTTTGATCGAAACTTGGTGGTCAGCGCTGATTCAGCATGGCGTCCAAAGCGCGCAGCTACTACTAACTCATGATGATCTATCTAACCGTAGCCGTTATTTGAATACTGGCGGCGCTTTAACTCAGTTGTTAGAGTGGCGCGTACTACCGGTCATTAATGAGAATGATACGATCACCATTGATGAGATTAAATTCGGTGACAACGATACTTTAGGGGCGATGTCAGCGGCCTTAGTCAATGCTGATCTATACATCATCTTAACCGATCAAGACGGGGTGTTTACCGATAACCCGCGCGACAATCCCGATGCGAAGATGATCCGTCAAGAGCGAGCGATGGCTGATTATTTGTTTGACATCGCTGGTGATGGCGGCAAACTTGGGCGCGGCGGTATGCTGACGAAGATTCGCGCAGGGCGTCTTGCAGCCATGGGCGGTTGCCCAACTGTGATCGTCAGCGGTGCCATTGATGATGTGATTACTCGTGTGGTCTCAGGCGAGGCGTTAGGGACTTTATTGACTACCAATGAAGCGGACAAAATCATCGCTCGTAAACAGTGGCTTGCCGCGCATCTACGTATGGCGGGTAGTTTAATCGTTGATGCTGGCGCAGCTAAAGCACTCGTTGAGCAAAATCGCAGCTTATTACCCGTTGGGGTGGTAGAGGTACGTGGTGGTTTTGATGAGGGTGATGTCGTCGAAATCGTGCATCAAGATACCAATGAGCGAATAGCGGTTGGCCAAGTCAACTTTTCTTCACATGAAGCTCAGCGCGTAGCACGTGAGCGTACTGAGCAGTTTGACAAGATTCTTGGTGATAAAGATGAGCGTATAGTTATGGTGCACCGCGACAATTTAGCTTTAACTTCATAATGTTTGATTAATACATCATATTTGATTTTTTGTAGGGCAGGTTAGCGATAGTATAACCTGCCTTAAGTTTAACGTTTTTGTTGAGCTACTTGGTATTTGCTTTACCACTTAGGCGACAATAAAATTTTATAATAATACCTATTTCTACTTTGGAGATTTGTCAATGAGTGTTTCAGACAATAGCCGTTCGCCTAAGCACGAATTTGCACCCCTAAAAAACGACAGATTGCTGCGCGCCATGCGTTTTGAGCCGATAGATACCACTCCAGTATGGATGATGCGTCAAGCAGGTCGTTATTTGCCAGAGTATAAAGCAACCCGCGCGGAAGCGGGCGACTTTATGAGCTTATGTAGAGATACGGCGCGTGCGACAGAAGTTACTATGCAGCCCCTGCGTCGTATGGATTTAGATGCGGCTATTTTGTTTAGTGATATCTTGACGATTCCGGACGCTATGGGCTTAGGCTTGTATTTTGAAACGGGCGAAGGTCCTAAATTTAAGCATCCTATTCGCCAGCAAGCCGATCTTGATCGTTTGCCAACCTTAGATGTCAATGACTCTTTGGATTACGTGATGCGCGCTGTGACTAGCATCCGTAAAGAGCTCAATGGTCAAGTGCCGTTGTTCGGTTTTTCAGGTAGTCCTTGGACACTAGCGACTTATATGATTGAGGGTGGTAGCTCAAAAGACTATCGCTATACCAAAGGCTTTTTGTATAGTAACCCTGAGTTTTTGCATCAGTTGTTAGACAAGCTAGCGATAGCAGTCATTGATTACTTAGATGCCCAAGTCGTCGCTGGCGCGCAAGTCTTACAGATATTTGATAGCTGGGGCGGGGCGCTAGGCCATCGTCAATTTATCGACTTCTCGCATGCTTATAATAAGCGCATTGTCGCGGAGTTAAAGCAGCGTCATCCAGATGTGCCTGTGGTACTATTTACCAAAGGCGGCGGTCTATGGCTCGATGTGCAAGCCGATAGCGCCGCGGATGCGTTAGGGTTAGACTGGACTATGCCACTCGACCGTGCTCGCCAAGTATTGACTGAGAGTCAGCGTGATTTGACTAAGCGCCATAAAACCTTGCAAGGCAGTAAGGCTATTCAGGGTAATCTGGATCCTGCGACTTTATATGGCTCTCCAGAGAGTATCCGCAGCGAGGTTAAGCTGATGCTAGATGGCGCTTATGCTGGTGGTGACAAGACAGGGTATATTGCCAATTTAGGCCATGGTATTACTCAGTGGGTTAACCCTGACAATGCAAAAGTCTTTGTCGATGCCGTGCATGACTACCAGATTTAGACGCTAAGTTTAGAAGGTATGAGTTTGGTATTGAGAGCGGCATTAAGTTTTAAAAAAGGATAAGTTATGATTTCAGCAGCGATTGTCGGTGGTACAGGGTATACAGGTATTGAGCTTATTCGCTTATTATCTGCCCATCCTAAGGTGTCTATTGATCTATTGACCTCACGAAGTGAAGCGGGCACTCGCGCTGATGAGATTTTTCCAAGCTTGCGCGGGATATCAGATATTGTCTTTAGTGATCTAGGTGAAGATACGCTTGCAGCGCTGCAAAAGTGCGACGTGGTATTTTTTGCTACCCCGCATGGCGTAGCGATGCAGCAGGCCGAAGCTTTAACCGCGTCTGGTATTAAAGTCGTCGACCTAGCCGCTGACTTTCGTTTGCAGTCTTTAGCGGAGTTTGAAAAATGGTATAAGCAATCACACGCGTGTCCTGACCTGCTCAAAAGCGCAGTTTATGGCCTACCAGAGATCAACCGTGATAAATTAGCTGATGCGATGCTAGTAGGAAATCCAGGCTGCTATCCGACAACGGCTATTTTAGGTTTAAAACCGATTATCGCCTTGCAAAATCAGCAAAATGAGCGTTTGATAGAGTCTCGTATCGTAATCGATGCTAAGTCTGGGGTCTCAGGTGCAGGTCGCCAAGCGAGTCTGGCGCTAAATTATGCCGAAACCACTGATAATTTTAAGGCGTACGGAGTGACAGGACATCGTCATTTGCCTGAGATTGAGCAAGGGGTGGAGCAGCTATTAGCGAGTCAATTCACGCAGCGCATCCGCTTTTTACCGCACTTAGTACCTATGATACGCGGTATGTTCAGCTCTATTCATTTAGAGCTGACTGAGTCAGGTGCTGCTATCGATTGGCAGCAGGAGTTTGAGAGTAGCTATAACGGTGAGACTTTTATTGATGTATTGCCGACTGGTGTATATCCTGACACGCGTAGTGTACGCGCCAGCAACCGTTTGCGTATCGCGATCTATCAAGACAATGAGCGCCGTGAGCTGACAGTATTGGTGGTTCAAGATAATTTAGTCAAAGGTGCAGCAGGGCAGGCCGTACAAAACATGAATGTGATGTTTGGGTTTGAGGAATCAATGGGCCTTAACGCAGCGCCGATTGTCCCTTGATAGGTTTTTATCGCAGTAATGTCTATCGTAGTAATTTTTTTATATTAGGGCGTGTTGAACATTCGACCGTGGCACTGACAGAGACTATTTTTTAGACGATTTGCAGATAAAAATTGTAAGTATAGTCACTCTATACGTCAGTTTTTATCAATAAAGCGGCAAAAAAGAGTCCTGTCCCTGTTGTTAGAGTGAGGGCTAATGCTAAAATCGCCCTAGTCGTTGTGACTGTTTAAATAAAATCAGTTAGCCAATGCAATGAGCATTACCTGCAATTTTCCCGACGACTAGAACACAGTTTTGATTAACTAGCAGCTATCAGCAGTGCCTTCTTGTGAATGTTCAACACGCCCTAGTAATTAAGCCAAAAATTCAGTGAAAAGGCATGATTACTAATGTAAATTGATAAAGCTAATTACTGACGCTATAAGTTAGGGATAAACTTACCTTTATGAAGTCTAACAATATGAAGTCTAACAATGACTGAGGCTGACAATAATCTTACCAAGGATGTTGACTATTGATTCATTTGGCTTACAGGGCGATGCTAGGTATTGCCCATAAATTCCGTTATAATGTCTTGCCTTTCCTCTTAAGAGATACTGTCCAGATGCGTACTAAGACTGCTATTTGCTTACGCTTGCCGCCAGTACCTTTGCCTTATCAGGACGATTTACTGTCTCTTAAATCAGGCTTGACAGCGCAGCAGACCACTAGCAATGACGACGCTCAGCCATTAATGAGCGAGGCACAGCAAATAAAAGTGGATGATTATCCATTGAAGCGTAGCGCTATAACAGCTTCGGGCAGTAAGCAGCTTTATGGTACTGGTTTTAAAAGCAAACAAGCAGGGGCTGCGTCTTGGATATTAGCGTTGTTTGCAGCAGCCATCCTGCTTACGGTGATAGTAGGGTTAGCTTTAGGCCATAGCTTGGGTTACAAGCGTGGCTACCATGCTCTAGAAGTGCAGAATAAACAAGCAATCAACAGTACCCAGATGACCGTGCAAGAGTTAGAGGAGATGCGAGCAAGTTATAAGGAGCTGAGCAATCAAGTTGCGGTAGCTAAGCAAGAGCTGACCATCAGCTTAAATAACTTGGATGAGCTGCGTGAGAATCAAAAAGAGCTTAGTCTCGAAAACAAGCAGCTTAATCAGCTTAACGAGGTTTATGCTGCGGCTCTCAGTGAAGAAGGTGGCCTACCGCTGCAAGTACTAGGGGCTAAAATTGAGCCACTACCAGAAGACGCTTTTGAGTTTGGTTTTGATGTCGCTATGCTCAGCGAAGACGGTCAGGCAAAACGTTTGAATGCCACTTTGATGTTACTGAACGACGATGATTTCGTGGAAGTTCCCTTAGATTCGGCAAGTTATTTGCTCAAAGGGATTACTCGTATTCGTGGCCGCTTTGTCATGCCTAACAACTTTGAACCATTACAAGTTAAGCTTGTACTAACAGCAGACGGTCAAGAAGTTGAGCAGCTATATGACTGGACGCTAGGAGATCGAGTAGATAGTATGCCGCTGTCTTTGATAGATCTGCCAGAAGTGGATCAGTCTCCTATATAGGCGCACGCCTTAACTCCCTGACACCTTAAATTATCTAGTATGAGTCTAGCTACAAGAAGTAACTGGTAGCTGGTCTTTACATTTTTATCTTAATATTATTATGAAGTTATTATGATGACACCTCAATTATCAATCGCTAAAAACAGTGAGCCAACGGTAATGGATTGGCATTTGCCTAGTATGCCGGCAGGGATCCGTGCGCAAGATGATGACCCAGATACCCAAGGCGCGCCGCAAGCCGATGTATTGGTGGCTGAGCCTGAGGTCGCTAAGCCGCCTATGTATGCGGTGGTGATGTACAATGACAACTATACGCCTATGGAGTTTGTGGTCTATGTGCTGCAATCAGAGTTTAAGCATAACGTCGATTCTGCGGTACAAATCATGTTGACGATTCATAATACTAGTAAAGGAATAGCCGGTATCTATCCTAAAGATATTGCTGAAACAAAAGCCAAAAAGGTCAATAGCTTAGCGCATCGTGAAGGTTATCCGCTACTCACACAAATCGAGCCGCATCAAGGCGAATAAGTCATAATCGAGTTTAAGTCTTTTTACAAATAAACGATTAATCGACTCATTTGCCATTATTTTTATAAGGCCATTGCAGAGCCCTTTTTATATTATCTCCTTGTTTTATCACTTGATTTTTATGATAGGCAGCCCTATATAGTTTATAAGGGCTGCACTTATATCGTTACTACAGCCTTTCATTCAGCTATCGCTGCTACAGCTTTGTATTTTATCTTATTTAAACTGTCATTCTCTTCAATTTATTATCACCTTCAATCTCATTAGTCAGCATTCAATCGGCTGGTGATCGTATGCTTGTTCACGCGTTTATCTTAGAGCTTATATGCCTTGATACATTTTAGTCGTTGTTAAAAGATTGACTATCTATGGCTATCATGTTGATATGAATAAACGCTGATGAAATACTCAGTCTGTAATGAATAAGAGCTATTATCCAGTCATAACCCTGATATTTGCGCTTGAACATTCACCATATCGCCCTAATTTATCAGTTAAGCTATTCAATTATAAAGAGTTATACAACCGTAGGAATTCGTTATGTTAAGTCGTCATCTTGAAGTTTCTTTACGTTTAGCAATGACGCTTGCGCGCCAAAAATCGCATGAGTATCTCACTGTTGAGCACTTACTACTAGCGCTGCTTGAGAACACTCACGCGGCCAACACACTGACAGCCTGCAATGCTAATATCTCAAGCTTGCGTACAGAGCTTGAAACTTATATTAATAAGCATACGCCAACGGTAGATGTCGATCTAGAGCAGTCTCCGCAGCCGACTCAAAGCTTCGATCGTATCTTGCAGCGAGCTATTTTTCATGTGCAGTCTATTGGCGGTGGCCGTTTGGTTGAAGGGTCAGATATTTTAGTTTCTATGTTCTCAGAGCATGATACTTACGCTGTCTATTTGCTCAAAAAACAAGGCATCAGCCGCTTGGAGCTGACTCAATATCTCTCGCACGGTCAAGACAAAGACGAGCCTGCGGAGTCGCGCTCTTCTATGACGGGCGAGCGCCGTAGTGCTCAAGAGAAGACCAGTAAAGATCCTCTAGTGGAGTTTGCTACTAACCTTAATCAGCGCGCCGCTGAAGGCAAGACAGATCCACTCATTGGCCGTGCCCTAGAGATTGAGCGCACTGCCCAAGTATTATGCCGCCGCCGCAAAAACAACCCGCTGTTAGTCGGTGAGCCTGGCGTGGGTAAAACCTCCATTGCTGAAGGTTTAGCTTGGTTAATTATCAATGATAAAGCGCCCAAACCACTCAACGGCTGCGTGATTTATAGTTTAGATATCGGTTCGCTAATTGCTGGTACTAAGTATCGCGGCGACTTTGAGAAACGTATGAAGTCATTGCTTGATGCGCTCAAGAAAAAGCCAAATGCCATCTTGTTTATCGATGAGATTCACATGATTATCGGTGCTGGCTCCTCTATGAGTAGCAATATGGACGTCTCTAATCTGATCAAGCCGGCGTTAGCCAATGGCGAGCTGCGCTGTGTTGGTTCCACGACCTTTACAGAATATCGTCAAGTGTTCGAAAAGGATCATGCACTCTCGCGTCGTTTCCAAAAGATCGATGTCAAAGAGCCTAGCGTAGACGACAGTATTGATATCTTACGCGGTCTAAAACCGCGTTATGAAGAGTTTCATAATGTCGAATATACTGACGAGGCTTTAGTTAGCGCAGTAGAGCTGTCCTCTAAGCATATTCATGAGCGTTTCTTGCCAGACAAAGCGATCGACGTTATCGACGAAGCGGGTGCGTACAAGCGTTTGGGCGTGATTCCTGATGCCGAAGACATCAAAGCAGAAGAGAGCTTTATCGCCGATCTCGAACAAGACATCGATGATACCGATTATGATGATATCGACGCCAGTCTTGAAGACGACACTGATAACGAGATGAGTGAGCAAGCAGCATTAGCGAAGTCGGATGATAAGTCGCAGACTCATACAAATGCTCAGCAAGCTACTGATTTTGATTATGCTGGCTCTAATAAGGCACAAAAAGCACCGATTAAAATCGATGTGGCTGATATCGAAGCGATTATCGCAAAACTAGCTCGTATTCCGCCTAAGTCTGTCTCTACCGATGACAAGAGTATCCTTGAGCATTTAGATCGTGACCTTAAACATCTCGTCTTTGGTCAAAACGAAGCGATTGAAAACCTAGCGGATGCGATCAAACTATCGCGTGCCGGTCTTAAAGCGCCAGACAAGCCTATCGGCTCCTTTATGTTTGCAGGGCCTACTGGGGTGGGTAAAACCGAAGTTTCGCGCCAATTGGCTAATTTGCTGGGCGTTGAGCTGGTCCGTTTCGATATGAGTGAGTATATGGAAGCGCATACAGCCTCTCGTCTGATTGGTGCACCTCCAGGCTATGTTGGTTTTGATCAGGGCGGCTTATTGACTGAAAAGATCAATCAGCATCCGCACTGTGTGTTGTTGCTTGATGAGATTGAAAAGGCGCATCCTGATGTCTTTAACTTGCTACTGCAAGTGATGGATCATGGTACTTTGACAGACAATAATGGCCGTGTGGCAGTCTTTAAACAAGTTATCATCATCATGACCACTAACGTGGGCGCTGAGAGTATTAGCCGCTCATCTATGGGTTTCACGGAGCAAGACCATAGCCGTGATAATACTGAAGCGCTTAAGCGGGTGTTTACTCCAGAGTTTCGTAACCGCTTAGATGCGATTATTCAGTTCAACGCGTTAGAGCCTTCAGTTGTCACCTCAGTGGTTGATAAGTTCTTGGTTGAGCTACAAGTCCAGCTCGATGACAAACAAGTCACTCTTGAGATTGATGACGAAGTACGTGATTATCTAGCGGATAAAGGCTATGATCGTCTGATGGGCGCACGCCCTATGCAGCGCCTCATTCAAGATGAGATTAAAAAACCGCTTGCCAGTATGATCTTGTTCGGTGATTTGGTAAATGGCGGGGTTGTGCAGCTCACTTTAGCACCGGAAGAGGAGCAGACGACAGAGTCGGTAGATCTTGATAAGAGCAGCCGCAAAGCAAATAGTTCAGACGACAGCCGTATACTTTTGACAGTCGTTGAGACTCATGAGCCGCGCTCAGATTCTGAATCTGTCGCTAGTTAATATGATCTTTGGTTACTATAACGACTATCTCTATCTATAGAGGTAGTCGTTTTTTTATGCACTTATTCTCGTTTGAGCTAATTTGTTTGCTCAATTTATTTTAAAAGTCTAATGAAAAACAACCGTTATTTTTGTTACCCTCGCTAGTAAGATTTACTGATAATTAATAAGGCTTGATAACCATGAATTTATTTGACGATCTATCTGATGATGATTCTAACACTAAGACTGCCGCCGAAAAAAAGGCGATTTTAGATAAAGTAAAGCTCCCAGAGGATTGGAAGCGCGCTCTAGAGGAGGAGCTGACCTCAGAGAATATGGATGAGCTGCGTGAGTTCTTAAAGCAAGCCTATCAGTCAGGTGATAGTATCTATCCGCCAGCGCCTTTAATGTTCAATGCGCTAAACTTGACGCCTTTATCGAATGTCAAAGTGGTTATACTCGGCCAAGACCCTTATCATGGCGCAGGGCAAGCGATGGGTTTATCTTTTTCCGTCCCTAAGACCATACCTAAGCCACCATCGCTGAATAACGTACTAAAAGAGATGGCAAGCGATATCGGTATCACGCCCTCTAAGCATGGCGATCTAACCTATTGGGCACAGCAAGGAGTATTATTACTCAACAGCTCGTTGACGGTTCGCGAGGGCGAGCCCAATAGCCATCAAAACGCGGGATGGGAGCAGTTCACCGACAAAGTTATCGATGTGGTCAATGAGCAAACTGAGCATACTGTCTTTATCTTATGGGGCAGCAAAGCGCAGAAAAAAGGCAAGTATATCGATACCGATAAGCACCTGATTTTGACGGCGGTGCATCCTTCGCCATTAGCTGCTAATCGTGGAGGCTTCTTTGGCACAAAACCTTTTTCGAAAACGAACGATTATCTTAAGCAGCATGGTCAGACACCGATCGATTGGCAATTACCGCAGTAGCTTACTATGTTTACTATGCAAATGAGCAGTCAACGTTTATTATTATTGCCTTTGTGGCAGGTCTCTAATGCTTTGCAGCCTTTACAGGTTAATAATGAGCTATCTAGGGCAGTTACTGGTAACGAGCTGGCCAGTTATCGTTTTTGGTCACTTACAGATTACTACTGGATGCAGTATGCTTTGACGCTTGCTAAGCGGGGCGCTGGGCAGGGAGAGGTACCAGTAGGCGCCGTTTTAGTCCATGATCATAGCATTATCGGTGAAGGGTTTAATGAGCCTATAGGCCGTCACGATGCGACAGCTCATGCGGAGATGACAGCCATAAGAGCGGCTTGTCGGCATCTTAATAATTATCGCTTGCCGGTGGGTACTACATTATATGTTACCTTAGAGCCTTGTACGATGTGCATCGGCGCGCTTATTCATGCGCGTGTAGGCAGGCTCGTTTATGCCACTAATGAGCCGCGCGCTGGCATGGTCGGCAGTCAGATGAATCTGAGCACTCAGCCTTTTTATAATCATCAGATACAAGTACAACAAGGGCTATGCCAAGAGTCTAGCAGTCAACTACTAAAAGCATTTTTTCGTCAGCGTCGACAGGCGTTAAAAGCTAGTAAAATTCAGCAAACACAGCACCAGTAAGTACTGTAAGAGTAGACATGTTATCCAAAGGCTAATAAAAGCGATGCCATCGTCAGACAATGGCATCTATCTAGTGCTAGTGGCAGCCGCGTTATCTTGCTATAATATGACGCTATTTAATTGCGTGAACCTGCTTTATTAGTCGATAAAAGTTTTTAGCTAGCTACTAGCTATTACTTGAATTGATAATTGCTTCTATCAGCGTTTTGCTGACTAGGACTGCTAACCAATAATGACTGAGCCATTATGACTGCACCTGAGCTATCTAACCCCTCTGTTAAGACTGACTCTGCTAATCAACAGAGCCAAGTGTTGCCAGAACGCTTTCCTGTGATTTGTATCGACGGTCCTAGTGGTGCCGGTAAAGGTACGGTTGCTTGGCGATTGGCGCAAAGCTTGGACTATCAATTGCTAGATTCTGGAGCCTTATATCGGATCGTCGGTCTAAAAGCTTTTGAGGCCGGATTGCTGGGTGCTGATGGCAGTAAGACTATTGATGAAGCTGCTTTGTTGCAGCTAACCCAAAGCTTAGACATTGCGTTTGAGCTGAACAACACCTCAGGGCGTATCGATATTATCGTCAATGATGAGCGCGTTGGTGAGCAAGTCCGCAATGAAACGGTTGGTGGTTATGCTTCGAAAGTGGCGGTATTCCCTGAAGTGCGCCAAGCTTTGTTGCAGCTACAGCAAGACATGGCTACGCGCTCAGGTCTAGTGGCTGATGGCCGTGATATGGGTACAGTCGTGTTTCCTGATGCTGATGTTAAGGTCTACCTGACAGCTAGCCCTGAGGCGCGAGCTGAACGCCGAGTATGTCAGCTAGAGCAGGCCGGACAAGTCGCGGACTACCAGGCTATCTTAACGACGATTAAAGCGCGCGACGATCGTGATGAGAACCGCAGCACTGCGCCGTCAAAGCCTGCCTCCGATGCGCTAGTATTAGATAGTTCAGCACTGCCTGCGGATGTGGTTTACGAACAGATTAAAAGCTACTGTCAGCAACAAGGGATATGCTTTTGACAGAAATATAACGATTAATGAGTCGTAAACGATGCAGTTTTAGGGTAAAATAGTAAGATTAAAGCATTGAGTCATGTTTTCACTATTTGCATGTGTTTCTACTTAATACTAAAAATAGTATAATACTGATTTAACTAGGTTTTTAGACTGTTGCTACTAGTGAGTTGCTACAACGACGCGCTTATTATTAACAACTGTTTTTTATATGATTTTATAAGATATAAAACCAGCATAACGTTTTATAAAATCATAAATTTGATCCGTACTGTGCTGGACAGGCTACGGCTACACAAAGGTAGATATAATGGAATCATTTGCTGAACTATTTGAAGCGAGCATCGAAGAAACAGGCTTAGATATCGAGCGTGGCTCGGTTATCACAGGTGCTGTTGTTGCCATCGATAACGACTGGATCACTGTAGATACAGGTCTTAAATCTGAAGGTATCGTCGCTCGTGAAGAGTTTTTAAGCGAAGAAGGCGAACTTGAAGTTGAAGTTGGCGATAGTGTTGATGTTGTCGTTGAAGCCGTAGATAACGGTATGGGTCAAACCTTGCTGTCACGCGAAAAAGCTAAGCGTGTTGAAACTTGGAACTTCCTAGAGAAGATCGCCGATAACGATGAAATCGTTAAAGGTATTATTTCAAGCAAAGTTAAGGGCGGTTTCACCGTTGATATCGGTTCAGTACGCGCTTTCCTACCAGGTTCATTGGTTGACGTTCGTCCTATCCGTGATACCACGCATCTTGAAGGCAAAGAGCTAGAGTTCAAAGTGATCAAACTTGATCAAAAGCGTAACAACGTTGTGGTTAGCCGCCGTGCGGTTATGGAAGCTGAAAATTCAGCTGAGCGCGAAGAGCTGTTGAACAAGCTTGAAGAAGGTATCGAGATCGAAGGTATCGTTAAGAACCTAACCGATTACGGTGCGTTCGTTGATCTTGGTGGTATCGATGGTCTACTTCACATCACTGACATGGCATGGCGCCGTATCAAGCACCCATCTGAGGTGGTTGAAGTCGGTCAAGACCTAAAAGTTAAAGTATTGAAGTTTGACCGTGAGCGTAACCGCGTAAGCCTAGGTCTGAAGCAATTAGGCACAGATCCTTGGGATAACGTTGGTGCTACTTACCCAGTAGGTAGTATCGTTAAAGCTCGCGTCACCAACCTAACTGACTATGGTTGTTTCGCTGAGATCTCTGAAGGCATCGAAGGTCTAGTCCACGTATCAGAGATGGATCACACCAATAAGAACATCCATCCTTCAAAAGTCGTACAAGTTGGCGATGAGATTG
This sequence comes from Psychrobacter submarinus, assembly GCF_904846685.1. Taxonomy (GTDB): domain Bacteria; phylum Pseudomonadota; class Gammaproteobacteria; order Pseudomonadales; family Moraxellaceae; genus Psychrobacter; species Psychrobacter submarinus. Next base: position 250,870 of record NZ_CAJHBQ010000003.1, read on the forward strand.
ATGTGATGATCCTTGATATTGACGAAGAGCGTCGTCGTATCAGCCTAGGTATCAAGCAAACCCTAGCAAACCCATGGGATGAGTTCGATAAGAAGCATGAGCGCGGTGATAAGATCACAGGTACTATCAAGTCTATCACTGACTTTGGTATCTTCATCGGTCTAGACGGCGGTATCGACGGTCTGGTTCATCTATCTGATATTTCTTGGAATGAGACTGGCGAAGAAGCTATCCGTAACTACAACAAAGGCGACACCGTTGAAGCTATGGTATTGTCTGTAGATGCAGAAGCGAACCGTATTAGCCTAGGCGTGAAGCAGTTAAGCTCTGATCCATTCAACGAATACCTAGTCGCTAATGACCGCGGCGCTATCGTTAATGGTAAAGTCAAAGAAGTTGATGCTAAAGGCGCGACTGTTGAGCTTGCTGATGAAGTTGAAGGCTATCTACGTGCCTCTGAGATTCAACGTGACCGCGTAGAAGATGCGACTAAGCATCTATCTGCTGGTGATGACGTTGAAGCGAAAATCATCAGTGTTGATCGCAAAACGCGTAACATCAGCTTGTCTATCAAAGCCAAAGACGAAGCTGAAGAGCGTCAAGCGATTAAAGATCTTGGCGGTGCAGGAGCAGCTCCAGCAGCAGGTTCTGATGCTCAGCCTAAGACTATTGGTGACTTGATCAAAGAGCAAATGCAGTAAATCTCTGATTTGTTTGTATAGAACATAAAAAAAAAGCGACTTCGGTCGCTTTTTTTTATGTTCTAATTTCGATAGGTCTTAGTATTAGTTGTCAAATACCAGATGACAAAGCCGCTTTTTATAAAAAATAAAAAACTTTTAGCTAAAATGAGCAAACTTTGATTTCTATTTGTTTTTATTTGAGATATCATTTGTCACCACGAGTTTTGAGACGTAAACTAATATTAAGTGCTTGAACAAGTGCAGTTTTTTGTTTTTAATCTGACAAATCTAAATCAATAAGGCAAGTGTGACAATGCAGCAAGCGATAAATAAATCTGACTTTATTAATAATTTGAGTGTCAGCTGTGATCCAATGGCTGAGAGCGTGGTTGATGATGCAGTGCGTGAAATACTCAATCTTATGGTAGACACTTTAGCGAATGATGGCCGTGTTGAAGTACGCGGTTTTGGTAGCTTTTGTTTGCATCATAGACGCGCGCGTATAGGGCGCAACCCCAAAACGGGAGAAAGTGTACCTGTCCCTGCAAAAGCTATTCCGCATTTCAAGCCAGGTAAAGCGCTACGTGAAGCGGTCAATGACAAAATAGCGGTATAGTTACTTTTGGCTTGATATTGCAGCTAAGGTTTTGATCGAGATTAGCCTCTACCAACAGATGACTACTAACTAAAAGGTAACCCATTATGCGCTTTATACTGTTTGTCCTACTATTTCTGAGCTTTGCCTACGCGCTTGGTTTGGTATTAGCAAATAATTCTGATATTGGGGTGAATTTGTTATTCTCACAAGCGCCTGCTATGAACTTAGGGTTGCTGCTGATTTTGAGTATGACTCTGGGTATTGTAATTGGTCTTATACTGTCGTTATTACTGTTTCGAGTATTTCAGAATAAATGGGAGATTTCCCGTCTGCAAAAAAGTAACGCCCATCTACAAGAGCAGCTCAATCAAGCCAATATCGCTATCGATCGTCAAGCGAATGCACCCACCGCCGAACAAGCTGTCTATGGCACGCCAGCTCAGCCTGACGTAGTCGCTGATGAAAGTGATAACACCATTGCTGCTAAGACTAGTACCATTAGCAAAACTCCTCGTCGTTGATGGAGTTATTGCATCACTTTAATACCAACTCACTAATTACTATTTAAAAAAGCGGTAAACTCATGACGGATATTTTGGCGCCTCTCAAAGCAGTTTCTACAACCCTGACTTCTCCTGTTGTTGTGGCTTTAGATAATACTTCCTTAGACGCCGCTCTTGCTTTAGCAGATAAACTAGACCCTACGCTGTGCCGTCTTAAAGTAGGCAAAGAGCTATTTACCCGCTCAGGGCCTGCTATCGTACAGGCGCTACAAAAGCGAGGCTTTGAGGTATTCTTAGACCTCAAGTTCCATGATATTCCTAATACTACCGCGCAAGCCGTCATGGCTGCGGCTGATTTAGGCGTGTGGATGGTTAATGTCCACGCTAGCTGCGGTTATGATGCTATGGCACTAGCAAAACAGCGCCTAGTCGAAGGCGGCTATGATACCTTGCTGATTGCAGTGACCGTACTGACCTCGATGAATCAACAGAATTTAGCGCAAATCGGGGTCAATAATGAGCTTGAAACTCAAGTCAGTAGGCTTGCACAATTGACCCAAAAAGCTGGTCTCGATGGGGTGGTTTGCTCCGCACAAGAGGCAAAAAGGCTTAAGACATTATGCGGTGATGATTTTAAACTGATTACCCCAGGTATTCGTTTGCCAGAAGATAACAGTGATGATCAGCAGCGCATTTGTACGCCTAAGCAAGCCTTGCAAGACGGCGCGGACTATCTAGTGATCGGCCGCTCTATTACCAACTCGCCTGATCCTACTGCGAAACTACAGACTATTTTACAAAGTATAGATATCTAAGGTATAGCTGCTATCGGTATAAGCTATTATGATGTGATATCGTCAACGCCGCTTTATACTATTATAAAAAGACAACCTAGCCGTTGTCTTTTTTAGTCTCTAACGCCATATAAATAAATGCTACACTAGGTGAGCGTTTTAGCTTTATTGCTACTACAGTTTAGAGTCTACGTTGTTAACCTACTTATTATATTGAGTTGTATGAAATTCCAGATATTAAGCGATCTTCATATCGATAGCTATGTCAGACAATCGCATCCCATAGGACATATTCCAAAGACTGATGCTGATATTGTATTGGTCGCAGGCGACACCGCTAATAGTGATAGCGGTATGCCTTGGCTACAACAGCAAGCGGCACGGCTACAAGTCCCTCTGCTAACGATTGCAGGTAATCACGAATATTTTAACGAAGATATTTTGCATTTTGATAAAAAGCTAGCGACTTGGGATAACTACGATGCGACTCAGCATTTAGGCTTGCGTTTTTTGCAGTGCCAGCATATCGACATTGGTGAGGTACGAATATTAGGCTGTACGTTATGGACGGACTATCAATATCAGGCTAATGGCGATACTATAGATATTGCCAAGCGCTTTATGCGCGACTATAAGCAAATATACGTAGGTCATAAGCTGTTTTCACCAGAGGTCTCAATGCAGATTCATGATGAGCAGCGGCAATGGCTCAAGCAAGCGCTGATAGCCGCCAAGCAGTTAGGCAAAAAAACGGTAGTGATGACTCACCATAGTATTAGCCCTTTATCAGTGTCCCAAAAGTACGCGACCTTACCGAGTAACGCCGCTTTTGTCACCGATTTGTCTGCTTGGATGTTTGAGGACTGGGCGCCAACGCTTTGGGTGCATGGTCACACTCATGAAGCCTTTGATTACCGTATCAATGACACTCGTGTTATCGTCAATCCGCGTGCTTATCCTAACGAAGTCAGCAGTACTGCTCTTGAGTTCGCTTGGGATAGAGTTATCGAAGTATAAGATAGCGAGTGGGTTTTATGATGGCTACAGTAGTGACTCAAATTGTATTTTCCCCTTATAAATAAACAGCTCGTTATACTATCTTTTATGACTAATACTACTCATCCTAAGCATACTAACTCTCATGTGAGTGTGCACTCAAGACATAGTCCAAGCATGCCAGCTCCAGCGCATCTGCCAGATAGCATGATGTCTTCTGTTGGGGTGTTGCCTGAGGACAAGCGGCTGATATTGTTTACTCGGCACTCTTTACGTGAGCGCTCAGACGGTAACGGTTTTGCCAGTTATCAGCTGCCTTTGACTCCTAGAGGCCGCGTGTTAGCCAAATCTTGGGGACGTTGGCTCGCAGGGCATCTGCCGTACTCCTTAGATGTGGATAGTCTCTCAAGTCCGATAGGACGCTGTATAGACACCGCTATGCTCATGCAACAAGGCGCAGGTCTTAGCCGTAGTATTGTCCATCAATCACTACTGGTAGAGCCGGGTAGCTTAGTCACCGACCCTGAGATTGCCAATCCGATATTTAAAGAGATTGGCGTGCTGAACTTTATCAATCGTTTTTTGCAAAACAATCTTGAAGGGACCAAGAATCCCTATCAAGGCGGCTTAGATATTCTCTCACTATTTTATCAATATCAGCCGCAGCCAGGTCATATGCTGCTAGCAGTGAGTCATGATACCTTGTTATCGGCATTCTTAGCAGTCATGCTCGACTTTATAGAGATCGACTGGAATGATTGGCCTAAAATGATGGAAGGGGTGTTTTTATGGTTCGATGAAGGCGCTTTTGAGAAGGTGAACGCGAACCTGATATGGCGAGGTGAGCATTATATCCGCCCAGTAAGTCATTTGTTAGAGAGCTATTATAGTGCTTCAGGCTTTGGTAGTGATAAGCTGCTGCTGCCGTCAGAGGTAAAATGGGATTGAGATAACTGAGCTTGTAGTTAATCACTGAGTTTGTAGTTAATAACTAAGCTTTCAGCTATTTCCGCCAGCTTGATAGTTATTGTATAGCGCCAATAGGCTTCACTAACTTACACCCGTAAAAACTAACACCCGTAGAAACTAACAGCCATAAAAAAACCTTGTCTCAGCATTTTAGCCTGTGACAAGGTTTTTTAGATTTAAACCTAGCAATCTAAATAAGAGAATACTCTTATGATTAAGCTTGTAAGCCTTTGATTGCTTTGTTCAAACGGCTCTTACGACGAGCAGCTTTATTCTTGTGAATAATGCCTTTGTCAGCCATACGGTCTAAAACCGGTACCGCTTTGTTGTAAGCTTCAGTTGCCGCATCATAGTCTTTTGACTCGATAGCTGCATCTACACGCTTAAGGTAAGTGCGAACCATAGAGCGCTGTGAAGCAGAGTGTTGGCGACGTTTGGTGTTTTGACGGGCGCGTTTACGAGCTTGTGCAGTATTAGCCACGCGTATCTCCTTGATAAAGACAGATAAAAATATGAATGTTGAATACAGTAATAGTTTTAACCATCATCGGTGACGAGCAGCCGTCTCGCCAAACATGATGTTGATGCCAAATGTACAGTAAGTCATCAAAGGCGTCAAAGCCGTTTGGAATAATTAAATAGCTTCGACGTGTAAAGCCGGTCATTTTAACAAATTCTTGCTCTAAGAACAATATGTTTGAGCGAAGAAGCATAAAGAAGTGTGTATTTAAGTAGCAGTGATATGATATCGCTGCTATTCATTGAAGCGACTAGACGCCTTTTGTGAACAAAGTTTCTACCTTATCGATATTTACTTCTACCACCGGTTTTTTGATAAAATCTCTTACAATTAATGATAAGCAATCATAGAGTGAATCGGTTAACTTATAACAGCTGTTGTCGATAAGACTAAAATATATGAGACGATAACCAAACGATTGACTATAAAATATTTGACTATAAAGATGGATAAGCTATGCAGCGAAAAGCAATTGTAATTGGCGCCACAGGCTTGGTAGGGCAATACTTAGTAAAGCAATTAAGTGAGATTTATGACACTTTAATCGTGATTGCGAGACGACCGCTGCGTTACATCAATGCCAGTATTCATTTTTATCAAGTGAATGACTTCGATAACTTAGCCGAAATATGTGCCAATATTGGCGCTGATCAAAATACCGATGCTTTTAGCTGCTTAGGGACCACTCGCAAGCTAGCCGGTAGTGATGAGGCATTTCGTAAAGTCGATCACGATTATAACGTCAGCTTTGCAAAATTATGCCGAGAAAAAGGCGTAGAGAATTTCTTTTTATTATCTGCAATGAATAATGATATCGACAGTCGTTTCTTATATAACCGAGTAAAAGCAGAGACCGAGCAGTCCATTAGAGCATTGGGTTTCAAACAGCTCCTTATTTTTCGTCCCTCGTTATTACTGGGTAAACACAAAGGGCGAACGCTTGAGAATGTGAGTCAAAACATCTTTAAGGTGTTTTCGCCTTTGGTACCAGAGTCGCTATCCATCCATCCTATTAGCGCTAGACGAGTCGCAAGCGCTATGACTATGAGCGCTAATAACCTTTATGAGCGCCGCAAATTTCAGTCCGCTAATCTGCCTAGCACTACAAGTATTATTGAAAATAAGCAGATGCTTGCGATGACGCGAGTAAAATACTAGTATGAATATATGACTCGCTAAGTAAGCCCGCTCTTATAAAATAGCCTAAGTAAAAATTATCAATAAAAACTGAACAAGGAAGATAACTATGCCAGATATTAACGAGATGACAAAAGAAGATTTTGTGACCTGCGACTTATTAGACGCTAATCCTGAATCACAAGTTTGCTTGCCTAATATCGAAGGTAAGTCGTTTTATAGCTTTGGCGGCAAAGATAAATTCTGCGGTGAGATTGTCACGGTTAAATGCTTTGAAGATAATAGCCGTGTCAAAGCGTTATTGAATAGTAATGGCAAAGACGCTGATGGCAACAAAAAGGTATTAGTTGTCGATGGTGGCGGTTCTATGCGCTGCGCGCTGCTTGGTGATATGATCGCGCAAGCGGCTATTGATAATGGCTGGGCAGGCGTTGTGGTCTACGGCTGTGTCCGTGATGTCGATGATATGGCGCAGATGGACATAGGAGTAATGGCATTAGGTTGTATCCCGCGCAAATCAACGCGCCGTGATGAAGGGCAAATGGATATTGAAATTAGTTTTGGTGATTTGACGCTTAATTCTGGTATGTTTGTCTATGCTGACAATAACGGCATAATTGCTAGTGATAAAGCATTACTGTAGCAGCTCGATTTATATAGCGATTAAATTTATAAGTCAGATATCGACATCAAGATCAAAAAGTAGCTAAGCGCTGACTGCACTGATGCAGGTTCGCGCTTAGCTATGTTTATTGGATACTCTTAAACTAACTATCCATACCTCTAAAATGAAAAGCGTGAAACGGACAAGTCTTCAAACTGACAAACCGTTACCGCATAACTTTTGGTCAATGGCCAAAAAATTCGTATAATATCTCTTTATTTTTCATCTCCCTTATTCGCTAACTTCGATACTACTCTTTATGCCTATCACTGCTTTGACTGACGCTTTTTATCCTATTAACAAGCAACTTTTTCCTATTAAGGATCATCAGCGGCGCTGGCTGGCGCCTGTGCATGGGGCGGTGAGTAGCCTTTGGCTTGCAAGCTTGGTCAATACTGAGTTATGGCAGGTGGCTGATCGGCTCAAGATTATGGTAGCGCGCGATCAAAACCAGCTCAATCAGATTGAGACTGAACTGGCGTTTTGCGGCGTCGATGCTTATGTGTTCCCTGATTGGGAGACTTTGACTTATGATGAGCTATCGCCGCACCAAGACATCGTCAGTGAGCGTATCAATCTATTGACCGATATGCCGACGACAGGAGTGCTATTGATATCGGTGCAGACACTGATGCAGCGAGTCGCGCCGCCAAGTTGGCTGATCGGCCAGCACTTTGACTTGAGTGCAGGTGATATTTTCGATATCAATGCTCAGCGCGAACTACTGGCAAAAGCAGGCTACCGAGCAGTCGAAAACGTCTTTGAGCCTGGTGAGTTTGCGGTACGCGGTAGTATCATCGACATCTTTGCTATGGGTCAGCCGTTTCCACTGCGTCTTGATCTGTTTGATGATGAGATTGAGACGATTCGTTTTTTTCATCCGCAAACGCAGCGCACTTTAACTGAAGATGATTTGCGAGCTATGCTATCGGGTAACGACAGTAGTATGGGCGCAGAGTCGCTGTCGCTATTACATAAGCTCCCTGATATCTCAAAACCCATTAAGAAATTCCAAATCTTGCCTGCTAAAGAATTTCCACTGGATGAAGGCCGCAAAACCTTCAGAACAAACTTTGCTGCGATGTTCCCAAATGCCAGTAGCCGCAAGTTTGAGTTACATAAAGACGTGATGGCAGGGATTGCGAGTAGTGGTCTTGAGTATTATCAGCCGCTGTTTTTTGATCTAAATAATTGGCAAGAAGAGAGTAGTTTATTTAATTATCTGCCCAGTGACGTGCTATTTATTACTGATGAGCTTATCGGTGAGCGGCAAGTCGATTATTGGTCGCAAATACAGCGCCGTTATGAAGAGCGTCGCCACGATATCGATAAGCCAATACTTGCGCCTGAATTCCTATATTTGCCTGCTAATCGCTTTAACGAACAGCTCAATCAGTATCCGCGCGTGATCGTTAGCGCCCGCAGCGAGCTGGCGACGAGTCAGACTCAGGCGGCAATGGAGGATAACAGCTCAGATAATCAAAAGGTGCAAGGACTAGTGACCTTAAGCGCCCAAGAGCCGCCGCAGTTGTCTGTCAACCATAAAAAATCTGAGCCTTTAGCTGATCTGTTAGCTTTCCTAGAACTACAGAGCCAAACGGCAACGCCGGTGTTAATCGTCGCTGAAACCGCAGGCCGGCGTGAAATTCTCATTGAGTTATTCAAAGGTAAAATTGAGACCAAAGCTTATGATAGTTTTAGAGACTTTTTAGCTATCGATCATAGTAGCATCGCTCATAACGACTCTAATAAACACAGTCGTTTGCCTCATGTTGGGTTGACCGTCGCACCGATTGAGCGCGGCGTTTATGTGCCTGAGCGCTTAGTGGTGATCAGCGAGACACAACTGTTTGGCCGGCAAATGCTGCAAACGCGTCGTCGGCGTCAAAGCGGGGTCTCAGAAGAGTTCTTAGTTAAAAGCGTCACTGAGCTGACCCAAGGTAGCCCCGTGGTGCATATTGAGCACGGTATAGGGCGCTATGATGGCTTAATCCTTCTAGATGTAGGTGATGGTGAGCAAGAGTTTATTCACTTAAAATATGCTGATGATGCGAGTATTTATGTGCCCGTAGCCAATCTGCAAATGATCAGCCGTTACAGTGGTGGCGATCCGGCCTTAGCGCCACTGCATAAAATCGGTAGCGGCAAATGGGACAAAGCCAAACAAAAAGCCTTACAGCAAATTCATGATGTCGCTGCAGAGCTGCTCAACATGCAGGCAAGACGTGAGGCCAAAGTCGGTATCCACTTTAAGATTGAGCCGTCGCAGTATGAGCTATTCGCCAGCCAGTTTGCCTTTGAAGAGACGCCCGATCAAGCCAATGCCATTCACGCAGTGATGGAAGACATGCGCCAAAACCAACCGATGGATCGCCTGATCTGCGGTGATGTTGGCTTTGGTAAGACAGAAGTGGCGATGCGAGCCGCCTTTATTGCGGTTAGCGCCGGTTATCAAGTGGCGGTGTTAGTACCGACGACGTTGCTTGCCGGTCAGCATGAAGATAACTTTCGCGACCGCTTCGCCGATTGGCCAGTGCGCATTGAGACTTTATCGCGCTTTGGCGGCAAAAAACATCAAGATACAGTGCTTGCAGATTTGGCCGCTGGTAAAGTGGATATCATTATCGGTACGCACAAGCTGCTACAAAAAGACGTCGAGTTCTCCAATTTGGGTTTGATGATCGTTGATGAAGAGCACCGTTTTGGCGTACGTCATAAAGAGCGTATCAAGGCCATTCAGACTGATGTCGATAGTTTGTCGATGACTGCCACACCGATTCCGCGTACGCTCAATATGGCGCTGTCTGGTATGCGTGATATGTCGATTATCGCCACACCGCCTGCGCGCCGCTTAGCGATCAAGACTTTTGTCATGCAAAAGACCGAAGCATTAATGAAAGAGGCGATTCTGCGAGAGCTGTTACGCGGTGGGCAAGTCTATCTTCTGCACAATGATGTGGCGAGTATTGAGCGCATGGCAGAGACGATACGTGAGTTGGTACCAGAAGCTAGAGTAGGTGTCGCGCATGGGCAGATGCAAGAGCGGCAACTTGAGCAAATCATGCAGCAGTTTTATCACAAAAAGTTTAATGTATTGGTTTGCTCAACCATTATCGAGACCGGCATCGACGTGCCTAATGCAAACACTATTATCATTGAGCGCGCAGATAAGTTTGGACTTGCGCAGCTGCATCAACTTCGTGGTCGCGTAGGTCGTAGTCATCATCAAGCGTACTGTTATTTACTGGTGCCATCGCTCAAAGGTCTAAAAGGTGATGCAAAGCGCCGACTACGCGCTATTGAACGCGCTAATACGCTTGGCGCTGGTTTCATGCTAGCAAGTGAAGATTTAGAGATTCGCGGGGCAGGCGAGATACTAGGTAAACAGCAAAGCGGTAATATGCAAGCGATTGGGTTTAGCCTCTATATGGATATGCTCGAGCGTGCGACTAAGGCGATTAAAGCAGGCAAAGAGCCTGATCTCAATACGCCATTGTCGCTGACTAGTGAAATTAACTTGCATAGCTCAGCACTGATTCCAGAAGAATATGTGCACGATGTGCATCAGCGCCTGCTGTTTTATAAACGTATTAGTAATGCTGATGATATTGACGCCCTCACCGATATCCGTACGGAGATGATAGATCGCTTCGGGGGGCTACCGGATCAAACCAAGCAGCTGTTTGCTGTACATGGTCTGCGGCTGCAAGCTGAGCCCTTGATGATCAATAAGATTGATGCCAATAGTAGCAGCGTCAGCTTAGAGTTTGCCCCTGATACCCCAGTCGATGCTTTGGCTATTATTAAACTCATTCAATCAAATGGACAAAAGTATCGGATGAATGGCGCCTCAGGTATCCGCTACAGTGATGCAGATAAGCTAAAAAGCGCTGAGCAAAGAGTCAAAGCTGTGGAGAAGCTACTAAAGTACTTTAGCGAGCATATGGCAGCAGAGCCGGCTTAAGGGAATTGCTAACACGGCTACAACGATAACTGCTAAAATAGCTTTAATTACTTCTACCTTTTTATTATATTTATTATTAGAGAAATACATCTTATGTTTCAATTGCATCCTAAGCTTGCTAGCGATAGTTTTTTGGTTGGTGATTTTCCTTTATCCACCTGCCGTTTGATCAATGATTGCCAGTTTCCTTGGCTGATATTGGTGCCGCGAGTGACTGGAATAACCGAGCTATATGAGCTCTCAGAGGCCGATCAAAACCAGTTTTTACGCGAGTCAAGTTGGTTGTCGAGTCAACTGGCCAAGACTTTTCAAGCCGAAAAGATGAATGTTGCCGCTTTAGGTAATCAAGTACCGCAGCTGCATTTTCATCATATTGTGCGTTATCAAAACGATATTAAATGGCCAAATCCAGTATGGGGCACGCCTGCTATTCCTTATACGCAAGAAGTACTAGCGCAAATGCAGCAGCCGCTAATGATGGCACTACGTGGGCATCATCAAATGCCGTTCGATTGGCAAATGTAGTCAAGCCATAATGTTATAAACATGTCTTAGTACTTTCTAAATAACCTTATGGTGATATAGGCGAGTTTTAGCTTATGTCACTATTCACCATAAAGCGTTTCACATTTGTCTGTTATTCATTAATTAGAGAAGGTTGACTAAAGGATTTAGTCAATTTGTAGGCTTAGAGCTGTTTTTGTAGGTCGTAATCGTCATTGATGTAACACCTTAAAAGCGGTTTGAGCTATTTGGTCTCAGCGAAATGTTAGTGCTTACTATAAGCCAACATAAGTAGCTGTAACTTCACTCTACGTTAAGGATAACAGATGACAACTTCTTGTTCTGCGCCGCCCATCCCAAAAACAATCTGCGAACTGAAGACAGCTTCTTAGCGGTGTAGCGCTATGAGAACGGTCAATGGATTGACTATTTAAGCGATAGCGACTTTGAGACCAATTATACTTGGCAGCGTCAAGGTGCGGCATACAGTAAGGCGATTATCGATTGGCGCATAGCAGATGATACGCCAGCTGGCACTTATCGCTTGACTCATTACGGAGATTGGAAGAGTGGCTGGACACACAAAATCAAGCCGTACTCAGGCACTTCTAATAGGGCGTGTTGAACATTCACAAATGCGCACTGCTGATCGCTACTAGTTAATCAAAGCTGTGTTCTAGTCGTCGTTAAAATTGCAGATAATGCTTATTGCATTGGCTAGCTGATTTTAATTAAACAGTCGCAACGACTAGGGCGATTTTAGCATCAGCCCTAACTACAACAACAGGGACAGGACTATTTTTTGCCGCTTTATTGATAAAAATAGACGCTTAGAACGACTAAACTTACCATTTTTATCTGCAAATCGCCTAAAAAATAGTCTCTGTCAGTGCCATGGTCGAATGTTCAACACGCCCTAGCTTTACGGTGCAGTAAATAGAGTGAGGTTTAAGCCGCTTTGGACTCTATAAAAGTCCAGTATAAATATCTAATTATTTGTATATACTAAATACGGATTAGCGAATATTATCTAATATTTTCAAGGCCTTGGCGGCATTTAACTGACAAGCGGTATTTTTTTGGGTATCATTGCCGTAGGCTTAGCAGGCTTGAAGCACTATAATAGAGTTATCTATTTATCACATTTCAATAATCATACTGTTTCGGTTATCCAAACATTATGATTAACCCTTCTGCTGTAAGATTATTTTACGGTGACTTAATAAAGCGAATAACAGCATGTCAATATCAGAGATGTTAAAACCGAAATTTTCACTAAAAACCGGTGAAGGTTTTAATTTTAATTATCCTGAGGTTTATGTCTTGCTGCTAAGCGTGGCTCTTCTCGCTTTATATTATGAGTTCAGTCCCACAGCGATGGCCCTTTTTGTCATCATCTCTTTGCCTAGTCTGATGATTCTTGTATACAACTATCGGCGTCCCTCAAATTTTTGGACTTCAAATGCGGTTGTTGTTTTATTAGGGACAGTCATTGGTACGATGCAATTTTGCGTAGTAATCGCTTTGAGTTTAGCCCTGCTGATTGCCGTGCGCATCATTATTAGCGAAGCAGAGAACCGCGCTAAGCTTTTGATGGCAGCGGTCATAACTATGGTGATATTTTATTATGTTAGTATCACTTTAAGTGGCTCTAAAATAGATTGTGATAAAGGCTTCGTACCGCCTACTATTCTGTTTGCAAGCTTGTTAGTTGTGCTCGGTCACTTTTGGTTTTTTTATAATAAGTACATTGAGCATAGCCGCATAGCCGCGCAGTCTAAAGGCAGACTCAGCACTATGGTGTCGGTGATTAGTAAGCTGACCCGCTTTGTACCGCAGCAGATATGGCAACCTATTGTTAAATCAAATAGCGAGGTTCAAGTCGCTAATAAGCGTGCGAAACTGTCCATTATGTTCTCAGATATTGTCGGCTTTACAGAGCTGTCCGATAGTCTGAGCGCTGACAATTTAGCCGATATTTTAAATACTTATATGGAGGTAATGACCGATATCGCTAATAAACATGGCGCGGTGTTAGATAAGTTTATCGGCGATGGTATGGTTTGCTTCTTCGGTGAGCCCAATAGTCGCGGAGTGCGTCAAGACGCGCTAGATTGTGTGGCGATGGCGATAGATATGCGCCGCGAGATGCGTACGCTCAGACAAAAGTGGCGATTGATGGGGTTTGATGGGGTTTGATGGTCTATACGTGCGCATTGGCATTACTACCGGCTACTGCCATGTTGGTAACTTTGGCAGTAGTAGCCGATTGAACTATACTATTATCGGTAGAGAGGCCAATCGTGCGGCGCGTCTCGAGCAAGCCGCGGGCAATGATGAGATTTTGATCAGCCAAGCGACTTATGACTACATCTGCCATGATTATCAGTGTAAATATGCGGTTAGCTATAAGTTAAAAGGCTTTGATGATGTTATTCGGGCTTGGCAGGTTTTAGATCCCGATGCCGATAAGGATGAGTCGTCCAAATGGGTCGATCATACTTTACCGGGTTTCAATCTGCATCTTAACTTCAAAGATATGAAAAATTACGATTATCAAGAAATTAGAAATCGTCTCAACTTTGCGCTAGAGCGTATCGAAAAAGAAGAGAGTGATCAAATGTCAGGTCGATAAAAACAGCATCTAATTTCTTATAGCTTTATAATATAAAAATCCAGCGACACTAAATAGAATCGCTGGATTTTTTCTTTCCAATTTAAAAAAAGCTCATTGTTGAGCTCATAGATTGAGCTTAATGGTTTTCTTTGGCATGGTTCAGAGTATATTTTGGTATCTCGATAGTTAAGTCATCCTCTTCGACAACAACTTGGCAAGAGAGACGAGAGTCAGGCTCAAGCCCCCAAGCACGATCTAATAAATCGGCTTCGATATCGTCCATCTCATCTAGACCGTTAAAGCCTTTACGCACGACGACGTGACAGGTAGTGCAGGCTTTTGACATCTCACAGGCATGCTCAATTTTGATGCCTTTTTCGAGTAGCGCTTTACATAAGTTACTACCAGTCTCAAGCTCAACTTCAGTACCTTCAGGACAAATCTCGTGATGGGGGAGTACAGTAATCTTTGGCATAAATAATCTATCCGCGATTTATTAATTAAAAATGTAGGGGTTAATAGCGTTTAAAGTCTATGTGGGAAGCGCGCTCTTTATGAGCTACCAGTCTTTTGCACTAGTGCCGGCCATGCTGGTTTTGACGCTTTGGTTCATGATGCTAGCTGCAAAAGCATCGCTCAAAGGTTTAAGCTTAGCTTGCTGGGCCTCGATATTGGCTAGATCATCATGAGCGAGCGCTTCTTGTAAGGCTTGCATTTGCGTGGTTAATGCTTGTTTGGCTTCTGCTGTGAGTAAACTGTCGAAGTCGCCAAGCGCTGATTGTAGCGCTAACAGCTCACGCTCCGCTTCGACTTTTGTTTCAATCAGAGAGCGAGCATTCTTATCTTCTTCGGCATGTTTAAAACCTGCTACTAACAGCTGCTCTTTTTGCTCATCAGATAAGCCATAAGAAGGTGTGATTTCGATCTGGCTTTCCGTACCTGTACTGGTTTCTTGCGCGCTCACAGTTAGCTGTCCGTTCGCATCGATACTAAAAGTCACCTCAATACGCGCAAACCCGGCCTTCATCGGCGGGATGCCGTACAGCTCAAAGCGTCCCAATGAGCGGCAGTTTTCAACCGTTTCGCGCTCACCTTGGACCACATGGACTACTAGACCGGTTTGCCCATCTTGATAAGTGGTAAAGGTTTGACGTTTTTTGACGGGAATAGGTGTATTACGCGGGATGAGCACTTCAACTAAGCCGCCCATGGTCTCAAGCCCAAGTGATAACGGGGTAACGTCAAGTAAGAGTAGGTTATTATCACTATTACCGTTGATAAGCTGATGCGCTGTTTGCGCCGCACCTAAAGCGACTACTTCATCGGGATTAAGACGAGATAACGGCTGCTTACCAAAAAACTCAGCTACGGTATTTTGGATAGTTGGCATACGCGTAGAGCCGCCAACCAAAACGACCTCATCTAAGTCTGTCACTGATAGTTGGGCATCACGTAGTACTTGCTCGCAGACCGCTAAGGTACGGCGGCTAACGGGCTGTGCAATAGCAAGCAAGTCCTCATGAGTTAATACCCCTTGGAAAGTTTGCTCATTGATAGCGATATCGACATCTACTTGTTGGCTGTCGGTTAGCGCCTGCTTATAGGTTTTAGCCTGCTGAGCCAAGATAGATTTGTCATGGCGACTGACCTCAGCAGGATCGATACCCAACTGCTTGATCAGCCAATTGACCAATAAGCGGTCAATATCATCGCCGCCTAACGCGCTGTTACCGCCTGTAGCGAGCACTTCAAACACGCCATCGGTCAGCTTCAAGATAGACACATCAAAAGTACCCCCACCCAAATCATAAATGAGGTAGTAGCTTTCAGTATCGTCTTGATTAGGCTTGTCGAGACCATACGCAACTGCAGCGGCAGTAGGCTCGTTAAGCAGTCTTAATACATTAATACCAGCGGCTTGAGCAGCGTCTTTAGTCGCTTGACGCTGCGCCTCATCAAAATAGGCCGGTACGGTAATGACAGCGCCTTCAACGCTATCTGCAGGCAGGGCATCGCCTGCGCGCTCATTTAGGGCGGCTAGTATGCGCGCGGATACTTCTACTGGCGAGACATCCCCCTGCGCGGTCATAAATGCCGGCATAGCGTTTTCGCTACCACTGAGCTCATAAGGATGTGAGAATTTGATGTCTGCTTGACTACGGCCCATAAAGCGCTTGGCGGAGATGATGGTGTTTTTAGGATCATCTGCAAGGTGGGCTAGTGCTTCAGAGCCGACTACAGGTGCCCCAGTAGCAGGATAGTAAACGACAGAAGGGAGTAGCGTATCGGCATGATGTTTCGCTGGCAGTACTTGCGCCTTGCCTGAACGGACGACTGCTGCTAATGAGCGCGTGGTTCCTAGATCAATACCAAGGCCAAAACGATGCTGGTGAGGCTGGGCACTTTGATTGGGTTCAGCAATTTGCAATAAAGACATAAGACAGCTCAAAAAATAAAAGTGAAAAATGAGAGGGTAATAAAAAAGCGGCTATTAGAATCTGTTGTTATATATTTTCTAAGACAAAGCTAAGTCAGGCAGATTATACGTGATTACCGCTGATATCGTAACTCTAGCAATAGCTCCGACAGTATAAAATCTACTGATGATAAAAAGGGCAAAGGCCGCTCATCGTCATAAGGCCATTAATAATCACATAAAGACTTAGTCTGTAAGCTTAGACATACAGATCATCGTCGTCTGCTTGTTCTGCATTAGCAAGCTCATCGAGCGCTATAGTGATATCAGCATTGAGCTTGACTAAGAATTTTAGCTTTTGGGTCGCATCGATGGCCGTTTGCCATTGCTCGTGCTGATACGCCTCTTTGAATCGCGTTGACTGCTCTTCTAAGCGGCTAGTAATCTGTGGATGTAACTGCTGTAGGCTCGAGCGCTCTTTATCTTCAATAGCAGTTTCTAAATCAATGCGCAACTGCATGGCATCATCAAGGAACTCTAAATCGGCAATGGAATGCTCCAAAGTCTGTGCTTGCCCAGCCATATCTAATAGATAGGCGGCTCGGCTATCTGGATGACTCAAGGTTTGATAGGCTTGATTGATAACGGCTGACGCTTGCCCAGACTGCTGCAGATGATCACTAGTATTACTTTTTGCTATATTGTCAGGATGATAGCGTTTTTGCAGCAAACGCAGGCGCTGATCTAGAGCCCGCTGAGATAAGTCAAACTGAACAGGCTGCTCAAATAAAGCAAAAAAATTATCGAACTGAGCGTCTGGCTGCGCATGGTTATCTGAAGTCATATTTTGACCTTTAAAAAGTGATACTCATTTATTGTTATATTTAAGGATTAATCTATCAAAGGTTTGGCTATTTTAAACAAGCAAAACATCATACGGTAAATGATTCACCGCAGCCGCATTCGCCTTTTTGATTAGGATTAGTGAATTTAAAGCCTTCATTTAATCCTTCTTTTTCGTAGTCCATCAGCAGACCATCGAGATATACTAAGCTTTTTGGATCAATAAAAATACTGACACCGCGACTGTCATAGCGCGTATCGTTATCGTCGGGAGTATCTACAAACTCCAAAACATAGGCCAAACCTGAGCACCCTGCAGTACGAATACCAACGCGGATACCTTCGCCTTTACCGCGATTATCTAAAAACTCTCGAACATGCTGAGCGGCGCGTTCTGTCATTTCAATCATGCCAACTCCTATTATTTATCAATAACTAAGACTGTAATCACTAAGATTATAATGAGTAAACTTATAAGTAGGGTATAAAATAAAGGTGACAATGGCATAAGCTGTATTGTCACCTCCGTAGCGTATAAAGCTCAGCGCTCTATAGACTTATTATAAAGATAAGACGCCTTCAACTAAACCGCTTAGTGCGCGACTTCTTCTTGCGTATCGCTAGTGCCATGCTTTCCTTTGTAGTCGCTGATAGCTGCTTTGATTGCATCTTCTGCTAAGACTGAGCAATGCACTTTAACGGGTGGCAAAGCAAGCTCTTGAGCGATATCGTTGTTTTTGATCTCACTGGCTTGATCTAAGCTTTTACCTTTTAGCCACTCAGTGACTAGTGAGCTTGAAGCAATAGCAGAGCCGCAGCCATAAGTTTTAAAACGGGCATCTTCAATGATACCGTTATCGCCAACCTGAATCTGTAAGCGCATAACGTCACCACAGGCTGGAGCACCAACCATACCGGTACCTACATTTTCGGCATTTTTATCAAGATTGCCGACATTGCGTGGATTTTCGTAATGATCAATAACTTGGTCACTATAAGCCATGGGTTTTCTCCTGGTTAGACGATGAGTCCCGAAGTATTTTAAGGTTACTGCTTCGAGGGCTTATCTGTAATTGGGGTCAAACGTATTAATAGTCTGTAATTTTTATTTACTCGTTGTACTTAGTATTCGCCGTACTTATACTAGCGACTATCTTAGTGCTCAGCCCATTCAACTGAGTCAAGATCTACGCCGTCTTGATACATATCCCAAAGCGGCGATAGAGCACGTAACTTGTCAACAGCGCTATGCATTTGCGAGAGTACCGTATCGATATCTTCTTCAGTAGTATAGCGGCCAAAGCTAAAACGGATAGAGCTATGCGCTAACTCATCAGAGCGGCCGATAGCGCGCAGTACGTAAGAGGGCTCAAGCGTTGCTGAAGTACAAGCCGAACCTGAAGAAACCGCTAAGTCTTTTAGCGACATCATCAAAGATTCCCCTTCAACGAAGTTGAAGCTAATGTTAACGATGTTAGGTACGCTGTGCTCAAGATCACCATTTAGATAGATCTCTTCAATATCTTGCAAGCCATCCCACAACTTCTGACGAAGATTAGCAACATGAGCATGATCTTCTTCGCGCTTTTCTTCAGCTAAGCTAAAGGCTGCGCCTAGACCAACAATCTGATGCGTTGGCAGCGTACCTGAACGCATACCGCGCTCATGACCACCGCCATGTAGCTCAGCTTTTAGACGTACACGTGGCTTACGGCGAACAAATAAAGCACCGATACCTTTAGGGCCATAAGCTTTATGACCTGAAAAGCTCATTAAATCGACTTTAGTCGTTTCGACA
Source organism: Psychrobacter submarinus (assembly GCF_904846685.1). Taxonomy (GTDB): domain Bacteria; phylum Pseudomonadota; class Gammaproteobacteria; order Pseudomonadales; family Moraxellaceae; genus Psychrobacter; species Psychrobacter submarinus. The sequence goes on from NZ_CAJHBQ010000003.1 coordinate 269,876, forward strand.
TCAATTTTTATTTTGCCTACGGCTTGAGCGGCATCAACATGAAAGATAACGCCTGCTTCGCGAGTAATCTCACCGATAGCAGTGATATCAGTAATCGTGCCAAGCTCATTATTGACTGCCATTAGTGAGACTAAAATGGTGTCCTCACGTAGTGCGTCTTTGACTTGCTCTGGCAGTATCAGACCTGTGCCTTTTTGCGGCTCAAGATATGTGATCTCAAAACCTTCTTGCTCAAGCTCACGACAAGTATCTAATACGGCTTTGTGCTCGATTTTACTCGTGATAATGTGCTTACCGCGAGAATGGTAGAAGTGTGCCGCACCTTTAATGGCTAAGTTATCAGACTCAGTTGCCCCTGAGGTAAAGACAATCTCGCGTGGATCAGCGTTAATCACTTCTGCAACTTGTCCGCGCGCTGTCTCTACGGCTTCCTCTGCTTGCCAACCGTAACCATGAGAGCGCGAAGCTGGATTACCAAAGATACCGTCTACCGTTAGATATTCGCTCATTTTTGCAGCAACAGGCTGAGCAACAGGGGTAGTAGCGGCGTAGTCTAAGTATATTAAATTATTATGTTGGCTCATGCTGGGTTTGCCTCGCTAGTCGATAAAGTAATGGTATTGATGTCTTTTGATGAAATCTCTTTAGAAGAGCTGTGCTGGCGTTCTGAAACGGATTGCACATTTTCCATATCTAATAGTTGTGCTAAAGTTATATTTTTCAAGTACTGCTCGATATGATTTGATAAAGCACACCATAAATCATGAGTCAGACACATGGTGCCGCCTTGGCAGTCGCCTCGTCCCTCGCATTGCATTGCATTGACGGACTCATCCACTGCTGAGATGATGCTCATGACATCAATCTCGTCTAGAGGCTTTGACAAATAATAACCTCCAGCAGCACCGCGAATGCTCGTGACTAACCCTCGTTTACGTAACTTAGAGAACAGCTGCTCAAGATAGGAGATCGATATTGATTGCCGCTTAGCGATATCAGATAAAGACACCGCACTATCTTGTTGACTGGTCTGCAGTGCCAAATCTAGCAATGCAGTAACGGCATATCTGCCTCGAGTGGTTAAACGCATGAAAGATCTCCAAACTGATTAGTAGTAAGCTTAAGTAGGTAAAGTGCTGCTTTTAACATTCCAGTATCAGACTGGTGATGTATTCAACATATTGCCCCAACGAATAGCTTGAAACTAACGAGTTAGTCGCTAATAAATAACAAACTCATAGTCAGTAAGTCATACGCTATGGCTATCTCACAACAGATGGTTAATCCTATAAATGTCGCGATACGAGTATTATACTTAATCCTGAGTAATTTAGTCAAGATTAAAGTGTGGTTGATGCGTTAATTAAATTTAAGCCAGTGATTGATAATATTAATTGACAGTAATAGGTGTAAAATCGATAGATTATCGTTATTTCTATACTTAGAACAGCGAGGGGTAAATGAATACTAAAGAGAGAGTCGCTTTTGAATAAAGCGCTTTGATTCACAAAGGTTTAGATTTAATAATGCTTTGATCCAGTAATGATTGAAAGGAGAAAAGTAACAGTAGTAGTACAGCAAGCACCACTACTATTTATCTTTATTCTTACAATGAGGGGGTACTATTTATTGCTAACAGCGTATTGCTAACAGCGTATTGCTAACAGCGTATTGCTAACAGCGTATTGCTAACAGCGATGAGCAATAATGAGTAAACAATACAGCCCTCTATTATTGACTGATAAAAAAAGCAATAATAGCGATCAGAGCGATAACTACAGCTACAACCGCACTTATCATCAGGAGCTTTTGCTTACTTTGCAATTCTTTGAGCGTCGTTTCAAGTTCGCGGTTCTTTATGGTAAGGGTATTGATTTGCGTTTGTTGTTCTGCGATACGTGCTTTGTAGTTATCAGTTTTTTCCTGCTTTTCGGCATCGCTGGGTTTGGTTTTTTCGCTGCCTTTGATTTTTTTGATTAGCCCTTGAATGATGCCGCCTAAACCCATCTGCATAATAAACTGTTTGACCAGTTGTACTTGCACTACTTCTCCGCGCATTTGTAGCTTTTCAGTGCTCTCGATATCGTGAGTTGTGAGCGCATTGATGACCTGCATACTATAAGCATTGATAACGACGTCAGGCTCACTACGATCGGTCGGCATACTTGTATCTAACAGTACCCCTTTATAGCTAAAAGTGGCAAACACTTCGACATGAGGCAAATATAAGCGCAAACACACTAGCGTGTTTTGTTTAGCCAAAGGGTATGCTGCTTTACGTAGCTCAGGATCTAAGCGTAATAATAACGTCATTGCTGATTCAATAAAAACCAAAATGATATTTAGCAGAGAATGAGACAATGTAGAACGCTTCATGTCAATTATCCATTGTTATAAGGTGGAGGGTTATGAGGTAAATGAGTAGAGTCACAATATAGTGAATCAGTAGTAATGCAAATTCTTGCTAAGAGTAGCGTAAAAACGCAGTATGTCAAAATTTAAATGTGTCAATGTGTCAATGCGTCTTGGCATTCTTTAGTTAAGCTGCTTAGTCCGTTCAAGTTCAAGAGCGTTGCTGCTATGGGGTTGCTACCATACTGACAAACTTATCATAAAAATAATGCTATCTAGTGTCAGTAACCGAATTGTTGCAATATTGGCAATATTGTTTATGTCAGAGCACCAGCCATTCATAGAATAGGTAATTAAAATAACAAGTTAGAGAGTGAAATAGCAGCTAAGAAATAAAAGCAATAAAAATCTAGATAAGAAAGTTACTGGTATTTTACGTAATATTGAGTGTCGAATGCGTTGTAGAGTACACAAAAAAATGTAAAATCGCTTGCGCTCCCTATGCTGCCTTGATATAAAGGCCTTAATAAAGCGTAACCACAACCACGTAAGCTTCTAGTTATCGTTATTGCTTAAGCATTATTAGAGCGATACAATAGCGGAAGCTAGCGTTTATTATAGCCCTTAAACTTGAAGGAAATTTTATGAATAAGTCAGAACTCATTGATAGCATCGCAGACAAAAGCGGTTTAAATAAGACTCAAGCTGGTGATGCATTGAACGCTGTTATGGAAAGCGTTGGTGAAGCACTAGAAGCTGGCGAGAGCATCTCACTAGTAGGTTTTGGCACTTTTAGTGTTAAAGATCGCAAAGCACGTACTGGTCGTAACCCTAAGACTGGTGAAGAATTGGCTATCCCAGCTAGTAAAGTACCTAGCTTTAAAGCCGGTAAAAACCTAAAAGAGCGCTTAAACTAAGCCAGACTCTAAGTTGTGAAGTATTCAGTGCTGTTAGTTATGGTTTTAACTGTATCAAAACAATATGATAAATAGCACAAAAAAAGCATCTTTAATTGAGGTGCTTTTTTTATGGGTAAAAAAGCTAGTAAAGGCGAAACGAATATTTTGAGTCTATGGCAAAAATCACGTATCATAGGCGCGCAGGTTTCGCTTGCCCAAGCGCTGAGATAGCAGTCATTCTCCTGTTTCTAACGTTGATAAGCTATAGCGTTGATAAGTTTTGAAGACTTATATATCGACAAGATACTGACCTGTTAACAAGTATTGTATATTATTGATTCTGACCATTGTCAGTCCTATGACGACTGATAGTATTAAAATGGTCCTCCCAACACGGTTTAATAAAGCAGAAATAATTATGGATAAATTGCGCGATTTTTTAAAAACTTGGCCTGGTCGCATTTTATTGATTTTATGCCTAGCGCCATTAGCGTTGTTGGGTGTTGAGAGCTATTTTGGCGGGAATGTCGATCCCAACCAAATCGCTCAGGTAGGAGAGGCAAGTGTTGGACTTAGCGAGTACCAGTCTGCGGTGAACAGCCGCCGTACTGAGCTATTAGATCAGGTCGATGATGCCAGTTTGATCAATGAAGATGTGCTGCATGATCAAGTGTTAAAAGGCCTTATTGATCGCACTTTACTCGAGCAGCAAGCAGGCAAGCTGGGTATGACTGTATCTGATGACACGATCAATCGCTTATTGTTGCAAGAAGAGATATTCAAAGACGCAGAAGGTAATTTTTCTAATGATCAATTCTCAAACTTCTTGCGTCAGCGCGGAATGACTAAAAACCAGCTATTTGCAGAGTTTCGCAATCAGTTGAGTCTAGATCAGCTCAACGCCAGTATTGTGGGAACAGCCATCTATCCAATGCGCGCTGTCAACCAGCTGATCGACTTGCAGCTTGAGACCCGTAAGGTTTGGTTGCATCGTTTCAACTGGCAGGACTACCAGCAACAAGTACAAATCAGTCAGGCGGATGTAGAGGCGTATTACAATGCCAATAAAGATGAGCTAAAAAGCGACGCTATGGTCGATCTTGCTTATATTCAGCTGATACCGGCTAACATTGAAGTTAAGCAAGTGACTGAAGATGAGTTAGAACAGCAGTATGAGAGCTATAAGCAACAGCTTGGGGTGAGTGACGAGCGTATGATTAGCCAAATACTTTTGAGCGGTGATGATGCCAAAGCACGCGCTGATAAGGTATTGGCCGAGCTAAATAACGGTGCAGATTTTGCTGCGCTGGCTGAACAGTACTCTGATGACCCTACTGGTGCAAGCGGCGGCGCTATTGGCCGTTTTAATCCTTCGGTATTTGGTAACGATGCTGCTAAGGTTGAGGACGCTCTTGAGGGATTAACCGTCGGTGAGGTGAGCCCAGTCGTCAATACGAGCTTTGGTTATCAGATTTTCAAAGTCACTGAAGACAATAGTGATGACGTGCCTACTATGGAGAGTATGCGCGAAGAGCTGACGGCAAAAGCCAAAGAGTATAAGCGTCAGACGATTTATGCTGATAAAGTCACTGCTATTAATGATTTGGCGGCAGACGGCTTTAGTATCGAAGATATCGCTCAACAAGAAAATGTGACGCTTAAGCGGATCAATGACTACCGCAAAGAAAACAATACGTCCGTACTCGCGCAGCCTGCAGTGATCAAACAAGCGTTTGATGATTTTACTATTCAGGATCAAGCGGTAACGACTGGTATTGAAGTCGGTAATGGTATGGTCTGGGCGCAGCCGAGCAACTATCGTCCTACTGAGACTCTAAGCTTAGCCGCAGCGACCCCGATTATCACGCAAACCCTACGCAAACAAAAAGCCAGTGCTTTAGCTCTAGCCGATGCCAAAAAAGTAGCAGCCGCTATTGATACTGTCGATGATATCGCAAAGCAAGCTGTATCCTTTCAAGCATTGGGTGAGATCAATCGTCAAACGCCTTTGTTATCTGATAAAGAGCGTGGCCTTGCGTTTAGTAAGCAAGCACCTATGAATGGAGTAGTGGCGATAGCCAGTCCTACGGAAGTGGGGGCGTCAGTGCTAGTAGGTGACCATATAGAAACACAAGGTGAGTCGCAGCTATCTGCAGCAGAAAAAGTACAAACTGCTGCTATTATCCGTGATAATTTAGGCCAAGATCAGTTGCAGGATTACTTAGACTACCTACGTTTAGCGTATAACGTTGAGATCAATGAAGCGAATATGGAGAACGCTCAGGTTCGCTAAATACAAGGTTAGCCACAAAAAAGCCACCGTAATGACGGTGGCTTTTTGTGTGTACCAGTTGTACTTAATAGTTAAGCAAGCTTATCGATACCGGATTAATGGCGGAAATGACGCATTCCAGTGAATACCATGGCTATGCCGTGCTCATTAGCTGCAGCAATAGTCTCGTCATCACGCATAGAACCACCGGGCTGAATGATAGCAGCAATACCGACTTCAGCCGCATTGTCAATGCCATCACGGAAAGGGAAGAAGGCGTCTGAAGCCATGACAGCGCCTTCAGTTGCAAGGCCTGCATGCTCAGCTTTTATAGCAGCGATACGAGCAGAATTGACACGGCTCATCTGACCTGCACCAACGCCGATAGTACGCTTGTTTTTACCATAAACAATAGCGTTTGATTTGACATATTTGGCGACAGTCCAAGTGAACAGCAAGTCGGCAATTTGAGCCTCTGTCGGTTGTACGTCAGTGACGATCTGTAAGTCATTAGCACCAATAATGTCCAAGTCTTGCTCTTGCACCAGTAATCCACCGTTAACGCGCTTGTAGTCGAGTTTGCTTTGGCGGTTAGTCGTTGGTAGCTCGCCGCAAACCAATACTCGAACGTTTTTCTTCGCGGCCGTTACCTCTAGCACGCCATCTTCGATACTGGGAGCAATGATCACTTCGACAAACTGGTTATCGATGATGTCCTTTGCCGCAGCGACGCTAAGCGCAGTATTAAAAGCGATGATACCGCCAAAAGAGGATTCAGGGTCTGTGCTAAAGGCGGTGCGATAGGCAGCGACTTGATCAGGATCAACGGCAACACCGCAAGGGTTTGCATGTTTGACGATGACGCAAGCAGGCGCGGTAAAGGCTTTTACGCATTCAAGCGCCGCGTCTGTGTCAGCGATATTATTATAGGATAGGGCTTTGCCTTGTAGCTGCTTAGCAGTGGCAATCGACGCTTCTTTTTTATCTAAAGCAGAATTTTCGACGTAGAAGGCGGCCTTTTGGTGCGGGTTTTCGCCGTAGCGCAAATCCTGCATTTTATCGAATTGTAGATTGAGCGTACGAGAAAAAACTTCTGGCTGCTGTGTGTCGTTAACGCGGCTGCCTAAGAAGTTTGCAATCATGCCATCGTACTGAGCCGTATGTTCAAAAGCCTTCACTGCCAAATCGTAGCGTAACGCTGAGGTCAGCGTTGTACCTTTGTTTAGAGCAGATAGAACGCGCTCGTAATCATTAGGGTCGGTTACGATGCCAACATCAGCATGATTTTTTGCCGCAGCGCGGACCATAGTAGGGCCACCAATATCAATATTTTCAATAGCGTCAGTCATAGTCACGTCAGCTTGTGCAATCGTTTCAGCAAACGGATATAGGTTGACGACCACCATATCAATGCGCTCAATAGCATGCTCATTCATGATCGCATCGTCAGTACCTCGGCGGCCTAAGATACCGCCATGGATTTTGGGATGTAGGGTTTTGACGCGGCCGTCCATCATTTCAGCAAAGCCTGTATAGTCAGAGACCTCTGTGACTTCGACATTATTGTCTTGTAGCAAACGATAAGTGCCGCCCGTAGACAATAGGCCAAAACCTGATTTAATTAAGCCTTGAGCGAATTCTACAATACCTGCTTTATTAGATACTGAGAGGAGAGCTAGTGGTTTTGTCATAATAAAATCATTCCATAAAAATCCTGAAAATAAAAGGCATTTAACCGCAAGCATAGGCTGCTAGCGATGGATACCGTATAGGCTCAGGCGAGGGGATATAGGCAAGACAAGCCATAAAAAACAGGCTTAATTATTGCCATGAGTAGGTCGTGATAACTATTATAAAATATGTGGTGACTGATATGGTTGTTTATGTGATTACGATTGGCCTAGTGATTCATCGGTTAAGGCAATAGTATAAAGGCCGATATGATAAAACATATTGGCTAGTATGTACAAAATTTTGTCTTGTTTGCCCAAATTATTAGTCAAAATACTCGCCGCTTTAGCGCCTAGAAGATGAACTAGCAGCTTGAAGCATTACATCAAGTCGTAGCACTTTAGCTTTTTACGTAAAGTCCCACGATTCAACCCTAATATTTGCGCGCACTTGGTTTGATTGCCGCGAGTCTTTTCGAGGACTACGGTCAATAATGGTAGCTCGACTTCTTTTAAGATAAGCTCATACAAATCAGTTGGTAGCTCGTCGCCCAAGGCTAGAAAATACTCACGAACCACACGTTCAACATGATAGCGTAAAGGCTCAGAGCTCTCAGCTGAGCTTGCATAATGTACGCTTTGGGCAAAATGATTGGCGGAGCCCTGTACAGATGGTGTCATAAGGTATTTTCCTCAATATTGGGCAGATGATCAATAAATAGGTTCAATAGTAATCCTATCAATTTGCTGGCGAGTCAGAGGGATAGTAAACATAAAAGGTTGGCTGTAATTGGCAGACAGCTGGCTTTGACGAGTCATTAAGTAGTCTTCTGGTAGCGCAATAAACTCTCCGACTAATGCATCGCTACCATAAATACTAACTCTAAGACTAGGTACCAGCTGGGTCTCGGTACTTTGATTCGATAGGGTCGCTTGCACATCACTATAAGCAGTAGCCGCTTTAATCTTGCTTGCTCTAAATACGGGATCAGAGATGACAAAAGCATCTAGATCAGCAGAGGGTAGTCGGCACGCCGCTATCACACACACAGCCTCCAAACGGGCAGCATAGTCTGGATCTTTGATTAAAGTATTTAAATTAAAGATAATATATTGGGCAAATAAAGATAAGGTTAAGACCAAGCAACCAGCGCTCCACAGTAATATTGCTACTGATTGCGGTCCGTCATCGTAGTGCCCCGATCGCGTCTCATCATCTTGAGCAACATAGCGCCGCACTCTATCTTGAGCTAAATTACGCTGCGCTAAGTCTTGATACAAATACTGATTACTTAGCGCTTTATCGATCTTGTTAGCGGGCAAAACGGGCTGAGTTAAATAAGGCGTCGACTGCGAAGCACTCTGGTCAGCAGATTGTGCTTGAGCGTGACCGAGCGGCTTGTCGTGGTGACTATTATGCTTACTGAGCAGCTCTTCGAGCCAGTTATTATCTGAATGCGCGCTATCATCTGGTGTTACTGTATTATTCAATGAATCATCATTGGCAGAAACAACTAAATGCTCATTCACCAAAAAGTTGTGCTGACAATGGGCACAGCGCATCTGTGTGCTCGGTCGCTGTAAGAGCTCTGGCAATTCAGCATTTAGTTCAAAATACACCTGACAACTAGGACACTGAGTTTTGATACGCGTAGTCATGTCATCAAGTCCAGAAGCAGTGTTCATTAATTCTACTCAGCTACTATTGGCGGTAAGTAGGTACTGCCAATATCGTAACAGATGTAATTAAATGTTGCTAGCCTGTAAATGTTCCTGACAGTCGTTGCCAATGATGATCTTCTTGCGTGGTAAAAGCATGCTTAGGGTCGAGGGTAAAATAGGGCTGATAAGCGTCAATAACTTGCTCAGTCTGCGACTCAATAAGACCTGCCAACACTAGCCTGCCTTGTACAGCGATAAGCGTTGCAAAATAAGGCGCTAACCCAATAAGCGGTTTTGCTAAGATGTTAGCGGCTATTATGTCTACTGGTATCACCTCATTCTCAGCGCAGTAATCGTTGAACTCTTCTGGTAAAAAAGCCAATAGCCGCTCATCAACTTGATTGCGCTCAGCGTTTTGCTTAGTGGCCAATACTGCTTGTGGATCAATATCTACCGCATAAACTTGACGCGCGCCCAATAGCAGGGCAGCTATTCCCAAAATACCAGAGCCGCAGCCATAATCGATGACGACTTTATCCTGCAGGTCCTCGTTGGTGAGCCAATCTAAGCATAAGCGAGTCGTTGCATGATAGCCTGTGCCAAAAGCTAAGCCTGGATCCATAATGATATTGGTTGCTTCAGGGTTTGGAGGTGTCAACCATTCAGGTACAATCCAGAGGTTATTGGCGCATTCGATCGGCTGATAATGCGTCATCCATTCACGCTCCCAGTCCTTGTCCTCGACAGCACTGAGCCAAGTACGACTGGCATCTACTTGTGCAGCGATATCATGACTAAGCTGCTCGAGAGCCTGTCGATTACCCTGTTCGGTAGCGGCGTCAAAGATACCTGTTAGTACCACCTCATCCCATAGTGGCGACTCGCCAGGTAGCGGCTCAAACAAAGGCTGGTCGCCTGCATCGTCTAACATAATAGACAGCGCGCCCGATTCTAATAACAACGCTTCTGCCAAATCAACGTTGGTTTTTTTACACTGTAGATGCAGTTGTTGCCATGCCATAAAAATGCCTTTAAAAATAAGAAAAATAAGAGTGAGTTTAAAAATAATGAGATCTAATGCTGCCTAACACATACTGACGATCTCGCCTTGCTACTAACGAAGCGCCTGCTGCGCCTCACGAATCACGCGAGTATTGTTCTGTGCTTGTCCAGATCTAAGGATAAGCTGCCATAAAGCGCGCCGACGATTAGCATCTTGCGAGACAGTCAGGCCGCGGCGAGCCATCGCTTCGGCTTTACGGGGCTGATTCTTTTTTAGTGCGACTTGCGATAAATAAAAGTATACCGCGGACGATCTAGGCGCCAAACGCTGCGCACGAGTAAAGCTGTTCTCTGCTGCGGTCAGATTACCAGATTGTAGCTGCGAGGTACCGACTCGCATCAGGTTCTGAAAAGCAGGTAAATCGCTTTTATTATTAGAAGCTTGCCGGCTGGACTGTGAGGACTGCTGCGAGTTTTTACGGGCACGCTCTAATAAATCGCTATGTGAGGGTAAGCTCGGCGATTGAGAAGGCGTATTAGCGTCATAAACAGGTGGCTCTTCAATCATCGCATCCGGTAGCGGTATGACTAAAACATTATCATCAGGACGTGTAGGTATGGGCTGATTCGGGGCTGAGCCAGACTGAGTTAAGGGGTTTTGACGATTGTTGCTATTTTCATAAGTCGTAGGGGCTTGGGCAGGCGGATGATAAGGCTCAATAGGGTAGCCATCATTGGTGTAGCTAGGTGCTGGCTGGCTAGAGTCAGCAACCGCAGTCGTTTGAGTAGTAGAAGTTACGGGTCCTTGATTAGCCATTGTAGACGGCGCGGTTTGACAAGCGCTCAGGGTTAAGGCGCTCATGAGTATAGTAGGAAGAAGTACGCGCTTCGACGGTAATGAGCGTGCTGCTCCGCTTGCCAAAAGTTGTGAGTTTTGCTGCTTTAGTATCGCCATATCCTGCTACCTCTACTTAATATTACATCATCTATAAACAGCAAAAGATTTACTGAATAATAGGGTGATCTGTTTTTGATAATAAGTTATGTGTCGTTATCATGTCACAATGCCACAATGTCACAATGCCACTATGCACGTATCAGTATACAGCCCCTAACTATAAATAATGGGCTTTAGATAACTCTAAAGCCCTTATTATAACTCGATTGTCCTGCTTTTAGCAGCTATTGAATCAACCTTTAGAACCACTCAAGCGCGCGGTCGTACCAAGTATCAGCGCCTCGTTGTGGCTCATTATTCTCCATATCTTCAGTAGTAGGCTGTTGCGTATTGTCCAGACCTTCTGATTGTGGCTGCCCGAAAGTAAATCCGCGTTCACGCGCTTGTTCTTGCTGATAAAGCTGCAAAGCGCACTCACTAGCCTCTTCAGGTAGATAGGCGGACATCACAGGTAAGTAGCGTGCATTGGCGCAGCGCTCATTAGAGAGCTTGCCTGAGTTGTTCTCAAGCCATAACCATTCGATCCCTTCCGGCTCTGCCATGGCTACAGGAGTTAGCTTTAAACGGCGCATATAATCAACCCAAATCGGTAGCGCTCCAGTACCACCGCCAAGACCGATAGGCTTATTATCATCGCGGCCTACCCAAACCACACTGACATAGTTACCACTATAGCCTGCAAACCAAGCATCTCGGTAGTCATTAGTGGTTCCAGTCTTACCCGCTAAATTTAGCTCACTACCCAAAGACTGCGCTCGGCGAGCTGTACCTTCTTTGACCACTTGCTGCAAAGCATAGTTGGTCAAAAAGTTAGCTTCAGGCGGCACACTGCGCTGTGTGTTAAGCCCAGTACGCTGCAAAATACGACCACGATCATCGATAACAGTACGAATACTATGGATAGGCGTACGAAAGCCGCCGGTAGCAAAGACCTGATACACGCCCAGCATATCCATCGGACTGAGATTAACGGCGCCTAATAGCGCAGAAGGGTAAGGGGAGATTTTTTCTTCGATACCCATACGGCGTAGTTGTCTGGCAAAAGTATCTAAACCAAACTCCATCCCTAAACGTACAGTGCTTTGGTTATAGGACTTAGCTAGGGCAGTGGTGAAAGGAATAAACCCATGATCGCGGCCATCGTAGTTTTTGGGGTTCCAGTCGTTACCGTTTGAGGTGACTGTGATAGGTGAGTCATCCACTGAGCTGGCTAAATTATAGCGTCCACTCTCAAGCGCGGTCATATAGATGATAGGTTTTAGCAGCGAGCCGACGGGACGTTTAGCATCTACCGCTCGGTTAAAGCCGGTGAACTCGCTACCGCTACCGACGACAGAGACAAGCTCACCGGTCTCAGGATTGGCACTGACCAAAGCGCTTTGTAAATCTTTGGTCTTACTATTATTACGGCGCAGCTCACCGAGCTTACGATCAATCGCTTTGTCTGCTGCTAGCTGTGCAATAGGGTCGAGGGTACTGATAATAGTCAGACCTTCGTTTTTGAGATCGTCAGCATAGTAGACATCATTGAGCTCGCGTTTAACGATGTCCAAAAAGTCAGGAAACTGGCTCTTACCTTCAACGGGCTTATCGACGACGCCTAAAGAGTTGTCAGAGGCAGCTGCATAGTCTTCTGCTGTCAGCTTGCCTATCGCTTGCATATTACTCAGCACCACATCGCGGCGCGTTTTGGCCGCTTCTGGATGACGACGCGGGTTATAGATGCTAGGCCCTTTTGCCATACCCACTAACATCGCTTGCTGATCTAGACGCAGCTCATTTAAAGGTTTATTAAAATAAAACTGTGATGCGAGGCCAAAACCATTAATAGAGCGATTGCCGTTTTGACCTAAGTAAATCTCATTTAGATAAGTTTGTAGTATCTCATCCTTGCTATAATGCAGCTCTAGCAGTATCGCCATCAACGCCTCGTTGGCTTTACGCTTAAGAGTACGATCTGAGTTGAGATAAAAGTTCTTAATCAGCTGCTGGGTGATAGTCGAGCCGCCTTGCATAGAGCCGCCTGAGAAGTTATTGATGACCGCGCGCGCTATGCCGCGTATCGATACGCCTTTATGCTCATAAAACGCGCGATCTTCAGTAGCAATTAGCGCATCTATGAGCGGCTGAGGCACCTCATCTAAAGAGACGACTAAGCGATCTTCGTTACTATCTGGATAGATGCCGCCGATACTGACAGGCTCTAGGCGTATGATACCTGTATCGTTTTGCTCAGTGCTCTGGATGCTTTGGATCTTATTATTAGCAAGCGTCATTTTGATGACTTGTTCTTTATCGACATCGTTAGCGCTATAGCTAAAGCCCCGAGTATGAATAAAGTAGGTATTGCCGGAGCGGTGGAAGCTACCAGTACGATCATAAGCGGTGTTGCTTTGATAGTTCAGTAGATCAAGCCAAGTCTTTATCGTGTCTTTATCGACATTAGCGCCTTGATACAACTCAAGTGGCTGCGAATAAACTTTAGCTGGAATATCCCAGCGCTTACCCTCAAACTTACTAGTGATAGTACGATCAAGCTTGATTAGGTATAGAGCCAATAACACCATAGCTACGATGACAATGATGAGTAAGATACTGCTAAACACAATCCCGCCTTGTTTGGAGGGTAGGGAGCTCATTGCAGCTCTAGGCGACTGCGGCGGGGTAAGATTAGGTTTTTGCACTGATAACACACCGTTTTAACATAAAAAAACTGCCTCATAATGACGCAAATTGACTAAATTTTCAATCTATCATCTCAGTCACGGCATTCATTACGCCATTCATCATACCATGGCATTAAACCGTTATAATAAGTAGAGCTTATCGCGCTGTAATCGCAGCTTAATGAATAAATACCGATACCTACTTTTAATCTAGAATATCACTGCCATATAAGATAACGACTTATAGTGAGTCTCACTATGTTTTTTATATGAATTAAACACCGTTTTGAGCAAGGTATAAGCAACATTAGATAGTAATTCCCAAATAACAGCGTACGGCTATGATTAGATTGACGATAAGATAGTTTTACCAAAAGCTGATTTTTCTAAAGTAACGTCCTCTAACAATAAGCCGGTCATTAATAAGAGCAATCATGTCCCCTTCTTTTTCATCCTCGTCTGTGTCCCATTCTCAGTATGACGATAGTTCCATCACCCAAGGGTTAGTGCTGCCGCAGGTTGGGCACTGTTTTCATTGCGGCGATCCAGTACCTAAGCCGCCATTTCACGCACAGATATTAGGCGAGGCGCGTGAGATGTGTTGTATGGGTTGTCAGTTGGCAGCTGAGAGTATCGTAGAAGCAGGGCTTGAGCAGTATTATCTTGATCGCTCAGAGATTAACCGTACCGCAAGCCTGCCCACTCAGTTAACGCAGCTTGAAGCTTATGATCATGATGAGATCAAGTCGCAGTTTGTCTATGCGCAAGAAGGTCTATCAGTCGCTGAGCTGTCAGTCAATAATCTGCGCTGCGCGGCTTGTACTTGGCTGATTGAGTCAAGGCTTTATGAGATTGATGGCGTGGATAAATGCCAAGTCAACTTGACCAATCAGCGCATGCGTATTATCTGGGATGAAAACAAGCTGCCCATTAGCCGTATCTTAGCGGTGATCAATGAAATCGGTTACGACGCCAAACCTTATCGCCAAGATACCCATGAGGCGATGCTAGCCCGGCACAATAATAAGATGCTGCTCAGGCTCGGTATCGCGGCTCTCGGTGCTATGCAAGCGATGATGTATGCAGTAGCGCTATACTTTGGTGAATATAGCGATATGCTGGTCTTTCAGCGCGACTTTTTGCGCTGGGTGTCGTTATTTGTCAGCACGCCTGTTTTCTTTTATGCTGGCGTGCCGTTTTTTACCTCAGCATGGTCGGCGATTCGTGCGCGTCAAGTCAATATGGATGTGCCGGTCAGTGTCGCTTTAATCGTCACGTTTTTCGCTAGCATGTATGCCACCGTGACCGGACAAGGCGAGACTTACTATGATTCAGTAAGTATGTTCATTTTCTTTTTATTAGCTGGGCGCTACATTGAGCATAATGCACGGCTAAAAGCGGCGACTATGGCCAATGATCTGGTCGTGGTTGAGCCAATTTTAGTCCAAAAAATCGCTGAAGATAAGGCGTCGGCTGCGCTAATTTTAGGGCGTTTAAACCAGCAAAGCCAAGCTGACGTCGCACCGTTAGTAGCCAGCGATATGAATAATGCGGTTGATACTAATGATGATATCAGTACCAATCTAAAAGCCAGTCCGTTACCTAACTTTATGCAAGATATGGACGCTAATGTCCAAGCGCTGACGCAAAAGGTTGCTGCCGCATGGCAACAATCCGCGGCTTCGGTAACCGAACTACATGCCGCTGATAAGTCCATGGTCACCGCTCAAAGTCTGCAAGTGGGCGATATTATCATGATCGAGGCAGGGGCGGAGATCATCAGTGATGGTATCTTGCTGAGTCCAACTGCGACCGTCTCACAAAGCCTGCTGACCGGCGAGGGCGACCTGATTATCAAGCGTCAAGGCGACTACATCGTTGGCGGCGCGCAAAATGACAGTCAGCCGTTTGAGATGCTAGTGACGGCCTTACCAGAAGACAGTCAGATGGGACTGATCGACCGGCTGATGAACCGTGCTATGAGCGAGAAGCCTAAGCTTGCGCAGCAAGCCGATAAGCTGGCACGTTGGTTTGTCGCGCGTATTTTGGTGCTCTCGGTCTTAGTGTTCATTGGTTGGTATATCGTAGATCCTAGTCTAGCCATTTGGGCCACTGTCGCAGTGTTAGTCGCCACTTGTCCTTGTGCATTATCCTTGGCAACGCCTATTGCGCTGACGGTAGCGACCAATAGGCTAGCAAGCTATGGATTTTTGACCACCCGTGGTCATACGCTGCAAACTTTGGCTGAGATTACCCACGTGGCCTTTGATAAGACAGGTACGCTGACTTACGGTAAGCCCAATTTATTAAATATTGAGCTGTTAAACGCTCAAGCATCAGCTCATGCCGACTCGCAGGATCAGCTATTAGCGATAGCGGCTGCGCTAGAGGTGGGCAGTCGCCATCCGATTGCCCACGCGCTGCTGACGGCGGCCTATCAGTTGCACCTGCCAGCTACCCAAAACCTTCAACATTACCCGGCAGGCGGCGTTGAAGCGATAGTCGATGGGGTATTGTACCGGATCGGTCATGCTGATTTCGCTATGGACGCTACCCATGACGATGCGAGCAGCAGTGCTCAGTCGCTCAATATCGATTTGATAGCCCATCGAGCCAGCTCAGCGGTGGTTCTATCTTGTCAGTCTCTAACTAAAAGCTCCGAAGATACTGCGCCTAGCTGGCAAGCACTCGCCTGCTTTTATTTCAATGATAAGGTTCGTGATAGCGCCAAAGCGACTTTGGACTCTCTAAAGCAGCTAGGAATAGAGTCAGTGATGCTAACAGGCGACCCTAGTCCGCAAGCTTTAGTTATAGCGGACACCTTAGGGATGAGCGCCGCTTATAATGGCCTATCGCCTACGGATAAAGTCAATCACATCCAGCAGCTACAAAGTAAAGGCGCAGTGGTACTGATGGTCGGTGATGGTATCAATGATGCGCCCGTGCTAGCTGCCGCTGATGTGTCTACGTCTATCGCTGGCGCCGCTGATCTGGCGCAAGTGTCTAGTGATAGTATTATTTTAAATGGTCAAGTCGAAGGTATTAATGCGGCTAAGCGCATCGCTGATAAGACCGAGCGCATTATCAAACAAAACTTTCGCTGGGCATTAGGCTATAACGGCATTGTCCTGCTGCCAGCTATCTTTGGTTATGTGCCGCCTTGGCTTGCTGCAATCGGTATGTCGCTAAGCTCCTTGATAGTGGTACTTAACGCTCTACGTCTGAAACGGGCTTAAAGGCTAGGCTACAAGCAAAACAATAGCATGAACATTGAGCAAAAAAACCGCCTGCTAAATATAACAGGCGGTTTTTCGATTTAAGAGGGTAGTAGCGAAGCGCTGTAAATTAGTCTTGTAAGTAGCTTAGCAGACGCATAAATTCGATATACATCCACACAAGCGTTGCGAGGATACCGATGCTAAATAACCACTCGTAGTCTTCAGAGATACCCGCTGCTACGCCGCGATCGATATTATCAAAGTCAAGGAGGAGGGTAAAAGAAGCAATAACAATGACAAACAAGCTAAAGCCGATTGCAATAGCGCCACCTTCAAACAAGAAAGGTAGGCTTGAGCCAAAGGCTAGAGATAGTATCCACTGCGCCACGTAAACGAGCATAATAGCAATAAGTGCTGAGGTGACAATCGAGCGGAACTTTTGTGTGACTTTCACCAGACCAGAGCGATAAAGTCCTAGCATCACTGCCGCGGTGACGAAGGTTGCGCACATAGCAGTGACAGGTACGCTTGGGTACATACGCATGAAGAATAGCGAGATACCACCCAAAAATATACCTTCGAGTAGGGCATAAGGGACAGCTAAGGTTTTGGCTTTTTTGGGCTTAAAAGTCATAAAAACAGCTAAGCCAAAGGCGGCAAACATGCTACCAAAAGCGGCCATAGTGATAAAACCTTGTGACAGTCCTGCCATAAGAGCATAAAAGAAAAAGCCTACGCCCGTGATAGCCGCCAGCCCAAGTAACATACTGGTCTTTTGGATGACACCTTTGACGGTCATAGGCTCGCCACCGACCGCAAATTCTGCGCGGCTGACAATAGGATTAGCCATACATATATCCTTAATATAAAATAGTATAAATCAACGTTACTTTAGCAAAACCGGGATTATTGTCAACTGTCTTTGCGTGACTCATATCAAGGCTTAGTCTTGATATCCTCTGCTTATTGCTAATGGTTAGCGAGCAGTCACAAGAAGGCACTACTAAGCGCTAAAACAGCGCTACTAACTATAAGTAAAAATCAATCACAGCAAATCAGCTAATGGTTAAGTCGGTCAATAAAAGCCCTTCTAAAAAGGTCATTTAAGACAAATCATTCCGCTAAAGTGAGCGTCTAACCTTTTATAGATGGGGTCGATTACGACAGTTAACAACGATGATTGGTAAAACATGCTAGTTTAACGCTTTATTTATCGCTATCATTAGCTTGATAGTTTATGACTAAATCAGCATTAGACTTTTTAAGTTTGTAGGTTGTCATCTAAAAACCCTCTTTCGATACTGTTAATTATAAAAAGTCGATGTCATTGCATCACTTACCTTTGCACTTTTTTAAGTTTGTCGAGTCGCTTTATGGAAAACTCAGCGCAGTCAGCCCGATTGCCACACTTGCACGAATCAGAACTGTTTCACGCCATCAAAAACCCAGCCTTTCGCCGCATTGGTCTGATGGGCCGTGCCGGCAAGCGCAGCGTTATTGAGAGTCTCATTCAAGTGGCAAGCACAGTCAACGAGATGAATCTAACGCTGATTATGGATGTGCAAACCGCCAATCTACCGACTTTAAATTTAGTAGATATCGAAAAGGTAAAAATCGTCAAGCGCAGTTTGATCGGTGAGATTTGTGACTTAGTGATTGTTGTCGGCGGCGATGGCTCTATTTTACATGCCGCTGAGGCATTGGCGCGGTACCGGGTTCCTGTGCTTGGGGTCAATCGCGGTCGTCTTGGGTTTTTGGCAGATGTGAAGCCCAATGAGGTTGCCTTTAAATTAAAGCAAGTATTAATGGGGGATTATCAGCTCGATCATAGGTTTTTGCTGACGATGGAGATACGCGAAGGCGACAATATCTTGCATGAAGATATGGCGCTCAACGACATTGTATTACATGCGGGCAAGTCGGTACACATGATTGACTTTCAAATGAAAATTGACGGTCAAGACGTCTATCGTCAGCACAGTGATGGACTCATTGCCGCGACTCCGACGGGCTCGACAGCCTATGCACTCTCGGGTGGCGGGCCTATTATCCATCCTAGCATGGATGCGATTTGTCTGGTACCGATGCATCCACATACGCTCTCAAGCAGGCCTATCGTGGTCAGTGGTAGTAGTGAGGTCTGTATTCGCATTCATGAGGACAATCGCACTCAGCCAATGGTCAGCGCTGACGGTAAACCTAGCGTACCTATTGAGCAGGATCAACGCTTATATATCCGTAAACATCCTGATAAGCTAACTTTGCTGCATCCACCAGGGTTTGAGTTTTATGAAGCTTGCCGTACTAAGCTGCATTGGAACGTACATGCCGAAGAGTTCAGTCTCGATAGCGATGACGATGATGACATTGAGATAGAAGGCATAGAGATAGAAAGCGTAGAGATACAAAGTACTGACCACCATATTATTGAGGCTGATGCTCAAAGTACTACCCCTGAGCAGATAGATACAAACACCGATCGAGTCACTAAATTTTAGACAGGTTACAGATAGCTAGAGAAGAGGAGTGAAGATGAATAAAGAGACAGTACTAGCCAGTTTGACCCCGGAGATAGTAGATAAATTCCGAGTAGCCATTGAGATTGGTAAATGGCCAGATGGCCGTAAGCTAAGCGCTGAGCAGCGCGAAACGTGTATGCAAGCGGTGATGATGTGGGAGCACGAGCATCTAGAGCCCTCCGAGCGTGTCGGCTTTATTCATAAGCCTATCAAAGACGACGGCAGTATCGTGGGCGCGGAATGCGATGTCGAGCACGAACATCATTATCCTAATATGCCCAATCCTAAAGGCGCGATTCAACCGGTAAAATTCCGCGATAAATAATGAGTAATATTAGGGCGTGTCCCTAATTCAAGCGTTTATGACTAAATGGGCTAAAAATGGCTAAATCTTTGGCAAACGGTGTCAAATAGCTGGTCAATATCTTGATATTACCTGCGCTATTTTCCTTGTTTGCCTGCGATTTATCTCATTTTTATCACCATTTTTAAAATAGGGACACGCCCTAAAAGCAAAAATCCACACTATGATCATAGCGTGGATTTTTTGGTCTATGCTGTTATTTTATAAAACTAAACTTTTATAGAACTAAGCTTTTATAGAGCCAAGCTTACAAAGCAGTGGTATCGACAGTCGGACGTAGCGTTAAAGGATTTTTTTGCATCAAAAATCCTTGCCAACCCCAATGCAAGAAATTGCGGATATTGGCGTGATCCGTACCCTTAGGTGTGGCTAGCACTTTTTCATAATGCTCACCAAATAGTTTAAGGGTATCTAGCTGGTTTAGGCCATGATGCTTAGCAAAGCCAAAGACTTTGGCACTACCTTCGTTTTCGCCAGCGGCATTGTGCTGCATACCATTGACAAACGGCGCTGGGGAATAACGATAAAAATCGTCAATAAAGCTGATAACATCGTTAAAACCTATGGCTTTTTTATTCAAACCATTCAATAAAGCCGAGACGTCGGATTGGCGGATGCTCATAGTAAATGACCTCAAAAATATTAAAATTACAAAGAGTAAGCGCTTATAGGCAGAGCAGCCGTAACGAGTCTGCTATAAACGATAAAGCTCTATTTTAACGATTAAAATAGTCTTCGTCATCAAAAGAGGGCGCAAAGTTGCCTTGCTCGAGATGTTGCATCTGTGATTGTACCGTGCGCTCTTGCTGGATACGCTGGTAAATCTCTTCGCGATGTACCGCGATATCTTTTGGCGCGTTAACCCCTATGCGTACTTGGTTACCCTTGACGCCTAGCACAGTAACACTGACCTCATCACCAATCATTAAAGTTTCGCCAACGCGGCGAGTTAAAATTAACATGCGTCACACTCCTTATGTCGCAGTAAAGAACGATTACTTATCATATGACTTCTCAATTACTCAATATCACTGAATGAACCAGTATCGAGCTGTTTAAGGTTTTAATTCACAAGTAATTATACCGTCTAAAACAAGATAAACAGCTTCCATAACTATAGGTATCATTTTGCCCAAATGAACGCCCCATTATAAGTCCCATAGACCGTACTGTCACGGATTTTAACAATACTACTGGATAAAGCCGAAGTCTTGTGACTATTTAGCGCCAATAAAAGAGTAAGCAAGCCGCGCTATTATGGAAATTATGAGCATAATAGTCATAAAAAACAGAACATTGATAGGTTCTGTCATTTTGTATATTAAAACTTATTTTAGCCGTTTAGCAAAATATCAGCGGTTAAGCGCAGATAAATAAAAAAACAGCTAGAATTTATGCTAGAACCTATTGTCCAGCAACTTTGCTCTCACCGTCTTCACGATCTAAGCCAAATGCTGTGTGCAAGGATTTAACTGCTTTTTCTAAGTGCTGCTCTTGGATAAGGACGGAGACCTTGATTTCGCTAGTAGAGATCATTTGTATATTGATGTTGTTCTCCGCTAAGGTCTGGAACATCAAGCTTGCAACCCCTGCGTGTGAGCGCATACCCACACCGACCAAAGATACTTTGACCACTTCGCTGTTACCTAATATCTCTTTGGCACCGATGTCGTCTTTGATTTCATCG
Source organism: Psychrobacter submarinus (assembly GCF_904846685.1). Classification (GTDB taxonomy): domain Bacteria; phylum Pseudomonadota; class Gammaproteobacteria; order Pseudomonadales; family Moraxellaceae; genus Psychrobacter; species Psychrobacter submarinus. The sequence goes on from NZ_CAJHBQ010000003.1 coordinate 291,145, forward strand.
TTTAGCACTGCCATCGCTTTGTCTAAGTCAGTACGGTTGACAGTAAAGGTGAAGTCAGTGGTACCTTGGTCCGATAGGTTTTGCACAATCATATCGATTTCGATATTGGCATTTCCAATTGGACTTAAAATAGCTGAGGCAATACCGGGGTGGTCAGGGACGCCGCGTACCACAATCTTTGCTTCATCACGGTTAAAGGCGATACCTGAGATAATTGCCTGTTCCATACTGTCTCCTTCGTCTATCGTAATTAGGGTGCCCACGTTATCTCTAAAATCATCGTCAAAGCTGCCATCGTTATTGTCATCGAAGCTCGATAGCACTCGTAAGGGCACACCGTATTTACCAGCGAACTCTACTGAGCGAATCTGTAAAATCTTGGAGCCAAGGCTTGCCATCTCGAGCATCTCTTCAAAAGTTATTTTTTCAAGTTTTTTAGCTTTTGAAGTGACGCGTGGATCGGTAGTGTAGACGCCGTCAACATCAGTATATATCTGACATTCATCAGCACCTAGGGCAGCTGCGATAGCGACGCCTGTGGTGTCTGAGCCGCCGCGTCCGAGAGTGGTAATATTATCGTGCTCATCGATACCCTGGAAACCTGCCACAATGACGATATTACCGGCATCTAGCTGCTGGCGGATGTTTTCATCATCGATGCTCTCGATACGGGCTTTATTATGTGAGGTGTCGGTCTTGATAGCGACTTGACGACCGGTCATTGAGCGCGCGCCAATACCTAGATCCTGAATGGCCATAGCAAGTAATGAGATCGACACTTGCTCGCCAGTGGAGACCATTTGATCATATTCACGAGGGTCAGGTTGAGCGCTGATTTGACGTGCCAAATCGATGAGGCGGTTGGTTTCTCCGCTCATCGCTGAGACGACGACGACGACTTGGTGACCGTTATCATGCCAGCGTTTGACGCGTTTGGCGACGTTCTTAATGCGGTCAATACTGCCCATTGAGGTGCCGCCGTATTTTTGTACTATTAACGCCATAAGATTTTACCTATTCTGCATCCTCTATCACCTATAAGTGTCCATTAAATCCAATCGTATTTTAATGACCGTGCATAGTGATAGAGTCAATTAATATTTGAACGCTGACCTTTATACCATAATCAAAGCACAAATTTAAGTCGCCATGCCGCTTTGATATATGGTAATTAATTATCAATGCTATAACCAACTGCCATCTGTCAAATACAAATCAGATGTAAGTTAAGCGTTTTACTATAGAAACGAGCTAACTTAGCTTAATTGAGCTTAACTTAATTTAGCTTCGATCCAAGCGGGTAGTGCCTCTAACACAGTGCGAGTATTGCCAGATTTTGGCGCGCCGCCTTGCGCGTAGTCAGGCTTACCGCCGCCTTTGCCACCAAGCTCACCTGCCAAGTGACGAATAATATCACCGGCTTTAATCTGCGCAGTCATCGACTTCGCTACGCTCGCAGCGAGTGCTAATTGCTCGTCTTTATCGCCAACTAATACGATGATGGCATCAGGAAGCTTGGACTTAATATCGTCCATTAAGGGGCGGATAGATTTACCGTCAATACCGCTCAAAGTGCTGACCAGTACAGGTGTATCTTTGATGGTTTGCACCTCGTTCAATAAATCTGCCGCTTGACTGCTGGCGAGCTTTTGTTGCAAGCGCTCGAGCTGCTTTTCTAAATCGCGCTGCTTATCTGCCATGGTCTGTACGCGCGCGGCAACCTGTGGACGCTTAACTTTGAGTTGTCCGGCAAGAGTCGCTAGCTGCTGATCATTTTGTTGAACATACTTGACAGCGCCCATACCAGTGAGCGCCTCAATACGGCGAATACCAGCGGCGATACCAGATTCACCAGTGATCTTAAATAGGCCGATATCACCGGTACGCTGCACGTGTAGCCCGCCGCATAACTCAATAGAGAAGGGTTGGTTATTCCCATCGATAGTCATCTCGGTGCCCATGGTGAGTACGCGCACCTCGCTACCGTATTTTTCACCAAATAACGCCACCGCGCCTTTTTCCATGGCTTCATCAATAGCCATGTTCTCTATACAAGCTGGCGTATTGGCTTGGATTTGCTCATTAACCAAACGCTCAATTTGCGCAATCTCAGCTGGGCTTACCGGCTTATCATAAGCAAAGTCAAACCTTAGCACTTCACTTGAGACGAGCGAGCCTTTTTGGCTGATTTTATCGCCGAGTATATGACGTAGAGCCGCGTGTAACAGATGGGTAGCAGAATGGTTTTTAGCGCTCGCAGCACGGATGCTTGAGAGCACTTGCGCCTCTGCGCTTTGACCTGCGCTAACAGTACCCATGCTGACGACGCCATGATGGATAATGGCTTGCCCTGATTTTTTGGTGTCTTGTACGCTAAAGACGCCAGACTCGCTACGTATCTCGCCAAGCTCACCGACTTGTCCGCCGCCTTCGGCGTAAAAAGGCGTACGATCCAAGACGATAACGCCCTCGCTGCCTTCTGCTAGAGACTCGATCGCATTACCGTCTTGATAGAGCGCGGTAATATTGACATTATCATCGCTGAGCTGCTCGTAGCCAATGAACTCAGTTGGCGTCTCCACTTGGATGACGCTACTGTAGTCGACATCGAATTTGCCAGCATCACGAGCGCGATCGCGCTGCGCTTGCATCTGTTCGTCAAACTCTTCTTCATCGATGCTGATACCGCGTTCACGGGTAATATCTGCAGTGAGGTCAAGCGGGAAGCCGTAAGTATCATAGAGCTTGAAAGCGGCAGCACCAGAGAGGATATCGCCATCTTCTAAGCTCTCAAGCTCGCTGGCGAGCAGACGTAAGCCTTGGGCTAAGGTCTTGGCAAACTGTGCTTCTTCTTTTTGAATAGCGGCTTCAATGAGGCTTTGTTTGTCTTTTAGCTCAGGATAAGCATCGCCCATTTCACGGACTAAAGGCGCTACCATCTTATAAAAGAACTCGCTCTCAGCGCCAAGCTTATTACCATGACGTACCGCTCGGCGAATAACTCGGCGCAGCACGTAGCCGCGGCCTTCATTACTTGGCATCACGCCATCAGCGATCAAAAAGGATACGGCACGGATATGATCAGCAATCACCTTTAGTGAGGATTGCTGCTCGTTGTCAATCTCTAAAATCTCTGCAGCAGCGTCCATCAAGTGGCTGAATAAATCGATTTCATAATTGCCATGCACGCCTTGCATAATAGCGCTAATGCGCTCAAGTCCCATACCAGTATCGACACTAGGGGCGGGTAGTGGCAGCATGGTGCCGTCTTTTTGGCGATTAAACTGCATAAACACGCAGTTCCAAATCTCGATATAGCGGTCGCCATCTTCCTCAGGCGTACCAGGCAAGCCGCCCTCAATCTCAGGGCCATGGTCATAAAAGACTTCGGTACAAGGGCCGCAAGGACCGGTATCACCCATTGTCCAAAAGTTATCAGAGGCGTAAGGGGCGCCCTTATTATCGCCGATACGGATAATACGCTCCGCTGGCAGGCCAATCTTAGTGTGCCAGATATCAAAGGCTTCGTCGTCAGTCTCATAAATAGTGACGTAGAGACGGTCTTTGTCGATAGCTAGCCATTCAGTCGATGTCAAAAACTCCCAAATATAAGCAATACCGGCTTCTTTAAAATAATCACCAAAAGAGAAGTTACCGAGCATCTCAAAGAAAGTATGATGACGCGCGGTGTAGCCGACGTTATCTAAATCATTGTGCTTACCGCCTGCCCGCACACATTTTTGTGAAGTGACCGCGCGCGTATAATCACGCGATTCCATCCCCAAAAAAGTCTCTTTAAACTGATTCATACCGGCGTTGGTAAACAGTAAAGTAGGATCATTATGCGGAATAAGGCTCGATGAGGAGACAGGGGTGTGCTGCTTGCTTATAAAAAAATCGATAAAAGCTTGACGAATCTCGGCTGTTTGAGATGGCTGGCTCACAGCGGCTCCTTACAAAAAATGGTTTTAAGATAGTTGTAGAATATTAAATTTGCCCGCGATTTTAGCACATACCGCCCTCGTTGAACATTCGCAAATAGTCACTGTGAGGGCTAATACACTAGCAGTCATAAAACAGTCGTTAATTGGTCAAGATGGCCGCGTCTGTCTTATCTAGTTTATCGGTAACTAATGGATTGGCTTCAATGACTTGTACAGGTAGGTAGCGCAGTTGTAGCTTAATGGGTAGATACTCCGGAAAGTTCTCTACCATATCAGCGGTGATGAGCGCCTCAATTTGCTGGACATCGTAAGAGCTAGGAGTCGTCTCGCCGCGAATAATAGCGCGCACGATTTGGTTCTCATTCGAGGTCTCAAATTGAGTGTTGGTCAGTACATTGCCTTTGTCGATAAAATAGCTGTTTATCGCCTCTTTAGTGCTGCTCTCAAAGACTTGCTGCTTAGCATTGGTTTGTAGATTGATAGTCAAATAAGTACCGAGTCCGGCAAGTAGTAATAAGGTCACTGCATTGCGGCGTAAAAAAGTCAAATAAGTGTTTGATTGATAATCATCATCGACTAGGCGGCGAAAGCCAAGTAGCCAGAGCACTAAAGCGTTGGTAAATTGAATAGCGATAATATTAGTAATAGCTAACAATAGCGCCCCAAGACCTAATTGCATCTCGCTATGAGCGAATAAAATACCGCTTGCCGCTAGAGGAGGCACCAAAGCGGTGGCTACCGCGACGCCTACGACCGCGACCGATAGATGTGGTGATACCATCGCATACGCGCCAGCTGTGCCGCCAGCTAGCGCAATCATTAAGTCCATAGAAGTGGGCTGAGTACGCGATAAAATCTCAGCGGTCAGCGGTTGATCGTTATGCAGCAGCCCGATCAAAAAGCCTACGAGCACCACTAAAGAGACGCCCGCGATGACCGTAAATAGCGACTTCCACAGTAGCGGCATACGGTGGTCAATAATCGCGAGCGCCACGCCAGTGATAGGTCCTAACATCATCGCCACTAGCATCGCGCCGATGACAACCGCTGCAGAATTAGTCACTAAGCCATAGCTTGCGATAATGGCCGAGAGGATGTTCATAATAAAATACATCTTACTCGGTAGGGCATTGGCCTCGATTTTGACGCGTACTTCTGGATAATCGACTTTTTGGTTACTAAACTGTTCAGCGACAAACTGCTTATAAGACTCAAGCTTCGCTTCTTTTTTCTCTTGTACTTCCTCTTTTGCGTTTTCTTCCTCTGCAGTACTCTTAGAGTCGTTCTCGCTTTGCTTAGAATCTATATTGCTAGCGTCTGTGTTGCCGGATACCTTTGCTGTCTCACTGTTTTCTATATACGCTTCATCAACACACATCGCTTGTTCATCAGACTGGTTACTATCGACATCAGCAGTGTCGCCATGGGCGCTAGTTCCTGAGTCATCGGTAAGGGCGTTTTCATCAGCTGCTTGGGTATTAGCAGTGACAGTGGCACTGTTGGCTTTAGTAAATACTAAGTCAGCCATTGCCAAGTGAGCAAAGTCGATGTTAGAAAAACTGACGTTAGAAATGCTAAAGTCCGCAGCTTCTAAGTTGACAGCTTGAGCTTGCGCCATCTCAGGTGTGATATCTTCAACCGTCGCGACAACCACTTCTTCGCTAATAGCCGTCATCGTCACTTTCGCGTCAGAATGATGATGTCCTACTTCTGCGGTATTTATCTCTTCACTTTCAGACTCTAAGGACTCGTTGTTATCAGCATGCTCGCCAGCGTCGTCGACGTCGACACTATTATCAAAATTACTATCATTACTATTAGGGGTAGATGCAGGCTCTTGAGCGTTCTTGTTGTCAGATTTATTAGAGCTATTAGAGCGGCTAGCAGGGTTAGCGGTCATAGTATTGGACTTTCTCAAAGGCAAGAAGAAAATCACTATTGTAAAGACAAATAGGGGAGAAAGTATAGATTTTTGCGACAAGCGAGCTCTGAGTAGCAGAGTAAGCGGTAAAGTAAGTGTTTTTAATACGCTAGATAACTCCCTAATATTAGCATGGGTTTAGCGATTAGTCGCCTAGTTTTGGTGGCTTTGCTGGTTATAATAAAGACTTACTTTTTATGTGGGTTTAAGGTATAAAGTAATTATACCCATACAAAAGATAAGGATTAGACTATGAACTGGCCACTACTTTCTGTTGTTTACTCTATGGCAGCTACTGTCATCGTCGGCTTACTGATGATCGCCGCTTTAGTAACCGGCTTTAACGAGATACGGCATATTCAAATAGTCATAGTCATAGGACTACTAGTCGCTATTCCAGTCGGTTTATTTTTTACCAAAAAAATAGGCAGCATTACCGGTAATGAAGAAGGCTATAAGGCTTAGCAACTATCAGGCTTAAATGCTATAAAGCTTAGAAGTGTTTGAAGGGCAGTCTAGCTTGTAGACTTAGCAAGGGCTTTGGGTCTAAACGTTATGATTTAAATAAAAAAACAGCCTATGTGGAGGCTGCTTTTTTATTTTTGTTAAGACTGTTTTTGACGTCAGATATACGCTCGTAGCTCAGCCGTTATTGTAGCTCAACGGTCGCGCCATTTTCGATATTGGCGTAGACTTCTAGCACATCCCAGTTGGTCAAACGCACGCAGCCTGCCGAGGCTTGGCGACTGATGCCCTCAGGCTTCGGTGAGCCATGAATACCATAAGAAGGTTTTGATAGTCCCATCCATACCACGCCTACAGGACTATTAGGTCCTGGCGGCAGCATATGTACTTTCTTATCGTCACCTTTGCCAACGGTCGCTTTATACCATGGCATCTTGACTTTATTGATAATCTTAAAGCTGCCTTGCGGGGAAGGGGTGCTCGTACTACCGATGGTCGTCGGATAAGTGGCAACTAATTTATCACCGTTATAAGCGTATAATGTTTTATCCGCTTTATTGGCGACCATATGGTTGATACGTTGATTGAGAGGCTCACGATTGTTTAATACGGTGATGGTCTCGCCCGCCTTGTACGTTTTGTTTTTGTTTAACTTATCGAGATAGCGTACATCCATATGGAAGCGCTCGCCTAACATCTCTTTGATGTCTTGATAGTAAAGGCCTTTGACTTTTGACTTTGCCTCAGAGCCAGATGGCAATCTAGCAAAATTAGTATTTACATCATCTTCAGTAATGGTATAAGTGACTAGTACTGGCTTATTGGCAGGAATGTTTTTGTTAAGAGCATCCCAAGTTTTTTGATCCATTTTACCAGTAGCAGGCAGAGCTTTCATGTTTTGAAAGTTGACGAGCGCCTTTTTACTATTCATACCCCAACCACCATCGATAGGGCCTGGTGAAGCATGGTTCCAGTCGAGAAGCGCTTGCAATTTAATCGTCATCGCTGAGTTGACGTTCATGTTGGGCGACCAAGTCGAGCCATTGACTTGCTTGGCATAATTGGATAAATCTAGCGTGGTATATCTCTTACCATTCTTATCCTCGATGCTCTTGATAGCAGACTCATCGCCGATGTTTTGGAGCTGTGCGCTATTAGTGACTTCAAAATTTGAGGTGTCCGCTGCCGCACTACTAGGGCCTGCTAGAGCCTGACCGTCACTGATATCATCAGTCGTATCAGACTGCTGGTCTTTACGGGTGAGCTCTTCTACGCTCATATTATCAGCGGCAACAGCGTTAGATGCTGTGTTGTTAGCAGCGATGTCTGTAGAAGCTATATCGTTAGAAGCTATGTCGTTAGAAGCTATGCCAGTCCCGATATTAGGCTGAGCGGCGCGTTTACTGTCAATCAGTTGTCCCATTCTATCAGAGGCTGCCGGCGTACTCACTTGCGGCTGAGCATTGGTTGCTGAGTCGTTATTCGGCAAAGTGTTACGCGTATCACTATCAACTGAGCTGCTACGACTCTCTTCTAGATTGATACCAGATAAGCTGTCGATATCTGGCAAATTGTCTACAGGCAAAGTACGAGTATTGTCTGTCGGTGCAGCAAAGACAGTGGCACTAAGACTCAGCGTGGCAATAGAGAGTGCAGTTACAATAGGTTTTATTTTCATCATAAAGGGTCACAATGTGGTGGTTATTATGGAAGTATTATGCGCATTATCTGGACGCTTCGCAAACTTTTAACCCCTCTTTTTGTAGTAATGAGCAGACAGACGTCAGGCGTTGACGCTTTAATGACTAGGGAGAGAGGATTGAGTCATAATATAAAGAGTATATTGCGCAAAACAGACGCTTAGCAAGAAGCGAGTAAGGTGCTTTCGAGTCAGGTACTATTAATGCAACTTATACTAAGCATGCTTCTATCATAACATGGTTGCTCTAGAAGCGCAGTTCGTCTGAGTAGAGTGCAACCGGGGATTTGCTATTATCAGTTGTAGGATTGATTGGCGTCATATTCGCTTTAAGTTTATAATGCTTTAAATCGAAACCAATAATTTTATGCTATCAACAAACCTTAATGCTATCAAACAAACCATAAAAGAGGCCGTATGTCAGACGAGCAGATAATGAGCGCAGAAGACTTTCAGCAGCAAAATCCAAATCAGTACGACTATGATGGTCACGATCTAGATGGACATGAGCTAAATGCTGAAGACACCGAGCATAGCGAATTTGCTAATTTTCATAGTGAGCTTGAAGAGGCGCGTCAGCAATTAGTGACGATTCGCGATTTCATTCGTTTTTGTGTGACGCAATTGCGGAACTATGATGTGGTAGTAGCGCAAGGTACGACCGACGAATTCGCTGAGGCTTCTGCTATTGTTTTGCACTCTTTGTCGCTTGACTGGTCAGCAAATGAGCAAATATTAGACTGCCGTCTGACTGCCTCAGAGAAGCAAGCAGTGCTAGAGCTATTAGAAGCGCGTATCATTCAACGTAAGCCGCTTAGTTATTTGATCAATTTAGCGTATTTTTGTGATTTACCTTTTTATGTGGATGAGCGTGTGCTTATTCCGCGCTCGCCGATAGCTGAGTTGATCCGTCAGCAGTTCTATCCATATTTCGATGTCAATGAGCTTGCCAAGCCGATTGGTATCAGCAGCATAAACGCTATGGATGCAGGCAAGTCAGCCACTAAGTTCTTCGAGCACGGCCTTGACATGAAGCAGTTGACGCAGCCTGAGCGTATCTTAGACTTGTGCACAGGTTCTGGCTGTATTGCTATTGCGCTTGCGACACGTTTTGTCGATGCTTTGGTGGACGCCGCTGATATCGATAAAGGCGCGCTTGAGGTGGCGATGGTCAATGTCGATCATCATGATCTGGGGCATCAAATCAATGTGATTGAATCTGATTTGTTTGCTAAGCTCCCAAGCGACAATCAGTACGAGCTTATTGTCACTAACCCGCCTTATGTTGATGCGGCAATCATGGCTGACTTGCCGCCTGAGTTTCTATATGAGCCTGATCATGCGTTAGCCGCCGGTCAAGACGGCTTAGATCTAGTACACAAGATTTTGTATGACGCCGCTGATTACTTGACGCCAGAAGGTCTACTCGTCTGTGAGGTTGGCGATAGTGAATGGGCACTGATGCAAGCTTATCCTGATATTCAGTTTAATTGGTTAAAGTTCGCTCATGGCGGTCACGGTATCTTTGCGATCACTTATGATGACCTGTTAGAGCACCGTGAGTCATTTGCCCATTATGTACAGCTTTTAGAGAGTCATCAGGTGCAATAATCAGTACCTTCTACCAGTAAAGAAGTAAGTGAAGCCAAAAGCGTAAGATGGACAGTAGCCCAATATTAATAGCATTGAGTATTGAAGGATAGATAGACATGGCAGGTAATAGTATAGGAAAACTCTTTAGTGTCACAACTTGCGGAGAGTCGCATGGGTCTGGCCTGATGGCTATCGTCGATGGCGTGCCGCCAGGTATGGCGTTATCTAGCGAGGACTTGCAAGTTGATCTAGATCGCCGTAAACCTGGGACTTCTAAGTACGCAACCCAGCGCCGCGAGCCCGATGAAGTCGAGATCATCTCTGGCGTCTTTGAAGGTAAAACGACAGGTACTTCTATTGGCTTACTGATCCGTAATACCAATCAAAAATCTAAAGACTATAGCGACATTAAAGATACCTTCCGCCCCGGTCATGCCGATTATACTTATAGTATGAAGTACGGCTTTCGTGATTATCGCGGCGGCGGGCGCTCTTCAGCTCGCGAGACTGCCATGCGTGTGGCCGCAGGCGCTATCGCTAAGAAGTATCTGTCTGAGCGCTTAGGTATACAGATTCATGGGCATGTGACCCAGATTGGTAATGAGTACAGCCAAGTCACTGATCCAAGCCAAATCGACTGGGAATTCGTCAATAGCAATCCATTCTTTTGCGCGGATAGCGAAGCAGTATCGCGTTTTGAGACCTTAATCGATAGTCTGCGACGCGCGGGCACCAGCTGCGGTGCTAAGCTTGAGGTTGTCGCAAGCGGCGTACCGGTCGGGCTTGGTGAGCCGGTATTTGATCGCCTAGATGCTGAGATTGCCCATGCGATGATGAGCATCAATGCGGTGAAAGGTGTGGAGATCGGTGATGGTATGGCGGTCGCCGGTCAATTCGGTCATAAATCTCGCGATGAGATGACTCCGGATGGCTTTACTGCCAATCATGCTGGCGGTATCTTGGGCGGTATCTCCTCTGGGCAAGATATTAGCGTAAGTATCGCGCTCAAGCCTACTTCTAGTATTACCACCCCTGGCAAAAGTATAAACACCGATGGCGAAGCGATCGATATGCTCACTAAAGGCCGTCATGATCCTTGCGTTGGAGTAAGAGCGACGCCTATCGCTGAGGCGATGCTCGCGATTGTATTACTCGATCATTACTTGCGTCACCGCGGTCAAAATGCAGACGTAGTCGCGCCAGTAGCTGCGATTACTAAATAGCGTAAAGCCGTTTAGGTAGTAGCAAGCCTTTTACTTTTAATGAAAGTCATCTAACAAGGCTGATTAAGAGTAAAAGGTTTTTTTGTGCTTGTAAGTAAAAGGGATAAGAAGTGCTTAGCTTTACTGTTTATTAAGCGACATTCGAATAGTAATCAACGGCTACGCAGCGTTGGTGCTTAAAAACCAATAAGAGCTGCTGACTGGGAATAGCAAGCCAGTATGCAAAGGTAATACTGTCAATATTAGAGTTAGCCAATAATTGGCGACACTCCTGACGGCTATACCCTAAGTAAGTGCTTGTTAAATGAGTGGCTGTAGTATGAGTTGGAATGAGTTTTTGCATAGCATTTATCACCAGCGCCGTAAAACCACATCCTTCTAGGGCATGGATGTAAGGCGTCAACCGTTGTCACCTAAGATGACATCTACCTTGTCAACTCTGCTTATTGAGATCATAATCATTCTATGAAAACGCTCAAACTACGCACCAAAGACAAACATGCCAAGCAGCTCAATATCTTAGCTGGTGCGGTCAACTTTGTCTGGAATTACGTCAATGTGCTTAGTTTTAAACATTTACAGCGCACTGGCAAATTCTTTTCAGCCTATGACTTGGCCACTTACACCAAAGGGGCTAGTGAATACCTAAATCTGCACAGTCAAACCTTGCAAGCGATCAGTGAGGTTCACGCTAAATCCCGTAAACAGTTTAAAAAAGCCAAACTCAACTGGCGTACTAATAATCCAAAAGCCAAGAGAAGAAGCTTGGGCTGGATTCCGTTTAGAAAGACTGCCATTAAGCACTTAGCAACCCGTCAATCAGGCAAGAAAAGCCTTAAGTCCACTATCCAACTAAGCCTCGCTAAGGGTAAAAAACTCACAATAGATCTATGGGACAGCTATAATCTAGCCCTGTACAGCATCAATACTCTGGAGCTAGTGCAAGACAATCGCGGCCACTGGTATGCCTGTATCACCGTTAAAGACTTTCCTAAGGTTAAAGGTGGTGATGGTAAGGTTGGTGTTGATTTAGGGTGTAAGGATGCTGCTACCAGCAGCCAAGGCGACAAGCTAACCATTAAGCAAACCCAGAAATGGGCTAAAAAACTTACCATTGCTCAAAGAGCAAACCATAAAAAGCGCGTAAAAGCCATTCACGCCAAGATAAAAAACACTCGTCAAGACTTAATTCACAAGTTTACCACCAGTCTGATTAAGGACAACGCCTTGATAGTGGTCGGTAAACTTCAATCAAGCTCATTTACTTCAAGCAAACTAGCTAAGTCTGTCTATGACGCAGGATGGTTTGAGATGAAGCGACAACTGGATTACAAATGCGCGAACGCAGGTTGCCACTATATCGAAGTCAATGAAGCGTACACCACCCAAACCTGATCAAATTGCGGCTCTCGCCAAGACAGTCCGAAAGGTAGAGAAGGTCTTGGTATAAGAGAGTGGATATGCGAGTGCGGTGTCACTCATGACCGCGATATTAACGCGGCCAAAAACATTCTTGCGGTCGGGCTTGACCGTCTTGTAGAAGGAATCCCCTCCGTTTAGGGAGGGGAGGAAGTCAAACCTTAAGTCTAGATAGCAAGTTTCGATAGAGCTATCGTAGAATATTGAGGTATGAACCCTGTGCAGAGATGATGGATGTTTAATGAATTAATCTTAGTTAGCCAAAGGTAAGATAATACGCACCAACACACCTTGAGAGGGACTGCTAAGGGTTTTAGTTGCTGTATGGTTTATATAGTCATCTACGTTATCGATACTAACGCTGCCGCCATGATGCTCAATGACTTGCTTGACTAAAGTTAAGCCAAGCCCGGTACCTTTTTTCAAATGATTACCGTTTGCTTGAGGCGATTGTTTTTGATGCGAGAGGCTAAAATAACGATCAAAAGCTTTGGCGATAGCGTAATCAGGGAGTGGCTGGCCATCATTTAAGATATCAATCGTGACGCTGTTTTGTGCCGTCGTCACCTCAATACTCACCTCATTGCTAGCGAAATAAATGGCATTATCAAGGACGTTTTGCAGCGCTTGCACTAACCAAAAGCGATCGGCTGCAATGGTGGTTTTGGCTAAAAGGGTAGATGGATAATCTTGCTCAGTGGCAAGATTATTTATTGGCTCATTATCAATAAAAAATCTAATAGAGGCTAGGCTACGTTGCTGAACCTTAACGCTACTGTCTTTTATTAGGCTAGTGAGGATAGGAGTTAGCGAGATAGCTTGACGGTTTAATCTAAAAGTGGGCTGCTCAACTTTCGCCAGCAGTAACAGCCGATCAATGAGCTGCTGCATTTTGATACTCTGCTCGCCAATCGCTTGGCTAAGCATCTGCCTATCGTCTAGATCTAGATTGTCATCTTCTAATAGCTCACCGCTTGCGCGAATAGCGGTCAGAGGACTCTTTAGCTCATGAGTCAGCGTGTGTACATAGTCGCTAACGTACGCTCTATTCTCTAACCGATGTTTCATCGACTCGATAGTGTCGGTCAAGCTGTTGAGCTCATGAGCTAAATAAAAGTATGGCTTTTTAGTGTCCTCGGCAAGCGCGCTAGTATAGCGAGTCACAAGACTGATACTTTGCTGCAGCCACCAAGCGACAAGTCCTGCCAAAATCAGTGAAACAATACTAATAAGTAGAGTCGTGATCAGCATACGCTGGCGCGTATTATCGAGATAGGGTAAGACGCTATCGACCGGTTTACCGACACTGACCACGCCAATCAAGTGACCTAAATCATCCTTGATAGGCTGAGCGACATACATAATTGAGCTGCCGCGGGTGCTGTTAGTGTCAGGCGTACTGCGCGCGCCGTACTGGCCTCTAAGGGTCAGATACACATCGTTCCAGCGGCTATAGTCTGCGCCTTCAGCATTATCAGATGCGGGTAGGGAGTCGTACAGAACGATGCCTTGACTATTGGTAACGTAAAGCCGAAAGCTGCTCGCCGTTTTTTGCTTATATTCAGGCTCATTATCTAGGTTATAAGCGGTTTTAGCCGTTTTACTTTTAATACTGTGATCTTTAAAGCTAGCGGGCTGAGCGATAAAAGCGCTATCTAACTGTTGCTGATAGGCGGTGTTTGATATTTGCCCTGATTGTACAGGTTCTTGGAGATTGGCAGCTATCATCTTACTGGTATCGAGCAAAGTATCTTCAATGACTTGCTGCGCGGTAGGCTTGACGTGCTCAAATAGCTGCGTAAATACCACAATGCCTGAGACTATCAGGATCAAAGCCACCGCCAACCAAATCCGAAAAAATATACTTAAATTTAGCGGCTGTTTAGGCTGAGCTTGCTGCTGAGACGTACCCATTGGATGCAGCTTAGTATACCAATTGTTTTGACTTACATCGCTATTGATCTGCGTATCAGCACTATTTTTGTGTTGGAAAGTAGACATTAGGCAGGACACAGACCATAGCCCAGACCACGATGGGTATGGATGACGTCGATATCAGGATGAATGCTGGCCAGCTGCTTACGGATAGATTTGACATGGCTGTCTATCGTTCTTGCCAAGCGATGATCAGGATAATCGCTGATGGCATTTAACAGCTGTTCACGACTAAAGACTTGATTGGGCGCTTGCAATAAAGCCAATAAGATTTTGCGCTCAGTATTGCTCAGCTCAAGCTTTTGTCCATCCCAAGTCAGCGAATAGTTCAACGGCTGATAGTGCCAGTCTCCTGAGCTATAAGTATAGCTGACCGGCGATTGTGAGACTAAACCGGCGTCATCTATAGTCTTATCAGACTCCTTATACTGACTAGATAACTGCTCACGTCGCCAAACCGCTTTTAATCTTGCCACTAATTCTCGCGGGCTAAAAGGCTTAGCACAATAGTCATCACCGCCCATCTCAAGCCCTAAGATACGGTCAACCTCATCGCTACGCGCGGTCAAAAATATAATCGGAATATCCTTTAAACTACCCAATTCAGAGTCATGACGAATCTGTTGGCATAAGCTTAGGCCATCACCGTCTGGTAGCCCCACATCCAAAATAATCGCTGATAACGTTTGTGCCTCTGCGTCATGCAAACGACGCAGCTCTGGCAATACACTACTAGCATTGTCAAGCCAAGTGATTTGCCAGCCTTCACGCTTACAAGTCACTTTGAGTGACATAGCGATAGCCGGATCGTCTTCTACTAAGAGGATATGAGTCATAGCGTTTTATCTTAATTGTTTTTGGGTGTCTAAAAGACAGCTACCGTATTTGTGAGCTTTGCCATTGAAAAGTCGCAGGCTAGCATCATAAATACAGAGAATTGTTAGCAGCATAAGTTTTATAATAAAGCTATCCTAGCATAGATAGCTGAGAAGACTATGTGATAGGCAAGCAAAGCGTATGAAAAACTTATGGATAATCACTCCGCTAAGAATCACAAGACTTGAAGATGCTTTGTAGGTAATAATAATTTGTCTGAACTGAAATAAGGAAATCGTATGAGTAATTATTTGGATGTGGTCACCGTAGAGCATAATCCCTCTCAAAAAAAGATAGATCGCGCGGTGATTTGGCTACACGGCTTAGGTGCTAGCGGACATGATTTTGAGCCAGTCGTGCCGCAGTTGGGTCTCGATAATGATATGGCGGTAAGATTTATCTTTCCGCATGCGCCGCAGATACCCGTAACTATTAATGGCGGTATGGTGATGCCGGCTTGGTACGATATTTTAGAGATGAGTCTTGATCGCAAAATCGACGTAGCACAAATCGAGAAATCTTCGCAGCAAATTCGCGATTTAATTCAGCGCGAGATTGAACGCGGGGTCAAACCTGAGCATATTGTCATCGCTGGGTTCTCGCAGGGCGGGGCAGTGGCCTACCATGTGGCGCTAAGCTATCCACAGCGCTTAGCTGGTCTTATGACCTTGTCTACTTATTTGGCAACCAATGATAGCCTAAGCTATAGTGATCTTAATAAAGACTTACCGATTCTCATTGAACACGGCGTGCAAGATCCGGTAGTGCCAGTAGTATTAGGCCAGCAAGCCCAGCAGCTATTGACAGATAAAGGCTATGACGTTGAATTCAACACTTATCCCATGGCGCATCAAGTCTGTATGCCGCAAATCCAGAATATCGGTAAATGGTTAAATAAGGTTTTAGCTTAACTTTTTCTTATAAATATTGCTTTATAAATAGTCTCTTAGCTATTGAAATCAGGTAAGTTGACCCTATATAGTAAGTAGAGTAATTAAGACAGATGAATAAGCTTTAAACGTAATAGCCAACCTGTAAATTAATGTAATAACTAACGGTTATAGGTTGAGTCAAAGCTGAAGTTAGTCTAAAATACTCAGTCTTATTGGGGATGTTCTGGCTTCGACGCTGGTGATGAAACTCAATGATGCATGTCGAGAGTGTATGTCCTCTCGTAAATCAAACATATATTGTTATAGTCGCAAACGACGAAACTTACGCTCTAGCAGCTTAAACCCTGCTTACTGCGCTGCCGATTACCTATAGTTGGTTAGCCCAGTTGAAGCGTCCGTATATAGGTTCGCCACAAGGGATTGTCTCAATCGCTTGGGTTCAAAAGTAGAGACTCGTCCAATCCATCCTGACTGTCGGATCGGTGCGGACTAAAACTAAAGACAGAAACTAAACATGTAGAGTCATGAGCGTAATGCTGGCGGACGCGGGTTCAACTCCCGCCATCTCCACCAAATACTAAAAATCCGGTCACTTCATCAAGTGACCGGATTTTTTTATGGTACAAGCTTTATTCTTTCAAGCTTTATTCTTCATAGTATTTATGTGTGATGTACATGTTATTTACTACAAATACAAGGTATCAATACTAGGACGCTAGTATCAAGTACTACAGCTACTATGTTTTAAAGCGACTAAGTAGTTTTAAAACGATTAAATATCAAAGCGGGTTTAGGCAAAACTAAGAATTATCTATCTACTATAGAAGTCTCTTCTAAGCGTAAATTTGGTTATTTAATTTATCAAAATAAGCATCTCTGACTTTGGTTGTCATCGTATCAAAATGAATAGAGATACCAGAGCTGTCTCTTTTAGCGTACCAGTATTCATCGTTACAGCCAGTTGGCAACTCAAAAAACTTGTCGTTAATAAAGTCGCCTACAGTATAGACGTGTCCTTCTGCATAAAAAGCATTGCCACTCGTACATACTAATTTATCACCAGTCTTAATCATGTTTGTTCTCCTACCAATTAAAACGAAGCACGCTATGATAGTAAAATTCATGATAAAAGAACATGGAGAAGGTGCTGAGCGGTTGAATGAGTATGCTGAACGGTAGTGTATGAAACTAAGGGTATGATATTTATAGTGTTTTGTTGAAGTCTAGTCAAATTCTATAGCCATATAAAAGAAGCCAGCGACTTTATGTCACTGGCTTCTTTTTAACTTCGATTAGAGAATATAAATCTTACTCTTCAGAAGTCTCTTCGTTTTGATCAACGGCTTCTTCTTCAACGTCTTGGTCTTCGTCATCATTGTCTTCAGACAAGATAGTTACCAAGATGCTAGCAGTAACGTCGTGATGTAGCTGAATATCAACGTTGTATTCGCCAATCTGACGTAGTGTACCTTCCGGCAGCTTAATCTCAGAACGGTCTACTTCTAGACCTGAGTTAGTTAGAGCTTCAGCGATATCACGAGTACCGATAGAACCGAATAGCTTGCCTTCGTCACCAGATTTCGCACGCATGATAACATTAACGTCAGTTAACGCATCAGCACGAGTCTGTGCAGTAGCGACCTCGCGGGCTTCTTCAGCTTCAAGCTCAGCACGGCGAGCTTCGAACTTTTCGATATTCGCTTTAGTAGCAGGAAGCGCTTTGCCCTGAGGGATAAGATAGTTACGTCCGTAACCTGGTTTTACATCGACAGTTTCACCGAGTTTACCAAGGTTGACGATACGCTGTAACAAAATAATTTGCATGAGTCACTCCTAGTTAACGGTTAACCCTGATGGTTGTCAGTGTACGGAAGTAGCGACAAGTAACGAGCTTGCTTGATAGCAGTGGCTAGTTGGCGCTGATATTTAGTAGAGGTACCAGTAATACGACTTGGTACAATTTTACCATTATCACTGATGTACTGTTTTAGCAGTTCAACATCTTTATAATCGATGTGAGTGATGCCTTCAGCAGTGAAACGGCAGAATTTGCGACGGCGATAGAAACGTGCCATAAGTATTCTCCTTTAATTAGTCTTCACTGTTGTTGTCATTGTTGTCTGAACGACGTGGCGTAGCTTTACGTGCGCGTTTTTCATCGGCGTTTTTAGCTAGCTGTGACTCTTCAGTGATTGCTTCATCACGGCGCATGACTAAGCTACGGATGATGGCATCGTTATAACGGAATAACTCTTCTAACTCTTCTAGAGTCTCACCGTCAGTTTCGATGTTGAATAACACATAATGAGCTTTATGAATCTTGTTGATTGGATAAGCCAGTTGACGACGGCCCCAATCTTCTAGACGATGGATGATACCATTGTTGTCTTGAACCAACTTGATATAGCGTTCAACCATGCCGACAACTTGGTCGCTTTGGTCTGGGTGTACAATTAACACCACTTCGTAATGTCGCATTTGGACTCCTTACGGATTAGTAGCTACCGGCCCTATGCAGGTAGCAAGGAGATTTATAAGGTAAACTTAGTCTCAGCTATTATTACACAGAGTGATAAGCTTAGGATATAAAGCGCAGTATTATAACAGTACTCAAGCGTTAACACAAAGGTTAATGCGGATAAAAGGAGTTAATTGTAGCGCTTATTATTTACAAACGATAAGGCTAGCCATAAAAAAAGTAGCGACTAAGCGCTACTTTTTGAAATATTTTAATTAGGAGACGTGAGTTTACTATAGTTATTTCACTTTAGGCTGTTTAACCAGCTGTTTGCTATCTGCTTTAACCACTAAAGTTTTAGCGAGTTTGTCATGCCAACCGATATTCTCGGGACTTTTTGAGGCCATATAATAATGAACGGCAATCACTATAAAACCTAAAAAACTCGTAAATGAAAACAGTAGATTATAGACAATAAGTAGCAGCAACGTGCGCATAACAATAAGTTTAAAAAAGGACGGGATTCTATGCGTGGTTTGATCCACCACGCGAATACCCGTAATCAGTTTACCCAAAGACTGGCCACGCAGAATAATAAATAAGAGCTGCAGGGCAAATAAGCCAAATACCATGACTTGTGACATCATCAAAGTACCACTAGGGATACTCTCTATTAAAGTCATCGAGTACTGATAAGCGGCGTCCATATTTTGAATATCTTGAAATTTAGTATAATCGATATCCATTTTGGTCAGGGCCAATACTAACGGAAAAATGGCTAATATATAGAGCAAACCATTGACCGCAGTGGCTAGTATCCGCGACATGACAGGCGCTAAGATTACATCTCCGATAACGACATCTTTGGCGCTTGCTACTCTAGCGCTGCCAGACTTATTAAGCGAGATATTATTGCTTGGTGAATGGTCGCGATTAGTGGTCATATCTACTTTAGACTTTTTACCATCTGTCGCTGAGCGCTCAGGCTTACCATAGAGTCTATCCAAAGAGAGCTTTTTACCGTTCAAACCGTCTTGATTGGCGCTAGTATTAGTGTCATCAGAGTCTTCTGGAAAGATAGTGACGTTACTGATAATAGAGTCATCATCACTACCATTAACGGTTGTATTATTCATGGTCGGGCGATAGTAAGGTTGATTGGCTGTCAAGTCACCGAGCCGTTGCCAGTTCGCTAAGCCTTCGTGCCACATCAAATCATCAAGCACCACCTCACCTGAGGTAAGCATGATATTGAGCTGATCTAGAGTATAAGGGCCTGCTTGGACATTATTTCGAGCAAGAAAAATTTGCATAATGAATGATATCTTAATTCGCTGATGATAAGTTTTTGCTTTTATAAATGAATTTATTGGGTCAAAGTGACTTATAACAAGGTTAGTATTTCACTATAGGGTAAATACAGTTTAGGGTTTGCTCGCTATTTCATCAAAACTAATGATGAATAGCAAGCAAACCCTAATAATAGTGACTAGTTACGATCTTTAATAGTAGCTGTATTATGCTTATCGCTACCTAAAGCTCATATCTCCTAGGTAACTATTTAGTAACTATTTAGCCTCTTCACCAGCTAAGAAGAACCAAGTATCAAGTACTGAATCAGGGTTCAATGATACCGAGCTGATACCTTGCTCCATGAGCCAAAACGCTAGATCTGGATGGTCTGATGGACCTTGACCACAGATGCCGACATATTTGTTTTGCTTACGGCAGGCATCAATTGCCATCTTTAATAGTTTTTTCACGGCAGGATCACGTTCATCAAATAGATGTGAGACGATACCTGAGTCGCGATCTAGACCTAGCGTCAACTGAGTCAAATCGTTTGAACCGATAGAGAAGCCATCAAAATGCTCTAAGAACTCGTCTGCTAGTAAGGCGTTGGTCGGCAGCTCGCACATCATAATGACACGTAGACCGTTCTCGCCGCGCTTTAGGCCATTTTTCTCTAATAGCTCAATGACTTGCGCCGCTTCATCAACAGTACGCACAAAAGGAATCATAATCTCGACGTTGGTCAGACCCATCTCGTCACGTACGCGTTTGAGCGCTTTACACTCAAGCTCGAAGCAGTCACGGAAGTTGTCAGAGACATAACGACTCGCGCCGCGGAAACCAAGCATTGGGTTCTCTTCTGATGGCTCGTACAATTTACCACCTAAAAGATTGGCATATTCGTTCGATTTAAAATCTGACATCCGTACGATAACCGGCTGATCCATAAAGGCAACGGCTAGCGTTGAGATACCCTCGACCAGCTTATCGACATAAAAATCAACAGGTGAAGCATAGCCTGAAATACGCTCATTGATCGCTTGTGAGATCTCACGTGGCAGGCTGTTCATGTTCAGTAGTGCTTTTGGATGCACGCCAATCATCCGGTTGATGATGAACTCTAAACGCGCAAGACCGATACCTTCGTTAGGCATTTGGGCAAAGGAGAAGGCGCGATCAGGGTTACCAACGTTCATCATCACTTTGAACGCCAGCTCTGGCATAGACTCAATCGAGTTGGTTTGGATATCAAAATCAAGCTGACCTTCATAGATAAAGCCAGTGTCGCCTTCAGCGCAAGAGGCAGTGACGTCTTGACCATCAACCAATAGCTCGGTGGCGTTACCACAACCAACGATAGCGGGTACGCCAAGCTCACGCGCAATGATAGCGGCGTGACAAGTACGGCCACCACGGTTGGTGATAATGGCTGAAGCGCGCTTCATGACCGGCTCCCAATCAGGATCGGTCATATCAGAGACTAAGATATCGCCGTCTTCGACTTTATCCATCTCGTTTAGGTTACTGACAACGCGGACTTTACCGGCGCCGATACGTTGTCCGATTGAGCGACCTTCACATAATACTTTGGCATCACCAGTATTGATGACATAACGCTCCATGACATTGCTGTCTTGACGGCTCTTGACCGTTTCAGGACGCGCCTGCACAATAAAGATCTGGCCGCTATCGCCATCTTTGGCCCACTCGATATCCATCGCTTGACCATAGTGCTGCTCAATAGTCATCGCTTGCTTGGCAAGAGAGGTCAGCTCTTCAGTAGATAAAGAGAACTGCATACGCTCTTCTTTTTCGACATCAACGACTTTGACTGATTTAGCGGTGCTACCTTCATCACCATAAATCATCTTTTTGTGCTTGCTACCTAAGTTGCGGCGGATGACAGAGGGTTTGCCATCGTTAAGTAGACGCTTAGATAAATAGAACTCATCAGGGTTGACCGCGCCTTGTACGACCATCTCACCGAGGCCATAGCTTGAAGTGATAAACACCACTTGATCAAAGCCGCTTTCGGTATCTAGAGTGAACATCACGCCCGCTGCACCTGTCTCTGAGCGCACCATACGCTGAACGGCTGCAGATAAAGCGACGCCTTCGTGCTCAAAGCCTTTGTGTACACGATAAGAGATCGCGCGATCGTTGTATAGTGAGGCAAACACTTCTTTAATAGCGATAAGAACGTTATCAATACCGCGAATATTTAGATAAGTCTCTTGTTGACCGGCAAATGAAGCATCTGGCAAATCTTCTGCAGTCGCAGAAGAGCGTACCGCAACCGCGATGTCTTCGCCGCCACTCATCACTTCAAACGATTTACGCACCTCAGCTTCAAGATCTGCTGGCAGCTCTTGTTCGACAATCCAATTACGGATTTTTTTACCCGTAGCAGCAAGCTTATTGACGTCATTAATGTCTAAGGTTTTCAGCTCGCTGTTGATCTTGTCAAGCAGACCTGTTTCGTTCAAAAAACGGTTAAAAGCATTTGAGGTGGTGGCAAAGCCGCCAGGAACGCTAACACCTAAATCTGATAAGTGGCTAATCATCTCGCCAAGAGAGGCGTTCTTACCACCGACCATCTCAATATCGTCTTTTCCTAACTGATCAAGATTGATTACAAGTGCTGTAGATTGCGCTGCCATGATAACTCCAAAAAATAAGGTTATTTAGTAAGGATTATAAAGGTGGATTATACGCCTATATTTTGCGAATTTCGAGAGGATAAGGTAAAAACTTTGAAAAAAGATACAAAATTTAGAGTTTTTTACGTCTTTGTAGCTCAGCGGCTACTGTAATAGCAACGAGATGTATTATCAGTAACCTACATGTAGTGAGAATATTGCTAAAACTTAATAGCAAATCACAACAAAAATAGCAAAGTAAATCGCTAAGACAAAACAGAGTAGTGGATAGTTTTTACTTTAAAGGCACTGGTACATTTTGCCCTCAACATCGATTCCTATTCAGGCGCTATTATGAGTATAATGTAAGGCATTACTATTAAATAACTCACTTAGGTTTAGCAAGCCACCAGTCACCATCAAAAAATAGAGCGATTAAATAGAGTGGCTAAAAAATAGTTGCTTCTCATTAATAAACACTTCATAGAGCTTTAAGGTTGTCCGTTATGTATTTTAATAATCCCTCTGAACCAGATAAACCAACTATTCAGAACCGGCATGCTATGAGCTTAGATAACTCGCAAACGATTAGAAGTGCGTTTTTTATCTCTGATGGTACGGCGATTACCGCTGAAACTTTGGGGCGCTCGATTCTAAGTCAGTTTGCTTCTGTGCCTTTTGAAACACATGTTCTGCCTTATGTCGATAGTATCGAGCGTGCTGAGGATGCGGTGGCTCGGATCAATATGGCGTATCAGCGCGACGGCTTATTACCGCTGGTGTTCGATACTATCGTCAGCCCTGAGATTCGCGAAACAGTGAATTCTGCCAAAAGCTGTAATTTAGATATGTACGAGGGTTTGATTGGCCGTATCGCTGAAGAGATGGGTGTTGAGCCGGATGGTCACTCAGGCCACGCGCATGATAATGTTGATTCTGAGACTTACAAAGAGCGTATCGATGCGGTGCACTTTGCCTTGGATAATGATGATGGCGCGCGTACCCGTCACTATAATATGGCGGATATTATTCTTATTGGAGTTTCTCGCTCAGGAAAAACGCCAACGTCGCTTTATTTAGCCTTACAATTCGGCATTCGGGCGGCCAACTATCCGCTGACTGAAGATGATCTGTACGACAATCAATTACCAAAATCCTTGCGCGAGCATAAGGACAAGCTGTTTGGGCTAGTGATTAATACCGATAGGCTAGTAAAAATTCGCCAAGAGCGCCGCGCCGGTAGCCGGTATTCTAGCTATCAACAAGTGCAGCAAGAGCAGCGCGCGATACAAGGCATTTATATCTCTCAAGGTATCCCGAACTTGGATGTCTCTGAGATGTCTGTTGAAGAGATTGCGACTCGCATACTGCAAATGACAGGTCTCAAGCGTCGCATTGGTTAGCAAAATGCATATCTATGAGTCAATAGTATGAGTTCCGTAATCCAAGCCTGACTATACTAATAAGAGATACTGCTAATAAGAGACATTGCTCATTAAGGACATTGCAAAATTAGGACTCATCGAGTACGGTGGGCATCCTCAAAAGTCATAAGATAAAGTATAAATATTAAAAACCACATAAACTAATAAAGAGGTTACGATGGCCAGCAAGAATAAAGGTGACGACACCAATGACACCGGTCTAGATACTAGCACCGAAGTCTCAAATAAAGATAGCGGCAGCGCGCCAAATACAGCGCCTGAGCAAACCACAGACGCCAGTAAAAAAGAAAAAATCGAGCAAACGCATGAACAAGTGAATGATGACATCATGCATCATCCTGACTTAGTCAACCCCCTAGATGATAAGCGTATCGATATCAAATCAGAGTTTACCAAAGACTCACAGCGTATCAAAAGCGATAAGCATGAATTTGAATATGATGCTGTGGTCTTAGGAGCAGGCCCTGCTGGTGAGGCGGCGGCAATGAAGCTAACAAAATCTGGCAAAAAGGTCGCGGTTATTGACCCTCGTGAGCAAGTCGGCGGTAACTCGACGCACGTTGGCACCATTCCGAGTAAGGCACTGCGTCAATCGGTTTTTAACCTCATTAACTTTCGCCGCGATCCTATGTTTACCAAAGCGCTAGAGTATGAGCGCGTACCGCTCAATAAGGTACTAGCCAACGCGCGCCGCGTGATACGCGACCAAGTCAGTACGCACAAGCGTTTTTATGAGCGTAATCAGATCGACGTCATTCAAGGCTGGGCAAGTTTCGTCGATAAGCACACCTTAAAGGTTGAAACTGATGAAAATATCTTTGAAACCGTCACCTTTAATAAAGCCATTATCACCGTAGGCAGTCGTCCTTATCGGCCTGAGATCTTAGACTTCGATCATCCGCGCGTTTTTGACTCTGATAAAATTCTACAGATGGATTATGTGGTCAGAAAGATCATCATCTACGGCGCGGGGGTTATTGGCTGTGAGTATGCCTCTATTTTTACGGGACTTGGCTATAAAGTCGACTTGATTAATAACCAAGACAAGCTACTGAACTATCTCGATAGTGAGATTAGTGATGCGCTAGCGCATGACTTTAGACAGTTTGGCGTGCTCATTCGTAACAATGAAGAGATCGATCATCTAGAGACGCATGACGATCATGTCGTTCTTCATCTAAAGAGTGGTAAAAAAATCAAGTCTGATGCTATTCTTTGGTCAAACGGGCGCTCTGGTAATACTGAAGGTCTTAATGTAGAGGCAATCGGCCTAGAAGCCAATAGCCGCGGTCAGCTCAAAGTTGATGATCATTATTGTACCGAAGTGGATAATATCTATGCTGCTGGCGACGTGATAGGTTGGCCTTCGCTAGCCTCGGCTGCTTATGACCAGGGGCGCTGTGCAGCCGCCTTTATGGTTGGTGATAGCGATGCCGAACCCGTCTCAAGCGTGCCAACAGGGATTTATACGATTCCTGAGATATCGAGTATCGGTAAGACCGAGCAGGAGCTCACTGATGAGCGAGTGCCTTATGAAGTCGGTCAAGCCTTCTTTAAGCATCTGGCGCGCGCGCAAATCATTGGTGAGCGTACCGGCGTTCTTAAGATACTATTCCACCGGGAGACTTTGGAGATATTAGGGATTCATTGCTACGGCAATCACGCCTCAGAGATTATTCATATTGGGCAGGCGGTGATGAAATGTCATGCTACGCTTGAGTATTTTGTGAATACTACTTTTAACTACCCAACGATGGCAGAAGCTTATCGCGTGGCGGCGCTCAATGGTCTTAATCGCGTGTTTTAGGTATTAAGGGTGCATGAAGTATTAAAGGTAGAAGAGCGTCTGTCTATTTTGCAGGCGCTTTTTTTGCATCGTTTTAATTGAAGCGGACTATATCTTATAAACCGCACTATCTTTTTGTGCCAATCGCCGCCGAAGCAGTAATAAGACTATAAAATAAAAGACCCATAAGCCAAGCAAAGCATAAAAACCAGTCGCTACTTGCGCGATGCTAGCGCCCATTTGGTTAAGCTGTACCGAAGTATTGATAGCAGGGGTCGTTGGCACAAGCCAGCGCACGATTTGCAAAACCTCTGGTAGCTGATTGGCCGGCCACGGGTAACCGCTCATAAAAAATACCGGTAATGAGCTAAAAATCAAAACCTGCATACTGCGCTCGCGTTGACGCAGCCATAAGCCAAACACACAGCCAAGCGTCGCTACCGTCGGACAATATATCAGTAAAAATAGCAGACTACCGAGCATGTTTTTGCCGCGCGGGTAGTTATGCAGCTCAAACGCCCAGCCATAATAAAAGCAGCCAACCACAAAGCTCAACGTACTAAGGGCTGCAATACGTCCTAGCCAGCCAGCAATACTAGTAGTATGGCGACGCATCTCAAACCAAGTACCTACGAGCATCGCGGCCGCTATCAGTAAGGTCTGCTGCAATATAATAATAGATACCGCTGGCACCACGTAGGCGCCGTAGCCTTCGGTCTGATTATATAAAGGCACGATCTGTAACGGTACCGCTTGGGTGTTTTGCGCGGCAGTCGGCATATAAGCCCCTTGTGCTACGCTTTTTTTCACCTCAATTCCTGCTGAGACGGTGCTGACCGCTTGCAAAAAACCGGTTTGTACGTTTTTATTTAATAAAAAATAACCGCCGTTACCCAGTACGCTAACACTAGCCGCTTTGCCTGCCATCACTTGCTGTTCAAGTCCGGCTGGGATAATCATAAATCCTGCTATCTCATCGCTCCAGATGGCTTTTTTGGCTTGCTGCTCATCCACGAAGTTTACGGTGTTCAACTGCGGGCTAGCACTAGCATAGCGGCTGATCGTACGAGATAAATCGCTACGATCATAATCAACAATGCCGACAGGGACGTTATTGACGACTTCTGAAGAGTAAGGCCAAGGATAAAAAAAGCCATAAATAATTGGCGCAATGATGAGCATCAAAAGCACGCCTTTATCTTTAAAGACATCGACGAGGGTCTGCTTAAAGTTTGCCCAAAAAGTATCGGCTATCGCATTATCAACGGTTTGCGTAGCACTTTTGTCTAAAGATGCTGAGTCTATAGGCGCTTTCTTACTTTGCTCAAAAGATGGTTTTGTCATCAGCGGGCTCCCCAGCGCTCAGGATGCGCTAAAGCACGCTTAGCACAGAGTACTGAGAGCAGCATTAATATAAGCACCGCTAACAGTAGACCGTAGATGATCGGTTCTGATAGCGCTACCGGAGCATGCATCTGTATTTGTGCAATCTGCAGCTGTAGATAATGGGTCAAGGGCAGAGCGTCTGCCCAATGTTTGGCGCTATCGGTAATAGCGATATAAGGGTAAGTCACCCCAGCAAAAGCGTAAGAGGGCACTGAGATAAAACCCGTCGCTGATAAGCCCATACGCAAAGAAAACGAGGCTAAAGTAAAAAAAGCGCCCAGCCAAAACGATAAAAACATCAAAGTGATAAAAGCTAGATAAGTAAGCGCTATAGAATCAAAGCTTAGATCCTCTCGCATGGTCGCAAGCCATAAGGCGAGTGCCGCCCATAAACAATACGCCAGTAGCGGCCAAAAGTACTTACCAAGTAAACCGAAAAACAGCACGAGCAGACTAGGTTTAGAGGTAGGAATATAAGTTGTCCTATCCGCTAAATTAGCCTGAGCAATTGTATGAGCTTCAGGAGAATTGTCAGTATTTAAGTTAGGACGCCCAGTATCAATAAAGCGATACCAACGACCAAGCTGCTTATCGCGTAGCTCGCGACCGATAGTAGTGGCACCAATGACCATCGCTAAGATGTGTAATAACGCAGGAATCACCGTTGAGCCCAAAAACTGCTGATAGTTATTCACCGTATTAAATAGGCTAGTACGCTGAATACTGATAGGTGAGTAGTTGATGGCAGCCTCAGAGGGTACCATGCCTTGCTTGACTAAACGTTGAATCTCAACGCCAGCCGATAGCGTGGCGGTAACGGCTTGGACGCTGGTCTGAATGATGCCAGAGTGCGTGCCGTATTGTGCATTGACTTGTAGTAGTACCGGCGCAGGTTTGCTGGCTAAAATGTTAGTCGAAAAATCATCTGGAATCACCACGACGGCGTAGATATCGCGTTGCAAGATAGCGGCTTCAGCGCTAGCAGCCGAGCTATAAAGACTGGCAACCTCAAGGTTGGGATGCGCGTCCAAATAGCGAGTTAAGGTATTAGCCACAGGACCATTATCTTCATCAATCACGCCAATCGTTAGATCAGTGATTTGCGTTTGTGAAAAAATCCACCAGACTAACAAAATCGTCGCTAGAGGAATCCACAAAATCATCGCCAAATCCCAAGGGTTTTTTTGTAAAAACCGCCGCTCATAACTAGCACTGCGTACAAACGCTTGTATCAGACGCATGATTCGTGACTCTTAGTTTTGGGAAGGGTTTGAGTTTTGGGAAGGGTTTGCTGCAGTCGTTGTTTGCGGATCGATATCTACTAACACACTCATGCCTGAACGAATGCGCGCATCAGCGGTATTTGGCCGAGCCTTTATCTCAAAAGTGCGCACATCAAAGCCGTCATCATTATTAGTCGGTCGCCAAGTGGCAAAATCCGATAAGCTAGACGAAGCATAGACAGTGAAGGTCTTAGTATAAGGGCGATTGGATGCAGATAAAGCCGGGATGGTGCCGGTAAACTGTTGCCCGATGGCGAACCGATTCAGATGATCTTCGGTTACGTTAAGGACCACCCATTGGTCATCGGTATTGACTAAAGTCAGTATGGGTACGCCTTGACCGATGACCTCACCATTACTGACGATGACATTATCTACCACTCCAGCGATAGGGCTTTTTAGATTGGCTTCTTCTTTGGCGACCAACGCCTCTTCAAGCTTAGCTTCGACCTGCGCCACTTGCGCATTAGCGGCCGACTTATCTTCACTACGCGCGCCTTCTAACGCCAGATCATATTGCAAACGCGCCGCTTCAGTTTGATCTTGAGTGGCAAGATACTTAGCATAAGCTTCATCGCGCTTCTGCCGCGCCATTAGACCTTCTTGATAAAGACGGTTGACCCGCTCATAGGTGTTGGCGGCTAAGTCTGAGGCGGCTTTATTGGCTTGCCAAGCGGCCTTTGCCTGCGCGATCTCTTGCGGGCGAGCGCCATTTTCTGCTTTATCTAACTGGCTTTGTGCGGCATCGAGACCTGCTCGTGCTTGGTTGACCTTGGCATTGATCTCTGGCGAGTCCATCTCAATGAGCTGCTGTCCGGCCTCGACCTTATCGCCTTCGGTGACTAATATCTGGGCGATACGTCCAGGTACTTTGGCCGCGATAGAGGTCTGCTTCATTTGCATCTGACCTTGCAACGTAATACTCTCAGGTGCGCTTGACTGACTGCTTTTGTATAGGCCATAAGCGATAACTGCCAGTACTATTAATAGCACGAGTGCAAAGACAGCTTTTTTTATATTTGCAGCCTTGTCTGCTGATTTTTTATGTGGATAGGGCGCCGTCGTTTTCTCTAGTTCCTCAGCATTATCAGAGGGTTTGTTATCATGAACCGGATCTAATGTATTGACATCATCAGCGTCGTTATGAGAGTTAGCCATGATATAACGTTCCTAAAGCAAGTGAGTAAGAAGTGAAAAATGAGTATAAAAGCTAAGAAAATGAATGTTAATATAGGTCGAATGCCTTAAAAGTGTCATAGCGCGTTAAAGTGTCATAACGCGCTTCGATCCATAATCGTTTTTACACAATCCATTGGTTATGGGTAGACACGAATAGCATAAGGTTTAGAGTCTTCTATGCTCTCATAATTATAAATAGCGCCAAATGCGATAATAAAGGCTGAATAATAAAGCCAAAGCATAATAACTACCGCCGCTGATAAAGCTCCAAACTCAGCGCTATAGTTATTAAAGTTTTGTACATAGATTGAAAAAAATACCGACAATAACATCCACAGTACCGTAGCAACAGCAGCCCCTGGCATTAGATTTTTGAGCGCTATAGCATCACGATTCGGCGCGAGACGATAGAGACCCAATAGGCTGACAAATATGATAATAGCCAATACCGGCCAACGGCTCCAAAGCGCGATAGTCTTAGCGATTTGTGGAAAAGGAAAGTTGTTCGCAAGCAGTGGAATAAGCGCAATTGAGGAGATCGCTACGATCAACACCACTAATGCAGCAAAGGTTAAACCCAATGCTCGAATGGTTTTTTGTATAAAGCCGCGCTCTTGGGTGATACCAAAAGCAAGATTAATCAAAATGATTAAGGACTTGATCCCTTTAGAGCCGGCATAAAGCGCTAACACACTAGATAGTAGAAGGCTGAAGGTCAAGCGTGTGCTGGTATTAGAGACTAACTGACTAAGGCGGGCGTTAAGCACATCATAAACGGATGGCGGTATAAATTGGCGCAAAAAATTGATCTGCTCTTGCATCTCAGCCGGCGAAAAAATAAGACCGTACAGCAGTACAAATACCGCCATTACTGGAAAGATAGATAAAAACCCAAAAAATCCTACGCTAGCACAATGCGCCCAAACGTTAGAATTATTGGCATCGCCCCACGTCTTTAATAGCTGCGTTGGTAGCTTTTTAATTTTAGCAGTTGGATTATTCATAGTATTATTCATAGTATTATTCGTAGTAGGGGGTTTAATAGCATAAGAGTCAAATAGTATAAGCACTCACAGGCAGTAAATAAGGTTACAAGTTTTATTAGTTTTGACGTTATTGAGTATATAAAGTCGGTAACCTGATATCAGCAGCGTTAAGATACGTATTAAAAGCAAGCGGCGTACCACAGCTTTGCATCAAACTGGCCAATGCTTGTACATAGTCATTGGCTGCTTGCGCTTGTTCGGTACGCGCTTTGAGCGCTTGAGTCTGTGCTTGTACCACATCGATGGTGGTGTTTACACCTTCTTGCAGTCCTAAACGGCGTAGACGCAGTACCTCTTGGGCCAGATCGACATTGCTCTGTAGTGCTTGATACCGAGCTTGAGCGTTATTGACATCATTCCAGTTCTTTTCGACCAATAATAAAAGATTGTCGCTGACCTCAATCTCAGATAAATCGGCTTGACGGATGCGCGCATCGCTAGCAGCTAACGATGCGGTTTTATCCAGCCCGCCCAACAGCTTCCAACTGGCAGATACCCCCGCAATCCAGCTCGGGTCTTTTTCAACTTGACTAAAACCATAGAGTAGTACGGTTGGCTTATAGCCTGTGTCTGATAACGCTCGAAGCTGCTGCGCTTGCGCGCGCTTTGCCGCCACTTTTTGTAGTCCTGGATGGTTGGTAAGCGCTAAGTTCTGATAGTAGCTGACATCGCTCAAAGGCTGGCTTGAGACAAACAGCGGGGTCGTCGGTTTGATACGGTAATCAGTGCGCAATAAACGCTGCAGCGCAATCATTGCTAGACGAGCATCGTTGTTGGCTTTGATAGACTCGCTTTTTGCATCGGCAAGCGCGGATTGGGCTTGCAGACGATCGACCCGCGAAATAAAGCCTTCTTCGAATAAGCGCTGCGCAGTATAGTCGGTTTGTTGCAGGGTATCATAAGCATCTTCACGTAAGTAAGCGGCAATAATCGCCAATTGCGCCCTAAAGTAGCGCTCAATAAGCGTATTATATAGCTCGTTTTTGTCTAATATACTATCAGCGACCGCTTCTTGCGTACGCGCATTAGAAGCTCCGGTTAGCGCTGCAGTGCGCCCAGCGGTATACACCGGCCACGCCACTCCAAGACCTGCCCCTGTCGTGGAGCCTGAACGGTTAAAATCATAAGAGTCTGGAATACGCTCACCGATGATCTCACCAAAATTAGGCAAGTCTGGTACCGGCGGAATAGGCGGCGCTACATTACTTATGCCTGGGCTGTTAAAGTCATTGCCCACATTATTGACGCCATCAATGACTCGATTTCTAAGCGAGGATAAGTCGATATCTTCTTGTACCCTATAGGCATTGGCAGATAACTGCGCGAACACAAACGGCCGATCTACTGTCGCAAGGGCGTCTGTCTGATATTCGCTAGCGGCGATAGCAGCTTGATTAGCGGCGAGTTTCGGCGACACTTGAAATAAGGTATTCTGTGCTTGCTCCAAGCTCAAAAAGCTAGATACCTCTAACGGGTAGCTATTGGCAACACTTTTATGGGTAATAGGGTCAATGAGGGTGTCTAGAGTCGCGCTCGCTGCTAGTGGCTCTGCGGCAAGGTAGCTAGTATTATTTATAGCAGTACTTACAGAAGTAGCGCTATCTACAATTTGCGTAGTTGCCTGAGAAGTGGCAGGCGTATAACTATCCGCTAAAGCCTGACCGGAAGCGCAAGAGAGCATCAAAGTGATTATCATAGAAGGTAGAGACAATAACGCAAATTTCATAATAGAGGTAAACCACTTATCAAGATGTCGTGCTGAATTTAGGGCATTATAGCCCTGTTAGGGTTGACACACCAGTTTTAGGTTTAGACTAAGCGTTGTTATAGGGTTTATAAAGTTGCAAGGATTATAAAGTGACAACGGCTATAAAAATGCGCAATTGTAAATAATGCTATAGTCGATAGTATAGAAAATAATGATAACTTTAAGGAGTAGGGAATGGCAGGGTATATTTTAGCTTTGGATCAAGGCACGACTTCTAGCCGCGCCATTATATACGATGACCAAGCCAATACTGTCAAAATAGTGCAGAAGCCGACTCAGCTTATCACCCCGAAAGCCGGTTTTGTCGAGCAGGATGCTCAGCAGATATGGCAGACACAAATCAGCTGTGCTCATGATGCTATTAATCAAGCGGGGTTATTAGCGACAGATATCACCAGTATCGCCATTACCAATCAGCGCGAGTCCATTGTGGTTTGGGATAAAACCACAGGCAAGCCGCTTGCCCCAGCGATCATTTGGCAAGATAGGCGTACCGCTAGCTATTGTGAGACGCTAGCCAAAAAAACCGTCTCGCATCAGCGCAGCGTCGCCCAAGAGATACGTAGCGTCACAGGCTTACGCTTAGACCCTTACTTTAGTGCCAGTAAAATCGCTTGGTTATTAGAAAACAACCCAGATATTAAGGCGCGCATCGATGCCAACAAAACCGAAGAGCTGGCGATTGGTACTATTGACAGCTGGCTTATCTATCAGTTGACCGGTGGTGAGCACGTCATCGATGTGACCAATGCATCTCGCACCTTACTATACGATATTAATAAACTGGCCTGGTCGAGTGAGCTGTGTGCGCGCTTTGATATACCTATGTCGATACTGCCAAAAGTCCTACCTTCTGATGGCGACTTTGGCAAGACCAAAAAAGGCTTATTTGCCAAACAGATCGCTATTCAGGCGGTATTAGGCGATCAGCAAGCGGCTTTATTTGGTCAAGGCTGCCTTGAGCCTGGCATGGCAAAAAACACTTATGGTACCGGCTGTTTTATGCTGATGAATATAGGCGAGACCCCTAAGCTCAGCGAGCAGCAACTGCTCACCACCATTGCTTGGCAAAAGACCGCTGTACAAAGCCGCGCTGAGCAACTCACCTTTGGTCAAATGGTAGAGTCGGGTCGGCGGCTATTACAAATCCCAAAAAAACAAACCACTTACGCGTTAGAGGGTAGTGTCTTTATGGCAGGCGCTATCGTGCAGTGGCTGCGAGATAATCTTGGCATGATCAGCGAAAGTAGGGATGTCGAGCGCTTGGCTCAGCAGGTCGATAGCAGCGAAGAGGTGGTACTATTGCCAGCATTCACCGGGCTTGGTGCACCGTATTGGCGCTCAGATGTCAGTGCTAGCATCACCGGTATGAGCCGCGGCACTACCAAGGCCCATATCGCCCGCGCAGCATTAGAAGCTATCGCTTATCAGACTTATGATGTATTGATTGCTATGCAAAAAGACAGCCCTCATCCTTTGACTGAATTGCGGGTTGATGGCGGCGCCGCTAATAATGATTTGTTAATGCAGTTTCAAGCTGACTTGCTTGGTGTACCGGTACTACGTCCCATGGATACGGAGATTACCGCTAAAGGTGCGGCGCTACTAGCGGGACTAAAATCTGGACTATATGATGATAATACGATGATAGAGTCTTGGAAAGTGGAGCGTAGTTTTGAGCCAACGATGTCAGAAACAAATCGTCAAACGTATCTAGGTAAATGGCAGGATGCCATGACGCGCGCGCTGACTCAACTTTGATTTTTTGATGACAGTTTTATAAAGGTTTTATTGATAGATACTCAAAAGGCTATTAAACGGTGCAAACCTGCTGGCAGGATACATGCTGTAACGTAAGCTAATATTGGCGTTGACATAGCTTACATATCCGGTGTAGCTACTACCACGCAGATGATTTTATACTTAAATAGTAATGAGGTTGTTTACTAAAGAGGACATGAAGTGGACTTAGCCACTTCAGTTTTCTTTGATTTAGCTTGTTCAGCGCTACATTAGTGTTGAATCAGTGCCGAAACTGAAGAAGTTAAGCTCTTATTCAACCCTCATTTGAGAACTCTAAATTTATAACAATTAATTAAAGGATTAAACGATGAATAACAATAAGACTGATAATATAATTAATAATGAGCCAAGAGTAGACGCTCAAGGTAATGTCATTGATGCTAATGACCGCATTATCACTGATGACAACATGGTTGGCGGCGATAAGCAGCGTATCATAGATGACAATGCTCGCCGTATGGCAGACCAAGAAGTGGTCGATAGAAAAGTGGTCACTAACGATCCTGATAATATTGATCGTAGTGAAGTCAAACACATGTCAAAAGAGACAAAAGACGACCTAAACGCTGACATGATCACTGGTGAGCCAGGCTCGCATCCAGTAGGTACTGGTATTGGCGGCGTTGGCGGCGCAGCAGCTGGTGCGGCTATCGGTTCGATGGCAGGCCCACTAGGCACCCTAATCGGTGGCGCTATCGGTGCAGTCGTAGGTGGCGGTGCAGGTCATGCTTCAGCTGAAGCGATTAACCCGACTCATGAAGAAGCTTACTGGCGTGCTGAGCATGTGAATGCAAGCTATTATAAAGAGGGTCATGACTTTGACCGTGATCTAAATCCTGCTTATGCAGTCGGTTATGCTAATCGCGCTAAGTATCCCGCTGATGCTCGTTTCGAAGATCACGAAAGTGACCTAAAGCGCTCTTGGGAAGAGGTCAAAGGTGAGTCGCGTATGCAGTGGGAAGAAGCGCGTCTAGCCTCACGTGATGCTTGGAACCGTGTAAGTAGATAATAGCTGCATTAGTGAATAGGACAGTAAAAGTATCTTTACCTAATTTCTAAACAGGCAAAGATAAAAATAAAAGCTTCTAGAGTTGTTCTAGAAGCTTTTTTTTACGCTTATACTTTTGGCGTAAAGCGATTACAAAGTTATGTTATTCTGAGATTATCTATCACAACCTTTATAAAGAACGCAAATGGCTGTTACTAACGACCCTTCATCAAATAAACCTATGCTAAGCGCCTCTGAGCTGTCTGCTGATGTCGCAAGCTTCTATCAAGGTAAGTCGCGACAAGGACAAGCGCCAGGCCTTTGGACCCTCGTACTCTCTCAAGTTACGACTTGGATTTTTGCCCGCTCACTGATGAATGCCGCTATATTGGGCTTTTTTTATGGTATTGCCGGCGCTTTAGCTTATGCGATGTATTATTTTAGCTTTGTCACTGGCGCGCATATTGTCGATAGCCTACGTTTCAAGCATGGCTTTCATAACATGCAAACCTTTATGTATGACAAATTCGGTAAAACCGGCGAGCACTGTTTTAATGCCGTGATTAGCTTTCGGTTGGTGAGCGAGATATTTAGTAATTTATTAGTGTTTGGCTTTATTACGACCTTGTTTGTGGGCTTTAATGAGAGCTACTTAATAGTGTTTATTGCCATTGCTACCTTAATCTATTCTTCAATCGGCGGCTTACATACGGCGCTCAAGACTGATGTTATGCAAGCCTCGCTGACTATCGTAGCAATCGCAGTGCTAGCTATCGCTATGTTTATGCACCCGCTATTCTCTTTTACCGATATTGTCAGCTCTTCCAACACCGCCGATAATAAAGGCTGGATATTACTGATCGTTGCTTTTATTCAAGTTTGGAGTTACCCGGCCCATGATCCAGTGATGACGGACCGCGGTTTTCTAGCAGATCGTAGCACCACCAAAAAGTCATTTTATTATGCCGCGCCTATCTCCATGATTTGCATTATGCTATTTGGTCTGCTTGGTGTGTTTGCTCAGTTAAATAATGCTGGCGGTGCTACTGAGGTCACGCAAACACTGAACACTTTATTTTCGCCAGCGGTGATGCTGTTATTTTGTTTTGCGTTAATCGTTTCCGCGATCTCTACGCTCGACTCAACTTATGCGAGTGCCGCAAAACTCGTCGCTGTCGATATGAAACTTATTAAGCCGACAGTTAGAAACGGCAGATTGGTCATGATCGGCTTTTTGCTGGTAGGCTTAGGGTTTATTGCTACCGGCAGCAAGGACTTATTTGACGCCGTCGCTATCAGTGGTACGGCTTCGCTATTCTTAGCGCCGGTTGTATTTTTTAGTATTTGGTCTAATTGGCAGGTTAAGCCTTGGGCGCTCGTCATTAGCTTCGCTTCAGCTTTGCTAGCCGGCGTCATTTATATGCTAGAAAACGCGGGTTATGTTACATTAATGACCCCGCTTTTTGGTGTAGAGCACAAATACGTCAAGCTATTAATACTCTGTGTTGTCGCGTCATTACTCGGTTGCTTATCTTTTGTAGTTGCTCGTAAAAAGGATGCATCAAAACCGTAAATAATCATACAACATGCCTGAGCTATATTTGCGAATGAGAGTTGCAAAGACGGTCCTTAAAAGTGTTGTAATATCGTTTAGTAATAAAGCAAACATACTTTTTGAACACGTGTTCAACACTAAGGTGAGCGACTTATGCTATGTTAAGACAGTTTAACGGTTGAGTTTAGTTTACCTTGTGAAAACTACAGCGCCTAGACAAGTGGCATAGCTGATACGTTTTATCATACATTCATCTATTAGGCTGCTCACATCTTCACTGTTTATACTCTTTTTTATACATAATAAAAATAATAGGTTGTTTATGAGTCAAGATACCGCCAGTAATAATAGTTTTTATATTGCCACTGCTAATTTACTTAATTTTGCCAATCCCAATCGTATCTTTTATGAAAACGCACCAGCTTATACCAATAAGGCTTACGAGCATAAATTGAACGGACTAAGTAGCCTACTATCCAACGCTCATGCTGATATCATCGCTGTGCAAGAAGCTTGGGATAGCAGGGCAGTTGAGTCGTTGGCAATGTCATTAGGGTTTGAGGCTAAGGATGTCATTATTCCTTTAGCCAGTAATGAGCAATCAAGCCCCTATACCCAAGGCAGAGGAGCCATAGGGACGCCAGCGGTAGGTATTATTAGCCGCTTTGAGGCGATAGAGACAAGCTTGCTAGAAACCGTTGTCGATGAAGCGACAATTGATATTCCAGACATTGGCCCTTATCGTCAGTTTAAACGTCCGCCATTGTTGGTTAAAGTCGAGGCTTATGGTCAGCCTATTACGATTATCACCGCTCATCTAAAAAGTAAACGTGCTTTTTTCTTACGTGATGATGATGGCAATTTGTTAGAGGATATGGATGACCCTAACATTCGGGTTCGCGCCAAACTGCGTAGTCTGTGTATGCGCGCGGCGGAAGCAGCATCTATAAGAATGACGATTATAGAGCGCTTAAAGCATACGCGAGAGCCTTTGATACTGCTTGGCGACATGAATGATGTCACTGGCAGCGTGACTACTCAGTTGATGACAGAGACAGGAGAGGTAAATTATGATAAAAGTATGCGCGATGTATCATTATTCGATGCAGCTCGCGTGCAAGCACGCTATGGTTGGATGAAGGATGTGGCATATACTCATATCTACCAGGGTATGCCAGAGGTTATCGATCAGTTATTTGTCTCAGAAGAGTTTTTGCCCGAGAGTAAATTCGCTCTCGGTCACGTCGAGCGAGTAGATTATTTCAACGATCACTTAAAATGGGATTATGCTGATAGAGTCACTGATCATGGTATTATACGAGCGAAAATAAACATTCATGGCTGATGCTATATCTCATTAGCTATTACATTGTGGTTTAAGACAATGCCTGATTTTGCCGACTAAAAGTTAAATGGTTGTGATGCAATACATTATTTGCTAACGATAATAATAGCTATCATATTGTCTATTATTAAAGACCATATCAGTACTTGATTTAGGGCTGATAATTTGATGAAAACAAGTTATGGCAATAAGGCTAACATTAAGAGGTTTATAATGAGTGGACAAAAAGACGACAAAATCGAAGATGTGTTAGTAGACTCAGAGTTGGCCAAGAAACTGGTACCAAATAAATTTAAGTTTACCAGTCAGCAAGGCCGTGCTCGCCGTCAAAAGTTACTGATGGGTGCTAAAAAGCTTAGCGAAACCATGCCTATCAATGATATCACCTTAGCTGCGGTATGCGAAGAAGCAGGTATCCCGCGCGCTTCTGCATATCACTTCTTTCCTAATATTGAAGCGATATTTTTGGCCTTAAGGTTCTTGAATGCGATTGATATCTTAGAGATATTAGCGACCGTTGAGACCGAAGATTATGATAGATGGCAGGGCTACCTGATTGCACTTGTCAAGCGCTGTGTTGAGATTTTTCATGATGACGAGACTAAAGCGAAGCTGATATATGACACCAACACTCCTGATTTTGAGGGGGATAGTTTTGGTGAGGATATGGATCATCAGGTCATCGAACTGGTTCACAAGCGCTTATCTGAGCGTTATGAGATGCCTGATTTTGACAACATAAAAGAGATCTTATTAGTGACTTATGGCATTATCAATGCGATATTTACCTTATCTTATCGCCGTCATGCCAGTATCACTGAGCACTATGTGCAAGAAGCGGGAACGGCGTCAATTGCTTATCTGCGCTGCTATCTTCCCGAAAACTTGCCTCGTAAAGAGGCATAAAAGCTACCGCTGAAGTTTAATGACAATAAAGCCGACTCAATGTCGGCTTTTTGCGGTTTATGCGTTAAGTGATCTCTGTAAGAACAGCATTAAAACAAAACTAGCCACATCGTCTATTGAATTTATTATTGCTAAGGCTATCATGGATAATAAACCTTCTTAGCCAAGAGAGCCAATCTAAAAACTGCAATGAGAACTATGACTGAATATTATGATTTTTATTACCAATAATATCACTTTGAACGACAATGAAGTAGAGATTAATGCTATACGCGCTCAAGGTGCAGGGGGTCAAAACGTCAATAAAGTCGCCTCTGCTATTCATCTGCGCTTCGATATCAGAGCCTCAAGCCTGAGCGATCTACACAAAACACGCCTGTTAACCAGTAAAGATAGTCGCATTAATAAAGACGGCATATTTGTGCTCAAAGCCCAGCAATATCGAACCCAAGAGCGTAATAAAATAGACGCCATCGAGCGTCTACAGGCCTTTATCAAGCAAGCCACTTATGTAAATAAAACTCGAAAAGCAACGAAACCAAGCCGTAATGCCAAACGTAAGCGAGTAGATAACAAGACTCAGCGAGGTAAAGTCAAAGCGTTAAGGGGTAAGGTTGATTACTAGCTAAGGCTTTAATTTTTCTCACCACTGTTGTTGCATCCATAAACTTTAATTATAAAATTTTAATTATATTGTGAGACCCTTCTATGACCTCATTACTTCCGCGTTTATATTCGTTTCGTCGCTGCCCTTATGCGATGCGGGCGCGCCTTGCTTTATTATTTGCTGAATTACCAGTTGAGCTACGAGAGATCGTGCTAAAAAACAAACCAAGCCAAATGTTAGCGATTAGTCCGAAAGGCACAGTACCCGTCTTGCAGCTGCCTGAGGGCAGGGTAATTGAAGAAAGCCGAGAAATCATGATATGGGCGCTTGAACAGAATGACAAACAAGGACTGCTCGATGCTAAGCTTATCAAACAGGCAAATGACTTACTCGACAAAAATGATCATGAGTTTAAACACTGGCTTGATCACTACAAGTATGCAGACCGTTATCCTGAGATGAGTCAGGCTGAGTATCAAGAGCGAGGCGAGGTATTCTTACAGAGTTTAGAGACTTTGCTAAATAAAAATGCTTATTTGCTAGGTGATAGCATCAGTATCGCTGATATTGGTGTTATGCCTTTTGTACGCCAATTCGCTCACGTAGACCGCGACGTTTTTTATGGCTTGCCATACCCAAAGCTGCAAAGTTGGTTACAGGACTGGCTAGAACATCCGCTATTTAAGCAAGCTATGACGAAGTTCGATCCTTGGCAAGAAGGCGACGAGGTAATCATATTTCCTAATTAAAGTAGATATATCATCCAGCCAGTTTAAAATTACATTATAGACAATGAATTTGTCGCCTATTGCCAAGTACAAGCCAATGCTCTGTATAATGAGACAATAGAACATTCCTTTAGCGATACGCTTTTAACTAGAAGACTTTACTATGCCAAACCAACGTCCGTTATATATTCCCTTTGCAGGTCCTGCGCTATTAGAAACCCCTTTACTAAATAAGGGTAGCGCCTTTTCACCAGAAGAACGTGATAGCTTTAATTTAACCGGATTATTGCCTCATACCATCGAGACGATTGAAGAGCAATCTTTGCGCGCTTATCATCAACTTCGCTCATTCACTGACGACATGGATAAGCATATTTACTTACGCAACATTCAAGATACCAATGAGACCTTATTTCATCATTTGATTGACCAACATATTGAAGAGGTTATGCCGCTCATCTATACCCCAACGGTTGGGCAAGCTTGCGAGAAGTTTTCGCAGATTTATCGCCGAAAGCGCGGTATATTTATCTCTTATCCCGAGCGTCATAAAATCGATGATATGCTACAAAACGCCACTAAACAAAAGGTAAAAGTGATCGTAGTCACTGACGGTGAGCGTATATTAGGCCTAGGCGATCAAGGCATTGGCGGTATGGGCATTCCCATTGGTAAACTATCTTTATACACTGCGTGCGGCGGTATCAGCCCTGCTTACTGTCTACCCGTATTATTAGATGTCGGTACCAATAATCAGCAGCTGCTTGATGACCCTATGTACATGGGCTGGAGAAATCCGCGCATCTCTGGTGAGGAATACAATGAATTTGTCGATTTATTTATTCAAGCCGTTAAGCGGCGCTGGCCAGAGGTGCTCTTACAATTTGAAGATTTTGCACAAGAAAACGCCACGCCACTATTAAATAAATATCGCGATCAATTATGCTGCTTTAATGATGATATTCAGGGTACGGCTGCGGTTTCAGTCGGTACATTGATCGCAGCATGCTTAAACAAAGGCCAAAAACTCAGTGAGCAGAACATAGCGTTTTTGGGTGCAGGATCGGCAGGCTGCGGTATTGCAGAGCATATTATTCGCCAAATGCAGCGTGAAGGCTTAAGTGAGGCGCAGGCACGCAGACAGGTATTTATGGTGGATCGTTATGGCCTACTCACCGATAACATGACAGAGCTACAAGCGTTCCAAGTGCCACTAGTGCAAAAAGAAGCAGATATGCAGCACTGGGATAAGAGTCAGAAACTTGGGCTTTTACAAGTGGTTAAACAAGCAAAGATAACGGTATTGTTTGGGGTTAGCGGGCAAAAAGGTCTGTTTACCCAAGAGATTATTGAGTCTTTATGTGCCAACACAGAACATCCTATTGTGCTACCGCTGTCAAACCCAACGTCTCGCGTTGAAGCCACACCGCAAGAAGTGACAAACTGGAGCGACGGACGCGCAATCATTGCTACGGGTAGTCCTTTTGCCAATACCACTTATAATGGTCAGTCTTTTGAAGTGTCACAATGTAATAATAGCTATATATTCCCAGGTATAGGCTTGGGGGTCTTGGTAGCACGGGCAACAGGGATCAGCGATAATATGCTCATGGCCGCAAGCCAGGCCCTAGCAGATATATCTATGGAATACAAAAAAGCACCCGGTGCTATATTACCGCCCATCAACGTCATTAAAGAGATTAGTGAAAAAATAGCTCATGCTGTGGCAATGCAAGCTGTTGAAGATAAGCTTGCCCTGCCAGTCACGGCAGAAAACCTACAACGTCGATTAGAAGCAAATTTTTGGTTACCTGAGTATCGTAATTATCGCCGTACTTCTTTTTAGGGCTATAAAATATAAAGAGATAAGCTGATTATTATCAAAAATAGTAGTCAGCTCATTAATGATAATTACTTATATATTATTAGCTTGGATGATAATAATAACTTGAGCTTTTTAAACAACAAAAACCCCTTACAAGCCAATGCCTGTAAGGGTTTGAATTTGGTGGGCCCAGTATCAACCATATTTAATCAATAAGTTTTTGATTTACATGTTATTTATTAAAAATAGTTTTGGTTATACCAACGATTATACCAACAAATGAGTTGGTGATATACTCAGCGATCAATCAACATGGTAAAGAGTTTGACCTAAAATACTATTGTTATTTATTGTTAATACAGCGTTTTCTTGTGGCTATATTAGGGGCTGTATAGAATTGAGAAAACATTGAAAAAAATAAGCAACGCCTTACTCTAATGTTTACCACAACAAAGAAACAAGGCGTCACTTATGGCTCGCACCAAGCTCAACGATGAACATTGGCACAAGCTATTTATTATATTGCGACAAATTAACGTATATAACAAGCCCAATCTAAGACGTACCGTTGAAGGCATGTTGTACCGCATACGAGTAGGCTGTCCATGGCGAGACTTACCTTCTTATTTTGGTCATTGGTCTAGCATATATCATCAATACCGTTACTGGCGTAAAACCGGTAAATGGCAAAAGCTCATGAAGATAGTCACAGCAAACTATGATAGTGAATGGTTATTTATAGACGGTAGCGTGGTCAAAGCTCATCAGCATAGTACAGGCGCAGCCAGTCATCTTGATGAGGCCATTGGTAAAAGCGTTGCAGGTAATAGCAGCAAACTGCACTTAGTGGTCGATGCTTGTGGCAACCCTATACATGTTGAGCTGTCAGGTGGGCAAGTACATGACTCTAAGATGGCAAAGGCGTTGATATTTAGCACGATTAAT
Organism: Psychrobacter submarinus; assembly: GCF_904846685.1. GTDB lineage: Bacteria > Pseudomonadota > Gammaproteobacteria > Pseudomonadales > Moraxellaceae > Psychrobacter > Psychrobacter submarinus. The sequence goes on from NZ_CAJHBQ010000003.1 coordinate 334,098, forward strand.
AACCAGACTAAAGCGGTGATTGCAGACAGGGGCTACGATAGTAGCGATATTAGAGAGTGTATCTTCACGCACTGTGCTCAGTCAGTCATACCTGTTAAGTCGAACTCTAAAAGCTGTAACGACACACTAGATTGGTATTTGTATCGTTGCCGTCATTTGGTAGAAAACGCTTTTGCTAGATTGAAACATTTTAGGGGCATTGCCACGCGATATGATAAGCTCAAAGATAGCTATGCAGCGGCGGTAATGCTCGCTTGTGTCTTTATCTGGTTGCCCCTGATTTGAATTCTATACACACCCTAAATAAATAACAGTTTAAAACCTCATTGCGATAACTGCGATTAAATCTTTCAATATAAGCATTCTGATAAGGACAACCAGGCTCAATATAATCAATGTAGATACCGTGAGCCGACGCCCAATCAGTGAATATATGCGAGGTAAATTCACTGCCGTTATCCACGCGAATTTGCTTAGGATAGCCATGCCACTCGTCTAGCTGATCAAGGTAGCGAATCACTCGGAGTGAGGGGATACTGGTACCAATATCAATACCTAGCACTTCACGGTTATAATCATCAATCACATTAAAGGTTCGAAAGCGAATCTTATTATGTAGTCTGTCACTCTTGAAATCCATAGACCATGTATGCCTTAATACACTTAGGGCCCTTAACGGCTGAGGATGACGTGTTGGTAGCCGTCTTTTAGACTTACGGCGTAGGTTTAAGTTTAACGCTGTATAAACACGGTGTACTCGCTTATGATTCCATTGATAGCCAAGCTTACGTATACGCTTAAAGCACTTTGGGAAGCCCCAACGATTGTGCTTGTCAGTAAGCTCATTTAAGACATCAATAATCTCACTATCATCAGATAGCTTAGGCTTATAGTAGTAAGCGGTTCGACTCATGCAGACCACCTGACAACTCACTGCAATGCTGACATCATACTGCGCCTGTAACTCTTGCGCCCAGACTTTGCGCTCGAGGGCAGGCGCTATAGCTTTTTTATGATATCTTCCTGCATTTGCGATTTGAGGCTTAAATCAGCATACATCTGTTTGAGTCTGCGGTTTTCTTTTCTAGCTCTTTTAGTCGCTTCACGTCAGAGGCTTCCATACCACCGTACTTAGATTTAACTTGGCTATCGCTCCGTCTTGCGTCACTAAAACAGTCTCCCAGACGGTTTTTTAACGTTCCTCATTATAGAAAGTCGAGCTAGCAATACCGTATTTACGGCACAGCTCTTTAGCAGGTATCCTAGCTTCTGCTTCTTTTAATATGGATACTATTTGGGTCTCAGTCATTCGTTTGCTCATATCAAAACTCCTTATGGGTATGTTATAAGAAATTCTACGTTTGAGCTGTGTTAGTTTAGGGGATAGTTGCAAGACTACTCCTTGTAAAAAATATCTTTGTTTATCTTATTATTTAGGCTGCTCTACTGTTATTTGTATTCGTATACAGTGTCTGTATTTTTAGGACTACCCAGGAATAATGATTATCTAAAGAGCATTATTAATCAGGAAATCATATTGTTTATAAATAAAAAGGGGCTGTAGTAGATAAGCACTATGCTAGACTATTTTTATGAAGATAACCCGTTGTAAACTAAGTAAAAAATTGCAGCGAAGGCTGTTAGAGTTTTTCACAGCTGAAGTGACTGCTAGAACAGCCGCAGATTTGCTTGATATTCAGCCTAATACTGCTGCACTTTTTATCATAAAATAAGACTTGTGATAGATTACCATCTCTCATTAGAAGCTGATGAGCTTTTTGATGGAAAAGTCGAATTAGATGAAAGTTACTTTGGCGGTGTACGCAAAGGCAAAAGAGGTCGCGGGGCTGCTGGTAAAACCGCTGTATTTGGTATTCTAAAACGAAACGGTAAGGTGTATACCATTGTCGTAGCAGACACCAAACAGACTACCCTAATGCCTGTCATCAAGCGTAAAATCAAGCCTGACAGCTTTGTTTATACTGATAGCTATCGAAGTTATAATGCATTAGATGTGAGCGAATTCAAACATTTCAGAGTCAATCACTCTAAAGAGTTTACTTGTGGTAAAAACAATCACATCAATGGCATTGAGAACTTTTGGAATCAGTCTAAACGAACGCTCAGAAAATATAATGGAATTGATAAGAAGCATTTCCATTTGTTTTTAAAAGAGTGCGAGTTTAGGTTTAACTATGGCTCACCATCTAATCAGCTGAAAACCTTGAGAAAATGGTGTGATATTTAATCCTTATCTACTACAGCCCCAATAAAAATAGTATTCAAAGGATGCGGATAAGATTGTGAAACACCATCTGCAAATAAGATTGAAAAGCTGTGTGTCTAACTTTTCAAATAAATCCGCTAAACTTTACTAAAGCAACCAAAAAACCATAAAAAAGCCTTCCAAACTATGATCCTAGCTTGGAAGGCAGTATTAACAATGATAATGACAAACCTTATCTTGGTTAATGTTATAACGTTAGGTTTTTTAGTTAACGCGCAAATTCCGAATATTTACCGCAGGATGCAGGCAGCCAATAGAATTCAGTTGCAAAGAATTCGTCGTCGCGCATTCTGCCTTCATAACTGTCATCGAAGATAATTTTATACTGGCAAACCTCTACTCCACTATCGGTATTGTAAAATTTGAGAATGTAATCCCATTCGCGAGCATTGAAGCCTTCACTAAAATGAGGGGTGCCGATGAGTTTGTAAATCTCATCTTTAGTAGTTCCTACTCTAATCTTGGCAACATCATTATGATTGACAATGGTACCGCCTTTTTGCCATGCTTTGTTTGGATCAGGAAAGACCAAGTCATCAGAATCAACAGAGCCATGCTGAGCACCAGGCGTCAAATGCCAAGTTGGTAAGATATTTTTTTGGCTGCAGCCAGTTACCGTAAATAGTAAAGCGGTCGTTGCCAATAAGCCATAACGATATACAGATTTTTTCATTACACATTCCTAAATATATTTTATGGGTAAATTGACAGCGTCTATTCATAGATAAACGCTGCCATGAAGTAGTGTGCTTATATTAGAAATGGAAGCCTGCACCAACTGCGCCGCCTGCATTGCCTTGAGTATCTGCTGTACCATTTACCTTAATGACCCAGCGACCATTATCAGATACTTTAGAGACACCAATCGCCACTGCACTCTGACCATTATAAGTAGCGATACCACCACCAACCATTGACTTACCAGGGATGTAAGCTTGTGGTAGTGAAGACATAGCCATTGCTGCTGAAACACCCGCATTTGCATCGTCTTCTACTTCATTTATTTTATAACCTAGCTCATTAACACTGTTACTGAGCTTCCCATCAAGCGCATTAAGCTGACCAAGGTTGACAGCATCATTGACTTCGATGCCATCAGCGACACCAGTGATTGTTTTATTACCTGCATTGATGCCTTCTGTGGTCATGCTTGGACCATCTTTGATGGTGATACCATTATTGCTGACTGTGGTATTACCTGTGGTCACACTATCAGCCGTGACACTGTCCACACTGATATTGCCATTCAAATCAAACTTAATGCCGCTGCCAGTGGTGGTTGTAGTGATGTTATCGCTGCCTTCAAACTTAAGGGCAGTGCCATCGCCTACTGGTTTATTGAAGTTGTCACCATTATCAGCACCGAAGCTTAGACCAGCATCTAGTCTGTCAGTATTGGCTTGAATATTATCAGTGTTGACTTTGATATCTTCATTGGCCTGAGCATTACCTTGGTTAATAGAAGCAATAGCATCACTGATATTCCCTTTACCAGTACCGCCGATGTTATTAGCGGTTAGGTTACCATCTGCATCATAGGTAGCATCACCACCGATAATGCCAGCAACATCGCTACCAAGATTATGCAATTGACCACCATTGATGGCATCAGTACTACCTGCAGCGATAGAGCCACCTTTGACATTGGTGATAGTGGTACCTGCTGCGCCGCCTAATGTAATGCTGCCTTTATTGACAGTATCATCTGGGTTTTTGTCGTATTGCACGGCAGCGTTACTGAGCGCTTCATTGCTATCACCCAGTGCATCACTGACTGCTTTTAGCTGTGAGACGTTGACCGCATCGGAATCCGCCGTACCTGCGGCAACGCCAGTGACTTGACGATATACGTTATTAGCCGCATCACCCACAGCAACTGCGCCTGTAGTACTGGTTGTGGCAGCAATAGCAGCATTGCTAACGGCCCCAAATCCTGCGATACCCGCGCCCGTCATCGCTGCAGAGCCGGTACCCAATACTACCGAGCCTTCGACAGTTTGAGTCACATTATTACCGAAGACAAAGGTGTCATTACTATTAATTGTATTGTTATTACCCACTGAGTAACTGTTACTGCCATTAATAATACTTGGATCACCAAAGGCACCAGAGTTATCGCCATTAACAACGTTGCCGGTACCGATACTAATGGACTGATTACCTAACGCTTGCGCGCCATCACCAATAGCAATTGATGACTCACCTGCAACCTCTGACCCTTTACCTATAACGACAGATTTTGTCGCATCGGCCGAGGCAAACGTGTCATGACCTAAGGCTACTGTGCTATCAGCGCCAGCTTCGATAATGGCGTTGACACCGATGGCAGTAGAGTCTAGACCACCTGCGCTTGAGTCATTGGTCACACCGTTAGCAATGTCGCCTTTGCTTTGACTACTAGCATTGGTATGGGCAAATTTTACGCCTTCCGTGTTCATTTTTTGCACCGTCTCACCGATGGTCAAGCGATCAGTGACTTCTTGGCCTTCTTTATTATAGGTTAAGAATAAAGATTCTAAGTCATTGTTATTTACATTGTTGTTAACCACTTGATCTGCCAAATTTACCGTGACCTCATCACCGTTTTTATCAAACACCTTGACCTTAGTAACACTATCAAGCTGACCTTTATTAACTGCATCAGAGGCGTTGATACCATTGGCAACGTTAGTAAGCGTCGTTCCACCACTAACGACGATGTCGTTATCATTGTCATCTTTACCGACGATAGCTGGTGTACCAGCGAAGCTGACTTGGTCGTAGTTTACTGTGTTGTCAGGGTTTCGATTATACTGAACCCCGCCTGCGGTAATATTGCCAGTAATGGCGTCTAACTGACGTTTATTCACTGCATCGCCAGCGTTTGTGCCATCTTTTAGGTTGGTGATGGTAGAACCACCGGCATTAATGCCACTTGCAGTAATGCTTGGACCGGTTACATCACCTTGGGTGTCTGTAAAGCTGATGCCGCTTTGATTAAAGATACTTCTGTTACCCGTTGCATCTGTAACAGTAAAGCCTTCAGCACCATAGTTGCTGGTGCTGGTACCGTCAGTGACGCTGGTACCTGCAGTGGTGATGGTGGTTGCATTACCTGCACCATCATCAACTTTTACACCATCGCTGTTGGTGACGCTGTTGCCAGTCGTCACGCTACCATTAGCACCAAGATCAATATTCTCAGAAAGCTTGACCGTTAGGGTGTCGTCAGTACTAGCAACCACACCAATGTTGTTATCAGTTAGTTCAGTAGCTCCGCCACGAACTTTTAATTCTTCACCCAGTTTACGAGTGAACGGTGTTGCAGTGTTGTTGTCGCCTGAGAATTTTAGACCAGCATTGGTCAAACCTGTAACTGCCGTATTTACATCGCCTGCGTTGACGGCATTGTTTGCATTGGCAGCAAGAGTAATGTCTCCTGCACTGGCAACGCCTGTTAGTTGACGATTAGCGCCATCGACATTGGTAAACTCAACACTGGTACCACCCGTTTGAGCACCAACGGTGATCGCGCCTGTACCAGTATCTTGACGAACCAGACCAGTTTTACCTGAGGCCAGATCTGCAAGACCAGAAGTGTTTGCCGTGGTGCGACCATCTAAGTTGCCTAGTGCGCTACCGACATCGTTATAGTCTGTGGTGCTACCATCGTTATTACCGTTGTTTAAGGTATAAGTGGGTGCGGTATAAATATCGGTTGCTGCATCATAAGCAGCGCCGCCACCTAGAGCAGCCAGATTACCAGTAGAGCGATTGCTATTGTCGGCGATGTTCCCTGTATTGGTATCAATGTCTGTTCTATTAGCAGTAACACTAGTATTAGTAGTGTTTAATTGATCGCCCGTCACTGCATCACTTGATCCAGCAGCAATAGTGCCGTTAGATAAGTTAGTGATTTTATCACCGCCGACATCTAAACCATTAGCTGTGCTGGTCAATACTGTGTTATTGGTGGCATCACCAATAGTCGCTTGGGTGACACTAATGTTCTCTGCTAAGTCGTAGTTAATGCCATTGTCACTTACGGTTGAGACTAGGTTACCATCTGTGTTGGTGAAGTTAACCGCTTCGCCTAACTGTACGTTGTCTTGAGTGCCATTGTCGGCACTGATATTAAAGCCTTGATTGGCTTTAGTTAGGGCACTGCTTGCTGTTGTTTGAGCAGTAGTGACATTGGTATTAGTAGTATTTAACTGATCACCAGTCACTGCTTCAGTAGAGTTTGCAGCAACGTTACCATTTGCAAGGCCACTTAAGGTACGCACGCCATCAGTGCCAGTAAACTCAACACTGGTACCACCCGTTTGAGCACCAACGGTGATCGCGCCTGTACCAGTATCTTGACGAACCAGACCAGTTTTACCTGAGGCCAGATCTGCAAGACCAGAAGTGTTTGCCGTGGTGCGACCATCTAAGTTGGTTAATGCATCACCTACATTATTAACTGTTGTTCCACCGACGTTATAAGTAGGGAGACTCACTGCACCTGCAGCTGTTCCTGCAGCAGAGCTACCTCCCAATGCACTAGCTGTACTGGCTGCTAGGTTCCCTAGTTCTGTATTAGTTTGAAATAATTGACTACCATTAATACCATCTGTACTCGTTGCACTCACGCGACCAGCGGCCAAGTTGGTTAAAGTACGTTCAGTACCTGATGCACCAATGCTCACCGTGCTTGAAGTAGCAGGTGTGCCTGCATAGGTATAAGTCTTGCCGTTAACTGTACCTGTTTGGGTTCGAACGTACGCAGCAGTTGTTGAACCAGAACCCAATGCAACACTATTGGCATTATTTGCTGTTGCAGAAGTACCCAAAGCGATAGAGTTTGTGGCTGACGCATTCGCACCAGACATGAGAGCTAAGGCATGATTTCCTGAGGCAACCGCACCATTTAGGCTATTAGTTGTACCATTTCCACTTGATCCAATAGCAACAGAACCAACCCCATTTGCGACTGGACTATCTAAGGCTGGCGTTAAGCCACTACCAATAGCAACCCCACCTGCACCAGTAGATGTCGTAGGATTACTATTGAAATTTTGACCTATAATGACTGATAGATCACCACTCGCAATAATATCACTACCGATTGCTGTAGCCTGTGAACCTGATGCTGCAAGATTTGCACCTATTGCGATTGCCTCTGGACCTGAGGCACAAGCAATACTATTCTCGTTTGCAATAGCTATCGAAGCAGATTCAGTACCAGAACCAGTAGTACCTCTTGTACAGTTTGCCCTAGTCGTCCCACCGCCTGCTTCATAGCCTGCTACTGCCTGCACACTAAACCCGGCACTAATCAGCCCCACACTTAGAGCACTCAATCGTAATAATCGTGCCCCTGAAGATATCGCAGCAGATGCGGTAGACGTAGAACTCACGCTACTACTAGACTTACCACGGCTTTTTGCATATTCAGCAACCGCCATAAAGCAGTTTAATGACTGATTCCAAATGACTTTGTAATTACGATTCATATTGCTCTTATCCTATGAAGATGAGTGGGCGAGTAGGTAACGGGAAACACTATAGGTTTGTATATATACAGATTAGAGATAATTAAATAACTTTTGTTAGCTTATTGACTAGTTTTGTTATCATTTTATAGTACCAAGATATATAGTAAATACCGTTCATCACTAAATATCGACCGTTCATCAGTAATATTTAAGAAAGAATCTAAATACTTTTGGGGCTGTCCTAGATAACTAGTTCAAACCCTGTTTAACCCATTGTTTTAATTGTAGTAATTGCGACTTTGGGTCACTGTGATTAAAACGCCACTCACATTCCTTTAAATAGAGGTAAAAATGCTCTTTTGGAACCCCGTTAAACTTGCGTAGATGCCGTTTAGCTTGGTTCCAAAAGTTCTCTATACCGTTAATGTGATTCTTGTCATTAACAAAGGTTTTAGAGTGGTTGATACGATAATGAGTAAACTCACTGACATCGAGACCATCCCAGATTCTGTGTAACTGCCATTTAGATTAAATGCTTACTGATACGGTCATCAAACATAATCATAAAACGATTCAGAGCAGACGTCCAGTGTTGACTCGGCATCGACCACTTTTTGGATGCCTGCTGGGTGGCTAAGTACACCACTTTAAACGCTGCCTGATCAGACGGGAACACCTTACGCTTATTCACCGCTGTTCGAATCACACTGTTTAGCGACTCAATAGCATTGGTGGTATATATCACTTTTCTGATGTCTTTAGGATAGTCAAAGAACACCGTTAGGCCCTCCCAGTTATTACGCCAAGACTTGATGACATGCGGGTACTCTGTGCCCCAAGTCTCATCAAAGTGCTCAAGGTTGGCCTCTGCTATCTCAAGCGTATCAGCGCCGTAGATGGCCTTTAAATCAGCCGCTACGGCCTTCTTATCTGTCCACGGCACAAACTTCATGGAGTAACGCAGCATATGCACGATACACAGCTGAACCTGAGCATTGGGATAAACCGTGTTAATGGCATCAGGGAAGCCCTTTAAACCATCGACACAAGCGATTAAGATGTCTTGTACCCCGCGGTTTTGTAGCTCAGTGAGAACACCAAGCCAGAACTTAGCGCCTTCATTCTCTGATAACCACATGCCAAGCAGCTCTTTTCTACCATCAAGTCCCACGCCTAATGCCAGGTATATAGCCTTGTTGATGATCTGCTTGTCTTGACGTACTTTAACGACAATGCAGTCTAAGTAGACGATAGGATAGATACTGCTCAGTGGCCTGTTCTGCCAAGCGGTGATGTCCTCTAATATGTTATCGGTGACTCTTGAGACAAGAGAGCTTGAGATGTCGACATCGTACAGCTCTTTAATGCTCTCTACAATCTCGGTGGTGGTTTGGCCCTTGGCGTAAAGAAATATGATTTTATCATCAAGCCCTGAGATACGGGTTTGATGCTTGCGCACAAGTGTAGGTTCAAAGTCACCATCACGGTCTCTTGGGGTAGATATCTCAAGATCGCCTGTGTCACTGCGGACGGTCTTTTTAGTGTGCCCATTACGCTTATTAGGTTTATCCGCCTTTTCATGCTTGGGGTAGCCGAGATGGTCTTCCATCTCAGCTTCAAGGGCAGTATCGATAAAGGATTGCATGAGCTGCTTCTGAAAGTCTTTGATGTCTTCGAAGCTTCCAACGTGTTTAGCCATTTGTTCGGCTAATTTCTTTAGTTCTGTTTCTTTTGTCATTGCTTATTCTCCTTTACATTGGATTATAAGCAGTTACACAGAGTTTGGGAAAGGCTCATAACTAACCAATTCAGCTTATATGTTTAATACATCAAGAATATCTATAAACTGAATATAGGATAGTTATTAGTAATATCATAACTGTTTGACTTTAAGTAGCTTAGTAAAGCTACTTCATAACTTTTCTATGTGGAGTAGGGGTATTGACTTGTAGCGTGCTTAATTAATACGTCAGTTTTCGTTAAGAGTCGATCTCTTCTTCATCTTCAAGTTCTAAAACTTCTTTAGGAAGTTCAAAATGTTTATCAATTCCCCACCTTTCTATGATCCATGATACCATTGTATCTCTGCGTTTAGCACAACTTAAGGGAGTCCATTCATCAAACTCCGCTATCTTACGCTCTTGTCTAATATCTGAATTAGAGTAACAATGACCGCATCCAGGACTACCTTTTTTTCTATCAAAATCAAAGTTTAAATAATGAGAATTGTCTTTTGTCAAAACTAAATTTGAAATATCATGCAAGTATTTCTTAGATTCTACTTCTGGCCATGACTTTTTCCAATAAGAGTTTTCTTTAGGGTTCTGAGGTAAGATATGCTCTAAAGTTGCATCAGATAAATCGCTCCAAGCAAGTTTAGGATTAGCTCCTTTACCTTCGTTATTAAGAAGCCATAATTCATATTCGTATAGTGTATATTTAAGAAGCCTACGCGAGTGATACCAATCATACAGCTCTTCATAAATCTCTTTTCTGAAACGGATTTCATTAGAATACCAGTTTATTGTTCCTAGGATTAAGTCAATGATACTTTCTAAACTATGGTTCTTCGAGAAAACATCATCGGCCCATTTATGGAATTTTGATAAACCAGTATTACTACGTTTACCTTCCCATAAAAAAACTCTATAGGAAAACAATTCTAAGGCTTGTAGTAAAGTTATATATGCCGTAGGAGATATATATCCATCAATTACCCCTTTTCTAGAAGCGGCCATTAGTGGTAGATAACTGGCGATATTGCCCGCATTTTTGATTTTAGTTAACCACTTAATTTCATTCGGTAATGCAGACTTATCATTAGGCTTTAGGATAGCTGAGTAGTGTTTGGACAATTCTGCCAAGCCAGTTGTAAATGTTGCTATAAATAATTGTGTATCCTCTTTACTTTTTTTCTTGAAATCTCGCAAAGGAATAACGTCGTTTGACTTAAAACCTGTATAGCCATCCCATTTTTTAGGAGAATGGTTATAATATAGCGTCCAACCGAGACGTAAGCATTGATTTTCACTACCGTTAGACTCTGCTATATTTATATAAACCTCTTTCCAAGATTTATTTATTAAGTGGGTTAGATTTTCTTTATCACTATCATTTAAAACGTTACGATAAACCCAATACATTAAGTAGTTTTTTAATAATTCTAACGATGATAAGTCTTTACCTCTTGAGTTCATTAGTTCGAAAGTCATACCTATTTCGCTTTCTTCTTCAATAGGATAAAATGAAAAGTTTAATTTGCGGGTAATCGCATTAAATAGGTTTGTTAGATATGAAATAGCATCCCTATTTTTTGTTTGGCTTTTAATGTGAGTGTTGAGAAATTGATAGGCATTCAATAGTCTTTCTTGATGAATAGTAGTTGCATTAACATTAGCATTGCCCTTAGAAATAAGGTCAAAGAAGAAGTGTTCTGTGTCATTACTGAGCCGTAGCTTAATTTTGGAGCCAGAATAAAGATAGATAGGAATTGCCTCTTTAAACTCTTCATTTCCTCTTTCTATAAGCTTATTTAAAATAACTGATAAGTATAGACTACTGGTAGTTAATCTTTGTTGGCCATCGACAACATCGACAATCTCTAGTTGATTAATTCCATAATGTTCGGTTGGTTCATTCTTAGGCTGAAAAATGACGATAGTACCTGTATAATGACTCTTTATTTCCTCATCAATTAGTGCATCAATATCTTGAACAAAGTCTTTTAACTGTTTGTTTTCCCAAGCGTATCCCCGTTGATAATCAGGTATTCTAAATATTTTACCTTCAAGAATGTTAGATAAAGTTTTCTTTTCCATGAAAATAACCTATATGCTAATAAGATTGTATTATATTGAAGATAATACTATAAAGTTGTTTGATATTAATCTTGGCCCTTTCGATTTTTAAGCGTCTCTAAGATTTTATCTTCACCAAGCAGATCAATTAAGGCTTGCAACTGAGAAGTAGAGTTAGCCTTAGTTTGCGCTTCCGCTCTAAATTCTGCCGTATCTCTGCCTTCTCGTAATGCGTCTAAATAGTCCGCCCAGTTTTGCATCATCTCACTACGATCGTCGATGTACTCAAACCGACCGTAAGCAGTTCCATTAGGGTCTTTAGTAGTATGACCTAGAGCCATCTCAACAAGTACAAGAGAGTATTTTAGCTGCTCTTGCAGGATAGTCTTCGCAGTGGCTCTAAAGCCATGTGCGCAATGAATGTCTTTATAGCCCAAATCCTTTAACCGCTTATTCGCTGTCGCATCAGAGATGATCTGATGCTTTTTTGCCGTCTGGCTAAAAAATACGTATTCAGTATGACCATTAATTTTTTGTTGTTCACTCAATATAGCTACGGCTTGACGAGGTAGGGGAACTACCATGTCTTTGACCATGTTTAATTTGCCTTGACCTTTGAGCGGCTTTAATTGCCACCTGCTAGCCTCTAGGTCTAAATCAGCCCAGCGCATACGTCTTAGGTCGCCGTTACGCACGAATAGTAATGCTAATAGCCTAAGGGAGTTAATGGTGTTTGGATCACCTTCTATAGTCTCAATATCACGCAGTAGCTTAGCCAAATTTTTAGGCTTAGTGATGGCAGGACGATGACCGTAACTTGACTTAGCCAACTGGCTCTTAATAAGCGCCGCAGGATTGCTACTACAGAAGCCGCGAGCACCCGCATAGACGAATACATCACTAGCGATACCTGCACAGCGCTCAGCCTTATCTGTGGGCTTGCCAGCTTTATTTAATGAATTAGCTTGGATGTCTAGTAACACTTCGAGCATTCTAGGTGAGCCAATTTCGCTAATAGGTTCATTACCAATATAGGAGCATATAAGCTCTAAACGGCCTTTCTTGCGAATCAACGTATTACCTTTTTGAGTCTGCTCTAGTCCTTCAAAATACTCCCAAGCAAAATAATTAAAAGATTTTTTAGTTTTACTAATAATACTATTCTTTAATTCTTCACGATGGTTTTTGGGGTCAATGCTACGGCTTAGTAGCTCTTCATAGTCACGCCAGATTTCACAGGCACGTGAAAACGATACGTTTGGATATACACCAAGCGATATACGTTTATTCTTTGAATGAGTAGGGGACAGGTAGCGATAAACCCAAGACTTAGTGCCATTAGGTCTGACCATGAGATAAAGCATGGGATGGTTTTTGACAGAGACTAGGTATTCTTTGTCATCGGCTTTATGACTGCTGATACTGCGATCAGAGCTAATAGGTTTGCGTGCTTCCATAACTGATACCCCAATGTACATTTAAAAACCAGTGTACATAGTAGTGTACATCAGATGCATGGATTGGGATAGATAGAGCAGGACAGTATAGAACATCAGATACAACAAAGCCCCTGATATCAGGGGCTTTAGCTGTTCTATAAGATAGTATAGGACTATGTAATGGTACCCGGAGCCGGACTTGAACCGGCACGCTCGTTAGAGCGAGGGATTTTAAATCCCTTGTGTCTACCAATTTCACCACCCGGGCAAAACTTGTTTTATCTAAAAAAGTAAGCTAGCTGATAGACCATCTAGTTACTAGATAAGTGCTCGCTATTATAAGCCGTTATCTCAATAATGCAAGTCAAAATTGAGCTAAATTATCAAAAACAACGCGTACAATAATTGAGCTAAAGAGTGGAGGCTGGGGTCGGAATCGAACCGGCGTCTACGGATTTGCAATCCGCTGCATAACCACTGTGCTACCCAGCCAAGGGTCACTATATTAGCAAAATTAATTCAAAATACAAGCTATTTTTTGGCTAAATTGTGCTTATTTATCGTCGCACGCACGCAAGTGTTAATTAATAGAGCGAATACAAGCAGTTAGCTTGCTTTAATGACATTGATTAGACGATATCTTTGTTATCGCGTTTGGCTCGTTTGATATCACGATAGGTTGCAGTGCAAATCAAGACTAGCACGGCTAAAGTGATAGCGGGCCAAATCAGGATATACAAGCCGTAAATAAAAGTGTTATCCATGTTATCTCCTTTTTATGGCTAATAAATAGGGTTTCAGTCATAGCCACTAAATCAGTTTTCAATAGTGGCTATAGACTCAAAACCGTCCTAAATTAAGCTAAGTTATATCAAGCTAAGTTTTATAGCCTACCGCTTACGGGTTCTTAGAGGCGGGGGCGACCTTAGCTTTTTTATCATAGTTGCCGACGCGTTGTTTGATTAAATCAAAGTCGAAGCGCTCATTACCCATTAAGCTCACTAGCGTACAGACGATCGCACTAACGCCATAAGCCGTTAGGGAAGCGACTAACACCATATAATCACGCAAGAAGCCAGTGGCAAAGATCAACATCAAGATTAGCGTTATCAGGGCTGCACCCATACCTGCCTTACGCCCTAAGAAACCAAAGACCATCAGACCAATAACGACAGCTGCGCCAACACTCGCCATCGCCTCGAAGAATAGAGCGGTAACACCTGTGATAGGGATCAGCTCAAAACGAGCGATACAGAAGAATATCAAGGCGACAATCACCGCAGAGGTAAACGCGACATTGGTAACGCGGTTCCAAAACACGCTGGCGATGACCGGGAAGACGACCGCGCCCCATAATGCACCGACGAATACGAGCATCACTAAGATATCGAGCTTAAAGCTTGCAAATATCAGACCAGCAGCGGTGGCGACAATCATCGTACCACGGCCGACTAGCATCATCGTTCTTGGTTTGACTTGACCTTTTTTGGCGATGTTTTTACCGTAGACGTCCGCCATCATAATCGTCGATAATGCAGACAAATCAGAATCTGCCGTTGAAGATAATGAGCCGATAACTAAAATAAAGAACAGTGCAATAAATATCGGATGCAGATAAGTGCTGACCATTTGCGGAATCAGATTATTCATATCGCCATTTAGCGGCTCGACACCGATGGTCAAAGCCATTAGACCTATCATACCTAGACCGATGACGATACCTGCGTAACCGATAGTGGCAGTAACAAAGGTGGGTTTGATTTTGTCTTGATCAATGGCGAATAGCCTTTGGGTAATCGTCTGATTACCGATAGCATATGCTAATACCGCGACGAAGAAAGGCGCACCTTGCTGCAAGAAAGCTTCTGATGAAAAGAAGTCTTGCTGCTCAAGAGTTAGATTGGACAGCCCTTCTACCATGACGCTAGGACCACCCATAGAGAACAATACAGCCGGAATAATTACCACGCCGATAGCCATTAAGGCGACAAGCTGAGCGAAATCGGTAAAGACAGATGCTCGAAAGCCTGAGGTTAGCGTATAGCTTAAGACGCCGATACCAGCGATAAGTACACCGGTCTGAAACGATAATGGTGAGAGTACGGAAACTAAGGCGCCGGCGGCGGTGAAGTTGACCATCAAGCTAATTAAGCTGCCCATAAGGTTAGATATGGCTAAAATCAATTGGCTTAATGAACCGTGGCGGGCGTGAATAAGCTCACCTAAAGTGTGACCGTTGGGGGCCAGTTCGCGAAAGCGCATGCCAAATGGGTAGATGAATAAAATCATCAATGCGCCCCAAAAGCCATAATGAATCGGACCGGACACACCGTATTTATAACCAGAAGTGGCCGCAGCATAAAAGGAGGCTGCCCAAATCCAAGTGGCGGTCATACTAGCGGCGCCCATACCGAAACCAACGCCGTGCCCTGCGACCATAAACCCACTGGTCGATTCTTTGTCTTTTTTGATCAGTAAAGAGAGTAAATAAGTACCCCCATAAAAAGCGACTAACAGTAAAATAACAGTTAGCGCCGAAAATTGAAACAGTGACTCGTTTTGCAAATTCGCACCTCACTATTATACTTATCATTGACGTCATAAACTGACATAGATAGAAACGTAAAAAAGATAAATACCAAAGGAGTAGACCATTAGTATTTGATTTTTGTGTCAACAACCTAACACAGATGTAACTTCAAACCTATTGACCGCCCAGTTAACTTTTCTTCGCTTAACTTTGTGAGAATGCAAGAATCGCAAGCTCAGCTCTTACTGCAAATCTTAATATATGCACTATTACTTACACTATTAGGAAGTAACGCGAGAAGGAATAAAAAGGCTTAATGCGTGTTAAATAAGCTTTAATGTAGCTTCGATATAACTTGGATATAACTTGGATATAACTTGGATATAACTTGGATATAACTTGGATATAACTTGGATATAACTTGGATATAACTTGGATATAAAAAAGCAGCTAAGTTTATGAAAGGCATTTTAATAGGTATAAGTGGGTAGGCTTTTGGCTGTAACAGAGGTACAATATCACGCGTGAATTATACGGGTTTCCTTTCT
The DNA here is from genome assembly GCF_904846685.1 of Psychrobacter submarinus. Lineage (GTDB taxonomy): Bacteria > Pseudomonadota > Gammaproteobacteria > Pseudomonadales > Moraxellaceae > Psychrobacter > Psychrobacter submarinus. The sequence continues at coordinate 350,158 of NZ_CAJHBQ010000003.1, forward strand.
GTTCATCGCCAAAACTTTGGAGTTATCATGTCAAGTGCGTCAAACACTACTGAGCCATCAACTGAGCAAAAATCCGCTACGCTGTTAGATGGCAAAGCGCTCGCCAAACAGATAGAGCAGTCTCTGAGCCAGCGCGTGGCTACGCTCAAGGATAAGACGGGACGTACCCCAATCCTTGCGACGATTTTGGTCGGTGCCGATCCTGCCTCCGCCACTTATGTACGTATGAAAGGCAATGCCTGCAAGCGTATCGGTATGGACTCAATCAAGGTGGAGCTGCCATCCGAGACCACCACCGAGCAGCTCAAAGCAAAAATTGACGAGCTCAATAATAATCCAGATGTGCATGGTATTTTATTACAGCACCCTGTACCTGCTCATATCGATGAGCGTGCTTGTTTTGAGCAAATCGACTTGGCAAAAGATGTTGATGGCGTCACTTGCTTAGGTTTTGGTCGTATGAGTATGGGAGAGGCGGCATATGGCTCTTGTACGCCGCAGGGCATCATGCATCTGCTAGCGCACTATGATATCGAGCTATCCGGTAAGCAGGCTGTGGTGGTCGGGCGTAGTCCGATCTTAGGTAAGCCGATGGCGATGATGCTATTAAATGCGAACTGTACTGTGACGATTTGCCATTCAAGAACCGAAGATTTGCAAGCGCATGTACAGCGCGCTGATATTGTCGTTGGCGCGGTCGGCGTACCTGAGCTGATTAAAGCCGAGTGGATTAAACCCGGCGCGGTAGTGGTCGATGCCGGCTTCCATCCTACGGATAACGGCGGCGTTGGTGATATCGAGATGACGGGCGTGGCTGATATTGCTAGTGCCTATACGCCAGTACCAGGCGGTGTCGGGCCAATGACGATCAATACCTTGATTCGCCAAACCGTTGAAGCTGCAGAAAAGGCTGCAGGTTTGTAGACTGGTACAACTATTAAATGAATGATAGATTCGAATATTCATTGCTCATAGATAAGGCGTCTGATGCTATAGATTATCAGACCAAATCAACCAAACAAAAAGTTGATAGGTTCCCACATGTCTAAAAAAAATGTAGATCTTCATGAGCGTTTACAGCATATTGGCAGAGAGTTCGTCGATATTTGCCACTATATTATTTTATTTTTGATCAGTTTGGTGGTGATCTGGACAGCAGGTAAAGAGTTTATTGTTATTATTCAAAAAGGTTCAGCGGCGCTAAAAGATATTTTGATGTTATTTATTTATCTAGAGCTGCTTGCTATGATTGGCATTTATTTTAAGACCCATCGCTTACCTGTACAGTTTTTAATCTTTATTGCCATAACAGCACTGTCACGACATCTAGTAGTAGATGTTCAAGCGGTATCTGACTACTTTCACTTGTGGCTACTCGCAACGATTTCTGTAGTGATAATCTTACTAAGTGCCTCGATAGTTGTACTCACATGGACAGCCCGAACCTATGGTCGACCAGAGGATAATTTAGATAGTGCTCACGTTAATTCTACTACAAAAGCGTTACTACCTGACAACGCTCAGGCACCTAAGAGCAACACGAAGCATCGCCGTGAATAGAGAAGTAATTGCCACAGTTAGACCATAAGAACAGTTAGACCATAAGAAAGGACGGAGTTCTGTGCAATACAGAACTCCGCCCTTGATATGAAATTAGCTCGTCTAAGATTTGTATGGCTTTACAGCCATTTTACCTTTTTAAACTTATAGTATAAGTAGCTACAAGTCGTCGCAATCAAAAATAGAATAACAAAATAAGAGTATTCCCAATGCAGCTCAGGCATAAAGTCGAAGTTCATGCCATACAGCCCAGCGACGGCAGTCGGTACTGCCAGTATACCGGCCCAAGCAGCAAGCTTTCGCACCACCTCGTTTTGACCCATATTGACCATAGCCATATAGGTATCCATAGCTAAGCTTAGCATCTCATTGAGGCCGTTAACTGCATCTAGTGAGCGCAGCAGATGGTCATTAATATCTCGAAAGTAAGGCTTAGCAGCGTTAGGGAAGGCGGGTACTAAATCGCTTTTTTGATGATTAATGAAGAAGTTACAGATGTCTTGTACTGGCAAGATTACCGCGCGCATATGTACCAGTTGCGACTTAATCTCATAGAGGTTTTTTAGGGTGTCTTTATTAAACTCATAAGTAAAGATATTACGCTCTTGCTCGCGTAAGTAGCTGCCGAGTCTATCGGTGATGGGCAAGTAGTTATCGACAATAAAATCAAGAACAGCGTGCAAGATAAAGATAGGCCCCATTCTTAGCTTTTCGGGGCGCAGATGACAGTGCTCACGAATCGGCGCATAGGCGTTTGAGGGGCCCGTGCGGATAGTAATTAGGTAGTTTTTACCCATAAATATCGCAGTTGTGCCGTAGCGGATATAATTATCTTCAAGCTTGGCGGTACGAACGACCAAGAATACCGTATCGTTGTTATAGGCTTCGATTTTGGCACGTTGGTTGTCCGAAAAAGCATCTTCTATAGCCAGCTCATGCAGATCAAAAGCGTTTTGCACTTCGGCAATGGTCTGTAAGCTTGGCTCATAAAGCCCTAACCAAATAAACTGGTTATTATTGGTCAAAGCTTTATTCACATCGCCAAGCGCCAACTGGCTGATTTGTTTACCGGTCTTACGCGAGTAGGAGTAGCAGTTGACCACTTCAGCTTCGCTTGAGACGACGATATCCTCATAACGCTCTGAGTCGGGGTCGTAGACGGTCATGGTCTCAAGCGTATCTTCTTCCGTCGCTTCTGCATCACCGTAAATATAGCTGTCGTAATCGACGAAGTTTAGCGGCGCCTCAACATTGTCAACATTGTCAGAGTAGATACGTTCGATATTAGAATCTGGGGCGATACGTATCGTCTGGAGTGACGGCTCATCATCACGGTGCATACACGCTCTTCCTCGTCGTTAAAGCCTAGCCGTTAAAGATTAGTCGTTAAAATTAAATCTTTATATAAAAGTATCTTTATCACATAGGACTTGCCGCATCTTAGACAGTGCAGGAGATGCAAATGTGCGAGACACCTAATATCACTAGTCAAATATTGAGACCTAAATTTCAAGCGGCAGGCTATAAAGCATAACGCTTTAAGGTGTCGATATCGACAAGCGTCAGTAAGCTCTCATGACAAGCTTCAAGCTTAATAGGCGGTGCGATATCGAAGTCCAATGCTTCAACCCAGCGTAGTGCACAGATACACCAATAGTCACCGGGCTTTAAACCAGCAAAATTATACTCAGGTAAAGGGGTGATGAGGTCATTACCGCGACTCGATGAAAAGTTCAAAAATTCGCTAGTCATCTTAGCGCAGACTGTATGTTGGCCAACATCTTGGTTGCCAGTATGACAAAAACCGTTACGATAATATCCAGTGATAGGATCAAAGCAGCAGCTAGCCAGTGCAGTGCCTAGTACATTGGTTTGATTGATCTCGGGGTTAGGATGATAATCTGTGGACATAAAAATTCCAAAAAAAATATGAGTTAGTGTAACACGGGTCTAGCGCATAGAGATAAGCCAAAAACGGCTACTTTGTTAGCAAATGATTATTGACGCTCCACTGCGCTTACCTCTACCAGGGGAGTCTTAGCGCTTTTTAAGGACTGCTGTCTATAGCTGTTGAAAAGTGCTGAGTAATCGGTAGCCATCGCTAGTGATTACTCAGAATTGTGACTAGTCGAATCTTAACGGCTATGCTAAACTAAATCCTCAAGTGCTGTGAGCATTTCGCGTCAGTGTGTTCAAACGTTTTATGTTATATATCTAATATAGTATGTCAAATGTTTGAAGTGCACAGCGATAGCTTTTATCACCCTCGTCTATTTATTATCATAATTAAAAACGACTATACTTAAATCGGTCAACTATATAACGATCTAGATTTTGCATGACCTAAACTGAAAAATATTTGGTATTGAGATGACCTAGTTACTTTATACGGATTGGGTCAGTGATAGTGCGTGCTAAAAATACAAACCGCTCATAAACTTATCGTATCGCGTTTGCGCGATAAGCCAAACAAGGATTTATTGTGTCTGTCAGTTCTGATTCTACTAGTTTTGCTCACTCCTCTTCGGCGACTCAGCAGAGTACCCAAACGACACCTACAGGGGCTAATAATGGCCTATCTTACTTAAGTAATCATGCCGCTGAAGTGGCGAATAATTGGCTACTACCGGATGGGGTTGGCGATGTACTGTTTTCTGCGGCCCAAAAACAAGAAGTGCTGCGTTATCAGCTCATCCAGCAGCTGATCACTCATGGCTATCAGCCAGTCAGTCCTCCTTTGATTGAATATACCGAGTCATTATTGAGTGAGGCCTCAGAGGACCTTAAGCGGCAGACATTCAAGATTATCGATCAGTTGACCGGCCGCTTGATGGGTCTGCGCGCCGATATCACGCCGCAGATTCTACGTATCGACGCGCATCACGGTAAAGGCATAGCGCGCTATTGTTATGTGGGTCACGTCATCCATACGCTGCCCTCAGGATTATTTGGCTCACGCACACCGCTGCAGTTGGGCGCTGAGATCTTCGGCTATGATGATCTAAAGGCCGATATTGAGCTGATAGATGTATTGTTTACTATGGTCAATGGCTTGAGTCTAAAGGCAAGTCTCCATATCGATTTAGGTCACGTGGCGATATTTAAACGCTTAGCTGAGCTGGCACAGTTATCTACCAGTGATACCGACCAGCTGATGACGCTGTATGCTAATAAAAACCTACCAGAGCTTAAGCGCATAAGTAAAGCTCTGCCGATGGGGGACGATTTTTATGCGTTAGCACGCTATGGTCATGATATGACTGAACTGCTGGCGAAGCTATCTGCTACGGCTAAGCAAGATACCAAGATTGCGCAAGCAGTCGACGAATTACAACGCTTGAGTACACATCTGCAGCAGCAATGGCAGTGCGATGTCAGTATCGATGTCACCGAACTATCAGGTTATCATTATCATACGGGTATCGTCTTTAACGGTTATATCAATAGTGAGACCCAGCCACTAGTGCGCGGCGGTCGCTTCGATGGTATGCAAAGTCAGAACAGTCAACTGACCGATGATCAAGCGCCGCGAGCCGCGACTGGGTTTAGTATGGATGTCAGCCGATTGCTGGCACATATTGAGCTTGCAGCGCCAGCGGTAGTCATTGTTGATTATACTGACATGACTGAGGCCGATAGTGCGCGCAAACAAGCGTTACAACAGCAAATCGAAAAATGGCGCCAGCAAGGGTACCGGGTTATAGTGCCTTTGAGCGAAGATGACTGTCCAGCTGATGTTACCCATCGTTTAAGCCTAGCTGATGAGAGCTGGCAATTAATTAATATCAATTAATCAGTACAGTACCGAAATATATAGTGGCGGGGTAACGCGCCCTAACACTGAATTCAATATCTGATTCAATCCATAGCTAAGTCTGATAACTCGCTTAGCTGTTTAATTTAATAGTCGTTTATTAACCTACTCAAATACATTACTGTAAGGATCTATCATGGGTAAGAATGTCGTAGTTTTAGGAAGCCAATGGGGCGATGAAGGTAAAGGCAAGATCGTCGATTTGCTTACCGAAAAGTCCTCAGCAGTGGCGCGTTTTCAGGGCGGTCACAATGCAGGGCATACGCTAGTCGTCGATGGCAAAACTACCGTACTGCATCTCATTCCTTCTGGTATTTTGCGTGATGATGTCACTTGCTTCATCGGTAATGGTGTGGTCTTAGCTCCTGATGCTCTACTCAAAGAGATGAAGGAGCTTGAGGATAATGATGTACCAGTACGCGAGCGCCTGCGTATCTCGCCAAATTGCCCGCTTATCATGCCGTATCACGTGGCACTCGATCAAGCGCGTGAAGCCAAACGCGGTTCAGGTAAAATCGGTACCACTGGCCGCGGCATCGGTCCTGCATACGAAGACAAAGTCGCACGCCGAGCGATCAAGCTTGCTGACTTGTTCCGGGATGACTTAGAAGAAAAACTACGTAACCTTATCGAGTATCATAACTTCCAGTTGACTCAGTACTATAAAGTCGATGCGATTGACTTTGATGAGACTTATCAGCTGTGCCAACAGTGGCGCGACGAGATCGAAGGCATGGTTACTGATGTGACCGAAGATTTGAACCAGCTGCGTCTAGCGGGCAAGAACTTAATGTTTGAGGGCGCGCAAGGCACGCTACTTGATATCGATCACGGCACTTATCCGTTTGTGACCAGCTCAAGCGTAACGGCAGGCGGCGTTTCTACCGGTACGGGTATTGGTCCGTTATACTTGGACTACGTATTGGGTATCACTAAGGCTTATACCACGCGTGTTGGTAGCGGTCCATTCCCAACGGAGCTATTCGATGATGTTGGCGCGCATTTAGCCAAAGTCGGTCATGAGTTTGGCGCAACAACAGGCCGCGCCCGTCGCTGCGGTTGGTTCGATGCCGAAGCGCTACGCCGTGCGGTCGTACTAAACTCACTATCAGGTATTTGCTTGACTAAGCTTGATGTGTTGGATGGTTTAGACGAGCTTCTGATCGGTGTTGGCTATAACTTGCCTGAGACAGAATGCGCAGGCGCTCATGATGCCGAATTCTACGAAGCGGTTACGCCTAAGTATGAGACATTGCAAGGCTGGAGCGAGTCGACTGTTGGTATCACCAACTATGACGATCTACCAGAGAACGCCAAGATCTACATCAAACGTATCGAAGAGCTGATTAATTGCCCAGTTGATATCATCTCAACCGGCCCTGACCGCGAAGAGACTATCGTCCTACGTGATCCATATGATGCGTAAGCGATAAAGCGCTAGAAGTATAATCAAATCCCAGTGTCTAAATTATACAAGGCACTGGGATTTTTTAATCAGATGAGGGTATTTACGGTTTAGCAAGACACAATCATAAATTAACCCTATCATTTATAGTGTTAATCATTATAATAGTCAGCAATCATCCACTGAGGGCAGTGTGCTCGCATTGATAACGCACTAGTTTATCGGTTTATTTAGCTGATTTGGTGTGATGATCACAGATAACTTACCTCTTTATTTTACGGCTAACTCAATCCACTTTATAGGAGCTTTTCATGGCTAACGAACGTACTCTATCTATTATCAAACCTGACGCAGTTGCTGGCAATCATATCGGCGCTATCTATGATCGCTTTGAGCAAGCGGGTCTAAAAATCGTTGCTGCTAAAATGATGCAACTTGATGACGAAAAAGCGGGCGGCTTTTACGCTGAGCACGCTGAGCGTCCATTCTACAACGACCTAAAGTCATTCATGACCTCAGGCCCAGTATTAGTATCAGTATTAGAAGGCGAGAACGCTATCGCTAAGCATCGCGAAATCATGGGCGCAACTAACCCAGCTGATGCAGACAAAGGTACTATCCGTGCAGATTTTGCTAGCAGCATCGACGAAAACGCCGTTCATGGTTCAGATTCTGCTCAGTCCGCTGAGCGTGAAATCAGCTACTTCTTCAATGATAATGAAGTGTGTGCTCGTACTCGTTAATTCATACGTTGATCAGTATGGACGAGTATTGAGGCGTTGCTGTTAATAGGTTATGTTGGGGTTTAGTATTTATGACTACCAGCAGTTGACTGCTAGTCAGCCTATAGTCATTTATTCAATAGTAGCGCAAGACGGCTTATACTCAGTAGGGTGTAAGCCGTTTCTACTATCAGCTACTCACTTCATAGTCTAAGCGTTGAGCGTTGAAATAACCTAGGATTACCCTAATATTCAGTATAGCGTTACGATTATCGGATTATCGTAAGTCTCATTGTTATATAAATAACTACTATACCAATCTAATCTAACTATAAAAGCCCTCAAGTAACTTTCTAGGGCTCATAGCGTTAGCAATCCCTTATCAGCATCTCATTATCAGTGACCAAATAAAACGTGAGCTGATATAATAACGCTCATAATGGATTGCTCATGCTCCACAATATTGCACAAGCTTTTTAGCTCAGGCAAAAAGGTATTTATTATGTCCATGGTACAAACATCCACGCCGTCAGCTGACACTCAGAGTAAGACTAATCTCTTGGGTATGACCCAAGAGCAGCTTGCCGATTACTTCAAAAGTATTGGCGAGAAGCCTTTTCGCGCCACCCAAGTGATTAAGTGGATATACCAACACGGCGTCACTGACTTTGAGCAGATGACCAATCTGAGTAAATCACTGCGAGAAAAGTTAGCGCAGCACGCTTGCGTCACTGCGCCCAAGGTTATTCATCGTCAATATAGCGATGATGGCACCCGTAAGTGGGTGTTCGAGGTCACTGGTGGCTCACTGGTTGAGACCGTGCTGATACCTGCTGACGATAGTAAAGTCGATGGACGTAAGACTCTGTGTATCTCATCACAAGTGGGCTGCGCGCTTGATTGCAGCTTTTGTAGTACTGGTAAGCAAGGCTTTGAGCGCGACCTCTCCGCCGCTGAGATCTTAGGTCAGCTATGGGTTGCGAATGCCTCTTATATGAGCGATGAGAATGACAGCTTAGAGCATGTCGATCATAGTCTTTGGGAGAATAAAGTCACTAACGTCGTTATGATGGGTATGGGTGAACCTTTATTAAACTATAAGCCTGTAGTTGGCTCGATGGAGCTTATGCTTAGCGATCATGCTTATGGCTTATCTAAGCGCCGAGTGACGCTCTCAACCTCAGGTGTTGTGCCAAAGATGTATCAATTAGCGCAAGATATCGATGTCGCTTTAGCTATCTCACTGCATGCGCCTAATGATGAGCTACGTAATGAGCTGGTACCTATTAATAAAAAGTATCCGCTAGCAGAGCTGATGGCCGCTGCTCGTAACTATGTGTTCGACGCTAATCCGCGCCACAAAAAACACGTCACTATCGAGTATGTGATGTTAGATGGCGTCAATGATAGTGATGTACACGCGCGCCAGCTAGTCGCGCTGTTAGGCGATTTACCAAGCAAAATTAACTTAATACCTTTTAATCCGTTCCCGCACGCCGATTATGGTAAATCAAGCAATAACCGTATTCATGCTTTTAGTGATATTTTGAGCCAAGCGGGTTTTGTCTGTACCATTCGTCAAACTCGCGGCGATGATATCGATGCCGCTTGTGGTCAGCTCGTCGGGCAAGTGGCCGATCGTACGCGCCGCTCAGAGAAGTGGCAGCAAAGCATCAAAGATAGAAGCGCGCAAGCCGTTACTATTAAAGATAGCCGCTTTAAGCGCGATGCCAAGGCCTAAACGAATTCCTCAACAAAGTCCCAAACAGAGTCTCAGTACAGTGACAAAGTGACAGGGCGAAAACAGTGTAATATAAGGGCAATAAGCCTTAACAAATAGCGTGAGTAATTATTGAGCCCTTAAGGTAGATAAGAGGTAGACTAACGGTTTTTATCGGTATAAAGTCATATAAATTCAATAGCTAAGTACTTATTACAAGGTACTAAGTTATAAGATGCTAAGGGATTAATATGATGTTAGTAAAACCAAGGATTTAGGTGCTATGAGTGATGATAAAATTTGTAAATCAAGGCGTTCGTCTATGACTATCAAACCATATACCTCGCATAATCCGCCAACCGCTTTGACAAAGCTCATTAAGCTTACTAAGGCCCGAGTAATGATGAGTGGCTTGTCAGCTTTGTTACTAGCAGGCTGTCAAAGCACAACCGATCCTGACTTGACAGGTAGTACCCGTTATCAGGGGTCTGCGCCAGTAAGTAATAGTAAAAACCTGAATAAACAAGAGATTGCTCGCGTTCGCACCTCACTTGCTGCCCAGTATATCCGTAAAAACGAGCTTGATGCCGCCCAGCGTCAACTCGAAAAAGCTTTCGCTGCTAATAGCCGATACGCGCCAGCCTATGATATGATGGGCGTTTTATTGCAGCAAGAAGGCAGCCGTCTTAATCTTGAAAAGGCGGATGCGTACTTCAAAAAAGCGATTGCGCTTGATGGCGACTTTGAACAGGCCCGTAATAATTACGGAGTTTATCTGTCGCAGATGAAGCGCTATAGTGAGGCGGCTCAGCAGTTTGAAATTGCAGGCTCCGCATTAGGTTATGAAGGTCGTATTAGTGCTCTAGAGAATCTAGGACGCACTTATTTACAGCTGAATGATAGTGCTGCTGCGGCAAAAGCATTTTTGCGCGCTTTAGATGGCAATCGCAATAGCTTAGTGGCTCATATCGAGCTGGTTGATTTATTATTGGCCCAAAACCGCGTACAGCAAGCCCAGCGCTTGTATGATGAGACGCTAATATTGGTTCAAGGGCAGGGCATCAGTCCGCGTCTGCTACTGCAGGGAATCAAATTGGCCGAAGCGCAAGGCGATAGCAACCAGCGTCAACAGTTATCGCGTCAATTATTATCCGCTTATCCGTTAAGTGATGAAGCAAAACAACTCAAGACTTGGCTTAACAATCCAGAGGCACCATGGCAATGACCGAACCATCACTAAATACCCAACTCAATGCGCAAAACTCATTTGGTGCCATGCTGCAACAAGCTCGCAATACTCAGCAAATCAGCTTGGAGACGGCAGCCGCTGAGCTGTTTATTCTAAAGCGTCACTTGCAAGCGCTTGAAAACGAGAATTTCTCTGAGCTGCCGCAAGTCGCTTTTGCACGCGGTTTTGCGATTAACTATGCTAAATACTTACGCCTAGATCCTAATACGGTCGCAAGTGCCTTTGATGCTGCTTATCCTAATGAGCTAAAAGACCGCTCAGCGAATAACACCGAATCTTTATTACAGCCGATGGGGACGCTACAGCGCGATACGAGTAGCCGTATTCGTATCAACCCCTTATTGATAATCGGAGTTATTGTACTTATTGTTTTGGCTTTCTTTTTGTTTCGTATGGTGAGTAACGCTAGCCGCGATAGCGAAACAGCTGCGCCTGTGATTGATGATATCACGGTTACAGAACAAGCTCAGGGCGCAGCAGTAGTGACTGACGACGATAGTATTGGTGCTTCAGGCTCAGCGCTGAATCTAGGCGATGATAGTCAAAGCAATGCTACATTAGAAGTTAAGTTGACCGATGCTGTCGATGTCAATATTGCTGATGCATCAGGCAATAGTTTGATGAATGGCGAGCAGACCAGAGGGAATTATACCTTAATAGGAGTGCCGCCGTTTAGTATTCAGATCGATGACGTCGATAATGCCAGTTTAGTGCTTGATCAACAAGCAGTGGCGCTTGAGCAGTATACGACCGGCAATCGCGCTATATTTGAGCTTGCACCATAAGAGTATAGCTCTTAATATTTAGAAATATTCTATATACTTTAAGTAAAGGATTTTGTATGTCTACATCAACGCCTATTCATCGCCGCCCTACCAAAAAAATACATGTCGGTAGTGTAGCAATTGGCGGCGATGCACCGATCAGTGTGCAAAGTATGACCAATACTGATACTTGTGATGTGGCAGCTACAGTAGCGCAAATTCAGCGCTGCGTGGAGGCGGGCGCGGATATGATGCGCGTATCGACTCCGACGATGGATACCGTCAAAGCCTTTAGTGAGATTCGTAAGCAGGTCAGCGTACCGCTTATCGCCGATGTGCATTTTGATCATAAAATTGCACTGGCCGTCGCTGAAGCCGGCGCTGATTGCTTGCGTATTAACCCAGGTAATATCGGTAGTGACGCTAAGGTGCGTGAAGTTGTAGCCTGTGCCAGACATCATAATATTCCGATTCGCATTGGCGTCAATGCCGGCTCTTTAGAAAAAGAAATTCAGCGTAAGTACACGGAACCAACCGGCGAGGCGATGCTTGAGTCTGCCATGCGTCATATCGATATTCTTGAGCGTCTCAATTTCGATCAGTATAAAGTCTCAGTCAAAGCCAGCAATGTGTTTTTGACGATGGATGCCTATCGTTTGATATCAGCGCAGATAGATAATCCGCTACATCTAGGAGTGACAGAAGCGGGCGTCTATCGTACTGGTGCGGTCAAGTCGGCTATTGCTCTGGGCGGGCTGTTACTCGATGGTATTGGCGATACTATTCGTATCTCTTTAGCGGCTGAGCCTGAAGAGGAGATTAAAATTGGCTTTGATATTCTAAAGTCACTAAATATCCGCTCTAACGGTGTAAACTTCATCGCTTGCCCAAGCTGCTCGCGTCAAGAGTTTGATGTCATTAAGGTGATGACGGCATTAGAGTCGCGCTTAGAAGATATTCGTGAACCGATGAACTTATCGGTGATTGGCTGTAAAGTAAATGGACCAGGTGAGGCTAAGGAGGCCGATATCGGTATCGTCGGCGCCGCGCCTAAGTCTTTGGTCTACCGGATGGGCGACAAGAGTCATCTCATCGATACCAATAACTTAGTGGACGAAATCGAAGATATGGTACGCGCCCACGCCGCAGAGCTTGCTAAGTCACGCGAAAATGAAATTATTCGCGTCGGCTAGTGCTTCATAAAACAGACATTTCAAAATAAAAAACAATCGCAATAGAGTTTGAGGGTATAACCGCACCATGATTAAAGCTATTAAAGGGTTCAATGATATTTTGCCACAGCAATCGGCAAAGTGGTTACGCCTAGAAGCCGTTTTACAAAATGTACTGAGCCGTTATGGCTACGAGAATATCCGCTTACCTATTGTTGAGCAGACCGATCTGTTTGCTCGTGCTATCGGCGGCGCAACTGACATTGTCGAAAAAGAGATGTATAGTTTTGCCGATAAGTCAGAGCCGCCAACGCCTCTAACTTTGCGACCTGAAGGCACGGCAGGCGCGGTACGCGCGGTCATCGAGCATAACTTACTGCGCGGCGATACGCCCAAACTTTGGTACATCGGCCCGATGTTTCGCTATGAGCGCCCGCAAAAGGGGCGTTATCGTCAGTTCCATCAGCTTGGAGTCGAGAGCTTCGGTAGTGCTTTGCCCGATGCAGATGCTGAGCTGATTGCGATGACGGATCTTATGTGGCAAGAGCTTGGCCTCAAAAACGAGATGCGCCTACAGCTCAATAGCTTAGGCGAGAGTGATGAGCGTCGTGCTTATCGTGATGCTCTAGTGCGTTATTTGACCGATAAGCAAGAGCAGCTCGATGAAGACAGTAAGCGCCGCTTAACGACCAATCCGCTACGGATTTTGGATAGCAAAGACGCGAGTACGCAAGCGTTATTGAATGATGCGCCAAAGCTCGCTGACTTTTTGGGTACGGAGAGTATGGCGCACTTTGAGCAAGTACAGGCGTATTTGACAGAGCTTGGCATCGATTTTGAGATTAACCCGCATCTAGTGCGTGGTCTTGATTATTATAACAAGACCGTCTTTGAGTGGGTGACTGACAAGCTAGGCAGCCAAGCTACGGTTTGTGCTGGCGGCCGCTACGATGGTCTAATTGGCCAGTTAAAATCAATGGACAATAAAGGCAAAGTCCAAGAGAGCAAGCCAGTAACGTCTGAGCCTGCTGTTGGTTTTGCTATGGGTCTTGAGCGCTTGTTATTATTGATAGAAGCGGTTGCGCCTTTTACAGAAGATTCTGCATGTGATGTCTTTGTTGCCGCGCATCCTGAAGTATATAGCGCTGGTATCGCTTACGCGCAAAATCTGCGCTATAAGCGCCCAGATCTGCGTGTAAAGATGGCGAGCGCGACTAGCCTGAAAGCGCAAATGAAAAAAGCGGATAAGTCAGGCGCTGCGCTAACAGTGATTATCGCGCAGCAAGAACTGGATCAGCAAATGATTAGTATCAAAGATATGCAAAATGGTGAGCAAAAAAACGTGCCTCAAGATTGGTTGGCGGATAGCGCTAACTTTTTGGGTCAGTAGTCTTAGCTCAGATATTAACAAGCAACCATTTCTCATAAAGTATTCATTATAAATTTCATCAGGTAAATACCCATGGCTTTGAATCCTAGTTCGCCAAACTCAGACAATTCGATGCAAGCGCTAAAACAGTATGGTGGCAATATTGTCACTATTATATTGTTAGCGTTAGCTGGCTATTTTGGTTGGACTTATTGGCAAAATAACCATGCCCGTGTGGATACGGTAGCTGCCGACCAGTATGCAGATATTCAGCTGTTAAACGAGCAAGTCAGCTTGGCGGCGCAAAACCCAGATTTAGAAGACGATGCTTTAGCAGCACTGAGCGAAAGCCGCGAGCAGCTAAGTGATGATATCGATAGCTTAGTCAGCGCTCACGGTGATTCAGTATACGCTTGGCAAGCACTAATGATGAAAGCGCGGATGCAAGTAGATAATGATGATTTTACAGGCGCGGCAGCAAGCCTCAAGCAAGCCTTAGCTATCGATTTAGATGATGCAGGGCTCAAAGCTATTACACGTCTGCGTTACGCGCAGGTGTTATTAGCCAATGATGAGCTAGAAGCGGCATTATCTGAAGCTAAAAGCGATGTGCCCATCTCCTTTGAAGCCAGCCAGCAAGAGCTACTAGGTGATATTTACCAAGCGCAAAATGATAAAGAGGCGGCGATTAATGCTTATAATAATGCTTGGAATCTAATCAGCGAGCGTAATGAAGAGCGCGCAGTACTGGCGCTAAAAATGGAGAGCTTAGGTATCTACCCTGAGCCCATCAAAGCTCAAGACAGTCTTATCCAGCAGCCAGCAGCACCGCAAGGATTGACGGTAGATAATACCGTAATGATGGATAATGACAGTGATGCTATCAATGAAAACAATAATAGCAACGAGCCTGAATAATCGACGCAGTAAGTCAGTCATATCCTTTGCGCTGTAGATAATTCTAAAGCTCAGTGTTAACCCGAACTAGTTTTAACCCTAATTATAGTAGTGGCTGTGCAATAAAGACTGATATTATCTTTAGCTATAGCTTCTTATTGACCGTTAATTTTTTGTAGTGAGAATACAATGACCCGATCTGTTCGTGCAAGCCAGACTATAAAAAGCAATACCCTAAAAAAGACTGCTATGCAAGTGGCAGTAGTGGCTTTGATGGCTACCGCTGCTGCGGGCTGTAATCGCGGTATAAAACCGGAGGTTAACGATCCTGTCAAGCTGGTACAAATTGCGCAGCCAATCAGTGTTTTGCAGCCCGTGTTCAGTGTTAATGCTGGCAAGAACGCCAGCAAAAAAGATCCGTTAGACCTACAAGTCGGCTATGAAAATGGTCAGATGGTCGTTGCCGGTCGCGGCGGTGATCTAACCGGTTATGATAGTAATGGTCAGCGCTTATGGTCGTTCAACGTCGGTGAAGAGATTACTGGCGGGGTCGCTTTAGATGCCTTTAGTCAGACCGCTGTGGTCAGTACTCGCGGTGGCTGGATTATAGCGCTCGATAGTAGTACTGGCGCTAAACGCTGGCAAAAACAGCTGTCAGGATCGGTATTGACGCCGGCACTGATTACCAATAACCGCGTTATCTTATCGGCGAATGATGGTTTTTTGCATGGGTTATCGCTACAAAGCGGGCAGTCAGTCTGGCAGTTTGCCACTAGTCTTCCTGCTATCAGCGTTCGCGGTGCTGCTGCGCCAACTTTGCTAGATGATACAACCGCTTTGATTGCCACCGCTGATGGCCGTCTGCACGCAATCACCTTAGATAACGGTTTGCCAAAATGGTCACGCCGTATCGGTATCGGCACCGGCAGCAGTGAAGTTGAGCGTATGAGCGATGTCGATGGTCAACCTGTCATTGATAATAATCAGCTATTTGCTATTAGCTATAGCGGTCAGCTGTTAGCTATCGATTTGGCTTCAAGAGAGGTCATGTTTGTCAAAGAGCTTGCTAGTCTTAAGTCGCTTGCGGTCAATAGCCAGCAAGTCGTTGCGACAAGCTTAGAGGGCAAAGTGGTGGCTTATGACCGTCGCACCGGTGAAGTGTTATGGGAGAGCGAGGAGCTTGCTTATCGTAAGCTTACCAATCCAGTAATGATTGGGGATTATATTGCGGTCGGCGACTTGGATGGTATTGTCCACTTGTTTGATCCAGCGACAGGGACTATTGTGAGCCGGGTTGAAACCAAAGGCGCGCTGAGTAGCTTGCAAGTGGATGGCTCGCGCTTAATGACGCAAAGTAAAAGCGGTCAAGTAGCGATATGGCAGCTACCAAGATAAGTCTTTGCTAACTGATTTGAGTCGTTATAGGC
>NZ_CAJHBQ010000004.1 GCF_904846685.1 Psychrobacter submarinus
ACCAGCAAGCTGGTATCGTTTCCGCTCGACTTGCATGTGTTAAGCCTGCCGCCAGCGTTCAATCTGAGCCATGATCAAACTCTTCAGTTTAATCTTGCTTGAAGTCTTCACTATAAATAGTAAGATGACTTCTAATCTTGGCTCATCTAATCTAGCATTTGCTTAAAATTATGTTCGTAATGAATTAACTTTGAGTTTTTCTGCTGATTAAATGATAATTTTTATAGTTAGAGTAAACTCCGAAAAGAAGTTCAAACCAACTTTATTTTTAGCATTCTTATCTCAGCAAAAATCCACACAAGTTGTTCTTTAGTTCTGATTTTAAATAGTGTCTCTTTACTGTCGTCCAGTTAAAGAGTTATATAACTAATAACTAAGCAATGTGCTTATTGTTATTAGCGAGCTGACTATCATATCATGTTAATTATGTTTGTCAAGCTTTTTTATAATTTGTTTCAGTAAGTTAAGAGGCTGATTTGACTAAACTATTTAGTCTGTATCTCGCCCTATCCCTTAATGAGGTGCGTATTATAGACGGTTTGTTTTGGAAGTCAAGAAGTATTTTTTATTTAATTTGAAGTTTTTATCTTAAAAGATTTGAACTTCTTATCAAACTTGCTAGCTGCTAACCTAACCGTTAATTGCTTAACTTGCTAAGTATCAGTGCTGCTCCTCGTTCCGATAGGGGCGTATTATACGCAGTTTAGTTTGGCCGTCAAGCTTAAATTTGGGTTTATTTTAAATAAATTTTAGATACCCGGTTTACTGCTTATTTATCAGTGTTTTAAGGTTAACTTACCCTCAGTATTGGCATTCAATGATGGATTACGCTGCATCAACCACACCCTACTCGCTTCCCTTCTATATGAGTTATAGCTTACCCATCTTTTCAAAGAAGGCTTTATAAGCAGCTACCTTTTTATCTAGTGCTAGTGGATAAGCGCGCGACGTAGAAGGCAGTCTATATAGAGTCAACTCTGGTGCTTGTGCTTTGGTGCTTTGATTATGCCATTGGTACGGATAGTCGATACTTTGATTGGTCTTGGGCTGCTTTGACTTAATAGGCGGATCATTTAATAAATTCAGCAGCACCTCAGTTGCCTTACCTCCTGTGGTAAATAGGGCTTCTAACTTAGGAACCTTCGGCAAAATAGTATCTAAATCCACTGGGGTCACGACCGTTAAATTCTTATCAGACGCATTTCCGGTCTCACGAATGGCCTGTCTGACCGTGGGACATAGAGCGATGCCGCGCTCAAACAAAAAGTCGCGGATACGCTTAGGGTCAAAGTGCTTTTCGTCCCCGACTCTAAAGTAGTTCACATCATCGAAGAACGCGCCGCCATAGATACGCCACATATCATTATAGAAGTTCGGATAATGAAACTGCATTGCCCATTTATCAGAGGTTGGCGGAAAGATACCCATCATCATTAGTGTAGCGTTCGGTGGCAGGACGGGTTCAAAAGGGTGGGTTTCTATTTCGGTAGTAGTTGCTTCCATCCTTATGTTCTCCTTCGCATCAACCGTATTCGTAAATTTATTATCACTGCTTTAGGACGTGTTGAACATTCACAAATGCGCACTGCTGATCGCTAAAATAGTTCTAGTCTAAGTGAAAATTGCAGGTAATGCTTATTGCATTGGCTAGCTGATTTTATTTAAACAGTCGCAACGACTAGGGCGATTTTAGCATCAGCCCTAACTACAAGAACAGGGACAGGACTATTTTTTGCCGCTTTATTGATAAAAATAGACGCTTAGAATGACTAAACTTACCATTTTTATCTGCAAATCGCCTAAAAAATAGTCTCTGTCAGTGCCATGGTCGAATGTTCAACACGCCCTAGTCTTATAAGTTTTATTGGTCATAACATTCTTCATTAGAAAAGCAGTTTTTTTGTTATCATAGCATACGATTAAAATTCGAAATCGAAACCTAAAATAGATATGAAGGCTGATAGCCAAACTTGATAGATAAGAGAGACTTTATGAGCGAGCTAAATAACGACTTAAGCATTACCGTCATCGATCATCCACTAGTCCGTCATAAACTCAGTCTCATGCGTGAAAAAGACTGTAGCACTTATAAGTTTCGCACATTGACCAAAGAACTTGCGCGCTTGATGGCGTATGAAGCAAGTCGCGATTTTGAGATTGAGACGTTTCCAATGCAAGGCTGGTGCGGCGAGATCACTGGTGAGCAAATCATCGGTAAGACAGCGACTATCGTACCTATTTTGCGCGCAGGTATTGGCATGCTTGATGGCGTGCTCGATCTAATCCCTACTGCTAAAATTTCTGTGGTCGGTCTACAACGTGATGAAGAAACGCTACAGCCAGTACCGTTTTTTGAAAAGTTCGTCAGCCATATGGACAAACGTCCTGCGCTGATCATTGACCCGATGCTAGCCACAGGCGGCTCAATGGTAGCGACCATCGAGATGCTCAAAAAAAATGGATGTACCAATATCAAAGCATTGGTACTCGTGGCGGCACCTGAAGGTGTACGCTTGGTGAATGAAGCGCATCCTGACGTGACCATTTATACCGCTGCGCTAGACAGTCATTTGGATGAGCATGGTTATATCATTCCAGGTTTGGGTGATGCGGGCGACAAGATATTTGGCAGACAATAATTTTAGTAAACGGTAGTTTTGGTAGACAGTCGTATCGCTGATGACTCGTTATCACACGCGCTTTAGGCTATCAAGAATAGGTAGAGGATAGATCATGAATGTATTAATTACTGGTGCTAGTGCCGGATTTGGTAAAGCGCTAGCAGAGCGTTTGGTTGCAAACGGTCATCGCGTGATTGGTTGTGCTAGACGCCTTGATAAACTAAATGCTTTGGCAGATACCCTAGGCGATGCGTTTTTGCCTGTGGTTATGGATGTGAGTGAAACTGACTCTATCCCGCAAATCCTTGCTGATCTGCCTGATGGTTTCAAGAAAATCGATGTGCTCGTAAATAATGCAGGGTTAGCGCTCGGTACAGAGCCTGCACACAAAGCCAGTCTTGATGACTGGATGCGCATGAATGACACCAATATCAAGGGTTTGATGGCGCTGACTCATGCCGTCCTACCAGCGATGGTTGCGCGCGATAGTGGTTATATCATTAATGTGGGCTCAATCGCAGGCACTTGGCCTTATTATGGTGGCAACGTTTACGGCGCGACCAAAGCATTTGTAAAACAATTCAGCCTAAACTTACGTGCCGATCTGCTTGGTACGCAAGTGCGTGTGACCAATCTTGAGCCAGGAGTGGTTGCGGGTACTGAGTTTTCAAACGTACGCTATCACGGTGATGATGACAAAGCGGCAAAGGTCTATGATGGTTTTAAGACCATGACGGGTGAAGATATTGGCGATATTTTGCTGTGGCTGATTGAGTCGCCTGCGCATATTAATGTCAATCGCTTAGAAGTCATGCCAGTGGCCCAAACCTACAATGGCTTAACCGTTGCCAAGCAAGACAGTTAAGACTGGTCTAGCTCCTTGATATATTTATCAGCGTAACTCGTACGACCGAAGCAATATAGAGCCCTCTATATTGCTTTTTTTTATGTCTTCAATCGTTATCTCATTGACCAGACGCAGGTCCTGAAAGTCCATAATCAACACTTCATTGCGCAGCCGCTCGCTCGTGCGTTTGTGGTGACGTATCGCAAACCCCAATACTTGCTTACCCGTGATGGTAATTTGGTTAATCACTACTCTGGAGGCATTGGTAACTGATGTCTTGGATGATTTCTGAGCATTGACGATCGCAGTGGCTGGATTGACAGTAGTGGTAAGCAGTTTGGTCTGTCGCACACTTTTTGGCATATCTCCTGCAAAAAAAAGCACCTGTGTGAGCGGCAAATACTGCGTATGGCGCATTAGCTCCTGACGGAACAATGAAGGCATATCTATATTAAAACTGTCTTCTGGCTGCTGATAAAAGGCGGTGAAATTACGATGTAGATAACGCCCAAATACCGTGGTGTTAATCCATTCTTTATAAATATTATTCGCCAGTAGCTGCTTGGTAAAGGCGCTGGCATCAACCGTGACCTCATTATTTAACATCGACAATAAAAGTGCTTGTGGACTGGTAAAGGTCTGCTGCTCCCAGACTTGTGGATACAAGCTACTATCCAATGACGACAATATCGATTTGCTCATACCCTTCTATCCTTATCAGTGATCGCTACTGCTTTTACCGTTAGCCAAATTCTGTGCTATGGTCAGATGACTGTTTAATATAACAGTCTTTTATCGGCGATAAAGCCTGTTTTGTAGTGATCTGTCTTAACAAATCAACATGTCTCTACCAATCAAAAGGTGACTTCATAACCCAAAGTGATCCCTCTATGAAAAAGAACCTCATAACTTTGCCCGCTCCTTATCAATTACAGACAATCACTATCAAAGCAACAGATGGTACAGCGCTCCCCGTATCGGTTATTGGACGCGGTACACCCGTCATGATGATGCATGCTTATGGTATGGATGCACGAGAGTTTTTACCTTTTATACTGCCATTGATCGGTAAATATGAATTTTACTTGCCGCATTTTCGGGGATTTGGTGCCGCAAAAAATATCGAGGTGACGCCGTTTGATTTTGTCAATCAGTACGCTGAAGATATTGATGCCATCATCGATCATGTTTGCATAAACCGTAACGTAGAGTCGTTACCCGTTGCTGCGATTTCGATGGGGGCATTGGTGATGTGGTCTTATTTTACCCACTTTGGCACATCTCGTATCAGCCGCTATTTGAACATCGATCAAAGCCCTGTGATTCACAACCAACCAGATTGGCAAGGTGGATTGTTTGGTGATCGGCAAACGGAGATGTTTGCAGTTTTCCAAGAAATTATTGATATGACGCTACCGTATGCGCAAGTCGAACGCTTTACGCATCTGCCTTTTTTTCTTAAACGCCAAGTGACAAACGTCGAAAAAATGTTTTCTTTACTGTCTGTCAGTCGTCCACGCTCAAAGGCCATCGTCCGCGCACTCACTCATCAAAATGATCATAAACTGGCATTTTATGATCATAAGACATGGCAACATAAGATGCGCTGCCTGCAAGCGTATCTCGCCATACCTTATGATTTTCGGGCAGGTATAGAGAACGTCACCATCCCAGTAGTCAGTCTCATTGGTGGTCGATCAACGCTCTATGACCCTATATGGCAGCAGAAAATCACCCACATATTACCCAATGCTAGTGACGTCATACTGCCGCGCTCAGGACATGCCGTGCCGATAGATGAGCCATTGCAATTTTATAAGATACTAAAAGAATTTCTACAAGAGTAACTAGCGTTTTACACAACCACTTTATAATCACTACTATAACTTTACAACCTGTCATAGCAATTGTTTCGGGCTGGTTCTATACTTGAAAGCTGATGCTAACCACTACGGATAGTAGTTACTGACAAGCATCAACATAAAAATATATGAATATAATAATATCAAAAGGATAAAACCATGCCCTATATCACCGTTGCAACACAAGACGATCAACCGGTTGAACTCTATTACGAAACCCAAGGTACAGGCAAACCTGTCATACTCATCCATGGCTGGCCACTCAGTGGTCGCGCTTGGGAAGCACAGCTACCTGCGCTAGTCGAAGCAGGCTATCAAGTCATTACTTATGACAGACGCGGTTTTGGTCAGTCATCCAAACCATGGAATGGCTATGATTACGATACGCTAGCCGAAGACTTGAAAGGGTTGATGGAGGCGCTCGATTTGCAAGATGCCACCATCGTTGGATTCTCCATGGGCGGCGGTGAAGTGGCTCGCTATCTGGGTAAATATGGCTCCGAGCGTGTGAGCAAAGCGGTACTGGCCTCTGCTGTCCCACCGTACCTGTTTAAGACAGATGATAACCCTGATGGCGGTCTCGAAGAGTCAGATATTCAAGGATTCTTGGATGGGGTTAGTGATGATCGTATTGCCTTTTTAAATGATTTTACTAAGAACTTCTTTACCCCAAAAGATGGTAAGTTGCTGGTCAGCAAGCCCATGCGCTTATACAACCGTGACATCGCAGCGTTCGCTTCTGCTAAAGCAACCTTTGATTGCGTCAAATCGTTCAGCTATACCGATTTTCGCGATGATTTAAAAGCGTTTGATGTACCGACATTGGTCATACATGGTGATGCGGATCAAATCGTACCAATCGAAGCCAGTGGTGAACGCTCTCACGATATGATTGCAGACAGTAGATTACATGTCATTGAAGGCGGTCCACATGGTATCAATGTGACCCATAGTGAAGAGTTCAATAAAGCATTGATTGCATTTTTGAACAACTAATGGCGCATCTATCTAAAACCTAGATATAAAACAAAAAAAACGACCTCAACGGGTCGTTTTTTTTGGGTGAAATTTCTCGTGCGTGGTGGTTCAGTACTAATCATTCAATGATTGAATCAACTCAAATCGTGGTACCTCTTTACCTTCAACGCTGACTGTTTCAGCAAACATCGCAAGCGGGCGTACCCACACCCCATACTCACCGTACAGACAACGATAGACTATGAGCGACTCTTCGGTCTCTGAGTGCTGCGCGGTATGCAATACTTGATACAAGCTGCCTTTGTAATGGCGGTAAATGCCTTGAGTTATCATAATAAATTAAAATCTCATGCCTAAGTGAGTGAATACATCTAACCAATTACTACAAGGAATATGTTTGTAACGACAGACATCAGGAATTTTTAATTGAGTACTTTTTCTTAATACTGGGTTAGTAATATCTGTATTAAAGCCTTGTTCGCTAGTAATAACTTTTGCATTCTTAATAGATGCTACTGAGATGTTTGATAAGTCTTCATCTAAATTATCCAGAAATGTTCCTTGCTTTCTGGCAATGAAAGGCACATTACTAGCTAAATCTCCTTTTAAGCTAATTAGTGCCTGAGCATAATCACTGTTTCTTATTACATCTACTTTAAGACGCCTCATGAAATCATCATATTTGTTTCTAGAATAGTCGAACTGAGCAAGCTTCCTTTCAACTTCTTTATTAATATGCTCAGATTGAATAAAACGTACTTGTCCTGCAATAACAGCAGACTCTAATCCATCCCACAAGCCTGTAAAAGAATCATTAGGGTAATAACGATAGCATATATCTAATAACGCATTGGTATCCACACAACATATTAATGTCATTAGGTAAAGGCCTTCTTCTCTAGATGGTCTAAATCACTCATTTTTTCAATACCTAGAATTCTCATGGCACTACCTAAACTTAGTGCGTCCTCCCAAACAGCTGAAAAAACTTGCTGAATATAAATCTTACCAAAGTGATTATAGGTAGTATGTTTTTTATAACTAGCTCTAAAACCACTATCTCTTTCATCTATTTCTTTCTGTTTATTAGCAAAATATGTATTTAAATCGCTTTGTGAGATTTTACCTACTTGCTTTAACTGTATAGCAATCGCATCATAACTGACTTTAATATCTTTTCGAATGTGTTCAATATTTTCGATTAATTGCTTTTTTTCATCATAGATTTTATTTATCACTGAAGTAGGTACTAATACATGGCCTGCTACTTCATTACAATAACTTTCAGTTTTATTGTCAGCTTCTAAAATATAGCCATCTAAAGCACTTTGTCTTAGACCTAAATGTACTAGTTCGTGAATTAAAGTAAAGAGCTTTCTCGATGGAGTTTGACCAGATGTAATAATAACTATAATAGGTAAGACATCATAAAAAAGAGACAAACCTTCTGAACCGATACTAAGTCTAGACTTTTCTAGAACTAAAACATCTTTTTTTTCTAATAATAAGCGCCATGACTTATAGTAGTCACTCCCTTCAACAGTCAAACGAGCATTATCCACATCTAGAAAATCCCGAATACGTTGAGCATCTTCCTGTGCATTATTCCCTGATAAGCTTAACTGAAAATTTTCAAGGGTTTCTTCAATAACATCGTATACATGTAATAAGTTTTCTCTATCTTTATAAACTTCACTAATCAGTTTATTTAGCTCATATAGATCCTCATCATTCGAATTTTTATCTGAGTAGTTTCTATGGTCAATATACTCTGGAATATTTCTATTATAAACCTTGTCCATTGTAAGATAATGGGTAGGTATAACGAGAGTTTTGGCGATACTCTCTAATTGTTTCACAGTGAAAACTTCGGATTCGACTTCACCCATGAGAGCTTTCTTCAGATTAGTATTCGATTTTTTGGCAAGCAAGTCTACAGATAGCGACATCTGTTTTCGATAATGATTTAAAGCTTTAGGAGAGTGTGTCACTAGCTGACGGCTTGCCATATGCGTTTAAATTTCCTAGCAGAATAAAGAAGATATAATTAATATTATATCTTCATTTATAGTTCAAGTTTGTAAATGTCTTACTTTAATTTAACTTACAGTCACTTTTGCATACGCCTTCTTGCCAGCTTGAATCACGACTGTCTGTCCTGAGGTTAAGCTAAGGCCTGCATCGACCACTTCGCCATCGACTTTTACCGCACCGCGTTTGACCATATCTTTGGCTGCTGAGTTATTTTTGGCAAGCTCTGCTTGGTTTAAGATTTGGGTAATAAATAGCGCGTCCGCTCCTTCTAAGTTTAATACTACCTCTGGCAAATCGACTGGCAGCTCACCATCTGCTAAGACGTTACCGGCAGACTTGTGCGCATTAGCTGCAGCATCAGCATCATGGAAGCGCTCGATTAACTCTTCAGCGAGGATACGCTTGATCTCTTGTGGATTGCGACCGTTTTCCATCTCGTTCATCAAGCCTTCGACTTCATCCATCGGCTTAAAGCTTAAAAACTCAAAATAACGGCGAATCAAGGTATCTGGCATCGATAGCAGTTTTTGGTACATGGTGCCTGGTGCATCATAGATGGCGACATAGTTTCCTAGTGATTTGGACATTTTATTAACGCCGTCTAGCCCTTCCAAAATAGGTACTGTGATGCAGACTTGTTGCTCTTGATCATAGCGCCCTTGCAATGTGCGTCCCATTAGTAAATTGAAGGTTTGATCGGTACCGCCAAGCTCAACATCGGCTTTTAGCGCGATAGAATCATAGCCTTGCACTAATGGATACAGAAACTCATGGATTGAGATAGGTGTTTGCGAAGCATAGCGTTTAGAGAAGTCATCACGCTCAAGCATACGCGAGACCGTCTGCTGACTGGCAAGCTGAATCATGTCAGCGGCGCTCATGTCACTGAACCACTCAGAGTTAAAAACCACGCGAGTCTTTTCTTTGTCTAAGATTTTAAATACTTGCTCAGCATAGGTCGTTGCATTGGCTTTAATTTGCTCATCAGTCAATGGCGGACGCGTAGAGTTCTTACCAGAAGGGTCGCCAATCTTAGCGGTATAGTCACCGATTAGAAAATAAATCTCATGACCCAAATCTTGAAAATGCTTGAGCTTATTGATGAGTACCGTATGGCCTAAATGCAGATCCGGTGCAGTAGGATCAAAACCGGCCTTAATACGTAGCGGGCGGTTCAGTTTAAGCTTAGCGACTAAATCCTCTTCGGATAAAATTTCTTGAGTACCGCGCTGAATCAGGGCCAGTTGTTCTTCTAAATTGTAGGACTGCTCTGTCATGTTGCTCTCTTGTTTAACTTCATTAAATGATGAATGCCTCAAGGGCTTTTAGAATCTTGAAGGCCTATAAAAAGTGTTAGAATTTGAGAGATATATTAGCTTTTTTTAAGGGAAATTGCCATGAGTAACGCCGCACCTACTATAAATACAAATAATAATAACGCTGAGCCGACTACTAACGCTTATGACGACCTAGACTACACCGCTCTCACTGATGCCCTAGAACAAACGGTGTTTGAGAATTTCGATGACGGCTTATATATCGGTATGATGTCAGGGACGAGCTTAGATGGTATGGATGCAGTGCTGTGTCAGTTTGCAAGTGATAGTGAGAACACACAGCAGCCGCTGCAGCTCATCACAAGCCATAGCCAAAACTTTCCAGCGCGTCTGCGTGAGGTATTACTGGCTCTGTGTCAGCCAAACGGTACCGCTGCTTTGACCCCTAACTTCGATGAGCCCAATGATTTGGTAAGTGAGCTGGACTGGTTCGGCTGGGCAAGTCGTGAGTACAGTGAGTTTGCCAGCGAAGTGGTCAATACGTTACTGCAGCAAGCCGATACTGATAGCGAGTCGGTGCTAGCGATTGGCTGTCATGGACAAACCGTACGTCATCGTCCACAAATGGCGGTCACCTTACAACTGCTCGATGCCAATATCATCGCTGAGCGCACCGCTATCAGTGTGGTCAGTGATTTTCGACGCCGCGATATGGCAGTTGGCGGTCAAGGCGCGCCTTTAGTGCCAGCCTTTCACAAGGCTTTATTTTCTGACTCCGCTAGCACTCGTATCTTACTGAATTTGGGCGGTATTGCGAATATTACTGTGCTGCCAGCTAATGATGATCCGGTCATAGGCTATGACACCGGCCCTGCCAATCTGTTGTTAGACGCTTGGGCCAAACAGCATATCGATAAAGACTATGATCAAGATGGGGCATGGGCGCAGTCAGGACAAGTGATCGAACCACTGCTTAATCAACTCTTAGAGCATCCATTCTTTGCCCAGCCTCACCCTAAAAGTACCGGACGCGAGGACTTTAATTTATCTTGGTTAAAGTCTGAGCTACAAGCCTTTGATAAAACGGCGACCGATACACGCTATTCAGCCGCTGACGTACAAGCGACACTGACCGAGCTGACCGCTATCAGTGCTTGCGATCAGATCAATCAGTTTATTAGTAATCAAAAACAAAGCAGCGTTTATGTATGCGGAGGCGGCGCGCTCAACCGCTATTTAATGACGCGTCTGCAAGCGCATCTTCCGCACTGGGCGGTGACTACTACCACTGAATTAGGACTGCAGCCGACTTGGGTAGAATCAGTCGCTTTTGCTTGGCTGGCGCGGCAGACCTTGATGGGCGAAACTGGTAATCTGCCGGCAGTCACAGGCGCGCGTAAAGGCGTGGTACTCGGTCAAGTTTGTTTTGCTTAAACTGTCATTAGCAGTCATTATGAGTTTACAAACGTACACTAATGTATATTATAATGACTGCTAGAATAATATCATTTTTGTATAGTCAGGATAGGATATAGCTATGAGCAAACAGCAGCAAAAATCGCGTCAAAAGCAGCCGCATTATGAGCGCTCCGATGAGATGCGTGTGGTAGTCACTGGTATGGGCGCTATTACCCCGCTAGGCTTGGACGTTGAAAGTACATGGACGCGCCTGCTGGCCGGCGAAAGCGGTATCACTCCTATTGAGCACTTCGATGCTAGCGACTATCGTACACAAATCGCCGGCACCGTCAAAGACTTCGATGCTAAGCAATTTATGAATGCCAAAGACGCGCGGCGCTATGATGAGTTTATTCATTACGGTATAGCGGCCTCAAGTATGGCGCTAAAAGACGCGGGGTTTATAGATGAGGTAAGTGCTGATGACAGCCCTGTAGCGCATGTCGATCCAGAGCGTTTTGGTATTATTCTAGGTTCAGGAATTGGCGGTATTCAAACTATTGAAAATAGCCGTGACACGTTACGTGATAAAGGCGCTAAAAAAGTCTCGCCTTTTATTATTCCAGGTTCTATCGTCAATATGGCGGCAGGCTTAGTGGCTATTAAGCACAAATTACAAGGCCCTAATCTAGCGACTGCCACCGCTTGTACCACCGCGACGCATGCTATCGGCTTAGCGGCACGTCTGATCGCTCATGGTGATGCTGATATCATGCTCGCAGGTGGTAGTGAAAAAGGCTCAAGCCCGCTAGGTATCTCAGGATTTGGCGCTATGCATGCGCTCTCCACGCGTAATGAGGAGCCGACCCGTGCTTCACGACCTTTCGACAAAGATCGCGATGGTTTTGTCTTAGGGGATGGCTCAGGTGTCATAGTATTAGAGAGTCTAGCTCATGCTAAAGCGCGCGGCGCAACTATCCTTGCAGAGCTAGTCGGCTTTGGGATGAGCGATGACGCCAGTCACATTACCGCACCGCCAGAAGATGGTCGCGGAGCGGCACGCGCGATGCAAAACGCGCTCAATGACGCAGGCATTGATGCCGCCAAAGTCGGTTATGTCAACGCCCATGGCACGAGTACGCCGGCAGGTGATGTCGCTGAATCTTTGGCGATTGAGACGGTATTTTCAGCAGTAAAAGACAGCATCCTTGTCAGCTCGACTAAGTCTATGACTGGGCATCTGCTAGGCGCGGCAGGCGGTATCGAAGCGATATTTACGGTGCTTAGCTTGCATCATCAAGAGGTTCCGCCAACGATCAATCTAGAGAATGTCGAAGACAACTGCAATCTAGACTATGTGGCAAATCAATCGCGTGATGTGCCTGAGCTTAACTATGCGGTATCCAATAGCTTCGGCTTTGGCGGTACCAATGGCTCGCTTATTTTTGCCCGTTGGTCTTAGAGCAAACACCTTATCTTCATAAGCTAAATTGATTAGCGTAAGGTTTATAATTGTTTTGCTACGTTTGTCCTCTTGCAGCCCCTTATTATACTTGCGTATGATAAGGGGTAATTTTCAGCAGTTTATGGAAGCCATTATGTCGAGCTATTCTTTTTCTCATGAATTCTATCAGCATTGGACAGGAGCTCCTCAGCCAGTACGCGCCGCTATTGTACAAGAACTAAAAGACATCACTGCGCTATTACGAGCAGACACCTCGTTTGAGCAGTTTGTCTTTAGTAATCATGATCTCGATGCTCATCTTGATGACTTATACGGTGCGCACGAGAAGCAGCAAGCGGCGGCAAAAGCACTTGCTGACGAACAAGCAGCACTGCGAGCTGAGGCGGAGCAGCAACGTTTAGAAGAAGAGCGCTTAGAGGCAGAACGTATAGAGGCCGAGCGCTTAGCTCAAGTCAGAGCGCAGGCTGAAAAACAAGCGGCAGAAGAAAAAGCGCAAGCCGACGCAGCAAATGAACAGCGACAACAGCAGCAAACCATTCAGCAAAAAGACAATCAAGAGCCAAGCGCTAGTGAAGAAAAACTAAGCTCATATACTCTTCATGCACATACCTCTCATAACCGCGAAGCCAATGCTGCAACTGCCACTTTAAAAGAAACTGATCCTAAGTCCAGTGCTGATAAAAAAGAGACGAGTGCTCACGATGAGCAGCTGATTAATGCAGTCGATGATAAAGTGTCTCATGCGGCGTCTTCCATCGATCTATCGTTAAAAGATACGACACTTAGCGCAGCTGAGCAACAAATGATTCATGAGTTAGAAGTTCATATCGATGACTATTTAACCGAACAGATGATGCAGCTGTCCGAAACGCTAAAGTCTTGGCTACGCGCGGAGGTCACGCGTCAGTTAAGCGAGAAGCAATAAGCCGCTTATAATAAAGCCAAAAACTAAGCTCAGAAAAGCGCTCAAGCCTGAACTGGCCGAGCGCTTTTTTATGTCTGATAGGTCAGAATCTAGAATGACTGACCATCAATACAGCTTTTTTAGATAGCTTGCGTACGCTTAGTGAGCCACTCAAGCGCTGCTCCCTCGACGCGACTATTTAGCTCAGCATAGACTTGGCTGTGATAGTCATTTAACCAATCAATCTCTACCTGATCTAAAAGCGACTTCTCAATAAGACGAGTATCGATAGGACAATAAGTCACAGTTTCAAAATTTAGAAAGTCACCAAATTCTGTCTCATTAGGGTTCGCCACAGCTTTATTAACGACTAAGTTTTCGATACGGATACCCCACTTACCTTCACGGTAGAGTCCCGGCTCATTGCTTGAGATCATATTTACTTTCATCGCGCGCTCTTTTGGCGTGCTGGCACTATAAGCGATCACTTGCGGGCCTTCATGGACGTTCAAGAAGTAACCGACGCCGTGGCCAGTACCATGACCATAGTCCATCTGCGCTTGCCACAGCGGCGCTCGGCAAATCGCATCAATAAGCGGCGAAGCGATACCGTCGGGGAAGTGCGCGCGCGCCAGTGCAATGTGCGCTTTGAGTACCGTAGTGAAGTCGCGCTTATGCTCGTCTGTGACTTGGCCAATACCGACAACGCGAGTAATGTCAGTCGTACCGTTTTGGTACTGAGCGCCCGAATCAATCAGTAGTAAGCCGCCCTCGCCCTCATTGACATCTAGATAGCTGAACTTCTCTGGCGTCGCGCGGTAATGCGGCAAAGCGCCGTTGTCATTGAAGCCAGCAATGGTCGGAAAACTCGGAGAAACATAATGCGGCTGCTGACTACGTGCGTCGATCAGCATACTATCGACATCCAGCTCGCTTAAACGCTCACCGCTTGCCAAGCGCTCCTCGAACGCACTAAAAAACTCACACAGTGCTGCGCCATCTTGACGCATGGCTTCGCGAACATGATCCACGTCGGCATCTGACTTGACGGACTTCAGTAAAGTGCTCGGCGCTATCTGCTCAATAAAACCAACGCCATCGACCATCTGCGATAACGTGCCAACAGCGACTTTGTTAGGGTCTAATAGCAGTAAGTCATCGACTGTCAGCTCGCTAAGCGCTTGTTGCACCGCGTCATAATCAGCAAGCGTGATACCACTGTCTTTGAGCTCTTTTTCAATACCGCTACTGACTTTTTGCTTATCGACAAACAATGTTGCCTCGTTTGCACTGATCAGCATATGCGATAAAAACACGGGGTTATAATCGACATCAGAGCCGCGTAGGTTGGTCAACCAAGCAATATCATCTAAGCTTGAGAGCAAGTGATGGGTTGCACCTACTTCCTGCATGCCTGAGCGTACAGCAGCCAACTTATCAGCGGCAGACTGCGACACAAACTGCTCGTCGTGCTCATATAGCTTCGCAGTTGGTAGTGCGGGACGATCTGCCCAAATGTCAGTCAACACATCACGATCCGTAATTAAGGTAATGTCGTGAGCTTCAAAAGCGTCTAATAGACGGTCTTGCTCAGCGATGGAGAGCACATTACCATCAATCGCTACGCTATCGCCTTCGCTCAAGTGCTCGCTCAACCAGTCAATGTGGTTGGGCTGCTTAGGCGCAAGCTTCTCTAGAGTAATCCCAGTATCGGCTAACTGATCAGCGGCGTGCACCCAATAACGGCTATCGGTCCATAGCCCCGCAAAGTCAACGGTGACCACTAGCGTACCTACCGAACCGGTAAACCCTGAGAGCCACAGGCGAGCTTGCCAATACTCCGGTAGATACTCAGATAAATGCGGGTCCGCAGAAGGGACAATAATAGCGCTCAGGTCCTGCTTTACCAGCGCTTGGCGTAGGCTGTCGATACGGTCGTGAATAGCTTGTTTACTCATTGGGTGTTCCTTATATAGTTAGCTGAATGTAAAACTGTTATGGATTTAAATGCGCTACTGGTATAAATTTTACTTGCGTGCTGCGTTCCTTCGATGCTGCGCAACTTATGTTTTAAAAAGAGCATCCCAGTAGCGCTATGACATTTTTAGAGTGTATCGACTATATTATGTACTGAGTGTTTTTAATTAAGTCGTTTTGATGAGTCAGTTTTGACTGATTTGTTCTTTTGAGCTAGCGATTATCAATAATCGTCTTATTTTATTATTGCTAATATAGGGCGTGTTGAACATTCAACCATGGCACTGACAGAGACTATTTTTTAGGCGATTTGCAGATAAAAATGGTAAGTATAGTCATTCTATACGTCAGTTTTTATCAATAAAGCGGCAAAAAATAGTCCTGTCCCTGTTGTTGTCGTGAGGGCTGATGCTAAAATCGCCCTAGTCGTTGTGACTGTTTAAATAAAATCAGCTAACCAATGCAATAAGCATTATCTGCAATTTTAACGACGACTAGAACACAGCTTTGATTAACTAGTAGCGATCAGCAGTGCCTTCTTGTGAATGTTCAACACGCCCTAATTAGTTGTCGATATCAGTAGAGGTTTGGGCGTGTAGATGGTTTTCAATAGCTAAGCTGAGCTATCTTTTTATAAAAGAGAAAACGTGCCACCTAAGGTAACACGTTTTGGCTGATGCTCTTTTGAGTAGCGACTGACTGATTATCAGCGCTACTTATGAGTACTACGCGTCACGGCCATTAAACTTTGGCATCCGCCTGCTCGCTCTTTTTGAGCATAGTGTTGATCGGTTTGGCTAATAGCAACAAAATCACTGCTGTTACTACCAAGAAGATAGTCATCGTGGTAAATAGACCGGGCAACCCTTCGATCTTGTCTGCCGACACATATCCACCAAAGAATGCAGCAACCAAGTTACCCATCGCTAAAGAGGCAAAGAATAACCCCATCATCTGCCCTTGCATCCCTTTTGGAGCCAGCTTAGTCATAGAAGATAAACCGACAGGACTAAGCGCCAATTCGCCAAGCGTCAATAATAAAAGACTACCAACTAACCATAAAGGCGAAGCCAAGCTGCCCTCATTGGTTAAAATACTCTTAGACGCTAGAATCATCAGCCCAAAGCCTGCTGCTGCTAAGAGCATACCAAGAGCGAACTTCACCATACTACTAGGCTCAACTCCTCTATTACCGAGCTTGACCCATATAATACTCACAATTGGCGCAAGTAATAATATAAACAGTGGGTTTAGCGATTGGAACCAAATGCTCGGAACTTGAAACCCTAATACATCCAAATCAGTATAGTTATCGGCAAACAAGTTAAAGGAGGTCGGCTGCTGCTCAAAGCTTGACCAAAACAGCGTTGAGCCGATAATCAGAATAAAACAAATCAGCAAACGCAGCTTATCGGTTTTATCAAACTTCGGTAAAACGAACAAGATAGCAAAATACCCTATCACCACAGCTGCGATGATATAGGTCATATAAGTCACTACCTGTTCAGGATTGAACGGCATAATCCCAGTAGCCACTAAGATAACCACAGCTGCGAGAAGGCCCAAAAATCCAGTGACCCAGCGACCTATGTTTTTGTGATTATCATTAGCGCGCTTCCATTCAGGAGTGATGTTTTTGGCTTGTGCATAGTAGGCTAGTGTTTTTCGCGCTGAAAAACGATATATAAGTAGTGAGGCTAGCATGCCAAGGCCGCCGACCCCAAAACCGATATGCCACATGCCTTGCTCTTTGAACACGCCTACGATAAGCGCCGCGAGTAACGCGCCTATATTGATACCCATGTAAAATATGGTAAAGCCACTATCACGGTGTACATCACCCTCAGGATATAGCGCGCCGACCATGACTGAGATACAAGTCTTGAATAGACCTGACCCTAAGACGATACAAATGAGACCGACAAAAAACAGGGTCATACCAAACATGGCGGACAAGGCAATAGACAGATGTCCTAGCGCAATAATGATACTCCCCCACTACAAGGCACGCTCTTGTCCTAGCCAGTTATCTGCCAGCCAGCCGCCAGGAACGGCTGCCAAATACAATGACCCAGCAAAGATGCCATAGATAGCAGAAGCGGTCGTTTCATCGAAACCAAAACCGCCACTACCCACAGTGGCCACCATGAACAAGACTAAAAGTGGCCGAATACTATAATAAGAAAACCGCTCCCACATTTCAGTGAAGAATAGCGGACGTAAGGGTTTAGGATGTCCCATAAAGCCGTTTTCTAGCGCTTCCAGCTCAGCGTCACTTCCCTGAGTTTTTGATGTTTTGCTCATACTTCTATTCCTTCAAAAAGCACTCTATATATAACGAAGTGATTAATAATGACGACTAATGGTCATATAAGCGCAATATTGTTTCATTTGTATAAATTCGAGTAAACAAGTCATTGCTCAATAATTACACAAATACCCACAAAAAAACCCTGCTCTCATCGAAGAACAGGGCATTATGCAAGCTTGTATCTCAGTAGTAAGGCGTACTTTTGATAAGGCTGATGATCGGTTGTACCGAAACAGATCCACTCAGCAGCGTTATCGATATTGGCAGCGTTTGTTATAAACGTGCTGACTCATTTATCATCATAAATGATTAAAGTATAAATGACGATAACTTGGCTTTACTCGGCAGCAGTCTCTTCAGCATCAACAGTAGCGTCGGCATCGCCATCGGCTTGTTCTGCAGTCAAGTCTGCATCAGCTGCCGCTGCTTGGTCTACCGTGCCATCAGCAGTCGCGGTAGCTGAACCGGTAGCGATAACAGCATCATTACTACTAGGAGTCGGCGTAGTCGTTGCATCAGCAGCCGTATCCGCCGCGGCCTCTCCAGCGCCAATACTAGCATCGGCATTATCAGTTGCGACTGGCTCAGCGACTGTTGCCTCTTCTGTGTCGGCTTCAGCTGCAATCACTGCCGCTTCATCAGCTGCGACTGACTCTTCAGTAGGCTCAGCAGTAATATGCTCACCCGCTGGGCGCAAAAATGCAGAAATACCAATGAGTAACACGATGCCTAAAAATAAGCCAATGCCGCCTAAGGCAAATAGCAACTCTTTTTTTGGATTGTTATTAACAACATGCTCTGACATAGCTTATCTACCTTACAACAAAGAATATGTGAAATATTGAGCTATTATATCGCAATTTATAGCGGTTTGTTAAATCCCTTAACCAATTAAAGGTATTATTACTAGTCAGACCGTTCATTTTTATCTGACTTGACTAACTACGCTTGGGCCGCGTCCTAGTGATCGAGCGCTTACTGGCGAAACTTAGGCCCAATAATAACGCTATAATTATTAAAATAGGATAATGACCGACCACCATAAAAGGGGTGTTGCCCACGCGCGCTTGGACATCGCCGCGCAGTACTGTACGCTCAAACTGCGGTGCGCGCTCAACGATTTGCCCTCTATGATTGATGATGGCGGTCACGCCTGTATTGGTCGCGCGCATAAACCAACGGCCGTTTTCTAGCGAGCGCATTTGTACCATCTGTAGATGCTGTAGCGGGCCTGCTGAAGTCCCAAACCAAGCGTCGTTAGATATCGTCAATAAAAAATCTGTGCCAATAGCATTGCGGCGCGTGGTATCTGGATAAGCGACCTCATAACAGACCGCGGCGCCTAAGTCGTGCCCACGGACTTGCAATGGCGACTGCTGAGGACCGCCGCGGCTATAGCTCAATATCTCTTGGCTACCAGCAAGACTGGGCAAAATATCGAGCATCCCCTGAAACGGAATATACTCACCAAACGGTACTAAGCGCTGCTTTTTATACATGCCCTGCGCGTCGCTGCCAAGCGCGATTACACTATTATAAAACGGCGGATAGCTCTGCGTCGCTGGATCAAAAGCGGCCTCATCCTTATAAGGAATGCCGGTCACCCAAGTGGTATCGGTCTCCTTAGCCATTTTTACCATTTCACTGATAAAGCCTACCGCCTCAGTCTGAAACATCGGAATAGACGACTCCGGCCAAATCACAAGATCGCGGCCCCACTCATCACGCGTCAATCCGGCATAAATCTTCAAAGTCTCAAACTGATACTCAGTCAGCCACTTCATATCTTGCGGAATGTTACCCTGAATCAAGGACACCGACAGATCTGGGGTACCTTTAGGTTTAGTCCATTGCGGATTAATCAGCCATAAGCCAACACTTAATAACAATAATACCGATGACACGATAAGGTAACCGGCGCGGCGACGCATCAGCTCGACAGCACTTGCCGCGAGCAATACTGCCACAAAAGAGACAGCAAACACGCCAGCTACTGGCGCCAACGAGGATAGCCAGTACTGCTCGGTAAAGGCGTAACCTAAGAATAGCCAAGGAAAACCGGTAAATAACCAAGTCTTCAGCCACTCTTGTAAGATCCAAAGCGCCGCAAACGAGAAAGGCTGACGACCAACGAAGCGATTAAATATCAGCGCTAAGAAGCCATGAAACAGCCCCATCCCCAAACCCATCAACGCAATCAAAATCAGTGCCAGCCATGTCGGCGTCTCACTATAGTCATTGATAGAGGTAAATAACCAAAAGGCACCAACGCACCACAGCCCAGTACCATAAGCTTCACCGATAATAAAAGCACGTTTGCCGCTCATCTTTGGCAATAGAAGCGCATACAAAATCGCTGGCGAGACAAAAGCAATCGGCCAAAAGCCGTAAGGCGCGAGCGCAAATATAAATATCGCTCCTGCCAAAGCGGCAATGATAGCGGTAAGTCCAAGTGGTATCTGATAAGCCTGTTTGGGCTTTAAACGCTTTTGTAAATCATCAGTAGACAGACGCATAGCAAATTATCCAAGTTCTAAATTTTTAAGCCTATGATGAGAGGCTATCAATGACGGTTGTAAATTAAATGGGCTCATAATAACAGCCTGTCATCATAAAAGGGTAAAAAAGCAAAAAACACGACCGCAATCGTGTTTTTTAAACGACAAAAGAAGCGCTTAGCTTGCGCCCTTTATCGCTAATGGCTGCCTGCATTAACGCTAATGGCTACCTATGAGGATATGAGAGTCGGCGTTGGTTTTGGTCACTTCAAGATCATTAATAGAGCGGCCATCGACATCGGTGATAGTAATCTGCCAATCATCGATAGTGACGCTCTCGCCTTCTAAGTCGCTGACGTATCCCAGCGCTTGCATCACAAGTCCGCCCATCGTATCGACGTCCGTATCGTCGAAGTGACTACCTAGCTCATCGTTACAGTCCTCAATCACGGTAGAGGCTTGCACCCGCCAAGTATTTGGCTTTTCTGGATGTGCGACAATATTATTAATGTCGCTATCTTCATCGAAATCATCATGCTCATCGACGATATCACCAACGATTTCCTCTAACAAATCTTCCATAGTCACGACGCCTGCGAAGTTACCAAAGTCATCGACGACGATTGCCATATGCACCTGCGTACGCTGTAAGGAGCGCAGTAAGGTATCAGAGCGCGAGGTCTCAGTAATATATAAGGGCTGACGCACTAGATCTTTGAGACGCTTACTATCGATTTTCTCTTCTTGGTCCCGCATCATATGCACTAAGATAGGGATTAAATCTTTGGCTAATAAAATACCAATAACCGCATCATCATCTTGGCTGTCAAATACAGGGTAGCGTGAGTGGGTGGTCTCAAGAATAATATCCATGACCTCTTTGAGGCTCGTGCTTTCGTGCAGGCCTATCACTTGCGGGCGCGGGGTCATAATCTCGCGCACTTGCGTCGCTGGTAGATCTAATACGCCTTCTAACATATCAACCGTATCAGGCTCTAAGAACTGGCGCGACTGCTGCACCAAGCTGATCAATTCATCGCGGGTTTCAGGAGCGGTCGATAGCCAGCGTTTTAAGCCGCGCATCGACCAACTACTCGGACTGGGAGCATCATCAGACATAGTGATGTGAGTTAACCTCTTAAGTTCATGGACAGGGAAATAATGGCTATTTAAGTGACTGCTATTACAATTACTAATAGCAAAACAGCGACTACAAAATTTTTACTCAACCGAGTATACATGGGGATAAAATTGTAAATAAAAACAACGATTCGGCGATAGCATAAAACACTAGCCTATTTAGCTTCACTTTATCCCAAGGTAAAGCGACATTCAACGACAAATTTATCCAAATTGTACTGTCAGTGTGTTATAAACTTTGCTATGGTCAAAGCCTTCATTTACGTAGTTCACTCTTATGTCTCGTCGCTCCTTTTTCTCTCGGCTATTAGCGCCGCGTCGCCAAACTCATGGCGATACAAATACCAAAACTTTGGCTAATCCTACAAGCTGGCTATATCGTATCTTGCGCTTTTTTATCGTCGTGGCCTTAATGCTGTCGGCACTTTGGCTATTATTAGCGCTTTGGTATCAGTTCGGTACGTTCAGCCCTATTACTTGGCTGGCAAGTGTCTTTATCGTGGGTCTTTTAGCCTCGATAACGATGCTAGAGTACGCTCCAACACTGGCAAATAAAATCATTAATAAGACGCTTAGAACCAAAAAACTAAGTAAATTTTTGGCTATGTTATATAGCGGGCTCTGGCTAGTAGGCGTCGGCTGGTATTTTTCTATCGAGGCCAAAAGCGATCGCGACTGGCAGCCAGAAGTTAGCGAGGTGCTGTCCTACACTCGTAATGCTAATAATCCTAATCTGATTACCTTTTATAAGGTGCGTAACTTTGATTGGTATCTTGCAGAGAAAGAGACTGACGGCGCTGCAGAGATTTTAGCGAACGAGCGCTGGGAGACGCGTACGGTAGATATGTCAAAGTTATCAGGCATTGATGTGACCAACTCATATTGGATGGGGCCGCTGATTGCGCATACTTTAGTGAGCTTTCGCTTTGAGGATGATAGACCGCTCGCTTTTTCCTTTGAGATTCGTAAAGAAGACGATGAGTCTTTTTCTGCTTTTGCTGGGTTTTTTCGGCGCTTTGAGCTCAGTCTTATCGCTAGCGAGGAGCGTGATATTATCTATACGCGGAGTAATGCTCGCGGCGAGCAAGTTTACTTATTTCCGATCAGTCATCTGCAAAAGCACGAGGTTAAGGCACTGTTTGAGTCTTATCTAAAAGCTGCTGATGAGCTAGTGGCTAAGCCGTCTTGGTACAATACTTTTACCACGAACTGTACCAATATTATATTTTATATGGCGCGTATCGTCAGTGGTGAGCGGCTGCCGTGGGATTATCGAATTTGGGTCTCTGGTTGGTTACCAAACTATCTATATGATGTCGGCATGCTGGACGCTGCGCCTGAAAAGCAAAACCAGCCTTGGTCGATGGATACGTGGTATGAGCGCACCCATATTAATCCAAAATCTATGGGCTTCAATAACCTGCACTCTATAGCCAATAGCTATGAGTTCTCTCGGCAAATTCGTCAAGATATTCCGATACCACCACTGGCTGATTCAAAAATAGCGGCTGAGAATGGTGCTCAGTCAATGGCTGTTGTTTCTAATGAATAAAGGATTTAATGAAGGGTTGGTTGACGTATTACTTTCTATAAGAGTACGTCGCTACATTAATCTTTAGAGCTACTTGATACCCAATGATACTCGTTAGCTCAGCTTCTATAAGTTGACGTTCAGTCTCATTTGGCAGTTTGGAGGGATGAAATGATATGAAAATATCAACCGAATTTTTAACTGGATCATAATGAGTCATCCACGTATGTGGATAGCGTTTTAATATCTTAGGGGTTGCATCTGCTATAAGTTGATTAATTTGCACTAAGGTTTTGTCACTAATAGGATAAATGTAAATGGGTAATGAGTAGTCTACTGACCCTGAGTGCTTAAACTTATAAACGTAGCGTTCTGCTAGTACATTATTTAAAGTGGTCACCCCTACTCGAAACTCATTAGGATCGTCATTAATGTAATACGACATTAATGACGCCTCGCCCAAATCCTCCTCAACAGCATTCATAACTTTAGAACTTAAACTCATTAACCTCAGTCTTCGTCTAGCTTCAGTGACAGATACCTTAAACTCTCTAGCATAAGATAAATCATTTGGGTCGCTATCTTCCCAGTTTAAGTCATTATGAGACAGTAGCTCCTCTACTGACTTATTCTGATAAGCCTGCCCAGCAAGTTCTTCTACATTTTGCCAATCAACTGAGATAAAAGGTTGTTGTTTAGCTGTCATAGCATCATGTTGAGTTGGAGTAATCACTATTTTTTGATTAAGCGTTTCTTGACTCATTGCTCTTTGACTATCAGAAGCTTTAAAAGACTCAATGTTTGAGCAGCCGCTTAATAATAAACCAGCTGAAATAATCAAATAAGCTCTCAACTCAGCTCGGTTCATATTTTATCCTTATATAAAAACGGTATATTTGCAAAAAATAAGCTTTAAGGCTGTACCCAATTAACCACGCGCGTTTCCATTTCTTCATCAGAGATGCCAACCTCAGAGATGCAGCGCCCCGCAACGCCTATATTTGCCGCGCGCATTTGCTGCTGAGTCGCTACGGCATCTTTCGTCAGTAATAGATGCCACTCTGGCAACGCCTGTCCTTTATACAGGCGCTTATAGGCGCAGTGCGATGGTAGCCACATCATCTTTGGCAATTTATCGATAGTCAATTGAATACAGTCGGGCACGTACTCTTGACGGCTCTCATAATGCTGACAGTAGCCCGTTTCACAGTTCATCAGCTGGCAGGCGACATCGGTATATTCAACCAACGCTTCGTCCACCTCGCCCTGCTCGTCCTCGTCGATATACTTAATCAAGCAGCAACAGCCGCAGCCATCGCACAGCGCTTCCCATTCGCTATGATTCAGCTCATCGAGGCGAAAGCGTGACCAAAACTGTGGGCGTAAAGTGTCTGCCACTTGCACACTGGCATTAGCGGCCAACTCTGCTTGCTGCTCGGCTTTGTTTTGATGTTTTGCTTTGGGGTTTGATAACACATTCAACCTCATAGACTCGCTATAGTTGCTAAAGTTTTCAATGAAAACCATTTTGATAAATTGCGTTACAGTATTATAGCTGTTTTTGTCCGCTATGGGCGTTAAGGTGGTTGAGTAGTGAAAAAGCAACCTCATAAATCACGCGATAAGTACAACTAACACTCACAACATAATAAGGACAATAATATGTCAATTAAGACTTTGGAATTAATCAGTACCACCGAAAACGGCGTTAAGCTGATCAGCTATGTCGCTCTTCCAGAAACAGCCACAAACGACAGTCCAGTACCTGGCATTCTAGTCGCCCCAGAATGGTGGGGCGTCGTAGATCATCCCAAGTCAGTGGCTGAACGTCTAGCCAAAGCGGGCTATGCAGCAGTCGCGATGGACGTTTATGGCGAAGGCAAACTGACCACAGAGGCGTCGATGGCAAATATGTGGATGGAACAAGTGCTCGCGGACCAAGACATGCTGATGAATCGTTGCCGTTTGATTTTGAATGACTTTGGCGATCAGCTAGGAGTAAATGGGGATAACTTAGGCGCTATTGGCTTTTGTTTCGGCGGTAAAGTCGTATTAGATATGGCGCGCGTTGGCATGCCGCTCAAGGCAGTTGCGACTTTTCATGGCAACCTAGCGCCTAAGCAAGCAGCCGATGACAAGTTCAATGCCAAAGTACTAGTCGCTCATGGCGGTGATGATAGTATGGTCTCTATGGACGCCGTTGAGGACTTCAAAAAAGAGATGGACAACGCTGGTGCTGACTATAGCGTCGATGTCTATGAGGGCGCTAAGCATGGCTTCACCAACCCGCATGCCGATGAGCGCGCTGCCAAAAATGATATCGACTTGGGCTACGACGAGAAAGCTGCGAATGACAGCTGGAATAAAATGCTAGACTTTATGAAAGCGAATCTAGGCTAATTGGACTTTTAAAGCCAATCATATAATACGCCGAAAAGCGGAGCATGCATGTCATGCTCCGCTTTTTTATGCTCTGCTTTTCACAAGGTAACGCCTTTTATAAAATATGACTTATCACCTACAACCGGCCAAAACCTATAGACTTACTTTAGCCTGACTCAGCTTCTCATTGTATAGTAAACTTAACGCCATTATAAAAACAAACCGCTAACAGCTTGGCTTAGCATTCCGTTTTAGAGAGTCATCAATTTAAAAAGGTAGTAAAACAATGGTCAAAGAGACGATTCAGTGGTTCCCCGGGCACATGAATAAAGCCCGTAACGAAGTCAAAGAAATCATGCCAGAGATGGATATTGTCATCGAAGTCATTGATGCACGTATTCCTTATAGCAGCGAGAACCCTATGGTTGCTGCTCTGCGCGGTCAAAAACCCGTGATCAAAATCCTTAATAAAGCTGACCTCGCCGACCCCGAGCGCACGCAAATATGGCTTGATCACTTTGAGGCGCAAAATGGTGTCAAAGCGATTGCTTTTGATGATAATAAAGCCGATGACGTCCATAAAATTATTGAGCTGTGCAAAAAAATGATGCCGGGTAAAGCAGAGTCCGGCCGGCAAATCAAAGCGATGATTATGGGTATTCCGAACGTTGGCAAATCAACCTTGATTAATACCTTAGCCGGTCGCTCGGTTGCAAAGACGGGCAACGAGCCTGCGGTCACCAAGTCACAGCAACTGATAAAACTCGATGGCGGCATTATGCTCTATGACACCCCCGGCATGCTCTGGCCAAAAGTTGAAAACGAACATTCAGGCTATCGCTTAGCGGCGACGGGCGGCATTCGTGATACTGCCTTTGACTTCGCCGATGTCGCAGGCTACACCGCAGAGTATTTGATCATTGATTATCCTGAACTACTAAAGTCGCGCTACAAAGTTGAAAATCTACCAACAACCGATTGGGAGTTTTTTGAAGTAGCGGGACGCAATCGCGGCCTACTCAAAAAAGGCGGTATCGTCGATACCTACCGCATGTCAGAGATACTCATCAATGAGCTGCGCAGTGGTACGCTCGGTCGCATCAGCCTTGAGACGCCTGAGATGATGGCAGCAGAAGAGAAAGTCGTGGCGGAACAGCGACTCGCTGCTGAAGCCAAAAAAGAAGCCAAGCTTGAGGAAAAGAGAATGCGTAAAAAGCGGGCTCGGAAGAATCGGAAGTAGGCTATATTTAATTATCAGTGACAAAATTGATAGCACTAAAGAGTTTTACTTGTGAGTCTTCAATTTTTTATAAAAAATAAGGATGTATAGAATGTTAAAAAAATTAATGCCACTACTTAGTCTGCTTATGATTAGCAGCTTTTCTTATGCAAATACAAATCTTCCATTTACGGGAGAACGTATTTTTAATTTTGAAGGCGGCAATGATAACAATGGATTGATTAAAATACAGAAGGATGGTGCTACTGATATCGCAATGTTTGGTAAGCGTTTTAGCTATACCGTTTATAGAGGTATGTATAGTGACTCAATGGCTTCAGATGAAGACGAAACCTATTTTAAAGTCATTGGAGATTCTATAATTAAGTTAGATAAAAATGGCAATATTGCTTATGGATGTGAAGCTACTCCAGACTATGATCTTGATGTTAATCTGTACGAAAGACCATGTATCTCAAAACTTTATAAAGATTAATCGCTATGGAATACTTACATTTTTAAAATTTTATTTTAATAAAGACGACTATGATTCCATCCGCTAAGACCATTCAAATCTATTTACCCAAAGGTAATCCTCGCGGAGCTAGCTCATTAGTCTCAGGACGCTCGACAAATGGCTGGATTGAATGGAAAAACGAAGCGGGTAAAACTTTAGACAGCGTTTACCGTTAGTCAAATACCTTTATATCGTGCCTAGTGAACCTCATATACGAATAGCTAAATTACCTTTAATATCAGCAAACTCTTCATTGTCGGTGTGCGAGGCGCACCCTACCTGCCAAGACTAGTTGACGACCTACAAGGAATACACTTGCCTACCAAATTTTCTCAATCTGCTTCAGCTCTAAACACCTTCGCACCCCGTCTATTAGACTGGTTCAAAACTGACGGACGCCACGACTTACCTTGGCAGCAGCACCAAACCGACACGCCCAATCCTTATATCGTTTGGCTGTCCGAAGTCATGCTGCAACAAACGCAAGTGACCACTGTACTGCCCTACTTTGCGCGTTTTATGGCGTCGTTTCCGACCGTGCAGGATTTAGCAGCAGCGGATTGGGAGGTGATCGCCGAGCACTGGGCAGGGATGGGCTACTATGCGCGGGCACGAAATTTGCACAAAGGCGCAAAGCAGTTGGTTGAGATAATCAATGAGACGGGCGACTATCCACAAACGTTAGTAGGTTGGGAGGCGATATCAGGCGTTGGGCCATCGACTGCTGGCGCAATTATGGCAATGGGGCTGCATAAATATGGCGTCATTTGCGATGGTAATGTCAAACGCGTACTGACACGCTGGGCAGCTATTGACGGTGATATCACCAAATCTGTCACCACCAAACAGCTTTGGGCTTTGGCAGAGCGGTTAACGCCAAAGGATAACTCAGGACTATTCGCACAAGCGATGATGGATATGGGCGCGACTTTATGCGTGCGCCGTAATCCTAACTGTCAGCTATGTCCATTAAAAGCCGATTGTTTGGCACACGCTGAGGGGCGCGAGACTGATTATCCGGTAAAGGCAAAGAAAAAGCCCAAGCCGAGCAAATTTAGCAATGCGCTTATTATTGAAAACGCACAAGGAGATATCCTCTGGCTACAGCGTCCTGACAATGGTATTTGGGGTGGCCTATGGAGCTTGCCATTACAATTTGTCGAAAAGGTAGAGGGTGATACTAATAGCAAAATCATGACTGGGACGCAAAACCTGAACGTCAGTAGCAATGAAAAAATCTACGAGAGCGAATTTACCACTTCTGAGCAAATCATTTATGAGTGGCTAATTGAGAATAAGTTGGTCGCCAAACCTGTTAGTAATACGTTACTTGATGATGCGCCTATTAAGCACTCACTGACTCATTTTCAT
The DNA here is from genome assembly GCF_904846685.1 of Psychrobacter submarinus. Lineage (GTDB taxonomy): Bacteria > Pseudomonadota > Gammaproteobacteria > Pseudomonadales > Moraxellaceae > Psychrobacter > Psychrobacter submarinus. The sequence goes on from NZ_CAJHBQ010000004.1 coordinate 28,333, forward strand.
TGGTATTTGCAGCCGCAAAGAGTGGTTGTTGATAATAAGCAGATTACAGAATTAAAAGATAGGTTAAACGCTGCCGATATAGAGTTTAAGTGGTTAGGGCAGCAAAAAGCGCGCGATAGTCTCGGTCTACCGCGCGCAATGATTAAGATTATTGAGGTTTGAAATTAAGCTCAACCGTAGGCTGGCGCTTTAGCCCAGCATCTTAAACTAGATGTTTAAAAAATCTATCTTTAATAAAGACTTCTGCCAACTAAGACTTTGGCACTCGCAGACGCATCAGCCCTTCTTGCTGCACGGTAGCGACGAGATTACCGTCTTGCCAAAACTGACCATGATTAAGACCTTTAGAGCTAGAAGTGGTGTCGCTCCACATATCATAGAGTAGCCAATCATTGAGATCGAACGGACGATGAAAATGCATGGAGTGATCGATACTCGCCGCTTGTAGGCCGCTAGTCATAAAGCTGACACCATGCGACATCAGCCCCGTACCCACTAAATAAAAGTCCGACGAAAACGCTAATAATGCCTGCTGAATAGCGACAGGCTGATTGCCAAGCTCGCGAATACGTAGCCAGTTGGCCTGCTTAGGTTTCATAGGCGTTGGGTTGATCGGATCGCGCGGTTTGACCGGTTTGATCTCGACATGACGACGACGCATAAACCGTGCTTTGAGCGCGTCTGGTACTTTGCCGACGTGCTCGTCTTTTAGCTCTTGCTCTGAAGCTAAGTCTTCTGGCGGCGGATACACTGGCATACTCTCTTGATATTCAAGCCCCTCCTCAGCAGGCGAGAACGACGCTATCATCGAAAATATCACTTGCTCTATAGGCTCTTTGCCTTTTACTTGCTTGTACTGAATCGCCGTCACCTCTCGCGCGGATAGGCTACGACCGTCTCGCAAGCGGCGCACTTGGTAGATGACAGGCTGCTTGATATCGCCGCCACGCAAAAAATACCCATGCAGTGAATGGCAAGGCTTGTCCTCATTCAAGGTGTGAGACGCTGCCATAATTGCTTGCGCGAGCACTTGTCCGCCAAAGATACGTGAGCCCACATAATCGTGGCTTGCGCCTTCAAAAACATCCGGGCTGAGTTCAGTGAGTGCGACTGTCGCTAACAGCTCGTCGATAAGTTGCGAGTTATCAAACATATCAGACATGACGCTTATTTTCCTTATTCTAATATTTCTACTAACAAACATTTTCGCTTTAGATGACAATACTTGTTAGTAAAAATGATCACTTTAGAAAGTTTATTAAAAGTTAAACATAGTAACCAATAACGAGATTTTTGACCAGTGATGTCATATGACTCAGCGGCTATTATGATGACTGTATCGCCTAAAAAATAGTCTCTGCCAGTTCCATAAATGGATTCTATACCGCTCCTTGGCTCTATTTTATTTCGTGCTAAACCTTAATACAAAAAAGAGGCGCTACTGAGCACCCCTTTTTATAATCCCGTCAGCTTAGACTAGGGCTTTACTGCCACCAAAATCCGGATAGAGTCAGGTACTAGCGATAGACTCGCTAGGGCCTGCTCGCCTTGGGCTTGCAGCTGCTCTAAGCGCTCAATCTCGCTGCTACGCACATTAGGATTGATGGTTTGTAAGTGCTTGAGACGCTTGATCTCACGTGACCACTGCTGAGTAAAGCGGCTATTTGCCTGCGCTCCTATTTCAGCCAGCTGTGCACGGGCGATATCTTCAGCGTCATAGTAGCGCTGCTCGATAACATCACCGCGCGCCTTAATCACTTGCCGCGCTCGATTGTTATCTAAACGCTCGATATGCGGCATAATCATCTCGGCGCTGATACGACTTGATAAATCGCCGCCCTGCTCACTCATAAACACCCGAATATTTTGTGTCGGCAAGGTTGCAGGCAGATTGAGTACTTTTGGCGCGATAGTCTCGACCCGAAAGTTAATCTCAAGCAGTACGGTGCCCTGCGGCATTGCGGCGCTCTTTAGCATACCGACAGTAGTATTACCAAAGGTGCTGGTGCTCGCCAGCTCATAGATAGCGCGCATCAAAGGATGCTCATGAGTAATAAAATCAATCTCTTCGCGCTGCAAAGCCAGCTTGCGCTCGAAGGTCAAGCTCATGCCATCTTCGCCGAGTGGTAAACTCTCCATATACTCATTGACTTCATTACTATCGATCGGCGCAATCACCCATGAGCCATCGCGCTGTACGCTATGATCGATATTCGCGGACGCCAAAAAACGCTCGACGAATTGCGGCAGTAGATTATGACTATCAAAATCCACCATCGCATTTTTGATACGCGAGGCCACCCGCGGACGGCACGAGTTATACTCAAGTAGGCGGTCGCGGCCTGCTTGTAGCTGAGCCTCTAAGCCTAAACGCGTCTGCTTCGCCTCAGCGATAACCGCTTGTAGCGCTTGCTGATTATCCGCGGTATCTGCGCCTTCTAACAGCGGCTTTAAGGTCTGAATATACTCCTCTTGCACGCTTTGCGCTGTTGGCGATATCTGATTGAATATATTGAGCGCGCTGTTATACCAGTGATACAGACGCTCTTGCGCCGTGCTCTCCACATAAGGCACATGCAGTGTAATCCGCTGCGTCTGGCCGATACGATCCAAGCGGCCAATGCGCTGCTCTAAAGTATCAGGATTGGCCGGTAAGTCCCAAAGTATCAGCTGGCTTGCAAATTGGAAGTTACGACCTTCTGAGCCAATCTCTGAGCACAGTAGTATTTGCGCCCCTTCTCTATCAGCAAAAAACGCCGCAGCTTGGTCACGCTCAAGCAGCGTCATCTGCTCAGTAAAGATAGCGGTCTTGATACCGGCATGCAAACGCAGTACCGCCTCTAAGCTCTCAACTGTCGCGCCACTACGGGCAATAAGTAATACTTTTTCTTGTTTCAGCTCGCCTTTTAAGATATCGATCAGCCAAGGCACGCGTGGGTCGTCTTCAAGCCAGCCACCATCGGGCTGATTTTCTTCGCCCCATAGCTGCTCGCGCAGTTTACCTGTGGTCTGATAGCTGTCTATCCAAGCCTCAGGCAGCGGCAATGGATGCGACTGACTGCTACGGCCGTAGAAGCCTTTGACACTTTCGCGCGTATTACGGAATAACACCCGCCCCGTCCCATGACGATCTAACAGCTCATTGAGGGCATAATTACGCAGCTTCTCATCTTCATTGATGTTTGCCAACTCCTCGGTGCTGATATCGAGTAGGCCGCTTAAAGCTTCAATCTGATTGGAGCTCAAAGGCTTATCTTCTATCAAGATATTGGCAACTGCCGCAGTTTCGGCAAAGGCATCTTGGGACTCAATAAACGCATCCAAATCATCGAAGCGATTGGGATCAAGCAGACGCAGACGGGCAAAATGACTTTGCGCGCCCAATTGCTCTGGCGTGGCAGTGAGTAGCATCACCCCTGGCGTTTCATTAGCAAAGTCAGCGACGAGCTCGTATTTATCATTGCCGCCTTGCGCCTCATCCCAATGCAAGTGATGCGCTTCATCGACGACAAGCAGATCAAACCCAGCTTCTATGGCTTGCTCATACAGATCATCATGATCAAGCAACAAGTCCATACCGGCGATGATACATTGCTCAGTAGCAAAGACGTTTTGTTCAGGGTCGTGCTCTTTTATCGCCGCCGTACGCACCAGATCAAATAGCGCAAAGTTTAGATTAAAACGGCGACGCAGCTCAATCATCCACTGATACTGCAAACTATCGGGCACGAGTATCAATACGCGCTCAGCCTTACCGGTAAGCAGCTGCTGATGGATAATAAGACCGGCTTCGATAGTTTTGCCCAATCCCACCTCGTCAGCGAGCAGGACGCGCGGCGCAAGGCGCTTACCCACTTCATGGGCGATATAGAGCTGATGCTCAATGATATCGACGCGCGCGCCCATGAGACCTTTGAGCGGATGACCGGCCAATGCCGACTGCATACGCAAGATATCTTGGCGCAGATCATACCAGTCACTACGCTCAATACGGCCAGCCAGCAAGCGCTCAAGGGGCTTAGCGAGCGTAATATTCGCCGCCAAGCGCGTCTCCATAATAGGTTTAACCTCCACCCCTTGCTCATCATCTTCGACGCTGTACTTAAGTACGCCCATTACCTCATCGACGCCGGTAACGGTATAGTTATTACCCTGCTGATCAGCGATGCTATCACCGATTTTGAATACCACGCGCGAGAGCGGAGCAGAGTTTTTGGCATAGACGCGCGTCTCTTCGCTTTGCGGAAACAAAATGTGCACGCAGCGATCATCGACGTCGATCACCACACCTAAACCAAGCTCAGACTCGGTATCAGATAAATAACGTTGACCAACAGCGAATTCGCTACTGAGTAATGAGGCGGCAGAAATAGTCATAGGGCGGTATCTTTTTGTACTTAAATGATAAAAATAGAAGATGAAAGTAGTCACACTATAGATAATGAGCAACAAGCAACGTCGCTGCAAAGTCGCACTATTATATAGCGTTAGCGGTTAGATGGTTGCGCTAATTGTGTTTTTCAAGAGCTTATCACCCAGCCGTTATTTTAGGATTTACATTCTGCTCGCTGCGGTCTTCGCTTTAGTAGGTTGGTTTTGCTTTTTGCTACGGCATGCTACATTAGAGGCTTATAAAATAACGACTACTCATAACTAAAACTAAAAAGGACTCTCTATGAAAGCGGTACTACTCGACGAAGCCAGATTTTTAGAAGGTCTTGAGCTATCCAAGCCTGCAAAGGTCAGCGAATACGTCACCTTTGATAAAACGCCGCAAGACAATAAAGTAATCATTGAGCGCTGCCAAGATGCCGACATCATGATCTGCGGCACCCTGAGGATCGAACGCGAAGTGATTGAGGCGCTCCCTAATCTCAAACTCATACAACTGAGCTCAAGTGGTATGAACACCATAGACCAAGAGGCCTGCAAGGAAAATAAGGTTGGGCTATACAATGCTTCTGCTTTTGCTGCTAAAAGCGTTCCTGAGCACACCTTTATGCTGATGTTAAATGCGCTACGTGCTGGCATTCATTATCATCAAAAGGTCGCTGATGGCAGTTGGCGTAAAGATCGCAGCTCACAGATTAACCAAGCACCGATGATTGATGTCGAGGGGCAAACCTTAGGCATCATTGGCGTAGGTACCATTGGTAAGCGCGTAAGTGAGCTTGCACAAGCGTTTGGCATGACCGTACTATGGGCTGAACATCAAGGCGTCGAGCCCCGCAGCGACGATTATACTGATTTTGAGACTGTGCTTGCCGCCGCCGATGTTATCAGCCTACATTGTCCGCTCACACCAGAGACTAAACATCTAATTAATAAAGACACCTTAGCCAAAATGAGCAAACAGCCGCTGATCGTCAATGTAGCACGCGGCGCAGTAGTCGACTCTAAGGCTATGGCACAAGCGATAGAAGATCAGCAAGTACTCGGTTACGCAACCGATGTCTTTGAAAAAGAACCCATCGCCGCAGACGATCCTTTACTTAAACTGGCAGAGCAGCAGCATCCGCGAGTTATCTTTAGCCCGCACGTGGCGTCAGGCAGCAAGAACGCGCATCATAAATTATGGCAGATTGTCCAAGAGCAAATTAACACCTTTATTAATAACACCGATGAAAAATCAAATGATAGCTCCAGTAATCATAAGAAAAATAAGTAAGGAGGCAGTATGAAAGCGGTATTTTTGGATAGAGGCACGTTTTCTCAGGACTTAGACTTGCCAGCGCCAGCAGGAGTCACCGATTATGTTGTCTACAGCGATAGCCCAGAGGATACTCAAACTATAGTCGAACGTTGCCAAGATGCAGACATTATCTTTACCAATAAGATTAAGATTAGCGCTGAGGCGATTAGTAATCTGCCCAAGCTAAAGCTGATTCAATTGACAGCGACTGGCATGAATAACGTTGACAGCGACGCTTGCGATAAGCATGGGGTGACGCTATATAACGTCGCAGGTTACGCGGTCAAAAGTGTGCCAGAGCATACCTTTATGCTGATGACTATGGCGATGCGCGCTGCTATCCACTACCATCAAAAGGTCATTGATGGCTCTTGGTCTGATGACGGTGGCTTTTGCCTATTAGATGTACCACTGATCGATTTGGAAGATAAAACGTTAGGCATTATTGGCGTTGGCACTATCGGTAAACGAGTGACCCAGATTGCCCGCGCTTATGGCATGACCGTGTTGTGGGCGGAACATCAAGGCCAAACGCCGCGCAATGAGGATTATACCGCTTTCGATGAGGTGCTAGCCCGCTCCGATGTCATCAGCTTACATTGCCCCTTAAACGAGGACACCAAACACTTAATTAATAAAGACACTTTGGCAAAAATGCAAAAGCAGCCTTTAATAGTCAATGTCGCACGCGGCGGTATTGTCGACAGCCAAGCGCTAACCAATGCTGTGAATAATGAGCAGATATTAGGCTATGCCAGCGACGTCTTTGAAGCTGAGCCTATCACTGAGGACGATCCGCTGCTTAGCCTAAAAGATCATCCGCGCGTTATCTTTAGTCCGCATAATGCCTGGGGTAGCGAGAGCGCGCAGCTGACGCTATGGCGGATACTGAGCAAGCAAGTCAGCGCGTTTATTGATAAAACAGGCTAAGGTTAAAACTAGCGCGTAAAATACAGCCACTTATCAGCAATTTTGCGGTGTTTAAGCATCATGCGGTCGAGCAGATAGTTATTCATTACTCGCCATGGATAGCGATCGCCTTGTTTAGGTAGCACCTTGCTTGCGCGCGCCACATACCCTGACGACAAAGCTCCCATTACGGTATCCTTTTGTGTTTGCGCGGTCTCAGTGGCGGTTTGCGCGCTTGCTACAGCCACCTGATAATCATGCTTATTCATATAGCTGATCAATCGCAATACGTACTGACAGGCGATGTCTATCTTTAGCGTCCATGACGCATTGGTATAGCCAAATAACACTGCCATGTTAGGTACGCCCTCGAGCAATACCGCTTTGTAGGTCATGCGCTTGCCTATCGCAACCTCTTCTTCATCAACGACTAACTTAGCACCGCCTAGTACCTGCAAATTCAACCCAGTTGCTGTGACGATGATATCAGCGCCCAACTGCTGACCTGACTTTAGTAAAACCCCTGTCTCGGTAAAGCGCTCTATCTCATCAGTTACAATATCTGCCTGCCCGCTTTGTAGCACCTTAAAAAAGTCACTATCAGGCACGGCGCAAACGCGTTGATCCCACGGATTATAATCAGGCGAAAAATGTTTGATATCGATATCGCTACCTTTGAGCTCTTTTTTGACGCCATAGCTCATTAAGGCTTTCATCAGTTTTGGTGCATAGAGTGAGGCGCGATAAGTCGCTTGTTGCATCAGCACATTGCGGGCACGCACTATTTTGTAAGCTTGCGGTTTGGATAAAGGCGAGAGCTTGCCTGAGAGATTTCCTATCGCATAATCATCGGCGGCGACGCTAGCAATGTACGAAGGCGAGCGCTGTAACATAGTCACCTGACTGGCAGTCTGCCCCTCAGTCTCATCTAGCAGAGCTGGCAGCAGCGTCACCGCCGTGGCACCACTACCGATGATAAGCACTTTTTTATCTTGATAGTCGACGTCCTGCCATTGCTGCGGATGCACAATCTGACCCTTAAAGTCTTCTTCCCTCTCGAAGTGCGGTCGATAACCCTGATCAAAGTCATAATAGCCCGTAGCGCCGACGATGAAGCTCGCGGTTAAGGTTACAGTCTCATCAGTTTCATGGTTTTTGACCGTTGCCGTCCACTGTCGCTCGGCACTTGACCAAGATAACTGCTTAACTTCATGGCGATAGCGAATGTGCTTTGTGACATCAAATTCATTCGCCGTATCTGCCAGATAGCTTTTGATATCTTCGCCTTTGGCAAGCATTCTGTGATCGAGCCAAGGCCGAAAGCTATAGCCAAAGGTTAGCGCATCAGAGTCGGAGCGAATACCAGGATAGTTAAACAAGTCCCACGTGCCGCCTAAGTCAGCGCGCTTTTCTAGCACGATAAAGCGCTCAGCACTATTGGACTTTTGGTGATTGGTGTTGCGCCCAAAGATAGTCTTATTGTGCGACTGCTGCAAACGGCTCGCCATGCCGATACCTGCGATGCCCGCACCGATGATAAGCATCTCGCAGTCCACCTGCTGAGCGCCATTAGCCTGATGAGCTGAAGACGGGGCTGATGAGGCATCACGGCCGCTTAAGCGTTTTTTAATAGTGTCTTTTATCGCTTTTTTAGTTGTCCGTATATCGATCATTCCCATTCTCCTTATGCAAACTGGCCTATATTAAAAAGGCGTCGGACTCTCCCAGTCCATCCAAGCTTCTAGCACCGGATGTTTTAAGCGCAGCTGCTGGGCATGTAAGTTAAGCCGCGGCGCAATCGTCAGCGCCGATCCTTCAGCATAAATCGGATCGCCGATGATCACATGACCCATGTGCACCATGTGTACTCGTAGCTGATGACTGCGACCCGTGACAGGCTTTAGGGCGACGCGGGTTACCATTTGCGGCTGGTCTGCCTGCGTAACAGCGCTATGCTCTAAAGATTGCGCACCGGCGCCTTGAGCATTGAGACACTCATGCGCGAGCACTTCATAATGAGTCAAGGCCTGCTTTGGCCAATTCGGATCAACGATATGACGCGGTTTGAGCGTTGGCTCATAACGCACGGGCGCAGATATCTTACCTGTGTCTCCTACTTGTTGCCACTGCCCAAACACGCGAGCTTGATAGAGCTTTTGCGGCAGACGCTCGATGAACTGCTTACTGATATGGGTTTGCGCCGCCGCATTTTTGGCAAATATAAGCAGTCCTGAGGTATCCATATCGAGTCGATGAATAAGCTTAACGTTTGGATTCACCTTCTCAAGCCTAGCAAGCAAACTTACCTTTAAGGTTTTTCCATCGACGCTCAACAGCCCTGCAGGCTTATCAACCACCCAGATATCATCGTCCTCAAAGACCGTTATCGTTTTAGCGAAATCTTGAAAAAACGCTAGCGGGTGATTTTGTTCTTGCTCGTTAAGAGCGTTAGTTTCTTCTTCAGTAAAGAGCATAATTGAGCTTATTATAAAATAGGGGTAGCGAGCACTAACTATAGAACAGTAGATCACACTACTGGTAATAGGCAGATGCTATTGATAGATTCTGCGCTGTTGTTTTATGTTGCGATTGATTGTACTAATATTAATTGTTAAGCATTTTAACGAGCCGAGCGCTATTAAGATTTAGCAGATATGTTACTATATCGATATTCATTCATTGGTATTAGGGTATTAGCGTTAGTCATCACCTTTAATATATCATCTTTAATAACGGTACGACTAACCCTTGTATAGCCTTGATTGGTTTTATCATAAGGTTATATTTTATCCAAGAATAAAATTTTAAACTTAATAAAAAGAGAGACATATTATGTCAGATTTAATCGTCAACACCACCGATAGCGACTTTGATAAAGACGTACTACAAGCTGACACGCTTGTGTTAGTAGACTTTTGGGCGACTTGGTGTGGTCCTTGCAAATCTATCGCACCTATCTTAGAAGATTTGGCTACCGATTATGAAGGCAAAGTCAAAATCGTCAAAGTTGATGTTGATAATAACCCACAAGCTGCTAGCCGTTTCGGTATTCGCAACATTCCAACACTATTTGTCTTCAAAGACGGCGAAAAAGTAGATTCAGTTATGGGCCTACAGCCAAAAGCAGAATTGGCTAAAGTTTTAGATAAGCATCTATAAACTGAGCCAAAATAGCACAGTAATAATAAGTTGATCACTGATTGCTTATGCTTCAAAAAAGCCATTATCTATAACAGATAATGGCTTTTTGCTGACTTTTTGCACAAATAAATCGATTAGCGACTTTTTTTAACAAAAATAATTGACAACCCCCTATCTATAACCGTATAGTCTGCTGACAAGAGTAATACAACCGTTTTTCATAAGCGTCTTGTCGCAAGTCTCCTCGTGTTTGTTACTGCAAAACACAACTATCATTATTAAGCACCATTACCAACTATAATTACTGATATTGAGCTTTTATCGAAGACTCTTATGTCACCTTCTTTATATCCATTGTGAGCGTCCCTATTGTAATATCCTACGATTGGCGCTGAGCTGATATAAAAATCCAAGACAATATAAACCTAATGCTTTGCACACCTTCTACTCATACTCAATACTGTTTGAACCAATGTCGTGGGTTGTGCTGCTTATGACCTCTCTCGCCTGATAACCTGCTAATGACTTTCCTATGAATTTAACTGAATTAAAGAAAAAATCAATCTCTGAGCTCTTGGCTATTGCCAAAGAAATGGGGCTCGATAATATGGCGCGTAGCCGTAAGCAAGACATTATCTTTGCTATATTAAAGACCCATGCGCGTAATGGCGAAGCCATCTATGGCGACGGCGTATTAGAAGTCCTACCAGATGGTTTCGGGTTTTTACGCTCATCAGAAGGCTCTTATTTGGCCGGTCCTGATGATATTTATGTTAGCCCTAGCCAAATCCGCCGTTTTAGTCTCAAAACAGGTGACAGCATTGCGGGTACTATTCGCCCGCCAAAAGACTCTGAGCGCTATTTTGCGCTACTAAAAGTCGGTGAGATTAACTTTGACACCCCAGATCGCTCGCGTCATAAGCTTATCTTTGAGAATTTAACCCCTCTCTTCCCTACTGAGCAATTAAAATTAGAGTTAGGTAATGGCACTACTGAGGATCTGACCGGCCGTATTATCGATCTGATCGCCCCTATTGGTAAAGGTCAACGCTCCATTATCGTCGCCCCGCCAAAAGCCGGTAAAACGATGCTGCTGCAGACGATGGCGCAGTCGATCACTCGCAATAACCCTGAGTGCTATTTGATTGTACTCTTGATTGATGAGCGTCCTGAAGAAGTCACCGAGATGGAGCGTACTGTGCGCGGTGAAGTGGTTGCCTCTACCTTTGATGAGCCGCCGCAGCGTCACGTACAAGTGGCGGACATGGTCATCGAAAAAGCCAAACGTCTGGTCGAGCACAAGCAAGACGTGGTTATCTTGCTCGACTCTATCACACGACTTGCCCGCGCTTATAACACAGTGATGCCATCATCCGGTAAAGTCTTGACCGGTGGCCTGGATGCCAATGCGCTTGAGCGCCCCAAACGCTTCTTTGGCGCGGCACGTAACGTAGAAGAAGGCGGCAGTTTAACCATTATTGCTAGTGCCCTTATCGATACCGGCAGTAAGATGGACAGCGTTATCTTTGAGGAATTCAAAGGTACGGGTAACCAAGAGATCACCCTTGAGCGTGATTTGGCCGAAAAACGCGTTTTCCCGGCCATTAATATCAAAAAATCTGGCACTCGCCGCGAAGAGCGTTTGCTTGATGAAGATAAATTACGCAAAGTCTGGATACTGCGTAAACTCTTGCAGCCAATGGATGGGGTGCAAGCCACTGAGTTCTTACTTGAGCGCCTAAAAGAGGCGAAGACCAACGATGAGTTCTTTGAACAAATGAATCGTAAATCTAAAGTCAACTAGCCTAACCGTTGTGTTTAAACAAGATCACTTTATAGTGGTCTTTTTTAGTTTAGGCGATACCTTTTATCCATTTAGATAGCACTAGCTTATTATTAGCAGAAGAATCATCGTACAAACCGTTAGCTTACTACAGCTCATCTGACAAGTAGGTTTAGTCAAAGTCGTACTAAGGAAACAGCATAGACACATCGCTTACACCTCAGATGTAAACAATAGCGTATTCAATACGACTAAATTTTATAATCAGCGTACTATGAGCAGTAGTACAAGTGTATTTCTTCTGTATTGATCTTTATTGATAATTGCTATATCGATGGTTATCCACTTTATTATTGGTATAAGATAATAATACCAATTAGTGATAAGAAAATATTGATCAATTTTACAATTTAATAGGTGATGATATGAAATTTGCTAAAACTTTTGCAATGACTGCGATTACAAGCTCAGCGTTAATTATGACAGGTTGTAATACTGCCGGTTACAACAGTGGCTTGAGTAATACTGCTAAAGGCGCTACTGCTGGTGCAGCCGCTGGCGCTCTTATTAGAAGTGGCGGCGATAGTAAAGATATCGCTCGCGGCGCACTTGGCGGTGCGGCAATTGGCGGTGCTGGTGCTTATATTCTTGAAAACAGCAGATAGTCATATAGCTGTTGTCAGTTCTGCTACTGTCATAAATTAATGACAATACAGCTCGAACAAAAAAGCCTACCTGATAAAAGGTAGGCTTTTTTATTGCTCATTAACAATAACGCTTAGCTTATAATTAACGCTTCTCTTTATCCAGATTCTTTAAATAACAGAGCTTTATAAAGAGAAGTACTGCTAGATATTACCCGTTACAGAGCACCGCTGAAAGTATCGCAAGATTGCACATTACCGCTTTCAAGGCCACGAGTGAACCAATCCACGCGCTGTTGACTGGTACCATGGGTGAAACTATCTGGCGTTGCCGCGCGGCCGCTGGCCTGTGCTAGACGATCATCGCCTATTTGTCCGGCAGCGTTAATCGCCTCATCGATATCCCCTGGCTCTAGAAACTGTACTCGTTGCTGATTGCGATTCGCCCATACCCCTGCAAAACAATCAGCTTGCAGCTCTTGTAAGACAGACAGATGATTGCCTTGTGCTTGTGTCACTTGCTGGCGAGCTTGATTCACTTGTTGACTGATACCCAGTAACGTCTGCACATGATGGCCTACTTCATGTGAGATAACATAAGCTTGGGCAAAATCACCCGCTCTTCCCTGATTCTCTTGGTCGCCAGAGCCTTGTTGGTCGCCACTGATCCCTAGATTTTGACGCATCTCAGTGAAGAAGGAAGTATCCAAATAAATAGTTTGATCTCCTGGACAATAAAAAGGCCCAGTTGCGGAAGTCGCGCTACCACAAGCGGAGCTAACTTGACCATTAAATAGTACCAATGAAGGCTCTTGATAGGTTTTTCCACCTTCATTAAATATCTGTCCCCAAACCTCTTCGGTGTCCGCTAACACCACTTGCACAAATTGGGTATCACGGTCATCACCAGTTGCGACCTCAGTTGCCGAACTGCCGCCGCCGCCCGTGACGACTTGACCCGTTTGTAGCGCGGTCATAGGGTTGACGCCAAACACTAGCCACAAAATACCCGCGATGATAATACCACCAATACCGCCCCCTATCATTTTACCGCCGCCGCTACTCGTGCGCACGTTCGTACTGCCTCTTCTTCCTCTCCACTTCATAATTGCTATCCTCTATATAAATCATTTATTTATTTTATAACTAATCAATAAAGCTAAAGGTTAACTTATTTCTTGAACTACAAAACCGCAACAGAACTTCAAACCTTGAAACGATATTTGCTTTTCTTTAATAGTACAATCTTTACAGATACAGACCATATAGAGTTAGTCTGAATTTAGGTTACTTATTGTATTTTGTATCGCTAACTGGACTTGTATATCAGGATAATATCGAACATCGAAGCCTATTTTATATTTAATAACGGTTGTAAGCTCATTTAAAAACGAGATTTAGCTTGGTTTTTATATTGATCAGTCTTTATATTGAGTAATAAATCAATATCGTCGTTTTTATCACTTTATACGAAGAAGGACAGTAGAATAAGATTTGTAAATATTGTTTACATTTTTATTGCTCATTACTCACATAAAGTCTTTTCATTCGCAAAAAAAGAGTATAGAATGCGGGGAAGCTGAGTAGCTGTGACCATTGACGGTTGAATATAAAGATACTTAAATATAAAGATACTTAGATACTTAGATACTTAGATACTTATAAGTATCTGGTTTTAAGTGTCTATTGTATTCAGCCTTTTATTATAGCTAACATACTATTTCATTTTCTGGAGAAACATTATGGATATTAAATTACTTGCCCTAGCTGGTATCATGACTGCAACTTTTGGCTTAACCGCTTGTGACAGCAACAAAGAAAATGCTGTTGATGACTTACAAGACGCGCAAGAAGAAGTGCAAGATGCACAAGAAGAGCTAAATGATGCTGCTGCTGATGGCGAAATTGTTACTGCTGATGCAGCACAAGCTGTAGATGCTGCTGAAGCTGACATCGCTGATGCTGCTGCTTCTATCGAAACTGAAGATGACGCACTGGACATGGACCCTACTGTGGTTGAGCCTGTTGTTGTTGATCCAACAGCTGTAGACGCTGCTGATGAAGTTGTGGTTGTTGAAGAGTAAGCTCAGTAGTTTATTACACTTGTAATGAATCTTGACTAATAAAAAAGAGAGCCTTGGCTCTCTTTTTTTTGGCTACTATTTGGTATTTTAACGAACCACTCTTTTAACCAAAAATACTACTTATTTATATCATTCTCAACTCATAAACTTGTCATTAGCTATAAACAAGGGCTCAGAGCTATTATAAGAATAGTAAAGCTCTTACATCGAGCTGACTAAGACTTGCTTCAATAGCATAATGGAGCCGAAAGTTTGAGTCGACTATTATCAAGATCAATAAAATAGCACTCAAAATCGAGACTTAAGCTTCAAATAAACGCTCATCGACTTTTTGGCGAAATTTTTGGCCAGTTTTGAAAGTGACCACTCGGCGCGCGGATACGGCTACGGGCTCGCCGGTTTTTGGGTTGCGGCCTGGGCGACTGCTTTTGTCTTTGAGCTCAAAGTTACCGAAACCTGAAAGCTTAACTTCCTTACCATCAATCAAACTCTCAGACAACTCATCAAAGAAATTTTCGACCAGACAGCGGCCTTCTTGACGGCTTAGGCCTAGATGATCCATTAAATGTTCAATCATATCTGACTTTGTTAAGGTACTCACAGTGCAACTCCTGATTGGTGCGGTAGGCTCCCTTGAATACTATAGTACAGTGACACAATGAATAGTTACTGTATCAATGGTATGGCTAAGAGAGCCTGCTTTAACTTACGGTGTTATAAAAACGGCATAAGAAAGAATTGATTTTCAACGCTTGTCATTATAAAGGATTTTTTTATAAATTGATGACTAGTTATCATAAAATTCTTTAATAATAACCAGTTAGCATAAGTGAGTGCCGCTTAGCTGTCGCGTAATTGAGCCCCGTGCTGCTCGCTCAAAGCCGCAACCACTTTATCGGTCGTTGTTTTGACCGTGTCATCAGACAAGGTTTGGCTATAATCTTGCCATACTAGTGCAAAGGCTAGTGAACGTTGACCTGCAGGTACGTTATCCCCTTGATAAATATCAAATAACCACAAATCAGTTAATAATTCGCCTGCCGCGCTACGTATGGTAGCTTGTAGAGTCTGCAAGCTGATTTTATCATCGACCAAAATAGCTATATCACGGCGTATCTGTGGAAATTTGCTGGGTGTGGTAATCGTCTGCTGTTCACGAGCAAGCTCTAATAAAGGCGCTAGTGAGAGCTGAGCGACCCAAGCGACTGGCAAATCAAGCTGCTTAGCAGTATTAGGGTGTAGCTGACCGAGCCATCCTACGTACAGATCATCTATATAAAGCTTAGCGCTTTGACCTGGGTGTAAAAAGTCCAGCTCACTGCGCTCATAACGCACTCGCGCGCCGTCGATTAAAGCAGGAAGTAGCTGCTCTACATCATGTTTGAGATCATAAAAATCAATTGCACGGTTTTGGTAGGCTTGTTCATCCCAAACATTACCCACAGCAACGAGCGCTATGCTAGGCGTCTGTACCAACTCACTAACGCTATGACCAACAAAGCTTAGACCGGTCTCAAAAAAGCGCACACGCGACTGTTGGCGATTAAGATTATACTGCACACAAGGCAACAGACTCGATAATAGCGTACGGCGCATCACGGCTAAATCACTCGATATCGGGTTGGCTAGAGCTAATACCTCCCCTAGCGCCTCATCTTCGATTAGCGCTTCTATCTTTGCATCACTGAAGCTAAAGCTGATCGCTTCCATATAGCCGATATCGACTAGTGCCAGCTTCATCTCATGAGTCAAATCTGCAGTATCGTCATAGTCCATACTCACTTGTAGATGAGGCAAGGTACTGGGAATATTGTCGTAACCGTATATTCGTGCAATCTCTTCTATCAAATCCTCAGCAATACTCATATCGAAACGATGCGATGGCGGCGTAGCTTTTAAAACCTCGCCTTGCTGCTCTACGTCAAACCCTAATTGAGTCAAAATACCTATCATCGTCTCAGGTTCGATATCGATACCTATCACCTCGCCCACCTTTGCAATAGGTAAAGATATGGGCGCTCGTGAGGGTAGCTGTGTAGGACTCTCAGCACTCACTATAGATCCTGCTACGCCGCCTGTAACTGCGGTGATTAATTCGCGAGCTCGCGCTAAAGCAAGCTGTGGCAACTCAAAATCAACACCGCGCTCAAAGCGCTGAGAGGCATCGGTATGCAGACCGAAACGGCGAGCACGACCGGCGATAGCTAATGGACTAAAAAACACACTCTCTAGCACGATATTGGTCGTCGTCTCAGTGACGCTGCTGCGCTTGCCGCCCATAATACCAGCAAGGGCTAAGATACCTTGGTCATCAGCGATGACGAGCTCATCACCGCTTAACGTTAGCGTTTGATCATTGAGCAAAGTAACACTCTCTTGCGGCTTAGCCAAACGCACTTGGATATCGCCTTCGATCGTATCGGCATCAAAAGCGTGCAATGGCTGTCCAAGCTCCATCAACACATAATTCGTCACATCGACCAAGAAGTTATGGGTACGTAGACCTGATTGAATAAGTGCGTCACTCAGCCATTTTGGGGTATCGATACTACGGTCGATAGCGCTAATCGCTTGCAATAGATAACGCGGGCACTGTTCGGTGGCAGCGACCTTTACATTAGGAGTTTTTACCTCTTCACTAGCGGCAAAAGCTAAGTTTATCTCTGGCGTCTGCATTGATAGCTCGTTAATAACGGCTATTTCGCGCGCGATACCGCGTACGCTAAAACAGTCGCCGCGATTCGGCGTGATAGAGATATCTAATATTTGATTGTCTAAGCCTAAGTACTCACGGATATCAGTGCCAGTTGGAGCATCGTCAGGTAGCTCAAGGAGTCCATCGATATCATCAATCAAATCAATCTCAGAAGCACCGCAAAGCATACCGTTCGAGGCCACGCCGCGTAGCTTGCTTTTTTTAATCTTAAAACCTGTCATGTCATCGCTTGGTAGCACAGCACCAACGGTAGCTACGGGCGCTTTCATCCCAGCATAAACATTGGGTGCACCGCAGACGATTTGTAATGGTTCAGCAGTACCAATATTGACCTGAGTAACGCGCAGCTTATCGGCATCTGGATGTTGTTCCACACTAAGCACTTCGCCGACGACCACACCACTAAAAGCGCGGGCAACTGCAAAACGATCGTCAATCTCAAGCCCGGCCATTGTTAGCTGCTCAGCTAACTGCTCGCTAGTATTGGCGGGATTTACCCATTGACGTAGCCATTGTTCGCTAATTTTCATAAATATCTCGGATCTGAATTTTATAATAAAGATTCTATAGTAAGGAAAGGCCTATCAGCACCTAGCGCCCTAAATACAAGTCTATAGCAGACAAGCAGTTAGCCAAATTGCTGCAAAAAGCGCACGTCGTTTTGGAAGAATAGACGCAAATCATCGATACCGTAATAGAGCATCGCAAAACGCTCAATACCCATACCAAAAGCGAAGCCAGTATATTTATCGCTATCGATACCGCAGTTGGTTAGTACTTGCGGATGTACCATGCCGCAGCCCATGACTTCTAGCCACTTACCATTATCATCTAAGATGTCGACTTCGGCTGAAGGTTCAGTAAACGGGAAGAATGAAGGACGGAAACGGACAGTCAGCTCTTTGCCAAAGAAGGCTTGCAAAAACTCGCTAATCAAGCCTTTTAGCTCAGCAAAAGTGCTCGACTCAGTGACCATAAGCCCCTCTAGCTGATGGAACATTGGCGAATGCGTTTGGTCTGAGTCGTTACGATAGACGCGGCCTGGACAGATAATACGAATCGGCGGCGCGCTTTGCTCCATAGTACGAATTTGCACTGGGCTCGTATGCGTGCGCAATAAATAATGCGCGTCAAAATAAAAAGTGTCGTGCATAGCGCGCGCAGGATGATGCGAGGGAATATTTAGCGCTTCAAAATTATAATAGTCGCTCTCAACTTCAGGGCCAGTCGCCACGTTGAAGCCTGCTTGCACAAAAAACTGCTGCATGCGCTGAGTAATCATAGTCACAGGGTGCAAGTGACCTTTTTGAGCGCCGCGCGCAGGCAAAGTGATATCGATACTCTCTTTAGCAAGCTTTGCATTTAAGGCTGCAGTCTCAAGTTGCTGCTGCTGCTCGCTCAAAGCTTGATTGATACGGCTACGAACCCCGTGTAACCAGCCGCCGTACGTCTTTTTGTCGTCGGCAGCCAGCTTACCCATTTGTTTTGACCACTGGGTTAGCGAGCTTTTTTTGCCCGTCAGCTGTACGCGCAGCTCTTGCAGTTCAGGTACGGCGGTCGCTTGCGCAATCAGCGCTATAGCAGCGTCGGCAAAACCGTTTAGCTGCGCTTCATCGAGCTCATTTAATTGCGAAGATAGAGTCGGTAGCGCCGACAAATCGGTAGCAACAGGGGTAGTCATAAGACGCATTATTCCTGGTATAGACAGAGTATAGATTGTAAGGGTTTGCGCAAATATTGCAAATTATTTACCGTCTTTTTATCTGGACGGATTAGGGTCTGTTGAACATAGCGATGTTCGCTATCGTAAATTCTTGACCTATTTGAATATGAGGACGAGACAAAGATACAAAAAAAGCCACCGACTAGCGGTAGCTTCTTTTATATTGACCTAATCATGCTGATTAACTGGCCCTTAATCACTTAACAATAAAGTCTAAGGGTAGCTAATACTTAAGCCAATTCTGCTTTCGCTTTTTCAACTAGTACGCTAAAAGTCGCCGCATCATGCATAGCGATGTCAGCTAGAACGCGACGATCGATATCGATGTTGGCTTTTTTCATACCGTTGATAAAGCGGCTGTAGCTCAAACCATTTAAGCGTGCACCAGCGTTGATACGAGCGATCCATAGACGACGGAAAGAGCGTTTCTTGTTACGGCGGTCACGATAAGCGTATTGACCCGCTTTCGTTACGGCTTGTACTGCTACACGATAAACACGTGAACGGGCACCGTAGTAGCCTTTTGCACGTTTTAGGATTTTTTTGTGACGGCGATTTGCCTGTACACCACGTTTTACACGGGCCATAATTTACTCCAAGATTCTTTAGATATAATAAGCGATAAATTGCAAAGATCGATTAGATGTATGGGCACATACGACGAACTGCTGCTTCGTCAGACTTGGCCACCATCTTTAGACCACGCAACTGGCGAATACGCTTAGGAGATTTCTTGGTCAAAATATGGCTTTTGAAGGCTTGCTTACGCTTGAAGCCATTCGCGGTTTTTTTGAAGCGTTTTGCGGCGCCGCTTCTAGTTTTCATCTTAACTTTCATGATGAGTTGCCTCTTTGTCTTTGATAGAACCTGGTCGTCAAACGATTGTTATCAGCGATTCATAAAATCTGCTCATCAATCAACCATTTGCCTCGAGGTGGGAGGCGCTATTTTAGCAGACTCGCTACTAATTTGCCAATCAAAGTTTCAATTTTTAGCTCTAATTTTAGCTCTAATTAGTGAAACGCTATCATAGTAGCTAGTAGTGAATTCTCTTCAGCGGCAGCCTGTTTGTCCTTTTAGCGCGTAAAGCAACCGTTCACCCCTAAAAACATTGAAATTATCCGACAGCTATGGCTATAATAATGTATTCATATAAATGAATATAATATACTCTAACGATACCCGTTTATACGATTAGCTCGTGTTAGCTCCTATATGAATTTGTATAGCAATACGTGGCATTAATGATTCGGCGAGGGCACTCCCAAACTTCTACCTTTTAAGCATCCTTTTAGGAGATACTATCGATGATACCAACAGACCGAGAATTAGTCTTCGACGATACTGTATTCGTCTTTGAGACGGTCATGCGGGTGAGAAATAACGAAATTGGTGTTGGTAATTTTTTGACGCCAGAGTCTTTATCTCACCTATTGTCTGAGACTCGCGAGCGATTTTTATATGCCAAAGGTATCCAGCAGATTCATGCCGATTACCAAGGTCTTATTATAGTTGATATGCAATTGAACCTTTTTAGTATGGTGCGCACGCGTGAAGCGCTGTTATTTGAGGTAGGCGTACAGCAGTTATCCACTAAAGGCTGCGATATCAATATTAAGGTCACGCGCATGGATGATGGCTCTTTAGTAGCCAAATCACGCCAGCATTTTGTTAATTATGATTATCGATCAGGTAAAGTCACGACTCTGAACAAGACAATCAAACAGGCCCTTGATCAATGTAAACAGGCTAACGCCTAAGCCCTACTTTTCTGTTTTTTCTTGCTGTTTTTCTTATTATCGTATCGCATTCAAGCCACCTGTATAGTATTATCGATCTAGCCTAATGCTAATCAACCGCCCTCCCCTTTTTTATCAGACGCTAGAGATATTATGACTGTACCGGCTTGGCTCACTGCTATCACCTTTAATTCCGACGGACTCATTCCAGCAATCGCTCAAGACCATCAATCAGGACGTATCTTGATGATGGCCTGGATGAATAGCGAAGCGCTGCAACTGACTGCCCAAACGCAAACAGCGGTCTACTTTTCGCGCTCTCGTAATCAGCTGTGGCATAAAGGCGAAACCTCAGGGCATACCCAGCACGTACATGATATCCGCTTAGACTGTGACGCTGATGTTATCGTACTCAGTGTCACCCAGGTGGGCGGTATCGCTTGTCATACTGGCCGTGAGTCCTGCTTTTATCAGCGTTTGGACTTGTCGGGCTCAGAGCCCACTTGGCAAGCAGTGGAACCGGTATTAAAAGACCCTGCCGATATCTATAGCACTAACTCTCAAAGCCCTGAAGCTACAGAAACTACGAGTAAAACGAACACTAACTTGGCTGAAGAGAATCATCAAAGCCTGCAAGCTGAAGACTCCATTTTACAGCAGCTCGATCAAGTCCTCAGCGCCCGCAAGCAAGCAGATAGCGATAGCTCTTATGTGGCAAGCCTTTACGCAAAAGGTCTTAACAAGATATTAGAAAAAGTAGGCGAAGAGGCGACCGAGAGCATTATTGCGGCCAAAGACTTGGCCCATAGTGATGCGCAACTAGATAAAGAAGCCTTTGATGCCGCGCGTTATGAGTTTATTTATGAAGTGGCTGACGTGTGGTTCCACAGTTTAATTGGTCTGGCTTGGTTCGATATAGAGTCAGACGCCATCTTAAACGAGCTGGGCCGACGCTTTGGTCTCTCAGGCATCGATGAGAAAGCGTCGAGATAACCTATCATATAGTGAGTTCAGTATAAAAACGATACAGTGGGACTGGAATAAGTTTTTCGCAGCCTCTATCTACGTAGGCACAGCACGCAAGGAAAATTTAGACCAGTTGCACGTTGATATATAATGTATCTGTTTTATTTAGGATCGACTATATGTCGAAAACAAAAGTACCACTACCTATTTACTCTGTGTGATTGTTGCGACTTTCACCTTTTTGTCATAACGGCAAGGTATAATAGTATTTTTACGTCAGCGTTATGTCTGTATTTTTGTCAAATAGATCAATATTCTATAAAATAACAGTAGCGCGGTGGCGGCAATACTGATGTCAACAACTAAAGAGCAGCATTCACACTCAGAAATCTCAGACATTAAGGATATCATTATGGGCAGTTTTTCTATTACGCATTGGCTCATTCTCTTGGTGGTCGTGGTCGTCGTTTTTGGCACCTCAAAGCTTAGAAATGCCGGCAAAGACTTGGGCGGCGCGGTCAAAGGCTTCAAAGATGCGGTCAAAGACGAAGAAGCCGAAAACGTTAAAAAACACCGCGTACTCGATCATGAAGCTGGCGTGTCCCCCAATAGCAGCGCTAATAAAACGCACGGCACCAAAGTTGATGATATTGAAATCAGTCCTGCTGCAAGCGATGATCAACATAAAGTTTAGTTCGACAGAGTAGTTAGTACAGCCGCTACGTTGGTTATTTTTACCTGCTCTATAGATAGTGATGCTCAGGCCTTATGTTTGATATCGGATTTTCAGAATTACTCTTATTTGGCGTTATTGCCTTAATCGTGCTTGGCCCGGAGAAGCTGCCACAAGCAGCGCGTACTGCTGGTCAATGGTATGGCAAAATTCGCCGTACTGTCTCAACGCTACAGTCCGAGATAGAAGCTGAGCTTGATCTAGCAGAGACCCGTCAGCAGATGCAAAAAGAGCTGGCAAAAATCCGTCAGACAGAAGCGCAAATGAAGCGCGAGATGGCTGAGTTACGCGGCAGTATGCAAGAGTTTGAATCTGCTCAGAATCACAGCTTAAAAGATGAAAATAATTCTACTAGCTTAAAAAAAGAGCCAAACGCTCACAAGGATAATGATACTGCTGTCGATGCTAGCAAAAGCGCGGCGACGCCAACTTTAGATGAACAATATGCTTATGATAGTGACTTGATGGTTGATAAGCAGTCCGAAGCTATAAATACTGACTCAGCCTCTAGCGACGATATAAATACGCCTATAATGACGCGTCCATGGGAGAATATGTGGTTTCGCTTAGGGGCTTACGATAAGGCGCGTCGTCTGCCTGCTGCGCCTTACATGCCGAATTATAAAGCTGATACTTTGCTCTATAGCCAAACCGATGCGGATAACCCCATGCCTCATAATGAAGAGGCGAGTTTATGACATTGTTTAAACGCCAAAAAAGCCGGCAAGAAAAACGAGCTCATGAAGAGGCAGTTGATAGCGCATCTTTTGGTAGTGTTGATACTAAAAGTGCTCAAGACGAAAAATCCGATGATTTATTAGACTCTCTTGCAGACATGCCCATCACTGAGCATTTGATTGAGCTACGCCGGCATCTAATCAAGATCTGCGCCGCGGTATTAATCGTATTCTTAGCACTGGTTGGTTTCTCACGGGAGCTTTATGATTTTTTATCTGACCCATTAGTGGCGCAGCTGCCTGCTAACTCAACGATGATCGCGACCGACATTACCTCTAACTTTATGGCGCCCATTCGCTTGACTATATTTGTGGCTGCCTTTTTTGCCATGCCTTATATTCTTTATCAAATTTGGTCTTTTGTCGCACCAGGGCTGTACAAAAAAGAGAAAAAAGTCGCAATACCGGTACTATTATCATCGATTATGCTGTTTTATGCCGGCGTGGCTTTTGCTTACTTTGTCGTCCTCAAAGGCGTACTTAAATTCTTTATCGTTTTTGCGCCACAAAACGTATTGCCGATGACCGATATAGACAGTTATCTGAGCTTTGCCTTGAAGTTATTTATGGTGTTTGGGCTGACGTTTGAGATTCCAGTGGTGACTTTGCTGTTGATATTGGTCGGTATCGTCTCCATTCAAAGCTTAGAAGATAAACGCCGTTATATCATTGTGGGCTGTTTTGCCATAGCGGCGGTAGTGACGCCGCCAGATGGGGTATCGATGTTGATGCTCGCGTTCCCGATGTGGCTGTTGTTTGAGTTGGGCTTATTTTTAGCTAAAATCTTGCTTAAAGACAAAAAAGAAGGTCTAGTCGCTGAGCACTCAGAGCATTAACAAAGCAAAAGTGATATCAATGCTTTATGAAATGATTAGTGCGTTAAAAGACAATGACTGCTGATAGCAAATGTTTGCTCATAAAGACAAAGCTAATCTGTTAAAATCAGTAGTGCTCATTTACGCATGCGCAACAAACCCTATTCCAATCAAGAAAGCGCCTTATTTGCGTTTTTTCTCTTCTAATGAGCCATTGTTTACGCAGTGGCTTTTTTTAGCCCCGTGTCTTTTATTTCATGCTTCATTTTATTCTGTTTTACATTTAGGTAGCTTTTTATGTCTGCATCTATGCCCGCTTATATGAGTGACCCTACCGAAGAGCAGCTTGCTGCGCTTAATATGGCGATGGATCATAAATCGTTTAAGGTGGTCGCTTATGCCGGCGCAGGTAAAACGACTACTCTAAAGCTGATTGGTGAGCGGCTGCGTGGTCGCGGTTTGTACTTAGCCTTTAACAAGGCTATAGCTAATGATGCGCGCGCCAAGTTTCCAGGACACGTCGACTGCCGGACCTTTCATTCGCTCGCCTATCGCCATGTGCCGCGAGACATTACCGCTAAGCTATCATTGCCTCGGTTTTCGCCGAAACGCTTAGGTGATGACTTAGGCTTGCAGCCGGTGCAAGTGCGACGGCAGATAGAAGGCTCGAATAAATACATCACTTTGACCCCAGCTCGCCTTGCGCGATTTGTCAGCGATGCAGTCAGTCATTTTTGTAGTACCCATGCCAGCTACCCTGCGCCCCGGCATTTATTGTTTCCCAGCTGGCTCGATGCGGCAGATAGCGAGCAGCTGCGTGAGATGCTCTACCCTGCCGTCGAGCAGCGCTGGCTACAGTCTATCGATGCCCGCCATCCAGCTGGTATCGGTCATGATATTTATCTCAAATTATGGGCACTCTCCAAGCCTACTATCCCGGCCGACTTTATCTTATTTGATGAAGCGCAGGATGCCGACCCTTTGATGATGGGTATCTTGACGCAGCAATCAAAGCAAGTTATCTATGTTGGCGATGCTCATCAGCAGATCTATGAGTGGCGCGGCGCGGTCAATGCGATGAAGAAACTACCGCTACCGCAAACCTTATTGACCCAGTCGTTTCGCTTCGGCGAACCTATCGCTGAGGTGGCTAATACGTTACTTAAAGCGCTACAAGAGGACGTGCCTCTCAAAGGCAACCCCAATAAAAGCTCCTCTACTGAGAAGGGCCTCGTACATAGCAAAAAGGACGCCATTCTTTGCCGTACTAACGCGGCGGCTATGGCGCAGTTGTTAACCGGTCTAAAGTTAGGCCACCGTGTGGCGCTACAAGCCGATACCGAGCGTATGCTGAAGTTCTGCCAAGCGGCAGAAAACCTCAAAAACGGTAAATCTGCTTATGGCGTGCCAGAGCTGGCGTATTTTTATAACTGGTCGGATGTGCAAGAGTATTCAGAAACCAATGAGGGCAGCGATCTAAAAACCTTAGTTAAATTGGTCGATGATCATGGCACTAGCGTCTTGACGCGCGCGGTGAATAGCTTAACTCGTGTTGAGAACGCCGATTACGTCATCTCAACCGCGCACAAAGCCAAAGGGCTTGAATGGGGCAAAGTACAGCTCGATGATGACTTCTATTATGATGTCACGACCAACGGCATTAAGATTAGCCCTGAAGAATTGCGTTTGTTGTATGTGGCTTGTACTCGCGCACAGAATAACTTAGATATTGCTAATATTGGACCGCTGATCTCAGGACTGCAAACGGGTAAAAAGGTTATTTATGGCAGTTAGTTTGCTCATTTATTTAGCAGCTTAAGACTTTTATGTCCTTTGAACTCTTAGACGTTATAACTAAATTTCAAACTTGGTGTTTACCAAGCAATATTTTAATTTTGTATAACGATTTGCTGAGCAAAAGCCGTAGCCTACCCGAACGCTTATAAACCTTGTCATTAAATTCAATTTTCCGCTGTAGACTATCATTCGCGACACATAACCTACCGATCCAAAACAGCTAAAACCTTTAATTCTTATACTATGTCTAATAAACACTCTAATCCTTTATTTAGCAACCCCGTCCGTCTACTCGCCCCAATGGAAGGCTTGACCGATCCGTTAATGCGGCAAATCTTGACACAGATTGCCGCCGATTTGGGTCGCCCTTATGACTGGTCGGTGAGTGAGTTTATTCGCGTCACCCAAACTGTCCTGCCTGCGCATGTATTCTATAAATACGTGCCAGAGCTGCATCACGATGCTAAGACCGCCTCAGGTACGCCTATTCATATCCAGTTGCTCGGTAGCGAAGCGCAGTTGATGGCAGAGAATGCGGTCTTTGCTTGTGAGCTTGGTGCGCCCGCTATCGATATTAATTTTGGTTGTCCTGCTAAGACGGTCAATAGCCATCGCGGCGGCTCGGTGCTGCTCGATGAGCCTGAAGTCATGTATCAGATTATTAGCGCCGTACGCCAAGCAGTTCCTAGCGATATTCCTGTGTCAGCAAAGATACGTCTCGGCTACACCGATACCAGCCGTATGGATGATATACGCGGGGCGATTGCCGCGAGCGGCGCCGATTGGCTAACCATCCATGCGCGCACTAAGACCCAAGGCTATAAGCCGCCTGCTTACTGGGAGAAAATTCAAGGCTTTAATAGCCTAGATATCCCAGTGATTGCTAATGGTGAGATTTGGAACACTGAGCAAGCACAGCTATGTATCAGGCAATCAGGCACCAGCCATTTGATGCTCGGACGCGGGGCGGTGACGCGGCCGGATTTAATTGCGCAAGTGGATAAAATAGATGTAGCTAAGGACGAATCGTTGAAAACGTCGACACTACTTTGGTCAGACTTAATCACTCATCAAATTAAGTTTTTGCAAGGCGAAGCAAAAAATGATGTGGTGCTCGTTGGTCGTTATAAGCAGTGGCTGGGCATGCTGACTAAGGGCTATATGGAAGCACAAAGCCTATGGAATGAGATCAAAAGGCAGAAAGATAAAGCGGCTATTATCGCCGCTTTACAAGCGAGTCGCTGATAAAAAATTCTAAATTAAGGAAGCTGTTAAATACCGTTTTTCGCTTTTATTATTTCAACGCTTTGACTTTAACAGCTAAGCGCTAATCCGAATCGCAATATAAAATAGCATTAGCGGACAGGCCATTGATAGCACCCAAAGAATAGAGCGAAAAGTCGCCAAATTAGTAATATAAGCCGCGCAATAACCGATACGGATAATCACATATAGCCAAGCTAAGGTATTAATAATGGGCTGTGGTACAAAGAACAGCATCGCGACAATAACCGCTGCCAAAAATACCGGTAGCGTCTCATAGCTGTTTTGCTGAGCGGCATTCGCCCGCGCCGCAGCACCTGTAGTCTGCCGCAAAAACTCTCGCGGATGGGCGTTATCCGAAAGACCAAAGCCGCCTAACACCTTGGCCATTATTGCCATCAGTAGCGGTAATAAACTGGCGACCACCATTGCCCATATCGCGGCAGCGGCAGTATCAGGGATAAAACCAAAGAGGTAAATCATCTAACCATCTGCCCCTTCGCCTGTCGTTATGACAAAATCATGAGTGATGTTAACGCCGCCATCTACTAGCATACGACTGGCTGAACAGTACTTATCAGCGGAAAGTTTAATGGCTTTTTCAACCTGTTTTTCAGCGATATCTTGTCCGCTAACCACAAAATGTAGGTGGATATCTGTATATACTGCTGGGATAGTTTCCGCCCGCTGTGCAGTCAGCTCGCAGCGTACATCCTGCACCTCTTGCCGCGATTTTTGTAAGATAGATACCACGTCGTAGCTGGCACAGCCGCCAAGCCCTAGTAGTACTAGCTCCATGGGACTTGCGCCCTTCTCTTTATCAGCGTCGATCTGAACGTTATGCCCTGATGGCGCTACGCCCATAAAAGCTTTATTCTCTTGCCAAGTGACGCTCGCTTTTGATTCTGCCATCTTCTTATCCTAATATTATTAATTTACGGTACTGATTTATGCCGTTAGTGTAGCACTAGTTTAGCATTAGTTTCATCTAGGGTTTGTCTAGAATCATAAACTTAAAGCCTGCTTGAGCCTAAGTGAGCAAGTTTGGTTATTGACCGCCTTATCATTATTTAACAAAAGTTGTATTTTAAGTTATTGATTTTAAATCGTTAAATTTGTGAAACATTTTATAGCAAATTATCGTTACACATTTTGACCATTTCTTGTTTTAATAAGGGTAATAAAACTTATTCTAATTTGGCAGCGATAGTCACTACCTTATAATAATTATGTTGGCTATCGAAAGTCGCTTGGCAATAAGTTATTTTTAGATAAATTAAAAGGTTAAGTCATGATAGATGCAGACGGCTTTCGCGCCAATGTCGGCATCATCTTGGCAAATACACAAGGGCAAGTACTGTGGGCAAAGCGTATCGGACACAACGCTTGGCAGTTTCCGCAAGGCGGTATCGACCGCGGCGAGACGCCAATGGATGCGATGTACCGCGAACTCTGGGAGGAGGTCGGGCTGCATCCGCGCCATGTCGACTTATTGGCAGTCACTCAAGATTGGTTACGCTATCGCTTGCCAAAGCGCTACGTGCGCCATGGGCAGTATCCTTTATGTATTGGGCAAAAACAAAAATGGTTTTTGCTACGCTTAGATGAGCCGAATACTCAACACATTCGCTTTGATGAGGGAAAACCTGAATTTGACCATTGGCAATGGGTCAGCTACTGGTATCCGCTCGGACAAGTGATTCACTTTAAACGCGGGGTCTATCGCCGTGCTTTGCAAGAGCTGGTACGCGAATTACCCCTTAGACAAGAGCTGATTATTCCGGAACAAAACAATCATTTATTGATGGAATAGACGCTCACGTCAATGAAAGATGCTCGCTGTCATATCTAAAACATCAGATATGACAGCGAGCATTTTTTATGTCTGTAGCTATTTTTCTGGCAAGCCTAATAAAGCATAGCTCCATTTTTCAGCCCCTGTAACCTGTATAACGTCACAATATTGCGTGGAATGCTCGCTACCTAACACTTAACATTATCCGTTTCACGGCTAATCAGCTGCGCTTTTACTTCTGACTTATCTTCACCGCGCACAGCCAAAATACTTTGCGTACGCGTGCCATAACTTGGCATTGGCGTATCAGTATTACTCAAAGCGACCGCGTCGATGTACACAGACGATAAGGCTTGCTCTATAGCTTTTGGTACGCCTGTTTTCGGCAGCGCTTCCTCAGGCGCTGAGGTGCTATCTGACATCACATTAAGCGCGGCCGCTTGCCAATACGCAAGCGAGCTATCCTCAGCGATAAGCGGCAGCACTTCTTGACGCAAGCGCCCGCGGAGCTTTTCAGTTTTAAACCACCCTTCATCCGGCTGTCCGTTGGAGAAAACATGCAATCCTGCATGTAAAGCGGTCGGCGCATGGCCACGGTTATTGACGATGACCGCTTGCTGGCTATCACCAATGATGAGATTAAACCCAGCGTAGTCTCGTAGCTTAATCTGCCGCGCAAATGCCATCGGGCTGAGTGTACTTATCAAAAAACTGGTCACTAATTCGCCGCGTGAGCGCTCATCTGCTCTTGCTTGTACGCCATCGCGAAAGTTCAGTACCGCTGCCCAACGACCGTTTTGCTGATGATGTTGTTGATAAATGCCTAACCAAGTGCCGCCACTTTGGCTATCGCGGCCAGCATAGATCGGCTGATCTGGCCACTGGTGCAACTGCTCGGTAGGACGCGCTAAGAACTCATCACGATTTGATAAAAGTACTAACGGCAACTCATCAAAGAGCTGCCAAGCGATAGCGACGATACACATAGTTTTCCTTTTTTAATTACTGATCAATTCTTGCTTAGCCGGATAACTGATTTGCGAGGTCGACTGCACGACTTGCGACTGTTGCGGCGCTAACTTAAAGTCCCAAGCCACGACTCCTTGATTACTATTCCAATCGCGCTCGCTAATTGGCGGCGTATGGGTGGCACTGACTTTTAAGTTATCATCGCGGCTGATAGGCTCGCTACCTAATACTTGTAAGTTGACCGTTTTATTATGCTGATTAGTAAACTGATAAGCTTCTGTCTTAGTCAAAGTTTGGATGCGATTAAACGCGCCTTTCTCGCCTTGTTTATCTTCATCTACTAATTGTTTAACTAGCATATTATTATCAACACCAAAGCCAATGCCTTGCTCTTTTAGCAGCTGATAGCTATAGCGCGTTTGCCCAATATAATTATCATCACGGTACAGCTGCAGCGAGCCATCGACCCAAGCGGGTGTCAAGAACGGCGCTGACGCATACCAATATCCTGCCAGCTCTGCACTTGGTGTGCTTCGAATCCACAGCTTACTGATTCCTGCTTGCTCATCGATAACAGTGCGTACCCGCCGACCATCACTCGGAATACTAACGCGCTGCGGCAAGCGGTATTCAGTTATGCCGTTTTTATCTTGCCGGTTGACCTCAAAGCTCGGTAACGGCGCCATATTAGCCATAGCTCCAGCGCTTTCGTCTGCTGAGACCACCACGACTGGCGCTTTCATCATTGGCTGCGCGTATCTTGCGACACTATCTTGCTGCTGCTCGTCATAGAGCGATAAGCGCTGCACATAAGGCAGCTGGCCTGTCGCGTTTTGGTTCGGATTCACTGAGCTGAGCATTAAAGGCACGTTTTGCCAGTTTTCTCCGGTTTGCTGCGCGATAATGGCCGAGGCGGTAATACTCAACTGCTTAGTATCGGTATTGAGCCGTGCTTGATAGGTCGGTTGCCAGCTAGCGCCGCGCACTTGATAGTGCAGCTTGAGGTTACTTGGCGTACGGCTAGCGGTGCGCACGCTGACTTGGGTGACGCTATTTTGCGTGGTCGTGCTGCTACCAGCCATGAGCTGATTGAGTGCATTTTGTGCGCGGGCTTGCTGCTGCTCAATCTCAAGGATTCGCTTATTAATAGCGGCGGCCTGCGTCTCTAGCTCACGAGTATTACTGGCCAAAGTGCCCTCGACGCTGATTTGGTTGACTTTGGTCATATTTTGCAAATAGGCTTTGGCCAAACGCGCCGCTTCTAAATCGGCTTTGATACTTGCTAAGTGATTTTGCTGCGTCTGTACCTTAGCATCGCCTTGATACTGGCACAGTTGAGCTTGCTCACCGCTTAAGGTCTCGACACTGACTTCACCGACATTAACGTCGCCAAGCGCTTGTACGCTCAAGCTGTCTTGATCAAGATAAGGCGACAAGCAAGAAAACACTAACGTTTGCTCACCGCTACCAGCAATCGGCAGCGTACGCGTGACGCTCGCTAAGCCTTGATAAATAGTGATTTGCTCAATGCCGCTTTCAGCCGCTTGAGCACTAATAGGAGGCAATAACAAGCTAAGCGCGGTTAGAGCAAATATCGAACTTGGTATTGTGCCTAATCTTTGCTGAGTCAGCACTGCTTTATTTGACCGATAGGGTTTCATGACTGTCCTTATTCTTATAGTATTTTTGGT
Source organism: Psychrobacter submarinus (assembly GCF_904846685.1). GTDB lineage: Bacteria > Pseudomonadota > Gammaproteobacteria > Pseudomonadales > Moraxellaceae > Psychrobacter > Psychrobacter submarinus. The sequence continues at coordinate 59,530 of NZ_CAJHBQ010000004.1, forward strand.
CTTACAGTATTTTTGGTCTTACAGTATTTTGGTATAAACCATCACAATCTCGTTTGTTTTTATCTTAGCGTTTTTTATCCGACATTACTATCTTATAACTTTGTGCGGTTAGCTTACGCTCGCGGCTATAGTAATGATGATTATTTCTATAGCGCGGCTTCTTTACTAGCAGCATTTTTTTAGCATTGCACGCTTACCATACTGCCCAGTATTACGATGCGAAATTAGTGTACGTAACAGCTAAATTTGCTATCATGAGCAGCATCTTATTCTCAATATTATGACTTTTATGAACATTCATCCTCAGTATGACCCAGTAGCGTTAGCGCTCGGCCCTATCGAAGTACACTGGTATGGTTTGATGTACTTGCTTGCCTTTGCCGCGGCCTTTGGTCTTGCTTGGTATCGCAGTACTAAACGCGATGCTTGGTCGACGGATATGGTCTCAGACTTAGTGTTCTTTGGCGCGCTTGGGGTGATTTTGGGCGGCCGTATCGGTTACGTGCTCTTCTATCAATTTGGCGAATTACTACAAAATCCGGCCTACTTATTTAGGGTTTGGGAAGGCGGTATGTCTTTTCATGGCGGCCTTATTGGTGTCGCTCTTGGCATGCTTTATTTTGCGCGTAAGTATAAAAAGACGCCTTTTCAAGTCCTCGATTTTATCGTGCCTTGCGTGCCAACGGGCTTATTGTTTGGGCGCATTGGCAACTATATCAATGGCGAGCTGTGGGGCCGTGTTTCTGACGGCGGCTATAACTGGCTCACTTATTTCCCGCAAGCGGCGGCCTTTGATGCTCAGCTAATGCAGGCCGACCCGACCTTGCAGCAATTGGCGACTGAGGTTAGCGGTCAGTATTTGCTGCCTCGCCATCCCTCGCAGCTCTATCAAGCGTTAACCGAAGGACTGCTGCTGTTTTTGCTACTGTGGTGGTACTCCTCAAAGCCGCGTCCGCGTATGGCGGTGACGGGCGTGTTTATGCTTGGTTATGGCTTTAGCCGCTTTATTGTCGAGTTCTTCCGTCAGCCCGATGCCGATCAAGGTTTTATCCTTTTAGGCTGGGTCACCAAAGGGCAGATCTTAAGCGCACCGATGATTATCATTGGTATCGTGCTCATCATTTATGCTTATAAACGTGACATTTATGATTGGGGTAGACAAGCTGCTTATTAGACCCATATTAGACATTAAATAAACTTAGTTGTTATTAAATATTGAAGTTGTAGACCATGATTACTAGCAAAAACGAACAAGCTTATCTTGATTTACTCCAGTACGTGTTGGCTCACGGCACTGAAAAAGGCGATCGCACTGGCACTGGCACCTTAAGTCATTTCGGCGCGCAATTGCGCTTTGACTTGGCAGAGGGTTTTCCCTTACTGACCACTAAAAAAGTACACTTTAAGTCCATCGTGTATGAGCTATTATGGTTTTTAAGCGGTAGCACGCACGTTGATTATTTGCAGCAAAATAACGTACGCATTTGGAATGAATGGGCCACCGCTGAGCAAACCGCGCGCTTTAATCGCTCTGCTGGGGATCTAGGCCCTGTCTATGGTCATCAATGGCGCAACTATGGCGCAACTAAAAACACTGATAAAAGTGACAACAATGTTTATAATGATGACGGCGTCGATCAAATATCGCAGCTTATTGAGCAAATAAAAACCAACCCCAACTCCAGACGTCTTATCGTCTCTGGTTGGAATCCAAGTGAGGCCAGTCAAGTGGCCTTGCCGCCTTGTCATACACTGTTTCAGTTCTTTGTTGCGGATAATAAGCTCTCTTGTCAGCTTTATCAGCGCTCAGCGGATCTATTCCTGGGTGTGCCTTTTAACATCGCCAGTTATGCGCTATTAACACATATGATCGCGCAAGTGTGTGATTTAGAAGTGGGCGAATTTATCTGGACGGGCGGCGATTGTCATATTTATCAAAACCATCGCGAGCAAGTTGAATTACAGTTGACGCGGGATCTTTATCAGCTGCCGACCTTGTCATTGAATTCGAAAGTTAAAGATATCTTTGCTTTTACTTTTGAAGACATCAGCGTTAATGGTTACGAGTCGCATCCGGCTATTAAGGCGAAAGTCGCAGTTTAAGCGACTGAACTGTAGAATTGAAAATAACTGTAAAACTAGAAAACTGATAAATAATAAAAGGGATAAGTGATGAGTTACGCGCATACTGAAGTGGCCCAAATCGCAGCGATTAGTAGCAACCGTTGTATCGGTAAAGACAATGAGCTACCCTGGCATATCTCAGCGGATCTACAGCATTTTAAGGCTATGACCACTAAGCAAAACGATGGCGATGCAGATAGCATTCAAGGTATCGTCATTATGGGCCGCAAAACCTTTGAGTCGATGGGCAGTAAGCCGCTCCCTAAGCGAGTCAGCTTTATCATCAGCACTCAGCTTGATTATGCTGAACAAAAGAACCTCACCGATCGTGATGATGCTTATGTGGTGCATAATTTAGATGATGCCTTGACGCAAGCGGCTAGCCTCGCTCATGGCGCGCATTTAGATACAATCTGGGTGATCGGCGGCGAAAAAGTGTTTAAAGATGCGATTATGTACACCGATCGCATCGAGCTGACCCATGTCGATACCGAAATCAGCGATGGTGATGCATTTTTCCCGGAGCTGCCAAGCGATTTTATCGCCGCAGAAACCTCCGACACTCAGCATGATGAAAAAAGTGGTTTGGACTTTCAGTTTGTGAGTTATAGAAGACAAGGTTAGTTTATCATTTGTTAAAAAAATGCTGGGTTAAAAACCTAGCCTATAGCTAGCTAAATTCTAACCCATAAAAAAGCTAGGCTATTTAAAGCCTAGCTTAAACCAATGCCATTTAAAACCTAGGGCGTGTTGAACATTCACAAATGCGCACTGCTGATCGCTACTAGTTAATCAAAGCTGTGTTCTAGTCGTCGTTAAAATTGCAGGTAATGCTTATTGCATTGGCTAGCTGATTTTAATTAAACAGTCGCAACGACTAGGGCGATTTTAGCATCAGCCCTAACTACAACAACAGGGACAGGACTATTTTTTGCCGCTTTATTGATAAAAATAGACGCTTAGAGTGACTAAACTTACCATTTTTATCTGCAAATCGCCTAAAAAATAGTCTCTGTCAGTGCCAAGGTCGAATGTTCAACACGCCCTAATATAGCTATAAAATAGCGAGTGGTTGCAAACTCTACTCATGCAACACCTTATAAATCGTCTTGGCAAGTACAGGTCCAATGCCGTTGACGCCTGCCAGCTCCTGCTGCGATGCACCCAGTAGTTGCTGCATACCGCCAAAGTGATTGAGCAGATCACGGCGACGCTTTTCGCCCAGTCCAGGTATCACTTCTAACACTGAAGAAGAGCGGCGCTTATCACGCTTTTTACGGTGCGCGGTGATGGCAAAACGGTGCGCCTCATCACGGATATGCATCAGTAGATGCAGCGCTTTACTGTCCATAGGTAGATCAAGCGGCTCATGGTCTAAGAAATGTAGCACCTCGAGCCCTGCCTTACGTCCCTCGCCTTTGGCTACGCCAATGAGCAAAGTATCCCCTAAGATTGCAAGTTCTGTCAGCACTTCTTTAGCGATACTCATCTGCCCTTTACCGCCGTCAATCAGTAGTAAATCCGGCAACGGCTGCTTTTTATAACGGCGGGTCAATACTTGCTGCATCGCCGCATAATCATCGCCGCCGACAATATCGTGAATAGCATATTGACGATAGTCGCGCCGGCGCGCCCCGCCCTGATCGAAGACCACGCAGCTACCGATAGTCGCCTCGCCCATAGTGTGCGAGATATCGAAACACTCAATGCGATCGATGGCTCTATCGGTGACATCAGCGAGCACATCTTTTAGAGCATTGAAGCGCGCATGCAGCTCAAGATAATCACCAAGCTTAGTCTTTAGCGCATTGCTAGCATTAAGAGTGGCCAAATCTAACCATTCAGCGCGGTGTTCGCGCACGTTAGTCTTGATGGTGACTTTACTACCGAAATGAGTCGTTAGTGCCTCGCTGATGGCTTGTTGATCGGGTAGTTTGTGGCTTAAGATAATCTCGCTTGGTAAGTCGTCAGTCACCTGAAAATAAAACGAGGTAATAAAAGCGGATAAATTATCAGCGATAGGCTCGCTGCTATCAACATCAGGGAAGTAGTTCTTGCCACCGAGCACGCGCCCGCCGCGGACCGTCAGCACATTCACTGTTGTCATGCCAGCTTGGCTAGAGATGGCGATAACATCGGCCTCACCTTGCACGGTATAGACCGCTTGCCGCGCTTGCACTTCGCGCAGCATCGATAGCTGGTCGCGATAAAACACCGCTTTTTCGAAGTCCAATGCTTCGGCAGCGCCTTCCATTTTTTCGATCAAAGCACTATGGATATCGCTAGAGTCGCCTTTTAAGAAACGAATCGTATTATTGACATCCTCGAGATACTCTTCTGGCGACACCAGTCCCACACAAGGCGCACGGCAGCGCTTGATTTGATACTCCAAGCAAGGACGCTTACGCTGCTTAAAAAAGGTATTAGTGCATTGACGCATTTGAAACATCTTTTGCATTAGCACTAGCGTCTCTTTTGCTGCATGCGCTGAAGGAAAAGGCCCAAAAAAACGGCCTTTTTGATGGTTGCCTTTGCCGCGGCCATAAGCCAAACGCGGATAGGGTTTATCAGCAGAGATAAACACATACAGATAAGACTTATCATCGCGCAGCAGCACGTTATAAGGGGAACGGTATTCTTTAATGAGGTTTTGTTCGAGCAGCAGCGCTTCGGTCTCACTACGAGTAATGATGGTTTCGATATTATGAATACGCGCAACTAAAGCCCGAGTTTTTGGATGGTCGATAGTCTTAGCAAAGTAGCTATTAACGCGGCTTTTTAATGATTTGGCCTTACCCACGTAGAGAATATCACCATTTTTACCCAGCATTTTATAGACGCCTGGCAAGTTAGGTAAGCGCTTGATTAGGTGCTTTAAACGAGCTTTTCTATCGTCTTTACTCTCTACTTCAACAGTATTTTTACTGTTGTCTGCACCCATATTATCGTTTGCACTCATACTGTCATTCGCACTAGCCCCTTTACTAGTAGCACTTTTGACTTCACTACTAGTATCGCTGTCAGTATTCGATTTTAGAACTTTAACCATAACCACTAAAACTCTCGAAGGGTTCGAATTACTATTATTTATGGGGAGCTGCCGACTAGATTACAAGATGGAAAACAACAACCTTATCAAGCCATTATCTGCTTTATTGGACATCTTTGGACATCTATAGTGTCTATAATATCTATCCTACCTAAATATTTATCTTACTTGCGCATTTCTTTACCAAAACACCAATGCAAAAAAAGCCAGCGCTAAGCTGACCTTTTTATTGCTACAACCTGTTTTTGTTTGAGCAGTATTATTTGAGCTGCGACAAAATAGCAACCTCGCGAATATAACTGGCCAGATCTTGCTCAGACTCTTCCATCAGCTCATCGTCTTGCATATGTTTGGCGTACTCAACCCACAATAATAGCTGATACAGGCTATTACGCTCAGAGGCCGTGTATTGCTTAATGAATTGCTTAAGCGTGCTCTCATCATTGATATTGAGCCTGCCGCGCCAGCTTTCTATCTTAGCGACTTGCTCATTCGGAAAAAATGCCTCAAACAGCGCTTTGACAAGCTCGTGACGGTTCTCTTCGCTGATGAGCTTACCGACCCGCTTAGTCTGACGGTTACGCGCATTAGCACTAGTAATATCAGCTAAAGCCATCAATTCCGCCATAAAATAATCACTGGCTGGCAAGGCTTTTAATTGCTTTTTTGATAAATTGGCTAAGGGTATCGATAACGCTTGTAGCCGCTCGTGAGATTTTTTGAGTTCGGTACGCGAAACGCGCATGTCTTGTTCTGACCAATCAATCATAAAAGCTCTCTAAAAATAATGGGAATAAAAGACATAAAGTAGCGACTAAAATAAGCGACTACCAGCGATTTTTTTCACGGTGCTTAGCGACTACGGTTAGCTCTTTTGGTAGATGCTGGGTCAAATGACGCTGTAGCTTTTCAGTGATAAAAACCGAGCGATGCTTGCCGCCTGTGCAGCCGATAGCGACGGTTACGGTATGGCGATTATTATGCAAAAAATTGGGCAGCCAGCGCGTAAGAAAGTGAGCAATATCCTCGCTCATTTCACTGACCTCTGGATAATCCGCAAAAAACGTGGCAACCTCACTATCTAAGCCAGTCGCGCTACGTAGATCGGCATTCCAGTGCGGGTTAGGCAAGATTCTCACGTCAAAGACGAAGTCAGCGTCGATAGGCGTGCCGTATTTAAAGCCGAACGATAGTAAATTAATGACGATTTTGTTTTCTGCGCCGACTTGATCGCGCAGGCGCTCTTTGAGCTGATGGATATTAAGCTTGCTAGTATCGATAGTGATATCGGCGCGGCTAGCGATGGGCTGTAATAATTCAACTTCTCTTTTTATCGCGGCGGGCAAGTTATATCTAGTGTTTTTGATTCCATCAGCATCTTGCGACATTAGCGGATGTACACGGCGCGTGGCGTTGAAGCGAGCAACCAAGATATCTTCTTGCGCGGTGACGTAGATTACTTGTACTTTTGCCTCGCCATAGCGATTATGTAGCTGCTGCTGGATCGCTGCAAAGTTCGACAAGTCAGCTCGCGGTGAGCGAATATCGACACCCAGTGCCACCCGCTTGATGTTACTTTCGTTGACAAGCTTATGCGCCGCTTCAGGCACTAAAGATAACGGTAAGTTATCAATAGAGTAATAGCCCAAATCTTCCAAAGCATTGAGCACTGAGGTCTTGCCTGAGCCTGAGCGTCCAGAGATAATAAGCACGCTGAGCTTATCGCTGTTAGGCGATGGCGTTTGAGCATTTGCGCCGAGCTTGTCCACTTCCATGCTATTACCTTAATCCATAAGCTGATTAATAAATACCGTTACTGCGCTCTAAACGACTGAGCTCACTGTCTCTATCCTACGCTATTTATTTGACGATAATATGACTATTTGACCAATGGGCGGTTTAGTAGTACCAATTGATTATCCAGTAGCCTTGCCTGCCCTAAGGTGGCTGCAACTAGAATAATCAAGTCTTGCTGATTTTCTTTGAGCTTAAACGCTTCAAAATCGATAGCTTGTAGATCAGTCGTTTTTACTTGTAGATAGTCTATCTCAAACCCAGCTTGTGTGATACGCTGAGCCGCCTTTGTTAATAATGATTGCAGTACGGACTCATCAAAACTATCTGCTGCTATTTTTTGCGCTAATTGCTCAGCCAAATCTTCTAGGACTTCATGTAACACAGGTGCGGTTTGTCGCTCAGCAGCAGTTAAATATTGGTTGCGCGAAGATAACGCTAAGCCGTCTTCTGCTCGCACGATAGGCGCGCCGATAATCTTTATCTGATAACTCAAATCTCTGACTAACTGCTTAATAATCGCTAGTTGCTGATAGTCCTTTTGACCAAAAAATGCCACATCAGGCTGCACAATATTGAACAGTTTTGTGACGACAATACCTACGCCATCAAAATGCGTCGGCCGCGATTCACCGCACAACTGCATGGCTATATTACCTGCCGTAACCTTGGTAGGCGGTGGCAATTGCGGATACATCTCATCAATACTAGGCGCAAACACATAATCGGCGTCTACGCTTGCAAGCTTGGCCACATCAGCTTCAAGAGTGCGCGGATAGCTATCAAAATCCTCACCAATGCCAAACTGAGTTGGGTTGACAAAAATACTGACCACCACGATATCAGCGTGTTGTTTAGCCATTTTGACCAGTTGTAAATGTCCAGCATGCAAATTACCCATCGTCGGTACTAAGGCGATACGCTGCTGACTACGCAGAGGATTTAAGGTGTCTTGCAAGCTTGCAATATGATGATAAATGATAGGCATCAAAGGGTCTTCTTATTGTATCGGATAATATTAATCAAACTGATGCTGCGCCTGCGGAAAGCTGCCTTCACGTACCGACTGCTGGTACAGCGCAAACGCGCCTTCGATGCTACGTTCCGTGTTGCGCTCATCAGTTAAGAAATCATGAATAAATCTTGGCGCGCGCCCATGCACCATGCCCAGCATGTCATGCATCACTAACACTTGACCGTCGGTATCTGCGCCAGCACCAATGCCGATGACAGGTACCGCGACTGCCTCAGTCACTGTCTTAGCAAGCTCTGCAGGTACGCACTCTAGTACCAATAGCGCCGCGCCCGCTTCTACCACTGCTTTGGCGTCCGCTAATAATTTGTCTGCCGCTTCATCGCTGCGACCCTGAATCTTGTAACCGCCAAAGACATTGACCGACTGCGGCGTTAAGCCTAAATGTACACAAGTTGGCGTACCGGCTTGCGCTAAAGTCGCGACCAAACGACTCAGCTCACGTCCGCCTTCTATCTTGATGACATGCGCGCCTGCCTGCATCAGCTGACGGCTATTAGCGATAGCCTCAGCTTCAAGCGCATAGCTCATAAAAGGCAGGTCCGCTAAGATCAGCGCTTGTTTATTACTACGGGCGATATTCGCGGTATGGTATGCCATATCGTTTACAGTGACTGGCAAAGTCGACTCATGACCTTGCACCACCATACCTAAACTATCACCAACCAAGATAGTATCAATCTCAGCCTTCTCCATCATCCGCGCAAACATGGCGTCATAGCAAGTCAGGCAAGTGAACTTAGTACCGTCTTTTTTGAACTTTTTTAGCGTAGATAAAGTCGTCATATGACCCTCAATGACTTAAATAAAAGTATTTTGAATAGCTAATAAAGATAGGAGCGAGCGGTGACTTTTAGCGTAGCTTTTTGCACTTATTCAATAAGCTTAAGGCCGCTCCAGTCTGCACTCAATGGATGATCTGAGAGTGGCTGGCTCTTAATCATAAGCTCAGGCGCTAGCTCGCGTAGCGGCACTAGCATAAAGTTGCGCACATGCAGTCCTGCATGCGGCACTATCAACGCCGGCTCATCAATTTGCTGCTGACCATAAAGCAAAATATCAACGTCCAAACTACGCTCGCCCCAACGGCGCACACGCTCGCGCTGCGCTTGCTTCTCTAGCTGCTGACACAAAGCAAGCAGCGCTAGAGGCGCTAAAGTTGTCTTTATTTCCACCACAGCATTAATAAAGTCGGGCTGATCTTGCGGGCCCATTGGCGCTGACGCATAGTAAGAAGACACTCGCAGCTCACGTATGTCCTGATGCTGCTCTAAGCTGAGCAGCGCTTGCTGTAAATGCTCAATGGGCGAGCCAAGCTCATTAGCTAAATTACTGCCTAAGCCTAAATAACAAGTGGTCCAATGGTTACTCATACGCCCCTTCACTCAGCTTATCACTATCAAGCATTATCGGTACTGTTTTTGCTACTACTTTTAGTGCTAGGCTGACGGCGTCGGCGTTTGGCTGGTACCGCGCCTTTATGAGTTGCTGCTGTCGCTGGCGTAGTATTAGCTTTAGGATGACTAGACTTAGCGGCAGCTTGAGTAGCGGATTTAGTAGCTGGGGCTTTCTTCTCGGCTTTGGCAGCAGTGTCTTTTTTAGCAGCTTTGGCAGCAGTGTCTTTTTTAGCAGCTTTGCCGCTCTTAGAAGCTTCGCCGTCTTGCAGCGCTTTATCTGTACTGTTATTTGCTGCAGGTTCAGATAAATTTAACGGCTTACGGCGACGCTTGCTAGGGACAGGCTCGCTACTTTTAGCACTCGCTACCGACTTTGGCGTTTGCGGTACTGACATAGTGGCTGAAGCTTCTAACTGCTTAGCTTCTGATTGCTTAGCTTCTGATTGCTTAGATTTTGAAGGCTGAGCTGGTGTCTTGTCAGCTGCTGATTGAGCGCTTTCTTGATTGTCTGCAGCGGCTTTATTTTTGGCAGAGACTTTACGGCCGCCAGATTTCACCGCCTTGCTAGCGTTAGCATTGCTATTCGTGCTGTTATGATTGACTCTATCTTTATCAGCATTATCGCTACTATTTTGGCCAGCCAACTGTTTGTTTAGCGGTGGCACAACTCTTTCGTCTTCAATCACAAACAACGGCTTTGGCGCGGCAGGCTTTTTATGCGATTTTTTAGTCGCGGCTAATGACAATTGCTGCAATTGTTCAAGCTCTTGACTATCTTGTTGCAGCTGCTCAGGGCTAGCGCCTTGCTGAGCCTTATTCTGAGTGCCCGTTTTATCACTATTGCGGCGGCGACGACGCGAAGGTACATTGGCAGTATCATTTGCCGATTGATTATTATGACTTCGACTGACTTTGACTTGGTCGGGATTGCTGTGGGCAGTCGCTTGGGTAGTATCGTTTTGCTTTTGACGATTACGCCTGCGTCCACGCTGACCTTTTTTGTAAGAGCCGCGGCGGATATTTTCATCAAAATCAGCGATGGCTTGCTGCTTGTCTCTCTCGGACAAGGTTTGATAAGTCTGCCACCACTCACCCATGCCATTGGTAGACTCGGATAACGGATGCTCGCTATCGCCGCACTGCTCACGCAATAATAAAAAGTCGAAACCCGCACGAAAGCGCGGATGCTCAGCCAATTGTTCAATCTGCTTGTTACGCGGCGCCGCCAGCTTCGGCTGCAAAATCCAAATATCACGGATAAATTGTTCAGCGAACTTCGGAATGGCAGTCTTGATGCGCTGACGATCGATCACTTTACCTGCGGCATGTAGCTGCGCATCGCCAAAAGGCATATTACGGTTTTTCGCTTTTTCTAGCTGATGCAGGTAATTCTCCCACAATAAAGCGGCGTAGAAGAAGGCAGGGTTGATACTCTTACCGGCAGCGATACGCTTATCAGTGTTGATAGCGACTTGTTGTACTAATGGACTTGGCTCTGCAGGCGGATAGATAAACAGGTTATCGATAGCACCATATTCGAATAAAAGCGGCAATAGCGGTACTAGATAGCCGCCAGTAAACATCTTTTGCGTCTCGTCATAGAGACGGTGCGGCGAGATTTGCTCAAGCAGTGCCCAATTACTTTCGTGGAACTGCTTGGAGAGCTCTTTGTCAAACTCAAAGCCTAATTTGGCCTTAAAACGTAGCGCCCGTAGCAAGCGCACAGGATCTTCTTCGATGCGAATAGGCGCGTGACCTAACAAGCGAATGATTTTATTGTCAATATCTTCAAGCGCACCGCAAAAATCATGGACTACGCCTTTTAGCGGTTGATAATACAGCGCATTAATTGAAAAATCGCGACGGGCAAAATCTTGCTTGATATCGCCCCAAACATTGTCACGCAAAATCATACCGTCTTGATTGGTACTTGCTTTATTATTGGGCGGGCCACGAAAAGTTGCCACCTCAATGAGCTCACGGCCCGAATAAACATGCGCTAGCTGAAAGCGGCGACCGATAATGCGGCAGCGCTTACCAAAGACATCTTTTATCTCGTATGGCTTGGCATCGGTGACCGCATCAAAATCTTTGGGCGCAAGCCCTAATAAAGTATCGCGCACTCCGCCGCCGACGATATAGGCATCAAACCCAGCTCGCGATAAAGTGGCAATAACTTCGGTAATGGAATTGGGTAATTCAGATTTATTCAGTTCTAACTGCTTGGCGGCACGCTCGGCCATGCATCTACTCCTCGCCGGTATTCTGTCGTTCCCGATAAACACAGCGTTTATCAGGCAAACACATCGGTTAGTTTAACAAATTTTAGGCTTGATTGTTGTATTATGACATTTACTTACAGCCGATTTGCTAAAAAACTTATAACCGATAGCAAATAACAGAGCTACTTTATTAATATAGCTAGTTTTTGGCAGAGATTTTGGCAAGTGCTCAAGGCGTAACGCTTTTGACTGAGCTGCCGAATTAAAAAATGATTTAACGCCTAATGCTGCACCCGCATGCGCGCTCGGTTGTTTGCTATGGTTTTAGCGCCGATACCTTTTACTTTCTCTAGCTCATCAACGCTTGTAAACGGGCCAAACATCTCACGATACAGAATAATGGCTTGCGCTTTACTGCTACCAATACCGTCAAGCGTTACCAGCTCGCCCTCGCTAGCACTATTGATATTGACCACGGCCTGCTCACGCGCTTGCGTTTCATAATTCTCTTGCGCTAATAGATACTCATAAGCCTGCTTTGGATCTGCATAACAAACCGCTGCTTGCACCTTAATTATCATAAAGCATAGGATTAAAACAGACAAAATAGCACTTGACTCAAGGCGTGAGCGTTTATTATGGTTTTGCACACCTCGATAGTTGATAAGCTTATAAAGCGCGTTCATGTTGTTTGGCGGACTCCCAAAGTGCATCCATCTCATCGATATCGCTCTCTTCCAAGCTTTTACCACGAGCTTGCAGCTGATCTTCGATATAACCAAAGCGCGACTTAAATTTATGAACGCAAGTTAAAGTCGCCGCTTCTGCATCAAGATTGAGCTTACGCGCAACATTGACTAAGGCAAAGACACAATCACCAAGCTCTTTTTCAATATCACTACTATTGGCTTTTATCTCAGCCTTGGACTTGCCGGTAATTTCAGTTTTTAATTCATCGATCTCTTCTTCTAGCTTTTCAAACGCGCCTGCCACTCCTTCCCAATCAAAGCCTAACTTTGACGCTTGGCTTTGTACTGACTGCGCTTGCATCAGCGCACTACCTGCCTTCGTCGCATCCAAACGCCGACGCGGTTTGCCCCGCGCTTCGTCGACTCGCCGCTCCTCCGCCTTTATCTCATCCCAGCGCGCTTTTACCGCAGCCTCGTCTTTAAGACTCTCCGCTTCAAACACATGCGGATGACGACGAATTAACTTCTGTTGCAAAGTGGTAATCACATCACTCATATCAAAACGCCCTTGCTCCGCATAAAGCTGACAGTGAAAAATCACTTGCAATAACACATCGCCAAGCTCGCCTTTGATATCCTCATCGTCATCAGTCTGCACCGCCGCGCCAAGCTCGTACGCTTCCTCTATCGCATAAGGGATCAGGCTGTGATTGGTTTGCTTTTTATCCCAAGGACAATCGCGCCGCAGCCGTGCCATTAAAGCCAGTAAATCGCCTAATTCACCGGTGGCAGTGGGTGTGTCTTTTACCGGCTGCGGTGGTAAGGTTTTAGTCTGATATTCATTAACTTGTGAATTATTATCATCGATAGTCATAACCATAGTCACTCTTATTTTTATCGTTTAACACTAATTACTTAAAGCCGCTTACAAGTTAGTGTACCATTGAATGCTTATTGAAGAATAACAATGCTTTTCACTTTTAAGCCTAGGAATATCTGTTTTATGTCTACTGTCAATACTACCAGCTACCAGCCTACGACTACCTTCGATCCCATCACTATCGGCTCGTTTAAAGCCTACGATATTCGCGGCGAGCTTGGCGTGACTCTCGATGAAGACATAGCCTACCGCATTGGTCGCGCCTTCGCGCAAATTTTATCGCAGCGTATTGATGATGACGCTGAGTTAGAAACATTAAAAAAAGCAGTGGTCATAGGCTGCGACATCCGCGACTCCAGCGAAGCCCTAAAACAAGCGACTATCGCCGGTATATTGGATGCCGGTGTTAATATTATCGATTTAGGAATGACCGGCACCGAAGAGGTGTATTTTGCTACTAGCCATTACCAAGCGTTAGGCGGTATCGAAGTCACCGCGAGTCATAATCCAATTAACTACAATGGTCTAAAGTTGGTTAAGGAGCACTCAAAACCCATAAGTGCGGACGATGGCTTAGCTGAGATTCAAGCCTTGGCTGAGTCGGGTGACTTTGCTGCGATCAAGCAAAAAGGCGAATTGGCAATACTAACGGATAAAAGCGCTTACATCGATCACGTGATTGGCTTTATCGATATCGACAAGCTCAAACCGTTAAAAATAGTGATTAATTCAGGTAATGGTAGCGCCGGTCCCGTCGTTGATTTACTGATTGATAAACTCGTGCAAGCTGACGCGCCTATTGAGATCATCAAACTGCACCACAAGCCTGACGGCAGCTTCCCTAATGGTATTCCTAATCCAATGATCTTAGTCAACAGAGAGTCCACTCGCCAAGCGGTATTAGACAATAAGGCTCATGTAGGCATTGCCTTTGACGGTGATTTTGATCGTTGCTTCTTATTCGATGAGACCGGCGAGTTTGTCGACGGTAGTTATGTGGTCGGTATGCTCGCGCAGGCCTTTCTTAATAAGTACCCAAATGAGTCCATCGTTTATGATCCGCGCGTTATTTATAACACCGAAGCGGTGATTGACGATCTCGGTGGCAAGGCAGTGATCAGTAAGTCAGGGCACTCTTTTATCAAGCAAGTCATGCGTGAGTCCGGAGCGATTTATGGCGGCGAGATGTCGGCGCACCATTATTTCCGCGATTTCTTTTATTGCGATAGCGGTATGATTCCGTGGCTGTTGACTATTGAGCTGTTATCAATTACGGGTAAAAGCTTATCAGAACTCGTCAACGGTTACATCAGCGCTTATCCAAGCTCAGGCGAGCTGAATTTTCGCTTAACCACGCATGATGCGCAGGCGATTATTGAGAATATAGAAAGTAGATTTGCAGATGAAAAACCCCGTAAATCTACTCTAGATGGGCTTAGTCTTGACTTTGGCGATTGGCGTTTTAATTTGCGGGCTTCCAATACTGAACCCTTAATTCGGCTCAATATAGAGACTCGTGGCGATAAGGGTTTACTAAAAACCAAAATCAATGAGATTGAGGACTGGCTAGCTCAGCAAGGAGCGGTTCCGGCTTAATATAGTCGAACCACTATTAAAGTGTTACAGCGTTAGACTCGTTTAGCCTACTACTACTGTAGTACTTGCACTCGTCTGCCTTGTACCACTTTTAATATTGATTGACTATAACGGATTAGGCAACGTTCATGCGAAAAGATAGAGTCATACAATCTGTGTTTCTAGTTTGTAGGCTGGAGTAAAACCCAGCCTACGCCAATCAAATGCTTCCTTTACAACTAGGATAGTCTTGTGGCCTTATTTCGCACGCCCAATACCTGTATAAGCGCCGACAAGCGCGTTTATTTGTGGGCGTGATAAAGCATTTTGTGCATCAAATATCGGCATAGCGAATTGGTTGAGCTGCGCGATGTCTAGCTGGTGCTGCGGCGATAGGCTAATAATAAAAATCGCCTGCGCGTAAGCGAGCTGCTCATAAGGACTATCAAGCAGTTGTAGCAGTGGCTGCTGCCCATAGTCCTTGGCAAGCGAGCTTTTGGCTTTATCACTATAGACTAAGGTTTTAATGTTATAAGACCATAGTAGCGCCAGTAGCGGATGGATAGCTGAGCCTGTGGTACGCCCTGAGCCTGACTTATAGCTACCGCCCCAAATCATCACGGTTTTGTTATCTATAAAACCATCATAATGCTGCCAGAATTTGCGGAAAATCAGCTCTTTTTGGTCATCATTGATGTGCAGTACTGACTGCAGTAAAGGCATATTGACGCTATTGTCTTGCGATGATTGCTGCAGCTTGTCAAGCTCAGTTGGTAGCGTATGGCCGCCAAAGCCCCAGCCTGCCTGCAGATAGCTACTGCCTACCCGTGCGTCTAACCCCATAATACGGCTGACTTGACCGATATCCACTTGTTGACTGTCCGCTAAGCGCGATAGCTCATTCATAAAGCTCACTCTCGTCGCTAGCATCGCCATAATACTGCTACGCGCAAACTCGATAGTGGCAATATCAGCATGATGATAAGCGCGAGCATATTGTAGTAACGGCTGCAGCACAGTTAGCTGATGACTACTCTCAGGCGTTTTTTCGCCCAACAGCCACAGCGAGGGTTTGAGCATTGAGCTGTAAGCCTCACCATCTTGCAAAAACACAAACGGCACATAATAAACCCAAGCGCGCTGCAAGCTGTCTGCTAACTTCGTGATATGACCGAGCTTTTCGATACCACTCATAATAACGGGCGTCGTCTGCTGCTGACTATGATTAAAGGCCATTACCCAGTTATCATCTGTCCAAACGCTTTTGATACTCTCCAAAAATAACCAATAGCAACTGACTGATAAGGGCGTCGCTTTTTGTTCGTCTAGCGATTGGCCAACTTTGCCTTCATAACTTTGAATAAGCTCATCCGCGCTAGCCGGTAATGCACATTGAACGATTTGCTGCTGCTGTCCATATAGCTGCCATAATGCCTGTAAATGTCGCTCAAAGCCATACTGCTCAACTTGCTGCACTAACAAGTCTAAATCGGCATAAATGTGCACCTGATGATCTAGGCTCGCTAACACCACCGCGCTAGTAATGGCTTCGATACTATGACCGATGATCACGCAGACCTCAGATGACTTGTCGTTCAATGTGTGATCATTATTAACAGCAGACTCAGAGCTCATAGCATTCCCTTAATTATCGTTTTCTCAGCCGCAAAGTCGACTCTCATTTCTATACTTTGTCTTGCCACCGTTATTCAAATAACTGCTTGATATGCGCAAGGAGCTGATTGGTAGAGCTATCAAAAGGCGCGGTGCTGTCTTGTTGCATTGCCTGATAGACAGTTTCGGCCATCTGCTTACCCATCTCAACCCCCCACTGATCAAAAGGGTTGACGTCCCATATACTCGCCATCACGTAGACCTTATGCTCATATAAAGCAATCAGCTCGCCTAAACTATGTGGGGTCAGCTCATCGAGCAGCAAGGTCGTAGAAGGCTGATTGCCGCGATAATGCTTGTATTTATCCGTAGTACAAACCGTCGTACAAACCGTCGTACTGACAGCAGCGACAGCAGCGTTACCGAAGGCTAATACTCGGCTCTGCGCCAAACAGTTAGATAAAGACAACTCATGCTGATGCTGTAGTGAGCTGTTTTGCACGTCATCACTATAGTGACGCACGCAAGCGATAAAGTCGCAAGAGACATGCTGAGTGCCCTGATGTAGCAGTTGATAAAACGCGTGCTGGGCATTGGAGCCAATCTCGCCCCATAAAATCGGGCAAGTATCATAGTCGATATGAGTACCGTCATGTGTCACTGACTTACCGTTACTCTCCATCTCCAGCTGAGTCAAGTAGCTTGGCAGGTACTCAAGCCGACCATCGTAAGGCAAGACGGTATGCGCGTGTATCTGTAAAAAGGTACTATTCCAAACCGCAAGCAAGCCTAATAGCACTGGTAGATTGTCTTTGAAGTCCGCGCTAGCAAAGTGCTGATCCATACTATGAGCGCCAGCGAGCAGTTCACGAAACTGACTCATACCGATACGAATGGCAATCGCCAGCCCAATCGCTGACCATAAAGAAAAGCGACCACCGACCCATTCCCAAAGCTGCAGCTGATGCTCAGGATGAATGCCCCATGCCGTCATCTTGGCGCTGTTGGCAGAGATACCGATGAAGTGACGGCGCAGCACGCTATTTTGCGAGCCTGAATATAGAGCCGCTGTCGTTAATAACCAAGACAGTGCTGTTTGGGCGTTAGATAGCGTATCAACGGTGCCAAAAGATTTAGAAGAGATGATAAATAGCGTCGTCTCAGCATCTAAACGTTTTAGCAAGTTATCGAGCTGCGAGCCATCCATATTAGAGACAAAATGCACGATAATATCTGTATCAGCCCACTCATCTAGCGCAGACGTTGCCATTAGTGGGCCTAAGTCTGAACCACCGACGCCGATATTGACCACATCAGTGATGGCTTTACCCGAAAACCCGCGCCAAGTACCATTACGAATCCGCGCCGATAAACGCTCAACTTGCTGTAAGCTGTGATGCACATCACTGACCACGTCCTGCTCATTGACGACTAACTCTGCGCCCTCAGGCAATCGCAGCGCAGTATGTAGTGCCGCACGCTCTTCGCTAGTATTGACCATAGCGCCTTGTAGCAAATCTTTGATACGCGCTGTTAGCTCACAGCTCTCAGTCAAATGTAACAAACTTGCTAATACCGACTCATCGATACATTGCTTGCTATAATCCATATACAGGCTGCCTGCCTGCGCGCAAAAGCGCTGCGCTCGACTGCTATCCTCTGCAAACAGCTCCGCTATCGACCACTTCTGCTTCGCTAACGTTTGCAACTGTTGCCAATACTCAGAGTCGCGAGCACTGCTATAAATGTTATTGGCACTCATATCGTTCATCAGCTACCCTTTAGATGCGAGCTGCTGCTCAGCAAAGTAAATAAAAGCTTGCATATAAGAGTGCATGTCACCAGCATCGTAGCTATCACCGCGCATAGTGGTGACATTAACACCAGACTCACTAATCAGCGCATCGATAGCATCGGTTAGCTGAATCTCGCCGCCGACAGAAGCTTTGGTGTTGGCCAAATAGTCAAAGATTTGATTACTAAACACATAACGACCCACTACCGCTAGGCGCGACGGCGCATCGGTTAAATCAGGCTTTTCGACAAATCCCGCTACCCCAAAGCTAGCATTACTGTCTGTACTGTCACTGATCTCAGTAGTGCTATCGACAAGTTTGGCAATGCCATATTTATGGACGTCGCTATCGGCGACTTGCTCAACGAGTATCTGTGAATGCTGATCTTTAACAAATTCCGCCAACATAAAGGCTAAGTTGTCAGTAGCCATATCGCCAGTAAAGGGATCAAGCACGACATCGGGCAGTAAGACTGCAAAGTCATTGTCACCGACAATGGGACGCGCTGCTAATACCGCATGACCTAAGCCCAAAGCCCTACCTTGGCGGATCATCGACACGCTGACATCATCCGGTAGCCAGTTGAGACTATCAGCCAGCTCGTCTTTGCCTTTATGACGTAATTGCGTATCAAGCTCGGCATTTATATCGAAATAGTCTTCAATCGCGCTTTTTTGCGCATGACCGACAAGGACGATATGCTTGATGCCGGCGGCGATAGCTTCCTCGACGACGTAATGAATGGCCGGGCGATTTCCTAAAGGCAATAACTCTTTAGGTACGGACTTGGACAGTGGTAGCATACGAGTGCCGAAGCCTGCGACAGGAATAACGGCATGGGTTATTTTTTTCATAGATTAATAGTGCTTTTAGTTAGTTTTAAGGCAATATAACGATTTTTTCTGAGCTGCTCTAGTATAACCGCGTCTATTTTGTGTTATAGCCGTCAGGATTCATGCTTTGCCAGCGCCAAGTATCTTCACACATATTAGTAATGGAAAGCTTAGCTTGCCATCCTAGCAGCTCTTGCGCTTTATCTGCACTAGCATAACAGCTTGCAATGTCACCAGCACGGCGCGCCGCAAACTGATAAGGGATATCTATTTTATTTACTTTACTAAAAGCGTTAACCAACTCCAGAACTGAGCTACCTCTGCCTGTGCCCAAATTAATAGGCAAAAATCCTGCTGCATGAGTCTGCTGCTGTAAATGATCAAGTGCAGCGACATGGCCTTGTGCCAAATCAGTGACATGAATATAGTCACGCACCCCTGTACCATCGATAGTCGGATAGTCATTACCAAAGATACTAAGCTTGTCTCGTCTACCTACAGCTACTTGCGAGATAAAAGGCATCAGGTTATTTGGAATATCGCTTGGATCTTCACCAATTTGTCCTGACTCGTGCGCTCCTACCGGATTGAAGTATCTAAGAGTAATCAGACTCCACTCTTTGTCTGCTGCTGCTAAATCTTCTAAGACATGTTCAACCGTGAGCTTGCTTTGGCCATAAGGGTTAGTCGCAGAACGCGGTGAAGTCTCATTGATAGGTAAGGTCTCGGGATCACCATAGACAGTAGCTGAGGAAGAAAAGACTAAGTTCTTCACGCCAAATTCAGCCATTACTGCAAGTAAAGTGATGGTCCCGCTAACGTTATTGTCATAATACATTAGAGGCTTAGCGACTGACTCGCCTACTGCCTTGAGTCCAGCGAAGTGAATCACCCCAAAAAACTCATGCAAGTTAAATATTTCTTTTAGTTTCCCAGCATCACGGATATCACCTTCGATAAATTCGATAGACTGTCCAATGAGATTAGAAACGCGATTAATAGCTTCATAGCTGCTATTAGATAAATTGTCGTAAATGACAATCTCATATCCTGACTCGTGCAGAGCAATACAGGTATGAGTACCAATATACCCAGCACCACCCGTCACTAATATTTTATTTTTCATAGCAATTTTCAAACATAAAAAAACACCCCATTATAGGGGTGTTTCTCTTACTTCTCAACATAGCTTTAGTAGTTGGTTCTTAACTCTTTATCTACTATCAAGAATACCTGACTTACCAGCCAGTAACTTCTTTCAGCTTATCACCAATTTTTGATGGGTCACGCGTGTAAGCGATGCCTGCATCTTCAAAGGCCTTAAATTTCTCTTCAGCTGTGCCTTGACCGCCAGAAATGATTGCGCCAGCATGGCCCATGCGCTTACCAGCAGGTGCTGTGACGCCAGCGATATAGCCGACTACTGGCTTAGTAACGTTGTCTTTAATATAAGCGGCCGCTTCTTCCTCAGCGGTACCACCGATTTCACCGATAAGTACAATAGCTTCAGTCTGTGGATCGGCCTCAAACAGTTTTAGCGCATCGATCTGGTTCATGCCTGGGATAGGGTCACCGCCGATACCGATACAGGTTGACTGACCAAAGCCCAGCTTCGTGGTTTGCGCCACCGCTTCATAAGTTAGCGTACCTGAGCGGGAGATGATACCGACTTTACCTGGCAGATGGATGTGACCTGGCATGATACCGATTTTGCACTCGCCTGGCGTGATGACACCTGGGCAGTTCGGACCGACCATACGCACATCACCCGCTTCTTCGATATAGCGCTTCGCTTTTAGCATATCGATCGTCGGTACGCCTTCGGTAATGACGATAATCAGCTTAACGCCGGCATCGACCGCTTCAACGATAGAATCTAGCACAAATGGCGCAGGCACATAAATGACTGACGCATCCGCTTGTGTTTCATCCATTGCTTCTGCCATCGTGTTAAAGACTGGCAGACCTAAATGCGTTTGTCCGCCTTTACCTGGGGTTACGCCGCCAACGACTTTAGTGCCATATTCGATCGCTTGCTCAGAATGGAAAGTACCGTTTTTACCGGTGAAGCCTTGTACTAATACTTTGGTATCTTTATCAATTAATACACTCATTGTTTTATCCTTGTATTCGCTTGTCTGATAGCTGTTAGTAATAGCGGCTTACTCGCTATAGGCAAGCAAGCAGCGACTATTACTGATGAACTCTACTGTTTACCTACTGATGATAAGTTAGGCTTGAACAGCATCGACGATTTTTTGGGCAGCGCCCGCTAAGCCTTGAGCAGAGATGATTTTGACATCGGACTGCTCGAGCAGCTCGATACCTTTCTCAGCATTGTTACCTTCTAAGCGCACAACGACAGGTACTTGTACATCGACTTCTTTTACCGCGGCAATGATAGCTTCTGCAATCATGTCACAGCGCACGATACCGCCGAAGATGTTAATGAGTACGCCCTCGACACTGCTGTCTTCTAGAATAATCTTGAACGCTTCAACGACGCGATCTTTAGTTGCGCCGCCGCCAACGTCCAAGAAGTTAGCAGGCTTGCCGCCGTATAGCTTAATGATATCCATGGTCGCCATAGCAAGGCCGGCACCGTTGACCATACAACCGATGTTACCTTCTAGCGCAACATAGTTAAGGTCAAACTCTGCAGCTTTTAGCTCACGCTCATTTTCTTGCGTTTTGTCTTGTAGCGCGGCGATTTTTGGCAGACGGAATAACGCGTTTGAATCGATACCAATTTTGCCATCGACACAGACGATCTCGCCATTTTCACGTACCGCTAATGGGTTAACTTCGAGTAAAGCAAAGTCATTATCCACAAAGGCATTATAAGCACCAGTCATGATTTTCACGAACTGATTGATTTGTTTGCCTTCTAGACCTAACTGGAACGCAACATCACGCGCTTGATAAGGCATGAGACCGACTAATGGATCTACAGTGACTTTGAAGATTTTTTCTGGCGTCTCATTAGCGACTTCTTCGATGTCAACGCCGCCTTCGGTTGAGGCCATAAAGGTGACACGGCGGGTAGAACGATCGACAACTGCGCCTAAATATAGCTCAGTCTGTACCGGATACATATCTTCTGCGACTAAGACAAAATTGACCGGTTGGCCATCAGCGTCAGTCTGAAAGGTGACTAAGTTAGTACCGATAAGCTCATCAGCAACTTGCTTAGCTTCTTCGCGAGTTTTGACAAGTTTAACGCCGCCCGCTTTACCACGGCCACCCGCATGAACCTGCGCTTTGATAACAGCGATGTCTGTTGGAGTCTTATCAAAAGCAGCGGCAGCTTCGTCACCGCTGTGAGCAACGATACCCTCTTGGATCGGTAGGCCGTAACTTTTCAATAGCTCTTTGGCTTGATACTCATGTAAATTCATTGATTGTATCCTTTATTTTTTTCAATTGAGAAAATGATAATAAATAGTTAAACAAACGCGCCATGATATAACTGACAGCGCGCTTATTGTTAGCTAGAGCGATAATAATAGATAGCGCTACTAGCTGTAATTCTATGCTTAAGGTTGTCCGCATGACAGCGCATTAGCCTGCCAGTTTGACAGCTATTGACGCTTTAGTTGCCATCTTCTTTAGGACGAAGTGATGACTGACTAAGGACATACCTGCACGGATACTATTTACGTTTTTTACGCTGAATAGCGTGAATAGCACGGCCATCAGCAGATAAGGCAGCTTCATGTACCGCTTCTGAAATCGTTGGATGCGCGAAAGTCATCAGCTGCAAATCTTCGATACTAGAGACAAATTCCATCGCGATCATGCCCTGATGGACGATGTCGCCGGCGCCAGCAGAGATAGCATGCATACCGAGTAAACGATCGGTCTTAGCATCGGCAACGACTTTGATTGAGCCTTGCGCTTCACTTTGCGCCAGCGCGCGACCGTTAGCAGCTAGATTGAATGAGCCTGTTTTGACCTCATAGCCTGCATCCGCAGCTTCTTTTTCAGTCAGACCAACCCAAGCGATTTCTGGATGGGTATAGATAACGTTGATAATAGTGTCATAGTTGACTTGTGCTTTTTCGCCATGAATGCGCTCAACCGCCATCATGCCCTCTTCCATCGCTTTATGCGCGAGCATCGGGCCACGTACTAAATCGCCAATAGCATATACGCCATCTAGATTGGTTTTGCACTGATCATCGACATCGATAAGGCCGCGTTCGGTTAACGTCACACCGCTGTCCTCGCCAAGTAGCTTCTCAGAGTAAGCACGGCGACCGACACAAACGATCAATTTATCAAAGCTCTCATCTGAGGCTTCGCCTTTGTTTTCGCTAGTGACGACGACTTGACCGTCTTTGACTTCTGCATTAGTCACTTTGGTATCGACGCGGATATCTAAGCCTTGTTTTTTGAACATCTTACGAGCTTCTTTGGCGATATCTTTATCCGCAGCGGCTAAAAATTCAGGCAGCGCTTCATAAACCACGACTTCCGCGCCCAAGCGACGCCATACTGAACCAAGCTCAAGACCGATAACGCCTGCACCAATCACGCCCAAGCGCTTTGGCGTCTCAGTGAAATCAAGCGCGCCAGTCGAGTCGACGATATGCTCGTGATCGACTTTGGCAACTGGAATATCGATAGGCACAGAACCTGAGGCTAAGATAACGTTCTTGGCAGTAATAGTGCTTTCTGCATCATCCTCTAGCGCAACAAATTTAACTTTTTTGTCATCGCCTTTACCGTCGACTAACGTTCCCCAACCTTGTAGCCAGTCAACACCATTGCCCTTGAGTAGTGCCGCAACACCGCCGGTTAATTGCTTGACGATACCTTCTTTACGCTCAATCATCTTCTCGACGTTGATGCCGACATCACCAGTGCTGATGCCATGCTCGTCGAGCTCGTCTTTTGTCGCCTCATAGCGATGTGAGGTATCAAGTAAAGCTTTTGATGGAATACAACCAACGTTCAAGCAAGTACCGCCAAGCGCCGGCTCGCCTTTGTAAACACGTTTTTCGATACAAGCGACGCTCATACCCAACTGACCGGCACGAATAGCCGCTTCGTAACCACCAGGTCCGCCGCCGATAACGACTAGATCATAATTATCTTTCATAGTAGTTTCCTAATATTTTTATCGTAAAATTTAGTTTGGCTCTATGCTATTGACGTTATTCTCGCTTGCATAGCTATTTATTTTAATCGATTGATAAAGCATCAAATTCAAGATGTATAGCTAATACACTATCTTGATAGGATGATTTATCTAAAATGAATAGCGAGAGTTTTAAGGTGAAGTTTATTGTTCTAAACAGTAGGCAAGACAGAACATTTATTGACATAAAGTTAAAAAGCTTGTATTAGCAAATGCCAATACAAGCTTAGAAGCTTATAGGTCTAATAACAGCATGGTTGGGTCTTCGACAAGATCCTTAAGTGTCACCAAGAACTGTACCGCCTCTTTACCATCAATCATACGGTGATCGTACGACAGCGCTAGGTACATCATTGGCAAAATCTCAACCTTACCATCGACAGCCATCGGACGCTCATTAATCGCATGCATACCTAAGATAGCAGTTTGCGGTGGGTTCAAGATAGGCGTTGACATGAGTGAGCCAAAGACACCGCCGTTAGAGATGGTGAACGTACCGCCTGTCAGCTCATCAAGACCGAGCTTACCTTCTTGTGCCTTACCGCCAAGCTCACGGATTTTGCTTTCGACATCCGCCATGCTCATCTGATCCGTGTCACGAAGTACAGGTACAACTAAACCGCGATCTGATGATACAGCAACACCGATATCATAAAAACCATGATAGACGATATCATCGCCATCGAGTGAGGCGTTCACTGCTGGGAAACGTTTTAGCGCTTCAGTAGCAGCTTTGACGAATAACGACATAAAGCCTAGACGCACACCATGACGCTTCTCAAACTGATCTTTGTACTTAGTACGCATATCCATTAGTGGCTTCATGTTGACTTCGTTGAACGTCGTCAGCATCGCTGTTTCTTGAGTCGCTGATAGTAGACGCTCGGCAACACGCTTACGCAAACGAGTCATCGGTACGCGCTTTTCGCTACGCTCGCCCGATTCGGCGACTGGCGTCCCCTTATCGTTTTTGATGCTGCTATCGGCTTTGAGTTTAGGGCTTGCCATATCAGATTTGGTAACTCGGCCATCACGGCCACTGCCTTCGACATTTTTTGGATCAACGCCAGACTCTTTCGCCGCTTTACGTACCGCTGGGCTTTGGTCTTTATGATCGTCTTCTTTTTTGTCTGTCGCTTGTACTGGCTCACCGCCATCAGCTGCTTGCTTTTTCTGTACTGGCGCCACAGGCTGATCTGGATTGACGGCTGGAGCTTCCGCATCATCACCGCTGCTGTCTTCACTATCGGTACTGCCGCTAGCGCCAGCTTCAAACTCAGCGATAAGATCGTCTGACTCAACCGTATCATCGACTTGCTTAACGATTTTGGTGACTACGCCGTCATCTGGAGCGACTACTTCTAATACAACTTTGTCCGTTTCGATTTCCGCTAAGATATCATCACGGTTGACTTGTTGACCTTCAGTAACGTGCCACTCAACGATCGTGCCATCAGCTACCGATTCTGGAAACACGGGGGCTTTAATCTCAGCCATCGATATACTCCTTAGATTGGGATAAATATTATTTATTATGAAATTGTGGTAACCAGCCAAATCATTTGATTCACTTTAATTTAGTACTTTGTTCCAATACTGTGGTGAAATGAATAACACTCTGACTGCTACCACCTGTTTGTTTGATCTTTCTTAAAGCTAATACTGTCAAAAACTACTTTGTCAATTGTGAGACTTCTACACCTAAGCCGCCGGCAATTAAGTCTTGCTGCTGACTGGCATGCAATTTTGGCGATCCAGTAGCTGGTGCGGCACTTGCTGGACGCGCAACAGGCTCCATCACTTTCGCTTTGGTTGGGTGCGGAACCACAATACGGAACATATGCGGCGCTAGATAATACCAAGCCCCTTGGTTTAAAGGCTCCTCTTGCGTCCAAACGATCTCTTTTAAATTGCTGTATTTATCAAATTCAGCGATCAAACGCTCTTCTGGTAGCGGGTATAGCTGCTCAATACGTACGATAGCCACATGGTCTAAGCCCAATTCACGGCGCTGCTCGAGTAAGTCATAATAGACCTTACCCCCACAAAGCACTAAACGGGTAATTTTATCGTTATCCTGCTCATCAATCTCAGAGATCACCGTCTCGAACTTATGACCAGTCGATAACTCTTCTAGCTCTGAGGTAGCAAGCTTATGACGTAATAAGCTCTTCGGCGACATTACGATCAAAGGCTTACGAATCGGACGTACTGCTTGACGACGCAGGGCATGGAATATCTGCGCTGGTGTCGTTGGAGTAATCACTTGCATGTTATCTTCAGCACACAGCTGCAAGAAGCGCTCAAGACGAGCTGAAGAGTGCTCAGGACCCTGACCTTCATAGCCATGCGGTAATAACATGGTCAAGCCGCACACGCGCTGCCACTTAGTCTCACCACTAGCGATAAACTGGTCGATGACCATTTGTGCGCCATTGACAAAGTCACCAAACTGAGCTTCCCAAACGATTAATGCATTTGGCACAGTCGTAGCATAACCATATTCAAAAGCAAGCACTGCCTCTTCTGATAAAAGCGAGTTATAAATTGCAAAGCGCGCTTGATCTTTACTCATATGCGCTAATGGCACGTACATACTGCCATCGTTCATATTGTAGATCTCGCTATGACGATGCGAGAAAGTACCCCGGCCAACATCTTCGCCAGTGATACGTACTAAGGTTTTGTCATGGTCAACTAAGCTGGCGTAAGCGAGTGTTTCAGCCGCGCCCCAGTTTAGTGGCTCTTCACCGGTTTGCATCGCTAAACGCTGCTCAACCACCTTTTGTACTTGACGCTGTAGCTTATAACCTTCAGGCATCACTGCCATCTGCTTACCATAGCCTTTTAGGATGTCGATATCGACGCCAGTATCCCAGTCATCTTCTAACTCATGACCTAAATAAGGGGTCCAATCGACAAACAGTGCTTCATCAGGCTCACTCACTAAAGAGTTCGCGACATACTCGCCGCGATCTAGTGATTCGCGGTATTCGTCTTCGTATTTAGCGGCTTCATCTTTGCTAATAACGCCTGCATCGATAAGCTTATTGGTATAAATAGTGCGCGTCGTTGGCAGTTTTTTAATCACTGAATACATCAGTGGCTGCGTTGCTGAAGGCTCATCCGCTTCGTTATGACCATTACGACGATAGCAGAAGAGGTCAATAACGATGTCTTTGCCGAACTCATGGCGATAATCTAGTGCCAATTGCGCGGCAAACACTACCGACTCAGGATCATCACCATTCACATGTAAGATAGGCGCATGTACCATCTTAGCAATATCTGTACAGTACTCTGTCGAGCGCGCATCTTCTTGACGGCTAGTGGTAAAACCAACTTGGTTGTTAATAACGATATGTACTGTACCGCCAGTAGTATAAGCGCGGGTCTGTGACATCTGGAAAGTTTCTTGTACAACACCCTGCGCTGCAAAAGCAGCATCACCATGAACGACAATCGGTAATACCGAATTACCGTCTTTACCATGATCTTTTGGCTGGTCATTACGGCGAACTTGACGGGCGCGTACTGAACCTTGTAATACAGGTCCCACAATCTCAAGATGTGATGGGTTAAAGGCCAAGGCCAAATGTGCCTCTCCGCCAGGTGTCATCACGTTTGAAGAATAACCATTATGGTACTTGACGTCACCTGAGCCTTTTTCTGGCTGCACTTTACCGTCAAACTCATCGAATAGGTCCGCTGGATTCTTACCTAGGATATTGACGAGTAAGTTTAGGCGTCCACGGTGCGCCATACCGATGACCATCTCTTTGGTGCCGTAGCCACCAGCGCGCTGAATGATCTCGTTTACCGCAGGAATAAAGCTCTCACCGCCTTCTAGACCGAAGCGTTTTACCCCAGTATATTTACGTGCTAAGTATTTTTCTAATCCTTCAGCAGCCGTTAAGCGCTCAAGAATAGATAAGCGCTTTTCTTTATCGAATTCTATATGACCAAGATTGCTTTCCATATACTGCTCCATCCAGCGCTTCTCAACGCTAGTGGTCACATGCATATACTCGATACCGATATAACGGCAATAGACGCGCTCCATGATCTCAATGATCTCACGTAGCGACGCTTCAGGCTTACCAATTTTTAAATCATTGGTCGGAAAGACGGTATCTAAATCAGCTTCTGATAAGTTGTGGTAGGCCAGTGTTAAGTCTTCGACTTTGTCACGTGGATGCAAATCTAAGGGATCAAGCTGGGCACGGCGATGACCGCGGCGACGGTAAGCGGAGATGAGCTGCTGTACGCCCATTTGCTTAGGGTCAGCACAATTAGCAGTGCTATCACTATTAGCAGCTGAGGCACCAGCTTTGTTTGCCGTTTGATTGCGTGCCAGTAACAAGAACTGATCTTGAATGGCGTTATGCTTAGCATCATTTGGCGATTGATATTGTTTGAAGTACTGCTGCCAATTCTCATCGACACTGTTAGGGTCGGTTAAGAACTGCTCATAAAGCGCTTCGATATAATGAGCATTATCAGCGGCAAGTTCTGTGTATCCTGCATCGGCTTTTCTTTGAGTTGTACTATTCATAATAATCGTCTATTTCATAGATAAATGAATGGAAGTTGCGGGTTGTACTTATAATTATTAGTAACTTTTAGAACGTCTTGGGCTAAATCAATTATTTGTGAACGCTCAGTCTTATTATCTTAGTCGTTTGATAATAATAATTTATATATACTAGCTCTAGCCATAACTATGTCTATCGCTTAGTTTTAACTTTGAAGCGCTCATTAGCGTTTATGGTTTAAAGAGTCTATCGGCTACAAATATTGTATCCTTTTACTCTCGTCACTCTCACTAAATGATGCTCCCTAGGGTAGCACGGCCCACAAGCTAACCATAGTTTGTTTGTTCAATACTAGGTATTTAAGTAATGAATATTCACTATCATAGCCAATGTTAAATACATTGAGCCACTACTAATGAGCATAAAAAACCAACATAGAAAGCGAAAATTTCGTTAATTAAGCTATTATGGCCTATGATAACATTTTCGCTCGTAAGTTTTTATGGCTAGTTTGTCATTATCGCTGTACTTAGCACAAAATATTAACAAAAGAAAAACACCGCCTTAGGACGGTGTTTTTTTTGTGTCTGATAAATAGTATGTCGCTTATTGACCTACTAGATTAGCCTGCTTGATCGATAAGCAAATTACGCAGATGACCGATAGCTTTGGTTGGGTTTAAGCCTTTTGGACAGACTGAAACGCAGTTCATAATACCGCGGCAGCGGAACAAGCTGAACGGATCATCTAAACGCGCTAGGCGAGCTTGCGCATCCGTATCACGACTATCCGCTACGAAGCGATAGGCGTGTAATAATGCTGATGGGCCCAAGAATTTATCTGGGTTCCACCAAAATGAAGGGCAGCTGGTCGAACAGCAAGCACATAGAATACACTCATAAAGACCATTCAACTGCTCGCGCTGCTCAGGAGACTGTAAGCGCTCTGTCGGCGGTGCTGGCTGATCATTAATCAAATAAGGATGTACTTTTTCGTACTGCTCATAGAACTGGTTCATATCTACGACTAGGTCACGAACGACTGGCAGTCCAGGTAGCGGTCTGATGGTAATCTTCTCAGGTAGCGTGTTCATGTTAATAAGACAGGCTAGGCCATTTTTACCATTGATGTTCATACCGTCCGAACCACAAATACCTTCACGGCACGAGCGGCGGAAAGTGATGGTCTCATCTTCTTTCTTTAGGCGTAATAATAAATCAAGCAACATACGATCTGACTCTAGTAGCTCAATCGTATAGGTTTGCATGCGCGGCGCTGCGTCCACATCAGGATCGTAGCGATAAATTTCGATGGTGCGAGTACCTCGGCTCATATTGCTAAACTCCACACTTAGTAAGGGCTGGCATACAAGGATTTTATTCTCTTAGCGTAGGCGCTGCTGAGTAACTTGTAGCTGGCAGTAAACTGCCTAAAATTAAATATCTTAATACTTTATTGGTACTAGCGCACTAGTATGCGCTAGTACCAAACGATCCAAATAGCGATTGACTAATAAACACGAACTTTTGGTTCAATATAATCGACCGTCAATGGCGTCTTACGTACAGGCTTATAAATGATACGGTTATCATCAGAGTACCAGATGGTATGCTTCATCCAGTCGTGATCGTTACGACCATTTGGCGCATAATCATCGTCTTCAGGACGGTCATAGTCGGCAACACTGTGCGCGCCGCGGCTCTCATGACGGCTAGCTGCTGAGATCATCGTCGCTTTGGCTACTTCGTATAAGTTAATCACTTCAAAAGCTTCGATACGCGCGGTGTTAAATACTTGCGACTTATCTGCTAAATGAATATGATCGATCTTTTCTTCTAGCGCCAATAGCTTCTCTACGCCTTCATCCATAAGCGCTTGCGTACGGAAGACGCTAGCATGCTTTTGCATAATTGCGCGAATCTCATCAGCAACGTCTTGTGCATTGTAGCCTTCGGTTGACTGCTGTAGCTTATTCAAACGGCCAACCGTAAAGTCTAGCACATGAGTATCTAGCGGCTTGTAGTTATGATCGTTATGATGGAATCCATCAACGATATGCTTGCCTGCTGCACGGCCAAAGACGACTAAATCAAGCAGTGAGTTAGTACCTAAACGGTTAGCGCCGTGGACACTAACGCAAGCGCACTCGCCAATAGCATATAGACCTTTGACAATCGTGCCTTCGCTATACAGACCTTCGTCGTCGGTACCAGCTTCTAAATTCGGGGTGATGACCTGGCCATGAATCGTGGTTGGAATACCGCCCATCATGTAGTGAATCGTCGGAATCACCGGAATAGGCTCTTTGGTGATATCGACGTTAGCAAAGTTTTTACCAATCTCAAATACCGATGGCAAACGCTTCATAATCGTATCAACGCCCAAATGGGTCATATCCATAACGATATAGTCAGCATTTGGTCCACAGCCGCGGCCTTCTTTGATTTCTTGGTCCATAGAGCGCGATACAAGATCACGTGGCGCTAAGTCTTTGACCGTTGGCGCGTAACGCTCCATAAAGGCTTCGCCATCTTTGTTACGTAAGATAGCGCCTTCACCGCGGCAGCCTTCGGTCAATAGTACACCGGCTCCGGCCACACCCGTTGGGTGAAACTGCCAGAACTCCATGTCTTGTAGAGGAACGCCAGCGCGAACCGCCATGCCGATACCGTCGCCAGTATTGATATAAGCGTTAGTAGAAGCAGCAAAAATACGACCCGCACCGCCCGTTGCCAGTACAGTCACTGGCGACTGGAATACTGCAACCGTGCCCGTCTCTTGCTCAAGAGCGATAACACCGTTGATATTACCGTCTTCGTCTTTGATCAAATCAAGAGCAATCCACTCGATAAAGAACTGCGTACCTTGTTCAAGGTTCTTTTGATATAAAGTATGCAACAACGCGTGACCGGTTCTATCAGCTGCCGCGCAAGCACGTTGCACCGCTTTTTCGCCGTAGTTTGAGGTATGACCACCAAACGGGCGCTGATAAATCGTGCCATCTTCGTTACGGTCAAAGGGCATACCCATGTGCTCAAGCTCGTAAACCACTTTTGGCGCTTCACGGCACATATATTCGATAGCGTCTTGATCGCCTAACCAGTCTGAACCTTTGACGGTATCGTAAAAGTGGAAATGCCAGTTGTCATTGCTCATGTTCCCCAAACTTGCACCAATACCACCTTGAGCGGCTACAGTATGTGAGCGTGTTGGGAATACTTTCGTGATTACCGCAACATTCATACCCGACTCAGCCAGTTGTAGCGAGGCACGCATACCTGAGCCACCACCGCCGACGATGACTGCATCGTAATTAAGGGTTTTGATGTTACTAATAGTATTGTCTTGTCTTGTTGCCATTGTGATTTTCCTAATGCCTGTTTGTGCTCGCGCCTGTGTTATTTATACAAGATGCCAGCGAAGTAACTACAAGGGCTATCTACTATCTAAATCTGTGCTATACACTTATAAAAGATAAGAGCTTGGCGCGTTATGACCGTTGTCATCGGTATTTATTGATATAGCGACTGGCCTGTAAGAATTAAAATGCTAGGCGCTACTGTCAAAAATAGCTTAAGCGCTAATGGTTATAATCAAGCGAACGCATCACTTATCAAGCGTAATGCTAAAAATTATACGGCGATAACGCCAAAGCCATTGCCCCAAAAGATCATGATGCCCCAGAACAAATAAACTAAAATGGCAAGAATCATAAAAGTCTGTAGTACCATTCTGAGTTTAGTAGCACTTTCGCCCATCTTTCCTGAAGTGATATAGTCAGTAAACACAGTCCACATACCTACCCACGCGTGGCCAGCTAATGCCAAAATAGCAACTAAGCTAAATAGACGCATAGGTAAGCTGTACATAAAGCTCGACCATTCTAGAAAGGTCACGTCTCCATGGGTCAAAAAGAAGCCCAGTAATACGATACTGTACACCGCTAGAACAATAGCACTAATGCGCTGCACCATCCAATCACGCGTTCCTGAACCAGTAAGGCCTGTAGCGCTTTTTACTCCTGAATTATTCTTTATCATTAGAACATCACCCATACAAATGACGCGACAATCAATATCGCTGCAATCACGAAACTGACAAAAGATGCCGTACGTGCTGATTTCAACTCTTCATTTTGGCCATTATCAGCAAATAAATGCTTCACACCCATTACAAAATGATAGGCCGTAGCAGCAACAAATATCCATGCTAAGAAACGAAGAAAAACGTTATCGAATACGGTCAAAAAACTCTCAGGCGATGCCAAAGAGGTTTGCAGTAGCCACAACATAACAGGAATGAGTAAAAATAGGATAATGCCAGAAATACGATGCAAGATTGACGCAATCGCAATCGGTGAGCGGTTAACGCTAATCACTTGGCTTAAGGGCAGATCAATAGGTCGGTTGCTTTTCACAGCGGGCATCCTTTTAGCGGTTATACTCGAGTTCTACTTATGGTTTAGCAATCGTCTACCAAACACACTGAGTAACATACGAGATGAATAAAATAAGGAAGAGCTAGCTGACTTTGCTAAATGCACGTTACGCCATCATGGTGATATGACATACTTACTAAGCGATGATTGCATTATTCTAGCTAGTGTCTGTCAACCACCATAAACACAAAAAAAAGATAACGCCATCGGCTATCTTTATTAAGAATAACTACATGATCATCATTCTAAAAATAGAATAAATAACAATAACATTCAAGTCTTAAACGCTTTTTAATCGCCAAAACACCCTATCAATCGTAACAAGATATTAGAAAACGACCTTGTTAGCTGTCAGCTTCTGATAGGTTTGCGTTAAATTAACAAAGCGTATGTCAGTTAAATTACCGCAATTATAAAATGACTGGCCACTAATTACAAATTTATCCCCAAAATAGTCACTTTTGTCGTTGTTTTTACAAAAACTTAAGCTTCAGTGAGTGTTGGTTCAACTTTTCTAGATTTCTCTCTTAATCTGTCTACAATATTTATAAAGGTATATCACAGCTGTATATCTTCTTATATAAAGTAGGCTATCAGCATAGTCTTGCTACTTTGTAATTATTTACCAGTACCCTCATCATCAATATGTGCTTAAGATATATAGTGCTCTTCATCAGTTTGTTTCAGTAACATATGCCTTATAAAAGTGTTAAAACGGATGAAATTAACGCTAAATTACACATCAGACATATTTTGATACAACTTATCACCCTTTTAGCTGCCTTTAAAGCCTACGAATCTAGTGTTTGGAGAGAAAAGTATTTTCACCTCTTCCTGAATTACTGCTAATATAGCTTACATATGAAGTGAGCGGCATACAAAGTACCGCTCCTCAGTAATGACTTAACCAGTAACGAGTCAAACCGTTACGACTACACCGTATGACGCACTAGCAAGCGTCGCTTTTACATTCATACGCTAAAACAATGGAGAGGAAATTATGGCTGACAACATTAAGTCAAATAATGAAGCCAAACTAACCGCAGAAGGTAAGGAATACCAACTTCCTATTATTCAGGGTACTTTAGGTCGTCCAGTTATCGATATCGCTGCCCTACAAGATTCAGGCTTTTGGTCTTATGATCCTGGCTTTAAAGTGACTGCCCCTGTTGAGTCAAAAATTACTTTTATCGATGGTGGTAAAGGCGAGCTGTTATACCGCGGCTACCCTATCGATCAGTTAGCAAACCATGCTGAATACCTAGAAGTGGCTTATGCGCTGATTCATGGCGATCTACCAAACGCAGAACAAAAAAAGGATTTCTTTGAGAAAATTCGTAAGCATACTGGCGTCCATGATCAGCTACGTAAATTCTTTGAAGGCTTCCGCCGTGACGCACATCCTATGGCGATTATGGTCGGTGTTGTTGGAGCGTTATCCGCGTTTTATCATGACAAGCTCGACATCAGCGACGAAGATCATCGCGAAATCACGGCCATCCGCTTAATCGCTAAAATGCCAACTCTTGCGGCTATGAGCTATAAATACTCACAAGGCGAGCCGTTCATGTATCCGCGTAACGACTTTAGCTACGCAGAAAACTTCTTATATATGATGTTTGCTACTCCTGCTGATGTTGATTATAAAGTCAATCCTATCCTCGTTGATGCGATGGACAAAATCTTTACTTTGCATGCCGATCATGAGCAAAACGCTTCGACGTCTACTGTACGTCTAGCCGGCTCTACTGGTGCAAACCCTTATGCTTGTATCGCTGCAGGTATCGCCGCTCTATGGGGTCCATCACATGGCGGCGCGAACGAAGCTGTCCTTGAGATGCTAGATGAAATTGGCACAGTGGAAAACGTACCAGCATTTATGGAAAAAGTGAAAAGCCGTGAAGTAAAACTGATGGGCTTTGGTCACCGTGTCTACAAAAACTTCGATCCACGCGCGCAAGTACTGAAAAAAGCTTGTGATGAAGTATTAGAAGCTCTAGGTATCGACGATCCTAAGCTTGAGCTGGCTATGGAATTAGAAAAAATCGCTTTAGAAGATCCGTTCTTCATCGAGCGTAACCTCTATCCAAACGTTGACTTCTACTCTGGTATTATTCTAAAAGCTATTGGTATTCCAACGTCTATGTTTACGGTTATCTTCTCGTTAGCGCGTACCTCAGGCTGGATCAGCCACTGGATTGAGATGCATAGCGCACCGTTCAAAATCGGTCGTCCGCGTCAGCTCTATACCGGTGAGACGCATCGTGATCTTGTTAAGGTTGAAGACCGCAAATAAGAATCAACGATTTAGTTGTCTTACTAACCTTCTGTACTAATATAGCAAACCATAAAAAATCCCGCCGATGAGCGGGATTTTTTATGGGTGATATTTTATGCTTAGTTTTTATAAGCAGTTACTGAAACTCTTCTAAGGTCTGCTCGTATTTCGCAATTTGCTCATCATAGTCTTTAATAGTTTCATTAAACTTGGTCATCAACTCTTCAAACTCTTGCTGCTGAGCGATTTTCATCTCTTGCATGTAGCGGGCTTGCCGAGCTTCTATTTGCTCCCAAATTTGGTGCTGGACGATGAGACGCGCTAATGCCGGACTTTTGGCATTGAGCCTGTCGGCAAGCTCTGTATGTTCAAACAGCTGTGGTATCAAGGCGGCGATATTGATTAAGGTATTGACCTCGGCGCTACTCAGTGGCTGTGATATCGGCTGATAAAGCGCATCGATGGTTTGCTGATAGCTGTCGATGATTTGTTTTTCGGTCAAGATTGTCGTTTTTCGCGGCTCAGCGCTAATGCGTCTTAATACGCTCAGATCGCGCTCACCTGCATCAGTGCTGCTATTTGGTTCCAGCTCAGTATCAATATTAATATCAGTATCGACATCAGTGTCAGTATTGGCAACGGTCTCGGTTAAGGCGTCAGATTCATTCGCTGAAAGCTCAGCATCAGTAGTGCTATTATTTGCTGTGGCTGAACTGGATCCAGCAGCGGTATCCACCGCCGCTTCATTGTCATCATTAGTCACGTTATTTAGTAACAGATCATCTTCACTGGTCGTCATATCAGCCGCTTGCAAAGACTCATACTCTGCCTGTAACCGGCGCTGTAAGCTCTGCATTTGCGCCACATATACTGGCTGCATCTGCTTGATATGGGCAGCCGCTGAATCACTTTGAGGTACAGGCTTCATCTCTTCAGTAGCCGCTTGCTCCTCTGCGTTAGCCGTACTGTCATCGACTTCTGATTGTGGCTGACATCCCACTAATAGCGATGCTGCTAGCACCATAGACGCTAATACTTGAGGCGATTGGCGGCCGGCAGCTTTAGTAGGTCGTTTATGGCGCATTTGCTGGTCGTCAGCATCAGTGTCAGTGCCAGCATCGGTTTTGGGTCGAACAAGCAGAAAGTTAGGCATCAGAGAACATATCCTTTGTTAAGAGCGCCGCTATAAAAGCTAGATTAAAGTATAAATGGCTACCTTTGACTCACTTGCTCCTAGGGCGTGTTTATTCTTTATTAAAAAGTGTTTTATTGAAAAGTGCGTCGCTTTCATCATAGCGACTATCGCTGACAATCTGAAGATTAAATAGTGAACGAGCTATCGTCAGTATCTTTTTGAATAAATACCAATGTTAAAATGCTAATGAGTATCCTTGTCAATTAGTGCTAATGTTAATTAATACCTTTGCTAGGCTTTATTTGCTCAGTCGCCGCGGTCAAAAAAGGTATGCACTCCTCTAAGTCGTTGCAATCCTTCCCAAGCTTACGACGAATAAAATAGTCTTGTACCATGCGCGCTTGCTGCTCAATGCCATATCTAAAGAAGGATTTGCCCGCTTTTAGCTCATAAGCATAACGCCGATTGACCAGCGCTCCGCGTACAACCTTTAGGCCTTGTTGCCATTGCCAAACGTGAGTGAGCTCATGAATCAGCCAACTTTGTTTGCCAAGTGCAGCCTTGCTAAAGTCATCAAGCCAATTATCAGGATGAAAATAAATATGACCATTGGGACTCACTGCATAGTTTTTTAGCACCCACCAAGCGGTTTTTAAGCGCACATCTTGTAAGTGCAGACTGTCGCCAAAAACCGAGCGTGCCAGCTCACACTCGCCTTCAGTCAAAGGCCGTGATTGTTGATTAAAACGATCCCGACTTATTAGTTTAGACAACAGTCGCGATAACGATTTGGGAGAATAGCGAGACATTATTGAGACCGCCTTAAGGTAGTTTTGGAAGCTTTGTTTGCTTGTACTTTCTAAGTGCTAATTAATCTAAGATTATAAAATCAAACGCGCCACAGTAATGAGTTTTGCGCCGTTGCTCATCAGCAGCAAGTGACAGTCATACTAGTTTGCGATCACTGTTTCAAATTAAAATGGCTCTAAATCACCATCGTTTAATTATTAAAACAGAAATATTAAAACCAATCCACTTGTGAATAGCGAATATGCCCTAATATCAAAGGGGACAGTCCTTTTTAAGATTGTGCTTTTTTATTTAGGGCGTGTTAAACATTCGACCATGGCACTGACAGAGACTATTTTTTAGGCGATTTGCAGATAGAAATTTTAAGTTTAGTCGTTCTAAGCGTCTATTTTTATCAATAAAGCGGCAAAAAATAGTCCTGTCCCTGTTGTTGTCGCGAGGGCTGATGCTAAAATCGCCCTAGTCGTTGCGACTGTTTAAATAAAATCAGCTAACCAATGCAATAAGCATTATCTGCAATTTTAACGACGACTAGAACACAGCTTTGATTAACTAGTAGCTATCAGCAGTGCGCATTTGTGAATGTTCAACACGCCCTAATAGCGCATTACTTTTAATACGCCTTAGGAATTTTATGCCCTCTGCTTTTCATGCTGATACGCCTTTAGCACAGCGTATGCGCCCTACGGCTTTAGATGATATCATCGGCCAAGAACATCTGTTAGCCGCTGACGCGCCGCTGCGGCGTTTGGTCGAACAAAACCATCTGTCCTCTATTATCTTGCACGGGGAAGCAGGCATTGGTAAAACTACTATCGCGATGCTATTAGCAAAAGCGGTAGGCCGACCGTTTCATGCTTTATCAGCTTTGAACACTGGCGTTAAGCAACTGCGCGAAGTGCTCGATAACAATGACTCGCTCAGCTTTGAGTCGCCGGTGGTTTTTATCGATGAGATTCATCGGTTTAATAAAGCCCAGCAAGATGCTTTGCTTGGCGCAGTGGAAGCAGGTGATATTACTTTAATTGGCGCAACTACTGAAAACCCGTCTTTTAGTGTCAATAATGCTTTGCTGTCTCGCTGCCAAGTCTACCGCTTAGAACCGCTGGATAATGAACAAATCGCTGCTGTCTTGCAACGGGCACTCACTCAAGATACGGTGCTAAAAACTTTAAACATTGAGCTACAAGCACAAGGCTTTATTAGTGAGCTGGCACACGGCGACGCTAGAAAGGCGCTAAATTTACTAGAGTTGGCGGTGCAGACTGCTGATCCTAAGCATACCCCGATTATCATCGATGATGAGATTGTCGGGCGCGTGGCACAGACAGCATTGGTGCGATACGATAAAGATGGTGAGCAGCATTACGATATCATCTCAGCGCTGATCAAGTCGGTACGCGGCTCGGATCCAGACGCGGCGCTTTATTGGATGGCTAGAATGCTAGTCGGCGGTGAGCCTGCTGATTTTATCGCGCGGCGGCTGGTCATATTGGCGAGCGAAGATATCGGTAATGCCAATCCAAATGCGCTGCTGCTCGCAGATGCAGCCTTGCGTAGTGTGCAGTCTATCGGTATGCCTGAGGCGCGGATTATCTTAGGACAAGTGGTGGTCTATTTGGCCACTAGCGCTAAGAGTAACAGCACTTATAAAGCGATTAATGCGGCGATGCGCTTAGCGGAAAAGGACGCCTCCCCTGTACCGCTGCATCTGCGTAATGGCGTGACTAAACTGATGCGTAATGAGGGCTACGGCGCCGGCTATACTTATCCGCATAACTACCCCAACCATTACTACGCGCAAAGTTACTTGCCTGACAACCTCATTGGCACCCGCTTTTATGAGTATGCTGACAATCAGCGCGAGCAGCACAGTAAGACGTTTATGGATTGGCTAAAGAGCCAAGCTGCTAGTAACGACTGACACGCGCTTAAGAGAATAATTACCTGTAGTACAGCACGTAAGCGTATCTACTGTTACAATTCCACTGTTACAATGACGCATCGATCTTTTGACACCCAAACCAATAAAAATATAGAGAGTCCTATGAGTTTAAATACTATTCCTGAGATAATTGAAGATATTCGCGCCGGTAAGATGGTCATCTTGATGGATGACGAAGACCGCGAAAATGAAGGCGATATCATTATGGCTGCCACCCATGTGCGCCCTGAAGATATTAACTTTATGATCACCCATGCTCGCGGCTTAGTCTGTCTTACCTTATCACAAGCGCGCTGCCAGCAATTGGCACTACCACTGATGTCAGATCGCAATGAGGCTAAGTTCAGTACCAACTTTACCGTCTCTATCGAAGCGGCTGAAGGAGTGACTACAGGTATTTCGGCGGCTGACCGGGCGCGTACCATTCAAGCAGCGGTGTCTTCGGCAGCGAAACCAGAAGATATTGTCCAGCCTGGGCACATCTTCCCCATCATGGCACAAAACGGCGGCGTGCTCCACCGCGCCGGGCATACCGAAGCAGGCTGCGACTTAGCACGCCTAGCAGGGCTTGAACCTGCTGCAGTGATCGTTGAGATTATTAATGTGGATGGGACGATGGCTCGCCGTGATGATTTAGAAGTATTTGCCAAAGAGCATGATATTAAGATGGGTACGATTGCTGATCTTATTAACTACCGTATCGCCAATGAGCAAACGATAGAAGAGATAGAGTCGCGTCCATTTGAGACGGAGCATGGCAGCTTTACCTTGCACCGCTTTCGCGAATTTGGCGCTGATGAGACGCATTTAGCCTTAGTCAAAGGTGATGTCAGTGCTGGCGTCAGTACTGTACGGGTACACGGCTTTCATCCGCTGCGAGATTTATTTGCCGCCAAAAACGATACGACGGGTCGCAGTGGCTGGAGCGTACAGTCGGCACTAGAGGAAATCAGTGCTTCAGAGCGCGGAGTCATGGTTTGGATTGGCAGTCATCAGCCTGTCGATCTTGGCGATGCGTTAGATAAAGCGGCAGGCAATGAGTCCTTGTCAACGATCACTCAGCAGCCCTATCGTAGCATCGGTGTTGGCGCGCAAATCTTGCGCCATCTAGGCGTACGTGATATGCGTCTGCTATCTTCGCCCATGAAGTTTTATGCGCTATCAGGTTTTGATCTTAATGTGGTCGATTTTGTCAGCGCTCCCAATAAAGAATAAAGTGCTGTATAAGTAAATTATTTTATTCAAAACTGTAGGGCGTGTTGAACATTCGACCTTGGCACTGACAGAGACTATTTTTTAGGCGATTTGCAGATAAAAATGGTAAGTTTAGTTGTTCTAAGCGTCTATTTTTATCAATAAAGCGGCAAAAAATAGTCCTGTCCCTGTTGTTGTAGTTAGGGCTGATGCTAAAATCGCCCTAGTCGTTGCGACTGTTTAAATAAAATCAGCTAGCCAATGCAATAAGCATTATCTGCAATTTTAACGACGACTAGAACACAGCTTTGATTAACTAGTAGCTATCAGCAGTGCGCATTTGTGAATGTTCAACACGCCCTAATTAAAAATAAAAAGGCACGCTAGCTACTGTTAGCGTGCCTTTTTTTGTCGATAGAATGATAGAAGCGCTTTAATGCTCTGGGGTATGATCAAATTGCGCTTCTAAAGCGAGCAGGCGCGAGCGCTCTTTAGCTGTCCAAGGCAGTTTGTGCTCGCTATTATTATCTAAACGTACGATGACCGCTTCTGCCTCTGCTACTACCTCTTGCTGCTGCTGGCTATAATAGCTATATTCTATAATCATGCTGGTAGTACCCAAACGCTGACAACGTAGACCTATAAGTAGCGTGTCAGGATAAGTGACTGGCCGCAGATATTGGCAACTTGAATGCGCCAGCAACATAGCGCCGCTCTCGAACAGATCTAAGGCTTGCAAATAATGAATGCGCGCCGACTCAGCATAACGATAATAAACGACGTTATTGAGATGGTTTAAGGCATCCATCTCACCCCATTGCACCACCTGAGAGTAAATGACAGGATAGTGCTGTAAAGCAGCGGGCGTCTCATCTTCCCCATTGCTATGCGTCTGGTTCTGCTGTTTGACTTTGGTATGCTCAGGACTAGTAGGGCTCATAGTAGAGTATCCATAATTCTGTGTTATTGATTATTTTTAGGCTGATTTAGCACTTGGGTGGTCAGTAGTGGCATAGACTCAGGAGGACTGGCTATTAACTCATCCAACCAAGTAATGACTTCGCTAATATTGCTCGGCGTTTTTACCGCTGATTTGTCACTGTTAGCATTAGCAGCACTGAGATTAGCCGTTTTCTGCTCTGTTGATGACTCACCTTTTGAGACGCTGTGGTCTTTAGCCTGCGTTGGGACGACTAAGGGCTGTAGCTGAGCGCGCGTTTGGCTCAAGTAGCGTGTCAACTGATCAGGCTCACGCATATTGCTCGCTTGTATGGCTAAGTTAAGCGTCATCAGCGCTTCGTGAATGATCAACTGGCGGCGGCTAAGACTGGTGTTTTTAGACGGTAAAGTGTGACTGGACTGCTCATTACTTTTGGTGACTGAGCGACTATCAACAGACTTTTCATAGCGATGCAAAAAGGTTTGGATATCTTGAATAGCTAAGCTCTGTAATTGCCACGGGCTAGGCTGAGCACTCCGCGCTTGCAGACGCTCGATGTCATCACTGAGGCTTTGCTTAATGACGATATTGAGCGCCGGGGCGATCTCATTGTTTGCTTGTGACAGTTGCCACTGTAACCCAGTTAATAAGTCAATCGCCGCGCTATAGTTGTTATCTACAAGCAAACTATCTGCCGCTTGCATCTGAATACGCAATAAGTCTAACTGATTCTGCGCTTGACTGGTGAGCGGCGCTTTAGGAGCTGGCGCGGTCTGCTGGCTAATGGCAAACAGACGATCATCCATCTCATTGAGACGAGTGACTACTTGCTCATTATTATTCAGGCGCTCTTTAATTTGGCTCTCAAAGCGCTGCTGACTGACGTAAAGCCAAACCAGCGCTAGTGCTAAAAGTACAATAAACAACCACTGCAAGCGCAGTAATAATATATTCGCTTGCCGGCGCTGCTGAATGACTAAAGGCGACTCAGATGACGGTTTAGGCTCAGTTGACATAACAAGCACCATTATTTAAAAGAAGATAACTATTAGGGCGTATTGATTGCCATCGAAATTGTTTCAGGAGATAAATCCTCGACCTGAATATACATAAGCTGCTGCGCGGCCACCATGTCCGCTAAGCGTACGCCTAGCACCACATAACGAAAGTCGTCTAACCTAAGAGCGCCCGTATGTCTTGTTTGTGCTTGCTGCACGACACTGACCCAATGCTCAAACGCGGTGCCACTGCTGATAATCACAATAGGCTTAGGTTGCGATGTGCTAGCTTGGTCTTGTTGATTAAGATAGCTTGCTAACCATGTTGCATAATCACTCGCCGCCGAGTTTGGCATCATGCGCTCATACCATGCGATGCTCTCGATCTCAACCCCGCGCGCCTGCAACGTATCGACCAAAAGCCTACGCCCGCCAAGCCCGCGCCAAACCAGTAATTTATCACCTGCTTGCAACCGTTCAATCTCTGGCATCGCTAGCATGCCTTCATTATTCGCTACTAACGGCTGTAGTACTGGCTGAGTCGCCGCTTGTAAAACCTCAGCGGTGGCGTCACCAACAGCAATGATAGCGCTTGGCGGCTCATAGTGAGCGCGCTTCGCTGTTATTGGCTCGATTGGCTGCACTTGCTGCTCATCAATCAGCGCTTGCCAGACGGCCAAACCGGACTGCGCGGCGGTAGGACTGACCACCACTAACGCTTGATAATCACCGGCAAGCCAGCGCCGCATGATGTCGATATCGGCATCGACGACCGCGCGCGTCTGCAACCTCAGCATGGGCATCTCGACTACTGCAAAGCCGACATCTTGCAAGTGCTTGGTCAAAGGAGCGGCGCGTTCTATGGGACGGGTATTAATCACTACTGGTGAGAGGTTACGAGACATTGAGGTGGGCACCGAGTTAAACCTTGAATGAGACATTAAATGACACAGACAAATGCCGCTATGGTCAATCGCCAATACAATAGCGGCATCATTATTAAAGCACGAGTATTATGATGCGCAGCTGGCAGGGCCTATACTAATTATTGCTAATTGCTCATTGCTCATTGCGACTTAAATTATATGCTTAAGGGTTATAAATAGCATCCAAAATAGCGCTAGCACCTTTTGCTAGTAGTTGCTCAGCAACATCAATACCTAGCTGATTGGCTTGCTGCTCTTTTTGTGCTTGTGTGCCGCTCAGCGTTATGCGCTTTTCCGCTTTTAACAGTCTACTGCCATCTTCTTCACCAACGCGTCCGCGCAGCCATAAGGTGTCGCCATTATCATCATTAAGATTACTACTGATATCGGCAGCATCTGCCATTTGCAATATCGCGTAGGCGGCAATGGGCACCTGACACCCGCCTTGCAAGTGACGGTTCAGCGCGCGCTCAGCGATTAGGCGAATACGCGCCATATCATCATTGAGCGGAGCTAGTAGTGCCATTACCTCTTGATCGTCCTCACGGCATTCGATAGCCAAAGCGCCTTGGCCCACTGCCGGTAGGCATGTATCGATATCCAGCTCGCTACGGATACGCTCGTCCAGCTCAATACGCTGCAAGCCACTAGTGGCAAGGATAATCGCATCATACTCTCCAGCGTCGAGCTTACCGAGTCTCGTTCCTACGTTGCCGCGCAAAGTCTTAATCTGTAAGTCTGGGCGATAGGCTTTGATCTGGCATTGGCGACGTAGACTTGCTGTGCCGACCACAGCGCCTTGTGGTAGCTCATCGATATTATTATAAGTATTAGACACAAAAGCATCGGTTGGCGAGGCGCGCTTGCAATATACCCCTAGCGTTAGACCTTCAGGGAGCTGCATCGGCACGTCTTTGAGCGAATGCACAGCGATATCTGCCTGTTTTTCATAAAGCGCCTG
The DNA here is from genome assembly GCF_904846685.1 of Psychrobacter submarinus. Classification (GTDB taxonomy): domain Bacteria; phylum Pseudomonadota; class Gammaproteobacteria; order Pseudomonadales; family Moraxellaceae; genus Psychrobacter; species Psychrobacter submarinus. The sequence goes on from NZ_CAJHBQ010000004.1 coordinate 103,839, forward strand.
CTCAAGCTCTTTGACAAATAAGCCCTTACCGCCGATTTTTGCTAAAGGAGTGTCCAAAATTTTGTCACCCTTAGTGACAATTTTGAGCAGGTTGATGGTCAAATCAGGATATAAGGCCGATAATCGATCGCGAATATGCTCAGCTTGCCATAAGGCTAAAGGGCTTTGACGAGTTGCGATGTTCAAAGTAGACAAAGGAGATGACTGAGTATTGCTCATAGATAGCCTCGGAATGATAAATATAAAGAGATATATCAGAATAAAATGATTTTAGCGCAAAAAAATACCCCTATTTAAGCATAAATAGAGGTCTTATGATATGGTCGGTTAATTAAGGCGTGTTTAACACCCTTAATATCTACATACTTTGGATTTTTTCGCGTAACGCGGGCAGATGGCGACGGCTCACGGCTCACGGCTAGCGTCTCATCTGTTCCTTTAAAGCGCACTTGATAACGACCGCCTTCTATTGTTTCTAAGAAGTCCAAAAAATCTAAATTAATAATGGCATTACGGTGGACACGAAATAAGCGATCGTCGAACTCTTCTTCTAGCTCTTTTAACGTCTCGTCAATCAGCACTATCCCATCAGTGTGACGGACTTTGACGTATTTTTGATCTGCCGTAAAATAGTAGATATCGCTGATGTTAATTAGCTCAACCCCGCGGTGGGTACGAGCTGCGATGTGCTCACGTGGCGGACGCGACATTGGATCTTCAAGCTTACGAATGCCATCGAGCTGCGCGGCATTTAAATTGCTGGCCTTACTCAAAGCGTCAATCAGCTCATCTTTATTGGCAGGCTTTAACAAGTAGCCAATAGCATTGGCCTTAAAAGCGGCAATAGCATAATGATCGTAAGCGGTGACAAAGATAATCGCTGGCGGATGTTCAAGCTCGCCAAGTATTTGCGCGCAGCGTACGCCATCCATCTCAGGCATACGTATATCGAGCAGTATGAGCTCAGGCTGATGGAGTTTTACAGCGTCAACCGCTTCAGCTCCAGTGCCTACTTGCGCCACAACTTCATGGCCTGATTGTTTGACAATCCTGACCAAACGCTCGCGTGCGAGTGGCTCATCGTCACAAACTACTATCCGCATAAAACACCTCTTCTACTCTTTACTCAGTCGGTTGGTTCAAAATCGTCATCTTGACTATCGCCAGCCACTTTTTATATCTATAGCGACTATTTTATACTTCTTATGTTATAGCTTTCGTTTTTACCGTGGTTATCATTTAGGACACTGACAATTTAGGGAGATGACTATTTTTCTTGGGTATGTACTTCATTCTGTAATAGATCTAACACAGTCAATACAGAGCAATAAACATACCATATTGCAGGTATTACTTATGCTTTTTTGAGTATTAACAGCCAGTCATGCAGCAAATACACGGAAATAGGCAGTCCTACATTACAAGCCTGCATCTTGCAAAGGATAATCGATAATCGTCACAATCTGGGTGTTAGTGACCGTACTTTCAATGCTTGAGCTGGGACCAAAATAGAGTTGTAAGCGTTCAGCTTGCATCCGAAAATTAACATGCTGACGTAGATCATGTACGATCATCAAGGTTTTACTCGGAAGCTGTACGCTGACAGTGATAATAACGCGGTGATCTTGCCAGACGACAGCTATATCTATATATATCGTCTCCGTGGTCATCTCTACCACATTGATAAGTATTTTTTCGATAATGCTTTGTAAGGTAAGCGCAGTGATGACCATATCGCCCATCACTTCGTCATCGGGCAGCTGCCAATTAACAACTAATTTATCTGCCAAGCGATAAGACTCAATCGTCACGTAGTGCTTACAAAGCGCCACCTCTTCCTCAAAACTAATCTCGCGTACGCCATTGAAACTGGCTCGAAACAGCGCTGAGACATGCTCAAGTAGCCTAGCTGCATAAGGCGGGTTAGACTCTATAAGCGATAGCAAACTGTTAATCGTATTAAAGAAGAAATGCGGAGATAGACGCGCCTTTATTAAGTCGTTTTGGGCGCTAAGCTTGTATTCAAAGGATTGCTTCAGCGCTATCAGCTCACGATGACGACGCATAAAATAAAGCAAAAATACTAAAGTAAAACCGCCGGTAAACATCATATTAAATAGCAGCTCTAGCCCTAGCGCCTGACGCTCGTACGCCAGCCAGCCGACATTAATCAACACTAAAATGACCAATAGCATAGCTAAAGTAGACGCCAGCATGAACATCAGCACTATATAGAGACTGACTCTAATAGGATTGATCCTTTTGAATATTGGACGCAAATAATCTACTAAATATAAAGTCGGTATAATGGCTAAAATATACTGAATACACTTAGCCAGATAAGCCACTAAAAACTGCGGCCCTGTCGCCAGCTCATGCCGACCAACAATAGTAACAAACAGCGCCCAAGCCAAGATATACTGTAGCCATTGCCAAAGCGTCATCATCTCCATAACTTTCGGCACGAAAAACTCTAAGCGCTCAGCTAGCAAGGCGACCTCATCCTTTGCTATACTTGAGCTCTTATTCTTATGAGTTGTCTTATACCGATATGAACGCCAATTCTTCAAACTCTAGTAATCCTATGCCAGATAATTCTATCTCTTCTGCTGATTTTAGCACAAATGCCATTAAGCCAAGCCCTTCTTCTAGTAGCCAAGGCCAGCAGATGTGGGGCGGACGCTTTAGTGAAGCAACAGACAGTTTCGTCGCCGCTTTTACCGCCTCTGTCGGCTTCGATCAGCGCTTTGCCCGTCATGATATCGAGGGCTCTATCGCTCATGCCACTATGCTAGGTCAGTGCAATATTTTGACCGATAGCGAGGTTGCCACCATCATCGAAGGTCTTCAGCAAGTCTTACGCGAGATTGAAGCAGGAGACTTTAACTGGTCAATTGCGCTCGAAGATGTGCATATGAATGTCGAGTCGCGCCTGACCGATATCATCGGTGCAGTGGGTAAAAAGCTGCATACGGGGCGTAGCCGTAACGATCAAGTCGCCACTGATATTCGCTTGTGGTTACGTGAAGAGACCGATAATATCATTGAGCTGCTAGTACGCTTACAAAGCGGCCTACTTAATCTAGCTGAGCAGCATACCGATACGATTATGCCAGGCTTTACACACTTGCAGACCGCTCAGCCGGTAAGCTTCGGTCATCATGTGATGGCTTGGTTTGAGATGCTCTACCGCGATACCGAGCGCCTAGTCGATGCGCGCCGCCGTATCAATCAGCTGCCTCTTGGTAGCGCCGCGCTTGCAGGCACCACTTTCCCTATTGATCGTACGATTACCGCTGAGCTATTAGGCTTTGAGGGTATTTGCCAAAACTCACTCGATGCCGTCTCTGATCGAGACTTTGCTATTGAGTTTACCTCAAACGCTTCTATTTTGATGATGCATCTATCGCGCATGAGCGAGGAGATTATCCTTTGGATGTCAGCGCAGTTTAACTTTGTGAAAATACCGGATCGCTTCTGTACCGGCTCCTCCATCATGCCGCAAAAGAAAAATCCTGATGTGCCAGAGCTGGTACGCGGTAAAGCGGCGCGGGTGTTTGGGCAGTTGACGACGCTGCTAAGCTTAATGAAAAGCCAGCCTTTGGCGTACAATAAGGACAACCAAGAAGACAAAGAGCCACTATTTGACTGTGTCGATACGTTGACAGGCTCACTTCTCGCCTTTGCCGATATGCTACCTAATATTACCCCTAATGTTGAGGCTATGCGTGAAGCAACGATGAAAGGCTACGCTACCGCTACGGACTTAGCAGACTACCTCGTACGCAGAGGCGTGGCGTTCCGTGATGCCCATGAAGTCGTTGGCAACGCTGTTGCGCTCGCTATCGATGAAGGTGTTGATTTGAGCGATTTAACACTAGAACAATTACAGCAGTTTAGTGATGCTATTGGCGATGACGTCTTTGATTATCTAACGTTAGAAGGCTCATTGGCCGCTCGTGATCATCTCGGTGGTACGGCGCCCAATCAAGTTAAACAAGCTGTGATCAATGGCCGCGCGCGCCTAAAAGCTTTTGCTTAGTCTTTGTTTTTGACTTGAGCTTTTGCTTTCTTTGTTATTTAAAACCTGCCAATACGGTGGGTTTTTTCATGCTTTTTTATAGACAGTTACTGTTGCTACACCCGATAGTCTTTGCTAAATTTGCCAAGACCGTTATCATAGGATGATACATCTACAGCCCAATAAACATAATGAATGAGGAGCACATCATGACGGAGACTTTTAATCCGCAAGCCAACACTGTATTTTGCCGTAAGTACCAGCAAGATTTGCCAAAAATGCCGCATCCGCCTTTTCCTAACAAAAAAGGCCAAGAGCTACAAGACACTGTCTCTGACAAAGCATGGAAGGAGTGGCTTGAGCAGCAAACCATGCTGATCAACGAAAACCATCTAAGTATGATGGACCCAGAAGCAAAGAAGTTCTTAACTGAGCAGCGTGAGAAGTTCTTAGATAACGAGGATTATGAGCGCGCGCAGGGCTGGACACCTGAGAAATAAACCTAGCTCTTTACTGCAAGCAAACTAATCCATTATAAGCAAACTATGCAAATGGCTATATATTATGAGCCAAATTTGCTACTATCAAAACTGCTAGTATTAAGCTTACTAGCTCAAAACATGACAACACTGACAGACTCGGGGTGCGTTGTACAATAAGCTAAAGAGCTTTTGTACATTCGCTGAGAGATCACCCGCCGAACCTGATGCGGTTAGTACCGACGCAGGGAAGTCTTCAGCATTTATTATCTATGACAAAGGACGGGCAGAAATGCCTTTTTATCCCGATTACTTTTAGCCTTAATGTACGCATGGCTAAGTAATCAAAGCGGATATCAAGCGTCGTCCATAGCTCGATGACAATTATTTGCAGCTAGATGGTTTTTGATTTAGTCGCTAGCGATTGCTCATAAGCTCAACTTGCCTAGATAACGAATGCTATCCCCGCAGCGACTGGCGGTGTTGATTTTATTCAAAACAACACGCTAGGACAGCATATGACAACCTCAACCGTACCTCCAAAGACCCAACAAAACGCCGCTGACAAAAAGGCGGATGCACTAAAAACTCCGGCCCATCGTAATCAACAAGACACTCGTTTTGAAGAAGACGCGCGTGACCTGCACCGCATTCTCCCTGCTTCTCGTAAAGTCTATATCCAAGGCTCAAGGCCTGACATCCAAGTACCCATGCGCGAGATCACGCTGGATTCCACGCCTATTCAGGGCGTTGATGAGTCCGACTGGGAGCAAAACCCACCGTTTTATGTTTATGACACCTCAGGCGTCTATACCGACCCCAATGTCGATATCGATCTAACCCGCGGCTTGCCCAAACTGCGCGAGGGCTGGATAGCCGAGCGCGGTGATACCGAACAATTAAGCGGTTTATCCAGCTCATACGGGCAAGCGCGTGCGCGTGATATCACCACAGCCAATCTACGCTTTGCCCATATCGATAAGCCGCGCCGCGCAAAAAGTAGTGAGGGCAAAGCCGGCAATGTCACGCAAATGTACTACGCGCGCCGCGGTATTATCACCCCTGAGATGGAATATATCGCCATTCGCGAGACGCAAAAGCAGCATGAGCTGACTGACATGCGTCAGCACGACGGCGAGAGCTTCGGCGCTAATACGCCAAAAGTGATTACCCCTGAGTTTGTACGTAGCGAGGTCGCGGCTGGTCGCGCAATCATCCCCAATAACATCAATCATCCTGAGTCTGAGCCGATGATTATCGGGCGCAATTTCTTAGTAAAAATTAACGCCAATATCGGCAACTCAGCACTCGGTTCGTCTATCGATGAAGAAGTATCAAAAATGACATGGGCAACGCGCTGGGGCGCGGATACCATCATGGATTTGTCGACAGGTAACCATATCCATGAGACTCGTGAATGGCTGATTCGTAACTCGCCGGTACCCATCGGTACGGTGCCTATTTATCAAGCATTAGAGAAAGTCGATGGCGTCGCTGAAGACCTTACATGGGAGATATTCCGTGATACGCTTATCGAGCAAGCCGAACAAGGCGTCGATTACTTCACCATTCACGCAGGCGTGCTGCTGCGTTATGTGCCGCTCACTGCCAATCGCTTAACGGGTATCGTCTCGCGTGGTGGCTCTATCATGGCGCAGTGGTGCCTAGCCCATCATAAAGAGAGCTTTTTATACACCCATTTTGAGGATATCTGCGAGATTATGAAGCAGTATGATGTGGCGTTTAGCTTAGGCGATGGTCTACGTCCTGGCTGCTTACAAGACGCCAATGACGAAGCGCAATTTGGCGAATTGCGTACGCTTGGCGAGCTGACAAAAATCGCTTGGCAGCACGATGTGCAGGTAATGATCGAAGGTCCAGGGCACGTGGCGATGAACCGCATCAAAGAAAATATGGACTTGCAGCTTGAGCTCTGTAATGATGCGCCGTTCTACACCTTAGGGCCACTGACCACCGATATCGCACCCGGCTATGATCATATCACTAGTGCTATTGGCGCGGCAATGATTGGCTGGTTTGGCACTGCTATGCTGTGCTATGTAACACCAAAAGAGCATTTAGGCCTACCGAATAAAAAAGACGTGAAAGACGGCATTATTACTTATAAAATCGCCGCGCATGCCGCTGATCTAGCCAAAGGTCATCCGGGCGCGCAAGCTCGCGATAATGCCTTATCTAAGGCGCGTTTTGAGTTTCGCTGGGATGATCAGTTCAATCTAGCGCTCGATCCTGATACCGCCCGTGAATATCATGACGAAACGCTGCCTAAAGACGCGCACAAATCAGCGCACTTTTGCTCCATGTGTGGCCCTAAGTTTTGCTCAATGAAAATCACCCAAAACGTCCGCGAGTACGCTAAAGGTTTGGATGCTAAAGAAAGTCTAGGCGCAGACGCTATGAGCACCGCTGAGATTGAGCAAGGTATGAAAGAGATGACTGAAAAATACCATAGTGAAGGCCGTCAGCTGTATAAAGAGGTATGATAATCAAAATTAATTTTTGTCCCATAAAAAAGCGCTACTAATCAGTAGCGCTTTTTTAATAGGCAATTCACTTGCTAAGAGTGCTTAGATCTGTGATGCTTTATAAATCTTATCGATAGAGGCATCAATGGTATCGGCAAACTCTTTATCGCTTTGCTGCTTACTCAAGCCTTCAGTAAAAGCACGTGAGAAGCTGGCAATCATACCAGGGTTTTCTTCAAGCTTATTACAAGCATCTTGACGACTATAGCCACCTGAGAGCGCCACTACTTTAAGCACTTTTGGATGGTCAATCAGCTCTTGATAAAACCCGCCTTCTTCTGGCAAGGTCAGCTTCAGCATCACTTGATGATCGTCATTTAGACGATCGAGGTTACGTAAGATGTCCGCTTTTAATAACAATTCGCACTCATGCTTTTCGGCGCTATCGATGTTGACCTCTGGCTCAATGATAGGCATAAAGCCTTTAGAGATAATTTGCTTAGCGACATCAAACTGCTGCTGCACTACTTTTTCGATACCATCGACGCTAGGCTCATAGATGACCGAACGCATCTTCGTGCCAAATATCGGATACTTTTTGGCTTTATCAAGTAGTAAGTCTAAGTTTGGCATCGGGCGCATGACCTGTACGCCACTCATCTGCTCCGCTAAGCCCTTATCTACTTTTAAAAACGGCACAATGTTTTTGTCTTCCCAAAGATAATTTGCAGTCGGTTTACCTTCAACCTCACGCTCCATGGTGTCCTCGAACAAGATCGCGCCTAAAACGCGCTTATCATCGAAGCAGTCACAAGTCATAATCCGCGCGCGCATTTGATGTACTTGATCGAACATCTCTTCATCATTGCTATAATCAGCGCTTGTAACGCCGTAGTTTTCTAGCGCTTTTGGCGTACTACCACCGCTTTGATCAAGAGCTGCAATAAAGCCTGTGCCGTTTTTTATTTTTTCTAGTTGTTTTTGATAGTCCATTGCAAATGCATCCTATAGTTGTGAGTAAAATCAAAAAAGATAAAGGTTAAGCGAGCGCTCATAACACTATAGACGGCTATATAAGTGTCAGATAACAAGCCAAATAGTTTACAAATTACCTTACCATAGCACAAGCGACGTGCCTATTATTGCAATGTAAAACGAGCGCAAAAATATCAAAGCCTGTAAGGGGTATTAAAAACGCTCTAAGCTAGAAATAATACTGCCACACAGCTGATCGCTAATATGATGCCCAGCATGTTAATACGATTCAGCTGCTCTTTAAACACGCCAACACCTATTAAAGTCGCGACAGTGATGACCCCAACATTCATTCCGGTAAAGACAATACTAGGCGACTCAGACAGTACCTGATGGGCACGTACATAAGCATAGATATTACCCATATTCAATGCGCCAAGTAGCAGCCCTGCGAGCAAGGCACTACCTTGCCAGCGCACGCGAGTGATCAGTAAATAGATAAATAACAACAATCCTGCTAAGCCAAAACTAACAAATAACGTCAATGGAAAAGCCGCGCCTTGCTTCGCTACTTGCTTAAATAAGATATCAATAATACCGTAGCCTGCCCACACGCCAAATAACCATAGTGGCGTTTTGGACAGCGCCTTGCCTTGATGAGCAGACGCAGTCAAAGAAGCAGCGGCGTTATGGTTATCTTTGCCATTAGCTACAGACTGCGGGCGATACACCAGCGCGCCTAGCGCTAAAAAACCCAGCATTAGGCCAAAGATACGTGTCCCTGTCAGCACTTCACCGAACCATAAAAAAGCGGCGATGATAGGAATAATCAGTGATAAGCGCTGAGCGGCGTCCGTGGCAACCATACCTACCGCTGAGATAGCACGGCCAAGAATAACAAAAACGAGCGGCAGTAGAATACCAAGGGCGATGATAATGCCCCATGCGCCGCCAAGCGTACTGATAGCGCTGACATCAGGTTTGAGCAGGACTAGAGTGAGTAAAAAGGCAACAGGGTAACCGGCGACAATCGTTTGACGAATATCGATATCTTTTTGGCGTAGCACCTTTAGCAGTACAGAAACAGCAACGCTACATAGCACCGCTATAATTAAATAAATCATCAATTCTAACCCTTAGTTTTTGTTATCTAGCGATACAGTGATACCGTCTTTTATAATAAAAGACTAAATGTAACCATATATTTCTAAACTAGCAATGGCTAATTTTGACTCGGTCTATTTTATGGTCATATCACCAGTAGCGGCGTAGACAAATTACAATTAGGCAGCAAGAGAGAGTGCTAAGTTTGTTAAAATAGAGCCCAATTTAGCCATCCCATCTCAGTGTCAATTTAGGCTACGCTTCTTTTACTACACCATCCTTATGTACTGCTATTACTTATGAACGCACTATTTCGTTTTTTTGAAAACCGCTTATCCGCCTTTCCTGACACCCCTATGCCATTGCCCTCACCTCGTGATGGGCTGTTAAAGTTTCTGTGGGCGTGTACGACAGGTCTGCGCGGCTGGCTACTGCTGTTTGTCATTTTGTCGGCAGGCATTGGCGTTTATGAAGCGATGCTATTTGCCTGGATCGGCAATATCGTCGATTGGCTTGGTATCTATACGCCGGCGATGCTATGGGCTGAAAAAGGCGATATGCTACTGCTAATGCTCGCTGTCATGCTTGCAAGTCCGGTGTGGATTGCTTTGACATCTTTCATCCACTTTCAGACCTTGCAAGGCGTGTTTCCGATGCAGATGCGTTGGCGCTTTCATCAGCGCATGCTGGGTCAATCGATGCAGTTTTATCAAGATGAATTCTCAGGCCGCGTTTCAGCAAAGGTGATGCAAACCGCACTCGCCGTGCGCGATACGGTGCTCACCGTTGCTGATATGTTTACCTATGTCACGGTTTATTTTATTACTACTAGCGTCATTTTATTTAACTTAGATAGCTTATTACTGATTCCTTTTGTCGTTTGGTTCGTTTTGGTCGCGCTAGCTATTTGGTTTTTTATTCCTAGGCTCAAACGCACAGCCATCGTACAAGCCGACGCCCGCGCCTTAATGACAGGACGAATCACTGATGCTTATGCCAACATCATGACGGTGAAGTTGTTCAGCCATTCGCGCCGGGAGTTAGGCTACGCCAAAAATGCCATGGGGCAGTTTTTGGGCACCGTACACGCGCAGATGCGCTGGGTCAGCTATCTAGAAGTCTCCACCCATCTTATCAGCGTCATTTTAGTCAGTAGCACCGCCGGTATCGGGCTATATCTGTGGCAACAAGGCGCGGTCGGTGTCGGCGCTATAGCCGCGGCGACAGCAATGGCGCTACGTCTAAATGGTCTAACACGCTGGATTATGTGGCAAACGGCCAGTCTGTTTGAGAGTATCGGTACGGTACAAGACGGCATGCGCACCCTATCTGCTCCGCAAACTATCGTTGATGCGCCGAATGCGCAGGAGCTCAAAGTCACAGACGGACATATCGTGTTTGATCATGTCGACTTTAGCTATGAGAGTGAGAATGTGACGGATATTGAAGGCGAGCGCATCGATGAGATTAAGCCTTCCAGCGCTTTAACCAAATCAGAAGTAAAACTGTTAGATAATTTTTATCTAGATATTAAACCAGGAGAAAAAATCGGTCTCGTCGGAAGTTCAGGCGCGGGTAAATCAACCTTAGTCAACCTACTGTTGAGATTCTTCGATGTCGATAGCGGCAAGATCTGTATTGATGGCCAAGCGATCGATGAAGTCACGCAAGACTCCTTACGTGCGCAGATCGGTATGGTCACGCAAGACACCTCTCTACTGCACCGTACAGTCCGCGAAAACATCGCTTATGGTCGACCTGATGCTTCTGACGAAGAGATTATTGTTGCCACTAAGCAAGCGCAGGCTTGGGATTTCATCAAAGATCTGTATGATGATAAAGGCAATACCGGCCTTGATACCCAAGTCGGTGAGCGCGGCGTTAAACTCTCAGGCGGGCAGCGCCAACGCATCGCGATCTCGCGCGTCATGCTTAAAAATGCACCGATCTTATTATTAGATGAAGCCACTAGCGCGCTCGACTCTGAGATTGAATTTGCTATTACTGAGAGTCTCAACGACATCATGACTGGCAAAACCGTTATCGCCATTGCCCATCGCCTCTCCACTATCGCCGCGCTCGACAGGCTAGTGGTGATGGATCGCGGGCGTATTATCGAGCAAGGCAGTCATGAAGAGCTGCTAGCATTAAACGGTGTTTATGCTGGGCTTTGGCAGCGCCAAAGTGGCGGGTTTTTGGGCGCAGAGAGCTAATTTTGGCTTGCAAGCTTAAGCCCTAAAACAAAACGATTTAAACTTAATTCTTATGATAAAAAGGTTCTAGCATCATGGAAGAATTTGCTAAACGTATTACTCTGGATAATAAGCAAGCGCGTTACTATACTCTAAGCAATTTGACTCTAAACGATTTGGTTTCGGGCAATTTAAATGAGTCCACTAAACGTGGCTCTGCTCGCCCCAAAGCGCATTTTTATGGAGGTAATGGCTTTACGGTAGGTAATTACAAGCCGCTATTGTCGGAGCTTGCCACAGATTTTGATATCAGCGCGCTTGCTATGCGCGGCTATTGGTATGATAAACCTAAAGCAAAAGTGTTAACCCGTGAGCAAGATGCTGATTTATTGATCAAATTTTTGGAGCAGACTCAAGACGGTCCTGTCATCGGTATTGGTCATTCGCAAGGTGCTACCGCTACCGCTATGGCCGCCGCCAAACGCCCTGATTTGTTCTCTGAGCTGTACCTTATCGAGCCTGTCACTTTTACCAAATCACAAGCGCTGCTTTATAAGCTGATACCTCGCAGTATCAAACTAAAGCGCCAGCCCTTCAAAAGCGCATTAACCAAAAAGGCAACTTGGGTCAGTATCGATGAGTACTACGATAGTCTACGTGAAAAAAACGCTTATCGGCGTATCGCTGATAATGACCTGTATTTATTTGCCAAAGAAAGCTTAATTCAGCAAGCAGATAATCGTTATACTTTTATCTTTAGTCCTAAGCAAGAGATTGCCAACTATTTTGGTATTCCTTATATTGATGGTGCGCTGAAAAAACTGGCTAAAACAGCTGTCCCCTACCAGCTTATTATTGGTAAGCCGACTATTTTTATCAATGATAAAGTGCGCCGTAATTGGAAAAAGTTCGTTCCTGCCAATCAGCTGCATATCATGCCAGAGAACGGCCATCTATTGCCTGTAGAAGCTCCAAAGCAGTGCGCTGAGGTTATTGTGCAACAGTTTAATCGTGGAATTAATCGTTAAAATTTTAGCTTATGATGGATCTATTCACGCCACATCCCACTGATAATCTCTTGCCTTATGACGGTAAGGTTAATGATTTCGGTGTGGTAATCAAAGATAGCGACACCCTCTATCAGACCTTATTGCATGAGCTGCCTTGGCAGGCCGATATCGTCACTTTATTTGGTAAAACACATATCACCAAGCGGCAAATCGTTTCGATGGGAGATAAGGGCTTGAGCTATCAGTATTCGGGTCACACAAGGCAAGCTGTACCTTGGACAAAGTCTGTGTTTCACGTGAAACAGCTTGTTGAGCAGCAATTAGCTAGCATTGGTATCTTTGTGACTTTTAACTCCTGCTTGCTCAACTACTATCCGAGCGGTAGTGAAGGTATGGGCTACCATGCCGATGACGAAAAGGAGCTAGGGAGTCAGCCTATCATCGCGGCATTGTCACTAGGCGCTACCCGTAAGTTTGTTTTTAAACATAAAAAGAATAGGCATGAAAATAAGCCCGTCAAAGTCGAGCTTTATCTTAAGTCCGGGCAGTTGATTGTCATGCATGGCGAAACCCAAAGCCACTGGAAGCACACTATTACTAAGACTAAAACGGTCAGCGAAGGCCGAATTAGTCTGACATTTCGACGTATGATCCTTGATGATAAAAACTAACGGGCTAAAACAGCTACTACTGTTTAGTTAGAAACACGACTTCGATAGCGATAATTTTAGCTTTGCTGACGATCTAAAAAAGCTAGATAAAGGCTCTCTTTATCTAGCTTTGCTGTACTTATACTGATTATGGTTGCTTTAAACTTAGACCTCTAAGACGATCTTGCCAAAGGTATCGCCCTTTTGCAGCTCAGTATGAGCCGCTACCGTCTCTGATAAAGGATAGCTGTTTTGAATATGCAGCTTAAGAGTACCATCAGCAACTTGCTGCAAGACGCTTGCCATATCTTCGCCATTAGGCTTAACCGCATAACCTTCGATAGTGAGTGCCTCACTGCCAGCGGCTTTGAGTTTATCCACCCAGATAGTAGGCAATACATAAACTCGGCCATCAGATTTCAGGGTACTTAGTGCTTTTACCCCAGCATCATCACCGACTAAATCGAGTAATACATCGGCTTGTAGATCTGGAAAAGCCTTATCTTCGGTGTAGTCAATCCAGCCGGCAAGCTTGCTTTTATCAATCAAACGATCAAGCTTGTCATACTTCTCAGGCGAGCAAATCACGGTAAGCTTGATATTGTCTTGCGCCGCTTTTTTCATCAATAACTGCACGACTAGCTGCCCCACACCGCCTGCTGGCGCATTCATTACTACATGCTCGCCTGCCTTTATATCAGCAAACTGCACAAACTGTAGCGCCGTCTGTCCGGCACAAGGCGAAGCGCCTGCTTGCTCCAAGCTGACGTTGTCCGGAACTTTAGCCAGTAGTTTGCTATCAACGGCAACGTACTGGGCATAACAACTGCCATCAAAGCTTAGCGCAGCTACTTTATCACCTACCGCAAAATCAGCGCTATTACTTTTGACCACCTCTCCTGCTACATCAAAACCTAGGATAGCCGGCTGATTATGATCGAATTGATTTTTTTGAATGTTGTCAGCGCCCCAGCCTTTACCTTGACGAGTCTTATAATCAACCGGATTGATACCGGCATAAGCCACTTTAATTAATACTTGTTCTTTGTCAATCTGAGGAACATCGATACCCTCCTCATACTTCATAACTTCAGGCTCGCCGAATTCACGGATGACAACGGCATGTTGACTAGTAGGTAATGAGACAGTAGACATAATTATCTTCCTTGTGTTTTCGATTTATTTTAGGTGCTCGTTATTCTTAAATGATTGTCATTTTTCGATCAGTAGTAGCCTATACTGTTTCGTATCGGCTATATATACGCTCAAACCAGTGTAAACTCAGCGCTAATCGGTAGATGATCAGACAAGGTAGACCAAGGCTTGCCAGTGTGCACCCACGCGTCTTTGACTTTTAGGTTACGCACATATATCCGGTCCAGACTGAGTACTGGCAGCTTAGCAGGAAAGGTTGGAGACAGCTTGCCATGACAGTGTCTAAACGCTTCTACCATGCCTAGATCAGAAGCTAGTCTATCGCAAGACATCCGCTTCCAATCATTGAAGTCGCCGGCCAAAATAAGCGGCTGATCATCATCGATCTCGTTACGCATATATTGACTAATCGCTTCGTACTGCTTAATTCTATCGCGCTCAAAGAGGTTCAAATGCGCGCACAAGATAACTACTGGCTTCTCCCACCCTAAAGGCTGTACTTCGCAATGTAGTACCCCGCGCTGCTCCAGTTTATTCACCGTAATATTGACATTGTGTTTAGGATCTAATGGAAAGCGGCTTAATACTGCATTACCGTGATGACCGTTTTCGTACTCTGAGTTTTTGCCATAGCTGTTTTGTAGTTGCAGATATTCACCAAACCACTCATGCTGCGACTGATCGGGATACTCATTGTATTGCATATTGCGTTTGAGATTTTGCCCTTGCACTTCTTGCAAGCACAGTACATCAGAACCGATGGACTCTAATGCTTGGGCAATACCTTGCATTTTGACCTGCCGATTCAGTGGCGACATGCCTTTATGAATGTTGTAACTGGTTAAAATAAAAGATTGTGTAGTCATAGAGTTGGCATTCTTGAGCTAAGAAAAGGGGTGGGTCTCATAAATTGATAGTGAAACCACTACCTAACCATAGGGTTAAGATAAAAGAGCATTGATCCGTAGCGAACCAATGCTCTGTTTAGATCTATTTACGCTTTATAGCCATGACTTATTCATTAATCATGACTTCATGGACGCTGACTAGTAGCGAGTAACCAGAGCGATCGGCTGATCTTCACCCATAATCTCTTCAGGTAAGAAGATAACATCACCGCCGTTATGCATAACGTGCTCAATGATAACGCCAATCGCATCATCAGTAACCCCTTCTCCAGATGCATCATCTACAGGGGTTAAAGACTGCGCTTTTTCGTCAATCTTAGCTGGCTGGATGTACCAACGACGCACATATAGGGTCTCGCCGGCGCCTTGAAAGGCACTGCGATAGACTTCTTGTAGGTCAGTCTGTAGCATACTGGCACCGCGTGCTTTGTCAATCTCGCCCATCGCCTCAGTATGTAAGGAGCTGCGATACTCTTCAACCGACTCTTGCACACTATCGATGATATGCTGAGCACTACCATCATCTAGATTGGTCACATTGGATACTGTAGCGATGATATTATCAGGACGGTCACAGACTTCTTTATAGTAACCGATATTTTTTGCGTCACCGACGATAACTAGAGGTAGCTTATGCTCACCCCATAGCTCTTGTACGCTTTTATCGACTTGGTTAAAGAACTCTTTTAGATGGCTGCTTTCGTTATTTGATGAACGATCCGAACCACCATCGCTAGTCATGTATAAGCCGTTATTATCAATAGGGAAAGGTATGTTTTCCATATTGTTTTGCTTATCATCCTCAGGCTGAAACTCTGCTACTACGCGATCATTAGAGGCTTCAATCAAGCGCGCCATATCACGAGTAATGACCACCGCATAAAAGTGTACTGCGCTTGCCATATCACGGACTAAATCACGTGTTGCAAAGCTATCGGAGATGACTACCCGCTCAGTCGTATCTATAGGCATACGCACCACTTGTACATCATCTGTACTTGCAAAGATAGCTAGAGTATCGAGGTTATAATTATGATTTAATTCATCTATCTTGGCGTGAATACCTTCTAAAATCGTTGTTGCGGTCTGCTTATCATATTCTTTATTTAGACGGTCTTCGGCAACTTTTAGTTGGTTCTTTAGGGCAATAGGATCTTTTTCGTTTGCAGGATGCTCACGGTGGGTTTTGACAAAAATACTTACCGCAGGGTTTGCTTTGGTTTCGCGTAAACTCTTAAGCGTCGCTTTCATAAATCATGCTCCTTATTTTATTATCGTTTGTTTTCTAGTAGTTTTGTTTTTTAGTGCTAGTCTTTCAGTGCTTTTCTATTGGTGATTGTCTTTTAGTGTTTATCTTTAAGTGATTGTTGTCTTAACAATTATGATGCTAGCAATTTCACTCTATAAGCTATATGGTTGCTTTGCAAGCAAATGATAAGGCTTTGTAAGCAAATTAAAATAAATCCTAGATTCATCATACCGCTGGCTATCGCTCAATCCCATCAAAAACGCAGCAATAAGCGTTCGTGCCAATAGCAGGACGTCATTAACATATCGACTTATTGGGCATGAGCTATAGCATCAGAGCCATGACATAGTATGCGAAAAACACTCGCTATAATTCGCCATAGCCATAAAAGCTTGCGGCTTGCATTCTCCACCAAACATACCCATCTTTTATCTTATACCTATTTTTAACCCTTACTTTGGATATTTTTATGACTGCTTTAGCGACCCATTTGCACCTTGTTGATTTTCCTGCAGCAACGCCTAATCATTTACAACAACAAGTCACGAAAGCTATCGATGAAGCCAATGACTTTTTGGATCAGCTCAGTGCCTCTCAAGACCAAGACTCTACCCCGATACGCGCGGAACAAGCGCTTGATGATATCATGCAGTTCGATCATATTAATTTAGCACTAGATCGTAGTTGGGGCGTGTTGTCGCATCTTAATAGCGTGATGAGTAATGATGATATTCGCCACGTGCACCACGAGTTGCTACCGATGTTATCGGCTTATGGTACTCGTGTTGGGCAGCACAAGCCGCTTTTTGAGCGCTACCAAGCGATCGTTGAGGATACAGAGCTCTACTCTCAGCTTGAGCCTGCGCGCACACGGGCGATTGCTTTGGCGCTACAAAGGTTTGAGCTATCAGGGGTAGCGCTGCCAAAAGCGCAGCAAGAGCAGTTTGCCGCTATTCAAAGCAAGCTATCGACTCTGTCCGCCACTTTCTCCGATCACATCTTGGATGCAACCCAAGCTTATGCTTTGCCTCTACAAAATGAGCAATTGGCAGGGGTAACGGAGAGCGGTCTTGGTCTGCTAGCCGATGCAGGCGAGCAGTATAAGGCTCATCAGCTGGCCTGTGATAAGCTAACGCAAGCTGAAATCGATGCACTGCCGACGCCTTATTATGTGGCGACGCTCAATATTCCTGTTTATTTAGCCGTGATGACACACGCCGATGATCGTCAGCTCCGCGAAACTTTATACAAAGCTTATGTCACACGCGCCTCAGAGTTTGATACTCATACCAACGCCAAAGGCGAGTCGTTAAACAACGCCGATATCATGAGTGACATCCTACAGCTACGCGAACAAAAAGCGGCGCTGCTTGGCTTTGATAACTATGCCGAGGTGTCACTATCGACGAAGATGGCGGATAACGTCGCTGAGGTCGAGACGTTTTTACGCAGCTTAGCAGCCAAGGCAACGCCCGTTGCCCAGCAAGATCTAGCGCAGTTACAAGAGTGTGCCAAAGAGTATGGTATTACCGACTTACAGCCTTGGGATAACGCTTATATCGCCGAAAAAGTGAAGCAAAATAAGTTCAATCTATCCCAAGAAGCCATACGTCCTTATTTCCCTTTACCCAAAGTCATTGAGGGATTATTTGCCATTGTTGAGCGACTTTATGGCATCACCGTTATTGAGCAAGACTCAGCGGATAATGACGCGAATACGTCCGCTTCGCTTTGGCACAATGACGTGCGCTTTTATCAGCTATTCGATAGCGATGACAGCTTGATTGGTGGGTTTTATTTCGATTTGTTTGCGCGCAGTGGTAAGCGCGGCGGCGCTTGGATGAGTGGCTTCCAAGCGCGCTATCGCTATGATAATGAGGGTTATGAGCAGTTGCCTGTGTGCTTTATGGTCGGTAACTTTACACCAGCCCTCGCCGGTAAACCCAGCTTACTCACTCACGATGAAGTATTGACCCTATTTCATGAGTTCGGTCATGGTCTGCACCATTTGCTAACACAAGTGAGCGTCGGCGATGTGGCCGGCGTCAATGGTGTGGAATGGGACGCCGTCGAGCTGCCGAGCCAATTTATGGAGAACTGGGCATGGGACTCTGAAGGGATTGCGCTTATTAGCAGTCACGTCGAGACGGGCGAGCCGCTACCGCAAGACAAACTTGACGCCCTGCTTGCCGCCAAAAACTTCCAAAGCGGTATGCAAACGCTGCGCCAAGTCGAGTTTGCTTTGTTTGATTTACTCATTCACGCGCAAACGCCCGCGCCCGATTACGAAGGAGTTTTAGCGACACTAAATGCGGTACGCGCCGATATCGCTATCATGGATACGCCTGATTATAACCGCTTTGCCAATGGCTTTAGCCATATCTTCGCAGGCGGCTATGCGGCGGGTTACTATTCTTATAAATGGGCTGAGCTATTATCTGCTGATGCGTTTAGTAAGTTTGAAGAAGAAGGTATTTTTAATCCCAGTACTGGCAAAGCGTTTCGCGATACCATACTGTCAGTAGGAGGCAGCTTGCCTGCTAAAACCAATTTCGAGAACTTCCGTGGTCGCAGCGCGAGTATTGACGCTTTACTGCGCCATAGCGGTTTTGACATGATAGATAGCAAAGCTGCCAATACACAGATATCAAATGAGGCCGGCTAATGCGTTATCAATCTGAGCGCCCTAAACGCCGATTTTTGGCAGGGGTGCGCTGTCCTAAATGTCAGGCGCTAGATGCTATTGTGCAAGTCAATATATTCGTTCCGGAAGCGGATGAATATATCGAATGCACCCAGTGCGATCATAGCGAGCGTCGCCCTGATTCTGATGAGGTCAGCGCAAAAAACCATCTTGAGGATCAGCTAGCACGCGATGCTATGCCGACTGGCACTCGTGGTACAGTCAAGTTCAAACCTTGAACGCAGCAATAAGTATTTTATAATTCTGTCTTTATTCTTAAAGCCTATCAATCGATAGGCTTTTTACTTTTAGTTTGCTATAGTTTTGTTATAGTATAGCCACCTGACTTCTAGTAGCCACTGGCAAGCGTATGACTTCCAAAAAACCACGTTCTACCTTTAGCAAAGGCAAAAAACACCAGTCTGCAAAACCACGTCATAAAAAATGGCTAGTGGCGGTATTACTTTTGCCTATTCTTATCATTGGCTATCTGTTTTGGTCGCAGCCTTCTTCTGATACCACAGTCGCACCTATGGTCGCGCCGCCAACCATAACCCAGCAAAGTGATGCGGCGCGCTCTGCCGACCCTAGTACAGACCCTAGCGCAGAAGATGCTATTATCGAGTCGGATACCAAGAGTGATAATGATGCTATTAATGGCTCTAGCAATGACAGTATTGTTGATGAAAATTTGAGCGCTAGTAAAGATAATGCCACTGAGAATAAATCGAATGTAGCCATACCGAGCTCGAAGGCTATTATCGATGCACCTATACCAGAGACTGATACGCTCGCCAAAGAAGAGATCGACCGTTTAGCGGATGAGCATCAGCGCCTAAAAGAGCAAGAGTACATCGATGCTGAGCAAATTGAGATGACTAAGAGCTTGACGCAAATGAAAGCGCAGCAGATCGAATTACTCGAACAACAAATCACTGAATTAGAAGCAGAGCAAGCGGCTCAATGATAATCTAGTTAGTAAGCGCTGACTTATCAAAGCTATCAACAATAGGACTATCGTCATGGCTACTATCGAGCAAACCCATACGCCTATTTTGAACAGTAACGCGCAAGTCCTTATCTTACCCGTCAATAGCGCCGGCATCCTGTTAGACCCAGTATTAACGCGCTGCAAGACGCTTTATCCTGATAACTATCAGCGCTACCATCGCGCGTGCCGTGATGGCAGCCTAATGGTTGGCAGCTGCTTACTACACAAGCGTCAACGTGAGCTTGCCGGTCTTAGCGCCGCGCATAATGGTAACCAGCCAAACTACATTGCCAATTTAGTCATCTCTGACCACCCTTATCATTCTGCTCGCACCCGCTGGCTCACTGCAGCCTTGATAGATCTGCAACAGCAGCTGATGCCACTAATTCGCTATCAAGGCGTCCGCAAAGCCGCTTTATTAGCGCGTCCCCTCCTCGCCTCTAGCTCTGCTAATAGGACTGAACCTAACCGTACTGGTCTGACGACAGAGACAACACAGATTCCTTTGGATTGGCATTCAGTGGTTCTACCCTTGATTAATCAGCACTTGCAAGCCCTCCCTAAATTGCGTATTGCAGTGCATACTCCTAAGAGCCTTTCGCTATAAAGGAGGCTACTTTACAAAGTGGCTGTTGTATAACTTTGACTCATCACCCGTGTTCAAAGCGTGTTTTGTAAAATACCCTGTACAGTAAAATCAAAATATGCTAAAAAATAGTGTTTACTACTTAATGACTAAAGCGACGAGCGAGACTGTCGTTAAGCGGCGACGAATGCCGCGACTTAAAGCATTTTGATATAAAGCGTCGCGATCTACAGTATTATAATTTTCTGACAAAAGGACTGTCTATGAAAACCCTCAGAACTCCCGACTCGCATTTTGATAATCTACCTGACTTCGATTTTGCGCCAAATTATTTGATGGTTGCTGATGGCGACGGCGGCGAGCTGCGCGTACATTATCTAGATGAAGGTAATAAAGACGCTGACCCTATATTACTACTGCATGGTGAGCCGTCATGGTGCTACCTGTATCGCAAAATGATACCGATTCTGACCGCAGCGGGACACCGTGTTATCGCGCCGGACTTGCCAGGATTTGGGCGCTCGGACAAGCCGGCCTCACGTACCGACTACACTTATCAGCGCCATGTTGACTGGATGCAATCGCTAGTGGAGCAGCTAGATTTGCAAAATATCACTCTGTTTTGTCAAGATTGGGGCGGTCTGATTGGGCTACGACTTGTCGCGGATAACTCTGAGCGCTTTGCGAGAGTCGCGGCTGGCAACACCATGCTTCCCACCGGCGATCATGACCCTGGTGAGAGCTTTCGTCAGTGGC
The DNA here is from genome assembly GCF_904846685.1 of Psychrobacter submarinus. Classification (GTDB taxonomy): domain Bacteria; phylum Pseudomonadota; class Gammaproteobacteria; order Pseudomonadales; family Moraxellaceae; genus Psychrobacter; species Psychrobacter submarinus. Next base: position 125,084 of record NZ_CAJHBQ010000004.1, read on the forward strand.
AGCAGTTCTCACAGGACACGCCAGAGTTTCATGTTGGCGGTATCATCAACGGCGGTACAACTACTGAATTATCACAGGCAACCATAGATGCATACAACGCGCCCTTCCCTAATGAGACCTACAAAGAAGGCGCAAGGCAGTTCCCTATACTAGTGCCAACGACGCCTGATGATCCCGCCTCAGAGGCTAACCGCGCCGCTTGGGGCAAGCTTGGTCAATGGACTAAGCCTTTTATCACTCTATTTGCGGACTCCGACCCTGTGACTGCAGGCGGAGATAAAATTATGCAAAAGCTGATACCAGGTACCAAAGGTCAAAAGCATACTACAATTGCTAACGCCGGTCATTTTTTGCAAGAAGATCAAGGTGAGCATATAGCTGAGTTATTAGCACAGTTCATCGCTGACAACCCATAGTAGGATATACTCTCGATAAACCTGCCGCAGAGCGCTCTTTATTTATGTTGTCATATACGAGTAAAGAGTTACTGTATATGCAGCAACTCCTTATCGTGTTTACTTCTGTAGCCGTTAAATAGTAGTTTGATATCAACACCTTGTTTAAGCTCAGATCATCCCTTAACATCCTTTTTAAGAGTATGAGATAAATCTTAACTCACTTTTATAAAGGATAAACAACAATGTCAAACAACAATAATAGCTCTAATCAAACTCAAGCAAATCAAGATCAGACGCAGTCTTATGATAATGATACAGTTACAGGCGTAGAAGTCGTCAAAGACGATACTGTGGTCTATGAAGATGGCGACTTTGAAGAGTATAACGAAGCGCATGATTTTGAAGAAGATAGTCAAGACAGCTCGGCTAAAGACAGTTCAACTAAAGACAGCATCGAAGATCTAAAACAGTCAGTCGACCAAACATCGAATAATGACAAAGATGACCAGTCGCAAAAAGCGAGCAAAGATAAAGACACTGATAAAGAGCAAACGTCTAATAAAGCAGACAATGCTAAAAACAAAGCTAGCAGTGATAAAGAGAAGTCTAAACCTAGCGAAGATGATAAAGACTCGCAAGACAGTAAAGCTGGCAAGAAAGATAGTGCTGATAAAGAGGACAAATCTAGCTCAGCTATGGCAGGTATTTATCAGTGGGCCTCAAAGCTCAAAGATGATTTGACCTCTGATACTGGCGGCATGACTCAAGACGTCTCTGAAAAAGCGACGGCTATGATGCTCGGTAAACTTGTCGATGCTGCTGACCTTGAACTGGCTGCGTTTGATAAAAGCTTAGAAGTTGCAAAAAACCTCATCGCGACGGCAGAAGAGAGACGCGAAAAGATTGTCGCTCGTAAGGACAAGTATCAAGGTATGATCGATCAGCTAGACCAAGAATAATCCCTTTAATTGATCAGCTTCGAAGTTTAAAGTGCTACGAATCCAATGTCGGATGTTTACTTTTAAGCATTCGGCATTGGATTTTTCGTTAACGTTTTAAAAGAACTTTATTCTATATATCGCCACTAGTGGCTTTTTATATCCAAAATCTTTGACATATTATTGCTACCAACAAGCCCTTAGAGCTTAATTATTTTGAAAAAACAGACCAGCCTGTCTGCTCTCCGAGTAGCTCTAAAGCTTTGGTCCCAAGTTTCGAGTTGCCGACTGAATTTAGGCCCGGTGACCATACTGCGACTGCGCCTTTACCTGGTGCTATGGTAAGAATACCGCCGCCGACGCCGCTTTTACCCGGTAGACCCACCTGATAAGCAAACTCTCCAGAGCCATCATAGTGACCACACATCATCATCAACGAATTGATCCGCTTAGATTGCTGCGGGCTGATTACCTTTGCCCCTGTGGGTTGATTGACGCCGTTAGAAACCAAAAACAGACCGGCACGGGCCAACTGCTCACAGCTCATCGCAATCGAGCATTGATAAAAATAAGTGTTGAGAATGTTATCGACATTGTGCTGTAGATGACCGAAGGATTTCATAAAATGCGCAAGCGCCGCGTTGCGATCTTCGTGGTCAATCTCAGACGTCGCTACTTTGTAGTCAAAGCAGATCGTCTCATCGTCTGCGATAAAGTGCACAAACTGCAATATTTCATCTAATATTTCTGTGGGCTCGCGTCCGAGCGTTATCGCATCGACCACAGCAATGGCGCCTGCATTGATAAAAGGGTTGCGCGGCCTGCCCGATTCATATTCTAGTATAGTGATCGAGTTAAAAGGATCGCCGGAAGGTTCGCGGCCGACATGCCGCCAAAGCGCGCTGCCGAGTTTGCTCAGCGCAAGGGTTAATGTAAATACTTTGGAAATACTTTGTATAGAGAACAGCGTTTTGGCGTCGCCTGCCGAGTACATTTGCCCATCCGGGGTCGCAACAGCAATGCCGAATTGATTGGGGTCGACATGGGCGAGCTGCGGAATGTAATCTGCCACTTTTCCGCGCTCTGTCTCTAGCGCCATTTGGGCGGTAATGTCATCTAAGATTTGTTGCATCATAAGGAGTAACCGTGTTTTATAAGTTTTCTTAAATAGCGGTGATTTTAACTTAATTTAGCAGGATGTTGCGTGCAGCTTACGACACTCAACATTGTAAAGTACAAATTACTTTCATCATATTATTCAGAAGCAAAACCCATACAAAAACCGCCCTAACTATGAAGCTAGAGCGGTTTTTGTATTTGTACTCAATTAGATTGAGCTAAAACTATTTATTCAGCAGCGGTATCTTGCTCAACGCCTTTCATAGTCAGCTTGATGCGACCACGGTTATCGACGTCTTGTACTAAGACTTTAACGGTTTGACCCTCAGATAGATAGTCAGAAACATTCTCGACACGCTCTTCAGCGATTTGTGAGATGTGTACCAGACCATCGGTGTTTGGTAAGACGTTCACGAATGCGCCAAAGTCTACGATACGCGCGACAGTACCTTCATAAGTTTTACCGACTTCAACCTCAGCAGTAAGCGCTTCGATTTTACCGATAGCGGCTTTGGTTGCGGCTTTGTTTTCGCCAAAGATACGGATGGTACCAGCATCATCGATATCGATGACAGCACCTGTCTCTTCAGTTAGCTGACGGATCATCGCGCCGCCTTTACCGATGACGTCACGAATCTTATCAGGGTTGATCTCAATCACTGCATAGTTCGGTGCATGCGCATTGATTTCAGTACGGCTCTCAGGCAGTACTTTATTCATTGCATCTAAGATATGGATACGACCCGCATGAGCTTGCTTAAGCGCTTGCTCCATGATGTCCGGCGTAATGCCTTCGATTTTAATATCCATTTGTAGGGCGGTGATACCGTCTTTAGAACCAGCAACCTTAAAATCCATGTCTCCAAGATGATCTTCGTCACCTAAGATGTCAGATAAGACAGCAAAGCGCTCGCCTTCTTTCACTAGACCCATAGCGATACCAGCGACTGGTGCTTTAAGTGGCACGCCTGCGTCCATCAAGGCAAGGCTAGCACCACAAACAGAAGCCATAGAAGAAGAACCGTTTGATTCTGTGATCTCTGATACCACGCGGATGACATACGGGAAGCGTTCGCTGTCTGGTAGCATCGCTTGCACACCGCGGCGCGCTAGGCGACCATGACCAATCTCGCGACGCTTTGGAATGCCTTCGCGGCCGGTCTCGCCCACTGAGAAATGCGGGAAGTTATAATGCAACATGAAATGGTCACGAATCGTACCCGCTAATGAGTCAATCATATTGACATCACGGCTGTTACCCAAAGTGGTGGTCACTAGCGCCTGAGTCTCACCGCGAGTAAATAGTGCTGAACCATGCGTATAAGGAAGCACGCCAACTTGTACGTCTAGCGCACGCACAGTATCCAAATCACGGCCGTCGATACGCGGCTTACCTGACAAGATGTTGTCACGTACCGTACGATACTTAAGGTCATTATAGATGTCTTTTAGCTCAGCGACTTTGCTACTGTAGTCCTCAGACTCGCTATCACCTGCTAGCGCTTCGATAGCGGCGTCTTTAATTTCATCAAGTTTCGTGTAGCGATCTTGCTTGTTTTTAATGCTATAAGCATCAGCCACTTGCGCGCCGAACTGCTCTTTCATAGCAGATTCTAGCTGCTCATCGGTCTTTGGTGCTTCATACTGCTGCTTAGCCGTACCGACTTCCTCAGCTAGCGAGATGATATTATCAATGACAATTTGCTGCTGCTCATGACCGTAGAGTACCGCACCAAGCATTTGATCTTCTGAGAGCTCAGCGGCTTCAGATTCAACCATCAGTACAGCAGACTTAGTACCAGCAACCACTAGATCAAGATCACTCTCTTCGAGCTGCTCAATTGTTGGGTTTAGGACGTATTCGCCATTCATAAAGCCAACACGCGCCGCTGCTACAGGGCCATTGAATGGCGCATCAGAGATAGCCAGTGCCGCTGAAGCACCAATGAGGGCTGCGATATCAGCAGACTGAGTCTTATCTGACGAGACAACCGTCGCTGTGATTTGGACTTCGTTGACATAACCTTCAGGGAATAACGGACGAATCGGACGGTCGATAAGACGTGAGGTTAAGGTTTCGTTTTCACTAGCACGGCCTTCGCGTTTGCCATAAGCGCCTGGGATTTTACCCGCAGCATACATTTTTTCTTGATAGTTAACGGTCAACGGGAAGAAGTTTTGACCTTCTTTAGCTTCAGACTTGACGACCGCTGCTACTAAAACCGTAACACCGCCCATATGTACCATAATAGAGTTTGCTTGACGGGCAACACGGCCAGTCTCGATAACGACTTGCTGGTCGCCATATTGAAACTCACGGGTAATGGTATTAAACATTGACTGGTTTGACATATAAATTTTTTCCTAATGTTGAATGACGAAAATGATAGTCGCCTGTATAAACAGCGCGCTTATCGCTCGTTAAAACTTTTAATAAATGCTTTGGCGCCTGACGACTATCGATAAGCTAAACAAACCAAGCTCCACCGCGCCTATAGTAACTTATGTGCTTATATTAACTAATGTGCAAGTACTGGCACTGAATAAAAATCCATATATTATATTTTACTTCTTTATAAACTTGATAACGCTACTAGTATCAATAATCTTGATAGCACTTTTATACCATCGCCTATTTTACAGAGATTTGTGGCCATTGACCAATTAATTGCAACCCTAAGCACTCTTTATGTTAGCGACTGGTTATTGTCATAACAGGCTTTACGACCCCTGCTATTTTACAGTCTGGTTTATCACTTCAAATAATGATAATGGGTCAACTATCCATACGGCATAAAAAAACGGTGTGAAACTATTCCACACCGTCTTATACTGCTCAAGTCTTGCTGTATTAATCTCATCTACCTTATCGGTAGAGGTTAAATTAACGACGCAGACCTAACTGGTTGATCAAAGTAGAATAACGACCAAGATCTTTACCTTTTAGGTAATCAAGTAGTTTACGGCGAGTGTTAACCATACGGATAAGACCACGGCGGCTATGATGATCGCCTTTGTGCTCTTTAAAATGGTTCTGTAGATCGTTGATACGAGCACTCAATAGAGCAACTTGTACTTCTGGTGAGCCAGTATCGTTTTCGCCGCGTTGGTATTGGGCGATGATTTGTTCGCGATCGGTATTCGTTAGCATAATAATCTCCAGCAATGCTAAGAGTTAAATAACTTATTCAATCAATTTGAACGGTTATCAAACTATAAAGTAAATAAAATAGCCAGCTTCTCATTCAGGGCAACCCTGCATAACTAGAGTTACCCTATTGACAAGCAAGCTTAGGTGGTTAGCTTCAATTTAAGATATAAGCAATACCAAGTCGGTGAAACCATGACGTTGATAAAATTATCGTAATGGTAAGTCTGTAGTCTAAAGACCACAAGCCTTCCCTATTAAAACTTGGCGCTAGTATAACAAAAAACGGCTCAACTAGCAGCAATTATTCGCAGTAGTTTGAACCGTTTACAATTTAAGCCGTGTCCACTCTAAGCTATTTGTAGTTTAAATTATATAAACTAGAGTAGACATGGCAAAAGTATCGATAGTTATCAGTTAGCTTACTTTTTATTCAGATCGTCTTCTTTAGCAGTTCCGCCTAAAGCATCATCATCTAAAGGGGCAGTTGTTGCCTCGGCTAAGCTATCAGGACTTTTATCTTCTTTCGGGTTGATGTCGTCAGCTAGCTTTTCGATCCGCTGCTCTTCTGTGTCCATGTTTTTCTCTGACTTATCCATATTATTTTCCTCTCTGATTGCGTTGACCTGTTGTTGTCTTGGCATTCAATGAATACATACTGAAAATTAAGCTATTACTTATCTTCCTTAGCTTCTTTTACATTATCAGCAATACGATCTGCTGCAGCTTCACTATCTGTCGTGTGGTTGTCTTCTGTCTGGCTCTTAAGAGACGCTTCTGCTGACTCTGAACGCTGCTGTTCAAGCTTAGTATCGTTTGGGTTAGGCTGTGTCATAATAATATCCTTTGTAAGTTAAGTTATCATTGTTAAATGATTGGTTATCAAAATTATCTAATCTTTAGAATGTATTAATATCTGTAAAAAACGGCTCATTTAGACAGTGCTTTATCGATAGCTTCAACGAAATTATCAATATCATCTGGGTTGCGTGAAGTGATTAAGTTACCATCGACCTGCACGGTTTCATCAACGAAAGTTGCTCCGGCATTCTCTAAATCTGTCTGTAATGAATGATAGGCCGTTAAGGTTCTACCTTTAGCAATACCAGTATTAATAAGTGTCCAAGGCGCATGACAGATAACAGCTAAAGTCTTATCGCTGTCATTAATAGCTTTTATGATGCTATGGGCTTGCTCGTTACCACGAATGGTATCAGCGTTAACGGTACCACCCGGCAATACTAAAGCATCGTACTCATCGGTATTCGCCTCTTTGGCAAAGATATCAGCAGTGAACGTATCACCCTTATTGACATCCTGATTCATCGCCTGAACTTCTTTGTCATCGTTGGTTGTTATGAGCAGTGTCTTATAACCTTTGTCTTTAAGCTTATTATTGACCTCTTCGTACTCAGCTTGTTCAAAGTTATTATGTAATAAAAATGCAATAGTCTTCATGGACCACCTCTTTTATTCGTGACGTTAATTTAGCTTGCTGGTATTATCATTATGATTGCTTAGATTCACTTTAATAGTGTGCTATTAAGTGCTATTGTTATTTTATGTCTCAAACTTTCCTTCACTGGAATTATAGTTATTATTTAATTTTTCATCCTTACTTCTTCTTGTTTTAATTTTTCTTGTTTTTCTATTTTTATGCCAAGCTTTCCTGAGCTGACTTAACTACTGTATAAAAAAAGCAGGTTTCGTTATACACAAAACCTGCAATGAAATGTATGAGTATGTGATTAATGTAATTCACTAGTAACTGATATTATCGTTATAGATGAATCATTTTCTTAGGTTGTAGGCGTCCATTGAGACTGATAGCGCCTAAGCCAATAAAATGGCCTTGCGCATCTAGCAGTCTGATATCGACAGGAAGCTCATACTCAGGGGTTTGTTCATTATTACGGTCAGCAGGCTCGTCTTCTAATTTTGCCTGAGTCTTATGAAATAAGCTTTGTAGCATATAATCTCTTAAAGGCTTGTCAATTTGCTCAATGACATTTAGGCGTTGACCTAAACGTAGACGTTGACATTGCTTATCATCTAATGACATTGCAGCGGCAATATCGATGCACGCATCTACTGGCAACAGCTGCTCAAAGCGGCTATCTAAAGACAAGGCTTCTAGGCTTGGAATATCAATAGCCTGCTCACTATCAAACTTACCGACCTGCATACGGCGTAGTGCCGTCAGGTGTCCTAAGGTGCCTAGTGCTTTGGCGATATCTTCTGCTAGCACCCGAATATAAGTACCTTTGCTACAAGTCACGACCAGGTCGATCTTATCTGCATCAATTTGAGTCAAAGTTAGCGCAGTTATGACGATATCGCGTGCAGGACGGTCAATCTCTATACCAGCACGGGCGTACTCGTACAACTTTTTGCCGTCTTTTTTGAGCGCTGAATACATCGGCGGTATTTGCTGCTGCGCGCCTATAAACTGCTGAGCCATATTTTGTAGCGTATCTGCATCTAGCTCTGGAATCTGTGCTCGCGCGATAACCTGACCATCAGCATCGCCAGTGTCCGTTTGACTACCAAGTAGTATCGTTGCCTGATAAGACTTATCGGCATCGAGCTGATAATGACTAAATTTTGTTGCCTCTCCAAGACAAATGGGGAGAAGACCGGTTGCCATCGGATCAAGGGTGCCGGTATGACCCGCCTTTTTACTATTGTGTGCAGGCGACTGAAATAAGTACTTCACTTTTGACACCACTTGCTGTGAGGTCATGCCTTGCGGCTTATCGATTAAGATAACGCCAGATACTTTTTGTCTTGGTACTGCGCTTTTATTGGTCATTTTCTTGGCTTTCAACTTCGTCTTCATTTTGCTCAGTTTTGCTTACTGCTTGATTGATCAAATCCATCATGTAGTTACCACGAGCAGTCACTTCATCGTAATGGAAACGCAGACGCGGCGTGGTACGCGTTTTGAGAGTATGACTCAGCTCAGTGCGCAAAAACCCAGCGGCTTTATTGAGCACTTTGACACTCTCTTCATGATTGGTCTTAGTCATCGTATCGTTGAGCTCAGGCTCCATGATAGTGACATAGACATCCGCGTAGCCAAGATCAGAGCTGACTTTGACGCTAGAGATGGTGACAAAGCCAGTCAAGCGAGGGTCGTTGACTTCATCACGGATAAGCACCGCAAGCTCGCGCTGAATTTGATCTGATAGACGCTGTAAACGTTGATTCATAGTATTGTCCTAGTTTTAGCTTTTGTGATTTATTCTATTATACTTTCTACCAACTACTGCTGTTTGGCGTATTTAAATAACTGTCTTTATAACGCTATGACTAATTGCGGTAAAAAAGGCCTAGCAGGATGAACCTGGTAGGCCTAGTAACTGCTTATTAGAGCTTAATTATTAGAGCTTAAGTTTAAACGTTAGCGATGATGCAGACGCTTAAGCCAGTTATAGTTAATAGTTAAGCTTAGATCGTGCGTTCGAACTCTTGAATCTCAAAAACTTCGATCTTATCGCCCGCTTCAACATCGTAGCCACGAACCGCTAGACCACATTCCATCCCAGTACGCACTTCATTGACGTCCTCTTTGTAGCGACGCAGTGACTGCAGCTGACCGGTGAAGATAACTTGATCATCACGTAGGACGCGAATTGGCTTATTACGATAGATCGTCCCTTCAACTACCATACAACCTGCCGCCGCACCGAACTTACTAGAGCGGAACACTTCGCGCACTTCAGCAACACCTAAGATCTTCTCGCGATGCTCAGGAGCTAATAGGCCACTCATAGCGGCTTTGACATCGTCGATTAGGCCATAGATAACGCTATAATAACGAATATCCATGTTAGCGGTATCCGCTTTACGGCGCGCCGTACTATCAGCACGAACGTTGAAGCCTAGTAATACCGCTTCGCTAGATTCAGCCAGCGTGACATCCGACTCTGAGATAGGGCCAACGCCTGAGCTAATGACTCGGACTTTGACTTCATCAGTCGATAGCTCATTTAGGGCTGCTAATAAAGCTTCAAGCGAGCCACGAACATCGGTCTTAAGGACGATATTTAAGAAAGATACATCGCCTTGTTGCATCTGCTCAAACATACTCTCAAGGCGCATTTTGTTCTGGCGCTCAAGCTGCTGCTCACGCTCACGGTTGCTTCTAAAATCAGCGACTTCGCGAGCCTTTTTCTCATCAGAAACGACTAAGAATTCACTACCCGCCGCTGGCGTATCTGGTAAGCCTAAGATCTCAACTGGTATAGAAGGACCGGCTGATTTGATACGTTGGCCGTTTTCATCAGTGATAGCACGGACTTTACCGTAGTACTCTCCGGCTAGCACTAGATCGCCTTGCTTGAGCGTACCTTTCTTGACTAGGACACTGACTACTGGGCCACGGCCTTTTTCTAGCTTCGACTCAATAACTACACCTTGAGCGGCACCGTCAGTTGGCGCTTCTAATTCCATAAGCTCGGCTTGTAAGCTAATAAACTCTAGTAGCTCGTCGATACCTTCACCTGTTTTGGCCGAGATACGCGCCATAGGTGTATCACCACCCCACTCTTCTGAAACCACTTCTTTGGTTGTCAGCTCGTTTAGCACGCGATCTGGATCAGCGCTTGGCTTATCCATTTTGTTGATAGCAACAATCAAAGGCGTACCTGCAGCGCGAGCATGATCAATCGCTTCTGCCGTTTGCGGCATCATACCGTCATCAGCGGCCACGACCAAGACAACGATATCAGTCGCTTGCGCGCCACGTGAGCGCATCGCGCTAAACGCAGCATGGCCTGGTGTATCTAAGAAGGTAATCACACCGCGATCAGTCTCTACGTGGTAGGCACCGATATGCTGAGTAATGCCGCCTGCTTCGCCGGTAGCGACTTTGGTTTCGCGGATCTTATCGAGTAGCGAGGTCTTACCATGGTCAACATGACCCATAATAGTGACGACCGGTGGACGCGTCTGCACGTTACTACTGCGCTCATCGACAGCTTCGTGTAGGTCGTCTTCAACTTTGGTATCGCTAACCGGAACGGGGTTATGACCCATCTCTTCAACGATAAGACTGGCGGTCGCCTGATCGATAGTATCAGATTCGCTTGCCATCTCACCCATTTTCATCAGCAATTTGGTCACTTCACGGGCTTTGACAGCCATGCGCTGAGCAAGGTCCGATACCGTGATTTGCTCGGCGATTTCGACGTCATAGACAATCTTTTCGACCGGTTTTTCAAACTTATGCTGACCTGATTGTGAAGAGCTTAAACCGTTTTTGCGGTTTTTGATTTCACGCTCTTCTTGGTTTTTGCGGCGACGACCGCGAGCACCGGTACTGTTAGCACCGCGTTTGATTTCGCGGCGCTCTTTTTCGAATGACTCCTCTAGTGCGTCACCCACTAAGCCTTTAGCCAATGGCTCGTCCTTACGAACTTCTGCTACTGGCTCACGGTCGGTATATTTACCGGCCATTTTACGCATCTGCTCAAGCGTACGCTTTTGCGCCTCTTCTGCTTGGGCTTGACGAGTTTCGGCTTCGATTTTGCGTAAGCGAGCTTCTTCTTTTTCGCGAGCTTCGCGAGCTTTACGCTCTGCTGCCGTTTCAACTTTTGGCTTAGTAGCCGCGACTTTTTTCTTCTCTTTTGCTTTGATCTCGCTTGCCGCTTTGCCGCCTTTTTTGACCACAACAGAGGCGGCGACATCATCGCTCTTATCTTCTGAATTTTTGCTAGAGCCTAAGCTTGCACGCATCGCAGCTAGAGTCGCTGCTTGACGCTCTTCGGCTTTTTTCTTAGCCGCGTTACGCTCTTCGGCTTCTTTTTCAGCGCGCTGTTTTGCTTCAGCCATCGCTTGCTCGCGCGCCGCTAATTCTTCAGCCATTTTTTCTGGATTAGGCTTGTCGAATACTTTCTTTCTACGAACCTCTACATTGACGCTCTTAGATTTACCTGAGGAGCCAGTCACGCGAGCGGTACTTGTCGTCTTAGATTTGAGACTAATGCGACGCTTTTCTTGTTGGCCATGACTTTGTTTTAAATGTGCCACCAACTTCTCTTGCTCAAGTTCGGTGACTGAGTCATCCTCCCCGCGAGCAGGTAGCCCAGCATCCTGCAACTGCTGCTGTACAGCACTAGCGGTTTTGCCTACCATGTCTGCCAGTTCTTTGACGGTCTTATCTGCCATTGATTATCACCTACTGTCTATTATTTGCTATATATTCAATTCAGTTGTTGGCTACAAATGATTGTGCTTAGACTGGTTTTGATTTTTATGTCGCAAGCCAGCCTTTAGTTATCGATAGCATACCACCAAAAGACAGCGGTATGCTTCTAATACCTATTCATTGAACCAAGATTCCCGAGCTTTCATGATAAGCTTACCTGCGGTCTCGGAGTCTAAGCCTTCGATATCTTCGATATCAAATACAGCCTGCTCTGCCAAATCATCAACGGTGATGATGTCTTTTTGCGCCATTTTATAGGCCCAGCTGACAGTCATCCCTTCTAGATCTTGCAGCTCTTGACTAGGCTCTTTCATGTTTTGTTGTTTGACCAGCTCTTCTGCGATGACGACTTCTTTAGCGCGCTCTTGAATCATGTCAATCGCTTCGTCATCTAACCCTTCGATATCATAAAAAGTCTCAACCGGCACATAAGCTACCTCTTCGATACTCGTAAAACCGATATCGACAAGGGCTTGCGCGAGGTCCTGATCAACCTCTAGACAATCATAGAAAAGATCGATAAAGGCTTTGGTCTCATCTTGTTGACGCTGCTGATACTCTTCTTCTAGCATCATGTTGAGCTTATAGCCGGTTAATTCAGAAGCCAAACGCACGTTTTGACCTTGTGAGCCAATAGCGCGGGCGAGCTGATCGTTTGTGCTAAAGATGATATCAGCGGTCTTGGTATCTTCATCAAGGATAATACTGCTCACATCGGCAGGCTCTAAGGCGCTGATGATAAATTGTGCTGGATCATCTGACCATACCACGACATCAATACGCTCGCCATCGAGCTCTTGCTGCACCGCTTGGATACGCGTACCGCGCATACCGATACAAGCGCCGACCGGATCGATACGGTTGTCATTGGTCTTCACCGCTATTTTAGCACGAGTACCAGGCAGACGAGCGACATTACGAATCTCGATAATCTCTTCTGCGATCTCCGGCACTTCTTTTTGCATCAAGGCTGAGAGCATCTCAGGATGAGTACGCGACAATAATAACTGCGCGCCGCGGTTATCACGGTTGACATGATAAAGAATAGCGTTGATACGCGATTTGACGCGTAGCTGCTCACGTGGCAACATCTGATCACGTGATAGATAACCTTCAGCGTTATCACCTAAATCAATAATGTAGCCATCACGAGTTTGTTTTTTGACTTCACCATACATCATCTCGCCAATACGCGGCTCAAAAGCGTCCGCTACTAGCGCCCGCTCCGCTTCACGGATCTTTTGAATGATAACTTGCTTTGCCTGCGTGGCCGCGATACGACCAAATTCAATTGATTCTATCTGCTCTTCTTTTACATCGCCGATAGACCATTCGTCTTGATCAAGATCAGTAATAGCGAGCTGACACGCTGGCATCTCATGGTCTTCATCCGCCACTACTGTCCAATAGCGATAGGTATCATAATCACCAGTATCACGGTCAATGGCGACGCGAACCGCCACTTCAGGCTGCTCGGTATAGACCTTCTTTTTTGTTGAGACTACTAAAGCATCTTCAATAGCTTCAAAGATATCTTCAGGATTTAAGCCCTTTTCATTACTGACGGTTTCTACTACCGTTAAAATTTCACGACTCATGCTATACCTGTCCTATCATCTTATAATTGGCTTAAATGTTGTTATCTGTTTGCTAATCTTAAGCATTAATCATCTTCATAAATTAAGTGAGCTTTGTCAATATTACTTAGTGCAATCTCAAAGCGCTCGCCATCGCTGGTGGTCAGCTGTAAAGAGGTATCGTCCATACTATCGAGCTTACCGGTGGCTTTACGGCGTTTTTTATCGCCTTGCCCGATCGCAGAGATCAAACGCAAACTTATCGTTTGGCCGATATATTCACGCATCTGCTCATCTGAGAAAAAAGCACGATCAAAACCAGGAGAAGACACTTCTAGTACAAACTCGCCAGCGATAGGATCATGTACTTCTAGTACACCGCTCACTTGATGATTGACCGCTGCGCAATCCTCAATAGTGACGTGTTTGTCCTGCGCTTGCTCTTCAGGTAACGCTTCAATGTAAATGCGCAATAAGGAGCGATTGCCTTGCGGCGTAAATTCAATACCCCATAGCGAGACATCACAAGCCGCTACAGCAGGCTCAATAATCGTAGTCAATTCTGCAACTTTGGTCGAAAGCTTCATAATCTATTTATATTTTCCTGTTCACTTATCGGTGGTTTTAGTCACGACGCACTGATCACCATAGAGGCTGGTTGTCATACTCAATGCCGCTAGTACCTAGTGAATCATATTAGGGATTAAATTGTTATCTTCAAGGACAACATAGTAAAGAATAGAGCAGAAGATAGTATTGCTTACGAGTATCGTAACATAGCAATCAGCAAGGACAGGTAGCAAATGATGACAAGTATTTTGTGCTGTCATTTAGGATTAGAGTATCGAATTAACCCTATTCTTCTTAGCTAAAACGTATAGTAGATACTGACATTATACTGATAGTACTGCACTAGGGCGTGTCCCTAATTCAAGCGTTTATGACTAAATGGGCTAAAAATGGCTAAATCTTTGGCAAACGGTGTCAAATAGCTGGTCAATATCTTGATATTACCTTCGCTATTTTCCTTGTTTGCCTGCGATTTATCTCATTTTCATCACCATTTTTGAAATAGGGACACGCCCTAATAATGCTGAGCCGCAGATACAAAAAAACCCACAAACATAATGGTGGGCTAATCGACACTGATATCTCAATACAACAGAATATTAGTGTACAAACATCAGTATTAAAAAGTGGTAGCGGGGGCTGGATTTGAACCAACGACCTTCGGGTTATGAGCCCGACGAGCTACCAGACTGCTCCACCCCGCAACAATTTAGAATGCATATTATAGGGAAGGTTTATCACCTTGTCAATCTTTATCTGAAATAAACTTCAAATCAAAGATTGCTATAACGACATTGCTTTAACACAACTAAAGTACAAACTACTTACTTAATTGGTGCGATTGGGGGGACTTGAACCCCCACGGCTTGCGCCACCACCCCCTCAAGATGGCGTGTCTACCAATTCCACCACAATCGCTTATCGCTAACCGTCTACTGGTATAAATAACGGTTATTGTTTACTGCTATCACCTTCTATCTTATTTGCTTATTAATAATAAGCGTCATGCTTGAGGTTGGCATCACTAAGATAAAACATCATAAAAACAGGCAAGCATTGTAAAACTAACCCTTACAAATAGCAAGGCCTGCGTATAAAAATAACTACTGCTGAGGATTTTGCGTCAATGGACGCGGGGTTTGCGGCGCTGAAACGGGCGCATCTAAACGAAACTGATCTTCCGCTTGTTCGCGCGCATGCACGGCTAGTACCATACTAGTAATAAAAAATATCACCGTCAGCACCGCTGTCGCACGAGTCAAAAAGTTAGCGCTTCCCGCCGCGCCAAAAACCGTACCAGAAGAGCCGGCACCGAAAGAAGCTCCAGCATCAGCCCCTTTGCCATGCTGTATCAAGATCAAGCCAATCATGGCAATGGCCACGATAATATGCAAGGCTAATATAAAAGTAAACATGGGGTCCTCTTCTGCCGCATAGTGACGACTGATAAAAATAGTGACGACTGATAAATTACGAAGGCTATAAAACAAAGACTGTAAATAAGGCGCATTGTACACGATTACAAGGGCGGTGTTAAACCCACTTTCATCGACTGACAAGGCGTTTTGATACCAGTCAATATGCGCCTGCCAATATATCGTCGTTCTCAAGCGCTATTTTTGCTATGCTCTTAACTTTTAGCTTGCAGTGCTCAGCCTTTGGCGCGACTAAAAGCGTCGGCTATCGCTAAAAAGCTATCGGCTTTTAATGAAGCGCCGCCTACTAACGCGCCGTCTATCATAGCGCTTGCAGCAAAGCTATCCGCATTATCAGCATTGACGCTACCGCCGTATAATACAGTGACCTCTGGTGACTTTGGCGCAAAACTGGCGATTTGTTGTTTGATATGCTGATGAGTTGCGCTGACCTCGTTCACCGTAGGTACTTTACCAGTGCCAATGGCCCAAACCGGCTCATAAGCGATAATCAAACGCTCAGCTAATGCTTGCGTCTGTACAGCGCCGGTTTGTAGCAAGCTTTCGACAACTGCTAGCTGCTCATCAAGTACACTGATGGTTTGCTTGGCATCATACTCCTCTTGAGTCTCACCGATGCACAGCACTACCCCAAGGCCTTGAGCAAAAGCGCAGTTTAGTTTGGTTAGTAAGCTATCATTAGACTCGTGATGATATTGCCGGCGCTCCGAATGACCCAAAAGCGTCCAACTCGCTCCAGCATCCGCGACTTGCTGCGCTGAACAATCCCCTGTATAAGCGCCGACTGTAGCGCTATGCGCACTGATATTCTGCGCGCTCACTTGGATAGATGCGTCTTGCAGGCGCGCGCTGACAGCAGCGAGATGCACACAGCTTGGCGCCACCATAAGCTGACAATACGGGTTGTCGGCACCTCTGTCCTCAGACGCCACCAACAAATTATCTAGTAATGTATTGACGTCTTTGCTCGTTGCCGGATTCTGTTTCCAATTGCCAATTACCCAAGCCTGCATAACTCATCTACCTTGTGTCATCTGTCATTGCCAATATGGCTAGTCTGCGCGCCAGTATAACAAATATTTGGCGAGTGCTATAGTAATCGCTTACGATGTATAAAGCGCTAGCACTAGCTACCGTAGCCCTCTTTTTTGATTACCTCATGAGTATAAGGGGTTGTCCCTATAAAAAGTTCAGATATGCTTATATCAGTATGAAGTCATTATGAAATAAACTCTATATTCTCTAGCGTCTGAAACAGTTCTGTTTTTTACGGTATTTTTGCCTATAATTAGGACGAGGTAATCGTTGACCCTAAATTCAAAACTTTATTCAAAACTTTTTGTATGGCTTATAAAAATGGCTAATAAGTTTCGAAAGTTCGTGCTATTAGCTAAATCAGTTTTATTAGATACGTTAAAGCTATAAAATGAATCCATGGCGTCAAATATTTAATACCCAAAATAATTTATATTGGTTGTCACTTTTGGCAGCTGCCGCATCAAGGAGGGTTTATGTCTACCGCTGTCAGCAATTTTGGTAGTCTGGCGCAACAACTAATCAGTGCAGGTGTGGTTAGCGAAACGAACATGCAAACCGCGCAAACCGAGGCGCAGCAGCAGCAAATAGGGCTTGTGCCTTATTTAGTAGAGAATAAAATGGCTGATGCTTACGAGTTGGCTAATCTGTTGTCAAAGTCGTTTGGTGACCCTTTATTTGATCTTAATGCCCTAGCAGAAGACATCGTGCCAAAAGATTTGGTCGATGAGAATATCGTACGTAAGTTTAACGCCTTACCTATCTTCAAACGTGGGCAGCAGCTGTTTGTCGCATTAAGCGACCCGACACGCATCGACGCTATTGACGCTATAGCGTTTAACTCTCGCCTGTCAGTCGCCACGGTAATTGTGGAAGAGGACAAACTCAAACAGCGCATTGAGACCATATATGCTGACACGATGCAGAGCTTTAGCGGCTTTGCAGATAGCGATCTTAATGTCGATTTTGAAGAGAGTAGTGAGGACGAGGATGGCGAGACTCAGCTCAATACTAGCGTCGATGAAGCGCCAGTGGTCAAATTCATCAATAAAATGCTAGTCGATGCCATCCGTATGGGCGCCTCCGACTTGCATTTTGAGCCTTATGAAAAAAGCTATAGAGTGCGCTTTCGGGTCGATGGAGTGATGCAAAAAATGGCCAATCCGCCGGTACAACTTGCCAGCAAGATTGCGGCACGCTTAAAGGTTATGTCACAAATGGACATCTCTGAGCGCCGTGTGCCACAAGATGGCCGTATCAAGCTAAAAATCTCTAAAAGCCGAGCCATTGATTTTCGGGTAAGCTCCTTACCAACGCTGTTTGGTGAAAAGCTTGTTTTACGTATTTTGGATCCTTCATCAGCGATGATGGGTATCGAGGCGCTAGGTTATGAGCCAGATCAAAAGGAGATGTTCTTAGAGGCGCTTAATAAGCCGCAAGGCATGATACTGATCACCGGTCCGACAGGGTCAGGTAAAACGGTATCGCTCTATACCGGTATCAATATCCTAAATACCGGCGAGACCAACATCTCAACCGCTGAAGATCCAGTCGAGATCAACCTTGAAGGTATCAATCAGGTCAACGTCAATCAAAAGGTCGGCCTCACTTTTGCCACTGCGTTAAAGTCATTCTTGCGTCAAGATCCAGACATCGTTATGGTTGGTGAAATTCGAGACTTAGAGACCGCTGAGATTGCTATCAAAGCAGCGCAAACCGGTCACTTGGTACTCTCCACCTTGCATACCAACTCCGCCCCTGAGACCTTAACGCGCCTAAAAAATATGGGTGTGGCGTCCTTCAATATTGCCACTTCAGTCAACTTAGTCATAGCCCAGCGACTCGCGCGGCGCTTATGTGGAAGCTGCAAAAAGCCTATCGATGTTCCACGTCAAAGCCTGCTGGAGATTGGCTTTACCAATAATGATTTGGACAACCCCAATCATATTATTTATGAGCCGGTCGGCTGTAATGAATGCCGTGAAGGCTATAAAGGTCGCGTCGGTATCTATGAAGTCATGAAAGTAAATCCGGAGATCTCACGCATCATTATGGAGGATGGCAACGCTATCGATATTAAGGATGCCGCGCTTAGAACCGGCTTTCGTGACTTGCGGCGTTCCGGTATTATGAAAGTGCTACAGGGCACAACCACTATTCAAGAAATGCTGCGTGTTACTTCTGAATAAAAACGTAGTAGTGAGTAAAAAAGTGGCGAGTCAAAGACTGAGCGCATTTTGTAGGCCGATAGCGAAATAAAATGAGCACTCACTACAAGGGTCATTTTATTATAAAATAGGCTTTGGTCTTGCTCACTTATGTCCTGCTAAGTTCTTGTCTTGTTAGACGATAGCGATAGCTTACAAAGACTGATAGCGGTAAACTGACTCATTGCAAGACTTGCTGATTTTAAGGCTCAATAGCGACCACGCCTGAGTCGCTATTTAAGCACAAAGAACGTTGATGGCTAACTTTTATGGCTTATTACATGGCTTAGACTGTTAGACTGCCCCAGTCAGATAGATTTTTAGGAGAGACACATGGCTAAAGCGAAAACGGATATGCTGCTAGATTTCGTCTATGACGGGGTCAATCGCCGTGGACAAAAAGTCAAAGGCGAGACGACCAGTCGAAGCTTAGAGCTGGCCAAAGCAACTTTGCGTAAGCAAGGTATCGTAGTCAAAGGCATCAAGAAAAAGCCAAAAGCTTTATTTACTTTCAAAAAAGCCATCAAGCCTATCGATATCGCTATCTTTTCGCGGCAGCTAGCAACCATGATTAAGGCCGGTATTCCTTTAACACAGTCGTTTGAGATTGTCGCGGACTCGCTAGATAACCCGAGTATGAAAGACTTGGTATTATCGATTAAAGCCGATATCGAAGCCGGTGGCACCTTTGCTGCTGCCCTACGTAAACATCCCCGCTACTTCGATGACCTGTTTTGCTCGCTCGTAGAATCTGGTGAGCAATCAGGGGCGCTTGAGACGATGCTTGAGCGCGTCGCTACCTATAAAGAAAAAAGCGAAATACTTAAATCAAAAATCAAAAAAGCCATGAAATATCCGATCGCGGTTATTGTGGTCGCGGTCATTGTGACGATGATTTTGCTGATCAAAGTGGTGCCGGTCTTCTCAGATTTGTTTAGCTCTTTTGGCGCAGAACTTCCTGCCTTCACCCAAATGGTCGTTGGCATGTCTGAATGGATGCAGTCTTGGTGGTTTGTATTAATTGTCATCATTGGTGCCGCTATTATTGGATTTTCTGAAGCGAAAAAAAGATCAAAAAAATTCCGCGATTCCTTAGATCGTTTGACGCTAAGACTGCCTATCTTTGGTAACATCGCTTATCAAGCGATTATTGCTCGCTTCTCTCGTACCTTATCGACGACTTTCGCCGCCGGTGTACCGCTAATCGATGCTCTAGACTCAACCGCTGGCGCGACGAATAACGTGGTGTACTACAATGCTACTCAGCAAATCAAAAACGACGTGGCAACCGGTCAGCAGCTGCAGTTTTCGATGCGCTCAACCAACCTCTTTCCTAGTATGGCGATTCAGATGGTCGGTATTGGTGAGGAGTCAGGAAGTTTGGAGGAGATGCTCGATAAAGTAGCTAGCCACTATGAAAGTGAAGTTGATAATGCAGTCGATGGTCTTACCAGTCTTATGGAGCCACTGATTATGGCGGTGCTTGGCGTATTAGTAGGTGGCCTTGTCATTGCTATGTATTTACCGATTTTCCAGATGGGTTCTGTGGTAGGTTAAAACCGTCACCCAAAGCAACCCTTTAAAGGCCAGTGTTGATGCAATTGCTAGAATTATTACAAAATAATATGAGCGCGGCGCTCATAGTGTTTGGGTTATTAGGCCTGTGTGTAGGCAGTTTTTTGAATGTTGTGATTCATCGTATGCCGCTGATGATGTTTTATTCTTGGCGACAAGAGTGCAGTGAATTTATGTCGCAGCAGCCGGATATCACGCCTGAGCAGTCGACGGTTTTGGCGCAAGCAGTGGCAAACGATACGCCTATTACTCTCAGTCGTCCAGCGTCGCGTTGTCCGCACTGCGCTCATAAGATTAAGTGGTATGAGAACATACCGCTAGTCAGCTGGCTGGCGCTGCGCGGCCGCTGCTCTGAGTGTCAAGCGAGTATTGGCGTGCGCTACCCTGTTGTGGAGCTAGTAACTGCCCTGCTCTCTGCACTCGTTATTTATCATTTTGGCGTGTCGGCTACTGGCCTATCCGCACTGATACTGGTCTGGACGCTAATTGCGCTAACGGGGATAGACTTCGATACCCAGTTGCTGCCTGATAGGCTGACTTTCCCCTTAGCAGGACTGGGACTTGCGGTGAACTCGCAAGGCTGGTTTGTGAGTCCTACGCAATCGATTTGGGGCTTATTACTTGGGTTTTTATCATTATGGATAGTGGTGAAAGTCTTTTATCTCATCACCAAAAAGCATGGCATGGGTCAAGGCGACTTTAAGCTGCTAGCAGTACTTGGCGCTTGGCTTGGGCCCATGATGCTGCCTTTAATTATTCTCTTATCTTCTTTATTGGGTTCCATCGTTGGTATTATCTTGATGAAAAAGCAAGGTGAAAGTAAGCCTTTCGCTTTTGGACCTTATATTGCTGTTGCCGGCATTATCGCTTTATTATATGGAGCGGACATCATCAACTGGTATTTGGGCATGTACGCCTGATGGCGTACGCTAGGCTTACAAGACAGTAAAGCAATGTCTACATCCTTACTCGTTATAACCGTTAAGATTATAATCTCATCATGCACTTGCTTGGATATTATCTTCAATGATATTCGCGCTTTTTTATTCTATTGGCTAAATTAAGTTACCTTTATGACTATCAATGACCGCTCCTTCTCGCAACCCGCTCACGGCTCTGCTGCTCGCCCGCAGACTATAAATAAGCGTAAAAACAATAAACTAGTCATCGGTTTGACCGGTGGTATAGGCAGTGGGAAATCCGCGACTAGCGATTGGTTTGCAGCGAAAGGGATAGATATCATCGACGCAGATGTCATCGCGCATGAGGTAGTCGCTAAAGGTAGCGCTACTCTACGTAAGATTCAAAAAAAATTCGGCGATTGGGTTATTAATGGAAAAGGAGAGATGGATCGCGCAGCCGTGCGAACGCATGTCTTTACTCATCCTGAAGCGCTCATTGAGCTTGAATCGATTACCCATCCGGCGATAAGAGAGGCGGCAAAAGAGCAGCTGGCCGCTAGTACTTCTGAGTATATCATCCTATCAGCGCCGCTACTGATAGAAGCCGCTGAAGCGGGTCTGGCTAATCTATGTCAGCGCATTTTAGTCGTTGATGCAAGCGAGGGCACGCAACTTGAACGCGCAAGCTTAAGAGACGCGCAAAGTGTGCCGAAGATTAAGGCCATTATGGCCAATCAGCTCAGCCGTGAAGCGCGCAATAGTCATGCTGATGATGTCGTCGTTAATGATGGTGATATCGCTGCGCTACATTTGCAGCTTGAGCCTCTGCATCAGACCTATCTTGCCCTAGCCCAGCAGCTTAAGTAGTGCGCTGCCGGTTGATCTCGTATAACGCCATACCAGTCGCTACGCTGACATTCAGGCTTTGCAAATTACCATGCGCGTTGCCTGACATCGGGATATAGACCAGCTCATCACAGCTCTCTAGCGTCAGCCTGCGCATACCTTCCCCTTCAGAGCCCATAATCAGTGCCGTCTTACCGGTCATATCCGCTTCATGTATCGGTTTTGCGGTCTCATCTAAGGCTGTGCCAAAGACAAAAACACCAGCACTTTTAATCTGAGCAAGCATACGCGCCAAATTGGTCACGCTGATAATCGGCATCATCTCAGCGGCGCCAACAGAGACCTTAGCTACCGTTGGGGTTAGGCTTGCGGCATGATGCTTAGGACAAACCACCGCATCCACACCCATCGCTACTGCAGTACGCAAACAAGCGCCAAAGTTATGAGCGTCGGTGATCTGATCGAGCACTAGTAATAAGCAGCTTTCCTGCGCTATTACAGTATCTAACACCGCTTCATCAGCAAAAGCCAACGGTCTTGCATGCAAGACGACACCTTGATGCTGCGGGCTACCACACAATTGTGTGAGCTTATCTTTTTGTGTGGGCTGAATGCTGACGCCATTATCTTGCGCGCTTGCCATAATAGCGGCAACATGGCTATCGCTTTCGCGGCCTTGCTGCACGAATAGACTTAAGGCATCTAGCGGACGATGCTCTAAGAGGGCATCGATAGCATGAATACCATAAAAGTAGTTGGGCTTTGCCATAATTGAACCTATTGAATAATATCACTAATAAATGAGTCTGGCTCTCAAGCGCTTAGTAACGCTTTGTTTGCCAATAGCCAAAATAAAAAAAGACAGATAAAACCTTGCTGATTTTATATGCCTTTTCTTATGCACAAGTTTTTATGTACTGATTTTTTCTACTAAAAGTAAGTCATTGAACTAATTTATTAGACTAAGTCACTGTGAAGGTAAGTCACTGAACCAAGTGAATTGAGCCTTGTTCTAAACCCTGCCACTTTTTCAATGACTTCACGCTTATGAGAACCCCTACCCTTCTAAATGACAGACGTACTGTACAATCTCTTCGGTACGCAAATTAAAGCTGCTATTGCCTTCTACTACAAAAGACTGGCCAGCACGGTAGTAGCTAAAGTCTTCGTCACCATTGATTTTGACTTCGCACTCACCGCTGATGATTTCGATACGCTCAGAGGTATTAGTGCTGAAGTGGTACTGCTCAACGCTACTGTCGCAGGGAAGGATAACCCCTAAGGTCTTATGTTGACCACTCTCAAACATGATAGTGTGACTAGAACACCGTCCATCATAGGATATGGTGGCCTGAGCATTGACGGTTACATTGGTAAACTTTGCCGCTGACATAGGGGCTTCCTTATCAAATAATTATTGCTAAACTAAAAAATAAGTGCTTCATCAAAATATTAATAGACTGACGATGACTAGTGCCTGCTTTACCAAATCGCAAAGGCCATGAACACAGCCTAGCAACAGGACAACACTGCTAGACGACCACTCTAAATGGCAATGATAAACGACGATGCACTTTAGTGCTCAGTGTTACCATTTTTATAGTTTGATAGTTGTGATTCGGTATGACTATTAATAAACTATTATTAAAGTGTACGTTTGTATTTTGATGAGATAATGCTACCACATTATTTCTATAAAGTTTGTTAAAGCGGCAATGAAATCTCGTTAATTTATTCAAACCCTTGCTCTTTGTAGAGTCTAAGCTTGCGACTGCACAGGCACTACTTTAATATCATCTTTAAGAATAAAAAAGTCGCTAGTCAGCGCTAGAGTATTGTAAAATAAGCAAAAATTATTATAGTCGCTAAAGGCCCAAGACGGTATCCTGACAATAGGCAAACGCCTTCATAAAATTGTATCTATTTGCTGATATCGGCTTATATTCCCCTATAATAATGCTCTTTGTCATCGAACTAACGACTGCGTTAGTATGCTAACGAAGAGGTATTATTCGCGAGCTACGCTCTTTATTATTGTCTGCCATGAGAGGCTTTGATGCTATTATCATTAACCTTGTACCAGTTTGCGCTAATCGCTGAGCATGAGCTAAGCGTTGCCGAAGGCTTCAATGTTATCACTGGTGAAACGGGTGCGGGTAAATCTCTACTGCTCGACGCGCTATCTTTGTGTATAGGCGAGCGAGCGGATAGCTCGATGGTGCGCCATGGCGCGCCGCACGCGGATATCTATGCGCAGTTCGATGTGACTCATAATAGCCTCGTTAGCGACTGGTTTGCGGCAGGCGGGCGCGAATTGGCTGAGCCTGAGGTACTCATTCGCCGCCAGCTGAGTAACAATGGCCGCTCAAAAGCTTGGCTCAATGGCGCGCCTGTAAGCTTAGCGGAGCTCAAAAGCTTAGGCGTATTATTAGTAAATATCCATAGCCAGCATGCCCAGCAAGCGCTATTAAAACCTCAGTTTGTGGTGCAGTGGCTAGATGCAATGGCACAAACCACCTCACTGGCTGAGCAGACTGCGACTAGCTATCAGTATTATCAGCAGCTCAAGCGCCGCGCTGATGAGATCGCTAGCCGCGCCGCCCAGCGTCAAGACCGCATTCAGTTGCTGCAAAGTCAACTGGCCGATATCGCGCCCCTACTCGCCGTTGATTATAGTGAAATCGAAGCCGAGCACGAAGAGCTGTCAAACATCGAAGCGCTGATGTCAGAGGCCAGTCACGGTCTACATCTACTCGATAATGATAGTGATGAACCTGATGTGATGACCTTGCTTGGTCAAGCGATTAAGCTGTGTGACAATCAGCTCGGTGTCAGTCAGACTTTTGAGCAAGCCTCCGAGCAGCTGCATCTAGCGCAGCAGCAAATCACGGAAGTCACCGCGATGCTGACGGACTACGCTGAGCAGCAACTGCCCGATCCTGAGCGCCTGCAGACTTTAGATAATCTAATCAGCCTCGGTCATCGTCTATCTCGTAAACACAGTCTGCCTGCTAGTGATTTAATCAATGAAGCTCATGAGTGGCAACAGCAACTAGAGCAATTAGAAAACGAGCCGACAAGCGATGCGTTAGCCGCGCAAATTTCAGAGGCTTGGCAAGAGTACCTCACTAATGCTAAAGCCCTACATAAAGCACGGACCCAAGCTGCGCCTACTATCTGCGCGCAGCTAGTGACGCAGCTGCAGCCGTTAGCACTGCCTAATGCCCGCTGCGAGTTTATGTTTACTAAAAAACCAACTGAATCCGCTTACAATGCGCAAGGCTGCTACGATATCGAGCTCCTGTTTAGCGCTAACGTCGGTATGCCGATGCAGCCCTTACATAAGATTGCCTCAGGTGGTGAGCTGTCGCGGATGGCGCTGGTGATGCAAGTGCTGCAAGCGACCAGTAGCGATAATAATGCCGCCAAACCTATGCTGGTCTTTGATGAAGTCGATGTCGGTATCAGCGGCGGTACCGCGCAAGTGGTCGGTGAGTTACTACGTAGCCTCGGGCAGACTCAGCAACTACTCGCCATTACCCACCAAGCGCAAGTGGCGGCGCAAGCGCATCAGCATATCTTAGTACAAAAGCATCATCACGAGCAGACCCAAAGCGAGCTTGTCATCTTGACCGGTAGCGCGCAAGTCGATGAGCTGGCGAGAATGTCAGGTGGGGTCACGATCACTGAAGTCACCCGCGATCACGCGCGCAGCTTACTAACTGACGTCAAATAGTGGCTTTGAGACCGCTAGCGTTTGCCTAAAAACCCTTATTGATTTTCGCGTTAACATCGCCATATAGTAGTGTCTACCCTTTTATGTTGTCCTTGTATTTATGTCTACTACAAATTTGACTCATCACTTTTTGATTGCGGCCCCTGAGCTGCCAGACCCAAGGTTTGAGCAGGCGCTGATCTATATCTGTCGCCATGATAAGCATGGGGCGCTCGGATTGATGGTCAATCGTCCCCTAAAAAAAGCCAACGTAGGCAAGCTTCTAGAGGACTTAAACATCGAAGTTACCGACCCACAAGTGATGGAAGACTTAGCACTTGAGGGCGGCCCTATGTACCCTGAGGTTGGCTTTGTGCTGCATACCGGCCAGCCGCAGTGGGCGTCCTCTTTTGCCATATCAGAGAATGTCTGTATTACCACCAGCCAAGATGTGCTTAAACGTATCGCTGTCGGTCAAGGCGTCGGTCATTATCAGCTGTGTTTGGGTCACGCCAGCTGGGGCAAAAAACAATTGGAAGATGAGCTCAATAATGGCGACTGGCTCGTCTGCCCCGCCGATCTTAATATTTTGTTTGATGCACCTTTTGATGCGCGTTGGCAGCTAGCGGCTGATAAGCTTGGGGTAAACTTTGATTATCTAAGTAGTGATATTGGTCATGCGTGATCAGTTAAAAACGCTTTTATTAGGGTAGATTGCTTATTAGGGTAGATAGTATGACAATTAATGAACATAAACCTCTGGCTGTAGAGAATGCAAACGCTGACAGCAGCAACTCGCTGGCAGCCTTAGACGTGCAACCAAAAGAGCATCTCATTTTAAGCTTAGATTACGGCGTAAAAAAGATGGGCATGGCACTGGGTAATAGTATCACCCAAACCGCGCGCGCCTTCGATATCTTAGCCATGAATAACGGTCAGCCGGATTGGGATAATTTGATAGGCATCATCAAGACTTGGGGTGTCACTCAAGTGATCATCGGTCTACCGCTGAATATGGATGGCAGTCGCTCGATGCTCTCACGCCGCGCGCATAAGTTCGCTCGCCGCTTGGCACATAGACTGATGGAGCAGCACATGTCGGTCGTGGTGAGTCTGTGCGATGAGCGCTTAACGTCAGTAGAAGCACGCACTATAGCGTGGGAGAACGGCTGGATCGACCACGAGCGCGACGCTATCGATGACATCTCAGCTTGTATATTGCTCTCGACTTATTTTGCCGATCCTAGCAGCGCAATAGCTATCGATAGTATCAAACCCGATTAATACACGCCTTTTTTACCCTAATAGATAAGCAACTGATCTTATGAGCATTGAGCCCAAGCAAGCCAACACTTATGGCATACCGCCGCTAGCTATCGCCCGTATCAAAGGCGCACAGCAAGCCAATACAATCGCTATTTATATGATTTACGCGGCGCTGGTCGCTTTTGTGGTGTTTGGCACTATTGCTAGTATTAAAGTCTTTCATGATAATCAGTTGCTGTATCGCTTGTTTTACAATTTGCCGTTTATATTAGTAGCTTTGACCATTCCTATCACCCTGTATGATGCGTTTATTATTTACCGCTATCGCCTCAGTCAATCGTCAATGGTGATTATGACTATTGGGGTTTCGACGATTATCTTACTCGGCGGGCTATTATTCGCCGATACCGCTTGGTTAGGATTGGCTTCTTGGCTTGGAGTGGCGTTTTTATTCAAAGTCAGCTTTAAGCGTTTCTTTGACTTTTTGCAAGCTGAAGAAGAAACCGAAACGCTTGAGCAAAGCTAATTTTGACTTCAAAAATGTCGCAATACTTTTTATAAATTAGATAGCTTAAACCCTCTTTAACCTTTTTATGACTAAAAAACCACTATGACGACTCCTATTACGCCTACGCCCATTAATCATCATCTCGACACTCAAGGACTGATATGTCCTGAGCCGGTCATGATGCTGCACCGCACCATACGCAAAGCCGATAGCGGTGATGTCATCGAAATACTCGCAACCGACCCGGCAACAACGCGCGATATTCCTAATTTCTGTCGGCACTTGGGTCATGAGTTTTTGAGTCAAGAAACCTTAGCCGAAGACATAAACTTAGAAGTGGATCCTGATGAAATCACTATCGATAGCGATAATGATGCGCCAACCAGCGCCACCCTATATCGCTACTTGGTCAAGAAAAAAAGCGCTTAGTTAAGATCAGCGGGAGTCATAAGTATTATTAAAAGCCCCATCATAAGTACTATCAAACGCGCAAAACTGAGGTCGTTTAACTAAAGCCGCCTAAAAACATCATTCATTAGTAAAAGGTACATCATGTGTTACTAACCGAAAAAAAATATGTAGAGTGGCACGAGAACGACACCTCACACCTGGCTCGTTGGCTGTCGGCTAGCGATCATCCTGCGCCTAGGCGAATAGTCATCGTCGATGACCAAACCACTGCCGATGAGGCTTATCGATTAGCCTGCGCTGGTACGTCTATGCTCTATCGCGGCGACTTTTATAATGCGCGGCAACTATTGCAGGCCATCACTCGGCGCATTGAGCGTACTGAAAATAATTCTGCCAAACGCAAGTCAAGAAAAGCTGCTAATAAAGCCAAAAACTCAACTGAATCAGACTCCAAAACCCTACCAAATCTCTTTCACCAGCAGCGTCAAATGACCGCCCAGCGCTCGCGTATCTTAAGTCGCTTACTATTAGAGCTAGATGAAGATTATGTCAGCTCGTTACGCCGTGCGCCTGATATGAGTAATGCTTGCTTAGCCGCTTTTGGCCCACTGGATAAAGAGGATCAGTCATGTGTGCTGTCATTTCGCGACTTGCAAGGCGCATTAGGAGCAGCTGGCTGGCGCGAAAAAGGCGTAGCGATCAAAGCGCTCGGCTTATCTATATATCCACACTACGGGGTCTTTGCGCCGACTCGTCATGAGTACGTGCCACTATTGCTCGATGCGCCTTTGCCCAAAGCTTGCGATGTCGCTTATGATATAGGTACTGGCACCGGCTTGCTGGCTATTATTTTAGCAAAGCGCGGTATCAAACAGATCATAGCGACGGATGTAAACCCACGTGCGCTAACCTGTGCCCAAGATAACTTCGAGCGCCAAGGGCTAGCTCATGTACACTTGCAACAAGTCGATCTATTCCCAACCGACGCGCCACTCGCCAATCTAATTGTCTGCAATCCGCCTTGGCTACCAGCTAAACCGACCTCACCACTAGAGTATTCGGTCTACGATGCTAACAGCGCAATGTTAAAAGGGTTTTTGCAGGGCGCAAAATCGCACTTAGCTCAGCATGGCGAGATTTGGCTCATTCTGTCTGATTTAGCGGAGCACTTACAGCTACGTAGTCGTGATGAGTTATTGGGGTGGATTGCAGATGCAGGACTGACGGTAAAATATCGCCTCGATACTCAGCCCAAGCACGGTCGTAGTCAGGATAAGTCTGACCCTTTATACACAGCGCGTAGTAGTGAAATTACTTCGCTATGGTGTTTGCAAAGTGTTTAGTATTTTATTATCGAGTACCCTTCTATGAGCCGTGATCGCGCTGTACAACAACGTCAGCCCAAAGCCCTTGCCGTCGATGACGAGCCAGCTTACCTGACGGAGTTTCGTCAAGCGATGCTCGCACGCGGCTTAGCGACTCGTACGCGTAACGCTTATGTCCGCGACTTGCGAAGCTGTGAGCTGACGCATCACAAAGCACTGACCCAGTGGCAAAGCGATGAGGTGCTGCACTGCTTATCACAGCTCGCAGCCGAGGGTAAAACGCCGCGTACGCAAGCGCGAATGCTCTCAAGTCTGCGCCAATTCTACTTGTGGATGATCGCCAGTAACCTACGCGAAGACAACCCTTGCGAGCGAATCAAAAGCCCTAAGCTGGGACGACCGCTGCCCAAAGATTTAGCGGAAGCGGATGTCGATAACCTGCTTGCCGCGCCTGATACTAGCACCGCACTCGGTCTACGCGACAAAGCCATGCTAGAGGTGCTCTATGCGTGTGGTCTGCGCGTCAGTGAGCTGATCAATCTTGCGCTTGAGCAAGTCAATCTCAACGCCGGCTGGCTACAAATCACCGGTAAAGGTAACAAAACGCGGCTGGTACCGCTAGGCGAATATGCAGCGGACGCGCTGGAAGATTATTTGAGTCATGGTCGCGGCGAGCTGGTCGCTCATCTAAAATCAGGTAACTGCCAAGCGGTGTTTTTGACGGCGCAAGGCGGCTATATGACGAGGCAGAACTTTTGGTACTTGCTCAAGAAGTACGCCAAAGTCGCTAGCATTGATAAAGAGCTCTCCCCGCATACGCTACGCCACGCCTTCGCTACTCATTTACTCAATCATGGCGCGGACCTTCGTAGCGTACAATTGTTATTAGGCCATAGTGATTTATCGACGACGCAGATTTATACTCATGTGGCGACAGCAAGATTGCAAAAACTGCATGCGCAGCACCATCCACGCGGCTAGAGTATTTAAGAACGAGTATAAGCTTGATGCAGAGTGGGTTAGACTTAACAAATTCTCGAAGAGAATGCGGTTAAGACGTAACCCACCTTTCTTATAACTGTATTCTAAACTTGGTGGGTTACGCTGTTGCCCACCCTACTCGCTAATTTACTTTTATATAGAAAAATAATTTTAGTGTATTAGATTAACTCACGTATTCGCTGGGCTAAAAGCCCAGCCTACAAAGACTTATCCGTTATTCGAATACACCCTACCTGAGATAAAACAAACCCATTCTTCATTATCCTAACTGGAACAAATAATGTCATACGCGCAATCCTCTACCCTGCCTGTGCTAACAAAGTCGCAAAACTCTATACTCAAGAACCTAACTATTTTAGGTTACTTAGAAGGCACGTCTTTTTTGTTATTACTAGGCATCGCCATGCCGCTAAAATATATGCTTGGCATTCCTGAGGCAGTGAAATATATTGGCATGGCGCATGGCGTATTATTTATCGCTTATATCTTGATGCTGCTGTTTGCGGCGAGCAAAATTAAAATGCCGCTTTGGGCACTACCTGCTGGGGTTCTCGGCTCGTTTTTACCTTTTGGGCCTTTTGTGTTTGATCATGTTTTAAAGAAAAGGTTGGGATGGTCTCGAGGTAACAGGAACAGCGCTAGACACAATAGTCCGCACGCCAGTGGCAAGGCAGATACAAGCGGATAGCAGGATAAGCTCCTCATGCTTATGCCATACATACCTCTCTCGTTTAACGCTTCCTAACTGAAAACAGACACCGTTATCGCTACACTCTTTATAATAAATTTAGAGATTATAATAAATTTAGAGAATGTAGCATTTAAGGACAGGGAGTGAGTTATGTTTGGCTTCGATATTGATATGGATTTGATGAAGTAACATTTCTTTCAATTAGGGATTGCTTTTATCTTATCCTTACCGATTGCGCTGAATCGGGAGATGAAAGACAGCGGCGCAGGCCTGCGCACCTTTCCCTTAGTCACTGTCGCCTCTTGTGCCTTTATGCTTGTCGGCCGCGACATCTATTCAGAAGGCGATGCCGAGGCGCGTATCATGTATGGCATTATTACAGGTATGGGTTTTATCGGTGGTGGCGCTATTTTTAAGAGTAGCGGCAGTGTCAAAGGGACAGCGACGGCAGCAGGACTATGGAACACAGGCGCTATCGGTATCTCGGTGGCGTATATAGTCGAACCACTATTAAAGTGTTACAGCGTTAGACTCGTTTAGCCTACTACTGTAGTACTTGCACTCGTCTGCCTTGTACCACTTTTAATATTGATTGACTATAGTCGCTATGAGATTGCGATTATTTTGTCAGTGGTGAGCTTTTTGATATTGCAGTTCTCTGAGCCGTTCAAGTCCAGTAATCATCAAAAATAATGCACGCGCTGCGCAATCGGCGCTGAAATTTATCGCGGTTGCCGTTACAATACTCGTCATACCGTGCGTACTTTATCGTGAGTAAGATACTGATATCGCACTACCCTTTTTATAATCCTATACGAGAATGTTATGAGTCATCAGCCCCCTGCAGAGTTATTAGAAAAAGCCAAACACTGGCGCGAAGATATACATTTTACGGATGACGTACTAGGTAAGCCTTTTGATTTTGTGACGACTTGGGGTATATTTTCGCCGCAAAAGCTCGATGATGGTAGCTTGATGCTACTCGATCACGTCGATTTTCAGGCTGATGATGACTCGATAGATCTAGGCTGTGGCTACGGCGTGCTTGGCATGACTGCGGCGCGCGAGTGCCCGAATGGTCAGCATACGCTGATTGATAAGGATTTTATGGCGGTGGAGTATGCGCGGCGTAACTGCGAAAAAAACGCTATTAGCAATGTCGATGTGCATTTATCAAACGGCTTTAACCAAGTGGCGGCGGACAAAGACTTTAGCCTCGTGATGTCAAACTTACCGGCCAAGGTCGGTAAAGAGCAGCATTATCTGTACTTCCTCGATGCTTATGCGCGGATGCGTCAGGGCGGGCGTTTTTATGTGGTGACGATCAATGGCCTACGTCAGTTTATGAAGCGCTCATTTACCGAGGTGTTCGGTAATAGCGATAAGGTCAAGCAAGGCAAGACTTATACCATTACTATGGCGGTGAAAGAATAGTTTTTACGATTAATAGAAATAAACCGCACTCAGCAACATCCCGCTAAAACGAGACAGTATTAGCGGGATGTTGCTTTAAATGGCCCACCTAGTCAGCTACATTTGCCGCTTTAGTAAATAGCCTCCAAACACCGCACTAGCAATAACTGGCAGTAGCACCATCAAAAATGGCGAAAACCCTGTGGCTAACGATACAAACCCAACTAAGTCTTGAATATAGCTAAACAGTAGCCCGAACAGCAAGGCAACAACGATACGCAGGCCTAAACTGTGCGTGCGTAGCGAGCCAAAAACAAAAGAGCACGCAACGATCACCAGCGATAATATCGACAGCGGAGATAGCAGTTTTTGCCAAAACGCCAGCTCGTGAGTCAATGACCGCTTACCCTGCTGCTGCATAAACTGACGATGTGCGTATAGCTGGGTCAAGGACAAATCTTCGGCATCGCGGGTCAGCAGATACACCGATTCAGGCGCAAAAGGTAGACTCAAGGTATCTGTAGTAGCGAGCTGTTGACTGCTTTGAAAGCCTTGATTGATGGTCAGCCTCGTGATGTTATTGAGCTGCCAGTCATAGCGGTACTGCTCGTCTTTATTATCGCTTGTGCGCCCGACTAGTTGACGCCCTGTATACTGGCCGCCCTCAGCACGGATAGCAGTTTGTAGGTTGCCATTCTTATCCAAATGCCAACGCTTGACCTCACCGATATTGCCTTCGACATCAGCATAATCGATGTAGAGAATGTCACTGCCATTCGCTTGCAGTGTTGTCTCATCGTCTGCGCTGTTTACGTTTACACTACTAAAACTTGGCTGCATGGCCCAGTAGCCGCGCACTGAGGTAATCAGCGCGCTGCTGTCGTCATCATTAATCTCATCGGCCAGGTGGTTGCTCGTAGGTAATATAAACTGGTTAATAGACAACGCTAAGATGACGAATAATAAAGCCGGCTGGAGTACCCAGCCCACGATACGATAGACGCTGACGCCTGAGGCGCGCATGACCACAAGCTCGCTCTTATTAGCCAATAGTCCAAGACCCACCACAGCGCCAAGCAGCGCGCCCGTCGGAATGAACTGCTCTAAAAAGTAAGGCGAGCGATAAAAGATATATTTGAGCGCCTCGCCCATCGTATAGCTATCGCTGAGCGAATCAAGCTCAGACAAGTAAGAAAATAAAACCTGTAAGCCCCATAGCCCAAGTACCGCGGCGATAGTCGCTAGCAAAGCATTAAGCTTGACGTAACGACCGAGCACTTTTAGTCGACTGGGTGGCTTTGCCAATGACAAGCCTTTATTTTTTGCGGCAAACAGTGAGGAGCGCATTATGAGGCTCCTGTATTTGAGTCATTTATAGAACCTAAATCGTCGTGCTTATCTTCGCTCAACCGAAAGCGCAGTCGATGCTGGATACGGCTGCCCCAATTCATATAAAGTGCTAACACCATAAACCCTACTATCAACCAAGCATAAGACCAAACGCTCACATTGCCTTTAGCGACAGCGTTTTTTAAAGAGATGATACCGAGCGCACAACTCACAAAGAGTAAGATGGCCGGAAATAATCGTAGCCAGCGTCCTTGACGCGGACGTACTTGCGCGAGCGGTACCGCAAGCATAGGCGCGATAATCATCAGCCAAGGCAGTGCTAAGCGGTAGCCAAGCTCGCCTTGGGCGGCGAGCCTAGCCTCGCTAGTACTGACCGCCATACTGCCTGTTGCCGCTTGCCATAAGGGACCGATCGCCTGTGTTTCGATATTGTCTTCGCTGACGACCTCTTCTTCGGACTCTGTCAAAGTAATACGGTAGCGATCAAAGCCGATCTGATTGTATTTTAGGCTACCAGCGCCGACTTCATAACGCCGTCCCTGAAACAGATCCAATTGAGTAACGCCGCCGGCAATGCTCTCTACTTGTTCTGCGCGGCGAGCCAAGGTAATCGTGTCTTTACTCGCAGCCCGATTGGCGCTATCAATCAGCTCTTTTGGTAAATCCTCAACAGGCAAGCGCTCAACCAATTCGGACTCTTGGGCTGTCTGAGCTGACACACTTTGAGCGCCATTATTGGCAGGTTTTGCCGATTGTGTTTTGGGCTGTGTTTGAATCAGCACCACATCTTGCAGCTGGGTTTTATCGTCGCTCAGACTGCCCACATACAGATGATAATTACCGCTACTGATAAACTCTTTCGGGCGGATTAAATCAAAAGCACTAGTCAAAGCTTGCTGCTGCCAAATCGTCTCTGAGGAGCGCACTCCCCAAGGCTTGCCGACTATAGACAAAGCCGCCTCACCCACAAACAACGCCAAAATCAGTGGTGTTATCAGCCGAGCTAACTTCCCGCGTGAGACGCCGCTGGCATTAATCACCGCCATTTCTTGATCCACATAAAGCCTACCAAAAACGAGCATCAAACCGATAAAAAACGCCAAAGGTAAAATAAGCTCTAAAAAGTAAGGCAGATTATAGCCAATAATGGTGAATAATAAGCTGATATCTAAGTTGCCTTCAGCGGCAATTCCAAAATAACGTATCAGACGGCCACCGAGCATCATCACTACCAAAAACCCCAATACCAAAGCGGTCGTTGAGGCAACTTGACGGGTCATGTAGCGGCGTAATATCACAATTAGGACTCTTAAATAAGGGTTGGCGTTTGCAAGGATAAGTGGTTATACATCCGTATCGTGCAAGCTCATAAGCGATCTTTTGGCTTTTTTATAGTTTTTGGTAAATATGGCAAAGCGAGTATAAGCGTCAAACGTAACTGCTAATGCTAGCATGTTTTTATAAAAAATGACGGTGAAAAGTGTGTAAAAGTACGATACGCTTTCTATCTAAACAGTCACAAATAACATTATCTAACCCTTACAGAACAGTCGCGCTGTCATCAATATGTTAGACTGTCATATAAGCTGTAGTAGGTTCACGACCTTCTTTGCTCAGCATTCTTGTTTTTCATAACTCTAATAAGGACAAAACTATATGAATATTAAGCTAACCGCACAACTGCCAAAAACGCATACCCAAAAAATACTAAAAAAAGAAGCCAAAGACAAAGACTCGAGCTGTTTAGTGGTCTTAGTCGATAATAACAAAAACATCTTGGCAAGCGACTCATTGACAGAGTATCAAGAGCGTATTGAGCAGTTGATGGCAGTCTCACATTTCAGTGGCAAAGCCTGCGAAACGGTCGCTGACTATGCCTTAGCTGGTGATAAAAAAACCACTAAAGCCAATCCGCTACAATTATTAATCGTTGGCGTAGGCGCCATAGATAAGCTCAACCACAGCGCACTACAAAAAATCGCTAAGACCATTTATCAATCAACGCAAAAACGCGTCGCCTCCTTAACTATCGCGCTCGGCGATGCTCTACAAGAAAACGAGTTTAGCCAATTTGCTCTGAACCTGCTAGCAGCGACTTATCGCTTTGATAAATACAAATCAGAGCAAACCACGCCGGTATTAACTGATATCTACTTGCTCGCTGATAATAGCTTGCAGTCCGCTTTAGACTTCGCGCAGTCAGTGTTTGTCGGTCAAAGCTTGACTCGCGATGTCGCTAATGAGCCAGGTAACATCTGCTTCCCAGCTTATATGGCAGAGCAAGCGCAGGAGCTGGGCAAAAAATACTCTGATATCCTAAAAGTCACTGTATTAGGTGAAGAAGAGATGTCAGCGCTCGGTATGGAGTGCTTCTTAGCGGTCTCTAGAGGCTCAGTCCGCGAGGGCAAGTTGGTGATTATGGAATATCAAGGTAAGTCGAAATTTACCGCTAACCATTCAGCCAGTTATCGCGATAACGCTAGCAGCGCTGCCAAAGCTGGTCTAAAAGCGATTGCAGATAAGCTGCCTTTAAAAGCCAATACGAAAAAAGGCAGCAACAGTGACGCCCCTATTGTATTAGTCGGTAAGGGCGTCACCTTTGACTCTGGCGGTATCTCTATCAAGCCAGGCGCGGCGATGGATGAGATGAAATTTGATATGGGCGGCTCAGCGTCAGTCTTGGGTACTATCCAAGCGCTATGTGAAGCGCGTCTGCCTATTAACGTCGTCGGCGCGCTCGCTTGTGCTGAAAATATGCCGTCAGGGGAAGCCACGCGTCCTGGTGATATCGTCAAAGCCATGAATGGCAAGTCAGTTGAGATCTTAAATACTGATGCTGAAGGCCGCTTGGTGCTAGCCGATACTCTATGCTATATCCAGCGCTATAATCCAAAAGCGATCATCGATGTGGCCACTTTGACTGGCGCTTGCGTCGTCGCTTTAGGTCACGTGCGCTCAGCGGTGTTTAGTAATGATGAAGACGTACTGTTCGAGCTTGAGAATGCTAGCGCTCAATCAGGCGATCTTATCTGGCACATGCCGTTAGATGATGAGTATCAGTCATTGCTTGACTCGCCTATCGCCGATATGCAAAATATCGGTGGTAAAGGTGCTGGCGCCGTCACTGCTGCTTGTTTCTTATCGCGCTTCGTAGAAGAAGACCAAGCCTGGGCACATTTGGACATTGCTGGTACCGCATGGAACTCTGGTAAAGAAAAAGCCGCTACCGGTCGCCCAGTCCCTCTATTTATGCAATATCTCAAAAACAGCGTCGATATGGCATAAACAGTGCTGTATGATCAGACACTTCATAAGGCTTAAGTACCAAATATGTCAAAACTAACCGTTAGTTTTTATGTCTTAAGCGCGAGTAAAGCCCAAGATTTCTTGGGCTTTATTTGTCAGCTCACTCAAACTGCCTTAAATAAGAGCACACAGTCGCTGGTTATTCTGGCGGATAATGAACAACTGCTGAGCGAGCTTGATGAAGCGTTATGGGCCAATGATGCGGCAAGCTTTATTCCGCATCAGCGCTTAAGCGCTAGCAATAGTGAGGCGACGGCGAGTACTGATAACAATTCTGCAGCGCCTGTGCTCTTAGCATCACAGCTGCCGTCAGACTTTAGCGGTATCGTCATCAATACCACTCCCCGCCCCATCAATGATTATATCTCGTCAACGAGCAACGCGCTGCCTAGCCGTCTGCTAGAGATTATCCTACCCGATGATGCTAGCGTCGCCCAAGGCCGTTATAAATATAAACACTACCAACAGCTTGGTTATGAGCTCACTCATTTTAAAGTATAAAAGCTTTAACAGCCGCTAATCTTCACAAATAAAACCTTCTGTGTCATTAGTCGCTCTACTTCGAGCGCATCTAAAACATCTATATAGTTGATTATCATCTTAGCTATTGCGCTCTCGATATCGCAGAGCATTAGGTGAATATCACAAAAAATGCTACTATCTTTCGATTATTATAGGCTTTATATTTTTTGATTATCGTTTATTAGAAGGATAAAGATGCGTTCATTGATAGCAATGTATCAACGGATAGGGTTAGTGCCGCTTATTATCGTCGGTCTGGTGCTGGGTGTGCTGATTGGCTGGCTGGCCCCTAGCGCTGGTATAGCTTTAGGAATATTAGGAACTTTATTTGTCGGCGCGCTCAAAGCCGTAGCACCTATACTCGTGTTTGTATTAGTGTTAGCCGCTATCAGTAAGCAGCGCAGTGGTGATGAGGTCTACGTCAAACCTGTCCTTATCATGTATATGTTTGGCACTTTTTTGGCCGCATTGACTGCCGTTGGTGCCAGCTTCTTGTTCCCGATTGAGATGGTCCTAGTCAATGCCAATATCGAGCAAGTACCGCCTGCCAATCTAAAAGAAGTCCTGACCAATCTATTAATGAGTTTAGTGGCTAATCCTGTCAATGCTGTAGCAAATGCCAACTATATCGGTATCTTAGCATGGGCGATTATTATCGGTTTTGCGCTGCGTCAAGCTGGTGATACTACGCGCGGTGTCGTAAGCGACTTTGCTGATGCGATATCACAAGTGGTCAAATGGGTCATTGCCCTCGCACCTTTTGGTATCTTAGGGTTGGTCGCCAATACTGTCGCTGAAACAGGCTTTGAGGCGCTAAAAGGCTATGCCAATATTTTGATGGTATTGGTTGGCTGTATGCTGTTTATCGCTCTAGTTGCTAACCCTTTAATTGTATTAGTCAAAACCGGCAAAAACCCTTATCCGCTAGTACTGACTTGCCTGCGTGAGTCTGGTATTACCGCCTTTTTTACCCGCTCATCAGCAGCTAATATTCCTGTGAATATGAACCTTGCTCACAAACTAGGTCTGCACGAAGATACTTATTCAGTCACCATTCCGCTCGGTGCTACTATTAACATGGCCGGTGCGGCGATTACCATTAATGTGCTCACCTTAGCTGCGGCGCACACTTTGGGTATTGAGGTCAGCTTTGCCTCCGCTTTACTGCTAAGCTTAGTGGCGACAGTCAGTGCTGGCGGCGCGTCGGGCGTACCTGGCGGCTCATTACTGCTCATTCCATTGGCCGCAAGTCTATTTAGCATTCCTAACGATATTGCGATGCAAGTGGTGGCCGTTGGTTTTATTATTGGCGTCATTCAAGACTCTGCGGAGACAGCACTTAACTCGTCAACCGATATACTATTCACCGCTGCTGCTGATCCCAAATACGCCCGTTAGCGTATTAAGCTTTGACGACGTTTTAATCAAAACTCAAGGACAAGAAAAGGGCACTCAGGTGCCCTTTTTATACTTTAAAACTTGTATGCAAGTCAGGTTTAAGCTTTCAATAGCTTACTTTAAGTGATCTACTTCGACCTCAATCACAGGCGTCTGCATCTCCAGCTGGCGTTTAAACTGACGCAGCTGCTCCACTTCATCTAACAGCTCAAGTATCAAGCCAATAGCCGGTACGCTCGCTTCAAAATCACGACTAAGACGTGAGGCACGGCGCACGGTGGTCAGCTGATAGCCAGTAAACTGCTGACTCTCAGGCACATCATACTCAATGATATTTTCTTCTATTAAGGCGATAACCCACTGCGGCTCTTGACCACAAGCAGACACTAATTCATCAAAACTCATAACTATGTCGGTTAATTCAGGTGAGTGTTTCATCATTATTATCCTCGTTTATGCTATATCTCTCATCATCTGTCTAACTTTAGCTCTCTTATGACCATTTTGCTCACTAGCGACTGATGCTAGTATGAGCAAAGGCTTGTTTTAGCTGCTCATAAGCTTGCTTAGCTTCGTCCGTGGTGACTTCTGGATTGACGATATTTAGGGTCAAGTATAAGTCTCCCGCTTGTTTTGCAGGGATACCCTTGCCCTTCAAACGCAGATTACTTCCTGATTTGCTATTGCTCGGAATAGTGACGCCGAGCTTACCTGCAGGAGTCGTGACATTGATTTTTTCGCCCAACGCCGCCTCCCACGG
This sequence comes from Psychrobacter submarinus, assembly GCF_904846685.1. Lineage (GTDB taxonomy): Bacteria > Pseudomonadota > Gammaproteobacteria > Pseudomonadales > Moraxellaceae > Psychrobacter > Psychrobacter submarinus. The sequence continues at coordinate 164,713 of NZ_CAJHBQ010000004.1, forward strand.
AGTGATATTCACCGTTTGGTAAACATTAGCGCCTTCCAAGCGAATATTATCGGCAGCAGTGATGGTGACTTTAAGGAATAGATCTCCGTTTTTTCCACCTCCGATACCGGCAGCGCCTTGCCCTGCTAGGCGGATTTGCTTGCCATCAGTGATGCCTTTAGGAATTTTAATCTTCAGGGTTTTATTCTCATAACCCACACTACCATTAGGCTGACGGACAGGGACATTCAACTTAATACTATAGTCGTCGCCGCTATAGACCGAAGCGAGATCGACACTGATCTCAGCATGCTGATCTTGGCCTTTGCTATCTTGGCCAAAACCACCACCGAACTGATCAAAACCACTTGGTCCACCAGCCGACTGGCCCGCAGAGCCGCGAGCACCGCGCCCAAAAGCTGAGAAGATATCATCGAAACGAAAACCGCCACCGCCAAAGGCTTCACCGTCACCGAACTGATCTTTGATATCTTCCCAGCGAAAGCCGCCTTGCGCGCCTGTCGACTGGCCGCCAAATCCGCCAAAGCCACCAGCACCAGCTTGGCCCGCAAAAGGATTGTCTAGCATAGCGTCATACTCGCTACGCTTATCTTTATCCCTAAGTGTCTCGTAAGCGTTATTAATCTCAGCGATTTTATTATCTGCATCTGGATCGTCACTGACATCAGGGTGATATTGACGGACTAGCTTGCGATACTTTTTCTTAATATCGGCGTCTGAGGCGTCTTTTTTTACCCCTAAAATGTCATAGTAGTTTTTTTCTGCCATTATTTTTCCTTATCATTTTATTGAGAAAATTTTTATTAAACGCTATAAAGTTAGAATCATCTGTTTCTATAATAAGACTTTTTTCTACAATATCAATTTTACTCAATGGCTACGACCTTTTTAGGGCTTTATAATCAACAGCCTCGACACAGATTTTCAGGGTAGATTTAAGTTTGCCAGTTACATTGTATAGAAATCTTTAAGATATTAACTTTGGTTATGAATCAATAGCTTATAAGGTAACTGAAATTTGACTTGTCTTATTTTTTACACATCTGTAAGGATATAGCAAGCTTTATCCTGTAAAATACTGCAATGTTTACACTCATAGGGAGTGAAAATAATATAGGCAAGAGAATCTGTCTATTTTATAAATTACGTATAGGTGTTAAATGTCTTATTTAATCAAGTCTTTAGTTATCATGTTGTCATTAGCGCTGAGTACCACCGTTTTTGCTGGTAATACTAGCTATTATGGTAGTAAATTCCACGGTAAGCGTACCGCTAGTGGTAGTATTTTCAATATGAATGCCATGACCGCCGCACATAAAACCTTACCGTTCGGCACTAAAGTTAAGGTAACTAACCAAAAGACGAAGCAGAGTGTGATAGTTAAAATCACGGATAGAGGTCCTTTTACACCCGGCCGTATCTTAGATTTATCTAAAGGCGCTGCTAGTAAGATAAACTGCCAACTTTGTACGACGACTATGAAAGTACTCTCTTACGGTGATGGCAAATATCGTAGACAGTAACCAACCTGTCGCGCGAATGTTTTAAGTCTTAAGACTCAATCATATAAAAACCCCAATCGTATAAAAAAAGGAGAGCATTAGCTCTCCTTTTTTGTGTTCGCTCAAAGTTTTGAGCAGGCATTTTAATTAAACTTAGCTTCCATCTCTTCTAAACTTGTCATCGCTACTAATAAGCTCTCCTCTTTATCGTTATGTTGCTGCTGTAGCGAAGCTTGCTTGTCAAGCAGCGCTATCAAGTCGGCTTTGCGGTGCGCTTCATAAAGCTCAGTATCGGCAAGCTCAGTCTCCAAGCTTGCTAGCTGCTCATCTAGCTTCACCAATGCCTTTTCGGTATTTTCGATTTCTCGGCGTATAGGCGCGGTCAGTTTGCGCTGCTCAGCCGCCAACTTACGCTGCTCTTCTTTACTCAAAGTACTAGCAGGGTTTTTGGACGTCTGACTCTCAGCTTTAGTTGTCGCTGTAGCCTGTGCTGACTCACTATGCTTAGCCTCTTTATTTTTGGCTCTATTATCCGTTTCACGTGAAACCAACGTCATTTGCGCCTTTTTGTCTTTGGCTTGTTTATTGCTATTTTTATCCTGCGCGTTCTCTTGTTTGCGCTTCTCCGCTAGCCACTTGCCGTAATCACTAATATCGCCTGCGAACTCGTCGATCCGGCCGTCATGGACGAGATAGAGCTCATCACAGACGTTAGCAATCAGTTCGCGATCATGCGAGACGAGCACGACCGCGCCTTGAAACCCTTGTAGCGCTAAAGTCAAAGCTTGACGCATTTGCAAGTCCAAGTGGTTAGTCGGCTCATCGAGCACGAGCACGTTAGGACGCTGCCAAACGATTAATGCCAAGGTCAGGCGTGCGCGCTCACCACCTGAGAACAGCTCGCTTGGGGTATCGATACGCTCGCCGCGAAAATCAAAACTGCCCAAAAACGAGCGCAATGTTGCATCAGAGGTCTTGCCCGCGAGGCGACGTAGCATCTGCATCGGTGTGGCGGCGGCGTCTAAAGCGTCCATTTGATGCTGATTAAAGTAGCCAAGCTTGAGAGTATCAGAGACTTGGTATGTGCCTGAGAGTACCTTTAACTCACCAACCAACGCTTTAATCAAAGTCGACTTACCCGCGCCATTCATACCGAGTAAGCTGAGGCGCGTATCCGGGGTGACTTGTACGTTAGCATTATGTAGCAGCGGGATATCACTATAACCGATGTCAGCTTTGGTCATCTCAATCAGCGGCGTGCTCATGTGCGCCGGCTCATAGAACTTAAATGAAAAGGGGTTATCCGCCATCATCGGTGACAGCTCCGCCATGCGCTCAAGCTGCTTGATACGGCTTTGGGCTTGCTTAGCCTTGCTGGCTTTGGCACGGAAACGGCGGATAAAGTCATCTAAGTGCGCACGGGTTGCTTGCTGCTTCTCATAAGCTTGCTGCTGCTGCGCCATACGCTCGTGACGGGTGCGCACAAACTGCTGATAATTACCGGTGTAGAGAGTGATTTTTTGCTGTTCGACATGCAGAATATGATCGACAGTGGCATCCAAAAAAGTCTGATCATGCGAGATGACGATGACTAAACTTGTGAACTGATTAATCCAAGTCTCAAGCCATAAAATAGCATCTAAGTCTAAGTGGTTGGTCGGCTCATCGAGCAGCATCAGATCGGCACGGCTCATCAAGGTTTTGGCGAGGTTTAGACGCATGCGCCAGCCCCCTGAAAAGCCCTTTACCGGCTGCTCATGTTGGCTGGCTTTAAAACCAAGACCCGCCATAATTTGCGCCGCTTTGGTGGGCGTACGATAGCCATCTATCTCGTCGAACTGCTGATGTAAGATACCAATCTGCTCATCGCTAACATTGCTCAAATCACTCAACGCCTCATTGAGCTGATACCACTGCTCATCACCGCTTAGGACATAATCAATGGCCGTTTGACTACTTGCCCCCACTTCCTGCGCCATGTGTGCGACCTGCCAGCTCTCAGGAATGCTCACCTCGCCTTTATCGAGCGTCACTTCAGTATCGCCTACGCCCATTTGTGTCAACAGTAAGGCAAATAGCGTTGATTTACCGGTGCCGTTGTTACCCGTCAGCCCTATTTTGTGATTGGGGTGCAACTGGAAACTGGCGTCCGAGAAAAGCACTCGACCATCACGGCGAACACTAACGTCTTTAAATTCGATCATAAGGGGTTTTATCTCACAGGAGTTATAGCGACCACGGCACTTATTCGCTCAATTATTCGATCAGTAGCTGATTAAGTCGGTCGCTAGCAGGTCAATAGTTATAAGAGGCAATGATGAAAATTTACAGAAAAACAGGCCAAAGTCAGCCATAATTGGTGGCTATTATTTCAAACGACTGGCGGATAGGCAAACGATTAAACCATTATTTATAAATAACTGTTTCATTTTTAAGTCATTTATTGAGGGGTGTCAGACTTATTTCAATATCGTCTATCTGTTTTATCAAACACGCTTATCACTCTTGATAAGTTAAGCCTAGCCCCAATTATGGTATACTGCCAAAACACTACTGACATCAAGCAGTTAAGCATTCGCTAATGAGGTGATTATGACCCAAACTACTACTCAATATGATCCAAGCGCCAGTCAGCCGGTCGATCCTACTATGCTAAGCCTGACCGATAGCGCGGCCCAAAAAGTGCGCCGTCTACGCGAAGAAGAAGGCGATAAGGAGCTTATGCTGCGCGTTTATGTGACAGGCGGCGGCTGTTCTGGTTTTTCTTACGGCTTTAGATTCGACAGTGATATGAATGAAGACGATGCCAATTTTGATAATGGTGATGTCACTTTGGTGATCGATTCGCTCAGTTATCAGTACTTACAAGGCTCTACCGTTGACTATACTGAAGGGCTAGAGGGCGCGCGCTTTATCGTAGATAACCCCAATGCAACCACGTCTTGTGGCTGCGGCTCTTCGTTTTCTATCTAACAGTGCTTTTTTCACTGCACGCTTATCAAACGTTTTTATTAAAGCATCTATTTTTTATAGGTGCTTTTTTGGCTAAGCCAACTGATTTTTTCACCGCTGAAGGTTACTGAAATTGTAATTGTGCGTGGTTTTTGCATTATCTTTGGGCTAAACTGACTTTGAACTAAACGGAGCGCTCTTTTGAACTAAACGGAGCGCTCTTTTGATATAATTGATAGCGACGACGGTTTATAGCAACGACAGTGCCAAATTGGCTGCAGTTTTGCGCCGGTTTTATTTGAGCAAACCCTATTTGAACCAATCTTAGTAAAGGGTTGCTCCACCATAATGAATAACAATAGATGACTATTATGAGTAATTTTGCAAGTAGCTTTGTGGATTTTGAAATACCAAGTTGGTTTGATAGCCAATTATTGATGGGCATGCTGCGCGGTATCGAAAAAGAAGGTCTGCGCGTTAGATCAGATGGGTTTTTGGCACAAACGCCGCACCCTTCAAAGCTTGGTTCAAAATTGACCCACCCGTTCATCACTACGGACTACTCTGAGAGTCTACTTGAGCTTATCACTGACCCAAGAGCGACGCCAAAAGATACTTTGGCTATGCTGCGTCAGCTGCATGTCTTAGTCTATCAGGCTTTGCCAGAGGGTGAGCTGATGTGGCCGTTGTCTATGCCTTGTATGCTCTCAGCAGATGATGCCGATATTCCACTGGCTGATTATGGTAGCTCCAATACCGGTAAGCTCAAAACGCTTTATCGTAGTGGACTTGGTATTCGTTATGGTCGCCGTATGCAGACGATTGCGGGGCTGCATTATAACCTATCTTTTGGCGATGGTTTATTTATACAGTGGCAAAAGCAGCTTGCAGACGCGCAGACGCAGACGCTGACCGAGTTCAAAAACGAGAAGTATTTAGGCCTCATCCGTAACTTTAAGCGCTTAACAAGCTTAGTTCTATATCTGCTAGGCGCTAGCCCTAGCGTCTGTCCTTGCTTCATCTCAGGCCGCGAGCATGACTTGGAGCTGATGAACGAGTCAACCTATTATAGACCAGCTGCCACAAGCCTACGTATGGGGAAGCTTGGCTATACCAATAGCGTTCAAGAGCATTTGGATATCCGCTATAACGATCTCACTGAGTATGTCGCAGGCCTACGCCGCGCGATTCAAACGCCGCATGAGAGCTTTAAGGCACTTGGACTAAATGATGAAGCGGGTGACCCTATCCAGATCAATGATCATATATTGCAAATAGAGAACGAATACTACAGTCCTATTCGCCCCAAACAAATTGCCGCGCGTGGTGAGACGCCGACAGAAGCGCTAGAGCGTCGCGGTATCGCTTATGTGGAATTTCGTGCCATCGACTTAGATCCTTATAGCGATGTAGGTATTCGCCTCTCAAGCGCTTGCTTCTTAGAGGTTATGGCGCTGTACTGCTTACTCAATGAGTCGCCAGATTTGTTGCCGGCAGAAGAAGAGGAGCTGGCGATTAATCTAGAGCGCGTAGTTAACGAAGGCCGCTCGGATAATCTACATATTCTAAATAATGGAAAAGAGCAGTCGCTACAAAGCTGGATGCTGGCGCATTTATCAAGTATGCAGCCGCTAGCCGCATTACTTGACGCCCATCATGGCGGTAATGATTACCGCGTAGCAGTAGCTTTGATGCAAGGTAAAGCGAGTAATTCAGAGTCGACCATCTCAGCACAAGTTAATGCCGATAGTATGCGCTTAGGCAGTATGTGGAAGTTAGGCTTTACCTTAGCGCAGCAGCATCGCGATGCTATCCTTCAGCATACTTTAAGCCCTAATATGCAGGCAAAATATGAAGTATTGGCTGAAAAGTCGCTGTTGCAACAAAGCGAGATCGAAGCCAATGACACCGAAGACTTTATGGACTTCATTAAGCAGTACCGTTAAGCCTAGATGGCCTTAGCGGATGAGTCATTTAACTGAAATCAGCCATAATTAGCTACTAATCATAGCTCCAGCCCCTATTTTAAGAGTACTTATTTGATGCAAAGCCTACCCTCTTATCGCAGTATGCAAGTGTTTTTGGTAATTATGAGCGCTATCGGCATGGGCTATGCCTTGTTTTTTTTGCAGCAGTCTATGGGGCTTTCTCCCTGTCCTTTATGTATCTTTCAGCGTATCGGTTTGATGGTGATGGGCGGCTTTGCGCTCGTAGCGGCTATTTTTAATCCAAAATCGAAACTTATCAGGTTTGGTCTGTGGTTAGGTAGCTTAGTCGGTATTGGCTGGGCGACGGGCGTTGCTGCTCGTCATGTCTGGCTCCAGCATCTGCCAGCTGATCAAGTGCCTGCTTGTGGCCCTGGCCTAGACTATTGGCTTGATACGCTACCGATGCAGCAAGTACTAAAACAAGTGTTCGCAGGTTCTGGAGAGTGCGCTACTATTGACTGGACATTTTTGGGTTTAAGTATCCCAGAGCAATCTTTGATATTTTTTAGCTTTCTTATTATCGTTCACTTGCTCATACTGATGAATATATTGCGTTCAAAAACTTAAAGGCTGTCAGTGCTATCAGTGCTGATAGTGCCCACTCGGGCTAATCGGCACTAACTTATGCCTAAACTAACTTATTCCTAAATAGCAACCTCGCTTAGTGTCTTCTACTTCTGCAGTTAGTACTCCCGCAGTCTCGCTGCAGCATCACCGCTCAACTCTATCTTTTATGTATTAATGTCCTCTGTATCAGTAACTTTTTTATCAAAAGTCTGTCACTGAGAGGCAAATCCTAAAATACAAATCTCCTCCTTTTATAACAAAAACCACACATTTTGGTCATTCCAGTTTGTTATCTTACGATAATATTTTTCCGTTGATGGTGAATAAATAATCGTTTATCTTCAAAAGATATATAAAATGTGGCAATAAGGCTCTGCACACCAGTCCTGTGAGTACATCAGAAGCAGGTATGGTTACTTTGCCACTCTTGTCATCTTAAATGACATTAATACTAGCTTTTGTAAGTAGAGCTGACCTTAGTTGTCAGCTTGCACTTAATCCTCATCTGTTTGCTGTTGGTAAGATCATGATATATTCTTTTTCTAAATTTGCCACAACGCCTGCTCATTGTGGCTCTCGCTCGACTTTGAAACTCTTATTACCTTTGTCTTTTTGTGCTTTACTTGCGGGCTGTGATAGCCACTCCTCGACACCTAGCACTAATGAAAAAATGATGATTGCAAGTAAGCAGAGCGATGCTATTGCTGCAGAGCAGGAGACCATAGACCCTACCTCAGATAGCGATGGGACTAGTAGCGAAGAGGATGAGTCGCTCATTAGTACGGCCAAATCGGATAGAAAATCCTCCGTAGATCGCTCATCTTCGGATGCTACTACAACAAACGACAGTCAAATGCAGGCTACTTTAATCGGTGATTATAAGGGAGTAATGCCCTGCTCTTTTTGTAGCAGCACAGAGGTGTTGCTAAACTTATTTGCTGATGGCTCTGTGGTAAAAACCAGTATTTATGATAATCCAAAAGAGCCGACCGACTCGTTAATTGAAAACGGTATTTATCGTCAAGATGATGACAAGATCACGATCGTTTACGATGATCAGCGTATAGAGAGCTATATTATTCAAAACAACCATTTAGTATTACTAGATGATAACAACATTGCTGACGATGACTACACGTTATCGCGCCAGTAATATAAGTCTTTGTATATGTTTTTTGGTTCATAATAGGGCGTGTTGAACATTCACAAATGCGCACTGCTGATCGCTACTAGTTTATCAAAGCTGTGTTCTAGTCGTCGTTAAAATTGCAGATAATGCTTATTGCATTGGCTAGCTGATTTTATTTAAACAGTCGCAACGACTAGGGCGATTTTAGCATCAGCCCTCACGACAACAACAGGGACAGGACTATTTTTTGCCGCTTTATTGATAAAAATAGACGCTTAGAACGACTAAACTTACCATTTTTATCTGCAAATCGCCTAAAAAATAGTCTCTGTCAGTGCCATGGTCGAATGTTTAACACGCCCTAATAATCGGTAAACTTTAGATAATGTTAACGCCTACAGACTAGGCGTTTTTTTGGGCGTTTTTTTACGCATTTTATTGGTTATACCGTAGGCTTTACTTTACAATAATGTCCTAAATATCACGACTTACTCTTCTTTTCTTATCATTCGGTGCGAAACGTCTATGCATATTCATATTCTTGGTATTTGTGGCACTTTTATGGGCTCACTAGCCTTATTGGCCCGCGAGCTTGGGCATGAAGTGACGGGCTCAGATGCCAATGTCTATCCGCCGATGTCCACTCAGTTACAAGAGGCTGGCGTGACGATTATGGAAGGCTATCATATCGAGCATCTACAGCCTGCGCCTGAGTTGGTCGTTGTCGGTAATGCGATGAAGCGCGGGATGGATGTGGTCGAGTATATGCTCAATCAAGGACTGCGCTATACCTCAGGGCCGCAGTTCTTATCGGAGCAAGTACTACAATCGCGCCATGTGATAGCAGTGGCGGGCACGCATGGTAAGACCACAACAACGACGATGCTCGCTTGGATATTACAATATGCTGGGATTGATAGCGGGTTTTTGATTGGCGGCGTGCCGTTAGTCGATACTGATGATAAGCGTCTACAACAAGTCTTCGCTCATAGTAGCTACTTAGGCGCTGATTTTACAAATACCTCGGATTTAGGTTACTTTGTTATTGAAGCCGACGAATATGATTCAGCGTTTTTTGATAAGCGCTCAAAGTTCGTACATTATCGCCCGCGTACCGCTATTTTGAATAATTTGGAGTTTGATCACGCTGACATTTTTGCTGATCTAGGAGCGATTCAGACGCAGTTTCATCATATGCTGCGTATGATTCCGAGTAGCGGACAAATTATTATGCCAGTCAATACGCCAAGTCTCGAAGATACCTTAGCTAAAGGCGTTTGGACGCCCGTTTGGCGCACCTCTATTGTCGATAATACTGATAAGAATCCGGCGCAAGCTCAAACCGCGGCAGCTGAGAGCGAGTGGCAAGCCCGACTTATCAGCGCTGATGGTAGCCAGTTTGAAGTGAGCTTTCATGGCGATAAAAGCGCTAAAAATACAACTGGTAATGAAGCGGCTAGTACCGATACGGCCGTAGTCGATTGGGCGATGAACGGCTTGCATAATGTCAATAATGCGCTAGTCGCTATTGCAGCGGCGTATGATATCGGCGTCGATATCGCAAGTGCCTGCGCCGCACTATCTGAGTTTGCCGGTATCAAACGGCGTATGGAGCTGATCGGTGAGGTGGGGGATATCTTAGTCTTTGATGATTTCGCTCATCATCCGACCGCGATTACCACCACGTTGGATGGTGCCAAAAAGAAAATGGCTAATCAAAAGGTTTGGGCCGTTATCGAACCGCGCAGCAACACGATGAAGATGGGTATTCATCAAGACAGCCTAGCGTCTTCGGCCGCGCTTGCCGATCAGACACTTTGGTACGAGCCTACAGGCCTTGAGTGGGGCCTCAAAGACGTCATAGCGCAAGCGCAGCAGCATAATAGCAACTTAAGCAGTCAGCAAGTGCTTGGTAGTACCGACGCTATAATCGAGCATCTCACTACTCATGCTAGAGCGGGTGATGCTATTATTATCATGTCTAACGGCGGTTTTGAAGGTATTCACCAACGTCTATTGGCAGCATTGGCAACGACTCAGCGCTAATAACCCTACTCTTAGCTCATGCCATAGTCTATGTAGCGCCCTCAGATTCCGAGTGGCGCTTTTTTATCGTTTTTACAAGCCCTTTACGCATTCAATTCAAATGATAGCAAATCAGGACTTTTTATCACACAGCCCCTACACTACTAACATTTCGTGCTTACTCTTCTGGCGAAGGAGTGACTACAATGTACTCATTCAATCAATTAGGAGAATAATAATGGGTTTTATATGGATGATTATTGTCGGTTTAGTCGCAGGTCTATTAGCGCGCGCTATTAAGCCAGGTAACGATGCGATGGGCTGGATTATGACTATTGTACTCGGTATTGTAGGTGCAATGCTTGGTGGCTTTATTGCCGGTCTAATCGGTATCGATGCTGATGGCGGCTTTATCGGTCTGATATTCTCAGTGATTGGCGCTATTATCTTACTCTTCTTGTATGAGATGATCGTCAATAAACGCCGCGTATAATATAAGCACTTTTATAACAGGTGTTTAGCTATACTCTCGATTTAAAAAAACCTTATTATTATAAGGTCTTTTTTTATGAAGGCTTTAGTTGCTGCCCATAAATCTACTAATACGAAATCGACCTCAAGTTGTTGATAATCGTTACTTTTGCCCCCATTTACCTTATAATAACGCCAATTCTATTTGCATGACTGAGGTAAGCCACTATGGCAGTACTCCCTATTTTAAGCTACCCTGATCCGCGCTTGCGCACTATCGCCGCCCCTGTAAAAGAGGTCGATGCTGAGATAAAAACATTAATCAGTGACATGATTGAAACTATGTATGCCGCTGATGGTATCGGTCTTGCCGCCTCGCAAGTGGATCGCCATATTCAACTGATCGTGATGGACTTATCTGAAAACAGAGATACTCCCATGGTCTTTATCAATCCTAAAGTGACGCCACTAGTCGAAGAAAAGCAGCCTTATGAAGAAGGCTGTCTGTCGGTTCCTGATGTCTATGATAAAGTTGAGCGCCCAAGCAAAGTGCGTATCGAAGCTTTAGACGCTGATGGTGAGGCTATTGACGAGATAGCAGAAGGCTTACTCGCTGTTTGTATTCAGCACGAAATGGACCATCTCAATGGGGTTATCTTTGTCGATTATCTATCACGCCTAAAACAAACTCGCGCCCGCGATAAAGTCAAAAAAGTGCTTAAGATACGCGAAAAGCAAAGCCAACAAGCCGCAAAACAGCCTGAAGCTACAAATGTCTAAATAGCGAACCTTTGAGTGCATGTCAAAACCTTCATGTTGACATGCATTTTTATGCCTCCTTTCTAAAAACCCCTTTCCTCTTTTTTATCTTTACTAAAGGCTTATTGCTATGACTATGATCAAAATTGACCAATATTTTGACCCTGCTGCTTGGGGCAAATTCACCAAAGCCGCTGAGGGTCGCGACACGCCTTTTTTGATCGTTGATCTGAATCGTATCAAACTGAAATTCAATGAAATGATTGGCCTGTTTCCCGAAGCAAAAGTCCATTATGCAATGAAAGCTAGCCCTGCGGTGCAAGTGATTGAGCTATTAGCAGAGCTAGGTTCAAACTTTGACTGCGCTTCCATCTATGAGCTGGATCGGGTGCTCGACTGCGGCGTTGCGCCCTCGCGTATCTCTTATGGCAATACCATCAAAAAAGCAAAGCATGTAAAATACGCCTTTGATAAAGGTATCGATCTGTATGCAACCGACTCAGAAGCAGATCTCAAAAATATCGCTGAGCAGGCTCCTGGCTCAAAGGTGTTTGTACGTATTTTGGTAGAAGGCTCAGACACTGCTGAATGGCCCTTATCGCGTAAGTTTGGTTGCCATCCTGATATGGCCGTTGATCTGCTCATCCAAGCTAAAGAGCTTGGCTTAGTGCCTTATGGAGTTTCGTTCCACGTGGGCAGTCAGCAAAAATCAGTGACCGTCTGGCACGATGCCCTAGTCATGGTCAAAGATATCTTTGATAAGCTTATGAGTGAGCAAGGCATTAAGCTACAAATGATTAACCTCGGCGGCGGCTTCCCTGCTCGGTATCTCAACCAAATCAATACCATACAAGACTACGCCGGATCGGTAAAACAATACTTAGTCGATAGCTACGGTATAGACGATATGCCAGAGATTATCCTGGAGCCCGGCCGCTCGCTGGTGGCAAGCTCTGGGGTCTTAGTCAGTGAAGTGGTGCTGATTTCTCGCAAATCGCATGAGGAGGAGACGCGCTGGGTTTATACTGATGTGGGGCTGTTCCAAGGGTTAATTGAAACGTTAGGTGAAGCGATTAAATATCCCGTTTATACTCCAAAAATGGCAACATCGACCACGTCAGGTACAGTGGTTTTAGCAGGGCCGACTTGTGACTCTGCTGATATCATGTATGAAGAGACCGACTATCAGCTACCCCAAGAGCTGGAGATTGGCGATAAAATTTATTGGCTCGCGACGGGGGCTTATACCAACTCTTATTCGTCTGTCGAGTTCAATGGCTTTCCGCCATTAGAAGTGGTTTATCTTGATTAATACTTGATTAGTTAGTTCATAAAAAAAGCGTAATACTGAAATTTAAAGTATTGCGCTTTTTTTATGACTTATATTTGGCGTAGGGTGCGCCCCGCGTACTTGAAAGTCGTTAAAACAAGGCAATTACTCGTTAACTTACTAAGATAACTTTTGATTAGAATGTTTAATAGACCTCTTGCAAAAGTCATAGTCTAAGCTCGGAATTAATGATACCAGCAAACAGCTTCATTCTAAGATCATAGCGCTGACGACGGTTGCGATATTTATGAGCCACGATTTTAAACAACTTGATTAAGCCTATTTTGTGCTCAACCACAATACGGAACTTTGCCAGATAGTGATTGGCCTGTTTGCATATCTCCAATAACTGACCACCACGAGGTTTCTTAAAAGGGGTGAAGGTTTGCTTATGTAGCTTTGCTATACCTTGATAGCCACTATCTGCTAGTAATTTAGCATTGTCAGGAAGCCAATCAGGACAAGTATCTTTATAGAGCTTAAAATCGTGGATTGACCCTTTGCAGGTTTGCACATCAAGTATCAAGCCGGTTTGCCAATGGACGATAACCTGCGCTTTTAAGGTGTGTTGTTTTTTCTTGCCGCTGTAGTAGTCGCTTTGGTTTTTTTTGGACGCTCAATAGGGGTTTCGGTGGCATCGACGATGACGACTGACCAATTGATGTCCTCATCGACACGACTAGGCAGCTTTTTAGGCAATTCAAACTTGCCAGAGTCAATCAGTGTGTCTTCTACTTTACGAATGATACGGCTAGCAGAAGACTCATGAATACCAAAGTCCATACTGATATGATAAAGCGTGCGGTATTCACGCCAATAAGTCAGGGCTAGTAGTATCTGCTCCTTAAGACTGAGCACACTTGGTCTGCCTGATTTGGTCTTAGATGCTTCATGCTCTTGCATGGCATCAAGCATCTCATAAAAGGTGGCTTTATGAATGCCAGTGTAGCGTTTAAAACCAGCGTTACTTTGTTTGAGTAGCTTATTTATGTTTGGCATATCTATTAAGTAAGTAGAGTTCAATAATATACGTTGTGTCTTACAACTACTTTTGCAAGAGGTCTAATCATCATATTTAAGTTAATGGTGTGCATGGCGCATCCTACAACATCTTAGTTCTGGAGAACTCAACTACTGAACCAATAGCTGAATCGGGGCACTGGTGCTAGTCATACTACGACGATTGCCAGCAAAGCCTGAGCTTTGGTTTTGAGCGCTTTGTATAACTTGTCCGATAGTGACCCATTGCCCGCGCGGTACGATAACTGTGCTATTTAGCCTTTGTGATTCAATAGCGTTTTTTTGGTAATATCGAGAATGGCTAGTGAGTAGCTTCTCTTCTGCTTGCGACAACTGCACTTCCACTTGTCCATTGGGCAGTAGTCTTGGGGTGACGGCAATGCTTCTCGTTGTCGGCAATAACACTTGCTGCTGAATAATAATCTGAGCTGACGGACTATGATAAGACGGATAGCGATTATTTCGATAAGCCGTCGCCTGATAGTTTTGCGTTAAGGAATATAGCGTATTGGTGCTAATGCTGGCAGCGCTACCTGAGAGCGTTTGCACTTGATATAAGCTATTGCTCTGCTGCTGACTATCGCTTTGGTTCACTATACCTGTCCCTTGAATACCACGCTTGCTGATAATCACTTGGCCTTGGCGGATATTACTTTGTATATTACCACTACTGCCTACTCGTACTGCGACTAGCAGCGGCTGCGGCTGAGTGTCTATTTGCGCAAGGAGCTGTTGCACCGCCTTGTAATTCGCCGCGCTGGTTTGTAGCACAAGCTTATCTTGATAACTACTTACTGTGCCGCCGTCACGGCTACTGTTTAGCTGTTGGCGTACGGCTGGCAGTAGAGCATCACCGCCGTAAGTATCGATGACATAGGTTTGGGCGCTTTTGTGAGCAGAGGCGGCTTGCGCAGGTACAATAAAGCTAGTACCTACACTTAAAAACAAAAGCGTCATCAGTGAGCGGTTCATCTTATAGCTATCCTAATTATTTAAAACTCGCTTATCCAACTCTACTCATTCAGCCTTACTCATTTAACCCAAGTACATCTTGCATATTATACTGCCCTGCTTTTTGCTGAATGACCCAAGTGGTAGCGCGTACCGCCCCTGCTGCAAAGGTCATGCGCGCACGTGCTCTGTGAGTAATCTCCACCACTTCGCCATCAGCGATAAACATTACCGTGTGATCGCCAATGATTTCGCCGCCGCGTATCGCATGAATGCCTATGCTACCTGCTTCGCGCGCGCCTGTTTGTCCTTCACGGCCATAGACTGCAACCTCTTTTAGGTTTTGACCTCGAGCTTCAGCGACGGCTTGGGCCATCATGTAAGCAGTGCCTGATGGCGCGTCAATCTTGTGTTTATGATGCGCTTCGATGACCTCAACGTCAGCCTCATTGCCAAAGGCTTTAGCAGCCATACCTAATAGCTTGAGCGATAGGTTGACCCCAGTTGAATAGTTGCCCGCATAGACGATAGGAATGTGTTTGCTGGCCTCGGTAAGCACTTGCTCCTGCTGCTCATTAAAGCCTGTTGTACCGATGACCATCGCGACTTTATGCTCAGCGCAAGTCTGCATATTTTGCTCAGTGGCATCCGGCAAGCTAAAGTCAATGAGCACATCGATATCATCGATCACTGAGACTAAATCATCGACGATTTTGATATTTAAGCGCTCGATAGCGGCGACCTCACCGGCGTCAGCGCCAATCAGACTTGATCCTTCACGCTCGATAGCAGCGCTGAGAGACGTTTGCGGATTGTCCTGTACCGCCTCAATCAACATACGTCCCATACGGCCACCGGCTCCGATAACGCCGATATTTATCATCTCTTTTGTTTGTGTCTTACTCATACTTTTGTCCTAAAGCTCATGGTCTATATTTATAGGTTAGCAGTGCCTTGTTAGCACGCGTTATGTTAATTATCATAGCATGAATTGTTTTTGCTGCGACTAACAAGCAGACATAAAAAAGCCTAATAGTTTCACATGAAACTATTAGGCCTGTTGATAACGTCAAAAAGCTCAAAAGTTAACGCTTAGTCGAATAGTTCGCCAATCTTTTTAAAGAAAGATTTTTTGTGTGGCGATTGTTGATGCTTGCTATCACCGTCCAAGGTATCTTGAAACTCACGTAACAGATCTTTTTGTTCGCGAGTGAGATTGACTGGCGTTTCGATAATGACGCGGCAAATCAGATCGCCTTTCATCGTCGTACGCACTGGCGTCACACCTTTACCGCGTACTCGCAGCAGCTTACCGCTTTGCGTGCCTTCGGCGACTTTGATTTTGACTTTGCCATCTAAAGTTGGGATTTCAACTTCTTTACCTAAAGCGGCATCGGTGATGCTCACTGGCACATCCATATACAGATCTGCACCTTGACGAGTAAAGACCTCATGCGGTTTCACGCGTACTTCAACATATAGATCGCCGTTTTGCACGCCAGCACCGCCCGCTTCGCCTTCACCTGCTAAACGCACGCGGTCGCCATCATCGACGCCGGCTGGGATAGAGACTTCAAGGGTGCGAGATTTTTCTTGGACGCCATTACCATGACAGTCTGGGCATGGGTTCTTGATTTGTTTACCGCTACCGCCGCACTGTGGACACGCTTGCTGCACAGCAAAGAAGCCTTGCTGCATACGCACTTGGCCTTGCCCATGACAAGTCTGGCACGTGACGATATCAGAGGCGTCTTTGGCCCCTTTACCATCGCAAGTATCACAAGGTGCAGGCGCGGTGAAGCTGATCTCTTTTTGGCAGCCGCGCACCGCTTCCTCAAGCGTTAGCTCGATGACATAACGAAGATCAGAGCCGCGGCGCGTACGACTACCACCGCCGCGAGCTTGACCGAAGATATCACCGAAGTTACCAAAAATATCACCAAAGATGTCTTGGAAGTTACCGCCGCCGCCGAAGCCGCCACCGCCGCCCATGCCATTCTCAAACGCAGCGTGACCCATACGGTCGTAGGCTGAGCGCTTATCTTCGTCGCTAAGCACCTCATAAGCCATCGACGCTTCTTTGAATTTTTCTTCGGCATCAGGGTCATCAGAGTTGCGATCGGGATGGTATTTCATTGCCAGCTTGCGGTAGGCTCTTTTTATCTCTTTGCTATCAGCCGTTTTGCTGACCCCTAACACTTCATAAAAATCACGCTTACTCATGAGCTCTCCTATCGTCATCACAGTGATGCTTGCTAATAGCCTTACGTCTACTACGCCTCAATCATCAAAAGTGTTTCATGTGAAACACAAAATCAATATCATAGCGTATCGGTAAAATCAGCAACGTACTGCGCTAACCAAATCAATTAATAAATAAAGGTATAAAGATATAAAAGTTTGGCCTGTTAATGGAGGTGGCTCAGCGATTTATCAAGCTTAATAATTGTGAAATTATTATCTGCGTAGTTTTATTCTGCAGATAATCGTACCTATAGTCAGTTTAAAGTAAAATTGTTATGAGATTAAGTGCGCTACAGGTATAAATTTTACTTGCGTGCTGCGTTCCTTCGATGCTGCATAAAATTCATCCCAGCAGCGCTATGTCATTTTTAGAGTGAATCGACTATATATCCTCTTAGCTTGATTATTCTCTAGTTTTTCATAACATCAAGCGCTAAAGTCGTGCTAATATTTAGCGCTCTATAAGCAGGCGTTCATACTTGAAATTCGGTGTAAGAGAGCATTGATTATGAAAAAACTAACGGCCTTTATCTTATTGATCATCGTTATGGCAGTCGTGGTCTATGCCGGCTCGCCCTATTACAGCGCTTATCAACTAAAGAACGCTTATGATGCTAAAGATGGCGCGACTATCGCAGCAGCCATCGATTACGAGCAAGTCCGTCCTAGCGTCTATAGACAGCTGACGGATAAATTTGCGCTGACCATGAGCAAGTATCCACTAGTCGCTGAGCTTGGCGGCGCGCCCTTAGAGCAAGCGGCTGATAGTTTTATCAGTCAAGCAGTGGCAGGCGCGATTACCCCTGACAATGTCAAAACCCTCATCAATACGCAAGGTCAAGCCAATACCGCGACCAAAGAGCTGGCTGCGGCTTGGGCCATCGCTAGTAATCAAGTCGATCTCAAAAACCTCATTCAAGATCTCATCATTCAGCGCGGTGATATCAATGCGGTAGTCAAAAACCAAATACAGCTGGTCATGCAAAAACAAGCCAGCGAGCTTGAGGAGCAAGCGGCGCAAGGAGAAGATAGCGAACCTAGTCTGAGCTATTGCGGTATCAATTGCTTTACCATTAGCGGGCAAGTCAAAGGCTATCCGATCACTGTTGAGATGCAACGTCAGGGCTTTATTGACTGGCAAATCGTCGATGTGGTATTGCCTTAAATCAAGATTCTCTATGAACTTTAAAGGCATAAGTGCTATTTAAGTTCTAAAACCAATTCGCACAAAAAGCGCGCTATAACTTGATAGTTTATAGCGCGCTTTTGCTATGGGGTTTTAGATTTTAAAATAGCTGTGAGTGAGCTAACTACTGAACGCCCAAAAACTCTAAGAATTCAGGACTCTCAAAGCTCGCTTGATATAAAACGCCATCCTCACGATATATCGCTGGCGTCGCTATCACTGCAAGTCCTGCCGCCCTTTCACGATTAGGTGTCACGTAATCCATATTACAACTGGCAGGCGCTGGCGTCATCTGGCCTTGTAGCATTGCCTTGTCTAGAGCGTTACGGCGACTGCCCTCATCCGCTTGACACCAGATCCCGCGCATCTGCGCAGGTGACGCTTCATATATAGGATAACCGATAGTCTTGACGGTGACGCCTTTGGCATTGAGATCTGCCATTTGCTTATGTAGCATTCGGCAGTACGGGCAATTCACATCAGTTGCAACATAAATAACGGCGCGCTCGGTAGTCGTTGCCGGATAAGTAATCAGCTGCGACTCATCTAGTGAGGCAAAGACAGATTTGTTTTTATTCGCCTCAAAGGTCTCATCAAGTCCTGTGAATTGACCATTCTCTATCACCGATATCTCGCCATCAGTAATGTATTGCGCATCATCTGAGAGTAAAAACGGCACGCCTTCTAATGTTGCGCCCCAAATCACGCCCGGCACTGCGGTATAAAAAAACGGCGTTTTAGCGCTCATGTTTTTCAGCGCACTCATATTCTCTAGTAGTGAGGATTTCACCGCCGCGCTGACATATTCGCCTGCTTGCGCACTAGTGGCTCGCGTTGGGGTTTGCTTCACTTTACGTGGGCTTGGATTTTTTTGTAGCTCGCCTTGGATGACATATTTGCCATCAGTGGTGATATGGAGTGGCGGCTGTCCTGCTAGATTGACCTGATACATATTAGGCAAATTAGAGGGTTCGATAGATAAGATTTGCGCTTTGATACCAACCTCGGTCAATACTTGGCGCAGATGGCTATCAGTGTCAGCACTGACGTTGTCCGCTGCCGCACTTTGCGTCATCTTAATATTCTCATCGGTTGAAGTTGCAGGCTGGGCGCAAGCCGTCGCCGTTAATAGCAGCGCACTAATAAAACTAATAGGTTTAAGTAGAGGTGGTTTCACAGCAGTCATCCTAGCAAGTAGCGTTTATATACCAATAGCAATCAGCATTTCGTCTTAAAACACTATCTAAAAAAGTAGAGTGAAAAGATATCAGGACTTTAGCACATTAGCTAAGTTTACGGAGGGTTTGCCAGTTACTTTTGCAATTCGCTACTTGAGCTTAAGGGAGGCGCAATAGAGAGCGATAAAACAAGTGATAAAGCTCAACTTAGACGTCAGGTGCGCGAGGCGCACCCTACCGTAAACCTAAAAATATACTTGTAAATATCCCTAAAACTTCTCTACTTCCTCGGGCGTTAAAAAGCGACTATCGCCACGCTCTAACCCGTCTAAAGTAATATGGCCAATGCTAGCGCGATGCAGCTCGACGACTTTATTACCGAAGTAGCCCATCATACGTTTGACCTGATGATATTTGCCTTGCTCCAAAGTTAGACGCGCATGTTTCTCATCGATAAACTCAAGGGTAGCCGGTTTGGTCGGCTCATAATCGCCCTCTAACAAGATACCTTCGCCCACCTTTTTGATTGCGCGGGCTTGCTCCTCCTCATTCATAGGATCAGCAAGCGTTAGCTCATAGACTTTGGCGTGCTCGTGCTTGGGACTTGTGACGCGGTGTAGCCAGCCGCCATCATCGCTAAGCAGCAGTGCACCTGTGGTATCGACATCCAAGCGGCCTGCGATACGTAAACTGCCTAGCTCTGGTACGGCAATCAATTCGGTGACGATAGGATACTCTTTGGCCTTTAACGTACACTCAAAGCCTTCAGGCTTATGCAGCAAGATATAACGATTACCCGTCGCCACCGAGAGCGGCTCGCCTGCCCACAGCACTTCATCATTGATAATATCGACATGTAGGCCAGGGTCTTTGACCACCTCATCATTGACGGTGACCTCAGAGGCGTGGAGGATTTTTTTGGACTCTTTGCGTGACAGCTCAGTGGCTTTACTGATAAATTTATCGAGACGCATACTTTTTACTACCTTTAGTCATATAGGGTTTTGTTATAGTGGTGTCAGTTTAACATATCCCATCTAACCCTAAGTGTACCATCGATGCAATATGAGCTATCAAACCTTAAAAAACCCCGTGACCGCACGGCTTGAGATTAAAAAATCCGAGTTTATTGCTTATGCCTATCCTGTAAATTCACGTGAGCAAGCGATGTTTCATGTGGAACAACTACGAGAAAAGTACCCTGATGCTCGGCATTGGTGCTGGGCCTATATCATTGGCGACCCTGATAATACTACGAGCGCAGGTTTCGATGATGATGGCGAGCCGAGTGGTACTGCAGGGCGACCAATACTAGGCGTGCTGCAGCATAAATCTATCGGCAATATTATCATTATCGTGGTGCGCTACTTTGGCGGTATTAAGCTTGGCGCAGGCGGTCTCACTCGTGCCTATGCAGGCTCTGCACAAGCAGCAGTCGATCAGATGATATTGCAACCTTTCGTGCCGATGATGCAAGTGCAAATACTAGCGGACTTCGCGACTGAAACTCAGTGTCGTTATGTGGTTGAGAGCTTAGAGGGCACTATCGAAGATGTCGCCTATAGCAAACAAGTCACCTTAACTGTCACTATTGCTGAGGTTGATATTGAGACCTTAAAAACTGAACTAGCGATGGCAGGTAGAGTAATAAAGCCCACAGATTAGTATGTTCTAAAGAAGTAAACTGAGCTTAATTAAATAATACAGTAATCATCTGTTCACTGAGCCGTTCACCGAAATCTATTGGAAGCTTGCTGCGAGCTTAGTATGATAATAAATTCGTTAAATTAACAATGTATAGACTCAGTCTTATAGAGCTGTTTTGTTTCACGTGAAACTAGCTATTTAAATCACACTCATATTTTTTATTTATACTTTTATTTTACAACTTTAGAAACCCTACTATGACGACCTTTACCTATAACGCATTTAAGCCGCCTTTTTGGCTGACTAATCCGCACTTGCAAAGCATCCTGCCAAAGTTTTTTGCGCCCAAAGCACCCAAATACAGACGAGTGGTGCGCAAAGATTCCTTGGACGAGAGTGATATTGCCTATGACTTTTATGATGCGCATCCTATAGAACATTCAGAAAACTTAGAAAATGGTGAACTTGAACAAACGCCATTAATCGTTTTGTTCCACGGTATGGAAGGCAGTAGCGATAGCCATTATGCCCGCGCTTTGGCTTATCAGATGCACGCGCAAGGGTGGCACTTTGTCGTCGCCCATTTCCGCAGCTGTGGTGGTATTCCAGCTAGTGGACGGGTGTTTTATAACGCGGGTGATACGGGCGAAGTGCACTACATGCTGCAAAACCTAAGCGAAAAATACGCCAATATGTATGCGGTCGGCGTCTCACTGGGTGGTAATGCCTTAGCTAAATACATGGGCGAATACGGCGAGAAAGCGCTCTGTAAAGGCGCGGCTGTCATCTCCGCCCCTGTCGATATGTCATCAGCGGCGCTGAGTATGCACAGCTTTTTGAGTCATCGCATTTATACGCCGTATTTGCTTAATCCGATTATTAAAAAAGCCCTTGCCAACGACATCAGCAAAGAGGAGATCGACTCTATCAAAGCGGTCAATCGTATCAGCGACTTTGACGATATCTTTACCGCGCCGCGTCATGGCTACCGCTCTAACAACGACTACTATCATAGCGCCTCAGCCCTGCCCTACTTGCGCGATGTCAAAAAACCCTTATTGTTGATTAGCGCCAAAGACGATCCGTTTTTGGGCTTTACCGCCACCGCGAACGATGTCTCCGACTGCGTCACTATTATCGATACCAAGCACGGCGGGCACGTCGGCTACATTCGCTATCGCTCGGATAGCAAACAAGCTCAGGGCCGTGATAAAAAATCCAGATTCGATATCAATTGGCTACCCGAAACCGTCAGCGCCTACTTTCAATCCATCGGTGTGGACGCTACCGTCAAGTCAAAATAAGCGTATCACGAGCCTACCCTTAAACTTTTGAGACTCTATTATGTATCCTTACTTGCGTTACACTAAGTCGATCGTTGATGCGTTTATCACTAATAAAAAAGCTCAACCGTTAGCGTTTGAACAGGTCAGCGAAGTCACTGTACGCTGTAGTATTACCGATATCGATCCGATGTTTGAGATGAATAATGGCCGTGTATTGACCGTCTATGATATTGGCCGTACAGATTTTATCATTCGCACGGGGCTTGCCAAGCAGCTGCTAAAGAACCGTTGGGGTATGGTAGTGGCAGGCAGCACCATTCAATACCGTAAGCGTATCCGCCTGTTTGATAAAGTGACCATTAAGACGCAGCTCGTCGGTATAGATGAGCGCTGGCTCTATCTTGAGCATTCGATGTGGGTTAAAGGCAAACCTTGTTCCTCGGTGCTATTACGCACGGGCGTCACCAAAGGCGGCAAAGTCATTGAAACCGCCAAAGTGTTAAAGGCGTTAGGTGAGCCTAATTTAGTCATGTCACCTGAGCCATGGGTGCAAGAGTGGATAGCGTCCAATAAGGATCATCGTTGGCCGCCGATGGCTAAGGACTAAAATACTCTACGATAAGTCTCTGACTACCTTATCCTCCTTTACCTTAAGCTTTGAGAGCAGACCATGTACCCCTTTATTCGTCATACCGTCTCACTTATACAAGCTGTTTCGCAAGTCAAAAAGGGTCAGAGGCTAGCCTTAAATGAGGTCAGTGAAATTGAGTTTCGCTGTCAGTTGACGGAATATCTTCTAAATCATATAGTCTAGACAAAAACGCGGTTTCATCTAATCTTCCAGCCCAATCAATACCTTCTACCTGCATAGCATCGAATATATGACGTCGAGTGATTTGAGTTATTTTGTTCATGAGATTCTAAATTCTTTCAAGTTTATAGGTTTAATTATATCGGTTTGGAACACTCAACTACAAAACCGTAGTCAAACATATTGACTACGGTTTTGTAGTCAAATTCTGTAAAAGTAGTAGAGGTTGACATGGGAAGCAGTTTAGCCTGAGCACCGTTAAAAAATTGCACTGCAATTTTAGGTGAACTTGGAGAGCGGTTTAGCCCCGATTGCAGCGGATATACTTGGCTGCACACTGTGTTGCGGGGACTTGGCTTTTCAGAAAATCATAGATTTTCTCTTGCGTCAGGGTAAGTGTCTCCCAGACACTTACTGTTTCCTTCCTCATATCGAGGCAACAGGAGCACGACTGCCTATTAGTCACCGCCACAGTGGCAGCTAAGATAGTAGCGTAAAGCGGGAATAGCTACTATTTAATCCCCTCCCGAAACCCTTTATAATCCTCAGCCGTTTGCTCTACTGCCTCTATCATCGGTACGTGACCGATATCTTCCATCATAATGACTTGCGCTTGCGGGATGATGTTTTTGATCACATTGACCGTTTCAGGTTTGATGACTTGATCCTTCTCACCCCAAACCACGAGCGTTGGAATATTATAGTCCGCGATGATTTGAGCGCGCTCCTCGACATTATCAGTGACGATTTGCTCAAGGATTTTGGCGTCCAACTCCTTATTATTGATACGCTCTTGCGCGAATACCGCTTTGACTGACTTGGGCAAATAAGGCGGCTTATACATGACAAAATCGTACATCTTATAGAAGTCCTCTTTGCTATTGATCAGCAATGGGTTGTTCTCAAGGGTTGCGCCCTCAAGCGATTTTGGCACGCCTGCTGACCAAAACCCTGCGCTATCGACAAGCCACAGACTCTTGACGTCTTTTGGGTACTTTGCGGCATAAGCCACACTGATCGCGCCGCCCATCGAGTTACCACCGATGTGAATATTGCTTGCTAAACCTTTAGCTTGTAGCAGCTCATGCAAGCGCGTGGCCTGTGCCTGTGAGCGATAGTCTGCGCTCATAGGTTTGCTCGACTCACCAAAACCAAGCAGATCAGGAATGATCAGATGATAGTCCTCTAACTCGTCAGCGATACGGGTGAAGTTGTCCTTATTACCGCCAAAACCGTGAATAAGGAGTAAGGGCTCGCCTGTTAGGTTGGCGTTTTCGGCATAAACTAACTTGTCGCCAGAAGTTAGCGTAAATGATTTGACATCCAGATCAGACTTATTGCGCTCATATTGAATGATTTTTTGGGTGGTGTTAACGGCAAGCGTATTGGGCGCTGTGGTACAGCCTACGATAGAGAGACTAAATAGTGCGGCAAGGCCTAAGCGTTTAAATAGCATGGAGGCATCCTTGTTTAGAATTAAGGTGGAAACAAAATCTGATTTTGATTTTAGCGCTAAACTTGTGCCTAGATTTTTTAATTTATAACTTTCTAGTCAAACCCTTATCTTCTATGTACATATACAAGATTATCGTTAGCTTTTGTTTACCTTTCTAGCCCAGATAGCTTAGGCATTGTTATTTATAATAGGAGCGTTTTATAGCAGTAGTGGTTATAACTACAACCCTAAGCTCACTATCTATTCTTAATTAAACCCAACTGACACTCATCAAAGCCCAATCAAAGTGGCATAAAAGGATGCACCTTGAGCGACACGAGTACGCCCTCCAGTAAATCGCGTGACCTTACCAAAGGGTCTATCGCCAAAACGACGTTTGCCGCTACTCGCTAATATCGTGCCCATCTGTGCCCACTCGCCTTTTGCTTGCAGCTCACCAATCGGCGCAAAGTCTAAGCTATGAATAAGCAGGTCCGCTGAATGCAGGCCACCTAACTCAGCCTTGACCCCTCCATTGATCAGTCGATAATAGCTCTCGGTACTCTCCCAACTCATGCCACCGATGATGCCTAATGTACGTTGTGGTCTAGCCTTATCGTTACTTTTCATAGTCTATTCTTATTGATTGGTCTGGTTTATTTATGCTATCGATATCGTTAACATTTAAAGAACTTGGTGTTTGATAATAACCAATTTACCTAGTTACATATAGGTTATATGATAGCTCTCTATAAAACCTTTAGGACAAAAATGCGTTATGGCACTACCGAAACTAAGAATACGTATGAGCCGCAAACTATATCGCCTAGTATTTACTGGACTGATGGCCATGATGATGTCGCTTATTATTTCAGCGGCGCTGATACTGGTCAAAGCAGGCTATAGTGATCATTTCTTCGCTGACCTACTTAGCTCATGGGGACTAGGCTTTGTATTTGCATGGCCAAGCGCCTATGTCTGCGCATACTTTATCCAAGAGCATGTACTGAGCCGTATTGAGTTTTATTGAACAATAAATGAGGATACTTGTGCGCTTATATGACAACAACAAAAAACTAAAATTGTGTTTTTTATACCATAGAACTTGACGCCTAAAACACCATAAGTAACTAAATTAATATTGCGTCAAACAGGTGGCGCTTGTTACTGTGGCTCACAACTTAACGATGAATAGTACTTTTATAAATAGTACTTTTATAAATAATACCTCCATAAATCAAGGAATATATTATGCGCAGCGCAACTTATAACGAATTTGGCAAACCCACCGAAGTCCTCAGCCTCGGCGATCGCCCTATCCCTGAGCCACAGGCCAATGAAGTCCGTGTCAAAACGGTACTCGCCTCTATCCACAACCATGATCTGTTAACCATTCGCGGTCAGTATGGCTTTAAGCCAGAGATGCCTGCTATTGCAGGCTCCGAGGCGGTCGGCGTGGTCGATGCTGTGGGTAGCGAGGTTAAAAATCTCAAAGTCGGTCAGCGCGTTGCTGCCGCTAGCGTGCAAGCGACTTGGGCGGAGTATTTTGTCGCTGACGAGGACATGGTGTTTGCCATCCCTGAGAGCTTGGATGATAAGATGGCCGCGCAGCTGATCGCTATGCCGCTTAGCGCGCTTATGCTGCTTGAGTTCTTAGAAGTAAAAAGCGGACAATGGATTATCCATAACGCGGCGAACGGCGCAGTCGGTAAATCGCTTGCGATGCTAGCAGCGGCGCGCGGCGTCAACACTATCAATGTGGTACGTAGCAGCGATGCCATAAAAGAGCTAGAAGCAATCGGCGCAGAAAATAACGTCAGCACTGATAATGAGGACTGGAAAGAGCAAGTCAAAGCCATCCTTGGCGAGAATAAAATCAGCGCAGCAGTCGATTCAGTCGGCGGCGACGCCAGTGGCGACTTATTATCACTGCTCGGTCATGGTGGCACCTTGGCGTCCTTTGGCATCATGTCAGGCCAGCCCATGACGCTCAATCCGACGCATCTTATCTTTAAACAAGCCATCGTAAAAGGATTTTGGGGCAGTAAAATCAGCCAAGAGATGAGTGTGGAGAATAAACAGCGCTTAATCGATGAGCTAATCGAACGCGCGACCAGTGGCAAGCTCCATCTGCCCGTTGAAGCGACATTTGATCTAGCAGATATCACAAAGGCCGTCGATGGCAAATTACAATCAGGCAAAAATGGTAAGGTGCTGTTAAAGCCATAAGGGCTATTAAAACCATAAGAATTTGCTACGCGTAAATTACCTGATCTAAAGTCCTTTAACAGCTCACTCAAAACAGTGCTTCTTATGATAGAAGCGCTGTTTTTTTATGCAGAATGTTAATTCTGGTGCAAAAGTAGCACTCGTTAAGAAAGCCTTATGCTTAATCTCGACTCCCTTACAATTCTAAGTCAGCCACAACGTTAAGTAACCAAAATCAAGTTGAGAACGCTTAGTCTGAGTTGTTATCGTTTATAAAAAGCAAATTGTTAAACTTAATTTCTTTGAGTACTCAATAATCTCTTTAAGTGCTCAAACTGATAAATAATAAAAAGGATACTTCTATGCGCACTGCAACTTACCATGAATGTGGCAAACCATCTGACGTGCTTGGCGTGAGTGACAGCCCGACTCCAGACCCCAAAGACAACGAAGTCCGTATCAAGACTGTCTTATCTTCCATTCATAATCACGACCTTGTTACCATCAAAGGCGAGTACGGTAATAAACCTAAACTGCCTGCGACAGGCGGTAGTGAGGCGGTAGGGACTATTGATGCTTTAGGCAGTGAGGTCACAGGCTTTGAAAAAGGTCAGCGCGTCGTAGTCTCAGGCGTACAAGGCACGTGGGCGGAGTATTTTATCGCCCCAGTTTCAAGCCTAATCCCGATACCAGACGCTATCGATGATGAGATGGCCGCTCAATTAATCGCTATGCCGATGAGCGCGCTGTTGCTCATTGAGTTTTTAAACATCAAGCCGGGGCAATGGATCATCCAAAACGCTGCCAATGGCGCGGTTGGTGAATCTATGGCGATGCTCGCCCCTACTCGTAAAATCAATACCATTAATCTAGTACGCAGCAAAAAATCTGAGCAAGAGCTTATCGATTTAGGTATCACTGACAACAACGTCGTGACTGATAATGACGACTGGAAAGAGCAAGTCAAAAAAATCGTTGGCGATGCTCAAATTAGCGGCGCAGTCGATGCCGTTGGTGGTCAGCCAGGCGGCGAGCTAGTATCAATGCTAGGTAAACATGGCGTCATGGCGTCACTCGGCGCAATGTCAGGTAAACCGCTGATGCTGAATCCTAGCAATCTGATTTTTAATTTGGCGCAAGTTAAAGGCTTTTGGGCGAGCGATATGATGCAAACCATCAGTAAAGAAGATATGCAGCGCTTAACTGGTGAGCTAATCGAAAATGCTGCTAATGGCACTCTAAAACTACCGACTGGCGGTGTTTACGATTTAAACGATATCCAAAAAGCGGTCTCTGATGAGGTGCAATCAGACAAAAAAGGTAAGATACTCATTAAGCCTTAATGTATCGCCGTAAAGTTTATTTACCAAAAGAGGAATAGGGTGTGTATAGAATTCAAATCAGGGGCAACCAGATAAAGACACAAGCGAGCATTACCGCCGCTGCATAGCTATCTTTGAGCTTATCATATCGCGTGGCAATGCCCCTAAAATGTTTCAATCTAGCAAAAGCGTTTTCTACCAAATGACGGCAACGATACAAATACCAATCTAGTGTGTCGTTACAGCTTTTAGAGTTCGACTTAACAGGTATGACTGACTGAGCACAGTGCGTGAAGATACACTCTCTAATATCGCTACTATCGTAGCCCCTGTCTGCAATCACCGCTTTAGTCTGGTTATTAATCGTGCTAAATATCAACGCCTTTGCCATCTTAGAGTCATGTACTTGCCCACCTGACAGCTCAACATGTATAGGGTTGCCACAAGCATCGACCACTAAGTGCAGTTTGCTGCTATTACCTGCAACGCTTTTACCAATGGCCTCATCAAGATGACTGGCTGCGCCTGTACTATGCTGATGAGCTTTGACCACGCTACCGTCTATAAATAACCATTCACTATCATAGTTTGCTGTGACTATCTTCATGAGCTTTTGCCATTTACCGGTTTTACGCCAGTAACGGTATTGATGATATATGCTAGACCAATGACCAAAATAAGAAGGTAAGTCTCGCCATGGACAGCCTACTCGTATGCGGTACAACATGCCTTCAACGGTACGTCTTAGATTGGGCTTGTTATATACGTTAATTTGTCGCAATATAATAAATAGCTTGTGCCAATGTTCATCGTTGAGCTTGGTGCGAGCCATAAGTGACGCCTTGTTTCTTTGTTGTGGTAAACATTAGAGTAAGGCGTTGCTTATTTTTTTCAATGTTTTCTCAATTCTATACAGCCCCTAATATTATGTCCAATCAAACAAACTCTGATAATAAAACCTTTAAAGCCTTAGTGGTTGAAGAAACCAGCGAAGGCACGTTCGCAAAAAACATTCAAGAACACCACGTCAGCGACCTGCCTGATAATGATCTATTGATCGAAGTACATTACTCCTCGCTCAACTATAAAGATGCCATGTCGGCCTCAGGCAATAAGAGCATCACCAAAAACTATCCGCACACCCCTGGTATTGACGCGGCAGGCGTGGTGGTCAGCGACAAGTCAGGCACTTTTAGCGAAGGTCAAGAAGTCGTGGTATTCGGCTATGACTTGGGGATGAACACCGCAGGCGGACTCGGGCAAATGATTGCCATCCCTGCCGACTGGGCATTGCCTTGCCCTGAAGCGCTGAGCCTAAAAGAAGCGATGATCTATGGTACAGGCGGCCTAACGGCGGCGCTAAGCATCCAAAAGCTGGAAAAAATGGGCGCAAAACCAAGCGATGGCCCCGTTGCTGTATCAGGCGCGACAGGCGGTGTGGGCACTATCAGTATCGCTATCCTCTCGCAGCTGGGCTACGAGTCTATCGCCTTCTCTGGTAAGCCTGAGCAAAGCGAACACTTGAAAGAGTTGGGCGCCACCGAAGTGCGCCACCGTGACACCATCAATGAAGTCGGCAATCGCCCTGTTGGCCGTCCGCTATGGGCCAATGCCATTGATACCGTCGGCGGTGACTATCTTGCCAACCTACTCAAGCAAACCAAACCAGGTGGCGCAGTGACGACCTGTGGCCTTGCAGCATCAGCATCATTTTCGATGACCGTGTTGCCGTTTATCACGCGTGCGGTATCGCTACTGGGTATCGACTCGGTATTTATCCCACTTGAGGACAAAAAAGCGATTTGGCAGCGCGTGGCAACGGATATGAAACTGCCCAATCTGGAGCAATACGCAGAAGAAATCACCCTTGAACAAACCCCTGAATACCTAGAGCGCTTTATTGATGGTAAGGCTGTGGGACGTTATGTGGTGAATGTGCGGGGTTAGGATTTGGTTTAAAGAATAGTTTTTAGATGATGGTAGCGCTCCTTTTTGGGAGTGTTGCTTTTTTAGAATTCAACATCATAAATATTACTAAGATTTTTAAGGTTAATTTTTTCTATATAATACTATTATCTTTAAATAATACTTCAACTTTAGGCTTAAAGTAAGCATGAGAAACTTTAGTAAGGAAGAAAAAAACATTTTAAACCAGTTAATTAACTCGAACACATTAAAAATTGAAGGTATGATTTTGTTTGAAGTTTTTTTGGAAGATTACTTTTTTGGAGATGAACACGATAGCAACATTTATGTTAATAGTGATACTCGGGAAGTATTTTTATCTATAAAGTCAAATGATGTAGTAAAACGTAGAAAGGAAACTGTTCGCGTGATAGTGATGGTTAACTTGCTAATGGAACTCATGAATTTAGGAATAATTTCTTTTATTGGCAAAGAAAACGAAATAAAAAAATGTAGTGGTCAGCAGTATAACAATGCTTTAGTCAAAATAGATCAACCCATATCAAGTTTTTTACTTGAAAAGCTAGGCAGTTTTATTCTCCCTAGTGAAGAGTTAAGAGTATTAGTAAATAATAATTTTAAAAACTCGGAAGAAATACGCCATCGTCAGACGATGATTTTAGCGATAGTAGCTATAGCGGTTTCTTTATTGATTGGATTGTTAGGTATTTTCTTTTGACTAAAGAGTATCAGCAATATACTTACTAAAATTTTTGAAAACATAATATCCTCTCTTAATTCGAACTCATTAAAAATTGGAGTATTTCATGCCACTTCAAATGGCTAGCGAGCTTAGGTTCCCTATGGGCACAACAGAGTCTTTAAATGACAATATTGTAGATGATTTTATCTCATTGATTAGAAAAGTATCGGGTTCAATAGGGCATCAACAAATAGCAGAGATATTTAAACGCCACTTTTGCAAAGTTTCCAACGATTATTACTCACGTAGTTCTTCTCTAGAATGGGCAGAGTCTGATATGGTTAGGCAGGCATATGATGCTGCAAAAGATGCACCCAATTTTATAGCAGCTGTATATGAGGCTTTAGAAGAACTCGAACATCAAAAAGCTACTGTACCAACAGTGCAGCATATTAATCAGATACTGAAAAATAATAATACTAATTATGAAATCGTTGGAGATCAACTAATCCAAAATGCAGGAAGTGTGGCTACTCCAGAATTAAGTGAATCAGTATCAACTATAGTAATGAGAGCCCTAGGTGATGCAAAAGCTTTAATAGGAACTGTAGACTCATCTAGCGCAATTGATCGTGCTCATACAGCGCTTCATGGTTACTTAGTACAACTCTGTACAGACAGTAGTATAGATCTACCAAATGATCCGACAGTATCTAAAGCTTTTAAAGAACTTAGGAAATATCATCCAGCATTAATAGCTTCTGGTAATCGGTCTGAAGAGATTACTAGAGTTTTGAACTCTTTTGCTGCGTCAATTGACGCTTTTTCTACATTAAGAAATAAAGCAAGCCTTTCACATGTGAATGAGCTTTTGGATGTTCCAGAAGCAACAGCTACAGTTAATGCTATGAATACTATATTTAGATATGTACAGGACTCTATACAGAGAAAAAATAATCAATCTTTTCAATCAAAAAATACTCGATAAGTTAAAGATTTTTGCCATTTTATCTAAAATTTAAATGAGCAATTACTTTTATTCAATTGTAGCAGGTGACTTACTCGAAAAACTCGCTTACTATATTTTAATCTAAGACTTATGAAACGTTTTAGCCTCGATTGCAGCGGTTATCCTTGTTGGATCACTAGATTGCAGCGACTTAGCCCGCTGTGGTATCGCGGTAGCAGAAACACAGCGGGCTTTAGTCGCGGCTCTAGTGGGCAGACAAGATAATAGCGGAAAGCGAGAATAGCTCCAGAAACTCTAAAACAAAAAAAACACCCAACAAGTTGAGTGTTTTACTGTTTTAGCTAAAGAGAAGTACTACTAAAGCAAATTATTTTTTCTTCTTTTTCTGCTTCTCGGCACGTTTTTTCTCAATCAGGGTTTGAGCGGTAGTATTTTCTTCCCACCAATCGCCCATATCTTGCCAGTAGAGATAAGCCTGCTCTTTACCACCAATTTCGATACCATAACTATTGATACCCATACCGCGTGGTCTAGGATGACGCTTTTTAAGAATTTCATGCGCCACTTCAGGCAAGTTATCTTTTGCGATATCCCACTCTTTTTCAGCCTTATCTAATTTATCTTGATAACAGTAAGCCAGCACCTTACCGAAAGCGATATTTGCAAGCATATCCTCTGGATAGTTGCCGCAAATTCGAATTATTTTCTGATACTCTTCGGTAAACATGTACCATTCTATCAGCGCTTCACGCATACCTAGGTTGTCATTAGGGCAAACTTGTAGCAGCCTTTCTCCCTGCTCGCAGGCTTCATCAAAGCTCATATTGTCAGCATAGACATTTGCCAGCTGAAACAGCGCTCGCAAAAAGGGACGGTTCTCCATGATGCCCCATGGCAGCTTACTTTTTTGCCAATTAAAGTTTTTGGGGAAATACTCTAAGTATAGGCGCATACATTCGCGGCTACTCAATAGTGCTAAAAAGCTGTCATCATGCTGCTCACACAAAAATGCTAAGTTAAAGTAAGCATCAGGGTCATTCATATTCTCTAATACTAAAAACTGAGCAATATCACGAGCCACTTCATAACCTTCTTTCTCCAGCGTCATCTGTATCACTTGGAATGAGGTTGGCGGCTGCTCATCAAAGTCTTGCACAATTTCATGCTGAAATTTGGTCATGACTTCATTCATAATATCGTTGATATCACGACCTCTTTTTACCTCGGCATCTACAAAGGCTTTTATTTTAAGATTAAGCGCTCTACCAGCGCCAAGCGCATTTGATCTATTGTCAGCCAACTTATCGCTAACGTCATCTTCAAACATCCACTCGTTTTGTCCCACATGAACCAGTTTCATAGTCCATCACTCCTTTGCGTTGATATTACAATCATAGCATATGAATAATTATTCCCACTCAATCGTCGCAGGCGGCTTGCTCGACACATCATACGTCACGCGTGAGACATCAGCGATTTCATTCATGATGCGATTCGATACTGTCTCAATCAAATCATACGGCAGATGAGCAAAGCGCGCGGTCATAAAGTCTACGGTCTCAACCGCACGTAGCGCGATGACCCACGCATAACGGCGGCCATCACCGACCACGCCGACCGATTTGATTGGTTGGAATACCGCAAAGGCTTGCGCGGTCTTGTCATACCAGCCAGAGCGCTCCAGCTCTTGCATAAATATCGCATCGGCAAGACGCAAGATATCAGCATATTCTTTTTTCACTTCACCAAGGATACGTACGCCTAGACCTGGGCCTGGGAACGGATGACGATAGATCATCTTCTCTGGCAGACCTAAAGTGATACCGAGTTTACGCACTTCATCTTTGAACAAATCACGTAACGGCTCAATCAATTTGAACGCCAAGTCATCTGGTAGACCACCAACGTTATGATGGCTCTTAATGACGTGTGCTTTACCTTGATGTGACTTAGCAGATTCGATCACGTCTGGGTAAATCGTACCCTGTGCTAAGAACTCAATGGTTTTGCCATCTCTTTGTGCGCTGATTTCGCGGGCACTATTGGCAAACACATCGATAAAGGTTTTGCCGATGATTTTACGTTTGGCTTCTGGATCAGACTCGCCTGCTAGAGCGTCTAGGAACAAGTCTTCAGCATCGACACGGATGACTTTGACGCCCATGTTTTCAGCAAACACTTGCATGACCTGATCGCCTTCATGCAGACGCAAGAGGCCATTATCGACAAACACACAAGTCAGCTGATCGCCAATGGCTTTGTGCAATAGTGCTGCAACCACTGAGCTGTCCACGCCGCCTGAGAGACCGAGCAGTACTTGCTTGTCACCGATTTGCTCTTTGAGTTGCGCCACGCGCATATCGACAATGTTGTCTGGTGTCCACTCACCAGCACAATCGCAAATCTGATGGACAAAACGACCTAGCAGCGCCTGACCTTGTAAAGTGTGCGTCACTTCCGGATGGAACTGGAGACCATAGTATTGCTTGTCGTCATTGGCCATAATGGCAATCGGGCAGCTTGGTGTGCTGGCGATGATATCAAAGCCTTCAGGCGCTTCGATGACCTTATCACCGTGGCTCATCCATACATTCAGCTTAGCTGACTTCCCTTCCGTGCTGCTGTCTTCAATACCTTCAGTGAGCTGCGAGTGCCCGTTAACGTCAATCGTCGCCGCACCAAACTCATGAATATGACTGGCATGAACCTGCCCGCCAAAACGATCTGCCATCGCCTGCATACCGTAGCAAATGCCAAGTACTGGCACGCCTAGCTCAAACACAGCGTCATTGATACGTGGGCTGTTTTCCGCATGCACACTCTCAGGGCCGCCCGATAGGATGACACCTTTGGCACCAAAATCTTTGATACGGTCGCTGTCGATATCATAAGGGAACATCTCACAAAAAACGCCAGAATCGCGCACACGGCGAGCGATGAGCTGGCTATATTGCGAGCCAAAATCAAGAATAAGAATACGGTCTTCTTTGATAGTAGGGATAGCAGCGGCAGTGGTCATAAATCGATGTCCATCAATAAGTAAAATTATCAGCCTATTTTAACAAGTTTAAGCCAATCATGGGCGACTAGATAACGTGGATTAGGTAAATAAACAAAAGCGTTTCATCTGCAAATAAATCATAAGCGTACCTACCCAATTAATTACATAAAGTCAAAAAATATTCGCTACTATAGTTAATTCACTTTAAAACCGATACCGTGCTACTGGAATACTTGTTTTGAATAACAGCTGCGTAGCATCGAAAAGTGCGAAGCGCACAGCAAGCAAGGAAAATTTGTACCAGTAGCACGGTATTATTAACGTATCGATTTTATTTCATATTGACTATATAAGCTTAAGTCTGAAAAAATAACGGAGATAAACCATGACTAGCCTACCCAAGCCCAAATTCGACGATCCAAAAGACTATATCCTAACTAAGTCCGATATCGCCGCGATTCCTGAAACCAAGCACGTGCATCAGTTTAACGACAACGCCATTCGTCATACGGTATCTCTAAGCGATATTGTTGGACTAAACGCCTTTGGCTTACACCTAGTACGCGTTGAGCCGGGCGATGAAACCACCCAGCACCACTATCATGAAGAGTCAGATGAGTTTATTTACGTATTATCAGGCGAGCTATCACTGCGCTATGGCGATAAGACTTATCCTTTAAGTGCGGGCGATTTTGTAGCTTTCCCCGCTCACGGCGCCGCGCACTCGATGCGTAACGATAGCGATAACGACGCTACCTACCTCATGGGTGGTAGTCGACCACCGATTGATATTACCCTCTATCCAGATATCAAACGTAAAATGTATAAGATTCACGGCGAAAAAGAGTATGTAGATTTAAAGGATCTAAAAAAGGTTGAGCAGGGTTAAAAACTGGTTCTTATCACCAATAGCTTTTTTACATTTTGACAATTTGAAGCGGTGAGTATGGCAGTCTAGATTATTAGCGTAAATGACTACCACCTTGACCCTGCGCGAACAAAGCTGGAATATAAAACCATATATAGATGCCAAGCAAAAACACAATCATCATTCGACAGGTATGTCCCTATGAGCACACTCAATGCCCTTCGCCGCAAAAATGCTAGTTCCGACAACGCCACATCTAACCATACGGACGCAACCCGTCTTGATATGACTGCAACCACTAATACCCCTATCGAGCAGACGCGCTGGAATGGCTGGGGTAACGTCAATATTAATAAAAAAGTCTCCCCGCACGGTGCAAAGCTGATCAAATCGCATATCGGCAAAACCAAAAAGCTCAAGTCGGTCAGCCTACAACAAGTCCTTAAAACGGTGCCTAAATCACGCTTGCCTAAAGCTATTACCAAGCTAAACATAGTCTCGACCGATCAAGAGATCAGACTCAGACACGCCCGTGGGCAAAGCTTCCCCGATTGGATCGCCATGCACAGCGGCGACTTTGAAGTCTTCCCTGATGGCGTCGCTTTTCCCGAATCGACTAGTGATGTCGAGCAATTACTTAAGCTTGCCTGCGAGCACGATCTGATTGTTATTCCTTTTGGCGGTGGTACTTCCGTAGTCGGACATATCAATCCGCAACAGGGCGCGCGGCCTGTATTGACGGTAGCGATGAGTCAAATGGACCGACTTATTGACTTAGATGATGAGAGCCAAATTGCCACCTTTGGTGCAGGTACACAAGGGCCAGCGGTTGAGGCGCAACTGGACGAGCACGGTTATCGCTTGGGCCATTATCCGCAGTCGTGGGAGCTATCGACGCTTGGCGGCTGGATTGCCGCGCGCTCTAGTGGTCAGCAGTCCTTGGGCTACGGGCGCATCGAGCAGATGTTTGCCGGTGGCACTTTAGTGACCCCGCAAGGCGTGCTAGAGATTGCTGACATCCCTGCATCCTCAGCAGGGCCTGATTTGCGCGAGATGATGATGGGTACTGAGGGCCGCGCCGGTATCTTTACCGAAGTCAAAATGCGCGTGCAACCGCAACCTGAAGAAGAGCTGTTTAAAGTGGCGTTTTTGCCGAATTGGGAAGCGGGCAAAGCGGTACTCAAACAAGCGGTGCAAAACAATGTTCGCCTCTCTATGCTACGCCTAAGCAACGCGGTAGAGACTGATGCACATTTGCATCTAGGTACGACGCCAAGCCAGTTTTTAGCCATTAGCACTTATCTAAAAGCGCGCGGACTCAGCTCAGATAAAGTGATGCTCACTTATGGTTTCTCAGGCGATAAAGCGCAGAATAAACTAGCAGTGACGCAGTTCAATAAATTGTTAAAGCAAAATGGTAGTGTCACGGGTAAAATCACTAATATTATGGGTAGTGTTTGGGCGCACGGGCGTTTTAAATTCCCATATCTGCGCGGTACGCTTTGGGATAAAGGCATTATGGTCGATACCTTTGAGACTGCGACCAACTGGAGCCGTATTGACGAGCAAATGGCGCAAATGCAAGACGCGGTAAAAACCTCGCTCGCTGATGAAGGCGAGGAAGTCATGGCCTTTACCCATATCTCGCACGTCTATAAACAAGGCGCAAGTCTATACACCACTTATTTCTTCCGCGCCGCCAAAGATCATGCCGCGACGTTAAAACGCTGGCAAAAAATCAAACATGCTGCTAGTACTAGCCTTGCGCATGGCAAAGCGACGATATCACATCAGCATGGCGTTGGCCGTGATCATGCCCCGTACCTTGCCGCTGAAAAAGGCGCGCTGGGACTACAAGTGACTCATGATATGCTCAAAAGTCTAGATCCTGAGCAGCGTATGAACCCAGGTGTATTGCTTGAAGATTAATTCTAATTAAGAGCTTTTTTTATAGCCAGTTTAGTGGAAGAGCGCTACAGCGTGACTAATATTTGTTTTGCGCTGCCTCTGTCGGCGTAAGCACAGCACGCAAGAAAAATGAATATCAGTCGCGCGTCATTATTCAACGTATTTATTTCATTGGGTGTCAAAGTAAATTGTTATTAAGAAGAAAATCTTATGAACCAAAGCAAACAACGCCAGCAAGCCCTTGCGCCCTTAACGAAATCTGAACCTTGGGATATGCTCATTATCGGCGGCGGTATCACGGGTGCCGGCATTGCCCGCGAGGCAGCAAGGCGCGGGCTAGCTGTATTATTAATTGAACAAAAAGACTTTGCTTGGGGCACCTCTAGCCGCTCAAGTAAAATGGTGCATGGTGGGCTGCGTTATATTGCATCCGGTGACTACAAAACGACACTGCTTAGCGTACGCGAGCGCGAACGTATGCTTAACGAAGCAGACGGTCTAGTTAACGAGATGCACTATGTCATGCCGCATTATAAAGGTAAGTTTCCGCCGCCGTGGATATTTAATACCTTGCTACGCGTCTATGACAAGATAGCGGGTAAGCGCTATTTTAAATACTTTAAGAAGGATGATTTTCTAAGTTTAAATCCTAATATCAAGCAAGATAAATTTTTGGGTGCCAGCCAGTTTAGCGATGCGATCACCGATGATTCGCGACTGGTCATGCGCGTACTTGACGAAGCCATTCATGACGGCGCGCACGCTATTAATTATCTTAAAGCCGAGTCGCTTATCACCAATGAGCAGGGCTTGGTGGTGGGTGCAACTTTAAAAGACACGGCGTCTAAAGACAGTGACAAGACTTTGGACGTTCACGCCAAAGTGGTGGTTAGTGCGACAGGCGCGTGGGCGGATAACTTGCGTATGCAAGCCAG
The DNA here is from genome assembly GCF_904846685.1 of Psychrobacter submarinus. Taxonomy (GTDB): domain Bacteria; phylum Pseudomonadota; class Gammaproteobacteria; order Pseudomonadales; family Moraxellaceae; genus Psychrobacter; species Psychrobacter submarinus. The sequence goes on from NZ_CAJHBQ010000004.1 coordinate 203,014, forward strand.
TAATGAGCCCGAGCAAAGCTTTCATAAGCAAATTCGTCCTTCACGCGGCAGTCACTTAGTCGTCAGTCAAGAGCGCTTACCTACCTCGCAAGCCTATACCTTCTTGCATCCTGCTGATAAAAGAGCGGTGTTTGTCTATCCGTGGGAGAACCGTACGGTACTTGGCACCACTGACTTAGATCATCCGCCACTCAATGACGAAGAAGTCGGTATCACTAGCGCAGAGGTCGATTATCTACTAGCAGCGACTAACTCGTTATTTGATGATACCGATCTCAATCGAGAAGATGTCATCAGCACGTGGGCAGGCGTACGACCGCTGATAGCAGATAGCGGCAATGGCAAACGCGTCAGCCCCAGTAAAGAAAAGCGCGATCATAGCGTTTGGCTTGATAATAACTTAGTGACTGTCAGCGGTGGTAAGCTCACCACCTTTCGCCTGATTGCCCTTGATGTGCTGGCAAAATGTCAAGAAGTGCTCGACCTTGATGACTCTGCTACTCAAAACTTAAACACGAATAGCGATCAAGTCTTTAACAATCCTACGCCGACTCATGCCAAGTTTGTAACACTACCTGCTGACTTACAACAGCGCTTGCAAGGATTCTATGGTCTACAGCTCGATAACTTACTTGAGCTAGCACATGACGATGATCTCGCTTACGTCACCGATAGCAATACCCTTTGGGCGGAGATTCGCTTTGCCGCGCGCTATGAGCAGGTCATCCATTTAGATGATTTGCTGCTACGGCGTACACGCTTAGGCTTAATCCTACCGCACGGTGCGATGACACCACTGATTAGCGCCAGACTGAAGCAAATCTGTCAGCAAGAGCTTGGCTGGGATGAGCAAAAATGGCAACAAGAAGTCGCTCGCTATACCGAGTTATGGCAGCTTTATTATCATTTGCCTGTGGTTTAGAGTTTCTTCGAACTATTATAGGAATCAGTGTTAAGGATTAGTGCTATTGGTGCAAATTTTGCGCAGCCTCTGGAGTGACGGAGTCGCACAGCAAGCAAGGAAAATTTATACCAGTAGCACGTTCTAATGTTGATAAACATCTCACATAGTTAAGGACAACTATGACCACCTCTAACGACTCGATTTATTTCTTAGCCATCGACAATGGCACGCAAAGCGTCAGAGCGCTTATCTTTGATCAATTTGGTACTGAGATCGCTAAAGCCCGCGTACCTATCGAGCCGTATTTCTCTGAACAGCCCAATTATGCCGAGCAGCACGCCGACTACTATTGGCAAAAGCTATGTGAGGCCTACCAAAAGCTCTGGCAGACCTGCGAGATTAAACCTGAACAAATCGCTGGCGTCAGTCTCGCTACCCAGCGCTATACCATGATTTGCCTTGATAAAGACAAGCAGCCGCTACGTCCCGCTATCGTCTGGATGGATTTGCGCCGTGCTGAGACTGGTGATATCGGCTTTCTTGGCCCGCTTACCAAAATCATCGGCATGGGCGAATTAGTCAAGGACGCCCAACAAAAAGCGCGCTGTAATTGGCTCGCGCAAAACGAGCCTGAGATATGGGCAAAGACTGCGCACTACGTTAATCTCTCCGCCTACCTTACCTATCAGCTCACAGGCGAATTAATTGACTCAAACGGTCATGCCGTCGGCTATCTGCCTTACGACTACAAAGCGCAAACATGGCTCAAACCCAACACCCTGAAATGGCGACTGTTTAGCTGTACCCCCGAGCAAATGCCCAAAATCATCCCACCAAGCCAAACTCTTGGTGAGATAAGCGCCAAAGCTGCCAAAGTCACAGGTATCCCAGAGGGCACGCCGATGATTGCCGCCGCCAGTGATAAAGCCTGCGAAGCCCTAGGCGCAGCGGGACTGTCCGCCGATACTGCGTGTCTTAGCTTTGGCACCACCGCCACCATCAACACCATCTCCCCCGATTATGTCGAGATACTCAAACACATGCCCGCCTATACCGCCGCCGCCCCGCATTACTACAATCACGAGTACATGATTTATCGCGGCTTTTGGATGGTCAGCTGGTTTAAAGAGCAATTCGCCCATTTTGAGGCGCAACTTGCCAAAACCCAAGGCATCGACACCGAAAAGCTCCTTGACGCAGCCGTCAAAGGCATTCCAGCCGGCAGCATGGGACTTATCATGCAGCCCTATTGGTCACCGGGCGTGCGTCATCCGGGGCTTGATGGCAAAGGCGCCCTCATCGGTTTTGGCGATGTGCACACCCGCGCACACGTCTACCGCGCTATCTTAGAAGGGCTGGCTTATGAGCTTAAGCTTGGCTTTGATACGATTGAAAAGCGCACCGGCAAACCCATCAAACACCTGCGCGTCTCAGGCGGCGGCTCCCAAAGCGACGCCGCTATGCAGCTCACCGCCGACATCTTTGCCATGCCCGCCTACCGCCCGCACACTTTTGAAGCCACTGGCCTCGGCGCGGCCATCAACTGCGCGGTGGGTCTCGGCGTCTATCCTGACCACGCTGCTGCCAGCGACGCCATGACCCATTTAGGCGACGAATTCTTACCTATTGAAGCCAACGTGCAACTCTACAAGCGCCTGTATAACGAGGTCTATCTGAAGATGTACGAGCGCCTAAAACCCTTATACCAAAGCATTCAAGACATCACGGGATATCCCGCTAAGTAATCGCGCAAGTTTGAGGTGTGGATGTATTGGGAGTGGCCAAAAGGTGGGAGTATTGTGGCTGATAATATTGGGGAGCTAATCGCGCCTTCTGCTTGTCTCTGTACCCCTAAGCGTGGCGGGCACTAAAGCTAGAGGCGTTCCAACATTCGAGCGACCCCCTCTAGCCAAGTGCCCGCAACCCGCTTAGTCGCACAGGATACCGCGTCAGTCACGGCTAAAACGCGCCCCGAGGCGACTATTGTTAGTTTCCTAGAACATGCAATTGTAATCTTGTAGTAAGCACTTTTTGTCCCATTAGACTGCCTTTCGGCTTTTTAGCTTTCGGAACTTTTACTATCTGTACATTATTCAAGGCTTTTAATAAAGTCCGATTTTCTTCACTATTGTTAAACTCAACATCTTCACCTTTAGCTAATTTTTGATAAGGAACTTCTAATAGTTCCAGCACTTTTAGAATTTCATATTTATCTAAATACTTAATTTGTCTTAACAATAATTCTCTTAACTCCTTAAAGTTAGCATGTTTAAGAAGCTGCTCGTAAACAGGTAAAGACATTCTCTCATTTTCGTATATTTCAATAATTTTCTTACGAACAGTCTCATTACTTTCTATAAGATTAATAGCTTTAGACTCAGCTAAGACTTTTTTGTGTGCGTTACTAACTTCATTAGAGCAAAATAATTCTTCGATATCTTCTGGACGAAGCTCGATAGTATCCAAATCATGTATTAATGTATAATGATATTTAACTAAAAAAGCCAGCACAACCTCTTTAGATGCGTGTTCTTTGACTTGTTCCCAGTTTTCAGAAGTTAAACTTAGCTTTCCTAGAGATATTAGAGTCTGAACTTTCTCTTGACTGATATCCTCTAAGTTTGAGTTGTCCCAATTGTTGTCAGTGATATCGATTAGCTTTTTGTATGCTTCATCACTTAACTCACTACATAAAAAAAGATTTTTATCGAACTCAGCCTTAGTATCTTCCCAGTCTTCGATGTCTATAACAACTGACTCTGTATAATCAACTATTTGTAAGTAGTCTTGTCCATTTTCCAAGAATTTGATAAGCGAACCGTCTATCTCCCGATAAGCACCTTGATCATCCTGATCTTCATAAGACTCAGAAAAATACTTAAAAACGTTTGACCATGAGTATTGGACTTTTAAGCTGCCGATGAGATATTGTTGAATTTGATAGTTTTTGACTGCACCTATATCTTTGATCTTAGTAGAATTGAGGTCAATAAATTTTTCTGTTATCGAATTGCGACTATCAAGACCGTTGAGAGCTTTAATATAGATATCTTCATCTTCATGATATGAAGTATTATCATCCGCGTCTAATAAAATAACTCTTATATATTCTGATAGATTTTCAGACCAAATATCTTCAACTAAATAGTTGATTTCAGAATCACATATTGTTGTTAATGGTGCGTTTTTAAGCCTATTATCTAGTTCATCTGGTGATAGTGATAAATTACCCATCAAGGCAGCCTTGATTACATCCAACTCGACAGAAAAAAATCCTTGTTCACCAAGCCAGTTGAATAAATCAAGGTTTGTAGCATCTAGGCGAGAGAACTTAGGTTGTATGGAAAGACTGAGCTGTTTGAATTTTCCTTCATTCTTTGAAAGGGAGTTCATTACAAAATCAATATAATCGTTCCTTTGTGATAAAAATATATTAATTTTTTCAGATAGATAGCTAGACGTATCTAGAATATCAATACCATATCTGATAATTTTTGAGTAATTATTAGTTGTCTGTTCGTCTTCAATATCATCTAGTATCTCATCAAAAACAGTATCATCTTGCTTTATAAGTATAGGAATGAGTAAGCTTAGATAACTGACGTCCTTATTGAACAAAATAGCTAAAAACTCAATTGAGATATCTGATTTATCACATATTTTTTGTATGGAATTTTGCTTATGCTTTATAAAACTAGTAGTTTCTAACAAATATCCCAACATGCTAATATTTAAAACACTAGATGTACTCATCTCATCTTCTGATAAGTAACTTAATAACAGTTCGCCTTGATGAGTTAACTCTAGTTCAAACTTAGGCATTTGACGTCCATTGACAACCATCGCATAGTTCTTATCTGATCTCGATATAGAAGACTCAAAAAACAAAGAAATATAATCAGGATAGTTCTCGTTAATATAGCCATTTATAATAAAAAACATCAACTGTTCAGGAATATCTGGTATTTCTTCATCTTGAAGTAACTGCTTTATATCTATATCTTGAAGCAGTCTTTTTATCGTCTTATTTTTAATAGTGTAAAGCTCATCCTTGAGTCTGCTTAAATTATTAGATATCTGTTTTTTCTCCTCGTTGGTTTTAGCTCTTATAATAGCTAATCGCTCACTATAGATAAGCTGCGAATTAATTGAATCCTCAACATCCGAAAAAGACACACCACTAGAATCAAACCAGTAATGGCTACTATTTTCGGCGCTAAATTCAATTTTTTTATTTTTTAAACTTTCAAGCTTTAAAAATAAATCTTCGTCATATTTGTCAATATCAACCGGCTCACCATCTACCTTTATGTATTTAACCACATCATGTTTCTTGCGAATCAAACTATTTAAATAGTAGCTATAAACAGCATTAAGCTCATCAATAGACAATAGCATCTCATTTGAAAGCTCTAACTTTCTTCGTTCTAGTTCATGGATCTTTTCAGTAATTCCCGCTATCTTTTTATCTATTAAACTGTTTTTTACATTATTAAATATATCGTATATCAGACCTCTGTTTGAATTCAGTTTTGAAAAATCATTTGGATAGTAGTTTTTATATACAATTATAGCAAAAACTTGGTTCTTATCTAGCTGTAAATATTTTAAATGATTATCATAATCTTGATACTCATTTAAAATGTTTTTCACCAGTCTCATATCATCAAAATATAAACAAGTATTCCTTAAAAAACGTTTATCTATATCTTTTACCACTTCTTTATAGTTCTTTTGGATTAAGTCATACGCATTTGTTGGATTAATGATCGGAATAATAGGTATAATATATTCAAAGAATTTACTTCTTTCATTGTCAGTAAACATATCGTCTTTAATAGCATATATAAAAACCACTCTATCCTCACAATACTTGTTTATCATAGAGTTGAGTTCGCGTAGCCTTACAAAAATTTCGTTATTATTGAACCGATCTAAATCTTCGATAATGACAACATTTTTTCCAGTAGCCTCAAAAAAATATAAAATTTCATCTAAATGATCGTTAAGAATAGACTTATCTTTTTCATTCTTTATATTAAATTCTGAGTTATGAAAGCTAAGCTTAATCTCAGATAATTCAAAAGAGATATTCAACAGCTTGTAAAGTAATAGTATAGAACATACTAAAAAAAACCAAAATGCCAATTCTGGTAGCCAAGTAGGTAGAGAGTATATAGCTTCAATATAACCAACCTTATCAAAAACTATTAATCCACTTATAACTAGTATTATCACTGATAAGGCTGTAATCCTGTTGGTTAAGGCATTACCAGTAATTCTTTTAAATCTTGATAAGGGAATTTTATTTTGAGGTACAGCATAAAAGAACTGTTGTAGTATGCTTCTTTCTATAAGCTGAATCTGCTCAGGCGTTAAATCCTCTTTTATTTTTATATTATTATCGTTTTCATCAATAGTATTTAAGTCTTTGTTATCCGATAAGGTATCCTTATTAACCTGAAAAGAAGAAAGAGAAATATCTAAAAATTCCCATTGACTATTTTCTTTATATTTTTTCTTAAAGGTATTTAAGACACTACTTTTCCCTGAACCATATATTCCTGTTACAGCTATATTGAAGACACTTTCTTCATTCAGTGCAGATATTAATCTATTTTCATACCTTTCATAGCTCTCTTTTCCTTCTCCTTCATCTAAGTTATTTAAAGGAGATAGAGAATGAATTTGATGTTCATTCTCTACTTTAGAATTACTGATTTTTTCTAATTTTACTCTATGGTTGAGTATTATTTTTTCCACTAATTGAATTTCCTTTTTCAGGGGTTTGCTATAGAATTTCAAAGAAAGGTTTAATTTCACTGCGTTACAAACTTAGCCTTATAAAAACAGTAAGACTAAACCCCACCCGCAAACGCTGCATAAACCCGATTTAATCCCTCACGCAGCAGCGTTTTCGGACACGCCACATTAATACGCATTTTTAGACGTCCCTCGCTACCGTATTTAATACCCGCGTTTAGCTCAACTTTGGCGTCACGCAGTTTGTCATAAAGCGCCTGATTGTCCTCACCGTATGCCGAGCAATCGAGCCAAATCAAATACGACGCCTCAGGACGCATGACCTTGATATCCGGCAAATGCCCTGCTAAAAAGTCTATTGTGATCTCGATATTGTTCTCAATATAAGCCAGCACCTGTTCCAGCCACTCTCCGCCTTCTTCATAAGCGCTTTGCATCACCGTATAAGCAAATAGATTTAACTCGTATTCATCATTTAGCTGCTGCTGCTGACTGATCTTTTTGATTAAAGCGTCATCTTTGGCGAAGATTATTGAACCTTTGATACCCGCCACGTTAAAGGTTTTGGTCATCGAGGTTAGACTGACGACGTTATGCGCGTAATTTTCGGCTTCTGCTAGCTTTAATAAAGGCGTAAAGGTATGACCAGTCAAGGTTAAATCTTGATGAATCTCATCACTGACGATGGCGACATTGTACTTTTTACATAGCGCAAGTAGTGCTTTAAGCTCGCCTGCAGTCCAAACGCGCCCGCCCGGATTATGCGGATTACAGAATAAAAACAGCTTTACATTATGCTCGATAATTTTAGCTTCGATATCTTTTAGATCGAGTTGGTATTTACCCTCAACTTCCTTTAGCGCTGATGTCACAAGCGTGCGCTTATTTTGCTGCACCTTAGTCATAAACGGCGTATAAATGGGATCATTGACCAGTACTGCATCGCCTACTTCGGTAAATATCTGCATCATCAGCGCAAGACTTGGCACCACGCCTGGCGAAAATAAGATGTTATCCTGTGTCAAATCCAAGCCATAACGATTGCTATGCCAGTTGATAATCGCATCATACAAAGCGTCGGTAGGTTTGGTATAACCCAAAATACCGTGATCGGCCGCGCGCTGTACGCTAGCCAAGATAGGCGGCGCGGCTCTAAAGTCCATATCGGCGACCCATAGCGGAATGGTATCGTCACTATAGTGCCACTTAAGTGATCCCGTCCCGCGTCTATCGATGATTTCGTCGAAGTTATATTGCACTGGTATTGTCCTTGGTCGTACGGTTAAAGAAAGCTTTACATCATGCGTTCGGTAGCGTTACGAGTCTCTACCTACCCTTAAACTCAGGCTCGCGGCGCTCAACCATCGCCATCGCACCCTCCTTTGCGTCTTCTGAATGAAATAAATGCGGCAGATAACCATGAATATTAGCCAGCGCTGACTTTGCGCCATTACGACTGGCATCTTGCGCAGAGGATAGCAGCCCTTGCACGCCAAGCGGGGCGGAGGTGCTGATCTCTTTGGCAATCGTTAGCGCGCGCTCATACTCCTCACCATTGGGTACGACTTCACTGACTAGGTTTAGTCTATCGGCGGTTTGCGCGTCAAAGTTTTTACCTGTCAGCAAGTATGGCATGGCTTTTTGCCAGCCTGCCGCCGCGACAAAGCGTACCGTCGCCCCGCCAAACGGCATGATACCGCGCTGCACTTCCATTTGGGCAAAGTTGCAATTGTCGCTTGCGATAACCACGTCACTGTTAAGCATCAACTCAATTCCCGCGGTAAAGCAGGTGCCTTGTATCGCCACCACGACAGGTTTGGTGCGCAGCTTACCGCCGATACCCCATGGATCGATTTTATCGTCACTAAATTCAAACGCGCCTTTATTCCATTTATCTTGTAGCTCCATCAGATCAAGACCAGCGGTAAAGTGCTCGCCATGTGCGAAGATGAGCGCACAACGTAGATTATTGTCGTTCTCATAATCTGTTAACGCCTCGGATAACTGTTTGATCATATGGCTGTCAAAGGCATTGCGTTTGTCGGCGCGATTAAGCCCGATGAGACAAATGTAGCCGTCAGTTTCATAAGTGATGCGATTGCTTGTATCGTTTTGGGTGGTCATTGTTCAGTCCTTTTTATGTTTGCCGTTGTGTTAGAGTATGATCTCATTTTTTAAAATGACGCTACTGACTTTTAATATAGACAGCCTATCGCAATTACACAAGTGGCCGTACTAAACGCCGTACAAAATGAATAGCAGTTGACCGCGATTCTAATAACTGCCACCATCATGAGACTGTCGACAAAAATGACAATTTACGAGTATCTTATGGAATTTTGGCACGGCTTTTTACTGATCACCAGCGTTCACTTACTGGCGGCTGCCTCCCCTGGCCCTGACTTTGTTTTAGTTTCACGTGAAACGTTAACCAAAGGTCGACGTACAGGTCTGATTTGTAGTTTGGGTATTACCTTAGGTTTAGCTGTCCATATTATTTATTCGGTGCTAGGACTAGCGGCAGTGATAGCGCACTCACAGCCACTATTAACTGCTATCAAATGGTTAGGCGGCGCGTATCTGATTTATCTAGGTTGGCAAGGAATTGGCGCTAAACCTAAACAACCTGTAGACCTGGTTGATCAGTCAGCAAATCAAACTATTGATAGACAATCCCTAACTACAAGCCAAAGCGAATCTACCTTTACCATTCTGCGCCGTGGTTTTTTTTGCAACGTTTTTAATCCCAAAGCGCCAGTCTACTTTGTCGCTATATTTACCTTGGTATTGTCGCCTGATATTCCGCTTTGGCAGCTCTCTATTTACGGCGTATGGATGATGGTATTACAGATGGCCTGGTTTAGCACCGTGGTGATGCTATTGTCGACTCTTGTCATCTTCAAACGTTTTCAGCGTTTTGAGCATTGGATAGATCGCGTACTCGGTACAGCAATGATTGTATTGGGCTTAAACCTGATCTTCCGTAGCCGATAAACCATTTAGCGTTGATGAAATCTGCTAAACTAGACGGTTATCTTCAGACTTTATAGCCTACTACTATGACTAATCCCTCTTCTAGAAATAACCGTCCAAAACATAGAAATAGATCTCCAGCAACCGCGAAAAAACTTGGCAAGCTGCATCCGCGTAATCCGCATCAAGGTCGCTATGATTTTGAGCTATTGACCCGCGCGCTACCTGAACTTGCCGATTACACAATTACCAACCCGAAAGGCGAGCCAACGATTAATTTCTCCGACGCCAAGGCCGTACGCGTGCTTAATCAAGCACTACTCGCACACTATTATGGCGTCAAGTTTTGGGATATCCCTGAAGGTTATTTGTGCCCGCCGATTCCTGGACGCGCCGATTACATTCATTATATTGCCGACTTGTTGGCGCAGACTACTCATGTGAGCGAAGACAATACGCCGCCTACAGGCAAAGATATTCATGCACTTGATATCGGTACTGGTGCCAGTGCTATCTACCCTATTGTTGGCAGCCAAAGCTATGGCTGGCGCTTTACCGCGAGCGACATCGATCCAGTCTCAGTGAATACGGCGACGGTAATTAGCCAAGCCAATCCTAAGCTTAAAGGCGCGATTAAGGTCAAACTGCAACCTGAACCTAAGCATATCTTTAAAAATATTATCGGTCGTCAAGACTATTTTGACGTCGTCATATGTAACCCACCTTTTCATGCCTCATTAGAAGAAGCGATGCAGGCCAATAGCCGTAAACAGCACAACTTGCAGCGCCATCGCGGCAAAAACGAAAGCGCGCAAATCAGTCGTCACTCTACAAAGTCAGGCAATGCCGCGCAAAACTTAAACTTTGGCGGTCAACATAAAGAATTATGGAGTGAGGGCGGTGAGATTGCTTTTTTAAGTAATATGATAAGAGAAAGCCAGCAGTTTGCTGCACATGTAGGCTGGTTTACCAGCTTAGTGTCTAAGTCTGAAAACGTGAAACCGCTACAACTACTACTAAAAGATCTTGATGTGGCGCAAATGCGTATTATCGAGATGAGCCAAGGTCAAAAGAGCACGCGGGTCTTAGCTTGGCGTTTTGATACTGACGAAGCGTAATTATTGCTAAAGCGTACCTTTAGCGTTTCACGTGAAACAAAAAACCGCTTTGGCTATCAAAGCAGTTTTTTTTAATCCATTTAGATAACTATATAGATTGAATTGAGGGCATACCCTAGCCAACAAACATGACCTTTAAGCCAATGAGTATAAGTACAAAGCCGCCGAGCGCTTCTGCCTTATCCTCAAGATACGTACCTGATTTTTTGCCCAAGTAGATGCCGATAGCGCTAAAAACAGCTGTGACAATCGCGATGATTACACAAGCAAGCCACGCATTGAGAGCGAGTAAGTTTAAGGTAAAACCAGCGGCCATCGCATCGATGCTGGTGGCAATCGCTAGGGTAAACATGGTGCGATGACTGATGTTTTTCTTTCGGCTATCGTTTATAGAAGCCGCTTCATTATTTACTTGCAGCCCCTTATCTACGCTCTCTTCCTCATCTGCCAAAAAGACTTCATAGAGCATCTTGCTACCCAGTCCGATAAGAATAAATCCACCGATCCAAGGCGCAGCAGTGGCGAGCCAACCTAACAGTGCCGCGCCCAGCAAATAGCCGATAAGTGGCATCACACCTTGCGCCGCGCCAAAATATAACGCCGCATAAATAGCCAAACGCAAGATATAGCGCGGGCTCTGTTGTTGCGACTTAGCGCCCAGTCCTATCGACACCGCAAAAGCATCCATCGCTAGCGCAATAGCGAGTAACAGCACTTCGATCATCTGATGTCCATCAATTATAATTGCCAGCTTATGACAATTTACTTATAAAAGTTTCACGTGAAACAAACTTATTATTAAAAAAATACCGCAATGTGTATCAAAGCGGTATTTTATATTTAATGTAAACGCTAAACCTTAGATATCAAGGTTAGAGACCGTTAATGCGTTTTCTTCGATAAACACGCGGCGCGGCTCGACATGATCACCCATTAGACAGGTGAACATATGATCGGCAGCGATAGCATCTTCGATGGTGACGCGTAGCATACGGCGATTCTCTGGGTCCATCGTCGTGTCCCAAAGCTGATCAGCATTCATCTCACCTAGACCTTTGTAGCGCTGGATAGCTAGGCCGCGGCGCGCATCGAGCATCATTTGCTGCCATAGGTAATCAAAGTCGCGTATCGGAATATCTTTAGTAGTACCACTACCCGCTTCACGGCGAATAAAGGCGCTATCTTCTAACAGAGTATTCCACTCCGCTGATAAACGCAGCAGCTTGCTATACTCACCCGAGTTGATAAAGCTAGCATCGAGCAAGTAATGATGCGCCAGCTGATGTACATACACCGTGATACGCGGTAGCCACTGGGCCTTGGTCGATAAGGCATCGCTATCAGCCGCCTCACTTTCATCAGCAGTCAATGCGGGGGTCATACCCAGCAGATCAGCGGCAGCAGCATCCATATTTTCTGGTTGCGGCTCATGGATATTGACCAGTTCAATCTCAGGGCTTAGCTCATCACCGAATTGATTCAGCTGAGTTTGTAGCTGCGCCTGCCACTCCTGCATCGCTGACTTATCATAAGTCATGTCTGTGCTCAGTTTCGGCGTATGCGTTAGCGCATCTAATAGCGTCGCTGGGAAACGAATTTGCAAACGAGCTTTGATCAGCTGCGTTTGGTTATAGTCGTTAAGCAGTGTCTCAAGCGCTTGACCAGTAATCGCTGGCGCGTCTTCAGAGACGTGCAGCTTGGTATTATCAATCGTTGAGGACAATAGATAAGCTTTTAGTGCTTCATCGTCCTTTAGATACAGCTCTTGACGACCTTTTTTCACTTTATACAATGGTGGCTGTGCGATATAAATATAACCACGCTCAATCAGCTCCGGCGTTTGACGGAAGAAAAAGGTCAGCAGTAGCGTACGAATATGTGACCCATCGACGTCAGCATCAGTCATAATGATGATTTTGTGATAGCGAACTTTATCCGGATCATATTCATCAGGTCCGATACCACAGCCAAGTGCGGTGATTAAGTTACCGACTTCAGCTGACGATAGCATCTTGTCAAAACGTGCGCGCTCGACGTTCAAGATTTTACCTTTAAGCGGCAAGATAGCCTGAGTTTTACGGCTACGACCTTGCTTTGCCGATCCCCCCGCAGAGTCACCCTCCACGATGTAAAGCTCTGATAGTGATGGATCTTTTTCTTGGCAGTCTGCCAATTTACCAGGCAAACCTGCAATATCTAACGTGGTCTTGCGGCGCGTCATCTCACGTGCCTTGCGGGCAGCATCACGAGCTCTAGCGGCATCGATAATCTTATTGGCAATCGCTTTAGCCGCACTTGGGTTTTCAAGCAAATAATCATTAAACTTATCATGCATCGCCGATTCGACTGCTGACTTGACTTCGCTCGATACCAGCTTGTCTTTGGTCTGGCTAGAGAATTTCGGATCAGGCACCTTCACTGAGACAATCGCACTTAACCCTTCTCGTGCATCATCACCGCTGACGGCGACTTTTTCTTTTTTAAACAGATTTTCGCGGTCCATATAACTGTTTAGACCACGCGTGAGCGCTGAGCGAAACCCTGATAAGTGCGTACCGCCATCACGCTGCGGGATGTTATTGGTGAAACAAAACACCTTTTCGTTATAGGTATCCGTCCATTGCAGCGCCACTTCTACCGCGATACCGTCGTCTTGCTCACTGGTAAAATGAAAGACCTCGTTGATGCCTTCTTTGCCTGCGTTGATATAGCTGACAAACTCAGACAGGCCGCCTTTGTGCTCAAACTCATGGCGCTTATCGATACGCTCATCAGTCAAGACGATACGCACGCCAGAGTTAAGAAAAGACAGCTCGCGTAAGCGTTTCGCTAAGATATCATAATCAAAAACAGTACCAGTAAACACATCACTACTGGGATAAAAGCGGATTTGGGTCCCTGTCTTATCCGTAGCTTCCATCTGCTGGATTTCACTGTCCGGCACACCATCAGTATAAGTTTGGCTGTAATGGTAGCCTTCACGCCAAATATTCATTTCAAGCTTTTTTGATAAAGCGTTGACGACTGAAACGCCGACACCATGCAGACCGCCTGAAACTTTATAGCTGTTGTCATCGAACTTTCCGCCCGCGTGCAGCACCGTCATGATGACCTGCGCCGCTGACACGCCTTCTTCAGGGTGAACATCTACGGGTACGCCGCGACCGTTGTCACTGACACTGACCGACTCATCTTCATGAATGATAATATCGATCTGATCACAGTGACCGGCGAGCGCCTCATCGATAGAGTTATCGACAACCTCAAACACCATATGATGTAAGCCAGTACCATCATCGGTATCGCCAATATACATGCCTGGACGCACGCGCACTGCCTCAAGTCCGCGTAAAACACGGATGTCCTTGGAGCTATAATCAGAGGGCAAGCCTTCAGGGGTTACAGTATCAAGCATATCAGTCTCAAGCGTACTGTCTAAACTGGTTGTATCCAACTGCTCGTTATCGATAGGTAATGAATCACTCATGTGCATTCCTTAATCAAGCCGTGATCAGCTAATAATCGTGCGTCAGCTTTATACAAATCAGAATAAAGCCAGCATCTTTACAATATGTCTTAGATTTCAATTTTTAACTGTAGGAATTGACTTCCACGGTCTTATTACCAGTAATTTAGCACCTTATTGGTAATAAAAATTATGAAATAAAAGCTATAGAATAGTCGCTGAAAATAGGGCAAATATAAAGCCTTATTTTAACATTTTTTTGGCTGTAAGTCACTGTTTACTGGTGATTTATAGCACCTTTAGCAGTGTCTTTGACAGCAGCTTTGTCTGTAATTGAGTGATTAGGATTATAATCTACAATTAGTAGTTACTAGCAGGCTGTATAGTTATAAAAACAAGACAATAAACAGATCAAATGAGTAAAGCTCAATTAGGGCGTGTTGAACATTCGACCATGGCACTGACAGAGACTATTTTTTAGGCGATTTGCAGATAAAAATGGTAAGTTTAGTCGTTCTAAGCGTCTATTTTTATCAATAAAGCGGCAAAAAATAGTCCTGTCCCTGTTGTTGTCGTGAGGGCTGATGCTAAAATCGCCCTAGTCGTTGTGAAAATCTATCCAATGCAATAAGCATTATCTGCAATTTTCACTTAGACTAGAACTATTTTAGCGATCAGCAGTGCGCATTTGTGAATGTCCAACACTCCCTAGATCTGTAATTAATAAAACCCATAAGTCATTCAAAAGGTGTCAACTCACCTTGTTTCATGTGAAACATATTAGGAGACGACCAATATTGATCGACTATCGGTAACACATCCGCCGTCAAGCTAGTCATAAACACCTGACAAGGCAGCTTAGCCAAAGTGGATAACAAAATATCTATCGCTCTATCGTCTAGTTCAGCGGTGATATCATCTAATAGTACAACTGGTGTAGTTATGGCTTGGTTATCAGTTTGCAGGTTTTGACTGGCCGATTGTTCAGCAGAGTCATCGTTGAGCAATAGTGGTAATTGCGACAAGCGTAATGCGGTAATAAGTAGCTTCTTTTCGCCGCGAGATAAGACGTTCGCAGCTTGCTCTTTTAACGTAGGTAGCTTTTGCTCTTTTAACGCAGACAGCTCAGTTGTGCTCGTCTGATACTCCGTTACTGATTTAGACTTCTCATCTTTTACACCCATCTCACTCTGGGAGCGCCAATGCACATGAATATCGGCACGGTGGCTACCGATACGAGTATAGCCAAGCTGTAGATCTTGGGCAAGACGCTCGTCTAACTGTAAATCTAGTGGTATCGCGACATCGTAGCCTGCATGGTAGCTTAGACTGATTTGCTGAGCATAAGACGGTAGCAGCTGCGCAATGCTTTTCTCAAAATAAGGCTGCCAAGCTAGAAATACTTGCTCACGATAATGATGAATAAGTGCCGCATGGTTAGCTAGAGCTTTATTCCAGGACTTAATTTCTGCTAATTGCACTTGGGTTAGACTTCTACTTTGCTTAAGTAAACTGTTACGCTGTTTTAATAAGCGCTGATAAGCTATCCACTGGGGATGAAAACTTTGTTTCATGTGAAACACTAACCAATCGAGTAGCTGACGACGACTCGCACTGCCCTGCTCGAGCATGTCCATCGATGAGGGGTCTATCAGTAATGTAGGTAGTTGTTCGGTGAGGATACTTTGGTTATAAACGGTATTTTGATTGAGGCGCAGGACGGTAGTAGCGTCAGTCTGCTTTTGAATCGCTAAACTAGCGCCGTCGGTTAAGACAGCATGGACAATGGCCGATGGCCTATGGTGCTGAACATAGCGTTTAGGCTGACTATGACGAAAGCTCTTACCGCGTGACAATAAGAATATCGCCTCTAACAGCGACGTTTTGCCACTACCGTTTTTTCCGATGATGACATTGCATACTGCTGCTTGCAGTTTGACTTGTTGAAGGTTACGTAAGTCTGTCGCTTGTAAACGTTCAATCATAATGATTACGAAAACCTTATCAAGCTTAGATACGCATCGGCATAATAACGTATTGATGGAACTCATCGCCTAGCTGGTTGACTAGCACCGAGGCGTTAGATTGGCTCATATGCATCTGTACATCGCCTTGTACCACGCCGAGCACATCTTGCAAGTAAGCGGCGTTAAAAGACAGCTCCATAGGCTCGCCTTGATACTTAGCTTGTACCATCTCCACCGCTTCGTCTTGTTCGGCATTGTTAGCTCGTATCTCAACCATACCATCGCTAGCAAAGTTAAATACTACTCCGCGTGACTTCTCATTACTCAAAATCGCCACTCGGCGCAGTACGTCAGTCATCTTTTCTTTACTAAACAAAGCCAGCTTATCAGTATTACTAGGCATAACTCGGCGATAGTCAGGAAACTTACCATCAATCAGACGCGCGGTAAAAGTGACCATCAAGTCCGTGCTAACTTGTCCGGTGCTATCAACCTCACCGAACGGTAGACTAACTTGCAAAAACTCACGACCGAAACTTAAGGTAACATTATTGTCCTTATCTCCTAGCATCTTACCCAGCTCAGTAGCCAAACGCTCAAGCTCAATCACTGCCTTACGCGGCAAAATTGCCTGCATATTCAAATCGCTATCGATATCGATCACACTACGCGCTAGCGCTAACCGGTGACCATCAGTCGCTACGGTGGTTAGCTGCTGCTGCGACACATCAAAAAGCATACCAGTCAAATAGTAGCGAACATCCTGAATCGCCATCGCAAACTGAGTCTTATGAATAAGATCTATCAGTCGGCTACGGCTAATCGTCAAGGCAGTGATATTCTCAGGATTCCCTAAGCTCGGATAGTCCTCGCTTGGTAGAGTCCCTAAAGTAAAGCGGCTTTTACCACTCGTGAGTAAGCAGCGCTCGTTTTCTTGCGTCGTCAGATTGATCTGCGCTTGTGCGGGTAACGATTTGCAGATATCTTTTAGCTTTATCGCTGGCAAAGTCGTTGTACCCGCTTCAATACAAGCACCAGCAGGCAGCTTAAGTTTGGAAGTCAGCTCAACTTCTAGATCCGAAGCGGTCAGTATCAGCTCAGACTCAGAGAGTTGCAGTTTTATATTACCCAAAATCACCATATTATGGCGCTTATCAGCGGCCTTAGCGATTAAGTTAATAGCTTTTAATAACGACTCACGATTAATCGATAATTGCATGCTAGGTACTCTTATTTTAGAAAATCTGTTTTTTAGGAGTTTAGGCTCAAAGTGATATCGCTAAGACATCTATCCTTAGAATGACCTTAAGTTTAAGTGATTAAATAGTACTCATTATAAACTATATTTAGTCGCTAAAATACCGCGCTACTGTTTTGCCTGTTCCTGCTTATTGTGTTATCTAACTCATTCACGTTATCCGGCTTGTAGCATCAGCGCTAGCGCCTTGTAGTCTTTGTCTACCGTAGGATCCTCAGCGCGTAACTGCGCTACTTTTTCGCAGCCATGCATAACCGTTGTATGATCGCGGCCACCAAAAGACTGACCTATATCTGGGTAACTATCACCTGTCAACTCCCGAGACAGTGCCATCGCTATTTGCCGTGGTCTGGCGATACTACGAGTACGTTTGCGGCCCATTAGATCTTTGACGCTGATATCGTAGTATTCAGCGACTACTTTGCGGATATTATCCATATTGACCGCTTGTACGCGCATAGCCACGATATCTTTGAGCGCATACTGTACCATCTCAAGCGTCACTGGAGCTCCAGTCAAATTAGAGTTGGCAAATACCTGATTGAGTGCGCCTTCCAACCTTCTCACATTAGAGACTACATTCTGTGCGATAAACAAAGCGCATTCTTTGGGTAGTATCATCCCAAAAGAAGCAGCCTTTCTTTGTAATATTTGTACGCGAGTATCAATCTCAGGAGGCTCGACAGCGACTGTCAGTCCCCAAGAGAACCTCGAGCGAAAGCGTTCATCAAATTCAGTCATTTGTGACGGATGACGATCCGAGGCCAGAATAAGCTGTTTATCGCCACTAGTGAAATCTGCAAATAATGTCAAAAACTCATTACTACTTTTTGTCTTTCCAGCTAATACATGAATATCATCAACAATTAATAAATCCACTTTTTTTATTTTCTTTTTAAAATCTTCTATTTTATTATTTCTTAAAGAATATACTAATTGATTAATAAACTTCTCAGAAGTGAAATAATAAAAACTTCTATTATTTTTCACATAGCGCTGAGCAACAGAATGCATTAAATGTGTTTTTCCCAGACCTGAAGGGCCATATATGAATAAAGGATTATGCCTATTTTTTGATTGACGCTTGCTCAGCTCGTAGCAAGCCTTGTAGGCGAGGTTATTCGACTTGCCGGTGACAAAGGTTTCAAAGGTGAATTCAGGGTTTAGATAGCTAAGAGACTTTGCATCAGCAGAGTCATTGGACGCTGCATATTGTTGGTTATTTCCAGCATCTACTTTAGGGTCAGAACCAAAGTTACTAGTATTATTTTTTGATGACGCTGGGGTAGGGGAGGGGAGATGAGGGTCGTTATTAAACGAAGTATCTTGAGAGTTGGCATGTTCGCTAGAGTTGATATCTGTAGCGCCTTGTGCATGGTTCTGATCTTCGACTTGAGTGCTCTGGTTGGCATTATCGACACGGACTACCACATCTGAAATACTACCTTGGCTGTGTTTAGCGACCAGTTGACGAATGTCTTCTAAGTGGTTTTTTTTAATATAAGAAACAAAATAATCGTTAGGCGCTCTAATAACAAGGGTTTGCGCTTCCTCATGCGCAGACAAAGGTCTTAACCACATCGTAAAGACGTTATCTTTGACATGATAACGTAAATCGTCCAAGCATTTATCCCAAAGTGTCGCCGTGTCTATCATAAAAAACCAACCTCATTAGCTTGTACTCAACAAGTACCTTAGCGCTTATATTTAAAATAATAGCAGTATTCACAGCCAAAAATCCTAGCTACCACTTCTTGATAAGGACTGATATCTGCAAGCTTAGTAATAACAATTTAAATAGATCTCTTGCTAGAAACCTCGGTAGCCTAAGACGGCTAATTTACCATAAACGGCCTGTGGATAACATCCCATATTTTGGGGATAACTCTGTGGACAGTTTTGGGGATAACTCACAACCTTAACTTACCCACATTTCACCCACAGCTTATCCACAGGGTTACCCATAGCCTATCGTTTTGATAAATAACATTATAGTAGAGTTATCCTCAGAAAAACCGGCTCCCAATAACAACAATACTTATATATATTAATAGTTAATTATTATAGAGAACGCTGAAATCTGTGGATAACTTTTTAAAACAGTGACAAAAGTAACTGTAATAATAACGACTAGAACGACGCAGATAACTAGCAAAGTCTCTTTTGTTAACGTCTTTAACGACACTAAAAGAGCGCTTTGAGCTCTATTGGAATCTATCAACAGCGTAACGATCAAAAGCGCTAGGAAAACAATGCATTAGTTCGTTGACCTGAATTTGTGACAATGGTATAATCTTGCATTATTTTGAATTTAGTCCATTATTTTGATAGGTGAGTTATGAAACGTACATTCCAACCCAGCGTGATCAAGCGTAAACGTACTCACGGTTTCCGTGCACGTATGGCCACGAAAAAAGGCCGTCAAGTATTGGCACGTCGCCGCGCTAAAGGACGTCATCGTCTTACTGTGTAATTGGCAGATAATCTCAGCAGATAACTATAACTGAGAGATAGCCATCTATTAAAAGCGCCTATATTGGCGCTTTTTTTGTCTCTATATTTCGTATCTAATTTATACTTAAGACCCTCATCAAACGCTGCGGTAGTTGCTCATTTCATAACTATCGTAGAGCTCTCATTTTAGGCCTTACTATGTCCAACCCTATTTTAGCTACCGAGACCTTCTGCTTTACTAAAGAGCAGCGCCTACGCACTCCAGCGGCTTTTCGTGAGGTGTTCGATGCTCCTGAGCGTAAACTCCATCAAAGTCATCTTATGGCTTTTGTACGCAGCAACACTCTTGAGCAGCCTCGGGTTGGGATGGCGATTACTAAGCGTAAAGTACCTACTGCGGTGAGTCGTAATCTAGTCAAACGTTTAATTCGAGAAAATTTTCGTAAGCAAGCGGATAACCTAGAAAATAAAGATATCGTTTTCATCGTTAAAAAATCTATAAAAGGATTGGAAAATAAAGAGTTGATAAAAGAGATAAATAATATATTTAAAAAAATCGAAAAAAAATAAAATGATTTGTTTAAAGATTTTAGTTAATAGGGTTTTTTATTTGATTTTATTCAATTTTATTAATATCTATCAAAAAATAATAAGTCCGATGCTACCAGCACGCTGCCGCTATTACCCTACTTGTTCGAATTATGGCAAGCAGGCGCTCGCTTGGCATGGCGTTTGGAAAGGAGGTTGGCTGTTACTAAAACGCCTTGGCCGCTGTCAGCCTTGGGGTGGGCATGGCGTTGATTTTGTTCCTATTCCCTTAGCTAGCTATCACTACAAGCCTCTATGTTCAGCTGTGACAGGAACAGATGAGAAAAATGAGTTAAATGACGCTAATAGTCGTCGACTAACTAGTAGCGTCTATCGCGATAACAGTAGCTATGTCGCACGGCTAAACTACCTTATGCGCTAAAAAAGTCTTAGATATGGATAACTTTTCATCTCAATAACTTGTTATAGTTATCCACAGCTTATCCCAGAGATACTCATATCTCGATAGTTATCCACAATTTATCCAAGTTACTCCCAGTTATGCTCAGTTATCCCCAGCCTATCCACACTCTTGGTATCATTTAGGCTTAATTTTTAGTAAAATAATTCACATTTTATGTTAATGATTGCTAACACTGCTATTGCTAGCATCACGATTTAGTGAGTAATCGTGATGCGTGCTTTAATTTTAGTTCCCTAATATTTAATCTAGGACAGGTTTATGCAAAAGATATTACGGGTAATGATCATCATTGCGATGCTAATTACCGCTTATCTGCTGATTTTGGCATGGCGAGATGATTATGCTGATGCGCCAGCTGTAGAAACGACGCCGAACGCGGCGACTACAGTAGGAGGTGATATCCCCTCTACCACTGGCGCTGCAGGTGACATTCCGGCACAGACGATACCGGTTGACAATGGTCTTGCGACCACTACTCCGGCGCAAGACACCAATCTTATCTCTGTGACCACCGATCGTTATGATCTCAAGATCAATCCTGAAGGCGGCGACATTGTTTATGCTGCACTAAAGCAATACGATGCGACGCTCGATAGCGATGAGCCTTTTGTGTTACTAGAGAATAATAGTAATCGTGTCTATGTTGCTCAGTCAGGCTTAATCGGTCCAAACGGTATCGATACTGCTGATGGCCGAGCCAGTTATCGTTCTACAGCTGATAGCTATACGATGAAAGAGGGGCAACAGACCTTATCAGTACCGTTAACTTATCAACAAGATGGCGTCACGGTAACGAAAACGTATACTTTCACTCATGGCAAATATCCCATCGATGTTAGCTATCAGATTCAAAACAGATCAGAGCAGCCGTGGCAAGGGCAGATGTTTGCTCAGCTCAAACGTGATGATAGCAAAGATCCTGGAATGTCTGATAAAGGCGCGCTGAGTATGGCGACTTATCTAGGCGGTGCTTGGGGTACGCCGGATGATCCGTACAATAAGCTTAAGTTCAACAAGTTTAGTAATGATGAGCTCAATGTTGCTAGTGATGAGGGCTGGGTTGGTATCGTCCAGCATTACTTTGTATCGGCTTGGACACCGGATAACTTCACCGGTCAATTCTTCAGCCGCGAGACAGGTAACGACTATTTCATCGGTTTTAATAGTCAGCCTGTCAATATTGCTGCAAATAAGCAGCTAACTTTAGACGCCACTTTATATGCCGGTCCGAAAGTACAGTCTGAGCTCAAAGAAGTTGCGGTTGGTCTGAATCAAACTGTCGATTATGGTTTATTGTGGCCGATATCGAAGATACTTTTTGCTATTCTTGATGGTATTCATAAAGTATTAGGCAACTGGGGTTGGTCTATTATTGTACTGACTATCTTAGTGAAGATATCGCTGATGTGGTTCTCTAATAAGAGCTACTATTCAATGGCGAAGATGCGCTCGTTGGCACCGCGCTTAGCGGCTCTAAAAGAAGAGCATGGCGACGATCGGATGAAGATGTCGCAAGAGATGATGAGTATTTATAAGGAAGAGAAAGTCAATCCGATGGCGGGTTGCCTGCCGATTTTGATGCAGATGCCTATCTTCTTAGCGCTATATTGGGTACTGGTTGAGAGTGTTGAGCTGCGTCACGCGCCGTGGATTTTATGGATTCAAGATTTATCTGCAATGGATCCTTGGTTCATCTTACCGTTATTAATGGGCGTCTCGATGTACATCCAGCAGCAGTTAAATCCGCAGCCTGCTGATCCAATGCAAGCTAAGGTGATGAAGTTTTTACCCATTATCTTTACCGCCTTTATGTTGTTCTTCCCAGCGGGTCTAGTACTGTACTGGACAGTGAACAACTTGTTTAGTATGACGCAGCAATATATCGTCAATAAGAAAGTGGAAGAAGAACAAAAACGTCGTACCGTTAAGGTGCTAAGTTAATTAAGTTCTGATGATGTAGTCATCTAAAACCATCGCTTAGGCGGTGGTTTTTTTATAGCTGAGTTTATTATGATTGTTTACTAAGCAAAGCGAGAGTACCGAGACGGCCTATTTCAACTTTACTTTGTCAGTATTAGATAAGGCGTCTATAATAGAGGTTTTGGTTATTGAGAGTGGTTGTGAATGCTATGCAAATGCCAGTAAAAGCTCAATCAGGGTTGACTACGATTGCGGCTATCGCTACGCCATTAGGGCGCGGCGGTGTCGGTATTATTCGTCTATCTGGAGCAAAAGCTTATGATATCGCTTGTCAATTAACCGGTAAAAGTAGTTTTACACCGCGTCTAGCGAGTTTTTGCCGCTTTTATCAGGCTGACGGTACTATCATCGATGAAGGCTTGGTCTTATATTTTAAAGCTCCGCACTCATTTACGGGCGAAGATGTCATTGAGCTTCAAGGCCATGGCGGGGTAATACTACAGAGTCTGCTATTAGCTCGAGTGTTTGAGCTAGGCGCTAAGCAGGCGACGGCAGGAGAATTCTCTTACCGCGCTTTTGATAATGATAAGCTAGATTTGGTGCAAGCCGAAGCCATCGCTGACGCTATCGATGCTACTAGTGCTGCCGCTGCAAGCAGCGCTATTCGCTCATTGAGTGGTGAGTTTTCAGGTAAAATCAATCAGCTATTAGAGCAGCTTATTCACCTGCGTCTACACGTCGAGGCGGCGATAGACTTTCCTGATGAAGAGGACGTTGATTTCTTATCTGACGGTGTCATCCAAGACAAGCTTGAACAAACCCAAGCTCAAATACAGCAAGTACTAGCGACCGCTAAGCAAGGCCAAATGCTGCGAGATGGTATTCACGTAGTGTTAGCGGGCAGACCTAATGCCGGTAAATCAAGCCTGCTCAATCGCCTTGCTGGTCAAGAGCGCGCTATCGTCACCGAAGTCGCAGGCACTACGCGTGACACGCTAAGTGAGACTGTAGTACTTAATGGCTTAACCTTGCATTTGACTGATACTGCTGGTCTACGTGACACTGAAGATACGGTCGAGCGTATCGGTATTGAGCGTGCCCGTACGGCTATCATGCAAGCTGATATTTTGCTACTGGTCTATGATGTGACTCGTGATATTGAAGGCGAGAGCACGCCATTACAACTTGCAGAGCAACTGTTCGGCGAGTTACCAGAAGCTAAGCGTCTGTTGATTATTGCTAATAAAAGCGACTTATTAGCGACGTCTAGCAGCGATAGGCTATTAACAGCTGCACAAATTAAGATGCAGGATAAAGGCTATGAGCAGATCGAGGTTTCATGTGAAACAGGTGCGGGTATCGAAGACTTAGTAGACGCGTTATGTGCTAAAGTGGGCTTTCATCCACCTGAGAATAGTCTTATCGCCCGTACTCGGCATCTAGACGCTTTAAGACGTACTGCTAGCTATTTATCAGAAGCTCATGAGCAACTAATAGTATTTAAGGCAGGAGAGTTAGTGGCTGAGAGCCTACGACAAGCACAAGGCAGCTTAGGTGAGATCACCGGTGAGTTTAGCGCCGATGATCTTTTGGGTAAGATATTCGGCAGCTTTTGTATTGGTAAATAAATCCGCATGGGCAGATAAGTTAACGTAACAACCATACCAGTAGCACACCATTATAATCATACTCTTTTGTGTGAAGTCGCTGTAGCTTTCAAGCAAATATAATGGCTAGAATTGGAGAGGATAAATTATGCATTGCCCTTATTGTAACGCCTCAGAGACCAAGGTGATGGACTCACGCTTAGCTGCAGAAGGGGCGCAGGTGCGTCGCCGTAGGCTCTGTAGTAGCTGTCAAGAGCGGTTTACTACCTTTGAGATGGTAGAAGTGGTGATGCCGCGTATTATCAAATCTAGTGGCAAAATAGAGCCCTATGACAATGAAAAACTACGTCGCTCTATTTTATTGCCACTGCAGAAGCGTCCGATTACCACTGATGAGCAAGAGGCGATGATTAGCCGTATCGAAAAGCGCGTCAGACAGATGGGTGAGCGTGAAATCAGTAGTAAAGTGTTGGGCGAGATTATCATGAGTGAGCTAAAAGTTTTAGACGACGTCGCTTATGTGCGTTTCGCTAGTGTCTATCGTGATTTTCAAGACATCGATGCTTTTCAGCAAGAACTGGCTAATATACGTCCTGCTGATAAAAACGATTAGTTAGCTGCTATTCTGTGACTGGCTTTACTATCAGCTTCATGTGCTTTATTTACGTGAAACACTTTTATAGGTTTAACAGCGTCATTATTTATTAACAAACTTATCAACAAGCTTGCCAATACCTTTACCCACTCCAATCACACTAAGCTTTTATTATGTCTATATCCGATCATGCGCAGCATGCCCAAGATAACTACTTTATGATGTTGGCTATTGAACAGGCTAAACAAGGACTGTACACCACTAGGCCTAACCCTGCAGTAGGCTGCATTATAGTGCAGTCAAGGGAGATTGTTGGACAAGGCTTTCACCCAAAAGCTGGCGAGCCGCATGCCGAAGTATTCGCCTTAAGAGCAGCAGGATCGCAGGCAAAAGCAGCAACTGCTTACGTCACTTTAGAGCCTTGTAGTCATACCGGGCTTACGCCGCCTTGTGCGCTTGCGTTGATAAATGCCGGACTCAAGCGTGTCGTCATCGCCGGTCTCGATCCCAATCCTCAAGTGGCGGGACGCGGAGTAGCACTGTTAGAGCAGGCAGGCATAGAGGTCACAATAGGCATATTAGAGGAGCAAGCAGAGCAGCTAAACCTTGGATTCTTAAAAGCGATGCGCACGCAACTGCCTTATGTCCGGCTAAAAATAGCGACGAGCTTAGATGGCCGTACTGCGATGGCAGATGGAGAGTCGAAATGGATAACGGGTGCTGCTGCTCGCGAAGACGTGCAAAGACTTAGAGCGCGAAGCGGCGCCATCATTACCGGTAGTCAAACTATCATCGCCGATAACCCGAAGCTCAATGTGCGCTCATCGCAGTTAGGAGTTGATATCGGGCAAGTTCCTCAGCCTTTAGTTGTCGTGCTCGATAGGCGTCAGCGCTTAATATATGCTGCTGACTCCGCTTATGAGTTATGTCAGCAGCAACAAACGCTATATTGGCGCGAGGATGATCTACTGAATCTGCTTAAGCATTTAGTTAGCGAATATCAGTGCTACGAAGTGTTAGTAGAAGCAGGGGCTAGTGTGGCTGGTAGTTTTCTTAATCAGCGATTGGTCGATGAGTTAGTTGTTTATCAAGCTCCTTGTGTCTTAGGGTCGCAAGCACGAGCTATGGTTGAAGTGAACCCATTGTCCTTGGCTCAGCAGCTACGCTTTCAATATACTGAGTCTAAATTAGTTGGCAGCGACTTAAAGCTGACTTTACAACCTTTATAGCAGCCCCTTAATAAGATGGGGATAAATACTACCAGCCTCACTGTTTCACATGAAACTGATGTAAAGTGTGGATAACTTATGCTGGTTTGTTTCATATGAAACATTGTTTATTAAAAAATGATCATTATTTTGAAAAAATACTAGCTAAATCAATTGGTTGAATACAACTAAAAACGGTTAGAAGTAAATTAAAAAACAGCGCCTTTATTGTGGATAACTTCTTAAATATGCTTAGTTTCACGTGAAAATAGCTGTAACCTTATTAAGTTATCCACAGCTTAGCCTTGTTATCCACAGTATTGAAAATGATATTATTTGCTCAATTAAGGATAACTAAGTCAGTTCTATTTAATGTCATAAACTTATAGAGAAAGAGGGTCATATGTTTACAGGAATTATCGAAAGTGTTGGTCATGTCAAATCTATGCAACCTGTAGGTGGTGACATTCGCCTGACTATAGAGTCTGATGACTTAGACTTCAGTGATGTGAAATTAGGCGATTCTATAGCTTCGAACGGCATTTGTCTGACAGTAGTCGCTATGGGCAGTAATTATTATTCGGTAGATGTTTCACGTGAAACTATCGCTCGTACCGCATTAGAGTCCCTAAAACCCGGTCATATTGTCAATCTAGAAAAGGCTATGCTACCGACAACACGGTTCGGTGGTCATATTGTCGCAGGGCACGTGGATGGTGTTGGCGTCATTAGTAAAGTAGAAAAGGACGCGCGCTCCATCTACATTGAGATCGAGATTCCAAAGGAGCTGGCGCATTATACGGCAACCAAAGGCTCAATTACGGTAGATGGTATTAGCTTAACCACTAATTTAGTCCGCGATAATATCGTCAGTTTAAACATCATTCCGCATACCGCACAAGTGACAAATATTGGCAAACATTGGCTGTTAGGGAATAAAGTAAACATCGAGGTCGATATCGTGGCACGCTATCTAGAGCGCTTAATAAACAAAGACAACCGCTCAGCGAATACTATCTCTAACCCGCAAACGGATATCACTGAGGCTTTTTTGGCAGATAATGGCTTTATGAAATAAATCGTTGCAGTACGTCTTGGAGTTTGTCTCTTTGCACCGGCTTAGTCAAAAACTCGTTCATACCTACTTGTTGGCAGTTCACTCTATCCTCGGCGCTGTCATTAGCAGTTAAGGCGATAATAGCAATATCATCGCCTGCATCTCTGATAGCTTGGGTCGCTTCTAATCCATCCATCACCGGCATACGGCAGTCCATCAAAATAAGCGCAACCTCTTGACGATGCGTCTTTAATAAAGCGAGTGCCTGCTCACCGTTTTCTGCAACCACACTGCGATAGTTGAGCTTAGATAAAAGCTTGCAAGTGACTTTTTGATTGATTGGATTGTCTTCTACGACTAGTATCAGCGGGGTAGTAGCCTTCCTTTCAGCAAGTGTTTGTTTAACCCTTTCAGCGTTAGCTTGTTGGTCTTTAGTTGCTAAATTTTCGCTGGCGGAATTTGTTTTCTCTATTTGTAATCCTGTTGGCGCTGGCTCTGATATTTGCGGCGCTGCTGACTGAGACTGAGACTGAGACTGAGACTGAGACTGAGACAAGCGTATCAGCTCAGAGAGCATTAAGGTAATATTGATAGGTTTGTCTAAGAAGCCATCAAACTTTTCTAGCAACGCTGCAGGTATGCCGCGCTCGGGCTTCCTACTTAGCAGAATCTTGGTTGCAGTGCTATTATTAATGATTGCATCTAGGGCATTGCTAGCATCAGACGATGCTTCAGATAAGGCATCAGGCAGTGTATCATCAGGGTCAGTGTCTGAGCGATCGTCGCCAGGTATATCCTCGATTGTCTTTGAAGAGGAGCGTCGCGTAGCATTATATTCTTCATAAAACTCATAATCTAACAAGAGTATAGGCATCAAGCTTGGCTCACTGGGCGTAAGCTCCTGCTCTAGATGAGCTAGCGTTGCTGCATTTAATTCGTTATAAACACTGATAGTCATCGACAAATAATCGCCGATACGCTGCAAGTAAGTCTCGCGTAGCGCTTGATCGACAACTGCGATTAGATGAATGCTAAGCAGGCTATGATGAAAATGATAGACCGGCTGATAAATAGGCGTATGACAAGGGATATACAGATCAAAAGTACTGCCGCATGCCGCTGCGCTCTCAACATCAATGAAACCACCAAGCAGCTGCGCAAAGCTTTTCGAGATAGCCAAACCTAACCCGGTACCGCCAAACGTTTTTGTGATCTGGGGATTGGCTTGATTAAAATAGGCGAATAATTGCTGTTGCTCCGTCGCTGTCATGCCGATGCCCGTATCTTTAACCCTAAAACGAATCCACCCACAATCGCAATCCTGAGTACTAACGCGGCTACTAACACGAGTACTATCTTGAGTATGAGGCAAAGCGTTAGACGTAGACGTTTTAGACGCGGAGTCTGGCGCGCTGATAGCAGCGTTTGCGGTGCTGAGCTTATTCAACGGGGCTAGGTCAAGCTCAGCCACTTCTTGCGTCGTTACCGCTTCTACAATGAGCGCCACATAACCACTATCGGTAAACTTAACGGCATTGTCCATAAGGTTCAATAGTATCTGGCATAGGCGCTGGCCATCGGTCGTGATATAGCGAGGACAATGAGGCTCAAAATAGTACAACATATCGATATCTCGACGACGGCTGTTGCCTATCATCAGATCGTTAACCTGCTGTCCAAGCTTAAAGATATCAGTAGATTCGTTAAGGATATCTACTTTTCCGGCCTCTATCTTGGCCATATCGAGCATATCATTCAGCATAGTCAGCATAGAGTGACTAGACTGAGTGAGAATGGCTAAAGTCTCGCGCTGCGCGGTGGTCAAACTGTCCTTGTCTACCATGTCTAATGTACTGATAATAGCGTTTAGCGGTGTACGTAGCTCATGGCCGATGACAGATCTAAGCTCAGTAGATGATTTGGCTTGACTCTCAAGGGTGTGATTTTTTAGACGTAGATCTTCGCATTTCTTGACAAAGGAATTAACATTATTCAGCAGCGCCGTAAATCCGCGAACTTGACCATGCGCGCCGAACCAAGGAGAGAGATGCAGCTGATAAGGCTGGTTGTTCTCTAGACCATAAACCAGTAGTGTACGCGTGACGCGCTCAGCGCTAAGATCTAATAATAGTTGCTGCGTGGCTTTGTCACTACCTGTCAAAAAGTCGCTTAAACTATAACTGACTTCATTTTGAAAAACGGTAGCAAAAACCTGCTCAAAACGCGGGTTAAAAAAACTGATTTGTCCTTGCCGGGTGATCGTAAACATAGGTAGCGGCGCGCCATCCACCAAACGCTCCAAGCGGTGTCTTAGGGTGTTGATGCGCCGATGGTCAAGATGCAGCTGATACTTAATACGGCTAAGCGCATGCCCTAAGCGTAAAAATTCAGAGGTAGTCTTCTCTAATGGAAAAGGTGCTGGGGTATAGGCTTCCTTAGCATCCTCACTTAGAGTGTCAGTATAAAGTAGCAGCTGCTGCCAGTTCGCTTGACGGCGAAGCATATAAAGTAGCGCTATTATAAAAAGTACAAGAGCGGCTATCAACGGTAGCCAATAGCGGTAAGATGTCCAGTTGACATCCGGTATATGATGGCGCAACACAAGGTAGAGCTGATACCCTCCTTTAAGACTAATATCCGCTCTGAGCGTTTGGTTGTCTAGTTGATACAAGTTTTTTGCATTGAAGGTAGTCGCTGGAAAACTAACAGCAACAAGCGCAGTCTCATTTGGGCGCGTGTGATTATAGATATATGTCTGACCTGAGGGCAGCATAAAAATCAGCTGATAACTGATGTCTTGGAAATAAGGCTTTTTTAGTATGTTTTCGACATCGTCATTGGTTATCGCTGCATGTTCAGTCACGTCATACTGCAAATTATTAAAAATATCCAGACTACGTCTCTCGCTATGATGCCTAAGCTCCATATAAAGCGCTGCATAATACGAAGACAATAGGATCACTAAGGTCAAAGTATAAAAGAGCAGTAGGCGTTTTAGAGACTGAAAACGTTGCATAAGATTATAATCCTATGCTTGCAAAGAAAGGCAAGCGGATACAGTGATCACTAGAGTCTGAGAGTTAGAGCGGGCTACAAATTTGCAGCATGTTTTTTGCGTTAAAACCTTAGGGTTATTATTTGCTATGCTAAGACCACTATTATAATAGCAAGAAATTTGTAGATAACCTCATCTTAATCATCAGCATGACGCTCAAGGTGCTTAGTCCCTTGCTAACAGACATGGCACAAGCCCTCAAACTCACTTATAATATGACAAACTATAATATCATGTTTACCAGTAGCCGATAGTTAGGGCTTAGTACTGGCAAAAGCTATAAGAATTATAAGGAAAAGAATGACTGCTACTGACGATACATTGATGAATGACGCTGATACTGATACTGGTTTACCACTCTCTACAGCTAAAAGACGTGTGGTGTTTGCTGGCACCCCTGAATTTGCAGCGACTAGCCTACAGGCGCTTATTGCACAGCAAGAGTCGCTAGGTATAGAGATTGTTGCGGTCTATACTCAGCCCGATCGCAAAGCAGGACGCGGTCAAAAACTCAGTACTTCGGCAGTCAAGCAAGTGGCTATAGATAACGATATCGTAGTTGAGCAGCCTGCTACTTTCAAGAAGTCTAGCGCCGAGGGCATGGCCGCTCGGCAAACCCTGCGTACCTACCAGCCTGATGTAATGATTGTCGCCGCTTATGGACTTATTTTACCGATTGGTGTGTTAAAAACGCCGGCTTTAGGCTGCTTAAATATTCATGCGTCATTGCTGCCACGATGGCGCGGGGCTGCGCCCATTCATCGCGCGCTACTCGCTGGGGATGAAGAGACAGGCATTACCATTATGCAGATGGACAAGGGACTTGATACCGGTGATATGCTCTATAAAGTGAGCACTGAGATTACTGAAGACGATAGCGCGGCAAGCTTACACGACAAGCTGGCAGACTTAGGCGCTCAGGCGATCATCACCGTCATGCAAGACTTAGAGAGTTATCAGGCCAAAGCCATCAAGCAAAATGATGCCGAGGCCAATTATGCCGAAAAATTAGTCAAGTCAGAAGGTGAGATTGATTGGGCGCAGTCGGCGGCGACTATTGAGCGGCAGATACGCGGGTTAAATCCTTGGCCAGGTACTTATACCTTTTTGCAGGGTCAGCGAGTCAAGATTCTAGCCAGTTTGCCTGTCAATGAGACGCAGCCTACAGATAAACCTGCTGGTACTGTCATTAGTGTTGGCCGCAAGGCTATCTTAGTCGCTTGTGGAAAACAGGATGATCAAACACAAGCAGGGACTCTAGCGATTACTCAGCTACAGTTTGCCGGTAGCAAGCCTGTCAGCGCCGAGCAAGTCTGCCATGGCAATCAATTAGACGATGGTGATCGATTCACCGCCAATCCTGATCAGTGATAACAGCTGAACAGTAATAACAGCTAGTCAATAACAAAGATCGGCAAACTCTAGCCAAACATGACGCTACTAATCAAACGTCAAGGAAATAAAACTTAATGAGACAACCGTCAACAGCGTCTAACCCTAATAGTAAAACTCCCAAACCTTCAAGTAATCTAAAAATGGTCGGTAGCGTGCGCGTACGTGTCATTCGTACTTTGCTTGCCATCCAAAACGGTCAGTCACTCTCAAGCGTACTCGACCCTCTACTGAACAGCTTGCACGAAGGCGATAAAGGCTTTGCCCATGCACTACTATTGACCACTTTGCGCCAGTGGTTTGCGCTTGAGCGTCTGCTCGATAGCCTAGCGGATAATCCTATCGATGAGATAGAGGTGCGTACGACTATCCTAGTGGGGCTGACGCAGCTGCTGTATCTAGAAGTCGCTGATCATGCCGCTATCCACGAAACGGTTGAATCGGTTAAGGAGATTGAGTTTGCGCACGCAAGCGGCCTGACCAATGCTATCTTGCGCAAAGTCGCTAAGAACCCGAGCAAGTTCCGTAAAAAATGTAATAAAAAACACAGCCTGCCAAACTGGCTCGCCTATCAGCTTAAGCAAGATTGGTCTGAGCATTACGATGAGCTGATGCAAGGTCTACGCCAGCCTGCACCGATGTTCTTGCGAGTAAATACGGTTGATGCTTCAGTAAGTGACTACCAAAAAACGCTACAGCAAGCCGATATCAGCGCTGAATGGGTTGAGGTTAAAACAGGTCTGTCACTATCACAAGCTACTGATAATAAGGATAGAGTAAACACAGTCATTGATCATCAAGCGCTGCGCTTAGAGCAGAGCAGAGCAGTCAGCGGCTTACCTAGTTTTGCTGAAGGCGGCTTGAGTATTCAAGATCTATACGCTCAGCTAGCCGCGCCTATTATCCAACAAGCGCTTGTGCATAAAGAAGCTACTGAGGCGAGTGTAGGCGAGGACAGGGCGGTGTCTAAGCTTACGCTATTAGATGCTTGCGCCGCTCCCGGTGGTAAGCTGGCCCACTGGCTTGAGCTATTAAATAGTGAAGATGGGTCAGCATTGTTTCATGTGAAACAAGATAAGGCTGACGATGCTAATATCAAGCTAGTCGCTATTGATAATGAAGCACCGCGTATAGAGCGCATTCACGATAACTTGCAGCGCTTAAATCTTGAGCAAGCCAATAATAGTATCGATCTAGATATTGTCTGTGCGGATGCGACGCGTTGGCAATTGGCTGAAAAGGGCTCTGATAAGTTAGCAGTATTTGACGCTATTCTTTTAGACGCGCCGTGCACTGCGACTGGGGTCATCCGTCGCCATCCTGATATCAGTATTTTGCGTAGTGAAGAAGACATCGAACAAACTGCTGCCTTGCAGGCAGATATTTTGCATAATCTGTGGCCACAGCTCAAAGTCGGTGGTTATTTACTTTATGTGACTTGCTCTATATTGAAGCAAGAAAACACGCTACAAATGCAGGATTTTTTAAGCAAGAATAACGATGCGACAGCTATCGAGTTTACCGATGACAGCAATTGGGGTATTGAGCAGGACATCGGCCGTCAGTGCTTGCCGATAGATAGCACAGGCGGGGATGGCTTTTATTATGCGTTATTGCAAAAGACTGCTGAATAAACCGTAGCGCAGCAAAGAGCTAATATGAGTGATATTCTAATTTAATAGAATTTTTGTATTAAGACTTTAAGGATGAGGCAATGGAGTTAAGAAGACATAATGTCGAAGTTAATGATGCTGACCCTTTTGCAAATGATTGGTTGGAACGCAAGGGGTTTGCTGACCAACTAACGAATATCGTTGAGAATAATAAACAAGGTGAAGTAGTTATAGGTCTTAGCGGACAGTGGGGTGAAGGTAAAACGACTTTTGTTAAAATGTGGCAAAAGCATATGGAGAACAAAGACATTGCCTCCATTTATTTTGATGCGTTTGAATATGACTATATAGAAGATGTGTTTCTATCTTTAGCTATTGAGATATACAACTATGCCGAGGTAAATGGTCTTACTGCACAAGAGGATTATCTAAACAAGTCTAAGAACACTTATCACCTTCTACAAGCTATGATAGCAAAAACCTCACCTATCAATATAGACTCAAGTCTTCAGGAAAAGCTAGTAGATAACGAGAATCAACCATTTGATATTGCTAAAATTATTAAGGATAATTTAAACTTTTCATTAGATAATGCTTTTGAACAAGCATTGAAAAAGAAAGAAGTGTTTAGAGATTTTAAAAAGTCCCTATCACAACTTGCAACTCAAGCTTCGAATCAAGATATACCTTTTATTATCATAATTGATGAACTAGATAGATGTAAGCCTAGCTTCGCTGTTGAGATATTAGAAAAGATAAAGCATTTATTTTTAGTAGAAGGGGTCGTTTTTGTTCTATCTATGCATCATGAACAGTTAGAAGAATCTATTAAAAAGGTATACGGTCAGAACATAGATGCTCACACCTATTTACAAAAATTCATCGACTATCCGACTAGACTGCCAAAAGCTGATTTATCTAATAATAGTAACCGTAGAAAATACTTTTATAATCAAGTAGATTTTATAGGACTACCTACACGTCCGTCTAGTTCTATGAATAGTTCATATGAACTGTTTCTACTACTTTCGATTCGTTACGACCTGTCCTATAGACAGTTAAATAAAGCTTTACAGAATTATAAGTATCTTTTAGCTAGCTTAGATACTAATTTTGATAACTTGTATCCTAAAATGTTTTTAATGGTTTTTATAAGCATACTTAAAGTAAAAAATGGGCATTTAATTTCTAAAATAAGAAACAACACTGCTACCTATACAGACTTAGTTGAGAATGCTTTAGAAGTTAGAGGGCAGGGTGACTTTAATATTGAAACGCTTCAGAACTTTCTTAAGCTTAGTTTCCTTACCATTGATGGCTTTCAAGAATCTGAGCATGGTTCTCAAGAAGCAAGTTTCTATAATAACTTTGCTGGCTTAATAGGACGAAATCAAAACAAAGTCCTAATGAGTTTGGTTCAACGTTTAGAGTCTTTCGAAGACTATTAGATTTAGCTAAAAAATTTGACGGCTTCCGCAGCTGTCACTCCCAAAATGCTTGCAATAGTCCCGTTATTAAGAAGATCAAGCAGTTTGCTTTTTGCTTCTGGGTCACCGCTTTTTTCAATCTCATTGATTAAGGTCTGTAGATTGATATTAATATCAGTGGCGTTATGAGTATTGGTTTGACTGTTGTTATTGCCAAATTGAGCATTTCCACTAACATTATAATTTGTAGTCATTGCTTCTTCCTTATTATTGGTAATAGCGGTATCTATAGTATTAATTAAATTTTGAGCATTGCATAGAATGCTATCATCAATTGAGAGATTATTATCTTGATTTCTAGTAAATAGGTTGAAAGCTTCTATAACTTCTCTATCGTACGCATTGTTTCTCAGTAGAGCAGAATGACCATGCACAAAAGCTATAAACTCAGTCTGAGTCTCTTCTAAAGCTTGAGCCGTTATAGGATTTGGTTCTGTTAGATGCATACTTAACTTTGTTTTAAAATGTGCAAGTATTGCCAACCAATTTGATTTATAAGACATTTTGTGACCTATGCTATTCTTGAGAGCTACGTTCATATTACCTTATACAGGTATATAAAAACTACGATTCAGATGGTGATTTTCGCTACAGTTTTGCCTTAGGTGCTGTTTAGCCCTGACATGAGCGGTTATCCTGACGGGCTGGGCGAGTTGCGGGCGTGTCGTTTTGAGAGGGTATCGAGGCAACAGGAGCCTCTCAAACGACAGAGCCCGCCTTGCCCAGACTGGCAGATAATAGCGGGTGGCAGGAATAGCTACAAAACCTACCTTAAGAACCAATAAGCCGTTTATTTGAGAGCGTCTTGGCTTAAAAATATGCTACTCTTTCGCTATTTCTCATCTTATATTTAATAGACAAACCATACGATCAAAAACAGGATAAAACATGAAATATATCAGTACCCGTGGTCAGACTGAGCCGATGGATTTTAGTGATGTACTCCTTATGGGGCTTGCACCTGACGGCGGTTTGATGCTGCCTGAGCATTACCCAACCGTTGCCAGCGATGTGTTAGAAGAGTGGCGTCATCTTAGCTATACCGATCTAGCACTAGCGATTATGCAGCGCTTTGCTACGGACATTCCTTATGCGGATCTAAAAGACATTATTGATCGCACTTATACGGCTGATATATTTGGCTCTGATGACATTGTTCCTGTCCGCAAGCTCGAAGACAACTTATATATTTTAGGCTTATCAAACGGTCCGACTTTGGCGTTTAAAGATGTCGCGATGCAGTTCTTGGGTAATGCCTTTGAGTACGTGCTTAAGCGTCAGGACGCGCGTATCACCATCATCGGTGCGACCAGTGGTGACACGGGTAGTGCTGCCGAATACGCCCTGCGCGGTAAAGAAAACGTCGAAGTCTTTATGCTGTCACCACATGGCAAAATGAGTGAGTTTCAGCGCGCGCAGATGTATAGCTTAACCGACGACAATATCCACAATATCGCCATCAAAGGTATGTTTGATGATTGCCAAGATATCGTCAAAGCGCTGCAACAAGACGCTGAGTTTAAGGCAAAATATAACCTAGGAACGGTCAACTCGATCAACTGGGGACGGATACTCGCGCAGATTGTTTATTACTTTAAAGCATATTTCGCAGTGACGGATAGCAATGAGGAGACCGTTAGCTTCAGTGTGCCCTCAGGTAACTTTGGCAATATTTGCGCCGGCCACATTGCGCGTGAGATGGGACTACCGATTGAGCGGCTCATCGTTGCGACCAACGAGAATGATGTGCTCAATGACTTCTTTAACCAAGGCGCGTATCAGCCGCGCACCACGGACAAAACTTACGTCACCTCAAGTCCATCGATGGACATCTCTAAAGCTTCCAACTTTGAGCGTTTTGTTTATCTATTATTAGAAAAAGATAGTGCGCGTGTTCATGAGCTGTTTGAAGGGGTGAAATCAGGGCAAGGTTTTGATTTGTCTGAGGTGATGGAACAGGTCAATAACCGTTATGGCTTCGCGGCAGGCAAGTCCACTCATGCCGATCGTCTGCACACGATCAAAGAAGTATATGAGCAATACGGAGAGCTGGTTGATCCGCATACCGCTGACGGTATTAAAGTCGCTAAAGAATTGCAGCAAGAAGGGGAAGTGATTATCTGCGCCGAGACGGCATTGCCTGTGAAATTCGCTGAGACCATTATTGAAGCGGTTGGGCCGATAGAGATTGCTCGTCCTAAGCATACTGAAGGTCTAGAGGACTTAGAGCAGCATGTAACGGTATTGGATAATAAAGCTGAACTAGTCGCTGAACAAATTCGCCAGCATGTTGCGTCAAATGTCTAGTTGATTAGTTTCACGTGAAACTACGTAATAAGGTTTTAGCCATAAAAGTTATGTTTTTGTAAGTTTGTGTCGCGTATTGTGCTATGGTGCATATCATTGTAAACTGAATTGTCGCAAAAGTTGGCAGTAAGCCTCTGAGATATCTTTAAGAAGGCTTGACTACAGTTGAATAAAGTTATGCCTGTGATTTAATTATACCTTGTGGATATCGCATGAATACCAGTTTAAAAACGATAACAAAGATGCTCGTTGCTACTATGTTTAGTAGCGCTTTACTGATGACTACGGCTCACGCCAATAATCCTGCGCCTGCCATCAAGGCAGATGCTCCCAACCGCTATATCGTCAAAAAAGGCGATACATTATGGGACATCTCCGGACGTTACTTGGAGAGCCCATGGCGCTGGAAAGAGATTTGGGCGACCAATAAGCAAATCAAAAACCCTAACCTTATCTATCCTGATGACATTCTTATTTTATGTATCATTCAAGGCAAGACCTTAGTTGGTATCGATACCGGTGAGGGCTGCGCTGGTATTGAAAAGCAATTGATGGGTAAGGTGGAGCAAGAAGTCGTTGTGACCTCAGTCGCCAATAGTATCCCTGCGATTCCTTTGAGCTCTATTCAGCACTGGTTAGATCGCTATACCGTCGTGCGACCAGAGGATTTTAATAGTACTCCTTATATTTTAGCTTCCAAAAACCGCAATTTGATTACCGCGAGCGGCGATAAAGTCTATGCCAAAGGCGTACCGCTTATCGTAGGTCAGCGCTATGGTATCTACCGTGAAGGCGAACGCTATGTCGAACCTAAAACCCAAAAGGTCATCGGTTTAGAGACCATGCAAGTGGCGAGCGGCATAGTTACTAGTGTCGCTGAAAACGGTATCAGTAGTCTGCAGTTGTCCGAATCTTATGGTAAAGAAGTGCGTGAAGGTGACAGAGTATTCGTTGAGCTAGATAACTCTATTCCGCCAGTGTTTTATCCAGCGCCCGCGCAAGTGAGCCGCGGCGGTATGATTGTACGAGTGATGGACTCTATCAGCTCAGCGGCGCGCGGCAGTGTCGTGGCTATTAACTTAGGTACGGCCCAAGGCGCTAAGCCTGGCGATGTATTGACCGTCTATCAAAAAGGCCCACTAGTACGCGATACTTTAGATAATGATAATGCTGTACGCCTGCCTAGTGAAGAGAGCGGCATGGTGATGGTGTTCAATAGCTTTGATGACATCAGTTATGCTTATGTACTGAGCTCAGAGCTGCCACTGAGTGTCGGTGATCAATTACTACCACCGCCTTACTTATAAAGGCAAATTAGCTAGTTTATGAGCCGAAGGTCAGTAGTTAAATTCAGTTTCTTATTTGCACAAGCACTTCTCTTGTATGAGCTAGACGACTATGACGCCACCGCCTTCATCTCATTTAGATTCTAATCAGTGTGCAATATTAGCGCTGTGGTATGAGGTGAATGCCTCCTTATCCGCCTATCATAAGCTACTTAGTGCTTTTGGCGGTGCTCAGCAAGCTTGGGAAGCTGGCTTTGAGGCTTGGCAAGCATTAGGGATACATGCCGCTCATTTAGCACGTCATAAAAATAAAGAGCAGACATCCGCTAGTATCGATAGGATTGAGCAAGCGCTTACCGCTGGACAGTATCAGCTAATTTTTGCCGATCAAAGCGAGTTTCCAGCCCAGCTACTACAGATTTACGATCCGCCGCCGCTACTGTTCTGCCGAGGTAATATCAACCGCTTGCAGCAAGCACAAATCGCTATAGTAGGAAGCCGAAAGCCAACCGCTCATGCCCAAAAAACCACATTTGATATTGCTCAGTATCTAGCGCAAACCGGCTATGTCGTCACTAGCGGTTTGGCTATGGGAGTAGATAAACAAGCACACTTAGGAGCGCTTGCGCAAACCGATAGCGACTATCAAGGGCGTACGGTAGGCGTGATGGGTACAGGAATTGAGGTCTTCTATCCTAATCATCACGATAAGCTATTTAGTCAAATTATCGAGCAAGGCGGTTGTATCATCAGCGAGCTATTGCCGCATACTCAGCCCCATAAGCACACTTTTCCGCGTCGCAATCGGTTAGTTGCTGGCCTAAGTCTAGCGACGATAGTGACCGAAGCTACTATCAAGAGTGGCTCGCTAATCACTGCCAGACTCACCTCCGAACAAGGCAAGCAAGTCTTTGCGCTGCCAAGTCACATCGATAATAAAAATGCTGAAGGCTGTCATCATCTGATTCGTGAAGGCGCGACGCTGATTTATCATCCCGATCAGGTGCTAAGCGATGTAAACGTCCAGCTTGATTTTTCAACCAATCAATCATCACTTACTGCACCCTCTAAACCATCGACATCGCGCCGTTCATCGCCGCAATCAGCGGCTGATAAGACATCGTCAACTCATAGCATGCCAGCCCATACCTCTTCACCAATCAAAGTGCCTGAGCACCTGTCATCCATTTATGGGCTACTCGACTGGCATGGACAGGATTTAGATGCTTTGTTGATAGCTTCGAAGCTGACAGCGCCTCAGCTTATTAGTCAGCTCATGGAGCTAGAGCTACTCGGCGCTATCGACGTCCAAGGTGGCCGCTATCTACGGTTATAAGATGTGTTTTTGACCTTCTTTTGACGTTGTTAACTTCTTAATCGTTATTAATACACGCACACTTTTATTTAGAGCGTTTAGTTTATGTCTTCCTCTGCACCCTTTGTTACTGATTCAGTCGTACAAGCTGCCCATTGGCTAAACCAAGGCCAGCTATTAGCCTATCCGACCGAAAGTGTCTGGGGGATCGGCTGCGATCCATTCGATAAAAGCGCTGTGCAGCAGCTATTAACCATCAAGCAGCGCCCGCAAGACAAAGGCATGATCGTCGTCACCGACAGTATTGAGCGCATTACGCCGCTACTTGCGCCTCTCAGCCCCGAGCAGCGACAGACGGTACTTGCCAGTTGGCAGCCTAGTGCCGATGTCCTTGTGCAGCAAGCGCATACTTGGTTATTGCCCATCCCAGACTCACTTACCACTCCCATACCGGAGTGGATAACAGGTGCACATGATAGCATCGCCGTACGCGTCATCACTCACCCCTTAGTACAGAATCTTTGTGCGCAGCTAGTATCAGCAAATAATCCCTATGGATTTCTTGTCTCTACGAGCTGTAATCCGTCAGGGCAGACGCCGGCGTTGACGCTTGCTGAAGCTCAAAGCTATTTTTTAAGTGAGAGTAGCCAGTTGCTCAAGCAAGTGGGCTATCTACGCGGTGCGACTTTAGGCTATCAGTTACCCAGTCAAATTGGCGACGCGCGTAGCGGCCAGATTATCCGCTAAATCTTTCTTTTTATAGTTACCAAATAAGCTGAGTTGTTAATTATAGTCTACAAAGATAACGTTTTATAGTCGAACCACTATTAAAGTGTTACGGCGTTAGACTCGTTTAGCCTACTACTGTAGTACTTGCACTCGTCTGCCTTGTACCACTTTTAATATTGATTGACTATATCTACTGATTTCTGTGTTGACAGAAATAAAAGAAAAGCGCAGTATGGCTTATAAGCTGTTTATTTCTCGATAATAAAAGCTATGAGTTACATATTTTAGGGCACTACAAGTATCAATGATAAGCATCAATAAAAAATAATATAAATAAGTGTGAGCCAATATGAAGCTTAATCCTGTCACCGAAAAATTCGTCTTACACTGGGGTGAGATGGGCCCTAAATGGGGCGTGAACCGCACTATGTCGCAGATACATGCGCTGCTATATATCATCGGTAAACCACTAAATGCCGAAGAGATCACTGAGACGCTAGGCGTGGCGCGCTCTAATGTCTCAAATAGTATCAAAGAGCTACAGAATTGGGGCCTAATCCAAAAAGTCTCTATCTTAGGCGACCGGCGGGATCACTTCACGACCAACACTGATGTTTGGGAGCTGGCACGTATCATCGTCGTTGAGCGCCAAAAGCGCGAGCTAGAACCTACCGTACAGTTTTTACAAGATTTGATGGATAGTCCTGAGTTTGAGTATGAAAACAGCGAAGTTAGAACGCGGATAAGTGACACGCAAGACTTCGTAAACACATTAACCACTTGGTCGTCCGAGATGCTTAAACTCCCAACGAGTATGCTCAAAAAGGTGCTCAAACTCGGCGCTAGTATTAAAAAGTTTTTGAGTTAATGATGACTCAGAACAATACAAGCAATAAGCTCACAACAAGGATAGAGATATGAATATTTTAATCAGCGGTGGCTCAGGGTTCTTAGGTAGTGCGTTTAGCAAGGAGATCATAAGTCGCTATGAGAATAAAAAAGAGCAGATAAAGATCACGTGGCTGACGCGCGATAAATCTCAGCAGCACCCTGCTGACGTCAACATGATGACTTATGATGAGCTTGCAACGAGTGATAAAAGCTTCGATGTGATTATAAATTTAGCAGGGGCGGGGATTGCCGATTCGCGCTGGAGCGATGAGCGTAAAGAGCAACTGATGGCAAGCCGAGTAAAACCAACAGAGTCGCTGCTTGAGTTCATCGCTCGCAGTCGTGTGAAACCTAAGCTTATGCTAAGTGGTTCGGCTATCGGCTGGTATGGTACCCAAGGCGATACCCCATTGACTGAGCGTAGCGATTACGAGACAGATTTTTCGCATAAGTTATGTGATGAGTGGGAGAAGCTTGCGCTCAAAGCGGCAGATTACGGCGTGCCTGTTGCCATCGTACGCACTGGGGTGGTGATGCATCCTGAGGGCGGGATGATTGGTAAATTGTTATTACCTTTTAAGTTCGGCGTAGGTGGTCAGCTGGCCGATGGCAAGCAAATTATGAGCTGGATCAGCCGTGAGGACTGGGTCGGGGCGGCGATTTTTATTATTCAAAAGCATTTGGCTGAGACGAGCGAAAAGCAAGTTACGCCCAATAACGAGCTGAAAACTACTAACGATACTCCAGCAGTGGTTTATAACTTAACAGCGCCCAA
The DNA here is from genome assembly GCF_904846685.1 of Psychrobacter submarinus. Taxonomy (GTDB): domain Bacteria; phylum Pseudomonadota; class Gammaproteobacteria; order Pseudomonadales; family Moraxellaceae; genus Psychrobacter; species Psychrobacter submarinus. The sequence goes on from NZ_CAJHBQ010000004.1 coordinate 245,166, forward strand.
TCCGGTAACCAATCACAAATTTACCAAAGCTATGGGCGCTTGGCTACATCGTCCCACTATTTTTACTTTGCCAGAGTTTTTACTCAAATTGATGTTCGGTGAGATGTCGACTTTACTTATCGATGGACAAAAGGTGCTACCAGAAGCTTTATTAGAAGCAGGCTATGAGTTTAAGTACACTGACATTCAACAAGCCTTAGAAGAGCAAAGCACCTGATATTTCCATACTTGTTTCATGTGAAACAGCCGTAGCGATGCTATGACTTATTTGTGTGTACAAGACTGGTATGGCGGTTGGCATACCCATATGGATGCAGTGCGATTACTGTATAGAACTAGTGGTCTCAAAGGCTCTACGCTTCTGTATCTACCAATTGTCAGACAGCTTGGCGATTTGGCTTATCCTTATGTGGCGCGTAACCGTTACCGAATCCCAAATTGGGTGACTAAACTGATTTATGGCAAAGCGGTGACGCAGGCCTGCGCAAATGGCGTTTGTAACATGCCGCCAAATAAGCGTTAATTAAATTCAAACGCATACTATTTTAAGTACCAGTAGAAAAGCTCTTCGTTGTTTTAACCATGTTCTCTACTGTATCGCTTAACCTTCTCAAGTCATTCGTTTACCTAATACTAAACCTCTCTTTAGGATCCTAGATGCGTTACGCCTTTTTTATTACTATCATTGCTCTATTAGAGCTGTTTAGCCTTGGCGCTGCGCTATCTCTTCAGTGGTGGCTGCAGCCTTGGCTGACATCGAGCTTAACTACCGCCGTTTGGGTTTTAGTGTTTGTTGTGACTAATGCTCTGCTAGCGGTGACCTTTAGCAAGCGCTTTAATAATAGCTATCGCTGGATGAGCGCTTGGATGCTCGTTATGCATTATCTGATACTCACGGCATTATTAATGAGTTTGTTTTATGGCGGGTATCTACTTTTAGTTTCATCGATTTCTATAGAGGGGTATAGCGCTGAGACAGTAGGTTTTGGCTTACGCGTACTGGCGGGGGTTATATTTATAGCGCTGTTTATTTATAGTTTATATAGTGCCTACATGCCTGTGGTGCGCCGATTATCTATCACGATTAATAAACCCTTAGCAAACTCATTGCGTATCGCAGTAGCGAGTGATTTGCATTTAGGTCAGCTGTTCGGTAATAAAGCGATAGATAAGCTACATCATCTGATCCAAGAAAATAAAGCGGATATATTGCTGATGCCAGGCGATATTATGGATGACAATATAAAAGCTTATACCGCTCACAATATGGCGGCTAAATTGACCAAGCTTTGTAGTAGCTTACCCTACGGTGTCTATGCCACTTTAGGCAACCATGACTTATATGGTCATGAGCAGCCGATCAGTAACGCCTTGCAGGATGCTGGCGTGCAACTGTTAAATGATAAAGTACTGAAGCTTGATTATAAAGGCGAGATAATTTGGCTGATAGGCCGGTTCGATAATCATAAACACGAGCGCGTCGCTACTACTGATTTGTTGCAGCAAGTTGATACCAGTAAGCCGGTTATACTGCTCGATCATCGGCCAAGCGATATTGATAAGCATAGTCAGCTGCCGATAGACTTACAGGTCTCTGGTCATACTCACAACGGGCAGATATTCCCAGCTAATTTTATCGTCAGAGCGATCAATCGCTTGGGCTATGGTTATAAACCCATAGGCAAAGGACACTTTGTTGTCTCCTCAGGCTACGGCTTTTGGGGTATTCCTTTTCGCTTGGGGTCGCGCTCTGAGATTTGGCTGATTGAGATGACAGGTCAGTACATAGCGTAAACACTTGCTAAGCGACCAATAATGATTGGGCACTGATGACCTCACGGACAAAACGTGCAAAGTCATTGATAATATATCGCGTTTCTTGCTCTAAGCCATCGTGGACACTCATCAGATGCATAAAGCCGTGCGGCGCACCTAGTACCGTATAAGTCTCAACCGCTATATCAGCAGCCTTTAACTGATCTGCATAAGCAAAGGCTTCATCGCGTAGCACGTCAAGCTCAGAGGCAACGATATAAGTCGGACATACTTTACTATTATCACCAATCATAGGTGAGATCAGCACATGCTCACGTGGTAGCGGGCAGTTCTGCATAAATGCTGCATCAAATACGGCTACGTCAGCATGATCTAATAGCAGGCCTTCGCCGTATAGCTCCCAGCTTGGATAGTCGGTCTCAATATCAGTAACTGGATACAGCGGCATCTGTGCAAGCGGCGCAGGTAGAGTCTGGAGCAGCTTATACATCTGCTGACCGGCCACTCCCAAGTCTGACCATGCCGCCTTAGTTGGGTGAGTCAGCTGCTGCGCAAGTAACGTCGATAAACCGCCACCAGCACTATCTCCTGCTAGAACAATACGTGACGGCGACGCGCCAAGGCTACGACTATTATCAGCCAACCAAGCATAAGCTTTGATCGCATCTTCTAAGGCGGCGGGCGCTGCATGCTCAGGTGCTAAGCGATAGTCCACACTGACCACTGCCCAGCCAGTCTGCGCGCAGACGCGGTGACAAAACTCGTGATGAGTGTCAATATCACCAATACAAAAACCACCACCATGAAAGAACAGCATCACTGTCTCATCAGGATTGTGATTGGTTTTTGCGTGGACGCCCGCCTGATAGCAGCGAATCGTCATATCACCCTCATCAGCATTGGCTATGGTTTTATCTTGCCAATTAACAGCCGCCTCACTGCTTTTGTTAATGAGCTTCAAAGTAGCAAGCTTATTGCTACTTGCTTGTTGCCAGACTTTTGGGTCTTGCATAGCGACCGCATCGGCTGCAAACCTCTTACGCAGCTCTTGCATTTTAGAGAGCTGTAAAGGGGTTTTAAGTTTACCATTGACCGCGATAATCAAGCGTAGATGCGCATTAGCGTTTGGATACTGCTCAGCCGTTGGCCCCTCTAGATAGCTTACTAATGCCTCTAGCATGGTATCAGGTAAGTAGCCTAGACCTTTTAGTACATAGTGCAGGGCATGCTGCTGATAGTCGGTCGCTGGCAGCAAGCTTGCAAGCTTTTTACCGGCGAGTCTATATTTATTGTCCCCTTCGTTCAGGTGCTCAGCCTCAGCTTGGTTTTCGTGCGCTTGATAGCGTTTAACGCCTTCTAGAGGAGCTAATGTCGGCTTAGAGTTTAAGCTCGCCGCCGCTTTATTTATCAAAGCATTAAGCGATGTGATAGAAGAGCTTGGCATGGTGTTCCTCATTATTGAGTACCGGTCTTTATGACTTTTTATAGCCTTTTATGGTTTGGATTTATGGTTTCGATACTTTATATCGTTTACTATCATTTAGTTTATAGTTCAGTATTTTTTATAAGTAATAGTTGGTAAATAGTCAGTGAGGTCATCATAAATCAATCAAAAGTGAATTTAAGTATCGTTTGGTAATCGTTTACGAGCGAAAAGTAAACTATAAATAATGAGTTAGCTTTAAATGCGGTTTGAGTTGTCCTAGTTTGGTTTATAGAGGTTAAACCTCAAAATTAAAAAAATCCTCGGTTTTAAGCTTGAAATATGGCCTCATAACCTTTATCAATCAGCTATTGAATATGGTTTATAGCGAAGACATTAAAAAGACACTAAACCCTAAATGCATTACAAAATTATCATAAATAATCAGGAGTTATCATGAGCGAACAAAACCCAAACCTACAAGCTGATGACAATAGCGCGAAAGCTGCACACAGTAACCTTGAGCGCAATGAGAGCGTCCTACAAGAAACGATGGATGAGTTTGACCCGCAAAACAACTCAGGCGATGACGCCACTATCGATAACGAGATCGATATCAGTGTTTATGAAGCGCGCATTGCTGAGCTTGAAGGCGAAGTCAAGCAGGCCCGTGAGACCACTGCCCGTGCTAATGCTGAGACTTATAATGCGCAAAAGCGTATGGAGCAAGAGGCCGATAAGAGCAAAAGATTTGCGCTACAAAAGTTTGCCAAAGAGTTATTAGAAGTCGTTGATAACTTAGAGCGCGCTATCGAAAACGCCACTTCAGACGACCCTGTTACCGAAGGGGTACGCTTAACGCACAAAGCGCTATTAGATGTACTAAACAGAAACGGCGTAGAGGTTGTCGAACCACAAGGTGAGACATTCAATGCAGATCTGCATGAAGCAGTCGGTATCGATGAAAATGCCGAGCCTGATACGGTTGGTACGGTATTACAAAAAGGCTATAGCCTAAATGGTCGTCTGCTGCGTCCTGCTATGGTTCGCGTCGGCCAATAAGCTTATAAGCTTAGCTAATAAGTGAGAGTAGTAAAGAAAACAAGCGAATAAACCTTATTAAATGTAAGGGTATTCACAAAAAATCACACAAAAGCAAATTTTTGCGCTGTTATTGACTTGAAAAAATACTAGCGCAAACCGATATAAAGCAACAAGTGACTATATATGGTCTGATAGTTTGATTTTAGCTTGAGTTTTTGACAGTTTTTTTTGATAGTTTGAACGCAAAAATAGTTTGAACGCACAAAAACGGCAAGCAACCCCAATATAAATTTAACAACATTTGGAGCAAATAATTATGGGTAAAGTAATAGGTATTGACTTAGGAACCACTAACTCATGCGTGGCGGTAATGGAAGGCGATAGCGTTAAGATTATCGAAAACGCGGAAGGTACGCGTACTACTCCTTCTATCGTCGCTTATAAAGATGATGAGATTTTGGTCGGTCAATCTGCCAAACGTCAAGCAGTGACTAACCCAAACAAAACCTTGTTCGCTATCAAGCGTCTGATTGGTCGTCGTTTCGATGACAAAGTCGTGCAAAAAGATATTGGCATGGTACCGTACAAAATTGTCAAAGCTGATAACGGTGATGCTTGGGTCGAGATTAATGACAAAAAACTTGCGCCACCACAAGTCTCTGCTGAAATCTTAAAGAAAATGAAGAAGACAGCTGAAGACTATCTGGGTGAGAGCGTATCAGAAGCGGTTGTAACCGTACCTGCCTACTTTAATGACTCACAGCGTCAAGCCACCAAAGATGCCGGTAAAATCGCAGGCCTTGATGTAAAACGTATTATTAACGAACCAACTGCCGCCGCTCTTGCTTATGGTATGGACAAAAAGCAAGGCGATAGCACCGTTGCCGTTTATGACTTAGGTGGTGGTACGTTTGATATCTCAATCATCGAGATCGCTGATGTAGACGGCGAGCAGCAATTTGAAGTACTCGCGACTAACGGTGATACTTTCTTAGGTGGTGAAGACTTTGACTCCGCGCTTATCGATTATTTAGTTGATGAGTTTAAAAAAGAGCAAGACTTCAACCTAAAAGGCGACTCTCTTGCGATGCAGCGTCTAAAAGAAGCGGCAGAAAAAGCGAAGATTGAGCTATCAAGCGCGCAAAGTACTGAAGTAAACTTGCCTTATATCACAGCTGATAGCAGTGGTCCTAAGCATTTGGTCATCACTATTAGCCGCTCAAAACTTGAGAGCTTAACGGAAGATCTTGTCAAGCGTACGATGGCTCCTTGTAAGATTGCTCTAGAAGATGCTGGTCTAAAAGTTGGCGATATCGATGATGTCATCTTAGTTGGTGGTCAGACGCGTATGCCATTAGTACAGAAGCAAGTAGAAGACTTCTTCGGTCAAGAGCCACGTAAAGACGTTAACCCTGATGAAGCAGTAGCAGCAGGGGCAGCGATCCAAGGCGCAGTATTGTCAGGCGACAAAACCGACGTACTATTGCTTGATGTCACGCCATTGACGCTAGGTATCGAAACGATGGGCGGTGTGATGACGCCAGTTATCGAGAAAAACACCATGATTCCTACCAAGAAATCACAAGTGTTCTCGACGGCAGAAGACAACCAGCCAGCGGTTACCATTCAGGTCTATCAAGGTGAGCGTAAGATTGCTAACCAAAATAAACTATTGGGTCGTTTTGACTTGACTGATATTCCACCAGCGCCGCGCGGTCTACCGCAAATCGAAGTAACTTTCGACATCAACGCTGATGGTATCATGAACATCTCAGCGACTGATAAAGGTACGGGTAAAGCACAAAGTATCCAGATTAAAGCAGACTCTGGCTTGTCGGATGAAGAAGTCGAGCAAATGGTACAAGACGCTGAAGCGAACGCCGCTGAAGATGAGAAGTTTGCAAATCTTGCGCAAGTGCGTAACGAAGCAGACGGCCGTATCCATGCAGTACAAAAAGCCCTTAAAGAAGCAGAAGATAAAGTCACTGAAGAAGAGAAATCATCAGTAGAGACTGCTATCTCTGATCTTGAAGCCGCGACTAAAGAAGACGACCATGACGATATCAAAGCTAAGCTTGAAGCGCTAGATAACGCTTTCTTACCTGTCAGCCAAAAGATCTACGCTGATAGTGGTGCTGGCGCGGAAGGTATGGACCCAGGTCAGTTCCAGCAAGGCACAGAATCAGCTGACGCTACCCAAGCGGATGATGATGTCGTAGATGCTGAGTTCACTGAAGTGGACGAAGACAAGAAGTAATACCAAACCCAAAAACGCGATTAGCTTTGTCAAACTCGCTTAGTCTACTCAATGTAGTCCTTACGCCCGTTTTCCTTGCTACTCACGTTTTTGAGAATGGTAGAATTGGTAAGTAGTTAGATCAAAAAAACGCATCTTTCGAGGTGCGTTTTTTTATGGGTGATATTAGGGCATGTCCTCAACCTGAGCAAAAGCGACTAAACAGACGAAAAATGGCCAAATATTGTTAAACTGTATCAAATAGTCGGACAATATCTCGATATTATCTGTACTATTTTCTTTGTTTAACGATTATTTATTTCATTTTTATCACCATTTCCAAGGTGAGGACACGTCATAAGGTCTATTGAAGTGCGCGCAAATAATATTTGAAAACGCGGCATTAATCGCTTTATGCCTCTAAACCCTGCTTTATCGAATGCTGATTGCCATTCGAATATCACTGAATAAATCAGCCTTTTATTTGCAAAAAATTATTGAGGTGTAGTGGACGCAGTACTACTAGGCGTAGCGCTAAGGTGTTTTATAGTATTTCTTCAGCCTATTGTTTTACAGTAATGAATAAAGTCTAGTTGCCATCATATTGTTACGTGCGCCATCAAACGCTCGCAGTCGGCATGGGTGATGGCGGCGTTCAATACCAAGCGAATACGTGACGTATTGGCAGGGACGGTCGGTGGTCTGATGGGTAGGGCATAAAATCCAGCGGCTTGTAACTGCTGTGCCTTGGCTATAGTGCGCGCATTGTCACCCAAAATATAAGGCACAATAGGCGATTCATAGATAGGATTGGGTGCTGCTGATGATGCACGATGTTCAGGACTGATCGCTTTGCTTAATTGCAAAGAAATCTGTGCCAAATGCTGTCTGCGCATCTGTAACTGCGGCATTTTTGCCAAAATAAACCGTGTCCATGCATGATTGATTGGCGGCAGGGCCGTACTAAAAATTAGCGAGCGCATATGGTTAATAAGCCATGACTTAACCGTTTCATCACATAAAATATAAGCGCCAACCGATGCAAACGCTTTACCAAAAGTACCAACCAAATAGTTAATATCAGCAAGGGTTTGCGTTTCCTCAGCCAATCCTAACCCTTGCTTGCCAAGCACACCGACTGCATGCGCCTCATCAATATACAGCTCAATGCGGCTGTCAGTGGCTTTGAGCTCGACCAAGGCCTGCAAATCAGCTCGATCACCATCCATGCTAAAGATGCTTTCGGTGACGATAATGATACGCTCAACATTATTTTCAGCTTGCTCGATCAACTCCGCCAAATGAGCGTAATCATTATGTCGATAGCGACAATAATCGCATAGCTTGCTTTTGCTAAGCCGAATACCATCAATGACACTGGCATGTATCAGTGTATCTGAAAGAATAAGTGTCTTGACAGGTAGCGCCGTTAACGCTGGTAATATGCCAATGTTGGCATGATAGCCGCTGTTTAGTACTAGCGCTGATTTTGTCGCAGTTTTGTTTGATGTCTCTGCCATCTCATACCATGCTTGCAGCTCGTCTTCTAGCGCTTGTAGCTGCGCATCATTGCCTGTCAAGAGCCGTGACGATGTGGCGCTCATTTTTGGCAGGTACATTGTTGGTTGCTGCTCTATATAGTCAAAAAATTCACGCTGAAGCCCAGTATCACTGCCCAAGCCTAGATAGTCGTTGCTGGCAATATTGAGTAGAGTATTACCGCCACTGACCACATATCGGCCCTGATGCTCAATACTTGGTAGCTGACGATACTGCTGTTTGTCTTTGAGTTGTAAGAGCGCGGTGTGCAGCCGCGTGTTAATAGAAGCTGGCATATAGAATTGTCCTTTAACTTGTTTTTCTTTAAAAATGACGATAACTGAAAGCTAATGAGTAGGAATTATTGCACAAAAACGTGATGTGTAACAAAAAGTTTCATATATCAGCCTTTGTAACCCACACACTGATAAACGCTTTCAAATCTTAACTCGCATATCATTAAACACTGACAGAGTGTTTGAAATAGTTTGTTACTATGTACTCATCGTTAGCAAACAGGACGATAGAGCAAAAAGCTCACATAAATACATAACTTGTTTGTCATATTTAAATTAATGGAGAATACAATGAAAACTCTACAAAAAACATTACTCGCATTAGCTGTTGGTTCGTTCGTTAGCGTTGGTGCACAAGCTGCTGTTACTTACGGTAATGGTTATACCGGTCAGCCGTACGTTGGTGCTAAGATTGGTCAGTTTGACACTGATGTAGACGGTGATGATCCAACTGCTTATGGTATCTATGCAGGTTATAACTTTGACCCAAACTTTGGTATGGAAGTAGAATACGTCGGATCAGATGATGCGGATCTAGATAGTGGCTTCAATGGAGAGTATGACGTCAAGACTTACGGTGCCTACGGTACTTACCGCTATGCTTTCCCGAACACAGCCTTATATGCAAAAGGTAAACTCGGTATTGCTAAAACAGAATTAGAAGCTGATTTTGATGGCGGTGGCAGTGACTCTGTAAGTGATACAGGCATTGCTGGTGGTATCGGTTTAGGATACTCAGTCAATCAAGATTTCAGTTTTGAAGCTGAATATGCCATGATGGATAGCGATGCTGATGCGTCACTTCTAACATTAGGCGCTCATCTGAAGTTCTAGTATTTTATTACTATAATTGATATAAAAAACGATCACCTTGGTGGTCGTTTTTTTTGTGCCAATTTTAATATTCACCATGCTTGTTTTATTGAAACAACGCACCATAAATAATAATAGGTAATTGATTTTTAAGATAATATAAGCTACAAAACTGTGCTACATTGGAAGGTGAGCAGATACAGGAGTAGACAGCGATGATTGAGACTATCTGGATGATTGAACCTTGGCATTGGTTGGTGTTGGGCTTCTCCTTGATGATTGCTGAGATTTTTATTCCAACCTTTGCTAGCCTCTGGTTTGGTGCGGCTGCGGTGATCGTTGCTGCCTTAGCATGGTTGCTGCCCATTTCGCTATTATTTCAGGTATTGATCTGGCTTACGCTATCGGTTTTATTTATGTTTGCTTGGGTCAAATACATCAAGCCGTTGTCCATGAGCCGTAAAAAGGCTGCGCAACATAGTAATTTAATTATTGGTGAAACGGGCATGATCGTGGTCAAACCACAAAAAGGTATTTCAGGTATGGTGCGCTTTAATGTGCCCATTTGGGGTGCAGATGAGTGGCCATGCCGCACAGCAGGCGTGAATGTCGAGACAGGTGATCGTGTGGTGGTTATAAAGGTGGTCGGCGATGAGCTAATCGTTGCGCCCTCGCAGCGCCTCCAAGCACCTAAAAGTATGCACCCCAATATCACCCCGACGATCAACAGTGAAGTACCTGCAAGTAGCCAAATGCCGACCAAACAATCTAAAGCGAGTAGACTGAGTTTGCACAAACCCGATCTCAAAGAGACAGGTACTAGCAAATAAACGTTATCAGGTACTAAAGATTTTTAAATTAAGAAAAAAAGGACATAAATCACGTCGCTGGCAAATAAAGCAAGGGTCAAGGAGAATGAGATGAACAGTATCTTGAGTAGTTTAAATGGTGTCGGTATCGTGATGCTGGTATTAATAGCATTGGTGATTTTTACCGTTTTTAAAGGCGTTTGTATTGTCCCGCAAGGATACAAATGGGTCGTGCAGCGGCTGGGTAAATATCAGCAAACGCTGGAGCCAGGATTTAGCATTATCATTCCTTTTGTGGATAGAGTCGCTTATAAAGTCACCACCAAAGACATCGTACTTGATATTCCATCGCAAGAAGTCATCACTCGTGATAACGTCGTGATCATCGCCAATGCCGTGGCATATATCAACATCTTGCGTCCAGACAAAGCGGTCTACGGTATTGAAGATTATGAACATGGTATCCGCAATTTGGTACAAACCTCTTTGCGCTCGATCATCGGCGAGATGGATCTAGATAACGCTTTATCGAGTCGTGATGAGATTAAAGCCTTGCTCAAACAGGCGATCTCAGAAGACATCGCAGATTGGGGTATTACCCTTAAAACCGTAGAGATTCAAGACATTAACCCCTCGCAAACCATGCAAGCCTCTATGGAAGAGCAGGCCGCGGCAGAGCGTCTACGCCGGGCTACCGTAACGCGCGCCGATGGTCAAAAGCAAGCGGCTATCTTAGAAGCTGATGGTCGTCTTGAGGCTTCACGCCGTGATGCTGAAGCGCAAGTGGTACTAGCTAAAGGTTCTGAGGAGTCCATTCGCTTGATTACCGCTGCAATGGGTGATGAAGAGATGCCCATTGTTTATCTGCTAGGCGAGCAATACATCAAGTCAATTCGTGACTTGGCAGAATCGGACAACTCAAAAATGGTGGTACTGCCTGCCGACATCTTGAGCACCGTCAAAGGTATGGTCGGTGATAAGTTTAAAGTGTAGTCCTTAATCTAAAAAAAGACCTCGCTTGAGGTCTTTTTTTTGGCTGCTCTTATGACTATGAATGGTTAAATCACTTTAGAGAAACGGTCTTTATGTTTGACGCTTAGATACTCATCAAACACCATCGCTACGTTGCGACCAAGCAGGCGACCTCTGGGCAAAACGCGAATACCCGCTGCATCCATATCTATCAGCTTATCTTTTTGCATAGCATCTAACTGGCTGATCTCATCAATAAAATAAGTCACCGCATCAATGCCAAATTTCTGATTAACGTCTTTAAAATCAATATAGTCATGGCAGAGTAAGTTCATAATCACATACTCACGCAGACGATCTTTGATAGAGGTTTTAATGACTTTCGCTGCGGGCATAACATTAGGATTGCTGCGGGCTGCGTTAATCGTCTCTTGATAAACCGTCAAATCGGTATGATTTTGTAAAATATAGCGGGTGTTAGCATTTGCAATCTGACTGATGGCAGAGACGCCAAAACCTAACAAATCACAGTCGCCCATGATAGTGTAGCCCTGAAAATTACGGTGCAATTTGCCCGCACGCTGGGCTATCGCCAACTCATCATCCGCTTTGGCAAAATGATCGATACCGATATATTGATAGCCTGCTGTAGTGAGCATATTGACCGTATTGCCAAGCATAGTGAGCTTGTCGCTAGGGCTAGGTAGATCCTCATCCTTGATCTGCCGCTGCGCTTTAAAACGTTCAGGCAAGTGCGCGTAGTTAAACACAGACAGACGATCAGGTGACATCTCTATGATGCGTGCAACGGTTTTATCTAAGGTATCAGGGGTCTGATGCGGGAGACCATAAATCAAATCAATGTTAATAGAGCCAAAACCAAGCTTGCGCGCCTCAGCCAAGATATGAGCAATCAATTCTGCTGAATGGACGCGGTTGACGGCGATTTGCACCGCGTCATCCAAATCCTGCACCCCTAAGCTAATACGGTTAAAACCAAGCCTGCGCAACGTTTTGAGGGTATTATCTCCAAGCTCGCGCGGATCAATCTCGATAGAGTAATCCCCTTTATCCTCATCCAAAAACTCAAACTGCGTCTGCAAAAACTTCCACAGTTGCACCAGCTCCTCATCGCGCAAAAACGTCGGCGTACCGCCGCCTAGATGCAGCTGTTTGACGATAGGCTTATCACTACCCTCTGGCGCAGTTAGCAAACGGCGTTTTTGTTTTACCTCATCGATCAAATACGCTAAATAATCGCCCGAGTCGCTGTTCTTTTTAGTGATGATTTTATTACAAGCGCAGTAATAGCAAAGGTGACGACAAAAGGGAATATGAAAATATAGCGATAAGGGCGCGCGTGCTTCACGGCTTTGAAGGATTTTAGTCTCTAAACCATCAGCTATCTCTGTAAATTCTAAAGCAGTCGGATAGGAAGTGTAGCGTGGCCCTGAGCGATTATATTTATGAATAAGTGCCTGATCAAAAGTAGGCAGCTGCTTATTGCTGCTATCGCCGCGTAAACTTGCATAAGGGTTTTGGATTTCAACGACAGGACGTGCGGTAGTCGGTTGCTCACCTGCATGATTATAAGGCTGCTGAGTGTTCTGTTCTGAATAGTCTGTCATGCGGTATTCCTCGTTTTGACCCATAGTGGCTATAGCATCGCTTTTTTGTGCTGCCAGATGATAACGTTTGCAGTAACAGCTTGGCTATTATAGCAACTGTCTTAAAATATGGTCATTATTATACCAAATCCCTACTTTTAGTATGGTATATCGTGATGGTTTTTAGCATCAATATTGACGGCTTTGGTTTTAGATGATTGTTTTAATGTCCTACCTATATTTTTTATAAAACACGACATTTGCACGCTGATAAATAATACTTTATCATCGATTAATCTCTAATATTAGGAAACGCTCATGTCGTTTGCGCAAGTTTATACCCGTTCGGTCGTCGGTCTACATGCGCCAAAAGTGATTATAGAAGTACATTTATCCCAAGGTCTGCCAGCGCTTACTATCGTCGGCTTACCAGAAGCGGCCGTACGCGAGAGTAAAGATCGAGTACGCTCCGCTATTCTTAATTCTGGCTTTCAGTTTCCTAATCGGCGACTAACGATCAATCTAGCACCTGCTGATTTGCCAAAGGACGGCGCCCGTCTTGATTTGCCAATTGCTATTGGTATCTTAGCCGCAAGTGGTCAGCTCGATCCGGAGGTGTTAGCAGGGTTTGAGTTTATCGGCGAGCTGGCGCTCAATGGCGATCTGCGGCAGGTAACGGGAAGTTTGGCAGTAGCGCGAGCGATAAGAGCAGAGGCCTTGGCGGCAAAGACTGCAAAAGCAGTACCAGCGCAAACAAAAAATTCAGCAGACAAAATCGCCGCAAACCCGTCTATACAATTAGTCGTGCCTATCGATAATGGTATGGAAGCCAGCCGCGTTGAAGGCGTAGAGGTACTAGGCGCGACAAGCCTACAGTCGGTATGTCAGCACTTACAGTCGTTAGCAGACCCAAACGCAAGCACTGAGCGCTTAGAAGTCGTCACTCCTAGTACAGCGCAAGAGCGAGTAGGTTATAAAGTGGACTTGGCAGATGTTAAAGGTCAACACCATGCACGGCGAGCGTTAGAGATTGCAGCGGCTGGCGGGCATTCACTACTATTCACAGGACCGCCGGGTTCGGGCAAGACGTTAATGGCGTCAAGATTGCCAACGATTTTGCCAGACTTAAGCGCTGAGGACGCGCTAGAAGTGGCGAGTACTTACTCCGTCGCCGATAGCGATTATGATTATGGTACGAGGCCTTTCAGGCAAGTTCATCACACGATATCAGCAGTGGCACTCGTTGGCGGCGGCTCACGCCCAAAACCTGGCGAGATAACTTTGGCCAATAAAGGCGTGCTGTTCCTTGATGAGTTGCCTGAGTTTGAGCGCAGCGTGCTTGAAGTATTGCGTCAGCCATTGGAGGCTAAGCAAATCACCATTAGCCGCGCTAACTCACAGATGACTTTTCCGGCTAACTTTCAGCTCGTTGCGGCGATGAATCCTTGTCCTTGCGGTTATGATGGCGACGTCTCTAACCGCTGTCGCTGTCGTCCTGAACAGATTAAGCGCTATCAAGATAAGCTTTCAGGACCGCTATTAGACCGCATTGATTTGCATATCACGGTGCCGGCGCTCCCTATAGCCGACTTGCAAAATAGTAGTCGAGGAGAGAGCTCAGAAACCGTTAGAGCGCGCGTCACGGCTGCCAATGAACGACAAATCCGCAGACAGAATAAAGCGAATAATGAGCTAAGTCCTAGTGAGCTTGATGAATACGTGGAGCTCGGCGCAAGCGAGCAGCAGCTATTACAAATGGCGCAGCAGCGCTTGAACCTATCAGCGCGTGGTTACCACCGGGTACTGCGAGTGGCGCGTACCATTGCTGATCTGGCAGACAGTACTGATATTACTAGTGCTCACGTCTCTGAGGCGCTCAGCTATCGCAGTAAGTAGATTATTATAAAAACCTAGTTGGCGTAGGCTGCGGCTTTAGCCCAGCTCAAAGTTCTGCAAAAGTACAGGGCTTGGCTAAAAGCGCCAGCCTACAAAGTCTAAATAAATTCAAAATTTAGCTAATCAGTATTTATCAATGGCTATACAGCCTCTAGTATTTAAAACAAGTCCATAATATGACCCGTATCATCGACATCGATACGCTCAGCTGAGGGGTGTTTAGGCAAGCCAGGCATTTTCATAATAGTGCCACACATCACTACGATAAACCCCGCGCCACTTGAGACGCTGATGTCGCGCACATGAAGGGTAAAATCAGTTGGTCGTCCTAGCAGCTTGGCATTATCGCTCAGCGAGTACTGAGTCTTAGCAATACAAACTGGCATCTTATCTAAATTCAGCTGCTCTAACTGGCGTATCTTTAATTGAGCAAGCGAGCTGATATCGATATCAGCCGCGCCATAAATACGCTGCGCCACCGTGCGGATTTTATCGGCAATACTATTATCACTATCATACGAAAACTGAAACTGGCTTGACGGGTTTTCTTCGTTCTCAAATAACTGTAGTAGCGTATTTGCCAACTCCTCACCGCCCGCGCCGCCTTTTTCCCAGACTTGCGTTAAGGCAACCTCGACGCCATTCGCTTGGCAAGCCTGCCGAACCAGCTCAACCTCTGCGTCAGTGTCGCTGACGAAGTGATTGATAGCGACGACGACGGGTAGGCCGTACACTTCACGCATATTTTCAATGTGTTTAAATAAATTAGGCAACCCTTGCTCAAGCGCCGATAGGTTCTCTTGGGTCAGCTCGTTTTTAAGGGCGCCGCCGTTATATTTTAAGGCGCGAATGGTGGCGACGATAATCGCGGCATCGGGCGCAAGTCCTGATAGGCGACACTTTATATCACAGAACTTTTGCGCGCCAAGATCAGCACCAAAGCCCGCTTCAGTAAGCGTATAATCGGCTAAATGCTGTGCCACACGGGTCGCGATAACTGAGTTACAACCATGAGCGATATTAGCAAACGGACCGCCATGTACCAAGGCTGGCGTGCCTTCTATCGTCTGTACCAAATTAGGTTTGATCGCTTCTTTTAACAGCGCTGCCATAGCGCCTTGTGCCTTAAGATCACGAGCATAGATAGGCTGCTTATCTGTGTCTAAAGCGACTAAGATATTCCCTAAACGCTGCTTGAGATCACTTAAATCGGTAGCCAAACAAAATATAGCCATCACCTCTGAAGCTACAGTAATATCAAAGCCGTCTTCTCGGGCAACGCCGTCAGTGCGCTTGCCTAAGCCGCCGATGATACTACGCAGTTGTCGATCATTCATATCTACCGCGCGCCGCCAAAATACTTGCTTGTGATCGATGCTGAGCGCATTACCTTGATAAATATGATTATCAATCAGTGCCGCTAATAAGTTGTTAGCCGCGCCAATCGCATGGAAATCGCCAGTAAAGTGCAGATTGATATCTTCCATCGGTAGCACCTGCGCGTAACCGCCACCCGCTGCGCCGCCTTTCATCCCAAATACTGGGCCTAAGGAAGGTTCACGTAAAGCCACGGTGGTCAACTTACCATCGCCTTTTTTTCTATGCAGACGATTTAGCGCGTCGGCTAGGCCTATAGTGACTGTGGTTTTACCTTCGCCTGCGGGCGTCGGATTGATCGCTGTGACTAATATTAATTTGCTGTTTTTGGCTTTAGCGGGCTTGCTCAGCACCTCGCTGACATTTATTTTCGCTTTATAATGGCCATAAGGCTCAATATCATTTATCGATAGATTTAACGTTTTGACGATATCTTTTATAGGGTACAAAGTTGCATTTTGGGCGATAGCAATATCACTAGGAACGTCCATATTAAAGCTCTTTTTTATCTAAAAGGTAGCGAGTCAAAGTGGCAAAGTTATCAAAGGCCTGCGTCGGCTGAAAGTCGCGAATATCTTGACCGTAGTTATACCCATAAGAGAGCGCGAGGGTATCCATTCCAGCATTCTGCCCGGCTAATATGTCGTTCTTTGAGTCGCCTATCATCACCGCCTTATCTGGCATGACTCCTAACTTATCACAAACGTGCAATAGCGGCGCAGGATCCGGCTTTTTGGTTGGTAAGCTATCACCGCCGAGCACTACTACAAACCAATCCTGCCAGCCAAACGAGCGCAAGATTTTGGGTACAAAACGAATGGGCTTATTGGTCACTAAGGCTAAGGTAAATCCGGCGTCATGCAGTTGTTTTAGACCTTTATCAACATCAGGGTAAGCGACCGTTTTGCTCGCTTTAAGATTGCTATAAGCGTCAAGAAACAGCTGCTCAGCATGATCAGCCTCTAGCTGGGTCAGCTCGTTTTCGCCGACTTCTGTCTTGCCAATCAAAGCGCGCTCTACTAGTAGCCGTGAGCCATTACCGACCCAACCTTTTATAGTTTCAAGTGAGTAGGTGGGCAAGCCTAGCTGTTCAAGCATAATATTAATCGCTGCTGCCAAATCAGGAACGCTATCGATCAAAGTACCATCAAAATCAAAAATCAAAAGTTGTTTATTTTGCATAAGTTTTTACTCATCATTACGGCGTGTTATTTATTCAAAGAAGCCAAAAAACCGCTGTCAGCTGCACCACTCTAACACAGCAAAAGTTTCAAATTATTCAGTTATAATGATATAAGTTACTCAACGTCCTTATAACGCTCGCGGTGCTGTTTTTTCATTCTTAAGTAGTCCTCATTTTTGCGGCACTCGTCCCACTTAGCTTTAAATATCCGCGCCGATTCTGCCTTAACGGGGTCTTCCTCTTGACGAGGTAATTCCTCGCGACCATGCGCGCCGCTTTGACCTTTTTTATCATCGGGCACAGGACCTTTGTACTTTTTACCGCCTTTATGGTTGGCATAGCGGCGAGCACGAGTGTAACCCATCTGGATGAACTTACGTGCCATATCCGCGCCAACGAAGTCATCATCTGCTAAATAATCTAAAAACATCTTATAAATGGTTTCACTGCTCTCATGCGCAATATCAGGGGTAGCAAAGCGCCAATGCGGCAGTATCTCAGATTTATAAGGCTCAACAAGCAACACGCCTTGCTCGCCGCGGCCGACACGGTATAGCTCAGGATGCTTACGTAGATCTAGATTCTTATAATCCAAATCGTAATCAAACTCTCTCATCTAAACGCTCCTATCATAGCTGCCTTTTTATCAATAGTACCCTTTGTCAGTAGTGCTACTCAGTATACTGAGCAAGTCACGAGGAGAAGTAGCGTAAAAATGTTATGAATGGGTGCGTTTCTTACAGGCATAAAAAAACCTCAAACGCGAACGTCTGAGGTTTTAGGTGCTTATTTAAAAGCTAAATGAGATCAACGAAATGGTGGCTCGAGGCAGGATCGAACTGCCGACACACGGATTTTCAATCCGTTGCTCTACCGACTGAGCTATCGAGCCGTCTTCGCTGAGGACGCTATTAAACTAAATATAAGCGGTGCTGTCAAGACATTTTTATCTTTTGTGGCTAAATAATCAGATTCGATGCAAATCTTAGTCTTTAACTCTGATTAATTCGTAGTCGCTCATGATCTGATGGATATCGTTATCGACAGGGACAAACTGACGCACGCCTTTTTTGACCTCCGCGTCATAGACCATCTTGATGAACTTCGCATCGATTGCGCGGCCTTTGTTTTGCTCATGCACAGTTAAGTATTGCAAGCGCTTAGCATTGGTCTGCCCATCATCAAAGCAGCCAACTGCGGCAATGGGCTTGTCATTGAACATGCCGACATATAGGTATTGGCCACGCTTAAAGCCATTTTCGATGATATTTAATACCTCCTCGCCGCTAGGCTGCGTATCGTCAGCGTCATACATGGCCTTTAAGCGCTCGGCAAGCTCATTGTCGCGAGCAGGTTTTTTGATTAAAGGCGCATTTAAATCATTAATCGCAATGGCTTCTAAAGGCATGATATATCCTATTGTCTTATGAGTGCTAACCGTATTAAGTAAAAAAACCGACTAAACAAGCGTCATTAATAAAACTTAAGGCAGTATTTTAACAGATTGAGACAAATAGCGCCTTGCTTTACCGTCCTGCCATAGCCGTCATGACGCCATTTTGCTATGATAAGCTTATATCTACATTTCCTTAATGTCTATTTAAGTGTCTATTTACTCCCCACCCTTTATTTATAGAGAGTAGCTATGTCTGCCGATATTAATCAAGCGCAAAATTCAAACCTGTATGGTCGCCCAGCGCGCACCGCCACTGTTGAACGTAACACTGCTGAGACGCAAATCACTTGTACCGTTAACCTTGATGGTACCGGTCAAGGAGTGGTCGATACTGGCGTGCCATTTTTGGATCATATGATTGATCAGATCAAGCGTCATGGTTTATTTGACTTAGATATCAAATGCGTCGGCGATACCTATATCGATGACCATCACAGCGTCGAGGACACCGGTATTACTTTGGGCCAAGCGTTTAACAAAGCTTTGGGCGATAAAAAAGGCATCCGCCGTTATGGGCATTTTTATGCGCCGCTTGATGAGTCATTGACTCGCGCGGTCGTCGATCTATCAGGGCGTCCAGGCTTGCATATGGATATTCCGTTTACGCGCTCACATGTCGGCACCTTCGATGTCGATCTGTTTAGCGAATTCTTTTACGGCTTCGTCAATCATTCATGGATGACCGTACATTTGGATAATCTCAAAGGCAAAAATAGCCATCACCAAATCGAATCTACCTTTAAAGCTTTTGCTCGCGCGCTGCGTATGGCCTGTGAGTATGATGAGCGGGCATTGAATACCTTGCCATCGACCAAAGAGGCATTCTAATGACCAAAATTGCACTATTAGATTATGGCATGGGTAACTTGCACTCGGTCAGCAAGGCACTCACCAATGTCGGCGCGGAGGTATCCATCACTAACGACCCCAAAGTCGTGGCTGCCGCTGATAAAATCGTCTTCCCTGGTGTTGGTGCTATGCGTGATTGTATAATCGGCATGCGTGAGGCTGGCATCGATGACGTCGTGCGCAAGGCTATCTTTAACAAGCCGGTGATGGCGATTTGCGTGGGTATGCAGGCCTTATTTGAGCAATCGGCTGAAAATGGTGGTACAGATTGCCTTGGCATCTTAAACGGTACGGTAGAAGCGTTTGATCCATCGTGGACAGATAAGCAAGGCACAACGATAAAAGTACCACATATGGGCTGGAATACGATTAGTGGTATGGATTTTGACCATCCGCTTTGGCACGGTATCGAGGACAACGCGCACTTTTACTTTGTGCACAGTTATTACTGCGCGCCTAACGATAACTCTCAAGTCGCCGCTATCTGTGATTATGGCCAGCCGTTTTGTGCCAGTATCATCAAAGACAACCTATTTGCCACTCAGTTCCATCCTGAGAAGAGCAATACCGCTGGCTTGCAACTGCTAAAGAATTTTGTCGAGTGGAATGTGTAGATAGGCAGTAAACGTAAATTGCACATTTGCTTCAGAATAGGGTGGATTATCGCTTGTATAATCTACCTTTTTTATTCTCCACTATTGTCATTCTTAACTATCAATTTTTAGTTATTATTGTTTAGTGATACGCTCAATCATTTTCTGCTCGCTTATATTTGGAATACTCTAGTGGACTTTAACACCTTTAAAATAAACGTTGTTGAGACGACGGGTCTTGCCAAAGACGCGTTACACATTTACGTCGGCGTCGGCGTCTATCTGCTCAGCATGTTTATCTTACGCCCTATCATTAAGAATCAGACTATCAGAGCCTTTTTAGCACTATTAGTCGTCATTAGCGTAGCACTGCTAGGTGAATATTTCGACAATCGTCACATCATTGTGCCAAAAGGCCTTCTGGCTCTAAAAGGTACAGATATCAAAGCAAGTATTCATGATCTCATTAATACCTGCCTGCTGCCTTTCGTGCTGTTTGCTTTAAATAAGTGGACAAGGATTTTTCAAGCGAGCAGCTCACCAAGTAAGCTACTAAAGAAAACCCGTTAAAACAGTTTTTCGATCCTGCTTTACAAAGCTTACGAAACATAAAAATTCTCATCTATTTAATGCTGTCTTCATTTGTTACCTTAGATTTATCATTTCTAGCTACCCAATAAATAGCTACTCAATAAATATAAATCATAAAAAGGAAGCCACTATGAATATGCAAGATCTATTAGATAAAGCCAAAGACACCTTAGACAACGCCAAAAATACTCTAGGCTTAGAGCCGCAAGAAACTGAAGCAGGCATTTATATTCCCTCAACATCATCGCTAAAGATAGCTGCGCCGAATAAAACCAACTACGATCATACTAATTACGATAATCCCTATACGGGCGATAAGAAAATCATGATGGTCTGTACCGAAGAGCAGTACATGACTATGGAGAACGGCAATAAATTTGATACCGGTAATCATCCGGTGGAGATGATGGTGCCGTTATTACATTTTAAAAAAGCAGGCTTTGATGTCGATGTGTTTACGCCAACAGGCGAGGCGGTCAAGGTCGAGCAGTGGGCGATGCCAAAGGACGATGACGACGTTAAACAAATTTATAGTGAGTACGAGTCCAAGTTTAACAATCCCAATAGTATCGCTGATTTTGTTAAAAATGATATGGCAGATAGCGATGCCAGTGATGAGTATGCAGCGATCTTTATTCCCGGTGGTCACGGCGCGATGCTCGGCTTGCCGGAAGATAAAAACCTTGGCGCATTGCTACGTTGGGGACACGATAATGATCTCTTTACCTTAGCGATTTGTCAC
Source organism: Psychrobacter submarinus (assembly GCF_904846685.1). GTDB lineage: Bacteria > Pseudomonadota > Gammaproteobacteria > Pseudomonadales > Moraxellaceae > Psychrobacter > Psychrobacter submarinus. The sequence continues at coordinate 266,368 of NZ_CAJHBQ010000004.1, forward strand.
GGGCCTGCAGCGTTATTGGCGGCTGACCTTAATAGTCCTGACAGTTCTGATGAAGGTAATTCCAAGCGTGACTTTATCTTTAAAGGCTATAAGATGGTAGCCTTCCCGACTGTTATGGATAAGCAAATGCCAAAAATTGGCTATCTGCCTGGTACGATGCCGTGGTACTTTGCAGAAAAGTTAGAAGATTTAGGCGTTACTATTGATAATAAGCTCGTCTCAGGGCAGACGCATCAAGATAGAAAGCTTATCTCAGGCGATGGGCCACTCGCGGCAAATGACTTTGGTAAAATGAGTGCTAAAGCTTTACTAAAAGAGTTTAGTTAGATCGTTTTCATAAAGTCATCATATAAAAAACGGACTATTTATTAGTCCGTTTTTCGTTTTTGATATTATATCAAACTCAAAAAATAGGGTGAATAATACTCAACTGCTTTAGCTTTTGTAGGATGTGCCCCGCGCACCGATAGCGGGGTAATAGCCTACGACTGGTGCGATGGCATGCAACTTATGCCTAAGCGTAAATGATTCTACTTAGCCCCATCATATAACCCTCGAACCACCTCGCCAATCACCGCAATACCATCCCGCAAAGTCTGTTCATCTGCGGCAATACTCATGCGAATACACTCATGCGCGTGCTTATAGTCGCTAATATCAACACCTGGGAAGAAGTACTCACTCGGCACGATAAGCGTACCTTTTTCTTTGAGAATCTCATACAGCTCAGAGGTACTAATCGGTAAATCCTTAAACCACAACCATAAAAATATCGCGCCCTCAGGCTTATGAATGGACAACGGATAGTCGCCCAATTCATTTTTAAGTAAGGTAACTGCGGTCTTCGCTTGCTGCTGATAAAAAGGCTTAATATCGTTATCAGACAAGTCTTTGATAGCGTTATTTTCAACCAGCGGCGTGGCAATAGATGCGCCAAAGCGTGTTGGTGAAAGATTAACCACGGCATTCATCGCACTAACCGCTGCAATCACCTCAGGCGCGGCAACGATAATACCGGTACGCACTCCGGGTAAGCCAATTTTGGATAAGCTAAAACACAGAATGGTATTGTCATCCCAATTAAGGGTAACGTCTGAATAAATAATATTAGGGAAGGGCATACCATAAGCGTTATCGATAATCAGCGGTACATCGTAACGCTTAGCAATCTCCGCCAAATGCGCCATTTCGTCATCGGTTAAGACATTACCCGTTGGATTGGTCGGACGCGAACAACAAATCGCGCCGATGCGTCCTTCCTTGAGCGCTGGCAAGTTCTCCAACGCGTCAAAATCCACGCGATATTTAAAGAAGCCTTCTTCACCATCATGCGTCACTTCATCGATATGCGGTAATACGGCGGTAAAATGCTGACCTTCCACATGCACATCACTATAGCCAATATATTCAGGGGTCAATGGTAGTAAAATAGACTTGTCGACAGATTCGTTCTGCTCATCAGTGAACGCACCGCCAAACAAGTTAAACAAATAGAAAAACGCATTCTGCGAACCATTGGTTAAAGCGATGTTCTCACTCGTCAAATTCCAATCATAATGTCGATTAAAAAACCCTACTAAGGCATCGATAAAAGCGGCATCGCCCTGCGGATTGGAGTAATTCGCCATGCTACTCGTCGCCGTGCTATTGGTCTCATCGCTATTATTAAAGCTACCATCATTGCCCAGCGCTTGATAAGTCTGCAAAAACAGCTCATTCACCGCTTCAATACGCGCTGGATTACCGCCGCCTAGCATATTGACCGGCTTATCGCTTTTGAGCGCATCGCCCAGATCATCCATCAATTGCGAGATGCCCGTAGGCTGAATAAACTTTTGACCGAACTTTGAGAATTTCATAAGGCTACCATGCTGTTTGGGAGGGTGTTATAAGTTGGTATTTAACCGATAAAGTTGGGCTAGTATAGCAAATGGTGGGGATAAGGTGAGCATGCAGTAGTGTAGATATTGGTTTATATATTTATACGATAAATGAATTAAAAAACGCCTTCTAAGTGAATAGAAGGCGTTTTGGTTTGAGTTCGTAGAGACTAAGAGTCTATATCTTTTAAAACTTTTTTGAGGTCTATTATATATACTGGATTAGTTATACCGCCCAACTGCAATTCATGGGTTGCATGTGGAAATGATTTATTGCCACCTAATATAGAAAAACCATCAACATCCTCTATAGAAATAGATTTTTTGTGTAAAGCTCTCTCATCTTCTTCGGTTACATCCCAACAAACAACACAATCAATTTCATCGAACAGTTTTTGCTCAGTATTAAAGTCTTTTAGGATATTTCTTAACTCAGACTTAAATTCAATTACGACTTTTTTGTTACCCCATTTAGCATATAAGTCATATCTACCCTTATAGCCGCTTGTGAGAAAAACTAGGTTTTTAATAACTCCTTTTCCTACTAACTCATAGAACATAGCACAAACTTGTGCCTCTTGCCCTTTAGGAGACTTCTGAAATAGAGAATGTTTATGGTTGTAAGTAAGCATATCTTCAATTTGTCCGAAAACTTCATCTCTATCCCAATCGTTACTATTGACTCCGCTATCCCTACTAACATAACGCGTAATAAATTTTAAATACTGATTAAAAATATCTTTCGCATGTTTATTAAGTACGCCAGCTTGACGACCATGTATCGACTTTCTACCAATATCAAATTTTAACTGTGAATCTTCAAATATAATGAAAATATTGCTCCAATAACCAGCATAACCTGTGTCTGGAGGTGTGATACCTATGCCTGTTGGCATGCCTTTAACTGAAGTGAAAATCCCAGGTTTTATTAAAGCATAACTGAAATTAGACAAATAATTCTCATCTTCAGCTTTTTCTTCTTTGACTAGACCCCATTCTTTTGAGAACTCGTTCCACATAGAGCGTTTTGGTAAAAAGTAAGAATAATAATAGATAACCCTATTATCATTATGTGTAATCTCACCTTTATCGTAGATTACCTTACCAAAAAGAGCTCTCCTTTTTTCTTGGTCTGTTTTGCCTGCTTCACTGAAGTTTTTGATAAAGTCTTTTAAGTTTATAGCACTTCTTTTATCAACATTTTCTGGTAATAAGAGGTATCGGAATGGTACTTCTTCATGTTGAACTTCACCGTTTTGATCCGTAAACTTTAAGTTTATTTCAATGTTTATATCATCGTTCCATATACTTCTTGTGTTACCTATAATCGTTTTAGTTCTAAGTATGAATTTTAGTTGATCAAAGCTTAGATCAAATATAGGACTATCTATAACTTTTTCTAAGGTAATCGAAGTTCCTGCTTCATGATATGATTCATTGATTTTTAATTCTAGTTTTTCGTTACTATTACTATTTTGCCAGTTATACGCGTCCTCTATAGTTGCTTTTGCTGATTTCCCTTGGTAGTTTGTTGTAAGTTCAAACCAGTTGCTAGAGAAAATAACGAAGGATAAACCAACGCCTTTTTCACCTACAACTGAATTATCGCCTTCTTTATCAGTTGAAAAAGGTTTTAATAGAACTGGTAGTTGATCAAACTTTATTCCAATTCCATTATCAGCAACTGTAATTCGATTTTGTTGGGAATCAATAATAATATCAATTTTATTTTCAGTGTTATCTGCTTTTCTAATAGCGTCAACAGAGTTCTGTAATAATTCAGCTAAAATATCCCATTCGTTATTATAGCTATCCTTAATGCCTTTAATACTTTTTCGAATATGGTTGATACCTGGTGATAAAAAATCATAACTTCCACTCATATATTTTCCTTAATTTCTATATTTCAGAGGTTTCTTTCAATGAAGGTGATTTTAGATTTAGCTTAATTTTATTAGAGAGACTGTAGAGTCTTAAATACTAACAACATTTATAAATGAAATCTATATTTACTTTAATAGTTCTAGATAGTATGAAAACTGGATTAGAGGAGCCGTTTAGGTCTGACAGCTGCGGTATATAGACCAAACTTTACATACTATACCACCTAGATTGATAGAAAATAATGTATTAAAAAATCCCAATTAAGGGACTTTCTTCGCAAATCTAAAATCCAATATGCTTAAATCATAGCCCGAACCCGAGCCATAATTCCGCGCCCAATCACCAATCGTACATAAATAATGGCAATAGCAAACAGCAACACGACTAATGCCGCACCGCCAACCGCCAAGCTCGTCCACGGCACACTATAGCGTAAGTCAAACCACTGGGTAATCGCAAACCACGAGCCAGCGCTGGCAATCGTCATCGCAAACACTGCCGCGCTAACGCCAAGTACCCCAATCTCCAAAATATTTAGCTTATATAAATCAGACTTTTGCATGCCTAATAATCGGAATGACGCGCTCTCGGTCATACGGTCCTGTGAGGTGGACAGCAAGGAGCTAATCAGTACCATAATACCTGTGAGCAGTGCCAGCAAGGTAAAAACATACACTAAGCGGCTCATCTGCTGCACGAGACCTTGGATTTGCTCGGCGATCGCCGTACCATCGACCGTAGTGACGGCAGGGAACTGACGCACCAGCTGTCCTTGCACCTCAGCGATACTGTCCTCAGGGATATGCGCGGTGGCAAACTGGATTTGCGGGGCGGCGGCTAACAGCTCAGGCTCAAATAAGAAATAAAAGAACGGGCTGGGGCCGCGCTCAAAGCGCGAGCGGATACTGGTAATCTCTCCAGTTATCTCAATACCTTGAATATTAAACACCACTTCATCGCCCATGCTGACGTTTAGCAGACTGGCGGCACTATCTAAGATAGATAACGGCTGTACTTGTTGCAGTGCGGACTTAGTAGAGTCTTGACCGTCGATAGGGCTATATAGCTCGTTATTAGTGACCGCATCGACGATGTATTCAGTATCCATAATCGTGTCGGCGTAGCTTAAATTGAACACTCGCGTTGGGTCATCCGCCCCTTGAGTGGCTTTGATATCTTCTGCCGCCACGCCGCCAGCGGTGACGATACGCGCGCGAATGACGGGGTAGTAGCTGACCGGTGTGCCAATGATATTATTAATCGCGTCGTGTTGCTCGCTTTGCACGTCAAGCAAGAATATATTGGGCGCATCTTCTGGATAAGCATCGACGAACTGGGCGTTGATACTGTGGTTTAAAGTAGTAATCAGGGTCAATACCGCGACCGATAGCGACAGCGTGACGAAGAATAGCGCCGATTGATTGCCTTTGCGCGCCAGATTATGAATGGCGATACGCTGCATCCAACTGATGTTTTTATTTTTCGCCAAGCGTGATAATAGCCACAGCCAACCGCGAGCCAGCGCCCAAAATATAGCGACAAAGCCAATCAACCCGATAAGCAGCTGCGCTGATAAGCGCCAAGAGCCGACTTCATAAGTGAAGAATAAATACAGACCGATAAACATCCCCCCGTACCAGAGTAGGGGCGTGCGCTGATACCAAGGTTGCTTTCCTGATTGTTGACTTGCGCCTTGATTAAGTAGAGTAGCGGGTTTAGTAGTACTCAGCTCATTAAGGCCGCGCTGGGTAATCACCAAGGTCAATATAATAGCGATAATCAGCGTTTTAATAATGCTAAGCGGACTAATCGCTAAGCCAAGGTCTTCAGGTAATATGGCGGTGAGATAAGGCTGACCGACTTTTAATAGTCCGAGACTGAGCACCACGGAGGCGATACTGGCAATGATGGACGTGCCCAATAACAGCCGATAATAGCTAGCTTTGATTTGACGGGCCGGTTCGCCCATCGCCATACGGATGGCGTTGCTGGCTTGCTGTTTGGTCGCAAAGGCAGTGATAACGCCATACATGGCGACCGCAGATAATAGCAGTACCGCAATGACCAGTAATTTCAAAAACATCAATACATTGTCAGAGATGCGCGAGACTTGTGTGTCCTCAGAGTCGATATCGGAGAGCCTGATGTTAGGATAGCTGGTTAAGGTTTGCTCTAATTGCTCATTTAATGCGGCTATGGTGTCCTCGTCGCCTGCCATCTCGATACGATAACGCACACGGCTACGCTGACCGAGCAGATTGGTTGCCGCTAAGCCGTCCTCTTGCATCAATACATGCCCGCCAAAATCAAAAGCGCTCAAGGGGCGGTCTGGCTCTTTGGTCAGCACATCGCTGATGGTAAATTGCCCATCGCCAATAGTAACGCTGTCGCCAACGCTTGCATTTAACCCTTGTAACACCTCTGGCGCGATGACGATGGTGTCCGGCCTTAGCTGTTGCCATAAGGGTTTGCCAGATTCGGTTTGTGCCTCGCCATATAAGGGATAAGCAGGGGTGACGCCTTTTATGCGCACCAATAAGGTTTGCTCTTTGGTCACCGCCATGGAGCTAAACTGGTGGTCATAAACGACTTGGGTTTCAGGTAAGCTGCGCACTTGCTCTATTACTTGCGCTGGCCACTCTTGATTGCTCTCGAGCACCAAATCACCACCGACCAGCGCGCGCTGATTATCGGTGATATAGGTATTCACCGCTTGCTGAATCGAGTCAAGTGTGAGGTAAGTGGCGAGCGATAGCGTTAGAGTGATTAAAAATAATACCGGATACACCCAGCGCCGCCACCAGCTGCGAGTCAGGGCTTTGGTGCCAAGGGTGGAAGCGAAAAGCTGGCTTATTATACTGTCAGCAGCGCTTGAATTATCATCGACATGATGACGAGTTTGATTATTTTTGGTGATGTTATCCATTGGCGTAAGTTCCGTCTATCAACCCATCATGCATCGTAATCACTCTATCCGCCATCTCAGCAAGCGCTGGGTCATGCGTTACCACCACCAGCGCGGAACCGGTTTGTTGCCGTAAATCCAATAACAGCTGCATAACTTGGTCGGCATTTTGCTCGTCCAAATTACCGGTTGGCTCATCAGCAAAGACGATTTTGGGACGCGACACCAAAGCGCGGGCGACGGCGGTACGCTGCTGCTCACCGCCAGATAATTGATTGGGCAAGCTATCACGCCTATGCCCAAGTCCGACCGCGTCGATGAGTTCATCGACCCGCGCATTGTCAGGACGACGTGCAATATCGAGCGGAAAAGCGATGTTCTCGCTGACCGTCAATGTCGGCAGTAGATGAAAGGATTGAAACACAAAGCCCATCTCGCGCTGACGAATAGCCGCAAGCTTATCCTCATCAAGCGCACTTAAGGTTTGCTCGCCCAGCTTAACCGAACCGCTATCGGGATAATCGAGCGCTGCGAGCAAACCAAGCAAGGTAGATTTACCCGAGCCGGACTTACCCATAATCACCACAAACTCGCTGGCATCGACATGGATACTGACGTCTTTAATAATCGCTAGCGATTGCTCGCCGACTTGTACGGTTTTATTGAGGTTTGCGGCGGTGAGTAGGGTATTGTTGGTAGGTATGGCGGTCATTGGACAGTCTCGATTAACGTATTTGTGGCTATGGATTCACGACGAATAGTGTAGCAAAAGTTCTTAATCAGTCTCACTTGCTACCATACTCTCAAGCTCCGGCTTAAGCACAGGCAAGATATTATTATTCACAATAATAGTATAGCCTTCCTTAGTTGGATGGATAGCATCTGCTTGGTTTAATTCGCTAACACCGCCCACGCCTTCTAAGAAAAACGGAATCATCGGCACATCCATATCTTCAGCGATACGCGGATAAATGGCTGAAAAGGACTGCACGTATTCACTCCCTAAATTATCATAAATCTGCATACCGCCTAAGATAACCTCGCTACCATTGTCTTGTAGATGGGTGATCGCAGTGCGAATGTTTTCCTCCACCGTTGCCACGTCGAGCCCGCGCATAGCGTCATTGGCACCGATAGTGAGTATAGTAATATCTGGCTCAGTTTGCGTTACCCAGTCCAAACGATTCACCAGTCCCGTGCTGGTCTCGCCGCTTAGTCCTGAATTGACTACATCGACATTGACGTAGCCCATGTCCTTTAGCTTAGTTTGTAGTTGTGCCGGATAGTTGCCGTCACGCTCGACGCCTAAGCCTTCAGTTAACGAGTCGCCTAGCGCTAAGATAGTGATAGGCTGCGATATCAGTTGTTGCTCAGTGGTATTGATATTAGTCGCGTCTTCTACATCTAAAGGGCTATCGACCGCCGCTGTTTCGGTAGTTTGTGGCTCTTTAGTTTCGGTTTCTGGTTTGTCTTGGCAACCACTTAGCAGTAAGCCTGAACTTATCATGGCGATCGTTATGAGATAAAGAGGACGCGTAAGTAGGCTGGTTTTTTTATTCTTCATAATGGTCATATCCTTTAATCAATCGAATAAGTGTAGCAAATGGTGCGTTGATGTCGGCTTAAGCTTTCTGACCATCGACCATGACCGGACGACTGACCAACCACGCAAGCCCAACGTTGATAATCATTAATGTCAGTATCAATAATAAAGGCAAGTCCCAACTATCTGTCGCTTCATGGAGCCAACCAGTGCCGAGGGGGCCAAAAAAAGCAACCAAGTAACCGACGAACTGCGCCATACCGGACAGCTCGCTTGATTGATTGGTGGTATAAGTGCGCAAAGAGAACAGCATCATACTCAAAGTGAAAATCGCCGAACAGCCGGCACCCATAAAGCCTGACCATAGCCATGCCAAATCGGTAGAGGCATAACTCAAGCCTAAGATACCAATGACATTGAAACTAGCAGCAGTGATAGCGAGCGCTTGAATAGGGCGACCACGGTTGATAAGCCAAGTAACAATCAAGATAGCGAGCGGAGCCATAAACTGAAACACCGCTCCCATTTGACCTGCATTCACAGCACTCATACCTTTACTAACCAAGATAGAAGGTAAAAAGCTAGCAACGGTATAATATAGCAAAGACTGAATACCCAAAAACATAGCAATTTGCCAGCCAAAAGCAGAGCGCCAAATGGATATCTTAGCTGAGGTAGTGGCAGAGGTAGGTATAGGTTGATGATTAGAGGAGCCTAAACGAATACGCAAAAATATCCAAAGAATAAGCGCAAAAACACCAAAAATAGACCAGCCCCCTATAGCCCATTGCCAGCCAACCCACTCAGATAAGGGCAATACTACCCCCGCAACTATACCTGCACCGATTGTCATAGTCAGACTAAATAGGCCAGTCACTAATGGAATATTTTTCGGCGTGCGCTGTTTGATAATAGGAGCGGCTAAAGTATTAGCAAAGCCTATGGCTAAAGTGAGCATGACCGTACCAGTCAAAAACCCAAGCCAAGTGGGCACCACCGAGCGCAGTACCATCCCAAAGGTAAGCAGTGCCACCATGACGATCAGCGTATTTTCAAGGCCAAAACGCTTACCAATAGAAGGCGCAATCAACGCCCCAATGGCAAAGGTCAACATCGGCACTGCGCCAAGCCAACCGATCTCGGTCTCAGAGATACCCAGCGCGTCTTGTACCACAGGCGCGATAGAACCTAGCGCTACAATAGGCGCGCGCATATTAGTGGCTAGCAAAATCATCGCAAATAGCACTAACCAAAAAATAAACTTTGAGGAAGGTGTCTTGATCATGCTTGACTTATTTGCAGATGAATTCGAGAGTAAATCGTTAGAGGTAGACATAGCGGAACGACTATAAAATTAGGGAAAACAAAAGGTTATGGCTAAAGGCTGACAAAAGAGCACTGTTAGAATAACCTCAAAAAATTCCACCAAGACGGTGGTTAAGAAAATGCGTTAATAGTTAGGTAGAACGAATAAAAATTGATGTAAGCAATGAACTAATCGAATAATGAAAATATTTTAACAAAACTTCGTTGGTTAATTATCTTAGTGAGCTATCCTAAAAAGATAAACCATACCCAATAAAAAAGTGCTAAGCATCTTAAAAATACTTAACACTAGTATAAGAGTAGAGAGGGCAAAGTACTACCAGCGTATGGTAACTAACCGCTAGAAACGCTAGAGCGTCAATTTAACAAGTAACTAAAAACTACAAACGGTCAAACCAAGACAGACTTAAACCGACTTACCCAGTTGAGCGGCTTTTAAGGCAGTGTCTTGCTGCTCTGCTACGACTGAGTCACACTTATTGGGATCGTCACCGCAAAACGAGCATCTCTCATCACCCATCAAATTGGCGACACCGCCACACGAGCCTTTAAGCGGCTGCTTTTTGAACATATAGCCGATACCCATGAGCAAAAAGAACAGCACAAAGACGGTAAAAGTAATGGCAAGTATTGGTAGGAGTTGGCTAAGCATAGCGTGACCTCACATTTATTTTTCGATATTTTATTAATGACATTGATGTTTATTATTATAGCAGATTTCGGTCTTGCTCGCTGGTACAAGTGTTTTATTATCAATACTTTACTACCATAACCGCTAAGAGCGGTTAAAAGGGTTTATCTGCTCGCAGTGCTTGCATAGCAGAGGTCTCAACGATCTGCCAGTCCTCTACACTATCAGCATCAATATTGCTATTATCGACTAATATCACAAACATTGCTGCTATATCTTGCTGTTCAGCAGTAGCCAGTGCTTGCTCATACGGCATGGCGGTCAGCGCCGTGGCCCAAGCATCAGCAAGCCCTACCGACTCTGCCGCTACCGTCACGGAAGGGGCGCCGCCTATGATAGGTTCACCAGTAGTCGGATCTATGGTATGGCTATAGCGTTTATTATCAAAAATAACAGAGTTTCGATAATTGCCAGAAGTAGCTAAATGCATCTTATTACCCATCGATTTGGGTTGACGAATAGCGGCGATGGTTTGACGCTCAGTCACCGTACTGCCTTCTATTGGCGCGTCAATAGCGATTTGCCAAGGCTGAGTTTGTGCGTTGACCCCAGATGAGGCCACTTCACCGCCGATCTCGACCATATAATTACGAATCTGATAGTCTTGTCTTAGCACATCAGCGATGACATCAACACCGTAGCCCTTTGCTACAGCTGAGAAGTCTAAGCCTACGCCATCTTTGGTTTTATAAAGGCTATCGCCTTCTTGTACCACGCTTTTGAAGTCGACTAAGGCTTTAGCCTGCGCAATCTCAGCCTGACTTGGCGGGCTTTGTAAGCGCTCAACCGTCATGGTACTGCCAAAACCCCAAGTATCAATCAAGGGCATCACTGTCGGATCAAAAGCGCCGCCAGATTGCTCATAAACCTGTCTTGACGTCTCCAAAACATGACTGAAGTCTGCATCGATAGTGATAGGCGTATTAGCAGTTAAACGATTGAACTTTGATATAGTGGAGTCGTCTATATAAGTCGACATACTGTCGTTGATCTGCTGTAGTCTCTCATCGATAGAAGCTTGAATAGCGGCCTCATTAGTACCATCTGGGAGCTGATAGCTAATATGGTAGCTGGTACCCATAGTCTCACCGCTCAAAGTATTAAAGTCTGCAGTTGGCTGCTGGCAAGCACTCAGAGCCAAAAGGCAAGAGGTACTAACTGAGGTTAAGCCCATCATACGGGTTAATTTAGAGGAGTTTTGCGATAAATTTGTCATAGTCATGTTGTTGCGGTGATAAAAGTAATAGACATAAAATTAGGGGCGTGAATAGCTTTTATCTATTCTACACCCCTAATGGTTTTTAATCATGGCAATAGGCCAAAATCTGGTTAATCTTATAAAAGCATTCTATAGCCGCTTCACTTTAAAAACGATATAGTGCTACTAGGATAAATTTTGCGCAGCCTTTGGAGTGCGAAGCGCACAGCAAGCAAGGAAAAGTTGTATCAGTAGCACGACGTTATTAACGTATCGATTTCATTTCGTATTGGCTATCGATCAAGCTACCTAACTTGCGACTGCCGAATCAGCTTATAAAGCTTAGGCGGTGATAAGCGATTGACTCTAGTCGCCATTCTTTCTTGGCGCCCGCCAACGATGATATATTCTTCACCTTTGCTAAGTGCTTTAACCACTTGCTTAGCAAATTCGGACGCAGTGAGTCCTTTGCTCGTCGCCTCATCCATCGTACCTAGAGTGCTACCGTCCCCTGTCAAAGCATTAATCGAGACATTGGTTTGAATAAAACCTGGGAATATCGTAGCGACCTCAATGCCTTGATCGTAGAGCTCAGCGCGCAGGCTGTTGGCCCATAGATGAATAGCGGCTTTGGCTGCACTATAAGCGCCGCGATATTGAGTACCTATCAGTCCTGCGATACTAGATATCATCACAATTTTACCGCCGCCTTGCTCGAGCATGGCAGGCAGTACCAGACGCGTCAGCCGCGTTTGCGCAAAGTAATCGAGCTCCATAATTTGGCGCTCTACGTCTTCCGAGGTTTCCATAATCAATGAGCGCTGGGAGACCCCAGCATTATTAATGAGCCAGTCGATTTTACCCGCTTTATTGATAGCGCTCTTATAAGCCGCTTGAGTCTGCTCGCTATCACTGATATCAAAAGGTACGATATGATGATTTTTAGACTTTTTGCACTGCTCTTTGACCGCTTCTAACTTGTCCTCATTACGACCACTCAAGATAATAGTCGCGCCTTTTTTGGCAAAAGCAAGCGCTAGCGCCTCACCTAAACCACTCGACGCCCCAGTGATCCAAATCGTTAGGTCTTTAAATTTCGTTTTCATAAGCATCCTTACTTAGTAAAAATAACCATGTCAAAAAGTATCTATGTCAAAAGTAACTATTTTAAAAGTAACTATTTCAAAACTATCCATGTCAAAAATATCAATATGAATGATCAACACTATAAAAAAGTCGCACTCAGATTGCTACTCGAATTTGTAAAATGAGAAAAGCCCGCCTTTAAATATCAGCCAAAAAAAAGAGTCTCAATTGAGACTCTAATTTTAACCACTATATTAAGACTACATTAACCACCAAAGTCATCAAGCATGATGTTTTCATCTTCGACACCGAGGCTATGCAACATATCGATGACAGCAGCGTTCATCATCGGTGGCCCACACATGTAGTATTCACAGTCTTCTGGGTTTGGATGGTCTTTTAGGTAATTTTCAAGTAGCACATTATGGATAAAGCCGGTCGGACCATCCCAGTTATCTTCTGGTAATGGATCAGATAGCGCCACATGCCACTCAAAGTTATCGAACTCTTCTTCGAGCTGATCGTAGTCTTCGACATAGAACATCTCGCGGATCGAGCGCGCACCGTACCAGAAGCTAATCTTACGATCAGAATTTAGACGTTTTAGCTGATCGAAGATGTGCGAGCGCATCGGTGCCATACCCGCACCGCCCCCGACGAAGATCATCTCAGCATCGGTATCTTTGGCAAAGAACTCACCATACGGGCCTGATACCGTCACCTTATCACCAGGTTTTAGGCTAAATACCCAAGACGACATCTTGCCCGGCGGGATACCTTCAGGACCACGCGGCGGTGGACTGGCGATACGGATGTTAAACTTAATGAGGCCTTTTTCTTCTGGGTAGTTGGCCATCGAGTACGCACGAATAACAGGCTCATCGACTTTTGAGACGTATTTGAAGACGCCGAACTTTTCCCAGTCTTCACGGTACTCTTCGCCGATATCAAAGTCTTTGTAATGTACTTCGTGCGGCGGCGCTTCTAACTGCACATAACCACCGGCGCGGAAGTTTACCTCTTCGCCTTCTGGAATCTTTAGTACCAGCTCTTTAATAAAGGTTGCAACGTTGTCGTTAGAGATGACTTCACATTCCCACTTTTGGACATCGAAGAATTCAGGATCAATCTCAATCTCCATATCTTGCTTGACCGCTACCTGACAGGCTAGGCGCATATGATTGCGAATCTCACCTTGAGTGAAATAGCCTTCTTCGGTCGGCAAAATAGAGCCGCCGCCTTCGATCACTCGGCAACGACACTGAGCGCAAGTACCACCGCCGCCGCAAGCTGATGATAAAAATATACCTTCGCTTGCAAGCGTCTGTAGCAGTTTGCCACCGGCAGGGGTGACAACATCATTATCAGGATTTTCATTAATGCGAATGGTAACGTCCCCTGAGCTGACCAGTCTTGAGCGCGCCGCTAAAATAATAGCGACAAGGCTCATGATGATCACAGTGAACATAGCAACGCCACCAATCGCCGTAGCATAATCCATGGTAGGTATCCTTAATTTATGGGGTAGGGGATAAGAGCTGACTGTAGTGGCTCTCTAGCCCCTTCCAAATAAATGAGTTAAATGGTTCAATAAGCTAATAGTGCTCAGTGCCTAAATTGACATACCGCCGAACGACATAAAGCCAAGCGACATCAAACCGACAGTAATAAAGGTGATGCCCAAGCCTTGTAGCGGTCCTGGAATGTCTGAATATTTGAGCTTTTCACGGATACCCGCCAAAGCGACAATAGCGACTGCCCAACCAAAACCAGCACCAACGCCGTAGACGACAGATTCGCTAAAGTTATAATCACGCTCGACCATAAATAGTACGCCGCCAAGGATGGCGCAGTTAACCGTAATCAGCGGTAAGAATACCCCTAGAGCGTTATAAAGCGCCGGCACAAACTTATCTAAGAACATCTCTAGAATCTGAACCGTCGCTGCGATTAAGCCGATATAGCTAAGTAGACCTAAGAAGCTAAGATTGATATCAGGAAAGCCCGCCCAAGCCAAAGCGCCACTTTTTAGTATGAACTGAAAAAGTAGGTTATTCAGCGGTACGGTAATCGCCATAACGACGATGACGGCAACCCCAAGGCCAATAGCTGTTGAGACTTTCTTTGATACTGCTAAGAAAGTACACATACCTAAAAAATAGGCCAGCGCCATATTCTCAATAAAGACTGAGGTTATAAATAAGCTAACATAATGTCCCATTAGTGACCGCCTCCATGTGCCATGCCTTTAGATTGCGGCTTCATTACAAAGTCAGCTTCTTCAATTTGTTCTGGCTTCCAAAAACGCACAATGGCGATAAACAAGCCGATGATAAAGAAGGCTGAAGGTGGCAGTAATAATAGACCGTTAGGTAAGTACCAACCGCCGTCAGTCACTGGTTGCAATATAGTGATACCGAACCAAGTACCTGAGCCTAATAGCTCACGAATCGTCGCGACGAATAAGAGTACTGCTGAATAACCAAGACCATTACCGACACCATCTAAAAAACTAGGAATCGGTGGATTGCTCATCGCAAACGCTTCGGCGCGGCCCATCACGATACAGTTAGTGATAATCAAACCAACGAATACCGAAAGTCCTTTACTCACGTCATAAGCGACGGCTTTTAGCACCTGATCGACTAAGATAACTAGTGAGGCAATAATTGTCATCTGTACGATAATACGAATACTAGACGGGATTTTTTTGCGAATAATCGAGATAAAAAAGCTCGAAAACGCAGTGACTAAGGTCAATGCGACACACATGACCATCGCATTGGACATGCTGGTCGTCACGGCGAGTGCCGAACAGATACCTAATATTTGTAAACCAATAGGGTTATTGTCAAAAATAGGCGTAGTTAAAATGCTTTTGGTGTCAGCCATGTTATGCCTCCTTGCCAGTTGCTAATGGTAGAGCCGCTGCCAGTTCAGTTGTTGGCTTGGCTTGCTCAAGGTTTGCTTGGCTAGCTTGGGCGTCAGCATTATCGATAGTGGCACCGCTTTCTTCGCGTAGCGCATCTAGATAAGGTTTATAGCCTTGCTCGCTAAGCCAAAACTGAATCATGTTACTCACGCCGCGACCAGTCAAAGTCGCACCACTAATACCGTCGACCCAGTTCTCTTTTGGATTACCGGCTTTGGTAACACCAGTCGCAACCGCGCCATTTTCATCATAAGAATGAATACCGCTCCACTGCGCACGCCACTCAGGCTCTTCAATACGAGCGCCAAGTCCTGGAGTTTCTTTATGCTCATAAAAGCTGATACCTTTAATGGTATTCATATCGCTCTCAAGCGTTAAGAAGCCATAAATCGTACCCCATAGACCATAACCTTGAATCGGTAGTACAACCATTTCTGGATTACCGGCGTCGTCATTTTTGACGTAGACTTTGGCGTATTTAGGGACACGGCCGATGCCAGCAGGATCATTAGCGCCCAAATCATTACTGAGTGCTTGGTTCTTGGTCGCTTGGCTTGCGTCATAGTTGTTACGATCAGGGATGCCAACTTCGACGAGCTGTTCGTCATCTAAATAGTTACCGGCTTGCAGATCAACGATTTTGACATCGAAGTCTTCAAAGCGATTAGCGACATCTTCGGCAGTATCTTGCTCGGCATCATACATGCCCGCCGCGACTAAGATATTTTTGTTACGATCTAGGCGCGCGTTTTCGATTTGCGCGGGTTTGAGCCCGACCGCGACTGCTGAGACTAAGACTGAGCAGACTAAGCATAGCGTTAACGCGACGCTAACAGTTTTTGCATTATTACTTTTGGGCTTGGACATAACGAACCCTCCGTGCAGTTTGACGCTTGATATTGGCTTGCGTGACAAAGTAGTCAAACAAAGGCGCAAATAAGTTAGCAAATAAGATAGCAAGCATGATGCCTTCTGGGAAGGCTGGGTTGATGACACGAATCAGAACGGTCATAAAGCCGATCAAAATACCGTAAGCCCAGCGGCCTTTATTGGTATGTGCAGCTGAGACCGGATCGGTTGCCATAAACACCGCACCAAAAGCGAAGCCACCAATGACTAGATGCCAATAAAAAGGCATACTCATCATCAGGTTATCTTCAGAGCCGATTAGATTAAAGACGAGGGAAGTGGCGATAAGACCAACCACACAGCCTGCCATAATACGCCATGAAGCGATACGCGCCCACAGCAGCACCACTGCACCTAACAAAATAGCTAAGGTTGAGACTTCACCGACACTACCTTGGATATTACCAAAGAACGCATCACTCCAAGTGATAGCGCGGCCATAGACATCAACGAACTGATCAGGCGTGACGCCAAGGGCGGCTAGACCTAGCGGTGTTGCGCCAGAAAAGCCGTCAACCGCTGTCCATACCGAATCGCCCGACATATAAGCAGGATACGCAAAGTATAAGAAAGCACGGCCTGATAGCGCTGGGTTTAAGAAGTTTTTACCCGTACCACCGAAGACTTCTTTTGCTACGACAACACCGAAGATAATACCTAAGGCCACTTGCCATAAAGGAATATCGGGCGGCATGATAAGCGCGTACAGTACTGAGGTGACAAAGAATCCCTCATTGACTTCGTGCCCACGGACTACTGCAAACAGTATCTCACAGGCAATACCAACCACGAAGGTGACGAGATAGATGGGCAAGAACTGCATAGCCCCGTAGACGAAGCTGGCCCAAATACTATTAGGGTCGTAGCCTACCATACTAGTGATCACCGTGCGCCAGCCCTCAGGCTCAAGTCCGAGCTGAGAGATAGCGGTCAAAGCTTGATGACCGACGTTATACATCCCAAAGAACATCGCTGGGAAGGTACAGAGCCAAACGGTAATCATAATACGTTTTAGATCGATACCATCACGCACGTGCGATGAGGTGAAAGTTGTTGTACCAGGTTGACGCAAAAACGTATCGAACATCTCAAAGATGGCGTAGTACTTCTCGTGTTTGCCACCCTTAGTGAAGGACGGCTGCATACGATCGAACATATTGTGTAAAAATTTCATCGTGGTTAGCCCTCCAGCTCAATGCGCGTTAGGTTATCACGCAAGATATCGCTGTATTCATATTTACCAGGAGAGACGAAGGTGCACAAAGCCACATCCTCTTCGTCCAGTTCGAGTACGCCCAAATCAACCGCAGAGATGATATCTTCGACAATCAAAGCGCGCAGTAATTGCGTAGGTAGATAATCTTGGGGCATGACCTCTTCATAGATACCGATCGGCACCATCGCCCGCGGCGAGCCATTGGTAGAGGTGGTAAAGTTAAACTTTTTCTTAAAAAACTGCGAGATATAAATCGGCAGCTTTGAGAAACGGTTTGCACCTGGGCTAAAGAAGTGAAAAGCAGGGCGCTCATAGCCTTCAGGCAAAGAGCTGACTTGATCATGGAAGCGGCCAAGATAAGCGACATTAGCAAACAGCTTACGGCCAGAGAGCACTGAGCCTGAGATAATACGGTTATCACCTGCAATCAGCTGCCCTTTCGTCAACGCCATCAGATCCGCGCCGCGCTCGGTTGCGATAAGATGCGGATTGGTTACTGCTGGACCGGCTAGACTCACTAAACGGCGCGTATATAAGCGGCCAGTGGTAAATAATTTACCCAAGGCTATGACGTCTTGAAAGCCGATCGTCCAGACGCTAACACCGCGCATGATAGGATGCAAAAAGTGAATATGCGTACCCGCCAGACCTGCCGGATGCTTACCTGCAAAGCTATGATATTCAGTGACGTTATCACTAGCAGTTTTGGCTACTTTTGGTAAGCTTGCCTCGGCATGATGACAGACAAAGGTCTTAGGACTCAAAGTCGACAGTACCGCTAAGCCATCATTGAATGCTTGCAGCTCTTCATTGATCAAAAGCATAGGGTCAAAAGCTAGTGGATTGGTATCCATAGCAGTGACGAAGATAGCATGCGGACGCGCGCCAAGCTCAGGGGCTCGGCTATAAGGGCGGGTACGAAACGCCGTCCATTCACCAGAAGCAAACAGCTGTTTTTCAACGATTTCGGAGTCAAGATCGGCCAGTTGTTCAGAGTCGTAACGGTCAAACTCTACTTCCTCACCATTGGGGTCAACGGCAATCACCAGACTTTCGAACACTCGGCGTTCACCGCGATTGACGGCGACAACTTTACCAGCAGCAGGGGCAGTATAAATGACGCCAACGCGTTTTTTGTCTTCAAAAACGGGCTGGCCTTTAGCGACGATGTCACCTTCTTTGACGTTCATAGTAGGCTTCATGCCCACATAGTCATAGCCAATCAGTGCCACATGTGCAGGTCTGTGCTCAGTTATCTCGCGAGAGGGTTCGCCGGTGATGGGCAAATCCAAACCTTTTTTGATGGTAATCATAAGCGAAAACTTAGTCCATAGTCTAAAACGATACCAGACGTCCTGTATGGTATAAAGGTAGTATAAACAAGCACTACTCAGCAAAGCGTCCACCTGCCAAGGTTATGGCAAAACGGCTCAATGCTTTATCAGTTATGCTCGATTATTCCTACTATCAAGAGTATCAACGCTGACCTTAGACTCCTTAACAACACGTTAATATCTTATTCGACTTACCAAAGTGGCGACTGGCTACCAAGATGCATGCTAAGAGTATTAGCTTCAATCCGCCTGTATAAAATAGGAATTGAATAAATAGTCTTTCCATACCTTTTATTAAAATCTTGAAACGAGCAATGCTCGTATTATGTTATTCAATAACTTCCTAAGGATCGCTTACCAATCAAAAAATCGACTCAGTAAACGTTTTGTTGACTAAGTCTGTAAAATGATAGGTAGGGAGATACACATAGGACGATTTTGAATAGAAACAAATACAAATTTACCTAGGATTATACGCTAAATTGACCTAAAATTGCCAGTTAGTAATTGAATTTACTTAATATTGTGGGTGCTTTAAGACTAGGAAACTTCTAGTTATCATTTACTTACCTCTCAGTCCGTTTTACTACCTTAAGAGTAGGTGAGTCCTTCATTATGCTTTTATCTCTTTTATTAGATAAAAGCGACCGTTTTTAAGCTAGACTTGCTAACCTTGTTCAAATTTTATATTAGGAGTGTGTTATGTGTGCTGCGCCAGTGATTATTCCTGCTATTGACCTTAAAGATGGCAAATGTGTCCGCCTAAAACAGGGTCGTATGGAAGACGATACGGTGTTCTCTGACGATCCTGTTGCTATGGCAACGCGCTGGGTAGAAGAAGGCGCGCGTCGTTTACATTTAGTCGATCTAAATGGTGCTTTTGATGGCGTCCCTGTGCACAAGCGCGTGGTTGAAGACATCGCCAAAGCTTATCCAAAGCTGCCGATACAACTAGGCGGCGGTGTGCGCACCTTGAATACGATTGAACAATATATCAGTGCTGGACTGACTTATATCATTATCGGTACTAAGGCAGTCGAAGATCCAAGCTTTGTGAGCGAGGCTTGCCGCGAGTTTGCCGGTCATATCATCGTCGGCATAGATGCCAAAGACGGCATGGTCGCTACTCATGGCTGGGCCAATGTCACTGATACCAAGGCCACTGAGCTTGCCAAGCGCTTCGCTGATGTTGGTGTATCCTCTATCGTCTATACCGATATCGCTCGTGATGGCATGATGCAAGGTGTCAACGTTGAGCAGACGGTCAATCTAGCTCGCGAAGGCGGCATTCCGGTTATTGCTTCAGGCGGCGTCACCGATATGAAGGATATCGAGCTACTTAAACCTTATGGCGACTGTTTAGAAGGTATCATTACTGGCCGCGCTATTTATGAAGGCTCACTAGATTTTGGCGCCGCTCAGCGTTATTTAGACCAGTAAAGATGCATTGCACGTAAGAGCTTTGAGCTAATAAGACTGAATTTTCTCAAGGATAGTTATGATTATAGAGTATAAGCATTTATTAGCAAATAAGCTCAAAGGTGGTGTACATCTTCTACTTTTAGTATGCGTTATAGTATTTGGCGTCTCAGCTTATGCTGCCGAAGCTGAGCTGGCTGAAGTGGCGACAGCGCTGGGCGTTAATAGTGAGGCCGAAGCAAGTGAATCTGGCGATAGTAGCACGGCGGATGCGCAACCTAAGCCACCGGTCATTATGGGTGAGAGTACCAATAACGCTGAGATTGAGACTAAACCTACCCCCAAAAAGGACAATGACATTCGTCAGCGTATCCAAGGGATATTTTCTGAGATTGATGGTCTGCAAGCGGTTAGTATCAGCGTGACCCAAGGAGTAGTGACGCTCACAGGCGAGACCGCCAATGAAAAAAAAGCCCAACAAGCGATTAACCTAACCAATCGTATCACTGATGTCGTCACCGTTGAAGATAAGATAGAGCGTACGCTTGATGTACAGGACAATGTCAGCACCGTCTATCAAGGCCTAAAAAACCAATTTAGAAACCTAATCAAAGCCTTACCGCTACTGTTAGTGGGTATTTTTATTTTCGCCATTGTTGCTTGGTTTGGCAGCTTTTTGTCTAATCGCAAAAGTATGTGGCAGCGCGTCACCCCCAATCCTTTTGTGGCAGAGCTGCTTGCGCAGACCATAAAGGTGATTTTTATTATTTTTGGTCTGATATTAGCGCTGAGCTTAATCGGTGCTGAGACGATTTTAGGTACATTGCTTGGCGGGGCAGGGGTGATTGGTATTGCCGTGGGTTTTGCGGTTAAGGACACTATTGAGAATTATATTGCCTCCTTGATGCTTAGTATTCGCCAACCTTTTCGCGCGCGCGATCAGGTGGTTATCAATGACTTAGAAGGTATCGTCGTGCGCCTGACTTCAAGGGCGACGATTCTGATGACTTTAGATGGTAATCAGCTACGTATCCCTAACGCCGAAGTGTTTAAGGGGGTGATTCTTAACTACACCAAAAACCCCGAACGGCGCTTTACCTTTGAGCTTGGCGTGGATGCCAATGACGATCCACTAGCAGCAATAAAGGTTGGTTTAGATGCTATTCATACTTTAGAGTTTGTACTGGATGAACCAAAAGCCATTGCGGTTATTAATAATGTTGGCGATTCTAATATCATTCTAGAGTTTCAGGTCTGGGTCAATCAGTCCGAAACTGATTTTGCCAAGGCTCGCAGTATCGCCATTCGCGAGACAAAACACGCGCTTGAAAACGAAGGCTTTAGCTTACCTGAACCCATTTATCGCCTACGCTTCAACGATAAAGTAGAAAAAGCGCTAGAGATGGGACAAGGAGAAAAAGCGGATGACAGTGCAAATAAGTCAGATATGAGCATTACTCCGGTTACCCCAGAGTCTGTTGAAGACGTTGAGCTTAGCGACGTAATAGAAGATGATGAGGAGAAAAAGCGCGCAAAAGCCCGTGCTAAATATATCCTGCAAGGCCGTAATGCAGACGAGGTGCTCGACGCAAGACCAGATGCCAAGCTAATGGAAAAAGTTGAGCAAGAGATTGCTGAAAATTCAGATGAAACGGACTTATTAAATAGTAATAGTCCGCAAGAATAGCTAAGCAATATGGCAGTAGCATTTAGCAAGCACAGCTTAGATGCAGCCGCTGTTAAATAAAGTTGAGAGTGACAAAATATTATTTGAGGGAATACCTATGCAAAAAAAACACCTAATTGCCTTAACCCTTGCTACTATTTTGATGTTGTTTGGCTACAATATTGTCAGCAGTTACTTCTATGAAAAGAACAGAGCTGCGCTCATAGATACTGATTCCGAGGTAGTTAAAAATGGTGATGAGGAGAATGACAGTAACTCAGCACAGCCACTAGGCGAAAAACCCAAAGCCATCATTGATAATGCTACTGCTCAAATAGAGCAAGTTCAAGACGTTGAACAGCAGCGTTTAGAACAGATGAATAGCGCTCAGTAAGGCAATCTGTGCTCTATACTGTGTATAGTGAACTCTAAATAAAAGAGTGTGCTTATAATACCTGCTACTGGTATAACCTTTACTGGCGTGCTGTTATCGCTCGATGCGCCATCGCATTCATTCTAGTAGCACTGTTTTTTGTCTTATTGTGAATTAATGATAGCTAGAAACTAGAAACTAGAAACTAGAAACTAAAGACAAATAAAAAGGCTAACTGCGAGTTAGCCTTTTTATTTGTCTCTAAATTTATCAATTACCAAAGCTGCTTAGCTTTTTTTGCTATTACCTTTGCTTTTACTACTGTTACGACCATTGGTCTTTTTGACCGGACTCTTTTTGGAAGAGTCTTTCTTCGTTTGGTTCATCTGACTTGATTTTAATTTTTCTAACAGATCAAAATCAATTTGCAATAAGTCCATATTGACGCCAGCGACTTTGACTTTTACCGAGTCGCCCAAACCAAATACCGTACCTTTGTCCTTACCAATCAGCTGTTGTTGCTGCTCGTCATAGACAAAAAAGTCATCACCAACATTAGAGATGTGCACTAGACCATCAATAAACAAATCAGACAAAGTCACAAACAGACCAAAGTTTGTGACACTCGTGACTACACCTTCGAAGTCTTCACCGACATGATCTTTCATGTAGTGACACTTGAGCCACGACTCGACATAGCGTGAAGCTCTTTCCGCACGGCGCTCAGTATCTGAAGTTTGCGTGCCTGCTCCCTCCAAAGAAAAGTCCATAACCGGCTGCTGAGTCTTAGTAACTTTTGCTTTGATCGCGCGATGCAACATCAAATCAGGATAGCGACGGATCGGCGAGGTAAAATGACTGTATTCATCGTACGCTAAACCAAAATGACCGATATTATCAGGCGCATAATTGGCCTGCATCATCGAGCGCAGTAGCATGCTGTGAATGCTAATCGCATCAGGACGATCTTTGGTTGCTTCAATCAGGCGCTGATAATCGGCCTGCGTCGGGCTCTCTTCTGGGAAGGGCAAACCGAAGTTTTTGGCGTATTCATGGATACGCATCGACTTTTCTTGATCCGGTTTATCATGATTACGGTACAGTACCGGCAGATCATGCTTGAGCGCAAAGTTTGCCGCGCAAGTATTCGCCAGCAGCATACACTCTTCGATTAGTTTATGAGCATCGCCGCGCGTACGCGGTACAATCGCTTTAATACCGCCTTCTTCATTGAACTTAATATAAGTCTCAACGGTCTCAAACTCCATAGCATGACGCTCTTCACGCTTTTTGAGCAGTAGATCATAGAGCTGATGCAAGGTATCGACAGATTTTTTGACCGCTTTATTGCCTGTGAGCGACTTAGGAATACTGCCATCTTTTGGATCAGCAAAGTAATCGTTGACTTGGTTATAGGTCAGACGTGCTTGTGAGTTCATCACCGCCGGATAAAACTCATAACCGGTGACATTGCCAGCACGTGAGACTTTGATATCAGCGACCATACATAAGCGATCGACATTAGGGTTCAATGAGCATAAACCGTTTGAGAGTACCTCAGGCAACATCGGAATCACTCGGTGCGGGAAATACACCGATGTTCCACGCTCATAGGCCTCAACATCGAGCGGTGAGTTCGGCGTCACATAGTGACTAACATCAGCGATAGCGACTAGTACCCGGTAGTTACCGCCAGAGCGCTTCTCAGCGAACACGGCATCATCAAAGTCACGTGCATCTTCACCATCGATAGTCACTAAAGGCAGACCACGCAGGTCAGTCCGACCTTTGGTATCTTTTTCGGTGGGTTCTTTATAGTTATTGGCTTGCTTAAGCGTGGCTTCGCTGAACTCATGTGGAATATCATAATTGAGTAAAGTGGTCTCAATAATCAGCTCGCGATCGTTATCGTCATTGAGCACTTCAGTGATCTTGCCAGTCGCAAACTCATGCTGGTTTGGCCAATCAATGATATCGACTTTGACCGGATCGCCTTGTTTGACATCTAAAGCATCGACGTGGTCATCTGCCAAGGTAATAGGTTGATGACTGTTAGGACTACCCAATTCTACGCAGTAACCTTCTTCATCTTTGGCAAGTGTTCCGATGAACTGATTCTGTTGACGCGAGGTGATATCGATAATACGGCCTTCGGTACGTCCGCGATTGTCCGTAGAAGTACCTATAGCCTCAACAGAATCGCCATTGAACACCCAACGCATCTGTTTTTCATGCAAGAAAAGATCTGGCATATCATCGAGCACCACAAAACCAAAGCCTTTTGGATGCGCTGAAACTGTACCGCTGACGATATCGTGCTGAGTCACTGGACGATAACGATAAGGTCGACCTTCACGATTGACTTGTCCATCACGCGCCATCGCCTTTAGACGATTACCTAGCGCATCGAACTGGTCAGGATCTTCGATACCGAAGATTTTAGCTAATGCTTTGTGCGTAACATCGCTATTATCACTAATCGTGCTCAGAATCAGCTCACGACTGGGAATAGGATTGTCATAGCGTTGTGCCTCACTTGAGGCGTTTGGATCATTCCAACTCATAAATTACCGTATCTATTTTTAAAATTATTAATAGGGGCTATCTTAGCACGAACCAGTAGACAATATCTTACGTCAATTGTTTGTGTTAAGTGTGATAGCTATAGGGATACGCTCAGTTAATGAGCGTATCAGAAGTTTTTGACAGTAGAGACAGCTTGTAGAGATGAGCAGTTGCTTAAATAGTGCATTTTTAGATATCGATACCAGACTTATCTGCTATCTGTTTACTATCAAGCTCTTTTGACACTTCTAATACTGTCGTCTGATTCGATTTATCGAGGTATTTCTGCGCTTTATCGACTTCACTGGTCAAAGTATTGACCGTCTGCTTCATGTTTTCAAGCGCTTCAACTTTATAATTACTAATCATATCCATCGTCTCATAGACATTATTGAAGGCGTTTTGTAATTTATCAAGTTCAATAGTGCTACTAGTGGCTTGCTCATGGATCTCACCAGACTGACGTTTGAGCATCTCTGAGGTCGACTCAATCAAGCTACTAGTCGTTTTATTAAGTGCGGTGATTTGATCGAGTACCAGTTTTTGATTGGTCATCGCCTGCGCCACT
Organism: Psychrobacter submarinus; assembly: GCF_904846685.1. Taxonomy (GTDB): domain Bacteria; phylum Pseudomonadota; class Gammaproteobacteria; order Pseudomonadales; family Moraxellaceae; genus Psychrobacter; species Psychrobacter submarinus. The sequence continues at coordinate 291,863 of NZ_CAJHBQ010000004.1, forward strand.
ACGACTGCGGTGCGTAGTGCTGATACTGTCGTCGTCGTCGCGCGGTCCACGCCTTTGATCAGCTCCAAGTTATTTTTGCGAATGGTATCAAGCGCTAGATATCCTTGGACGTTAACCGCGAGTTGGGTTAAAAAGTCTGTGTTTTTTTGACGCACATAAAACAGCATCTCTTCTTTAATAATACGTGCTTTTTCAGGATCAGTCGCCTCTATCGCGTGAATCTTTTGCTCTAGCTGCTCATCGATCTTTTTGCCGACATAGATGTACTGACGAATCGATTGCATCAGCTCCCACATATTGACTTTTTCTTGCTCAATCGTGGCATTGTCTTTGAGTAGCTCGTCTTTACCATTATAAAGGCTTGTGACGACGGCGTTAATATGCGACTGCGCGGACTCATATTGACGAAAGTAGTCTTGGACTTTATTACCAAATGGAATGAGGCCAAACAGCTTACGCGAGCTGGTCAATTGCTTTTTGCTTGGGTCTAAATCCTCCACAATGCCGCGCAGCTCCGTCAAGGATTTAGCAATGGGTGAGCTGTCAAATAAGCCATCATTGAGACTTTTTGCAGGCAAGTCTAGCATGCGATTAGAGACTTGCGCGGACTCACGAATCTCTTTGGAGCCTAGGTTATGAATAGATTGCACGTTTTGCTGAAATTCAGGACTATTAGCAGAGTTAGTAAGCACATGATCAACAAAAGCATCGACCTTGGCATCCAGCTCTGGGATCTGGCTTTTATCGAGCTTGACCATTTGATCCGCTTCGCTGGTATTAACTGATTTGACTGGTTCAGGCGGTGTCAGAGAAATACTAGGAGTAGACGAGTTTTCAGGTGGCGTTAGTTCTTGCATAAAAAGTCCTATAATGGCTAAAGTGAATAATGCTTCTCAAATTTATAATAAAGTTATTGTAGTTATGATTTATCTTACACTTAAGGGCTCAGGTTTGCTTATCATTTCGGTTATAGTTTGATAAAAAAGGTTGCCAAAATAGGCTCTTAAAGCAAAAAACCACCAATACACGTACGCATATTGATGGTCAAAAAATACAAAGACGTTATAAAATGAGGGGCGCTATCGGCTTATTTTTTTCTAGTGGGGCCTAGTAGCATACCCATCTGTCGACCTTCCATCTTTGGCGGCTGCTCGACATTAGAGATCTCAGCGGTATCTTCGATGATGCGCTCAAGCTGTGCACGTCCAAGCTCTTGGTGTGCCATCTCACGACCACGGAAGCGAATGCTGACTTTAACTTTATCCTGATCTTCCAAGAAGCTGACGATTTTACGCAGTTTGACCTGATAATCAGCCTCTTCAGTACTCGGACGCAGTTTCATCTCTTTTAGCTGCGTCTGCTTTTGGTTCTTCTTCGCCTCTTTTGCCTTTTGCTTTTGATCATAGAGGTAGTGCTTGTAATCCATGATCTTACACACGGGCGGTTTGGCATCTGGAACCAATTCGACTAAGTCTAAATTATCTTCACGTGCCGCATTTAGGGCAGTTTCGATATCAACGACACCCATCTGCTCGCCATCTTCTTTGACTAGACGGACTTCTTTGACGTTAATATCTTCATTAATATTTAAACGGTTGGACTGTTTAATAGGTATTACTCCTCATCTGTTTTTGGGGTCTGTCGGCCTTTTTTGCTGACAGCGGTCTGTACTAATGCTATAAAATCATCAACACTCATCACGCCGAGGTTCTCACCTTCACGTGTTCGGACATTGACACTGCCCGATTCAACTTCTTTATCCCCTAATACTAGCATATAGGGAATACGTTCTAATGTTTTCTCTCGTATCTTAAAACCAATCTTTTCGTTACGCAAGTCACTAACAGCACGAATACCTGCGTTTTTGAGCTCTTTTACCACATTTTCGCAAGCATCTGCTTGTTTATCGGTGATATTCATCACGGCTACTTGCTGCGGGGCAAGCCATACCGGCATCCAACCGGCGTAGTTTTCGATCAAAATACCGATAAAGCGCTCAAAGGAGCCAAGAATGGCACGGTGTAGCATAATAGGGGTTTCGCGCTCGTTTTGCTCATTGACAAATTCTGCATCAAGGCGCTCTGGCATATTCGGATCGACCTGAATGGTACCGCATTGCCAAACGCGACCTAAACTGTCTTTGAGACTAAACTCAATCTTAGGGCCATAAAACGCACCTTCACCCGGTAGATATTCCCAATCGAGACCTGAACTATCAAGCGCATCTGCCAGTGCTTTTTCGGCAAAGTCCCAAGACTCGTCACTACCAACACGCTTCTCCGGACGGGTGGAGAGCTTCATAATGATATTATCAAAGCCAAAGTCTTCATATACTGCCAAAGTTAGCTTAATAAACTCTGCCACTTCCTCTTGGATTTGTGCTTGTGTACAGAAAATATGCGCATCATCTTGAGTGAAGCCGCGTACTCGCATCAAACCGTGCAGTGAACCGGATGGCTCATTACGGTGGCAAGAGCCAAACTCTGCCATACGCAGTGGCAGCTCACGATAAGACTTTAATCCTTGATTGAATACTTGCACGTGGCAAGGGCAGTTCATAGGTTTAACCGCATAATCACGGTTTTCACTCGAAGTGGTGAACATATTGGTGGCATAGTTGCCCCAATGTCCCGAACGCTCCCACAAGCTACGATCAACGATTTGCGGGGTTTTAATTTCTTCATAGCCATTATCGTACTGTACCTTGCGCATATACTGCTCAAGGACTTGATAAATGGTCCAGCCATTAGCATGCCAAAACACCATACCCGGCGCTTGCTCTTGCATATGAAACAAATCAAGCGCTTTACCGATCTTGCGATGATCGCGCTTTTCTGCCTCTTCGATACGCTGGATATAAGCTTTTAAATCTTTTTTATCTGCCCACGCTGTACCATAGATACGCTGCAGTTGCTCGTTCTTGGCATCACCGCGCCAATACGCACCAGACATTTTAGTGAGTTTAAACACTTTCAAAAACCGTGTATTTGGCACATGCGGCCCACGGCACATATCGACGTACTCTTGATGATGGTACAGACCAAAAGCCTCTTCGCCCGGCATATCGTTGATTAATTTAAGCTTATAGTCCTCACCGCGCTCTTCAAATATCTTGATCACTTCATCGCGTGGGGTTATCTTCTTTATGACGTCATAGTCCTGCTTTATCAACTGCATCATGCGTTTTTCTATCGCTTCCATATGCTCAGGCGTGAAAGGCGTCTCGCTATAGATGTCATAATAAAAGCCATCTTCGATCACAGGGCCAATAACCATCTTCACATCAGGGTAGAGCTGCTTGACCGCATGACCGAGCAGATGCGCGCAGGAGTGACGAATAATATCGACACCATCAGCATCTCTTGGGGTAACGATTTCAACCGCTGCGTCTTGGGTAATAGGGTCGGAGGCATCTACCAGATGACCATCTACGCGTCCAGCAACGGTCGCCTTGGCAAGTCCTGCACCAATACTTTGCGCCACTTCCATAACCGTGGTGTTGCCTTCAAACTCTTTTACGCTACCATCGGGTAAAGTAATCGCTACCATAATCTATTCACCTTTTTGGGTCCTTTAGCAGTGATGATTGCAACCATCAATCATATGACCGTCAGACCGCATTAATTGTATTCACAAGTTGTGAGATATCGTTGTTGTCTATTGGATAGGCACTACTCAATACGCTTATTATTTAGCTTCCTATATAGGTATAACCATTACAAAGCTCAATAGTAAGAAGCCATTTATCAATAAGTGTTGCAAACTAGACTTTAAATACGGTTAAAGGCTAAAGTAAGCGTGTCATGCCATAAAGCGCTTACTATAGCAAAAACCAGCTATAAACACTAGATAGTAAGGGGTAGCGCACTAAATTGTGCTTTATAACTATAGATTAAAACCAGCCATCTATAACCGGCAATATATAAGGTTGATAGTCAATTACTTATCTATATA
>NZ_CAJHBQ010000005.1 GCF_904846685.1 Psychrobacter submarinus
TATAGATACTGATATTGATGAAGGCCATATATCGCTTTTTGTACTTTTGTGGCATCATAAGCGTATTACATTTTGCAGATATGATTTTAATTATGATACCCCGTTTCCTAAAAAAACGCTTTTTAAAAGCGTCGAGCGCTACCCCTACTGATAGCTCAGTGGCTACTAAAGCGACTACTTATCATGCTAAAGACGCGGACCAAGCCGTCGATATCTACGCTGATGACGATAAGCTGGCGAGCACCTCTTACAGTAAAGCGCCTATTAGCCAAATCTACCGCAAACTATCTGGAAAAGCACTTGGCGTCACGGTCAAACCTAAGCTATTAGGCGAGCTGCCTAAGCTTGCTAATGATGAGCAGACTCTGACTTTTTATGTACTGCAAGACTACTCACGCTCCAACAGTATCCTTATTGATTTGCAGACTAGTGAGTATCAGCTGCCGCCAGCTCTCGTTGGGGTAAAAGACTTAGCTCATGACATCGATGAAAACGCAGCTATTATCTTTTTGAACCATCCAAAAGCCACAGACGATCAGCTCTCACCGCGCCTAGCGCGTTTGGTTGCTGCCACGTTGCAGCATCCTGATCTCAATATCAGACTAGTGCCGGTATCGATTCTGTGGGGACGCGCGCCTGAAAAAGAAGACTCCTTATTTAAGCTACTCATGACAGACAACTGGGAAGACCCTAGTATCACTAAGCAGCTGTTCAATATCGGCGTCATGGGCCGCGACACTTTTGTACAGTTTCATGCGCCGCAGGACTTACGTACTATCGTGTATAACCAGTTAAATGATGATTCAGAGGAAGCGGACAACCCTAAGACTAACAAACCCCAGCAGGCAGCTAGTACTAACACGGCTTTGGTTGCGACCTTTGATGCCAATCGAGAACTACTGCGTAACCTACAATATCAGCTCGATCTGTATTTAGATAAGCAGCGCGCGAGTATGCTAGGGCCTGATTTGTCCGATAGACGTAACTTGGTCGACAAGCTGATTTATTCGCCCGCTATCAAACATGCTATCGAAAAAGAAGCCAGTGACACCGGCGTCTCTGAACATGAAGCGCGTAATGTCGCTCGCGGCTACGCCAATGAGATGGTCAATAACTACTCTTACTCGATTATCAGAGTCTTTGAGCGCTTTTTGACTTGGCTGTGGACACAGCTCTATGATGGCGTGGAAGTGCATCATTTTGAGCGAGTACGAGAGCTTGCCACCGATCACGAGATTATCTATGTGCCTTGTCATCGTAGTCATGTGGATTATTTATTATTGTCTTATGTGATCTATAAGCGCGGCTTGAGCATTCCTTATGTGGCAGCCGGTGATAACTTAGATGTGCCAGTATTAGGGCCGTTATTACGCGGCGCGGTCGCTTTTTATATTCGTCGTAGCTTTCGCGGTAACGTCTTGTATACAGCGGTGCTGCGCGAGTATATGCACACCTTAATCAGTCGTAGCACCCCTATTGAGTACTTCATTGAAGGCGGGCGTTCGCGCTCAGGTCGTCTGCTGCCGCCGAAGATGGGGATGCTAGCGATGACGGTACACAGTCAACTGCGCAAAACCAATAAGCCAGTTGTGTTTATTCCGACTTATATCGGTTACGAACGCATTATGGAGGGCGGCACTTATATCGGTGAGCTCAAAGGCAAGCCAAAAGAGTCAGAGTCGGTGGTTGGCTTATTAAAAGCCACCAAAAAGATCGAGCGTATCTTTGGTAATGTGCATCTAAGCTTCGGTACGCCGCTGCATTTGAGCGACTTTTTGCAAAAGTTCGAGGTAAAAGCAGACAGTCTACCTGCTGATCGTACAGATACGCCGCTCGATAACAAGGCTAGTGCGATGGTCGATAATATCGGCGTCAAAATTATGCAGCATATCAATAAGGCGGCAGTCGTCAATCCCGTTTCCTTATTGTCATTAGTGCTCTTATCAGCGCCAAAAGCGGCGCTCGATGAAGATATATGCCGCGAACAAATCGCTCTGTATCAAGGCATTGCCAGCTCCCTGCCTTATGCCGATGATACGGTTGTGACCGATATGAGTCCCCAAGACATCATCGATTATGGTATCAAGCTCAAGCTCATCGAGCGCATACCGCATATCTTAGGAGATATCATTCAAGTCGCAGGCAAGCAAGCAGCGCTGCTCAGTTACTTCCGTAACAACATTTTGCATGTCTTTATCCTACTCTCTTTCTTAGCTGCGCTCGTCGCTCGTAATGGCCGTATTGAGCGTAGCCGCTTAGATAATATCGTCTCGCAGCTGTATCCGTTTTTGCAAGGTGAGCTGTTTTTATATTATTCAGCGCAGAGCCTGCAAGCGGTCCTCAATCAAAAGATAAATAACTTGATTGAACATGGGCTAATTGTTGAATTAGAAGATGGCGTTCTCAGCGCCCCTGAAACGAACAGTAGCCGCTATCAGCAGCTACAAGTACTCGCGACGCCTATCGAGCAAAGCCTTGAACGTTACTTTATGACGCTAGCGCTGCTTGCACAGCAAGGCTCAGGCAATCTAACTGAAAGCGAAGTGGTCGATCTGTGCCATCTATTGGGTCAACGTCTATCTGTGCTCTATGCCGATGATATTCCTGACTTCTTTGATCGCTCACTATTTACGAGCTTCGTCAATGCCCTTATTCGTCTCAACTATGTACAAAAAGATGCAGAGACTGGCGTACTAAGCTTCGATCAGCGTATCAATAATATCGCTCATCATGCCAAGTACATTTTGACCCCTGATATGATGCAAATCTTGCAACAAGTGGCTAGTCTCGATGACACAGAGATTACCCACGCTATTACCGAGATTAGTAATAAAAAACAGCGTAAGTTTGGCCGTAAACGCTGATTACCTTACTATCTATCACGCTTCACTATCTATAACGCTTCAAAAAAAAGACCGCTAATTGATTAGCGGTCTTTTTGTGTACTAACATAAAGCGACTTTTTCGCTTAATTGGTGATTTTCTTATACTTCATGCGCTTAGGACCAGCTTCATCGCCCATAGTCTTTTTGCGGTACGCTTCAAACTCAGTGTAGTTACCGTCAAACCAAATCGGACCTTCTTCTTCAAAGGCTAAGATATGAGTGGCGATACGGTCCAAGAACCAGCGGTCATGCGAGACCACCATGACTGTACCTGGGAACACTTGAATAGCGTCTTCTAGCGCACGCAAGGTCTCGATATCCAAATCGTTAGAGGGCTCATCGAGTAATAGGACGTTCGCGCCTTGCTTCAAGGTCTTCGCCAGCTGCAAGCGGTTACGCTCACCACCTGAGAGCTGACCGACGTGCTTTTGTTGGTCTGAACCTTTAAAGTTAAAACGGCCAATATAAGCACGACTTGGCGTGGTGTAGTCGCCAACGGTGATAATATCTAAACCATCAGAGATCTCTTCCCAGACGGTTTTTTTGTCATCGAGGTTATCACGTACCTGGCCGACATAAGCGACCTTAACGCTTTCGCCTAGATCGACAGAACCGGTATCAGGAGTATCACGCTCAGTAATCATGTTAAACAGCGTGGTTTTACCCGCACCATTCGGACCGATAATACCGACGATAGCGCCCGCTGGTACATTGAAGCTAAGGTCTTTATACAGCAGACGATCGCCAAAAGATTTAGAGATGTTATTGACCTCGATAACTTTATTACCTAGACGCGGACCGGGCGGAATATAAATCTCTGAGGTCTCATTTCGCTGCTGGAATTCTTTTGAGTTCAGCTCTTCAAAACGCTGTACACGCGACTTAGACTTGGCTTGCTGACCCTTTTGATTTTTACGAATCCACTCAAGCTCTTTTTTCAGCGCTTTGGCAAACGACTCTTCTTGCTTCTGTTGTTCCTCTAAGCGCTTGTTTTTTTGCTCTAACCACTCAGTATAGTTACCTTCATACGGGTAGCCATAGCCTCGGTCAAGCTCCAAAATCCACTGCGCCACATTATCCAAGAAATAACGATCATGGGTAATGGCAACGATAGTGCCGCTATAGTTTTGCAAGAATTGCTCAAGCCAAGCGACTGATTCGGCGTCCAGATGGTTAGTAGGCTCATCGAGTAGCAGCATATCGGGACGTGATAGTAGCAGGCGACATAAAGCAACACGGCGTTTTTCACCACCTGATAGCTTACTGACATCAGCATCCCAAGGCGGTAGACGTAGCGCGTCAGCGGCTTTTTCTAGCTGCGGCTCTAGGTTATGCGCATCCCAAGTTTGGATGATATCTTCCATCTTGCCCTGCTCTTCTGCGAGCTTATCAAAATCGGCATCCGGTTCAGCATACTCAGCATAGATTTGGTCTAAGCGCGCTAACGCATCTAACGCCTCACGCATGCCGTCCTCGACGTTGCCGCGCACATCTTTGCTGTCATCGAGTTGTGGCTCCTGCGGCAAGTAACCAACTTTGGTTCCTGTCTGCGCGCGTGCTTCACCGCTGAACTCAGTATCCACACCCGCCATAATACGTAGCAAGGTCGACTTACCTGCCCCATTGATACCTAAGACACCAATTTTGGCACCCGGGAAAAAAGACAGATTGATATTTTTTAGAATTTCGCGCTTAGGCGGAACAAGTTTTGACACGTTGTTCATCGTGTAAATATATTGAGCCATTAACACTCCGATAGACTGCATAGAAGAGAACAGCAAATGCCACTCAGCGATGCTGCCAAGCGTGCCGTACCTCAAAATCAGGGTTACAAATTATAGGTCATTATCGCATTGTGACGCATACCCTGCAAGCTAACAGGTTGTTTTACCCCTTGTTTTGCAGCTTTTGTCATAGAGTATCGCTGTTTCTGGATAAAAGCGGGTAAAAATATTTTTCTGAGGTTACGAGATTAACATTCTGACTTATTGCTGTTTGATAAAAACTACAAAAAATAGCATCAAAACTTTCGCAAAGTTAATCAATAGCCGTTAACATATTAGAGTGGCTTAACAACGCAAAAAATAATGGTTTAGTATGCCATCAATGAAACTGGCTATAAGCTGAGTCATTATTTCTCATATATTTTTAATAATATTTATACAGGTACTGATGATATGGCCAACGGCTATCGCCCTGAAATAGTTCAACGTGCGTTTGTCGATTTTATCGGGTCGCGCTTACATCCGTTTTGGTCATTGACGACACCCAAGCTACGCCTTATTGCTCGATATGAGATGAGTGAGGATTTGATCGCACTGCAATTTGAGACCAATCGAGCGTTTAGGCAGCAGATATCCAAAGGGACAGATGATTGGCAAGGCGGTCAGTATCTTGATTTACGTGTTTTTATCGATGGGGTTTATCATCAGCGCAGCTATTCAATCGTAGGATTGGCGAATCAACCATTGTGGTGGCAAGATGATGCCGTCATTACTAAGTCAGCAAAAAGCCAACGTCATACGGTTACTATTGCTGTTAAACCGCAAGGGTTAGTATCTGACTATTTGACCAAGCAACTGTCGCTATCTAGCATCGTTGATACCAGTATGCCACTGGGTCATTTTACTTTGGCACAGGCAAAGACAAGTTTAGATAATAGAGAACCAAATAACCAAAAACTGCACCCTTTGTTATTTGTCGCTGGCGGTAGCGGTATCACGCCTATGCTAGGACTTATTACGCAAGCACTAGCAGACGGACATCAGGTGGCGCTGCTACATTATAGTCGGTCGAAACTTCCTCAGCTTCAACGCCAATGGCAACAACTGAGCGATACCTATCCAACCTTCAGCTATCATTTTATCCATACTGACAACCCTGCTACTTATCTGGCTGGCGAACGATACTTAAGTGCAGAGGGTTTATTATCACTTAATCTACCTTTGGCAGATACGCAGATATTTGCCTGCGGTTCACAAGCGTTATTAGCTGGCTTATATAAAGCAGTGTCAGAAATCATTTTACCGCAGGGCAATCAGCTACGTGACAATATTATTATAGAAAATTTTGGCAATGCATTGCCTGATTTTGATAGCGGCGGCAATCAAGTACTAGATAATGCACTACAGACAGAGTCGCATACGGTGTACTTACGCTCACGGCAACGGCAGTTCGATAGCGACACCACATTATTGGTCGCTGCCGAAAATGCAGGTATACGCCTAGCGCATGGTTGTAGGCAAGGAATTTGCCAGTTGTGCCGTTGCAATAAAGTGAGCGGCGTGGTCAAAAACATCCAAACTGGCAAGATAAGTAGTGATGGCTACGAGTCTATCCAAACCTGCCTCAATATCGCTATGACAGACGTGGTGTTAGACATCTAGCACTGCTGAAATAAAAAATACGACCACTAGCCCCTGACTATCGACCTCTTAAAACTAAAAAATAGACTGATGTTAACTCATATTGTATGCTAAAACTCAGATAACTCATAAAATCGAATCCAGTGCTGTTTATTCGTGCCGTTTCGGTTAAGGATTTATATATGCGCTTATTACCACCTATTGATACAGCACATTCTGCCGTACCTATCTTGACGCCATTGTCCGATGCACCGTTGGCAAAAAATGATAGCGGGCAGCCAACTATATCAACACAGCAAATTCGCTATCCAACAGTGACCCATGCACCATTAACAAAAGCACAAAGTGATGCCTTGGCAGTAGAATTAAATGCGCTATATAAAGGTGTGATGGACTCATTAGGTAGCGATGACGCCAAATACATTCAGCGGATTTATGCGACTGTGGTTTATAGTGAGCTTGTCGCCCGTGGTTTACTGGCTGTCGCAGGACGCATGTCATCACGCCGCTCGCAGATAGGTACTTGGCTATTGGGTACGTCAATGCTTAGTTTTAGCAAGATACTCAACAATATGGAGCTTGGACATAATGTCATGCATGGTCAATACGACTGGATGCAGCACCCGCATCTGAACAGTCAAAAGTTTGACTGGGACATTGTTTGCCCTGCGCCATTGTGGCAACACTCGCATAACTACTTACATCATACGTTTACCAATATTGTTGGTCGAGATCATGACGTTGGCTATCATTTGATTCGGGTCACTGATGAGCAGCCTTGGACGCCAGAAGATCGCTACAATATGTTTAGTACAGCGGTGCTGGCGTTTGGCTTTGAATGGGCAGTTGCCTTTCATGATATTCAGATCAGTGTCGATGAATACGCCGACTCCCCTGACTTGCATAAAATCATGCAACAAAAATCTCGTGCACTATTTGCCAAAATTGGCCGACAAGTAGGCAAAGACTATATTGCCTTGCCAGCCATAGCCGCCTTGACCCTAGGTTGTCGTAGCGCTATGAGTACACTGAGTGGCAACATAGCAGCCAATACGGTTCGTAACCTGTGGACGTGGGCGGTGATTTTCTGTGGTCATTTCACTGAGCAAGCGCATATCTATACCCATCTCGATACTGATGAGAGCAAAGGCGACTGGTATGTGCGTCAGATTTTGGGTTCTAGCAATATCAAAGGGAATAAATGGTTTCACATTTTGACAGGCAATTTATCCCATCAGATTGAGCATCATATCTTCCCTGATATGCCCGCCAGCCACTATGCCAGTATTGCCCCGCAAGTAAAAGCCATCTGCCACAAATACAATCTGGCCTACAACACTGGACGTTTTAGTACACAGCTACGACAAGTATTGGGACGTATTCATCACTTTAGTAAGCCCAGCGAGCAAGAGTGGCAAGCCTACCAGTCGGTATCGGCTGCGGATACTACCACTCATTCACATAAGTCGACACCAGAGAGCGAGATAGCAAAGGGTCTTAGTCGATTCTTGCCACCTGTCATTCGTAAGGCGATAGCTTATGCATGGTGATATATTCACATTTTTAACGCAGATTAAAAGACTTTAATACTATTAACAATCGTCATATCGACTATTACGGTAAGCGACTAGATTGTTTGGTATCGATCCTACATACTCAACCCAGTACAAAGTATTTACTGACGACATAAGATTTCTTGCAAAAGTACCAGTTATTGACTTTCACTGACGGAGTTGCAAGGGCTAGCGATGACTTATGCAAGAAGTCTATAGTATTTAATAAATCTGCCTTTTTCGTTAATCCTTAGAAAATAGGGCCGTTATTAAAAATTTTATAATAATAAAAGGAGTTGTATAATGAATAACCAAACGACCAAACCAAACTTAGATATTGTTCATAACCTAGCAGCAAATCGTTTTGAGACCACTATTGACGGACAGACGGGTTATATCAGTTATCAAGATCAAGGCAACACCTTAGTCTATGATCATACTATCGTACCGCAGGCTCTAGGCGGACGCGGCGTGGGCTCAGCGTTAGTCAAACATGCCTTGGATTACGCTCGTGAGCATGATAAAAAAGTCGTTCCACAGTGCTCTTTTGTAGAGGCTTATGTCAATAAGCACCCTGAGTATCAAGATTTAGTATAGTCAGTCTTGCATAGACCGTTTTGAAGAGTATTTGTTAGTGATTACTACAACCGCGGGCGCTATACTAGAGTGACCGCTATAATAATAAAGGATATTGCTATGAGTAGTTTATCTGAAAAACAAGTCGACCTGCAGTTGCAAGACTTACCAGGATGGCAGCGCGATGGAAACAGTATTGTAAAATCGTTCGAATTTAATGACTTTGTAGAAGCCATCAGCTTTATGACCCAAGCGGCTTTTTATGCTGAAGCATTAGAGCATTATCCTGAATGGCAGAATAATTATAATACTGTCAAAGTCCGGCTGACTACTGATGATACAGGTGGTATTAGTAGTTTAGATATTCGCTTGGCGAAGCGTATGCAGCATATCGTACAGCCCACAAGACTCTAAAAGAGGCTTATTTAACCTAGATAACCATCATAAAAAGATAACTAGCATAAAAAACGTCCTTTAGTAGGACGTTTTTCTTTTTAACAATGGTTTGTCTAATGCTTGTATTACTGACTACATTTTGCGACCGACAAAAGCCACAATGAATAAAATGACGGCAACCACTAAGAAAATGTATGCCAAGTTCGACGATAATCCTGCAACACCTCCAAAACCTAACAAGCTAGCGATAAGTGCGATAACAGCGAAAATAATAGCCCAGCGAAACATATTGCTTCTCCTCGAATTAACTTTAAAACTTTAACGCACTCAATTACTATAAGGCGCTTACGCGGTCAGTATCTAGTTTCTTTAATACTTGCTTTTAATAGCGCTTAAAAGGTAATACTAAAAGCCATGAGTGATTAAAGTGTTTAATTGATAAAGTATTTATTACATTATAAAAATTATTGTTAAAAGCCTAAAGCCTCGGTATGAGGTTTGGCTTACGAGAATAGATTAGCAACTTTATATAGTTACTTTAAACCCAAGCTACGTTGATTTTAGTAAGCATCAGGCTATGTTATGTAACCTGTGTAGCTAGTGCTTTAGTTTTGTAGCACTTTGACAGGGTTCATCGATATTGTTGGCGCTTATATACAACTGTATGACATATACCTACGAGCAAAATAGATAACAGCGTACAATACTATTGAATGACTGCATAGGTGACTCGTTTCACCTTTGGCAAGCGTTGTATACCTTTAAAATATAATCTGCTGCTACCACCTATATTATTGAGTATGACAACGGAAGCTGCTCTATTTTGCTAAGGTAGCTTCATCATTATTTAGTACTACCCAGCCTAAAATAATGTGTAACAAAGTGGCGTAACGTGACTTGTTGTTAGTCTGTGACTTAGAATTTATGAGTCCGTGACTTAACATAGCTACTAGTCTCGTTATCGCAAATCTAGATTTACCACCTAATGTATAAGGAAATTGAATATGGCTAACTCTGTAGAAAAACAAGACAATCGTCCCTACGCTGTGGTTCTGTATGGTGCTACAAGCTTTGTAGGTCAGATTACTGCTAAATACTTATCCCAGTTTTTAGCAGACTCTAATGATATCGAATGGGCCATCGCTGGACGCGACGAAGAAAAATTAAAAAAACTCCAATCTGAGATCAGTGACTCAGGCTCAGCTAAAAAGGTCGATATCATCATTGCTAATAGTAATGATGAGGCGAGCCTCGATGAGATGACCAAGCAAGCTAAGGTGGTGATTTCAACCGTCGGCCCTTATCTAAAATACGGCGAACCGTTGATCAAATCATGTGCCAATAACGGTACTGACTATGTCGATTTAACCGGCGAAGCGATTTTCATCAAAGACATGATGGACAAGTATCAAGATACAGCGAGCCAGAGTGGCGCTCGTATCGTGAACTCTTGTGGTTTTGACTCTATTCCCTCAGACTTGGGTGTGTATTTCACTCAGCAGCAGGCCGAAAAGCAGTTTGATGAGGTTTGTGAAAAGATTCATATGCGCGTCAAAGCAGCCAAGGGCGGTTTATCTGGCGGTACGGTTGCGTCTATGGCGACTATTTTTGAAGAGGTTGGCAAAGACAAATCACGCCGTAAGCAAGTTGCTAATCCATATCTGCTCAACGACGATGCTGATGCGCCAAATGTGCGTCAAAAAAATGTCAGCAAACCTGAATATGACAGCGAGCATGGCCGCTGGTTGGCGCCTTTTGTAATGGCCAGTATCAACACCCGTATCGTCCATCGTACCAATCAGCTTACAGATTATGAGTATGGTCGTGAGTTCAAATATGACGAAGCGATGTGGATGAAAGATGGCGTCAAAGGTCAGCTGACGAGCTATGCTTTGAGTGCAGGATTATTCGGGTTTGCCACTACTATGATGTTCAAGCCTAGCCGCGAATTACTCTCTAAGCACGTACTACCAAAATCAGGCTCTGGCCCTTCTAAATCAGAGCAAGAAAATGGCTATTTCGATATTCGCTTCTTCGGTTATACCCCAAGTAACGACTCTATCAGTACAAAAGTGACCGGCGATAGAGATCCAGGTTATGGCAGTACATCAAGAATGCTTGCGCAGTCTGCTCTTTGTTTGGCGCAAGACATCTCGCACCAGGATGTTAAAGGCGGATTCTGGACGCCTGCATCTGCGATGGGCGATAAGCTTATCGCTCGCCTTGAGGAGCATTCTGGCCTGAGCTTTGAAGTGGTAGAAGATAAATAATCTGCCTATAGCTATCATTCGTAAATACTGTTTAGCAGCTAGCTAGTTTAGCTTGATCCAGCCTATATAATACTGACGACCGCATTCTATCCATAAATAGAATGCGGTTTTTTTATTTAGGCCCTCTCTTATAAGTGTGGGCAGTGGTGCAATCTGTTACCGCTTATCTGGCTTGTTTGACATATACAATGTTATCAAATACTAACAACGTATCACTTGCGTAAATGACACTGCTGATTTTTAGATATTCAACACATAATACTACACATTGTTAGCCGAATGACACAGCGATGCTTTATGTGCTCAAGTAGTATTGTTTGTGTCTAGGCGTTAGTCATTGCTAATAAGCACTTACCGATTAGTAAAAGCTAAGTACTGTAAGTGTCTATCTCCCAGAAGATGGTTCTGTCTAAATAATAAAGTCGCTTCAATAAGATAAAAACCGACTAGCGTTTAAGAGTAACTATGAGTTTTGCTAAACACTAATGATAATAATTGAGAGGGAATAATTATGAAATTCAATGTATTAACAGCAGCTGTACTCACTTCAGGCCTTGCTATGGCAGGCGTTAACGCCAACGCCGCTATGACTACAGATGGTAATGGTAACGTCGGTTATGACACTTATGATGAATGTGTCATGGCAGTTAAAGATGGCTCAGCGAAATACTATACACCTTATACTTACCAAGAGCCTATGCCGCGTGCAGGTGAAGCTAGCGTTGCAAAGATGCGTTTATCAGAGGTCATGATTCCTCAGCGCGTCGTTAGTGATAATAACTTACGTACCGCTGACTATGAGGCAGGCGCTTGTGATCTAGGCGTAGGTCAATCAAATGGTCGTTATGGTGTTTCTGGCGCATTAGTCGGTAAATATGTTCCTTTCGCAGCGGACATGCCAGTGAACGTCTATATGGATAGCAGTGGTAACCCAGTACGCGTGACTATGCAGCAATGTGATAATCACTTTGGTAGCAACTTCCCTACTCCCGTTATCGGTGAAATGAAAGCACCAGAAGCGCAAGTTGCTATCGCTGAAGCGCGTAGTGTCGAGCCAGTAGTCGTACAGACCAGACGTGTTATTCGTCCTTCTACTTATAGCGTGAAAGAAGTAATCATCGCTCCTGCAGACCAGATACAGCGCGTTGATACCAATGCAGGTACTGCCATCGCTATTCAAGATGGTCGCCAGGCAGCTATCGTCGGTCAAGAAGTAGATCCTGCTATCTTAAATCAAACCGAAGTGGATCAAACTTTCCCAGTGATTCGCGTTCCTGATGCTGATGTAGAGGTAGAAGTAGAATAATAAATACTCTATATATGACATGTAAGCTATGATTCATATATAAGCGATAACTCATTTAGAAATAAGGAGCATTTTATGCAAAAAAAATTCTTATACCTAACAATAGGAGCTGTTTTGATAGCTCCAAGCTTAGCGGTAGCTGCCCATAACGAGATTACTCCCGCTGATATGCGAACCACACCAGCGCCTACTACTTTGCAATCTAAAGTTGAAGGCCCTAGTGGTGAGCTACTGGCTACTCAGCCGGGTGAAGTGGAACTAGATAGCGATACGGCAAATAGAGTACAACCGTTAAATATGCAGCATAGTGCTGCTAATTATCAGCCACTGATAAAAGGTGAAGTGAATAGCGGTAATGTCACTCCAGCAGATATGCGTACTACTCCTGCACCGGTCACTCTTAGAGAGAAAAAACAAGATCCGCGTGGTGAGCTTTTAGCGACTCAGCCAGGTGAGATTGAGTTTAATGAAAGTCGCCGCATTGTAGTACGATAGATAATATAATATTTATGGTAAATAAGCATTAATGATTGCTTATCATTCATAAAAAAGGCAGCCAATTGGCTGCCTTTTTTGTGCTAGTTACTGTTGTAAGCTTACAGACATATCGTTATTTCTTTTTGGTGACGCCAGCTTCTTGTAATAGCGCTCCTAGCGTACCGATTCTGCTAGGCGTCTCCGCTTTTGGCTTTAACGTACGATTAGGCTGATTACTCGCACCTCTGCGCTCCTTGTCAGCGCGCTTACCACGTGGCGCTGAACGCTTATCTTTGGATCGATTGCCCTTATCGGGATTAGTATTTGCCTCTTTAGTTTTGACAGACGCTGCAGGCTTCACTCGGCCTTCAGACTTTTGCGCTTCAGGTTTCATGCTAAAGCCAATGCGTCCACGCGGCTCATCGACGGAGATGACACGTACGGAGACGATGTCGCCTGGTTTGACCCGATTCATCGGATCAGCGACAAAATCATTAGCCATCTGCGAGATGTGCACTAGTCCATCTTGATGCACACCCACATCTACAAAACAGCCAAAAGCCGTCACATTCGTCACAACGCCCTCAAGCGTCATCCCTTCTTCTAGATCTTTGATACTATTAACATCATCGCGGAAGCTTGCTGTCTTAAACTCAGGACGTGGATCGCGCGCAGGTTTTGCCAGCTCTTCAATGATGGCTTTTACACTGACATTGTCGTTATTGGCCGCCAGCGCTGTGGTATCAATGCTATTTAATACACCATCATTACCCAGCACCTCTGGCAATGCTTTACCGGTTTGCGCCAGCAAGCTATCAACCAGCGCGTAGCTCTCTGGATGAACGCCTGTCGCATCAAGCGGGTTATCGCCATCACGAATTCGTAAAAACCCAGCGGCTTGCTCAAAAGTCTTGACTCCCAAGCGCGGAACGTCTTTTAGCGCTTCTCGATTAGCAAAAGCGCCATGCTCTTTACGGTAATTGACGATTTGCTGGGCGACGTTGCGATTGAGACCCGCGATGTGCGTCAGTATTGCTGGACTTGCCGTATTGACATCGACGCCTACCGCATTGACGCTATCTTGGGTGACTTTATCTAGACTATCGGCCAACTGGTTTTGATTAACGTCGTGCTGATATTGCCCAACGCCAATCGCCTTTGGATCGACTTTGACGAGCTCAGATAGCGGATCTTGCAAGCGACGGGCGATAGAAACCGCACCGCGTACCGAGACATCTAAGTCAGCCAATTCATCACTGGCAAGCTCACTGGCAGAATAGACCGAAGCGCCTGATTCATTGACGATCACGGCTTTGGCTTGTAGTGACGGGTTAGCCGACAAAATCTCTTTTATCATAGCGTCAGTTTCGCGGCTGGCGGTACCGTTACCTATCGCGACCAAATCGACATTATAAGTACTTAATAGCTCATCGATAAGCGCCTTAGCCTCATCCATTTTGTTATCTGGAGCAAAAGGATACACAGTAGCGATAACGGGCTTATCGCTACTATCCAGCATGACATGACCTTGCGCATCGATGATTGCCATCTTGACGCCATGACGAATACCAGGGTCAACACCTAAGATCACTTTTGGACCTGCGGGTGCTGACATCAGCAGATGCTGCAAATTGTTAGCAAAAACATCGATCGCGTCAGCTTCTGCGGCTAGGCGCTTTTCGGTCAACAAGCGATGCTCAATATGCGGACGCCATTTGTCTTTCCATAAGCTGTTTGCAGCCTCAATGAGGAACTCACGGCGCTCCCTTGGCGCTGTCGCATCAATATTAAAGTGGTTGATAATTTTTTCGATAAAGGGCGCATCTTCGCCATCGACTTTTATACCTAAGACGTTCTCTTGACGACCGCGTAGCATGGCTAGTAGGCGATGATTGGGCAGACGCGCTAAGCTCTCGCTATGATCAAAGTAGTCTTTGAACTTCTCGCCGACTTCGCGCTTTTCTTCACTAGCAACCGCTGTCACGACACTAGCGGTTTTGGCAAAGCCGCTACGCAGATTATCGAGTAGATCAAGCGCCTGCGTCCACTCATCAACGATGATGGCCTGAACACCAGCCAGCTGCTTATCAAGGTCGCTAAAGTCAACATCGATCTCATTACCGCTATCGTCGGTGACGCTGCTAGGCAGCTGATAGTCCGCTAGCGCCTGCGTCGGCGTAATCTCTTGTGTTAATAGGGCTTTTGCTGCGCTGTCTAAACCGGCTGCGCGGGCCTTGGCTGCAGGGGAGCGACGACGCGGACGATAAGGTAAGTAGATATCTTCTAGCTCAAGTTTTGACGCGGCATTATCAATACGGGCTTGCAGCTCATCCGTGAGTGTGCCTTGTGCACGTAGCAGCTCAGTGATCTTTAGGCGACGACTGGCCATATCGCGCTCATAGCTGAGCGACTTCTCTAATGCTCTGAGCTGAGCATCGTCAAGGTTTTGCGTTTTTTCTTTACGATAACGCGCAATAAAAGGAACCGTTGCGCCTTCATCGAAAAGTTTGACAAATGCGTTGACTTGAGCCGTCTTAATACCAAGCTTGCGGGCAAGCTTGTCGTGGATATTGGCTTGTGTGGTTGCATCTAATCCCTGCGCATTTGCTGAGACTGCCGATGACGTTAAGCTATCAGTGCTACTCATATACGTATCAATCGTTGAGAAATGGTGATTGGCATTATAGCAAAAGCTGCATAAATAAAAATCCTTTTTATAAAATCCTTATTTATCAGGGCTGATACCGCGTTGATTGAAGCAAAAACTTGCTATTTGACGCTGTTAAACAAACCCATACAGCATTTGTGCGGATGAATGATGCATTTCGCGGTGCAATCTTATACACTGAAGACAGACATATAAATATTGAGTCATCACACAAAATTCGTGGCTGGCAAGCATTAGATTAAAACAGCAGTGTGCTTACAAATCACGACACTATCAGATAAAGTCGCTTTGACAATAATAAGCCTCATAAAAGGATATGATACATGACGGACAATAATCATTCAGATACGCTCACTCAGCGCATATTGGTCGTTGATGACGACGCGCGCTTACGCTCGTTGTTACAACGATTTTTAGAAGATGATGGTTTTGTAGTACGTACCGCACACGACGGCAGTCAGATGGACAAGCTGATGCAGCGCGAGCTATTTTCGCTTATCGTCCTTGATCTTATGCTGCCAGGTGAAGACGGTATCAGTATCTGTAAGCGCTTGCGCGAAGATAACGCCGACATCCCGATCATTATGCTGACCGCAAAAGGCGGCGATGCCGATCGTATCGCTGGACTAGATGCCGGCGCTGATGATTATCTACCAAAACCTTTTAATCCAAAAGAGCTACTCGCCCGCATCAAAGCAGTACTTCGTCGGCAGAACCGCGAATTACCTGGCGCACCAAGCTATCAGGTAGAGGTCGTAGAGTTTGGCCCTTGGACACTTGATCTATCCACGCGTACGCTCAAACGCGACGGCAATGTGGTAACCTTGACTACAGGTGAGTTCTCCGTCCTAAAAGCGCTGGTTCAGCATCCGCGTGAACCCTTAACACGCGATAAGCTTATGAACCTAGCCCGTGGTCGCGAATGGGGTGCTATGGAGCGCTCTATTGATGTCCAAGTGTCACGCCTGCGCCGCTTGATTGAGGACAATCCGTCACAAGCACGCTATATTCAGACCGTTTGGGGCGTAGGCTACGTCTTTGTTCCTGACGAGGCCGAAGTAGAAGAAGCCAAAAGCGAATAGCTTTTGACTGATCTAATTCCTTTTAATATAGGCCGTGTTTGGTTACTCACAAACACGTGCCAATATGATGAGCATACCTGTGAAAAACCCAATTATTTTTCAAAACATACCTTGCACCTTAGTGACAGGGTTTTTGGGTGCTGGCAAGACGACCCTCATCAATCACTTACTGACTACCAAACCGACCGAGCAGCGCTGGGCGCTCTTAATTAATGAATTTGGTCGTATCGGTATTGATGGTACGCTGCTAAAAGGTGCTGATTGGTGGCAGGCGGCGCAAGAGACGATCGCGGTACGGGAGGTCAGCGGCGGCTGTATTTGTTGCACCAGTCAGCTGCCCCTACAGATTGCGATTACCCGCCTGCTTAGCGATCATCGTCCGCAGCGCCTTATTATAGAACCCACCGGATTGGCACACCCACGCGAGTTGATACAACAACTGAGCGCGCCACATTGGCAAACAGCACTCAATATGCAGGCTGTAATAACGGTGCTAAGTGGCGGGCAATGGCAACAACAAAAGTATCGCTCGCACGATGGTTTTCAAGCGCATGTCCGTGACGCTGATGTCTTGGTGATCAATCGCTATATGCAGCTGAGTGAAAATGAGAGGCAGGCGTTACAAGAATGGATAACACGGCTCAATCCTGACGTGACCACTATCTGGACAGAATCTGAGCCTCACACCGTGGATGATCGCTCAAATAAGATAACTGCTTTGAATACCGCCTTATCAATGCTGATAGCACAGCTGACCAAACCAAGCCATACCATCTCTCGGCAACGCGCTACCAATAAAAGCCAGCCTAATCAGATTCGCATTTCCTTACAGCCACTTACTAGACAGCCACTTACTGGCTTGATGTCTAATCAAGCTATACAAAACAATGAAAGTCATGACGGCATAGCGGCAGATACTGAGCTCCCCTACCGCTATCACGAACAACAACAAGACATGCTGTTAGGGGGCTGGCGCTTGCCTGCACATTACGTATTTAACGCTGATGGTTTACAAGAATGGTTGTTAAAATTGCCTAACTGGCAACGTATTAAAGGCATGGTTCATACCTCTGACGGCTGGTTAAAGATTAACTTTACACCTGACAGCTTGACTATCACCACGACGAGCGCCCACATCGATAGCCGATTAGAAGTCATTTTGCAGACCGATAATGATTTGCCGATAGACAACGTTAGGTCAACCATCAGTCTTAGTAAAGATGATTGGCAGGCTTATGACCAGCAGCTGATGGCGCTGGTGCTTGAAGACAGACTCTAGTTACCTATAAAAAGACTACCTTTCAAAAAATGCCACACTCACAAAAAAGACCACCGTTGCTAAGTAAAATAGCAACGGTGGTCTTTTTTTATTGATTCGCTTTTACAAATTAGCGCAATTGGCTGTCTTTACTGCCGCGCCGATTGAATAGCTCTGCCGCTTTTGCCTCTTTTTCGAGCATTGTCTGGCAACTGACGCAGTGCTGTACGCCAGGCAAAGCATGACGCCGCGCCTCGGGAATAGGATTACCGCACTCATCGCAGTACTCACTACTCTCACCCTTAGGTATCGCACTTCTAGCGCGATCTACAGCATCGTTAACAGTTGCATCCATTTGCTCATGCTCTGCGCCATCTCTTGACCAGCCACCTGCCATAATTCACCTTTATCAGTAGTACTGAGCTTTTAATTTTAGAATAAAAGTCTTTAATAACAGATAGATGGGGTTAGAATGCGCTTATTTCAATACAAACGTTTATTATGATTTACTTTTGATTAAGAGTTATATTTAAATTCTATCTCTTTATAAAGTATGTTTGTATTGCTTTTTATCTATCGCTGCCATCCTTCCGTTTTCATAATCTTTTGCGCCTTTCTTGTCAGCAAAAAATTGAGAAAATCTTGTGTTTGAGAGTCAGCTTTTGGCGATATCACAATGTTCAAATCACGCCAAATGATACGATCTTTATCTATGTAAACCATATCCATATCTTCAGAATTATGAATCGGCCAGTTGGGCCAAGTAATCCAAGCATCTGCCTTCTGCTCTTTAAAGGCTTTAAAACTAGCTCCAGATCCTAATGAATAGGCTACAATGTTATTTCGAAAACGAGCAACATCATCTAAGCTTCCCTTACGCCCTGCAACATCTTCCCACACTCCAGTGCCTGACGTGTTATACGTTCCTTTACCTTCGGTCACAACTATTTTAATCCCCTTAGCTAATAAATCATCAAAGCTACGTATATTTTTAGGATTTCCTTTTTGTACAGCTATGATTGCTGGTCGGATATAAATGGGTTCAACTTTTTCATGATCAAAAGTTTCGTATGTCTCAAGAAATGCAGTCATTGATTGCTCAGAAGTTCCCCACAGAGCATCGGCATCAGCTTGAGCGTCAGCCGACCATTTGTCTTCAGGTCCTGCTATTAATTCTACCTTGGTACCACCTTGCTTTTCCCAGACATCTGCCACTTTTCTTAAAGCGGTATGTGGGCCACCTGCTCCATACAGCTTTATGACACCATCCTGAGGATTGTGCTCGATGGAAGGATCAAAAAGCGTGGTTTGCGCAAAAGCTGAAGTACAACTTAGCAGCACACATGCAGCAGCAATGGACTTATTCATAAGTATTATCCTAAGTAAAAATCATTGGTAGTTTTGACAAAAAACAGAGTCGTATTTACTATAAAACAGATATCTTGCTGTTGGTATATATTTTTTGTAGCTTCTATTAGCACATCAAGCAACTAAAGAAAATTTATACCAGTTTCGCATCCTAGTACGACGCATCTATTTCATTTAGTATCAACTATAGCTACCCAAATTACTTTTACGCTTTGTATTCATGCAAGTTTAAGTAACACCTCTTAATCTTTTGGCTGTAGCTCAACCACTTGCCCGCGTACACCAATACTTTCGTTACTCATCAAGCAGACGTAGGCTGACATGATGTCTTCCGGCGTTTTTAAACTCATGGGATTTTCTCCTGGATAAGCATGAGCACGCATGTTGGTGCGGATACCACCCGGATTGATACAATTAAAACGTAAATTGGTGGTGTTTTGCGTCTCTTGAGTAAAGATATCACTCATTCCTTCTAGCGCTTGCTTAGATAGAGCATACGCGCCCCAAAAAGCGCGAGGATACGTACCGACTGTGCTTGAGGTAAAGACAATAGAGCCATTGTTGGCATCTTTTAGCAGTGGCAGTAGCGCTTGAGTCAGCTTAAAGGTAGCGGTGAAATTTATCTGCATCACCTTGGCAAACATATCGACGTCGTACATCTCAAGCGGGGTCAACGCGCCTAAGATACCTGCATTATGCAGAAGACCGTCTAATTGACCAAACTCCTTATCGATTAGCCGTTCCAGCTTTTGCATCTCATCATAACTGGCCGTTTCGAGATCCATAGGTAAAATAGCGGGCTGCTTACCGCCCATACTTTCGATTTCATCATAGACTGCTTCAAGCTTACTAGTCGTGCGTCCTAAGAGTAGTACCGTTGCACCAAAACGTGCATAAGTTAAAGCGGCAACTCGGCCAATACCGTCCCCTGCTCCAGTCACTAGAATCACTTTGCCCTCTAAGCTGTCATCTTCTGCGACAAAATTACGGATTTGCTCATGACTCAAAGGCTGATAGCTATTTTCATTTGTTGTATTCTGCTCAGAGTTTTTCTCAGTACTGCTTGTAGTGTTGTTCATGGTATTACTCACTGCTATCGATAGGGTTTATACGAGATTGACTAATTTAAAAAGCGCGACTGTTTACAAGTAATCAAAATTACCAGACCTTAATAATAATTGCTTAAGCTGCTTTGGCGTTTTGACAATATGAGATGCGCCCCACTTCTTTAGGTTAGGCTGATCTTCTGCAGGGATATAGCCATAAGCCGCTAGAATGGTAGGCATGCCAGCGGCATTGCCTGCTTCGATATCGCGTATATGATCGCCAACATACAGCACACAAGCAGAGCCGCCACGCGCTATGCCTAGTTTTTCTAGGGCCAAATACATAGGCTCAGGATCAGGCTTAGTACGTGATACATCTTCAGGGCAGACCAGTACCGAACAGCGCTCATCGAGCTGTAGTTTACTTAGTAGTAGCTCTGCTAAGTGGCGGGGTTTGTTCGTGACGATGCCCCAAGGGGTGCCGTTTTTCTCAAGGGTCTGTAGTAACTCGTCAAGCTCAGTAAAAACACAACTATCGACACAGATATCGGCCTCATAATCATCCAAGAACTGCTGCCGATAAGTGAGTAGCTCCTCTTCAGTGACGCCGACTTGACCATTATGCTCTAGCATGAGCTTGACCATTGCTGAGGCACCAGCAGAGACTTGCTGGCGAATATCGGCATCACTTGGCGCTTGCCACTCATTCTCTTGGCTCATCTTGCCAATGATACGCACAAAGTCAGCAGCAGTATCGATCAAAGTACCATCTAGATCGAAGAGTACCGCCTTCACAAAATTAGTCATAGTCGCTGCCTTAATTGATGAGTATTATGCTGTTATAAAAGACCCATTTACGCTTATCTCTTCAGCATTATTGATTTAGTCTTATTGATCCATAGGCTTATTGATCCATAGGCTTATGCACTGCCATCATATAATTGACATCGACATTCTGTGCAAGCCAGTAGCGCTTGGTAATGGGGTTATAGTGTAGTCCAATAATATCTTGGCGATTAAATCCGGCGTTGAGTGCCATTTTATCCAGCTCAGCTGGGGTGATGAATTTGGCGTAATCATGCGTACCGCGATCCAATAATCTCAGTACATATTCAGCGCCAACAATAGCAAACAAATAGGACTTAGGATTACGGTTGATCGTCGATAATACACAGACGCCGCCTGGCGCTAATAGATCATAGCAAGCTTGTACGATAGCGCTAGGGTCTGGGACATGCTCTAACATCTCCATGCAAGTGACCACATCGAACTGAGCTGGCATCTGCGCCGCTACAGTCTCAACCGCGATATGCTGATAACGTAGCGTCTCCTCTAAACCGCTTTGCTGTGCATGCAGGGTCGCTGCCTTTAGGTTCTCAGTACCCAAATCGATACCGGTGACGTCAGCGCCGCGCCGCGCCATAGACTCAGATAAAATCCCACCGCCGCAGCCAATATCGAGTATCTTTTTACCTTGTAAGCCATCAGCTGCGGTTTTGTTAGTATCCGCGCTTTGATACCCGCGCTCAACGTTTTCAGTGATCCAATTGAGACGTAGCGGATTGATCTCATGCAAAGTCGCAAACGCCCCTGTCTTATCCCACCACTCGCCTGCAAGCTGGTTGAACTTATCAACCTCACCAGGGTCTACATTCGTGACCGTTTGCTCTGCTATATCCTCTTGTCCATCTTGATTTTTGTTGGTTGTATTTTGATGGGGCTGCGTTGCGCTCATAGAAATATCCTTGAATACGGTTATCGTCGTTGTCGTTGTTATTAGATTCGATAGGCTCAAAAAACTAAGAATTCATCAGTGATAGCGATGAGGTCTTAGCAAGCTAATACTAAAAACACTCTACTGCTAGTATCAATAGCGTTAGAAACCATAGGTAATGTTAGCATGAGCGTCGTTATATTACCTTAGCCACCTAGTGACCGATTGTGAACGTCTGATAAAATAGATAGTTGTTTATACATTCTCAAGCTATAAATAATAGCTACAGCGCGGCAACTATTGGTTAAGAATACGGTTCACAATGACGGTCATTTTACGTTATTATAGCCGAAGTGTATTTAACCTTTTTTTAGCACTTTTGATAAGTGCCTCTTAACACCCTCAAGCCGTAAGAATTAAAGGAAGAAGTATGAAACGTGTCCTCGCATTGACTGGTTTAGCCTGCGCCATTGGCTTTGCTAATATGAGCGTACAAGCGGCCGATTATGTCGCCGGTAAAGATTATAAAGTTCTTGATAATCCAGAAAAAATCAGCGGTGATGCTATCATTGTTCGTGAGTTTTTTTGGTACGGCTGCCCTCATTGTTACTCTTTGAACCCGCATATGGAAAAATGGGCAAAAACTAAAGACAAAGATGTCGCATTTTTCAAGACTCCCGCCGCCCTAAACCCAGTTTGGGAATCTAGCGCTCGTGGGTTCTATGCCGCGCAGCTATTAGGTTATGAAGACAAAACTCATGATGCGCTATTCGATGCAATCCACAAGGATGGTAAAAAACTATTTGACCAAGCTTCACTCGCTAATTGGTATGCCTCACAAGGCGTCGACAAAAAGAAATTCAATAGCCTCTATAACTCTTTTGCAGTAGGCACCAAAATCGGACGCTCACAAGCAGGCGCCAAGCGTTATCAGCTCACGGGTGTCCCTGCCGTCGTAGTACAAGGCAAATACGTGGTATCCGGTGAGAGCGCGAAAGTCCCTAAAGTGGTAGACTTCTTAGTGGATAAAGTGCGCGCTGAAAAATAGTAGCGCCGCTAGATAGCTATAGTTGATTCACTTCAAATCCGACACAGTGCTACTGGGATAAATTTTGTGCAGCCTCTGGAGTGCGAAGCGCACAGCAAGCAAATAAAATTTATACCAGTAGCACGAGAAAATAAATATATTGGTTTTATTTCGAATTAACTATATTAAGGTCATAAGCTCCATGGCACTCATATAAAAAACATCTAAGATATAAAGAGTACATAAGAGCGAAAATAGCTTATATATACCCTATAAAATCTAATAGCATAAAAAGCCAGCTTAATAAAGCTGGCTTTTTATGTTTGTACCTGTGTTAAACCTTCAACCCTATCCTAGTGGCGAAAGCTTGGTAATAGTGCCGGAATACCAGGCAGCATACCCACAATGGCCATCACCCCAGTCAAGATCACAAAGGTGACTACCGGAATGATCCAGCGACTCATCTTAGATAAGTTGGCACTGCGCTCTTTTGAGCCAATCAGACCTAAGTTATCTAATACTAAAGTAATAGACCACCCAAATGCTGGGTTTACTAACGCTGAGGCAAAAACAACAATCGCCGCCGACTGTGTGGTTTTACCTTCACGGGTCATCTCCATACCCGCCTCGAGTAGCGGAATGAACACTCCAACGATTAAGGCCACACACATGACTGGCTCCCAAATCGCAAGATCCATGGGATAACCCCAAACCCCAGCGATGACACAAAATAGTCCGGTTAGTACCGCGCCAGCTGGGATTGGGCGCTTAGCGATGGCGGCAGGCACAATATAAGTGCCCCAAGAAGAAGCAAAATTAGAGCCACCAAGTACCGAGCCTGCTACCTGACGCACCGAAGCGCTAATCATCGTATCATCGATATCCATACGCACGCGCTCAGTACGCTCAGGATAGCTAATCTTTTGAAACACCTGATGTCCCAAAAAGTCCGGCGACCACATCGCCACTGCCAATACCGCAAAGGGTAGTACCACAATGAAACTCTCAATCGTTGGCAGCCCTAGCATCCAGCCGGTGTTTTCGCCCCACCAGTACATCGGACTCATATTAGGCAAACCAGGCGTGGTCTTAAATTCAAACGGTGCGCCCATAGCAAAGGCCACGCCGCCGCCTAATAAGCAGCTGAGCGGCACGGCAAGCCATCGCTTTTGATAGTTTTCTAACACCGCATACAGGATAATAGTGAGCAAAATCACCACAAAGGCAATATGCGCCATACCAATGCCTTCTGCCCAAGCAAAAAGGTTTTTGACTTGTGAGATAGTCCCAATAAAGCCAAGATAGAGCAGCAGACCGCCGCACACCCCCTTACTGGTTAAATTGGCCAATAAGCTTCCGCCTTTGCTGATCGCAAGCAGCAGACCAAAAGCGCCAATGAGTAAGCCAAAAGCCATAGGGTGGCCACCGGCGGCAACGACAATCGGAATAAGAGGAATCAGCGGCCCATGAGTACCAGCAAGGTTGGCAGTAGGCAGCAAAAAACCTGAGAATAAAATGACAAAAAACGCGACTATGAGCAGCTCATAACGCACGTTTTCTAAAACAAAGGCTTCTCCTAAACCAAGAGGCCCTGCAAAAGTTGCGGCAATAGCGCCAACCATCACGACTTTACCGATAGTAGCTGCCATCGCCGGAATGGTATCTTCAAACTCGAAACGATAATCTCTAAAAGGTAAATTTGGTCGCCAGCGCTTAGGTTGCATGATTTGTAATTCATGATTGAGATAAGCGTCGCGACTCTCAAAACTTGCGTAGGGTTGATGTAATTCGGCATAGCTACCTTGCAAAGGATCATTTTCATGAGCAAGGTTGGGATTAGCGTCTGCGTTTTTTGATGCGGGGATTTGAGGATTACTCATCACATCTCCTTATGTTGACTGAGAACTTAAATAATCCTTTGTTCGTTTTAATTACCGATAGTTAGGACTGCTGTCTAGACCTATTCTTAAAGGTTAAACTACCGTAAACAAAGGGGTGGTCATTGTAGGTCATCAGTATCTATAATGCGAGTATTGTTTTCCCATCGCTATTTATAAGCTTAATTTCTTACTCTTATCTTCAGCCCCGTTGGCCGTTTTTTTACCCAATTGACAAACTTTTCGACTTCGCTATGTTCTTGTAAGCGCGCTATCGTATGATAATAATTTGCCAACTCATGATTAGTAAAAATTTTATGGATTTGGCTATGACAAGGACGACATAGCATGGCAATATCGCCACTCATCTCAGTGCGGCTAAAGCGGCGCTGCGTACGGGCCTTGTTGTGCCGTGAGCGCGGAATAAGATGATGGCGAGTCAAGGGTAGATTTGTGCGGCTACAGAGCTGACAGCTCTCTTCTACTGTCTCCTCCTTTTGCTCACTGTTAGTCTTTGACATAGCTAGTCTCCTTTTCTTCTTCTCTCACTCTACTTTCTATTATAAAATAAAATTTGGGCATTTAAGTGTACACTTGTACGTTAGGCGCATGGTTCAGTAGTCAATAGCGACAGTTGCTAATACTGCGCATTTGCGCTGACTGGATAAAGATTACTCAGACTGATTGCTGATTATAGCCGACTGATATTATTATAAAAATTAGGGATTGAAGGATAAAAGATGAAGCTATTTCCAAAAAATTTCGAGATATTAAATCGCAAAGCCAAACAGTACATTATGCCGATACTGACGCCGCATCTATTGAAGCTACGTATCAATACCTACGCGCCTTATGTAGGTGCGGGTATCAAGCTTGAGCACTTAGATACCGATCAAGGATTATGCGTTGTCAGCATGGGGCTGACGGCTTTGAATAAAAACATCGTTGGCACACAGTTTGGTGGTAGTTTGTACGCTATGACCGACCCTTTTTATATGCTGCTATTGATGCAGCAATTAGGGAGTAATTATGTAGTGTGGGATAAAAGCTCACACATTGAGTTTGTCGCGCCAGCTACTAGTAAAGTAACGGCACGGATAAAAGTCTCTAGCAGTGAGGCGACGGCTATTCGCAAACTCGCTGAGAGTGGCGAGCCAGTATTTCGCGACTATCGTACTGAAATCGTCGATAACAACCAAAAAGTCGTCGCCATCGTCACTAAAACCGTCTATATTCGCTTGCGTAAGCACAGCAGATCTAAGAGTCAAGCCAGTCGTCTAGATTTACCAGATAAGCCAAACGACAATGTAAGTAACAATGTAAGTGACAATGTAAGTGGTGAAGCAAGCAGCGAAGTAAGCTCTGGAGAAAATAATTAAAGTTGTGCTTTATCAATACAAAAACCCCAATCTATGCGCAAGCTAGATTGGGGTTTTGTCTTTTTTGGTACGCCTACTTATTTATATAATAAACCTATGAATAAGGGCTTGTCACTATCGCTAGTAATGATTACTGATAAGTAATTCATAACTATCAATAGTTAGGCTCAACATTGAGCGCGACTGCTGGCTTAGATACCAGGTGCAGTCTCAACCGCATCAGGGACGCCAGCATCAGTCTTCTTTTGAGCGCCAGCTTTTGTTGGACGTGCGCCAAGCTTCTCGCGGATACGTGCTGATTTACCAGAACGCTCACGTAAGTAGTATAGTTTCGCACGGCGAACGGCACCGCGGCGCTTCACTTCAATGCTATCGATGATTGGAGAATGCAGTTGGAAAGCACGCTCAACACCAACACCGCTTGAGATTTTACGGACGGTAAACGCAGAGTTTAGACCACGGTTACGCTTAGCGATAACGACGCCTTCAAAGGCCTGTAGACGCTCACGCTCGCCTTCACGTACTTTTACTTGTACGACGACAGTATCGCCAGCGCTAAAGTCAGGGCGTTCTACTAGTTGAGCATTTTCAACGCTTTGAACTAATGGATGTTTGTTGCTCATGAGAGTTGTCTCCTCACATTAGATAATAGAGGCTAAGCGCATATTACCTGTTTGTAATAATTAATTGTCTCTGTCTACTCTTTAAATTGATAGTAGGTAGATACAAGGTAAGTGGGGTTGGGTAAACGGCCATTACACTATAGCCGGTTCATTATTGCGCAAAATTCTTTTTAACAGTTTAGCTATACTGACGACATAAGTAAGCATCTGACTATTATGGACGCTACTTTGATTGCTCTTTTAGCCAGCGGGCTTGCTCAGCTGTTGGACTAAAAGCTTGCCATAAATCTGGCCGTCTTGCCTTGGTACGCTCGACTTGCTGACAAAAGCGCCACTTAGCAATATTGGCATGATGGCCTGAAAGCAATACTTCCGGAACCGCCATACCAGCAAACTCATGCGGCTTAGTGTAATGAGGACAATCGAGCAAGCCATCGACAAACGAGTCTTGCACCGCAGATTTGTCATCACCCATAACGTTAGGTAAACGACGTATCACACTGTCCATCAGCACCATAGCTGGGAGTTCACCGCCAGTTAAGACGTAATCACCAAGCGATATTTCTAGATCGACGTATTGTGTCAACAAGCGCTCATCGATGCCTTCATAACGACCACATAATAAAATCATGCCATCATAATCAGCCATCTCAAGTACGCTATCTTCACTAAGCGTCCGCCCTTGCGGTGACAGGTAAACCACCGGACAGTGTTTGCTGTCAGTACGGCAACCGTGCAGGCGAGCTTGCTCTTTAGCATCGTCAATCGCTTGCGATAGTGGCTGAGCCATCATCACCATACCAGGACCACCACCATAGGGACGTTCATCAATACGGCGGTAATTGTCAGTGGTATAATCGCGTGGATTAATGCACTCAATCATAACTTGCTGCTGAGTCACCGCGCGTCCAGTGATACCAAAATCACGAATCGCAGCAAATATCTCAGGAAAGATAGTTATGACAGCAAAATACATCAGCAATCACTAATCACAGATCAATAGTCACTTGGCCAAGCAGCGACAACGGTTTTAGCCGTTATATCTACTTCAAGCACAGTCTGTTTGTGCCAAGGTATCAGACGCTCTTCATCATCTAAGCTGTCTGAGGTAGCCGCGACACGCATAATGTCATGGGCACCGGTTTCAAACATCTCAGTAATATCGCCTAAATACTCATCTTGCTCATTGAAGACTCGCACCCCGATCAAATCGGACCAATAGTACTCATCTTCGCCAGTCTCAGGCAAGACATCTTGCTCCACCCAAAGGGTTACCCCATTCATGGTTTCTGCAACATTACGATCAGGAACTTGCTCAAACTGAGCGACAATACCCGATCCTTGCTCTCGCCAAGCTTTGACAGTCAAAGGCTTCATACCCATAGCGGTCTTCATATACCAAGGCTGCATATCAAATATAGCCGTTCGATCATCGGTATCGCTAAACACCCAAAGCCAGCCTTTTATACCGTAAGGCTTTTTGAGCTGACCTATTTTCATAAGGTTATTAGCAGGTGCTGATGACATAACGACTCTAAATGTGATAAATCAGTGTAAGGTAAAGAAGATAACGATATGCTATGGAGCACTAAGTTTGTAAGTCAGTATCTCTAAAATCAGACCCTAAAATAGCTAATAAGCTATTTAAAGATCATCACTTAAAACTTAAGCAGTCGCTTCGCTTTCAGCAGCCTTGTTGTAAGACTTTGCTAATGAAGCAACGCGATCTGAAGGCTGTGCGCCTTTTGCGACCCACGCATTGTACGCTTCCATGTTTAAGCGTACTGCTTCTTCTGACTCTTTAGCCAAAGGGTTAAAAAAGCCAATGTTTTCGATGTAGCGACCATCACGCGCGCGGCGTTGATCAGCAACTACGACTTGATAAAATGGGCGTTTTTTGGCACCGCCCCGTGCTAAACGAATAACAACCATCTGATTTCTCTCTTTCGCAGGTATACCAAAAAGGGCACAATTATATCATAGTCTATTATTTTTGAAAACATAAACTGTGTTTATTTAGTTGTTTGATAACAATCACTTAGATGAGCGGTTTTTGCTGTACATTTAACCCAGCCCATAGCGCATTTTATGCGATTGCACTATACTCATCTCAGCACTCTTTTATCTTATATTGGTAATTATTCTCTACCTCTTTTGGAGCACCCTTCTGCTATGAGTACCGCGAACACTCCGACACGACGCTCTAGTAGTTGGTCGAACAGCTGGCTGACCACTTTTATGATTACTTTTATGGTCGTTATCAGCGTCAGCTTATCTATTTGGTTTTTTTGGCGCAGTCTTTATTTGCCTGAGCTAAAGACCCACGCTCGCTATTTGACCAGTGAGTTACGACTGATGAATAGTGCCAAACAGGATTGGCAAAATAACCCTGAAGTGCAGCGCTGGGTCTATGAGCACTCACATGTGGTCACAGTAGAAAACCCTAGCGACTTTCCACAAGTTGAGAAAAAGCGATTTGTCGGATTTTTTACCGATGTATTACAACGTGAAATCAGTGCGCAGCTGGGTCGTCCAGTACAGGTTTATTTTAAATTTAAGCCAACGCCGCAATTATGGGTGCAAGATAGCCGCGACACGAGTTTTTGGATACGTGAGCCGGTTATCTACTACTCCCAGTACAGTCCGACACTGTTAGGGTTTTTCTTACTCGGCATTCCTATTTTGACGCTACTGACCATTATCTTGATAGCGCGGCAATTGAATCGGCCCTTGCGCCATTTGCAGCGAGCCGCGACTAACTATATTCGTCTGGGTCATGCCACTACCCTGCCGACACAAGTAGGGCCTACTGAGATTCGGCAAGTCAATCTGGCTTTTAACCGCTTGTTCACTACGCTTAATCAAGCGCAAAAAGAGCGCACGATTATGCTCGCAGGTATCTCGCATGACTTACGGACGCCGCTGACCCGTATGCGCCTTACTGCTGAGATGCTGCCGGATGATTTTTTTCGAGAAGGCTTGATTTATGATATAGAAGATATGGACGCGATTTTGGAGCAGTTTATCTCGTTTATGAAAGATGGCTCTGATGAACCGGTGCGTTTGACTGACTTGGATACGATATTTAACGAGATTATTGTGCAGTTTGCGCCTATGGAGTTCGTTTATGAGTCTCAACTAGATAAGCAAGTACCTGTACGTCCTTTGTCTATCAAACGGATGATTATTAATCTAGTCAATAACGCCAATCGTTATGGAAAGACGCCTATTTTTCTATCAGCGACGGTGGTGCCTACCTTTAAAGAGACGCTAGCGACAACTGAGAGCGATGTCATTAGCGAGAGCGAAGTTATGGGTGAGGCGCAAGAGCAGCTGGTCATTTGTGTGCGTGACTGCGGTGATGGCGTAGCAGAAGATCAGTTAGAGCGTATCATGCAGCCGTTTGAGCGCGGCGAAACCGCTCGTACCACACAAGGTAGTGGTCTAGGTCTGGCTATCGTGAACCGTATTGCTAGATTACATCACGGTACGGTAGAGGCGATTAATCACCCCGAAGGCGGCTTACAAGTCTGTGTCAAAATACCGCTGATTGCTGAAGTTGACCAAGCAGCAGCGACTGATAAAGAGACTGTTAATAAGGAAACTAACAATACAGAAACTATTAATCCGGAGACTGCTGATAAAGAGGGGAGCTATGAAAAGGCCGATACTAAGGCTACAGATCGCTAAGTGCTACCGGCGACACTATCGGCAACACTATCAGTGATACTATCGAGACATGGCGAATAGAAGATAAAAGCATTTGCTGATTAAAAGGTAAGCCAAAAGCTAATCTGTAGTACCGATAGGGGGCGGGATATGCTCAGAGCTGTTGATAAAGTCTATAGGCTGCACCAGCTCATCTTGCGCTTGTTGTAAGCTCTGGGTAGTACTAGGCTGTTGAAAAAACAAATAGCTCACCAGTACCGCTGCATTGAGTATTATCAAGCCACCAAACAAGTAAGGCATCCAAGCTCTCCTCTATCTTCGTCCTATTTATAAAGCGCAATAATACTATTTAATTCTAATAAGTCTACAATAAGCTAAATGTTTAAGCTTAACTCTCAAAGCTGCGCTCGCTCTTTTCTTGGGTGATTTGGTCAGCGGCAATCGTCTGAGTTAGGGGTTTGACAGGCCAAGTCATGATAAAACGAGCGCCGCCAAGCTCTGGGCTTTCATCAACGCTCATGCTGCCATTGAACCAAAAAGCAATGCGCGAGACAATCGACAGCCCTAAACCATAACCGCCTGAAGCTCGGGTACGGCTGTCGTCTAAGCGAGCAAAAGGAATAAAGACCTTTTCGCGATCTTCTTCTGGAATACCCTGCCCATCATCTTCTACGCTGACAAATGCATTGCCCTTTTTCACCCAAGCGCTAATAATGATAGTACCTTCGGCATAACGCAGCGCGTTACCGGCAAGGTTTTGAATCACCCGGTGTAAGTAGCGTCGATCGGCCACGGCAGTCACTTTACTATTAGGAGGATTGCCAACGATTTTGATATCTTTGCCTAGGGCTTCTGTCTCACGGACAATTTGTTCTACCAATTCTTTCAGATTGACTGACTCTAAGTCGAGCTTAGGTGAACCTTCCTCTAGTTTGGCATAAGTCAAAATCTCATCGATTAAACCATTCAAAGCTTCGATATCTTCGTCGATATAGTCGCGCTGCATAAAGCGCGAGTCTTCATCGTCGGTATCGGCTAGCATATCAACCGCAAAGCGAATACGGGCAACAGGTGTGCGCAGTTCGTGCGATACCGCGCGTGTCAGCTCGCGCTGCGATTCAATCAAGCGCTTAATATGAGAGGTCATCGCATTGAAAGTAGCAGAGAGGCGCGCAATCTCATCTTGACCAATCACTTGTACCTGAATGTCGAGATTACCATCGCTGACCTCATTCACCCCCACTTGTATCAGCTGCAATTTGCGCTCAAGTGGGAAGATAAGCGCATAGACGCCTAAGCTGATTAGAAACATACTAATCAGTACCATACTGATAATCAAATTCAGTGGAAACCAGTTAAATAATGGTATTGGCCCCATTAAAACGGCCATATCATTGATCTCAGAGGGAATGACAATCTTGATAGAAGAGTTACCTTGGCTACTATTGCTATCTTGCAGCAAAATAACCACTTCATCACGGCGCAAGCGTGCCAACTGGTCATCATCTAAATCAAAAGTATCTATAGTGTCTAACGTCAAGGGATAAGAAAATTTGTTTTCAAGTTCCGTTAGGTGTGCGCGCTTCTCCGGCAGGGTCGCGTAATAAGACAAATCATCTAATAAGAACACCGCCATAGCGCGTACTTGTTGCTCAGTGACCTGCGAGACACGCACGGTCAATACTTTATCATCAGGTAAACGGTGGTAGACATCAGCATAGGCCGGTTGGCTGACATAACGAACTACCGTTTCGCCACTTTCGAAACGGCGTCGTTCACTAGCACTAAAATCTATATTTTCGATTGGCACGATACGAAACGTTGAGCCGAATAAACTACTAGCATCAGATAGCCAGTACTCGCGCTGGGTTTCCGACTCCTGATGCGCAAGACCCTCACTTACCAAGTAAAAAGCGCCAGTCGCCATATTCTCGCGATAGGTTTGCATACGCTCTTGATTGATAGTATCCATCAATAACTGCGCAAAAAGAGCAACACACAAGCAGACTATCAAGAGCCCAGCGTATATACGAACAAAGATACTGTGTTTTAAAGATGAGACTAATGACATAATTGCCGTAACCAAAGCATGAAATGATTTATTAGTAAATTGCTGCTGCTATTCTATAGCAACGCTCGTAAATATGTTAGAGTTTGCTGCATTAAAAACTTGATTAAGATCTTTATTCAAAAAATAAAAAAACCAGCACAGCGCTGGTTTCTTTACAAATAATCCCTATAGCCCTAGTTGCCTTCTTTGACGAACAAATAGCCTTTACTACGGACAGTCTTAATACGTTTTGGGTTTTCTGGATCGTCACCAATTTTAGGACGGATACGCGAGATACGTACGTCAATAGAGCGATCTTGACCATCATACTCAATACCGCGCAGGCGCTCAAAGATATCTTCACGAGATAAGATGCGGCCAGCATTAGATGCTAACAACCAAAGCAGGTCATATTCAGCGCTAGTGAAGTCAACCAATTCTTCGCCTAGATTCACTGAACGGCCACCATTATCGATGACTAGCTCACCAAACTCTAAACGCTGCGGTACATCTTCTGATGGGGCGTTTTCTGAGCGGCGCAATAACGCACGAATACGAGCTAATAGTACGCGCGGCTGGGCAGGCTTGGCAACATAATCATCCGCGCCCATCTCAAGACCTAGTACTTGATCCATATCTTCAGTACGAGCGGTCAACATCAAAATTGGATTTTGATAATGCGGGCGCACTTCACGGCAGACCGTCAAACCATCACTACCTGGCAGCATGACATCGAGCACTACCATGTCAGGCTGTTCATTGACAATACGGCGAATAGCACGATTGCCATCTGTCTCGATAGCGACTTCTAAGCCGTTTTTAACCAAATAATCTTGGGTTAACATAGCCAGACGCTCATCATCTTCAACAATCAAAATTCGCGGGGTGTTGTCATCTTCAGGGGTTGTCATCGTTATATCCTCTAATACATCTAAATTAAAAACAGAAAATTTGCAGCGAGAATGAATATTAAGAGAGCAGTAGTCTTAACAATGCTTCTACTTATCCTAAATACTTTTATATATTTTGTTTATAGGTGCAGCTCAGTCATAGCAAGCTAGTATACTACTAAACTTATAGCTTACCCTACTATAGCCTATTATCGTTAACAAAACCTATAAACAAGCCCGTCTAAAATCTTAGTTTTCGTCCGAAAGTAGGTAAATATAAAGCTTTCAAACAACATGGATACCAGTAGGTGTCATCTATTTATGAAAATTATAAATGAGTAGTTACGCTCGATACCTAGGGATAACTAATATAAATGCCGGATAGTGACAAACAAGGCCCGCTACTCTTTTATTATGTTAACAATATAACGAAATTCCTGCCTGACTACTAGGGTCTATAACCAAAAAAAACAGCCCAAATTGGACTGTTTCTAGTGAAACCTTGAACCTAACTTAAACGCTGATTAAGCGCATAAAACAGATTATGAGCGGTTTTGATACTTACGAATCGTTTGTAGCTGAGCGACTGATTCTGCTAATGAAGCAAGCGCGGCATTAGTCTGTACGGTATCTGTTTGGTTGACTAGTAACTGTTCAGCCTCCCGGCGTGCTTCGATGATTTTACTTTCATCAAGATTATGCGCACGCATAGCCGTATCGGCTAATACCGTAACCATCTTCGGCTGTACTTCAAGTACGCCGCCAGACACGTAGATGACTTCCTCTTGACCATCTGGCGTTTGTACTCGCATTGAGCCAGGCTTTAGCAAGGTAATCAATGGCGTGTGTCCTGGTAGAACACCAATCTCGCCTTCGCTACCAGTGGCAATCAGCATACTGATCTCGCCTGAATA
Source organism: Psychrobacter submarinus (assembly GCF_904846685.1). Lineage (GTDB taxonomy): Bacteria > Pseudomonadota > Gammaproteobacteria > Pseudomonadales > Moraxellaceae > Psychrobacter > Psychrobacter submarinus. The sequence continues at coordinate 34,394 of NZ_CAJHBQ010000005.1, forward strand.
TAGCTCTTCACGGGCGCTTACGACGCGGCATTGTAACGTTGCCATACCTAAATCCTTATTATGAAAAAGTCTTAAAAACAGCGGGCTTGCTATCGAGCCGACTAGCGAATGAACGTGATAAACACCCTTTATTCGCCAGACGACTCTTTAGCGATTTATGCTGCTGTAGATTTCATTTTTTCGGCCTTAGCGACAACTTCGTCGATACCGCCAGCCATATAGAACGCTTGTTCTGGTAGATCATCATATTCGCCTGCGATGATTGCTTTGAAGCTAGCAATAGTATCGCGTAGTGACACATATTTACCAGGCGCGCCGGTGAATACTTCGGCGACGTGGAATGGCTGTGATAAGAAACGCTGAATCTTACGCGCACGATAAACGACCAGTTTATCTTCTTCTGACAGCTCATCCATACCTAGGATGGCGATGATGTCTTTGAGCTCTTTATAGCGCTGCAATACTTCCTGTACACCGCGAGCAACGTTATAGTGCTCTTCACCGATAACTTGTGGATCTAGCTGACGTGAGGTTGAATCTAGTGGATCAACCGCAGGATAGATACCTTGTGAAGCAATATCACGGCTTAGTACAACAGTCGCATCCAAGTGAGCAAACGTCGTTGCTGGCGATGGATCCGTCAAGTCATCGGCTGGTACATAAACGGCTTGAACTGAAGTAATAGAACCTGACTGAGTTGAGGTAATACGCTCTTGTAGTAAGCCCATCTCTTCAGCGAGTGTTGGCTGATAACCAACTGCTGATGGCATACGGCCTAACAGTGCTGATACTTCAGTACCTGCTAGTGTATAACGATAGATGTTATCAACAAACAAGAGTACGTCACGACCTTTGCCAGTGGCAGGATCTTTAGTATCACGGAAGTACTCAGCCATAGTTAGACCAGATAGTGCAACACGCAAACGGTTACCCGGTGGCTCATTCATCTGACCGTATACCATCGCAACTTTAGATTTGCTAAAGTCTTCAGTGTTGACAACGCCCGCTTCTTGCATTTCGTGATAGAAGTCGTTACCTTCACGAGTACGCTCACCAACACCAGCAAACACGGATAGACCTTCGTGCTTTAGCGCGATGTTGTTGATCAGCTCCATCATGTTAACGGTTTTACCAACACCGGCACCACCGAACAGACCAACTTTACCACCTTTTGCAAACGGGCAAAGTAGATCGATAACTTTAATACCAGTCTCTAGCAGCTCAGTGCTGTTTGACTGCTCAGCATAGTTTGGTGCATTACGGTGGATAGACCACTTCTCTTCAGCTTGTACGGGACCTTCTTCATCGATAGGACGACCAAGAACATCCATGATACGACCAAGCGTACCTGTACCGACTGGTACAGAAATAGCTGCACCGGTATTAGTCACTGGTAGGTTACGCTTTAGACCTTCAGTTGAGCCCATAGCAATCGTACGTACGATGCCATCACCTAACTGTTGCTGTACTTCTAGAGTGGTTTCGGTGCCATCAACTTGCAAGGCATCAAAAATCTGAGGAACTTCGTTACGGTTGAACTCGACGTCAAGAACCGCGCCAATAATCTGTACAATACGACCGCTACTCATTGCGTTCTCCTTGAACTTCTATATATGGTTGTAGTCAATTATGAAACAGCAGCAGCACCGCCAACGATTTCCGAGATTTCTCGGGTAATCGCCGCTTGACGCAGCTTGTTATAAACCAACTGTAAATCGTTAATTAGGTCACCAGCGTTATCAGTTGCCGCTTTCATAGCAACCATACGTGACGACTGTTCAGAGGCAATATTTTCCATGACCGCTTGATAAACGATCGATTCAATATAGCGTCCAAGTAATTCATCAATCAAAGTTTTGACATCAGGCTCGTAGATATAATCCCAACTAAGCTCAGTCTGCATACCGCTAGAATCACTATCAAATGACCCTTCAGGCAAAGGCACTAACTGGTTAACCGTTGGCTTTTGCGTCATGGCATTAACGAATTTGTTATAGACCACATAAATGCGATCAAGCTTGCCGTTAGCATAATCATCAAGCATCGCTTGTACGGGTGAATTCACCTGCTCGAAAGTCGGCTTATCGCCATAATCCGTCACCGCAGAGGTCACTTTTCCGCCAAAATTCTTGAAGAAGCTGACACCTTTGGCACCGATAACCGCAAATTCGGCTTGTACAGACTGATTTTGATAGTCTTGAATACTTGTGGATAAAGCTTTGAACAAATTAATGTTCAAGCCACCCGCTAGGCCACGATCCGAAGTGATAACAATATAGCCCACTTTATCAACCGGACGCGCTACCATATAAGGGTGTTTATAATCTGATGAGGCATGTACCAAATGCGAGATAACCCGGCGCATACTATCAGCATACGGGCGACCCACTTCCATGCGCTCTTGGGCACGGCGCATCTTACTCGCTGCAACCATTTGCATAGCGCGAGTAATCTTCTGGGTACTTTTAATACTGGTGACTTTGGCACGTATCTCTTTTAAGCTTGCCATAATGATTCCAATATAAGAGGGTTAAAAAGCAGTGGCGCATGCCGCATATGATAGAGAATTAACACTTAAAAATAAGGGTTATATGCGAGCATAACGCAATCTAATACCGATAAGGGTTAAAGCAGTGGCGCAACTATCTACTCAGACAACGCGCCACTTGGTATACGATAAGCTAAAACCAAATCGGCTTAACCCATTAAATTAATAACTGTGATTTTGTTTAAAAGTCTCAACAGCTGACTTCAAACGAGAAGCAATATCATCATTGTAATTTGCAGTCTCATTAATCTCGTTCATAAGCTCGCTCTGTTCGTCATGCATATAACGTAAGTAGCTTTCTTCAAAAGAACCGATTTTCTCTACCGGTACATCAGATAAGAAGCCTTCGTTTGAGGCATAAATAACTGCGGCCTGTTCAGCGATAGACATCGGCTGATATTGCTTTTGCTTCATCAGCTCTGTAACACGCTCACCATGGTCAAGCTGTTCACGAGTCGCATCATCAAGGTCAGATGCAAACTGAGCAAAGGCAGCCAATTCACGGTACTGTGCTAGTGCAGTACGGATACCACCTGAGAGCTTTTTGATGATCTTAGTCTGAGCAGAACCACCAACACGCGATACCGAGATACCAGCGTTGACTGCAGGACGGATACCTGAGTTAAATAGGCTTGATTCTAAGAAGATCTGACCATCAGTGATTGAAATCACGTTAGTCGGTACGAATGCAGAAACGTCACCGGCTTGTGTTTCGATAATAGGTAGTGCGGTCAATGAACCGGTTTTACCTTTGACTTCACCATTTGTGAAGTTCTCTACATAATCCGCGTTTACGCGTGATGCACGCTCAAGTAGACGTGAATGTAGATAGAATACGTCACCAGGATACGCTTCACGGCCTGGCGGACGACGTAGTAGTAGTGAGATTTGACGATAAGCGACGGCTTGCTTTGATAAGTCATCAAATACAATCAGCGCATCTTCGCCGCGGTCACGGAAGTATTCGCCCATTGTACAGCCTGAGTACGGTGCGATGTACTGTAGCGCTGCCGGCTCAGAAGCAGAAGCAACAACAACCGTGGTGTATTCTAGAGCGCCGGTTTGCTCAAGCTTACGTACGACGTTAGCGATAGTAGAGCGTTTTTGACCGATAGCCACGTAGACACACTTAATGCCAGAAGATTTCTGTGCGATGATCGCATCGATAGCCATAGCGGTTTTACCCGTCTGACGGTCACCGATGATAAGCTCACGCTGGCCACGACCGATCGGAATCATGGTATCAACGGCTTTATAACCGGTCATAACGGGCTGATCGACTGATTGACGGTCGATAACGCCTGGAGCGATTTTTTCGACTTTATCTGTCATTTTGGCATCGATAGGACCTTTGCCGTCAATAGGGTTGCCTAAAGCATCAACAACACGGCCTAATAATTCAGGACCTACTGGTACTTCAAGAATGCGACCCGTGCAATAAGCTTTTTGGCCTTCTTGCAATTGCAGATAGTCACCGAGTACGACTGCGCCAACAGAATCACGCTCTAAGTTAAGCGCCATTCCGTAGATTTCGCCTTCAAACTCAATCATTTCGCCGTACATGGCATCTTCAAGACCATGAATTTGCACAATACCGTCAGATACTTTGACAATCGTGCCTTCATTCTTTGCAGTTGCACCTGCATCAAGGTCTTGAATACGCTGCTTAATCAGATTACTGATTTCCGCTGGATTCAGTTGTTGCATTGCCTTGTTTCCTTTAATTTATGATAACCCGCCCACTGACTTGAATGCTCTTACTATCACGTAGCCGCTACTCCTTACTAACATAGTAGCGCTACGCTTATACTGGCATTAGGCAGTTAGCTGTGTTTTTAACTGTTGTAACTTGCCGCGCATCGAATCATCAATGATTTTGTCACCGACTTTTATGGTAGCGCCTGCCAATAGACTAGGATCAACCGTTTCGTGAATCACCACAGTCGCATTGAGCGATGCAGCTAGGCGCGTTTGAATCGTTTCGCGCTGCGCGGCAGTCAATGGATAAGCGGTCGTGACATAAGCATCAAGCTGTTTCAAGCTACTCGCTTTATGGCTACGATAGTGCTGATAAACTTCAGGAAGTAGGGCTAGACGCTCTTGCTGCGCCAATTGCTCTACGAAGTTGTTTAGCGCTGGTGACACTTTAGGATAGCTAATACTATTACCATAGCGAGAGCCTTTGCTCTCGCCTAGTAGTTGCTTAAAAGCAGAATCGTCATCACCAGCCACTTGTGAGTCATAAAGATCAACCAAAGCAGCTGACTTATGCTCAGCCGTGATGGCTGGGTTTTCTAGCCAATTACGAAACGCTTTGTCATTGACAACGTTGCTTGCGACAAACAAGAAATCTTCCCACTCGTTTACGGCCCCGTTCTCATTGGCATAGTCAAACGCGGCTCTTGCGTAGGGTCGTGCTAAGGTTGATAAATCAGCCATTATATCCTCACAGTTACAGCTTCGCCGCCAGTTGGTCTAACATGCTAGCATGTTTTTGCTCATCGACTCTATCTTGCAAAATCTTTTCTGCACCAAGGACAGAAAGCTCTGCAACTTGCGTGCGCAGTGACTCGCGCGCTTGATTGATCTCTTGATCAATTGACGCTTGAGCTTGCTGACGAATACGCTCACCTTCGGCTTGCGCTTGTGATTTTGCATCTTCGACCAGTTGATTAGCGCTCTTATTCGCCTGCTCAATTAAGGCTGCAGCTTTAGTCTTAGCCAGTTCAAGCTCTTGCTGGACATCTTGCTCTGCCGTAGCCAAGTCAGCTTTTGCTTTTTCAGCGGCATTTAGACCATCAGCGATTTTACGCTGACGCTCATTGATTGCGCCGATAAGTGGTGGCCACACGAATTTCATGCAAAAAACCACAAATATTGCAAAAGCAATGGCTTGACCGACGATGGTAAAATTGATGTTCACGTGATCACCTCTTTGTTAATGAAAAATCAGTTTCATTGATCCTGTCTGACCGTCCGACTCTGTATAACTTATAGGTTGTAACCTCAAAAAAGATAGACAACTTAAGACAGTCAAACATTTACAACTGAGCTTTCTGATTAACCTGCTAGAGGGTTAGCGAACAACAATAGCATAGCGATACCGACACCGATCATTGGGATCGCATCAAGTAGACCTGCTACGATGAACATACGGGTTTGCAATTGTGAACCAAGCTCTGGCTGACGGGCAACGCCTTCCAAGAATTTGCCACCTAAGATCGCAAAACCAATACCTGTGCCAAGTGCGCCTAAACCGATAAGTAGCGCTACTGCGATAACTGTGTAACCACCTAATACTGGATCCATTGATGTATCCTCATTTACCTATTGAATGTCTAATTAATGTTCAGTTGATGATGCTAGTGACAAATAAACTATCGTCAGCATCATGAATACGAACGCTTGAAGGGTAATAACTAAGATGTGGAAGATAGCCCACGGTACTGACAACGCCCATTGAATCCAAAAAGGCATTAGCGCGATCAGAATGAAAATCAACTCGCCGGCATACATATTACCAAATAGTCGTAAGCCTAAAGAGATAGGTTTCGCTATCAGCGTTACAAACTCTAAGATAAAGTTTACCGGGATGAAAATAATTTGTAAGATAGGGTTTTTTACGCTAAACGGATGCAGCGTCAGCTCTCCGATAAAGCCACCAACCCCTTTTTCTTTAATACTATAAAAAATAATCAACGCAAAGACAGCAAACGACATGCCAAGGGTGATATTAGGATCGGTTGTTGGAACGATTTTGAAGAAGACATGATGCGGATCATGACCCATAGCAGCGCCAACTTGGCCAGCTAAACCTGGAATAAAATCAACAGGAATCAAATCCATCAAGTTCATCAAAAAGATCCAGACGAAGATAGTTAGTGCTAAAGGTGCAATCAGCTTTGAGGTGCCACTATATGAATCGCGAACGTTATTATCAACGAATTCAACGATCATCTCGACAGCGGCTTGCGTTTTGCTAGGTACTCCTGAGGTTACCTTTCTGGCAACCATCCAAAAGATAGCACAAAATACTATGCCCAAACCTATTGACCACAACATAGAATCAAGGTGGATAGCATTAAAGCCCATAGCAGTTGCTTCTTCAGCAGTGTAGGCAACTTTCCAACCTTCGCCCGGCAAATAGCCGTACGTCCAGTTTGTTAAGTGGTGAGAGATATATTCTGTTGTTGTTTGTTCGCCTGCCATAGTGTCAGCTTCTCATTAATCAACGATTTACTCAGCTACCAAAATATGGCTGTCATCTGATACGTGAGTGATTAGGATTACTCTTTACCGCGCTCATCTACCGTAAATTGCATTAATACGATAGCGCGCAAATACACGCTTAATAATAAGCGCTCCCATACTCAAATACAGCCATCCCAATCTAACCTGTGCGATTAGCACGAATGCTTTTTGTTAGCTTTGCATAAATTTTAGCTACCAAAAAAGGGCCTAAAAGTAATCACTACTAGCCCTTTATATACGCATATAAACTTTTTATATGCTAATTTGCCTATCCATTTGGCAAGCGTATTGCTCAAAAAATTATGCTTAAGCAAAACAATTAGCTGTGTATATTAATGCAACGTTGTATTCGTGTAAAGTCAATTATTGGTTTTTTATCAACTGTAACGCTAAGGTAGAAGGTGACATCCTCACCCATATGGCTTTAAGTCGATAATTAAATTGTAAGATATTATGTTAATGGGTTGCCTTTAGCCCAAATTAGGCGTAAAGCGATTATAAAAACTCAAGAGCTATTCGTTTGTCACTATCAGAAAATAGCTTACTTTCAAGAGGTTATTTTATTCGGCCAAGCATTAAGACATGGCTGATTTTCATCATGATAAAACCTGCAAATAATGACAATACAGATAAAGGCTTCATCATGATAAAAATAAATGCAAAGCCAAAGACAGCAAGCAACCATTTGAGCGCTTGACCGCGAAAAAATTGCTTAACGATATGGTCGCGCGCACGATAGCCACTATGACTAAACGTAAAAGTAGCAAACACCATTTGCGTGACAAAACTAAGTGCCCCGCCGATAGCCGCACTTTTTGCGACGACTAGCTCGCCACCGAACCAAACGCGATCTATAAGCCAAGCGGCGATGATCACTAGGAGTAGCGCCCAAGTTTGCCGTTTCAGATAGACCTTTATTTGATCTTTTTGACTGCGTTTGGCAGGTTGGGTCATCAGCTATCCTAAAGTGTGAGATAAAGGTCAGTGTCTCACTAATTCAACTCATCAAGCGCGAGTATTATAAGGACTCAAGTTAGCTTTCGCAAGGAAAATACCGCTACTATCAAGTGTTTAGCCGGAGCCCAGCTTGCAGTCTAATCGCAAAAGACTAGTCTATACACTTCGCTATCTGCTGCGCCATCTGACTCCAGCCGGTCACAAAGTCGTCGCTGGCGCTCATATCTTCTAACTGAATAGTAGTTTTAACTGGTTGCAGCTTGGTAATAAGCCCTTTAGCAGGCTTACTTTGCGTCACTAAGCACATGCGTTTATTTGGACGCCGCTCACTCAGCTGACGTATCTGGCTGGCTTTTGGCGCTAGATGATGATCGGCTGTTAAGCTACCAGCCAGCTGCAAATTCAGACTTGGTTCAAGATACTGATAAGCATCGTGATACGCCCAATAAGCGCTAACGGGTTGGCCACTACGCTTCTGACTAGCCACTGCCCTATCCATTCGCTGCGCAAATTTCTGTGCATTGGCTTGGTAGAGTGTTTTATTTTTTGGATCGGCATGACTGTGAATGACGGCCAACGCCCGGGTAATGGCTTTGGCGTTTTCTGGGTCGAGCCAAATATGAGTATCTAAGGTATCGGCTAGTGGCTCACCTGCGACATCGCGCATTGGGTAACGCTTAAAAGCATCGAAGGCGAATAAGGATATGGCATTAGGCGCACTATCTAAAGTTGAAGCCAAGTTGTTCTCTAGTGGCGCGCCAAACCAAACCACAAAGGTGCTGTCTTGAACCGTTTTGATATCTTTTGGGCTGATGCTGCCGTGATGCCCTACTTCACCCGGGTTGAGTAGCTTTTTAGCGGAGGGTGCACCTTTTGTCACCGCTTCACTGAGCAAAAACAAAGGATAATTACTGACGCTTACGGTATCAGCCGCTTGCGCACTCGTGGTAAACAAACCTGCTGATAGTAAACCTGCTAGTAGATTTGTGAGCCAAGACTTCGGGGATAGTATTTTTTTATTCATGGTTTTTATCATGCCACTTTAGCCCATTGTTATTGACAGCTGTCATTAAAGTATCGATTTTTAATTGCATTATGTTATACTATAACAATAAAAAGTGCACGATTATTTTAGGAGCGGTTATGAGCGATTGTTCATTAGCTAGTCACCATCTTCATGATGTTCAGCAGTTCACTGCTAATGAGGTGCATGCGCGTCTAACTGCTGCTATAGAGCAATGCCGCCTTCGCGGTGTGCGATTCACCCCACTGCGTCAACAGATCTATGAGCTGATATTGCAGGCCGAGCGGCCCGTTGGTGCTTATGATTTGATTACCCAGTTGCAGCAAGCTCGCCTGCAAGATAACGACCATGAGCATCGGAATAAGAACGTCGCACCGCCTACGGTTTATCGCAGCTTAGAATTTTTATTAAGTGAGGGCCTGATTCATCAGCTCACTTCAATCAACGCTTATGTGCCTTGCTGTCATCCTCGCGCTGAGCACGCCGCGGCATTCTTGATCTGTGAGCAGTGTCAGCGAGTGCAAGAATGTAGCAGCTTACCGGTGCAAGAGATGATGAGCTTTGCCGAACAAGATGTAGGGTTTTTGGTCAATCATAGCGTCATCGAACTAAGCGGCCGCTGCCAAGCTTGTCAGTAGCTTTTATCATCGCTTTAACTTTTAACTCTTATGATGTTGTGTACATTAAGGGTTTACATCAAGCACAAAGCCACAAAGCCACAAAGCCATTTTTAACCCATAGGTCCGCTATGAGCGTAACCCCCTTACCGACTAAGCAAAATAGTAGTGCTGAGCTGCTAAGCCTAAACAATGTCAGCTACGATATTGATAGACAGCGCTTGCTGTCGCATATCAGCATCGATATCGCGGTTAATGAAACGGTGAGTCTGATCGGACCTAATGGCGCAGGCAAATCGACGTTAGTTAAGCTTATCTTAGGTCTGATAACCGCCAGCGAAGGTACTATAACAGCGCATCAGCCCCTACAGCTTGGCTATGTGCCGCAGCGTTTTGCGGTGCCGCCTATCTTACCGCTACGAGTCAAAGACTTGCTAGCGCAGGCGGATAAACGCCGACTACAACCAGAGCAGCGGCAGTTTATTTTTGATAAGTTGTCGCTAAATCACCTGCTTTCACGGCAGATGGGTCATTTATCTGGTGGTGAGACGCAGCGTGTGCTACTAGCGCGCGCCTTACTAGATAAGCCGAACTTACTAATCTTAGATGAGCCGATGCAGGGGCTTGATCCTGATACTGAGGTTTGGCTCTATCAGTTCATTGATGAGCTGCCGGATTTTTTGCGCTGCGCCATGCTTGTCGTATCGCATGACCTGCACTGGGTCATGAAAGGTAGCCGGCGCGTTATTTGTCTCAATAAGCATATTTGCTGTGAAGGACAACCGAGCGAGCTTGCTATCACCAGCGAGTTTCAAAAGCTCTTTGGCCATCATTACGAGCAGCCTTATGTGCATCAGCATCACGCTTGTGAGCATCATGCCCCTAGCGATGTAGCACCTTAAGCGCTCGTCATATGAGTACCCCTTTATCTTGAAGCCCTTTTAACCCCCTTTTAGCGCCTATTTAACGGATATCAGTTATGACTGCTTGGTTGGCCATTATCGCTCCGGCTTGGATTGCCGGCAGTATTCTTGCGCTGCTCTCAGCCCCATTAGGCTGCCTTGTGTTATGGCGGCGTATGGCTTTTTTTGCCGATGCCTTAGCGCACGGTACGCTCTTGGGCGTGGGGCTTGCGGTGCTTTGGCAGCTACCCATGGGGGCGGGCGTTGGTATCGTCAGCGTGCTGGTGGTGCTCGGCTTAGTGGTCATTGACGATGAGCGTTTGCCAATGGATGCGGTGTTAGCCGTAGTTGCCGTCACTTTATTATGCTTAGGTTTACTGACGCTCACTCAATTAACCAACCAACAAGCCAACGTCTTAGGCTTTTTATTCGGTAATCTATTAGAGCTAGATTGGGCGGACTTGCCAATATTAGCGGCGAGCGTACTAATAGGCCTAGCCTTACTGATATACATTTGGCCAGCGCAAATCAAACTTGCCACTCATGAAGCCTTAGCTCGCATTCAAGGCGTTAATCCGGCTCGCCAGCGCTTGTTTTTTATGGGAATACTGGCAGGGTTTTGTGCGATTGCCTTACAAGCAGTCGGCAGCCTACTGATAAGCGGGCTTTTAGTACTACCTGCATTGAGCGCTAGATTATGGACGACATCGCCGAAGCAGATGGTCATATCTGCCCTCATCATCGCCCAATTCGGAGTGACTTTAGGAGTGTGGGGCAGTGTTTGGATGGATATACAAACCGGTCTGTCGATTGTCTTAGTGCTCGCTATTTTGTTTTTTATTGCGCTCTTATTCTCAAAACTATTCGCTAAATTGAACGTCACCAATCGCCAATAAAGATTAGGCTACGAGCGGCTACTATTAATAAGCGCACTTAGCTCTTATCGACTTTCTTTTACTAAGTAGTTGGTTGCTACCAAAAACTGTGCTATAAACAGGCAGATAGCTAATCGTTAAATGACTGATAGACGACTAGGAAGTATTAAGGTTATCAGAGCGTTTAGGATTGTCGTCTACTATGGCCTAAGAGACCTTACTCATGCTGAGCTACCCCACTTACCACGTTCATGCTCCAGATGGGCAGTTAAATGTTCTGCAAATTACCGATATGCATTTATTATCACCCGCTAGTACAGATAACGCTGAAGACCATAGCGATGAAAAACCCAACTGTCGACATTACTTTGAAGCCAATCTTGCTCAAGCGCTTGCTGAAGATATTCGCTGTGATTTGATACTCGTCACCGGCGACTTAGTCAGTAAGGTTGACAGCGTGACTTACGATCATATTTTTGAGGTACTTCATAGCACGCAGATACCTTTTGCTTGTATTGCAGGTAATCATGATGTCACCGACGAGTCGAGTCACGACCTGCCCTTTGAGCAACGTAAGCTGATGGCTCGTACTATGGATTCGCGGCTACTGAGCCGGCATGTGATTGAAACAGACGCTTGGCAGCTGTTACTGCTAGACTCATCAATCCCTGGCCAAATTGGAGGTGCGGTGACTGAGGCGGATATGGACTGGCTATGTGCGCAGCTTGCGACTTGTGATAAGCCGGCCTTATTAGCTGTACATCATCATGTGATGCCGATGTACTCTGAGTGGATAGATGCACACATGATAGAAAACGCCGATTATTTTTGGCAGCGTCTAGCCCCTTATGCGCACTTAAAGGTCATTGTCAGTGGTCATACGCATCAAGAGCAAGTCCGTCATCGTAACGGGGTCACAGTCTACTCGACACCATCGACTTGCTATCAGTTTATGCCTTATGAGGATGACTTTAGCTATGATAAACAAGCACATGCCGGCTATCGCTGGTTGCAATTAGCCAACAATGGCAATCTTGCAAGCTGGGTCAAAAGACTAGATACTTGGTAGCCAGTTTTTAGTGGCATAATGAATAATAGTGACAGTGGACGTTGGTTAGTATAATAATGATAAAGAAAGTTATCATTATTAGGTTAATATTAGCGATTGATAACGTATGGCATCACATTGATGTTAGGTTTATCTATCCTATGATTGGCGTACCCCGTGGTGAAACGTTCTAAAAAGGACAAGTCGCAGGGCGATAGAGAGCTTTTGAAGCCTTGTCTTATGCAACATCGTTTTGTTGAATTAATTTGGAAAAATAGGATACCCTTATGAGCACTTCAACGACGTCTCCAGCTGAGGTAAAATTTACCCCTTATGTTCCTGCCAAAGACGAAGAATATATGTCTGATGCGCAGCTTGAACATTTTAAAGCAATCTTACTGGACTGGAAAAACCAGCTAATCGGTGAGGCTGACCGCACTAAGACTTATATCCAAGACGAGTCGAGCGCCATGCCAGATATCAACGACAGAGCAACTCAAGAAGAAGAGTTCGCCTTAGCACTGCGTACTCGTGACCGTGAGCGTAAACTGATTCGCAAGATCGATAAGTCGATAGCTGAGATTGAAAATGACGACTATGGCTTTTGTGAGACTTGCGGAGTGGAGATTGGCTTGCGTCGTCTAGAAGCGCGTCCAACCGCGACGCAATGTATCGATTGCAAAACCTTATCAGAGATGAAAGAGCGTCAAAACCAGGGTCAATAATACTCCCTTACTGATATCTATACCTTCTCAAAGCGAGCACTCTTGATAGAGTCGCTCGCTTTATTTTGCCCGTCATTTGTCTCTACCTGTCATTTGCCTCTAATAGTACGCTACTGAAAATCAATATATTTTATCCGTCAGTTTAGTTATGCTATAGCCCTTCTCTCACTTTGGTAGTGCTTTATTTTGACAACGGTTACTCATCCTTCTTTATCATCAAGGCCTTATACAACAGATTTGCCCGTAGGTCGTTTTGCCCCCTCTCCTACTGGTGAGTTACATCTAGGATCTTTAACGACAGCGCTAGCCAGCTACTGTCATATCAAATCCTTGGGCGGAAAATGGCTACTGCGCATAGAAGATACGGATACTGAGCGCTGTGATCGGCAGTTCACCGAACAGATATTAATAGACCTAGAAACGCTTGGTCTATACTGGGATGGTGATATTATTCATCAATCTGAGCGCATCGACATCTATAACGACTACTTACAGACGGTGCTAGCCCCTTTAACTTATGGCTGCCAATGCTCACGTAAAAGCTTAGCCAGATATTGGGATAATAGAAAAAAGGTTAGTGGTTCATCCCCCAACCAGCAACGTTATCCGCGCTGCTGTATTAATGATGACTTAGATAAAAAGGAGCATAAGCTACGCTTGCAGCTTCCAGATTATGCCATTGGTTTTATGGATGGTATTCAAGGGATGCAGTGGGATAATCCGCAACAGACTTTGGGCGATATGGTGGTCCGTCGGCAAGATGGCATGATTAATTATATTTTGGCCGCGAGTATCGATGATGGCTTACAGGGTATCACTCACATCATGCGCGGTCTAGATATTTTGCCAATGACTACCGCGCAAATCAGCTTATTACAAATGGCAGGCTTGCCGACTGTTAGCTACTGGTATCATTTGCCCCTGATCTGCCATACCAATGGACAAAAACTCTCTAAACAAAACCTAGCTCAGCCTATCGATACACGTGATCCAAGCGCACTTATCGCGCAAGCTCTCAAATTATTGCAACAACAGCCCGTTGATTTGGACACGCCAGAGCGTATGCTAAAACAAGCTATTGACCAATGGGACAATACCCCACTACAAAACAAACAGCAATTGGCTACTCTTTAAGCGCTAGCTGCTAATAATGACGACATTGGCTCTTTTCGATCTCAGGGCTCTCTTTATATATTTTAAGCAGCAGCGCGACCATCACTAAGCTAATCAGCATCGAGGAGCCGCCGTAGCTAAAGAAAGGCATAGTTAGTCCTTTGGTCGGCATTGCCCCCATATTCATCGCGGCATTAATAATCGTCTGAGCAATAAAGATAATACCGATACCAAAAGCGGTATAACTCATGCGCATCTGCCGACGTTTGAGCGCGTTATAACTAATGCGCATAGCGCTACCGATGATCAAGGCTTCGAGCAGCAGTATCAACGTCACGCCGACAAACCCCAACTCCTCGCCAGTAATCGCCAATAAGAAGTCGGTATGCGCTTCTGGTAAGTGCGAAAGCTTCTGTACGCTCTCACCGTAACCGACTCCGGTAAACTGACCACGGCCAAAGGCGATCAAACTGCGCGCCAGCTGATAATCAGTATCTTGGATATCATCGAAAGGATCTAAGAACGACAAAGCTCGCGTCAATCGATATTGAACCAAAGTTACTGCCAATACCCCAAGTACACTCACCACCGCCCCTAACGCTATAAACTGCTTATAGGGCGCGCCGGCTATATAAAATATCGCAAATACCGTCCCGACGATGACTACTAGTGAGCCAAAGTCTGGCTGCAATAACAGTAAAAAAGTCAGCAGGCCAATCACTAGTGATATACGCAGAAAACCATCCCAACCATTACGCACCTCAAACGAGCGGCGCACCACAAAGTCAGCGACAAAGACAATAACAACTAGCTTGGCAAGCTCAGCAACCTGAAAATTAAAACCTCCTAAACTCAGCCAACGCTTGGAGCCATTAATTGGCGTACCAAATAACGTGATGACTAATAATAGCGCTGTCACCATCAATAAAAAGAACTGCGTACCCGTCTGGTACAACATCTTAAGTGGTACAAACTTATAAGGTAAAAACGCCAAAAATAAGCCAATGCACATATAGAGCAGTTGGTTGTTGAAAAAATAGAGCTCTGTCATCCCACGACTGAGCGCAAAGGGTATAGAAGCAGAAGCAACCATCAGCAAACTTAGCACCATCATGCAGCCCACGCTAGCTATCAAAATAGCGCGAGCTGAAGGTAAGGACAACACACCATCACTACCGGTTTTGGCATAAGAGCTGGAGTTTGAGCGAGAAAAAAAGGAGAGCGCCATAATATTCAAATATACTAACAAACAAAAAGTACGGCGTTCAGCGAACACCACCATCAAAATCTAAAAAATAACTTATGCCAGTTTTATTATAAACTATAGAATAAATAACCAATAATATCCATCACTTATAAGAGTAAGAGACCATTTAGCTATCGGCAGTATCTGACGTCATGAGCTGCTGTACGAGCTGACTAAAACGCTCACCGCGCTCAGCATAACCACTGAACTGATCGAAGCTGGCACAAGCTGGCGATAACAGTACCGCTTGTACCTGCGATAAGCTACTATCCGTCACTTGCTGAACGCAAGTAAAAGCCTGATCTAACGTCTGGCATTGATGCAATCTGACATCATCGCTAAGCTCAGTATCGCGCAGGTGCTGCTCGATAAGTTTGGCATCTTCACCGATGATGAGGACTTGGCTGACATATTGATTGATAAGCGGCGTCAACTCACCAAACTGCTGGCCTTTTGCTTGACCGCCTAATATTAGTAGCAGCTTACCATCTTTTGGGGCATAAACGGCTCCTAGGCCTTCAACCGCTGCCATAGTCGAGCCAATATTAGTACCCTTTGAGTCATTGAAGTAGTCGATATCAGTCACTGAAGCCACAAACTGGCACCGATGATCAAGCCCCGTAAACTGCTGCAATGTGGCGAGCATACTCTCTAAAGGCAGTCCTGCCAGCTCCCCTAAAGCGAGCGCGGCTTGGGCATTGAGTAAGTTATGACGGCCTTTGACCGGTAGTTTATCAGCAGATAATAGACGCTCGGTACCGCGAGCCAAATAAATTTGTCCATCAGGATCGGTGATCAAACCATACTGGCCTTTATCAGGAGCATGAATGCCGACGCTAATACGAGGCAAGTTGTCTGCGACTAAAGGCCGAGTCAGCGCGTCTTCACGGTTGACGACTACTGACTTTGCACCTTGAAAGATACGGTGCTTGGCCTGATGGTAGCCCAGCATATCGCCATGACGGTCTAGATGATCCGGCGACATATTGAGTACAGTCGCTACTTGCGCGCCTAGGTTAGTAACGGTCTCTAACTGAAAGCTTGATAGCTCAAGAACCGCTAGCTCCATCTCTTTATTGGCTAATAGGTTTAACGCCGGCACGCCGATATTGCCGCCGACGCCTACTTGTACACCAGCATCACCTGCCATCTGTCCCACTAAGGTAGTAACGGTGCTTTTGGCATTGGAGCCGGTGATAGCGACTATCGGTGCACTACACGCTTCACAAAACAGCTGAATGTCACTGACGACAGGGATATTCGCTTGCCGCGCTTGCGCTACGGCCTCAGTTGCCAAAGAAATACCAGGACTGATGATAATACGCGCCGCTTGCAGCAATAACTCGCTATCAATCCCGCCAAATTGACGGATCTCAACCGCAGCTGGTAGCTGCTCAGCCAAGACTGGCGTAGAGTTATTATCAGTGACGGCAACTCGGTAGCCTTGCTCGGTAAGATAATGCGCTACTGATAATCCGGACTGCCCTAAGCCGACGACGACTTGTAGGCCACTGCCTTTATGAATCAATGTCGCTGGTGCCGCAGAGATCGACATATACTTTCCTTCTCTTAAACTATGGAGGCGCTCTGAAAACGTTGCTCAGTGATGAGAGCGGTCACGTCGTTTCGAGCGATAAGTATAAGCATGATAACGGTAACGTCGATATTTCGGTACTGCTTTTTTGCCACTTTGTGCTATTATGCCCATGTTTTTATCGCTACTGGCGAATGGCCATGTGCTATGTGTTAATAACTAAGGGCTAAATACTTAGCTTTTTATTAGTTTAGCATGTTGTCACTAGCGGCATACCTTTGCCTCTATTATCATTTTTGTCAAATGAGCGTTACCGTTTTGGTATCGTGCCAGTGAGCTGACAGTCTCATATATTAAGATTGAGCACCATCATTAAACCTTATTATACTTCTACTCGTTATTGGCTTTTGCTGCTGTGCAAGTGCCATACTGTTTGACAGGCGCAGTCTGTTAAGCCACGCCTTAGCTCTCTTGTCAGTGACTATTATTAATAGATAATAGGCCCACGATCAGCGACTTCCTTTTTGTCTTTTATTGTATGCAGCTTACTTATGATATCTTTTGTTGATAACTTACGTGATGAGTGGTTTTCTAATGTTCGCGGCGATATCTTGTCAGGACTTGTCGTCGCCCTCGCTTTGATTCCAGAAGCCATCGCTTTCTCTATTATCGCCGGCGTGGATCCAAAAGTAGGTTTGTACGCCTCCTTTTGTATCGCTGTGGTCATAAGCTTCGTTGGCGGACGCCCTGGGATGATTTCGGCGGCCACCGGTGCGATGGCGTTAGTCATGGTCGATCTCGTCGCCGATCACGGGCTGCAATATCTGCTAGCAGCGACTTTGCTATGCGGCGGTATTCAGGTGGTGATGGGTATCTTAAAGCTTGGCAATCTCATGCGCTTTGTCTCGCGCTCAGTGGTGATAGGCTTTGTCAATGCGCTCGCAATTTTGATCTTCGCCGCCCAGCTCCCTGAGCTTAATCCGATGACAGAGCGGGTCGGTATGACCGTCTATATCATGACGGCAGTAGGCCTTGCGATCATTTATCTGTTTCCGCTCATTCCGAAGATTGGCCGCGTTATTCCTTCTCCGCTGATCTGTATCGTCGGTTTAACGGCGGTTGCGATGTATATGAACCTAGACATTCGTAATGTCGGTAGTATGGGCGATCTGCCTGACTCATTGCCGGTATTCTTATTGCCAGATATTCCACTTAACCTTGAGACGTTACTTATCATCGCCCCCTACTCCATCGCTTTGGCTATCGTCGGTCTGCTTGAGTCGATGATGACTGCCACCATTGTTGATGAGCTTACCGATACGCCAAGTGATAAGAATAAAGAGTGCCGCGGTCAAGGTATCGCTAACGTCGTTTCTGGATTTTTTGGTGGTATGGCGGGCTGTGCGATGATCGGTCAATCGATGATCAACGTAAAATCTGGTGGCCGTACTCGTTTATCGACTTTGATAGCCGGTGTGGTGCTGCTCATCTTAGTGGTGTTTTTGAGCGAATGGGTCAGTCAGATTCCGATGGCAGCGCTCGTGGCAGTGATGATTATGGTCTCTATTGGTACCTTTAACTGGCAGTCTATTCGCGAGTTTAAAACGCACCCTATGTCATTTAACATTGTGATGCTAGCGACAGTATTGACGACCGTCATCACTCACAACCTTGCTTATGGCGTTGGGGTTGGCGTACTACTATCCGCCTTAGCCTTTGCCAATAAGATTGGCCAGTTCTTGACCATATATAGCGATTATGACGATAGTAGCAATACGCGCTATTATTATGTGCAAGGGCAAGTGTTTTTTGCCTCGACCACGCAATTTCTGAACAGCTTCGATACCAAAGAGGCTTTAGATACCATTCACATCGATGTCAGCCAAGCGCACTTTTGGGATGTCAGCGCTGTCGATACGCTTGATAAGTTGGTCATGCGCTTGCAACGCGAGGGTATTGATGTCAAAGTAGTTGGACTAAACAATGCAAGTCGTACTTTGATCGATCGCTTCTCTATCCATGATCGCCGCGATATTGGATTGCTTGACTAGATAGCTTGTGTCATTTACTGATGTCATTTAGAAGCTACTTAATGTAGATAACGGGTTGCATTATGAGTAATTTAAAGGCAGATAGTGTCATTGCTTGTCTAGATTGTCCCGATCACGTGCAATCAGTATTGGACGCGAGTATGTGGGCCGCCAATCGCTTGCAAGCACCGATTGGCTTGCTCCACTCTGTGCCAAGCATGCAGCAAAAAGCGGCGGTAAACTATTCTGGCTGCCTAAATATCAATGACGAGAGTCACCTGCTAGACCAATTCACTAGCCATGAGCATTTAAGCAACTTTGAGCTCAAGGCGCAAGGCAGACTGCTGCTACATCAAGCTAAGGCGTACTGCGATGAGCATCAATATAAGCGCCCTGTCTACACCTTACATCGCCACGAAAACCTCAGCGACAGTATCGACTACGTGGATGAAAAGTCGCAACTGATTGTCATCGGTCATAACGTGACTTGTAAAACTACCCTAAGTCAGCTCGTACGACTGAGTCATTGCCCCATTTTGGTGACTCATGCACCATTTTTGACCCCTACTACCGCCCTCTTTGCTTTTGATAATTGCGTTACTACTCACCGGATGCTCGATTGGCTGTGCAAAACGCCTTTAGTGCGCGCTTTAACCATTCATATCGTCATGGTCGGTAAAAACAACAATGACAACTGTGATGCCCTGCGAGAAGCTTATGCGCGTCTCAAGCAAGCGGGAATTAATACCAAAAAAGCTCTGCTAGATTGCCGTGATGTCAGCGCTGCCCTTACTTATTATCAAAACGAGCATGATATTGGCATGCTAATGAGCGGCGCTTTCGGACAATCGCGTCTGCGCGAGATATTACAAGGCAGTGATACCAAAAAACTGCTCGTCAGTACCAAAACGCCGTATCTGCTATTCCCTAAAGCGTAAGTACGCTGCTGCATACACCCCCATATATCTAAGTACAGAGCATCCGTTACCTTGCTGGCACTCTGCTGCTTATATCTGTTTTATATTTATCTTCTGTTTATAGCTTCCTCGCAAAAACCCCATTTGATTGCCAAACTCAAGTTAGCAAATCGTCACATGAAATACGGGGATAGCTTCCCCAAGCACTCAAAAAGTTGGTTATAATAAAGTTATCATTAACCAAACGCTAAAGGTTGATTTACTTTTATTACGTCTATAATGAAGGCTCTCATTGTTGTACCGTCGGTTATATCCTCTATCGGAATGACGGTTATTTTTGAACGGACACGTCCAATTTACTTCCCCTTGAGTAAATTGGCACAGTTCTTGAATAACTTACCGTAAGCAAGGCAGAGATACGACGATGCACCATAATGCCTCTATCAATCTGCAGCATCACACAAATAAGGAATTTTTTTATGAAGCTAATCACTGCGATCTTAAAACCGTTTAAGCTCGATGATGTGCGTGAAGCGCTTTCTGACATCGGTGTCAAAGGTGTTACTGTCACTGAAGTCAAAGGTTTCGGTCGTCAAAAAGGTCACACAGAGCTCTATCGCGGCGCAGAATATGTGGTGGATTTTTTGCCAAAAGTAAAAGTTGAAGTTGCTGTGATCGACGAGATGGTCGACCCTGCTATCGAAGCCATCACTCGCATCGCTAGTACTGGCAAGATTGGTGACGGCAAAATCTTTGTTACTGCACTTGAGCAAGTCATTCGTATCCGTACAGGTGAAACCGGACCGGATGCTATCTAGATTTGAGGCCATATCTATAAAAGGAGATTTGTAGATATAGGTTCTTACAGCATTTTTATCTATCGGTCATACCGATATCTATATTGTAAATTCAAGGGGAATGTAAATGGAAAGTCAAATCTTTGAGCTCCAGTATGCGCTCGATACGTTTTACTTTTTGATCTGTGGGGCGTTGGTCATGTGGATGGCCGCTGGCTTCACTATGTTAGAGGCCGGACTGGTCCGATCAAAAAATACGGTCGAAATCTTAACTAAGAATGTCGCGTTATTTGCAACGGCCAGCATTATGTACATGGTATGTGGTTACGCTATTATGTATGGTGGCGATCTGTTCTTGAGCGGAATTGCAGGCGGTGACACCTTAGTAGAAGACGCACTAGCAGCCTCTGCCGAAAATGGCTTTGGTGGCGACTCCGTTTACTCTGCAGCCTCAGACTTTTTCTTCCAAGTAGTGTTTGTAGCGACCTGTATGTCCATCGTGTCAGGTGCCGTTGCTGAACGTATGAAATTATGGGCTTTCTTATTGTTTGCAGTCGTCATGACTGGTGTTATCTATCCATTAGAAGGTAGCTGGACTTGGGGTGGTAACGATGTCTTTGGACTGTTCAATCTAGGCGATATGGGTTTCTCTGATTTTGCAGGCTCTGGTATCGTACACATGGCGGGCGCTGCTGCTGCTCTAGCAGGTGTATTACTACTAGGACCCCGTAAAGGTAAATACGGTCCTAAAGGTGAGATACGTGCGATTCCTGGCGCCAATCTTCCACTAGCGGCACTTGGTACATTGATCCTATGGATGGGCTGGTTTGGCTTTAACGGTGGCTCAGTACTCAAACTTGGTGACATCGCTAGTGCCAACTCTGTTGCCATGGTCTTTTTGAATACCAATGCTGCTGCTGCTGGCGGTGCTGTGGGCGCTTTAATCATCGCACGTATTATCTTTGGCAAAGCCGATCTTACAATGCTACTCAATGGTGCCCTAGCCGGTCTGGTCGCTATTACTGCAGAGCCATCAACACCCTCTGCCCTACAAGCGACACTCTTTGGCGTTGTGGCTGGTGTCATCGTGGTGCTATCTATCTTGGCATTAGACAAAATCAAAATTGACGATCCTGTTGGTGCTATCTCGGTTCATGGTGTGGTCGGTCTATTTGGCTTACTCATTGTGCCAATTACGAACCCAGCATCTACCTTTATCGGTCAGATTGCAGGCGCTGCGACCATCTTTGCTTGGGTATTTGTTGCAAGCTTCATCGTTTGGGTCATCATCAAAGCTGTCATCGGTATCCGTATCTCTGAAGAGGATGAATATGAAGGGGCAGATATTGCAGAATGTGGTATGGAAGCTTATCCTGAATTTGTCAGATAAGATCTAGCAGACAGGTTTAATCCTACTCGATGCGCTGATACTACTTTATGTAGTGTCAGCGTTTATTATTTTATTGAGTAACCTCCCCTTACTGACACAATAAAATGTAAAACATAAAAAATCCCGCAGTACCTTTCGGTAGTGCGGGATTTTATCTATTAAGTACAGATCTGATAAAAAACTACTTGATCGACTTATTTCTTTTTCCATGTTTGACTGCGTGAGAATGGCCCGATGTAACCTTTTAGTTTCAAAGAATTACCATTCAATCTTGCTGTCATGCGATAATCTTTACCTTTTTCTGGATCAGTAATCGTACCACCGCTATATTTACCACCGCCATCAGCTTTTAGACCAGAAATAATAGTCATACCGACGTGCTTTTTGCCTTTAGCTGAGTTGGTACCGATAAGCTTACCAGTCAATACGCCATTTGACTCAGTGATTTTGACTGTGCCTTTAGGCTTGCCGTCATCGTAAGTCTGCCAAGTAGTATTATGCAATGGGTCAGCGGCAAACGCCATGGTCGCCATACTAATACCAGCAGCTGCTAAAGCGGTTTTTGTAAATAATTTCATAGATCGACTCCCTTCAATGATTGTGCAATAAACTGCGTATATTGCGCTTGTCCTTAAAAAACCTCTACGACTAGAACTGTCTATATCCAAAGCTGCATATATCTATAGTAAGTAAAAAAGAAGTTCATTCTGTGAGCTATCTTTTCTATCTATCTAGATCGATAATGACGAAGAATCATCTTTATCGAAACAGTACAAGCGCTATCTGATTACATTATAAGCAAAAAAAACGTTTTGCCTAGTAATTTTTTATAAAGATTTCTTTCTGTAATTCGTAACTATATCAAATAGTTACAAAAACGGATTATCAATATTATCATCTGGCCAGTCATCATTTGATTTTGACACTTCATCCATTTTTGTGTACTGATCAGTTTTCTCAAACTGCGCCAATATCTTAGTAGTAAGCTCGTGTAGCTGCTTTGCTTGTGCAAATCCAGCTTTCGTTAAATACAAATCCAAATCACCGTAGATAATAATCTTATCTTGTTGGTTTTCGATAACCAATTCCCCAATCTGCATACTTTGATGATTATTTGCAAAAGGCTCGATCATAAGCTACTCCAAGTATTAGTAATAATTCGCAATAAAAACCGTTGATAGACTTGTTTATTCAGCGATATCTTAGATTATTATTTTAGACTCTATAGCGTCTTTATGCTTGTAGCTGCGTCAATAGCCATTCCACTAAAGCTAAGACGAATATCAGCCATAGTGGCTCCTCGCTAGGCGCAGTAGGCGCGTCTATCTTCTCCCCCGCTTTTAGGGGTAAAGTCAAAGCTTGCCGCTTGACCGCGCTATCTAACACCGGTAGCACCTCGACTCCTATCTGCTCGCTAAGCTCATCAAGGCTAATCACCTCGATACGTTCAGACTCATCGTTAGGCGCGTAGTAGACACCGGCTTGGTCGATAGCGGGTATGTAGACCGCCTTAAAAAAATGACTCGGTACGAGCACTTGCCTATTTAGACGCTTGGTCTTTTTATCCGTAAAAGCGACCCCGGTTACGGTATAGACTTCGCCGTATTGCTGCGTCAGATAGCGCGTCGCCGACTCGATGTTGCGCCAAATGTAGCGATTATTGCGCGGCGATTGCGGCGCGATATTAGCCAGACTGAAGCTGTCGTATTGCTGCGAGCGCGTCGCCATATCGGCATTGGGCGCTAGATGCCCTCTATCATAGCCTGAGCCTGAATAATCCTCTAATGACGCTCGAGCAGACTCTGGCAAACGGCTCTCTTCATGGAAGCTGTCTTCACGATCTATCGTTTTGGCTTGATTGAGACGCGCGCGAGTCAGATGTTCTGCAGACCATAACGGCGTACGCGTCACCCCTGAGTACATGACCGCAAAGCCATCCATACATAGTGCTTGGGTGTTGGCGCTAAGCTTATCATTGATAAACTCCGGATAAACCCCGCCATAAAACGACTCATTACACTGGCTTAAGTCATCGGCATAGGCTGGCGCTATTGCGAGTAGCCCTACCGTTATCATCGCTGCTGCGCGAGCTACTATGCTATGTCTAACACGGCTTAACGCCCTACTATCTACTACTGCAAAACTCATCACGTTATTTTGTACCCTTCGCCGGTGTAATTACTGCTGCTGTCATCACAGATGCGCTATCCTATCCTAGCAGGCACTTTTTAATAAAGAAAGATAAAGCGCAAACCGTGACAATAGCAATCGTATCCGTTATACTTAGCCGTCTAAAATTGGTGACGTGGGTGAGTGGCTGAAACCGCACGCCTGGAAAGTGTGTATACGTTCATAGCGTATCGAGGGTTCGAATCCCTCCGTCACCGCCAATCTTATAAAATCTTAGTTTTCCTAGCTTGTCCTAAACTATCCTATATACATCTTAAACCCTTTATAAATAACGCTTCTAGCGTTTTTTTTATGTCTAACGTTTTCCTAATCTATCCGAACATAACCCACCTATCCCATGGCTTGTGTTGGTCTATCTGTTGGTCTATGATTTCATTAGACCTCAAAAAGACCAACATTTAGGCTTTATGATTCAGCATTAGACCAACGTACTTGTTGTATTTCTTGATTCATATAGCTTGTAGCCATAGGGAATAGACCAACATGTTAAGCGATAGTAAGATCCGCAATCTCAAACCAAGTGAAAAATGCACACCTTCGCGTCCTGATAAATATAGCGATCAGTATGGTTTGCAGCTATTAGTACGCAATACGGGCACAAAGTCATGGATAAGCGCTTATCGCTTTGATGGTAAGCAAACGCGTATAACCCTTGGCACTTACCCTATTATGTCGCTAGCGGAAGCTAGACAAGCCAATACTGAGATTAAAGCATTACTCGCTGACGGTATAGATCCGAAAAATAAAAAGCGTCAAGATAAGCTTGCCAATATTCACGCGCAAAAATTCAATGACTATGCGCTTGATTGGCTGGTTGAGCGTAAGCGTAATGTCAAACCGCGCACCTATCAGCAAGACTATAACCGTATGCATAAAGATGTGTTGCCACACTTTGAAGGTATTGCACTAAAAGATGTGAGCTTTGAGGATTGTCGATCGATGGCAGATGAGATCGAAAAGCGTGTGAACAAAGACGGTGAGCCGCCACGCGAGGTAACCAGACGCACTATTGATCTGGTTGCTAATGTTTTAAAACGTGCCAAACGTGAACGCATCATTGAGCAAAACCCAATCGATGATCTAAAGGAGCTCTACCCAAAAGCCAAAAGCCAGCACATGAAGCATGTGGATATCCATGAGCTACCTGCCCTACTCCAAGCTATCGAGGGCTATCATGGTCACGACCAAACCCGATTAGGTATGAAATTCTTAGCCTACTCATTTTGTCGTACTATCGAGCTGCGTATGATGAAATGGGCGCATATCGACTTTGCCAATCGGTTATGGCGTGTTGATATTGATAACCTTAAAATTGCACGTAAGCATGTCGTACCACTGTCAGATCAAATGCTCAAAGTGCTAGAGGAAATGAAAGCCATCACGGGGCAATATGAGTACGTATTTTATCATACAGGCATGCATCAGCCATATAGTGAAGAGTTCATTAATAATGCGCTTGATATCTTAGGTTATGCTGGCAAACAAACAGGTCACGGCTTTCGTCACATAGCCTCTACCAATCTAAACGAGCTAGGCTATATGGGCGACGCGATTGAAAAGCAGATGGCTCATGATAAAAAGAGCAGCATTCGCGCGGTTTATAACCACGCGCAGCATTTAGAGGAGCGTCGTAAAATCATGCAAGTCTGGGCTGATTTTTTAGATTTACTTAGAGACACAGGCGAGGTCGTGGACTTTCAGACAGCAAGGCAGCAAATTGAGCAGTCACTGGCAAGTAAGCAACCAAACACATTACAAAACGCTGATAAACAAAATCTGCTAAAAGCGCTATTAGAGCAAGGTATCACAGCTGATGAGCTGCAAGTCTACATTGAGAATAACTGATGTATTTAACTATTACGAGAAGTTATTAAAGCCGTCTATCAATATGAACTTTACTAGACTCAATAAACTTTGCATTACAATCAGTTGAGCTGCATATAGAATTTATCGGCTTAGGCTCAGAAAACCAGAAAAATATATCCCTGTATTAAGTCATAACTTAGCGTAATTTTCTGTATTAGTATCGGCTGTTTCCTTAGCTTGTTTTCCATTGCTTCCTTCAGGATAAAATGGCTGTAATATATTAACTTCTTGTTTGGGTATAATAGTCTCAGCTGGCACATCTTCATTATCGTATGTCGATGAGCCAACCGATTCTGCATCATAATCGCTACTTAACTCTTGCTTATCTTTAGTTAGAAAACTGTCTTCAGAAATGACCTCTCTCTCAGCATGTTCGCTTGGCAAGCTGTATTGCTGCTCTAAAGGTATCTTATCAAAAAAAGTATATTGATTAGGAGAAGATGGAACGAGCTGAATTTCTTGATTTTGAATCTGTTTATAAGCAGATTCAACTAAGTTGTTTAAGACTTCACGCTGTGTTTTACCACAAGCCTTAGCAAGATGTCTTAGGTTTTTCTTGTTGTCATTGGTGAGATCTATGCCCTGGTTTTTCTTAACTTTATCACGATCGCGTTTCTGTTGCGCATTCCAAGCATCATACATATTGCTAATAAAGAGCCTCCTATTATCAGCCTTTTCTGTGTTTACAAGGTTGCCATCTTGATAAAGCCAATAAGTATCGAACATCCAATAATCTAGTGATGCCAGTATGTGATTAAGCCGAGAAGCTGTATCTGTTGCTGGGAAAGTAATACTGTCATGATAAATTAAAGCTTGTCTATATCCATTCTTATTAATACTTCTTGAGAAATATTTGTTCGATTTATTACTATTCTTTCTCTTATTTTTGTTCATTATTAAGTTATCAATATCATATATATTCTGCATATATTTATACACATAGTTTATTTTAGCGCTATGATTCTTATCACGATTAGTCAGCCATTTAATATCTTTCTCACTAATTTTATTATTACTATAAACTTGTTTTAATTTAATTAAGGATAGCTTTTTCGATGTAACTATCCATTCTTCATCATCACTATTGCTCTCGCAAATCTCTATTTTAATAAAATAAATTTCTATTAAAAATAATATCATGGACAATAACTGAAACATCAGCCTCAGTAAGAATAGGATCGCTTATATAGTGTATTATTAAATATAAAATGTTATAAGATCATCTCAACAGATATACTCAATTATCATGACTTACTCACTAGATTATCGCAAACAAGTTCTTAAAAGCTTAGCAGATGGCATGACCTTTGCCAAGGGCAGCCTCTTTTATGACATTAGTCCAACCACTATTCAAAGTGGAAGAAACGGCTGCATAGTAAGAGCACTCGCAATGTTACGCCATCAAAAATACCGGATGATGCACTACGCAAAGACGTTAGGCGTTACCCTGATGACTATCACTATGAGAGAGCAAGACGGTTCAACTGTACTGCCCCAGCCATTTGTGAGGCTTTAAAACGCCTAGGCATCCAGTCAAAAAAGACCTTAGAGCATCCAAAAGCATGTCCAATAAAAAGAGCGGCGTATCAGAGAGTGGCTTGATAACTTTAAACAACAAAGGTTACCCCATTGTGTATATGGACGAAAGCGGTTTTGAAAGCCAGACCATTCGTCCTCGGTTATCACCCTGATAGGCAAACCCTGTATCGACAGCTACAACTGGCAAGGTAAAAAGCGGAGCCAGCGTCATTGGGGCTCTATATGAAAGAATGCTATTTGCACTGGATTACTTTGAACACAACATTAACAGCTGACATATTCTACGATTGGTGCAAACACCCTAATCCCAAGCCTTAAAACCGTGCGTGATTGTCATGGATAACGCTCGGTTTCATAAAAGTAGACGTATCCAAAAATTACTGAACAGGCATGGTCATCGTATTCTATGGCTGCCGCCGTACAGCCCAGACTTGAACCCTATTGAGAAAAAATGGGCTCAAGTGAAGTTTCTACGCCAAGGGTGGATGGAAAATGACTTATCCAAATTATTTTATGATGTTTGTCCTAGCCATAACACTTTTGTTTTGAACTGACTATACGATCTAATCCCTTCAAAACCATACTTAACCACAATGCAGCTCTGTCATTTTCATAGAACCACTTTACATAAGCGAAAGATATATTGTTTATAGCACTTGTTTCAAATATTGCATCTATATCTTTACGGCTAGTGGAATACCGCCTTTTTAGTATCTTTGATAGCAGATCCCTACATAGTGAATCATTTTTCCGTACTTCTTCTGTACGTAGTTGCCCCCTAGAGTATAGATTTAATAAACACCAGTAAGTGTTATACACACTCAAAGCTTTCACCTTTTGTTCAATATATTTTTCATTTTTCTTCGATAGCTCTATACCATTAACAGATCCGTTTTTCATTATACATCCTTATATAATAGACCTCTTGCAAAAGTCATAGGTTAAGCTCGGAATTAATGATACCAGCAAACAGCTTCATTCTAAGATCATAGCGCTGACGACGGTTGCGATATTTATGAGCCACGATTTTAAACAACTTGATTAAGCCTATTTTGTGCTCAACCACAATACGGAACTTTGCCAGATAGTGATTGGCCTGTTTGCATATCTCCAGTAACTGACCACCACGTGGCTTTTTAAAAGGGGTGAAGGTTTGCTTATGTAGCTTTGCTATACCTTGATAGCCGCTAGTAATTTAGCATTGTCAGGAAGCCAATCAGGACAAGTATCTTTATAGAGCTTAAAATCGTGGATTGACCCTTTGCAGGTTTGCATCAAGTATCAAGCCGGTTTGCCAATGGACGATAACCTGCGCTTTTAAGGTGTGTTGTTTTCTTGCCGCTGTAGTAACTTTGAATTGGGTTTTTGGACGCTCAATAGGTTTCGGTGGCATCGACGATGACGACTGCCTTAATTGATCCTCATCGACACGACTAGGCAGCTTTTAGGCAATTCAAACTTGCCAGAGTCAATCAGTGTGTCTTCTACTTTACAGTCGATACGGCTAGCAGAAGACTCATGAATACCAAAGTCCATACTGATATGATAAAGCGTGCGGTATTCACGCCCAGTAAGTCAGGGCTAGTAGTATCTGCTCCTTAAGACTGAGCACACTTGGTCTACCTGATTTGGTCTTAGATGCTTCATGCTCTTGCATGGCATCAAGCATGTCATAAAAGGTGGCTTTATGAATGCCAGTGTAGCGTTTAAAACCAGCGTCACTTTGTTTGAGTAGCTTATCTATGTTTGGCATGGTTCCTAGACAGTTATGAATGTTTCAGTTATTGTAAAATTCTCTGCTACTTTTGCAAGAGGTCTAATAATTAAAATTGAATTATCACCTATTGATTTATGCATCATAAAATCATCATTTTTTCGTCATTAAAACGTCGGTATAAATATAGAATACTACATGTATTATATAGGATTGAACTATAAAATCCTTATAAATTAACGACAATGACGATCAGCTAACTCCATCCTCATCCTCTTCCCTGAAATGTAGGGATTTGCTGTATTGCGATTTTCATTTAATCAAGCGCAGCTGGTATAAATATGCTTTCCAGATACCACTAAAAGGACGGTACGATAATATAAGTTATATTCAGTAATACTTAACCAAGGCGGATGCTATCCGCACTTAGTAGTAAAAAAATATACAACCCTATGAATATATGTAGCACCCATTCAACTTTATATTCATAGGAAAACAAGCCATGATCTATTCAACGGTGAATCAGTCTCAACTCATCTCTAACGTCGACAGACTGGTTAGAGATGTATTATTTGGTACCATCAATTTCCAACAAATCAAAAGTCAGTTGAATGAGTTTTACTACTCATTCATGATCAGCCTTAATACTGAAGACAGATACTCAAAACCTATCCAAGCATTTATAGAAACCACCAATATTATTATTGGTAACGATTATCCTTACAACGTCTTTTGGGATGATGAAAAAACAGAGCAGTTTATTAATTTACTGTCAAGCTGTGAAAAGGGTATTAAGAAGGATTATAGTGTGTGGCGTTATCAAAGTAATCAAAACAGCAAAAAATTAGAGCCTAATATCAGAACCCTTATCGCAGATCATCCAAGATTATTGTTTGTGAGAGTGGATTTAAAATACATACAAGAGATCAGTAATCACATTACCATTCATGATTTTAACTTTCATATGAAAAAATTAAGAGACGCCATTCATAATGGCGATACTTGTTTTACGCATTTATTGCATTACGCTTTGTCATTAGAACAGGGTGAAGACAATGGTGGTTTTCATTGTCATTTGCTATTGATCTTTGATGGCGAAAAACATTACAAGGACAAATATTTGGCTGATCAAGTTGGACAAAAATGGCAAGCGATTACTGAAGGCGTTGGCTATTGCTTTATTTTAAATACTAAAGAATATAAAGAAAGTTTTGCACGCTACGGCAAGCTTGGTATTGGGATGATCCATCGTAATAACTTGCAAGAAGTTGAGAATGCGGTTAATGCCGCTTTGTATTTAACCCGTCCTGATAAGCCTGATGGCAGCTATCAACGTCTTAAAGTGTCTTTACCGAATATGAAGGCCTTTGGGCAAAGCAGGCCCAAAGACTAGGTTAGTGGTCAATATAGCTAGAACCTGTAAACGTATCTCATATCAAAATAATCTCAGATATATAGTATCCCCATGAGATGAGCATCGATGTCATCGTTGCCTCATCAATCTAACCCTAAACGTCTAATCAAGGTCTGCTTTATAGCAGGCCTTTTTTATGCGCCATTATCAAGGAGATCCTATGAAACCTATTTGCCCTTACTGTCACTCATCCGATGTAATCAGTCAATCTAATCCCGTCTCATCAATATTCGAGCAGTTGTGCTCTCAGGCAACGCTGACAAGCCTTGGCGTGAGTATTTGTAAATACTACAAAGTCAACCCTGCCATTGGTGTGATCACAGCCACCGCGATTGCCTCTGCTGTTAGCGTAGCAACGCGCCGCGCACAAACGCCGCTGATCACAACTCCTCAGCAAAATTACCTTTGTCAGCGCTGTTTTAAGCCCTTCACGCTATAACCTTATTCATCAGTAATCATTTCATTAAAACTTATCAAGGAGCAGTACTCATGGCACATTTAATCGAATCAATGGCATACGTTGGCGACACTCCTTGGCATGGCCTTGGCAGTGAGCTATCCCCTAAACAGCCGCTTGAGGTATGGGCGCGTGAGGCAGGTATGGATTGGCGTATTGAATCATCAGACGTCAGCTACATGGCAACCAATGATAAAGGCCAAAATCTGATCATGCCGTTTGACAGCAATAAAGTGTTGTATCGCTCAGATAACCTAGAGGCATTATCAGTGGTCAGTCAGCGCTATCAAGAAGTACAACCGAGTGAAATTCTAGAGTTTTATCGTGATCTGACCGAGCAATCGCACTTTGAGCTTGAAACGGCAGGGGTGCTCAAAGGCGGCCGTAAGCTGTGGGCGCTTGCTCGTACCGGCCAATCCGCAACATTACGTGGTGGTGATGTCAGTCATGGCTATTTGCTGCTAGCAACCGCTTGTGATGGTACGCTTGCCACCACAGCGCAGTTCACCAATATCCGTGTGGTGTGTAATAACACCTTAGCAATCAGTCTGGCTGATGGTAGCGGTGGTGTGGTCAAAGTACCGCACAGTACCACCTTTGATGCCGACAAAGTCAAACAGCAACTAGGTGTATCTGTCAGCCAGTGGGATGACTTTAATTATGAGATGAAACAGCTTACTAATAGACGAGTGACGCAAGCAGAAGCGGCCAATTACTTAAACCGCGTGTTTAACGATGTCAAAGACGATGGCCTTATTCTGTTTAATACCGCTAAGAAGGAGAAAGAAGCGGTTCCGAATGCTCGTGCCATGAATCAGGTGATGAGTATGTTTAACGGTCAAGGTCGCGGTGCGGACTTAGCATCTGCCAAAGATACCGCTTATGGCCTGCTGTCTGCGATGACAGAGTTTGTCGATCATGAACGCCGTGCCATGTCGAGGGATCATCGTCTTGATTCAGCTTGGTTTGGTGCCGGAGCAAAGCTCAAAGATAAGAGCCTTGATGAAGCGCTACGCTTAATTGCTTAATCTCTTAATGACTTTGTTCACTCAATGAATCAACCACGCCTTTGAGCGTGGTTTTTTTATGCCGTTTATTTAACCAATAATAAATCTAACGAAGGAGTTCATTATGAACATGATCGCATTAAACAATACAAATACGACGCAGCCAAGACTTAAGCGTGCCACCGTTAAGGGTAAAGTCCCACTAAACGCTCGGTACAATAGCGTAGAGTTACCAAAGCCTAAGGCTGAAAATAAACCCGTTAAGCCGTCTGCTAATCAATCAAGCACGGCTAAACGTTTGGTCAACACCAAAAACTTAAGCCATGACAAATGGCTTGAAGTTCGCAAGCAAGGCATTGGCAGCTCTGATGCTGCTGCCGCTTGCGGTATTCACCCCTTTCTATCCATGCTTGAATTATGGATGATTAAGACTGGACGTATGGCATCAAATATTGATGCCAGTAATAATAACGGCATTGACGGTTATTCACCACTGTATTGGGGTAACACCTTAGAACCAATGGTGGCTAAATACTATCAAAAGCACACCGGCAATAAGGTGCGACGCATTAACGCGATCTTGCAGCATCCTGATCCTGATAATCACTTTATGCTGGCTAATTTAGACTATGCAATAACTGGCAGTGATGAAGTACAGATATTAGAGTGTAAAACCACAGGGGAGCATGGAGCCAAGCTTTGGAAGCATGGCGTGCCGTTATATGTGACGTGCCAAGTACAGCATCAGCTAGCGGTCACAGGCAAAACGGCGGCGCATATTTGCGTACTACTCTGTGGACATGAGGCTAAGATTTATAAAGTTGAGCGTGACGAGCGCTTGATTGAGTCTATCATGGAGCATGAGCGTCTGTTCTGGCAATACGTGCAAACAGACACACCACCAACCCCTGATCATAGTGAGTCGGCAGCGCGTGCACTAAAACAGCTTTATCCCAAACCTGAGCCTAACAGCAAAATTGACTTTAAAAATGATGCTGGCGCTAACAAGCTATTTGAGCAATTGCTGAGCTACCGTGATTACATGCAAGAGCTAGAGCAGCGTCATGATCAAGTGAAGCATCAGCTGCAAAGCTTAATTCAAGATAATGAGATTGCAGTATTCGAGAAAGGGGCTATCTCGTGGAAACGATCCAAGGACAGCGTAAGCTTAGATACCAAGGCGGTACTGAGGGCCCATCCTGAGCTATTAGCTAAATTTAGTAAAACCCGTCAAGGCAGTCGCCGCTTTGTTGTCTTAAACGATTAACCTGCTATCTATTCTAATCAACACACACAAACCAAATCTAGCGCATAAAAGCCCACCTATCACAGGTGGGCTTTTTTATGGCTAAATACACAAGGAATATAACCATGATTAAAGGTCTAACGATAACCCCACCAGTATTAGGTCGTATCAGCATTGGACGTGTTGTTCAAAAAGACGGCAAGCGTCTGCCTGCCAAAGACGATCAATTCACTATCACTAGCCAAGTACAAAATAAAGACGGATGGATCAATCATCCACTAGACGAAAAACTACGTGCAAATAATGACGGTAAGCTCAGACAAATACCTGTACGTATGCTGTTCAATGATCCAGAATTAAACCTACGAGCTGAGTACACGCTATTCGATAGACAAACAGGTCGTCCACTATGCGTGGGTGACGGTGAGCATTGCCAACGTCGAACGAGCAACGGTGTTGAGCAACTGGCATGCCCATCACCCGATCGCTGCCCCTTAGCGCAAGGGGGTGCTTGTAAGCCTTATGGCAGGCTCTACGTTAATCTTAGTGAAGACGATGAACTAGGCACCTTTATCTTTCGCACCACAGGCTTTAATAGTATTAGAACGCTTGCCGCACGCTTAAGCTACTTTGCTGCGGTATCAGGCAATAAGCTGTCGTGCTTGCCACTGCAACTCACCTTGCGAGGTAAAAGCACGACGCAAAGCTATCGCACGCCGATTTACTTTGTTGATTTAACATTGCGTGATGGGGTGACGCTTAAAGACGCGGTACAACAAGCTAAGGCCATTGATAGTGAGCTTAGCGAATATGGCTTCGATCAAATCGCGTTGGATGACGCCGCTAAAACAGGTTATGCCAATTCTTGCTTTGAAGTGGATGGTGATGAGATGTCTGATGTGGTGGAAGAGTTTTATCCAGTAGATACAGAGGATGTGAGTAGTACTCAGCAAGGGAGTTATCAGAATGGGTTAGCCACTCAGAACGTGAGCAGCATTGAGCAAGGACTACGGCAAAGCGTAACAGCAGTTAGCTAACTCTATGAAAATAAGCAGTTGATATAAGAAGGAGCGGATTCATTCTGCTTCTTTTTTTATTGGGTTAACTAAGGCGAACGGTCGGACTGTATAGGATGCCGTAAAAAAATATAGGACTCCCTAACTGTATGAGAGAGAAAGCTCTCATACAGTTACTAGGAGAAAACAATGGATAATTTAAACGCAAACACTCAACCAAACACATCAATGCCAAGCATGCCGCAAATACCGCGTATGCTACCGCTCAAGCAAGTCGTGCACTATACAGGGCTTAGCAGTACCACTATTTACGATATGCTTGATAGAAGATCAAACCGTTATGACCCTACCTTCCCTGTTCAGGTAAAATTATCAAAGGGACGTGTGGCTTGGGTTGAAAGTGAAGTTGCTCAGTGGCTTGAGAGTAAGATCGCTACTGCTCGAGTTCATTGAGCGGTGATAAAAAATAAGCCGCATGAAGCGGCTTGTTTTTTTGCTATCTTTAGCTACGCTTAGCTGTTTTTAGCTAGGTTTAGCTATTCTTAGCTGTTTTTAGCTATCCTTAGCTATTTGCAAGAGTCCAAGACCAACCCTCAGAAACGACTAATCCATCACGGCACATTTTCTGCAATAGATTACGCACCTTGTTCTTACGCTGTTTATCATCCAGTACTTGCGGTAATTTATTAGCCAGCATTTTATCAAAGTCAGCTAGTCTACCCAGACGATAGTCTTGATGACCAATGGCATTACTTAATGCTTCAGGGATGATATAGAGGTCGTACTGCTGCACCTCTTCAGGGAACAACGTACCAGCAGGCATGTAGCGGTAATTTAGATTGCGAATTTTGTTATACACCTCGTCCAAGGCTAACAAAAATGGTGGCGAAAAATGCTCATAGTCTTTTTCAATACCATCAACGCCCTTTAGAATCCAAGTGATATGTGCTTGCGCTGGGCTTAAAAAATACGGGGATTCATAACGTCTCAATAAAATAATCGCTGTGTTAGTTTAGGGAATAGTTACAAGCGGATACTAACAGCAATATCTCAACCGCCGTAAAGTGTAGTAGCATAAAAAATAGCAAGCCGCATCTATCTTAGGAGAAGCTAGTTATCCAGTGCCTCACGTATTACTGAGCGACTGGCTTTTGGCTATAGACTCATCCCAATAAGGCGGCGCTCCATAATAGCCTTCCATAAAATCGATAAAACACCTGACTTTGTGCGGTAGTAGCTTTCTATGGGCGTAGACGGCATATAAACCTAAGCGTTTAGGTTCAAGTTCAGGCAATACTATCACCAGCTTGCCACTGCTAACTGCTTCACTGACAATAAATGTCGGCTGTAATACCAATCCTGCACCTTCAATAGCTCCTTCTACCAACACATCACCGTTATTACTAAGAAACTCACTACCTTGCTTGAGAATCTTCGCCTTTAATAATTGGTAGACCTCTTCCTTCGCGTCCATGTTCATATAGCTATAATGTAAATAGCGATGTTTCTCTAAATCTTCAGGCTTATCGAGTGTGTCATGCTTTTTCAAATATTCAGGCGACGCACACAGAACCACACGAATAGGTGCCACTTCCTTCGCAATAAGTGATGAGCTTTTCAGTTGACCTATACGCAGTGCAATATCAAACCCTTCTTCAACAATATCGACTTTACGATCAGTCAATTGTAGATCGACTGTGACCAATGGATAACGGATCTGAAAGTCAGTGACTAATTTAGCCATATGTTTTAAAGCAAAAGATACTGGCGCACTTATGCGCAACACACCTTTAGGGTTTTGCTGCAAACCACTTAGTTGCGACTCCATATCATCCATACTCAATAAAATCTGCTGCGCATGACCAAAGTAATGACTACCAGCTTCGGTGAGGCTTACTTTACGGGTGGTACGATTCAGCAGACGATTATTTAGCTGCTCCTCCAACTTAGAGACATATTTGCTCACCAATTGAGGTGACAGTTGCAGAGTATTTGCCGCATTAGTAAAGCTGCCTTCGGTCACCACCGCTACAAAGGCACGCATCGCATCGATTCTATCCATATTTTGCCCTGTTTTTCTTTAACTATCGAAATTGAACAATAAAGCCATTATCAACGATATGTTGTTAATTAATCAATATCACCTATCTTACTCTTTTTT
Source organism: Psychrobacter submarinus (assembly GCF_904846685.1). Taxonomy (GTDB): domain Bacteria; phylum Pseudomonadota; class Gammaproteobacteria; order Pseudomonadales; family Moraxellaceae; genus Psychrobacter; species Psychrobacter submarinus. The sequence continues at coordinate 70,978 of NZ_CAJHBQ010000005.1, forward strand.
TATGTTGATGGTAAAGTAGGGTCATGCTTTTTAAAAGCAATCATCTGACTAGGAGTAAGTATTATGTTAATCAATGGCAATTGGACTGAAGACTGGCAACCGGTACAAGCAGAAGACGAACAAGGGCGTTTTATTCGTCAAACCTCATCGTTCCGTCATTGGATTACTGCTGATGGACAAGCAGGACCAACGGGTACTGGGGGCTTTAAAGCAGAAAAAGACCGCTATCATCTATACGTAGCGCTGATTTGCCCTTGGGCCTCACGTACCTTGATGGCACGTCAGTTAAAAGGTCTGCAAGATATAATCGATATTACCGTGGTCAATCCGCAGCTTGGCAATCAAGGCTGGCAGTTTGGTGGCTTTGACGGTGCTGACAGTGATCCTATTAATCATGCCCAATTTGCTCATCAACTTTATACCAAAGCAGACCCTCAATTTACCGGACGCGCGACTGTACCTGTGCTTTGGGACAAAAAAACCAATACTATCGTTAATAATGAGTCTGCTGATATCTTACGTATGCTAAATACCGCTTTTACAGAACTCGTGCCAAATTACGTTGACTTGTTTCCAAAAGAGCTTGCTGATGATATCGAAGCCCTAAACTTAGTTATCTATGAGAATTTAAACAACGGCGTATACAAAGCAGGATTTGCGACGACACAAGGGGCTTATGAAGAAGCTTATCAGCAAGTATTTGACACCTTAGATATGCTTGAGGCGCGCCTGAGTGATGGTCGTCATTATCTATTTGGTGAGCAGCTGACGGAAACAGATATTCGACTGTTTGTGACTTTAGTACGTTTTGATGCCGCTTATCACGGTCTATTTAAATGCAACCGTAACTTGATCAAAGATATGAGTTCTCTACATGCTTATATGCTACGAATCTTAGCGCTTGATGGCATTTCAGAGACGGTGAGTATCAAGCACATCAAAGCAGGCTATTACTCTATCAAAGCGTTAAATCCCAATGGAATCGTGCCCACAGGGCCTGAACATATTTAGCAAGATAAAGGAGTAAAGTTCATGAATAATGAATCAACCACAGTCAAGCAACCTGTATTGTTTATACCTCATGGTGCTGGGCCTTGTTTTTTTATGGATTGGCAACCAGCAGACACTTGGGATCAGATGGCTGACTTTTTAACCAATAGCTCAAATGGTTTGCCAGAGCGTCCCAAAGCTATTTTAATAGTCAGTGCCCATTGGCAAACGCGGGAGTTTAGTATTACTGCCAGCAAGCAGCCTGAGCTGATTTATGATTACTCTGGCTTCCCTGAGCATACGTATCAGCTGACTTATCCAGCAGCTGGTGCGCCAGTACTGGCTGAGCGGATTGGTCATTTGCTCATCGATGCTGGTTTAAGCAATAAGCAGGACAGTTCCAGAGGTTTTGATCATGGGGTGTTTATTCCACTGAAACTGATGTTCCCTGACGCCGATATTCCAGTAGTACAGCTATCTCTGCGTCATGATTTAGACCCAAAAGTACATCTAAGAGCGGGCCAAGCGCTTGCCTCACTACGTGATGAAGGCGTGTTGATCGTAGGCAGTGGTATGAGCTTTCATAATATGCGCGGCTATGGTGATTCGAGTTTTACCGCACCGTCAGTAATATTTGACGAGTGGCTAACGACAGCAGTTGCAGCTAATGCAGATGAGCGCTTTGCAGCGCTTGCTAATTGGCCAGAGGCACCTCATGCATTGGATTCTCATCTATTAGGTGCGGAGGAGCATTTGCTACCTTTAATGGTTGCCGTAGGGGCAGCAGGAAAAGATAGAGGTAAGAAAACATATTCTCAGCAAGTCATGAAAACTCAGATTTCAGCCTTTCAGTTTGGCTAAATTTATTAATCTGATATTCATTTAATTCTTTATAAACTGATACTCACAAAGCAGCAAACATACATAGACAAAAATTATTTATAAACGGAGAAATATTATGAACATCGACCTTAATGGAAAAACAGCACTCGTCACAGGTTCAACTGCGGGTATTGGCCTCGCTATTGCAACAGGTCTTGCCAAAGCTGGCGCACAAGTCACTATCGTTGGTCGCGATCAAGCTGGCGTTGATGAGGCGATCAAACAGCTTCAACAAGCTGATGCTGTTAATGATGCCAATAATATAAAAGGCATTGTTGCTGATGCGGGGACGGCTGGTGGCTGTCAGACAATTATCAACACCTTGCCAGAAGTAGATATCTTAGTGAACAATCTAGGGATTTATGGCGCCACCCCTTTCTTTGATATTGATGACAATGCTTGGGAGGAGATGTTCCAAATTAATGTCATGAGCGGTGTCCGTCTGTCGCGGCATTATGCAAAAGCAATGAAGGAAAAAGGTTGGGGTCGTATTCAGTTTATCTCTAGTGAATCGGCATTGAATATCCCAGCTGAAATGGTGCACTACGGCGTGACCAAAGCAGCTATTCAAGGCGTATCACGTGGTCTTGCCAAAGTGTTAGCGGGCAGCGGTGTGACAGTGAATAGTATTTTGCCAGGACCGACTCGAACCGAGGGCGCAAAAGCCATGATGCAAGAACTGGCGGATGAGCGCGGCGTCTCATCGGAGGAGATGGAAGGCATATTCTTAGATGAGAACCGTCCATCAACGCTAATCAAGCGTTTTGCAACCCCTGAAGAAATTGCCAACATGAGTGTCTATATTGCCTCAACACAAGCGAGCGCAACCACCGGTTCAGCACTACGGGTTGAAGGTGGTATTGTAGAAAGTATTGCTTAACGAGGTTTAGACGGTAAGTTTCTATCATTAATAATAGGGGGATTTAATTATGCTAACATCTAGCGCAACGATACAAACACAAAATCCGCAGCAAATAATGAATCGACTGTGCAAGCACTGGGCACATAAGCTGCCCGTTACCCTAAGCTCAGATAAAGGTGAGATTGAGCTGCCCATGGGTGTCTGTCAGATGTATTGTACCGACTTACTGATAGTAACACTCAAAAGTGATACCGAGCAGTTGCCAAAATTACAGCAAGTTGTCAGTGATCATTTGCTACGTATGGCTGGCAAAGAGACGCTTGTTATCGAATGGGCTTAATTGAGCATCACAGCCAATACAAGAAGAAAAGGTTATGAATATTGATTCGAAAGAGCGCTATGGTCGCATTAGCAAATTTTTCACTGGAGTATGACAGTATTAATCTTCTGGTAGTTACTTAAGTTCACTGACCGTATCAGCGACGGCGAGCATTGGATCGGTCAGACGTTAGTGCCTTGGCATGTTTCTATTGGTGTTCTATTGCTCGTATTAGTTGTCCTGAGACTGATGTGGGTCGCTTCGCAACGCCATCAACGTCCAGTACACGAGCCAACCACTGCCAAGCTGGTTATCGCTGGTCATGGTTTGCTTTACGCGTGTATGTTACTGCTGCCGCTACGGCAACCATAAGGTACGCTCAACTGAGCATGTCATGCGCGTGATGGACAGCTTTGCGTGGTTGTCGCAAGCGGTGTTATTTGTGGTATTGGGCCTATTGGTCACGCCATCGAACGTTCTTGAAGTTTGGCCTTATTCAGTGGCCATTGCTGCCTTTATGATTTTAGTGGCTCGTCCTATTGCAGTCTATACCAGTGTTTTACCGTTTAAATTTAAAAATAGAGAGATCGGCTTTATCTCTTGGGTCGGCTTACGTGGTGCAGTGCCCATTACCCTTGCCATGTTGCCAGTGATTGCAGGGGTAGACAATGCCTTTATGCTGTTTGATATCGCTTTTGGGGTGGTGGTCTTATCGTTGGTGTTACAAGGGACGACCATTCCTTTTATGGCCAATCTGTTTAAGGTGCGTATTCCTAACAATAAGGGCCCAAAAGAAGAGCATGAAGTGTGGGTGTCAGATAGAGCAAGTATTACGTTATATGAATTTGAAGTAAAGTTAGGCGCGTTTGCAATTGGTCGTCATCCGAAGGATATATCTACGCGTATCAGCCCTGAAGGAATCCATGTTTTTGCCTTGGTGCGTGGTCAGCAAATCTTGGCAATTAATGAACAGACTAAGCTCAAATTTGGCGATAGCGTATGGTATGCCATGAGTGGCGATTATGCCGATCAGATTGCGACTGTTTTTAATGACACTACGTTAGACCGTAGAGCCATCGATGATTTTTATGGCGATTGGATGCTATCGCCGAGTGTCAAACTTAAAGATGTGCCTTTCTTTACCGATAGGATGAAATTCGAATCTCTAGAAGATACCCTGAACACAAAAAACATGTGGGAACAAACGGTTGCTGAATACATTAAGGATAGCTTAAAGATGGCACCCGTAGCAGGCGATACGGTTGCGATTAATGAGAAGTGGTTGTTGGTCATTAAAGAAGTTGATGACCAAGGAAGACTGAGAACGATTGGCCTAAAACAACTAGAGGGGCCAACAGTGGTATAGTCTATATCACTGTTAGATATAGCATGGGCTAATGACTGAACGGCAAATATCTCAACCATAAGATACTTATCCAATAGAATTAAGCTGCATTATTTAACAGTTAATGTCTAATTTTAAGCATTCTGATTTATTACGGAATTATCATTAAATTTTATGCCAATCTTCAATCGCTTTGTACCCAGTTTCTAGTCCTACATCATAGCTATAACGGATTTTAGCTTTATCTTTAGATAATCGTCCCGCCATATTTTTCAAGTCGGGTGGGCAAACTTCTAAAAACTTCTGTGGTGATGCAGAATGTAAAAATTGCACCGCATCATTATAACGTTGGGTTCGTGTTAATAAGCTTTGGGCAAAACCATATCGTTGCTTAGAAAAATATTTAGCCAACAGCTGATCGCCTTGGCGACCTGCTTTATAGTAATTGTGAGGACGAGTACGTATTACCATTAGCTTAGCAACACGATTGTAACTATCCCCTAAACTAACACAGCTCAAACGTAGAATTTCTTATAAAATACACATAAGGAGTTTTGATATGAGCAAACGAATGACTGAGACCCAAATCGTATCCATATTAAAAGAAGCAGAAGCTGGGATACCTGCTAAAGAGCTGTGTCGTAAATACGGGATTGCTAGCTCGACTTTTATAATGAGGAACGTTAAGAAACAGTCTGGGAGACTGTTTTAGTGACGCAAGACGAAGCGATAGCGAAGTTAGATCTAAGTATGGCGGTATGGAAGCCTCTGATGTCAAACGACTAAAAGAGCTTGAAGAAGAAAACCGTAGGCTTAAACAGATGTATGCTGACTTAAGCCTTAAAGCACAAATGCCCGAAGATATCATAAAAAAGCTATAGCGCCTGTACCCGAGCGCAAAGTCTGGGCGCAAGAATTGCAGGCGCAGTATGATGTCAGCATTGCAGTGAGTTGTCAGGTGGTCTGCATGAGTCGAACCGCTTACTACTATAAGCCTAAGCTATCTGATGATAGTGAGATTATTGATGTCTTAAATGAGCTTACTGACAAGCACAATCGTTGGGGCTTCCCAAAGTGCTTTAAACGCATACGTAAGCTTGGCTATTCATGGAATCATAAGCGAGTACACCGTGTTTATACCGCGTTAAACTTAAACCTACGCCGTAAGTCTAAAAGACGGCTACCAACACGTCATCCTCAGCCGTTAAGTGTGCCAAACGCATTGGGCCATACTTGGTCTATGGACTTTATGAGCGACAGACTACACAACAATATTCGCTTTCGAACCTTTAATGTGATTGATGATGACAACCGTGAAGTATTAGGCATTGATATTGGTACCAGCATTCCATCACTCCGAGTAATTCGCTACCTTGACCAGCTAGCCGAGTGGCATGGCTATCCTAAGCAAATAAGGGTAGATAACGGCAGTGAGTTTACATCCAGCGTATTCACTGATTGGGCATCAGCTCATGGTGTCTATGTTGACTATATTGAGCCTGGCTGTCCTTATCAGAACGCTTACATTGAAAGGTTTAATCGCAGTTATCGCAATGAGGTTTTAGATTGCTACCTTTTCAACAATTTAAACGAGGTCAGTCAACTGACTGAGGAATGGATCAAGGTTTATAACACTGAAAGACCCCATGATTCACTTAATGATATGACACCTGCTGAGTACAGACAGGTGGCTTAATTATTCTACGATGATGTTGTGTTAAGAATGGGGTATTTACACTGTCGCGCCACTACTCGCAGCAAAATGCTTGATTAAGTACTCATACGCATTACCAATCACGTCCAAACTACCGACACGCTCAGCGGAGAGGTTCAGAATATCTTTGCCAAAATCTTCTAACAGATGGCGTAATAGCTCGTTCTTTTGCTTTTCTTGACCGAGTTTATCGGTATTAAAGCTAATATCTTGGAAGACGTTTTTGAGCTTGGTACCGTTGGCTTCTTCAATGGCATGTAGCGCCTCATCGATGCGCTGACCATTACCCGGCTGATGGCGCTGCTCGTACAAGTCCCAAAAGCTTGCGCCTTCAGGCAACACAAAACGCTGCTTGGACATCATGGCATGTATCAGTTCGGGGTTGTCGCCGAACTGTTCGACCAGCTTGTTGTACTCATCGCGATAGACGTCAGACAAGTACTTGAGAAACAGCATGGTTAAGATAAAGTCTTTATACGTATCGGCGCTGATGACCCCACGAAAAGTATCGCAGGCGTTCCAGACGGCTTTATTGATATCGTCTTGATTGATTTGGTTAATACTATTAGGTACGCTGGTTGGCATTTATGGTTCCTGAATACTTTGAAAAGTGGGAATTTGATAGTGAGGTAATGATAGCAGGGTCTAGAATGCTTGGCAGATGTTAGTGGCTAGAAGTTCAACTCTAGTAGATATTTATATAAATTAATTGAATAAACTAAGGGGCCAAAGCACAAAAATACTTGATAACAATGTGATTATTATGGGTACTGAGAAGATATATTTAACAGCGTATATGTATAAGTCATTTAATCATGCTTAGACGGTATGGAATAGGTACCAACAACATGTGCGACCAAGTCACTAGAGCCCTCTGAATATAAAGAAACTTCGCCTACGATTAGCGCGCGTCCGACTTTTATCAGGCTGCACTCGGCGACGATGCTCCTATCTGCTGAGGGTCGACGCAAGAAGTTAATCGTCAAGCTAGTGGTCACAGCCAAGGGTACGATACCGATTTCACCCAATATTGCGATATAAATCGCGATATCCGCGATACTCATTAGTACAGGACCAGAGACAGTGCCGCCAGGTCGTAGTTCGTCCGTGCCGACATCGAGTGACAAAGTAGCTTTGCTATCCCCTACTGACTCAATCTTATATTTAGAGTTTGGAGATTCTGATTGTATAAAAGCGATGATCTCTTCTTTGGTTGCTGACATCTCTCTTCCTTGAGATTAACTATTGTGGTGAAGGGTCTTAAGCCATCCTACTGTACTTAACACTCTCCGCTGTTCGAATATTGATTTATAAAATTCTTTATAGGCCTCTTTTAGATCGACAAGCCAATAAACCTAAGTACGAAGCCCCACTCTCAGATCGATCTGCCGCTCAGCTTTGATATTATGATGCAGGTATCCATTGCTATATTTAGCTTTAACATCTAACAACGGTTTGACGGCGTAAGGCGTGTTTTTTGCCTTTCATATCAGATACAGCGTGTGTTGGGTTAAGTTTATTGTAGCCATGATGTCATGAAAATCGTAGTGCTTTATGCTGAACCTATTGCATACCAGTCGTCAGCTAATGCACAAGACTATCCCTCTGTTGCTAACAAACCAGTTGTTTTTGATAGTAAAATGACTAAAATATGGACGATTTACTTTATTTTATATACGCTAGAACGGAATAAGCATTCAGTGACAATGTACAATAAGAAACATTATGCTTAAAAAAGTAAGATTATAAACTAAGGAGCAAGGCGTATCGCTACAACTATAACAACTCACGATATGCTAGAAGGGTCAATGAAGAAGACACCTGCAGATACCCTTATCAGATTGGTATACGTGAGCACGATAAATACCAATGAGAGTTCTGTCTTTGAGCATATTCAAAAGCACTCAGAGAATTTTAATAAAAATAACCGTATTATGGGGTTTTTATGCAATGACGATGAGAGCTTCTTGCAATTTTTGGAAGGTAGTAAAAAAAGCATCTTCTCCCTTATGCAGCGGATCTTCCAAGACCCCAACCATAAAGACGTCGATGTGGTCCTCACCGAAAAGGTAAGTGGTTATAGCTTCACTGACTGGCGTATGCACAGCCTTAATTTAGGCGATAGTAACTGGGCAAGATTTTCGAATCAAACTCGTATGAGTGGCATCTCCCCCTTTAAGCCAAAGCACTGGCCGCACTGGTTCGTTGAGAGTTTTGTCGACTCTATGAAAAACTTGGACTACTCCGCCCTCGATAAGGAAGCTATTACCTTTGATAGTCTAGGCTATTCTGACGTCGAAAAGAAATTAGTCAGTAATAATGTTTTGTTCTATATCTTTCTCAGCGTGTTGATCAGTGCTGCTACGATCGTTGTCTTGTTGCGATATAACATAATCTCTTAAGCGCTCTTACTTTTATATTAGCTTCTGCTTTTTTGTTACTGCTGACCCTGCCTGACATATTTGCAATTTTGTACTTATGCCACTTGCGCTTATACCAGACGGGGTGTTAATTTTTTAAACATTAACCACTCCGCGCCTGCCGTTTAAGCAGTTTTGCCTGCCGCTTTGCTTCCTTCGCACTTCCCTCAATCTCAACGGGCGTTAGGCCCTTTTTCTTTTGTTTGAGATAATTCAGATAAGCTGGAATATGAGTTCTACCTAGATACTTATCTAAATACGGTAAAAACCCCGCGTAATTGCCTTTGAATTTGGCATGATGAAAGTCGTGATAGACTGGCCCTTCATAGACGGGAAATAAATGCGCCGGATTCCATGGAATATCATAGCCGATATGTCCGTCTGCGCCTTCAATTTGCCGTAGTATCACCCATAAATAGACCACGTAAATGTACGCGCCAAGCAAAATAGGCCCGACCAGAGTGAGCGTCGCGGTCAGTGCCAAGGTCGAATGTTCAACACGCCCTAACTATTTAATCATCACTATAACGCTAATAATGATAATCTTATAGCTAGCGCGACGAATAACGAATGTCAGACGCAGCTGCTATAAAACTCGTTTATAGTAGCTATTGGCGGTCGATATCGACTGCATATCAACGCAAAACAATAGCAAGGATGAGTCATGAAAAATTTAGTAGTAGCAGGACTAGCAGGACTGAGTTTAAGCGCTTGTGTGACCATTAACGCGCCGATGCATGGCATGGGTGACGATAATGATAACGTCGTCACTCAGTACCCTATCGAGACCGCTTTTCTTAACATCTACACCCAGCCGCGTAGCGAAAGACTATACGCCAAAGTCGATGAGCAAACGATCATTGCTGACATCAACGTCACTCCCAAAGGCGCTACGGTTTTTAATAATAAAAGCGTACAAGCGGCTAATATTGGCACGATTACCAAGCGCTTTGATCAAATCACTAATCAGTCGGTCGCCACCAACTACTTCACGACAAACCCACTAGAATTTCACGGTTTTACAGACACTAGTGGTAGATACTCGCTATCTAAGCAGACTGCACCCATTCCCAAGCTGGCAAGCATTGGCGACAGCAGTCAGCTGATCACTGAAAACGTCTATAGTGATAGCAGTATGCGCAAAAAAGTCGGCAGCTATAAACAAAGCTGGTCACTGACGCGCGAGAATAAAACCCAAGCTTGGCTGTGTATAGAGACCTCAGAGAACCTACTGCTCAATAATGATGCTAATGGCAGCTCTACAGAGTGCTACAAAATCAACGCACAAGGCGATATCCTAGCGAGTAAAGTCGCGATTAGCCAACCTGTCGATATCGGTAGTCATAAAACCATCACCTTTACTAGTCGCTAGCCTATAGCCTATTATAAAATCAGAGCCCACTTAACCGGTGGGTTTTGTTTGCCAGTTTTACCCTACTATCACGAGTCAATACTTACTATGCGAAAGCCTTTATTAACGCTAACTCGTATTATTTTAACCGTGGCAGGCGCGGTAATTATTGTTGAATGTGCCGCGCTAATAGCGGTAGGCAAGATCAACTTCGGCACTACTGTCCCCTTGATGATTGGGCTGATATTTGTCGCGCATGGACTGTCGTGGCCGCGCATACAAAGATTCATTAAGCGCAGGCCTTTACTTAAGCGTGGTTGGTACGCGCTATGGGGATTATTCAGCGTTTGGTTAGTCAGCTTCGCGGTGTTTATCATCTCGCTACAGCAGCAAATTGAGCTCAGCCGTCAGCCGCTACCAGATCTTGCAGCGATTATCGTCTTGGGCTCAGGTACGGTCGATGGCAAACCTACCCCGACACTGGCGAGTCGTTTAGATAGCGCCGCGCCGATTATTATTGCTCAGCCAGCAGCCATCGCTATCACTAGTGGCGGCGTTGGCTTCGGGCGCGATCGTAGCGAGGCTGATATTATGGCCAGCTACTTAAATGAGGCGCACCAGATTGCACTAGATAGTGTGTGGCAAGAAGACAAAAGCACCAGCACTGAGGAGAACTTGGCGAACTCAAAAGCACTCCTCGCCGCACAAGGAATCAGTATCAAAGCACCTATTGCTATCGTTACTAGCGATTTTCATACTATACGCTCAGCCGCTATTGCGCGCCATCAAGGCTATACCCAGCCCATTACCGTCGCCAGCTCCACGCCTCTATCTATCCGCTATAACGCTTGGTTTCGTGAGTATTTTGCTTTTGTGAGCGGTTGGCTATTGGGCGAGTATTAGAATATAAAAAATGGTTACTTTAAACGTCCTATATTTAGTAGGGGCATTACTGATTTTCGCTAGCATTATAGCGAGCACCTTATCAGCGCGTTTAGGCGTGCCATTACTACTGTTATTCTTAATAGTGGGCATGCTCGCAGGTGAAGAGGGCCTGCTGGGTATTGAGTTCTCACAATACAATATTGCCAACTTTATCGGTCAAGCTGCCTTAGCCTGTATCTTGCTCGATGGCGGCCTGCGCACTTCCTTTCAGTCGTTTCGAGTCGGACTTAAACCTGCTGTCACTCTCGCTACTTGGGGCGTTTTTGCGACCGTTATGGTTTTGGGCTTATTTGTCACTTGGCTCGATCGCAGGCGATCCGATGTTCACTGAGGATCTGCCCATTATTCAAGCGGTGATCATCATGAGCGTGGTCATCGGCCTGTATCGGTTATGCACTTGGTTTATGATGAAGTATCAGCCTTTTGAATATCTATTAGAAGGAAAACCCGTTTATATCGTCGAAAATGGCCGCTTGGTACTAGAAAAAATAAAAGAAGGTAAAATGTCGCACGATGAGTTTTTCTCTGAGATGCGCCGACAAGGCGTTGAGCACTTAGGGCAAGTGCGTATCGGTCTGTTAGAGGTCAATGGCAATTTCAGTCTCGTGCTCTACCCGCTCGATGATACCCGTTATGGTCTGCCGCTATTTCCTAAACCCTATCAAGCCGTGCAGCAAGTTCAGCCTGACTATCACTACGCTTGTATGTACTGCGGCAATGTCGCTTATTTGACGCAGGCGCATGAGCTTTGCAATCGCTGTCATAACAAGAGTCGGCGCTGGGCGAAAGCCATTAATAATGAGATCGTCACTTAATCTATCAATAAAATATAACTCTAAAATGCTGACTCCCTTTAATAAAGTCTTATACATAGTAGCGTCGGCAGTATACTTTACACTATAGATACTTTCATTATAAATAAATTATGTTAACATATAATATAAATTTCATTATAAAATAAGGAGCTTTTATGAAAAAGTTATTACTAAATGCCACTCTTGCACTCTCAAGCCTTACAGCGATTAGCGCTTGTGCCAATACGAATGCTAATAACACTATGCCTCATAACAATATGCAGCAAATGCAGCATAATAATGGCGGTCAGCATATGCACAGCGGCATGAACACTATGATGAGTAATATGATGGCTGAGCTAAATTTAAGCACCAATCAAAAAGCGCAAATTCAAGCGCTTAGACAGAATAATCGTGGTAATCATATGCAAAACCGTGAAGCCATGATGAATATATTAACCCCAGAACAACGCCAGAAACTTGCGACAATGCGCGCGCAGCATATGAAACAAGGCGGTCATATGATGAAACGAGGTCATATGAATCAAGATGGCCATATGATAAACAAAGGCCACATGAATCAAGAGGGTCATATGAACCAATGAGGCAAACGCTAGGCTTAATTAAAAAAGTCTAACTCTCAAAATCTAATCGAAGAAATCGCAGTCGCTCAAAAGCTGGCTGCGTTTTTTAATGCCTGTCTCAAATGTAGTATTGATAATGTTAAACACAAGTTAAACACAGTCTTTAGCTTACGTTTTGATATATTGAGCGGCATAAAATACGGTATAGTCGACTCTAAAGAGCTAAACAGACCTTAGCTTGATCAGACATATTCTCAAAACAGTGTCAAAACACCCGCTTATATGTCTCTATTTTATTTAGAATCGACTATAATAGGCTATAACGGCCGTTTTTTTAGGATATAAACCACAAATCTGGCTTCCGTGTTAAAGCTCGCCGCTGCCGCTTTTGCCAAGAGCGCTCGCCGTTTATCTGGCTGGGCACGATAAGCATAAGGGGTCATGGTTAATAAATCCGCTAATGCTTGCTCAGACAAGCTCAGCTCAGTGCTGACTTTATGAGTCTCTAATAAATCAAAAAAAGGCGCAAGCTCAGTCAAAAACTTATCTGAATTATGCTCACGTACTTCATTGAATAGCGCCTCGCGCACGCTAGCCAAATGGCTGATATCGGGCTTAGCTATCACTACATAGCCACCCTGCTGCAAGACATCATTAAAAGCTGTGGGCAATATCGGGCTAAAAATACTACTGATACCCATCAAGCTATTATTACTTAGCGGAAGATGGGCGGCGCTTGTGACAATAGGATAAATAGTCGCTTTGCCGTCATCCAGCTTATCAGCCTCTAGCCAGAAGCGCTTAGCCGCTTTGCTCGCTTTGGCCACTTCTAACACGGCAGCCTTGCTAATATCGGCGGCGATCAAGCGATCAATGCCCTTGGTTTGCGCAATGGCTTCAGTGTAATACCCCTCGCCGCAGCCAATATCTAACCACGTCACAGACTCTTTATTTTTTCTTGCGCCGTCTTGTGGCAAGATGCTTTGTATCTGCTCGCAGAGCAGATCTTGTAACGGCTGATAATAATCGGCAGCCAAAAACCGCTTCCGAGCAAGGATAGAGTGGCTACTGTCGCCAGGCGCTTTGGACTTTTTTTGCTGTACAGGCAGTAAGTTGACATAGCCTTGCCGTGCTACATCAAAAGGATGGCAAGTGTTTTTAGCGTTTAAGCTGCCATCACAGCGCCAAGTATCAGCTGCTGGTACTAGCGGCGATTGGCAAATAGGACATATAAATATCGACACCAGTCTCTTAACCTCTTCTAAATTTACTCAATAGTTTAACATCAGCATCTTAGCAAAAATCACTGACGATAAGCGATAAAAAAGCCACTCTAAAATGATCTAGAGTGGCTTTTTGGCTGAGTGATCAGGAGTATTGAACCTAATCAAGCAAGCATTTAACGCAGTTTTAACGTCATCAACCCTAGCACCACGAGCACAATAGCAATAATCCAAAATCTGGCTACTACCTGTGTCTCTTTCCAGCCGATCTCTTCGAAATGATGATGCAGCGGCGCCATACGAAAGATGCGTTTTTTGCGTAGCTTATAAGAGCCAACTTGCAATATCACCGATATCGCTTCGGCGACAAATAAGCCGCCCATAATGGCAAAGGCAATCTCTTGGCGGGTCATCACCGCGATCGTACCAAGCATCGCGCCCAGTGCTAACGCGCCAACATCACCCATAAACACTTGCGCGGGATGAGCGTTGAACCACAAAAACCCGAGTCCTGCGCCGACCATCGCCCCGCAGACGATAATGACCTCTGAATTATAAGGTATATAAGGCACGTGTAAGTACTCTGAGAAGCGCACATCACCTGAGACATAAGCCATCGCGCCAAGGCCTGCAGCGACCAACACTACTGGCAGTATCGCCAGACCATCTAAACCGTCGGTTAAGTTAACCGCGTTAGAAGCACCGTTAATCACAAAGTAAGTAAAGATAATAAAGGCAATGCCAAATGGCACTGCAGAAAACGGAATGTACCAGTCCTTAAATACTGGCAGCAGCAGATCCTGCATCATTCGCGTCGTAGCAGCATCAGGCTGCAGGGTCGCAATATAGTATAAAGAGACCCCGACAAAGATAGCACCGACTGATAGCCAAAAGTACTTCTTACGCGCAATCAGCCCTTTAGGATCTTTGTATTTAATCTTCAACCAGTCGTCAGCCCAACCGACCGCGCCAAAGATAACCATCACCACAAGCAAAATCCAAACGTAAGGGTTATCTAAGCGCGCCCACAACAGACTCGCCACGCCAATAGAGGTGAGGATAAGCACCCCGCCCATCGTTGGCGTACCTGTCTTGGCCAAATGCGACTGCGGACCATCATCACGAATGGCCTGTCCATAGCGAAGAGTACGCAGATGACGAATCACCCGCCGGCCTAAGAGCAGACTAAACCCTAAAGCGGTAATGACCGCTAATAGTGCGCGCAGCGTCAAAGAGGATACCGCAGAAAACGGCGAATAATACTGGCTGAGCCATTCAAAAAACCAAACTAACACCGCTTACTCCTCGATTAGCGCATTGATGAGGGTTTCCATTTCCATAAAACGAGACCCTTTGAATAACACAGTGCAAGGATGTGCTTGCTGCGCTTGTAGATACTGCTGGAGATACTGTAATAAGCAGTCTTTATCCTCAAAATCATGCGCGGTAATACCGCCGATCTCTTGGGCTCCGGCCACCGTGTACCGAGCGTACTCCCCAACGCAAAGCAGTACATTAATACCGATAGCAGCGATAGTACGGCCTAAGCTTTGATGCTCGCTAACTGCAGCGTCGCCCAGCTCACCGATATCGCCAAGTACCATAACTTGCGTACCGGTTTGCGCCGCTAAGACTTTGGCAGCGGCGCGTACGGCGTGCGGATTGGCATTATAAGTATCATCAATCAAGCGATGATTGCCTAGTATTTGACTGTTGAGACGGCCTTTGGCTGGACGGGCGTTTTCTAAACCGATGACGATATCTTCAACATCGATCGCTAACGCATAAGCGCAAGCCGCTGCCGCTAGCGCGTTATTGACATTATGCTCACCGGCGAGTGGCAGACAGATATCTTTTACCTGCGTGCCGATATGTAATTTAAACTCGCTGCGTTCAGGCTCAACGTCTAAGTGGCTCGCACTGACGTCGGTATTGCCAAAACCGATTACTTTTGCGGTGTTTTTTTCAGCAGTACGGCGCAGCTGATTGGTGAAATCATCTTTGTCTGGCACGATCGCAAACTGGTTGTCTGTCAAGGTGTGGTAAATCTCAGATTTGGTTTGGCAGATACCTTCACGGCTACCAAACTCGCCTAAATGCGCGGTACCGATATTGAGAATACAAGCCACATCAGGACGGACAATCTCAGTGGTATAAGCGATCTCGCCGATATGATTGGCGCCCAATTCTAATACGGCGTAACGATGATGATCAGACAGCTCAAGCAGCATCATGGGTACGCCTAAATCATTATTGAGATTACCACGGGTGATCAATGTGGGCGCTAGGCGACCAAAGATACTACCGAGCATCTCTTTACAGGTCGTCTTACCACTGGAGCCGGTAATGGCAATAACGGTTAGATTGGGATGCTGCTGACGACGATACGCAGCGAGCTGACCCAAAGCCAGACGGGTGTCATCAACGACTAACTGCGCAATGCTTGTTGAGATAGGACGCGAGACGATAGCAGCGATAGCGCCTTTAGAGGCCGCAACGTTAATATAATCATGTCCATCAAAATTATCACCACTCAAAGCTAAGAATATATCCCCTGCTTGGATGGTACGCGTATCTGTAGTGATACGATTGCTCGTCACCTCCAGCTCGGTACTGTCTTGGCTCTCCTGCGCTGGTTGCCAATGTCCACTAAGCGCTGCTGTCGCTGCCAGCAAGTTATCTGCTTGCCAGACATACAGTCCTTGCGACTGAATAGTATTATGGTGGTCAGCTGTCATAGTGAATACCTTGTATATTAATAATTAACGACTACTTTTATAGATGTTTGACTGAGACTTAGTAGCTCATGGTCTGTGTTTATGTTTCAAGAAAGCTTGTGCTCTAGATGATTTAGACTAGGCACGCTTTGCTTGTTTGAGTGCTTGCTGCAAGATAACACTGTCATCGAAGTCATAACGCACGCCTTTGATTTCCTGATAAGTCTCATGGCCTTTGCCGGCGATCACGACGATATCATTGGCCGCTGCATTTTTGACGGCGTGCTCTATCGCCTTTTGCCGCGCAGGCTCGATATAAATGCGCTCATATTGCTCGTCCGTCATGCCGGCTTGCATATCTTGTAAGATGATATTGGGGTCTTCGCTACGCGGATTATCGGCGGTCAATATGACCCGATCAGCGCCAGCTAGCCCCGCTTGCGCCATAATAGGGCGCTTGCCAGCATCACGATCGCCGCCGCAGCCAAACACTGCCCAAAGCTGACCTTCACAGTGCGCTTTAAGGCTTGTCAATACTTGACTGAGCGCGTCCGGCGTATGTGCATAATCGACGATAAAGCAGCCATTATTTGAAGCCACGCGCTGCATGCGTCCGACAGCGCCGTGCAGCTTAGGCACCAAGTCGCTGATGCGCTCAATATCTACCCCGAGCGCCACCGCCGCTGCAATAGCCGCCAATAGATTGGCAACATTGAAGCGCCCTAATAGTGGACTGACCATCTCAATATTACCAAATTCGCTCTGCATAGCTATCGTCACGCCTTGCAAGCTTGGCTCAATACTAGCAGCGCTAAAGGTGGCATTCATAGATGGGTCTAGACTATAAGTCCAAACTTTAAGCCCACTCGCTTGCGCGGTATCGAGCATAGTTTGCGTATGCTCATCATCGATATTGATAATGGCATGAGTCAGACTAGGGAAATGCTGTTTATCAAAAAGCTTCGCTTTGGCCGCCACATACTCATCCATATCGGCATGATAATCTAAATGATCACGCGACAGATTGGTATAAATAGCAACTTTAATCGGCACGCCTTGCAGACGCTGCTGGTCAAGACCGTGCGAGCTGGCCTCTAGCGCTAAGAGGTCCACTTGCTGCGCGCCCATATGCTGCAAAAACTGCTGCACCGCTAGCGCATCGCCTGTGGTATGGCTGGCTTGTACCAACGCCTCTAATTTACCATTACCTGCTGTGCCCATCACCGCGCTACTCATGCCCGCTAACTGCGTAAGCTGGGCGACCAGTTGGCTGATCGTGGTCTTGCCATTGGTACCAGTGACCGCAGCGACTGTTGGCAAGACTACCGGCTGCGCATATTGCAGCCGCAGCTGCACTAAGTCGCCAAGAAAATCGCGGATATTAGGTACATAAACTACAGGACAAGGCAGATTCGATAGTGGCTGCTCAGCCGCTAATTTATTATCATTCAGCTGAATATTAGCATCGGCTGGCGCGTTAGCTTCGCTAAGCAGGGCTTCGGGATCTAGCTCAGATAAGATAAAAGCCGCGCTCTTTGCTGCTTGTTGCAAATAACGACGGCTCTGCTGACAGTTTGGTGTTTGGCTCTTTAAAAGGATAAAAGCATCGTTTTCGCTCACTTGCCGACTATCTAAACGCAATTGGGCAAAAGCAATATCCAGCACAGCATTCAAATCAGTAATGGCCGCTAATTGTTGTGCTAGACGCTCACGTGCCAAAGTACTGCTGACGTCTCTGTTTTCTAGTAGCTGCTGCAAGGTCACGGTACTGCTTTGGTCATTATTGCTTTGGTTATTATTGTTCTGGTCAGTACTGCTTTGATCACTGTTAACTTGATAAGCGTCGGTCATGAAAAATCCTAGAGCTTTAAAATAAAATAAAGTGAATGCTTAGCCTCAAGCTTGCTACTGCTCTTGCGTTTGTAGTGGCTTATCAAGCGGCACATTATACAGGCGTAGCGCCTCTTTCATTACGTTATGAAAGACGGGAGCGGCAGTTAGTCCAGCATAATGCAGCCCGCGCGGATCTTCTAATAAGATAACGCCGACTAGCCTTGGGTTGGACGCAGGCGCCATACCGGCGAAAATATTACGATACTGATCGGTGTAGTAGCCGCCATCTGGGTTGATACGGCGCGAGGTACCGGTCTTGCCAGCGACGCGGTAGCCATCGATGTTCGCCGCTTTTGCGGTACCACCGGGCAGCGTTACTGACTCAAGCATCTCGACGATGGCCATCGCCTGATCATGCTCCATGATGCGCTTACTAGGCAGCGGTTTGTCGGTCTTAGTCAAGGTTAAAGGATGCATGACCCCGCCAGCTGCTAGTGCCGCATAAGCTTGCGCGACTTGCGCAAGTGTCGCTTCCATACCATAGCCATAACTGACCGTAGCACGGCGCGCGGTTTCTTTTTCTTTAGGTGTAGTGACATTACCACTACCCTCGCCTGGGAACTGTAGCGGGGTCTTAGCGCCAAAACCAAATTTCTTTTGCATACTAGTGATACCATCAGGCGGCAGTGCTAAGGCGATTTTCGTTGACGCAACGTTACTTGATTTTTGTAATAAAGTGGCAAGGTTAATCACCCCCAAATTGTTATGATCACGAATCGTATAGCCGCGAACGCGTATTGAGCCTGGATTGGTATCAATCATTGAGTTGGCGGTGTATTTTTTTGAATCAAGCGCCGCTGCCACTGTGAAAGGCTTCATCACTGAGCCTGGCTCAAAGGTATCTAGTAGCGCCCGATTGCGCTGGTTTTCGCCGGTCATCTCATTGAGATTATTAGAGTTAAAAGAAGGCCAAGTCGACAAGGCTAATACCTCACCGTTTTGCACGTCTACTATCATACCCGTCGACCAACGCGCCTGCTGTAAGCGTCCAGCTTTCTCTAACTCTTTATAAAGCAGGTACTGCAAGCGCGAATCAATAGTCAAAGCCACATCTTTACCTGCGATTTCTGGCTTTAATTGCTTAATCTCTTTGAGACTATTTTGCTTGGCATCTTTTAGCACTAAGACTTTACCATCCTCACCCGCTAGCGCTTGCTCGTATTGACGCTCGATACCCGCGCGGCCCTCGTAGCCGCCATCAACATCATTGGCGTTTTGACCCATAAAGCCAAGTAGCTGCGCGTTGGGCTGCGGCTGAGGATAATAGCGCTGAAAGAAGTTTTTCTCATAGACGCCTGGGAAGTCAAGTGAGCTGACGCTTTGAGCGATCTCTGGAGTGACTTTATTAAGTAGTGGCAGGTAGTGTGAACCTGGGCCTGAAGGCAGAGCCGCTTTAACCGCCTCATCATCGGTGACATCGACGCTCTTATCGATAGCGGCGGCCTTTTCAAGCTCAGCTACCGGAATATTAGCCGCGGCGGCCAATACCGTCAGATCCATATTATCCAAGCGCTTTTGCATCCGCGCTCGTAGTACTGGTTGACTGGGGTTTTCAATGATGACTCGGTTGAGCTCATAGTACTCGCGCGCATAGTCGTGCGGACTAAAGGAGACAGTCGCAAGTGGTGCACTGACCGCTAAAGGTAAATTATTGCGGTCGGTAATCATGCCGCGATAGGATTTTTGTGTGCGCTCGCTGGTGATTAGCTCATTACCTTTATCTTGATAAAACTGGGCGTTGGCAACTTGAATATAATAGGCACGGCCTATCAATAGCACCAACACCGTTAAGGCGATGGCCCATACCATCCGAAAGCGGTTTTTGTCATATTCAAAGCCGCCGCGCGAAGACGCACCTGAGGCCTTACTCATAATGGTGCGTTTCGATTTACGGTTCTTTACGCTAGTGTAAGCGCCTTGCGCGTCGCTCTTTTTCTTACGGGAGAATATTTTTTTACCCGCACTAGGAGCGTTACCTTTAGCTTTTTGCTGCGCTTTTGCTTTATTGGCCGGGCGCAGTGGTTTTATTACTTTACCGCTAGCTGATTTTTTATCGGTTGATGGCTTTTTGCTACTCATTGTCCATCCCCTCTAGAGTCTGCAGCGGACGGGCTTTCTGGGCTAAGATCAGTATTGGCAACATCAGTACTACTATTATCAGTATCAGCGCGAGCAAAAGAGTCGCCCGCTATCACCGGAGCACCCGGCTGAATAATGAGCTTGTCTTTTAGCGTCGGCGAATACATGCCTAGTTCTGCAACTGCGCGGCTAGCAATCTGCGGTGTGGCACTAAAGGTTTGCTGCTCAATGAGCAAGCGTTGATGCTCTACTTGCAATTTGCGCTGTTGTTTTTTCATATCTTGCAAAGTTTTATAGTCCTGATGGTATTGTTGCACTGCCTCAGCTGTTTTGATACCACTCCAGACAATACCCGCCGCAAGCAGTAATAGCACCATTACATAGATATTTATTACACTAAAACGCTGTGCAAACATCTCGCCCACATCGCTATGAGTTGGGCTTGCTACGCGGCCAGATTTAGGTTTGCCAGATATTGCCATGACGATCTCAAAAAGGTGGACTTAAAGATAAATAAAAACGAACAGCTATTTTTTAGTACAACTCAACAGTAACTAGCAGGTTAGTTTAACTGCCATTACTTACGGCTTTTTAACGGTTACGTATCCGTTACCACATTATACTAAGCAACGATGGCTGAAAACCTTATGTTTTTGCAATTTTGTATTTTTACTATAAAGAGATTTTCAGTTTTAACTAGGGCGTATTGAACATTCACAAATGCGCACTGCTGATCGCTAAAATAGTTCTAGTCGTCGTTAAAATTGCAGATAATGCTTATTGCATTGGTTAGCTGATTTTATTTAAACAGTCGCAACGACTAGGGCGATTTTAGCATCAGCCCTCACGACAACAATAGGGACAGGACTATTTTTTGCCGCTTTATTGATAAAAATAGACGCTTAGAACGACTAAACTTACTATTTTTATCTGCAAATCGCCTAAAAAATAGTCTCTGTCAGTGCCATGGTCGAATGTTCAACACGCCCTAACTATTTGATCACCGTAAAACCTTATAGTGATTCAACGCTCAATCAAATTGGTGCTCATAAACGATATCAGTACGAGTCGCCGCACGTAGCCAAGCACTACGCGAGCGCGGGTTTTGAGCGATCTCAGATTTGCTTGGGCCGATACGCTTAGGTTTATTAAAGTAACGCGGACGCTTAGGCGGCATCGGCAGGTTTTCGTCCTCAGGATACTGCCCCTTACTATGGCGCTGCAAAAACTGCTTAATGCGGCGATCCTCTAATGAGTGAAAGCTGATCACCGACAGCTGACCACCTGCCTTTAATACCGTAAGGCTCTGGGTCAAAAAGCTATCAACATCGCCAAGCTCATTATTGATAAAGATGCGCATCGCCTGAAAGCTCTGCGTCGCCGGATGTTTACCGCGTTGCCAGTTCGGATGCGCCTCTTTGATGACCTCCGCCAGCGCAAGCGTCGACTCATAGCTGTCCATCTGCTTGATTGCACGCGCAATACGGCGGCTGTGGCGCTCCTCACCAAACTCGTATAACACGTTGGCCAAAGTCTCATCATCGACTTGCGCAAGCCAATCAGCAACCGGCTGACCACGGCTGGTATCCATACGCATATCGACGGTACCATCACGCATAAAACTAAAGCCGCGGCTACCATCATCTATCTGCGGCGAGGAGATACCTAGATCTGCCATGAGCCCATCAACTTGACTAATACCAAGCGCAGCTAAGCTATCTGTCAAAGTGGCAAAGCTATCATGCACAACGGTCACGCGGTTATCTGTAGCTGCCAATTCATTAGCCACAGCAATCGCTGTCGGGTCTTTATCGAAGACAATGAGCTTGGCATCGTCAGCCAATTGCGAGAGTAGCAGGCGGCTATGACCACCGCGCCCAAAAGTCGCATCGACATAGATGCCGCGCGCTTGTAGACTGTTGTCGCTACTGGCTTTTGGCAGTGATTTGACACCGAGTACCGCCGCGACCGCTTCTTCTAGCAGCACCGCTTGATGACTAAATTCTGATTCATTAGCAGTAGCAGACTGCGTTGTTGCTTGGGCAGCTAATTTTGGACTGGGCTTTGGCTTCGATAATGACACAAATAACTCAATAGATGACGACCCTATGGGCCAATAATGTTGTAAAAAAACAGGATAAAAATAAACAAGTTATGCCTCGCTAGCGTTATTATCGCAAGGATACACAGCGAGTCAAGCACCAACTGGGCTTTTCGCCAAAAATATCTTGGCTGTCTGTTATAATAGCGCTCTATTTTACGCTATTTTTTGCGGTTAGTTATAACCGTCTTCACTCCATTTCTAAAGCAATAAGCAATTTTTTTAACTGATCATTCTATGTAAGGCGACCTGATGCAAACCACTTCACACACTTCACACAGCCCAGCCCCTGCCACTCGTCCCGTGCGTACTCGTATTGCGCCCTCCCCTACTGGCTTTCCGCACGTCGGCACCGCTTATATTGCGCTGTTTAATTTAGCCTTTGCCAAGGCGCATGGCGGCGAGTTTATCCTGCGTATCGAAGATACCGATCAGGCGCGCTCCACTGAGGCCTCCGAGCAGATGATCTTGGATGCGCTACGTTGGGTGGGACTGGACTGGGCGGAAGGTCCTGATGTCGGCGGACCCCATGCGCCTTATCGTCAAAGCGAGCGCGCGGATATTTATAAAGAACACGCGCAAAAGCTGCTCGATAATGATCACGCGTTTCGCTGCTTTTGTACGCCTGAGGAGCTAGATGCGATGCGAGCTGAGCAAATGGCGCGCGGTGAGACGCCGCGCTATGACGGTCGTTATGCTGACCTGCCGCGCGCAGAGTCGGACAAGCTTGCCGAATCGGGTAAGCCGTTTGTGATCCGTATGCGTGTGCCTACCGAAGGCGTTTGTCGGGTCGAAGACATGCTACGCGGTACGGTTGAGATTCCGTGGGAGCAAGTCGATATGCAAGTGCTGCTCAAAACCGATGGCCTGCCGACGTATCATCTAGCCAACGTCGTCGATGACCACTTAATGCAGATCAGTCATGTCATGCGCGGCGAGGAATGGCTGAACTCTGCGCCTAAGCATCAACTGCTCTATGAGTACTTTGGTTGGGAGATGCCAATGCTCTGCCACATGCCGCTGCTACGTAACCCGGATAAATCCAAGCTGTCTAAGCGCAAGAACCCAACCTCTATTACTTATTATCGTGATGCTGGCGTGCTGCCTGAAGCGCTGCTCAACTACTTAGGCCGTATGGGCTACTCGATGCCGAATGATGAAGAGAAGTTCACGCTTGATGAGATGATAGCCAGCTTCGATATCCAGCGCGTCTCTTTGGGCGGCCCTATCTTCGATATCGAAAAGCTCAATTGGCTGAATAGCGAGTGGTTACGCGAGCTCACACCTGAAGAGCTAAAAACCAAAATCCTCGATTGGGCCAATAACTGCGATAAGCTTACGGCAATGGCAGCCGCGATTCAGCCGCGTATCGAGCTGCTCTCTGACGCGGTCAATTGGGGTGGTTTTTATTTCCAAAACCTTCCTGAGATTACCAGCGACGACTTTGAGCACAAAAATCTCACGCCTGAGCAAATCATGGAGATTCTCCAATTAACACTATGGCAGCTTGAGTCATTACCTGAATGGTCAGAAGATAATATTTATGCCACTATCAAAGGCTTATCTGCTGCGCTCGATATTAAGATGCGCGACTTTATTGCGCCTTTCTTTATCGCTATCGCTGGTAGCTCCTCCTCCACACCAGTGATGAACTCGATGTGGATCATCGGCGCGGATATGACCTTAAACCGCTTGCGCCACGCGGTTGAGGTGCTTGGCGGCTTAGGTAAAAAGAAACTCAAAAAGCTTGAGAAAAAAGCGGCGGATCTACCGGACTTTTTGGCTGACTAGTTAATGCTATATTGACACAATTGACACAAGAGAAGCGTAGATTTTGCAATGGTGAAGTCTGCGCTTTTTAGTACCAACACCAGTAAATAAACATTTATATTTTAGACAAATATTAAGAGTATTAGCCGTCATTTATTTTTCGAGATCAAGATAAGTTAGGAGTTATTAATGGCAGAACTGAAGGTTTGGCAAAGCTTAGATGATCAAATAAGAAAGTTAGAATCAAGGAATATGGAAGTCTCAGATCATAAAAAAGCAAGAAATTATTTATCCAATATCAGTTATTATAGGCTTAGCGGATACTGGTATCCTTTTCGAAAGTTCCAAGCCGATCAAAAGGGTCGACAAGATACTTTTAAAGATGGAACTACATTTAAGAACATTATTGAATTATATGTATTTGATAAGAAACTTAGATTATTAGCGTTAGATGCTATTGAGCGTATAGAAATGGCTATACGTTCAGATATTGCTTATATACTCGGTGAAAGAAGTCCAAAAGCACACGAGTTACCTGATCATTTACATGGCAACTTTACAAAACGGCCCACATACAAAAAAAATGGTAGATATAGTACGAAAACAGAACACCGTAAATGGTTAGATCGATATGACAGCTTAGTGAGTAGATCCACAAGACAAGACTTTGTCAAACATAACCTAGAAACTTACGGCTATCTGCCTATTTGGGTTGCTGTTGAAATATTAGACTTTGGTGCTATGTCAAGGTTATATTCTGGTCTCAAACATGCAGATGCGACAAAAATATCAGACAAATACCATTGCGCTTCGAAAAAAGAGTTTGAAACGTGGCTAAGGTCACTAAATCATTTGAGAAATATTGTTGCACATCACTCTAGACTTTGGAATGCCAATATTGTGGATCGAGCAACTATTCCACAAACTGATAAATATTGGAGGGCTCTAGCTAAAAATAATGAAAAACCTTTCGTCTATTTCTGTCTTATGCAGCATTTGCTTAAGACAATATGCCCAAATTCAACTTGGGGCCTAAGACTGACAGATCTTTTAAGTGAATTTCCAAAGATATCTAGTGATTTGGTTTCTATAGAAGACTTTGGATATATACAGCATGAAAATTGGAATTTATGGGAATAGGATAACCCAAAAAGAAAGCCACCGCGTACATAGTAAACTATGAAGAGGCGGTGGGCGTATTACCGATTATAATACGCTTTTTATCATCAATCGTCAACTTATCTAAAGCTTAAATTTACACAAAATATCGAATACTTTGCAGAGTTGACAATTCTATAGACAGTGCTAAAGGTGATATCATGATCGGATTATATAGACTTATTAGACACCTACCATAAAAATGCTTAGAAAGCCTGACAACTTTATTCTATGTTTTTTTGAATATTTCAAATTATTTGCTATTTTTCAAAAATAGTTATTGACAGCACGACATAACTTACCTAAAATACGCTCACTCTTAACGAGGGGCTATAGCTCAGTTGGTAGAGCACTTGCATGGCATGCAAGGGGTCAACGGTTCGACTCCGTTTAGCTCCACCATACTTTTATCGTCAAAAGCTATTGTTAGATAAAACAGCTTTTAGATAACACAGTTAAGAAGCAGTATCAGCACCTAGGCAAGGCTTGTTTCTATAAAATAAGCGCTCTGATGTTGTGCAGTACCGTTGTAGCCCTATCGAAAGATAGCCGCTGTGACACTCTATGCGTCCCCATCGTCTAGAGGCCTAGGACACCGCCCTTTCACGGCGGTAACGGGGGTTCGAATCCCCCTGGGGACGCCACTATTCGGCGTCACTTGTTAGCACTTTTGCTCTTTGCATCGGATCAGACTAATACGTGTAGCAGCAAAAGCCCAGTTACTTTTTGGTGACTGGGCTTTTTTTATGCCTAATACTATCTTATCATCTATTCTTTATTCCTCTTCTTTAATTCTATTGTAGAACATTTCTCGTAGATTACTAAATCTAAGAATAAAATAAGTACCTTTTTTATTTAGTTTTGATTACAAATCACTATACAGGTTCTTACAATTAAATAATTTGGTAACACAGTGTAACGTTAGCATACACAATGTCTGCTTTTTTCTACCTAACAGTATTACTAATACTAGAGTTTATTTTTTATGATAGCGTTGTATTAGCAGGCTCCAAAGTGAGTGTGCTATTTAAGTTAAGGGGTTATCAAGGTTTGATGATCTACTGGACGGATACTACAATCTAAAACATCGTAAAATTTGGTACTGAAAACGGTACATTATAAGGAATGGATATGACACCTACTTACACGCCTCAACGACGTCCTTCATGGCGCGGCGTACTTGCCGGTCTAGTTATGGGACTTATAGTAGTCATGGCAATGATTGCTCTAGCCTTAGTTTTAAGCTCATTTATCCCCTTCGATCTAAAAGGCACTAGTATTGCAGGTGGCATCTATGCGGCTATTACTGCTTTAGTTAGCGCTTTTGTCGCAGGTTATTTTGCTATTAAATTCTCAGCACCAGAGGCTATCTTTGGTGATGGTACTGATATCGACCCAAAAGATGCTTCTTTGACAGGCATGCTAACCGCAGCCTTAATCGTATTGTTTACGACGTTTTTTACGCTAAGCAGTGCAACAGGTATCCTAGCATCAGCAGGTAACGTAATTGGTGGTACGGTAAGTACTGTCACACAAGCTGCAGGCGGTATTGCTGCTGCTGGTACGTCAGCTGCTGGTACTGCAGCCGTAGCCGCTCCAGATAGCGCTATTGAACAATTGCAACAACGTGCGCAAGAAGCATATCAGACCGTTTCTGGTGATATCAGTCAAGAAGACTTAAATGCTTTAGTTGCTAGAAACACACAAGGTCTTAACCAAGAACAAATCGCAGCGACGACTAGTGTATTAGAAGAGATGATCAATAATACTCGCGGCGATGTTGCTGATATGGACTTTACCAGCATTGATACTTGGCGCAACATTGATGACTACGCAAAACAGCGTATGGCATCAATTGAGCAAACGCTACAGGGTCCTGAGCTTATCAATCGTTTACAAGCTGAAGGTCTAACTGAAGCGCAAGCTGCTGAAGTACGCAATGAAGTGACTCAATCATTTAACGAGTATAGAACTAAAACAGAACAGTACATCGCGCAAGCTCAGCAAACGGTTGATCAAAACCTCCAACAAGCCGAAGACATCGCTCGTAAAGCTGCTCTATATTCAGGTCTATTTTGGTTAATTAGCACGATCTTAACCTTTATTGCCGCTACTATGGGTGCTAAGAGCGCTGCAGCAAAGCATCGTTTGTCTAAGCCTATCGTTACTTATGGTGATAATGTACGATAAACTAGACTTATCATAAATTTGATTGGTTAAAATAAAAAAGCTCAATCCTTAATTTATTAGGATTGAGCTTTTTTGTGCGTCAAGCTTTTTGTATAGCGCTATCAATGCTCTACATCTAATGGCGGCGAGGACTTCGTAAAGCTGGCCAAAGATAAGTTCAGTGATAAATAAGTGCCGATAAGTATCACCGCTGACCCTATAATGGCAGCCGTATCCAAAGCTTCGTCTAGTAAGATATAACCAAAGATAATGGCAAATATCGGAATCACGAGCGTAATACTAGTCGCCCGCATCGGTCCGATACTCTTGATTAGTTCATTAATAAAGATAAAAGCAATAGCCGTTGAGAATACGCCGATACACACCACTGATACCCAAGCCTTAACGCTGATACTCTGACCATACGGAAACTCATAAATCGCTATCGGTAGCATCACCACACTGGCAATCAGCATAGCGCCAATGGTAATGGCGACAGGCGAGGTGTCTTGCAAATAGTTCTTGGTGACGTTTGCCCCTACTGCATAACCCACACAGCCTAATAGCGCATAACCCATCGGTAGTAGCCCTGAGCTTAAGTCCGTAACCGCACCGCCAAATAAGCTCTCACTCATCAGGATAATCACCCCAGCTATACCGATAAATAAGCCAAGCGTTTGCTTTTTTGACAGCTTATCATTGAAGAAAGTACTCGCGATAAAGCCGCTCATCATTGGCACCGCAGCATTGAGTACAGCAAGCACACCAGCATTCACGGCTTGAGCGGCATAAGAGAATAAAACAAACGGTATCGCTGTAGAGACTAGGCCCACTACCGTCAGTAGTTTCCAGTGCTGCCGAACCGCAGCTAAATGAGAGGGATTGAACATCACAAAAACCAGCATCGTGATACCGGCAAATATGACGCGCAAGCTGGCAAACGACATGGAGCCAAATTCAGGCACACCAATCCTATAAAATATAAAGGATAGCGACCACATAAAGGATAAAGTTATAAAAATAATGAGGTCGCGTCTATTCATAAAGTCTCAATTTTGGCTGTCTTGTTGGATGGTGTAGGTAAAAGGGGTATGTTCAGGCTAATGGTTGACATTGAAACCTCGATAGCTTAACTGCCCTTTATTCTAGAGTCCACTATTATAGAGATCATTTACTTGACGATTCGTTCACCGCTACTTATCATTATTTCGCTTCAAATCTGTACATTATTGCTTTACTTGTTTTACCCCCTACTATATTTTATAGTACACGCTCAAATATTATTTTGTTGTCTACATGACACTACTATTATGGCAGCGTAAAAATAAGTAATGGACAACTAGTAACTCAACGTTTATTATCCAGCAGTCTATCTTCTACGAGTTCTGTCCTTATCTAAAAGGCAATAGTCACATACCAATACGTTGGATGGAAGCTGGCTTTATATAAAACACTACTCACTTAAAAGGATTTAAGTATGGCTATGAATCGTAAGTATGGTGAAGAACAGCCGTATTGGCCCGCGGGGCCCTTTAAAATACGTCTGCCTTTTATCCATTACCGCTGGGAGATCCCTGAGATGATTCAGGGGCTTTTTATGTTCGTCGTCGGTCTTGGTATGATTCCCCTGTTGGAGCAGTATCTAGGCATGTCGTATGATGCGGCTATTGCCTTTTGTGTCATCGCGGGGTTTTTGTACCTGCTGCCTGTTACCCTCGGCATACCTTTAGTACCCGGCTGGATCACCCCCGCCATCCCGATTGTCCTCTTATACTTACAAGCGTTTGAACCAGGGCCTGCTGCTGTACAAGCCATGTTTGTCCTACAGCTTGAGGTCTTTATCATCTTTATTGTGCTGGGTATTACTGGGTTTGGTAACCGGCTGGTCAACTTCATACCCAACTCCTTAAAGGCCGGTATTATTATTGGCGCAGGTATCGCCGCTTTGATGGGTGAGATTAAGGTGGGCGGCCGTATTGAAGCCACGCCCATCTCTTTGATTATTGGCGCGGTTATATCCGCTTGTGTGCTGTTCTCGGTTCCCTTTAAACACATCATGCAGCACAACCGCTTTGCAAGAATACTCGCGAATTTAGGTATGATCTCAGGGATGCTAGTCGCTATGGTGATTGGCTGGCTCGTTGGCGAATACCCCCTGCCTAATATCGAGTGGGGCATTACCAATCCTGACTTCGATGCCATGACTGAATTCCTCGTATTCAATGTTGGTGTACCAGATATCAGCGTCTTCTTATTCGCCTTTCCAACCGCTATGATCGCCTACGTCATTGCCTTTGGTGATATCTTGGTGGGTAAAGCGTTGAGCGAGCGCGTCGATAGTATCCGTCCCGATGAAAAAATCGAAACCAATATCACGCGCATACACGTCGTTACCGGTATTCGTAACGGCCTGCATGCGTTGTTTGCACCGTGGCCTGGGCTTGCAGGACCGCTGTGGACTGCCGCTCACGCAACGCTTGCTGAGCGTTATGCCCTAGGGCGCAAAGCGATGGACTCCATCTACAGTGGCGGCGGTACCTTTTGGTGGACCGGTTTGATTGCTCTTTTCATCCTGCCCTTGGTGACGTTTTTCAAACCCGTTTTGCCGATTGCCTTATCATTGACTTTATTGTTGACCGCCTACATCTGTATTATGGTCGGTATTGAGCAGCTCAAAACCTCGGCTGAGCGCGGCGTCGCAGGTATCGTTGCGGTAACATTAGCGATGCCAGCAGCGCAGTCAACGATCTATGCTGTTGCCATCGGGGTCGTACTGTACTTACTCATCGAAAGACCGACCTCAAGACAACGTCGTGAAGAGCTAGAGGCGTCGACTGCCAACCCTAACGTCGATCCTACGTCCAAAGAGCGCTAAAGCGGCATAGCGACAGGTAGACGAGAGATGGCGGAGCATATGCTTCGCCATCTCTCGTATGCAATAGTATAGTGGAGGCGTATCAGCGATGTTTGGTATCGAGAACTACGTAGGATTTATAGTAGGCAAATATACAAGCAAGGCGTACTAACCAATACGTTTAATCCAAAAGTCGCTTTGTTTTTCTTAGCTTTTTTCCCGCAGTTTATCGATCCTAGTTATACGTATAGCGCGTTATCATTTCTAATTTTAGGTCTCAGTTTTGCGGTAACGGGTCTGATATGGTGTCTGTGTTTAACGTTTTTGGCAACACGGTTTAGTCAACGCCTGCGAGACAATCCAGCGATTGAGACTGTTTTAAATAAGATCAGCGGCGTGGTGTTTATTGGCTTAGGGGTAAAACTGCTGACTGAGAAGGGCTAATTAGTGGATAGCAAGACCAGCTCCCCTATACCAAAAACCTTTTAAACAGAAAAAAGCCCAATCCCTATTTTACTAGGATTGGGCTTTCGTCATTCTAGAGCCTATTATACGTTACTCTAGAGCTCACTAACCATTACGCAGCGTCTTTACTCTCCGCAGCGAGCTGACGTAGTACATAATGCAATACCCCGCCATGACGCACGTATTCGCGCTCTTTTGGCGTCTGTAAGCCTACGTTTACCTCAAAGGTTTCGTTTGAGCCATCAGCGCGAGTTGCAGTAACTTGAGCGGTTTTGCTCTCGCCATTGTTCAGACCAGTAATGCTTAGCACTTCTGAACCGTCAAGGTTAAAGGTCTCAGCGTTCTCGCCCTCTTTAAAGGTCAATGGCAATACACCCATGCCGACTAGGTTTGAGCGGTGAATACGCTCGAACGAGCTGGTTAACACGGCTTTTACACCCAGCAATATCGTACCCTTTGCAGCCCAGTCACGGCTAGAGCCTGAACCATACTCCGCGCCGCCAAGGACAACGAGTGGACGCTTATCTTCTTTATACTTCATAGCGGCGTCATAGATGGCCATCTCTTTGCCGTCTGCAAGTGTCGCTTTGTCGTCTTTAAAGTAGTAGGTATAGCCGCCTTCCTTACCGCCCATCATCTGGTTTTTGATACGGATATTGGCGAAAGTACCGCGTGCCATAACCGCGTCATTACCACGGCGCGAACCATAGCTGTTGAAGTCCTCTTCCATCACGCCGCGCTCTTGTAAGTATCGACCTGCTGGCGAGTTTGGATCAATATTTCCCGCAGGCGAGATATGGTCGGTGGTGATTGAGTCACCAAACAGACCTAAGATACGCGCGCCTTCGATATCAGGGATACCCTCTGGCTCCATGGTCATACCATCAAAGAACGGTGGATTTTTGATGTACGTTGAGCCTTCATCCCATGGATATAGCTGACTATCGGCTGAGCTAATCGCGTTCCACTCTTTACTACCGTCGAACACTTCACCATAGTTTTTACGGAACATATCAGCATCGATATTATTGGCAATCAGCTCGTTGATCTCATCTGACGTTGGCCAAATGTCTTTTAGATAGACATCGTTGCCGTCTTGATCTTGACCGAGTGGGTGGGTGGTTAAGTCAATATCGACTGTTCCTGCTAAGGCATAAGCGACAACCAATGGCGGCGATGCTAGGTAGCTGGCCTTGACGTGTGAGTGAATACGACCTTCAAAGTTACGGTTACCAGAGAGTACTGCAGCTGCCACTAAATCGTTCTCTTCGATGCCTTTTTCGATCACATCAGGAAGCGGACCTGAATTACCGATACACGTGGTACAACCGTAACCGACCAAATAAAAACCTGTTTTTTCTAGCTCATCCATCAGTTTGGTTTTTTCAAGATAATCCGTCACCACTTTTGAGCCAGGTGCCAATGAGGTCTTAACCCAAGGCTTGGCTTTGAGGCCTTTGGCAGCGGCCTTTTTGGCAACCAATCCAGCACCAATCATAACGGCTGGATTTGAGGTATTGGTACAAGAGGTAATAGCGGCAATCACGACTGAACCATCGCGCAGTTTATGCTCTTTGTCGTCAATATTAACGCTTGAGAACACGTTATTGGCTGGCTGATAGCCTTTGCTATCGTCAGTTTCGGTATCAACGTCGATGTTGGGTTCAGCTGCCAAGTGTTCCGCTTGCTCTTGCTCGCCGCCTTCTTGGTCAAAGCGTACTTTGCCTTCGACTTCTGCCTTGCGGTCCTTGGTCATCTTCTCAAGCGTTTCGCCGAATTTTTCGTGCATATCAGATAAGTTGATACGCTGCTGCGGCAGATTAGGGCCTGCCAGTGCTGGCTGGACAGAGGACAGATCAAGCTCTAGCTTACTTGAGTAAGTCGCCGCTGGTGTATCGGCATCATGCCATAAGCCTTGCGCCTTGGCATATTTTTCGACCAGCTCAATTTGCGCTTCGTCACGGCCTGATAGACGCAGATAATCAATCGCCATTTGATCAATCGGGAAAATACCACAAGTCGCGCCATATTCTGGCGACATATTGGCAATCGTCGCCCGATCCGCTAATGGCATTTGATGCAAGCCTTCACCGTAGAATTCGACAAACTTACCGACCACGCCATGTGCTCGTAGCATCTCGACCACACGCAATACCAAATCCGTCGCGGTGACGCCTTCACTGAGTTTGCCTGTCAGCTCAAAGCCAACCACTTGCGGAATCAGCATCGAGGACGGCTGACCGAGCATCGCCGCTTCAGCTTCGATACCGCCAACGCCCCAACCAAGCACACCGATACCATTAATCATCGTCGTGTGACTGTCGGTACCAAATACCGTATCTGGATACGCCATCAGCTCGCCATCAACATCCGCTGCCATCACGACGCGCGCAAGATACTCAAGGTTGACCTGATGCACGATACCCGTCGCTGGCGGGACAACGACAAAGTTCTCAAAGGCATTTCGGCCCCAATGGAGAAACTCATAACGCTCGTTGTTGCGTTTAAATTCAATTTTTTCGTTCAAATCGAGCGCATCTTCGCGGCCATAAGCATCGACTTGTACTGAGTGGTCAACGACCAGCTCACTAGGAATAAATGGGTTGATTTGCTCAGCACGACCGCCCAGCTCTACTACCGCATCGCGCATCGCTGCTAAATCAACGACTGATGGCACGCCGGTGAAATCTTGCAGCACCACGCGTGCTGGCATGAAAGCAATCTCTTTGGACGCCTCGGCGCCTGCATCCCAGTTGGCAACCGCTTCGATGTGGTTTTTGCCGACTGACTGACCACCGTCTTCGTTACGCAATAGGTTCTCTAGTACGACTTTCATACAGTATGGTAGCGTATTGATATTGTCGTAAGTCTGGGCAAGTTTGGGCAAGCTATAATAGGCATGCTCCTTGCCATCGACCGAAATGGTGTCTTTTACATTAAAAATATCACTCATGGTAGCTTCCTTATCTACAGGGTAGAAATTATTGTTATAACGGTGGCTAATGGATCTGTCTGAGCTATCTTTTTCATACATGACAACATTTGTAATTGGCAAGTAGAAAAATAGATCTGCAGGATTTACTTAAATAATAACATCAGTTTAATTGAGTTTAATAAGGCGCTTGCTCAACAGAATAGGTGTGCGTTCCTTTTGCTGTTAGCAGCAGCGTCCTTTTACCATAACAAATAAGTAGGCGTTTGTTAACGTCTAGGCGTAGGCATATGGTGGCAGAATCGTAACCGAAATAAGCCTTAAGAAAAGGCAGCTGAAAGGTCTATGAGTCACTGCTAACGTCCTTTGGGCCGATGGCGACCGCTACGAAAGACAAAAGCGTCCTCATAAAAGCTGATCTCGCTATTGTCGGACCAAAAATGCGGCACACCTAAAATGGGCAATGGCGCAAGCTGACGCGGAGTGACGCCGCTTTGTGCTAGCAAATCATTCATATACTTACTAAGCTTGTCATCCAAATAACTGATACGCGCAAGCTTTGATAAGGCAAAGAAATCTTGGCTAACGTGAATGACCACGCTATGCGCGCACAACGGCTTACGCGGACAGATCAACTGCTCAAGCAGCGCGTGACCAAAGATATAAACTGCAGCTTTAGCGTCTTTGCTAGGGTTATCCATTTTATCCCAATACTTTCTTGGTTTGACTAGACTGTTTTGCCAATCAAAGTCGATCAAAGCCTCACCAATGCTAGCTTCAGAGGTCACTAAAATTGCACCGTTCTCATCAAACACGGTGATGGTATCGCGCACGCGGCCACGGTTTTTACTACCAGTTGGCTCTTCACTACATTTGGCAATCTCAAGCATGTGATGATAATTGAGCATGGCCTTGGTCTTGGGAAAGGTGAGCCAAATACTGCCGTTAAATAAATCATGTAGGTTATCGCGCGTCGGAATCTTGCCAGTGGTGCCAATGAACTGCTCGTAGCCTTGGCCCTCTAGTAGAGCATCTTGCGGTACAAACTGAAGAGTGTGAGGGTAATTATCAGCGCTAGGTTTAGTCCTGGGTAGCGACTGTCTATCCGCCGCGCCTTGCTGCGTTAGCGCTTGGTTTAATACTTTAGCGATACGAGCTGTTTGCTGATTATCGTTAATATACCTATCAGAATTCACTTGATTGTCAGACGAGCGGCTTAAACTGCTTATCGTTTCACTAAGATAATCAAGCTGACTTAAATGATATAGCCAAGGCGCGTGCCAATCGATATTGGCAAAGCTGGCCTCTAATTGCCGCTCAGTAAGAGCGCTAGCAAAATTGTGATTTGTCGAAGTAGAAGTAGTCATAGTAAGCATCGTCGCAGTAATTATAGAGCCTATAGCAAAGTGGCCTATGCTATCATAGAGCGCTTTTTTGGCGCTAGGCAAACAAAACAGGCTGCATAGCCTACTAAGAGATGATGGATAACGAGATAACGGATAAAGAAGAAACATGGCAAATTTTAATACCCACTTAAACGTCGCATTTATGGCAAGTGGGGTAGCAAGCTTAACCGTGTATAAAGCAGGACTGATCGATGATTCTGGATTTTTGATGTGCGTGATGCTAGGCACAGTCGGCGGTCTGCTACCTGATCTGGACTCGGACAACTCGACGCCGATTAAGCTTGGGTTTAATCTGATCTCGTTCGTCTTTGCCTTTGCTCTGGTTATGCATTGGCGCAGTGAGCTAAGCTTATTATCACTGATGGTTTTGTGGCTGGCAGGCTACGCGTTCATGCGTTATGTGGTGTTCTATATCTTTACCAACTTAACTGTGCATCGCGGCGTCATCCACTCCGTACCCTATATGATGATACTAGGCTTAGGGTTGACATGTTTGAGCTATTACGTGCTACAAGCTTCCTTGAGCGCCAGCTGGTTTTACGGCCTGTTTTTGTTCACTGGGGCGATGGTGCATTTGCTGCTCGATGAGCTGTATAGCGTTAACTTATCAAATATGAAAATGAAGCGCTCATCAGGTACGGCGATGAAGTTTTATCAGCAGAAGGATAAATGGTGGTATCTATTATTGTATGTACTCATTGCGCTACTTATCTATTTTGCGCCGCCTGTAACTGAGTTTTGGCAGCAGTTACGTAATCCTGAGCCTTGGGCCCAACTAAAAGTAGGCATATTGCCTGCAATATTAGAAGATTATTTGCGTTAAACTGAATAAGTAAACGAAACAATAGTAGAGTAAATTATGACGCCATGTCCTTGCCAAGTCTCGCCCGCCCCAAACTCTTTGAGTCAACCTATCGCTTATAGCGACTGCTGTCAACCGTATCATAACGGGCTAAAAAAAGCGGAAACTGCAGAGCGGCTGATGCGCACTCGCTATAGCGCCTTTGTCAAAGTTTTACCCGAGTATATCGTTACCACTACCTTGCCTGCCCAGCAGAGTTTACTTGATGTTGCAGCGATTGAGGACTGGGCGAAACAGACGCCTTGGGCAGAATTAGAGATTATTCAACACACGCCAAAGCTTGGTAAGCGTCACGCGCAAGTTGAGTTTAAGGCGTTTTATACGACAGCGGATGCTCAGCAAGCGGCGCATCATGAGCGCTCTACTTTTGTAAAAATAAAAGATGAGGCTGTTAATGAGACTTGGTTCTTTTTAGATCCAACAGTGGCGATGAGCGTGACACAAAAGCAGCCGTGTATCTGCGGGTCTGGTGAGAAATTTAAGCATTGTTGTGGGGTTTATTTAGCATAATCACCTAAACACTCGCCCCGACTGACCGCGCAATCGCAATCCCTTCCTCAATCGTCAAGAACTTACGCTGACTTGGACTGTCTTTAAATAGTATCTCGCCATCTTGGAAGATTAGGCACTCATTAACCGCGATTTGTTGCCATTTTTCATTTTCGGTCAAAGGTACGGTGACTAATATTGTCACTTTATCAGTATCGGTGGTGACATCGCCAAAGTTAATGGCCAAGTCATCGTCCGCTAGTTTAGCCTCACCAAATGGCGCTTGACGGGTGAGATAAAACAGTAAGCTGCCGGCATAAGCCAATTGCCAACGCCCATTGGATATCAGGCAGTTAAATAGTCCATTAGCGGACAGATAACGGCATTGGGTCGTCAAAAAGTTAAACAGCGTCTTATCATCGGGACGCGATTTAAATGTACTTTTAAGACGGTTAATCAAATAACAAAACGCCATTTCAGAATCGGTCGAGCCGACAGGCTGACAATGCCCGGCGTTACCATTGTCTTGTAGCCGCTGACAGCGCTCGATAAAGGCTTTATTCATCTGACCATTATGCGCAAATACCCACTGCTCGCCCCAGACCTCACGCACGAAGGGATGCGCATTGGCAAGGCAGTTCTGTCCTTGGGTGGCTTTACGAATATGAGCGATGACATTCATGGCCTTGATCGGATAGTTATTGACCAAATCGGCCACTGGCGACAAGTGACTCGGACGGTTGTCATGAAACAGGCGCAAACCGGTTGAGTCATTTGCCGTCTCATCGTTAGCTTTGTCATTATTGCTACATTCACTACGCTCAAAAAAAGCAATGCCAAAGCCATCTTCATGACTGTCGGTCATCCCGCCGCGCTTGCGAAATCCTGCAAAGCTAAAGCCAATATCTGTTGGGGTGTTACAGTTCATTCCTAAAAGCTGACACATTTATCGATTACCACCCTGATTATCTGAATTTGTACTATTTATCGCCGTATCGGTCACTATTCCTAATTCTGCATCGCTCATAGTATTAAGTAACGCCTCGCCGTCGCTATCGTCCTCAACACTGCTTAAGATACGCTGAGCCTGCGCCAAATCGCTTACCTCCACCCAGAGCACTACGCCAGAATTCATCCCAGGAATAGCGCTGAGCGGCTGTAAAGACACGGTGATGCCGTTGTTACGGAGCAAGTTGGCGTGCAGCTCGCCTTGCATATTGGTATCGTAGCGCGCCAGCTTATGCCAATTGTCGACTTGATCGCTCATAGAGTTATCCTTAGCAGGTACTGCGTGAAGGGGTGAAATATTTGGCGGCGTAGAGCTTGCAGCCACGCGTTTATTGATTGCGCGCGTAGGCTTAGCCTTACCTCGCTTGTTTGCGATCAACATTTTTATCACCAGTAATGTCACAATAGCGCTGCCTTTGCCATAAAGATATTTTTATTAGCTGATAAAACGGTACAAACCAACTTAGTAAACCACAAACCCTGATGACCAGTTGATTTGATCCAGCGGATATTCATCGATATGAAAGCCGTTAGGATAGTCTTTAAAGCCTGGCTGCGTGGTTAATTGTGCGATCGCGGCTTTTGCTTGCTCTAAGCTTGTAAATACGCCAATGAGTTTAAAATCTTCGATATCATTATCGCTATTATCATCCTCATAGCGGGTATGCTCTAGCACAAACACCGAATCTTGCGCTTTTTCGACCTGCGCCCAATGATAAGCGGCAAGGCGCTTCATCAGGTCAGGGTTTTTGACCATGATGTTGTCGCCGGTACGCCCCCCAGAACGATTGTAGTAGATGACGTTAAGGCGCAGTAGCCAGAAAATCACTGCCGCTTTGGCAAGCATCACTGGCATGGCCTGCTTTTCATCACCAGTCAGCGCGCGTTTGGACTCGTAGCCTTGCAAAAAAGCGCTCATTTTTTGGCGATCAAAATTGACCGTTTCGCCTTGCTCAGCGTCGCCCCACGTAGTACAAAAGTCATTGATGGTAATGGCGATATCCATCACATAATGCTCGACGCTGACCTCAGTAAAATCAAGCAGCCCCGTTAATGTCTCATTGTCTCTTGCTAAGTTCCATAGCGTATTATCCGCAAACATATCAAGATGGCATAAGCCTTTTGGTAAGTCGGTCAGGGGTAGATTTGAGTAAGCTTGCCAAATATCACGCATGAGCTTGGCTTCATCACTTGGCATAAACTGAATTTCGCGGTCGCGCACCTCACCCCAAGGATATAAAGGTACACCATAATCCTGCGCAGGTTGCAACGCTTGCAGCGTCTCGTGTAGCATCGCTAATGCTGCACCGATCTCATGACACATCGCCGGCGTGGTCTCTTGCGGATGCGCGCCTGCCAGACACGGCACGATAGTGATGGCCTTATCTTCATAACGAATGACATAGCGTTTATCTTCACTATTTTCATTATTACCCATACTGTCTTCAATCAAAGCTAAAGGGGCAGCAACGGGCAGCTCACCGTCTAACTGATTGAGAATAACCGCCATTTTTTCGATATCTTCTGGCGGGCGCTCTTCAAACAAGGTGAAGACGTAAGAGTAATCGCCCTTGGCATCATCGGTAGTCTGAATAAACCAGTTCGAGTTTTTGATGCCTTGGGTAATAGGAATAGCGCGGACAAAGGACACGCCAAAGCTTGCGCAAAAGGCAGCAAATTGATCATCGGTTAACTGGGTATAGACGGACATGATATCTCACTTGTGGCAATAGAATAAAATAAAGAAATAAGGCGAATTTGGCAGGTAATGCCGGTAATTATACGCGGTCTGAGTAAACAGTCACTAAAAGCAGATAAATTTAGCGAAAACCTGCCTGATATGGCAATGATTTTGGTAGACTAGCGCCTTGAATGCATTGATTATAAGGTGAAAGGCCCTATGTTAGCAAAGCGTATCATTCCTTGTTTGGACGTTGATAATGGCCGGGTGGTCAAAGGCGTACAATTCGTCGATATTATCGATGCTGGCGACCCTGTCGAAGTCGCCCGCCGCTATAATGAGCAAGGCGCAGATGAGATTACCTTTTTAGATATTACCGCCACCAGCGATGCGCGTGATACCACTTACCATACGGTTGAGCGCATGGCGGAGAGCGTCTTTGTGCCACTCACCGTAGGCGGCGGCGTACGTAAAATTAGCGATATTCGCAATCTGCTCAATGCTGGCGCTGATAAGGTGGCGATTAATTCAGCCGCGGTTTTTACACCTGAATTCGTCGGTGAAGCTGCGCAGAAATTTGGTAATCAATGTATTGTCGTCGCCATCGATGCCAAGCGCGTTGCCGATATCGACATCAATGGCATAAAAGTGCCACGCTGGGAGATTTTCACTCATGGTGGCCGCAAGCCTACCGGGATCGATGCCGTCGCTTGGGCACGTAAAATGGCAGAGCTTGGCGCAGGCGAGCTATTGGTCACCTCGATGGATGGTGATGGTACCAAAAAAGGCTATGACTTAGCGCTAATGAAGCATATTACCGATCAGGTCAACATTCCGGTTATCGCTTCAGGCGGTGTCGGTAATCTACAGCACTTAGTCGATGGCGTACTTGAAGGCGGCGTCGATGCGGTACTCGCAGCCAGCATCTTTCACTTCGGTGAGTATAGCGTACAAGAGGCCAAGCAATACATGGCAGCGCGCGGGATTGAAATGCGTTTATAATAAGCGCTTAAGTCAACCATGAGCGCAAAAAAATGCTATCATAGTCAACAACTTATTTTAGCCTTTTTCATTATTCAATTATTATTTAACAATTAGGGCGTGTTGAACATTCGCAAATAGGCACTGCTGATCGCTAAAATTGTTCCAGACAAGGCACAAAGCGACGA
This sequence comes from Psychrobacter submarinus, assembly GCF_904846685.1. Taxonomy (GTDB): domain Bacteria; phylum Pseudomonadota; class Gammaproteobacteria; order Pseudomonadales; family Moraxellaceae; genus Psychrobacter; species Psychrobacter submarinus. Next base: position 111,160 of record NZ_CAJHBQ010000005.1, read on the forward strand.
TAATGCAGATGCCTTAGCAAGATTTGTAACGCAGTATGGGGCAATTTTAGCATCAGCCCCAACGATAAAAGCAGGGGACAGGACTCTTTTTTGCCGCTTCATCGTTAAAAATAAGCGCTTAGAATGACTAAACTTATTATTTTTAACATCGAATCGCCTAAAAAATAGTCGCTGTCAGTGCCATGGTCGAATGTTCAACACGCCCTAATAAAATCAAAGGATATTTTTATGTCAAATTTACAGCAGCAGCGCAATGATGTGACGCATATCGATGGTAATTTGCATCAGAATGAAGACGCGCGTATCGGTATCGTCGTCGGTCGTTTTAATGGCTTCGTCGTTGAATCCTTAGTCGATGGCGCGATCGATGCACTTCTACGTCATGGCGTACTTGGTAGCAATATCACTGTTGTTCGCGTCCCTGGTGCTTTTGAGCTGCCTTTGGTTGCCCAGCGCGCCGCAGAGTCGGATCGTTTTGACGCCATTATTGCTTTAGGCGCGATCATCCGTGGCAGCACCCCGCACTTTGATTTTGTGGCGAGCGAGTCTGCTAAAGGCTTAAGCAGCGTTGCAATCGATTATAATATTCCTGTTGCTAATGGCGTACTGACCACCGACAGCATCGAGCAGGCGATTGAGCGCGCTGGCACGAAAGCTGGTAATAAAGGCTCAGAAGCCGCTATGGTGGTGCTGGAGATGCTAGCGGTACTCTCGCAGCTAGACGTTGATGATGACTATGATACTAGTGATGATGCTTAGGTTTAAAAGATAAAGCATTATCATACGGCTCTTTACGTAGAGCTTTTTATGATTAGGTTGACATGACAAAGACTGCCTCGAATGCGGGTTTTAAACGCTCATGCTAAACCAAGAATAACGTTTCAAGTTTTCAATAAGTACTTTTACAAAAACTTTTAATAGGCGCTATGGTCAAAAATCATGGCGCTTAAGCGCCACAACGGACTGGCAAAGTTGCCAATCGACTACTATTTAACATTTTATTGGCTATTTATTCACTTAGTTAAACTTTTTGTTTAAACCTTAGGTATTTTTCATGACTGACCAACTCAAACGCGCTATCCATGAAGCAAAGACGGCAAAAACTACTAGCAATCCTACTGATAAAGCGGGTGCTAGCAGTGAGGAACAAAACTTCGATATGAGTGAGTCGACCTATAAGACGACCCATACTGCCGTACGTAAGGCGCGCCGCTTTGCGATGCAAGGCTTGTATGAGTGGCTAGTGACCGATCGCCGTTTTGAGACCACAGATAAGCTTGGCTGGAAAGACAACGCCCCTCACGATATCGCCGCGCGTACCCGTGCCACGAACGCTATGCACACCGTACACATTGGCTACTATCACGAAATGATGCGCGATATCCCAGAGCAAATCGAAGCGCTGGACGCTTTAATTGAGCAACACCTTGACCGCAAAGTCGAACAGCTCGATACTGTTGAGCACGCGATTTTGTTGATTGGTGCTTATGAGCTGCAAAACCGTCTTGAGATTCCTTATAAAGTGGTGCTTGATGAAGCTATGAAGCTCAATAATCACTTCGGTGCAACTGACGCGCACAAATTGATCAATGCGGTACTCGATAGACTCGCGATTGAATTACGCGCGCTTGAATTTGATGCTGATACTAAAGCCAATAAACGTACTTCGCAAAAAGCTGCCGCTCAGCCGCAAGCCGTGTCGCAAGCGACTACCAATACCGAGTCAGCTACAAGTCCTGCCGATAAGCCTACCGCTTCTAATAAGCTGCGTATCAGCGCTAATAAAACCAACGTTAAGCGCGACCGCCCGAATAAATCCAGTACCGCCACCAAGCAAGCGATTAAAAATGCAGCTGCCGCGCCAGCAACTGCTGATAGCGTCGATGATAGCAACGCAAAAAACACTGATACCGATAATACTGTTACCAATGATAAAGACTAGCCATGACTGAGTTTGAGCTGATTGAGCGTATATTTAGCACTCTGCAAGATGAGCAGCCTTCTGCTGGTATAGAAAAAGCCATCGGTGACGATGCTGCGGTAATGAGTCTGCCAACAGGCGCGCGCTTGGTCAGTTGTATCGATACTTTAGTGCAAGGCCGCCACTTTAGCGCGGATTGGGATGAGGTTAATGAGCTGGCTTTTCAGATTGGCTATAAAGCTGTCGCAGTCAATGTCTCAGATATCGCTGCTATGGGGGCGACGCCGCACAGTATTTTATTAGCCTTAGCGCTACCTGAGCGCTTAGCAAATGAGCAGTGGCTAAGCGGCTTTGCTAAAGGCCTGCATCACGCCTGCCAATTATTTGGCGTAACCTTAATCGGCGGCGATACCACGCGCAATGATACTTTAGTGTTAAGCGTTAACGCGCAAGGGTTATTGGCTGCCAATACGAACGCTGTCTACCGCTCAGGCGCAAAAGCAGGTGACAAGGTCTATGTTTCAGGCACCCTTGGTGATGCCGCTTATGCACTCAATCATCCTGATAGTGAGACGGGGCAACAGTTAGCGCACAGGTTACATATGCCGACACCGCGCATTCAGCTTGGCGCATCGCTTGCAAAGACTGACGCTACATCGATGATAGATATCTCCGATGGCCTGTATCAGGACCTCTCGCATATCTGTCAGCAAAGCGGCGTCACCATGCGTATCGATATAGAAAAGCTGCCGACGAGCCAGCCCTTGTTACAGGTAGATGAAGCTGAGCGCTTATTGTGTCAGTTAACCGGCGGCGATGACTACGAGCTGGCCTTTACGTTGCCTGCTGATGTCGAGCTGCCTGCTAGCCAATTGACTAACACGCAAATCACTTGTATCGGCGAAGTCGCGGCGACCGATTCGGCGCTACAAGAGCCGCGCCCACGGCTGTTATATAATGGACAAGCCGTTACCAAAGAGCATCCCGCTCCTTTTACTACGCTACCCTCATTTACGGGTTATCAACATTTTATAGGTTAGCCCATGACTGACGACCTGCATAAACCTGATATTAGTAAAGCCAATAACTGCCCGCCTCTGCCAGCGGGTGCAAGTACCCTCGATGCTATTGTGTATTGGCTAGGATTAGGTTTAGGCAGCGGCCTGCCGCGCCGCGCACCTGGCACCTGGGGCACGGTTGGTGGACTGATTGTCGCTATTCCTTTATTAAGCTTAGGCTTTACTGCCTTTTTGATTATTACCCTTTTGTCTTGTGTCATTGGCGTCTGGATCTGTGATCGCAGCTCAGAGCTAATGGATGTCCATGATGATCCGCATATCGTTTGGGATGAGTGGGCAGGTATTTGGATTACCTTACTGCCCTTCTCTTATTTAGGCGTCAGTACCACTAGCTTTTGGTCAGATATTAGCCAGCCTATCGCTATCTTTGCGCTCATTATTGCCTTTATTCTGTTTCGCTTCTTTGACATTATCAAGCCGCCGCCGATTGGCTGGGCAGATAAAAAAGTCGCTGGCGGCTTAGGTATTATGCTCGACGACATTATCGCTGGTATCATGGCCGCTGTCGTTTGGCTGATAGTTATGGCGGGTATGCTGCTATAGCTTCGATAGCTTCGATAGCTTCGATATAAGACGAGACTTTTTACAAAGAGTGCAGCCAAATCCATACAAAGCCTATATGATTTTTGTTTGGCTTTAGGCTATAATTTCAATATATTTTGTTACAACTATTGAGCTATTATGACCTATTCTCTTTCTGTGATTATCCTCGCTGCCGGCAAAGGCACGCGTATGCAGTCGGCTAAACCAAAAGTACTGCAAACCCTTGCTGGCAAGCCCTTATTGAGTCATGTATTAGATACTTGTCATCATTTGACAGTGGATGAGACTATCGTCGTCTATGGCTTTGGCGGGGAGCAAGTTCAAGAAGCGATGAGCGCTTATAATTTGGCTTGGGTAGAGCAGACAGAGCAGCTAGGGACGGGGCACGCGGTCAAAGTCGCTTTGGAGAAACTACCACAAACTGGTCAAAGCCTAATCTTATATGGCGATGTGCCCCTAGTAAGTCGTCAGACATTAAGTGCACTGCAATCCGCTAATACTGATGGTATGTCGATGTTGACACTAACCGTTGATAATCCGTTTGGCCTTGGCCGAATCAAGCGCGACGCGAATGGCAATATCGAAGCCATCGTCGAACAAAAAGATGCCAGTGACGCAGAGCAGCAAATCACTGAGATCAATAGCGGTATTTATTGTGTCGATAATGCCCTACTGCATAAATACCTGCCCAAGTTGTCAAATGACAATGCGCAAAATGAGTATTATTTAACCGATATTGTCAAAATGGCAGTCGCTGATGGTATCGCTATTGCTGCTATCGAGCCCGAGCATGCCTTTGAGATCGAAGGCGTCAATAACCGTCAGCAGCTCGCAAGCTTAGAGCGCTCATGGCAAAATAAGCTGGTGCACGATCTGCAAGTCGCGGGCGTGCAGTTTGCTGATCCTACTCGTGTCGATATTCGTGGTAGCCTTAGCGCGGGGCAAGATGTGTTTGTCGATGTCAATGTGGTATTCGAAGGCGACTGCGTACTCGGTGATAACGTCTACATCGAAGCGGGCAATGTGATCAAAAACTCACAAATTGGTAATGCTTGCTATATCAAGCCAAACTGCGTCATCGATCATGCCAAGATTGGCGCTGGTGTCGATGTCGGGCCTTTTGCGCATTTGCGTCCTGAAAGCGTACTAGCAGACCAGAGCAAAGTCGGTAATTTCGTTGAGATTAAGAAATCCGTCGTCGGCCAAGGCAGTAAGGTCAATCATCTAAGCTATATCGGTGATACCACTATCGGCACGGACGTCAATGTCGGTGCAGGTACCATCACTTGTAACTATGACGGCGTTAACAAGTCGCAGACTATCATCGAAGATAATGCCTTTATCGGCTCCAACTCAAGCTTAGTAGCACCCGTGACCATCGGTGATACCGCAACAGTAGCAGCAGGTTCAGTCATCACAAAAGATGTCGATGCCAATGCACTAGCACTCGGCCGCGGCCGCCAAGTACAAAAGGACAATTTCCAACGTCCGACCAAAAAATAGTAGTCGCTCAGTAGTTGGCTTGCTACACACTGCAGTCAGAAATAAGCAGCGCGACAACACTAGTGGTGCTGCTTACTGCTATATGGCTCCAAACAAATTTATCAAAATAGCTATCGAAATTACAAATATTGTCACTCTAAAACATCGAATTTAAGGAATCACTATGTGCGGAATAGTCGGCGCGGTCGCTGAGCGTAATATCGCTAATATCTTACTCGAAGGACTCAAACGCCTAGAATACAGAGGCTATGATTCTGCAGGTCTCACGGTGATTCGTAATAATGAGCTACATCGTGAGCGCCAAGTGGGCAAAGTGCAAGAGCTGGTCAATGCTGTAGCGATCAATCCGCAGTTTTTCGATGGTCATATCGGTATCGCTCATACTCGCTGGGCCACGCATGGCGAACCTGCACAGCGTAACGCGCATCCGCATATCTCAGGCAAAATCGCTGTCGTCCATAATGGTATCGTCGAAAACTACGCTGAACTCAAAAAAGAGCTCATCGCTAAAGGCTACGAGTTTACCTCACAGACCGACACCGAAGTGGTGGCGCATCTGATTCATGACATTTATGAGCAAACCAATGATTTACTAGAAGCGGTACGCGCTGTTATACCAAAGCTACATGGCGCTTTTGCTTTGGGTATTGTCCATGTCGACTGCCCAGATGAGCTAATTGCGGTACGACTTGGCTCGCCACTGGTCATCGGTGTCGGTATTGGCGAGAACTTTATTGCCTCAGATCAGTTGGCGCTACTACCTGTGACTAATCGCTTTATGTACCTAGAAGAAGGCGATATCGCTAAAATCACGCGCGATAAGGTTAGCGTTTATGCCGATGGCGTAGAAGTCAGTCGTAAGATCAATGAGATTGACGCGCAGCAGCACAACGCCGATAAAGGCGAGTTCAAACACTATATGCTCAAAGAGATTTACGAGCAGCCAGATGCGGTATCTCGTACGCTTGAGATGGCACTAGAGAGCACTGTCTCAAATGAGCAGGTAGATGACGACGCTAAAAACAGCTACCAACTAAAAGCCGACTTTTTACAGCGTCATGAATCTAAGCTTGCTGGTATTCGCCACATTCAAGTGATCGCTTGTGGTACTAGCTATCACGCCGGTATGGTGGCCAAATATTGGTTTGAGAATTTAACACGTCTGCCCTGTTCAGTCGAAGTGGCAAGCGAGTTCCGCTATCGCAATCCGGTCGTCATTGATAACTCCTTAGTCATTTGCATCTCGCAATCAGGTGAGACGGCAGATACGCTATCGGCGCTACGCGACACCCAAAAGCAAGCGCCTACCGGCCTTGTCAGCTTAGCTCTATGTAACGTACCGACTTCCTCACTAGTACGTGAAACCGATATTTATCTGCCAACTCATGCCGGCCCTGAGATTGGCGTCGCTTCGACCAAAGCCTTTACCACTCAGTTAGTAGCGCTGATGCTACTGGTACTAAAGATTGGCGTCACTCAATCGCGTTTGGACGATGAGCGCTTAACGACTCTACTCGCTGGACTGCATAAGCTGCCTAGTCAGTTGTACGCTAGCCTCCATCTTGATGGCGATATCCAAGCAATGAGCGAAAAATTCGAGAATAAGAAAAGCTGTCTGTTCTTAGGTCGCGGCTTACAATTCCCAATTGCGCTTGAGGGCGCGCTTAAGCTCAAAGAAATCTCCTATATTCACGCAGAAGGCTACGCGGCAGGTGAGCTAAAACATGGGCCATTAGCGCTAGTCGATAAGGACATGCCTATCGTCGTGCTCGCGCCTAAAGACAGTATGTTCGATAAGCTCAAAGCTAATATGCAAGAGGTGCACGCGCGCCACGGTGAGCTGTTTGTCTTCGCTGGTGAATCCAGCAAGATGGTGGCAGAGGATCGTCTGCATGTCGTTTATATACCTGATGTCTGCGAGGATCTTGCGCCAATCGTCTACAGCGTACCCGTGCAGCTACTGTCCTATCACGTAGCAGTGATGCGCGGAACCGATGTCGATCAGCCACGCAATCTTGCCAAATCAGTGACGGTTGAGTAATATAAGTTATTGATTTTATTGTAATTTTGTGAGTAGAATAAAGTTTCATACCAAGTAATAGAGATTCATACTAAGTATTAAAGTGTCATACTATAAGGCGGCGTTCTCCAATCGGTACGCTGCCTTTTTTGATTACGGATGTTATGGCTCTAAGAAAGTTCTGCCCCATTCCGTTTCAGCATTCTACAACCCTACATACTGAGCTATCCACTTTGGGCTAATTTTACTAATGCTAAATGAACCACTCTGAAGCTTTATTCTTAGCTTGTTTTAAACGGTAAGGGATGTGAAATCACCTTCGACGTTTTCGTTCCATGTTGAATGAGGTTTAAATGCGGTACTAAGAGCCGCATTTGATGACATGTTAGTTTTTCATGGTGAGAACGATACGAAAGTTAGCCTTGCCCGATTTCATTTTCTGAAAAGCTTCGTTGGCATGCTCGAATGGCATAGTTTCTATCATAGGTTTCACGTGTGCTAATACGCTGAAATTCAGTGCTTTCTCATTTTCATAGGGAGTACCGGTAATGGAACCAAGGATGTGGCGTTCTCCACTGACCATTGCACCACTACTGAATACAAGCGGAACTTTTCCAGCCCCCAAGATGACCATTTTTCCTTTCGGTGACAAGTGATTAAATAACGCCGTCGTCAAGGTTGATTCATTGATGGTCACGATAGCGGCATCAAGGTATCCAATCCGTTGTAATTCCTCATCTAGTGGTTGTGTGTTCGTATCGATATACTCATGGGCACCGAGTGCAAATGCCAGTTGACGAATATCGTCACCACGGCCGATGGACACCACCTTATATCCCATGCGCTTCGCATATTGGATAGCCATGTGACCCAATCCGCCCACGCCCAGAACTGCGACCGTATCACCGGCTTGAGCGCCACATTTTTTTAACGCATTGAACGTCGCGACACCAGCACAAAGTATCGGTGCTGCCTCAATAGAATTGAGTTCATCTGGAATAGAGACCAATCCGGATGCCCTTACAAGCATCACTTCAGCGTAACCGCCATCCATGCTAGAGCCAACAACTGGCTGATCGCTGCATTGTTGAAAGTGGCCTTGTCGGCAAAAATCACAAACATAGCAAGGCCCGCCTAATCGACCCACGCCGACTCTTTGCCCGATAGACCATCGATTGGGGACGTCTGTACCTAACGCAACAATTCGGCCGATAACCTCATGTCCCGGAACTCGAGGAGGAGAAAGGTTGGGGTTGACGTTATCGATATCAAAAATATCTGCACCGCAAATTCCGCACGCTTCAACGTCGATGACAACTTCTCCTTTACCGGGTTCAGGGCATGTTCTCTCAGCTAACTGTAGAACTCCAGGCTCTAGAATCTGCATTACGCGATATGTGTTGGTCATGAGTGTTTGCTCCTTATTAAATCTTCCGTCGTTCAAGGTAGCCTTTGACACCGATTGAAGCCGCTTCAATCGCACCCGCTACATAGCCAGGGAATTGAGCGGACCATTCACTGCCTACGCCCGTCATCCGTTGTTTCCATACGCCGCTTATGGCGGTGATATCAGGTGCGCGACCATGTTCGCTGGTCATATCTAAGTCAAACTCTGTCGCGGTAAACTCATCTTGTGCCCAGTCTTTAAAGACATCGGCAACAAAATTTTTGGCGTCAGGGCCAAACAGACGTGTCATCTGTGCTCGGCAATGGACTTTGATTTCTTCAACACTAAGTTCTTTTCGATAATTGGCCGGTATCCCCAGAAAACCAAATAAGGCAGCTTTTCCCCCAGGCATTGAGGCGTCATGTATCTCAACCATCGGTCCCCGAGCACTACGCGCATCACCAGACAACCCCTGCTCACGCCAAAATGGGGCATCATATACGGCAATGTATTTCGCGTGAGGTGCCATCCAGGTAGCTGTTTCTTGCCACTGCTCTGTCAGTGTCTTCGGTAAAGGTGGTATAAATTGAATACGATTGACCGCTAAACGTGGCGGTAAAGCAAGAAACACATGGTCAACATTAACTGTGTGCTCAGAGCCGGATTGAGTGTCGCAGTAAGTTATTTCGACCATCTGACTTTCATTACGGATCGATTTTACCTTTGCAGAGACGTACAGCTCTTGGCTTTGCAAACGGTCATGAATGGCACGAATAAGGGTGCCCATACCACCTTTTAAACGCATGGATGCAGGTGAACTGGCAAAACCTCTCATTGTGGTGGGTGGCTCGTTAGGTGAGCGTTCAACAACCATGTTACCTTGTTCATATTGAGCAAATCTTTGTAAACCTAAGTTGTTAATTAAAGCGTTCAATTGAGGTTGAAAGTCTGGCCAAAACCAAGTTGGACCTAGGTCAAAACGATCTAAATCCTCGCTTGTTGTATCCGAATAGTCCATGATCCGCCCACCGAAGGAAGATCTGGCTTCGAGTAGTATATAGTCGGTAATGCCTTGTTGTTCTAACAGAAACGCAGCGTAAAGTCCGCTGAGTCCGCCACCGACAATTGCAATCTGTTTATGATTCACTTTGATACCTCGTGACTGACATTCTGAAATTCACCGACTTTAAGATAAACGGTTGCACCTAAGTTGCCCGCTTTTACTGATTGAAGGTCAGATTTTGCTAAACGCAGCCAACTGCCTTCTATATATTCGATATCGTTATGAGAGACACTGCCTGACAATACGAATAACTCGCTCGTCACGTGGCATGCCTTAGCACTGAACAGGTTTTCATTTTCGGATAGTTTTTGAAGACTGGTTGATTCAATGCTATTCCGGTATAGATGGCAAACAGAGCGCCCATTTTCCACCGTCCAGTTCGCCGGATCTTTAGTATTGATACGTACGACATGCTGATCGGTTGGTTGCATCTGCCAAAGCTTCACAAAAATTGTGGTACCTTCTGGACTACTCGGTGCATGGGAAGAACCTGGAGGATTTCTTAAATACCAACCTTGCGGATAATCTCCCGATTGGTCTGAAAAGGTGCCTGATAAGACAAAAATCTCTTCACCACCAGGATGGGTATGAGTTGGAAATAGCGAACCTGGAAGGTAGCGAACGATGCTGGTAGCCCTTGCTTTTTCTTTACCAATTCTGTCCAGCATGACGCGTTCTACACCCGGTTGAGTTGATTGAACCCATTGATACTGGCAGGCTTTAAGTACGGCTGTACGTGAGAAATCTGAATTGACCTGCATGGATTTTTCCTGGTTAGTGAGCAGGAACAATGTGCTTATCCAGCATCATTGTTCCTTGGCGAGATGATTATGATGTCTGAAGCTGAGCGTGAGCGTCTAGCACTCGAGCGCTGTAAGTTAAAGCTGCACCAGCATTCAAAGCCACTGCGACACCGAGTGCTTCTGATATTTCTGCAACGGTCGCACCATGTTCAACCGCTTTTTTGGTGTGAACAGAAATACAACCATCGCATCGTGTTGTCACCGCTACGGCCAATGCAATCAGCTCATGAATTTTAGGCTCCAGATGCCCGGTTTTTGATGCTGCGTTTTCAATGGTAACAAGGCCTCGTACAATGTCTGGACTTTGTTCAGCAAGTTCACCAACTTTAGTCATCAGTTGATCGCGGTAATTATTCCAATCCTGCATCATGGTAATTCTTCTCCGAATAGTATTCTCGATAGGCCTACCACGTTAACAATCGTGGTAGGCAAAATAAGTCTTACGAAAGTGAGATGAGCAGAGTGCTCAACACCGTATTAGTTACGACCAGCCATTACACCACCGTCAACATCCCAAACTGCGCCAGTGACCCAATCTGCTTTGTCAGAGAGTAAGAAAATGATGGCATTGGCAACATCTTGAGGTGTACCTACGCGGCCAATTGGATGGAAACCGTTAAAGCCTTGAAGCACTTGGTGAACTTCTTCTTTAGGGATGAAACCTTCATAAATTGGTGTCTGTACAACCGCAGGTGATACAGCGTTAACTCGAATATGATTGGCAGCCAGCTCCATTGCCAGATGTTGAGTCAGAGAGTGCAGGCCTGCTTTCGCCATTGAATACGCTGACGATGGTGTCGCAGCAATCGCTTGTTTTGCCCACATAGAGCCTACATTGACGATAGCGCCCGGACGGTTTCCTGCAACCAAGTTGGCGGCTACTTTTTGGGTGATGAAGAAGAATGCGCGGTTAATTTGCATGTATTGATCGTAATCCGATGCTCCATGCTCTAAGAACGGTTTAGGGAAGAACACACCGGCTGCGTTTACCAATAAATCTACGTCTGAATGTTTTTCATCAATCACTTTCAGTAACGCTTGCATACCTTCATCAGTCGTCAAATCTGCGGTTAACGCTTCGACTGAACCCAGTGAAGACAACTCTGTACGTGCCGATTCCGCTTTGTCTGCACGGTGACCGACGATAACGGCTTGACCACCTTGCTCAAGGATCATACGAGCCGTTTCTAAGCCCATACCGCTTGTGCCACCGATAACCAGTAGTTTTTTACCTGCAAATTGATTGTTCATAGCTTAATCTCTCTTTAACCGCACAAAGCGGAACTTGTTAGTGTTGAGCCGGAGTGTTGTGTAGAGTCTCACCCCTTGCTGTTTACGTTTGTATTAGGCCTTCTCAATGACCTTTATCTTCGTGGAATTACTATAAAGAAAAACTTTTTAGGAACGCCTTTAGATATAGACTGTTTGCTCACCGACACTGGCAGTGGAGTGCTTGTTTGTCGGCTTGAGAGGTATTTTCCACGGATTTACTTTCTTTCACAAACGAGATAATCTGTATTAACGCTAAAGAAAAAGTTTATCGATATGAAGCTACCTATACATCTTAATGCTCTGCGGGCTTTCGAGGCCAGTGCCCGGCATCAGAGTTTCTCTTCGGCAGCAGAAGAATTGCATGTAACCCCCGCGGCCGTTGGACAACTTGTTCGCTCATTGGAAGAATGGCTTGATGCGCCTCTTTTTCATCGGATGAACAGTGGAAAAATTCGTTTGATTCCCACTGAAACAGCAGAACGAGCACTGCCCGACATTCGAGCGGGATTTGATAAATTGATTATTGGCTTAGAACGTTTACAAAAAAGTTCTGTGAGTGGTGTTCTGACCGTGACGGTGAGTCCAGCATTCGCTGCCAAGTGGCTATTACCGCGACTGGATCGGTTTCAAGATGTTTGTTCAGAAACGGATGTTCGCTTAGATACCAACTTAAAGCCCGTCGACTTTGCGGTTCAACGTGTCGATATTGGTGTTCGTTATGGATTGGGTAACTGGTCGGGATTGAAGGCTGAAAAACTGATGGATGAAGAAGTCTATCCTGTGTGTTCACCGAGACTATTGCGTGAACAGCGTCGTTTTCACCATCCCAGTGAACTGCTTCGTGAAACCCTCATTCATGATTTATCTATGGATGCCCATACCGGATTCCCCACGTGGTCGGAATGGTTGAGAAAAGCGGGAGTTACTGACCATGAGACAGCCCATAACATTCAAATCAATAACTCGGCTGCCGTCCTTCAATCCGCTATTGACGGGCGGGGGATCGCCCTTGCACGTAGTGTTATGGTGCGAGATGACCTTGCATCTGGGCATTTGATCCGTCTTTTCCCGGAAATCCAATTCAATTCACCTTTGGCGTATTATGTGGTGTATCGCCCGGAATGTGCAGAGCTGCCAAGAATGCAAGCTTTCCGAGGTTGGTTATTTAGCGAAGTGAATCGAGATGAAGAGCAATAAAGATTTTCTATGCATGTTTTAAAGATCATCTTACTTGCTATTGCTGTCCTCTGTAACTACGGTAGCTGTGACAAGTCTTCAGTTTAGTGTGTAGACACTTCAATAAAGAAAACCTTATAAGGAAAATAAACAGAATGGCTAATGAAGCTCATGCTGCAGTTGATGAATCTGAATGCATCAGTCCGCAGTCGCATCGCTCTAATTTATGGCGTTTAACGTTGGCACAAGCGTTGTCCGGGGCGAATGCTGTGGTGGTTTACGCAACCGGGGCTATCGTTGGGAATACGCTCGCGCCTTCACCGATACTGGCCACATTACCCATTTCAATTTTTGTTGTCGGGATGGCGGCCTGTGTTTTTCCTGCTGGAGAAATTGCACGCCGATATGGTCGACGAATCGCATTTTTAGTTGGGACCGGTGCGGGGGTATTAACGGGCTTATTTGCTATGGCTGCACTGTTTATGGGATGGTTTTGGTTATTTTGTCTTTCCACCTTTTTAGGTGGTGCTTATGCTGCGGTTGTGCTCTCTTTCCGGTTTGCCGCTACGGATGGTTTACCCGCTAATAAGCGCCCTCAAGCGCTGTCTTTGGTCATGGCTGGCGGCATTGTTGCCGGAATTATTGGACCACAATTGGTGACGCAAACCATGCATTTGTGGCCGCAAAAAATGTTTGCTGCGACTTTCTTTGCGCAAGCTATCGTTGCTCTACTGGCAGGTTTTATTCTCTTTGGCGTGCATTCACCCGCACCGAAAAAACAGATAGAGCAGATAGGACGATCACTGTCCGAAATTGCACTTCAGCCACGTTTTATCTGTGCAGTAATTTGTGGCGCTGCCTCTTACATGATTATGAATTTTTTAATGACCGCCGCGCCGTTAGCGATGCATATGCACGGCCACAGCCAGGAGTCATCCAATTTAGGTATTCAGTGGCATGTAATTGCGATGTACGCACCAAGCTTTTTTACCGGTAAGTTGATATCACGTTTTGGCGCGACGAAAATATCGGCACTGGGTATTTTACTTACTGGGTTATCGGCTGTCATTGGACTGATTGGAGAAGATGTCCTTCATTTCTGGTCACTGTTGATCCTTTTGGGTCTAGGTTGGAATTTTGGCTTCTTAGGCGCGTCGGCACTGGTGTTAGAATGCCATAAACCGGAAGAGAAAAACCGGGTGCAATCTCTTAACGATTTCATCATTTTTGGCTTGATGGCGATTGGCTCATTTTCTTCTGGAGGTATTCTCAGTTCCTATGGATGGCATACCGTGCTGCTGGTTTCATTTATTCCTTTGGTATTGGCAACGCTCACTCTCGGAGCTGCGGGAAAGAAACACCGGAGCAGACTGGAAGCGTAGTTTTTCTTCCACATTGAGTGATCTCAATTTCAAAAACATCGCCCTTTGCAGTGCCTCCAATCTCACAGATACTTTTGCTCATGGCTGATTGGTAAAGCAAGTTAGTTACTCAAACTTGCTTTTGTCCCGAAGTGAGTTACAACGAGTATGATACTTTAATACTCAGTTGTAGCTTGATTCGGACATGGTGGTAGCAATTAGTATGAATCTTTATTTTTGGTCATGTTTAATCTTAAACGGTTCGATCAAGGGTGCTTGACCGTTTAGTATGAAACTTTATTCCTCTCTTACAACAATTTTTATTAATAAATTACCCGTCACACTATTGTGTGAGGATTCATCCTTTGCTATCTTGTATCAACGAGGTGGCAAAGGATTTTTTTGTGAATAACAAAAATAGAAAAGGACCCACAACAACTGAGTCTTCGAAAGATTATCAGCCATTTGTCAAAATAGCTGATATATTCTCACTTGGAAGATCTCACCGTGTCTTTGGTCACAAGACTAAACGAACACACCACTACAGCCCTACGTCAGCAACCAAGGAAGAGATAGCTGAGTTCATGAAGTCTGAGTTCCCTCAAGCAAAGTACAAGATTGAGGCAGTAAATAGCAGTGGGTGAATTTTATCCCATGATATTGGTTTAGATGATTTGAGACCTGGAGGTACTGTATCGGGACCTTTCATAACTTAGATTAAAGAGCTAGCTTATCCTTATAAGAACACATGCCTTTTAATGCATCATCTATTAACGCTTTCATTTTAGATAACTCTAGAATCTTAACTTCAATTTGCTTGTTTTTTTCTAGAAGCTTTTCACCCATTTGTGATTGGGTCAGGTTGTTTGAATACAATAGCTCTGTTAGCTCTCTAATCTCTTTTAAGGTGAAACCTAACTCCTTCGCCATAATAATCATATTGAGCTGTTCCACAATCCTGTTATCGTAATCTCTATAACCATTAGATTTTCTAGATGGTGACGAAATTAATCCTTCCCTTTCGTAAAAACGGATCGTATCTCTGCTTAGTCCGACTGTTTCAGTTAATTCTTTTATATTCATTAGCGAGCACCCTCAATTAACGCTTGACTGTGGAGTAATGTCCATAGTTTATAGTAGCCATTAATTAACAACAAGTAGGGTTCTTTTATGGATATAAATATTCTGACGGACGACAACGTCGAGCTGCGTGCAACCCTCTATAAAGCGAATAATCCTAAAGCCGTTGTTCTAATAAACCCAGGAACCGCTACCAATACTTCTTATTATTTGCCGTTTGCTAAATACTTAAGAGAGCATGGTTTTCATGTCATTCTTTGGAACTATAGAGGATTTTGCGATTCTAAAATAAGCCATCTAAAGGATTGTCATTATCAGTATTCTGATATTGGGCGCTATGACATTCCAGCTGTTATCGATACAGCCAAGCGCCTGTTTAAGGATTTACCCTTGTATTGCGTAGGGCATAGCACTGGAGGTCAACAAGTTGGCCTTGCTCATAATGCTGATCAATTAGATGCTCTAATTGCAGTGGCTGTCTCAGCAGGATACTTTAGCTATATGCCGCTTCGCTATCGTCTTAAGGCTAACTTCTTTTTCCGCTTTTTAGCCCCGCTTAGTAATAAAATTTTTAATTATGTGCCGGCTAAAAGCATAAGACTCATGGAAGATTTGCCAGCTGGTTTTACAGATGAATGGGGGGCTTGGTGCCGAGAAAAAGAGCTGTTTTTCTCAGAAAAATTCTATGGAAAAACCATTCCCCTTGGGACTTACAAGAATTTTAATGTGCCAACCTTCGTCTTCACTGCCGATGATGATGAAATCTGCACTGAACGCAACCTGCATAATTTTTGGAAAAATGTGACTAGCGATCAACCCATCACTTTTAAACGCTATACCATTAGCAAGGGATCAGACCAATCAATTGGGCATTTTGGCTATTTTAGAAGCAAGAACACTCATATTTGGCAAGATATTTTAGAGACGATCAACAAGGTACACCATGATAAATCGTTACAAACATTATAAGACCTTAATTTTCATTGTATTACTTAATGTGTTCTCGAGCATTTTGCACTATGTTCATAATGTGGTTTATTTTGACCACTATCCTGAGCCTGATTGGTTATCCCCTCATCTGGTAGATGCTTTTTGGTTCGTCATGACACCAATCGGTATCTACGGCTTGATCGTGGCTGTCAAAAGCCAGATGAGCAAGGGGCATTGGTGGCTTTATTTGTATGCCTTGATGGGTTTATTGTCACTACTACACTACAACGTTGAGACTGATAATATTATGACGATCACCATGCACAGTCTTATCTGGTTTCAAGCAATATGTGCTTTTTGGTTAATCGGCTATGTAACGATGTATTTTAAAAATAAAAGCAAACATCAAGAACACTAATTGATAAAACTTTGGTCTTTATAAGAATGAGCTAACCTCTTATTTATCGTTTTAAGGAATTGAAAATGAATGTTGAAGAAACTATAGCAACATGGGAAACAGAAGAAGCACTCATTAGAGAAAAGCTAGGTGACGCTGACGTCATTCCATTATCAGACTTAACCACTCGCAGCGGTATGGACATTTTTAACGCTATGTTTGCAGGAGAGCTGCCTCATCCTCCTATTGGTCTAACGCTCGACTACACTCCTATTCATATGGAAAAAGGTATTGCCGTTTTTCAAGGGCGTCCAAAGCGTCATCATTACAACCCATTGGGTACAGTCCATGGTGGCTGGTTTTGTACGCTTTTAGATTCTGCTGTTGGCTGCGCTGTACATACCCTTTTACCAGCAGGAAAAACCTATACAACTTTAGAGATAAAAGTAAATATGGTGCGAGCTTTGACAGTGGCAACACCTTTAGTACGGGCTGAAGGTAAAGTCATTCATGCTGGTCGAAGAACAGCAACTGCTGAAGGAAAAATTGTAGGGCCTGATGGCAAGTTGTATGCTCATGCCACCACAACCTGCATCATTCTTGATGTTTAGATAGAATTTTCGATATAGTCAATACACTCTAAAAATGTCATAGCGCTACTGGGATGAATTTTGCGCAGCCTCTGGGAACGCAGCACGCAAGTAAAATTTATACCAGTAGCGCGTTTAAATCCATAACAGTTTTACATTCAGCTAACTATAGTTAATGAAGCTTACCTGACAGTCTCAAGTCTAATAGCTTCTAAACCAAAGAAAACCGCTAAGAATATAATGGATGTTATAGTGAAACCATTATAAAAATGGTATAGCAAGATTAAACGCTATTTTTCGCAGCCTCTGGAGACGCAGTCACAGCAAGTAAGAAAAGTAGCATTTTATAACAGATTACTAAACTAGGCGTGATTTTCAATATTAAGCAATATCATATCGTTCTTAGTCTTCATATTTCAAACACACCAATCCAAATCTTCAAAATAACCCTTTATACAGAAAATAAAGTCCCACTACGAATAACAATACCGAAAAGCACTTCTTTAACAGGGGTGGTGAGAGCATATGAGCAACTTTTGCCCCAACTTTAGCGGTAAAAAAGCTCATACTCGCAATGCCCAAAAAGGCATAAATATGCACAAAGCCAATGGTATTGGGTACATCAACTTGCTGCTGCATACCAAAGAACATAAAGCCGAGCGCACCAGCAATGGCAATAGGCAAACCACACGCCGCCGACGTGCCTACCGCCTTTTGCATGACCACATTATAACGGGTGAGATACGGCACCGTTAAGCTGCCACCGCCAATACCAAAAATGGCCGAAGCCACACCAATAATACCACCTGCCGCAAGTTGCTTGGGTTTAGACGGTAATACCACAGGCGTATGACTCGCATCACTCATATGTGTACGTCTTTTACCAGCGGTAAACATTCTATAAGCGACCCACAGTAAAAACACCCCGACAATCAGCTGCAGATATAACCCTGATATTTGCCCTGCTATCCCTGCTCCCAAAAAGCACCCTAGCGCCAAACCAGGTGCTAGATTTTTAAAGACCGGCCACATGACGCCGCCCTTTTTATTATGCGCCATCAAGGAGCTGATCGAGGTGACGATGATGGTCGCAAGCGACGTTCCCAAAGCCAGATGCATAATGGTATCGGCATCGTAGCCCATTTGGGTAAAGACGATAAATAACAGCGGTACGATAATGGTGCCACCGCCCACGCCGAAAAGCCCGGCCGCAAACCCTGCTAGTGCACCTATGATTAAAAAAATGAGTAGTTCCACGGGATAGTGTCTTCTTATATAGATTTATTTTCTGAGCAAGTGCTCTATATTAGGGCGTGTTGAACATTCACAAATGCGCACTGCTGATCGCTACTAGTTAATCAAAGCTGTGTTCTAGTCGTCGTTAAAATTGCAGATAATGCTTATTGCATTGGCTAGCTGATTTTATTTAAACAGTCGCAACGACTAGGGCGATTTTAGCATCAGCCCTCACGACAACAACAGGGACAGGACTCTTTTTTGCCGCTTTATTGATAAAAATAGACGCTTAGAACGACTAAACTTACCATTTTTATCTGCAAATCGCCTAAAAAATAGTCTCTGTCAGTGCCATGGTCGAATGTTCAACACGCCCTAATGCCAGTTATGACTTATACAAGCTCAACTTGACCGACGTAATGATAAGCACGGTTAAAATACACTAAACTCTCATCTTGCCCGCTTGGGGATTCTGGAGGTTTGATAGCGACCACTCGGCACATCAGCACACTATGCGTACCCACTTCTTGAATGTGCTCAATCTCACAATCAAAGCTCACTAGCGCATCTTTCAGGATAGGCGCGCCTGTCAAAGCTCAGTCCAAACTCCTTGCTCGAAGCGCTCATCTGAGCTTAGTTTAGAAGCAAAAGCATTGGATAAGTATTTATGCTGGGCATAAAGCACATTGACGCTCAAGACTTTATTATCCACAAAATGCCCATGTGAGCGCGCGGCAGTTCATACACCAGCAGTGTCGGCGGTGTATCAGTGACGCTACATACCGCCGGGCAGTAAACCCATGAGTGCCTGACGGACCATTGGTGGTGATCACATTGACCGCCGTGGGCAATAGCGCCATGGCATCTCTAAAATCAGTGGCTTCAATCATATCTTTTATCATTACTACAATCCTGAGAAACGTTAAATCTATAAGTACCTTGTTAACTGAGGCCACTCATAAGCTTAAACAAGCCAGAACTTGTTAAGTTTTGCTAAACGCTCAGCTCTTGCCGCACGATTGCCGCACCAGCGCTCAGCGCATGTAGTTTGCCGCGTGCCACCTCACGAGGCAACGGCAGCCATACCGCAGTTGGTCGAGGGATAAAGCTTGTCCGCATCGACAAATTGTAAGGCCTTGCGTAGCGTATCGGCTACCTCCTCAGGAGTTTCAATATCATTAGTGGCGACATCGATTGCACCAGCCATCACTTTTTACCGCGAATGAGCTCTATCAAATCCATGGGCACATGCGAGTTTTGACATTCTAATGAGACGATATCGATATTGGACTGCTGCAATTTAGGAGAACGCACTTGCTCATACTGACGCCACTCTGAGCCCAGCGTTTTTTCCAGTCATTATTGGCTTTGATGCCGTAACCGTAGCAAATATGTACCGCCGTTTCGCATTTTAAGCCTTCGATAGCGCGCTCTAACGTAGCGATACCCCAATCATTGACGTCATCGAAAAAAAGACGTTAAACGCCGGCTCATCGAATTGGATAATATCCACGCCTGCTGCTTCTAACTCGCGGGCCTCTTGATTGAGAATTTTAGCAAACTCCCATGCCAGTTTTTCACGGCTCTTGTAGTGACCATCATACAGCGTGTCGATCATGGTCATCGGGCCAGGCAACGCCCATTTGATCGGCTGATCGGTTTGCGCACGTAGGAACTTTGCATCGTCCACAAATACTGGTTTTTGACGGCTCACCGCACCCACGACTGATGGCACGCTTGCTTCATAGCGATCACGAATTTTAACGGTTTTACGGTTTCAAAATCGACGCCGTCTAAGTGTTCGATAAATGTAGTGACAAAATGCTGGCGGGTTTGCTCGCCATCACTGACGATATCTATCCCTGCATGTTGCTGTTCTTGTAAGGTCAGACGTAAGGCGTCTTGTTTTGCCTCTATCAGCTCATCACCTTCTAATGCCCAAGGTGACCAGATTTTCTCAGGTTCGGCCAGCCATGAGGGTTTGGGCAAGCTGCCAGCGGTTGAGGTCGGTAATAATATATGCATGTTATCTCATCTTTTGTATCGTAATATTTAATATCTAAAGCTCTATTAAGCCACTTGTTCATCAGCGCTTTTGTCTACCGCAAAGCCTGCTGCCCACTCATCTAGAATATCTTGATAAGGCGTAATAAATGTCTCTTCGGTGAACTTGCCTTGCTTCACTGCCAGCTGGCTGCGCTCCTCACGGTCATACACCACTTGCGTCTTTGAGTAGTCTTGGTAATTGAGACTGGGCTGATAGACCGCGCCTGCTCTGGAGTTGGCATTATAAATCTCAGGGCGATAAATCTTCTGGAACGTCTCCATCGTCGCAATCGCGCTAATCAGCTCCAGATCGCTGTAGTCGCTGAGCAGGTCACCTGCGAAATAAAATGCGAATGGCGCTACGCTTCCTGTCGGCATAAAGTAACGCACCGTAAGACCCATTTTATGGAAATAATCATCGGTTAACGAATACTCATCCTGCTGGTACTCGACACCCAATACCGGATGTTGATTGTTGGTACGATGATAGGTTTTGCTTGTCGACACACTCAGGCAAATCACAGGCTGCTTATCAAACTGCTCTTGATAAGCGTCTGAACGCAATAAATGCTGAAATAGCTTACCATGCAGCACACCAAAGCTGTCTGCGGGCGGTGTGCCTGGGTTTTGTTCGAAATGCTCTGGTAGCACAATACTAAAGTCATAATCGCGCACGTAGGATGAGAAGCTATTGCCGACTATACCGCTGATACGGGAGTTATCCTTGTGATCGACAATCGTGGTTTGTAGCATCTCGATACTGGGGAAAGTATGACCGTCGCCTGCCACGTCTAAGTCAGCTGAGATGATATCAACCTCTACCGAATAACGATCGGCGTTGGGATTATCCCAACGCGCCAGATCATTAAAGCGATTGTTTATCATTGTCAGTGTCTTACAAAGGTTGTCTTGACGGTTTACGCCGCGCGCTAGATTGGCAAAGTTGGTCGTTAGGCGTGTGCTATCGGCAGGCTCGTAGTTTTCATCAAAACGTATGCGAGATATGGTATAGGTAAATGGCTGAGTCATGATAGTCCCCTTTACTACTCTGATAGCTCTCGTCTCGAGGCCTCAGATAAAAGCTAATTTGTGTATGGGATGAATCATACCTTGAACCTCACATGAATAAAAACGATGTTATTTAAAGATAAGATGAATAAAATTCATGGTTATTTGTAAGCTATATTGATATAAAGCTTTTGGAGAGGGGACTATTATCATAAAATTGTAGCCATTACCGTGCCGACCGTTTCTCATAAATAAAAACCCCGCTACTAAATTCATAGTAGCGGGGTTTTATTTTTAGTACTGGCTATTGTTGTATTTACAACAGTAACTTACGCGCCAAATACTTTCATGCGCTCTTCAACTGGCTTGAACTCTTTGTCGCCTGCAGGCTGCTCAATGCTACCGAACACCATTTGGGCGTTTAGTTCCCAATCGTCAGCGATATTCCATTCTTCAGCGACTCTTTGATCGATAACTGGATTATAGTGCTGTAAGTTGGCTCAATATCTAGGCTAGCAAGCGCCGTCCAAATCACATACTGATGCATAGCGTTGGTCTGGTGTGCCCAAATTGGGAACTGATCAGCATATAGTGGCGCGGCTTCCTGCATACTTCTGACGACGCCCTTATCTTCGAAGAATAGTACCGTACCCGCACCCGCTCTAAAGCCGGCGATTTTGTCTTTAGTGGCTTGGAACTGCTCATTATCGCCAACGATAGCTTTTAAGGTCTCTTCTGTGATATCCACAGTTTATTATGGTCTTCGCCAAATAGGACAACTAGACGGGCAGACTGTGAATTAAATGATGAGGGCGTATGCAATAGCGCATGCTCAACTAGCTTGACGACTTCTTCATTAGATACTGGTAGCTGATCGCCTAGCGCGTAAATAGAACGACGCTTTTCGGCTAATTGCTGTAGATCTTGTAAATTTGACATCATTTTTCCAATAGATTTTGATTAAAAATAAAACATGGAACTTAGGGCGTGTTGAACATTCGACCGTGGCACTGACAGAGACTATTTTTTAGGCGATTTGCAGATAAAAATGGTAAGTTTAGTCGTTCTAAGCGTCTATTTTTATCAATAAAGCGGCAAAAAATAGTCCTGTCCCTGTTGTTGTAGTTAGGGCTGATGCTAAAATCGCCCTAGTCGTTGCGACTGTTTAAATAAAATCAGCTAACCAATGCAATAAGCATTATCTGCAATTTTAACGATGACTAGAACACAGCTTTGATTAACTAGTAGCGATCAGCAGTGCGCATTTGTGAATGTTCAACACGCCCTAATTTAATGAAGATATTGTAAAGACATTCGGACTCAAGCCATATTCTCTTTTTGTAATTAAACTAAGCAATACATTACAATTTAGAAGCTAACTTAACGAATAGTCATTTATAGATTTCTTTTTCCTTTTTCCTTTATCCTTTAAAGCCTTCTGGTAGTTCAGGGGCAGGCAAACGCTTCATATCTGAGTCAACATTGCCAAAGCGCTCATGACCATTGTTCCAATCAATAATAGACTGCTCGATCTCTTCTTTATTATCGGCCACGAAGTTCCACCACAGTAGTACTTGGTTGTTTAGCGGCTCACCACCGATAAACATCACGCGAGTACCTTTTTTTGCGACCAACTTGATGCTTTTATTATTAGCCACATCGTGATCATGAAAGCGCAGTAGCTGATCTTGTGGGCAAACTTTACCTTCTGACTCAATTTCACCTTCTGAGACTAAGATACCGTACTCAAATCCTGACTCTAGAGTAAGGGTCACCTCTCCATCTTCCTTCCAGTAGACATCAATACCAACCATTTTTGAGTACTGAATCGTAGGTGCCTCGAAACACTCGCCTGCCGCTGTGGTATAGCTACCCGTAGTCAGTATCATCTCGGCATTATCCTCTGTCCAAGTAGGCAGTTTGGGATAATGATGAAAACTGCGTTCGATTTTTTGATCGGTGGGCAATGCGATCCATAGCTGCACCATGTTCAGGGCACGCGCAGCATCAGGCGAGCCACCAGTATCAGGAAATACGCTTTGTTCGGTATGGCTAATGCCTTGGTTTAGGCCAGTGCCTGCAGTCATGACGTTGACTTGGTTTTTGGTGATGACTTGCTCATTACCTAAGCTGTCTTTATGTAGCACCTCACCACTCAGCATCCAACTAAAGGTTTGCAAGTTGGTATGCGGATGGCGACCGACTTGCATACCACTGTCATCGGGACCGAACTCAGCGGGGCCAGCGTGATCCAAAAAGCACCAAGCACCGATAGGCTTTTTGCCAGTATTGGGTAATAACCGCGCGATAGGGATACCACCGACGTCTGCTATTCTTGGCTCTAGGGTTTGAATGCTCATCGTGCGCCTCTTATTATGTGTTATCGATTATGATGCTAAAATAGCTATAGTCGCGATATAAGACATAGCTATTTTATTGATATCAGTTGTAATCTTAGCTACCGTATCAGTACGCTGCACTGTAGTACTATATATCAGTGCTATTCCACACTTCATCTCAGCACCTACTCAGTATTTACTCAATATCTACACTCAATATTTACATAGGTACTTCCATAAGCAGCACGCGAGCTTCTGCATTGGCATCCATTGTAAAGCTCTTAGTATTCCAAATACCGAGGCCATCACGAGTATCTAAAGTGCTACCATTGATGGTCACTTGACCTTCTAGCACTAGTACATAAACACCATTATTGGCATCTTTTAGCTCATAAGTCTCAGTCACGCCTTTATCGAAGCGGCCCATATGGAACCAAGCGTTTTGATGAATCCACACGCCAGCGTCGTCTGCATTAGGTGACAGCACTTGGTTGAACGCATTGTGCGGCATATTCTCATCCATACGCAGTTGCTGATAGCGCGGCGTAACTCCGGCTTTGTTTGGGATGACCCAAATCTGTAAGAACTTCACGGGCTCATTATTATTAGCATTCATCTCGCTATGGGTGATACCAGTACCCGCTGACATCACTTGGATCTCTCCGGTCTCGATGATACCGTTGTTACCGATGTCATCGCCATGACCAAGCTTACCCGATAGTGGGATACTAATAATTTCCATATCGCGATGCGAGTGCTTACCAAAGCCCTGTCCGGCAATCACTTGGTCATCGTTGATGACGCGAAGAGCACCAAAGCCCATACGCTCAGGGTTGTGGTAATTGGCAAAACTAAAAGTGTGACGGCTTTTTAGCCAGCCGTGATCGGCATTACCGCGAGAGTCTGCTGCATGATAGATCGTTTTCATAATTTGTCTTTATATTTGTTTAGCTTGTTTAAGCTATGGGCCTATTATAATTATTAACTATAGACAGATAAACAGCACTAAAAACAAATAACTATTCTTATAATAAGAACAATGGATGGTTTTTATAGAGACCGACGCTAGCACTGATCTGTTTACGGCTATGCTATTTGCAGTCTGCATCAGCAGTTTATGCTAGCTGTTTATACTAGTTGCTTATGTTAATAGTATTTATGATTATCAATAGAATAAGCGCCAGCGCCCTGCGCAAATAACAATAAAAACCCACCAGCGATAGCGATATTTTTCATAAACATCGTCATCTGTGTCTGATCGCCAAAATCACTGTGAAATAAGAGCGCGGATATCACATTGAAACCGATGAATAAAAGAGCAACTATACGAGTCTTAAAGCCGATAAGAATAGCGATGCCACCGAGCAGCTCAAGTATAATAACCAATGGCAACATCAATGCTGGCACGCCCATAGACTCCATATATCCTTGGGTCCCAGCATAGTCAGTGATCTTATTAAATCCTGATACAATAAATATCAGTGATAAGAACACCCGGCCTAATAACATACTAATATCTTGAAATCTTTCCATGATGGCGCTTCCTTTTTTCGGTATTGATTTTATATCGTGATTGGTAATACACCTTATATAAGCCGCCTATGAGTATTGATTATAGCCATGCTGATAATGTTTGTTTATCGAGTATAGCACCTAACTTATGGTAGCTCGCTTATACCAGCTAATAAAAAAGCGCTGACTAAATATCATATTCAGTCAGCGCTTTTTATAAGCTTAGAGGCTATCTTGAGTCGCTTTATGTACTGATAGCCGTTATCTCACTAGCGAGTCTTTTCGTCTTATATCTGGCTTCAGCTAACGTCATCTTGTTTTTGGCAACCATAGTCAGCACGCAAGGCTTACTCAAATAGTCTGTTTTTACAAACAGTATATTACCCGACGTCGCCTCCACGATAGTGATCTCACATTCTCCTTGCTGCATTTGACTAGCAGACGAATCGCTGAGTGCTGAAAGCGTGCTACTCATCGCCGCAAACTTATCTGCTTGATTGCTCAGCTCGTTTATCGAAAAACAACTAATGGGAAAGCCATCAGTGGTACACAAAGTCACGAGCGCAATTTCTCTATTGGCTTCACAAAGCTCTTTGATACAGCTTGAGAGCACCGCTTTTGCTTGGGAATTTTCATTTACCATAATCGTATCTAACATTACTGTTCATTATTAAGAGTATTAAATAGCTGCAATAGACCAATAGCGGACTCTCGGCTTCTAGGGTCGGCATTGATAATAGGCGCGACTACATTATGATGCATGAGCACCGCTCTAACCTCTTGTCCTAACGCCGCTAGGCTTGCAGGGTCGGCGTCCTCACAGTGGGTCACTCCTACGATACAAGTGGTCTGGTTTTTTTCTGGTGCAAAAAAAGTCAGCAGTTTGTCCAAGTTATTATAGTCAGGGGTGTCGCCATACTTAATCAAAATAAGCAGACCCCACAAAGAGCTATTGACAAACTCCCACAAAAAAGAATAACGCTCTTGACCTGGCACCCCATAAATACCTAATGCCATATCATCGGCTAAAGTAATACGCCCATAATCGATACCGACAGTCGTATATTCTTTGCCTATATCGATACTAGACTTAGCTTCAGTTTCAAGAGGACTTATCTCGCTTAAAGTCTTGACCAGCTGAGTTTTTCCGGCACCTACTTCTCCGATTATCGCTAGCTTCTGATAGTCCACTGCTTACCCCATTCCTAAAAGTCTTTTAATCGCACCATAAAACCTGCTCGGTTTTTTTGCTGGTATATTTTGTGGTTTGGCCGGCTCTGACACAGCACTAGGCGCAGGCTCGGTCACCGTCAGTATCCCTAATGACTCAAAATCTTTGATAATATCAGTGACCTGATCATAAGTCCCAAATTCATCACTCGCGACTAAACTGTCAAAAGGATAAGGGTTTTTGGTCAATTTGACGCAAAGATTCATAATCAGCTGCGGTTGACTGGTCCGATTAAGGTCAGGCCATGCCAGCAGTTTTAGATATTTGCCATCGTAATAATGAGTCGCTACGGCATTGTTATTGCCTAAATTGATAAAATCTTGCAGACGTGCTTTTTGCTCAAACGTAAAAGCATCTAATGTCTGTTGATGGTCTTCAATAAATGTCCTAAAAATAGGGCCTTGATCGATAAAATCAAAGATACTGACCCTCCAATTATCGAAGCTACGCTCGATCACTTTTTCGTTGACAAATACCCATATATCGTTATGCCTAGGATCAGCCAATACCTTTTTCATCAAGTTATCGATCTCGGTAGCCGGCCCTTCTAGCACTTGCACGTATTGGCCTCGGCGATAGGATAGAACACCTGAGATTTGCGCGGCTGGATTGCGTTTGCGAGATATCTGCACGATGTTTGACAAACCGGCAGGCAGATTGATACCGCGCTCATTGGCAGTGGTTCTACTGACATACGCAATACATTTCATGTTGCCCTCACTTAAATAAGGCATATAAAGTAGCTTGTTCAACGATGCCGATAGCTACTGATAGTTAAAGGGTGAGCATCGAGCTGTCGCTCTTCGAAGTGGCAGGAAGAGCGATAATTCAATAATGAGAAGCGTGAAGATTACTTGTATCTCAAGCTTTTTATACCTCAAGCTTGCCTTCGATGCCTTGTACTTTACGGCGCGCCAAAGCTAGGTTTGATTTAGCTTTATCGAGTACCAAGTACAAAAACAAACCTTCGTTATGCGCTGATGGGCGAATGATATGAATCTGTGATTCTAGAGTAATCAAGATATCATCAA
Organism: Psychrobacter submarinus; assembly: GCF_904846685.1. Lineage (GTDB taxonomy): Bacteria > Pseudomonadota > Gammaproteobacteria > Pseudomonadales > Moraxellaceae > Psychrobacter > Psychrobacter submarinus. The sequence continues at coordinate 138,688 of NZ_CAJHBQ010000005.1, forward strand.
TCTCACCTTTGATATCTAATGATTCCATCGTCGCCATTTTGGCTTTGACCACTTGCGAGTTACCAGCAGCAGCAAGCTCTAAATCCACGCCGCCACCAGCCATACCTAGCACCATACCTGACATATAGTCGACAATACAGGTACCCATAGCGCCGTCAATTTGCATTAACTCTTGTAAAGACTGATCGATATTTGACATTTTCTTTCCTCAATTATTTTAAATGGTGAAGCACTTATACTTTATTTTAAAAATAAAGTGATTGTTTGTGCCGTTTTTTGTTCTCCTTTGGCGCGGCAGGCTGGTCGTAATATTCGAGAAAAGCTGTTTAACTTGCACTATTTTTAATCCAATATCACCTAATGGAATAACTCATAGTGACTGACTTAATCATAAAAAACGCTCGTTTAGCGACTCATAAAACCCTTGTCAATATTCTAATAACAGACCAGCATATTGCTCGTATTGAGGAGATAGCTGACGATAATGCTAACAGTCAAGACAGTCAGTCAAATCCAGCAGCCGCGAGTTACGATGCTCAAGGTAACTTTGTCTGTGGCGGCTTTTATGACAGTCATATTCATCTGGATAAAGCCTGTATTTTAGATCGCTGTACTATAGCGAATATCTAAACGTCTAAATCATAATTCACAAAGTTACAGCTACGCCCTACGAGCAATGGCTAGCAGACGCTAAGCGTTATAAATAAAGTCATTCAGCCGACTTAAGTTATATAAACTAGACAGATAGTAGAACTTATCATGCTTTACTTTGTCATTTTTAACCCGCCCCACGTGACTAGCGCCACACCAAGTGCGATCAATGATCCGCCTAACACTAAACCTTCTGGTATTGCCTCTCCTTGCAAAAACACTGCCACCGGTACGCCCACCACTGCACCAACTGCGCCGAGTAAGCTGAGTAGCACCGGACCTCCTGTCTTTTGTAGTACAAACAATAATAAAAACTGACCGGCGAATATACTAGCTTGCAAGACGATCAAACTAATAGGGAGCACCGTAGCCGCCGGAATAGCGAGCGTAAAACCTGGTAGTAAACCAACTAAACCCAGCATAATGGCGGCAGCTATCAGCATTCCTGGTGCCAGAGCGATAGGCGATGCATCATCTGGCCAGCGCAGGCTACGATAGATATTGCCAATAGCTAAAAGCACCGGTCCGCAGAGTGCCAACGCTATCCAAATCACACTAGCTTCCGGCGCTGAGAATTTACGTGCAGCAAGTACGCCGGCGCCAGCAAGCGCCGCCGCCACACCAAACGCGCGCCAAATATTAAAACGCTCTATGTTTATCACAAGCGCAGCAAGATAGGTAAGCAGTGGCGGTAAAGAGATTATCAGTGCCACAAAGCCGGCACCGACATGCGGAATCGCTGAGAAGAAAATCAAGTTAGAACCCGCCACGCTGACTAGAGCTGCGATGACATAATACTCAAAGCTACGAGCGCTTGGTGCCAACACCTCATCGCGCATATAGGCAATTATTGACAAAATGATAGCGGCGCCGCTGATCGACCAAAATAAAAACGCTAATGGCGTCAGGCCAATCTCAACTGCAAACTTAGCCAAGTTAGTAGCGATACCTAACAAAGCGCCGCCGACCAGTAGACAAAGAAGCGGTATCCACCATAATTGTCGATGGTCAGAAGCCGTCTTCTCCTTAACATCACTCATAAATTATCCGAATGTCTCGAGCGTTTGAATGCTAGCATAGCAAGATAATCGCGCCATACGCAGTACCTTAGCGAAAATATAAAAAAGACCAAGACGATAAAATCTTGGCCTTTTTTAGGCGACAATACTGATGACAATTATCGCCTCACTATTTACTTTTATAATTAGCAATTTTTGGCTTGATACTAGGGCGTGTTGAACATTCGACCATGGCACTGACAGAGACTATTTTTTAGGCGATTTGCAGATAAAAATGGTAAGTTTAGTCGTTCTAAGCGTCTATTTTTATCAATAAAGCGGCAAAAAATAGTCCTGTCCCTGTTGTTGTCGTGAGGGCTGATGCTAAAATCGCCCTAGTCGTTGCGACTGTTTAAATAAAATCAGCTATCCAATGCAATAAGCATTACCTGCAATTTTAACGACCACTAGAACACAGCTTTGATTAACTAGTAGCGATCAGCAGTGCGAATTTGTGAATGTTCAACACGCCCTAATCAGTAGCCTGCTGTTTATCACGGCCATGCGGCACAAGCCACTTGCTAAACCAGTTAGAGACATCATCCATCAAGGTATAAACTACCGGAATCACCACCAAGCTCAATAAGGTAGAAGTCACTAAACCGCCTAACACCGCTGCCGCCATAGGACGACGGAAAGTCGGATCGGCATCGCCCCAACCGAACACTAGCGGCAGCATGCCCGCGCCCATAGCGATAGTGGTCATAATGATCGGCCGTGCCCGTTTGCGGCAAGAGTCTATAATCGCCTCAAAGCGTGCTAGGCCGCGATTTTGCGCAATGATCGCATAATCCACGAGCAAGATAGAGTTCTTGGTGGCGATGCCCATCAGCATAATAAAACCAATCATCGAAGGCATTGACAAGCTACTGTTAGTAATCACTAAGCCCACAAAAGCGCCGCCTATCGATAACGGTAGCGCCATTAGGATGGTGAACGGCTGTAGTAACTTGCCAAATAGTAAAATTAATACCCCAAAAATACAGATAATGCCGACGGTCATCGCGATGACAAAGCCGCTAAATAGCTCGGCCATGTTCTCCGCTTGTCCTTGATCGATAATGGTAATCGACGTGGGTATATTTTGCATCGCCGGGGTGTTTTTCACCGCTTGCACCAGCTCTCCAAGCTCACCGTCAGCAGGCTGTACAGTAATGCTAATAGCCCGCTCACGATCTAAGCGCTTAATTTGCGCCGGACCCGTACCGAAGTCGAGGCTTGCCACTTCCCCTACTCTGACGCCTTGACCGGTAGGCCCACTAGAATTGCTACTAGGCACATAGAGGCCTTCTAGCTGATTGACGTTCTCTTTGGCAACATCAGGCAAGCGCACGACAATGGGAATCTGCCGCGTATCGAGATTGAGCTTAGACAACTGCTGCTCATAATCGCCAACTGTGGCAATACGTAACGTGGTCGCGATATCTTGGGTGGTCACGCCCAAATCTGCCATCGCTAGCCGGTCTGGGGTGACCGTCAGCTCTTGCCGCGGTAAGCTGCGATCGCTAGTCACGTCACCTGCCATCGGTAATTTACGAATATCTGCCATGATTTGCTGAGCGGTTTGCTCAAGGATCTCAGGGTTGGTACTGGTGAGTGAGAAGTTATAACCGGTCTCGCCGCCGCTCGATAAACCCACGGTAAAGCGCGCGCTTGGCACCTCGGCGAGCAATTGACTGATCTGACGCTCAATCTCTTGTTTAGAGGCACGCTCGGCACGCGGCGCTAACACGATATCTAAACTACCAATATTATCTGACTTGCCGCCAGTAGAATTGGGATCCATCGCTGCCTGCGCCTCACCCACTGAGGTAAAGATATTGGTCACCCCTGGCAGCGCTAAGATACGCTCGCTTGCCATCGCAGCGACGCGCTCAGTATCCTCTAGCGCTACATCGGGCGTCAGCTCGATGGCGACTCGGGTTTGATCGATATCATTATCCGGAATAAAAGCAGTCGGCAGCAATTTGACGAGCATCAGCGAGGCGACAAACAGGACTAAAGTCACACCCATCGTTAGCCAGCGATGATGTAGCGTCCAAGACACCACTTTGAGATACCAGTCCATAGTCTTACTTTGTTTTTCTACTCGATGTTTTTCTGGCCGTAATACATAAGCGGCCATCATCGGCGTTATTAATCGGGCCACCATTAATGAGGCAAAAATAGCCAACGCCGCGGTCCAACCGAACTGACGGAAGAACTGACCGACGACGCCGCCCATAAAGGCGGTCGGTAAAAACACTGCTATTAAGGTAAAAGTCGTTGCGACTACCGCTAGGCCAATCTCATCAGCCGCCTCCATCGCTGCTTCATAAGGCGTCTTACCCATGCGCAGATGGCGAATGATGTTTTCCACCTCAACGATAGCATCATCGACAAGCACCCCAATGACCAAAGATAAAGCCAATAGCGAGATGATATTAAGACTAAAGTCGAACAGATACATTGCCAAAAACGTCGGAATGACCGATAAGGGTAGTGCTACCGCAGCAACGATAGTGGCTCGGACGTTTTTTAGAAATAAGAACACCACGACAACGGCTAAGATACCGCCTTCGATTAGCATTTTTATCGAAGCCTGATAATCCTCCGCGACTGGCGTGGCTCTATCGTAGACTTTTTCGACGCTGATATTGCTCATCTCTGCATTGAGGGTGGCAAGCTCGGCATCGACTCGCTCCATCACCTCCACCTCACTGGCGCCGCGAGAGCGGGTGATATCAAAGGCTACTACTGTTTGACCATCGAGCTTAGCGATTGAGGTGGGGTCTGCGGCGCCATCGGTGATCTGTGACAGACGCCCGAGCGCCTGTGTCGTGCCGGTAGTTGGTACGGCGATTTGTAAATCATTCAAAGCATCAGCACGATCCACCGCGCCCAATACGCGAATGGTCTGCGTGGTATTTCCGACTTCGGCCTCACCGCCTGAGCTGTCTTGCTGAATACCAGCCAGCTGCTGCGAGAGCTGCACAATGGAGAACTGTAAGCCGCTTAGCGCAATAGGGTCAGCGGCGACAGTAATCTCTCGCTCAAGTCCGCCGATACGGCCAACTTCACTGACGCCCGGAATATCAGAGAGGCGCTTGGTAATGGTATCATCAACGAACCAAGACAAGTCCTCGACGCTCATATTATCAGCGGCGACTGAGTAGGTAATCACAGGGAAACCAGCGGTCGAGACTTTGGTGATAATCGGGTCGTTCGCTGCTGCCGGTAGATCGCCTCTGACTTCACCAACTGCCGAGCGTACGTCGTCGACCGCTTCTTGGATGTCTTTTTCGAGTACAAACTCCGAGGCAATCGTCGCCGCACCTGTTTGAAGGGTAGTACGAATATGCTTGATGCCCTCGATACTGGTGATTCTGTTTTCAATCTTTTTAGCAATATCGTTTTCTAACTGAGAGGGCGCAGCACCCGGCAAGGTGACAGTCACTACGACGGCTGGCAAATCAATATCCGGAAACTGTTGGACTTTCATTTGCATAAAGCCATAAATACCGCCCAAAGTGAGCAGTACAAAGAGCAAAATAGCAACTAGTGGGTTTCTAATCGAATAAGCGGAGACATTTAAATTCATAAGGGTGCCTGCGCCGCGTCAGTCGCTACTTGTGCTTGCTGAGCCGTGTTGTCATCCACTACCCGCACTAAATCGCCATCATTGAGGAAGCTGCCGCCTTGCTTAACCAGACGACTATCGGCAGGCAATGGCTCTGTTACCGCGACTTTATCACCGAGACGCTCACCCAAAGTCACGCGCTGCTGCCGGATACGACCAAGGGTTTTGCCCCCTTGGGTCTTTATGTCAGTGACTAGCATCACATAATCATAGCCGTCATTACTCACGATAGCTGCGTTCGGGATAGTTTGCGCGCTGGCGCTACCTAATAAAAACTCGCCCGTTTGATACATACCTGAGCGCGCTGCTGGATCCTTATTGAGACTGGCGTAGATAGTAATTTGGCGGTTGTTGTCAGCAGTTGGCGCAATGCGGCTTACCTGACCCATTACCGATTGGTTATTCGGCAGGCTGACTCTGACTGGCGTGCCTACCGTGACCTCACCGATAAGCTTAGGATCGATATCCGCTTGCCACTCTAAAATACCGTTTTTGATAATTGTAAATAGCGGCTCGCCTGCTGATACCATGCCTGATACCATGCCGACTTCCGCCATTTTTTTACTGATAATACCGCTGACGGGCGCGATCACTTGCGAATTATTGAGTTTTAGCTTTTGATTACTGAGACGCGCTTTTGACGCTTGTAATGCCGCTCTTGCTTGTAGCTCTGCCGTACGATAACGATCCGCTTCTTGACGACTGATTGCGTCGATATCGATCAAAGGCAGTACCCTAGCAGCATCGGCACTAGCATTAGCGAGCGTCGCTTCTGCTTCGGCAACCTCCGCCTCGGCTTGCAGGATTTGCTGCTCGGCGGCATCGGAGTCAAACACGGCAAGCACTTGACCGGCCTTGACCTGTTGACCTTCTTCTACGAGCACTTGTTCGATCGCCACTCCGTTGACCTTGGCACTGACATTAGCGGTATCTTTGGGGCTAATGGTGCCATCAGCACGCAAATTATTACCGATGCTATCTTGGCTTGGCGTTACCGTTTCTACCGACAGTACCGCTTGTTCTACGCGCTCTACCTCAGAGGTGCTACTGACTGTATCTGAGCTGGTCATGACTTGCTCATCACCTGCGGCCTCATTCGTGCCCCAATACCTTCCTAACAGCACGCCGACTACCAGCATAATCGCCAAGACCGGTAGCAACCACGGCGGCATTTTAGTGCTATTGCTAGCGACTTCAGGTTGACGATAAGGCGGTAAGTCAGCGTTGCTAGGCGTTTTTTTATCATCAACATCTGGCTTGCCATTAGGGTCTTGAAGGTCACTCATAAGCGGTCTCTATAGATAAGGGCCATAGCGAAAATCTAGCGTCTGAAAATCTAACACCTATCCATCTGTCAACTGCCATAAACAGTCAAAAAAATAGGCATAAGTTTTGAACATTGTAGCTTATCCCATTAGCGCGTCAATGCGTATGGGTATCTTGCGCGTCTATATTCTGGTACTAGAATAAGAGAGCAAGTCACTGAATCTCATTGAGAATTTGCTGTTGCTGATAGCAAATGAGCAGCATGGTAGTGGTCGTAATGTCGCTAATAGCATTATTAATTTGACTTAAGTCTAAAGATGACGCTCATCGAACTTATCGGCCAAGCTTAAGCCCTGACTCAGTACTTTTGCGCTACACCAACTGATAATATCGCCCGGCAAACGAATGGTTTTGCGATTGACGATCCAAAAGTCAGTTAAATCGCTATCTTGTTCGCTCAAGAGTTGCGCGATTAGCTTGCCATTGAGGTGCGTCAGGGAGACGCCATGACCGATACAGCCGCAGCTATAGATAATTTTTTTAGAGTTCAGATAACCGATCTCCGGCGTCATATCGAGATTGGATGATACAAACATCCACTTTTATAGCAGCGGTCAGTGGCGGATTCGCCCTATAAGGTCCATAGCTATGTAACCAAAACGATTTCTCTTTACACCTTGATTGCTCATTAGCCATAATAGCCCTACCTCGTTGTCGATCAGTAACCGAGCGTCCATTAAAAACAGCGATGTAGCCAGAGCAAACTATTAAGCATTGGTATAGCGGCTGGCCTCAGGCATCCAGCGATGAATGAGTTGGCTGACATCGGCTTTACGCGCAGGATCGCTAATTAGATGCTTAGCCAAACGCTGGGCAATAGCGAACAGCTCTTCATCACGAATCAGATCCGCCAAATAATAGCCAATATTACCCGTTTGCCGTTTGCCGAGTAGCTCACCTGGCCCGCGCAGCTCTAAGTCTTTTTGTGCAATGACAAAACCATCAGTACTATCGCGCAGTACCTTTAAGCGCTCAGTTCCGGTCTCTGATAACGGTGTTTGGTATAACAGTACACAAAAGCTTTTGGTTGAACCTCGTCCTACCCGTCCGCGCAATTGATGCAATTGTGATAGCCCTAGACGCTCGGCATTTTCAATGACCATAAGCGAGGCATTGGGCACATCAACGCCGACTTCAATCACTGTCGTCGCGATCAATAAATCCAGCTTCCCAGCCTTAAACTCCTGCATAATGGCTTGCTTATCAACGCCTTTCATTTTGCCATGTACCAGACCGATGCGAATATCTAAGCGCTCGTTTAAGTCCTCATAAGTCGCCTCAGCCGCTTGTGCATCTAAGACGCTAGACTCCTCGACCAGTGAGCAGACCCAATAAGCTTGTCTGCCCTGAGCGCAATTAGCCGCGATACGTTCGATCACTTCATCACGGCGATTGCGGTCAATGGTCACCGTCGTAATCGGTGTACGCCCGGGCGGTAGCTCATCGATGATAGAAGTATCCATATCGCCATAAACACTCATCGCCAGCGTCCGCGGAATCGGCGTTGCAGTCATAATCAGCTGATGCGGGGTGCTACCGGCGACGCCTTTGTTGGTCAAAGCCATGCGCTGCTCAACGCCAAAACGATGCTGCTCATCGATAATTACTAACCCTAACTTTGCAAACTCAACCGTATCTTGAAACAGCGCATGAGTACCAACGACGATTTGTACGCTGTTTTCCGCCACCGCTGCCAAGGCTTCACGGCGCTGCTTGGCCGTTTGCTTACCCGCAAGCCAGCCCACCTCGATACCTAATGGCTCAAACCACTGTCTAAAATTGAGCAAATGCTGCTCAGCTAAGATCTCCGTCGGCGCCATCACAGCAACCTGCCAGCCACTATCAATCGCGTAGCCTGCCGCCCCTGCCGCCACTAAAGTCTTACCGGCACCGACATCGCCCTGCACTAGCCTGAGCATCGGGATAGAAGTCGCCATATCGCTAGTGATATCTTTCATCACCCTTTGCTGCGCGCCAGTTAATTCAAACGGCAAGGCGGCAAACAGCTGATCAGTCAGCGCACTGTGAGCCGTACATCTTGGCGCTTTATACTGATGCAACTGTTGACGGCGATACAAGAGACTGAGCTGATGCGCGGTCAACTCCTCTATAATCAAACGCTGACAAGCGGCATGCGTACGCGCGGTTAGCTGAGTCAGCAGCTTATATTGTTGGTCGGCATCGGTATAAGTCGGCGGTGTATGCAGTAGTACTAACGCTTCAAATATCGATAAATTATAGACGTTATCATGCTGTTTATTGTCAGTAGTGACAGCAGCGGGATGGTACGCTTCTGAGTGATTATAAGGTGCAGGCTCAGCTTTACTCACACTACTATTATCTGGCACGCTGCGAGCAAGCGTTGAGAAGATATCCTCAACATCTTGCTCAATAGCTTTGCTAGGTTCAAACGGCGCTAACGGTAAATCACTGACAACCGCAAAATCAGCGTTAGTAAACAGCGTCATCGGTAGGCCTTGACTACGCACCGTTTGCAATGCCAGCTTAATCAAAGTGCGTAGCTTGTTTTGGTGCAAGCCCTTTACCGTCGGATAGATAGGCTGCAGGCCGATATCAGTGATCGGCGCCCCATCGGTGATGATCTGATATTCAGGATGATGAATTTGCTTACCATAACGGCTGACTTTGACCTCACCGAACAGCTGCAACCGAGTCCCTAAACTCATCGTTTGTGCCAGTCCCCGATAGACTTTAAAAAAACGTAGGCCTACCGTTCCGGTGCCATCATCGATGATGACGGTCATGCCGCCGCGTTTATTATCGATATGCACGACTCGGCCGGTAATGAGCGCCGCTTGTCCGTGGGACACGTCACTGATAGCGACTTGGCGACTGCGGTCTTCGTAGTCTCTTGGCAAATGCAGTAACAGATCAAAGATACGCGCGATACCTAACTGCGCCAATTGCTCAGCAACTTTTGGCCCCACGCCTGCTAATGCAGAAACGGGCATATCTAGTGCTGAGGCCGGCTCGCTATTGACCGGATGCGGTATCGAGTGAGTCGCAGAGAGAGGCATCACAAATCCTAATTCAGTTTTGACTCACTGTCTGTAGAGTCATAGGCCCTGTATTTTAGCGCGTGTCCAGCATTCATAAGCAGGCACTACTGATAGCTCAATACACGCTTGTATTATCACTGACAAGCCGCTTTATTATGCTAAGCTATTGAGTACTGCTACTCTTGAGATGGTTATGCTCAATAACATAAAAACTTATCGCTTTCAGCGCTCACTCACTTTATTCATAAAAGTAAGCTTACTCACTACTATAAGCTTACTGGCTAGCGCCTGCAATAGCCTTACGTCCGCAGCCCATTCAGAGCCGCCTACACTTGCTGCCCCTAGTGTGGCCTTAGTATTAGGTGGCGGCGGTACCAAAGGATTTGCCCATGTTGGGGTTATCAAGGCGCTGGAGAAAAATGGCATCAAGCCAAGCTTAGTCGTCGGTACTAGCGCGGGTAGTATTATCGGTAGTATTTACGCCAGCGGCTATACCCCTGCTAGGCTTGAGCAATTAGCACTAACGACCACCGATAGCGAGCTGATGGACTTTACCCTGTCCAATCAAGGTTTTGTAGCAGGTAATAAGCTCAAAAACTTTATCAATACACATGTCAGGCAGCGACCGATAGAAGACTTGCCCATTGCATTTGCCGCAGTTGTAGCCGAAAAGCATAGTCTAAAAAAGGCGGTATTAACTACTGGTGACACCGGACTTGCAGTGCAAGCCTCTAGCAGCGTGCCCAATATCTTTATTGCGCCGCGTATTCCCGCAAAGGTCGGCAAAAAATACATCGATGGCGGTGTCGTCAGCTTAGTCCCTGTTGATAGCGCTCGCGATTTAGGAGCAGATATCGTGATCGCGGTCGATGTCACTGCCCCAAGCACCAAAAATACCAGCGCCAATAGCTATCAGATTAACTTATCTCAGCTCCGTTCACTGAGTAGCTTTTGGGGGTTGTTAGAGAACAGCATTATCGCGAATGCCAGTGCTAGTGCAAACGGCTTAAGCAATAACCGTAGCACTCAGATGCGCCTTGAGCGCGATCGTGCCGACATCGTTATTATTCCAGACGTTGGTCACTTAAGCTCATTAGATAGTAGTCAACGCCAGACCCTTATCAGTGCTGGTGAGCGGGCTGCTAATGAGCAAATATCCGCTATCAAACGATTAATTAACGCTAAAACGTCTAGCAAATATACAAAGCTTCAGTAAACCCTTTGGCGGCGCTCGATAACGAACGTCAATGCCTGAAGTTGATTGTTAAATGTAGTCCAAGTTTAGTCGTTGAAGTATCTTACTGATTGACTATAAATGGTTCATAAAATATGAATAGATCATAAAAAAGCACCGCCAATCTCAATGGCAGTGCCTCGTTATACTATTAACTCTTGTTATACTATTAACTCTTTTACGCTATTACTATTTTACTTTGGCGCGGTATTGCACCATTACCGTATCGTTTAGGCCCACGCCTTCGATATCCCAGCGCACCGCTTTATAATACCCTAAAGGAATCTCTTGGTTTTGGCCGTTGACATTACCTCGTAATGGCATACGCGAAAAAGAGTTGCCATCGACGCTACCATAAGGGAAGTCTGGCATCACTCCGCCTAGCAGCTCTACTTGCTCAGGAATGCTCATCGTGACTGTCATTTTGCGCACTCGATCAGCATTGGTATTGGTAAAGTAGCCTTGATACTCTAAGATATTTCCCGATTGTAGGCGTGTCTCAGCAGTGACTGGCACTAACGTTTCATTGCCATTGGCATCGACACCAACAAGCGAGGCGGTAATCTTGGTATTCACTGCTTGTGCGTTGGAGTTGGTATTAGAGGGGTTGTTAGCATTGAGAGCTGCTGTTTGCAAAGCAGCTGAGCTGTTATCAAGTGCCGGCTCCGGAGTGGGCAGCATAGCTGAAGCTTGGGTGACGACCATTGCTCCGACGAGTGTGCCTGCGACAACATGAAATAAACGGTGACCGCCCCAAGCAGCAAATGGGTTGGCAAAATGGTTGCTTTTTTTCATAATGATTATCTTTCCTAGTTGAGATAGCAAAAACAGTAGATGGGCAAACAATAACGCTTAGCATAGCAAAAAGCGATTCTAGCTACATCAGCCCCGTGTTTAGGTTATGTATATCGATAACTATCTATAAAGAGCCAAGAGTCGTTAAATAAAAAGATAGCTCATAACTTGGTTTTTTGCTATGGTAAATCTCTAACCTTCCTATTTATCCTACTATTACTGTTTCTATTATGACTACTAGCGCCATGCCACAGATTAACCCTGAATATGTCCATTGGTTTCGTAACTCTGCGCCTTACATCAATACGCATCGCGGCAAGACGTTCGTGATTATGTTTGGCGGCGAGGCGGTGAAGCACCCAAATTTTAGTACGCTGATTCATGACTTTGCTTTATTGCATAGCTTAGGTATCAAGCTTGTCTTAGTGCATGGAGCGCGTCCGCAAATTGAAACCAACCTAAAAGAAGTCAATATCACCTCGCCACTGCATAAAGATATCCGTTTAACGCCGCGAGAAGCGATGCCCAGTATTCTGCAAGCAGTAGGCGCGATACGTCTGCAGATTGAAGCACAGCTGTCAATGGGTCTTGCCAACTCGCCCATGTATGGCTCGCGCATCGATGCTGTTTCTGGTAATTTTGTCACCGCGCGCCCTTATGGTATCCGCGATGGCGTCGACTATCAAATGACCGGAGAGGTGCGCTCGATAGATGTCGATGCGATCAAGAACAACTTACTGCACAATCACATCGTCATTTTGGGCTCTATGGGCTACTCTGCTACTGGTGAAGTCTTTAATCTGTTGGCAGAAGACGTGGCGCTTAGCGCTGCTGTCGCTCTGAATGCTGATAAGCTGATCTTCTTAGGGGAAGAGGCGGATATTGAGGATAATGGTCGTCCGCTACATGAGATGATTCCAAACGAAGTCGATCGCTTTTTACGTGAGCGCAATATCAACCATGAGATCAATTATTTCCTCCACTGTGCTAGCGATGCTTGCCGTCAAGGCGTGCATCGCACTCATATTATCTCTTATGCCAAAGACGGCGCGCTGCTAGAAGAGCTGTTTACACGCGATGGTTCAGGCACGCTAATCAGCCATGACCCTTACGAAGAGATTCGCCGAGCCAATATCGATGATGTGGTCGGTTTGATCGAGCTATTAACGCCGCTTGAAGAACAAGGCATCTTAGTGGCCCGCTCACGCGAACGTATCGAACAAGAGATTGACAACTATAGTGTCATCGAGCGTGATGGGATGATTTTAGGTTGTGCCGCCCTGAATCCTATAGATGAGAGCTCAGCGGAAGTTGCCTGTGTCGCTATCCACCCTGATTATCGTAGCGGTAGCCGCGGTGCGGATTTATTAGCGTTTTTAGAGCAGCAGGCGCGCAGCCACGGAGTGCATAAGTTATTTGTCTTAACAACGCGTACCGCGCATTGGTTCGTTGAGCAAGGCTTCGCTGAGGTCGACAGTAGTGATCTTCCTGAGGCGCGCCGTGAGCAGTACAATAACGGCCGCAACTCCAAAGTCTTCCAAAAGATATTATAAATAAAGTTGTAAATAATATTTTGGCGACATAAAAAAGCTCTCATAATAATGAGAGCTTTTTTTATTACCATTATTTCTGCTACGATGATTAAGACTAAAATTTATTAGCCATAAAACCAGTCACAGAGCTGATTATTTTACTGATAGTAGCTCAACAGTAAAGATCAAAGTACTATTAGGTTCAATGCCCTGATTACCCGCTTCGCCATAAGCTAATTCAGCTGGAATATAAAACTCATACTTACCGCCTTCTTTCATTAGCTGTAGGCCTTCGGTCCAGCCAGCGATAACTTGATTCAACGGAAACTCGATAGGCTCGCCGCGCTCATATGAGCTATCAAACACCGTACCATCAATCAGCTTACCTTCGTAGTTGACTTCGACAATATCAGTCGCTTCTGGTGATTCGCCTGTACCTGCAGTCAGCACTTTATATTGCAGACCTGAATCAGTCGTTTTCACGCCTTCTTTGGTTGCATTTTCGGCTAGAAACGCTTCGCCTATTGCAGTGTTCTCAGCGGCTTTTTCTTGCATATCATTGACGAACTTCTCTTCTTGCTCTTTTTGGTAATCCATCAATACTTGCTGCATCTGCTCCTCGGTCAAAGCAGAGTCTTTACCTTGGTAACCGTCACGGAAACCTAGCTCAAAGGTATCTAAGTCAAGATCTGCAACCGCCTCTTTATTACCTTCTGCCATCATATAGCCCAAGCTATAGCCCACTTTTTGGGTTTGTGAGCTTTGCTCAGTCACAGCTACGCTTGCAGCTGACGTATCTTGATTGCCGTTATTGGTACTACAGCCCGTTACTAGTAGCATGGCGCCAGCTAGCGTACCCATCGTAAAGGTAGTGATTTTTTTCATAAAATACTCTCAAGGTTAAGGAGGTGATAATAAGTTATTGGTTCGTCATCATAACAAATCTTGGTTTTCGTAACTACGTCTGCTATCAGCTTTAAGATAATATTTAATCTACAGGTGTACATTTTTTGTTAACAATTCTAATCATGATAACAAGTTATCACACAACTATAGCGTTAAGTAAAGCATTATGTCTTTAAACCAAACATCATATCAGCTAAGCTTAACCAGATTAAAGAATATGTAACGAAGAGTCCTATTTTCTATATCAATCATTAGATTACCAAAATAGCTTAGATGGTTTAGCTCCTCTCTGTTTATCTCTTCTAAGGACCTTCTATCAGGTTGTCAGTTGGTATAGAAATTATCAGTTACAATAGCAGTTTAAGGTTAACGCTTAATAACAGAGCTTTTATTGTGCAATGGACTGCCATTCTCATAATCATCTGCTCTATATTGCAGCTTTATAATTAAATAATTTTATTAAAATACTATTTATAAATAATGATGTCATCTTTTAGTGAATGTGCACAATTTATTCATTATCAAGGCATGATTATTAAAGGAGGATAAGATGAATCCAATGTTTACATCTTTTAATGGTTATCTTGGTGGGCCGATTGGCTCTATCATTGGGGCTATCTTGATTTTTATTATTGGCTGGTTAGTGGCTTTAGGCATAGCAGCTTTAGTGCGCAATGTATTGGCCAAAGTAAATTTGAATCAACGTATGGACACTTCTACAGGTAAATCGTATGACTTGGAAGGTATTATATCCAAAATCGTTTTTTGGTTTATCTTTATCATCGCTATTTCAGCGGCTCTAAACACACTTAACTTAAACTCTATCTCAGTGCCATTTGCCAATATGGTGGGCCAAGTGTTGTCCTTTATTCCTAATCTTATTGCCGCCATTGCTATTGGTATTATTGGTTGGGTTGTGGCTACTGTGGCCCGTACAGCGCTTAATACTGCACTATCCAAGACGACAATGGATGAGCGTTTGAGCGCGCAAGCAGGCGTTAAACCTATGAGCAGCACCATTGCTGATATGGTTTATTGGTTCATCTTACTTATTGTCCTAACTATAGTACTAGGTCAATTAGAGCTTGATGGTTTATTTGCGCCTTTAACCAATATGGTCGACAAAATCTTTAGCTTCCTTCCGAACATCATTATTGCAGGTGTAGTCTTTGTTGTTGGTTATATCATTGCCAAAGTGGTACGCGGCATCGTAACTAACCTTGTATCTACTTTTAACGTTCAAGAGCTTGCTTCTAAAGCCGGTCTTAGCGAAGAGAACAGCTTGCCTAATATTGCAGGGTCTTTAGCCTTTTTAGTAGTGATTATCCCAACGATTATCGCCGCTTTAAACGCACTAAAAATCGAAGTTATCGCTCGTCCTGCGACTAATATGCTCAATAAAATCATGGAAGCTCTGCCTAATATCTTTATGGCCGCTGCTATCTTGATTGTGACTTACTATGTCGTACGTATGGTTGCAAACATCATCAAAGGCTTGCTTGAGAACACAGAAGTCAACCGCTTACCTGCTAAAGTCGGTCTACAAGAGATGATGGGTGAGAAGAGAGTCTCTGATGTCGTAGGCTATGCTATCGTTTTCTTTGCGATGCTATTTGCTGCAGTTGCAGCCGCTGACCTATTAGGTTTTGAGCCTATCTCAGCGATTATCACGATGTTTATCGCTTTTGGTGCCAACATCATCCTAGGCGCGATTATTCTATTCATCGGCTTTTGGCTTGCTAACATCATCGCTGGTGTGGTTGAGCGCTCAGAACAAGGTTCACAGTTCTTAGCCAATATCGTACGTGTATTGATCATGGGCTTAGTACTCGCTATGGGCCTAAAAGCAATGGGTATTGCTGACTCTATTGTTAACCTAGCCTTTGGTCTGACTTTAGGCGCGGTAGCCGTAGCCTTTGCTCTATCATTCGGTCTTGGTGGTCAAGAAGCAGCCGCTCGTTTGTTACGTAAGATGCAAGACAAAATGGACAAAGAGCGTGACGAAGCCAAAGCTAAATCAGCTGTAGAGCCAAGCAAATCAACGCAAGAAAAGGTTCAAGAGTCGGTTCGCGATAACACGCCTACTGCTACAAGCACACCAGCTGCGCCAAGCGTTGCAACAGAAGACTTGCGTACAGATACCGTAGATACTAGCAATCTTGATACTGACACTGTCAATATCGTGCCTGCTAGAGGAGATACGGACTCTGATCTGAACACTGGTAATGATAATGAAATCTTACCGGGTAGCGGTCTTGCTGACGATACCAATAAGTAAGCTTTGCTAGACATGTATTGATAACGATAAAACAAAAGACAGCTTAGGCTGTCTTTTTTTATGCGTGGAGATAAAAGGCAGGTATAGCTGCTAAGCTTTTTGGCGCTATGACTGCTTTTTGCTAGCGGGAATATTGAGACTAAGATGCATAGTAGGTAGCGGTTTTTTGCTTTTATCGACATCGGACTTATCGTCTGTCGCATCGCTTTTTTGAGTACGCTGCTGCTGGTTATGGAGCCGTTGTAGCTGCCGAGTCAGTTGCCGCTCTTTTTCACTCATTGCGGTGACTGGCTGAATAAACAGGTCAATATCAATAAAGGTATCTGCCGCCTCTACTATAAACTCTATACCTAGCACAATAACATGGTGTAGCTCGGCGATAGGCAGCCGTGTCGAGACATCTTTAGCTATTGTAGCCAAATTGGGCGCGAGAGCTTCGCGGCTTTGTTTACCGCCTGATTGTTGACCATAAAATATCAGCACATAATGCTGGCCTAAATTCTCATAAGAGTGCTGATGTACCACATAACCGGTCTGCTGCTGTTCCATGCTGCGACTTGGATGCTGATAGAGGGTGCGGATCAGCTCATAGCGCGAAAACAATGACTCTGCTAACAACTGGCGTTGCCAAAATGGCAACTGCCCAGCTGATGACGACTCTGAGAGCATCTGCGCGCTGAGCTGATACCATAAGATGGACGCTTGCCTCATCTGCTCATAAAAGCGCTTGGTAGTCGCTGCTTTGTTTCTTTGCGCCAGACTCATAGCCACTAACCTACTATTCGGCTCATCCTGAATACCATACTTTATTAAAGCATTATCGATAGTAAGCGCTTGTGTGTAGATAGCTGGACTAGCCATAAACTGGCTAAGCAAAGTCTGCTCAGATGCAAAGCTTGGCTCAGCATTTACAAAAGCTTTTTGCAGTGCGGCTTTATGATAGTCCAATAGTCGCCACAGCTCATTTGGCGTCTGCAGAGTGGCTAAGATTTGCAGCCAGTCTTGCCGGCCAAAGACCTGTAGCACTACTCCAGATGCTTTAGCATCCGCGCTTTGCTGCTCTATAACCTCCTTTGTAGCAAAGCTCATACTCATAGACGATGCATTATGATTATGATTATGATTATGACTACGGTGCTGATGGTCGATCGAAGTGTCGCTATTGACAGTAGGTTTGATCTCTACTATCAGTACATAAGCGCTGGCTATTTGCTGAGCTTCATCTTGTTTCAATAACGCCTTTTTCCATCTTAAGCCAAACTTTATAGCCGCTGAGCGCGTAGCACTTATAGTAGTCTTAGTATCGCTTACAGAAGGTGCTGCCGTTACTCTCAGCACTCTAAGTTGCCCTAAAGGTAGCTGATAGAGCTGCTGCATTGTGGACTTCTCATCATGGATATTTTGTTTATCGTCTGGCGATTTGGGGGCTTGCAGGTAGCTCTCTAGCCACTGTGTTGACTGATTATGCGGCTCAGATGTAGGGTTCGGTGGTGTCAAAGCAAAGGCCTTTTTTTCTAGTGCTATTGGCAATCAAGTGGTTTATCAATCGATTTACTTCGAGCGGGTTATCGTAAAATCAAACCTAGCAAAGAAGATGATTTGGTATCTTTTTATAACCATGGCTTGTTATGACAAGTCGATAAGGCTATGGTAGATTTATCACTATCCATACTCGAAATCACTACTAAAAACTTATCTAAAATTTATATCATAACAGGGATTAGATATTATGAAACGTTTCAAAGAAAAAACCGTCATCGTCACTGGAGCCGGCTCAGGTATGGGACGCGCCACTGCTCTGCGTTTCGCTAATGAAGGCGCGACTGTGGTACTAGTGGGACGCACCTCTGAGACTTTAGAGGAGACCGCAAAACAGTTTCCACATGACAAAACCTGGATTCATACCGACAACTACATGACCATCACCTGTGATATTAGCGTACAAAGCCAAGTACAAGAAATGGTAAAACGAGTGATTGAGAGGTTTGAGAAGCTCGATATCGTCGTCAATAATGCGGGCAAAGGTATGGAAGGCAAAATAACGGACTTATCTGGTGAGGATTGGCGCGCAGCTATTGATGTCAATTTAAATGGTACTTTTTATGTCTGTCAGGCTGCAATGCCGCATCTCATCAAGACGCAAGGCAATATCGTCAATGTCTCCTCGCTCTCAGGTATCGGCGGTGATTGGAACATGGCCGCTTACAACGCCGCCAAAGCAGGCGTCACCAACTTGACACGTACGTTAGCGATGGATCATGGCCCTGATGGTGTGCGCGTTAATGCGGTCAACCCTACCGCGACTAAGACCAGCATGACCAAAGACATGCGAGAAGATCAAGAAAAGGTCGATAAATTTTTAGCACGCTGCCCTCTAGGACGCTTTGTGACTCCTGAAGATATCGCCGCTGCTATTACCTTTTTAGCCAGCGAAGATGCGGCGATGATTACGGGCGTCAATTTGCCTGTCGATGGCGGCGTGAGCGCTTCGAACGGTCAGCCTAATTTCTAAACTCACTATCCTCTACTAGTACTATTACCCTTTACTAGTATATTACCCTTTAAAGGCTCGATTGACATCTTGTAGCGGCTGTGAGAGTCGCTCAGGATGATAAGGCATTACCCCGCCGTACTGCGCATAAATCTTTGGCAAATCCTCTTCGATATCACCCGTCGGGTAAACCGTCTCCAAAAAGCGCACTTCTTTAGTATTATAATCTAACGCTACTGGCAAGATAGGTACATTCGCCCCTACTGCCAAGTAATAAAACCCTGTTTTCCAGCTGTCAGTATATTTGCGCGTGCCTTCAGGCGCCAAACCCAAAAACAAAGTCTTATTATTTTTAAACTTATCGATACTCGCTTGTAGCACTGAGCCTTTGGCTTCGCGATTAATAGGTATGATACCAAGCCAGCGTATGAGCTGCGCCAGCACTGGTATTTTGAACAGCGTATGCTTGCCCATGATACTGATTTTGAGATCCAGCGCAAACAAGCAAGGTAGCGCATATATCCCGTCGATGTTGGAGGTATGAGGGACAGCCAAGACCACCGCTTGTGAGATATTAGGGATAGAGCCTACGGTCTTCCAGCCCGCCGACTTCATTAGCATACGACCTATTTTAGGAGTCAGTTTACCGCCGCGCTTAGGGATTAAGTTGCCCAGATCTTTTTTATTAAGCTCAGGCAATACTTTAGAGCGTCTGTTCGCAGTAGGTTTAGCAGTGGGACTGGTGTTTGAGTTTGAGGACATAATAGCACTACACAATGAGAATACCCCATCATAGCATTAACCTGAGCGGACTAACTTATTATTTATCTTTTGCTTTATCTGTATAGCTTGACTAGATTTTGGTCATAAAAAAGGGATAACGCTTAACGCTTATCCCTTTGTAAGAATCGTTTAACAGCCTTGTAACTCTATAACGCAATATTGGCTAAGTTACCTTTATTCTCAAGCCATGACTTACGGTCAGCAGCACGTTTTTTGGCCAGCAGCATATCCATAATGCTATTGGTCAGCATCATATCGTCCATGTCTAACTGCACCAGTCGGCGAGTATCGCGGTTCATTGTCGTCTCACGCAGTTGCTCTGCGCTCATCTCGCCTAAGCCCTTGAAGCGAGTGATTTGCGCTTTTTTATTGCCAGGGACATTGGCTAAGATATGCTCAAGCTCGCCTTCATCTAGCGCGTAATGCACCTCTTTACCAATGTCAACTCGATACAAAGGCGGCATCGCCACAAACAGGTGACCGGCATCAACTAAGGCTGGAAAGTGTTTGACGAACAACGCACAAATGAGGGTAGCAATATGCAGACCATCAGAGTCAGCATCGGCTAAAATACAGATCTTGTCATAGCGCAGCTCAGATAGGTCATCAGAAGCCGGATCGACACCGATGGCAATGGCAATATCGTGAATCTCTTGGCTTGATAATACGGTATCGGACGACACTTCCCAAGTATTGAGAATTTTACCACGCAGCGGCAATATCGCTTGATAATGACGATCACGCGCCTGCTTGGCACTACCACCTGCCGAATCCCCTTCTACTAAAAACAGCTCAGCACCGTCGCGTAGATCACCGCGGCAGTCTGCAAGCTTACCCGGCAGTGCTGGACCTTGCGTAATTTTTTTACGTGCTACTTTTTTGGCGGACTTAAGGCGACGACCGGCTTTATTGATCGCCAGCTCTGCAATTTGCGCCCCTATATCGGCATGCTGATTGAGCCAAAGACTAAACGCATCTTTGGCCAGTGCCTGTACAGCGCCTGCGGCCTCACGGCTTGATAAACGCTCTTTGGTCTGCCCTGAAAACTGCGGCTCAGAGAATCTGAGTGACAAGATATAGTTGATGCCATCCCAAACGTCTTCGCCAGTTAATTTAACGTTACGCGGCAATAGATTGTGGATGTCACAGAACTCACGCAGTGCCTCCAAAATACCTGTACGTAGTCCATTAACGTGCGTGCCGCCTTGCGCCGTGGGAATTAAGTTGACATAACTCTCTTGCACCGGATTACCGCCTTCAGGTAACCAAGATAACGCAAAGGTAATCCCTGCGCGCTCACCGTCCGCGGCATCATGATTATAGTAAAAAGGCACATCAGGTAGCGTCTCAAGACCATCGAGCTGCTCAGCGAGATACTCAACGACACCATCAGTAAACTGCCAAACGACTTTTTCATTATTTATATTATCAGTAAATTCGATAGTCAAACCCGCTGACAGTACTGCTTTGGCCTTTAGGTTGTGCTTGAGCTGCTTAACACTGAACTTAGGCGTGTCAAAAAAACTGCCATCGACCCAAAAGCGCACTCGCGTACCGCGTTTACGTTTATTGGAGCTGACCGATTCGGTCAAAGGCGTCACTGGTGCACCATTCTCTAGTGCCATATCGAACTGCGTACCATCACGCCAGACCGTAACCTCAACGCGAGTTGATAGCGCATTGACGACAGAGATACCAACGCCATGCAGACCGCCTGACACTTGATAGTTAGAGGTTGAGAATTTACCACCGGCATGCAGGCGCGTCAAAATCAGCTCGATACCCGACTGGCCAAACTCAGGGTGAATATCGGTTGGCATGCCGCGCCCATCATCTTCCACCGACAGTGAGCCATCTTCATGAAGCTGTACTTTGATAGTTTTAGCATATCCGGCTAACGCTTCATCGACAGAGTTATCAATGACCTCTTGTGCCAAATGATTGGGGCGTGTGGTATCAGTATACATACCGGGGCGACGGCGTACTGGCTCTAATCCTTCTAAAACTTCTAACGATTGTGCATTATATTGACTCACAAATGCTTTCCTTTATTATTCACATATAACGGTTTCTATCTGACCATTATAACCAAAAACAGTGCGCTTTACGTCAATCATCAGTGGCTTACGTCAGATAATGTCGTCTAGTTCTAGGGCTTACGTTTAAACGCTTGACGCTACTTTTTGAACCCTCTTACACCGCTTATCACCTAAGCTACTAGGCTCGCTCTATAGTCAATCAATATTAAAAGTGGTACAAGGCAGACGAGTGCAAGTACTACAGTAGTAGGCTAAACGAGTCTAACGCTGTAACACTTTAATAGTGGTTCGACTATATAGCTGCTGCACTAACCTCATAACCTCTGGTAAATGCTCCCTAAAATCACTAAACCGATGATCACCGCCTTCTTGCAAAATAACTCTAGCACCTTGTTCACTATAGAATTTGGCTGAAAGACTGGCATTGAGCAATTCATCACCCTCTTTAATGAGCGCAGCCACTTTTTTAGGGTTAACGATAGATGATAATGGATGATCAGCAAACCACTGTAAATGGTTCTTAGTGATCGCCCAACCACCAGAAGTCGTATAAAGTATTTCGTTACTATTATCATCATTAAAACGCTGCAAAGTGACATGCGGCTGAGTGCTAGGGTTTAATAATAATGCGCCGCAGCCAGTACGATTACTGACTAAGGTTGAAAAGTAGCCTCCCAATGAGCTACCGATCAATACCGTTTTGGCATCTTGACTGAGCTCGTCGACTAGCTTTGTTAAATAGCTAAATACCTGTTCAGGAGACTGGTTTAAATCTGGACGATAGACTTTGCTATTTGGATAATTCTCTTGGCAATATTGCTCTAATAACAAGCCTTTATTAGAGTTGGCATCGCTATCTAAGCCATGGACGTACACAATATTCATATGCAATCTCATCTTTATAATTGGTTATACTGTAAAAATTGAATAATAACGAGCATAACACCAGTGATATAACGTTAATAGTGCTAAAAACGCTGATGTATAGTCAATTTGAACGATTACGAATGCTTTATTTAAATATCTACTTTAACCAAAGTAAAATTGCGACAAGGAGAGGTCATGAATGAGCAGATTGAACTGTTTGACATTGATAATCCTTGTATAGGCGTTTGTACCAGTAATAAGAAAGGCTATTGTTTTGGCTGCTTGCGCAGTCGTACTGAGCGTCAATTATGGCTAAGCATGAGCACCGAACAGCGCCGTGAAGTATTAAGGCTAATCGTAGGGCGTAAGCAGCGTATTGAACAAATGCGTCAGCGTAAAGGTAAGCAGTTAGGGTTTGACTTTGAGGAAGAGATGGAGACTGGAGAGTTATTCTAGGGCGTGTTGAACATTCGCAAATAGGCACTGCTGATCGCTAAAATTGTTCCAGACAAGGCACAAAGCGACGATAATGCAGATGCCTTAGCGAGATTTATAACGCAGTATGGGGCAATTTTAGCATCAGCCCTCACGACAACAACAGGGACAGGACTCTTTTTTGCCGCTTCATCGTTAAAAATAAGCGCTTAGAATGACTAAACTTATTATTTTTAACATCGAATCGCCTAAAAAATAGTCGCTGTCAGTGCCATGGTCGAATGTTCAACACGCCCTAGAATTCTAAAAAAAAATTAATATGGCTTCACTTACACATTACCCCTTCATTTATCTATAAATAATTATTAGCAAACTTTTATAGAATATTTTAAGAATTCGAATTCTAGAATATCAATACAAGAGAGCTAATAATGTTAAAAAAATTGTTTAAACCTAAGTTTGTCAAATACGACCCAAAATACATCACCTTGAGCGATGAAGATAATAAGGTCATTGATATAATCACTGAAGATATCCGTCTCTATGTCAAAAAAAGCAAAGAATTAAACAACATCAATCACCATACCCGCGCCGTCCATGCAAAAAGCTACTGCGGTCTAAAGGCTAAGTTCGAGATATTAGATAACATCCCTAAAGAATACGCTCAAGGGTTATATGCTAAAGCAGGCATTCATGATGCCGTCATTCGCTTTTCTAATGCTGCTGCGGCTATCAGCCCAGATAGAAGGCTCGGATTAGGACAAGGACTGAGAGTTTCCCAAACTTTGTGTAACTGCTTATAATCCACTAACAGGAGAATAAGCAATGACTAACCAATCTGACATCAAGAAACTGGCTGAGCAAATGGCCAGCAGCATGAAAAGCTTCGATGACATCAAAGACTTTCAAAAGCAGCTCATGCAATCCTTTATCGATACTGCCTTAGAAGCAGAAATGGAAGAGCATCTCGGCTACCCCAAGCATGAAAAAGCAGACAAAGTTTCCTAATAAGCGCAATGGACACACTAAAAAACCGTCCGTAGCGACAGCTAGGCGATCTTGAGATCTCTGATTCCCAAGAGACCGTGATAGCAGCTTTTGAGCCTGTACTTGTTAGTAAGCATCAAACCCGTATCTCAGGTCTTGATGATAAAATCATATTCCTTTACGCCAAAGGGCCAAACCACTACCGAGATTGTAGAGAGGCATCAAAGAGAGCTCTACGATGTCGATATCTCCAGTAGCTTAGTTTCAAGAGTCACCGATAATATCTTAGACGACATCACCGCTTCGGGCAGAACAGACCGCTGAGTAGTGTTTATCCTATCGTCTATTTGGACTGCATTGTCGTCAAAGTACGTCAAGACAAGCAGATCATCAACAAAGCCATTTACCTAGCTCTAGGCGTCAATCTTAGTGGTAAAAAAGAGCTGCTTGAGTATGTGGCTCTCAGAGAATGAAGGCGCTAAGTTCTGGCTAGGTGTTCTTACTGAAGGCTTCAAAACCGTGGCGTACAAGACATCTTAATCGCTTGTGTTGACGGTCTAAAGGGGCTTCCCTGATGCCATCAATACCGTTCTATCCAAAGGCACAGGTTCAGCTGTATCGTATCACATGGTGCGCTATTCAAATGAAGTTTGTAGCCGTGGACGGATAAAAAGGCAATAGCGGCTGATTTAAAAGCCATCTACGGCGCTGATACGCTTGAGATAGCAGAGGCCAATCTTGAACACTTTGATGAGGTGTGGGGCGATAAGTACCCACATGTCATCAAGTCTTGGCGTAATAATCCTGGGAGGGCCTAACTGGTGTTTCCTTTTGAGCATCCGAAAGACATCAGAGAAAGCCATCTATACCACCAATGCTATTGAGTCTTTAAACAGCGTGATTCGGACAGCGGTGAATAAACGTAAGGTGTTTCCCTCTGATCAGGCAGCATTCAAGGTAGTATATCTGGCAACCCAGCAGGCCTCTAAAAAGTGGTCGATGCCCATCCGTAACTGGACGTCTGCTTTAAATCGCTTTATGATTATGTTTGATGACCGTATCAGCAAGCATTTAATCTAAACGGCAGTTACACAGAATTCGGGATGGTCTCCATCATTATGACGGCATTGTCCTAAATGTTCTTCCAAAGCGTGTTCTAACAACAACAAGTCAGCCATCTTTTTTTGTACTGCGATCAGTTTTTTATTAGCTAATTCTTGTACTTTACTACATGGACTATCGTTTAACGCAAGTAACCCTTCAATCTCATTTAGCGTAAAACCTAATTCTTGAGAACGCTTGATAAAATGTATTCTATTTACCGTTTCTTTCGGGTAATGTCTATAGCCCTGCATAGGCTTTGGTGGTTGTTTAATTAAGCCTTTGCGTTCATAAAAGCGAATTGTTTCGACATTTACACTCAGTTCTTTAGCCAACATACTTATGGTTCGTTTAGACACGTTATCAATTACCTTACTGACTTTTTGTTTACTTACTTTATATCTAATTAAAGTGACCATCAATGAATACCAGTTTAAACATCGCTAATTGATTTTGTTTTTTCTTCTATTAAATAAGTAAAGTTACCGTTGTTACAACAATATTAAACCACAACAATGTATGGTTTATCCTTTTTCATTATCAAAGTCCAAATTAGTGTTATTACATGCAGTTCTACATGAGTATACCCTAAGGGAACCACCTATTTCACCCTTCAAACCTATTAACAGACCACTTAAAACAGACTGGTATAATGGAACCACTTATAACAGACTATTTTAGGTGTTTATGTTTATTAGAGCGTATCTACGAGCGTCTACCAAAGAACAAGATGCTAAGCGTGCCAAAAGCGAGCTCATAGCATTTGCCAACGATCATGGCCACAAAATTGCTGCCTTCTATGTCGAAAACGAATCAGGCGCTATCTTGGCGCGACCAAAGCTGATGCAGCATATGAATCCTTTCCATGGTCGGCATTTTCAGGGCGAAATCATTCTTTGGGCTGTGCGCTGGTATTGTAAATATGGCATTAGCTATCGTGAACTGCAGGAAATGCTGGCCGAACGGGGTGTGAATGTTGATCACACGACTATTTACCGTTGGGTTCAACGTTATGCTCCTGAAATAGAAAAACGTTTACGCTGGTATTGGCGTAATCCTACAGATTTACATTCATGGCATATGGATGAGACTTATATCAAAGTGAAGGGGCGATGGACTTACCTGTATCGTGCAGTTGATCAACGGGGTCATACGATTGACTTTTACCTTTCCGCTAGACGGAACAGTAAATCAGCCTATAGTTTTCTAGGAAAGATCTTCAATACGGTGAAAAAATGGCAAATTCCACGGGTCATCAATACAGATAAAGCAGCGACCTATGGCCATGCCTTATCACGATTAAAGCGAGAAGGAAAATGTCCAGTAGATATTGAGCACAGGCAGATTAAGTATAAAAATAATGTCATTGAATGTGATCATGGTAAGTTAAAGCGGATCATCAGGGCCACATTAGGATTCAAATCTATGAAGACGGCTTATGCCACAATTAAAGGTATTGAAGTCATGCGTGCACTACGTAAAGGACAAGCATCGTCATTTTATTATGGTCAGCCTCAGGGTGAAGTGTGTCTAATCAACAGGGTTTTCGGTCTCTAAGTACTTTTTAAAGGGAACATCATCGACTCAAATCTCTATTTGCAACAGTGCCTTACATTTCGTATTTTCTATTTGTAACGTAATTTCAGTAATATTATGATTATGTTTTAGAACTTCTAAGGCCTTTTGATAGAGTTGATCTGTATTGCTATTCGGAGCAACCAAATGAGCAGTTAAATGAATATTTCTTGAGGATATAGCCCAGACTTTCAACTGATGAATCCCTTCAACGCCCTCTAGCTTCAATAAATCATTTCTTAACGACTCAATATCAATCTCATCAGGAACTCCTTCAAGCAGAATATTAATACTTTGTTTTAATAAAATCCAAGTTCGAGGTAAGACCCAGAAGCCAATTAACACAGCGATTACGGTATCAACCCACATCCACTGGGTAAAATAAATAACTATTCCTCCGATAATCACGCCTATCGATCCTAGAGCATCACTAAGAACTTCTAAATATGCACCTTTTATATTTAGACTTCCTTCAGCACTAGCAGAAAGGATTTTCATTGAAATCAAATTTATGACCAAACCACCAACCGCGACAATCATCATTCCAACACTTTGAATTTCAGCAGGATTCGTAAAACGTTGATAAGCTTCATATACAATATATATTGCTACCACAAAAAGCATCACCGCATTAAACAGAGCCGCTAAAATTTCAAATCGCTGATAGCCAAAAGTTCTTTTATCATCTGCGGCTTTTTTACCAATTTTGATAGCGGCAAGAGCAATAGCTAAAGCGGCTGCATCAGTAAACATATGAGCTGCATCAGATAACAAAGCCAAACTTTGGGTAATAAAAGCAGCGACAACTTCTACTATTAAAAAAGTAGTCGTTAAACCTAAGGCAACCATTAACTTCTTACTATTTTCTTCAGTAACAACCGCATGGCTATGATCATGATGTTCTGACATAAAATATTTTCCTTATTCTATTTATGATGAGCAGAGATATTGGATAACAGCCAATATCTCTGCTGTAAATCGACTAATCTATTGGATTAAGAAACTTTTTTTTCATTTATCCAACGATAAAGCACGGGTAACAGCACCAAAGTTAGTAATGTTGAAGAGATAATCCCGCCAATCACTACGGTTGCCAGTGGCCGTTGAACCTCAGCCCCTGTTCCGGTTGCCAGCGCCATTGGTACAAAACCCAGTGAAGCCACACAAGCTGTCATCAACACTGGTCTTAAGCGCAAAATAGCCCCTTGCCACACGGCTTTATGCACTGGATATTTGTCCCTTAATTCCTTAATAAAGGTCAGCATTACCAGTCCATTGAGGACTGCAACACCAGATAAGGCAATAAAGCCAATTCCAGCTGACATCGATAATGGAATATCCCTTAGCCAAAGGAACAGCACACCACCGGTCAAGGCAAAGGGTATCCCGGTAAAGACCAATAGACTTTCTTTGACATTGTGAAAGACCGCCATCAGTAAAATAAAGATAGTGATTAAAGCCAGTGGAATCACGATTTGCATCCGTGCTTTGGCTGAAGCCAAATTTTCAAACTGACCGCCATATTCTATCCAATAACCACTTGGCAAAGTGTATGCTTTGAGCTGTGTCTGTACATCAGAAACAAAAGACCCTAAATCACGCCCTTCAACATTCGTTGTAACCACAACTCGGCGTTTACCATTTTCTCGACTGACTTGGTTGATTCCTTCAATGGTCGAGACTTGCGCGACATCCGACAATAAAATACTGCCACCATTTGGAAGCTGAATAGGTAACTGGGAAACAGATGCGACACTACGGTCTTGCTCTCCAAGACGGATAACAAAATCAAAACGACGATCGCCTTCTAAAATCTCTCCCACGCTTTGTCCACCAATACTGGTTGCCACAAGGTCTTGAATTGAACGCACACTCAAACCATATTGTGCAGCCAAAGTTTTATTTACCTCGACATTCAGTAATGGCAAACCTGAGGTCTGCTCAACTTTCACGGCACTGCTACCCGATATTTGCTGAATGATTTTGGAGATTTTAGTCGCCTCAGTATTGAGGACATTCATATCATCACCGAAGATTTTCACACCAACATCACTACGCACACCTGAGATCAATTCATTAAATCGGAGTTCAATCGGTTGTGAAAATTCACTATTATTGCCTGGAATCGTGGCTAAATACGTCACCATACGGCCACGTAATTCATCTAAACTTTCTTTAGGATTTGGCCATTCTGAACGAGGCTTTAACATGATATAGCCATCTGAAATATTGGGTGGCATGACATCTGTTGCAACCTCGGCTGTACCCGTTCTGGCAAATACTGCCTTAATTTCAGGGAAACTCTTTAAAAGAAGTTTTTCAGTATTCTCCTGAATACGTAAAGACTCTTCTAAGCCTGTACTTGGTGAACGTAACTGTTGTATCGCAAAGTCTCCTTCACTGAGCTGTGGTGCAAATTCACTGCCGAGTTTGGTACTGATAAATCCCGTAATCACTAATAAACACAGTGCAAAAGTCAGCACAACTGCTTTGTATTGATACGAAATATCAAGAGTTTGCTGATATTTAGCTTTTAGCCATAACATCCAACGACTTTCTTTTTCTTGAATATCGCCTTTGACCCACAATGCCACAGCAGCAGGCACAAAGGTGATCGATAAAATAATGGCTGCAACAAGGGCGAGTACCACTGCCAATGCCATCGGATGGAACATTTTTGCTTCCACACCACTTAAAGCAAAAATCGGCAAATACACCACCAAAATAATAAGCTGACCAAAAATAAGAGGACGACGTGCTTGGCGGGCAGCCAGAAAAACTTCCTTAAAGCGTTCACTTTGTGTGAGAGGTCGTTTTAACAGTTGCTGTGTATGGGCTAAACGCCGGATACAGTTTTCGACAATCACCACAGCACCATCGACAATGATGCCGAAATCGAGTGCACCTAAACTCATCAGATTGGCACTGATATTTTGCTGTGCCATCCCGGTTAAGGTAAACAGCATAGAGAGTGGAATGACACAGGCAGTAATCAAGGCAGCACGGATATTCCCTAAAAACAGGAACAGAATGATGATGACCAGGATTGCTCCCTCTACCAAGTTTTTCTGAACGGTTTTAATCGCCTTCTCAACCAAGATAGTACGGTCGTACACCGTTTCAATCACTACCCCTTTAGGCAAACTATTCTGAATATCTTGAAGCTTGGCATCCACAGCTTTAGAAACAGTCTGGCTATTTCCACCCATCGCCATCATGACAATCCCTAAAACGGTTTCTTTGCCGTTATAGGTTGCCCCACCGGTTCTTAAATCATGCCCAATAGAGACTTGCGCAATATCACCAACCCGAATTGGGCTGCCATTTGGGCTACCCAGCATGGTGTTCTCAATATCAGAAAGCCCATTGAATGTACCCGGTACACGTACCGTCAGTTGCTGACCATTGTCTTCAATATAACCTGCACCTCGGTTCTCATTATTTTGCGCTAAAGCCTGTTGCAGTTGTTCTAATGAGATATTCAGTTGCTGCATCCGGTTTAAATCGGGAGAGACCACATAGGTTTTTTCAAAACCACCAATACTGTTGACCTCTGCAACTCCCTTAACACGTTGCAGTTGAGGACGCACAATCCAGTCCTGAATCTCACGCAAATCCATCGGCGTGTATGCAGTTCCATCCGGCTTTTTCGCATTCGGATCTGCCTTCAGTACCCATTGATAAATCTCACCGAGACCCGTAGAAACGGGGGACATCGTCGGTGCGATTTGTGCAGGCAACTCAGATTGCGCCTCCTGTGTCCGTTGGTTAATCTGCTGACGGGCCCAATAAATATCAGTCCCATCTTTAAAGATAATGGTGACTTGAGAGAGTCCATAACGGGATATGGAACGGGTAAGCTCCAGATCCGGAATGCCAGCCATGGCATTTTCAATGGGATAGGTAATCAGCTGTTCGACTTCAAGCGCAGTAAAACCCTTGGCTTGAGTATTAATCTGGACTTGGGTATTGGTAATATCGGGTACAGCATCAATCGGGAGTTTCTGATAGCTATACACCCCGACCGCAATCCAGGTACAGGCAAAGAGCAACACCCAAATCGCATTTTGTATGGAAAACTGAATGATTCGTTCGAATAAACCTTCTGGTTTTGGTAGATCAGAATTAATGTCCATGGCCTGCCTCGTCTTTTTCTAATTCAGATTTCAACAAGAAACTGCCTTGAGCGATATACTTCTGCCCTTCAGTCAGCCCAGAAATCACTTCAAGCCATTGTCCATCACTTGAAGCCTGCCCCAATTGCACTTTCTGTGCTTTTAAGTGGACTTGACCTTTTTGTTCTGAATCTACGATGAAAATACTGTCTTCACCTTCAATACTTTGCAGCGCAGACTTTTGAATCCGAAGGGCTGATTTTGCTGTAGCTTCCGGAATCAACACTCTCACTAACACATTAGAACGCAACTCAGTAGCTTGCGCATCGAGTTTTGCGCGCACCACCAGACGCCCTGTTTGTACATCTGCCTGAGAGGTTAAGCTTTGTACAGTAGCTTTATAGCTTTGATCTGAATCATTCACTTTAAAGTCAATTTTTTGCCCGGCTTGCAGTTGACCTGAGAATTGATTCGGCAAATTAAACTCAAGCCATAAATCTTTCAGCTGTTCAATGACAAAGAGCTGATTAGCCAGTTGCACATTTTCACCGACCACAATATCTTTTTGACTGATCACCCCAGAGATCGGTGCTTTAATCAGAAAACGCCCATTGTTATTGCCACTTGCACCTAATGCATTTAAACGTGCTTGTGAGGACTGGACAGTAATCTGCGCTTGACGGTAGGCATTTTCGGCACGCTGGTAATCCTGTTTGGCAGAAACCCCCTGTGACCAGAGTTGCTGTTCGCGCTGGTAATCTTTACGGGCCAAATCCAGATTCACCTGTGCCATACGCAGATTTGCCTGTTGGTCGATCAGTTCAGGCACGGTTAGTACAGCCAGCGTTTGTCCTTTTTGCACGCTCTGTCCTAAAGCCACATTGATCTGCTCGACATAACCACTAAATTTAGGCGATATATGCGCTTGTTGATCGGTATTCACCACCAATTTACCTGGCAGGGTTGTCAGCTTTTCAACCAATCCTGTGGATGCAACAGCAACTTTTAAACCTTGTTCAACCATTTGTTGGCTGGTCAGTTGTATTTCGCCTTCTTCAGCATGTCCTTCTTCAGAACTATCTTCATCAGAATATTCGGCATTTCCCTCATCATAACCCTGCCCCTCAGATTCAGTTTTTTTTGAACTTAACCAAATAGCCAGACTGACCAAGACCGTAATCAGAATCAAAATTGCAATCATGAGAGACTGGGATATTTTTCCGTTTTGCTTGGCGTTCATTTTATCGTGCTCCCCCATTGATTAAATTTTGCGATGCTTCGACTGCCTTTTTATTCAGTTGTGTATAGGCATCCGAACGGCTAATTTCTTCATAACTTGTGCCAATACTGAGTGCCTCAGCTGCTAGGGCAGTTTGCCAAGCTTGACGTAGAGTTTGTAATTGACCCAATCGAAGATTCTGCAGTTGGGTGGTTGCTTGCTGAACGTCGGTAATGGACAGTTTCCCTGCCTGAAACCCTAGTAAAGTACGGCTCTGAACTTTG
Organism: Psychrobacter submarinus; assembly: GCF_904846685.1. Classification (GTDB taxonomy): domain Bacteria; phylum Pseudomonadota; class Gammaproteobacteria; order Pseudomonadales; family Moraxellaceae; genus Psychrobacter; species Psychrobacter submarinus. Next base: position 171,003 of record NZ_CAJHBQ010000005.1, read on the forward strand.
GTCGCCAAAGTAACTTGTGCTGTTGTGGCATCGAACTGGCTACGTAAACCTTTGAGCTGATGCATGCTGTTGGCAATATCGAGTATTTGTTGCTTCAGCTCACGCTGCTGCTGTTGGTTCAGCAATATTTGCTGTTGCTGGACCATCGGGATCGCATATTGCTGGCGATTGAAAATATTCAGTGGAATAGCCACGCCGATTACTAAAGTCGTATCGTTGCTTTCATTAGGGGTTTTGCTACGTCTCATGCCTACATTTAAAGTCGGATTGGGACGTGCCTGAATTCTTAAATTTTCAATTTGATGATCCGATTGCTGAATGTTCAAGGCATAGAATTTTTCTAGCCACCCTTCAGCAATATACCGTTGCACAGTTTGGAGACTTTGCTCTGGCCAAGGGATAGCGGTTTTATTCAATTGAAGATGTGAAGATGTTTCTCCCCCCCACAAATTAGACAGCTGACGACCGGCAGCTTGTTTATTCAGCATCGCTTGCTCATAAAGTCGTTGGATTTCTAGCGCTTCAATTTGGGCACGCTCAAAATCAACCAGGGCAATACTGCCTGCCTGATAGCGTTTCTGGGCACTGTCCAGATTGACTTTACTTGTTTTTAACTGTACTGAATAAGCAGACTGCTCAACCTCAGCAAGTGCAAATTGCGACCATGCAAATTTAACAATCAGTTGGCTTTGTGCCTTCCATAATTGCTGTTGCAATTGGATTTGTTGATTCGAGGTATTGGCAATCACCCGGTTCAGCTTACGCTGACCAAATAGATCTAGAGGTTGACTAACGCCAACATTGAATTCCTGTTCTTGACCTGAGCCAAAGCCAGACTGTTCTAAACTTATACTTGGATTCTGCCATAACCGACTTTGCTGAATATTCAATTCAGATATTTGCTGAACTTGTTGCCACGGCTTGTCTTGAGTCTGGTAACTTTGTACTTTTGCTAAAGCGGATTCAAAGCTGGTAACGTTTTCAGCATAGCTATATTGCATAGCCGCTGCACATATACAAGCAACCAAGCTATGACGCAAGAGTATAATTGATTGTGAAGACATGATTTTTCCCACTTATTTAAATAATAAAAGTGGTGGGAATGTTTTAGGCTACCCCACCATGAGCGGGGAAAATTCGGGAGGTGGGCTTTGTTGAAACAGGTCAGGAGCCTGATAGCTGTTTTTCCAATGAAATTGTGGATTCACTTTAACTTCAGAGCTTGGATGAAACACATCTACTTTTTCATTTTGTACAATCAAATGCATCATCGATGGTAGATGATCTTGATGATCTTCACCGATTTCTAAATCGCTACTGAATGTTTTTATGTTTTCTGACTGTCCATTATGATCGTGTTGACGACTATCGCTGGCACACAAGGTATTTTGGTGATGACCAAAATGATAACTCTGCTGTGATTGAGGCTGTTGTTCATGGACACAAAAGGCCGCCGCCACATTCCAAAAGCTTTGGAACATGAACAATCCAACCAAGACTGTAATCCATGTAGTAGAACGCATCATCTGAACCGTACCGGGTTTGTCGGAGACTTTTTATTTAAGTTAGGCCACCTGACCTAACGGGTTAATCTTATCATTGTACATTGCTTCAAACTCAAAAGGCAATTCTTCCATGAGAGTTTCCCAAACTTTGTGTAACTGCTTATAATCCACTAACCGGAGAATAAGCAATGACTAACCAATCTGACATCAAGAAACTGGCTGAGCAAATGGCCAGCAGCATGAAAAGCTTTGATGACATCAAAGACTTTCAAAAGCAGCTCATGCAGTCCTTCATCGACACTGCCCTAGAAGCAGAAATGGAAGAGCATCTTGGATACCCCAAGCATGAAAAGGCAGACAGGCCTAATAAGCGCAATGGGCACACTAAAAAGAGAGTCCGTAGCGACACAGGCGAGCTTGAGATCTCCACCCCAAGAGACCGCGACAGTAGCTTTGAGCCTGTACTTGTCAGTAAGCACCAAACCCGTATTTCAGGTCTTGATGATAAAATCATATTTCACTACAGGCTTAGCCTTACGTCTTGTGCTTCGGGCAAGTGTCTCCCAGACACTTGCTGATCCTCGCTCATACGCCAAAGGTCAAACCACTACTGAGATTGTCGAAACCATCAAGGACATCTACGACGTCGACATCTCAAGCAGCTTGGTTTCCAGAGTCACTGACAACATCTTGGATGACATCACCGCTTGGCAGAACAGACCGCTGAGTAGTGTTTATCCTATCGTCTATTTGGACTGCATTGTCGTCAAAGTACGTCAAGACAAGCAGATCATCAACAAAGCCATTTACCTAGCTCTAGGCGTCAATCTTAGTGGTAAAAAAGAGCTGCTTGGTATGTGGCTCTCAGAGAATGAAGGCGCTAAGTTCTGGCTGGGTGTTCTCACTGAGCTACAAAACCGCGGGGTTCAAGACATTCTTATTGCCTGTGTAGACGGCCTAAAAGGCTTCCCTGATGCCATCAATACGGTCTACCCTAACGCTCAGGTTCAGCTTTGCATTGTTCATATGGTGCGCTATTCAATGAAGTTTGTGCCGTGGACGGATAAAAAGGCCGTAGCGGCTGATTTAAAGGCCATTTACGGCGCTGATACCCTTGAGATGGCAGAGGCCAATCTTGAGCACTTTGATGAGGTATGGGGCAAAGATTACCCGCACGTGGTTAAGTCTTGGCGCAATAACTGGGAGGGCCTAACGGTGTTCTTTGAGTATCCGAAAGACATCAGAAAAGTGATTTATACCACCAATGCGATAGAGTCGCTAAACAGTGTGATTCGGACAGCGGTGAATAAGCGTAAGGTGTTCCCCTCTGATCAGGCAGCATTCAAGGTAGTATATCTAGCAACTCAGCAGGCATCGTCAAGGTGGTCGATGCCAATCCGTAACTGGACGTCTGCTCTGAATCGCTTTATGATTATGTTTGATGACCGTATCAGTAAGCATTTAATCTAAATGGCAGTTACACAGAATCTGGGATGGTCTCTACAGCACTCTCGACTGCGCGCTTATCAAGCCTCCTCAAAAGCCCGCCACAAGCATAATGAAACCAAGCGTAAAGAACCTACTAGCCTAAAAGAAGTATTTAGCCAGTCTACTGCCAAACTAAAACCATAAACCCATCACTAGCTAGTGATGGGTTTTCAATATAAGAATAAGAATAGCAGACAAAAAAAGCCCCCAACATTGAACCGACCCCCATAAGTTGGACACAACTTATGGGGTATTTTTATGCGTTATAATCTAGACTTTAAGCTGCAAGTCATCGCATACTATATGCAAGGACATACTGGTCGTGCTACAGCTGAGGAATTTAACCTAGATAATAAGATAGTCATCAAATGGGTTAAGCAATATCAAAGCGGGGGCATTGATGCTATCAAACCAAAGACCAGCAAAGCCTACTATAGTCGCGAGTTTAAACACAAAGTGCTTACAACGATGCTTAGCCAAGGCTTAAGTCAATTGGAAGTTGCGTTAAGGTATAACATCAGCTCACCGGCATTAATAAGTCACTGGCACAAAGCGTATCGGCAACAAGGTATGTCTGGACTAACATCTAAACGCAAAGGTAGAGCAGTCATGAGTAAACCCTTTATCACAGACAAACCAGATGATGAAAAAAGCTTAGCAGAATTGAAGCGTGAGAATGAATACCTACGTGCGGAGAACGCCTACCTAAAAAAGCTCGATGCCTTGCTCAAAGCGGAGGAACAAGCAGGCAAAAAGCAAGGCTCATCGAAGAACTAAGGCAAGACTATCCTTTATCAGCTTTGCTAGACATCGTTAAGATGCCTAAAAGCGTCTTTTACTATCATAGAGCAAAGCTTAGTGATAAAGATAAGCATGCTGACTTAAAACAGCGTATTACTAAGCTGTATCACCAGCATAAAGGCAGGTACGGCTATCGCAGGATAACGGCAGCGCTAAAGCAGTTAGGCAGTCATCATAACCACAAGCTCATCGCTAAGCTTATGCGCCATCTAAACTTAAGCGCACGGATTCGACGACAAAGGTATCGCTCTTATAAAGGCGTACAAGGCAAGATTGCAAAGAACTACTTAAAGCGCCAGTTTCATGCAGATCGACCGAACACACGCTGGCTGACCGATATTACTGAGTTTAAGGTGGGTGATCATAAGCTGTATTTGTCACCGATACTCGATTGTTATAACAATGAGATCATCAGCTATACGCTCTCAAAGAGACCTACCTATGATTTGGTTAGCAAGATGCTAGATAAGGCGTTAGATAAGATAGATACGCACCAGAACAACCGTTTAATGCTGCATTCAGATCAAGGCTGGCATTATCAGATGAGACCGTTTAGTAAGGCGCTTAAACAGCACGGTATTAAGCAAAGCATGAGCAGAAAAGGCAACTGCTTGGATAACGCACTGATGGAGGGGTTCTTTGGTACACTTAAGTGCGAGACGATCTATATTGAGAAACCAAAATCGATTGAGCAGTTAGAACAACAGATTCATGAGTATATTCATTATTACAATAATGAGCGTATTCAACTCAAACTAAAAGGACTGAGTCCTGTACAGTACAGAACTCAGTCCTTGGTATAAACTAAACCGTCCAACATTTGGGGGTCAGTTCACATACATTAG
>NZ_CAJHBQ010000006.1 GCF_904846685.1 Psychrobacter submarinus
AGTTTATGAACGACTATAACGATCATCCAAGTCTTAGCTATGACGGTAAAATGAATACAGACACGTTCAAGCGTGAAATGTTTAATATCATACAGCGAGAGCCTGAAAGCTTTAAAAAGTCAAACAAAACACTTGAAAGCTACTTACCAAAAGTCAGTCAGGGCAAGTAACCAGGAATTATCAGCCAACAAAGTGCATACTGACAGAGAGGGCAGATGAGTATTACATTTGAATGGGATGAACAAAAAAACATCATCAATCAGCGCAAGCACCGTTTATCCTTTGAAGCAGCAACACGGGTATTTTTAGATCCCTTGTGTCTGCGTCAACAAGACAGGTATGAGAATGGCGAAGAACGGTGGCAAGCGTTGGGTACAGTAGACGGTACAGCTGTCCTACTGGTAGCCCACACACAAACAGATATAGACGGTGGTGAGATCATACGCATTATCTCTGCAAGGCGTGCCACAAAGATTGAAAGGAGACTGTATGAACAAGGTTAGCTATCACATAGACGAATTACCGCCACTAACAGCTAAGCAGCAAGCAGACTTAGAACATCTAGCAACGCTTAGCGATGATGACATTGATCTATCAGACATTCCAGAAGTCACCGACTGGTCAGATGCTATCCGTGGCAGTATCAGATCGCAAGCGCTTCCTACAGAAGCTAGTGTCATTAGCCCAAGTATCCTTGCCAAATTCAAGGACAGAGCCAAGCAGACAGGTGGTAACTATCAGGACATGATCAACGATGCTCTAGAAGAATACTTAACCGATCACTAGGCATCGATTGCTAAGCAAGATAAACAAAAGAATTAATACATTTCACCCCTACAGCAGTAGGGGTGACCTTAGGACGTTAAGAGGTTTGTTTTTCTATGATTATGACCGTATTCCCTGTCTTTTCGTATGCGTATGATGAAACCACACGATAGCCCAACTGGTATAACTCCCTGATGGTCATGTACTGCCCATTCCCTACCGTAGAACAACGGTATTGAGCTTTAGAGCCATAATCGCCCGCAGTACAAGCATCGCCTTCTAAGGCTGCATTTGAAAGGGTTGGCATTGATAATAGCGCTACTGAAAATAAAGCTGGTATTACTCTTTGCAGTTTCATTTGATAAGTCCTGTTAAATCAGAGTGCTTGGAATTATACATTACTTATCGGCATATGTAGGCAATTTTGACTTATGCTTCTAGTTTTGAGCGCCTAACTCGCTAAGGAACTGATCGACATTCCCTTCAATATCTTTTGCCATAGCGTGAAGATCTGAAGTAGAGTAGTTTCCTAGCTCGTTTCTTTCGTCCATGATTTCAAATAGCTTTGTTCTCACAGCGTTTTCATAGGTTGTGTCCTCGATCAAGACAAGGTTAAGCGTTACGATAGCTCTATCATAAGCTTCTTGGGTGGCTTCAAGCTGAAGGCTTTGACTACTGGCCACTGATACACCTGACATACTCATAAATTACTCCTACTCTTTATTCAGAATCGACTTGTTAGCTAATTTTATCTTCATTTCCTCTAAAGCAGCATCTAAGTCTTCATCTGTATCTGAATTACTACCCTCCGAGCTTTCAATCTCTGTTCGTTCGATAGAGACAGTATCGGTAGCTTTCCTATCGAACAGCGACTTATTCTGTTGGCGCTCTTTAAATCTCGCTAGTGCCTCATCTGCGGTCATTTTAGGTTCTATAGGATTTTGATCTTCGGCCACTTTTTCAGTTTTTTGCTGTCTAAGATTGATTTTGTCTTGACCACTAAAATTATCTGTAGCTACAGATAATTCCTTTGATTGTTTTTTATAGCGGTAGAGATAGCTCCTTAGCGTAGAAACCGACAATTCTAAATCATGGCTTTCAGCCAGTATCTCAACTACCCCTTCATGAGTGTAAGTATCGAGCAAACTCTCAATCACATCATACAGCGACCGAAATTTTGAAAATTTTGTTCTTTTAGCCATCGTTATTCACCTATAACAGCACCAACATTGATTACCCGTCTTTTGCAGTAGAATTGCAGTCATTACGCAGTAATAATGCAGCATATATGCAGTAGAATTGCATCATTATAGGTTATTTGCCTCATTTATGCAGTAGAAATGCAGTTATTTTGCAGTAATAACGCAGTAGTAACGCTCTTATAAGCCTTTTTCTTGCAAAAAGTCTTACTACAGGTGAAAAATACCTGATTTTTTCACCCGCTTTTGGTCATAAAATCATTCGATTTTATGACTACACCATACGCACCCTAAAGGGAATGCCACAACTCCATACATCACAAGGGTTTCAGGGGATACACATCGTTCAAAAGTGTATGCACAGTGCAAACAATATGATTGCTAAGTCTTTATTTATAAGGGTATAGCTGTTTGCATACTGCAAACAGCCTTGATTTATAAGCCTAGAATTCACCGTTAGTAGAAAGTTAGTAAAAAGGCATTAAAAAGTTAGTAGAAAGTTAGTAAAGCGTCATTATTATATTTTTTTAAAAGTTGTACTTACGTTATATTAAAAAAATATTTTAGTGTCTTAATTTTCTATAGATAAAAATCTATTTATCCTAGATGTTCTATACAGCTCGTAAAATTTACTTGATATTAGAATAAGTGAAACAGTGATTATTACTTTACCTAGCTGTCTTGTGTCATCAGAAAAGACTATGCTTATAGCTAAAAATATTGAGACAAATACAAGTACTATAGCGATGGGTAAATATACGCGCTCTTCTCTGATATACACGTCTTCCGTGCCTTTACCATCAATACCTATCTTTGAAAGTTCATTTTTTGCTATCAGCAGATCCTCGTGATCAAGCTCTGAAATATTCCCATATTTCTTTATCGTTGAACTTCTCTCTCTTGCTTTAAAGAAGACTCTATTCGTATAGAAAAAAAGTAATATTGATGTTACAGCTATTAAAAAATATAGAAAAATAGAAAAGTTGTCCATTGATATTCCTGTCCGCATTTTATTATAGTAGTATATCAATTATATTTATTTGAGACATATGATATGAAAAACAAACTATTAACAGCTGTATTATCAGCGTCAATGGTATTGCCATTGACCGCCCTACCAACTATCCAGGCTCAAGCAGCTGGTGTTCCAGTATTTGATGCCAGTGGCTTTGCTCGTCAAATGCTGGAATTGCAAGAAGCTTATAAGCAAGTAGCGCAAGCCCAAGCGCAATTTGAACAATTTCGCGGCACTCGTGATGTAGGCGCACTATTTAACCAGTATGGTAAATATCTGCCTAGTGAAATGCAGGGGATGTATAGAGACTACCAAACAGGTAACTGGCAGGGCTTGGCAGAAAAAATTGACCGTTTGCAAAATAGCCAACGACTCACAGGCACACAAAAGCAGCAAATGCAGCAATTGCTTGAACAAGAAAAACGTGCATCTTTGGAAAACAAAGTAAAGCTTGATGATATGTATGCTCGTAGTGTCGATCGCTTCAATCAGATCCAGCGCATGGCCAACTCTGTTGATTTGCAAAATGACCCTAAAGCAGCTGCGGATCTTCTAAACCGTATTCAAGTTGAGAGCGCAATGCTTAGCTTGCAAAACAATCAGCTGCAAATGGCCAAGATGCTACGTGAGTCTGAAAAGGATTTACAGGCTCAAAAACGTAAAGATCGATCGAGAAGATTTAACGAGACGTCTTCAGATAAGAACGTACAGCAGTGGTGATTTACTATGAAAAAATTATTAATTCTTCCTGTTTGCTTAATTTTATTTGGCTGTAGCCAACAAACTGAAACCTATACAGCTGAATACCTCTATGAGAATGAAGAAGTGCGTGATCAGGTCTTAGCTGATTGCAAAGAGAACAAGCAAAGTAGTGAAAATTGTGCAAACGCTGAAGCAGCTAAAGCAAAACGATTTAATGAAACGTCTGTAGATAAGAACGTACAGCAGTTTTAAAGCTAATAAGGTGATTGATCATGGCTGAATATTCAGGCCAAAGTACAAACTTTCTAAGTAAGACGTTTGAAGTGCTTGATGATGCGTTAAGCTCTTTTGCTCAAAATTTTTCATCAAATATAGCGGCAGAAATTGCACCGCTGGTCATGGGTGGAATAACACTGTCTTTTATTCTTTTGGGCATTATGGCCATTAGAGGAATGCTTGATCGCCCCTTTACTGAAGTGGCCACTAAGATGATGTGGGCGTCTATCATTACTTCTATTGCATTAACTTCAGCTGTGTATCAAAGCTACATTATCGACGTATTTCTTACCATGCCTGATGATCTAATCGTTTCCTTATCGGGTGCAGTTAATAACACAAGCGTTGAAAGCGGACAGACAGCAGCAGGTACTATTGAAGATCTATTTAGTCTCGGTGCATACAATGCCGGCCTTTATTTTAATGAGGCCAGTATGAATCCGATAGATGCTAACTTAGCGCCTTATCTCTATGGCGCGTTAGTGCTGCTAGGAACGATACTTTGTGTTGTGATGGGTGCGCTATGGCTTATTATCGCCAAAGTTGTCCTTGCACTTATGCTAGGAGTCGGGCCGATCTTTATTTGCTGTCTTATCTGGCCATCTATTCGTCAGTATTTTTTCTCTTGGGTTGGTCAAATCTTGAATACCATCCTAACAGTCATCTTTGTGCTTGCAGTATTTTCAATTTTCGCAGGTATTTTTGAAGCGGGGTTAACTGCATTAGTAGTTGACGAGGGAGAGCAGCAGTTAATGAATGCGAGCGTATACACGTTTTTAGGTGTCTTATGTATGGGTGTACTGATTGTTATACCGCAGTATGTTCAACAGCTTGCAGGGGCAGCTGGTGGCGCTGTGGGAACAGCTATGGCTAAGGTTAGTGGTGGTTCAGCATCAGCTGGTAGTAAAAGCACTTCAGGCGGTGCTGGTGCTGTCAGAACAGGTATTGCTGGTAAGTCTGCGGCAGGAGCTTATCAAAAGAGTCGTAGCGAAGGTGCTGGAGCGTTTAAAGCTGCTAGAGGTGCAAGGCATGAGTTCAATAAATCAAAACAGGAAATGAAACAAGGCTATCCTGATTACTTTAGAAAGGGTACTAGGTAATCAGTTAACTCCATTTGCTAAATATTTCTAGCTTCCAATCTGCTGATTGGAAGCTTTTTTAAGCTCTAATTTTTCATTTTTTTTCATTCGCTATCTTTAGAGGTTTTTATTTAATCCTGTTTAATCCTGTTTAATCCTGTTTAAGAGCCATTTTTTACCTTTAAAATCAATGGTTTACGAGGAGAAAAACCACTAAATGAGTCAAAAAACCACTAAATGAGTCAAAAAACCACTAAATGAGTCAAAAAACCACTAAATGAGTCAAAAAACCACTAAATTAAAATCATGTTGCTTTTAATGTTTTTAATGATAATATAGTTTATATATTATTAGCATGAGATACAGGATATGGAGAACAACTTAGTCGTACAGTCAAATGATTTAGTAATGGCTACATACATCATGACAACGAAAGAAAAAGAGTTACTATTAGCTTGTATTAGTCAGATAGATAGCCGACCAGATGCACCAAGCATTAGCAAGCAGACTAAATTCACAATTACTACAGATGATATGAAAGCTTTGTTTTACAAGGATACTACTGCAAAAAATGTCTATCGTGACCTTGAACAAGCATCAAATAGACTCTTCGAAAGAGAGGTTGCTATTGAGCTACCTAATGATGAAAAATTAAGAACTCGGTTTGTTAGCGGTTGCCATTTTAGTCCGAATAACGGTGAGGTTAAGCTAGCCTTTGCTGAAGATATTCTGCCGTATCTCACCCAAATAAAAGCTAATTTTACTAAATATAAGTTATTAGAAATCAGTGAGTTATCAAGTATTCATGCCATACGTTTATATGAATTAATTGTATGTTGGTTGGGTCAGTATCAGTACAGCAAAAGTTACGACTTAGATGATTTTAAATATATTATGGGAGTAGCTGATAAGTACCAAAAATTTAGTCAGTTGAAAAAACGTGTCATAGAAACTGCTGTCGATGAAATCAACGAGAACACAAACTATAAGGTTACTGTAGAGTACATCAAAAAGAGTAGGGGCAAGGGTTTTCAAGGCTTAACGCTCAAATTTCATAAGAAAACATTAGATAAACTTACAGATGCAGACGGTGCACTTTCAAAAGAAAAGATCCAATCCATCGTTGATAACGTAC